>NZ_JBNDLP010000003.1:0-3080463 GCF_050436125.1 Paraburkholderia sp. MM5482-R2 | reverse complement strand
CCTCCCCACTCGAATCCTTTACGCTTCTTCCCGATTGGCTGTGGCGCAACCGGTTGACTCCAACCCTGCGACGCAGCAACCCGTCATGCCTGATGACCATAGCGAGTCGGCCCCACCCCTTCCCATCCCGAACAGGACCGTGAAACGACTCCACGCCGATGATAGTGCGGATTGCCCGTGTGAAAGTAGGTAATCGTCAGGCTCCCCTCCAGTCAGAAACCCCACCCGCCGCGGTGGGGTTTCTGCGTTTACGCGGCCGTCATCGGCAGAGATGACGTTTCGGAGACAATCCAGCCGCCACAATTCGACAATACGACGCCGGAAAGTGCGCGCGTCAACTCTCTTTCAATTGTTCGCGCTATGCTCACGTATTCCTTTCGGAAGCGCTGGCATCGAACGAGCTATGAAATCAGATCTGGCAATGCAAACCTACGGCGCGGATTCGTCGGGTATGGTCTGCGGTTTCCGGTTTTCGCCGACGCTCGCCGGGCGGCCGATCGACGCGGACGAAGTCATCGACTGGTACCGCGAGCGCGAGGACGATGCCAGCACTAGCGCGACGGACGCTGGCGAGTTTCTATGGCTTCACTTCAATCTCGCGCATAGCGCGAGCGAGCGCTGGATGCGGTCACAACTCGATCTGCCCGAAACCTTTTTCGACGCCTTGCGCGAAGGCTCGCATTCGACGCGGATCGAGCATGCGGACGGCGCACTGCGCGCGGTCGTCAACGACGTCATGTTCAACCTCGAATTCATCCCGTCAGAAATCGCGACGCTGTGGATCTACGCACATAAGCGGCTCATCGTGACGGCGCGGCTGAAGCCGCTGCGCTCGGTCGACCGTTTGCGCGCGTCGGTGCGCGAAGGTGAAATGTTCAGGTCACCTGCCGAACTGCTAGTTCATCTGATGCGCGACCAGGCCGACCTGCTCGTGCAGATCGTCCGCCGAACCAGTGCCGACGTCGATCGAATCGAGGATCGCTTTCTGTCGCAACGGCCGACGCAAAACCGCCTGGACCTCGGCGCGATGCGTCGCACGCTGACACGCCTGCAACGCATGCTGGCACCCGAACCGGGCGCGATTTTCCGCTTGCTGGCGAGGCCGCCTCGCTGGCTTCATGCGGAAGACGTGCAAGATCTGCGTGAATCGACGGAGGAGTTCTCGGTCGTGATTTCGGACGTAGCGGGATTGATCGAGCGGGTCAGATTGTTGCAGGAAGAAATCACCTCGCGCCTCGAGGAGCAGAACAACCGGACGCTATTTACGCTGACGCTAGTCACGGTGCTGGTGATGCCGATCAATATCGTCGCCGGTTTCTTCGGCATGAACGTTGGCGGCATTCCGCTCGCCGAGAACAAGCATGGCTTCTGGCTGATGGTGGTGCTGGTCGCCGGCTTTACCGGGCTGACGGGCTGGTGGGCGTTTCGCCGCAGGAGGGAGCGCTAGAAGGCGCGGCAGATTTGGCCCGCTTTTTACGAGGCCAAACGCCGCCGGCGTGATCGAAGCCCGAACATGCCCGTCTTCGAATACGCTTCGCAGCGATTCAAAGAGGGCAAGTACCCGTCGATTACTCGAGTGCGTTATTCGAGCGCGGCAGCCGGACCAAAGAACTCATAACGGCTCTGCGATTCCGGCACGCCGATCGCCTTCAGCCCTTTCTTGATCGCCTTCATGAACGCGACGGGCCCGAGGAAATACACGTCGACATCGCACGTTTCCGGCAACCACTTCTTCAGATTCGCTTCGTCGACGTAACCGACCGCGTGCGCTTCGGCATCGCCATCACGACGCTCCTCGTAGCAATAGAAGCGCTTCAGTTGCGGATGGCGTGCGGCCAATGTATCGATTGCGCCGCGGAATGCATGCACGCCACCATGACGGGCCGCGTGAATGAAATGCACCGTACGATTGGTCTTCAGCGCGGCCTGCAGCATCGCCATCGTCGGCGTAATGCCAACACCGCCGCTGATCAGCACCAACGGCTTGTCGCCAGGTTGCAGCGTAAATTCGCCGGACGGCGCGAACAGATCGAGCGAGTCGTTTTCCTTGATCTGCTCGTGCAGATACTTCGACACGGTGCCATTCGGTTCACGCTTCACGCTGATGCGATATTCGCGGCCATCGCTCATTGCGGACAGCGAATAGTTGCGACGCACTTCTTCGCCGTCGATCATCAGACGCACGCCAATGTACTGACCCGGCTGAAACGCGAGCAATTCGCCGCCGTCATCGGGACGCAGATAGAACGACGTGATCTCGTCGCTTTCACGCATTTTGCGCGCGACGCGGAACCACCGCGTGCCGCGCCAGCCGCCGGGTGCCGCTGCGCTTTCGGCGTAGATCTTCCCTTCGAGGCCGATCAGCAGATCGGCGAGTTGTTGATACGCGGCGGCCCACGCTTCGATCACGGCGTCGGTTGCGACGTCCGCGCCGAGTACTTCGCGAATCGCGCGCAGCAGACACTTGCCGACGATCGGATAGTGCTCAGGCTGCACGTTCAGCGACACATGCTTGTTGATGATCTGCGCGACGAGCCCGCCCAACTGCTCGAGCTGATCGATATGGCGCGCATACATCAGCACGCCGTTGGCCAACGCGCGCGGTTGCGCGCCGCTTGCCTGATTGGCTTGATTGAACATCGGGCGCACTTCCGGATGCTCGCTGAGCATCAGATTGTAGAAGTGCGTGGTGAGCGCCTCGCCGCCGCTTTCCAGGAGCGGCACGGTTGCTTTGATGATGGCGCGGTGTTCGGCGGATAGCATGTTTTTAAGTCCTGGTGAGAGTCTGGGTGAGCGTCTGTCTATCAGCGAATGTCACAGCCGGTTTCGGCAGACTGCCTCTGCTATCCACGATTCGTGCCAGGTATAAAATGCATTTAGATCAACGATCTGGCAATTAAGATGGTTCATTCGACCCTAGTCGAAAAGACTCAATCCGCAGTCGATCTGACTACAGGGGCGGTCCTCGATGTTCTCACCCCGCTGATTCTCGACCTGTCGCGCGAGCTGTCCGAGCGCGAGCGTTATCGGCGGCTGCTCAGCGCGCTGCGCTCGCTATTTCCGGGCGACGCGGCCGCTCTGCTACGCCTCGAAGGCGATACGCTGGTGCCGCTCGCCATCGACGGCTTGAGCAGCGATACGCTCGGGCGGCGTTTTCGCGTCGCCGAGCATCCGCGCTTTCAGGAGCTGCTGGCCCAGCCAGGGCCGACGCGCTTCGCCGCCGACTCCGATCTGCCCGATCCCTACGATGGCCTCGTGCAAGGCATGGCGCCCGGGCACCTCGAAGTGCACGACTGTCTGGGGTGCCCGCTGTTCATCCGCGGCGAGCCTTGGGGCTTGCTCACGCTCGACGCACTCGACCCGGCGCGCTTCGACACACTCGACATGGCCTCGCTGCAGGCGTTTGTCGGCCTCGCGGCCGCGACCGTGAGCGTCGTCGAACGCATCGACGCGTTGGCGCGCAATGGCGAGGAGGCGCAGCGCCGCGCGGAAGCGTATCGGCTGGCGAGCAGCGAGAGCCGGCGCGAGCTGATCGGCAGCAGCGACGCGCATCGCTGCATGATCAAGGAGATCGAGGTGGTGGCCGCCAGCGATCTGACCGTGCTCGTCACCGGCGAGACCGGCGTCGGCAAGGAACTTGTCGCCAATGCGATCCACGCGCTGTCGCCGCGCGCGAACAAGCCGCTGATCAGCCTGAACTGCGCGGCGTTGCCCGATACGCTCGTCGAGAGCGAACTGTTCGGGCACGTGCGCGGCGCGTTTTCGGGAGCCTCGGCGGATCGACGCGGCAAGTTCGAACTCGCGGACGGCGGCACCATTTTCCTCGACGAAGTCGGTGAGTTGCCCCTCGCGGTGCAGGCAAAGCTGTTGCGCGTGCTGCAGAACGGCCAGTTGCAGCGCATCGGCTCGGACCACGAACACAGAGTCGACGTGCGGCTCATCGCCGCAACCAATCGCGACCTCGCCGAAGAAGTGCGCGCGGGCCGCTTTCGCGTCGACCTCTATCATCGCCTCAGCGTGTATCCGCTGCGCGTGCCGCCGTTGCGCGAGCGTGGCCGCGACGTGCTACTGCTGGCGGGCTTCTTCCTCGAAGACAATCGCTCCCGGCTCGGTTTGCTGAGCCTGCGTCTTGCGGCTGACGCGCAGGCCGCATTGCTGCACTACTCATGGCCCGGCAATGTGCGCGAACTGGAGCATCTGATCGGACGCAGTGCGCTGAAGGCGTTGGCGGCCAATCGTGAGCGCCGCCGTATTCTGACGTTGACGGCCGCGGACTTCGCGTTGTCGGACGCACAAGATCATGAAGCCAATCAAATCGCCACGCAGAGCGAGGAAAGCGAGACGAAAGACTTTCGCAGCGCGGTCACCGAGTTCGAACGCAATCTCGTTCTCGAAGCGCTGATCCGCAACAGGCAGAACTGGGCGGCGGTCGCGCGCGAGCTGGGGCTGGACCGGGCGAATCTGAATCGGCTGGCTAAACGGCTCGGGCTCAAATGAGCGAACAGGCGCAGGGGTGCCGTCGCGGCCCGGCACGAAGGTCAAGCCACATCGAACCGCCGATCGCGCCGACAACAGATCGTCAGCGCCGCTCGCTGGGCTCAATGTCTTAACGAAAAACAAAGGCCCGCTTCGGAAAATCGAACTTCGCGGAACGCAGCGCGTCGGTCATAGTGGGCCCTAACGAGGACCAACACACTGAATCTGGAGACTCCGTCATGTCCGCTGCCCCAGAGAAACTCGACGATTGGCTCAACAAGCAGGCGGTGGCCGAAGACGACATCACCGCGTTTCGATTGAAGGCGCTTGCCGCCACGCTCGATCGCGAGGAAAGCGGTAACACCGTGCCGCCGTTGTGGCACTGGCTGTACTTTCTGCCGGTCACGCCGCTATCCGAAGTCGGTCCCGACGGACATCCGAAGCGTGGCGGTTTTCTGCCTCCCGTGCCACTGCCGCGCCGCATGTGGGCTGGCGGCCGGCTCACGTTTCATGCGCCGCTGAAGATCGGCGAGCATGCGCGGCGCACGTCGACGATCGCCAATATCGAGGACAAGACCGGCCGCTCGGGCCGCCTCGTGTTCGTCACCGTGCAACATACGATCGAAGTCGATGGCGAGTTGAAGCTCGAAGAGGAGCACGACATCGTCTATCGCGACGCGCCGCAGGAGGGCGCGCGGCCGCAACAGCCGGCGCCCGCGCCCGAAGACGAAACATGGCGCCGCACGATCGACGCCGATGCCGTGATGCTGTTGCGCTACTCGGCGCTGACTTTCAACGGCCATCGCATTCACTACGACCATCCTTATGTCACGCAGGTCGAAGGCTATCCGGGCCTCGTCGTGCATGGCCCGCTGATCGCGACGCTGCTGGTCGATCTCGTGCGCCGAGAACTGCCGCAAGCGACGCTGCAAAGCTTCGCGTTTCGCGCGCTTCGCCCCACGTTCGCGGACCAGCCGTTCACGGTATGCGGCAAGCCCGCCGCCGACGGCAAGACCATCGACCTGTGGGCGAAGGACCACGAAGGTTATCTGACCATGCGCGCGACCGCCGCGCTCGCCTGAATTCCGCGAGACTCGACTATGCAAACCACGCAACACGATTCGTTCCAGGACATTCGCGAGGCCGTGCGCGATCTGTGTCAGCAGTTTTCCGGCGAGTACTTTCGCAAGATCGACGAGGCGCGCGGCTATCCGGAAGAGTTCGTCGACGCGCTGACGAAGGCCGGCTGGCTCGCCGCGCTGATTCCGCAGGACTTCGGCGGCTCGGGGCTCGGGCTCACGGAAGCGTCGGTGATCATGGAGGAGATCAATCGCGCGGGCGGCAACTCGGGCGCGTGCCACGGGCAGATGTACAACATGGGCACGCTGCTGCGGCACGGTTCGGAAGAACAGAAGCGCAAGTATCTGCCGAAGATCGCGAACGGCGACCTGCGTTTGCAATCGATGGGCGTGACCGAGCCGACCACCGGCACCGATACGACGAAGATCAAGACGACCGCAGAGCGGCGCGGTGACCGTTACGTGATCAACGGTCAGAAGGTATGGATCTCGCGCGTGCAACACTCGGACCTGATGATTCTGCTCGCACGCACCACTTCGCTCGCGGACGTGAAGAGGAAATCAGAGGGCATGTCGATCTTCATCGTCGATCTGCGCGAGGCGATCGGTCATGGCCTGACCGTGCAGCCGATTCTGAACATGGTCAATCACGAGACCAACGAGCTCTTTTTCGACAACCTCGAAATTCCGGCCGAGAATCTGATCGGCGAGGAAGGGCAAGGCTTCAAATACATTCTCGATGGCCTGAACGCGGAGCGCACGCTGATCGCCGCGGAATGCATCGGCGACGGTTACTGGTTTGTCGATAAAGTCACCGAATACGCGAAGGAGCGCGTCGTGTTCGGCCGGCCGATCGGACAGAACCAGGGCGTGCAGTTTCCGATCGCGCGCTCGTTCATCAACGTCGAGGCGGCGAGCCTGATGCGCTTCGAAGCGGCACGTCGTTTCGACGCACGTCAACCGTGCGGTGCGCAGGCGAATATGGCGAAGCTGCTCGCGGCGGATGCGTCGTGGGAAGCGGCCAATGCGTGCCTGCAATTTCACGGCGGCTTCGGCTTCGCGTGCGAGTACGACGTCGAGCGCAAGTTTCGTGAAACGCGTCTGTATCAAGTCGCGCCGATATCGACCAATCTGATTCTCTCGTACGTGGCCGAGCATATCCTCGGGCTGCCGCGTTCGTTCTGACCCGCTGACGGACATCATGAGACCACTCGACGGTATCAAGGTCATCACGCTCGAACACGCGATTGCCGCGCCGTTCTGCACGCGTCAACTGGCCGATCTCGGGGCGCGCGTGATCAAGATCGAACGGCCCGGCGTCGGCGATTTCGCGCGCGGCTATGACGAACGTGTGCATGGGCTGTCGTCGCACTTCGTGTGGACCAATCGCTCGAAGGAGAGTCTTTCGCTCGACCTGAAGCAGCCCGCGGCGGCCGGGATTCTCGATGCGTTGGTTGCCGATGCCGACGTGCTCGTGCAGAACCTCGCGCCAGGCGCGGCCGCCCGGCTTGGCCTCGGCTACGACACATTGAGCCACAAGTATCCGAAGTTGATCGTCTGCGATATTTCCGGCTACGGCGCGGACGGTCCGTATCGCGACAAGAAGGCGTACGACCTGCTGATTCAAAGCGAGTCCGGCTTCCTGTCGATCACCGGTTCGCCCGGCGCGCCAGCGAAAGCGGGCTGTTCGATCGCCGATATCGCGGCGGGCATGTACGCGTATTCGAACATCCTGAGCGCGCTGTTGCAGCGTGGGCGCACAGGGCGCGGTTGCCGCATCGATGTATCGATGCTCGAGAGCATGGTCGAGTGGATGGGTTATCCGCTCTACTACGCGATCGACGGTCAGTCGCAGCCCGCGCTTGCGGGCGCCGCGCATGCAACGATCTATCCTTATGGCCCGTTTCCCGCTGGCGACGGCAAGACGGTCATGCTTGGCCTGCAGAACGAACGCGAATGGAAGCTGTTCTGCGAGCGCGTGCTCGAACAGCCTGAACTGGCAACCGACGAACGCTTCGCATCGAACTCGAAACGCACTGCGGCGCGCGACGCCTTGCGCGAGGTGATCGTCGCGGCGTTCGCGAAGCAGAGCGCGGCGCACGTGATCGATCGACTCGATGAGGCGGGCATCGCGAACGCGCAGATGAATACGCTCGCCGACGTCTGGGCGCATCCGCAACTGAAGGCGCGCGAGCGCTGGCAGGCAGTCGGCACGGCAACGGGGACGATACCCGCATTGCGGCCGCCCGGTCTGCCTTCCGACCTCGAGCCGCGAATGGACCCTGTGCCCACGCTTGGTCAACATACGGAAGCAATTCTGCGTGAGCTTGGCTACGACAATGGGCGTATCGACGCGCTGCGCGCGGCGGGCACGATCTGATTCGGTAACGACCCCATGAACGACCATCCCAGTCTCACGCTTGCCACTTTCGCCGCGCAACTCGACTTCGACCGCATCCCGCACGAGGTCGTCGAGCGTACCGTCAACCTGTACGTCGATTGGCTCGGCTCGGCGCTGGCCGGCAAGGGTGCGCGCCCGGTCGAGACGATCGCGCGGTTCGCACGCGCGGCAGCCGGGGCGACGAACGAGGGCCTCTGCGAGGTGCTGATCGACCGCGGTCGCACCACGCCGTATTTCGCCGCGATGATCAACGGCGCGGCATCGCATTTCGCCGAACAGGACGATGTGCACAATGGCTCGGTGTTTCATCCGGCGACCGTGGTGTTTCCGGTTGCGCTCGCGTTGGCACAGGCAAAGCGAGCGTCGGGGCGCGACTTCATCGCGGCGGCGGTGACGGGATACGAGGTCGGCATTCGCATCGGCGAATTTCTCGGGCGCTCGCACTACAAGGTGTTTCACACCACGGGCACGGTCGGCACGGTCGCGGCCGCGGCAACGGCAGGACGCTTGCTGGGTTTGTTGCCGTCCCAAATGCTCGATGCGTTCGGCTCGGCGGGCACGCAGGCGAGCGGCCTATGGGAATTTCTGCGCGACGCCGCCGACTCGAAGCAACTGCACACCGCGATGGCCGCCGCGAACGGCCTGATGGCCGCGCAACTCGCCGCCGACGGCTTCAAGGGCGCGACGCACATTCTCGAAGGCACCCAGGGCATGGCCGCCGGCATGTCGAGCGACGCCGATCCGGCGCGCCTCGTCGATCGGCTTGGCAGCCGCTGGGCGACCGCGGAGACGTCGTTCAAGTATCACGCGGCGTGCCGCCATACGCATCCGGCCGCCGATGCGCTGCTCGCCGTCGTGCAGACGCATCGTTTCGCGCCGCGCGACATCGCGAAGGTCGTCGCGCACGTGCATCAAGGCGCGATCGATGTGCTCGGTCCCGTGGTCGCGCCGCGCAGCGTACATCAGGCGAAGTTCAACATGGGCACAGTGCTCGGGCTGGTCGCGCATCACGGCTATGCCGGCGTGACCGAATTCGAGCAGGGTTTCGACGCGAGCGAGATCGCCGCGTTTCGCGACAAGGTCACAATGGCGCTCGACGCTGAAGTCGACGCCGCCTATCCCGCACGCTGGATCGGCAAGGTCACGGTGACGACGGCCGACGGCCGCGTGTTCGATGGGCGTGTCGATGAGCCGAAGGGCGATCCAGGCAATACCTTGTCGCGCGACGAGATTGCGACGAAGCTGCATCGGCTGGCGGCGTTTTCGGGTGCGGCTAGCGGAGAGGAGGCGGCGCAACTGCTTCGCCGCGCATGGCATATTGCCGAAGAGAAGCAGATTGGCTCGGTATTCGATGCAACTTCGCGCACGATGGTGGCGGCATGAGCGCGTTGCCCCGGTCGTATCTGTTCGTGCCTGGGAATCGGCCTGAGCGGTTTGACAAGGCCTATGCGGCCGGCGCGGATGCGGTGATTCTCGATCTGGAAGACGCGGTGCAGCCGGATCAGAAGGTGCCGGCGCGTGCGGCGGTTGTGGCCGCGGTGTCGGCTAACGCATCGCGGGCCGCCTGGGTGCGTATCAATGGCTCGGATACGCCATGGTTTCCAGATGACGTTGCGGCGCTCGTTGGGCAGACCGGCGTGGCCGGAATCGTGCTGCCGAAGGCTCAGACGCGCGAACAGATCGGCGCGGTGCTGGCCAACGCGCATCCGGCGTTGAGCGTGCTGCCGATTGTCGAGACTGCGCGCGGGTTCGCGAATCTTGCGGAGTTATGCAGCGCGCCGCGCGTGCTGCGTATCGTCTTCGGTACGCTGGATTTTCAGATCGATCTCGGCATCGATGGGGATGGCGAGGAGTTGCATCTGTTTCGCTCGCAGATCGTGCTTGCGTCGAGGCTGGCTGGCATTGGTGCGCCGGTGGATGGCGTGTCGACGACCATTACCGATGCTGACGCGGTGCAAGCTGATGCGCGGCGCGGCCGGCGGTTCGGTTTCGGCGGCAAGCTTTGCATTCATCCGAAGCAGATCGAGCCGGTGCATCGCGCGTATGCATGGAGTGACGCCGACGTGGAGTGGGCGCAACGGGTGCTTGCGGCTGTCGAGGCGAGCCATGGCGCCGCGGTTGCCGTGGATGGGAGGATGGTCGATATGCCGGTGATTCTGCGGGCGCGGAGGGTTGTGGGCGATTCCGAAAGCTTCTGACAATGCGGTTTTCCGTCGCCCCTACCCCCCATCGTCGCACTTGAATAGTTAGCAGGTCACATGCTAGATTAAATTGTTATCGGTAACACATTTCGACAGAAAGTTTCGGTGTCGCGACGTTGTCGATAAAGAAGATCTGTTCCTCTCAGCACGTCAAAAAATACCCTCCCGATGAGTACTATTCAAAATCCAGTTCTGCGCGGCTTCAACCCGGATCCTTGCGTGTGCCGTGGCAAAGATGCGTGGTATATCGCGGTTTCAACGTTTGAATGGTATCCGGGCGTTCTCATTTACGAATCAAAAGATTTCGTCAACTGGGAACTCAAGGCCACGCCTCTCGACAGGCTATCGCAATTGAACCTGATCGGAGAGCAGCCGTCCGGAGGCATATGGGCGCCAGCCCTCTCCTATCACGACGGTCTTTATTGGCTCGTCTATACCGACACCAAGGCATGGAAAGGCGAGCAGAAGATCTCCCCGCTTCGTGACATGCACAACTACCTCGTCACCGCCCCGGACATCACCGGACCCTGGTCGGAGCCCGTGCATCTCGTGTCCGGTGGATACGATCCATCCCTGTTCCACGACGAATCTGGCAAAAAGTGGCTCGCCTATATCCGGCGCGATTTCAGAGGTATCTACGAAGACCCGTTCGTCGGAATCGTTCTGCGGGAATACTCGGTGCAGGAGGAAAAGCTGATCGGCGAAGAGCACGTCATCTATAAAGGCGCCAACCTCAAGACCGATTACTTCATGAAATGTCAGATCTACGAGGCTCCGCATTTGCTGAAGAAGGGAGACTGGTACTACCTGATCACAGCGGAGGGGGGCACAGGCTATACACATGCAACGTGTGTATCCAGGTCCCCCGACATTTTCGGTCCATACGAGCTTCATCCTGATACGCCGATGCTCACGTCGCGCGACGCGAATGGACGGATTCAGCGGACCGGCCACGGCAACCTGGTCGAGGGCCCCAACGGCCAGTGGTACATGACGTACCTCGGATCGAGACCGATCGATGCGCACACGAAGCGCTCGCCGCTAGGCCGTGAAACCTGTGTCGCACCTATCGAATGGCATGCCGACTGGCCCCGCCTCGCCAGTGGCGGAGTGGTTCCCGCCGAATCTTTCGCGATCGGCTCGGATATCGAGCAAAGGCTCGACAGCAGTTGGACGATCGATTTCGGACAACATGCCGCGCTGCCCCTGGAACTGCAGAGTCTGCGCATCCCCATCGGCGACGACTGGTGCAATCTTCACGAACGTCCGGGCTATCTGCGGATAAGGGGGCAAGAGTCGCCGACTTCGCGGTTCCATCAAAGCTTGTTGGCCTGTCGCATCCGTGACTGGCAGTTCGAAGTCGAAACCGCGCTGGAATTTTCACCCAAGTCATATCTGCACATGGCTGGGCTCATGGCGCGTTACGACGAGAACACCTTCTACTATCTGTTCGTCACGCGCGACGACGACGGCACAAAAATCCTGTCCTACATGGAAATGGATGCCGGCAGCTTCGCCTACAGCAATCGACTGGCGACGCTGCCCGAGGCCACCGGGATCGACCTGCGGATTCGCGTCGTGGACGCGAAACTGCGCTTCTTCTATCGCTTGACGCACGGTGACTGGAATGACCTTGAACTGGAAAAGGATTTCACGAAACTCAGCGATGAATATGCAACCCCCATCGGCTTCACGGGGGCATTCGCGGGTATCACCGTCAACGACATGCTTGGCTTTCGCGAGCCTGCCGATTTCAAGTCGTTCTCGTACCGCCAACTGATCGGCTAAAGCTCGGATTTCGTGTCATCGCTGTCATTTAATAATAAGGAAGATCTCATGCGCTTTCGTTGGAGACATCGCTACCTCGTGCTGCTTATTTTGTTCGCAATCTATCTGCTCTGTTACATGGACAGAATGATCATGGCAGCGGCTATTCCATTCATTGCGTCCGAGTTTCATCTGTCCGCGATGGAAATGGGTGGAATCCTGAGCGCGTTCTTCTTTAGCTACGCGCTATGTCAGATCCCGGCTGGCCTGCTTGCAGACAGATTCGGTCCGCGGCTGATGACGACGATCGGCATCACCTGGTGGACGATTTTCACCGCGCTTACCGGGCTGTGCAATTCGCTCGGCTTGATGCTGGTGGTGCGGGTCGCGTTCGGCATCGGCGAAGCGCTCTTTCCTCCCGCCGCGTTCAAGACACTGTCGGCTTGGTTCCCAAAGCGCGAAGTGGGACGGGCAACCGGGCTCATGATGACCACTAATGCGCTGGGACCCGCATTGGCGCCGCTGTTCGTGGCGGCCGTGATGGCCGCGTGGGGATGGCGCGCGATTTTCACGAGTCTGTTCATACCCGGTGTCGCGATGGCCGTATTCGGCTGGATCTATATCAGAAACAGCCCGAAAGACAGCAAGCACGCTTCGAAGATCGAATTGGAGGAAATCGGTACCAGCGAAAAGTCTTTGTCTGCCTCTGCCGGCAAAGCGGATTTTGCTGGTTTGGTGAAAACGCCGCTGGTCTGGTGGTGCTTCGTCACCTTGTTCGTTTTCAGCATCGCCTCGTGGGGCATCATGAGCTGGTTCCCGACGTATCTGCTGAAAGCGCGCGGCCTTTCGACGGCCAGAATGGGCATTATGGCGTCGGTGCCATTTCTCGTCGGCACGATTGCCTATTGCATCACGGGCTTTCTTTCCGACAAGTTCTTCCGCAATCGTCGCGAATTGCTTGTCGTCCTCGGCTGCGTCGTGGCCGCCATCTTTGCCTATCTGACGGCCCATGCGGAGACCGTGGAAACGGCGGTGTTCTTTCAGACGATCGGCTACTTCTTCTCAACCATGGCCGGCTGTTCGCTCTACACCATCCCGAACGTCGCGCTGCCGAACAAGGTCGTCGGGTCGGCAATCGGTTTTGTCAATGCGGCGGGTCAGCTGGCAGGATTTCTTTCCCCGCTGATCGTCGGTTACATCCTGACCAGGACGAATGACGACTTCAATGTCGTATTCCACCTCTTCGTCGGCTGCTTCTTGTTGGCTTCGGTTTCCGCCTGGTTCATCAATACGAGGACGGACCTCAGCGACTCTGTCACGCGGAGCGCCGGCGCAGAAGTGCCCGTGCAGAACCGGACAGCGGGATAAACGGCGCGACGGGGCTTGAGCCGGCGATAATTCCGGCTCAGTCACCGGCTTTGGGCAACGACTCGATCAGTTCATGGATGCGCATCCTGAACTCGAAATCGAGTTCATCGCGCGCGACCATTTCGACGATCTCGTTCTCGAGGGCTTTGACCTCGCGCTGCGGTTCGGCGCTGCCGCCTTTCGGGTATGCAAATCGCTTTTTTGCCATTCCCTTAATCAAACCGGAACACTCACCTCCAAAAAGCCCAATTCCCAGCCCACGTCACCTGTCGCACTCTTGAAGCCAACGGCCCTGCACGATCCGACAACGGCCGTTCAGCGCTCTGCCCCGAGCCGCCGCATCGAAGAACGAAGGCGGTCGCGCAGAACTGTTCCGCGCTCGCGCCTCTCGCCCGCGCGCAGCCTAAAAAGACAGGAGACACAATTTGCCAGCCCTCATCAACTCAGGCGCACGCCTCGACCGCCTGCCGATCACCCGCTTCCACTGGAACATCCTCGGCCTGATCGGCGCGGGTGCTTTCCTCGACGCCTTCGACATCTATCTCGCCAACGGCGTGCTCGCGGCGATGGTCAAAACCGGCTTCACCGATCTCCGCCTCGGCTCGTTCTTCATCTCCGCGACCTTCATGGGCATGATGATCGGCGCGGGGCTGGCAGGCTATCTCGGCGACCGCTTCGGTCGACGCTATTCGTATCAGGCCAATCTCGCGATCTTCGGCATCGCATCGCTCGCCGCCTGCTTCGCGCCGAACATCTACTGGCTGATCCTGCTGCGCTTCGTCATGGGCATTGGCCTTGGCGCCGAACTCGTGGTCGCGGCCGGCACGCTGTGTGAGTTCGTGCCACCCGCCACACGCGGCCGCTGGACCGCGCTGCTCGCGCTGATCGTCAACTCCGGTCTGCTCGGCGCGACCGCAGTCGGCTATTGGGTAATTCCACATCTCGGCTGGCGCTACATGTTCGCGATCGCGGGGGTTGGCGCGATGGTCGTGTGGTTCCTGCGGCATCGGATGCCGGAGTCGCCGCGCTGGCTCGAAACGGTCGGCCGGCTCGAAGAGGCGGAGGCCACCGTCTCGGCAATCGAGCGACAGGTCGAGGCGCGTGTCGGCAAGCTGCCGCCGGTTTCGCGCGTGGTCAGTCACGAGGTGCCGGCCGCGCCGTTCTCGGCGCTGTTCGCGCGCGGCATGATCGGCCGCACGCTGGTCGCCGCGCTGACCTGCATGGCGATCAACATGTCGCTGTACGGTTTCGTCGCGTGGCTGCCGACGTTCTTCGTCAAGGAAGGCCTGACCATCGTGCAGTCGCTCGGCTTCGTGCTGCTGATGTCGTTCGGTGCGCCGGCCGGCGCTGTCGTCGCTTATCTCGTGACGGACCGCCTGGGGCGACGCAACGGCATCGTGCTGTTCTCGCTTGCAACGATCGTGCTCGGCTTCGTCTACGTGCAGATGCGCGCGCCAGTGCCGATCGCGGTCGTCGGTTTCGCGCTCGTCACGACGATCTACACGGTCTGCACGCTCGGCCTGTTCGGCTATATCCCCGAGCTGTTTCCGACCGCGCATCGCTTGCGCGGCACCGGCGTGGCCGGCACGTGCGGCCGCGCGGCGTCGATGTCGACACCCTACGTCGCGCTGCTGCTCTACACGGAGTTCGGCGTGACGGGTGTGCTGACGATGGTCGGTGGCGTGCTGTTGTTGCTGAGTATCGCGATTCTCGCGCTGCGCATCGAAACGAGTCAGCAGACGCTCGAAGAGATTTCGCCCGATGCCGAGCTGATACCGCAAGCGGAGATGATGCGAGAGTCGGCTTAAGCCGTGGCGCATCAAGGTGATCTGTCGATTCGGATCTTTCCCCGGCTAAATTTTCACTTCACCCGGTTAAGATGAAAGTTTGCTTTGCGCATGCTTCGCTAGCAGCTTTCATCATGCACTTCGATTTCGTCGATTTACGCCTGCTCCTGCATATCGCCGACACGCGCAACCTCGCGCGTGCGGCGGAGCGTTCGCACCTGTCGGCGCCGGCCGCCAGCAACCGGGTCAAGAATCTCGAGGAGCAGCTCGGCATCAAGCTGCTCTATCGAACCAGCCAGGGCGTGACGCCGACACCCGCGGGCGAAGCCTTCGTGCATCACGCGCGGCTCGTGCTCGAACGCGTCGAGCATCTGGCCGGCGACATGCAGGAGTATGGCGAGGGCATCAAGGGCCACGTGCGCATCTGGGCCAACACGACCGCGATCAGCGAGTTTCTGCCGGCCGTGCTGAGCCGTTTCCTGCGCGATCACCCGGACGTGAACATCGATCTGCGCGAAGTGCTGAGCGGCGAGATCGTCAAGGGCGTCGCCGACAGCGCGACCGATATCGGGATCGTCGCGGGCAATGTGCATGCCGAGCATCTGCAGATGCTGCCATATCGCGACGATCGGCTCGTGCTGGTTACGTCGTGCGAGCATCCGTTCGCGAGACAAGCGTCGGTCGATTTTTCGCAGGTGCTGAACGCGAACTTCGTGAGCCTGCCGACGTCGAGCGCGATTCACGCGTTCATCACGAGTGCCGCCGATGCGCTCGGCGCGCGTCTCAAACTTCGCATCCAGGTCGGCAACTTCGAGGCCGCGTGCCGGATGATCGAGGCGGGTGTCGGAATCGGCATCGTGCCGGAGTCGGTCGCGCTGCGGCACAGAAAGACGATGCAGATCGCGATCGTCGGCCTGAACGATCCGTGGGCCGTGCGCAAGCTGAAGATCTGCGTGCGCAGTCTGAAGGACTTGCCGCCGTTCGCGCGTGTGTTGGTCGACCGGTTGATGGCGGTGCTGGAGGAGGATGGCGGGTCAGATGCTTGACGCGGCTTGACGCGCGGGCGTGACACCCGCCCGAAGTCTGACGAAGTTTCCTTCTGGAAACATCGCCCCCTTTTGTCAACCGGTATTTCATTCCCGACCATCTTCTTGCCGTCACAAAAACCCGCGTGTATAGTTTCCGAACTTACTCTTGTTTCGTATCGGAAATTAAAGGGGTTCACATGGACGCGTCCACTATCCTCGCCGATCTCGGCATTGCCCAAGCCGCGCAAGCCGGCGATATCGCCGTTCATTCGCCGATCACCGGCGAGCTCATCGGCCGTGTGGCCAGCCAGACGGCGGTCGAGGTCGACGCGGCGCTCGCCCGGGCCAAAGACGCGTTTGCCGTGTGGCGTAACGTGCCGGCGCCGCGCCGCGGCGAGCTGGTGCGGCTGCTCGGCAATCGGCTGCGCGAACAGAAGCAGGCGCTCGGCAGCCTCGTCTCGCTGGAGACGGGCAAGATCCTGCAGGAAGGCATGGGCGAAGTGCAGGAAATGATCGACATCTGCGATTTCGCGGTCGGTCTGTCGCGTCAGCTGTACGGTTTGACGATCGCGTCCGAGCGCCCGGGTCATCGGATGGCGGAGTCGTGGCATCCGCTCGGCACCTGCGTCGTGATCTCGGCGTTCAATTTCCCGGTGGCGGTCTGGTCATGGAATGCGGCGCTCGCGCTGGTGTGTGGCAACGCGGTGATCTGGAAGCCGTCGGAAAAGACACCGCTCTCGGCGCTGGCCGTGAACAGGATTCTCGAAGACGCGCTGAAGGAATTCGGCGACGCGCCAGCCGGCCTGGCCGCGTTGATCAACGGCGGGCGCGACGTGGGCGAAAAGCTCGTGGCCGATCCGCGCGCGTCGATCGTCAGCGCGACGGGCAGCACGGAAATGGGTCGCAAGGTTGGCGTCGAAGTGGCGAAGCGCTTCGGCCGCTCGCTGCTCGAACTCGGTGGCAACAACGCCGGCATCGTCACGCAGACGGCCGACCATGAACTCGCGATGCGCGGCATCCTGTTCTCGGCGGTCGGTACGGCCGGTCAGCGCTGCACGTCGCTGCGGCGTCTGTTCGTGCACGACAGCGTGTACGAGAAGACGGTCGAGCGTCTGAAGCAGCTGTATAGCCGCGTGCCGATCGGCAATCCGCTCGACAAGGGCACGCTGATGGGGCCGCTGATCGACCGTCAATCGTTCGACCGCATGCAGGAAGCGCTGCAGCAGGCGAAGGCCGAGGGCGGCAACGTGTTCGGCGGCGAGCGAGTCGAAGTGAAGGGTTATGAGGGCGGCTACTACGTGCGTCCGGCCATCGTCGAGATGCCGTCGCAAACGCCGGTCGTGCTGAAGGAAACGTTCGCGCCAATTCTGTACGTGCTGCGCTATGCCGATTTCGCCGATGCGGTCGAGGCGAACAACGCAGCGCATCACGGCTTGTCGTCGTGCGTGTTCACGAGCGACCTGCGCGAAGCGGAACGCTTCCTGTCCGCGTCGGGCAGCGACTGCGGCATCGCGAACGTCAACATCGGACCGAGCGGCGCGGAGATCGGCGGTGCGTTTGGCGGCGAAAAGGAAACGGGCGGCGGGCGCGAGTCGGGTTCGGATGCATGGAAGGCGTATATGCGTCGCGCGACCAATACCGTGAACTACTCGTCGGCGTTGCCGCTTGCGCAGGGTATCGACTTCAATCTCGACTGAGCGCGCAAGTGTGACGTCGTAAACGTTGGCGGCGCATCGCGTTGATGCCGGTGCGCCGCCGTCGGCGTCCGGCGCGCCACAGCCGCGCGTTCCAGATAGCAATCCGTTTGCGCCGCCCGGCGTTCTGGAGCGGCCACGTTACTCGTGGAGTAAGACGTGAGTTCGAAAGTCGTGATCGTCGGCGGTGGGGTGATCGGCAGTTCGATTGCGTATTTCTTGCGGCTGTCCGATCCGACAGTCGGCGTCACGGTAATCGAGCGCGATCCGACCTATGCGCGTTCGTCGTCGGCCTTGTCGGCGGCGTCGATCCGGCAGCAGTTTTCTACGCCGCTTTCCATTCAGATGTCGCTGTTCGGCATCGAGTTTCTTCGCTCGATTGGCGAGCGGCTCGAAGTCGACGGTACCCGGCCCTCGATCGATCTGCACGAAGGCGGCTACCTGTTTCTCGCGACACCTGCCGGTGAAGCGACGCTGCGCGAGAATCACGCGCTGCAAAAAAGCCTCGGCGCAGATATCAGCCTGCTCGACACGCATGGCTTGCAAACGCGCTTCCCTTGGCTCAATACCGACGACCTCGTTGCCGGCGCTTATGGCGAAAGCGGCGAGGGCTGGTTCGACGGCTACGGTTTAGTACAGGCGCTGCGCAAGAAAGCGCAGGCGCTCGGCGCGCGCTATGTCGCGGCAGACGTCACCGCGCTGCATCGCGAGGGCAATCGCGTCACGCAGGTACAAACCGCGGACGGTGAGACCTATGCTTGCGACGTCGTCGTCAACGCGGCCGGCGCATGGTCGCGCAAGGTCGCACAGATGGTCGGCATCGATCTGCCCGTCTATGCGCGGCGGCGCAGTATCTTCAACGTCACGTCGCCGGCAAAGCTTGAACGCTGTCCGCTGCTGATCGATCCGAGCGGCGTGTACTTCCGGCCTGAAGGCAATTCGTATATCTGCGGCACGTCGCCGTCGGCCGATAACGATCCCGACGATCTACCGCTCGATGAAGTCGATCACGTGCTATTCGACGACGTGATCTGGCCGACGCTCGCCAATCGCGTGCCGCAATTCGAGGCGCTGCGCGTGCAGAACTGCTGGTCCGGCTATTACGAATACAACGTGCTCGATCAGAACGCGATCATTGGCCATCACCCGGATATCGATAACTGCATTTTCGCGAACGGCTTCAGCGGCCACGGTTTGCAGCAAGGGCCGGCAACCGGACGCGGCATCAGCGAATTGATTCTGCATGGCCGCTATGCGACGCTCGATCTCAGTTCACTAAGCTTTACGCGCGTGCTCGAAAACCGGCCGATCATCGAAAAGAACGTGGTGTAGCGCCTTATATGGCTCGATGCGTGGTCGCCAAGCAGACCGTCGATCTATGCAGCGCGCCCTGGACCCAGGCGATTGCCGCCGAGTACCTCGCGAGCGGCGGGTTGGAGCGGCATCTGCCCCGCATTGTCGATGCGTATTCCGTCAAATGCCGCGCGCTATGTAATGCGCTCGACACGCATCTCGCGCGGCACATCGCATTTCATCGTCCGGCCGGCGGCATGTTCGTGTGGGCGCGTCTGAACGCGGCACGCGATGCGTCCGACTATCTGCGCGTGTGCATCGAACAGAACGTGATGTTCGTGCCGGGTTTCGCGTTTTACAAGGACGCGGCCGATAGAGCTGCGCTGCGCCTGTCGTTTGCCGCGCCGGGTGTGGAGGAGATTGAAACCGGCGTGCACCGAATGAACCGCGCGCTCGAGCAGTACTGCGACGAGCAATAAAATCCTGATTGCATCAACACAATCAGTGGAATGCGGCAGATTACCCGGCGAGCATCTAATGTGCAGCCGGGTTTGTTTATCCAAATGCCAACAATTGTGGCGATTTAACAGAATTCACCGCATTCCTTATTAATCGCGAATCGCGTTGAGTTCGAATACGCAATCGTTTTCGTCCGCGCGTGCCTTCTATGAGAGCGACCGTGGCAAGCCGCAGATGAGGCCGCCCGGGATTGCCACGTCGAACGGCGCATACGCGCGAGTGGACCCTCAAATGATTGCCCCCAATGAAATCGTTATTGCACGCCTTAATTTCAAGATTATGCAATTCGAATAAATTCGGGCGTTGCCAAATCTTGTAATGGAAGTTGTCGATTTATATGCAGAAATACCATTTATAAAGATAAGAAACCGTGTAATTATCGTGCTTGCCGGCCGGCTTCCGTTTTGCGTGATTCCCGGAATGTCTGAAAGACAGGTTTTACACGGGTTCGCGCCACACGAGTCGGCTTTCGCACGGGAGAGCATCGTCGCCCGTCGCGTTCGCCCATGCATGCCGCATATGAGTGCCGCACGAGAATGCGTGAGTAGGCCACAAAAACGTTAAATGAGGAAAAGGGGGCAACGCAATGAATTCACTCGACGAGAAGCGGCCGCTGCTGATCTACGACGGCACGCTCGGCGACCTCTACGGCATCTTTTTCAGAAACCTTGTGCTGCAAATCGTGACGCTCGGTATTTACCGCTTCTGGGCGACCACGAACAACCGCCGATATGTCTGGTCGCGCATGCGGTTTCAGGACGAGCGCTTCGAGTACACGGGCACCGGGGGCGAGCTATTCAAGGGCTTTCTGTTCGCGACCGTGGTCGTGTTCAGCGCGGTGGTCGCGGCTGGCGCGCTAAGCGTGGTCTTGCGCATGCTGACGAAAAGCGCGGCACTCGGTTGGCTGCCTGTCATCGCGTTGTATCTGCTGATCGTCGTGCTCGCGGCGGGTGCCTTTTTCGGCGCGCAGCGCTATCGGCTGAGCCGGACGCAGTGGTGCGGTATTCGCGGCGGCATGACCGGCTCGGCGCTCGGCTTCGGCGTGCGCGCGTTGCTGTACGCGCTGTTGTGCGTTGTCACGCTTGGCCAGATGACGCCGTGGACATCAATGCGTCTAATGGAGTGCCGCATCAACGCGAGCAGCTTCGGTAGCCTGGCGTTTCGCTTCAAGGGGCGCGCGTGGGTCGTCTACGGTCTGTTCCTCGTTACGTTCGTCGGCGTGGTCGTGTTGTTCGCGGTGCTGTTCATGGTGTTTCTGAAGGGCGCTCTCGCATCGATGCATGTCGGCCAGGTGCCGGGGGCGAGTACGGCGCCGTCGCGGGCCGCGCTCGGATCGCTGTTTTTGTTTTATGCGCTGTTCTCCATCGGCACGATGCTGATCCGCGGCTTCTATGTCGCCGCGCTGACGCGCCACGTGATGGGCAATACGTCGCTCGGCTCGCAATTGCATTTCGGCAGTAACGTCAGCGTGGCGCGTCTGCTCAGTTTGCAGTGCGGCAACCTTGCGATCATCGTGTTTACGCTCGGCCTTGGGGCGCCAATCGTGCTGCATCGGCTGATGCGGTTTGCCGTCGACACGCTGCAGGTTTCCGGCTACCTCGATCCGCATATGCTGGGGCAAAGCACCGTGGCGGCGCCGCTGACTGGCGAGGGCATGCTGAATCTGCTCGATCATGGTGGCGCCTTCTGAGATTGGACTCGCGTTGAGAGCGCGGCAATGGGCGGGGGGCGCACGATGTGCGGCAAGTAATGGGACACGCGACTCATCTCAGGCGCGAGCGCGAAACGCAGTACGCTCAATGAGTTAGCGCAGTCATGCGCAGGTTGTCCACAAGCTTGTTCCCAAAATCTGTGGACAACAGGGGGGAAGCGAAGCGGAGAATTCGCGCCTGAAAAATTGTGGAAAGGTACGGCACAAAAGCAAACAGCGGGACTCACCGTCGACCGGTTCATCCCGCTGCTTGTGTATGACGATGTGGGCGGCTTGCCGTGCAGCGCGCACGGCAAGCGTGGCAAACGCTTATCGGTCGAGGAACGACTTCAGACGGTCCGCGCGGCTCGGATGCATGAGCTTGCGCATCGCCTTGCTCTCGATCTGGCGGATCCGCTCGCGGGTCACGTCGAACTGCTTGCCCACTTCTTCAAGCGTGTGATCCGACTTCGTGTTGATGCCGTAGCGCATGCGCAGCACCTTCGCTTCGCGCGGGGACAGCGAGTCGAGCGCGTCGTCGATCGCGGCACGCAGGTCGGCCTGCATCGCGGCATCCGCCGGCGACGATACGCCAGCGTCTTCGATCATGTCGCCCAGCGTCGCATCGCCGTCGTCGCCGACCGGCGTTTCGAGCGATACGGGTTGCTTCGCGATCTTCAGAATGCCGCGCACCTTCTCTTCCGACAGTTCCATGCGTTCCGCGAGCACCGCAGGATGCGCTTCCTGGCCGGTCTGCTGCAGGATCTCGCGCGAAATGCGGTTCAGCTTGTTGATCGTTTCGATCATGTGCACCGGCACGCGGATCGTGCGCGCCTGATCGGCGAGCGAACGAGTGACGGCCTGACGGACCCACCACGTCGCGTACGTCGAAAACTTCCAGCCACGACGGTATTCGAACTTGTCCACGGCCTTCATCAGACCGATGTTGCCTTCCTGGATCAGGTCGAGGAACAGCATGCCGCGGTTCACGTACTTCTTCGCGATCGAGATCACGAGACGCAGGTTCGCCTCGATCATCTCGCTCTTGGCCTTGCGCATCTTCGATTCGGCCGCGACCATCTGGCGGTTGATTTCTTTCAGATGCTTGAGCGGCAGCGATACCGTCGCTTCGATGTCGATCAGCTTCTGCTGTTCGGACTGGATGGCCGGCAGGTGACGCTCGAGCGCCGCACCATAGGTCGACGCGCCGGTGCGCGCGGCACGCTCGGTCCAGCCGAGGTCGGCCTCGCTACCCGCGAACGTTTCGATGAACTTCTCGCGCGGCATGCCGGCCTTCGAGACGACGATCTGCAAAATGTTGCGCTCGATCGCGCGCACTTGCGCGACCTGGCGCTGCACGTCGCCGCACAGACGGTCGATCGTGCGTGCGGTGAAGCGGATCTTCGCGAGGTGCTGCTGAATGTCTTCGCGTGCGCGCAGATAGGCCTTCGACGTGACGTCGCCGCGCGCGTGCGACGCGTTCATCTGGTCGTACAGAATGCCGACCTGGGCGAAGATTTCGAGGCAGTCGCTCGTGAGCTGCTTCAGGCGAGCTTCGTCCGCCGCCGACGAATCTTCCGGACCGACGTCGTCGTCTTCTTCGTCTTCGCTGTCTCCGTCGGCGTCGCTGTCTTCATCGGCATCCGTGTCGGCGCTCGCGACTTCTTCCGCGGCGGCCGTCTCTTCATTCAGGCCGTCGACGAGTTCGTCGATGCGCAGCTCGCCGTCGACAACCTGCTGCGCGCTCGCGAGGATCGCGGAGATCGCGAGCGGGCACGCGGCGATCGCCTGCACCATTTCGTGCAGGCCGTCTTCGATGCGCTTCGCAATCGCGATTTCGCCTGCGCGGGTGAGCAGCTCGGTCGCGCCCATTTCGCGCATGTACATACGCACGGGGTCGGTGGTGCGGCCGAACTCGGAGTCGACGGTCGACAGCGCGACTTCGGTTTCCTCGTCCGCCTGGTCGTCCGACACCACGGCGGGGGAATTCGAGTTGAGCAGCAGCGTTTCCGCGTCCGGGGCCTGCTCGTAGACCTGCACGCCCATGTCGCTGAACGCGCTGACGATGCTGTCGATCGCGGCGGTTGCGGTGAAGTTGTCGGGCAGGTGGTCGTTGATCTGCGCGTGGGTCAGGTAGCCTTGCTCTTTACCCAGCTGGATCAGTGCGCGCATCAGGCGCTGGCGTTCTTCGGCTTGTTGCGGCAGCAGCTCGGCTGCCACGGGAATCGCTTTGCCGGCGCCCTTGCCTTTGGCCGAACGGCCGGACGGAACTTTGGCAGTGAAGGCGGTGTCGTGTTGCGAATCTTCGCGATCGAAAGGGTTCACGTAATTTCCTCTAGAGGCTTCGCTATGAGACGCAAGACGCTACCGTCAGGCGTTTCGAGCAGGGCTCAGCATCACCTGATGTGACTCAACGCGGTTGTTGGGCTGTGCTCTGGGGAGCAAAAAAGATGAGCCCGCTCGAAGCGGGCCGATGGACATGCGAAATTTTGCGCGGCTCGCATTATATACGAGCTTGGGGGTTCGCGCTCATGGGTGCACATCAAATCATCGTCGCTGTTGTCGCAGGCATTGCGTGAGGCTACGCAGGTGCATAGTCCGTGGCCATGCGCGCGGCCTAACCTAGATAGGGGCGAGTTGCTCCTTGCGCAAGGGGGCTCGATGTCGTTTTCCTGTATATGGAGTCGTATCCTCGCATGCTGTCCCCAAAAGAAATTCGCAGAAGGGTATTGACGTGTTGTCGACCACTCTCCATAATCCCGCTTCTCTGCTGCAGACGCAGCGACGCAAACGAAGCGGTGCCGGGTAGTGGTGGTTCAGGCGCGGCGGGTTTGGCGGACCGATCTTTAAAAACTAACAGTCGATAAGTGTGGGCGCTTGATGCGGAATGCGGCGGCGGATTCTCCGGAGTCTGCTGTCAGGCAGAAGTATCAGAAGCCTCACACAGTATTGGAGGAAGGTTTGTCTGTCGAAAGACGGATCAATCATCGTCAGTACGTTGAGTGAGCGACCGGGTTCGAGAGAGCCCGAACACAGTAACAGGTTTGAACTGAAGAGTTTGATCCTGGCTCAGATTGAACGCTGGCGGCATGCCTTACACATGCAAGTCGAACGGCAGCACGGACTCCGGTCTGGTGGCGAGTGGCGAACGGGTGAGTAATACATCGGAACGTGTCCTGGAGTGGGGGATAGCCCGGCGAAAGCCGGATTAATACCGCATACGCTCGGGAGAGGAAAGCGGGGGATCTTTCGGGACCTCGCGCTCAAGGGGCGGCCGATGGCAGATTAGGTAGTTGGTGGGGTAAAGGCCTACCAAGCCGACGATCTGTAGCTGGTCTGAGAGGACGACCAGCCACACTGGGACTGAGACACGGCCCAGACTCCTACGGGAGGCAGCAGTGGGGAATTTTGGACAATGGGCGCAAGCCTGATCCAGCAATGCCGCGTGTGTGAAGAAGGCCTTCGGGTTGTAAAGCACTTTTGTCCGGAAAGAAAACCTCGTGGCTAATATCCGTGAGGGATGACGGTACCGGAAGAATAAGCACCGGCTAACTACGTGCCAGCAGCCGCGGTAATACGTAGGGTGCGAGCGTTAATCGGAATTACTGGGCGTAAAGCGTGCGCAGGCGGTGCTGTAAGACCGATGTGAAATCCCCGGGCTTAACCTGGGAACTGCATTGGTGACTGCAGCGCTGGAGTATGGCAGAGGGGGGTGGAATTCCACGTGTAGCAGTGAAATGCGTAGAGATGTGGAGGAACACCGATGGCGAAGGCAGCCCCCTGGGCCAATACTGACGCTCATGCACGAAAGCGTGGGGAGCAAACAGGATTAGATACCCTGGTAGTCCACGCCCTAAACGATGTCAACTGGTTGTCGGGCCTTCATTGGCTTGGTAACGTAGCTAACGCGTGAAGTTGACCGCCTGGGGAGTACGGTCGCAAGATTAAAACTCAAAGGAATTGACGGGGAC
This sequence comes from Paraburkholderia sp. MM5482-R2, assembly GCF_050436125.1. Classification (NCBI taxonomy): domain Bacteria; kingdom Pseudomonadati; phylum Pseudomonadota; class Betaproteobacteria; order Burkholderiales; family Burkholderiaceae; genus Paraburkholderia; species Paraburkholderia sp. MM5482-R2. Next base: position 3,055,189 of record NZ_JBNDLP010000003.1, on the reverse strand, counting down.
CCGCACAAGCGGTGGATGATGTGGATTAATTCGATGCAACGCGAAAAACCTTACCTACCCTTGACATGTATGGAATCCTGCCGAGAGGCGGGAGTGCCCGAAAGGGAGCCATAACACAGGTGCTGCATGGCTGTCGTCAGCTCGTGTCGTGAGATGTTGGGTTAAGTCCCGCAACGAGCGCAACCCTTGTCCCTAGTTGCTACGCAAGAGCACTCCAGGGAGACTGCCGGTGACAAACCGGAGGAAGGTGGGGATGACGTCAAGTCCTCATGGCCCTTATGGGTAGGGCTTCACACGTCATACAATGGTCGGAACAGAGGGTTGCCAAGCCGCGAGGTGGAGCCAATCCCAGAAAACCGATCGTAGTCCGGATCGCACTCTGCAACTCGGGTGCGTGAAGCTGGAATCGCTAGTAATCGCGGATCAGCATGCCGCGGTGAATACGTTCCCGGGTCTTGTACACACCGCCCGTCACACCATGGGAGTGGGTTTTACCAGAAGTGGCTAGTCTAACCGCAAGGAGGACGGTCACCACGGTAGGATTCATGACTGGGGTGAAGTCGTAACAAGGTAGCCGTATCGGAAGGTGCGGCTGGATCACCTCCTTTCCAGAGCTGTGCATTCCCTGCACTCAAGTGCTCACGCTTATCGGCTGTGGTTAGAAGCAACGCAGACAGGCTCAGGGTCTGTAGCTCAGCCGGTTAGAGCACCGTCTTGATAAGGCGGGGGTCGATGGTTCGAATCCATCCAGACCCACCACGGTCTTGTCTGGTGAGCTGAAGGGCTGGGGCCGCTGGACTATCTGTGGGACTGGGGGATTAGCTCAGCTGGGAGAGCACCTGCTTTGCAAGCAGGGGGTCGTCGGTTCGATCCCGTCATCCTCCACCAATCCTCAATGCGCAGGGTTCTGCATGAAGGCAGAGCGTTGCGCATTGGCGATTGAGCCAGTCAGAGCGGTATGAGGCACAGGCTTCATACCGGCTGCCGTTCTTTAACAATCAGGAAGAAGTAGTAAAGAGATTCACGAAAGCATACCTGGAGATGGGTGTGTGAGTAGGTGAATCAGGGTTGTGATTGTATCGATGTATTTTAAAGGTGATCGAAAGATTGCTTTGGAATACGGCGCAACACGAATACTCAACCTGTAGCGAGTGCGTCTATCCCCTCCGGGGATGGGACCCACGTAAGCGCTAAAGCGCTAACGTGGGTCGACACAGAGACACACCCGTTATAGGGTCAAGCGAACAAGTGCATGTGGTGGATGCCTTGGCGATCACAGGCGATGAAGGACGCGGTAGCCTGCGAAAAGCTCCGGGGAGCTGGCAAACGAGCATTGATCCGGAGATGTCCGAATGGGGAAACCCACTCCTAATGGAGTATCCGTAGCTGAATCCATAGGCTGCGTGAGGCGAACGCGGTGAACTGAAACATCTAAGTAACCGCAGGAAAAGAAATCAACCGAGATTCCCAGAGTAGTGGCGAGCGAAATGGGATCAGCCGGTACACGTTATCTGTATTGTTAGTCGAACGCTCTGGAAAGTGCGGCCATAGCAGGTGATAGCCCTGTAGACGAAAACAGCATGGAAGAACTGGGTGTACGAGAAGTAGGGCGGGACACGTGAAATCCTGTCTGAAGATGGGGGGACCATCCTCCAAGGCTAAATACTCGTGATCGACCGATAGTGAACCAGTACCGTGAGGGAAAGGCGAAAAGAACCCCGGGAGGGGAGTGAAACAGATCCTGAAACCGCATGCATACAAACAGTCGGAGCCTCTGCGAAGGGGTGACGGCGTACCTTTTGTATAATGGGTCAGCGACTTACATTCAGTGGCGAGCTTAACCGATTAGGGCAGGCGTAGCGAAAGCGAGTCCGAACAGGGCGTCCAGTCGCTGGGTGTAGACCCGAAACCAGGTGATCTATCCATGGCCAGGTTGAAGGCACGGTAACACGTGCTGGAGGACCGAACCCACTAACGTTGAAAAGTTAGGGGATGAGCTGTGGATAGGGGTGAAAGGCTAAACAAACCTGGAAATAGCTGGTTCTCTCCGAAAACTATTTAGGTAGTGCCTCGTGTCTCACCTTCGGGGGTAGAGCACTGTCATGGTTGTGGGGTCCATTGCGGATTACTACGCCATAGCAAACTCCGAATACCGAAGAGTGCAATCACGGGAGACAGACATCGGGTGCTAACGTCCGGTGTCAAGAGGGAAACAACCCAGACCGCCAGCTAAGGTCCCCAAATATGGCTAAGTGGGAAACGAAGTGGGAAGGCTAAAACAGTCAGGAGGTTGGCTTAGAAGCAGCCACCCTTTAAAGAAAGCGTAATAGCTCACTGATCGAGTCGTCCTGCGCGGAAGATGTAACGGGGCTAAGCCATATACCGAAGCTGCGGATGCACAGTAATGTGCATGGTAGGAGAGCGTTCCGTAAGCCTGCGAAGGTGCACTGGAAAGTGTGCTGGAGGTATCGGAAGTGCGAATGCTGACATGAGTAGCGATAAAGGGGGTGAAAGGCCCCCTCGCCGTAAGCCCAAGGTTTCCTACGCAACGTTCATCGGCGTAGGGTGAGTCGGCCCCTAAGGCGAGGCAGAAATGCGTAGCTGATGGGAAGCAGATTAATATTTCTGCACCATTGTGAAATGCGATGGGGGGACGGATCGCGGAAGGTTGTCCGGGTGTTGGAAGTCCCGGTCCTTGCATTGGAGAAGGCGCTTTGGCAAATCCGGGCGCAGAATTCAAGGGTGCGAGGCGAGCCACTTCGGTGGCGAAGCAACTGGAAGGGGTTCCAGGAAAAGCCTCTAAGCTTCAGTTTCACAGTGACCGTACCGCAAACCGACACAGGTGGGCGAGATGAGTATTCTAAGGCGCTTGAGAGAACTCGGGAGAAGGAACTCGGCAAATTGGTACCGTAACTTCGGGATAAGGTACGCCCTCATAGCCTGACTGGCCTGCGCCAGAAGGGTGAAAGGGTTGCAATAAACTGGTGGCTGCGACTGTTTAATAAAAACACAGCACTCTGCAAACACGAAAGTGGACGTATAGGGTGTGACGCCTGCCCGGTGCCGGAAGATTAAATGATGGGGTGCAAGCTCCTGATTGAAGTCCCGGTAAACGGCGGCCGTAACTATAACGGTCCTAAGGTAGCGAAATTCCTTGTCGGGTAAGTTCCGACCTGCACGAATGGCGTAACGATGGCCACACTGTCTCCTCCCGAGACTCAGCGAAGTTGAAGTGTTTGTGATGATGCAATCTCCCCGCGGCTAGACGGAAAGACCCCATGAACCTTTACTGCAGCTTTGCATTGGACTTTGAACCGGTCTGTGTAGGATAGGTGGGAGGCTATGAAGTTGGGACGCCAGTCTCAATGGAGCCGTCCTTGAAATACCACCCTGATCTGTTTGAGGTTCTAACCTTGGCCCGTGATCCGGGTCGGGGACAGTGCATGGTAGGCAGTTTGACTGGGGCGGTCTCCTCCCAAAGTGTAACGGAGGAGTACGAAGGTACGCTAGGTACGGTCGGAAATCGTGCTGATAGTGCAATGGCATAAGCGTGCTTGACTGTGAGACTGACAAGTCGAACAGGTGCGAAAGCAGGTCATAGTGATCCGGTGGTTCTGTATGGAAGGGCCATCGCTCAACGGATAAAAGGTACTCTGGGGATAACAGGCTGATACCGCCCAAGAGTTCATATCGACGGCGGTGTTTGGCACCTCGATGTCGGCTCATCTCATCCTGGGGCTGTAGCCGGTCCCAAGGGTATGGCTGTTCGCCATTTAAAGAGGTACGTGAGCTGGGTTTAAAACGTCGTGAGACAGTTTGGTCCCTATCTGCCGTGGGCGCTGGATATTTGAAGGGGGCTGCTCCTAGTACGAGAGGACCGGAGTGGACGAACCTCTGGTGTACCGGTTGTCACGCCAGTGGCATCGCCGGGTAGCTATGTTCGGAAGAGATAACCGCTGAAAGCATCTAAGCGGGAAACTCGCCTTAAGATGAGATATCCCCGGGGCTTCGAGCCCCTTGAAGGGTCGTTCAAGACCAGGACGTTGATAGGTCAGGTGTGCACGTACAGTAATGTACTGAGCTAACTGATACTAATTGCCCGTAAGGCTTGATCCTATAACAGGTGTGTCTCGACCCGCGGTAGTGCTTCAGCACTTACGCGGGTCCGATCCCCGAAGGGGATTGGTGTGAACTCCCGCGGGAGCTCACAGAAACGCACGGTTGGGATTCAGTGTTGTGCCAGAAACAACACAACCCCCACACACCCGAATCCTTTACGCTTCTTCCCGATTGGCTGTGGCGCAACCGGTTGACTCCAACCCTGCGACGCAGCAACCCGTCATGCCTGATGACCATAGCGAGTCGGCCCCACCCCTTCCCATCCCGAACAGGACCGTGAAACGACTCCACGCCGATGATAGTGCGGATTGCCCGTGTGAAAGTAGGTAATCGTCAGGCTCCCCCCCAGTCAGAAACCCCACCCGCCGCGGTGGGGTTTTTGCGTTTACGCGGCCGACTTTGCGCGCTGTATCCGTCAGCGCAAGGTTACGCGTTCTGACATCCCGCGAGCCGTCGCACTGCCGCAGCGGATCTCGCTCACCTCGTCCTGATCTCTCGCAGCGTTGTTGGTCTCGTACTAAATTCCAACTTCTGACGGGTTATGCTGACGGATACTGCGCGCTTCACTACTTTCCGATCCGCAACGCATCCGCGTAACCCGGCGACTTCCGACGCGGTCGTCCAAAATCCGTGTCCTTCTGGCTCAGCCGGTCAGCACCTCCTCCAAACACGCTAAGCCCGCTTACGCGCCGGCGCTCGATCGGATCCCCCTGCGATAAAGCGGTCGAGTCTTTCGCTGGCCTCCGTAATCGCCCAAAGCGGAGCGCGATGCAGCTGCCGATCGTAGCTCGTTGCGATGGATGCAAAGAGCGCGAATCCCGCTTCGTCAAGTTTCCATTCGTTGCGTTCCCGACCTGCGTCGAACATCATCGCCGAGGCGCGGTCCGCGGCGTGGAGCTCTTCGTGGCTCATCGAGCCAAAGCCGGCATCAGCGAGGTAGCTGGTCAACAGCATGATCTGCGTGACCGTCTGCGCATCGCTCTTCGTACCGAGGCCGCGGCGCAGTGCGTCGAGCGACAGATGAACTCGCAACGCGAGATCGTCGGCGATCTGGCGCGCGATGGGCAACAGCATGGCTTTGGCATGCCGCGCGCGGGCGGCGCCAGTGTTGCGGAAAGGAATTGGTTGTGCCATGGAAATCCGAGGGGTTTGCTTGAGCACATGCAATAACGGCGCGCTTCGCAAAAGGTTGAGCCTTCATTGCGTTTTAGCCGCTTCCTTCGACGAAAACGTTTGCTGGCGGCCACTTGCGCGCAGATTGCCGGCACGTCGCGGCGTCCGTCGCCGAGCGAATTGGCACCTACATCGCCCGCGATGCGCCGTTCACTCCCCACGAATCCAGCGGCCTATGCTTGCCCACGGAAAGGCGTCGCGCCGCATTGCCACCTCGCGCGCGTCCGGCCATCTACCTCGGCGAAACCCCTCTATCATGACGATTGGAACAACCTCGGCCAGCAAGCCGGAACGGAGCAAGTCCCGCCGGCAAGCGCCATCCAGCTGTCTTCGACCCGAGATGCATCGATGCAGACTCATTCATCCAACGTTGTCTCGACGCCCGCCGATTTGCGGATCGACGGCGCGCGGCTGTGGGACTGTCTCATGCAGCTCGCGCGGATCGGCGCGACCGACAAACGCGGTGTCTGCCGTCCAGCACTGACCGAACTCGACCGTGAGGCACGTGATCAGTTCATCGCGTGGACGAAGGAGATCGGCCGCACGGTGTCGGTCGACGCGATCGGCAATATTTTCGCGCGGAAGACGGGGCTGTGTGACGATCTGCCGCCCATAATGACGGGCAGCCATCTCGACACGCAGCCGACCGGCGGCAAATTCGACGGCAATTATGGTGTGCTGGCAGGGCTGGAGGTGCTGCGCCCGCTGGCCGAGGCCAACGTGCAGACCATCGCGCCGCTCGAGGTTGCCATGTGGACCAACGAGGAGGGCTCGCGATTCTTGCCGGTGATGATGGGCTCCGGCGTGTTCGCCGGCGCATTCACGCTCGAGCACGCGCTAGCGCAACGCGATCGCGACGGCGTAGCGGTGCGCCACGCGCTAGCGGCGATCGGCTATGCTGGCGAGCATCGCAAGTCGCACGCTGTCGGCGCATATTTCGAGGTGCATATCGAACAGCGGTCCGTGCTCGAAGCGCACGACAAGGTCATCGGCGTCGTGCAGGGCGCGCTCGGGCAGCGCTGGTACGACCTGACCGTGCACCGTATGGAAGCGCACGCGGGGCCGATGGCGCTGCGCGGCGACGCGCTGCTCGTCGCCGCGGATCCGATCCATGCGGTGAACCGTATCGCACTCGATCACGCGCCGCATGGCCGTAGCACGGTCGGCTGGCTCGAAGTGCATTCAAACTCGCGCAACGTCATTGCGGGCCGCGTGAAATTCAGCGTCGACCTGCGTGCAGCCGATGACGCATCGCTCACTGCGATGGACCTCGCATGGCGTGCAGCGTGCGCGCAGGCGGGCAGCAATGGGGGCAACGCCGCCATCAACGCCGCCGCCACCCGCGCGAGCAGCAGCTTGGACGCCCCCATCACTATCGACATCGAGCAGGTCGTCTACTTCCCGCCGCAGCGATTCGCCGCGCAATGGATCGCCGAGGTCAGGCAGAGCGCGGAGCGGCTCGGTGTGTCGTCGATGGACGTGATCAGCGGCGCGGGCCACGACGCCGCCTATCTCGCGCGCGGCGCACCCAGCGCGATGATCTTCGTTCCCTGCAAGGACGGCATTAGCCACAACGAAATCGAGGACGCGCGCGCCGATCATCTGGAAGCCGGCTGCAATATGCTGCTGCAGGTGATGCCGAGCGCGGCGTCGAGAACCGGGAGCATGCGCGCATGAAGGTCCTGATCGCACGAATGAACCACGAGACCAACACGTTCTCGCCAGTAGAGACCCCGCTGGTCGCATTCGGCCGCAACGGTCCGAGCTACGGCCGCGCCGCGTTCGACGAAAACAAGGGCATGCAAACCGCGATGGCCGGGTTCATCGACGCCGCCGAGCGCGTGCATGCCGAAATCGTGACGCCGATCTCCGCCATGGCGAATCCGAGCGGGCCGGTCGACGCCGCCGCCTACGATACGATCTGCGACGCGATCGTGGCAGCCGCGACGGGCTGCGACGCGGTGATGCTCGATCTGCACGGCGCGATGGTCGCCGAGAACTCGACCGACGGTGAAGGCGATCTGCTCGGGCGCGTGCGTGCGTCGCTGCCGCACGCGCCGATCGCGGTCGCGCTCGATCTGCATGGCAACGTCACGCAAAAAATGATCGACAACGCCGACGTCATCGTCAGCTTCAAGACCTATCCGCACGTCGACATGTACGAGACTGGCGCACATGCAGCGCGCTTGCTGTTCGACATGATCGAGGGCCACGCGAAACCGGTGATCGCGTGGCGTCAGCCGCCGCTGCTCACGCACACGCTGCGCAGCGCGAGCGTTGACGGCGCGATGAAACGCGCGCTCGATGCCGCGCGCGCCGCCGAGGCCGACGGCATGCTCGCGGTGTCGGTGCTGGCCGGCTTCTCGCTCGCCGATATCGAAGCGCCATGCATTAGCGTCGTCGTCGTGGGCAATGGCGAGCGCGCGGATGCGGAGGCGGTCGCCGAGCGCATCGCGCGGCAGATCTGGGACGAGCGCGACGATTTCGTCTATCGCAGCGCGCCGCTTGCCGAATCGGTCGCGCGGGCGGCGTCGCTGGCACGCGCCGCCGATAAACCGGTGCTAATGCTCGATCACGGCGACAACTGCATGTCGGGCGGCACGTGCGACACGATGGATTTGCTCGAGGAAGCGTTGAGGCAGGGCCTCGAAGGCATCGTCAGCGGGCCGTTGTGCGATCCGCAGGCGGTCGCGGCCCTGGCGGCCTCGGGTGTCGGTAGCACGGTCACGCTCGCGATCGGCAACAAGCTCACAAACGATGCATTGCCCTCGCGTTCGCCGCTTGCCCTGACCGGCGTCGTGCGCGCGCTGACCGACGGCGAATACTTGATCAGCGGCCCGACCTACACCGGCCAGCGCGCGTACATGGGGCGCGCGGCAGTGCTCGACACCGGCACGGTGAAACTCGTCGTGACCGAACGAACGCATGAGCCGTGGGATCTCGGCGTGTTCGAGAGCGTCGGCATCGATCCGCGCCGCGCGCGTTTTCTGCTGCTCAAATCACGCATGTATTGCCGGCCGGTTTTCGTGCCGATCGCGGAGGCACTCGTCGAATGCGATAGCCGCGGCGTCACGAGTTCGGACTATGGTCTGTTCAGCTTCGAGCACGTGAAGCGGCCGGTTTATCCATTGGACCCTCACACCGAATGGACCGCGACGAACTGATCAACATGCATGCGTTTCGATAAGTCGCGGCAAGGGCTTGTGCAGTCCGCATTGAGTCTCTATAATTCGCGCCTCTAAAGGCTCGTAGCTCAGTTGGTTAGAGCACCACCTTGACATGGTGGGGGTCGTTGGTTCGAATCCAATCGAGCCTACCAACGCATCTGTGACGTAGACGAAAGCGGTTCCGCTTTCGTCTACGGTCCTGTCAAATCGATCCAGTCGTTTCCTCAGTTTCGCCGTTCGGCATCACGTCCCCTTCGTTGTTGTTGTCCGCTCGTGGCCCGAAGCTCGTGCACGTTCACGCGCGCGCTCTCGCCGTTGCGTCGTCGTTCGACAATGCGCGGTACAGTTAGACCTTCCGCTTTCGCCGCCGACCCGACTGCCGTTCCCATTGCATCTTCGATCATGCGATGCCGGCAGCATCCAACGGAGCTGACGCAATGAAGAAGCTCATCAACGATGTGTCCACCGTGGTCCCCGAGATGCTCGACGGGCTCATCGCGCTCAATCCCCAACTCTCGCTGTTGCAAGGCGGCACGATCGTCTTGCGCGCCGATGCCCAGGCCATGGCCGCGCGCGGCGAGGTCGCGCTGATCTCGGGCGGCGGCTCGGGCCACGAGCCCGCGCACGGCGGCTATGTGGGCCACGGCATGCTGAGCGCGGCGGTGGCCGGCGAGGTCTTCACCTCGCCCTCCACCGACGCCGTGCTCGACGCGATACGCGCGGTGGCCGGCCCCGCTGGCGCGTTGCTGATCGTCAAGAACTACACGGGCGACCGCTTCAACTTCGGCCTCGCGGCCGAAATCGCGCGCGCCGAGGGCATCCTCGTTGAGATGATGATCGTCGCCGACGACGTCGCGCTGAGCGCGAGCGGCGATCATGCGGGCCGTCGCGGACTCGCGGGCACAGTGTTGGTTCACAAGATCGCGGGCGCGGCGGCCGCGCGCGGTTTGCCGTTGGCCGAGGTCGCGCGGCTCGCTCGGGAAGCGGCCGCGTCGCTCGGCACGATGGGCGTCGCGCTGACGCCGTGCACGGTGCCGGCTGCGGGCAAGCCGGGCTTCGCGCTGGGCGATGGCGAAATCGAATGGGGCCTCGGCATTCATGGCGAACCCGGCGTGGCGCGCGGCGCGCTGGAGCCGGCCGACGCGATCGTCGGCAAGCTGCTTGCAAAGATCGTCGACGATCTCGCGTTGCAGGCGGGCGAGCGCGTCGCGCTGCTCGTCAACAATCTGGGTGGCACGCCGCCGAGCGAACTCAACGTGGTGGCTGGTGCCGCGCTGCGCGAGCTTGCCGGGCGCGGCATCGAAGTCGCGCGCGCGTGGGCCGGCACGTTCCTGAGCGCGCTCGAAATGGCCGGCGTCTCGCTGACGCTGCTGCGTATCGATGACGAACGGCTGAGCCTGCTCGACGCCGCCTCACAGACGAGCGCATGGCCTGCGCTGAGCGGCCGCGTCGCGCAGGTCGCGGTGCGTGCGGCGCCACCCGCGCCGCAAAGCGCGAGCGGCGCGACGCTCGCGCGTGACGCGACGCTGCGGCGCGCGCTCGAAGCGGTCTGCGAGTGCCTGCTGGCAGCCGAGCCGACATTGACCGAAATGGACCAGCGCGTCGGCGACGGCGACCTCGGCATCAGCCTCGCGCGCGGCGCACGCGCGGTGCAGCTCGAGCTCGATTCCTACGCGTGCGCAACCACCCCGGGCGCGGTATTGCGCGGCATGTCGGCGACGCTGCGGCGCGTGGTGGGCGGCACGTCGGGTCCGCTGTACGCGGTGATGCTGCTGCGTGCGGCGGCCGCGCTCGAACAGTCGGGCGGGACCACCGCACGGCAATGGGCGACGGCGTTCAACGCCGGTGTCGATGGGTTGATGGAACTGGGGGGCGCGCGGCCGGGCGATCGGACGATGGTCGATGCGCTGAGGCCCGCTGCCGACGCGCTGCACGACGCACTCGCTCAGGGAGCGTCGACGGATGCCGCATTGCAGGCCACCGTCGCTGCGGCATGCGACGGCACGTCTCGTACCGCATCGATGCATCCGCGGCGCGGGCGTTCGAGCTATGTCGGCGAGCGCGCGCTCGGTCATATGGACCCGGGCGCGCATGCGGTCGCGTTGTGGCTCACGGCGATTCGCGACGCGCTTCCCGGTTAGGCGCAGGCGCACGCGAACGATACGGCGAACGCAAGGGACGAGCGCACTTTCGCAGCAGGGAAAAACTATGCCGCCGTCACGGCCGCAGCAGATCGAATCCCGCGAACGCCACGACGCCGCTCAGTGCGATCAGCGCCACCGAGTGCTGTCCAAGGTACAGCAGCCCGGCAGCGGACCAACACGTGACAGCGAATGCGGCAATACGTTTCATGCTTCCTTCTTCTACGACTCGAACTCAAAAACCGACTCAGAAGCCCAGCGTAACGGCCAGCAGTCCACTGACGACACCGCCCACCACCACTGCACAGGTCACCACCGTCAGCACGCGCCGCGGAAACGACCGCGCGAGCATTGCGAGCGACGGCACGCTGACGAGCGGCAGCGTCATCAGCAGCGCGCCGGCGGGGCCGGCGGCCATGCCGAACGACAGCATCGCCTGAATGATCGGCACTTCACCCGCGGTCGGAATCACGAACAGCGTGCCGGCGATCGACAGCGCGATGATCCACAGCAGGCTGTTGTCGACGTCCGGGCCGATGTGCGGAAACAGCCATGCGCGCGCCGCGCCGAGAATCAGCACGAGCGCGATGTATTCCGGCACGAGCCGCAGCGTCATGCGCCCCAGAATCGTGATCCAGCGCGAGAACGCGGTGCCTGGATCGTCGGCGCTGACCAGTTGCGCGACGGCCTCTCGCGACGCTTGCGCTTCCTGCGGCGTGACCATGCGGTTCACGACGTAGCCAAGGCCGAGCACCATCACGATGCCGAGCGCGAGGCGCAGGCCCATCCACTGCCAGCCGAGCACGAAGCCCATGAAGATCAGCGTAGCGGGATTCAGCGCGGTATTACCGAGCCAAAAAGCAATCGCCGCGCCCGGCGCCGCTTCACGCGCGCGCAGGCCCGCGACGACCGGCGCCGCGCAGCAGGTGCACATCATGCCCGGCAACGACATCAGGCCGCCTTTGACGACGCTGTTGAAGTCGGCACGGCCGAGCGTGCGCGCGACCCATTGCGGTGGAATCAGCGCCTGTACCGCGGAGCCGAGCAGCAGGCCGAGCACCATCGCCTGCCAGATTGCCTTGCCGTAAGCGAGCGCGAAGTCGATCGCGGCCTGCCATGAGGCCGCCGGCGCGCTCGCGGACGTGCCCATCAGGATCGACTTGCCGATCGAATGCTGGCTCGCGGCGACGAACGCGCGGTTGTAGTACGGAGACCACTTCACATAGAAGAGGCCGACGACGGCGATCAGCAGGAACACGATCCAGCCAAGCGTGACGCGGGGTTGCCGAAGGGTTGATTGCATGATGGTTGTTGAATGTCGTTGTGGATCAACCGACGACTAGCGTGCGGGTATCGAGCTGCGCGAGCAGCATTTTCGCCTGCTCGACGATGTCGGCGTCGTTCGGGCGGAAATCGAGTTGCAGCGCGCCCGGCAACTGCTCGAAATGCTGGCCGCTGCTGCGCGCGTATGCGGGATCGTAGTGCCGTTCGATCAGTTCGCGCGCGAGCTCGGCGCGCCGGTTCTCGTCGACGAGCCGCAGCCAGCCCGTGACCCGCTCGCGGCTGTGCAGACCGATCAACCGTTCCAGCTGTCCCTTGAAGTAATCGGGATGCTCGAACAGATGCGCGTAATCCTGCAACAGAAACGCCGCGCGGTCCTCGCTGCTCGAGCGCACCTCGACGCACGCGCCGCGATGAAACGTTTCGAGCAGCGCAAGCGGCAGCGTGACGGAGCCGATGCGCCGGCTTTCCGCCTCGACGAACACCGGCCGATTCACGTCGAAGTCGCGCAGCGCGGTGACGAGCAGCGTGTCGAAACGCTTTTGCGACGGCTGCGCCACGCCCGTATACGCGCCGAGCAGCGAGCCGCGATGCGCGGCGAGCGCCTCGAGGTCGAGCGTCTGCGCGCCGGCCTCATGCAGCGCCGACAGCAGCCGCGTCTTGCCGCTGCCGGTCGGGCCGACGAGCGCGATATAGCTGAAACGGCGCGGCAGGGTTTCGAGCCTCTCCAGCGTGGCGCGCCGGTAGCTCTTGTAGCCGCCGTCGAGTTGCCGCGCCGACCAGCCGATCATGTTGAACAGCGTCGTGACCGAGCCCGAACGCTTGCCGCCGCGCCAGCAGTAGATCAGCGGGCGCCAGTTGCGCGGCCGGTCGGCGAACGTGGTTTCCAGATGATGCGCGATGTTGCGCGCGACCAACGCCGCGCCGAGCCGCGTGCCCTCGAACGGCGACACCTGCGTGTAGGTCGTGCCGACCAGCACGCGTTCCTCGTTGCTCAGCACTGGCGCGTTGGTCGCGCCCGGAATATGGTCTTCCTCGAACTCGAGCGGAGTGCGAACGTCGACGATTTCATCGAAATCGCCGGCTTTGTCGAGGCTGACTAGAAGACTTTTCAAGGGAGTAGGGATAAAACGGACCGCGGGAAGACCGAAATTATCGCATGGGCGGCTCGTTCGGGCCGGTTATATGCGTCCTTCCCGGGGTTCTCCAGTGACGTCCTTCGGCCGCCTACCTCAGATGACTTCGACCCGCGCTTGCCCGCTCACCAGCTCGCCGATCACCCGTGCGTCGGCAAAGCCATCGGCGCGGAACAGCGCGAGCACTTCGTCTACCGCTTCGGGCGAGCACGACACCAGCAGCCCGCCCGACGTCTGCGGATCGGTCAACAACGCGCGGCCGGCGGACGGCAAGGTGGCGGGCAGCACCACGTCGTGGCCGTAGGCATCCCAGTTGCGGCCCGATGCGCCGGTGAAAATGCCTGCTTGCGCGAGGCTCGCGACGTTCGGCAGCCACGGCAGGTCCGCGTAGCGCACGCGCGCGGTCAGCTTCGAGCCGCGTGCGAGTTCCAGCGTGTGGCCGAGCAGGCCGAAGCCGGTGATGTCGGTCAGCGCATGCACGCCGTCGAGCCGCGCCAGCTCGGCGCCCGGCCGGTTCAGCTTGGTGGTCGCGCCGATCATTGCCGCGTAGCCGGCCTCGTCGAGCCGGTCTTTCTTCAGTGCCGCGGACAGAATCCCGACGCCGAGCGGCTTGCCGAGGATCAGCACGTCGCCGGCCTGGCCGCCCGCGTTGCGTTTGACGCGCTTCGGATCGACGATGCCCAGCGCGACGAGGCCGTAAATCGGCTCGACGGAATCGATCGAATGGCCGCCCGCGAGCGGGATGCCTGCTTCCGCGCAGACCGATTCGCCGCCTTTCAGCACGGCCGCGATCACGTCGTGCGGCAGCACGTTGATCGGCATGCCGACGATCGCGAGTGCCATGATCGGCTTGCCGCCCATCGCGTAGACGTCGGAGATCGCGTTGGTCGCGGCGATGCGGCCGAAGTCGAATGGATCGTCGACGATCGGCATGAAGAAATCGGTGGTCGCGACGATCGCCTGGTCTTCGTTGAGCTTGTAGACGGCGGCGTCGTCGGCGGTGTCGTTGCCGACCAGCAGGTCGGGGAAGAATGGCAGCGGCGCGCTGCGCTTGAGCAGATCGGCGAGCAGGCCGGGCGCGATCTTGCAGCCGCAGCCGCCGCCGTGCGACAGGCTCGTCAGGCGGGGCGACTGGCTTGCTTGGACTTGGGTCATGGGGGCGAGAGTTGGGGTTCGTCGAATGACCGCATTATGAGGGTTGTTTTCACACTGTGCAGCGTCGGCACGGGCGCAAACCGGCTCTATGCCGAACCCGTTTCGAACCCCGTTTTGCCGAGCAAGCGGCACGTACGCGCGATGAAACGAATTCTTTACGCTACAACGCAATTCCGCGGCGCCCGGGTAGTTCGTAGGAGCGCAATAGTCCGCCGATGAGGTCGAGGGAGTCACTATTCGCGGATGCAGCATGAACGGTGCCCAGCACCGGAAATAAATCGTGCCAGCAGGGTGCCGTCCTTTCAAATGACTTTCGCATGTCCCATCTACCGGGGTGGCGAATGCACTACGCTGCATGTCGCGAAACGGCATCTATAATCAATTTTGTCCCCAAAAGAGCCGAGGCCATGCAATGACGCAAATGACTCGGCGACAATTCCTGAAGGTCTCTGCCACGACACTTGCCGGATCGAGCCTGGCCCTGATGGGCTTCTCGCCGACACCCGCGCTGGCCGAAGTCCGTCAGTACAAATTGTCGCGTGCGACTGAAACCCGCAACACCTGCCCGTACTGTTCGGTGGGCTGCGGCATCCTGATGTACGGTCTTGGCGACGAGGCCAAGAATGTGAAGACGAGCATCTTCCACATCGAGGGCGACCCCGACCATCCGGTCAATCGCGGCACGCTGTGCCCGAAGGGCGCGAGCCTGATCGACTTCATCCATAGCTCGAGCCGTCTGCGCTATCCCGAGTACCGCGCGGCCGGGGCGAACGAGTGGAAGCGCATCTCGTGGGAAGACGCGCTAGACCGCATCGCGAAGCTGATGAAGGAAGACCGCGACGCGAACTTCGTCGAGACGAACGCGGACGGCAAGAAGGTCAACCGCTGGCTGACTACCGGCATGCTCGCGGCATCGGCCGGCAGCAACGAGGTGGGTTATCTGACGCACAAGACTGTTCGCAGTCTTGGCATGCTCGGATTCGACAATCAGGCGCGTGTCTGACATGGCCCGACGGTGGCAGGTCTTGCCCCGACGTTTGGCCGTGGAGCGATGACGAACCATTGGGTCGACATCAGAAACGCGGACGTGATTCTCGTGATGGGCGGCAATGCGGCCGAGGCACACCCATGCGGTTTCAAATGGGTCACCGAAGCCAAGGCGCACCGCAAGGCGCGTCTGATCGTGGTCGACCCGCGCTTTACGCGCACGGCGTCGGTCGCGGACTACTTCGTGCAGATCCGCACCGGTACGGACATTGCGTTCCTCGGCGGGGTGATCAACTACCTGCTGACGAACGACAAGATCCAGCACGAGTACGTGAAGAACTACACGGACGTGCCGTTCATCGTGCGCGAGGATTTCGCGTTCAAGGACGGCCTGTTTTCCGGCTACCACGCCGACACGCGCAGCTACGACAAGACCTCGTGGGACTACGAGCGCGGCGACGACGGCTTCGCCAAGGTCGACCCGACGCTGCAGGACCCGCGCTGCGTCTATCAGCTGATGAAGCAGCACTACTCGCGCTACACGCCCGAGCAGGTCGAGAAAATCTGCGGCGTGCCGAAGGAGAAGTTCCAGCACGTGTGCGAGATGCTCGCGTCGACGTCGGTGCCTGGGCGCGCGGCCACGATCATGTACGCGCTCGGCTGGACGCATCACTCGGTCGGCTCGCAGATCATCCGCACCGGCGCGATGGTGCAACTGCTGCTCGGCAACATCGGCATCGCGGGCGGCGGCATGAACGCGCTGCGCGGCCATTCGAACATCCAGGGCCTGACGGATCTCGGCCTGATGTCGAACCTGCTGCCGGGCTACATGACGCTGCCCATGGAAGCGGAGCAGGACTTCGACGCCTACATCGCGACGCGCGCCAAACAGCCGCTGCGGCCGAATCAGCTGAGCTACTGGCGCAACTATCGCGCGTTCCACGTGAGCTTCATGAAATCGTGGTGGGGCGACAAGGCGACCGCCGACAACAACTTCGCTTTCGACTATCTGCCGAAGCTCGACAAGTCCTACGACCTGCTGCAGGTCTTCGAGCTGATGAATCAGGGCAAAATGACCGGCTACCTCGCGCAGGGCTTCAACCCGCTTGCCGCCGCGCCGTTCAAGGCGAAGAACGGCGCGGCGCTGGCCAAGCTGAAGTGGCTCGTGATCATGGATCCGCTCGCGACCGAAACGTCGGAGTTCTGGAAGAACCACGGCCCGTTCAACGACGTCGACAGCGGCTCGATCCAGACCGAGGTGTTTCGTCTACCGACCACCTGCTTCGCCGAGGAACGCGGCTCGCTCGTTAGTTCGAGCCGGGTGCTGCAGTGGCATTGGCAGGGCGCGGACGGTCCCGGCGAAGCGAAGAGCGACCTCGATATCATGGCGGGGCTGTGGCTGCGTATTCGCGACGCTTATCGCAAGGACGGCGGCAAGTATCCCGATCCGATCCTGAACATGAGCTGG
The DNA here is from genome assembly GCF_050436125.1 of Paraburkholderia sp. MM5482-R2. Lineage (NCBI taxonomy): Bacteria > Pseudomonadati > Pseudomonadota > Betaproteobacteria > Burkholderiales > Burkholderiaceae > Paraburkholderia > Paraburkholderia sp. MM5482-R2. Next base: position 3,038,562 of record NZ_JBNDLP010000003.1, on the reverse strand, counting down.
CCGTATGCGAACCCGGAAAGCCCGACGCCCGAAGAACTCGCGATGGAGTACAACGGCAAGGCGCTCGCGGACGTCACCGATCCGAAGGACACGACCAAGGTGCTCGCGAAGAAGGGCGAGCAGCTCGCGAGTTTCGCGCTGCTGCGCGACGACGGCTCGACCTCGAGCGGCTGCTGGATCTTCTGCGGCGCGTGGACCCAGGCGGGCAACCAGATGGGCCGCCGCGACAACTCGGACCCGACCGGCATCGGCAACACGCTGAACTGGGCCTGGGCATGGCCGGTGAACCGGCGGGTTCTGTACAACCGCGCGTCGTGCGATCTCAGCGGCAAGCCGTTCGATCCGACGCGCAAGCTGATCGCGTGGAACGGCAGCACGTGGTCGGGCGCCGACATTCCGGACTTCAAGGTCGACGAGCCGCCCGAAGACGGCATGAATCCGTTCATCATGAATCCGGAAGGCGTGGCTTGCTTCTTCGCGCGCGAAGCTATGGTGGAAGGGCCATTCCCCGAGCACTACGAGCCGTTCGAAACGCCGCTCGGCTACAACCCGCTGCATCCGGACAACAAGTTGGTCGTCAGCAATCCTGCGGCGCGCGTGTTCCCGGACGACATGGCCACGTTCGGCACGCACGAGAACTTCCCGCATACGGCGACCACCTATCGTCTGACCGAGCATTTCCACTACTGGACCAAACACGCGCGTCTGAACGCGATCATCCAGCCCGAGCAGTTCGTCGAGATTGGCGAAGACCTCGCGAAGGAGATCGGCGTGGTAGCCGGCGACCGGGTCAAGGTGAGCTCGAACCGCGGGCACCTGGTTGCCGTCGCGGTCGTGACGAAGCGGATCAAACCGCTGATGATCGAAGGCAAGAAGGTGCAGACCGTCGGGCTGCCGCTCCATTGGGGCTTCAAAGGGCTCGCGAGGCCGGGCTATCTCATCAATACGCTGACGCCCCCGGTGGGCGACGGGAATTCGCAGACACCGGAATTCAAGTCGTTCCTCGTCAAGGTCGAAAGGGCATAAGGAAAAGAGATGGCACTGCAATCACTGGACATCAGACGCGTTTCGGCCACCACCACGCAGCCGCCGGTGATTCGCGAGCCGGCCACGGGCACGGTCGCGAAGCTCATCGACGTGTCGAAGTGCATCGGCTGCAAGGCGTGTCAGACGGCTTGCATGGAGTGGAACGATCTGCGCGACGAGATCGGCGTGAACGTGGGCGTCTACGACAACCCGCCCGATCTCACCGAGCATTCGTGGACCGTCATGCGGTTTGCCGAGTACGAGAATTCCGCCGGCGATATCGAATGGCTGATCCGCAAGGACGGCTGCATGCACTGCGACGACCCGGGCTGTCTGAAGGCCTGTCCGGCGCCGGGCGCGATCGTGCAGTACACGAACGGCATCGTGGATTTCCACCAGGAGAACTGCATCGGCTGCGGCTTCTGCATCGCCGGCTGCCCGTTCGACATCCCGCGTATGTCGAAGAAGGATCACCGCGTATACAAGTGCACGCTGTGTTCGGATCGTGTGGCGGTCGGCCAGGAGCCGGCGTGCGTGAAGACCTGCCCGACCGGCGCGATCATGTTCGGCACCAAGGAGGACATGAAGCAGCAGGCCGAGGACCGCATCGTCGATCTGAAGGAGCGCGGTTTTCAGAACGCTGGCCTGTATAACCCGGACAAGGTCGGCGGCACGCATGTGATGTACGTGTTGCACCACGCCGACCGGCCGTCGCTGTATCACGGCCTGCCGGACGATCCGCGCATCAGTCCGCTGGTCTCCTTGTGGAAGGGCATCGCCAAGCCGATTGGGCTCGCCATTATGGGGATCGCCGCGCTCGCGGGCTTCTTCCACTACACGCGCGTCGGCCCGAACGAGGTGTCCGAGGCCGACGAAGCCGCAGCCGTCAAGGAAGCCGAAGAAGCACGACGTTCGCGGGAGGGTAGGCAATGAACCACTCTGAGCACACCGACTTCACGGACGTAAAGGGCAACCGCCTGATCGTGCGCTATACGCCGAACGAGCGCACGAATCATTGGATCACCGCGATCTGTTTCATCCTGCTTGCGCTGTCCGGTCTCGCGCTGTTCCATCCGTCGATGGCGTTTCTGTACGTGGTACTCGGCGGCGGGCAGTGGACGCGGATTCTGCACCCGTTCATCGGCTGCGTGATGTTCGTCTCGTTCCTGATTCTTGCGTTGCGCTTCTGGCATCACAACTATCTGGACCAGGCGGATATCCAGTGGATGAAGCAGATCGGCGACGTGCTGAACAATCGCGAGGAACGCCTGCCCGCAATCGGCAGGTACAACGCCGGGCAGAAGCTGCTGTTCTTCGTGATGGTGATCTGTATGCTGCTGCTGTTGCTGAGCGGCATCGTGATCTGGCGGCGCTACTTTTCGTTCTATTTCCCGATTGGTGTGATCCGGCTCTCGGCGCTCGTGCATGCCGTGACGGCATTCCTGCTGATCGTCGGCATCATCGTGCATATCTATGCGGCGCTGTGGGTCAAGGGCTCCATAGGTGCGATGACGCGCGGCACCGTTACCTATGGCTGGGCGCGCAAGCATCATCCAAACTGGTTCAGGGAAATCATCGGCAAGTAAAGTATGCTCAATCGGCGCCGCCCCAGCGCATGTTTCAATGCGCCGCACGCAGCGCCCCTCGCACCGGGCCGCCGCGCCTCGTCGATGACGGGCGGCGGCCCTTCAGTTTTCAGAGGTCGATATCTTGACTCAACGCATTCTCGAAGCCGCCGACATCGAGTCGCTCGATCCCTCGGCAATACCCCGCATCCGCATGCCCGAGCGGCTCGCGGTGTTCGCGCCGCGCGCCGCGCGCCTGCGTCAGCTCGCCTCGCGCGGCAATCCGATCGCCGGCTACCTGCGGCTGATGGCGGCGCTTGCCGATGCGCAGCAGGCGGTGCTCGCGCACTTCAAGGCCCAGCCACCGAGCCCCGAGCTGATCGCGAGCGCGCAGCAGTATTCGATGCCGCTGATTCCGGCGCTGTCCGGCGCGCGCGATCCGGCGTGGCGCGACGTGCTGCTACAACTGCTCGACAGGATCGAAGCGGCGGGTCCCCCGTTGACGCCGCCGCTCGTGGCGTTGTTCGCGCACCTGCGCTCGCTCGACGTCGCCGCGCTCGAAGCGCAGGCCGACGCGATCTTCGCGCAGCGCTTCGCCGACGTCGAGCCGGCGAGCGCGCCGTTCATCATGGCCGCGCTGCAGGTCGTATGGACCGACCTCGCCGCCGACATCGACAAGCGCGCCGTACCGTACCTCGACACACCGGGCCTGTGCCCGGTGTGCGGCTCGCATCCGGTGGCGAGCACGCTGCGCATCGGCGGCGCGTACGACAACTATCGCTATCTGCAATGCGGATTGTGCGCGACCGAATGGCATATGGTCCGTAGCAAATGCTCGAACTGCGATTCGACGAAGGGCATCGCGTACCAGGTAGCCGGCTCGCCCGACGCCGACGCAGCCGCGCGCGAGGCCGAATCGAAAAACGCCGCGCTGAAGGCGGAGTCGTGCGACGAATGCCATACTTACCGCAAGATCGGCATCCAGGCGAAGGACTACGAGTTCGATCCATTCGCGGACGACCTCGCGAGCCTCACGCTCGATCTGCTGATGGGCGCGGAAGGTTACCGGCGCGCGTCGCCGCATCCATGGCTGTGGCCGGAGCAGACGGCCGGCGCGGCCGAAACGGAGGGCGACGAGTCGGCCTGACGGCGACCTGACCGGAGCCAAGTTCAAAACGACATAAGGATTGCTCGTGAGCGATGTGAGCAGCTCGGCATTGCGCGCGCTGATGGCGCGCGTGCCGTCGGTGGACAAGGTGTTGGCGTCGGAAGAGTTCGTGCCGCTCATCGGCGCATACGGCCGCACCCAGGTACTCAACGCGCTGCGCGACGCGCTCGATGCGTGGCGCATCAGCGCGCAATCGGGCGATGCGGCGGCCAACCCGGCGGTGAGCGCGCTCGATACCGCGCAGCTGCATGCGACGGTCGCCGCGGCGCTGCTCGCGCGTAACGCGTCGCGGCTGCGCAGCGTGTTCAATCTGACCGGCACCGTGTTGCACACGAACCTCGGCCGCGCGCTGCTGCCCGATGAGTCGGTACGCGCGGTGATGAGCGCGCTCACGCAACCGGCCAACCTCGAGTTCGATCTTGCCACCGGCACGCGCGGCGACCGCGACGATCTGATCGACGATCTGATCTGCGAGCTGACCGGCGCCGAAGCGGCGACCATCGTCAATAACAACGCCGCCGCGGTGCTGCTCACGCTGTCCGCGCTCGCGGCGAAGAAGGAAGTGGTGGTGTCGCGCGGCGAACTCGTCGAAATCGGCGGCGCGTTTCGCATTCCCGACATCATGAGCCGCGCGGGCGCGAAGCTGCGCGAAGTCGGCACGACGAACCGCACCCATCTGAAGGACTATGAACAGGCGATCAACGCGAGTACCGCGCTGCTGATGAAAGTCCACGCGAGCAACTATGCGATCAGTGGCTTCACGAAGGAAGTCGGCATCGAAGAGATCGCGCCGCTCGCGCACGCGCGCGGGCTTGCGGTCGCCGTCGATCTCGGCAGCGGCACGCTCGTCGATCTCGCCGAATGGGGCTTGCCGCGCGAGCCGACGGTGCGCGAGACCGTCGCGGCCGGCGCCGATCTGGTCACGTTCAGCGGCGACAAGCTGCTCGGCGGCCCACAGGCCGGGTTGATCGTCGGGCGGCGCGATCTGATCGCGAAGATCAAGAAGCATCCGCTGAAGCGCGCACTGCGGGTCGGCAAGCTGACACTCGCGGCGTTGGAGCCTGTGCTCCAGCTGTATCGCGCGCCGGAGAAGTTGACGGAGCGGCTGACCACGCTACGGCTCCTCACGCGGCCAGCCGAAGATATTCACGGCGCCGCGCAGCGCGTGTTACCGGCGCTACAGCAGGCGATCGACGCGCGCTACAGCGTGGCCGCGGAGCCGATGTTCAGCCAGATCGGCAGCGGCGCATTGCCCGTCGACGTGCTGCCGAGCTATGGCCTCGTCATCAGGATGACCGACGGCAAGCGCGGCGGCCGTCATCTGCTCGCGCTCGAAAAGCAGTTGCGCGAGATGACGCGGCCGGTGCTCGGCCGGATCGCGGACGACGCGTTGCGGCTCGATCTGCGCTGCCTCGAAGCCGCCGACGAAGCGCAATTGATCGCACAGCTGATCGCGCAATCGAAAAGCAACTGAAGGACGGGCACGCATGATCGTCGGTACTGCTGGGCATATCGACCACGGTAAAACGAGCCTCGTGAAGGCACTCACCGGCGTCGACACGGACCGGCTCAAGGAAGAAAAAGCGCGCGGCATTTCGATCGAGCTCGGCTACGCGTACGTGCCGCTCGACAATGGCGACGTGCTCGGTCTGATCGACGTGCCGGGCCACGAAAAGCTCGTGCATACGATGACCGCGGGCGCGAGCGGCATCGACTTCGCGCTGCTCGTAATCGCCGCCGATGACGGCGTGATGCCGCAAACGCGCGAACATCTGGCGATCGTCGAACTGCTCGGCATCCGGCGCGGCGCAATCGCGTTGACGAAAGTGGATCGCGTCGACGACGAGCGCCTGCGCGAAGTGCGCGATGAAGTGAGTGTGTTCGTCGCTGGCAGCGTGCTGCGCGACGCGCCGGTATTCGATACCTGCGCGACGCGCGCGGGCGATGCGGGCGTCGCCGCGCTGAACGCGCATCTGCACGAGCAGGCCGCCGCATGGCGCATGAAGCGCGACGACGGCCTGTTCCGCCTCGCCGTCGATCGCGTGTTTACGCTCGCGGGGCAGGGCACGATCGTCACCGGGACCGTGGTGGCGGGCAGCGTGAGCGTCGGCGACACGATGCTGCTCGCGCCGAAAAACGAATCGGTGCGCGTGCGCAGCATCCACGCGCAGAATCGCCCCGCCGAAACCGGTCGCGCCGGCCAGCGTTGCGCGCTGAATCTGGCGGGCATCGAGAAGAGTGCGATCGAGCGCGGCGACTGGATCGTCGATCCGCGACTGTCGCAAGCGAGCGAGCGCATCGACGTCGCATTGACGCTGCTCGCCGACGCGCCGCACGCGCTCGAACATTGGGAGCCGCTGCACGTGCATCTCGGCACGCAGCATCAGGTTGCGCATGTCGCGCTGCTCGAAGGCGACACGCTCGCGCCCGGTCAGCGCGCGCGCGTGCAACTCGTGTTCGAGCTGCCGCTGTGCACGGTGCCGGGCGATCGCTTCGTCGTGCGTAACGCTCAGGCCAATCGCACGGTGGGCGGCGGGCACGTGCTCGATGCGTTCGCTCCGGCGCGCAAGCGGCGCTCGCCGGAGCGCTTCGGCTGGCTCGACGCGATGCAGACGCTGCTCGACACCGGCTCACTCGACGCGCTGTTCGCTCGCGCGCCGCACGGTTTGTCGCGGGCGTTGCTGGAGCGCCTCACGGGGATGCCGGCGGCGGCGCTCGCGTTGCCCGCCGCGACACGCACGATCGAACTGCCGGGCCATGACGCGCTGCTGGTCGCGGACGCGACATGGCACACGCTCGAGGGGCGCCTGACGAGCGCGCTCGCGCAATACCACGAGCGCTCGCCCGACGAACTCGGCCCGGACGTTTCGCGCTTGCGGCGCATCGCGGCGCCACTGGTCGACGACGCCCTGTGGCGCGCGCTGGTCGACGATGCGGCGGCGCGTGGCGAGCTCGTCAGACTCGGACCGTGGCTGCATTTGCCCGGCCACGCCGTGACGCTCGACGCCGCCGATCAGGCGCTTGCCGCGACGCTGCTGCCCGAGATCGAGGCGGGGCGTTTCGATCCGCCGTGGGTGCGCGAGCTCGCGAACGCGCACGGTGTGCCGGAGGAGCGCGTGCGTCAGTTGCTGCGCAAGCTCGCGCGTCAGGGCGAACTGTTCCAGGTCGTGCATGACCTGTTCTACCACCAGCAGGTGATTCGCGAACTTGCGTCGATCGCGGCGGCGGAGGCGCACAAGAACGGCGGCACCGTGGCGGCCGCGCCGTTTCGCGACGCGACCGGGCTCGGCCGAAAACGCGCGATCCAGCTTTTGGAGTTCTTCGACCGGGTTGGGTATACTCGCTTCCACCGTGGCCTGCACCTCGTGCGCACGGATAGCCGCTGGCTCGATCTGCCTTGATCTGGCTGGCGGTCTGTTTCTATCGGGCTCGCGTCATTCAATCACCGTAGGAAGGCATTCGTATCCGGTGGTGCGGCTGGGCTTCAAACCCAGTTGGGGGCGTCAGACGCTCTCGGGTCGGTTCGACTCCGGCTGCCTTCCGCCAGTCATGGCTTCCCGGGTGTTCCGGTACCTTTTAGGTGCAGTCGCGCAATCGGGCAGACGAAGCAGATGTGTGTGAGTCTGCGCAAGGTGACAGGCGCAAACGTGCGCTCGTGGGCCGCGTTGCCATCGGGTCGCACGTTCAGGAACAGTTGTCTTCATGTCACGCCCCGGGGCGTGGGTGGCGCGCGAATCGGCGCGGTCCGCGCAAGGATATCGGTGATGATCATCGCGAGCGAACATGGTCGTGGAGTCCGCCTAGCTGACCGTGAAGCCGCCGTCCGCTGCGATGATCTGCCCGGTGACATAGCTTGCGGCAGGGCTTGCGAGAAAGAATACGCTCTGTGCAACCTCGATCGGGGCGGCCATTCGTCCCATCGGAATCCGTCCCGTGCCTACGATCGGCCCTCGAATCTTGAACGTCGCGCTGATGTTCTTGCCGCCCTCGCTGGCCATGCCGCCTGGAAGGATTGAATTGACGCGGATTCCGTCGGCCGCGAACTCGCTGGCCAGTGATCGCGTGATGCTGTCCACGCCGGCCTTCGCGGCGTCGTAATGGGCGTTGACGCCCCACAGCGTGGGTCGAAGCGCGCCAACGGAGGAGATGTTGACGATCGAGCCGCCGCCGTTCGCCTTCATGCGCGTGATAGCCTCTCGGCAACACAGGAACGTCCCCCGCAGCGTGACGTCTTGCATCTGGTCCCATTGTTCGACGGACATTTCAAAGAATTCGGCCTTCGATCGGTGCGCCGCGTTGTTGATCAGAATGTCGACACCGCCAAACTTCGTATCGACGGCTGCGAATAGTGCCTTGACGGATGCTTCGTCGGCCACGTCGACTTGGCATGGCATCGCAATGCCGCCGTCCGCATTGATATCCGACGCTGTTGCAGACGCCGCATCGGGGTTCAAGTCGGCAATCACGACCTTGGCGCCGGCCTCGGCGAGCAGTCGCGCAGTCTCGCGACCGAGACCTTGCGCAGAGCCGGTAACAACGGCGGTCTTGCCCGTGAGATTGAACCTCTGCGCGAGGTGCGCGCCGATCTGTGTTTCACTAAACATGGAATGCTCCGTTTTGAGTGTCGATGATGGTCGCGCTGTTCGGTTCGCTTCAGTCTTGCCGCTCTGGCCCAATCGTTTGTAGTTCATCGGAATTCACCAGACAGTGAAGATGATTGGGTGCGGACGTCTTCAGCTAATCAGAAATCCGCCGTCGAGCGTAATCGATTGGCCCGTCATGTAGCGGCCTGACGGCCCTGCGAGGTACAGCACCGCGGCGGCAATATCGGCGGGATCGCCCCATCCAAGCGGCAGACGTCGCTCCACATCCGTACCGGGTCCCGTGAGCTTTCCTGTTTTCAGGCGAGCCTGCATATCCGGATGAAACTGAACCTTGCCGGGCACTGCACCGGGAAGCACGCAGTTGACGAGAATCTGGTCGCGGGCATAGTCCAGCGCTGCGGAGCGCACTAAACCCGCTACGCCCGCTCGCGCGGCACCGTAGGCGCCATTGCCATTCAGTACGGCATGCGTGGCTCCCATGGTAGTCACGTTCACGATGCGTCCACCCCGGCCTGCGGCGAGCATGTGCTTGATCGCTTCTCGCATGCAAAAGAACACAGACTTCAGGTCGAGCGCCATCACTTCGTCCCAGGCGGCTTCGGAGAACTCCGTAAGCGGCCCGTTATTGGTCATGGCCGCGCAATTGACCACGATGTCCGGGCTACCCCAGGCTGCGCTGACCTGATTGAACAACGCAATCACGGAGGCTTCACGTTCCACGTCTGCCTCGATAGCGATTGCTTCGCCGCCCGCCGAAACGATCTTGTCGACGACCGATTGCATGTGCGCTGCGCTGTGATCGGCGACTACGACCCGTGCGCCAGCCTCGGCCAGTACAGGGGCGATATCGATGCTGGAATTGCATCCCTTGTCAGTCACGACAGCGATTTTTCCGCTGATGCCGAATAGCCGCTCAAGCAAGGATGTGGTCATCGAGTTATCTCCAGGGGGCTGTGTGTCGTTTTTTACGAATTCTAGCGACGACGTCCGACGCGCAATGGTTACCGTGGGGAACAATTAGAGTGAGCTGGTTTCACTAATCCCGCGCTCTAACGAACGGCAGGAATGAAGCGACTCAGCGCGGTGCTAGCGGGCCTCGTCGAAACGATGAGCGAAAATACGCACATCGTTCTAAAAATGCAACGATAATACCAGCCGGGATTTCCCTCGTTGCGGGTCTTCAGGCGTGCCGCGCAACATGCGCGTGGAGAACGTCGCTCCGGCAATGATGACGTCGGCACCAACGCACATACAACCTCACAGGAGGCGCCAAGATGAATGTTGCGAAAAGAAGCCCCGCCCAGACGGAATCGCACCGACCGCAGCCAGATACCGGCACGCTTCCTTTGCAGGTTGAGGACATCACCTCTTCGTGGCTGACGTCGGCGCTCGCGCGCAGCCATGAAGGGGTAGCCGTCGAATCACTGGCCATCGACGAGGTGATGTACGGCACGGCTACCAAAGTCAGGGTGCGTCTTGCTTACAACGCAACAGGGCGCGAGCTTCGCTTGCCGGAGTCTCTGATCGTCAAGGGCGGTTTCGTTCCCGAGTACCGGAACCTGAACGCCTACATATACGAATACGAGGCGAAGTTCTTCAAGGAAGTCCATCCCTGCTTGCGTGCAAATGTGCCTGCCTGCTTCTATTCAGAGACCGAAAGTCGAAGCGGGCAGTCGATCGTGATCCTCGAGGATCTACGTTCACGGGAAGTGGAGTTCTGTCGTGTGCAGCGGACGCTGACGTTTGCGCAGGCGGCGGCAAACCTGGACGCGCAAGCGCGGTGGCACGCGCAGTTCTGGCAATCGCCTGCGCTCGAAAGCGATGGCGAACTGGCGTGGCTCGCGTCGCAAGACCCGCTGCCCGATGGCGAGTCCGGCACCTATCACTGGGGCCAGTTGAAACCCGAGGTGTTCGCCCGCTATACACAGTTGCCGCGCGGGGCCGCCGTGCCAAAGCGGTTTCACGATCGTGACTGGATGGAGCGGGCGCTCCTCGATCTGCGCGCTTTCGACCGCATCGGGCCGATGACGTTTCTCCATGGCGATGTTCACCTCGGAAACCTGTATTTCGACCGCGACGGCACGCCCGGCTTTCTCGACTGGCAGTCATATCGACGCGGACCGTGGGCTCATGACGTCACGTACTTCCTGATATCGGCTCTGGATATCGCGGATCGGCCGAGATGGGAGCGCGCGTTGCTCGAATACTATCTTGAGCGGCTCGCCTTTCACGGCGTCAACAACCCGCCGTCATTTGAAAGCGCGCTAGATGCCTACCGGCGCCACATCGTCTATGGGCTGTTCTTCTGGCTCGTGAATCCGGTGGAGTGGCAGGTCGAAGTCAACAATTGTGCAGTTGCGCCTCGGTTCGCGATGGCGGCACTCGATCACGAGATTCATGACCTCATGGGCCGATAACCCACCAGGCGTTGAGCGACACGCACTTGACGTCGCCACTTCCGCGGGAGTACATTTTTACGATCGATATTCAAAAATGTGAATGACGGGAATAATGAAGGAGGCGAAGCATGTCGGAAATGGTCGCTCGACGCAGCACAACCTGGCCCAGCGTGTATGCGTGGGCAGGGCTCGGTGCGCTTTTCGCTTTTGCACAAATCCGCACCTACGCTGTTTCCGTCTGCTTTCGTGGCGTCGGCCTTCCTTCTGCTGAACGTCGACGAAGACGGATATACGGCCATCGAGCGAGGTGTCGATCGTGTCGGTTGCCATCCAGCGGTGCGCACGGCGCTTCGGGTGCTGGCTTTCATCGCGTTTTGCAACATACTGAATCTGGCCTACACGAGCGCGATGGGTGTGCACGCGCTGTATGCCGCTCCGTGGCCGGCGGATATGCCGAGCTGGCTTGCTAACAACCGTTAGGCGCACAGTGCCCGCCATCGTCAAACGCCACAGCGGATAACCGATGACGCATTGCAAGCCGCATCGCTTCGCCGACGTCGAGTATCGTGTAGAAGACGAAATCGCTATCGTCACGATGAGCCATCCGCCAGTCAACGGATTAGGTCTGGGAATGCGTCGCGGACTCGTTGCCGCGTTTGAAGCGGCCCGGTGCGACGCGCGGGTTCGCGCGATCGTACTCAATGGCAGTGGACGCGGCTTTTCCGCGGGAGGTGATATTCGCGAGTTCGGCACTTCCGCTGCCACAGCTTGGCCAGCATTGTCGCTGCACGTTCATCCGGTGATCGAGGCGAGCGACAAGCCGGTTGTAGCCGCTATCCACGGGTTTGCCATTGGCGGTGGTCTGGAAACCGCGTTGGTGTGCCACTACCGTGTGGTCGCGGACAATGCGCAGATCGGTCTGCCCGAGTGCAAGCTCGGCGTGATCCCTTTGTCCGGCACGCAGCGCTTGCCGCGTGTGCTGGGCTTCGCGAAGTCGATCGAATTCATTCTTGGTGCTCAAATCGTGCGCGCGGGAACCTTCCGGGGCAGCGCGTTATTTGACCGGATCGTCGATGGCGATGAGCATGAAATGTCGCGCCTTGCGCTCGAGCTTGCGCGTGAGAAGATAGGCGGTACATCGTTGCCATTGATTCGCCGGTTACCATTGCCTGGTGGCGATCCGGTTTCCATTGTCGCTGAAGCGCGCTCACGCCTCAGCTGTAGCGATGCAATAGAAAGGCAGTGTCTGGATGCCATCGCCGCCGCGGCCGAGTCGCCCGATTTCGATGCCGGCATGGCCGCAGCGCGTGCGATCTACGATCGGCTCGTTTCGTCCGATCAGGTGTCAATGCAACGAGATCGGTTTTTCAAGTCGCGCCGGGACGGCTCCGCTCGATAAGCGCCAGCTGATTTGCTACTACGCGGAAAGTTGCTTGCGCAGATCGCCTTTTCGCACCTTTCCCGAAGGCGTGCGCGGCAGCTCTGCAACGATGCAAAGTTGCTCGGGCGTCTTTTGCTTCGCCACCCCGGCGCCGGCAAAGTGGGTCTGGACTGCGATCAGGTCGAGCGACGTGCGTTCGTGCAAGACGACGACCGCACAGACTCTTTCTCCATATCGTGCGTCTGGCTGCGCCACGACGGCGACATCGCGCACGGCCGGGTGAGTGGCAAGTACTCGCTCTACTTCGAGCGACGATATATTTTCTCCTCCGCGAATCACGATGTCCTTCTTTCGGTCCGTGATGGTCAGGCAACCGTTTTCGTCGAGACGGCCGATATCGCCGGTCCGGAACCATCCGTCGTGAGTGAACGCGGCCGCATTGAGCGCCGGGTCGGTGTAGCCGATGAACAGCTCCGGTCCTTTGATCAGAATCTCGCCGTCGCGTCCGGCAGGCAGGTCGGTGTCCAACTCGTCGACAACGCGCACCTGCGAGCCGGGTTGAATGCGACCGTCCGTGCAGGCCCGGATATCAAAAGGCGAATCGGCCCAGCCGACACTCACTGTCGAATGCTCGGTCAGCCCGTACGCGCGGGTTCCCGCGAATCCGGCCCGATCGGCCATGGCGACGTGCTCCGGCGTGACACCCGTGCCGCCCAGACCGTAAGAAGCGAGGGACGCCAGGCTGCGCCCGTCGCGGCGGGCGGCTTCGAGGAGCCCCTGGAGATGAAACGGCGTGCCACCCGAGAGGCGCACGCGATACTCGTCGACCAGTCGCGCGGCAAGCGAGGCGTCCCATCGGTCCATGAACACCATCTCGGTGCCTGTAATGAATGGACGCAACAGGAAATTGAAGCCTGCAATATGGCCAGCAGGGAACGGCGTGAGATACGGCCCAGGCCCGTCGATGAACGGAATCTGCCACTCTGCGCCTACTGTGCGATGAGAGTGCTGCACGCCTTTGGGCGAAGCCGCCGTTCCCGACGTGTACAGCAGCAGGCAGATGTCTTCCGACGTTGGCGGGTCAGCAGGGCGTTGTTCATGCGTTGTCGCGGCGAGTCGTTGCAGCGCGTCAAACGTGATGCCGTTCGAGGGCGCCCGATCGCCAACGACGATCACGCGCTCGAGGTCGGGCGTGTCGCCGAGCGCGGCGACACGTTCCAGGTAGTCGGTTCGGGACCAGACATCGGGCACGCACAGAACGCGGGCGCGGGATTGTCGAAGGATGAAGCCGACTTCGGCGGGACCGTAGATGTGTACGATCGGCACGAGTACCGCACCGATCTCCAGTGCAGCCAGATACAGAAGCGCAGTCTCGCGCTGTGTGGGAAGCTGTATCGCGATCACATCGCCTCGACGCAGACCGATGGCTGTGAGTGCCTTGCCAATCTCTTTCGCGTCGTGCAGCAGGGACTCGGTGGTGCAAGTGTAGGCACCGGCCTGGGTATGAAAATGGAGTGGCGTCGCGCCGTGCTTTGCGACGGCGCGCGCAATCAGGGCCGCAAGAGGCAAACCGCTCGACCACGGCGCAGTTTTCGATTCGCGCAGATTGGAATTCATGCTAGCAAGGCTCGCAAGAGACTCACCAGCGCGAGTGGCTGGTCAAGCATCATGTGATGGCCCGCGCGTGGCATCGTGATGGGACCCTTCGCGCCGGGAATCGCAGCTACGATGCGGCGCGCGCGATCGGCGCTGACCACGCTGCTGCACTCGGCGTGCACGTAGCTGACGGGAACCGCGATGCGGGTCAGCAGCTCTTCTTCGCCTTCGACCGGCTGGAGATTCCGCAACTTCGGGTCGAAGCGCCATACCCAGCCGTCGGCGGTTTGACGAAGTGATGTCCGCGCGAGATGCTCGAGCAGCCACGGCTCGCAATCTTGTTCCGGGATGAGTCGAAAGCGACTGAGTGCAGTATGCCAGTCCGCATAGGGACGGGGCGGCGGGCGTCGTTCCACTGCAGGCAAGGTTTCGCCGCGTAGCATGAAATACGAATCCAGCACGACCGCATGCGAGAGACGATCGGGAAAGGTCGCGCACGCCTGGAGCAGACGCGATCCGCCGAAACTGTGGCCCACCGCGACGCACGGTCCAGAGCCGATTGCATCCACGACAGCGACGAGGTCGCGCACGAAAACGTCGGCGCTGTATTCCTGCCTGTAGGCGCTGTCGCCCATGCCGCGGAAATCCAGAGCAAAGACGCGAAAGCGATCGGTGAAGAAGGGCGCAATGAAGTCCCACCAGTGCGTGTGCCCGAGAAAACCGTGTGCGAAGACAAGTGGCGGCTTACCGGTGTCTGCGGCGTTCCACGAGACATAATGGACAGTCACCCCGCCGCCTTCGGTGAAGTGAGATCGACGCGGCTGGGCCATGGCGTGGTCGAACCATGAGGGGACACGATCATTCATTGCGGATTTTCCATTACCTGAGGCTTGCACAAGCGGTCCAGCGACCACCTATGCGAGTACGATGTGCTGTCGATTCGCATCGATCCAGTCCACCATCGGGGTGAGCTGGACACCACGTTTGGAAAGCGAATCGATATCGACGCGGTACCCGACCGCGTTGATCCATTCTTGTGCATTCACCCATCCGGGTGCGAGACCCTTTGCCCGGGCTTCATCCGGTGACACGTGCAAAACGTTGATCTGTGCGCCCAGAACGTTGCCGAGGCGATTCGCAACTTCAGACATCGTGAGCCTTTCCGACGCCAGCGGCACGGTCTCACCGTGCCAGCGTTGTGGATCGTTTAGCGCGCTGGCCGCGAGCGCGCCCACGTCGTCGGCGGCAATCCAGTCGAGTCGTGCGTCGGGTAGCAACGCGCTGAGCAACAAGCCTTCGCGCAGGTGCGGAAACATCGCGCCCGCTTTCGGTTCAGCGAGATTGTCCATCATGAATGCCGGTTGCAAGACCGTCCACGATTCGAAACCCGCGGCGCGAACGGCCTCTTCCACTTCCCATTTGTCCGTCCAGTATTTTCGGTTCCAACGTTTCTCGCTCCAGCCAGGAAACGTCTCATGATTGCCGGCCTGCGCCACGGAGGTGTGAACGAACTGCGGGACCTCCGCGTTGCGCGCTGCGTTGACGAGCGCAAAACCCTGGCGGCGTTCCCTGTCGCTGCGATCAAAATCAGGCAGGAGAACGGAGAAGACGGAAACGACGTCCTCCATCGCTTTTGCGAGCAAGTCGCGGTCGTCCAGATCTGCCCGTAGCGCCTGCGCATCCATTTCGACGAGTGCCCGCGCAGCCGGCGAGTCTGGATTTCGTGTCAGGAACCGTACCTTGCGTCCAGCCGCAAGAAGATGGCGAGCCGCGGCGCCTCCTTGTGCGCCAGTGGCGCCGATGACGAGTACCGCGGCGGATGAATCGATCATGACTTGTCCCGAGGTCGAACGTTAGACGTTGGCCAGGCGTGTCACGCCTGGGCGGCTTGCGCGCGATGCCGCTAACCCTGTGACAGCCATTGCAGGCTCGCGGCCTGGTTGTTCACAAGCAACCGTTCCGATATTAGCACGACATTCATAAATCCGCGAGCAAAGGCTGCCAGTGATCGATGCTTCGGAATTGCCCGGCCAGAGAGCAAGGCGAATGGCGCGAGGCGCAAAGACGAAGCTTCGTCTTTGCGCCTGACACGGCGATCAGTGCTGCGGGCGCAGCGTTTGAACGAGGTCGCCTTCATGTGCAACGATCACCTCGGATCCCGGCTGATAAACGCCGGCAATTTCGTCTCCGCGCAGGCGGTTGCCCTGGAGGCCGCGCAGATAACTCGTATCGTCGAGTCGCAACACATGTTCACCATGCGCGTCGCGCACGACGATCTGGTCCGATGCGATCGACGTCAGCGTGCCCACATAGGGCAGGCGGGGCTCAAACGGGAAACTTCCGCCGTGCGGCAGGATGCGTGTGTCGAGTGACAGACGAAAACGGTCCGAATGATTGCTGAGACCAGAGTGCGGCGTGCGTCGGCTCATCAACAGGACGTCGCCCAAGCGGTAGTTCGTGCGGCGCCATGCGTCTTCTGGCACGCTCGCGAGATCGATAGGAATGATCTTGTCGCCGTCCTTCCTGTGCAGGCACGCGAGCTTATGCAATCCTTCCGCGACGGCCAGTCCGCCGACTCGCGCATCGATATCGCTGAGCGGAATCCAGCAGATGATGAAATCGAGGCGGTCGCTGTAGATAGCATCTTCATGAATGAAGTCGAACCGTGTGCGGCTTTTGTCGATAGCGGGCGGCGAGGTGCGGTATTCGGTGAAAGGTACCCAATAAAGCGGTACGCCGAAGAGCCGCTGAAAGAATGCACGAACCGCGGGGTCTTCCATCACGGTGCGTGCCGCGCGCTGCTCGTTCATCGCCTTCACGGGAAAAAAGCTGAAATTTTCGCGGTCTTTGCCAGTCCATCGCACGTCTCGGTCGTTGCGGTCCACGAAGCCGTTGCTGTCGAGGTGATCAACAAGCAGACCGCGCATGCGCTCCAGCGGCTCGTGGTAGAGAACGTCGCGAAAGAACAGGTAGCCGTCTTCGTTCCAGCGTTCTTGCAACTCGGCGTGATTGCCGAGCAGGTCATTGGAAACGTTGAATTCGCGCATCGTCGGCACGATATCCACGCCTGGTGTGCTCATAAATTGTCTCCTTTGGTCGCGGGGGGCGCTCTGATGTCGGCTCACAGCAATCCGCGTTCTTCCGAAGTGCGGGTCGTGGTGTCGATGCCAAGTTCCCGCAGTGTCTCCAGAACGGCCGTGGTCGCGGAGGCGACGGCGGGGAACCCGGCATACGGAAGCGCCTGAATCAGCACCCCTTCGAGTTCCCGTGCGCTCAGACCGTTGCGCACGGCAATGCGGACGTGGTTCTTCAGTTCGAGCGTCTGCCGGCTGGCGATGAGAATGCCCAGCGTGACGAGGCTGCGCTGCTTGCGCTCGAGTTTGTCGTCGCCCCAGACATCCGCGAACGCGTAGTTGATGGCAAGGCGTGAAATGTCGGATCCGAAGCCGGTGGACTCGCTTGCGGCCCGTAAGCCGGCTGCCTTGTCTTCACCCATGATTTCGCCGAATACCTTCAAACCATAGGCAAGTTTTTCTTCGAGGCTCTTCACTTGTGTCTCCTGTTTAACCGCGGCGGCGCGGCTATTGATAGCGGATGCGACTCACCCGAGCCGCCTTGGTCATGGTTCGCATTGTAGAACGACATTCTAAAATGTATGTTGAACGGTGCTGGACGTCAAGATAGTGCGCACCCGATATGACCAGGGTTCGTCCGTAGTGCACCGCAACGGGACAAAGGCGATATGCTGAGGACACCCGATATCAAAGCCATATCACGTCATGGAATTGCGGCATCTCAGACACTTCGTTGCGGTTGCGGAGACCCAGCACTTTGGCCGTGCGGCTGCGCGCCTGGGCATGGCGCAGCCGCCGCTCAGCCAGTCGATCATGCGGCTGGAGGAGCAGCTCGGTATCAAGCTGCTCGAACGTACACCGCGAGGCGTTTCGCTCACAGCCGCCGGAGCCGCGTTGCTCGCGGAAGCGAAGCCACTGATCGCGCAAGCGGAGCTGGCCGAGCGGCGCGTGCGGCAAGCCGCCGACGAACTCGCGAGCCTGAGCGTAGCGTTCGTGCCGATGTGTGCGCTGCGAATCATGCCGCTAGCCATTCAGGGGCTTCGCAAGCAATGGCCGGGCGTTGACGTCCGGTTGATCGAGCGCGGCAGTGCTTTGACCGTCGCCAGCGTGAAAAACGGCAGCATCGACCTGGGCGTGGTAGTCACCAGTTCGGCGGACGTCTCCGGTTTGGAAAGCGTGGTCATCGAGCGTCTGCGTATGGTGGCCGCGGTTCCGGCGAAGTGGCCCGTGGCGGCGCAGCCTTCAATTCGTATCGCGGATCTCGCGCGATACCCGCTCATCATGTTCCCTCAGCAGATGTCGCAGCCGCTGTTCGCTGCGTTCGAGACAGCGCGCCGCGAGGCGGGGCTGTCGCCGCGGGTGACCCAGCAAGCGCGCCATCCATACACGATGCTCAACCTCGTGTCTCATGAACTGGGCATCGGTCTGATGCTGGACTCGGCGCGATACCTGCCCGTGGAGGGTGTCGCCTTCGTCGACATCGAGGATGTTCCGGCTTCAGGCGAAACCGAGGTGTCGCTGGTGTGGGCCGATAGACCTCACAAGCCCTACCACCGTTCGATGCTCGACATCATGCGCGATATCGCGTCGCCGGCGGCGGGGTGATACGCGCAATCGCACTGCTCGACAGCTTCGTCCATGCTGCTCCTTTCGTCATCCGCTTCTCGTTCATCTTGACACGCCAAAGTGGCGTGTTTATCTTTGCGAATGACGTTCAGAAAATAACCCGCTCGCGTGGCGAGCCAAAGGAGGAGCAATGAGTACGAATGTGGCGAGTCTTTTCAATCTCGATCAGAAAGTGGCGGTGGTAACAGGGGCAGGCTCAGGCATCGGCCGCGAGACGGCTTTGCTGCTGGCGTCGGCCGGCGCGGCGGTGGTCGCGGCGGACCTGAATGAGGAAGCGGCGCAGCAGACGGCCAGCCAAATCGAAAGTGCGTCTGGCAAGGCTATCGCGATCAAAGTGGACATCGGCGATGAATCGTCGATTCTTGCGATGTACGAAACGGTGCAGGCGAAGCTTGGGCGCCTCGACATTCTCGTGAACAACGCGGGCATTTATCCGAAGACGAAATTCGTCGAGACGTCGGTAGAAAAGTGGGACAAGGTGCTCGGCATCAACTTGCGCGGCACCTTCCTCTGCATGCGAGAAGCGATCAAGCGAATGCAAGGTGCCAAAAACGGCGGTTCCATTATCAATATTTCGTCGGTGGCTTCGCTGCAGCCGGTGATTTTCGACAACGGTGACTACGGCGCGTCGAAGGCGGGCGTGAACAACCTCACCAAGGTGGCAGCGCTCGAATTCGCAGCAGACGGAATTCGCGTGAACGCAGTGCTGCCCGGCGGCGTGGCAACCGAGGGCGCGGCCGCATCGACGAAGGTTCATCAGGCTCACGGGCCGATCACCCAACCTGGTCGCATGCCGCTGGGCCGCATCGGCGTCGCCTCCGATATCGCCAGGGCAGTGTTGTTTTTCGCGTCGCCGGCATCGGACTACGTCACCGGTCAGCTTCTCGCTGTCGACGGCGGCTTCCAGGTCTCCTGATCACTCGTCTGCGTGTCATTTTCGAATCGCCAAGCTGCGTCGAGCACGCGGCTTGGCGCTGCAATTGCCTTTCCCCGATTGATTGCCGACCCGTTCGCACACACGTCCATGTGTGTGCAGCGGGCGCTCGCGCATGCGCGTCGGTCTGAGCCTTGTCGGGTAGTGAAAACACCGACGCCATTAATTGAACGACGTGTTGCATAACCATATTCCATGGCATAGGATGTCCATCAAGAGGCGCCATGCAAGCGCCCGAGAGCATAAGCCTGATCGGAGACATGCGATGTACTTTCTCGACAGCGATTTACGTGGTCCTCTTGCAGACTATACGTACGACTATCGTCGCCAGCGCGCTGAAAAGGGCGCTCCGTCGTCGGACGAATCGGCTCGCGCAAAACAATCGAATTGGGCGGCGCGCGTGTTGGGCGCGGTGGCGCCTCGTGCTCTGGGCAAGCTGCGGACGGAGGGCCGGGCGCGATGAAAACGCTGACTCGCGAGAGCGCTCGGGAGGCGCGTAGAGTATGGCTCCCACTCATTCTCCTGTCGATTTCGGCGGCGGCGGTCTGGCTGCTGCAACGCGATGTGCGCATGGAAGAGCTAGGCCGGTCCGCACTCTTCGACGTCGTGATGATGTTTGCGGTGCTCGGGGCGACGGCATTGGCGGGCATCATCGGATGTGCGATTGCGAGCCGTGCGCGAGCGCAGGAAGCCGATTTGTCGACAGGCGAGGGTTGTTGCTTCATTGGCGCCGTGATCGGTGCGGTCGTCTTTTTTGTCGCCATGACTATCTAACGGTAGAAGCCATGAATGAAGAACTGAGCGCGCGCGTCGAAGCACTGTTGGATAAGCAGGACATACGCGAATGCGTACACCGCTATTGCCGCGGGGTCGATCGCATGGACCGGAAGTTGACGCTGTCGGCGTACCATCCGGACGCAATCGACGACCACGGCGCATTCGTCGGGGATGCAGAGGAATTCGTTGACTGGGCCTTTGCGTACCATACCGAGCATCAGTTGTCGCACCACCATATGGTGTTCAATCACAGCGTCGAATTGCAGGGCGACGAGGCGCACGGGGAGACGTACTGGCTTTTCTTCGGAGAAAATCGCGTCAAGCCAGACACGCTAGCGGTGGGGCGCTATATCGACCGCTTCGAAAAGCGTGATGGCGTGTGGGCGATTGCCGCCCGCGTCTGCATCTCCGAAGCGATCAACGAACTGACCCCTGCGGAAGTGCCTACTGCGTGGCGTGAAATCCTGATGGGCAATGGCGTCAGTGCACGAAATCGTGAAGACGTCTCTTACGAACGGCCTTTAAAGACGCGCCAACCCAGCGAGGTTTAAGGCCAGACGCAAGCCGGCAACGACGCTTGCCACGGATCCCAGCATCGATTTGCCATGAAAGCCAACGTCGGCAGCAAGCCGACGTTGGCTTTCAGCTATTGGGTAATGGCGCAATCGTGCTGTGACCGACAATCGACAGAAACTCGCGGCGGGTGGAAGGATCGTCACGGAATGCGCCCAGCATTCGGCTCGTCACCAGCGATGCGCCGGGCTTGTGCACGCCTCGCGTACTCATGCACTGATGCGCGGCTTCGAGAATGACAGCGACTCCCTTCGGTTGAAGCACGGTGTTCAGCGCATCGGCGATCTGAACGGTCATCTTCTCCTGAATCTGTAGGCGCTTGGCATAGACATCGACGAGGCGCGCGAGTTTGGAGATGCCGACCACGCGATGCTCGGGCAAGTAGGCAACGTGCGCACGTCCGATGATGGGCACCATATGGTGTTCGCAGTAGCTCTCGAAACGGATGTCCTTTAGCACCACCATCTCGTCGTAGCCATCCACTTCGGAAAATGTGGTGGCGAGAATCTGCATCGGATCGGAGTCATAGCCCGAGAAGAACTCGCGGTATGCGCGCGCGACCCGTGCAGGTGTTTGAATGAGACCTTCCCTTTCGGGATCGTCACCGGCCCATCGGATCAGCGTGCGCACGGCTTGTTCCGCCTCGTCCGGCGTGGGGCGAATCGACACTTCCTCAGCGCCAATCTGATTGTCTCGTTTGTTCATCAACTCTCCTGATCATTCATGCCTCGTGCAATCGCATCGGCGTCCGCGAGTGCGGCACACGAGTGTCGGCGATGTGGAGGAAGTGTATATAATTGCACGGTGTTCGTAAATACAAACTACCGGCGCATCTTGCACGCGGCGTTCGACCATTGCGGGTCGAAAAATCAGGTTGCACTTACACAGGGATCAGCACATGAAAACGCGCATTACAGAGCTGCTTGGGATTCGATACCCCATTGTTCAAGGGGGCATGATGTGGGTGGGTCGAGCTGAACTTGCCGCCGCCGTCTCGAACGCCGGTGCGCTCGGCACCATCACTGCTCTGACGCAGCCCACGCCCGAGGCGCTGCGCAACGAGATCGCTCGGGTTCGCTCAATGACGGATCAGCCGTTCGCCGTCAACCTGACCATTCTGCCGACGATCAAGCCAGTGCCGTACGACGAGTACGTGCAAGCGGTCGTGGAGAACGGTGTGAAGATCGTCGAGACGGCGGGACGCAATCCCGAGCCATATATGCCCGCATTCAAGGCTGCGGGAATCAAGGTCATTCACAAGTGCACGTCGGTGCGTCACGCGCTGAAAGCGGAGGCGTTGGGCTGCGACGCCGTGAGCGTGGACGGATTCGAGTGCGCCGGACATCCGGGCGAGGACGACGTGCCCAATCTGATCCTGTTGCCGGCCGCGGCCGCGAAACTGCAAATTCCGATGCTTGCGTCAGGCGGCATTGCCGATGCGCGCGGCATGGTCGCCGCGCTCGCGCTCGGCGCGGATGGGATCAATATGGGTACGCGCTTCATGGCAACGCGGGAGGCGCCGATTCACGAGAACGTCAAGCGCAGGCTCGTAGAGCATGACGAGCGCAATACGGCGTTGATCTTCCGCACGCTGAAGAACACGTCGCGTATCTTCAGGAATTCGGTAGCAGAGCAAGTGTTGGAACTCGAGCAAAAAGAGGGTGTGACGTTTGCGGATCTCAAGCCGCTGGTGAGCGGTGAGCGCGGTAAGCGAGTGTACGAGACGGGTGACACCGAAGACGGAACGTTTCCGGCTGGCCTCGCAATCGGGCTTATCGAGGACATTCCCACCTGCGCGGAACTCGTGAGTCGGATGGTCGCCGAGGCGCGCGCACTCATTCATGGCCGGCTGGCCGCGCTTGTAGAAGCGAGCTGAGTCCGCAACAAGACGGCCGTCGAACAAGGCTGCCCGTGCCCCCGGTTTTAGCGGGCGTGGCAGCCGATGCATGTATTACGATCGCAATCAGGCCTGCGAAGTCGGACGACCTTGTTCGTCGAGTCGTTCGAGATGCGCCAGCAGCGACCGGGATGCCGCTGGCCAGAGCCTTTCGGGAACATCGGTATAAGCAAGACGCAGCCAGTCGTCGATCGAACCGGTCGGCAGTGCCTTTACCGCGCCGGCGATCTTTGCTTCCCGGGCGAGACGGTGTGCCTTGAGGCGGGCGATCTGGTCATGCGGTCGGTCCAGCACGTACCCATGGGCGGGCAGAATAAAGTCGATCTCACGTTCGGTGCAAATCGCGTTCAACCGGTCGAGTGACGTAAGGTACGCCGTCATGTTGCCGTCGGGAGGATCGATGATGGTCGTGCTGCCATTCAGAATGTGATCGCCGCTGAATAGCAGTCCGTCTTCCAGAAGGACCAGGCACACGTGGTTGCTTGCGTGCCCCGCTGTCGAGACGCCCAGCAATCGATGCGTCTCGCCGTCATGCGCAAGTGTCAGCAAATCGCCATCGAGCAATCCCGGTGTCGTGTTTAACAATGAGAATGACGTTCAGAAATTAGCGCAATTTTTGTTTTCTGTCCACGTTGTTGTGCGATGCGCAAAGCT
The DNA here is from genome assembly GCF_050436125.1 of Paraburkholderia sp. MM5482-R2. NCBI lineage: Bacteria > Pseudomonadati > Pseudomonadota > Betaproteobacteria > Burkholderiales > Burkholderiaceae > Paraburkholderia > Paraburkholderia sp. MM5482-R2. The sequence goes on along the minus strand of NZ_JBNDLP010000003.1, from coordinate 3,015,288 downwards.
GCGATCGTGCCGGACATTGCGCGCGTCATTCGCGCCAGATTGCGTGTGTGCTATCAGGCTTCCTCGTGGGTGACGACGGATAGACGTGGCTGGGATTTCGCGTTATTCTGGTTCAACTAGATGATCGACGTTCAATTATTGGTTGAACTTGGCCCGCAACATTTCCAGGTATCGGAAGGCGATGCGAGCGCTCGCGGGACATGACTTGCCAGATAACAACAGGACGACTCAGATGGATGCAGGTACGGCTTCGCACGATGCGCTGATGGATGTGCCGTTTCGCCCGATTCGCGTCGGCAGCATGGATGCCATCGTCGAGCGAAGGCCAGACGGAAGCGTGGTGTATGAACTGAAGGAACCGCTCCAGGCGTATCCCGTCCGCTTGACGGAGCGGCTCGAACACTGGGCGAGCGTCACGCCCGAGCGCGCGTTGCTTGCGCGGCGGACGCCGGAGGGCAAGTCATGGGAGTCTCTGACCTACCGCCAGGCGTTCGACGGTGCGCGTGCGCTGGGGCAGGCGCTGCTCGATCGAGGATTGTCGCCGTCTCGTCCGTTGATGATTCTTTCCGATCGAAGCTTTGAACACGCGCTCTTCGCGCTCGCCGCATTGCACGTCGGGATTCCCTATATCCCGGTGACACCCGCGTATTCGCTGTTATCGCAGGACTTTTCGAAGCTCAGGCAACTCGCGGCCGTATGCACGCCCGGCCTCGTCTTCGCGGAGGACGGCGCGCAGTATGGCCGCGCATTGCGTGAGGTGTTCGGCGACGTGGAATGTGTCGTCGTCGGTCCGTTGCCGGAGGGTCGTGGCGGTTCGCGCGTCGCGCAGTGGCTGAAGACGCCGGTTACAGCCGACGTCGACAAGGCGTTCAAGGCAGTCGGCCCGGATACGGTGGGCAAGATCATGTTTACTTCGGGAACGACAGGCGCACCGAAAGGCGTGATCTACCCGCAGCGCATGTTGTGCAGCAATCGACAGCAAGTCGCCCAGGTGTTCGCGTTTCTTCAGGACGGGCCATCGGATCTCGTCGACTGGCTGCCTTGGCATCACACTTTTGGCGGCACGCATAACTTCGGCATGGTGCTGTACGGCGGGGGGACTTACTACCTGGACCCAGGCAAGCCAACGCCGGAGGAAATTGGCCCAACGGTGCACGCATTGCGTGAAATCGCGCCGGCGGTCTACCTCAATACGCCGCAAGGGTTGGCCTCGCTCATTCCGCATCTGCAGGCGGACAAGGCACTGCGCGAGAAATTCTTTAGCAAACTCGCGCTCATCTACTACGGCGGCGCAAGTCTGCCGAAATACATCTGGGCTCAACTCGACGAGCTCGCGGTGCGTACCATCGGCCAGCGTGTGCTCATCATGTCGGGCATCGGCAGCACGGAAGCAGGCCCAACGCCGCTATCGGCGGCCTGGGATCCGCGACGCGAAGCGATTGCGGGGTTGCCCGTGCCCGGCGTCAAAGTGAAGGTGGCGCCGGTCGGCGCGAAGCTGGAAATCCGTTTCCTCGGCGACTGTGTGACGCCCGGCTATTGGAAAGATCCCGAGCGCACCGCCGCCGCGTTCGACGAGGAAGGCTATTTCCGCTCCGGTGACGCAGCAACGTTCATCGACCCGCAGCGCCTCGAACTGGGACTGCGCTTCGACGGACGCATTGCGGAAAATTTCAAGCTGTCCTCGGGCACCTGGGTCAACGTCGCCGAGTTGCGACTGTACGCGCTGAACGTGTGGGGCCCGTATGCGCGGGATATCGTGATTGCCGGGCACGACCGCGACTACCTGAGCGCGCTCGTCTTCCCTGACATCGAAGCGTGCCGTGCGCTTTGCGACGACCTTCACGATCCGATGCCGGGCGCCGACCAGATTGTCAACAGCCGCGGCGTGCGCGCGTTCTTCCAGACCGGACTCGACCAGCTCGCCGCGCGTCCTGGCGGCAGCTCTACGCGCATTGCGCGCATCGTGCTCGAAAGCGAGCAGCCGACGCTCGATAACGGCGAATTGAGTGCAAAGAGCGCAATCAGCCAACGCAATGTGCTCGAGCGACGGCGCGGTGTCGTGGACGAGCTTTATTGCGTGCCGCCCACGCCGCGCACATTGGTCGGCAACGCTGGCGCAGCAGCGGGCGCAGATCAAGGCGCGCGCCGCGGTTCAACGTACTGAAAACGCTGGAAGCTAAACCATGGATTTTCGCGTAGATCCCGCGGACATCGCGTTCCGCAAAGAAGTTCGTGCGTTCCTCAACGAGCATTTGCCGGCCGACCTGGCCTTTCGCGGGCAGCAGGGCTTTCTGGCAGGTGACGACGATTCACAGCGCTGGACTCGCATCTTGCACGAAACGCACGGCTGGTCAGTGCCGCATTGGCCGGTTGCTGACGGCGGCACGGGGTGGACCGCGATGCAGCGTTACATCTTCGAGGAAGAATGCTATCTGGCAGGCGCACCGATACAGAATCAGGCGGGCGTGTCGCTCGTCGGACCCGTGATTTGCGAGTTTGGCAACGAAGAGCAGAAGCGCCGCTTTCTTCCTCCTATCCAACGTGGTGAAGTGTTCTGGGTACAGGGTTTTTCAGAGCCGGGCTCGGGTTCCGATCTTGCATCGCTACGTACGACGGCGGTTCTCGATGGAGACCACTACATCGTCAATGGACAGAAGATCTGGACCAGCTTCGGCGCCTACGGTCAATGGAATTTCGTGCTGGTCCGCACGGATAGCGAAGCGAAGCCACAAAAGGGCATTTCCTTCCTGCTGCTCGACATGTCGTCGCCGGGCGTTACCGTGCGGCCGATCGCGTCGCTCGATGGCTGCCATCACCTGGCGGAAGTCTTCTACGACAACGTGCGTGTGCCTGCTGAAAACCTTATCGGCGAGGTCAACAAGGGGTGGGGATACACCAAGTTTCTGCTCTTTAACGAGCGGGCGTTTCTTGGCGCTGAAGCGCCTGCCCTCAAGCGCTATCTGCGCAAGATCCGGCACTACGCCTCGCGCGAACGGATGGCCGGCAAGCCATTGATCCAGGATCCGACGTTTGCGGCGCGTTTCGCGCAGCACGAATTGGAGGTTCGCGCGATCGACATGGCGGTGCAGAAAATCCTGCATCAAGGGATAGACGAGCGCAGTGGCGGTATGGCGATCGGATCCATGCTCAAAGTGCGCGGATCCGAACTCCATCAGAAGCTCACGGAGATGCTGCTGGAGGTGATCGGCGATTACGGCGCCGTGTTCTATCCCGATCCGAATGAAGAGCGAGAGCTGCGCGAGGCCCAGTTCATCGGACCTGAATATGCGCCAGGCCTGGCGGCAGAGGTCTTCTATCGGCGGGCTTGCTCGATCTATGGCGGGACGGCCGAAATTCAGCGAAACATCATCGCCAAAGCACTGTTCGATCTTTGACGCCATATCGAGTCACGAACGGTCTTCGATCCCCGAGACGTGGGATCGCATCAATTGCCGGCATAAAGGGTGCAGCATGGACTTCGAGTTGAGCGACGAACAGCGGATGTTGCAGGAAAGCGCGCAACGCTTCTTGCAAAAGAGTTATACGTTCGAACATCGTCGCAATCTTGCTTCGCAAGGAGGCGGATTTTCGCGCGAGACGTGGCGTAGGTTCGGCGAAATGGGTTGGCTCGGTGTCGCGGTGCCGGATGAATTGGGCGGGCTCGGTTTCTCGTCAGTCGAAAGCGCCATCGTGGCCGAGCAGATCGGGCGCGCGCTGGTGCTGGAACCATACGTGATGTGTGGGGTGTTTCCTGCGTCGCTTGTCACGCGCTGCGGGCGAGGCGGGCAGCGCGAGGCGATACTTGGCGAGATCGTTTCGGGCGAGACTGTCTATGCAGTCGCGCACAGTGAACGTGAAGCGCGGGGTCAGGTGCATTACGTGACGGCCGCCGCGAAGAAGACAGACGACGGGTCGTGGCGGCTGGACGGCTATAAGACGCTCGTGGTTGGAGCGCCCGTTGCAGACCGTCTGCTCGTCGTCGCTCGCGCGGCGGGTGCAGCCGATGCCACGGACGGCATCGGGGTTTTCGTCGTCGATCCGAAGCAGGCAGGCGTGACGCTGAAGACTTGCGCGCTGCTCGACGGCACGCCATCTGCCGACTTGCTGCTCGATGGTGTGATCGTCGCAGAATCGAATGTTCTGGGTGAGGCTGGGCGAGCGTTCGAAGGACTGCAGGCCGCCGTTGACGAAGCGGTCGTTGCGATCTGTGCCGAACTGGTGGGCGATATGGAAGACGCTATCGAGCTCGCGTCGGAATACCTGAAAACGCGCAAGCAGTTCGGCGTGGCGATTGGCAGCTTCCAGGCGCTGCAACACCGGATGGCCGACATGGCGATCGAAGCGATGCAGGCGCGCGCAACACTGCACCGTGCGTTGCTCTCCATCAGCGAGGACAGGGAGAACCGGAGCGTCGAAATCTCGGGCTGCAAGGCACAGACCACTCGTAGCGCGAAGTTCGTCACGCAACAGGGTATCCAGTTGCACGGTGGCTACGGCATCACGGATGAATACAAGGTGGGCCATCACTATCGCCGTCATCTGGTGCTCGACGCATTGTTCGGCAACGCGGACTATCACCTGAATCGCTACGCACGCCAGATTCAGCACGAGGCAATGGTCGCGGCGGCGTGAACCCTTTCGAGGCATTGCCATGAACGCAAAAGCAACCGATCTGCTCGGCGTGCAGAGTGACGGAACGGTCCTCACGTTGACACTGAACCGGCCCGCGGCCCGCAACGCACTGAACCTCGCATTGACCGAAGCGCTGGTCGACGCATTGCATCGTTTCGAAGCGGACCAAAGTCTGCGCGTCCTTATCGTGACGGGCGCCGATCCGGCCTTTTGTGCTGGGCTCGACCTGAATGATTTTTCCGCGCCCGATGCGCCGCGCACGCGGGTCGCGGACATGATCGATATGTGGCCACGCATCACCAAGCCGGTAATCGCGGCGGTCAACGGCGCTGCCGTTACAGGCGGGCTGGAACTTGCAATGGGGTGCGATTTCATCATCGCGTCCGAGCGTGCGCGCTTTGCCGACACGCACACGAAAATCGGCGCGCTCGCGGGGGGCGGCATGACCGCGAGGTTGCCGTATATCGTGGGTCCGCGGTGGGCGAAGCAGTTCAGCTTGACGAGCGATCCGATTGACGCGGCCACCGCGTTGCGCATCGGCCTCGTGAACGAGGTGGTCAGCCACGAGCAACTGATGGAGCGGGCAGCGTCACTAGCGAAGACGATTGCGAGCCGCCGCCCCGACCTCGTCGCGACGGTCAAGCGGGTGATCGATCAGGGTGCGCTAGCTTCGCTGGAAGAGGCGTTGCGGATCGAGAAGGCGGCATTGGCGCAAAGAAAGCAAAGCGGCGGCATGGCGTGGCAGGTGGGGAAATAATCGCTTGCCTGAGCGAAGCGCGCGACGCGAGGGCCGTGACGCTGGCTCAATCAACAATTTCGCCCTGAGGGAACTCGCATGGCAAATCTCTACGATCTTCCAGACGACATTCAGGTGACGGCCGACGGCGGCCTGCGGATCATTACGCTCAATCGACCAGACGATCTGAACGCGTCGACCACCGAGATGCTCTTCAATTACCCCAAGCTGTTTGCTGCGCTAGCCTCGGATCCCGAGGCGCGCGTCGGGATTCTCACCGGTGCGGGAAGGGCGTTCAGCGCCGGCGGAGACATGAATCACTTCGTCAAGACGCTCGACGACCCCGATTTTGCGCGCAACGTGCAGGAGAACGCGCGGCAAACGATCCACGGTTTCATCGACGTGCCGATTCCTCTGATTGCCGCCGTCAACGGGCCAGCCGTCGGTTGGGGCGCGACGATGGCTACGCTGTGCGATATCGTTCTGATGTCGGAGAAGTCTTTTCTCGCCGAGCCGCATATCAACATTGGTCTCGTCGTCGGAGATGGGATCTCCGTGTCGTGGCCGCTCTATACCAGTCTGCTGCGGGCGAAAGAACTGATCTTTACTGGAGATCGCATCACAGCGCAGCAAGCCGTTGATTTCGGTCTGGCCAATCGCGTTGTCGAACCCGACAAGCTGATGGAAGAGGCTACGACTCTTGCGCAAAAGCTGCTCAAGCAACCGCGCCACGCACTGCGCGAAACCAAGAAGCTGATGAACCTGCATCTCCATCGCAGTGCGGCCCAGATGCTCGACACGACCCTCGCACGCCAACTGGAGGCGACGCTCAGCGATGAGCATCACGAGATCGCGTCGGCGTTCATCGCCCAGCAGAAACGCAAGCAAGCCTGATCCTGCCCGGTGAACCTTGCTTTCATCGACAAGCCTCCATTTTTGTGGAGTACGTATGCCCTCATCGCTTTTTGACCTCACGGACAAGGTCGCAATCGTCACCGGATCGAGTCGCGGCATCGGCTATGCCAGTGCGCTCGGCATGGCGGAACACGGCGCCAAAGTCGTCGTTTCAGGCCGTAACGCCGACGCCTGCGAAACCGCCGCGCAAGCCATCAACGAAAAGGTCGGAACTCGGGTGGCCTTGCCGTTCGCCTGCAACATCGGCCGAAAAGCGGAATTGCAAGGTCTCGTGGCTGCGGCGAACGGCGAGTGGGGCAGGGTCGATATCGTGATGGCCAATGCCGCGATTCACCCGTGGATAGGCTCGGCACTCGATCTGCAAGACGAAACGTTCAACAAGTTCATGCAGGTCAACGTCCAGAGCAATACCTGGCTCGCGCAGATGACCGTGCCCGGCATGATCGAGCGTGGCTATGGGCGCTTTATTTCGGTGGCATCCGTGGTTGGACTGTTCGGCGATGCCGTGACGGGAACCTACGGGCTCACCAAAGCCGCCGACATGCAGCTCGTGAGAAACCTCGCGATGGAATTCGCCGCAAAGGGCGTCACTGCCAATTGCATCGCGCCTGGCACCTTCAAGACCGAGATGGCGCGATCGCAATGGGAGGACGAGGCGATGGTCGAATGGTACCGGGGTCGCAATCCATCACAGCGCTTCGGCGAGGTCGACGAGATCGCCGGGCTAGCCGTGATGCTCGCATCGCGTTCGGGCGGCTATATCAACGGCCAGACGATCGCGGTGGATGGCGGCCACACGATCTCGTTTCGCTGACCTGCAGGAGGGAAGGACATCGTGCGCCCCCAGATGTTCAGGACGCGAATCACCGATCTGCTCGGCATTCGTCACCCGATACTTTGCGGCGGTCTTGGGCCGCGCGTGTCCGACGCACGGTATGTCGCGGCCGTCGTCAACGCAGGCGGCATGGGCTTTATCGTCGGCGCGGGCTTTCCTGATTCCGACGAATTCCGCAACGAGTTGCGCACCTGTCGTGAACTCACCGGTGCAAAGAATTTCGGCGTCAATCTCTACATATCGCGGCAAGCGGGCGGAGTGGAGCGCGTCAAGCAACAGATCCGCATTCTGATCGAAGAGAACGTTGCCTGCGTGGAGACCGCCGGTGCGAGCCCCGAAGCGGTCGTGCCGTTGCTCGAGGAGGCCGGCATCAAGGTTTTGCACAAGGTGCCCGCTGTGCGCTATGCACATACGGCGGTGCGGATGGGCGTCGACGGTGTGATCGTCGTCGGCAATGAGTGCGGCGGCCATCCAGGCATCTACCAGATCGGTAGCATCGTGCAGGCCGCGCAGGCGCCGCGGGAGATTGGCTTGCCGGTTGTGATCGGCGGCGGCATCGGCACCGGGCGGCAGCTTGCGGGCGTGCTGGCGATGGGCGCCGACGCGGTCATCATGGGCACGCGCATGATGGTCGCCGAGGAGCTGTGGATTCATCCTGAAGTCAAGGCGAAGGTGGTGGCGGGCGACGGCAGCGAAAGCGTCGTGGTCAAGTCTGCGATTCGCGATCATCACCGTGTGCTGCGCAACGAGAGCGCCGAGACGGTCATGGAACTGGATCGCGCGCAGGTGAGCGAGTTCGAGCGGTTCCGCCCTCACGTGATGGGCGCACTCGCGCACCAGGCTTACGTGACCGGCGACACGCGCAAGGGCATGATCGACTATGGGCATGCCGCGGTGTTTGCCGACGCGGTCAGGAAGGTCGAGGCAATTTTCGACGAGATGATCGACGACGCGGTGGCGGCGTCGAACCGGCTGAGCACGCTGACGCTGTAGATGGCTAGCACGGCGACGGATCGGGATCGGTGATCGTTGAGGCGGACAGGCAAGTGCAGCGCGGCCGCTACTCCAGCCACGTCCTGATCCCCGCGATGTAGTCGGCCATTTGCCGGCGAGCCTGCTCTTTATCGCGGGCAATGATCGCGCGCGCGATCTCGCGATGGTATTCCTTGATCCTCGCCACGACGCGGTCGCGGTCCGTTCGGCTGCGCCGATGAAACGTGGAATGCGCATCGGCAAGTTGCAGGACGATGCCGTCGAAGAGACGCAGTGCGGGATCGCCGCAAAGTTCAGCGAGCAGGAAATGAAATCGCAGCAACTCATCGGCGCCGGCACGGCCGTCGAGTGGCGCCTCGGCCTGAACCTGGTCGAGCACGCGTCGCTCACCTTCATGGTCGAGCCGTTCGATGACGAGATCCAGGACGGCCAGTTCGAGCGTGCGGCGCGTCGCGAGGATATCGCGCGGCGCGATGCCCGCATACTCCAGATAGACGCTGACTGCCTGCATCGTCGCGCTCAGGTCCGGCTGGGCGACGATCACGGCGCCTGCGGTGCCGCGCTGCACCCTCACGATGGAGTGGTGCTCGAGCAAGCGGATCGCTCCGCGCAACGCAGCGCGACTTACTCCATGGACCTTCATCAATTCCTGCTCGGAGCCGAGCGGTAGTCCTGCCGGCCATCCCAGATCGATGATGTGTTTCAGCAGCGCCATGAAGAGCGTCTGCGCGCGCGTGATCGGTGCGCCGATCGCATTGCGCTTGCGGCGCGACTCGGCAGTTTGGGGCAGCGCAGGCGTCATCGCGGCCAGCATCGAGAGCCACTGCTGGCGCGGGGCTTGGCCAGGATGCATGTTGTCGCGCAGCTTTTCGCGGCGTTGCGCGGCGAACTGGCTGAAGAGGGCGACGTCGGCTGCCGGGACGACCAGTGTCAGGCTCACCATGCCTTCGGCCTTCTTGCGGGTGCGATAAGCGGCGACGCGTTCGGCAGACGATTTTGGCATGTCCGGGATTAGTATTAAATGCGAACGTCGTTCAATATATCGCACATGATCGTTACGTGTAACGAAGCTTTCGTGCGCGCAGGCAGCGCGCGTTTCCGGACCGCAGAGAAAGCCGGTAAATCAATACGTTAGCTCCTGTGCCCCTGTGCTGATCGCGCGCCGGGCGTGCTCGTGGCCAGACGAGCGGATCGACCGGTTTTCGGCCACGCGCGAGGATACCTATAGTGAGCCGCTCCAACCACTTCACCATCGTGACGGGTGTAACGACCATGAGCGACACCAAACTATCCATGCCGCGCCGCGGCGACTTTGGCTGGCAGCCTCTTGTCAGCGCCTTCGAGCCCACCATCGAGGATATGCTGTCCAACCGCGCCTACTTCGGCATGCCGCCCGAAGCGCTCTACCTGTGGGGAACGCTGCGCGACGAGGATGGCGAGATCTATTGCCCGATGCGGCGGATTCCCGCTGGCCTGCGGACCGACGCGAAGGACACGCGGCGGCGTTTCTACCTGTGCACTACGCTCGGCCACGACGACGGCATGCATATGCATCCGGTAGGCAAGGAATCGGTGCCGAACGATGGATTCGCAAGAACGCTCGAAGAGGAGCGCATCCACTGGCGAAGCCACCCGCAGGCGCCCGGCAATCGCTTTCACGTCACCTGGACGCCCGAGGATTGCAGCTGGTACGAAGAGAACGGCATGGATATCGAGGGCAAGCTCGTCAAGCCCGGCATGCACTGGTATCTGCCGGGCCGCGACGCGGGCATGTACTACGTCGCGAACATCTTCGAGATGGAAGGGACGATACTCGGAAAGAAGGTGCGCGGCATGATCGGCTTCGATCCGATCCATATGTACGAGGGCGGCGAGATCTACAAGACGAAAGATGCGCTGGTGCAGGAGAAGCTGGAACTCGTCTGGTACACGTGGGCGACGCGTTATAAGGATGGCAGCATCGACTTCGGGCACTTCACGCTAGGTAACGACATGTTCGGCTTCGCGATTCTCGGCAACGAGAAAGGCGAGGTGCGCTTTACCTATGACGTGACGGGCACCATCGATTTCGGCGCGAATGGGTATTGGCAGGAAGGCATCCGTTACTCAGCGTTCGGCGAAGAGTGGGAATTCATGCCCGATCCGCGCGGGCGTCTGGTCGGTCTCGGGACGCTCAGGAATCCGCAGGTGGACGGCCGCTGGCGGCGCGTGGGCGATGCGCGCGAGCCTGACGTGTGGTTCGCATGGGGCGAAGCCGCCCCGGAGCATGGCAGCCGCCCCATCAACCGGCTCCCGGGGCTTGGCACGCGTGTCGGCGTGAACTTCCGCAAATACTGAACTTCGGCGCGCGTATGCGCAAAGGGCGACGCCGAAGCCGAGCGTCGCCCTGCCGGCATTTGCGCCGGTCACTTCACGTACTTGCGAAACTCCGGCTTGCGCTTTTCGCGGAACGCATTGCCGCCTTCCTTCGATTCGTCGGTGTCGTAGTACATCGCAAGCGCCTGCATCGCGAACGCGCCGATGCCGCGGATGTTCTCGGTATCGATATTGAACGAGCGCTTGGCGAGCGCAATAGCGGTAGGGCTCATCTGCAGAATCTCGTCGCACCACTTCTTCGTTTCGGCGTCGAGTTGTTCCGCGGGCACGACGGCGTTGATGAGACCCCAGTCGAGCGCCTGTTTCGCGCTGTATTTGCGGCACAGGTACCAGATTTCCCGCGCGCGCTTCTCGCCGACGATGCGCGCGAGGTAGGCGGTGCCGAAGCCCGGATCGACCGACCCGACCTTCGGGCCGACCTGACCGAAGACCGCGGTCTCGGCAGCGATGGCGAGATCGCAGAGCGTCACCAGCACGTTGCCGCCGCCGATTGCATAGCCGTTCACGCGTGCGATCACGGGCTTCGGAATGTCGCGGATGATGCTTTGCAGTTCCTCGATCGGCAGACCGACGGTGCCGCGCCCGTTGTAGCCGTCGCCGGACTGGTCGCCGCCCGTGCAGAACGCCTTGTCGCCGGCGCCCGTGAGCACCACGACGCCGATATCCTTGTTCCATCCCGCGAGGCCGAAGGCCTTGATGAGCTCCTCGACGGTGTTGGCGCTGAATGCGTTGTACACCTTCGGGCGATTGATGGTGATCGTCGCGACCCCGTCCGCCTCCTGATAGCCGATGTCCTTGAATTCCATGTCGTATTCCAATGTTGTTGATTGATTGCGTTCGCGCTGCCGTTTATCCAGCCATCGTCAGACCGCCCGACACGCTGATGACCTGACCGCTGATGAACGCGGCGTCGTCACTCGCGAGAAAGGCCACCACGCCCGGGATGTCGCCAGGTTCGCCCATGCGGCCGAACGGCACGGCCTTCACCAGGGCGGCCTTGATGCGCTCGCCTTTCTCGCCCTGCGCGAGGTTGTCGAGAAGCGGGGTCGCGGTCGGGCCGGGGCAAACGACGTTGACGGGAATCATCTGGCGGGCCATTTCGCGTGCCATCGTCTTCGTGAAGGCGATGAGGCCGCCTTTGCAGAACGAGTACACCGCTTCCATCGAGGAGCCCACGCGTCCCGCATCCGACGAGATGTTGACGACGCGGCCACGGCCACGTTCGGCCATCCGTCGCAGCACGGCATGGTGCATGTTCAGCGGTCCGTACAGATTGATCGCCACCACTTTGTCCCAGAACGGTTTCTCGGTTTGCAGGAAGAACGCACCCATGTCCCAGCCGGCGTTGTTCACGAGAACCTCGATCGGTCCTAGTTCTTCCTCGACTCTCGCCACCGCAGCATGCACACCTTCGTGATCCGTGATGTCGACGCGGTAGGCTCGCGCCTTGCCGCCCGCCGCCTCGATTTCCGCCGCGACACGCACGGCGCCTTCTTCGTTCAGGTCGAACAGCGCGACGGTCGAACCTTCGTCGCCGAATCGTCTGCTGATGGCGGAACCGATCCCACCTGCCGCGCCAGTGACGACGACGACCTTCTCCTTGAGCCCCTTCATTGATTCCCTCCGTGATGTGCGAGGCGCTGTCGCGCCAGTTAATCCTTGCTCAGCGCTTCCGATACGGCTTCGCCCCTTCCTGTGGCCAGGGCGAGGAGCGCGCTCGCTTCGTCCGCGCTATATCCCGCTTCGACCAGAACCTGGACGCTGTGCTCGCCGAGATTCGGCGGCAGATAGCGAACGTTGCCGGGCGACTCGGAGAAGTGCACCGGTATCGAGGTCATGACCATGTCGCCTTCGGTCGGGTGCTCGAAGCGCTGGAAGAACCCGGTCTCCTTGATGTACGCGTCGTGCATCAGGTCTTTCAGGTCGCGCACGGGACCGTGCGGCACGTCCGCCAAGGCGAAGATCGCATTCCATTCCGCAGTCGTCTTGTTGCGGATGGCGTCGCCGACGATGCGATACAGCTCGCTGATGTTGCGCATACGCTCGGCCATGTGGTGGAAGCGCGGGTCGTCGAGCAGATGCGCTGCATCGATTGCGCACAGCACGCGGCGCCATTGCTCGTTATTCACGGCGAGCAGGCAGATATGCCCGTCTTTTGTCGCGTAGGGCCGGCGGTGCGGCGAGAACATGCGCGGATAGCCCAGGCCGGTTCCGTCATTGGAGCCCAGCGCACCTTCCCAAAGATGCTCGAAAAGATTGAATTGCAGCATCGTTTCGAACATCGGCACGTGGACGAGTTGGCCGACACCGGTCCGCTCGCGGTGATAGAGCGCCATGCCGATTGACGACGCCAGCACGTAGCCGCAGAACTTGTCGACGATCACGGTGGGGAAGTATCGCGGCGAGCCGTCCGCGTCGCGGTTCATCGCGGCAATGCCGGTTTCACCCTGAATCACGTCGTCGAAAGCGGGGCGGTCCTTGTAGGGTCCGTCGATTCGATAGCCGGCACCCGACGCGTACACGATGCGTGGGTTGCGCGCCCGCACGGTTTCATAGTCGATGCCGAGGCGCTCGGCGGCACTCGGGCGCATGCTGTGCACGATGACGTCGGCGGTCTCGACGAGCTTGAGCAGCGCTTCGCGGCATTCGGCCTGCTTCAGGTTCAGGATCACGCTGCGCTTGTTGCGGTTCATGATCGTATAGAACACTGCCATGTCGGGATTGCGGCCAGGGCCGTTCTTGCGGTTCTGGTCGCCTTCGGGCGGTTCGATCTTGATGACGTCCGCGCCCATGTCGCCGAGTAGCTGCGTGGCGACCGGACCGAGCACGTTGATGGTCAGGTCGATCACGCGGACACCGGCTAACGGGCCGGTCGCCGGTTCGAGGGGTTGTTGGGGATTTTCCATGCTCAGGCCTTGTATTCCTTGCCTTTAACGAGTCTGAGCGGCGTGTACACCATCACTTCCGTGCCGTCCTGCCTGATCACGCGGTTACGGGTGCGCACCAGCCCAAGTCCGGGGCGCCCCTTGCTAGGCCTGCATTCGATCACCTCGCATTCCACGTGAATCGTGTCGCCCACATAGGTCGGGCCTTTGATGTCGAGTTCCATGTTGAGGAACGCGAAGCCGACGCCCTGCATGGTGGCCTGCGTGAGCAGCCCTTCCATCAGCGTGAAGACCAGCGCGCCCGGCGCGACGCGCCCCTTGATGGCCGACTGCTCGCGAAGAAACTCGGTGTTGGTGAACAGAACTTCCAGCATGCCTGTCACCGAAACAAAATTCACGACATCCGTTTCGGTCACCGTGCGGCCCACGGTCTTGAACTTGCGTCCAACGGGCAGGTCCTCCCAGTGAATTCCCAGACCAACCGTTTCGATTTCTTCCATTGCCTGTCCTCTGTCGTTGTCGGCTCGGCTGTTAGCTGAGCTGTCGTTGTCAGTTCTTCTTGATGCGGCCTAGCACGCTGTCCGCGACGATGTTGCGTTGGATCTGGTTGGTGCCTTCGATGATCTGCACCACCTTCGCGTCGCGGAAATAACGGTTGATCGGGTACTCGTTGGAGATGCCTGCGGCGCCGAATAGCTGCACGGCATCGGTCGCGACCTTCATGGCGACATCCGACGCGAACATCTTCGCCATCGCCGCCATTGGGGCGAGTTCACGGCCGCTAACGCCCGCATCGACGAGCGACGCCGTGCGATAGACGAGTTGGCGCGCGGCCTCGGTCTGGGTGACCATGTCAGCGATCATCCAGCGCACACCCTGAAAGTTGCTGATGCTCTGGCCGAATGCAACGCGGTCCTGAATGAATTTGACGGTGTGATCGATCGCGCCCTGCGCGATGCCAACCGCGCGCGCGGCCACGATGGGACGGCTCGTGTTGAGCGCCTCCATGGCCACCTTGAACCCCTGGCCGCCTTCCGGCCCGAGACGGTCTTCCGCGCGGATGAAGGCATCGTCGAAGTAAAGGGGGCACGACGCCACGCCGCGCGCGCCCATCTTGTCTTCTTCGTTGCCGATCGTCAGGCCCGGCGTGTTGCGATCGACGATGAAAAGATTGATCCCGAGCGCCTGTCCTTCCTCGTCGAGCGTCTTGGCGGCGACGAGAATGAAGTCGGCGATATGCGAATTCGTGCACCAGATCTTTGAGCCGTTGAGCACATAGCCGCCGTTCTTGCGGCGCGCTGTCGTGCGAATGCCCGAAACGTCGGAGCCGCTTTGAGCCTCGGTAATGGACAGCGCACCGCGCAACTCACCGGAGGCGAGACCCGGCAGCAGGCGAGCCTTCTGCTCTTCGGTGCCGCCTTCGAGAATCGCTCCGAACGGTGTCCATTGCACGACCAGCAGATAGCCCGTGTTGTAGCAAACCCGCCCGAACTCCTCGACCGCGATGCAGGCCGACATCACGCTGCCGGCGCCGCCATACGCTTCAGGAAACGGCAACGTGAAGAGGCCAAGCTCCTTGAGCAGTGCGTACATGTCGTGCGGATACCCGGCCGTACGGTCGATCTCGTCGGCCCGCGGCGCCACGCGCTCCCTTGCGACGCGACGGATGAGGTCGCGGATCTGAAGCTGGTCGTCTGTTAGTTCGTATGTCACTTCGAGCTCTCTTGCTAACGGTTTTTTCGGGCCGGCCCCGCGGATTCGTCTCCGGAGTGGGGATACGTCGCCCCCGCCGACCACTTCCTGATCACATTCGAAGTCTTCACTTTTATGAACGATGTTCGATAAATTAAACGAAGGGCCGGGTGATCGTCAAGCGCTGAAACCGGCTCCCGCGGGTTTGTCCGAGGTGCGTCGGGAATTTGGTCGGGATGTAGTTTCAGCCTTGCGCGGCGGGGCACGGCAGGGCTTTCCCGCCGTTGACAGCGCGCTCCCAGTGCGTTTAAGATTTGGAACAGTGTTCGGTTATTTGTTCCATTTTGGCCCGACAGAACGGCTCGATTCGGCGCGAGCCCATGGCAAAACAATTTGGAGGAGCGGGGAATGGACTCTCTTTGTCCTGAAGTCGATTATCAGAAATTCCTGGCCGAGGGCCGCTTGATGATCCAGCGCAGCCGCGGCAGCGGCCGCTATGTCTTCTACCCGCGGGTGGCTGAGCCGGTTACCGGGATGCGCGATCTGGAGTGGGTCGAAGCCTGCGGGAAGGGGACGGTTTATTCCACTACTGTGGTGCGCCAGAAATCGCCCACGCCCAGCTACAACGTCGCAGTGATCGATCTGGAAGAAGGTGTGCGCATGCTGAGTTGTGTGGAGGGCATCGAGCCGGAGGCCGTGCGCATTGGCATGCCGGTGCAGGCGAAGATCGTGTACCGAGGGGAAGCGGCATTGCTTGTGTTCGAACCAGCCTGACGCCCGCTAACCCGCAGCCGGCCGTGAACAGCCGGTCACACCGATGAAAGGTAGATCGAATGGAATTCAACTTGCGCGGGCGTACCGCACTGGTGGCAGGCGCCACCTATGGGATGGGGGAAGCACCTGGCTTGTCGTCGCTGGACCTTGCTGCGCGTGCGTCCGTTGACGCGCTCGCCCAGGTGGGACTTACGCCTGGCGATGTAGACGGCCTTTTCGTGTGCACGCCGGACGACATGCTGTCGGGTCTCACGTTTGCCGAATACCTCGGTATTAACCCGAAGTTCACCGACAACAACCGAAGCGGCGGATCGGCGTTCGAAATCTACGCGCACACGGCGGCCATGGCGTTGTGTACGGGACAGATCGATGTTGCCTTGATTGCATATGGCAGCAATCAGCGCAGCGCGGCGGGCAAGCTCGTGCAGTCGTCGCGTCCTTCGCCGTGGGAGAGCCCGTATAAGCCGATGAATCCGGTGTCGTCGTATGCGCTTGCGGCGGCGCGTCATATGCATCAGTACGGCACGAAGCGTGAGCATCTGGCCGAGGTGGCCGTCGCCGCGCGCAAGTGGGCGCAACTGAATCCGGATGCGTATATGCGTACGCCCATGTCGATCGACGATGTGATGGGCGCGCGCCTCGTGTCGGATCCGCTTTCCGTGCGCGATTGCTGCCTCGTGACGGATGGCGCGGCAGCGATCGTCATGGTGCGCGCCGATCGAGCGCGTGATCTCACCGACAAGCCGGTGTATCTGCTCGGCGCGGCTTCGGCCACTTCGCACCGCGAAATCGCGAGCATGCCGGATCTCACGGTGACTGCCGCAGCGGAATCGGGCAGGCGTGCGTGTCAAATGGCGGGCGTGAAGGCGAACGATATCGATGTCGCGATGCTGTACGACGCCTTCACGATCAACACCATCCTGTTTCTCGAAGACCTCGGCTTTTGCCCTAAAGGCGAAGGCGGCCACTTCGTTTCAGACGGCGGCATCGCGCCGGGCGGCCGGCTCGCGGTCAATACGAACGGCGGCGGTTTGTCCTGCGTTCACCCCGGCATGTATGGGCTGTTCCTGATGGAAGAATCGATGCGGCAATTGACGGGCCGCGCTGGTGAGCGCCAGATACCCGGTGCGAAACTGGCGATCGCGCACGGTAACGGTGGTGTGCTCTCGAGCCAGGCCACGGTGATTCTCGGGACGCAGGAAACCCTGTAAAGACACGCTGTAAGACACGCCGCCCGCCAGGGTCACTGTCAACAGCTTTGCATGGGATCGGAGTAAGCGCTAAAGCGCTAACCCCGATCGACAGGAGACGGACAGATGAGCGAAGAGACCAGCAGCGATGCAGCAGAGATCGTACAGGTCCGGCAAGACGGTGCAATCGCGATCGTCACATTGAACTATCCCCAACGGCGAAACGCGTTTTCGCTAAAGATGCGCGAGACGTTGTACGCGCGGCTTTATCGCCTGATGCATCACGAGGAAGCCTGCCGTGCGATCGTACTGACCGGCGCGGGCAATACGTTTTGCGCGGGTGGGGACATCTCGGAGATGCAGACGCGCAAGGTGCTCGAATATCGACAGCGCAATGAACTGCCGCTCGATATCTTCAGACTGATGGTGGAAGGCCCGAAAGCGATCGTCGCCGCCGTCGAAGGGTTTGCGTTTGGCGCTGGTCTGTCGCTCGCCGCTGCTTGCGATCATGTCGTCACGTCATCGGCCGCGCGCTATGCGAGCGCGTTCGTCAAGGTCGGGCTGCTGCCCGATACGGGGCTCTATTGGTCGTTGTCGCAGCGCGTGGGCGGCGGCCTTGCACGCGAGCTCATGCTGAGTGCCCGGGAGTTCAACGGCGTCGAAGCGGGCGAGACCGGTTTTGCCAATCAGGTCGTCGAGCCTGGGGAGGCGCTGAACGCGGCCTCGAAGGTGGCGCAACAGTACGCGGAACTGCCCTCGGTGGCCACCGCGCACCTGAAGGCCGCGCTCGCGACGGGCATCCGTACGCTCGACGACGCCATCGAAGCGGAAGTCAACCTGCAGCCCATCCTGCGCCGCAGCCGCGAACACCAGGAGGCCGTGCGCGCCTTCATGGAAAAGCGCAAGCCGGTGTTCGTGGCCGACTGAAGGAAGCCACCATGAGCGAAAAAGAAACGGCAGAAAACGATACGACGTCGCTGATCGAGGTGACCCGCGAGGGACCGGTCGCGATCGTGACGCTAAACAATCCCCGACGCCGCAACGCGATGGGACGTCAGATGCGTCAGTTGTTGCGCGACACGATGCATCGGCTGATGGTGGACGATCCGGACTCGCGGGCAATCGTCCTGACGGGCGCGGGCGAGCACTTTTGCGCCGGCGCCGACATCTCCGAGATGACGCAGCGCACGATCCTGCAAAGCCGCGAGATTCTGGCGGAGTCGTGCGTGGTAGTGCGTGAAATGCAGGCGGGACCGAAGCCGGTCGTGGCTGCCGTGGAAGGCGTAGCCTTCGGCGCCGGGCTGTCGCTCGCGGTCGCGACCGACTATGTCGTGGCTGCGTCGAATGCACGCTTTTGCGCGGCGTTTCTGCGCGTCGGCCTGATTCCGGACACCGGTATTCTGTGGACGCTTCCGAAGCGCATCGGCATGGCTCGCGCGAGGGAGATGCTCTCGCTCGCCACTGAAATCGACGGCGACAAGGCCGGCACGATTCACCTTGCCAACGAAGTCGTCGGGCCGGGTACTGCGCGCGCAAAGGCAATCGAAGTTGCGCGCGGTCTTGCCGACTTGCCGCCGCTCGGCGTGGCGCTGCTGAAGGACGCGCTGACCAACGCGGCGACGACCATGGAAGGCGCGCTGCGAGCCGAGATCGACTATCAGCCCATCCTGCGTCAGTCGAAAGACCATCAGGCTGCCTGCAAGGCGTTTATGGAAAAGACCAAACCGATCTTCACGGGTGAGTGAGCGCGGGGAGCAATGCGATGAGTATCGAGCAGAAGGAAAAAGCCGCGGGCACCGACGAGATCGTGCAGGTGCGCCGTCAAGGCGACGTGACCATTGTCACGATGAACTATCCCGAGCGCCGCAACGCATTCTCCATGAGGATGCGCGTTGCGCTGACCGAGGTCTTGCACCGGCTGATGCACGACGATCCGCAAACGCGCGCCATTGTGCTGACAGGCGCGGGCGGCCATTTTTGCGCGGGCGGCGACCTGTCCGAAATGCACGCGACCACTCTACAGTTGCTGGCGCTTCGTGAGCGTATCGCGGTGGGCGTGCGTCTGTTCAAGCTGATTTATACGGGCACGAAGCCGGTCGTCGCGGCGGTGGAGGGCACGTGCTATGGAGCGGGGCTGTCGCTGGCGGCTGCATGCGATGTCGTGGTCGGTGCCGATACCGCGAAGTACTCATGTGCGTTCGGCAAGGTCGGACTGCTTCCCGACACGGGAATTCTATGGACGCTGCCGCAAAAGGTCGGCGGCAGCAAGGCGCGTGAGTTGATGCTGAAAGGCGATGTCATCGACGCGGCCACGGCGCGCCGCATCGGCCTGGTCAGCGAGGTGGTCGCGAGCGGCGGCGCGCTCGATGCGGCGATCGAGGCCGCGGCGCGCTTCGCGAGCTATCCGCCAGTGACGCTGGCGCTCCTGAAGGCGAGCCTCGTCAATGCGGGCAATTCGATCGAAGACGCATGCCGCCTCGAAACTGACCTCAATCCGCTGACCCGTCAAACGAGCGACCACGCGGAGGCGGTGACGGCCTTCATGGAAAAACGCAAGCCGGTTTTCACGGGTGCCTGACGCCGCCATTCTCCGTTGCTGTCCCTACTGGAAGTTCAACGCATATGTTTACGCCTGACCTGCTGAAGAACAAAAGAATCCTCATCACCGGAGGAGGCACCGGCCTTGGTAAGAGTATCGGCCTGCGCTACCTCGAACTGGGCGCCGATCTCGTCATCTGCGGTCGCCGCAAGGAAGTGCTGGACGCGACGGCCGACGAGTTTCGCGGCGTCGTGCCTGGCGCGCGTGTCACGACGGTGCAGGCGGACGTGCGCAGCGCCGAGTCCGTCGAGTCGATGATGGAGACCATCTGGCGGGATGGTCCGCTCGACGTATTGCTGAACAACGCGGCGGCCAACTTCATCGCGCGCACGGAAAGCCTGTCGGCGCGCGCGGTGGATGCGGTGCTCGACATCGTGCTGCACGGCAGCTTCTATTGCACGATCGCGGCGGGCAAGCGCTGGATCGACGCGGGTCACCCGGGCAACGTGATCAGTACCGTATCGACGCCCACGATGACCGGCTCGGCCTTTACCGTGCCGTCCGCGGCCGCGAAGGCGGGTATTCTCGCCATGACCCGCAGCCTTGCGGTCGAGTGGGGCCCGAAGGGCATTCGCCTGAACGCGGTGGCGCCCGGACTGTTCCCGACGCCGGGCGCATGGGAGCAGTTGTACCCGCCGGGCTCGCAGGTCGAGCCGCAGGAGCGCTCGGTGCCGCTGCGGCGCTTCGGCGATCACGCGGAACTTGCCAATCTCTACGCTTATCTGGCGTCCAATGGCTCCGGCTACATCACCGGCGACATGATCGTGATCGACGGCGGCCGCTGGATGCAGGGTGTTGGCGGCCCGACCTTCCGTGCGATGCAGGACTGGACCGACGAGCAATGGGACGCCATGCGCGCCCACGCTCGCAAGGGTTGAACCATGGGTCCGCTTGCAGGAGTTCGAATCATCGAGCTGGCCGGCATCGGCCCGGGGCCCATGGCGGCGATGCTGCTCGCCGATCTGGGTGCGACGGTGTTGCGCATCGAACGTCGCCAGCCGGTCAAGCTCGGTATCGAGCGTCCGCTGCGCTACAACCTGTTGCTGCGCAACCGGAAGACGATTGCGCTCGACCTGAAAGACCCGGAGGCCGTCGAACTCGTGCTCACGCTGGTGGAGCGCGCCGATGCCCTGATAGAAGGTTTCCGACCCGGCGTGACCGAGCGACTCGGGCTGGGTCCGCAGGCCTGCCTCGAACGCAATCCGAAGCTCGCTTACGGACGCATCACGGGATGGGGCCAGCAAGGTCCGCTCGCGCAGTACGCCGGGCATGACCTGAACTACATCGCGATCACCGGCGTCCTCAACGCAATTGGCCGCCGCGATCAGCCGCCGTCGATACCCCTGAATCTGATCGGCGACTATGCGGGCGGTTCGCTGTACCTTGCAATGGGGCTCCTGGCGGCGATCCTGCATGCGCGCAACGGCGGCGCGGGACAGATCGTGGATGCCGCGATCGTCGACGGCACGGCCAACCTTGCTACCACGTTCTTCGGCATGCAGGCTGCCGGCATCTGGCGCGACGGGCGCGGGACGAATATCACGGATTCGGGATCGCACTTCTACGACGTTTATGAATGCGCGGACGGCAAGTGGATTACGGTCGGTCCCATCGAGGACAAGTTCTATCTCGAACTCCTCCGCCTGCTCGACATCGATCCGCAAACGCTGGGTACGCAGCTCGACGCAAGCAACTGGCCCGCCGCGCGCGCACTGTTCGCGCTGAAATTCAAGCGACGCACACGCGAGCAATGGACCACCTTGCTCGAACACACGGACGCGTGCTTCGCACCGGTTCTGTCGTGGACCGAGGCACCCGAGCATGCGCATCTGAAGGCGCGCGGCACGTTCATCGAAGTGGACGGCATCGTGCAGCCCGCGCCGGCGCCGCGCTTCTCCGCCACGGTGCCCGCGAAGCCGACGGCGCCCGAGGCGCCCGACGCGACCACGATCGACACCGCGCTGGCGGCATGGCTCGAACCGGGCCGCATTGGCGAGTTGAAAGAAGCGGGAACGCTGGCCTGAGCCGCACCCGACAGGCGACCCATAAAGACGAAACGAGACACTCATGGATCTGCGATATACCGACGAAGAGCTGGCGTTCCGCAATGAGGTCAGAGCCTTCTTCAAGGAAGCGCTGCCGGCCGACATCCGACGCAAAGCTACCTTGGGGCAGCGCTATTCGGCGGCCGACCTGCGTCGCTGGCAACGTATGCTCTACGAGCGCGGCTGGGCGACGCCAGCGTGGGACAAGGCGTGGGGCGGGACGGGCTGGAGCGTGGTGCAGCAATACATCTTCAAGGAAGAGCTGCACATGGCCCCGGCGCCCGAGACGCTGTCATTCAACGTGAACATGATCGGTCCGGTGTTGATCGCGTTCGGCAGCGAAGAGCAGAAGCGCCATTTCCTGCCTCGCATCGCGAGCCTCGAATACTGGTTCTGCCAGGGATTCTCCGAGCCCGGAGCCGGTTCGGACCTGGCCGCGCTGCGAACCCAGGCGGTGCGCGACGGGGACCACTACGTGATCAACGGCCAGAAGCTCTGGACTTCGACGGCGCATCACGCGGACTGGATGTTCTGTCTCGTACGCACGGATTCGAGCGGCAAGAAGCAGCAGGGCATCACATACCTGCTGATCGACATGAAGACACCGGGCCTGACCGTCCGCCCGATCGTCACGATCGACGGCCACCATGAAACCAACGAGGTGTTCTTCGACAACGTGCGCGTGCCGGTTGCGAACCGAATTGGCGAGGAGAACAAGGGTTGGGACTACGCGAAGTATCTCCTTGGCAACGAACGCAGCGGCATTGCGCGCGTGGGCGTTTCGAAGATGCGCGTGCGTCACGCGAAGGATCTTGCGAAGCGCGTGCCCTGCGGCGACGGTGTGCTGTGGGACGACTCGCGTTTTCGTGAACGTGTCGCGGCTGTCGAGGTGGAACTGAAGGCCTTGGAGATGACGCAGATGCGCGTGATCGCCGAGAGCAGCGCGCAGCAGAGCCACGTGCCCGACCCGAAGACTTCGATCCTGAAGATCAAGGGTTCGGAGCTGCAGCAACTCGCAGCTGAATTGCTCCTCGAGGTGGCAGGGCCGGATGCTCTACCGCTCGACCTCGACTTCCTGCGTGGGCTTGCCGATCCGGTTCGCGAACCCGAATGGGCGCTCACCGTTGCGCCGAATCACTACTTCGCGCGCCACGTTTCGATCGTGGGCGGCTCCAACGAGATTCAGAAGAACATTCTCGCCAAGTCCGTACTCGGACTTTGAGCGACGGGCGAACTGCGGAGAAGCATCAGATATGGACTTTGATTTCACCGATGAGCAACGCATGCTCAAGGACAGCGTCGACCGGCTCGTCAAAGACGGGTACGGGTTCGAGCAGCGCGCGAAGTATCTCGCTGAGCCGGACGGTTTCAGCCGCGAGCTTTGGGCGCGTTACGCCGACATGGGTCTGTTGGGCCTTTCGTTTGACGAGGAATACGGCGGCAGCAACTGCGGCCCTGTCGAAACGATGATCGTGATGGAGGCGTTGGGCCGCGCTCTCGCGGTCGAACCGTATCTCGCGACGGTCGTGCTGGGCGGCGGCTTGGTGCGGCTTGGCGGCAACGCGGCGCAACGCGCGGCGATTCTGCCGCAGATTGCGCAGGGTGAGTTGCAGATGGCGTTCGCACACAGCGAGGCGCAGGCGCGGTACGACCTCGCGGACGTTGCGACCACCGCACGACGCGAAGCCGCCGGCTGGGTGCTCGACGGCGCCAAGCGCGTCGTGCTCCACGGCGGCAGCGCCGACGTTCTCGTGGTGTCGGCGCGCGTGTCCGGTGGTAGGCGCGAGCGTGACGGCATCGGGCTGTTCGTGGTCAGGGCCGACGCGCAGGGCGTGACGCGCCACCCGTATCCGACGCAAGACCGGCTGCGTGCGGCCGACGTCGAGTTGTCGCGGGTGCGCGTTCCAGATAGCGACGTTCTGGGCACCGCGGGCGCCGCGTTGCCGCTGATAGAAAGGGTCGTTGCGCACGCGATCGCGGCAGTGAGCGCGGAAGCCGTAGGTGCAATGGCAGCTGCGCACG
The DNA here is from genome assembly GCF_050436125.1 of Paraburkholderia sp. MM5482-R2. Classification (NCBI taxonomy): domain Bacteria; kingdom Pseudomonadati; phylum Pseudomonadota; class Betaproteobacteria; order Burkholderiales; family Burkholderiaceae; genus Paraburkholderia; species Paraburkholderia sp. MM5482-R2. The sequence continues at coordinate 2,991,594 of NZ_JBNDLP010000003.1, read as the reverse complement.
AAGAAACCGTGGAGTACCTGAAGGTCCGCAAGCAGTTCGGGGTGCCTATCGGATCATTCCAGGCGCTCCAGCATCGTGCAGTCGACATGCTCGTCATGGTGGAGCAGGCGCGCAGCATGGCGCTTTTCGCGACCATGATGAGCGAGGAGCCGGACGCGGCGGAACGCGATCGCAGTATGTCGGCGGCGAAAGTGCAGATCGGGCGCTCGGGCCGCTTCGTCGGTCAACAAGGCGTGCAATTGCACGGCGGCATCGGGATGACCGAGGAGTGCAAGATCGGTCACTACCTGAGACGCCTGAGCGTGATCGATATCCAGTTCGGTTCGACCGAACATCATCTGACCCAGCTCGCCAATGCAGGCGGACTGATCGATGCAGCAGCGTGAGCCGCGCGTCCAGCCAAGCAAACGGAAACCATTCATGAGCCGAATTTCCCCACCCGATCAATATCAGGAACTGCGCGACGCCTTGCGCGACCTCTCGAAGGCGTACCCCGACGAGTACTGGCGCCGCATCGATCACGAGCGCGTCTATCCCGAGGCGTTTGTGGACGCGCTGACGAAGGCCGGCTGGATGGCCGCGCTGATCCCTCAGGAGTATGGCGGTTCAGGTCTCGGGTTGACCGAGGCGTCCGTGATCATGGAGGAGATCAACCGCAACGGCGGCAACTCTGGCTTTTGTCATGGCCAGATGTACAACATGAATACGCTGCTCAGAAACGGCTCGGAGGCGCAAAAGCGCAAATACCTGCCGAAGATCGCGAGCGGAGAATTGCGTCTGCAATCGATGGCTGTGACCGAACCGACCACCGGAACGGACACGACGAAGCTGAAGACCACTGCTGTAAAAAGAGACGACCGGTACGTGGTGAGCGGCCAGAAGGTATGGATATCACGCGTGCAGCATTCGGACATGATGATCCTGCTCGCACGCACCACGCCGTTGTCGGACGTGAAGAAGAAGTCGGATGGGCTGTCGTGCTTTCTCGTGGACCTGCACCAGGCTATCGGCAATGGCCTGACCGTGCGGCCGATTCCGAACATGGTCAATCACGAGACGAACGAGCTGTTCTTCGACAATCTGGAGATTCCTGAAGAGAACCTGATTGGCGAGGAAGGCAAGGGCTTCAAGTACATCCTCGACGGACTCAACGCCGAGCGCGCACTGATCGCGGCCGAGTGCATCGGCGACGGCTACTGGTTCGTCGAGCGCGCGTCGAAGTACGCCAGCGAGCGTATCGTGTTCGACCGGCCCATCGGTATGAACCAGGGCATCCAGTTCCCGATCGCCGAGGCCTACATCGACGTGCGCGCGGCGGATCTGATGCGCTACAAGGCCTGCGAACTGTTCGACAACCATCAACCGTGCGGCGCGGAAGCGAACATGGCCAAGCATCTCGCGGCCACGGCTTCGTGGAAAGCCGCCAATGCCTGTCTGCAGACCCATGGCGGCTTCGGTTTCGCTTGCGAATACGATGTCGAGCGCAAGTTTCGCGAAACCCGGCTCTATCAGGTGGCGCCGATTTCGACGAACCTGATTCTGTCCTACGTCGCCGAGCACGTGCTCGACCTGCCGCGTTCATTCTGAGCTTTGGAGGGATCTGATGCGCTTCGAGACCATTCTGTACGACGTCAAGGACCGGGTAGCGACGATCACGCTGAACCGCCCGGAACATATGAACACCTGGAACGACCAGGTGGCGACCGAAGTGTACGAGGCGATGCAGGCGGCGGGCGCGGACCATGGCGTGCGCGTGATCGTTTTCACCGGCGCGGGCAAGGCGTTTTGCGCGGGCGGCGATATTCACAGCTTCGGCGGTGATCCCGCCGCGCTCATGACGAAGCTCCCGCGTCCGTTCGATATGCGCAAGCGCGCCGACTGGCAAACGCGCTGCTCTTACTACCCGGCCATTCCGAAGCCGGTGATCGCGATGCTCAACGGCGCCACTGTCGGCATTGGCCTGATCCACGCCCTTTTCTGCGACATCCGCTTTGCGTCCGAAGACGCGACCATCACGACGGCATTCGCGCGCCGCGGCCTGAGCGCGGAATACGGAATGGCCTGGATACTCGCGCGTCACGTCGGCCAGGCACATGCGCTCGACCTGCTGCTGTCGGGACGCAAGATCAAGGGGCGCGAAGCCGAACGTATGGGACTCGTGAATCGGGCAATTCCGGCGGACAAGCTGGTCGAGGAGACCTATGCGTACGCGCGTGAAATGGCGGAGTACTGCTCGCCGCGCTCGATGCGCATCATGAAGGAGCAGGTCTGGGAGGTGCCGTTCCAGACGCCCCACGAGGCGGTGATACACGCCGGGTTGGACATGCCGATCGCCAACCAGTGCGATGACTACAAGGAAGGCATGGCGAGCTTTCTCGAGAAGCGCAAGCCCAACTTCACGGACTACTGAGCACCCATAGGACTACCACCTGATGCTGAACTACGAAGTCGTCAAGAACTGGCCGATCGAAGATGTCACGCAGACATATAGCGAGCGCGACGTGATGCTGTATTCGCTGGGTCTCGGGTTGGGCGCAGACCCGCTGGACGCAGAACAGCTGCGCTACGTATATGAAAAGGACCTGCAAGCGATGCCGACTTGCGCGGCCGCGTTCGCGTGGCCGAAATCGTGGATGCGCGATTCGCGTACGGGCATCGACTACCTGAAGCTCGTGCACGGTGAGCAGGACGTTCGCTTCATGCGCCCGATGCCGGTTGCAGCGACCATCGTCAGCAAGACGCGGGTGAGCCGCATCTCGGACAAGGGCGCGGGCAAGGGCGCGATCGTCGAGCTCAAGCGTGACATCATCGACGCCTCGACGGGCGAACAACTTGCCGAAGTCCGGCAGGTGTCCTTTCTGCGCGGCGACGGAGGGTTCAGCGCCGGGTCGGGCGCGAGCGACGCGCCGCCCGAAGCGCTTCCGGCTGTGCCGGAGCGCGCGCCGGACGCGGAATACGTGTTTTCGACCGGCGCGCATGCAGCGTTGATCTACCGCCTTTCGGGCGACGCCAACCCCCTGCACGCGGACCCGGAGGTGGCGTCGAAAGCCGGATTCAAGCGGCCCATTCTTCACGGCCTCGCGACCTATGGCATGGCGGGTTACGCCGCGATTCGCACCTTCGCGGGCAACGATGCCAAGCGTCTGAAGCGACTCGCCTTGCGCCTGACCGCGCCGGTGTACCCCGGCGAAGAAGTGCGCTTCCAGTTCTGGCGGGACAGTGACACGCGTCTGCATCTGCGGGCGCGCGTCGACGCACGCGATGTGGTGGTGCTGAACAACGGAATCGTGGAAATTGCCTGAAACCGCGCCCGGCAGCGCCAACGAGCTTTGCCGGGCCGCGACTGGAGCCTGAAATGAAACGACCCCCATGCTCACTGTTGTTCGCGGCCCCCCGGGGGGCTTCAGCCTCCCTTGGGGGCGGCCCGGCGGGAGGCTGAAATGGACCTGAAAGAGAGTCCCGCCGACAAGGAATTTCGCACCACGGTGCGCGAATTCGTAGCGACTCATTTGCCCGACGACATTCGTGAACGGGTGCTGAACTTCCGCCATGTGCCGCGCGAAGACTACGTGCGCTGGCAACGCATTCTGGCCGGGAAGGGATGGGGCGCACCTGCATGGCCCGCGCAATTCGGCGGCGCCGCCTGGAATGCCGCGCAGCGCAACATTTTCGACGAGGAATGCTTTACCGCCGGCGCGCCGCGCCAGATGCCGTTTGGCCTTTCGATGGTTGGACCTGTAATCCAGAAGTTCGGCACCGACGCGCAGCGCGAACGGTTCCTGCCGCGCATCATCTCGATGGAGGACTGGTGGTGTCAGGGTTACTCCGAGCCGGGTGCGGGTTCCGATCTGGCGTCGCTCAAGACGCGTGCGGACCGTGTCGAGCGCGACGGTCAACCGTTCTACGTCGTCAACGGCCAGAAGATCTGGACCTCGTTTGCCCAATGGGCGAACTGGATTTTCTGCCTGGTCCGCACGGATGGCAGCGGCCGCCCACAGGAAGGCATCTCGTTCCTGCTGATCGATATGTCCACGCCCGGCATTACGGTCAGACCCATCCGCACGCTTGACGGCGGCCACGACGTCAACGAAGTGTTCTTCGACAATGTGGCAGTGCCAGTGAGCAATCTCGTCGGTGAGGAGCATCGCGGCTGGTCGATCGCCAAGTACCTGCTCGGCCACGAGCGGACCAATATCGCCGGCCTCGGCAACTGCAAGCGTTTCATGCGACGTCTGAAGGAGATTGCCAGCACCGAGCGTAAGCACGGCAAGCCTCTCATCGAGGACGTTCGCTTTCGCGATCGCATCGCCAGGGTGGAAATCGATTTGATCGCGCACGAATGGTCGCTGCTGCGCGTCGTCTCAGCCGAAACTGCAGGACGTCCCATCGGACCGGAGGCTTCGGTGCTGAAAATCCGCGGTTCGGAGATTCAGCAGGAGCTTACGGAGCTGATCATGGAATGCGCAGGCCCCTATGCGGTGCCTTTTGTAAGCGAAGCGCTGGAGGCGCACTGGCGCGGCGAAACCGCGAACGGCGAGCTGCTCAACGCGCTGGCCGCGCACTACCTGGACTGGCGCAAGATTTCGATCTACGGCGGTTCGACTGAAGTGCAGAAAAACATCATCGCCAAGCAGGCGCTCGGCATCTGAGGACACGCCATGGACTTCACGCTGGTTGAAGAGGAACAGATGCTGGCCGACGTGGTCGGCCGTTTCGTCGAAAAGGAATACGACTTCGAGGCGAGGCGCCGTCTCGCCGCTACGCCTGAGGGCTGGTCGGCTGCGCACTGGACGACGCTGGCCGAAATGGGCGTGCTGGCGCTGAACGTGCCGCAGGATCATGGCGGCCTTGGCACGGGGCCGGTCGAGACCATGCTCGTGATGGAGGCCTTCGGCCGTGGACTCGTACTGGAGCCGTTTGTTTCGACGGCCGTGATCGGCGCGAAGCTGATCGGGCGCGCGGGACACGAGGCGCGCAAGGCCGAGCTGCTGGCCGGTATCGCCGACGGCAGCCTGAAGACCGCGCTCGCGACACTCGAACCTGGTGCGCGTTTCGATTTGTGGAACGTTGCGACGAGGGCCGAGCCAACGCGTGACGGGTTCATCCTGAATGGACGCAAAGGCGTTGTACTGCACGGCGACAGCGCGGACATTCTGCTGGTTTCGGCGCGTAGCGCAGGCGAGCAGACCGACAGGCACGGCATCACACTCTTCGCCGTCGATGCGCGAACGCAAGGTGTGAGCGTCAAAGGATTTCCGGCACTCGATGGCCAGCGTGTCGCCGAGGTAGTGCTGGACGACGTACACGTCGGTGTAACGGCTGTCATCGGCGCCGTCGATCAGGGCTACCCGTTGCTCGAGTGGGTCGTCGATCAAGGCATTTTTGCGCTGTGCGCGGAAGCGGTCGGCGCGATGTCGCGGCTGAGCGATCTGACCTTTGAATACCTGCGCACGCGAAAGCAGTTTGGCTCGCCGATCGGCAAGTTCCAGGCGCTGCAGCATCGCGCCGCCGATATTTTGACCGCGGTAGAGCAGGCGAAATCGATGGTCTTCTTTGCTGCCGCGAAACTTGGCGAGGACGATGACCTGGAAGCCCATCGTGCTGTTACAGCCGCAAAGGCGCTCATTGGCCGTAGTGCACGCTTCGTGGCACAGCAAGCGGTACAACTGCACGGAGGGATGGGCATGACGGACGAACTGGCGGTGGGGTGGTACGTGAAGCGGCTCACCTGCATCGACATGACTTGGGGAAACACCGAACACCATATCGAGCTGTACGGCGCGTTCCTGTAATTGCGGTTAATCAGATGAAGAATGGTCCTGACCGCTCATACCGGTCGATTCGAAAGGAGACAACTAATGTCAGTAGCTGCTCATGGCGGGACTCCGGATCTGGCGCCAATTCCCGCGCACGTATTGCCTGAACGAGTGTTCGACATCGATATCTACAATCCGCCGGGTGCCGAAGACGACTACCATCTCTCGCTCAAGCAGTTGCACGCCGAAGGCATTCCCGACATTCTCTGGACACCCCGCAACGGCGGACACTGGATCGCGACGCGCGGCGATGACATCTATCACATCCTCAAGGACTACGAGAATTTCTCGTCGAAGCAGCTGACAGTGCCGCTCGTCGAGCATCAACCGTTGCCGCCGATCTTCTTCGATCCTCCGCAGCACACCGCCTATCGCGCGCTGATCGCGCCCGCGTTCATGCCGCAGGCAATCGGCAAGCTCGAGGAGAAGGCGCGCGAAATGGCGATCGAACTGATCGAAGGCTTTTATCCTAAGGGCGAGGTGGAATTCGTATCGGGGTTTGCGCAACATCTTCCGATCGGCATTTTCATGAACATGGTGGCGCTGCCCGCCGAGGATCGCGAGTACTTGCTCGGCCTCGCTGACAAGATGGTCCGCCCGGTCGATGCCAACGAGAAGCTCAAGGCGCTCGGTGCGATTTTTCAGTACCTGGGGGTGAAGATTGCGGAACGCCGCGCGAACCCGGGTGACGATCTCATCAGCAAGATCGTCCATTCGAAGATCGACGGGCGCGCGCTCACCGACGAAGAAGCGCAGGGGCTCTGTGGTCTCGTGCTGATTGGCGGCCTCGACACGGTTGCCTCGGCAATGGGCTTTATCGCGCGATTCCTCGCCGGGAGCCCGGCCCACCGCAAGCAGCTCATCGACAACCCCGAACTGACGCAGAAGGCCGTGGACGAGCTTCTGCGGCGCTTCCCGGTGGTCAATCAAGGGCGGCGGATCACACACGATTTCGAGTACAAGGGCGTGCAGATGAAGGCGGGTGACATGATCATCATGCCGACCACACTGCACGGTCTGGACGAGAGGAAGTTCGACGATCCGCTGAGCGTCGATTTCACTCGGCCCACGCCGATTCATTCGACGTTCGGCAATGGCGCGCATCGTTGTCCCGGCTCGTTCCTTGCGCGCGTGGAGTTGAAGGTTTTCCTTCAGGAATGGCTTAAGCGGATTCCCGATTTCCAGATCAAGCCTGGCGAGAAAGCGGGTGTCCACGGAGGTGTGAACGGCACGCTATACCACTTGCCTCTTGTCTGGGACGTGGTCCGCTGAGGATCGGTCACAATGGCCTGAGCTGGCCATTGTGATCATGTGCGTCTGTAGAAGGGGAGCTGCGGCTCGGTGTGCCCGTCACATGGCGCGCCGACCGCTCCATCCGGGCGCGATTCTGGCACAAGCAACTGCCTTGCAGTTTTATGGAGATGCCTTGCTCAACGCTCGCCAGACGACCTTCATGGCGTGACGGAACGAGTCTGCATTAAATGTGTCCGCGCCTGACCGGCGAAGAAAGACGACCAGACCGTGCAGATGTGAAAGGAGTAGGGCGCCGCGCAACGTGCATTCTCCCGAGGGCAAGGTTGGGTTGATCTGCGCGATCAGTTCCGCCAGGAGACCCTGAAAATCCGCAGTAGATTTCGCCATCAGGGCATGCAGAAAGGGCTCATGCTCTGCGAGGCTCCAGCATTCCAGCACAAAGGCGCTAACGCGGTTTCCGCCGCTCGCCGTCAGTACGGAGAACGCCTCGTCGACGATGACATCCAGTCGCGCTTCCGGTGGCCGGGATTTGTCCTGGGCGATCGTCCGATAGTGCTCGAAATAGCGATCCGTGTATGCCTCGATCGTGGCCCGCAATAGTTCTTCGCGGGTGCTGAAGTAGTGCTGCAAGGTCCTCAATCGAATCCCTGCCTCGCTGGCAATTCGGCGTTGAGTGAAACCTGCGTTACCTTCGGATGCGAAGACCTCGATCGCCACTTCGATGATGGCGGGCACGCGGGTCGTTCTGTTCCCGCGCCGTTTGGGCCCGTCTGCTGCCGTGTTGCCGAGGTCTGCCGATGAGATGGTCAGGTCTTTCATCTGTTGTGCTCTCCTTGGCGTCTGCTGTCCTCTCGCTTGTTGCCAGTCCGGGACGTGTATCTGCGGGCTATACCCCGCCTGATACGAGCGCCGTTCGATCCGGATCGGGCAGCGCCGGCATTAATCTGATGATAGTCGAATGACGAATTAATATGTGTCCGACGACTAATTAGCCTTTAGATAGAGTCTGATCCAGTCGCTCGCGACATCACATATCCTACCCGAATAAAGGGGAGGTTTGTCCATACCAGCATTTCCCCTAGTGTCATCTGGGCTTGATAATGGGTCGGCTGACTACTACTATTTAGTCAATCGACACATTACGCCGGAACCCGACCATTCCCGCTGTGTCGCAAGCCGAAGCAGCGGATTCGCAGGGTTTGGGGTTGGCCGGTTAGAGTCGCCAATTTGCGTTCGTGGTTGTGATGTCAGCAGCGCGCACAGGCCGTAGAAGGAGCTGGACATGAAGGTTGGGGAAGGTTCTTTGCGTTGGCTGATCGACAAGTGGATTGCGCCCACTGCAACCACCTCGGTGCACATCACCCGATGTACTTTCGCAAATTCAGGCCAGACGAGGTGTGTACTTGCGCGGTCGTCCGCCGCTGAGAACTCCCTCGCGATATTCTTCTTTCGGCACGACGACGGGGCATGGCGCGTGTTCCCGCCTCCTCCCCGCAAACCAGAAAGGCACTTCTACGCAGGAACGGGATAAGCGATTCGTCTGATCGCGGTCCATGACCAGCCTATACAAAAGGACTGCAGAGGAAACTGATCCGATCGCACAAGCTATTGATTCATCATCGGCTCGGACGGTTTTCCGAAAGCCATCCATGGTTTGCATCGTCAATCTGCGCAGTCGAATCGGACACCTCGCAAATGCAAGCGTCGCCACTGTCTCATCCGCGTCACGCGGCCATGCGCGGACCGCTTCGAGTTCATCACCAAACTCAAATCCACGTTTACCCCGCATTTTGAACGTCGTTCGGAAAATTGCATCACTTAGGGGTGAGCGAGCGTTGACAGTCGAGTTTCGAGCGTTTATCTTTCCGAACAGCATTCGCATTCTGGTGACGCTGTGGGAGGTATCCGAGGCGCGATGCTGACGAGGTAGGGAGGCCGGTTTCGCTTCATTGCAAAAGTCTGCGGCAGTCCAAAGGCCTGGGCCTTTTCTGCGGCAGCGCGACAAAGACAAGAGGAGACGCATGAAACAGAAGAGTCTAAAGCCAAGTGCGATCAGCCTTGGCGTGCACGCGACCTGCATCGCTGCAGCGTGCGGGTTGTGGAGCGCAAACGCCAACGCCTTCCACTTCGATGTGCCGAACCCGGACATCGACATGGAATGGGACAACACGGTGCGTGCGGACTACGGCATCCGGCTTCAGAACCCGAGCCACTTCTACACGAACAGCCCGACCTACGACGAAGGCGATCTATCGACGCCGAAGTTCAGCACGATCCAGTCGATGCTGAACCTCTACAGCGAATTCGATTTCAAGTACAAGGACACGTCCGGCTTCCGCATCAGTATGGACGCGTGGTACGACCCGACGTTCAAGAATCACAATACGAGCAATCCTGCATTTCCTCCGAACTATCCGAACAACGAGTACACCAGCTACATCAAGAAGTACTACCAGGGGCCGAGCGCCGAGCTGCGTGATGCGTTCGTGTTCCACACTTTTGACCTCGGTGGTCACTCTGTCAACGTCAAGCTCGGCCGGACGGCAGTCACCTGGGGGCAGTCGGCGTTTGCTACGCTGGGTGGCGCGAACTCGGTGGCCATCGGTCAGCAGCCGCTCGACCTGATGAAACTGACGCAGAGCCCGAGCGCTTCGCTCAAGGAAATCGTGTTGCCGACGGCTCAGGCCAACGTGACGACGAGCATTACCGACACGTTCTCTCTCGGCGCGCAGTACACGTTCGAATGGAATCACGATCGGCTGCCTGAAGGCGGCACATATTTCGGCGGTGCCGATCCTATTCTTTACGGCCCTCCGATCGCCAGCTACCAAAACATTCCGGGGCTGGGCACATTCGCGATTCCGCGCATCGCGCCGACGAAAGGCCAGATCGGCGATATCGGCATCGACGGCAAGTGGCGTGTCGATTCGATCGCAACGACCTATGAATTTACGTACCGCCACTTCGCCATGAAGATGCCGTGGGCGGCGGTGCTACTCCCGGGTGCCGGACCCGAACTCTTCCCGGGCACCAACCTTCCCGGTGTTACGGCGAAGTACGGCAACGACGTGAACCTGATCGGCGCTGGCTTCAACAGTGCGATCGGCAGCGCGGCAGTGGCAGGCGAGCTGTCGTATCGCTGGAACATGCCACTCAATGCCGTCAACACGACGACGGTCAACGATGCGCCGACGGGTCGCACGCTGCACGGTCTGCTGAACGTCACGCAGTCGTTCGGCAAGACGCCCATGTGGGACAACATGTTCCTGCAGGCGGAATTCGCGTTCAACCAGCTGCTAAGCGTGCAATCGAATGCGCGGAACTTTGCCAATTCCAGCTATGACACCACGGGCCAATGTTCGGCATCGGGCAACTCCGCGTTTAACAACTGCTCGACGCGCTTCTGGGCCGGGATCGGCATTGGTGCGAGCCCGCAGTGGTATCAGGTATTCCCTGGGGTTGATTTGACGATGCCGCTGTTCGTTAATCTGAATCTGAAGGGCTACTCATCTGTCATCGCGCCAGCGGCCGAAGCACAGGGGCAGAACACCTTCGTGGTCGGGCTTGATTTCACGATCTACAACAAGCATGAGGTGGACATTACCTACACCTACTACATGAACAAGAAGGGGTACTCAACGGCGGGAGCCGCGACGGCGCTCGGTGCACCGTACAGCGACAAGTCGTGGATCGGCATCACCTATCAGACAACGTTTTGATGATGGAGGCACGTGTGAAAAGTTTCCCAAAGCTTCTTAAGGCGCTGGCGATACTCGCCGCGGTTTGGGCCTCACCGTATACGCTGGCGATCGAGAGTGGGATCACGCCGTTCGGCGCGGAAATTGCCGGCAACAAGGACGGCACGATTCCGGCCTACACGGGGGGCATCAAGGACTTTCCGACCGGGTTCAAGGCCGACTCCGGAAAATGGGCCGACCCGTTTCCCGGTGAAAAGCCGGTTCTGCAAATCACGGCTCAGAACTATCAGCAATACGCCGACAAACTGAGCGCCGCCTCGATCGAGCTGTTCAAGCGCTATCCGACTTACCGGATGGACGTTTACCCGACGCACCGCTCGGTTTCGTATCCGGACTGGTATCTCCAGAACTCGGAAAAGGACGCGGAAAGTGCCAAGCTCGAAAAAAACGGCCTTTATATCGATGGGGCGTTCGGCGGCAAGCCGTTCCCGGTGCCGAAAAACGGTCAGGAGGCGCTGTGGGACTGGGAATTACGCTACGTCGGAACGGCCCAGAAAAACAACGTGAAGACGTGGCTCGTCGATTCGAGCGGCACGCCGATTCTTGCTGCGCAGTTCAAGAGTTCGCTGCTCTATCCGTATTTCGAGCCGAAGGACGAAGCGGAGTTTCGCAAGAAGGGCCCCCTCGCGATCTGGTATCAGGTATATAACGACTACGCGTCACCGGCCCGCCTGATTGGCGACACGACGCTCTTCTGGTACTTCACGGATTCGGCCGATCACGATCAGCAATCGTGGGAATACAACCCGGGCCAACGCCGCGTGCGCGTGGCGCCCGATCTCGCCTACGACACGCCGAACCCCGGCTATTCGGGCGCGATCACGATGGACGACATCCAGTTGTTCTACGGCAAGATCGATCGCTGGAACGCGAAGCTGGTCGGCAAGAAGGAAATGTACATTCCGTACAACGACTACAAGCAGCAGTACGACACGCCGGCCAGCAAGATCACCACGCCGCATTTCGTGAATCCCGATTATGTCCGGTGGGAGCTGCACCGCGTATGGGTCGTGGAGCTGACGCTCAAGCCGGGCGCGCGTCACATCTACAGCAAGAAGACGCTGTACTTCGACGAGGATGGCGGCGGGGGAATGATGGATGCCTACGACCAGTCCGGCAAGCTCTATCGGGCCGGCTTTGAGACCACGGTTCCAGCGTACGACTACAAGGTGCCGTATTCGCTCGGTAACTGGTTCTACGACTTCAACAGCGGCATTTATATCTTCGGTAGCCATCCGGCGGACTCGCCCGGGATTTTCTTCAACGTGAATTTCCCAAATGACTACTTCACGCCGGAGCGTATGCAATCCGCGGGTGTGCGCTAATTGCGCGCCGAGTTGAGGATGAGGTATTGAGTGATGCGTCCTGCCCGGCTTGCCTGGCGGGCACAAGGAAGGGCGCAGCACGTGCGCCGTGCCGGCTATGGCATGGCGCACAAAGAAGTTTTCATAAAAAGCTCAGAACTGTTCGCGTGATCGATCGCCAGTTACTGTGAAGGAGACACAATGCGCAAGACCCTGTTTCGTTGGCTGGCAATCGTCGCCGCGGCATGCGCCGCGAGCGGGTCGGTCTACGCCGAATTCGCCGACCCGATGCGCTCGCCCGCCGTCATCAACCCGCAGGCCGCGCATGAACCGCTGATGGCGCTGGCGCAGGCCGGACAGCGCCTGGTCGCGGTAGGTCCGCGCGGAGCAATTCTCGTATCGGACGACGCAGCCGTGCACTGGCGCCAGGTACAGGTGCCGGTGAGTTCCGATCTGGTGGCCGTTACGTTCAAGTCGGCCGCGCTGGGCTGGGCGGTCGGACACGACGGCGAGGTGCTCCATACCACCGACGGTGGCAATAGCTGGACGCGACAGCTCGACGGCCAGCAGGCGGCCAGGCTGATGAGCGAGTACTACGCGAAGCAACCGGGCGATTCACCTGATCTCAAGGCATCGCGCGAAGAGGCCGAGCGCTTTGAAGCAGACCAGGGAGGCCGTCCGTTTCTCGACGTCTGGTTCGATGACGAGCGTTCCGGCTGGGTCATCGGTTCGTTCAACATCATTTTTCATACCGACGACGGCGGCAAGAGCTGGGTGCCCTGGTTCGACCGCGTCGACAATCCCAACGCATTGAACCTGCATGCGATGCGCCGTATCAACGGCACGCTTTATATCGCGGGCGAACAGGGGCTGCTGCTCAAGCTCGATCCCGACAAGCAGCGTTTCGTCGCGGTGCCTACGCCGTCGAAGGGTAGCTTCTTCGGTCTCGCTTCCACGCACAACGCGATGATCGTCTACGGTCTGCTCGGCAACGCGTATCGCTCCACCGACGGCGGCGCGACGTGGGACAAGATCACGCTGCCGACCGGCGCGAGCATTCTCGCTTCGGCTGAACTGCCGAACGGTCACCTTATTCTCGCGACCCAGGCGGGCGAGCTGCTCGAGAGCGTCGACCAGGGGGCAACGTTTCATACACTCGGCGCGAGCCAGCCGGGCGGCATCTTCGCCATGGCGCTGCGCGGCGACACCGCGGTGCTGGCCGGTGCGGCCGGCCTGTCGCGGATCGCATTGTCGAAGTTGCACTAGGGGGAGCAGACATGGCTGGCGGCAACAATGCCCAATTCGACAAGATGCCCGTGGTGGCGGATCTTGCCAGCTTCGATACGCGCTCGGGTAACGCGCTCGAGCGGTTGATCTTCAACCGGCGTCCGTGGCTCATCATCATCTGCGCGATCATCACGGCGGTGCTTGGATTTCAGGCGCTGCGGCTCGATGTGAATGCGAGCTTCGAGAAGATGATTCCGCTGTCGCATCCGTACATCAAAAACTACCTCGCCAACAAGGCGGATCTGAAAGGACTCGGCAATTCGCTGCGGATCGTCGTCGAGAATCCGTCGGGTGACATCTACGATCCGAAATATCTCGCGGCGCTGCGGCGTATCAACGACGCGTTGTTCCTGATTCCGGGCGTCGACCGGCCTGGCGTGAAGTCGCTCTGGATGCCGATCGTGCGCTGGAACGTGGTCACGGAGCGCGGCTTCGCAGGGGGACCGGTGATGCCGGACGGCTTCGACGGGTCCGCGCAGGCAGTCGAACAGCTGCGCACCAACGTTGCCCGCGCCAACATCGCGGGCAGCCTCGTGTCGAACGATCTGCATTCGAGCATGATCCAGCTGCCGCTGCTCGATCATTACGCCGATACCGGCAAGCCGCTCGACTACGCGAAGCTCTCGCACCGGATCGACGAGGTCATCAAAGCGGAGGGCCGCGGCGAGGTCCGGGTTCACGTGGTGGGCTTCGCGAAACTGATCGGCGACCTGATCGACGGACTCAAGCTGGTAGCGATGTACTTCGGCGTGGCCGCGGGGATCGCCCTCGTCGTGATCTTTCTCTATACGCGCTGCTATCGCAGCACGCTGCTGGTGGTGGGGTGTTCGCTGATTGCGGTGGTCTGGCAGCTCGGCATCATTCGCACGCTCGGCTATGTGCTGGACCCGTACTCGGTGCTCGTACCGTTTCTCGTTTTCGCGATCGGCGTCTCGCACGGCGCGCAGAAGATGAACGGGATCACGCAGGACATCGGGCGTGGCACGCATCGCTACGTGGCGGCGCGCTACACGTTCCGGCGGCTTTTCCTCGCCGGTCTCACGGCGTTGCTCGCGGACGTGGTTGGCTTCGCCGTGCTGATGGTGATCGACATTCCGGTAATCAAGGATCTGGCATTTACCGCGAGCGTTGGCGTGGGCGTGCTGGTCTTCACCAACCTGCTGCTGCTGCCGGTACTACTGTCATACATTGGTGTGAGTCCGTCGGCTGCACGACGCAGCGTGCGTGGCGAGCAGAACGACGCGCGCGGCACCTCGTCGGCGGGCGCGTTGTGGAATCTGCTCGATCGCTTCACCGAGCGCCGCTGGGCTGTCGGTGCGATCGTTTGTGCGGCGGCGCTCACGGTGTTCGGCTGGTCGATCAGTCAGCACCTGCAGATCGGCGACCTCGATTCGGGCGCGCCGGAACTCAGGCCGGAGTCGCGTTATAACCTCGATAACGCGTACACCAACGCGCACTACGGTCTGTCGAGCGACCTGTTCGTCGTGATCGGCAAGTCGTCGCACGGCACCTGCGACGCCAACAACTTCCCGCTGGTGCTCGAGGCCGACCGGCTCGAAACCGCACTGCGGGGCGTGCCGGGGGTGCAGACCACCACCTCGGTCGGCGGTCTCGCGCGCTGGATGACGTCCGGGTTCTACGAGGGCTACCCGAAGTGGTACACGATCGACCGCGTGCCTTCGATCGTGAACAAGACGGTGTGGCAGATCCTGCTCGATCATCCTGATCTGCTGAGCCAGACCTGCGGCACCGCACCGGTCATCGCCTATCTGACCGATCACAAAGCGGCGACGCTGTCGCGCGTGATGGAGGCTGCAGAGGCATTCGCGAAAACCCATAGCGACGCCGATCATCAGTTCCTGATGGTGGCCGGGTCGGCGGGCATCGACGCGGTGACGAACGTCGTTGTCGCCAAGGCGAACCGCACGATGCTGTTGATGGTGTATGCAGCGGTGATCCTGCTGTGCTTCATCACGTTCCGCAGCTGGCGCGCGGTCGTGGTGGCGGTCGTGCCGCTCGGGATCACGTCGGTGCTGTGCGAGGCGCTGATGGTCAAGCTCGGCATCGGCGTGAAGGTGGCAACGCTGCCGGTGATCGCGCTGGGCGTGGGCATCGGCGTCGACTATGCGCTCTATCTGCTGAGTGTGCAGCTCGCGTATCAGCGCGCTGGGCAGCCGCTGCGTGTGGCCTATCGGCACGCGGTGCAGTTCACCGGGAAGGTCGTGGCGCTGGTCGGCGTGACGTTGGCTGCCGGCGTCATAACGTGGGCGTTCTCGCCGATCAAGTTCCAGGCCGATATGGGCATCCTGCTCACGTTCATGTTCCTGTGGAACATGATCGGCGCGCTGATCCTCATTCCGGCGCTGTCGCATTTCCTGCTGCAAGGCATTTCGCGTAAAGCAGTGGCGAAGGGCGGCGCCGCCGGTTCCACGAAGGTCGAGGCCTGTAGCGGTGAGGCAACGCTGCGGTCGTGACTGCGGAACGGGTGCCGCTCTTCGCGCGGCACCCTGGCAGGACAAAAGAATTGGCCCGCTATCTGTGGAGATAGCGGGCCGGGTTGCCTGCAGGTCACGCGGCGCGTTGGGGCGAGCCACTCGTTGCGCTACACCACGGACATCGGGAAGCTCAGGATCTCCGAGACCCCGCCGTCGACCATCAGCATTTGCCCATTCATGTAGGAGCTCGCTTCGGAGGCGAGAAAAACCGCGACGCCGCCGAGTTCCTCGGGGTTCCCCCAGCGTCCCACCGAGATATGCGAACGCACGATTTCCTTCATCTGCGGGTTGGACGTGACGGGCTCGGCCATTTCGGTGAGAAAGTAGCCGGGGCAGATGCCGTTGCAACGAATGCCGTGTCGGCCCAGTTCCGCGCCGAGCGATTTCGTCAGCCCGGCGATCGCGTGCTTGCTGGCCACGTATGCCTGCAGCTTCTCGCGACCGAGCACCGACACATAAGACCCGACGTTGATGATGCGTCCGTGTCCGCGTTCGATCATCGGGCGCGCAACTTCCTGCGCGAGCACGTAGGCGGCCGTGACGTTGGTATCCATCGTTCTTTGCCACATGTCGAGGTTCGACTGCAGAAAATCACTCCACTCGCAAATGCCGGCATTGTTGAGCAGGACGTCGATGCGTCCGTGGCGTGCAAGGACGTTGCGAACGCCGTTTCTGATTGCGCCCTGATCGGTGAGGTCGAACGGTTCGATATCGACGTCGCCGCCCGCTTTACGAATCGATTCCGCAGCGGTTTCGAGGCTCGCGCGCGAACGCGCGCACAGTATCACCGTCGCACCCGCTGCCGCCAGCGCGTTAGCCATGGCGAAACCGAGGCCGCGCGACGCGCCGGTGACGAGCGCAATCTGTCCTTCCAGTGAAAAGAGTTTCATAGTCTGACTCCGTGGATCATGCGAAGGCTGGTTACCGGTGGCGAATGACGATCTTGCCGAAATGCTGCTGGCTTTCGAGGTGCCGCAGCGCATCCGGTACGCGCGCAAAGTCATAAACCGAGTCGATGACGGGCTTGAGCTTGTGCAGTCCGATCGCGCGGTTCATCGCTTCGAAATCCTGACGGGAGCCGACGCGGATCGGCGCGATCGACAGCCCGCGCGTGAAGAATCCTTCGCCGGGAGAAGGGGCGCCGGTCAGCAGTCCGACCACGCTGATGCGCCCGCTGTCGCGAGTGGCGGCAATGGACTTGCCGAAGGTTTGGGCGCCGCCCACCTCGACGACCAGATCGACCCCAAAGCCATCGGTCAGGCGCAGCACGGCGTCATCCCAATTCGGCGTGTCGCGGTAGTTGATCGTGGCGTCGGCGCCGAGTTCGGCAAGCCGTTTGAGCTTCGCTTCGCTCGACGAAGTCGCGATCACGCGCGCGCCGAACAGACGGGCGAGCTGCAGAGCGAACAGCGATACCCCGCCAGAGCCCTGTACGAGCACGGTTTGGCCCGGCAGCAGCGGCGCATGCTGGCACAGCGCGTTCCATGCGGTGAGCGCGGCGCAAGGCAGCGTTGCGGCCTCCTCGTCGGAAAGATGATCCGGAACGCTAACCAGTTCTTCCTCGCTCAGCACCGCCTTGTCGCGCAGCATGCCTTCGACGATAGCGCCGCGGCCCAGCGTATCCGCGTGTTGCGGGCGGCTGCCGCCGTGCCAGTTCTGCGCGAAATTGGCCATCACCCGGTCGCCGGGTCGGAAGCGCCGCACGCCTGGGCCGACGGCAAGCACGACGCCCGCGCCGTCCGAGGCCGGAATGAAGTTGGGCGCCATCCAGTCGCGATACGCACCGTTGATCAGCAGCAACTCGCGGAAATTCAACGAACTCGCATTGACCTGTACCAGGACCTGATGAGCGCCGGGCGGCGCCGGATCGGGTTCCTCGCGTAGTGCCAGACCCGCAATACCTTCAAACCGTTCACATCGATAGAGCTTCATTGGTCGTCTCCATGGTGTCGAACGAGGGCGTCGAATTGAGCGACAAGCGACGTTCTCCTCATTCTTCTCGTTGACAGCTACAAAAAGATGAGTTCAGAATATAGAACATTGTTCAACAAAGCGTTCGGAGCGTCAAATTGAAAATACTGGTCGCGGTGAAGCGCGTGATCGACTACAACGTGAAACCCCGGGTGAAGTCCGATGGTTCGGGAGTCGATCTGGCCAACGTGAAAATGGCCATGAACCCATTCGATGAGATCGCGGTGGAGGAGGCGGTGCGCCTCAAGGAAGCGGGCGTGGCGAGTGAAGTCGTCGTGGTGTCGGCGGGAACCACGCAATCGCAGGAGGTGCTGCGCACGGCGCTCGCGATGGGGGCGGATCGCGCGGTGCTGGTGGAAAGCGATGCGGATCTGCAGCCGCTCGCGGTCGCCAAGCTGCTGGCCGCCGTGGCCGCGCGGGAAACTCCGCAACTGGTGCTGCTCGGCAAGCAGGCCATCGACAACGACGCGGGACAAACCGGCCAGAAGCTCGCCGCGTTGCTCGGCTGGCCGCAAGCCACGTTCGCGTTCAAGACGGAAGTGGACGGTCAACAGCTACTCGTCACGCGTGAGATCGATGGCGGACTCGAACGTGTCGCGCTCGATCTGCCGGCGGTGGTCACGACGGACTTGCGTCTGAATAGTCCGCGCTACGTGACGCTGCCCAACATCATGAAAGCGAAGAAGAAGCCGCTGGAGACGCTGAGCCCCGACGCGCTGGGGGTCGACGTTGCACCTCGTCTGAAGGTTCTCGAAGTGACCGAGCCGCCGGCGCGTAAGGGCGGCGTGATGGTTCCCGATGTTGCAGCGCTGATTGAAAAGCTTCGTAACGAAGCGAAGGTGATCTGATCATGACTATTCTCGTTATCGCCGAACACGACAACGCAAGCCTCAAGCGCGCCACGCTCAACGCCGTCACGGCGGCAGGCGCTGCGGGCGGCGACATTCATGTACTGGTCGCAGGCCACGGCGCGTCGGCGGTGGTAGAGCAGGCCGCGAACGTTGCCGGCGTCGCCGAAGTGCTCGTCGCGGATGCACCCGAATACGCGCATGGGCTGCCGGAAAATCTGGCCGCACTCGTCGTTTCGCTGGCTAGCGGTTATACGCACGTGATCGCGGCCTCCACGGCCGTGGGCAAGAACTTCATGCCGCGGGTAGCCGCGCTGCTCGACAGCGCGCAGATTTCCGACGTGATCGCTTTCAAGGCCCCCGATGTGTTCGTGCGTCCGATCTACGCCGGCAATGCACTCGCCACGGTCCAATCGTCCGACGCAATCAAGGTCGTCACGATTCGTCCGACTGCTTTCGATGCGGCCGCTACCGGTTCGGCCGCCGCGCCGTCGCGCGCAGTCGCATCCGCAACGGCTTTCGACAAGGCACGTTTCGTCGGCCAGGAACTGACGAAATCGAGCCGGCCGGAGCTTGCGGCAGCCAACATCGTGGTGTCGGGAGGCCGAGGCATGCAGAACGGCGACAACTTCAAACTGCTCGACGCGCTCGCGGACAAGCTTGGCGCCGCGGTCGGCGCGTCGCGCGCCGCGGTCGACGCCGGCTTCGTGCCGAACGACTATCAGGTCGGCCAGACCGGCAAGATCGTCGCGCCTCAGTTGTATATCGCGGTGGGTATCTCGGGCGCGATTCAGCATCTCGCCGGTATGAAGGACTCGAAAGTCATCGTCGCGATCAACAAGGACAGCGAGGCGCCGATCTTTCAGGTGGCCGACTACGGTCTGAGCGCCGACCTTTTCGACGCTGTCCCGGCACTGACCGCGGCGCTCGATTGACGTTCGCCCGGATTGACACCGAGCGGAACGCTGTTCAAGATAATTGAACAGCTAGTTGCAATATGGCCGTCGACTGCGCGGCCCCCACATAAAAAGGCGGAACCGGTGCCTACGCCGGCCATATGACGAAGGAGATAACAATGGGTAACACCAGTCCCGATTCGGGTGAGCACACTGTCCGCCTCGATTTTGTCCCGAAGGACAGTTACCTGTCGAAGCAGTTTCTCGAGCGCGAGAAAGAGCGCCTCTGGCCGCGAGTCTGGCAGGTCGCCTGCCGTCTGGAAGAGATTCCCAACGTGGGCGACTTCGTGACCTTCGACGTGGCCGGCGAATCGATCATCGTGGTACGAACCACGGGAGATCAGATCAAGGCCTTCTTCAACGTCTGCCAGCACCGTGGCCGGCGCCTGACTAATGGCTGTGGCAAGGCCGCGAAATTTCACTGCGCCTATCACGGCTGGCAGTGGAATCTGGATGGCAGTCTTGCGCGTGTGCTCGACAGGCAAGATTGGGAAGGTTGCCCGGACATGGCTGACGGGGACCTTCGTCTCACGGACGTGCTGGTCGATACGTGGGGCGGGTTCGTGTTCATCAATATGGATCCGGACGCAGAGCCGCTCGCGAAATTTCTCGACCCGGTGCCGGAGATCACGAACTGCTTCGAGTTCGAAAAGATGCGCTACCGCTGGTACAAGTCGATTCGTCTGCCGTGCAACTGGAAGGTTGCACTCGAAGCGTTCAACGAGGGTTATCACGTAGCGGCAACCCATCCGCAACTGCTCGACGTCGCCGGCGATGACGTGACGCGCAGTTTCTCCTATGGCCGCCATGGGATGTTTGGTTATTCGACGTCGACGCGGATGATCGGCGCGCCCTCGCCGCGGACCGGCAAGCCGATGCCGGAAGACGTACGCCAGGGGCTCGTGAACTTTTTCCGGGTCATGGAAGAGACTCTGAAGGCGATCAATACCGCGCGCGATTACGAAGCCGCGAAGCGCCTGATGACCGAAATGTCGCCGTCGGGTAACCAGTTCGAAGTCCTTGGGAAGGCGATGGAATTTCAGCGCGAGGCGGCCATCGCCGAGGGTGCGGGCTGGCCCGAGATCTCTTTCGAGCAACTGGGTCGCGCGGGAGCGGACTGGCACGTCTTTCCGAATCTGGTGTTCCTGCCGTACCCGGACGGCGCGTTGTTCTATCGCGCGCGGCCGGATGGCGACAATCCGGATTCGTGTATCTACGACATCTGGTCGCTGCAGCGCTTCGCGCCTGGGGCTGAGCCGCCGTTGAAGCGCGAGTTCTATTACGGCGTGGACGACTGGAAGGAGAACGCGCAGGAGAACTTCGGCCTGATCCTGTGGCAGGACTTCCAGAACATGACCAACGTTCAGCAGGGCATGAAGTCGCGCGGCTTCAAGGGTTTGCGCACCAATCCGCTGCAGGAATCGTCGGTTTCGAACTTCCATCGCGCGCTGCGCGAATTCATCGCGCGGGATGAGTGATGTCGACGAACTGGGACGCAACCTACGACTTCGTGGTGGTCGGCAGCGGCGGGGGTTCGATGTGTGCGGCGCTTGCCTGCAAGTCGGTGGGCAAAGAAGCACTGATCATCGAGAAGCAGGCGAAGGTCGGCGGCTCGACCGGATATTCGGGCGGGGTCTGGTGGCTTCCGAACAATCATGTGATGAAGCGTCACGGCGTCAGCGATTCCTATGAACGCGCGCGCCAGTACTTCGATGCGGCGGTTACTTATCAAGGGCCGGGGACTTCTGACGCGCGACGCGAGGCTTACCTGCGCACCGGCCCGAAGATGGCCGAGTTTCTCGAGCAGCAGGGGATGCAGTTCGTGTACGCGGACGGCTGGTCCGATTACTACGACACGCTGCCCGGCGGCGAGCCGCGTGGCCGGTCGCTGCTGGCCAGGTTGTTCGACGTGAAGGAACTGGGCGAATGGGCGCCGCGTCTGTCGCGCTACAAGGGGCCGTCGATGCCGGCCAACTCGGACGAGTATCCGCAACTGTTTCTGATGAAGCGGACGTGGGGCGGCAAGCGCAAGGCGATGCAACTGGGTGGCCGGATGCTCTACCAGAAGATCACCGGCAAGGAGCTCGTGGCCAACGGCGCGGCGATTCAGGGGCGCATGCTGCAGATGGCGCTGCGCGCGAACGTGCCGATCTGGACGGACGCGCCGGTGCGCGAGTTTATCGTCGAGGACGGACGCGTGACAGGCATCGTCGCGGTGCGCAGCGGCCGCGAGTTGCGCGTGCGTGCTCGCGAAGGCGTCCTGCTGAATACCGGCGGCTTTTCACACAACGCGGAAATGCGCCGCAGGTACCAGCCGCAGCCGTCGTCCGCGGACTGGACCAATGCGAATCCGGGCGATACCGGTGAAATCCTGCAAGCCGCGATTGCGCTCGGCGGCGCAGTGGACTGCATGGAGGAAGCGTGGTGGGTCGTGACGTCGCTCGGTCCCAACGAGGAACTGCCCGAAGGTGCACGCGCACCGGATGGCTCGCCGCTGCCGTTCATGCATCACCTCGACCTGTCGCTGCCGTTTTCGATCATGGTCGATCAGGACGGCGAGCGCTTTTGCGACGAAGCGGGAGCGTACATGGAAATCGGTCAACGCATGTACCAGCGCCACAAGCAGACGGGTAAGGCCGTTCCCGCGTGGGTCGTCATGGACAGCCGGCAGCGTAAGTACTACCCGTGGGGCACGGCGATGCCGGGCCAGATTCCGCAGAAGTGGCTCGACAGTGGATACATGATCAAGGCTGACACGCTCGAAGAACTGGCCGCGAAATGCAGTATCGACCGTGCTGGGCTGCTCGGGACCGTCAAGCGCTTCAACGGCTTCTGCGAAACGGGCGTCGACGAAGATTACGGTCGCGGCTCGCGCGCATTCGATCGCTGTCATGGAGACCCGACCATCAAACCGAACCCCAATCTCGGGCCGATCGAGGAGGGGCCGTTCTACGCCGTGCGCATGTATCCAGGGGATGTGGGCACGGCAGGCGGTCTCGTGACCGACGAATACGGGCGCGTGCTGAAGGACGATGGTTCGAAAATCCCTGGGCTGTACGCCACCGGCAACTGCACGGCATCCGTGGTTGGCCGGTGTTATCCGGGCGCCGGCAGCAGCATCGGCGCATCGTTCGTGTTCGGTTACATCGCGGCGCTGCATGCGAGCGGCGCGCAAAAGATCTGGTGACACAGGAGAGTGACGAATGAATGCCTATCAGCCGCCCAGCAGCGAAATCCTGGTCGACATCTACAGGCGCATGGCTCTCATCAAGCAGAACGATGAGCGCTTTCGTGCCGTTATCAAGGCCGGCAAGCTGGTGATGCCGTACTACTCGCCGCGCGGCCAGGAAGTGATTCCGTCGGCGATGTCGGTGTGTCTCACCGACGACGACTACATCTGCACGATCTACCGCGGCGTCCATGACATGATCGCCAAAGGTGTGCCGCTCAAGGAACTCTGGGCCGAGCTCGGAGGACGAGTGACGGGGACGTGCAAAGGCAAGGGCGGCCCGATGCACGTCACGCATCCCGCGTCGGGCGTCATGGTGACGACCGGCATTGTCGGCAGTTCGATGCCGATCGCAAATGGGCTTGCGCTCGCCGCGCAGATTCGTGGTGAATCGCGCGTGGCCGTGGCCTACTTCGGTGACGGCGCATCAAACATTGGCGCCTTCCACGAGTCGCTGAACATGGCGTCCGTGTGGAAGTTGCCGGTGATTTTCGTCTGCCAGAACAACGGCTATGCCGAGCACACCAAATACGCGTATGGCACGTCCGCGCCGAACATCGCCCAGCGCGCCGTCGCGTACCAGATGCCGGGCATCACGGTGAACGGCAACGATCCGATTCAGATGCACAAGGCGGCGCACGAAGCGGTCGAACGCGCGCGCAATGGCGGCGGCCCGACGCTGATCGAAGCGAACACGTTCCGCTTTCAGGGGCACGTGTTCGGCGACCCGGACGCCTATATGGACAAGCACGAAAAGGCCGCCTGGCTCGCGAAGGATCCGGTGCCGCTGTTCCGTCAGTGGCTCATCGATGCGAAGCATGCGACCGAGGAGCAACTGGTTGCGATGGAAGCCGAACACGAGGCGCAGATCGACGCCGCGGTCGAATTCACGCTGTCGAGCGAATATCCCGATGTCGCGGAGCTTCGGCGCGACATCTTCAAGGACGAGGTGCTTGCATGAGCCAGCAGCCAACCAACATCAACACCATCCAGGCGGTCAACTTCGCGCTCGACGACGCGATGGCCGCCGACGCCAACGTAATCGTGCTGGGTGAAGACGTTGCCGACGGCCAGGAGGGCGGCATTGTCGGCGTAACGAAGGGACTGTCGTCGAAATACGGCACGTCGCGGGTGCGTTCGACGCCGATTTCTGAGCAGGCCATCATCGGTGCGGCAATCGGCGCTTCGATGGTCGGGATGCGTCCTGTGGCGGAAATCATGCTGATGAACTTCACGACCGTCGCGATGGACATGATCGTGAATCACGCCGCGAAGCTGCGGTTCATGTCGGGCGGACAGACCCATGTGCCGATCGTCATCCGCACCATGACGGGTGCGGGCTTCGGCACGGGTGGTCAGCACGCCGACTACCTCGAGGCCTGGTTTGCGCACGTTGCCGGCATCAAGGTCGTCACACCGTCGAATCCTGCCGATGCGTATGGCCTGATGCTGTCCTGCATCCGTGATGACGACCCTTGCCTTTTCATCGAGAACATGCCGACCTACTGGAATCCGGGCAGTGCGCCGGAGCGCGGCGTGGCGATTCCGCTTGGCAAAGCCAACGTGATTCGCGCGGGTACCGACGTGACAGTGATCAGCTACAGCCGCCGCGTGCAGGAAGCCATGGCTGCTGCCGAAGCGCTGGCCAAAGATGGTGTCGCCTGCGAAGTGATCGATTTGCGCACCGTCTCTCCGTTGGATACCGAAACTATCCTGACTTCGGTTGCAAAAACCGGGCGCGCCGTTGTCGTGCACGAAGCCGTCAAACCGTTCGGCGTGGGTGCGGAAATCGCATCCCGTATCTACGAAGCCCTCTTTCGCGAGCTCAAGGCGCCCGTGCAGCGCGTAGGCGCGCAATTCTGCCCCGTGCCGTTCTCGAAGCCGCTCGAAGACGCGTTCGTACCGGGCGTGGCCGAAATCGAATCGGCGGTTCGCGCGACGCTGAAATGACCAGCACGAACACCCGGAATTCCATCATCAATAGAGCAAGGTCATGACCACACAAGTGCTGCTTCCCAAACTGGGCTTTTCCATGAACGAAGGCACGCTAGCCGAATGGCTGGCGGACGACGGCGCAACCGTGAGCGAAGGGCAGATTCTCTACGCGCTCGAAAGCGACAAATCGATTCAGGAGGTCGAGTCGCCCGCGTCGGGCACGCTGCGCATCGTTGCTCAGGTTGGCGAAGTGTATCCCGTCGGCACGGTGCTGGCGGAAATCGTCTGATTGGCCGTAGGCCGTCACGCTGTCCAACAGTCGTTCGAAGAGGCATCCGCGATGAGTGTCGAATCCGTTGCTACGCGACCGCAGTCCGATGTGAATACCGGCCCCGGCGAGGCTGCAGTCCCCGCTTTCGGCGCGAATCTGCCGCCTTGGCCGCAGGTCGATTTCGCCGAATTCGGCGAGGTGGAAGTCAAGCCGGTGTCGCGCATCCAGAAGCTCACAGGAGCCTTCCTGTCGCGCAACTGGCTGACGATCCCGCATGTGACCCACCACGACGACGCTGATATTACGTCGCTCGAAAGTTATCGCAAGGCCCGTAACGAGGCGAGCACGGCGGTTAAGCTGACGCCGCTCGTCTTCCTTATCAAAGCCGTAGTGCGGGCTTTGCAGGAGTTCCCGCAATTCAACGCGTCGCTCGACGGTGACGGCAAAAACATCGTTCTGAAGAAGTACTTCCACATCGGGGTCGCCGTGGACACGCGCTTCGGATTGCTGGTGCCGGTGCTGCGCGATTGCGACAGGAAGAGCGTCGAAGAACTCTCGGTGGAACTTGCGGCAATTTCGCAGAAGGCTCGCGAAAAGGGTTTATCGATGGCAGAGATGTCGGGCGGTTGCTTTTCGATCAGTTCGCTCGGCGGCTTTGGCGGGACTGGTTTTACGCCTATCGTCAATGCGCCGGAGGTGGCGATTCTCGGTGTGACTAAAACCCGGCTGGCAGCCGCGCCGGCGGACGACGGCGGCGTCAGCTGGCGCAAGATGCTGCCCCTGTCGCTCAGCTACGATCATCGAGTGATCAACGGAGCCGACGCAGCGCGGTTCGCCGCATTCATTGGAACCGTGTTGGCCGATCCGCAGACGCTCGCTGGCTAACAGTCGATCTGACAAAACAACGACGGGATTGAGATGAGAACCCTTGGCGAGATGATCGAGCGAAACGCTCGCTTGCATGCCGACCACACGGCGCTCGTGTACGCCGACCGGCGTCTGACGCACAGTCAGTTGGCGGAGCGTGCACGCCGCTTGTCGGGAGCGCTATATGAGCGCGGCCTGCGGCGTCAGGACCGGGTTGCGATCCTCGCGATGAATTGCGCGGAGTACTACGAGAGCTACCGTGCATGCGAGTGGGCCGGCTTCATTCTGGCAACCGTCAATTTCAGACTGGCCCCCGCGGAGATTCTTTATATTCTTAAGGACGCGGCCTCAAAGGCGCTCGTATTCGAGGCTCAGTATGCCGATGTCGTGAACGGACTGCGTTCGCAACTGCCCGAAATCGAGCAGTACATCTGCATTGGCGACGCGCCGGAATGGGCCGTTTCATTCGAGGCGGTGATGGAAGCCGGCCCAGTGGAAGGGCCGCCGATCCGTTCGAAACCGGAAGACTACGCGTACCTGATGTACACGAGCGGCACCACGGGGCGTCCCAAGGGCGTCGTGCGCACGCACCATGCCATGTGCGTCACCGCCGAAAGCTGCGCGCTGGTGACGGAGTTTTCGGGCAATACCCGCGTGCTACAGACGACGCCGGCGTTCCACGTCGGTGGAATTGGCTTCGTTAATTCGGTGGCCTGGATGGGCGGCACGACGGTCGTGCATCGCGTCTTCGAGCCGAAGCAAATGCTCGAGACGATCGCCGAAGAACGCATCACCTTCACGTTCATGGTTGCCGCGATGCTTCAGGCGGTCCTCGATGTGCCCGAACTGTCGAGCTATGACGTGTCCAGCATCGAAAACATCGTCACGGCGGCAGCCCCGGTGCCTGCACCGCTGCTGTCGCGCGGCATTCAGGTGCTCGGCCCGGTGTTTTCGGTCCAGTACGGCATGACCGAGAGCAACGCCTGCTGGTTGCCTGCGCACGAGGTCAAGCCCAAAGGGTCCCCTGAACAGGTACGGCGTCTCGCATCGGTAGGGCGCCCGTGCCCCGGCATCGACCTGCGCATCGTCGACGATCAAGGCAACGATCTGCCGCAAGGCCAGACCGGCGAGGTCTGGCTGCGCTCGCAGACGCAGTTGAGTGGCTACTGGAACAACAGCGTGGCGACGGTGGAAGCACTGCGCGATGGCTGGTATCGCTCGGGCGACATGGGCTACCAGGACGAGGACGGCTACATTTTCCTCGTCGACCGCAAGAAGGACATGATCATTTCCGGCGGCGAGAACATCTACAGCCGTGAAGTCGAAGATGCGCTGCTCCAGCATCCGGCAGTCATCGACGTGGCGGTGATCGGCGTGCCGCACGAGAAGTGGGGAGAGTGCGTCAAGGCGATCGTCGTGTTGCGCCGTGGCGAGCAAGCGGGCGAAGCCGAATTGATCGAGTTCTGTCGCGGCTTGATCGCGAGCTACAAATGTCCGAAAGCCATTGCATTCATCGACGAATTGCCGAGGCTGCCGACGGGCAAGATCAGCAAGGTAAGTCTGCGCGCGCAGTTTGCCCGGTGAACGGCAATCGCCTCAATTGGAGGGAATCGACCATGGCCAAATGGCTGAAAACATCGGAGTGCGTGAAGTTTGAAGTGGCGCAACGCGTTGCGCGCATCACGCTGAGTCGTCCGGACAAGCGCAACGCCATCAACAATCCGCTTCTGCAGGAACTCAAGGCGGCGTTGCTCGAAGCCGACGACCTCAAATCGGTGAACGTGATCGTACTGTCGGGAGCTGGCCGCGACTTCTGCGCAGGCTACGATCTGGTGACGACGTATTCGGATCGGGCCGCGGACGCCGCTGATCCGGGTGACTATCGTGGAACGATTCGCAGCTTCGACGACGACTGCTGGTCGATGGAGCGGCAGTCGGAGACGGTCAATCTGATGGCGGATATCCACAAGCCGATCATCGCGCAGGTGCATGGCAACTGTCTTGCGGGCGGCACGGATCTCGCGCTGGCGTGCGACATGGTGATCGCCGCCGACAACGCAAGGATCGGCTTTCCCGCCACGCGCGCGAACGGCTCGCCGCCTGCGCATATGTGGTTCTATCACGTCGGCCCGCAGTGGGCGAAGCGCCTGCTGCTGTCTGGCGACTCGCTGACGGGCCGCGACGCCGCGAAGATCGGGCTCGTCATGGATGCGGTGCCGGCAGAGCAGCTCGAAGCGGAGGTGGGCGAGTTGGCACGCCGTCTTTCGTTTGTCGATGCCGATCTGCTTGCGGCCAACAAGCGCATTGTCAACATCGGGCTGGAGCTGGCCGGTTCGCGCACGCTTCAGCGGCTCGCGGTGGAAAACGACTCACGGGCTCACCAGAGCCTGGGGCCGCGCCGCGCGCAGTTCAAGGCGGACATGGAAGCGGTTGGCCTGAAGGAAGCGCTGAAGCGCCGCGACGAGCCGTTCGGCGACGGGATGATCCGCCTGCATGCTCGCGGCAGTTGACCAGACCGTCGAACGGACGAACCAAACTCAGACGAAGAGCCGAACATCATGGATGTTGAACTCACTTTGAACGGCGCGGTTGCGACGCTGTGTCTGAACCGCCCCGAGAAGCTCAACGCGCTGACGCCGGAAATGCTCGATTTGATTCTCGGCCACCTCGATCGCATCGAAAAGGATCCGGAGATTCGCGCGGTGATTCTCACTGGCGCAGGCCGCGCATTTTGCGCCGGTGCCGACATCAAGGGCAGCGGCGCCGCGCCACCGCAGATGAGTGTGGCGCACGCGCGCGCATCGATGGCGGTGTATCAGAAGATCGCGCTTCGGTTGTACAACCTGAACAAGCCAGTGGTCGCGGCGGTACGAGGCGTTGCCGTGGGAATTGCCTGGAGCTTTGCGCTGTGCGCGGACCAGCTCATCGTTTCCGATACGGCGCAGTTCATTCCCGCCTTCCTGATGCGCGCCACCTTACCTGAAGGCGGCATGGTGTATCTGCTTGCGCGTCATTGCGGCGAGTTTCGCGCCAAGGAAATCATGTATCTGAATCGCCGGCTGAGTGGCAAGGAAGCACTCGATATGGGTCTTGCCAGCCATCTCGTCGAGGACGGCGAGCTTGACCCGGCCGCCGAAAAGCTGGCTGGCGAGCTGGCGGCTGGCCCGACTTTCTCGCTCGGGCTGACCAAGCAGTTGTTCAGGTTGAACCCCGGTGGCATGGAAGAGTTTCTTGCGCAGGAACTGAACGCGGTGGCGCTCGCGGTGAACTCCGAGGACGCCGCGGAGGGCCGGCTCGCCGCGAGAGAAAAACGCGCCCCGGCTTTCAGAGGCCGCTAGGCGGAGCACCCGCACAAGCGCGGCGCAGTGGCGCGACAGAGCAGACAACGAGGGCGCAAGAGATTCAGGAGTCAGGCATGCATTTCGGCTATAGCGAGGAAGACGAAACATTTCGTCGGGAAGTCAGAACGTTTTTCAGTGAGCATGCGCCGGCCGACATTTCACGCCGCTGGCGTGTTGGCGTGCATCCGCCTGCGCGCGATGACATCCGCAGATGGCAGCGCATTCTGTACGAGCGCGGCTGGGGTGCGCCCCATTGGCCCGTCGAACATGGCGGCACCGGCTGGAGCGCGCTTCGCAAGCATATCTTCATGGAAGAGCTGTACAACGCCGATGCCATGGACTATGGGTGGCAGTCGACGCAGATGGTGGCGCCCGTCATCATCGCGTTCGGTTCGGACTGGCAGAGGGAGCGTTTTCTCGGGCCTATTCTGCGCGGCGACGAGTTCTGGTGCCAGGGCTTTTCGGAGCCGAACGCGGGCTCGGATCTGGCTGGACTGAAGACCACGGCCGTGCTCGACGGTGACGAGTACGTGATCAACGGCCAGAAGATCTGGACCAGCGACGCAACGATTGCCGATTGGGGCTTCTTCCTCGTCAAGACCGATACGAGCGTCAAGCCGCAACGAGGCATTTCCTTCCTGCTGGTCAACATGGACACGCCGGGCATCACGGTGCGTCCGATCGTTTCGATCGAGGGCGGCAAGGGCCTGAATGAAGTGTTCCTCGAAAACGTGCGTGTGCCGAAGTCGCATCTCGTGGGCGAGGCCGGCATGGGATGGACCTATGCGAAGTACCTCCTCGAGAAGGAGCGCACGGCGAGCGCGTTCCTGTACTTCAATAAACGCGAGCTGCAACGCGCGAAAGACATCGCGGGGCAGGAGCGGGAGGACGGCGTGCGGCTCATCGATACACCCGGGTTCGCGCGCAAGGTCGCGGAGGTCGAAGCGGACCTCATGGCGCTCGAATGGTCGGTGCTCCGCATCCTTGCGGAAGAGAAGAGCGAGCGCAATCTCGATGCGGTCGTCTCTGCGCTGAAGATCAGCGGGTCGGAGATGCAACAGCGCGTGACGCAACTGCAAATGGACGCACTCGGTCCCCGCGCGATGCGTTTCGACGACCACGGCGAGCCGCAGGGTGATCTGGCGGTCGACGAAAACTGGCCGGATTACATGGGGGGCCGCACGTCGGGCTATCTGATCGCTCGCGCCTCCACGATCTATGGCGGCGCGCGCGAAGTGCAGAAGAACATCATTGCCAAGCTGGCTTTTGGACTGTAGCCATGGACTTCAACTTCTCCGAAGAACAATCGATGCTGAAGGACGGCGCGGAGCGCTACGTTCAGCAGGAGTATGGATTCGAGGCGCGCACGCGCATCGCATCGGGGCAAGAGGGTTTCAGCCGCGAACATTGGCGCGCCTATGCCGAACTTGGCTGGCTCGGGCTGACGATGCCGGAAGACGTCGGCGGTCTCGGGTGCTCGTTCGTCGAAACGGCGATCGTGATGGAGGCGCTCGGCCGCGGTATGGCGCTCGAGCCGGTCGTGCAGACAGCGCTGCTTTGCGCCACGATCGTCGAACGAGGCGATGCGCCGCGCCGGCGTGAGACGCTGCTGCCCGCCGTCATCGACGGCACGCTGCTGCTGTCGCTCGCGGACAGCGAAGCGGGCAGCCGGTACAAGCTGGGATGCCACGCGCAAACGCACGCGCTCAAGAGCGCCTCGGGTTACCTGATCAGCGGCGCGAAGACGCTGGTGATCGCCGGCGCGTCGGCGGACCAGCTGCTCGTGACCGCGCGAGTCGAAGGCGCGTCGCAAGGCGTGGGCGTTTTTCTTGTCGATCGCCGGGCCGCGGGCGTAACGTGCCGGTCGTACCGCTTGCTCGATGGATCGCGTGCCGCGGATATCGACCTGCATAACGTCGAGCTCAGTGAAGATGCATTGATCGTCGGACCTGAACGCTCGCTGCAGGTGCTCACGCAGGCAACGGAACTCGCCAGTCTCGCGAGCGTGGCCGAGAGCCTTGGCATGATGGAAGCCGTGATGGCGATCACCTCGGAGTACATCAAGGGACGCTCGCAGTTCGGCCAGCCGATCGGCAAGTTCCAGGCGTTGCAGCATCGCATGGCTGAGATGTTCGTTGCCACGCAGGAAGCGCGCTCGATGCTGTACTGCGGGATCGCGCACCTGAACGGCCCGGCGGCCGAACACAGCCGCGTCATCTCGGCGGCCAAAGCCGTTGCCGCGCGCGCCAATCGCTTCGTTTGCGCGCAGGGCATCCAGTTGCACGGTGGCATGGGGCTCACCGAGGAATATCCGGTAGGGCACTACTTCCGCAAGATGACGATGATGGAGAAGATGTTCGGCGATATCGACTTTCATCTCGACCGCGTTGCAGCAGGCGGCCGGACACCGATAACGGCGTAAGACAGGGAGCACATCATGCAACGCGTGAAGCAAAAGATTGCCATCGTGACCGGGGCCGCATCCGGTATCGGCGCTGCCTGTGCCGCCAGGCTCGCGCAGGAGGGCGCCTTGATCGTCGTGGCGGACCTGAATCTCGAAGGCGCGCAGGAACAGGTTCGTCGTATTAACGAAGCGGGGGGCCACGCGGTCCCGGCACAGGTCGATATCGGCGACGAAAGTTCGATCGATGCATTGTTCGATCTGACGCTCAAGACTTGGGGCGGGCTCGATATCCTGCATAACAACGCCGCGGCCACATCGCTTTCCAGTACGGTCGATGCGGCAGTCGAGGCACTCGACGTCGGAGTCTGGGACGACACGATGCGCATCAATCTTCGCGGCACCATGCTGGCCTCGCGGTGCGCGCTGCCGCTGATGCGCGCACGAGGCGGCGGTTCGATTATCAATACCTCTTCCGGTGCCGCTCAGGCGGGCGCGCTGGGGTACAGCGCGTACGGTGTCTGCAAGGCCGGTATCGAGGCGCTGACGCGCTACGTCGCCGCGCAGCACGGCAAGGAGGGGATACGCTGCAACGCGATCGCTCCCGGCCTGATCGTCACACCGGTGACCCAGGCGTACTACGCGGGGGAGACCGGAGAGATGATGCTGAGCCACCATCTCACGCCTCGCCTCGGGCAGCCCGAAGACATTGCACACGCGGTGGTGTACCTCGCTTCGGATGAGGCGGCGTTCGTCACGGGCCAGGTGTTCAACGTCGATGGCGGACTTCTTTCACACCAGCCTTACTATGCCGACGAAATCCGCGCGCGCCCGGCCGCGATGGCCAACGCTACGAAGGGGAAGGCATGACGACGGATTCAGCGCTGCTCGCGCGTATCGAGCGCATCGAGGCGCAGCTCGCCATCCAGCAGTTGCCCGTCCGATACGCGCTCGCGGTCGATTCGCGCGATCTGGACAGCCTGGTGCAACTGTTCGCCGAAGACGTCGATTGCGGCCGATGGGGCGTCGGGCGCGCGGCATTGAAAACGTTCTACGGGTCCGAGCATATTCTGCGCGGCTTTTATCGCAGCATTCACCAGATCTGCGGCCACGTCGTCGATTTCATCGATGCCGACCATGCGACGGGAAGCGTCTATTGTCGCGCGGAGCACGAGGACAACGGAGCGTGGGTGGTGATGGCGATCTGCTACTTCGATCACTACGTGCGGCGCGACGGGCAATGGTGCTTCGAGCGTCGCGACGAACAGCATTGGTATTCGACGGACTGGCTCGCTCGGCCCGGTGCGCCGCGCTTGCAGAACTGGCCCGGCAAGTATGAAGGCGATCGGTATCAGCCGCGTCTTCCGCAAGGATTTCCGACGTGGGCGGCGTTCTGGAGCAACAGCGAACAGCCCGCGATCGACGCGTTGACGAAAGCGCCGTAAGCGCGGTCTCGTCTTCGGCTCCTGGCCCGCCACGTAGCCATTCGTGGGACTGGCGAGGAATGCAAGGAGTGAGGTCCGCGCAAACTTCCGCATCGTGGGATCGGCGTCGTGCGACAGGCCTTCGTGCTCCTCGCGCTTACGCCGTCAGATCGGGCAGACGCACCACCAGGCCGTCCAGTTCCGGCGTCATGAAGATCTGGCATGTCAGACGGCTGTTTTCGCGCACGTCCATCGCGCAGGTGAGCATGTCGACTTCATAGGATTCCGCCGCTGGCATGTGGCTGCTCCAGGCGTCGTCGACATACGCGTGACAGGTTGCGCAGCTGCAGCTGCCGCCGCAATCGCCGAGAATGCCTGGGATCTGATTGTTCACCGCTGTTTGCATGACTGAATCGCCAACGTTGGCGCTTACGGCGGCCTCGCTGCCGTCCGGCTGGATGAATCGAATGAGCGGCATGGCTTGTGAACCTCTGAAAAATGAATTGGACTAGGGAAGCAGACTTTTCAACGGGATCGATTCGTTGGCGAGATCGGCGGCGCGGACCGGAATTTTCTCGGCAACGAAACGCTTGGCCAGCACGAATTCGGGTATACGGCTGACCGTATCGGCCGCGAGCATGACGCCGTCCTTGAGATAAAACGCCGAGAAAGAGCGGGCTTTGGGATCGCCGCGCAGGACAAACTCGTCGTAGCCGAGGGACAAGCCGACCATCTTGAGCTTCAGATCGTATTGGTCGGACCAGAACCACGGCACGCTGTTGTAGACACGCTCCTTGCCGCACAACGACGCAGCGGCGGTGCGGGCCTGCTCCAGCGCGTTAGGGACCGACTCGAGACGCAGGCGGCGTCCAAGGGAAGGGTTGGGGTGGTTGGTGCAATCCCCGACCGCAAAAATGTCGGGGTCGGACGTGCGCGTGTGTTCGTCGACCATGATGCCGTTGTCGACAGCAAGGCCGGCCGCTTGCGCGAGTTCGGTGGCGGGCTCCAGTCCCACGCCGACGATGACGAGATCCGCGGCGACGCGCGTGCCGTCCGCGCAGCACACGGCGGCAACGGCGTCGCCGGATGCGTCGAGTTCGAACCCACTCACGATCGCGTTGGTACGGATGTCGACTCCGGCTTCGCGGTGAACTTCCTCGTAGAACCTGGAAAGCTCGGGAGCCGTGACGCGCGCGAGGACGCGCGGCAACGCTTCGAGCACGGTGACGCGCAAGCCGCGCTTCACGGCTACCGCGGCCACTTCCAGCCCGATATATCCACCGCCGATGATCACGAGGCGCGAGCCGGCATGAAACTGGTTTCGAATCCGCGCGACGTGATCGAGCGTGCGAAGGTAGTGAAAATTCTGCAGCTTCTCGGTCGCTTCGATACCCGGCAACGCGAGGCGCCGCGCGCGGCCGCCGGTGGCCAGAACCAGTTTCGTATAGCTGATTTCGCTGCCGTTGGACAGCGTGACCCGTTTCGCGTCACGGTCGATGTGCTGCGCGCGCGTGTTCGGGATGAACTCGACACGCGCTTTGTCGTACGTCGACAGCGGTTTCAGGTACAACTGCTCGGCGGTCGATTCGCCCGACAGGAATGCCTTGGAGAGCGGCGGCCGTTGGTAGGGCAAATGCGGTTCCTCTCCCACCATCACGATGCGTCCCGTCCATCCCTGTTCGCGGATCGCGGTCGCGCATTCTCCTGCTGCATGACCCGCCCCGACGATCAGTGCGATGTTCTCTGCGTCTCCAGCTGTCATGAGGCTAACTCCATCTCGCACGGCCGCAGGCTCGCTGCGGCCACAGTAAGTCTGAATAATGTTCTAAATTGTGAACGACGGTCGCTGCGACTGTCAATGCTCATGAACCCCGTTGGGCCGAGGCGGAGCTGACCATCGCCTCGATGCCGCCAACCGCGAAACGAATCAGATAGGTGCGCATGCGCTCGATATGTGCTGTCGTAAGTGCCTTGGCTCCGGAGCGCGCTTCCTGCGCGTAAAGCTCGTTGAGCACGAGATGAAACACGGACTCGACGAAATGCTGCACCAGTTCGACGGTCTCCCGCGTGACGCGGGGAAGTGCCTTGGCGAAGGCGTCGCGGTAGCGCGCGGCCGCAGGCGCGTATTGGTCATAAAACGGCGCCGTGAGATCGGGGCGCTCCAGAAGACAGCCAATCTGGGTTAGCAGGCGCAAGTAATTTCGCCACCCCGGATCGCCGCTCTTCAGATGCGCGAAGGCCGGTGCGGAAAGTGCGGTCACGATTGCTTCGACGCCGGGGCGCTTGTCTTGCAGGGGTGCCAGTTCGGCCTCGAGCGATTCGATGACCTGCCGGCTGATCACCGCGGCGCGACGGCCGATCGCTTGCTGAAACAGCGCGTCTTTGCTGCCGAAGTGGTACCGCGCGAGGCTCAGCTCCATGCCGCAGCTCTGCATGATGTCGCGAATCGACGTGCCGAAGTAGCCGTGCATCGCGAACAGCCGCTCGGCCGTATCGAGAATGCGCTCTGGCGTCGTGCTGCGCGCCGTGGCACGCGGCTCATTGATGGCAGTTGCCCGTCTGCTGGCGGCGTGCGTGGTGCTGGACGGCATGGTTTCCCTTTGATGGCGGGCGCGAGCCAGAAAGCGCGCAACATCCCCTTCCGTGAATGATAAATCGATCTTGCACACTTGTGCAAAATAGAACATAGTTCAACTATTGGTACCTCGCGCAAAAGCAGAGGTGCCTGCAAACAAACGATTGATGGAGACGGGAACCATGGCCGGCGCGCTGCGACTTGAGGACTTCGACGATCCTGAGTTCAACCCCTTTTTCGAGGATTCACTCGCTTACGGTGCCGATGCGGACCCTTATCCACGCATTGCGGAACTGCGGGAAAAGGCGGCGGTTCAGGAAGGCGACTACCGTGTGCTGATGGGCGGCGCGGCGGACCTGACCATGTCCGATGTCGCGCACTATTCCGTATTCGGATACGACGAAGTCTCGAAGGTGCTTGGCGACCCGGCAACGTTTTCAAACAAGTCTTACGAGCGCAATCTCGGCATCAGCTTCGGGCGCAGTATCTCGACGATGGATGCGCCCGAGCACTCGCGCTACCGCCGCATCTTCCAGAAGGCCTTTTTGCCGCACACCGTCGCGGCATGGGGCGATACGCTGGTCGACCCAGTGGTGAGCGAGCTGATGTCGAAGTTCATGGATCGCGGACAGGCGGATCTCGTCAACGAGTTCACGCTTCACTACCCGTTCAACATCATCTATCGGCAACTGGCATTGCCGCCGGAAGACGTGAAGATCTTTCACAAGCTCGCCATCGCACAGACGCTGGTTTCGATCGATGTCGAGCATGGCGTGGAGGCATCGACGAAGCTGGGCACCTATTTCGCGCGGCTCGTCGACGAGCGCCGCAGTAATCCCGGCGACGATCTGGTGAGCTCGCTGGCCACCGCGGAGGTGGACGGCGAGCGGCTACCGGACGAGGTTGTCATTTCGTTTCTTCGCCAGCTGGTGAATGCGGGCGGCGACACGACCTATCGCGCGACCAGCGTACTGTTGCTTGCGTTGCTGCGCGATCCGGTACAGCTCGAAGCGGTGCGCCAGGATCGCACGCTGGTCGCGGCGGCGATCGAAGAGGCTCTGCGCTGGGACGGCCCCGTGCTGATGCAGTCGCGTATGGCGACGCGTGATGTCACGCTCGGCGGTGTCGAGATTCCTGCCGGCGCATTTCTCGACGTGGTGGCGGGCAGCGCCAATCGCGACCCCAGCCGTTTCGCCGATCCGGACAGGTTCGACATCTATCGCAAGGCGGCTCACCGGCACTTTGCATTCGCCTATGGCCCGCACGTGTGCATCGGCCAGCACCTGGCGCGCGTGGAAATGACGCGCGCGCTCAACGCGATTCTCGACCGCCTGCCCAATCTTCGGCTCGATCCGGCCGCGCCAGCTCCACCGATCAACGGGATCATGATGCGGGTTCCGCATTCGATTCCCGTCATCTTTGGCTAACAGGAACCACGCCGGCCTCGCGTGCTATGGGGCTGGCCGACAAGGCACGGACGGTGGAGAACGCATAGATGACCGAGTTTGACTTTATCGTGATTGGCGCGGGTGCGGCGGGTTGCGTGCTAGCCAATCGTCTTTCGGAGAGCGGGCACCATACCGTGCTACTCATCGAGGCAGGTCCGGAAGATCGCAATCCGTTGATCCGGATGCCAAAGGGCTTTGGCAAGCTGCTGGGCGACCCAGCTCATGCCTGGTTCATTCCGGTGCAGCCCGATCACGGCAACGGGCATCGCAACGAAATCTGGCTTCGCGGCAAGATGCTCGGCGGTTCCAGCAGCATCAACGGCATGGTGTATATGCGAGGTCATCCCAAGGACTACGACGGATGGGCCGAACTGGGTGTCGAGGGCTGGAGCTGGCAGAACCTGGCGCCTTGCTTCCGGCGCATCGAAGATCACGCGCTCGGCGCCGATGAGCTGCGTGGAGAGGGCGGCCCGCTGAAACTGTCACCGTACGCGCAGCGCAATCGAATTGGCGAGGCCGTACTCGAAGCGTGCCGGTCGCTCGGCGTGCGGCGCGTGGAAGATATCAACAGGCTCGATCATGAGGGGGTGGCCTATCTGATCTATACGATACGCAACGGTCGTCGGCAAAGCTCGGCCGAAGCCTTTCTGAAGCCTGCGAGGGCGCGCAAGAACCTCACAGTCGCTACCGGCACGCAAGCCGCGCGAATCGTGTTTGACGGCACACGCGCCGTCGGCGTGCAGTGCGAAAGCGCGGGGCAGCAGATCGCTTACCGTGCGCGTCGCGAGGTCGTGCTCTCGGCGGGCGCGATCGAGTCGCCGCGGCTTTTGCAGTTGTCGGGCGTGGGCGATCCCGGCCATCTGCAGTCGCTTGGCATTCCTGTCGTGGCGGCGAGTCCGGGGGTCGGACGGAACCTGCGCGAGCACTATCTATATATGCTGCAGGCCCGTTTGCGGCACTGGCGTGATTCGCAGAACCGACAGTTCAGCGGCATGCGCTTATGGCGCAACGCGATGCAGTATCTGCTGTTCCGCCGTGGCGTGATGTCGCTCGGCTCGTACCAGGTGGGCGGCTTCGTCAAGACCGCGGCGGATGCGATGCGTCCCGATGTTCAACTGATGATGGCGCCGTACTCGATGGATTTCGGCGCGGCCGGTTACGCGTTCGAGTCGTTCCCAGGCATGCAGCTCTTCAGCTACCCGCTGCGCCCGCGCAGCGAAGGGCACGTCAGGATCCAGTCCGCGGACCCCCGCGTGCCGCCCGAAGTCGTCGCGAACTACCTTGCCGATTCGTACGACCGGCAGATGGCTGTCAACGCATTCCGGTTCATGCGCAGCGTGCTGGCCGCCGAGCCGCTTGCCAGCCTGCTGGCAGGGGAGACACGCCCAGGCCCCGCCGTCCAGACCGATGACGAGATTCTCGACCTCTACCGGCGTGAAGGCCAATCCGGCTATCACGCTTGCGGTACCTGCAAGATGGGATCGGACACGCTTGCCGTGCTCGATTCGCGGCTGCGCGTGCGCGGTGTCGAACGCCTGCGCGTGATGGATCTCTCCATAACACCCACGATGATCTCCGGCAACACGAATGGCCCCATGATGGCGATGGCATGGCGCGCCGCCGGCCTGATCCTGGAGGACGCGCGATGAGCCGCCTTGAAGACTACAGCGGGCGCTTTACGAACATCGACTTCGAGCGACGCGACGGTGTTTTGCAAGTGCGCCTGCATACCGATGGCAGCCCGCTCAAGTGGGGCGCGCTCGATCGCAGCATTCACAGCCAGCTAGGCGAGGCGTTCTACCAGATCGCACGCGACCTCGACAATCGCGTAGTCATCCTGACCGGCACCGGCGATTCGTTCTGCGACGCGATGAATGACGCCGAGTTGCCGGCGGAGCCGCTTGTGCAAGTCTGGCCGCGCCTGCAGCGCGAGGGGCAGGACCTGCTGATGCAACTGCTGGACATTCCGGTTCCGGTGATCGGCGCGATCAACGGGCCGGCACTCATTCATGCCGAGTTGCTCGTGCTGTCGGATATCGTGCTGGCCTCCAGTCGCGCCGAAATCTCGGACCAGGCGCACTTCGTTCACGGCGTCGTGCCGGCGGACGGCGTGCAGATCGTCTGGCCGATGCTGATTGGCCACAACCGCGCCCGCTACTTTCTTCTCAGCGGCGAGCGCATCACGGCGCAGCGCGCGTGGGAGCTTGGCGTCGTCGGCGAAGTCGTCGCGCACGACACCTTGCTCGAACGTGCGTGGCAAATGGCGCACGAACTCGCGGCGAAGCCGATCGAAACGCTGCGATACACGCGCGCGGTCTTCACGCAGCCGTTCAAGCGCCGCATGGTTGACGAACTGGGCTACGGGCTCGCGCTCGAAGGGCTCGCCGGTATTGCCGCGCAGTCCGGCAAGAGGTAGCCCGTCAACGCGAATGTTCACGAATGGGAGA
Source organism: Paraburkholderia sp. MM5482-R2 (assembly GCF_050436125.1). Classification (NCBI taxonomy): domain Bacteria; kingdom Pseudomonadati; phylum Pseudomonadota; class Betaproteobacteria; order Burkholderiales; family Burkholderiaceae; genus Paraburkholderia; species Paraburkholderia sp. MM5482-R2. Next base: position 2,951,967 of record NZ_JBNDLP010000003.1, on the reverse strand, counting down.
CACGATATGACCTTGGTAGTGCAAGCATCAATGGAGCGCAACGCGATCGTTCAGCAGGCGCTCGACCGCGCCACGCGGGAAGGCGGTGAGATCGGCGTGCAGGTGGCGGCCTATCTGAACGGCAAGCTCATGATCGACGCATGGAGCGGCGTGGCCGATCCGTCCACCGGCCGTCTGGTCGACGGCGAAACGCTGTTCAATGTGTATTCGGTGACGAAGGCGGTTGCAGCAACTGCGTTGCATATCCTGGCCGACCGCGGGCTCATCGAATACGACGCGCCGGTGACGCGCTACTGGCCGGAGTACGGTGCCCACGGCAAGCAGAAAACGACGGTGCGCGATGTGCTGACTCATCGCGCGTGTGTGCCGCAAATGCCCGAAGGCGTCACACCGGAGCTGATGTGTGACTGGCAGTGGATGACCAGCGCCATCGCCAACCTTGAGCCGCTTGCGGAGCCGGGGACGAAGACGCTGTACCTCTCGATGACGTTCGGCTGGATCGTTGGCGAACTGGTGCGGCGCGCCGATCCGAAGAAGCGCTCGCTGGGCCGTTTTGTCCGGGAGGAGATTGCGATGCCACTCGGCATCGACGATCTGTGGATCGGCATTCCCGACGAAGTCGAACCGCGCATCGCACGTCTCACCGATGCAATGGTGCCGGTTCCCGCGGAATACCTGCCGCCGCTGTTCCTGCGCTCGATGCCGCAACAGGTCGCATTGGCGCCGCCAGTGTTCGAGCGCCCGGACGTGCGGCGCGCGGAAGTGGCGGGCGTTGGCGGGATCTTCAACGCGCGCAGCGAGGCGCGCTTCTGGGCAATGCTGGCATGCGGCGGCGAGTTGGACGGCGTGAGGATACTCTCGAAGGAGCTCGTCGCCACGCTGAACACGCCACGCGCCAATAGCGAGGAGCCCGACCCGGTGATGTTCGGCTTTCCGATTCCAATCACGATCGGTGGCTTCTGGTTCGGCGGCAACCATCCGCCGGTGACGGCGGCACGTTCACCGCGCGCTTTGTGCCATCCGGGGCAGGGCAATTCGATCGGCTGGGCGGACCCGGATACCGGGCTCGCCGTCGCGATCTGCCATAACAAGCTCTTCAACCCGGCCACGCCGGAAGAAGATCCGCTGCTTCCGATCGCTGCGGCGATTCGCGACGCACTGGATCTGAAGTGATTGGCACGATGCGCATGGATATCGAGTATTTGCAGCAATGGACTGGGCGCACTGAGGAAGTGCGGGACCAGCTCACCTGCACGCCGATGGCGGCCCTCAGCGCCATGCTTGACCACGATGACGCGCTTTCAGCACGTGGCGATGACTTGCCGCCGTTGTGGCACTGGCTTTATTTTCTGCCGGTTCATCGCCAGTCGATGGTGGGGGCGGACGGTCATCCGAAACGCGGCGGCTTTCTGCCGCCGGTCGATTTGCCTCGCCGCATGTGGGCGGGCAGTCAACTCGAGTTTCTACGGCCGCTGAAAGCGGGTAGCGCGATCACGCGTCTTTCATGCATCGAGAGTGTTGCGCACAAGCATGGACGTACCGGCGATCTCGTGTTCGTGAAGGTCAAGCACGAGGTCAGCGACGCTGCTGGCCTTGCCATCGTCGAACGCCAGGATATCGTGTATCGCGATCATCCGGCCGCCAGCGAAAAGCCCGCAGCATTACAGGCCGCGCCGATGGGCGCTCAATGGGCACGCGAGATCAATCCCGATCCGGTGCTGCTGTTTCGCTACTCGGCGCTTACGTTGAATGGTCATCGCATTCACTACGATCGGCCTTACGCGATCGGCGCAGAGGGATACGAGGGACTCGTCGTGCATGGCCCGCTGCTCGCCACGCTACTGATGGACTCGCTCGGATCGGAGTTGCCGGGCGCGCGCGTCGGAGCATTTTCGTTCCGCGCGATCAAACCGGTGGTGGACACTTCGCCTTTCTATGTTTGCGGAAAGCAACACGAATCGGACCAACGCAAGGTGAGCTTGTGGATCGCCGGCAGCGACGGATCGTTGCGCATGGAAGCCACGGCTGTTCTGATCTGATCGTCGAGCCGGTCCGCTGGCGGGGTCGCCATAGCCGGACCGGACGCTGAATGGGAGACTTTATGCGTTCGTTTCTTTTTGTGCCGGGCAGCAAGCCTGAACGATTCGCCAAGGCGCTCGCGGCAGGCGCCGATGCGGTGATCGTGGACCTGGAGGACGCTGTCGCAGATGCGGACAAAACGTCGGCGCGTGCACGTGTTGCCGGTGCGGTACGAACATTTTCGGCATCGGCGGTTCGCGTACTGTTGCGCATCAATGGAGCGGGTACGCAGTGGTTCCAGCAGGACCTTTCGCTCGCAGCGTTCGATGGTATCGATGGCGTGGTGTTGCCAAAGGCTGAGAATCCGGCTGCTCTGACCGCTGTCGCGGCGGCAACGGCGAAACCCATATTGCCGACCATCGAATCTGCCGAGGGCGTCTGGAACGCACTGGACGTGGCGCGCATGCCCGGCGTCGAGCGACTCATATTCGGCTCGGTTGACTTCGAACTCGATCTGGATTGTGACGGTTCATGGGACGCGTTGCTGCTCGCGCGTTCGCGTATTGTGCTGGCCTCCCGCGTAGCGGGCATTCAGTCTCCCGTGGATGGCGTTAGCGTGGCAATCGATGACGAACGACAACTCGCGCACGACTCGTCGAAGGCGCGATCGCTGGGCTTTGGCGGGAAGCTGTGTATTCATCCGCGCCAGGTTGCAGCGGTCAATGCGGCGTTCAGCCCGAGTGCGAATGAAATTGCCAAGGCGCGGCGAATCGTCGACGCGTATGAGCGGGCGGAAGGCGGGGCGGTGTCCGTAGATGGACGGATGGTGGACTTGCCGGTATTGCTCAAGGCGAGACGTATCGTTGGCTTGTCTGAAAGCGTGCGAGGTTCAGACGAAGGGTAAGTGACGTGGCGGGTGAGCGCCGCACCGCCCGCGCCACCACCGCATCATGTGGCGCGGGCGTGACGCGGTATCGCTTACACCGGATCCCAGGGCGTGAGCGCCATGGACGGCACGTTCGGGAAGAAGCTCGATTCGAACGCCGGCATGACCTGCTCGGCAATCGCTTCAGGCGTCCAGCCGCCGTCGCGATGCAGCGAACGGATCATGCGGATCTGGTTGAAGAAGTAGATCTCGTTGGCGCGCACGCCGAAGATCTGACCCGAAACCTTTGCGGCCTGGTCGGACGCAAGGTAGACCGCGAGCGGCGCGATCTTGCGCGATTCCATGCGCTTGAGAATTTCGACGCGTGCTTTTTGCTCAGGCGTCTCCGAGGGGATCGAGGCCGTCATCGCGGTCCATGCCCATGGTGCGATGCAGTTCGAGCGCACGTTGAATTTCGCCATGTCGAGGGCAATCGACTTCGACAGACCGACGACCCCCATTTTGGCGGCGGAGTAGTTGGCCTGTCCGATGTTGCCGATCAGACCAGAGGTGGAGGTCATGTGAACGAAGCTGCCGCCGTTTTGTGCCTTGAAATGCGGAGCCGCCGCGCGTGCCACGAAAAACGACCCGTTCAGATGCACGTCGACTACGGCCTTCCACTCGTCGAGGCTCATGTTGAAGAACATGCGGTCACGCACGATGCCGGCGTTGTTGACCACACAGTCGACGCGGCCGAACGTGTCCAGCGCGGCCTGCACGATCTTCTGCGCGCAATCCCATTCGGCGACGCTATCCGTCGAGGCAAGCGCTTGCCCGCCGGCCTCCTTGATTTCTTCGACGACGCGCTCTGCGGCGAACTGGCCGGATTCGGCGTTGCGACCCAGGTCGTTGACGATGACCTTTGCGCCGTTCGCCGCGAATTGCAACGCAAAATCGCGCCCGATGCCGGCACCCGCACCCGTTACCACTACCACCTTGTCCTTGACGAAATCGCTCACTCTTGTCTCCGTTCGATAGGCGTTGATGTAAAAAAGCTCGCTTCGGTATAATATCAAAACTGAACGGCGTTGCATAATATGAACGCTGGCACGTTGATGCAAAGTGTGACGACTCATCCATTCGAAGACGACCAACTGATAGGAGACGCGAGATGAACCCTACGAAAGACTGGACCGTGCCGGACCATGTTCCGCGAGAACTCGTGGTCGATTTCGACTATATGAATCCGCCAGGCGTGCAAGACGATGTTCATATGGCGTGGAAGACGCTGCACACCGGGCCCGATATCGTCTGGTCCCCGTACCATGGCGGCCACTGGATCGCCACGCGCGGCGAAGACATCGAGGCGATGCAGAAGGACCACACCCATTTTTCGCATCGCAGTGTCAACATCCCGCCGCTCAACGAGACGCAGCTCGTGCCGCTCGAGCTTGATCCGCCCGAACATACCGCGTACCGCAACCTGATCACGCCCGCTTTCCTGCCGCAAGCTATCTCCTCGCTGGAAAGCGACGTGCGCAGCCTCGCAATCGAGCTGATGGAAGAAATCGCTCCACGCGGCGAATGCGAGTTCGTCTCGGAGTTCGCGAAGATCCTGCCGATCGTGATTTTCCTGCGTCTTGCCGATCTTCCGTTGAGCGATCGAGGACAATTGCTCGAATGGGCGGAATGGGCCGTGCGCGGCAACGTCGAGCAGCGCAACGAATCCCAGCACCGGCTGATTGGCTATATCTCCACCTGGGTGGAGAAGCGCAAGGCAGAGGCGGGCGGCGATCTCGTCAGCCTCATCGCCAACGCGCAGATCGACGGCAAGCCGATCAGCCCCGAGCGGATGTTCGGGATGTTTATCGTCGTGCTGTTCGGTGGCCTCGATACCGTCGCGTCGATGATGGGTTTCATCGCGCGCTTTCTGGCGGAGAATCCGGCGCACCGGAGGCAACTGATCGAGAATCCCGATCTGATGGTGTCGTCGGTCGATGAGATGATTCGTCGCTTTGGCGTGGCGAACACCGCGCGGCTCATCACGCAGGACATGGAATACAAGGGCATCCAGTTCAAAAAGGGTGACCAGATTCAATTGCCGAACTCCCTGTTTGGCCTCGACGAGCGCAAGTTCAGCGATCCGCTCGCCGTCGATCTGACGCGCAAGCCGGTGCTGCACGCCGCGTTCGGCAACGGCCCGCATCGCTGCCCGGGGTCGTTCCTTGCGCGTACGGAGATCAAGGTTTTCCTCCAGGAGTGGCTCAAACGCATTCCCGATTTTCGCATTCGCGAGGGCGACAAGCCCCGATGCGGCTCGGGCTCCGTCAACGGCATGCTCTATCTGCCGCTCGTCTGGGACGTAGCGCCCTGAAGTATCCCCACCCTCAACGACTCATCGACGATCATGAAAAAGTGGCAATGCATTTTTTGCGGTTTTTACTACGACGAAGCAGCGGGACTTCCCGCGGAGGGCATCGCGCCTGGCACTCGCTGGGAAGACATCCCGGATGACTGGGCATGCCCCGAGTGCGGTGCGACCAAGGCCGACTTCGTGATGTTCGAAGTGGAGGCCTGAGCGCGGGCGCGCGCACGGCGCAAGGCCGTGCGCTTCATCGCTCAGGATCAGGCGCGCTCGAACACGGCGGCAATACCCTGGCCACCGCCGATGCACATGGTCTCGAGTGCATAACGTCCTTTCCGGCGCGTCAACTCGTGCAACAGCGTTGTCATGATGCGCACGCCCGTTGCGCCAATCGGATGGCCCAGCGATATGCCAGAGCCGTTCACGTTGAGCCGGTCGGTATCGTGCCAATTCCAGCCTTTGAGGACTGCCAGCACCTGACACGCGAATGCTTCGTTTACTTCGACAAGATCCATCTGCTCGAGCGTAAGCCCGATGCGCGTCATCAGCTTCTGCACTGCGGGCACGGGCCCAATGCCCATGCGTGATGGCTCGCATCCGGCTGCGGCCCAGCCGGTCAGCCAGGCCATGGGTTCGAGTCCGAGCGCTTCGAGGCGGTCTTCCGCGACGACGAGGCAAGCGGCAGCGGCATCGTTTTGCTGGCTGGAGTTGCCTGCGGTGACTGTGCCGCCCGGCATCAACGCGCGAAGCTTGCCGAGGCTTTCCATGCTGGCGTCGGCGCGGAATCCTTCATCTTTGGAAAACAGAAGCGGCTGGCCTTTTTTCTGAGGAACGCTGACCGCCACGACCTCTTCGGCCATATGGCCGGACTCCCATGCGGCGGCCGCGCGCTGATGGCTGCGCAGCGCGAACTCGTCGGCGGCCTCGCGGCTGATGCCATAGTCGGTGGCCAGATTTTCCGCGGTCTCGATCATGCCGGAGATAAAGCCGAAGCGCGATTCCGGCTGTGAGCGCTCGCGGCCCCGCGCGAGCCGGTCGTGAAACTGGACGGAGCCCGACCGTGCGCCCCAGCGCATGTCCGTGCTGTAGTACTCGATATTGCTCATACTTTCCACGCCGCCGGCCAACACCACGTCGGCGGCGCCGGTCTGCACCATCATCGCGGCGGTGACGAGCGCCTGCAGGCCGCCGCCGCAACGTCGGTCAAGCTGCATGCCCGGCACCTCCACGGGCAGGCCCGCCTGCAGCGCAATCCAGCGGCCCACGCAAGGTGTTTCGCTGTTCGCGTACGCTTGCGCGAAGACGACGTCGTCGATGCGAGCGGGATCGAGTCCTGCGCGCCGGATCGTTTCATTCGCAACGAGCGCGCCGAGATCTTCGACGCAAACGCCGCGCAGGCTACCGCCAAAGGTGCCGACGGGCGTTCGTACAGGGGAGACAATTGCCGCGCGTTTCATCGGACGTTTCCTTGCAAAGTTTGAAGTTCTGATTCGGGTGCGGTTGCAATCAGCCGACGAGCGTCGCGCTTCTTAAGCGATTGGAAGGCGGGACGCCCGCCATCTGATCGAGAGCGCTGCGATGATCCGGATGGGCGATTGCCAGCATGCGTTCGCGCCTTTCGCGCAGCGTCAGGCCGCGCAGATCGGCCACGCCGTATTCGGTCACCACGATGGCGGCGTCGCTGCGCGGCGTGCTGACCGGTCCGTTCAACGACGCGACGATGCGGGTCGCGCCTTTGCCCGCTGTGGACGGTAATGCGATGACAGGAACGCCGCCACGCGAGCGCCGCGCGCCGCGCAGGAAATCCAGTGCGCCCCCCACCGCGCCCACATACACGCCACCGGCAATTTCGGCGTTGATCTGGCCACTCAGATCGACCTCGACCGCCGAGTTGATGGCGACGAACCGGTCGATGCTTGCGAGCACGTTCGGATCGTGCGTGTAGCGGGTCGAACGAAACTGCACGGCGTCGTTTCGATGCGCGAACTCGTGTATGCGGCGCCCCCCCATCATCACGCCAGCAATGGTCTGGCCCGTGTCGATGGTCTTGCGCGCATTGTTGATCACGCCGCTTTCCATCAGATCGGCGACTTTGTCCCCGATCGTGCCGGAATGGATGCCAAGGTCTCGCCGGTCGCCGAGGCAAGCGAGGATCGCTTCTGGAATCGCGCCGAGGCCGAGTTGAATGGTGGCGCCGTCTTCGATCAAACCGGCCGTGTGCCGTGCAATCGCCAGCTCCGTCGGGCTGACGGCGCTGGACGAACTGTCGGGCAAAGCGCGCGACGTCGGGACCATGAAGTCGAGGTCGTCGTCGCGAAGATATCGCTCGCCGTAAGTCCAGGGTGCCTGTTCGTTGACTTCCGCAATGATGACGCGCGCGCGCTCGAGCGCCGGGATCAGATACTCATGCGCGACGGACAAGCTGTAGCGGCCGTGCGCGTCGGGTGGCGCCAACTGCAGTAGCAGGACGTCGATCGATAGCTGACCCGACTCCATCATCTCTGGCAACTGCGAATAATGGCAGGGCAGGATATCAAGCGCGCCAGCCTTGGCCAGTGCGCGGTTGGAGCCGCTCCCGCAGTACGAAACGAAATCGATGCAGTCCGCGTGCTCAGGCCGGCACGTGTCGTAGTTGCCGGCGCCGAGAAAGACCCGGAACGCGCCGATGCTGTGCCGCTGCTGAAGTAGAGTGCGCGTGAGCGCAAGGGGCTCTGCGTTCGATTGGCCCCATGCGACGGTATCGCCGGGGCGGATGATGGACGCGAAATCGACGGCGTCCGCCTCTAGCTGTAAGGGCATGGTGTTGTTTGCGTCAGGTGGCGGGTTGCGCAAGGGCCTGGGCTTCGTCGTGCTGCCCACGTACTGCGCCTGTCGCGACGAGTTCCGCAATCCGTTCGTCGCTGTAGCCGATGCTCCGCAGCACGAGTTCTGTGTGCTCGCCAAGGTATGGAACGGCGAGCGGTGGCGACCCAGGCTCCAAACGGAAGTGAATCGGGTTTGCAACGTGGTTGCGTCCGGACGGATCCCTCTGGACCATCCCGCGCTCGTGCGCATGCGGATGGTCGAGCGCTTCGGCGAGCGAGAGCACCGGCGCCACACCGATGTTTCGGCCTTCGAACCAGCAGAGCCATTCATCGAGTGTGCGAGTCAGGAAGATTTGCATCAGGAACGCCCGGACGCGTATCTGGCCTTCACCGGCTGGGCCGATCGCGTCGGCGACGAGATCCGGACGGCCGAGTGGTGTAAGCAGGTTGGTTGCGAAGCTGTGTTCCCGGCCGCCAAGGCAGAGCCACTTCGAATCGGCGGTCTCGTAGGTGTCGAGCAACGCGAGCCCGCTGTCGCCTTCAGTCGGCCCTCGCAATTGGCTGTCCGGCGCGTTGAGCAAGCGGCCGCTCAGATACGGCTGCGAGGTGAGCGCCGCATCGAAAAGCGCCATGTCGATGTAGTCGCCGCGCCCCGTTTCCCGCGCGCGCAGCAGCGCCATCAACACGGCGGACAACGCCGTCAATGAACCGGCCAGCGCAGCGAGCGACGGCCCCGTGGCAATTGGGATTCCCCGGCCATCGCGCGGCAGCGTGCCTGCAAGCGATTGAACTACCGGATCGTGTGCGGGCAATTGAGAGAGCGGGCCGGTTTGGCCGAATGCGGTAATCGCACAATAAACGACTCCCGGGTTCGTCCGGCTGATCGTGTCGTAGTCGATGCCAAGCCGAGCGGCCACGCCCGGCCTCGACGATTCGATCACGACATCGGCCTCGTTCATCAGCTTGAGCGCGACCTCGCGTGCGTCCGGATGTTTCAGATCGAGCGCGATACTGCGCTTGCCGCGGTTGATCGCGGCGAAGAACGCGCCGTCGGTGCCGGGTGCGCCGCGGGTGGGGTCGCCGGTGACCGGTTCGATCTTGACGACGTGCGCGCCGTGATCGGCGAGGTTGGCGGCGAGGAACGGACCCGGCATGAATTGCGACAGGTCCACGACGCGAAGGCCGGTCAGTTTCATGCCAGAGCAGCGCTGAAGCCAAGCTGGCGTTGCGCAATCGCGGCGGCTTCCTTCACGATGCGACCGATCAATTCCGCACAGGTCGGCAAGTCGTGAATGAGGCCGGTCACGATACCGGCGGGGAAGGCGCCGCCTTCCACTTCTCCTGTCACGAATGCGTCCATCCAGCGCTGTGCTCCGGTCAGCGCGTAGAGGTCCGAGCGCGTCACGTTGCCGGCGCGCTCGAGTTCGAGCGCGGCGAGACTCACGCTGTTCCTGGCCACCCGGCTTGAATCGCCGATCGAGCGGCCAACCAGCACCGTATCGCGCTCGCTCGCTTCCAGCAGCCGTTGCTTGATCGCAGGGTGGACGGGGGACTCCTGCGTGAGCATGAATCGGGTTCCCATGTTGATGCCGTCCGCGCCGAGCGCGAGAGCCGCCATCAGCCCGCGGCCATCGGCAAAGCCGCCGGACGCGAGAATCGGCACCTTCAGCTTGTCGGCGGCAGCGGGAATCAGGATCAGTCCAGGGATGTCGTCTTCGCCAGGGTGCCCCGCGCATTCGAACCCGTCGATGCTGACGGCGTCCGCGCCGAGCGATTCGGCCTTCACCGCGTGGCGAACCGTCACGCACTTGTGCACGACCTTGACGCCCTGCGCCTTGAACTCGGCGATGTATTTCGCCGGATTGCTGCCTGCTGTCTCGACGACCTGGACGCCTTGAGACACGATCGTGCGCACATACGCGTCATAGTCGAGACCGACATTGGCGCCGAGAACGGTCAGGTTGACTCCAAAGGGCTTGTCGGTGAGCGAACGCACCCTGTCGATTTCGCGCCCGAGTGCATCGGCGCTTGCATGGGTGTGCGCGGAGATGAAGCCTAGACCGCCCGCATTGGCCACGGCCGCCGCCAGTTCGGCCCGCGCCACCCAGCGCATGCCGCCTTGAATGATGGGATATTGAATGCCGAGTAATTCAGTAATGCGATTGACATACGGTTTCATCGCGCGCCTGTAGCCTGGATAGGAAGTATCGGTGCCAGAGAAATGCGCGTGACGCGCGTGACCTGGCAGGCTCTGTTCGCCACGACAGCGTGGCGCTTTTTAGCAATTCAACAATCGCGAAACTGGGGTTTGCGCTTTTCGGCGAAGGCTGCCATGCCTTCCTTTCGATCTTCTGTGGCGAAGGTCGAATACGCCATACGCCGCTCGAACAGGATGCCTTCTGCCAGGCTCGATTCGTAGGCGCGATTGACGCACTCCTTGGCCATCGCTACGACGGGTTGCGAGTATCGCGCGATCTCGTCGGCCGTTTTCAGCGCTTCCTCGACGAGCGTGTCGGCGGGCACGATGCGGCTCACGAGGCCGCATCGTTCGGCTTCAATGGCGTCCATCCTGCGGCCGGTGAGGATCATTTCCATCGCCTTCGATTTGCCGAGCGCGCGCGTCAGGCGCTGCGTGCCGCCGGCGCCGGGAATGGTCGCGAGCGTGATTTCGGGCAGGGCGAAACGGGCGTTGTCGGCGGCGAGAATGAAGTCGCACATCATGGCCAGTTCGCAGCCTCCGCCTAACGCAAGACCCGCGACCGCGGCGATGACCGGCTTGCGGCAACGCGACGTGCGTTCCCAGTTCGACGTGATGAACTGATTCTTGTACACGTCCATGTACGTCCATTCGTTCATCATCTTGATGTCGGCGCCGGCGGCGAACGCCTTTTCGCTACCGGTCATCACGATGGCGCCGATGGCGGGGTCGGTTTCGAGGTCGTCGAGTGCCGCCGTCAGCTCATCCATCAGCTGGTTGTTCAGTGCGTTGTAGGCTTGCGGACGGTTCAACCTGATCAAGCCGGTTTTCCCGTGCGTTTCGACGATGATCGTCTCGTAGGCCATGGTTCTTCCTTGAACGAATGAGGGTGAACACCTAGACCCGGATGGGGCCTGCTCGCCGATGATTTGCGTGTCTGTGGTGCGCCGCACGGCAGCGTCCGAGCGTATCGTGCGTTGCCAATTTTGTGAACGACGTTTATGATTCTGAATGTGCGACCCAGCTTTGTCAATTGAGCGCGAGGTCAGAATTGCTAACGGAAAACACCGCGAGGAGACACTGCATGACCACTCGTCACGAGGACGGACAGATTCGCGTTGAGCAGCGTGGGAACCTGCTCTTGATGGGCATTGACCGGCCGGAAAAGCGCAATGGTTTCACGCCGAAAATGTTCACCGAGCTTGCGATGGCTTACACGCAGCTCGAGAAGAGCGGCGATATTTTTTGCGGGCTGGTATACGCCGAAGGCGATCACTTTACGGCAGGGCTCGACATGCCAAAGGTCGCGCCGTTGCGCCGCGAAGGGAAACCGCTGCTTCCTGAAGGCGAGGTCGATCCGTTCAACTTGCGCGCGCCGCTGCGTACCAAGCCGGTCGTCATTGCGCTGAAGGGAATCTGCTTCACGGTCGCGGTCGAATTGATGCTTGCATCGGAAGTGGCTGTTGCGGCCGACAACTGCCGTTTCTCCCAGCTTGAAGTCAAGCGGGGGATCATGGCAGGTTGTGGTGCGACGTTTCGCATGGTGCAGCGAGCCGGCTGGGGCAACGCAATGAAGGTACTGCTTACCGGCGACGAATTCACCGCAGACGAGGCACGGCACATGAACTTCGTGCAGGATGTCGTGCCTGTGGGGCAGGAGTTCGACCGGGCGCTCGCGATCGCCGAGCGAATCGCGGCACAGGCACCGCTAGCCGTGCAGACCACGATGCAGAACGCGCGCGTTTCGCTGGGACAAGGCTGGCAGGATGCTTACGCGACGATTCAGTCGACCCAGCAGTTTCTCTACAACACTGAAGACGCGAAGGAAGGCGTTCAGTCCTTCATCGAAAAACGTACGGCGAAGTTCGTCGGACGCTGATGCAAGGCTTCCGGCGCAGCCGGTGTGAATTCAAGGGGACCGTTTGCTATGACAAAAGGCGCATTGGCGGGTGTTCGCGTACTCGACCTGAGCCGCATTCTCGCGGGGCCTTGGGGGGCTCAGATGCTGGCGGATTTCGGCGCGGAGGTCATCAAGGTCGAGCGTCCGGGCAAGGGCGACGATTCGCGGCAATTCGGCCCCCCGTTCCTGATGGATCGGGAGGGAAAGGTCACGCGCGAGTCGACGTTTTTTATCAGCGCGAACCGAGGCAAGAAGTCGATCACGTGCGATATCTCCACGGCCGAAGGCCAGGCGCTGATCCGCTCGTTGGCGGCGCACTGCGACGTGTTGATCGAGAACTATAAGGTTGGCGACCTCAAGCGTTACGGGCTCGACTACGACAGCCTCAAGCTGGTCAATCCGCGCCTGATCTACTGTTCGATAACCGGATTCGGTCAGACCGGACCGTATAGCCCGCGCCCCGGCTACGACTCGATTTTCCAGGCGATGGGTGGCCTGATGAGCGTGACCGGAAACGGCGACGACGTGCCGGGCGGCGGGCCAATGAAAACCGGGCCCAGTCTTGCGGACATCCTGTGTGGTCAGTACGCCGCTTCGGCGATCATCGCAGCGCTTTATCATCGCGACGCGGCGCAAGGCGGTACCGGGCAGGGGCAGTACATCGACCTGGCGTTGCTGGACGCGATGATTGCTGCCACATCGCACTATGCAAGCCAGTATCTCGTTTCCGGCCAGATTCCCATTCGGCGCGGTACCGAGGGCAACGGTGGTATGCCGTCCCGCATGTTCCGCTGCGCCGATCGCGACATCATGATCGTGGCGGGCAACAACGAGCAATACGCGCGGATGTGTAACGTTCTGGGGCACCCCGAGCTAGTCAGCGATCCACGATTCAGCGAGATTGCGCTGCGCGTGAAGAATCGTCGCGCGCTGGGCGAAGTGTTCGAGCCGCTGATCCTTCAATGGCAAAGCGATGAACTGCTCGCAGCACTCGACGCCGCCGGGGTGCCGGCCGGACCGATCAACAATCTGGAGCAGGTGTTCGCAGATCCGCATGTGCAGGCACGCGCGATGTGCGTCGAAGTTGCGCACCCGCTCACGGATAAGGCGGTTCGGATGGTCGCCAACCCGGTCAAGATGTCGGGCACGCCTATCGATTCGTACGGGGCGCCGCCGATGCTCGGACAACATACGGACGACGTGCTGCGTGATGTGCTGAGTATGTCGCAGTCGGATATCGATATCCTGCGCGAAAAGAAAATTCTATAGAAAGGACATCAACGGCGAGTTCGGCAAGATCAACGTGGTGCTCGTGTTCGGCGACGCGAAGAAGGTGATCGAGGAGATGGTGAAAAGTTGCAGCTAAGGGGGAGTCATGACGACTGAGAGAAGCAACAGCCGTATCGTATGTACAGACCACGTAGAAGTCGGGTGTATCCACTCCGGTAGGGACGCCCCGAATATCTCGCGTCCGCATCAACGTTCGGACCCTCCCGTGCGCGGCGGAAAGTCCCCTCATTGGGCTTGGGCGAACTGCCGCAGCGAGTTCGACTGGATGGACGTGCACTTGCCGTTCTTCACGTCGGAATGGTTTTAAGAAATTTCTCAACCGACGCGATCGAGTCCCAAAGGTAACGGCGAAAAAACGCCTTGGCTCCGTGTCCCGCAGCCAAGGCCAAACTCCACACGCTCTCGCGAAGTGTGTGAGAGGAGAAACAACTGATCGCTCTTCAAGCTTCGTGGTACGCGCCCGGCGGGAAGCTCACTGCTCGGATCGAGGCTCGCGATAATGCAACTGGACGTTTCATATATTGCACCGTGTTCAAAAAGACGCACTAGAGCATTGACTGTCCGCCGTCCACACTGATAGTCTGCCCGGTTATGAAATTAGCGTCGTCACTACATAGAAATGCAACTGTTCGTCCAATATCGCGCTGAGGATCGCCGAAGCGGCCAAGCGCAATTTCAGAGAGATAGCGAGTGCGTTCCTGAGGATTGGCTTCGAGGTAGGCTTCGGCGGCAGGCGTGAGCGCTGCCGGGCAAATGACGTTGACGGTAATGCCGTAGACGCCCCATTCGCGCGCGGCAACACGCGAGAGCCCACGAATGCCCTCCTTGGTTGCGGCGTACGCGCCGAATCCCTTGAGGCCTTCGATACCGGTGCGCGAGCCGAAGTTGATGATGGCGCCGCGGCCCTGCGACTTCATCCGCGGCAATGCGGCCTGCATGAAATACAGCGTGCCGTACAAGCCCGATTCGAGCGTGTTGCTCCAGTCATCGTCGGTAACGGACTCGAGCGGCACCCCCGGGCTGCTGCTTTGGGCATTGTTGATGAGTGCGTCCACACGTCCGAATCGCTCGACGGCAAGTTCGACCGTCCGCACGGCGTCGGCGCGATTGCGCGTATCGCCGGGCACGACCAGCACTTGCGAACCGAGGGCGCTCAATTCCTCAGCAGCCCGCGTGAGTTTGGCCTCCGTGCGACCAGTGAGGACCAGACTCGCCCCCTCGGTGGCAAGCGCAAGGGCGATGCCGAGTCCAACGCCTTGGCCGCCTCCGGTCACGATGGCGACCTTTTCTGCCAGTTTTTTCGTGTACATGAGTGAATCCAGAAGTGAAGGTTGATGTTGCTGTTCGACGCCCGAGCGTATTGCGTAAATGGTCTGGAAGATGATGCTTCCACATTTCAGTTTTTCGAACGATGTTCAAATATATCTCAAGCGGTGTGAGGGAGCGCCCTGGCGTATTCCCGCATTCGGGTGGTGTAAAAGTGTGCCAGATTGTGATCGATGTAAAACTATGTGAATAGTTCCCGTATAATCTATACAGTCAATTCATGGGGAAAATCATGTTGAAAGAGACCTCAGCGCCGGCGGACCGGGACGTCAGCGGGCCGCGCTCGCTGACCCGACTCCTCGGAATTTTCGATGTGCTGGCGAAGTCTCCGGACGGGATGTCGCTAGCAGAACTGAATGTCGCTCTCGAGTCACCTAAGAGCAGCCTGCTCAATCTGCTGCGACCTCTGGTGGCGGAAGGGTACTTGATGCACGACGTAGGCCGCTATCGCCTGGGACCGTCGATCTTCCGGTTGTCGGCAGGCGTGATGGCCGCGTGGAATTTTTCGAAGATACTGCGCCCGTTCCTGGTGGATCTCTCGAAGAGCACCAATGAAACCGTGTATGTCGGCGTCCTTGACGTCGAACACAAAGAGATCACCTATGTCGACGTGATCGAGAGCGAGCAATCGGTGCGCTATTCAATGCACATCGGTTTGCGTCGCCCGCTCTATTGCACGGCTGCGGGCCGCGTGCTGCTCGCCCATGCACCGGACGCTTTCCTTAACGACTACATGAAGACGGTCAAATTCGAGCGCCGCACCCCGCAAACGATCGCAACGAAGAAGGCGTTGCGTGACGAACTCGACCACATCCTCGAAAGCGGCCTGTCGGTGAGTCGCGGTGAACTACTGCCGGATTCGGCCGGCGTGTCGTCGCCGATCTTCGGACCGAATGGCAATGTCATCGCGGCGATGGCAATTGGTGCGCCGCTCGAACGCTTCGACCGCGAACGTCACCGGCTCGAAGAGAACATGATCAGAGTCGCCCAGCGGGCGTCTGCGTTGGGTGAGGCAGAAGAGGAGTGACTCGCCAGTCGATCGGCGGCGCAGTGAAGCGGGTGCTTCAATGCGCCGCGGTCGCGGTGCGGTCGAAGAAGCGTCGTACCCGCGCGCAACGGATCGGTCGCAACGACCGTCAGTGTGTACGACGCTTCGGCAGCATGGAGGCGACCAGCAGTCCGGCGATCGAACTGCAGGCGATGTAGACGAATACCGAAACATAGCCACTATCGGCCGGAAACGATGCACCGTCGTGTCCCGCCGTCGCGCTGCGCAGCAGCGCAAATACCGCCTGGGCACCTACCGCGAAGAAACACGAGAAGAAAACGTAGAGCATGCCCGTTGCCTCGCCTGTCTGATGTGCAGGCGTCGCTTCCACGATCTGGTTGTACAGCGCCGTGCTTGCGAAGGCGAGGCCGAACGAGCACAGCACCGCACCCGGAACGAAGAGCAGCAGGCTGCGATGAAGCACGATCAGCGAGGCCCAGCCCAAGGCCAGTATGAGCATGCCAATCAAGGCAGCGGGCCGGGCCTTGTAGCGGGCCGCAACCCGGCCGCTCCATGGGCTCGCGACCAGCGCGACGATGTTGACGCTGAACATCAGTAATCCGGCTGCCGTCGCGCTCAACCCGAATCCGGCGTGCGTGCCGGCAGGTTGCTGGGCGAGCAGCGAGAAGACCTGTCCTAGTTGCATGGCGCCTGCCGCGAGGAATGCCATGCATGCATTGGCCAACATGACTTCGCGCCTCTTCAGCAGACGCACATTGATGAGCGGATGACGCGCCCCGTGTTGATGGCGTGCCCAGAGTCCGAGCACGATCATCCCGCCAGCGATCAAGCCCCACAGCCGCGGATCGCCGAGCCCCCACGTGCGGATTTGCTGCACCGCGAAGAGGATGGCGCAAAGCGCCGGAGCGAACGCGAGACCTCGAACGTAGTCGATCCGTACGCCGGGATTCGGTGGCGACGGCGGTGCCCACGCGCGTACCGCCGCGACGGCCACGACGCAAAGCGCGACTTTGAACCAGAAGCCGCCCTGCCACGAGTAGTGATCCACGACAACGCCCGCGCAGATGTAGATCAGCCCCGCCGACACCATGCCTGCCGCGCTGATCAACCCCACCGCGGCAGGCAGCCTGGCGGGTGGCAGATTCTCACGAACCAGACCGATGGAGAGTGGCGTAATGCCTGCCGCGATTGATTGCATCGCACACCCCGCGACGAGCATGCCGACATCGGTCGCGCATGCGGCCACGACTGCGCCCGCCGCAGCGATCGATATCACCACGAGCAGGATGCGGCGGTAGCCCAACAGGTCGCCGAGTCGCCCGCTCACCGCGGCAAAGACGGCCGAGCCGAGCCAGTACGCGGTGACGGTCCAGCTCACGGTGTTCGACGCAGGAAAAGCCTTGTAGAGCGTGACCAGCACGGTGTAGATGACGGTGATGCCGGACGAGGCCGCTACCGCGGCAAGCAGGATCGCCATCGTGAACCCGCGCGGTGGACCCACCACGGGTTGCGCTCGGTGTGCCGGCTGGGAGAGTACTTCGGCTTGCATAAACGTCTCCGGTTGTGTGTCTTCGTTTCGATTATACTTATATACGAACGGCGTTCGTATTGATGTTTTTGGAGAGTTCGATGCCGACCGCAAGGATCGCGAGGCCACCGCCGATATCAAATCGATATCGACGTTTTCGAGTTCGATATGAGAGTTTTTAGGTCGATGGCTTGACCCGATACTTCTCTCAAGGGCGCACGTTCTGAAGCGCTCCCCACAATCAGGAGCGAGACCATGCAAACGTATCAAGGGAAGATCTACGACGCCGACACGCACTTCTACGAAGTCGAGGACGCGTTCAACCGTCATTTGCCCGAGAAGTTCAGGAAGGACTGGTCTTTTACCAGCCGTGTCACGGCAGACGGCAACCGCTGCATGTATGTGGGCGACCGGAAGGTGGAAATCAGCGAGGGCTACACATCGGCCGAGGGGCACGTTCCGCCGCCGGGCAAGCTGCATGAATGGCTGCGCGCGATGAAGGATGGCAAGGATAACGTCGATATGCGGGTTTCGCCGACGCCGGACATGTTCAACCGCGACGCGCGCCTGAAGAAGATGGACGATTTTGGTGTTGAAGCCTGCACGATGTACATCGGCGAAATGGTCGCGTGTATTTCCTACCTCAACGAGCCCGTTGCGGCAAATGCGGTGTTGCATGCGTATAACCAGTGGATGCTCGACGACTGGGGCTTCAACTACAAAGACCGCATCTACACGACGCCGGTCGTCACGCTCGACGCTCTCGATGCGGCTGTCGCCGAGGCCAGGTGGCTGGTTGCGAACGGTGTGCGGGTGATCCTGATGCCGATGGGGCCGTTCAATGGCCGTGCACCTGCGGATCCATACTTCGATCCGTTCTGGTCGGTCCTCAACGAAGCGGGCGTGCGCGTCACCTTCCATGTGTCGGAAGCGATCTACATGAAGGATCATATGGCGGTGTGGGGCGAGCCCGTGCAGCAGTCGCGCCAGCGTCAGACCGCCTTTGTCTGGATGCACGGTTACGGCGAGCGGCCGGTCATGGAAACGCTGTCGTCGTTCATCTTCTACAACTTCTTCGAGCGTTTCCCGCGGGTCAAGCTGTGCAGCGCCGAAAACGGTGCCGAATGGGTGCCTTCGCTGCTCGTCAAAATGGACAAGTGCCGGGGGATGGCGAAGAATGGCTACTGGCCGTGCGGTCAGCTGAAGAAACGCCCGAGCCAGATCTTCAAGGAAAATGTCTTCGTGGTCGCGTATCCGGAGGACGACATCGCCCAGATCATCGCTCAAACGGGATCGTCGGACTTCCTGTTGATGGGCTCCGACTATCCGCACGCGGAAGGCGTACCCGAACCGAAGGACTTCGCGTCGGAAGCATGCAATGAGCTCTCGGAAGAAGACACGCGCAAGATCATGTACGACAACGGCCGCCGGTTCATTCCGCTGCACGTGTGATCGGCCTTGCACCGGTCGACGGCGGCAGACGGTCTGTCCGTCCCGCGCGATTTCTTCATTGTGAACAGGTTAGCCATGAATATTTCGGACTATCAGGCGCTATTGCTCGAACGCGAAGGCGGCGTCTTGACCGTTACGCTCAACCGCCCGGAAACGTTGAACGCGTTCGACGAGCAAATGGACATCGAGATGTCGCGGCTTTTTCTCGATGTCGCCGAGGACGTCGAGACCCGTGTCGTGGTGTTGACGGGCGCAGGGCGGGCATTTAGCGCGGGCGGCGATATCGAGCATATGCAGCAGGTCATCGACAACCCCACGCTGTTCCTCGAAGGCATGCAGCGTGCAAAGAAAATTGTCTTCTCGATGCTGGATTGTCCGAAGCCGGTCATCGCCAAGATCAACGGTCATGCAATTGGTCTCGGCGCGACGATCGCGCTGTTCTCGGATCTGAGCTACGCGGCCAATCATGCAAAGATTGGCGATCCGCACGTGAAAGTCGGCTTCGTGGCGGGCGATGGCGGCGCGGTGATCTGGCCGCAGCTCGTGGGCTATGCGAAGGCCAAGGAATACCTGTTGACGGGGGATCTCGTCACCGCGGAAGAGGCGGCACGACTGGGTCTCATCAATCATGCCGTACCGGCCGACCAGCTGGATGCCGTGGTCGACGCGATGGCGAAGCGTCTCGCAACCGGCGCTTCGCGCGCCATCCAGTGGACCAAGGCGTCGATCAACATCGGCCTGAAGCAACTTGCGCATGCCATTCTCGACGCGTCGATTGCATACGAGGCGCTGTCGAACCTGACGGAAGACCATCAAGAGGCGGTCAACGCGTTTCGCGAGAAACGCGAGCCGGTGTTCAAGGGACGTTGAGCTTTACAGTGTCCGACGCCAGCGGTACAGGCGGCGCCGGGCGCGGCGAGGGAGAGATGCACATGCAACGGGTAGTGGCGATAACGGGTGGATTCGGCACGCTTGGGCGCACGGTTGGTCGCGTGTTTGCCGAGAATGGCTGGAAGGTCGCGCTGATCGACAAGGCGCTCGTGCCGGAGAACGCGAGCGCGGAGCAGCTGCACGCTTCCTGGTGGCGAGGAGGCGTCGAGCTGACTGATCTCGATGCGGCGCGCTCGGCGCTCTCCGCGGTCGTCGAGCAGCTTGGCAGGCTCGATGCAATGGTCAATGTAGCGGGAGGCTTTCGCTGGGAAACGCTGGCGGACGGCAGTCTCGACACCTGGGATCTGATGTACCGGACGAACGTGCGCACGGCGGCGACTGCGTCGAAAGCGGCACTCGACCATATTGCCGACAGCGCGGAGGGCGGACGCATCATCAATATTGGAGCCGGCGCTGCGCTGAAGGCGGGCGCGGGCATGGGAGCGTATGCGGCCTCGAAGTCGGGGGTGATGCGTTTGACTGAGGCGCTGGCCGAAGAACTCAAAGGCCGTTCCATTACCGTCAACGCTATCTTGCCAGGCATCATCGATACGCCACAGAACCGCAAGGATATGCCCGACGCTGACTTTTCCCGCTGGGTACGGCCTGAAGAAATTGCCGAGGTGATTCTCTTTCTCGCGTCTGGCGCCGCGTCGGGGGTGACCGGTGCGTTGATTCCTGTCACCGGGCGTACGTAAAGATCCCGAACCGGAAATAGCAGTTGACGCCGGAGTCAACGGCGCCGACTGCAAATCGCGTTTCAGGTGAGGTGTGCGAGCGAGTCGTTGCTGAACCCGAGGAACGGCTCGCCAAGCCGTACGCGCCGCGCCCAGTTCGGATCATGCAGAAGCGAGCGTCCCACGCCGACAAGATCGAACTCGCCGCGTGAGAAGCGATCGAGGAGGGCAGTGAGGTCGGGCTGCGCCGCTGTCGCGGCCCCGGCCATTGAATCGTAGTAGCCCTTGTTAATGCCGATCCCACCAACAGTCATCGAAAGCTTGCCGGTTACCTTCTTCACCCAACCGGCGAGATTCATCTCTGAGCCCGCGAATTCCGCCCGGTTGAAATAGCGGGTGCTCGCCTCGAAGATGTCGACGCCAGCATCCGCGAGCGGCGCGAGAATGTGCTCGAGTTCGTGCGGGTCGTTGGCGAGACGCGCGCGGAAATCCTGCTGCTTCCACTGGGAGAAGCGGAACGTGATCGGCATCGTCGCGCCGATCGCTTCGCGGATTGCGCGGACAACTTCGGCGGCAAAGCGGCTGCGCGCCGTGAGATCCTTGCCCCATCGATCCGTGCGTTGATTGGTTTCCGCCCACAAAAAAGCGTCGATCAGATAGCCGTGAGCTCCGTGAATCGCGATGCCATCGAAGCCGGCGGCCGTCGCTAAGCGCGCGCTTCGACCATAGGCTGCAATGACGTCCGCGATCTCGGCGTCGGTCATCGGGCGAGTTGGCGGCATGACGCGCTCCATGTAACCTGCGTTGAGCGATGTCATTCGTCCTTCCGGTCCCCACAGTCCCGATGGGCGCAGTGGCGAGGCGGCCGGGAAGGGGCCCGTATTCGCCTCTTTCATGGGTCCCATATGCCACAACTGAGGAAAGATGATTCCGCCGCTAGCGTGAACTTCGTCCGTCACGCGTCGCCACGCGGCAACTGATTCCTCTCCGGCGAGCACGGGAATCGAATTTTCTCCGAGTCCGGCTTCGCCGAGCGCCGCCGGGTGATCGACGCCAACGCCTTCCGTGATGATCAGGCCTGTCTCGCCCTGCGCACGCCGCTTGTAGTAGGCGGCGACGTCACTACCGGGCAATCCGTTCGGCGAAAAGCCGCGAGTCATGGGTGACATGACGATACGGTTGGCAAGCGTGACCCCGCGCACGGCGAGGGGCGAAAAGAGCGAATTGGTATCCATTGGGTCATTCACATAGTTGACTTGTGTGCGGATAATGATACGCTATGTTCTATCGATGAAAAAGCAGATATTGGCGCCGTCTCGCAGGCGGCGTTGAACAGGAGGATTGCATTGGAGCAAGCAGACTCATTGGCGGTAGACGCGCTCGAAGAGAGCGGCGCAAAGCTCATCCCGGAGGGCTTTGCGTTGATGCCGGAGTTCGGTCCCTTCCATCGGATGTTCGGACCTACCTACTTTCGCAAGAGCGAACGCGGACACGTCGTCGGCATGTACGTTCGCGAAGCGCATCGCAACCTTGGCCAGATGATGCACGGGGGCGCTGTTTGCATGCTGGCAGACACCGCCATCACGTGGGCGAGCAAGTATTCGCGTCAACCGGCCGTGAGGGTGTTGACGACGGGCTTGACGGTCAATTTCATGGGGAACGCGGAGCCGGGCGACTGGGTGGAAGCACACGTCGACGTTCTACGTTCGGGAAAGCGCGTGATTTTCTCCGACTGCCGGATCTGGGCGAATGCGAAATGCATCGCCCAGGCGTCGGGGCAATTCCAGGTGATGGGTGAAATTGACAGCTAGTGCGTCGGCGAGACCTGGATGGCCGCGCGAACGTTACGGCATTGACCGGGCTCGAACCTTATCCAGTGCCGCACGGTACCTCCACGCGGTCAACAGAAGCCGATGAATCCGCTCAGCCCGGCGTTTCCGTTCGGAACGAGTGGTCTGAACCGCGAGGTGCACTTCGGGCGCGCCTGTGACCAGTGTGAGAAGATCGCGCGCCGCGTTCGAGGGATCGTCGATGGCGATCACGCCGCTGAGCGCGGCGGCTTCCAGAACGCCGGTTAGCGGCTCCAGCATCGTCACCACGAACTGCAGAAACTGCTTTGCGACATCGGGAAAGCGAATCGCCTCGCCAATGACCATGCGTGAAGTGTGCATGCTGTCCGGTATTGCCATGTGTTCGACGAGCGCATCGATAAGGGATGCCATGTTCGTCGAAAAATCGCGGCCCGGTTCCAGGTGCTCCGAGATCTTGCCCCGCAGATCGGCCATCCCGCGCCAGACGATGGAGCGAAAAAGCTCTTCCTTCGTGCCGAACTGGCGATACACGGTCGTTTTGCTGACGCCAGCCAGCGATGCGATTTCCTCGACCCTGGCGGCGCCGAAACCTTCTCTGATGAACACGGATTTGGCGGCTTCGAGCAGACGCTCGCGCAACTGAACCGCATCGTCGTGGGTGGGCCGGCCAGCCGTTCGAGGTTTGTCCGCTGCAGCGAGCCGCGAGGCTCCGTTGGGAGCCTGAACTGACATAGGTTTGTACATCGGGGAGTGTTTGATGTCGGAATCAGGACATCAGTATACTCACGAGCCCAAGGGGGCGCCAGTAATGGCGCCCCCTTGGGCTCGGACCGCGCGCAGCAGGGCTCAAACGTTGATCATGCCACGTACATACGACTCCATCGTGCCTGCGCACGAGAGCTTGTCTTCGCCTTCCTCGAGATCGGCATAGCGGCCGACTTGACGGACCAGCGGCCCCTGAAGGCCGTCGGTGTTCCCCGCCGGTGAAAAGTCGACCACGACCTTGTCGCCAGTGATGAAACCACCCCAGTATCCTTCGGCCAGCAGATCGAAAAACGCGAAGCGCCCCTCAACGACGCCCAGTCCATCCGCAGGATTCAGCAGTTGCTCTCCCGCCTTGTCGAGGACGAACGGGACGATCCACGGGCAGATTGCATAGCCCTGCGCAACTTCCGACCAGGGGCCGGTTCCGATCATCTCGGACATGCCATAACTGTTCTGGATGTTCTCGGCACGAATACCGTAGAAGCGGATGATTTGCTCCCGATAGTCGGCGGGGGCCGAGGTGCCCTTCAAGCCGCCACCGGTGGTGATTACCGTTTCCGGATGGCAGATGCCGTCGGCGCTGCCGCGCTGACGGGCGCGCTCGACGAGCGTCCAGTGCAACGACCAGTTGCCCTGGACGAGCACCGGAACTTCGCGCTGCGCGGTTAGCTTGTCGAGAAACCGGTCGATCATCTTGCCGGTATGACGTTGGCGCGCCACCGCCTGCTCCTGAAACGCCGCGACCTCGCTTGGTTTCGCGGAGCCGTCGGCGATTGCGCGGCGCATGCGGCCCATCGAAATCGTTGCGGAGGCGAGCACCGGTTCGTCGAACATCAGCGTGGTTTCCGCGCCGAGCCGTTGCGCTGCGTTCAGTACCGGTTCGATATGCCGATGCGCGCCGGCAGGCGGCATCATGAGGAAAGCCGGGCGCTTGCCGAAATCTCTTCGGATCATTGCGTTGCCGTAGACGCCCAGCTTCACGCACGACTCGGTGACATTGTCGAGATCGGCTTGCGTCTGACTGATGAAGCTGCACTTTCCGGATGTGCCGCTCGAGCTGAAAACATGGTGTCCCGCTGTGCGCAGACGGTCCATCCATGCGTCGACGTTGTCCAAGCCGTCCAGATCGACTTCGGCCACCCGTTTGCTCGATAGCGTTTGCAGCCATGCCGAAAGATGCTTCCAGCGGCCGTTGTCGATGAATGACTCGGGGTAGCTCTTGTAGATCTGATGCGCGAACAGAAGGGGCACCATATCTTCATGGCGGGTCACCTCGTTGACGCCGACATCTTCCGCTCTGCGACGCAGTAGCCTGATCTGTTCGCGGCGCTCGGCGAAGCGCTCTTTCATGGCAGCGAGCTGAAGCTCGCGAAGGTTCTCGGGGTGCTTGCGAAACGGGTCGCTTTCACCGCGCAGCATTGCGTAGAACGGGTCCAAAGCGGACATGTCGTCTCCAGGGCTATGAGTTGCCAGGCGTCAGTGGTCGAAGTCGGTGGAACTCGACACGTCGAGCCAGGCTTCGAGGTCGTGTTGCACGGACGAAAGTTTCTTCCGAACGAGGTCGACGGCGTCCGGACCTAGCGGTAGCCGCAGCGGTGGCACGTCTGCGGAAACCGCGCGCACGATGGCGTCGGCAGCCTTCGCCGGATCGCCCGTTTGCGTACCGTGATAGCTGCTCATGTAACGACGCATCTTGCCCACGGTCTCCGTATAGACGGGTGATTCGACCTCGCTCCACTTCAGCGATCCGCCCGCGAAATTGGTGCGGAAGCCGCCCGGCTCGACCACGGTCACACGAATCCCGAACGGGCTCAGTTCACGAGCGAGCGATTCCGAAAGCCCTTCGATCGCATGCTTCGAAGCGCAATAGAAACTGCAGCCCGCGATGCCGATCACGCCCGCGACCGACGAGAAGTTCACGATATGACCGCGGCCGCGCTCGCGAAAATGAGGCAGTACGGCGCGTATCACGTTGACCGTTCCAAACACGTTGGTATCGAACAGCTGACGTGCTTCCGCGTCGGAGACCTCTTCAAATGCGCCGAACAGACCGTAGCCCGCATTGTTGACGAGTACGTCGATCGGTCCCGCGCGCTCGATGGCCTGCTCGACGCCGCGAGGCACGGCTGCCGCGTCGGTCACGTCAAGCAGCACACCGTGCGCGCGTCCGGGTGCGAGATTTTCGAACGGCGTGATCTGTGCGTCATTCCGAACGGTCCCGACCACTTTGTCGCCGCGAGCGAGGACCGCTTCCGCAAGCGAGCGGCCGAAGCCGGACGAAACTCCGGTAATGAGCCACACGGCTGGGCTTGTCTGTGTTTCAGTCATTGTCGATTGGCCTTCAGATGAGTAGCAAACATCGATTTAGTTGGCGGTCCGGGCCTCGGTCATGTCGGCGATCTCTCCGCGGACGTAGGCGTCGATCGTTCCCGCGCAGGACAGCTTGTCGTCGCCGCCGGGCAAATCCTTGTAGCGCACCACGTCGCGAATGATGGGCGTGCGCACGCCGTCGATGCCGTGACCGAACTCCACGGTGACCTTGTCGCCGCTGATCACGCCGCCCCAGCGCCCATCCGCGAGCAGGTCGATCATGGCGAGCCGTCCCTCGACGATGCCTTTCCCGTCCGCAGGATTAAGCAGTTGTTCGCCGGTCGAGTCGAGCACCAGCGGGACGAGCCAGGGCGGGACCGTCCACGCCTTCGCTTCGTGAAACCACGGGCAAAAGCCCGATACTTCGCCCATGCCGTAGCCGTCGTTGAAGTTGGTCGCGTTGAAGTTGAAGAAGCGCTCGCACTGCTGCTGGAAATCTTCTGGCAGGTTCGCACCTTTCTTGCCGCCGCCGATACTAATGATCGTGTCGGGGTGAAAGTCGGCGTCGGGAATGCCACGCTGGCGCGCCGTGGCGACGATCTGATAAAGCATGCCCATCATGCCCATGATGAACATGGGCTCGTGACGCCGTTCGAGCAGTTGGTCGATGAACTGCCGGAAATCGGCTTGTACGCGTTCGCTGCGTTCTCGACTTTCGTTCTGGAAGGCTTCGATTTGACTCGGGAGCGCGGTGCCGTCCGCGATGGCCCGCCGCATGCGCGCCATGCGCGTGGTGTGCGCGGCGCTTTGCGGCACATCCGACATGTAATGAAGGTCGCCCGGCATCGCAATCGATTCGGCGAATTTCGCCATGCGCTCCGTTCCGGTGTAAGAGCCGGAGGAGGGCGTCAGAAGGAACACGGGATAGCGACGCGACGGATCGCGCATGCCGCTCGCCGCCCAGCGAATGCCTTGGGAGAGGAGGCGCCAGCCGAGATCGCGGTCGGCTTCGCTCTGGTAAATAAAGGACTGCTTGCCCGAGGTCCCGCTCGAGCTCATCACGTAGTGGCCGTTTCGACGCAGCGCATGGATCCAGTCGTCGAGATCGGCGATCGTGCCGTAGTCGAGTCCGTCGATCTTGCGGGTTGTGAGCGTTTGAAGCCACGCCGTGAGGTGGCGCCATTTTCCCTGCTCGATGAACGAATCGGGATAGCTCTTGTAGACGGAGTCGGCAAAAAGCAATGGCACGGCGTCGCTCATGCTCTTCACTTCCGTCACCCCGGCTTCGCTGGCTCGCTTGTCGAGAATGCGAATCTGCTGCCGGCGCTGCGCGAAGCGCTCGCGCACGGCTTGCAGTTGCGCGGCATGGAGGCTTTCCGGCGCGTTGCGGAAGGGGTCTTGAAGATCCGTGAGTTGAAGCAGCGTGGAAAGGGCTTGCATTATTGGGTCTCCTCCGGATTCGGGCCCGATTCCTCCGAGACCCATTTCATGAATCGATGGATCGGGAACATGCCGTCATGCGGATAGCCGCCAACCCCATCTGAAATAGACTCGCCCAGCGCCACGATGCGTTGCACGCCAGCGCACGCGAGCGCGTCGCGCACCTCTGTGACCCGGTGCGGCGGATAGATGCCGACCGTTTGCGTGGCGACGGTCGCATAGCGCGCACCGTCGCGCAGGCTTGCCACGGGAACGACGTTGACGGTCTTGCAAATGGGATGAAAATCGACCATTTCTTCCGAGCGAATGACGAGCCCCTTGCCGTCGTATCCGCCGAACACCCGGTAGAGCGGCTCCATCTCACGCAGCACATCAACCGCTTCGCGAATGTCGCTGGGCACCAGCGGGCCCTGGCCGTCGCCATAGCGAAAGTCCTGGCCGAGTGCCAGCGCCAGTTGCTCGGCATAGCGGTCGGCGTCGTCTTCGTCGCCTTCGATGAATTGATACCGGCTCGCATTGCACGCGTCCTGGTTGAACGACAGCACATCGGCTGCGCCGGCACGCGCGACGTCGCGCAGCACCTCGTCGGATGCAAAGGCTTCACGGCCGACCAGCGAGATAGATACCTTCGGATCGAACGCGACCAGCTCGAGCCCGGGGCCAGCGTAGCGCATCACGTGCCGAACCGCGCTGTCGCCGCCCCATACGACAATCTTGTCGAAGTACTGCGGACGATAAAGAATCGACTCGACATTTTCGTCTCCACCGCGCCAATACGCAGCCGAAAACGACTGGGTGACGGGATGATCCGGGTCGATGTCGGCCATCGTGCGCAGAATTGCAGTGGCCGTGAAAAGATCGTTCGAAGGCAGCTTGAGCAGGTGGACGCCTTTCGTCAGCGCCGCGCGCATGACCGTCATGGCTGCCACCATCGGCGAGTTGCCTGCGAGCACATGTACGAGGCGTGGTGGAAACGCGCGCAGACGACTCGGGCGCCCGCGCAGCGTGCGTGCCACCCAACCGTCGACGAGGCGCGCGTCGCCAAGACTTACGCGCAACTCGTCCTCGATCACCTCGCGTGCGAAAAGGTTGGGAATGTCGCGATAGCAGTTTTCGAGAATCCGTCGCCCGAGCGGACTCACTTTGATCATTGACTCGAGCGCGGCCTGCATCAGCGGATTGACGTCCAGATGCAAACGCGGCCCCAGCTCGACAAGAAAGTCGATAACCTTCGCAATCGGCATATCGAAGGCGGGGCCTGACTCAGCTCGCGGCCACACGAGGTCGTCAAGGTCGATCCTGGGCGTGCAGAAACCTTGGCCAAGATCACGCGATACGTGCCTGATGGCGCTTCCGGTGACAGTGCGACCGCGGTATACGTGAGGAACCGGCAGCGGCACGAGGCTGGGCTCCTGCGCCGGGTTCCCGCGTTGCCTTTCCGTTGTTTCGGGGTGCTCCATAAAAGCTCCTTTTCAAATATCGATACGCGTTAATTTGCGGCGCAGACGCTGGTCCATTCCGAGCTTGCTATCGCTAGTCAGCTCAGATTGACGATCATCCGATCGAGTAAATGTTTGACGGTTCGGACTTCTTCGACCGTGAAGCCGCGAAGCTGCCGATTGCTTGCATCGACGATGTGCGGCAGGGTTCCGCGCAACAACTGGCGGCCGTTTTCAGTCAGTGTGAGCTCGACACAGCGTCGGTCGGAAGTGCTGCGAATTCGTTCGATCAATCCTCTTTTTTCAAGCGAATCGAGCTTGCGGGTCATGATGCTGCTGTCAGCGAGCAGCACCCGGCACAAGGCAGTAGGTGTGCGAGCACGTCCGTCGTACAGTGCTTTCAGGATTCCCCACTGTATTGCTGAAAGCTCGCTCGCAGCGAGCTTTGCGTCGATTTCCGCGCCAAGCAGAAGATGAACCAGGTTCATCTTGAACGCGACACTATCTTCAGTACGGTATTCCTCTGGCGCAATTCTCTGTGCGAGTTCGGCGCCAGCCGGTTCTCGCTCGAGCGTGACGGAGTCGGATAGATTCATCGATTTCCTGCCAAAAAAGTAGCTGCATTTGCAAGCAACTATATGCACGGCATTCAAAATATGCAACGATAGGCGAGGTGTGGTTTTCCCCATGTTGCGATGGGGAGCAGGTATGCGCGACGATGCGCACGCGTCTTTTTGTTTGCAATCTTCGGGAGGAACCTTGTCGGAATCTGATGTGGTAAGTGACATGGCGTTGCCTGTCGCAGTTGGGGAAGTGACCGCAAAGTGGCTAAGCTCCGCGATCGCGTTCCGCTTTCCCGGCGCCGAAGTAACTTCGTGCAGGCACGTGGCGGTATTGGCGGGTACGTCGACCAAGGTACGCGTCGCACTCGAGTACAACGACGCGGGACAGGCAATGGCGCTGCCGGCGCGCATGATCGTAAAGGGCGGTTTCGAGGATCACAGTCCTTCGATGAGAGACATGTATCGCAACGAAATGCGTTTTTATCGCGACGTTCTACCGTTCATCAACATGAACGCGCCTAGATGCTTTTTTGCAGGCACGGATCCTGACGCCTGGCAATCGGTCGTCGTGATGGAGGACCTGAGCGAGCGTAACGTTCAGTTTTGCCGTGCCCAGCAATCGCAGGGCTACGAACAAGTCGCCCTACGGTTGAGTGCGATGGCACGCTATCACGCGCAAACATGGAACAGCCGGGAGTTCGACAAGGGCGGTCGGCTCGAATGGGTGGGGGAGCGCTTTTCGGACTGGTCGCTGGAATACCAGAACCGATACCTCGAACCGGACGTCTGGGCCCACTACATCTCGCTGCCGAGAGGAGCGGCAGTAAGCCGGTATCTGCACGATCGGGACTGGATGATGGCATCTCTCGCGCGCATTGCGCGCGAACATAAGAGCAAACCGGTATGCCTTATTCACGGCGATACGCATCTGGGAAATCTGTACGTCGAAGCTGACGGGACGCCAGGTTTTTTCGATGCCCAGGTCAGTCGGGCGCCTTGGAGCCTCGAGGTTGCCTATCACATAGGGTGCGCACTCGATATCGAGGACCGTCGCTCATGGGAGCGGTCGCTGCTCGAACACTATCTTTCGCAACTGGCGATTGGCGGGGTCGAGGCGCCCGATTTCGACGAAGCGTGGAACGACTATCGACGCGATCTCGCGTATGGATACTTCATCTTTGCGATTAACGAAACCCGCTTCCAGACCGAAGCAGTGAACACAGCGTATGCGGCACGCTTTGGCGCGGCATTGTTGGATCACGGCACGGTGCGCGAATCGACATGATCCAGGCCAATAATGCAACCGTATGTTGCATTATTGGCCTGGCGAGACTAAGCTCGACCATCGGCAGCCTCCTGGCGAGTTATGGCTTGAACGTGCAAGTGCTCGCTCGAACGTTCAAGATGACAATCGACTTTCATCGACCGATTACAGCATGCCTGTTCCGAAAATCTTTCATCAACGTTTAAGCGGCAAGATCGCGATCGTGACCGGCGCAGGATCGCTCGGTCGGGGTTTTGGCACGGGTAAGGCCATTGCCTGCCTTTTTGCGGCGGAGGGCGCGTCCGTCTGTCTCGTCGATCAGCAGTACGAGCGGGCGGCGGAAACGCTCGCGCTGATCACGGAAGCGGGCGGCCGAGCGTTCGTATCGACCGGCGATGTCACGGACGGCGCTGTCTGTGCGCGCATTGTCGAAGAGACCGTTCAGCGGTATGGAGGTCTGGACATTCTCATCAACAACGTCGGTATCTCAGGCGCGCCGGGGAGATTGCAGGACGTCGACGAAGCGTCCTGGGACCGTGTGATCGACGTCAATCTGAAAAGTGCGTTCTTGATGAGCCGAAGTGCGGTGCCGAAGATCGTGGCGCGGGGGGGCGGGGCCATCGTCAACATCGGTTCGGTCGCAGGCATCCGCAGCCACGGGTCGGCCGCGTATGGCTCGTCAAAGGCGGGAATGGTCGGCTTTACGCGTGAACTCGCGGTGATGTACGGCCGCGATCAGGTTCGTGCCAACGCGATTGCTCCGGGGCATATTTTTACGCCAATGGTGGAAAGCATGCTTGACGATAAGGCTCGCGAACGTCGCCGCAAGATCGCGCCCCTCCCATTGGAGGGAGATGCATGGGACGTCGCGGCCGCCGCGCTGTTTCTCGCCAGCGACGAATCGCGATTCATTACTGGCACGTGCTTACCCGTGGACGGTGGCGTGACGCAGATTGCGGCGCTTGCGGCGTACGATCTGGTCCAGCAATAGCCACCGTATCGGGCGGGGTACGTCGGGCAGCAAAGCGTCACTTTTCGCTGTGCTTTCCTGGCTTTCTGGTAACTTAGCGGGGCCGAATTTGACCCGCGTTACAGGAAACGGCACCTGTCTGGCATTGGCATGGCCGTCGAATTGCGGTTCATGCCAATCGCCCCTTTGCTCGGCACGCGTTTTTGCGATCCGAGAGGCGAGGGTCTTCACCGATCGATGATGGCATGACTGCTCGCAAGGCCGCAGATTCGCTTTTTGCCGCATTAGCGGACGCTTCCAGACGACAACTGTTGGCGCTGCTGAGCAAGGGGGCGCAAAGCGCAGCCGCATTGGCGCGTGAACTGAACATGTCACGTGCGGGGGTGACGCGTCACCTGAATGCGCTTGACGAGGCCGGCTGGATCGACGTTGCTGTCGATAACAATGGCGAGGCGTTCTATTCGAGACGTTCTCAGGCTGAAGCACAATTCCTGACGGAATGCGTAGCGTTGCAGAAGTCAGCATGCCCCGAAGATGGCGATGCGTTGGACCAACAGGCCGCAGTGTGGGCGCGCGAGTGGCCAGCGGAGGACGCGAACATCTATCTGATCGGGCAACGACTTCTACGGCTATCTGCGCACATCGACCGGGCGCTCAAGGAAGCCGCTGCGAGTCAGGGCCTGCTGGCAGCCGAACTATTGCTATTGGACGCGCTGCTGGTTTCAGGGCCGCCTTATACCCAGTCTCCAACGCAGCTGCAAAAACCGCTGGCGATGACGCTCGGCGGCATCACCAAGTGCGTCAGCAGACTTGAGCAGATCGGCTTGGTGGAGCGCTTGCCGGATCCGGCGGATGGGCGTGGAATTCTCGTGCGAATGAAGTCACGGGCGCGCAAGGTTTTAACGAACATTCTCCATGAGGGGACGTATGGCACCGACTGGGTGGCATCCAGTCATATGACGCCTGAGCGGCGAGCGGCACTGTCGATTTTGTTGCGGGAACTGCATCTGTTCGCAGACGCAGAGGCTGCACGTCGGAGTGCCGAGCGCGCCTGACATAGTTGCGGTGCTCACCGTCTCGATAGCAACGCCTAACTCATCGCCATCTCGGCTGGCAACAAGCGCGCAAGACGCAAGACCAGTCACAGGCCAGCGTTCTTAGCGGGCCTTCTTCTGCGTCTTTTGTTGCCTCCGACGCATCCGGTGGCAATCACCACTCCCCCACAACGGTATCTTGCCGAGCGATAGCTCCGCGGCAACGCATTGGAGCGCTGTCTTCTCGTGCTCGCTCGGTACAAACACCTGGATTAACCGAGATACTTTCCCAGTAAAGTAGATTTACAGATGTTGGTGACGAGCAGGACATTCACGCCAAACGGAGATCCGAGCGATGAGAGCCGCGTATTTCACGAGGGTAGGTTTGCCGCTGGAAGTTAGGAGTGTTGCCGATCCCAGTCCAGCAGCCGGAGAAGTCGTGCTAAAGATTCACCGCTGCGGTATTTGCGGATCGGATCTTCACATGACGGATGGGCACGCTCCGCATTTCACGCTTCCAGAAAATTCAACACTTGGACACGAATTCGCTGGCGAGGTGATTGCCCTGGGAAAGGGTGTAGAGAAGCTGAAGGTTGGCGACCCAGTTACCGCGCTGCCGTTCGTCGGATGCGGGCACTGCGCGACTTGTCTATCCGGCAAGCCCAACTTTTGCGCGCATTTCAAGGGCGCCGCCGCCGGGTTCGCTCAGTATGCAGTCGTGACCGAGCGCGTAACGACCAGGCTCCCGAAGACGTTGAGCATGGAGGACGGCGCACTGATCGAACCAATGGCGGTTGGCTTGCACGGCGTTGCGTTGGCAAAACTCACGCCGGGTGCGAAAGCGCTCGTGATTGGTGCGGGTCCCGTCGGGCTCGCGGCGACGTTCTGGGCCCGCCGCCTCGGCGCCGGACGCATCGTCGTCACCGCTTCCTCACTGCGGCGCGAAGCGCTTGCGCGGCACATGGGTGCGGACGAGTTCATAGTTCCGGAGGAGGGGCAGGATCTGGCGGCGCTGGCTGGCGAAGCTCTTAAGGGTTCACCAGACGTCGTTTTCGAATGCGCAGGGCAAAAGGATCTGATTGCGAAGGCGATTCATTGCGTCAAGCCGCGGGGTGACGTCGTAGTGCTCGGCTTCTGCACGGTGCCAGATCAATTTATCCCGGCAGTAGCGGTGTGGAAGGAAGTGCGAATTCAGTTCGCTGTCACCTACAGTATGCAAGAGTTCACTCATGTCGCTAACGTGTTCGACGCGGGCTGTGTCGAACCGCGCACGATGATCACGGATCGCGTCTCTCTCGACGCGTTACCCGAGATGTTTGAGGCTCTGCGCAATCGCTCGACGCAATGCAAGGTAATGGTGAATCCATGGCTGAGCTGAAATCCTGGCGCGACTATCTCTCCCAGTTGGCAACCGCGGACAGTCTGCTCGAATTGACTGAAACACCCGGCGATCCTCAAACACGCGCGGAGCTGTATCGGCAGTTTCAGATGAATCTTTCGCTGGCCTACTTCATCTACTTCCAATCCGATCCGTTTCATCCTGACTGGCTGCCCTTCCTTAACTCAGTCTTCATGCTGCAGCCGAATCCCGACGATACCTATTTCGTCGCACCGTTGCGAGGAGACCTGCGATACCGGATAGTCGGAGAGCGCGGCAGCGTGCATTTGCTGACGCTCGACTTCGGCCGCGGGATCATGGGCACTACCGATGAAGCCCAACCGCCGCTCGGTCAGTTCGACCTCGACGACGTAGAAATTGGCGATGACGGCAGCTTCGAAATTTTGTTGAGCGCGCGGCGTCCTGCCGGGTACGACGGCAACTGGATCGAGCTGCATCGCGAGGCTGACTTCGCCATGCTGCGCCAGCGCTCGTATGCATGGGGAAGGGAACGCGACGCGCGAATCGCTATCGAGTGCCTCGATGCCCCGCTGTTGAAGCCGTCGATGGGCCACGAGGAGATCGCGAGGCGTACCGGCGAGTTGATGGACTACGCGGAGCGTTTGTCACGTCGCTGGCTCACCCATATGCAGCAACTGCGCACGCGAATCAAGGTGAACGAGTTCGAGTTTTTCGCTTTCGGCGGTGGGCTCGCGAAGCAGGCGTACTGGCAGGCCATTTTCGATTTCGGTGATGACGAAGCGCTCATTCTCGAAACCGCGCTGCCGCAGACGCGCCGCTACTGGAACGTGCAATTGAACGACACACTGTTCAACGCGCTTGACTATATCGATCACCAAAGCAGCCTCAATGGGCATCAGGCACACGTCGACGACGACGGCCATTTTCGCGCGGTGATTGCTCATCGCGATCCCGGTGTCCTGAACTGGCTGGATACATGCGGCGTCAATCGTGGGACTGCGATAGGCAGATGGTATGGGTGCAGCTCGGAACCAGTTCCGACACTCAAACGTGTGCGGCTTTGCGAGTTGCGCAATCACTTGCCGGCAGGAACTCGCTTCATAGACGCGAGCGAGCGCGGCAGACTTCTGCGCGAGAGACGCATAGGTGCGCAGTTGAGACGGCGGTGGTAGCGACAAGAATGGATTTCGGGAGACAACAGATGTCAGTATCGAAACGATTCACGGGTGCGGAGGACGAACTTCACGCGAGCGCGAGTGCTGCCGCTGGCCTGACGGATTTCGGCTCCAGCGCTGAGTACAGGCCGGGCCTGACACAGCTTTTGAACGCGCTCGACGAAGATGGTCCACGCTTCGCGCCGGGCGGACGGGAATTTGCGTGGAATGCTGTTGTCGGTGCTTTGGTTTCGCGCCTGACGCTGGTAGAGGGGCTGCGCAAGCATGCCGACGTGTTGTCGCGGACGCCGCGGCGCCCACTCGTCATCACCGGCATACCGAGAACCGGTACGACCGCGCTGCACAAGCTGCTTTCGGTTGATCCACAATTTCAGGGTTTGGAAAAATGGCTGACCGTCTTTCCGCAGCCGCGGCCTCCGCGCGATACGTGGACCAGCCATGTTCAGTTCCAGGCGACCGCGGCCGGGCTCGAGGCCTTTTTCAGGTCAGCGCCAGAGATGCGCGCGGCACACAATATCGTGGCTGACGAGGTAGATGAATGCCTCGAAATACTCAAGCAGGGCTTTTGCAGCAATCTGTGGGGCTCGTCGTTCCGTGTACCTCAATACGATCGCTGGTGGCGTGAACAGAGCGAATTGCCTGCATATCGTTACCTGGCAAAGACGATCAGTCTCATCGGTGCGCGCGACAGCGAAAAGACGTGGCTCCTGAAGAATCCCGGACACCTGATGCAGTTACCCGCGCTGTTCGAGGTCTTTCCCGATGCATGCGTGGTACAGACACATCGAGATCCGGTGGCGGCGCTGCCTTCGCTCGCGAGCGTGCTGGCGATGGCGCGTCGGATTTCTGAGGGCGAGCAGGTCGACAGGCACGAGATCGGCAGGCGCGAACTGGATAACTGGGCGCGCGCCAGCGAAGCGGCAATTGCGGCGCGCGCGTCCTTGCCGAACCGGCAGTTCCTCGATATCAGGCAGGCCGACTTCCACGCCGATCCGATTGGCACCATGACGCGTATCTACGGCCACTTCGGCTTCGGACTGACCGCCGAAACGATGGAAGCGATGCGCCGACGCGTCAAGCAGAGTCCCGAACGCGCTTATGGCGCGCATCGATATGCGCAGGACGAATTCGGCCTTGCACCGGCAGCGATCAGGGAGCGCTTCTCCCGCTATATGACCACCTATGGACTGCACTGATGAAAACGCCGTCGCTTTCCCCGTTTTCCGGCTTTCTGCAGATCGCGTACGTCACCACCGATGTGGACGAGGCAATTGAGCGCTTTCGCAGAGAACAGAAGGTGCCGACGTGGGCGCGCTTGCCGGGTATTGAAATAGAGTCCATCGCGGGACGTCGCTGCAAGCTGAA
Source organism: Paraburkholderia sp. MM5482-R2 (assembly GCF_050436125.1). Lineage (NCBI taxonomy): Bacteria > Pseudomonadati > Pseudomonadota > Betaproteobacteria > Burkholderiales > Burkholderiaceae > Paraburkholderia > Paraburkholderia sp. MM5482-R2. Next base: position 2,916,109 of record NZ_JBNDLP010000003.1, on the reverse strand, counting down.
CATCGCGCTCGCGTTCGTCGGGTCGCTTCAGCTGGAACTGATCGAGCCGCTGTGCGGCGACGACCGCGTGTATCGCGATGCCCTGCCGCGAGACGGCTTCGCGATTCGCCATCATCACATAGCGCAGCTGATCGAGAGCGAAGCGGCATTCGAAACACAGCGTGAGCAAATGGCTGCCGCGGGCGTGCCCATCGTCATCGACGGCCAGTCCCGTGGTTCCGCCCGGTACTTCTATACGGATCACCGGGGGACGCTCGGACACTATATCGAGCATATCTGGTACACCCCTGCCGGTCTCGCTGCGATGGAACAGGTGCCTCGCAATGGAGCGGTCCAATGAACGCTGTCAGCACGGCGCTTCCGGTTGACGATGATCACTGTCTCGCAGTGCACATCGCTACGGCGGCCGGCGGCGCCTTGAACGCGATGCGCGCGTCGGCCGTGCTTGCGGGCAAACCGTTGGGCGCAGTCGGCGATGCCACGGCGAACGAGCTGATTGCAGACATTCTCGCTCGCACCCGACCAGATGACGGCTTTCTGTCGGAAGAATCGGCGCCGGATCCAAAGCGGCTAGCTCTCGATCGTGTATGGATCATCGACCCGCTCGATGGCACGCGCGAGTATGGCGAACGACACGAGGGGCGCGAGGACTGGGCGGTCCATGTGGCACTGACGGTTTGCGGCGAACCCCGCGCTTGCGCTGTGGCACTTCCGGCTCGTGGGGTCACATTCGGAACGTTATCGCCGCCGGAGTTGCCCCCAGCGCCCGAAGGGCGCCTGAAAATTCTGGTGAGCCGTTCCCGCGCTCCGGAACTGGCGCTGAGGGTCGCCCAGCGACTGAATGCTGAACTTGTCCCCATGGGCTCGGCAGGCGCAAAGGCAATGGCGGTACTGCGTGGCGAGGCTCACGCGTATCTGCACGCAGGCGGTCAATACGAGTGGGATTCGTGCGCTCCAGTAGGCGTCGCGCTCGCGGCTGGCCTTCACGCCAGCCGCATAGACGGGAACCCGTGCATCTATAACGGAGTAGACGTCTGGATGCCCGATTTACTCATATGTCGACGTGAGATCGCCGAATCGATGCTGGCCGCCATCGCGGCCGCGCTGTGACTCTGCTTTGTAAAGGATGTGCCATGCCGACGTTGACTCATTTGCGGCGACTTGAAGCCGAGAGCATTCATATCATGCGGGAAATCGTCGCTGAGGCAAATCGCCCAGTGATGCTTTACTCGATCGGCAAGGACAGCGCCTGCATGCTCCACCTGGCAAAAAAGGCCTTTTACCCGGCGCCCCCTCCGTTTCCGCTTCTGCATGTGGATACCACCTGGAAGTTCCGCGACATGTACGCGATGCGGGACCGGATGGCTCGCGAGACCGGAATGGAGCTGATCGTTCACCAGAATCCGGAAGCGAAAGAACTGGGCATCAACCCGTTCGATCATGGTTCGCAGGTTCACACCGACATGTGGAAGACCCAGGGCCTGAAGCAGGCGCTCGACAAGTACGGCTTCGATGCCGCTTTCGGGGGCGCTCGCAGAGACGAAGAGAAATCGCGTGCGAAAGAGCGAATCTTTTCATTCCGTACGGCAACCCACCAGTGGGACCCCAAAAATCAGCGACCCGAACTGTGGCGCCTATATAGCGCGCGAAAGAACAACGGCGAGTCGATCCGCGTGTTTCCCCTCTCTAACTGGACCGAGCTGGACATCTGGCAGTACATCTACCTCGAGAATATCTCCATCGTGCCACTCTATTTCGCGGCGAGGCGGCCCGTGGTGAATCGGGACGGCATCCTGGTGATGGTGGATGACGAGCGCATGCCACTCAAGCCGCACGAGAAAGTAGAGGAGAAAATGGTGCGCTTTCGCACGCTTGGTTGCTATCCGCTTACCGGTGCAGTCGAGTCGAACGCAACGACATTGCCGCAAATCATCCAGGAAATGCTCTTGACGACGACCTCCGAGCGGCAGGGGCGCGTGATCGATCATGACGGCGCCGCGTCCATGGAGAGGAAGAAACAGGAGGGGTACTTCTGATGGCACACGTCTCTGAGCTGATCGGGACCGATATTGAACGGTACCTGAAGCAGCACGAAAGAAAGAGTCTTCTGCGTTTCATTACATGCGGGAGCGTGGATGACGGCAAAAGCACGTTGATCGGCCGATTACTCTACGAATCCAGAATGCTGTTCGAGGACCAGCTTGCCGCGCTCGAAGCCGATTCGAAAAAGGTCGGTACGCGTGGCGGGGAAATAGACTACGCGCTGCTGCTGGACGGTCTCGCTGCGGAGCGCGAGCAGGGCATCACCATCGACGTCGCCTACCGGTTTTTCTCGACCGACCGGCGCAAGTTCATCGTTGCTGATACGCCCGGGCACGAGCAATACACCCGCAACATGATAACGGGTGCTTCTACGGCCGATCTTGCCATCATTCTGGTCGATGCTCGCAAGGGCATTTTGCAGCAAACGCGGCGGCACAGCTATCTGGTGTCGTTGATCGGCATTCGCAACGTTGTTCTCGCGGTCAATAAGATGGACTTGGTCGAGTACTCGCGTGAACGATTCGACGAAATTTCTCGTGAGTATTGCGAATTCGCCAGAAAGATTGGCATCCCTGGTGTGACTGCAATGCCGATTTCGGGCGTAAATGGCGACAACGTTGTTGAAAGGAGCACGAAGACGTCGTGGTACGAAGGGCCGTCCTTGATGCGTCACCTCGAGACTGTCGAGATCGACGAAACGCATTTGCAGGCGCAGCCGTTCCGTTTCCCAGTGCAGTGGGTCAACCGCCCCAATCTTGATTTCCGTGGGTTTGCAGGCACTATTGCATCCGGTGTGGTGCGTGTCGGGCAGCGTATACAGGTACAGCCATCAGGACGGGAAAGCACTGTCGCAAGAATCGTGACGGCGGACGGCGATCTTGACGAGGCCTTCGCGGAACAGTCCGTGACGCTGCTGCTCGCCGACGAAGTGGATGTCTGTCGTGGCGATCTGATTTCAACGGCCGATTCGCCCGCGCAGGTTGCCGACCAGTTCGAAGCAACGCTCGTGTGGATGAGCGACCAACCCATGCTCCGGGGGCGCAGTTACTTGCTGAAAATTGGCACCCGGACCGTCACGGCAACGATATTACCGCTCAAATACAAGCTGAATGTCGATACGCTTGACCGCGTGGCGAGTGAGACTCTCGCCTTGAACGAGATCGGTGTCGCGGAACTGGAGTTTGATCGCGCGATTGCTTTCGATCCGTACGAGCAAAACCACGAGACGGGCGGTTTCATAGTCATTGACCGTATGACCAACAGCACGGTCGGTGCCGGTATGCTGCGCTTCGCATTGCGCCGTGCGAACAATATTCGCTGGCAGACGCTGGAGGTCGACAAACGCGCGCGGCGGGTGCTGAACGGGCACCAGAGCGGCGTTGTATGGCTGACAGGGCTTTCAGGTGCGGGAAAATCGACAATTGCAAATCTGCTCGAGAAGCGTTTGCACGCGATGGGCAAGCGAACCTATCTGCTCGACGGAGACAATGTTCGTCACGGGTTGAACAAGGATCTCGGATTCACGGCCGAAGACCGGGTGGAAAATATCCGACGCATTGCCGAGGTGGCGAAATTGATGGCAGATGCGGGCGTGATCGTCATTACCGCATTCATTTCGCCGTTTCGCGCGGAGCGCGCCCTGGCACGCGAACTGATGGAGGAGGGTGAATTTATCGAGGTCTTCATCGACACGCCACTCGAAGTGGCCGAGGAGCGCGATCCGAAAGGACTTTACAAGAAAGCGCGTAGCGGCGAGTTGAAGAACTTCACAGGCATCGATTCGCCCTACGAGATGCCGCAGAATCCTGAGATCCACATCAACACTCTGACCGTTTCTCCCGAAATGGCCGTAGAGGTGATCTTCGAGAAACTCCAGACCGCGGGATTTCTCGACGTGTCGAGGGGAGCGCCGCTCTGAGACGAAGCGGGGCGGGCGCTTCGCCCGTAGGCGCCGTGCCATTGTTGGTCCCTGCGCGTTCATATTGGTATACGACATTCATTTATGTATACTCCCCGCTGTCGGCTACGGGAGCGGGGCGCAAGCAGGTCAACTTGCGGTCTCCAGCCGCACAGGAGGTGGATGCGGGCAAGCTCGTTGTCGTCGCGGCTGCGGGCCTCGGAAACACGCGACTGATCGATAACCTGGAAGTTTGAGCTTTCCTGGATAAATATCGCGCTCGATCCGAACGATCTGTCGATGTTCGTCCAGGTCGTCCGCGCCTGGTTCGTCTGTTTTCCGGCAAACGCGCGTCATTGCGGCCTGAGGTGCAGATCGTTGCTCACGGATTGCACCCCCGGCACGCCGCGCGTCACGGCAAGCGCTTTCTGAATCTGTGCCTCCGAATCCACGTATCCTGACAACTGCACGACGCCTCGATACGTCGCGACGCTCATCGGCAAGGATCTCAGTTCCGGGTTCGCGACGAGCGCCTGCTTCACCCGGGCGGCGAGCGCAGCGTCGTCAGCGGCGATCTTCCCCGGCGCTGTCAACGGCGGCGTCACCGTGGACTTACAGCCGCTGGTGAACACGAACGCTGGCAATGCGAACGCCGCGACGATCAGCAATCGGCTTTTGATGTATGGCGCGTTTCGCATGTCGGCTATGAAATCCTGATTCGATAAGCGCTAAATGGTGGGCTGAAAAGCGGGCCGAGTGGCGAAGGGATACGGCGCATCTCGGCTTACGAGCTACCTGTATTGGCAGGGCAACCCTTCGCGTCGATTTGGCGAGGCGAATCAGGCGTAGCAATTGCGCAGGTACGAGAGAACGAGTATCTGACTATCGCCATTGCAGTTTCCCACGAACTGCATACGTTAGCCGAAGACGGTATCTGAAGAAGTTTTCCCATGTCTGAGCCTGTCAATCCTCCCAATACCCGGGCGAGCGGGTTTCAAGGTGTCACGCGGAGGGCCGCACTGTCATCGGTCCGCTGGTCAAAGCGCCGCACGGGGGCAACGAAGACCCTTGAAGCGCCCCGCCAGAAGTCTGATGTCCCGGCATAAAGCCTATCTGCATGCCCATTTTCTAAAGAGATCGCGGAATCTGCCGATAAAGAGGTCATCGTACAACACCGGGTTGAAAAGCGGCATGAGAAACGTATCGGTTCGAAATAGTCTCCTGACTGTCTTCCTGATTTTTGCGGCGATGATTTTGCTGGGCGGCGTGATCGGTGTCACCACGCTCAGCCGCGCGAATGCCAATCTCAACCGCATTCATCAGATTGCGACGCAGGAAATTCTCGTCAACGACGCATACAAGGACTCCACACGCACTCGAGCCGCGTTGACACGAGCCTACTCAGCTCTAAAGGAGCGCAACGACGAGACGACGCGAGACTCGGCATTGAAGAGCGCCGAAACGACGATGAACCGGGCGGCTGCGGAAACCGAGTCGTTTCGAAGCGCCGCCGTTTTTCGTGGGCAGGACGACGGGTTGAAGCAGCAGTTGATCGAATCGTCAGTCAACCTCGCCGCGATTCTGAAGAAAGCCTCCGATGCTCTGCGTGCCGGCGATACGAACGCCTACGCCGCTATCAACGATCACGACATTACGTCAACCGGTGTGGCGTATTCGGTGAATGTCGAGAAATTCCAGAGCATCGCTAACACGTTGTCGAACGATGCCATCGCGCAGCTCGATCGCGAATATACGTGGGTCGTCAGCCTGGTCATTTTCGGAGTGAGCGCGGCGCTGGTCCTGATCGTCGCTGCGCATTTCGCGCTGCGGCGCATCGTGACGACTCCGCTGAACGACGCCGCCAATCTGCTCGATCGAATCGCGGCGAATGATCTGACAGCGCGCATCCCCGAGGCGAGCGGCAACGAGATCGGTCAGCTATTCGCGGCGATGCAGCGGATGCAGCGTGGTTTGGCTCAGACAGTGGCGAACGTGCGCAACAGTTGCGAGGCCATTTACGGCGGCGCGCGCGAGATTGCCGCGGGCAATGTGGATCTGTCGAGCCGCACAGAGCAGCAATCAGCGGCACTGGAAGAAACCGCGGCCAGCATGGAGCAATTGACGTCCACCGTCAAACAGAACGCGGATAACGCGCAGCAGGCAAGTGCACAGGCTTCGAGCGCAGCCGATGTCGCCGAGCAGGGCGGCGAAGTGGTCGAGCGCGCCATCGAGACAATGAATTCAATCAGCCAGAGTTCGCGTAGGATCGCCGAGATCACCGGGATGATCGACAGCATCGCGTTTCAGACCAATATCCTTGCGCTGAATGCGGCGGTCGAATCGGCACGGGCCGGTGAGCAGGGACGCGGCTTCGCCGTGGTCGCAAGCGAAGTTCGCAGTCTAGCTCTGCGCAGCGCGGACGCCGCCCGAGAGATCAAGGCCTTGATCGGCGCCTCGGTCGAGGACGTAGCTAACGGCAATAACCTGGTCGCGCAGGCGGGTCAGTCGATGAAGGAGATTGTTAGCGCCGTGCGCGGCGTGGCCACCATCATGAATGAAATCAAGGCAGCAACGATCGAGCAGAGCACGGGCATCGAGCAGGTCGGCCAGGCGGTTACGCAGATGGACCAGGTGACTCAACAGAATGCGGCACTCGTCGAAGAAGCCGCCGCTGCCGCGAGCGCGCTCGAACAGCAGGCGCAGTCAATGACGAATGCAGTCTCGGCATTCCGCCTCGCCGCGCAATAGAAGCTCCGATTGACCGACGCAAAGCGCTGGTCGATTCAGACAATCTAAACCATTTCTAACTGGGGTATGAACATGAACGTTAAAGGCGTGCTGGGCGCCACCGCAATTCTGATTGCCGGTGCTTCCCTCTCCTGCGTGTCACAGGCCGCGACGTATGCATATGTATCGAATGCAGATAGTCAGGATATCTCGGTTTTCAGTCTCGACAAGTCGAACGGCTCGCTTGCGCCCGTGGAGACTGTGTCCGTCGGTGCAACGGTGATGCCGATGGCGTTTTCGCCGGATCACCTTCGGCTCTACGCAGGACTGCGCTCGAAGCCTTATCGCGTGGTGAGCTTTGCGGTCAATCCGCTCGATGGCCGGCTGATCGAACTCGGCAGGGCGCCGCTTGCGGATAGCATGGCGTATATCTCGACGGACGCAAACGGCCGTTATCTCTTTTCCGCGTCATATGGCGGCAACCTTCTGGCGGTGAACCAGATCGGCGCGGATGGTGTGGTCGGCAACGTACAGCAGACCGTCAAGACCGGCCCGATGGCTCATGCGATCCGCAACGCTCCGGACAACCGTTTCGTATTCGCGTCGGTTCTCGGCGCGGATGCCTGGCTTCGTCTCAAGTTCGACGCCTCGAATGGGCAGTTGACCGAGGACGCCGCGCCCGCCTATTCGTTGCCGCCGAAATCGGGACCACGTCACTTCGTATTCTCGCCGGATCATCGCTTCACGTACCTGATCGATGAACTCGACGGCAAGCTGCACGTACTCGCCTTCGATAGCACCCGCGACACCGTCAAGCCGGTCGAAACAGTCTCGATCCTGCCGCCCGATTTCTCCGGCGACAAGCCATGGGGGGCCGATCTCCACCTGACCCCGGACGGGCGATTCCTGTTTGCATCGGAGCGCACATCGAGCACGCTCGCGGCGTACAAGGTGAACGCTGCCTCTGGCAAGCTGACGCGTATCGGTACATACCAGACCGAAAAGCAACCGCGTGGATTCAATATCGATCCGTCCGGCAAGTACTTGCTGGCTGTCGGGCAATTATCGACGAGCCTTAGCGTTTACAGCATCGATCGTAAGACTGGCAAGCTGAGTGCGATCGGACAGTATCCGGTCGGCAAGGGCGCGAACTGGGTTGAACTCGTGGAGTTTGATGGCACAAACGCCGATTGAGGGTTGATTCCCGGATCGCCGTGCGGTGAGCACGGCGTTCCTGATTCGGCTTTCACTGGGCGCCACAATTTGCGTTTTGTCGGCGGTGATGCGTCCAGTCTTCCGAGAGGTGGCGCTGCCTTGGAAAGCACCCGGCGCCCCGTTGCAGAACGTCAGGCTTGCGTGGCAGCGAACGGCCGCTATAGAGAAGGTCGACCCGCCACTTACGGCCACGCTGAACCACTCGAACCAGATTTGCCACGGTCTCATTGCGTGGCCGACAGGATGTCAATCCGAGCGGTCCGGAATGGCTTGCCAGGACCATGACTGTGCCGCATGGTTCCGGGCGACGGGAGGGCATGCCCGCGATGAGGATCATTAGCCGCGCTCACGCACCACATCGCTGCGGTTCCACCATCCGCCGCCGACAGCCTGAAAGAGTGCGACGGTATCGGAATACCGGGTGGCCTGAGTCTGGACGAGGCTGATGCGGGCCTGCTGGTACGTCCGCTGCGCGTCGAGCAGCGCAAGATAGCTGATCGCGCCAACGTGGAACTCGCGCTGGGACACAGCGAGGCTGTCCGCCGCCGCCCGCTCGGCTGCTGCCTCGGCCACCACTGCGTCCGCATCTGATTGCAGCGCTCGCAACGCATCAGCCACGTTCTGAAACGCCGAGATGACGGTGTTGCGATACTGCGCCGCTGCTGCATCGAAAGCGTCAATTGCGGCGCGGCGCCGGTGCAGCAACGTTCCACCTTCGAAGAGGGGCTGCGTGAGTCCCGCTCCCAGGTTCCAGATCGCGCTTCCCGGCGAAAACAGCGCATCGTTGGTCTCGCTGCCATAGGCGGCGCTGAGCGTGAGTTGCGGCAACATATTGGCGGTGGCGACGCCGATCTCTGCGCTTGCGGCGTGCAGTTGCGCTTTCGACGCGCGAATGTCCGGACGCTGCTCGACGAGTGTCGACGGCAGGCTGACCGGCAACGTGTCGGGCAACTGCAGCGACGCGAGATCAAACGTCTCGACCAGCTCGTCACTCGGGAAGCGGCCAAGATAGGCCGTGAGCTGATTGCGGGTCAGCGCCAGTTGCTTTTGCAGCGGCGGCAACTGCGCGCGTGTTTGCGCCAGCGTGGCCGCCTGCGCGAGTACCGCCGCATTGGCGACGGCGCCGATCGCGAATTGTCGTTTCAATCCCGCGAGTTGCTGCGTCTCGATGGCGACGATCTCCTCTGTGGCTGCAATCTGCGCCCGCAACGAAGCCTCCTGTACGGCGGCCGTGGCGACGTTCGACGTCAAGCTCAGATAGCTCGCCTCGAGTTCGAAGCGTTCGTACTCGGCTTGCGCGGCGAGCGATTCGATCTGCCGGCGCGTACCGCCCCAGATGTCGAGCAGGTAGGTGACGCTCACCGAGGCGTTGTTGAGCCTGAAGACCGGCACCGCGGTCGAGATCCCGAACGGCGAGCCCGAAATCTTCTCGCGAGCAGTCGAGATGTCCGCACTCACCGTCGGGAACAGCGCCCCTTGTGCTGCGTAAAGCGCTTCGTTGGCCTCGCGAAGGGTGGCCTGCGCGGCCTGCAGGCTCGGGTTGGCCTCAAGCGCACGTTCTACGAGTGCGTTCAGCGCAGCCGAGTGGAATAGCGTCCACCATTGTCCCGGAATGTCGAGAGCTTGCACGAAGCGCTGCGCCTCGCCGCCGTGGACGTCCGACGCGACGGTTCGCTCCGGCAGCGGCTCCCGCGTATAGCCGCTGACCTGCGGCGGCCCGGGTGGCGCGAAGTCAGGTCCGACTTCGCAGCCGCCAAGCAGCGTCGCCGCCGAAAGCGCCGCGCAGGCGGCGCTGCGGCAACATGCTGCCCGGGGGTGACGCGCAAAGCCGGGGTTCGATGTCATTGCTGCGCGCTCCTCATGTTACGGGCCGTTTACGAAGGCTTCGCCGCAACCGGTTTCACGGCCATGCCGGGGCTGAGCTTGAGGAGATTGCCGACCACGACCGAATCGTCCCGAACGACGCCCTTCCTGACCGCAACAAGTGGCCCGTAGTCCGGGCCGAGGGTCACGTAGCGCTGCTCGACCCGCTTGTCTGCGCCGACGACGTAGACGTATTTGCCAAGCTGGTTGGAGCCGACGGCCACTTGTGGCACCAGCAGCGTGTTGGGTGCGTCCGCGACGTGCAGGCGCACGCGGATGAATTGCCCCGGCAGCAACGTGTGATCCGGGTTCTCGACGGTCGCGCGCGCGGTGATGGTGCCGCTGCTGCGCCCCACGTTGTTGTCGAGAAACGTGAGCCTGCCACGGTACTGCGGGCTCGCGCCCTGACCGACGATGACCTCGGCCGCGATGGTCCCCTTCGCCTGATCCTGCTGGATAGTGGCGAGATCGGTGTCCGGCGGATTGAAGGTGGCATAGATCGGGTCGAGCTGCACGAGGGTGTTGAGCTGGGTCCCCGTGCTGCTGATGAGCGCACCTTCATGCGCCTGACTCAGGCTGAGACGCCCGGAGAACGGCGCGCGGATCTTCGTAAAGTCGAGATTGAGCAGCGCCGTCTCGATCAGCGCACGATCCGCCGCGAGCGCGGCCAGGTCCTGATGCTCGGTGCTCGCGGACTGCTGCAGCGTATCGATCGACACGTCGCCCGTCTCGCTCATCAGCGTATTGCGGCGATGGCTGGCGATGGCATATTCGAGCGCCGCCGCATCTTTTGCCGCCTGAGCCCTCGCCTGATCGAGCGCCGCCTGATAGCTGCGCGGATCGATCTCATACAGGAGTGTGCCCTTGCTCACGTCCGAGCCATCGGACACCCCCTGCTTCGCCAGGTAGCCGGTCACCTGCGCCTGAAGCGTGACGGTGCGGATCGCGTCCGTGGTCCCGACATATTCGAGGTAAACCGGCACGGTCTGCTCGACCACCTGGGTTATGGGCACCTCGGTGGGGGCGGCTGGGTCCGGCGCGGGCGGGCTGCCGGTAGCCTGTCGCGCTCCTCCACCTGTGAACGACAGGACGCAGACGACTACGGCGATCGCCAGGCCTGTGGCTACAACGCGAAGTTTGCCGACTCTCATTGCGCCGTTGCTCCCCGATCAATCCCCGGACGCCGCCTCGCCGCCATCGCGAGGCGCGCGACCGATACGTTTGAGCACGGCCTCACGCAAGTGCTCGATCACCGTGTAGAAGATCGGCACGAATCCGAGGCTGAGCAGGGTGGCGGCGAGCATGCCGCCGACCACCGTCGTCCCGATCGACCGGCGGCTCGCGGCGCCCGCGCCGGAGGCGATCATCAATGGGACGGCGCCAAAGATGAACGCGAACGCGGTCATGAGGATCGGGCGCAGCCGCAGGCGCGCCGCCTCGGTCACCGCCGCGACGATATCGAGGCCGGCTTCGCGGCGCCGCTTGGCAAATTCGACGATCAGGATCGCGTTCTTCGCCGCCAGCCCGATCAGCAGGACGAAACCAATCTGCGCATAGATGTCGACCTGCATGTGGCGCAGCCACAGCAGCCCCAGTGCGCCGAACAGGGCTAGCGGCACCGTGAGGATGATGGTGAACGGCAACGTCCAGCTCTCGTATTGCGCGGCGAGGAACAGGAACACGAAGGACAGCGCGAGCGCGAAGACCAGGCCCGCGACCGAGCCGGCCTGCAGCTCCTGATAGGTAATGCCCGTCCAGTCATAGCCGAAATCCGCCGGCAAAACGCGCGCCGCGCGCTCCATCGCCGCGATCGCCTGGCCCGAACTGTAGCCCGGCGCCGCACTGCCGGTGATCTCCGCGGCACCGTAGAGGTTGTAATGAGGCACCGTGTCCGGCCCCACCGTCGGTTCGAGCCGGCCGAGCGTGCCCAGCGGCACCATGCTTCCCGCGGCGTTGCGCACGTAGAGCCGCGACAGGTCGCTGCGGTTCCCGCGGGCGTTGTCGTCGGCCTCGAGCAACACCTCGAAGGTGCGGCCGAACAGCGTCACATTGTTCACGTACAGCGAGCCGAGATAGATCTGCATCGTATTGAACACATCGCTCAGGTTGAGCCCGAGCAGCTTCGCCTTCACGCGGTCGAGATTGAAATCGTATTGCGGCGTCGACGTGTTGTAGCTGGTGAGCAGGGTGCGCCGCTCGAGTTCAGGCTGTTGCCGCGCCTGGGCGAGAAAGGCCTGGGTCGCCTCGCCGAGTGCGGCACTGCCCCGGCCGCTCAGGTCCTCGATTTCGAAATCGAAGCCGCCGAAGGTGCCGAGGCCGGCAATAGTCGGTGGAATCAGTGCAAGCGCCACCGCCTCCGGAATCTGATTGAGCTTCGGCTGTACCGTGGCGATGAGGTTGGCGACGCTCTGCTTCGCACCTCGCTCGTCCCACGGCTTCAGGATCACAAACTGGGCCGCACTGTTCGACGTCGTGCTGCGAGTGATGAAATTCAGACCGCTGATGGACAGCACGTTCGCCACGCCGGGCGTCGCCCTCAGGATCGCGCGGGTCTGCTCCATTACGGCCTCGGTGCGTTGCAGCGAAGCGCCATACGGGAGTCGCGTAATCACATAGAAATAGCCGGGATCTTCAACCGGCAAAAAGGCGGAAGGGATCGTCGAATGGAGCAGCCAGGTCACACCCAGGCCACACGCGAAGACCGCCAGCGCGAGCCAGCGCAGCCGGATCAAGCCGCGCAGCGAATTCGCGTAGTGGCTGCGCGCCCAGTTAAAGCCTTGATTGAACTTGCGAAACAGGATGAACCGTGGCGGCCTGTCCCGTCGCAACAGCAACGCGCAGAGCGCCGGACTGAGCGTCAGGGAATTGAACGCCGAGAGCGCCACCGAAATGGCGATGGTCAACGCAAACTGATTGTAGAGACGGCCCGTCACGCCCGGCAGGAAGGCGATCGGCACGAACACGGCGCCGAGCACTGCCGAGGTGGCAACGATCGGCCCCGTCACTTCCCGCATCGCCGCCTTGGCCGCAGCCATGGGCGTAAGCCCGCTCTCGAGTTGGCGTTCGACATTCTCGACCACGACGATCGCATCGTCGACGACGAGGCCGATAGCGAGGACCATGCCGAGCAGGCTGACCGTGTTCAGCGAAAAGCCGAGCACCAGCATGATCGCGAGGGTGCCGATGAGCGCCACTGGAATGGCGATCATCGGAATGAACGTGGTCCGCCAGCTCTGCAGGAACAGGAACACGACGCCCAGCACCAGCAGCAGCGCAAAGCTAAGCGTCTTCATCACCTCGACCATCGAGGCGGACACGAACATGGTGGTGTCGTAGGTGATGCCCCACGCCATCCCTTTCGGGAAGCGCTTTGCAAGCGTCTGCATCGTGGCCTTGACACGCTGGTCGAGGTCGAGCGCATTAGCGCTCGGCAACTGGAAGACGGCGAGCAGCGCCGCCGGGTGTTCGTTCACGGAGGCGCTAGAGGTGTACTGAAGTGCGCCCAGATCGATGCGCGCCACGTCGCGCAGATACACAGTTGCGTCGCTCGCCGTGCCGGCGCGCAGCACGATATTGCCGAATTGCTGCGCGTCCGCCAACTGGCCGTGGGTGTTGATCTGGTATTGAAACGTCGTGCCCGCCGGCGCTGGCGCCTCGCCGAACTTGCCTGCGGCGACCTGCACATTCTGTTCGGCGATCGCATGCTGGACATCGCTGGCGGTCATGCCGAGCGCGGCGAGCTTGTTGGGGTCGAGCCAGATGCGCATCGAGTAGCGGCGTTCGCCGAAGATCGTGACATCGCTCACGCCGGGCAGGCGCTTGAGCGAGTCGACGAGTTGGAGATAAGCGTAGTTGCTGAGGGTGACAGGATCGATCGAGCCGTCTGGCGAATAGAGATTCACCGCCAGAACAAAGTTCGGGTTCTGCTTCTGGATGGTGATGCCGGCCTGATTGACGATGCTGGGAAGCTGCGCCGTCGCCTGCGAGATGCGGTTCTGCACGTCGACCGCGCCGATGTCGATGTTGTAGCCGACGTTGAACGTGACGGTGATCGTGGACGTGCCATCGTTGGCACTCACCGACGACAGGTAGCTCATACCCGGCACGCCGTTGATCTGCTCTTCGAGCGGCGCGGTGACGGTGTCCGCCACGACCTGCGCGCTCGCACCCGTATAGGTCGACTTGACCAGAACCTGTGGCGGCGTGATCTGCGGAAACCGCTCCACCGGCAGGTTGAACCAGGCGATGAGCCCCGCGAGCACCATGATGATGGCGATCGACGATGCGAAGATCGGACGCTCGATAAAGAAATCGACCATTGACCTCGCCCCGAGTCCCAGGTAGCTTGACGGAAACGCGCCGGTATAGTTTCCGCCGTCGGTAGACATTGTCAATAGGCCTGGATCGTGACGCGCGAAACACAGACTCAACCTATCCGATCAGGCGGGCGTCCTACGCTGCGAGAGTCCGAAATTCGTCTGCAGCGTCTGCTCGATGTTGCGCAGCGCCATTTTCTTGCCGCTGGATATCGCGAGACCAGCCTTGAAGGCATCGCGCGAGAGGCGGGTATTGCAAAAAAAACGCTGTACGATCGATTCGGCAGCAAGGCGGGCCTGTTCAGCGCAATCGTCGAGACGCTGCGTCGTTCATGGATCACGCAGCTCGGCGATATCGTGCTCGATGCGCGCCGTCCGGAAAATGTCCTCGAGAAGGTCGCGCTCCATCTGCTGGATGTGTGCACGCGGCCTGACATGATCGCATTGCATCGCCTGCTTCTGACCGAGGCCTATCGTTTTCCCGAACTCATCAGCGGGTATTACAACAAGGCGGGTGAACTACGCGGCATGGAGCCGCTTTCGGACTATCTTCGTTCGGCAGTCGCCGATGGCGCATTGCAACTCGATGACGTTGCGCTGGCTACCGAGCAGTTTCTACACCTGGTACTCGGCGGAGTCCGCGCGCGGCTGCTGCTTGGCGCCACCAGGAGGCGCCCCGGCGCATCGGAGCGCAACAGAATCGCGCGTGAGGCGGTCCGCATCTTCCTCGCTGGATGCAAGGTGCTCTGAGCGAGCGCGTTCCGGTCTTCGTCCGATTCTGCCCGGCCGATATTCGCCTGGAGCGGCCGCGGCCGGCGGGATGCCGGCCCAATTCCCGTCTGCTTCCGGGGCCGCGCAACCGGCCACCCGCTGCTGCATTGCGACAATCGGGCGTTCGTATTCCTGGTTGCCGTGCCGCGTGTGGTTGAGGCGGCGAGGAATTGGCCCCCTGTACGTGTTTCCCTTGCCTAAACTCAAGTTGGTACGCGCCGAACTTTGACGGCACAAACGCGGTAGCGCTCGCGCGCGAACTCCGGCACGTATTTGAAATCTGAAAGAACATGGGGGGCGGACATGACGACGGCTGTCAGCTTTCATATCGGCTATACGCAATACCTTGGCCCCGATGGCGAGCCTGTCCAGTCATTGCCAGCCTTCGCACGTGACCCGGCGGCGCTGATTGCGCTCTATCGCGCGATGGTGCTGACACGGGCGTTCGACACGAAGGCGGTCGCGCTGCAGCGTACCGGCAAGCTCGGCACCTTTGCGTCGTCGGTCGGCCAGGAGGCGATCGGTGTCGGTGTCGCCAGCGCGATGCAGCCCGACGACGTGCTGTTCCCTTCGTATCGCGATCACGCCGCGCAATTGCTGCGCGGCGTCACGATGACGGAAAGTCTCCTGTATTGGGGCGGCGACGAGCGCGGCAGCGATTTCAGCGTGCCCCGTAACGATTTTCCGAACTGTGTGCCGATCGGCACACAGGTGTGCCATGCGGCCGGCGCAGCCTACGCGTTCCTGCTGCGTCACGAGCCGCGCGTTGCGGTGACGATCTTCGGCGACGGCGGCACATCCAAGGGCGATTTCTACGAGGCGATGAACATGGCCGGTGTCTGGCAGGCGCCGCTTGTGCTCGTCGTCAATAACAACCAGTGGGCCATTTCGGTACCACGCAGCCACCAGAGCGCTGCGCAAACGCTCGCGCAAAAAGCGATCGCTGCAGGAATAGAGGGGCTGCAGGTCGACGGCAACGACGTGATCGCCGTGCATCAGGTTGTCCACGCGGCGCTCGCCAAGGCTCGCCGCGGCGATGGCCCGACGCTGATCGAGGCGCTCAGCTATCGCCTTGGTGATCACACGACGGCCGATGACGCGACGCGCTATCGCGACGCCGAGGTCATCGGCAAGCAATGGGAATACGAACCGCTGCTTCGTTTGCGCACCTACCTGATGCACGTGAACGTCTGGACCAAGGCGCAGGACGAGGAACTCGGTAAGGCGTGCCGTGCGCAGGTCGAGCAGGCCGTCGACGCGTACCTGGCGACACCGCCTGCGGGCCCATCCGCGATGTTCGATCACCTGTATGAGGCGTTGCCCGCAGCGATGCGTGAGCAACTGGCGATGGCGCAACGTTTCGCGCCGGCTAAGGGGCACGGCGATGGCTGACCTCAACATGGTCGAGGCCCTCAATCAGGCGCTCGCATATGAACTGGCGCACGACCCTACCGTTGTGCTGCTCGGAGAGGACATTGGCGTGAACGGCGGCGTATTTCGCGCGACCGTCGGGTTGCAGACGCGCTTTGGCGCTCAGCGGGTGATCGACACGCCGCTGGCCGAAACCGCCCTCGCCGGCTGCGCGATCGGCATGGCGGCGATGGGCGTTAAGCCCGTTGTGGAGATCCAGTTCGCCGGGTTTGTCTACCCGACCATCGATCACATCCTGAATCACGCGTCGCGTCTGCGGCATCGAACGCGCGGACGACTGACGTGTCCGCTGGTGATCCGTGCGCCATGCGGCGCAGGCATTCACGCACCGGAGCACCATTCCGAAAGCCCTGAAGCGCTGTTCACCCACATACCAGGGCTGCGCGTCGTGACGCCGTCGTCGCCAGCACGCGCGTACGGCTTGCTGCTGGCGGCGATCCGGGACCCGGACCCGGTGATCTTCTTCGAGCCGACGCGGCTGTACCGGCTCTTCAGGCAGCCGGTGGAGGATGACGGCGAAGCGCTGCCACTCGACAGTTGCTTTACGTTGCGCGATGGGGCAGACGTCACACTGGTGAGTTGGGGAGGCGCGTTGCAAGACGTGCAGGCCGCGGCCGATCTGCTCGCGCAGGAAGGCGTAATGGCCGAGGTGATCGACGTGGCAACGCTCAAGCCGCTCGACATGAACACCATTCTCGCGTCGGTGGCGAAAACCGGACGCTGCGTGATCGTGCACGAGGGCTCGCATGCCGGAGGGGTCGGCGCGGAGATCGCCGCCAACATCGCAGAGCGCGGACTGTACTCGCTGCTCGCACCGGTGCAGCGCGTCACCGGTTATGACGTGGTGGTGCCCGCTGTACAGACTCGAGAATCAATACATGCCAGGCACTGAGCGCATCGTTGGCGCGGTCAGGCAGGCGCTGGAAGCGTAGGGATGCCATGAAAATCTTCAAACTGCCCGATCTCGGCGAAGGTTTGCAGGAAGCGGAGATCGTCGAGTGGCACGTCAAGAGCGGCGAAGACATTCGCGCGGATCAACGGCTGCTGTCGGTGGAAACGGCGAAGGCGATCGTCGATATTCCGTCGCCTCAATCCGGCCGAGTCGCGAAGCTGTTCGGCCAGCCCGGCGATATCGTGCATCTGGGGGCGCCGCTCGTCGCATTCGAAGGAGCGGCCGACGAAGCCGATGCCGGTACCGTGGTCGGTCATATGGAGGTCGGCCAGCATGTGGTGCACGAAGCACCGGCGGCGCTCGGCGGCAGCCCGGGCACGGGTGTCGGCACAATCAAGGCGATCCCGGCGGTGCGGGCGCTCGCGCGCAAGCTTGATGTCGATCTTGCGATGGTGACACCGTCGGGGGCGGAGGGTGTCATCACGGCGGCTGACGTGCAGCGCGTCGCGAAGATACTCGCTCAGCTCGGTCCGCCCGAAGTGCTGCGCGGCGTGCGGCGCGCGATGGCGCAGAACATGGCGCGCGCGCAGAGCGAAGTGGCGGCCGCGACCGTCATCGACGACGCCGACATTCATGAGTGGCCGCCACATACCGATGTGACGATCCGCCTGATCCGTGCGCTGGTAGCAGGATGCAGCGCCGAACCCGGGCTCAACGCATGGTTCGACGGACATGCGGGACGGCGCCACGTACTGGAAAAGATCGACCTCGGCATCGCCGTCGATCTACCGGATGGCCTCTTTGTACCGGTATTGCGCGACGTTGCGCACCGCAACGCAGCGGATCTGCGCGGCGGCCTCGACCGGATGCGTGTCGACATCCGGGCACGCAAGATTCCACCGGAGGAACTGCGCGGCAATACGATCACGTTGTCGAACTTCGGCATGATCGCCGGCAAATACGCAGCTCCCGTGGTCGTGCCGCCCACTGTCGCGATCCTCGGAGCGGGGCGCATTCACGAGCAGGTCGTGGCGGTAAGTGGCGTTCCGGCCGTGCATCGGATCTTGCCGCTTAGTCTGACGTTCGACCATCGGGTCGTCACGGGCGGCGAAGCAGCTCGGTTTCTCGCCGCGGCGATCGTGGATCTGCAGATGGCGCAGTAGCAGCTGTGACTGCGCGAATTCAAAAATTCAGAAGGTGTATGCGTTGTGTCCAGCTTGGGACGTTCGCAGATTTAGGCACAGCGAAATCGTATGCCAATCCGTAAATCGATCGAGGCGTGCCGGTTCGCAGCTTCGTGCAGCGCACCCGGTCTTTGGATCGCTTCGTCTGCAAAACGGCCCCGCCCCGTGAAACAGTTACAAGATAAGTATTGACGCTGGTACCACTCGGCGGTTAAGGTGCCGCATGAAGTTCAAGAAGTTCGATTGCTGTTCATCAATTGCTCGCTCCTCAGCGGTATTCGTTGTCCTCTCCCTCCTTGACGCTTCATACGCTCTTCAACGGAGCACATTTTCCCGTTTTTTCTCAAGGATTCTTCATGGATACCGGTACCGTTAAGTGGTTCAACGATAGCAAAGGTTTTGGCTTCATCACCCCGGACAAGGGCGGTGACGACCTTTTCGCTCACTTCTCCGAAATCAGCGGCGACGGCTTCAAGACGCTGGCTGAAAATCAGAAGGTGAGCTTCGAAACGAAGCAAGGCCCGAAGGGTCTGCAGGCAGCTAACATCAAGCCGCTGTAAAGTTTGAAGAGCCCGGCGTTCCGCAACGGACGCCGGGTTGCAGGGACATCCTTACGGAGCGTTGTTTCCTGAAGTGGCGTGTTCGCTCCTGGCTGCATCGGTTTCGCCGGCAGCTTGCCAAGCGCCATACGTCTCATTGCGCTCATTTTCCCCTCTGGCATTAGCGCCACGTCTTCGCTTTCCGACTGCTTCAGATTCGGCCTGAGATGCCTTTGAATCGGCGTACCTGTGCACATTTCGCAAGGCACGCGCGCACTCGACATTATTAAAACTAAAATGCAGAACAAACAAACTCAACAATACAACGGCTATGCCGTACAGCCCTCGGCGCATCGTTTGCCCGACGGCAGTTTTTCCTCCAACCTGCTGCTAGAACGCGCCGATAGCGAGCGCGCGGACGGCCGCTACCAGTTCTATTCGCTCGATTACTTCACGAGTGAGGAGCAGGCGTTGCAGCACTCGACACGCTGGGCACGCAACTGGGTCGACACGCGCGGTTAACGGCGATGCCCCAGATCTGCACGCTCAACGCATCTCAGGCATCAGGACGCATGCAATAAGGCGCGCGCGATCGATCGGTTACCTTTCGGTTTGAGCCGCGCTCAGTGCGAACTTCTGGAGTTTCTCTATCGACGTCTTCGGCATGCTACGCACGGCATGGAAGTCGACGACGCTCTTGAGCTTTCAGAATGGGTCGAAGTGTGAACGCAGGCGCGGGCGGACGGCAATCACCCATCGGTCACTATGCGGCCGAGATGGAATGGACATGGCTTCCCTTCGGGCTTGAAGGTATCTACTTCGTGGTCGACGCCTGAGGAGGCGATGACCGGAACTGGCAGCAATGCGGTCGCACTGGCATAACCTGCCGAGCATGTGGCGACTGACGATCAGAAGGTCAACTTCTTTATCACACACATTGTTGATGGCGTGCCGCTGGCGCGCGCGAACACGGGTACCTTCTGCATAGACTCGGGTTCTGGCTCTAGCGCTCAGGGGATTCCAGAATGGTGCGATCAAAGCCGTCAGTATCAATCAGCATTTCGGCGTAGGCCACCGACGCTCGCCTTGCGTCGCCGGCATTCACGAAGGGCCTCTTGCCGGGCACACGGAATAAGCGACTTCGCGGGTTGTCCGTCATGGAATCCGGGTCGCTGATGCGAATCGACGCATCGAATCCTTCCTCGTAATTGTGACCATATCCTGGTTGAGTCGTGCGATGCGGATACACGAGTAGGGAAATATCGAGACCGCGATAATGGCGAATGGTTGTCATCAGGTCACTCCTTTTGGCCGCAGCAAGCAGCACGTTTTTGATCGTTGTGCAGGTTTGGCCGAAGGAGATACGCCCCCCAAGCCACACCGACGAGGCGACCGGAACGAAGTTTCCTGGCTAGCTGTCCGGTACGCGGATACCCGAGCTTCGTGCTTAACATCCGCAAGCGTTCCCTCACCCGGCATTCCGCTCACGTTTGTCCGATCGGGCACCACACTGTCCCGAACTCACGAAGTGGGTCGCTCCCGTATCCTTGGCCAGCCTCATCGCGCGTGGCAAGCAGACGCTGTTGATCGTGGTGTTCTTGAAGAGTTTGCAACGTAAGCGCAGAGGTGGAACCGGGCAGACAGCCGTCGCCGGCCATCTAAGCCAACGCTATGACAATCCGGGCAGTGCCCCGCTTTGCCGACCCCACGTTTCAAGGTACGCGCGAGAGTACTATCGGTCAATACAATTCTGGTAACAGTCTCAGCGTCTGCGCCGCCCGATGTAACCCGTTCCAGCGTATAGTGAGCCATACCCTGTGGAGTGACCAACATGTCGACACACCCGATTCTTCTCTACAAGGGGTACGAACTTCATCCCCTTGTCTTTCCCCGCACATTCAGTCGCTTTGACGGACATTCCCGTTACGCGGAAGGTTACGAAATTGCAGTACGGATATGTCGTCCGGCGGCGACAGCAATTCCCTCCGCAAGCCGGGTCTTCAGGCTGAACCAAACGCATACATTCTCTGACTTCGGTACGGCAAGGCGAGCCGCCCGGCAGCAGGGAAAGGACATCGTCGACGGAAAGGTGAGCGGCGCTTCGGTCGTCGACATATGAAAACGCTGCTGACGGACAGCATCCGTCGATGTGCTCGATCGTGCGACGAATTGCTGTGTGCCTGATGGCCGATCTGATCGTCGCTCCCACATAAAAGGCGGCTGCCGCAATAGCGGGACAGGGCTGCGATCGACGTGCTGCTCGGGACGCTCGCCGGCGATCATCCTCCCGAACGATTCGCGATGTTGCCTTCCCCGAAGATTCGATGTGGCCGGCTGCAAAAACCTACCGCAGACCTGCAAGTCGAGCAGCAATTGGCGTCGCTGGCTCACGCCGTCTCGTCGCCCAATCGGGCAACGCGTTCCCAACTGTTCCGCGACGAACACGTACCCCCGAAATGAAGCCGGTCCGGATAGCCGTTGCATGTCACGCTCGGCAATCGCGTGGTCGCGGATGCGTCCGCGTCGTGCCAGAGGCGCAAACACCGCATTGGTCTCCTCGCAGGCGGTCGGGTAACGCTGGAACTCCTTATTACCTGACGAAAGGGTGAATCGATTTCCGCCAAAAAGGGCGAACGGGGCTGCAATGCAGTTTCGCGCGCTTCGTTTCACCGTGGTTGAATTGTTGACGTCGAGACTGCTTGCCGCGCATGTCAGAGGCGCATTTTGCGTCGCCCCATGATGAGCCTGAGAAGAGAGGCAGCCCGATGTGGATCTTCGGATCGCCGCCGCCTACCGGCGCTGCGGTACGTAAGTGCCGGGTTGACTTGCATGTTCCCTGTGCTTCTCTGACGGCGCCTGGAGCACGGGTTTTTCTGTACAAATCCATCAATGGGCGTAGCATGAAATGGTCACTCGACCTGCGACCGGGCCTCGCGTCGCCAAGCTGCTTACCCGACGGAACCGGAGATCCGCTTTCACCCAAAACCGAAACGTGGCCGACCTCCTGAACGGGAGCGGACGCAGTGGCCACGTCGCTACGCTCCGTCTTTTCCGCTACACGATGAGACGGCCTCAAAGGTACCGATCACAACCGGTTCCCCGTCTCTACCGCGGGCTCGAACTTCATCCGCTGGTGGTTGACTCAGAGCCGTTGCAATCATTGGAGTTTGGTATGGAAAGAAACGACCTGCTGAAATGGATTCGGTGCGATGGTGGTGACATCGTCGATCGGTTTCTGCCGCCCGGCGCGCAGGGCGAACTGGATAGCCTCATCCATGACCGCCGTCACGAGATCGATGCGGGCGCGTTTCTGATGTTCATGTCGATTCGTGCGCTTCTATGCGAACGCGGCATGGAAAGCTGCGATTCGGATCGCGAGGCCGGACAAATCATGGCCATGCTGAGCACCTAGATCGCGCTTTTCGACGCCCCTCTGCGACAGTCGCAATCGAGCGATAACCCCAAAGGAATACCATGCGCTTCAATTCCACCCTGATCGTTATCGACCCGACCCCCCGGCGGGCCGACGGCGAGTACATGGCCCACGCACGCATCAGCGGCAGCCGTGCCGACGGCACCGGGTACGAGATTCATTCGAGTGGCGATCTGGCAGGCTTCGACGCACGCGAAGACGCGATCGCCTATGCGAAGAACTGGGCGCAGGACTGGCTGCACGCGCGCTTCGGGTGACAGACGTCTCACCTACGGAAGCAACGAGAGAGGGATTGGCGTGCAGACCGGCCATTCGCGATCAGAGGAAGATGCAGCGGGATGTTGGTCACGCGTTTCGATCCAATCGCTTGCCCGTCGGTTCTGGTAAACCGGTGCCTCCGCTTGACGGCCACAGTACCCTAGAGAGTAGAACTCGAAAAGCAGGGGCCATACGGACATCGGATCACCTGAGCGTCAGGTCTAAAGAGAAAGAGCCGTCGGAGACTGCGTGGGCAGCATTGTCGGGCGAGCACCCTTTGCGCGACATCGACCGAATCAGCTTCGCGTCGCGCATACGTGAGAGCCACCCCGGCCAGCGACGCCTTCTCCCGGTTGGTCAGGAGTTGCAGGTTGACGCCCAGGTCTCTTTTAGCAATTGATTGGTCTTCTCCAGGATGTCGTGTTCAAGCTGCAATTGGCGGATATCGCGTCGAAGCGATTCGACCTGCCGCTCCAGTTCTCCCCGCTCAGGGGCGTGCGGCGAATCGTTGTGGCGTTTCATGAAAGGCCGGACACGAACGCTCACCACTGTCCAGAAAATCCAGGCGGTTCATTACGAGTTCATGGACTACCTCCAGGTAGTCCAAGACGGTGTAAACCCGATGGATCCCGCGACGAACTGACGCGTAATATCGGTTCGGCTAAAAATCTCCTCAATTTCTTCGCCGGAGTAGGCATGCGACTGTCCGATTTTATCGTGCAGGAAATGGAGCCCATTCTGGCGCAGTGGGAGGCGTTTGCCGCCACGCTGCTGCCAGCCGCTGGCAACATGGGCACCCTCGCGTTGCGCGACCACGCGCAGCAGATTCTGGAAGCAGTAGCGACGGATTTGCAGACTTCGCAGAGCAGGGAAGCGCAGCACGAAAAATCCTTGGGGAGGGCACCCCGGCTGACGGATGCGCCGGAGACAGCTGCGCAATCCCATGCGGTCCTGCGCGCTCGAGGCGGTTTCAACATCAACCAGCTGGCCGCGGAATACCGCGCTTTGCGTGCAAGCGTGCTGCGTTTGTGGATGGATGAGTGTCAGCCCGATGCGCCTCATCTGGATGACATCATCCGCTTCAACGAGGCCATCGATCAGGCGCTGGCCGAATCACTCGGGTTTTTCAGCACACAAGTCGATCAGGCTCGCAATCTGTTGCTTGGGATGCTCGGACACGACATGCGGAGCCCGCTGCAGACGATCCAGGTGACAGCTTCCTATCTGTCCGCGCTCAATGCGGGGGAGCGCGTTTCAGAAGCTGCAGCCCGTCTGGTGCGCAGCGGCGCCCGGATGCAGGCACTTCTGGATGATCTGTGCGATTTCAACCGAACAAGGCTCGGGCTAGGTATTAACGTCATACCTGCTCCCGTTGATCTGACGAACGTGTTCACTGATGAGCTGGACCAGTTGCGCGCAGTCCATCCAGACCGGCAGATCGAGCTCGAGGTGCACGGTGACGTTCAGGGTGTCTGGGACGGTCCGCGTCTGCAGCAACTGGTCGGCAATCTCGTTCTGAATGCGCTCAGATATGGCGCGCGAGACGCGCCCGTGCGCGTCGTGGTGACTGGCGACGAGGCCGAGGTGCGCTTCGAAGTCTGCAATAGCGGACCAGCCATCGAGGGACTGTTGCTGGAGCGCATCTTTGATCCTCTTCAGCGAGGTCCCGAGCGAAAAATCAACGAGGACGCGCAAGGCAGCCTTGGGCTCGGGCTGTATATCGCGAGCGAAATCGCCAAGGCGCATCACGGCGCGATCGAGGCGCGCTCAGATAAAGAAGAGACCGCATTCGCCGTACGTCTGCCGCGCCGGGCGTAGCAGGCGAGCCAGGCTTGGTAACGGGCATGCCACGAATTATGTGGGCGGGGGATCTGCTGGTGGTTTTACACCTGCCGAGACGCGCCTATTCCACCGCCGGTCCTCACAGACCGACCACGACTGCATGAAGCAAATCCGCGGCATCGTGGCAATAGCAAGGGTGCGCGCCCCGATTACCTATTCGGTTCGTGCTGCTCCATGCGCGCGATCAGCCTCGATCATTAGAACCCGGTCAGATCTCATCGAGAAAACGCGCGCGTGCACGCTTCGCCGTCATATCAGACCAGGATGGAGTTGCGCGGACGAACTCCGGCTCACGGCATTCGGCCTGGAAGTGCCCGACCGCGCAGCAAGGATCGCAACGGCTGAAGCGGGAAGAACCAAGGTGTCAGTCGCCGCCATGGGGGTCTCGCGTCGCCATCATTGTTTCATCGCGCCAGTTGCGTTCGAGTTTGACGCGCCTTGAGGCGACATCGCCTGCTCACGCTTCTGCATCAATGTGCCACTGGCGGGCTTGCTGTTGCCGGCGTCCGCAGCACGGCCCATGCTCTGGCCAGCGGCACCCGGCTGCGCGTTTTGAGTATCGCGGTGTGCTGGCGCAGCGTTGCCGGTGTTGGTCTGCGCAAATGCGCAAGCGCTAGCGATGATGGAAATTGCGCTGATTCCTGCCATTATCAACTTCATGATCGTCTCCCGTTCGGACCTGCTTTTCCATCTCTGACCTGCGTGCAGCATGACGCATGCCCGGAGGAAGTGGCGAACAATAAGCGTGCGCTGTTGCCGCCCGCGAGAAGGGGATCGAAATCTCTTGCCATCTTTTACCTTGTGTCAGCGTGTAGGCGCTGCTCTGTAGCGACGGTTCCCGTACGGGCTCATTGCTGACGATGTGATGGGTCACGACCGTTGCATCATTCCAGTCAAATCTGAAAACCCAGGTGGATGGCCCAACCCGGGTTTGAGCAATCTCGCCGCTTTGCAGGCCATCCGCTAAGAACGGGACCGGCCGTCCAGCAAACACCGCCTGGCTGCGTGTGTAACCTGTGGCTTGGCATGCCGACAGCTTGGGCTTAGGGCCAGCATCGCGAATCGATGGCTCGCCAGCGCGCCGCGGCGGGGTACTCGGAGTCGCGTGGCGCCCGCGCATAGGTCAGGCGCGCTGCAATGAACCTGTCGACGGTGTCAAGCAACGCCGCTATCGAGGCCGGCTTTCGCAGGAACGCTGTCCAGCAGCGAAACTCTCCCGTAGGTTCCGGCATAGCCGACAGCAGCACCACCGGTAAGCCGGAAAACACCGCCTGACACTTCAGACGCCGGCAAAGCTCCTTGCCGTCCATTTCCGGCATCTCCAAATCGGTGATAACGAGTTCCGGAAAATCCGTGTGGGCCTTCTGCAGTGCGTCCCAACCGTTCTCCGCGAGCACAACACGGTGTCCGCGACTCTCCAATGCCAGTTGCAGCGCGCATCGGTTTTCAAGGTCATCGTCGATGAGCAGTACGGTGGACATGACACGACATGGTGGAAGGATCCTACTGGGTCTCGCAAGCGGCATACCTAGCAGCGCTCGCTGCCTGTTCGACTACAGTCTCCGTCCAACACGTGGGCGGTCGGGCGACATGGTTGCGGCATTGCGCTCGCCCGCTTTGCTCTTACCAAAGCAGTAGCGCAAGTCCGCCGCACCCCGTTGACTATATTGGATACGTCGACCGGTGAGAGTCATCGACTTGAACCGGATAATCATAAAACTTCCGTCTGAAAGTTAATCGATTTGGTGTTTTGGTGACGGCTTGGGTCATGTCAGCGATCACAGGAGTTCCTCGCTGCGAACGCGGATGCGCCGCCGACAAAATTCGCGGGACGGCCGATTAACCCGATCAGGCCGCTTTATGCCAAATGAATCGTGCCATTGAAACCGGCCAGTTGTTACTGGTCGGAACGATTGGCGAGTTCGAGTTTTTCTGCCGCCGCGGATCATTGAAAATGGGATTTCACTGACCTAGAATTTTGCGGTTACCCGATGGATATTCACTTCTGCCTGGTGAAAAAACGGTCGTTTTTTCTCGAATTAGTGTCGGATTCTTCCGTCGTTGTTCTGTCTACGCGAGGTAGACCCACACAATCATCGCACAGTTAATTAACGAAAAACCATAATCCTTGCAAGGCATGAATAACCACGATCGGTTATGAAAAGTTGAAACCTCGGCTGGGTTGTGTAGCGGTGGCAAGCCTTGGACTTGCAGTCGGAAGGGAGTCCGCAATACCGTTTATGTCTGCGGCCGGTCACGACTCTGCGGCAAAAGAATTCGCTCCGGCCTTGCACGTAAATGCAGGGAACTACGTTTGTACAGTATCGCGTGATCGGTTCGATATTCGATCTGAATGAGATCGCAGTGCCGGATTGAAATTTTCGACCTGGAATACGAGGCTATTCACCCTTGGTTGCGCAAACGAAATATGGGTGTCCCATGAGGTCTTGTCCATTCTGTCCGAAACACACTGCATTGACAGTTTCGTTGCTTGCCAGCGCCGCGACGCTGGCTCCCGGCACGGGCTTCGCTCAACTGGGATGTTCGGCACGAATCCTGCGATTCTTCACGCGGCAACGATTCTTTCCTATGATTTAAGCAACGGCGAGCCCGCCGGAGCTGCCATTGCCGAGTCGCAGGACCGGGGGGCCGCACGTCTGCACCGTGACATCGAATCAACAAAGCAGCCGTTCGCGCATGTTTCGATGATTCACCGGCTACCGGGCGGTCTGGATGGCAACGTTTGGGCTACCCGGCAAACGAACGGAGCGTGGCGATGAAGCGGAGCGAGTCACCCCAGCCGGTCACGATGCTCGAAGCACTGATACCGATCGCTGGCCTCGTCTTTCTCGTCAGTCTGTCCTTCTACCTGTTCGGCGATGGTGGTGCGAACGGGCCGAACCAGGTGGCACTCGTCGTGGCGACCATGCTGGCCGTATTTGTCGGTTGGCGTCGCGGTCATTCGCTCGCTTCGCTGGGCGAGGCCGCGAATGCCAGTGTCAGTTCCGGTATTGGCGCGATTCTCATCCTGTTCGCAGTCGGCGCGCTGATCGGCACGTGGGCGCTCAGCGGCACGATCGTCGCGATGGTCTATTACGGGCTGAAATTGCTGAGCCCGGACTACTTTTACGTCACGGCGGCTGGAATCTGCGCGGTGATCTCGTTCGCCATTGGGACCTCGTGGACTGTCGCGGGTACGATCGGAATCGGCCTGATGGGCATTGCGCAGAGCATGGGCCTGAGCCCCGCCATAACGGCCGGTGCGGTGATTTCCGGCGCTTATTTCGGCGACAAATCTTCGCCGCTCTCGGACACCGCGAATCTTGCGGCCGCTGCCGCGGGTGCCAATCTGTATCAACACGTGCGCGAGACGCTGCTGACATCACTCGTCGCGATTGTCATCACGCTGGCCGTGTTTTATCTGCTTCGCCGCCCGGGCGCCTTCGATGCGAGCGCGGAGGTTGCTGCAATGCAGAGCGCATTCTACATATCGCCCGTGCTGTTCCTGCCGCTCATTCTTGTCGTCGTGCTGACGCTGTTCCGGCTTCCGCCATTTACCACCATCTTTCTTGGCGCATTGGCGGGTAGCGTGGTTGCCGTTTTCGTCGAGCCAGCGCGAGTCCTCGCATTTGCCGCCGCGCGAGAGGGCGTGCCGATCCCGATTGCGATGCTCAAAGGCGTATGGCTTGCGCTTGGGAGCGGCTACAGGTCCACGACTGGAAATCCAGTGCTTGATACGCTCCTCACTCGCGGCGGTATGGACAGCATGTTGAATACTATCTGGCTGATCATCACGGCACTGGCATTCGGAGGGGTGGTCGAGAAGTGCGGTGCGATAGAACGCCTCATTGCTCCGGTAGTCGGTTGGGCCAGGAGCGGTGGGGCGCTGGTCGGCTCCCTGGTCCTGGCGACCATCGCGACGAACATCGTTACGGCAGACCAGTTCATCGCAGCCGTGCTGCCGGCCCGGATGTTCAGAAATGCATTCGCGGCACGCGGCTACGCGCCCATCGTGTTATCGCGTTCCGTTGGTGATTCGGCCACGACCACAGGCGCGCTGATCCCCTGGAACAGTTGCGGCGCGTTTATGGCAGTGACCCTTGGCGTGCCGACGCTCAGCTATGCGCCCTATGCCGTATTTTGCATGGTAAGTCCGCTGCTGACGGTGGCGATCGCCTACGCGGGTATCCGCATGCCACGCGTCCCTCCAGCCCAAGCCGGGACCTCAACGGCAGGCGGCCCCCCAACTCCGGTCCATGAAGACGCCAAACAGAATTGACGGGTATTCTTACTCGAGTCGTCAGGCACCCTCGCTCGTGGCCGATACCCGGCGCGCGATGTGTTTCCAACCTATTGCAAGCGTTCTTCCGTCCGACGAACCGTCGGCAATACTGTAAGGAGCAGTCAAGATGAAAATGCAACGAAACGCTCCCCGGATCGCGTCCATGATGCTCACCGCGGCGTTCACACTGGCTCAGGCAGGCGTCGCGGTGTCGCAGACGGCTGCTCCGCAGAGCGCCAGCGAGATGCATAGGACCGGCATGCCAGAGACGCAGCAGCAGGGCGACATATCGTTCGTGACCGGCGGAGTCGGTCGCGACGAGTCGACTGCGCTGCGGCAGGCACGAAGGCAGTGGCCGTTGTCTCTGCAGTTCACCGGTCCCGGGGCGAGCTATGTGGCCGACGTCCAGGTGAAGATTGCCAAGGCTGGCGGCGCGGCCGTGTTCGAGGCCACGTCGAAGGGGCCGTACATGCTCGTGCGGCTGCCTCAAGGGCGCTATACGGTCAACGCCACTTACGGCAGCGTGACCAGAAGGGAGACCGTGAACGTCCGCGGCAATGGCAGCGCGCGTGCGACGTTCGCGTTTCCGTCCACCCACTGAGCGCGGTCCCGACGCCGCGCCGAAGGTCGCGCGCGTCGCGTTCGTTTGACCCAGCCATAGGCTTATTTGGCTTTTACACGCCAGTATCTGTACTTTTGCGGAACGAAAGCCTCATGCCTTGAGCACGTTCTTCCCCTTCGTCCCGAGCAACGGCAAGTCGCGGATCCGCACACCGGTCGCGTCGTCGATCGCATTCGCGAGCGCCGCGGCGGCCGGGCCTTGCGCCGCTTCTCCGACCCCGAGGAATGGCAGGCCCGGCCGGTCGATCAACAGCACGTCCACGCGTTTGGGTACGGACGAGAAACGCATGATCGGATAAGTGCTCCAGTCATAGCTCGTGATGCGTTGCGGGTCGAAATGCGTTTCTTCATAGAGCGTCCAACTCGTGGTTTGCAAAATGCCGCCTTCGATCTGATTGCGCACGCCGTCCGGATTGACGATCTGTCCGCAATCGACGGCTGCTACGACACGCTCGATGCTGAGCTCGCCGGTATCGCGCATGACCGTCACGTCCATCGCGACGGCAAGGTAGGCCATCAGGTTCTTGTATTGGGCAAACGCAAAGCCGGTACCGTGCGAGCGCGGGCTCGAGTCGCCCGTTCGCGCGCTGCGGGCTCGCCAGCCGAATTGATCGACTACGGCGCTAATGACGCCATGCGCGCGCGGATCATCGAGATGTTTGAGGCGAAACGCCACGGGGTCGGCGTGCGCGGCTCTGGCGAGCTCGTCGATGAAGCTCTCGATCGCGAACACGTTCATGTGCGCGCCGAGCGAGCGCATGGCAGAGACGCGTATCGGCATCGTCGGCACGAAATGATGCTGTACGTGCAGGCTGGGCACGCGGTAAAGCGGAATGCTGTTGCGGTCGCCTCCGCCTTCCGGCATCGGAATCGGCTTCGGCGGCGCGGGGGTGAACGGTTGCGCAAGGAGCTGCGCGGGCAACAGGCGGCCCGCATTCTCGATGCGGTTGTTATGCGTGTTGCTCCATAGCTCGTAACGCCAGTCGGCAAGCGTGCCTGCCGAATCGAGCGTTGCATTCGCCTCGACTGTCATGGCAGGGCCGAACGGCTCCCACATGTGTTCCTGTTCGCGCATCAATTGCACGCGCACCGGGCGGCCAGGCAGCTCGCGTGCAACGAGGGCGGCGTCGGCCGCGACATCGTCCGCGCCGTTGTGTCCGTAGCAGCCCGAACCTTCCACATGCACGCAGCGCACCTTGTCGGGTGGCATCGCGAGCATTTCGGCGATGCCCGCACGCAGCGGATAGACGCCTTGCGTGTGCGTCCACACGGTCATCACATCGTTGTCGAGCTGCGCGACAGCGCACGATGGCCCAATCGAGCCATGCGTCAGATACGGCCTCGAATAGCGCGCCCGCAGCGTTGCCACAGGCGCGGCCGCGCCCGTCGCTGCGCCCTGATCGGCCACCGCGATTTCCTGTGAAGGCAGACTCATCAGCAGCGCGTGAACGTTCGCCGGATCGGGCAGCGGCGGCCCGGCCTGCCATTGCGCGGCAAGCGCAAGCTCACGCATCGCGAGGATCGCGCGCCATTCGTCGTCGGCGACCACCGCGAGGTAGTTGCCGTTGCGCACGACCTTGATGACGCCGGGCAGCGCTTCGACGCGCCCGCTATCGACTGCGACGAGGCTCGCGCCATAAGACGGCGGCCGCACCACGCGGGCATGCAGCATGCCGTGCGGCCGCAGGTCCTGGACGTAGCTCGCGCCGCCCGTCACCTTGCCCGGGATATCCACGCGCGGCAGCATATGGCCAATCAGCGCGTAGGCCGATGGCGGCTTTTTCGGCGCGTCGGGCTGCGCGTTCTGATGGAGGTCCGCGTATTGCACGGCTTCGCCGTAGCTCATGCGTCTTCCGTCGGCGGCAATGACGGCGCCGTCGCGCGTCGTCAGGACCGCTGCGTCGACGCCCAACTGCGACGCCGCGCTCGCGACCAGCAGCGCGCGTACCTGAGCGGCGGCGTTGAGGATCGCGGTGCCGCTGTCCGCCATCGTGTGACTGCCTGCGGTGTAGCCTTCGTTCGGCGTTGCGGCGGTGTCGGCGGTGATCAGCTCGATCGCATGAGGCGCGAGATCCAGCTCTTCCGCGGCGACCTGCAGCAGCGCGGTGCGAATGCCCGTGCCAAGCTCCGCCTTGCCCGTGAATACGCTCACGTGGCCGTCAGG
The DNA here is from genome assembly GCF_050436125.1 of Paraburkholderia sp. MM5482-R2. Taxonomy (NCBI): domain Bacteria; kingdom Pseudomonadati; phylum Pseudomonadota; class Betaproteobacteria; order Burkholderiales; family Burkholderiaceae; genus Paraburkholderia; species Paraburkholderia sp. MM5482-R2. The sequence goes on along the minus strand of NZ_JBNDLP010000003.1, from coordinate 2,884,631 downwards.
GGCGACCTTGATCCACGCATCGAGCAACGGCGTGCTCTTGAGACTGCCCGGCAGCTTCGGGGCGCTCGCGTTGAAGGTGCCTGCTTCGGTGGTGGTTTGCGCAAGCGCGGCCATGCCGGGCACGATCGCGAAGCTCACCATCAGCGAGCCGCCAACGAGGAAGCGGCGCCGTGCGGGGTCATCGGGGCCGCTGCCGTGAGCGACGGAGGACGGGCGGCCGTCGCTCACGACTGCGCTCCCTCGTCCGTTCGCGGCGAACCCGTCGCGACTTGCCGGATCGCCGCGAGAATGCGCATGTGCGTGCCGCAGCGGCACAGGTTCGGCTGCATGTAGCGGCGGATCTGTTCATCGCCTGGGTGCGGGATTCGCTCCAGCAGCGTGTGCGCGCGCATGATCATACCGGCGATGCAATAGCCGCATTGCGCGGCTTGCTCGTCAATGAAGGCTTGCTGAAGTGGTCCCGGATGTTCCGCGCTGCCAAGTCCTTCGACGGTTCGCACTGGCCGGTCGCCAACGGCCACGACCGGCATGAGGCACGAGAACACCGGCTCGCCGCCGATGCTGACCGTGCATGCGCCGCATTGACCGAGACCGCAGCCGAACTTCGCGCCATCGAGCTGCAACTGGTTGCGCAGCACGTAGAGCAGCGGCGTTGACGGGTCGACATCGACCGTATGACTGACTCCGTTGACGTTGAGCGTGATCATCGTGGCAGGCCGTCCTTGCGAAAATGCGCGACCGCGCCGGCGTCGAGCGAGGGCCACGCGTCGCGTGCGGTGAAGCGTTCGCGCGTGTAGTTGGCGAGCTCCGCTATCTGGGCATCCGTGAATGTGTTGGCGAATGATGGCATGAAGGGCGCGCTATCGCTTTCGTGCCAGTCGATTCCATCGAGGATGATACGGACCATGTTGCGTGGGCTGTCGGCGTTGACGGCCGTGGAAAGGGACAGCGACGGTCGAGCGCCCCCGCTCGACATCGGCGCGCCTTCGGCATGGCACGATGCGCAGGCCGCGGAGAATAGATTCGCGCCGCCGCCGGGCGCGGTGGACACGGGCGCGGCGGAAGCGGAGGGCGAGGCGACCGGATGCTCCGGCATGCCTGGGCCCCCGGACGGCAACGCCAGCAGATACGCGGCAATCGCCTCTACGTCGGAGGCGGACGCGTCGGCGAGCATGCGCGTGACGGGGCGCATCGGACCCGCCGCCGCCCCATGGGCGCTCGCGAGGCCCGTGCGCAGATAGCTGACGAGCTGTGCCTGCGTCCAGGGCGTGGGGCGTGAAGCGAGGTCCGTCAGCGCGGGTGCATCCCATCCGTCGATCGTGCCGCCTTGCAGCGCGCGGTCGCGGCGCTCGGCACCGAGGCGGTCGAGCGGCGTGTGGCACGCACCGCAATGACCGAGGCTTTCGACCAGGTATCGTCCGCGTGCGACGTCCGGCGCTTCGGGCGGGGCCGGCGCTGCTTCGGTACCGGTATGCAGGTAAAAAAGATTCCACACGGCGATGAGGGGCCTGAAGCCGAGCGGGAAGATCAGCTCGTTGTGCGGCGCAGGCGCCTTGACGGGAGCGCGGCTCATCAGCCACGCATACAGCGAGCCCATATCGGCATCGCTGATGTGCGTGAAGTGCGGATAGGGGAACGCGGGATAGAGCAGATGGCCGTCGCTGGACACGCCGCGCCGCATCGCGCGCGCGAACGCGTCGAGCGACCAGCCCCCGATACCCGTCTCGTTGTCCGGGGTGATGTTGGTCGAGTAAATGATGCCGAAGGGTGTTCGCAGTGGCAGTCCGCCCGCGAGCGGCAGGCCGCCCGTCGCGGTGTGGCACGCGACGCAATTGCCAACGGCCGCGAGCTTCGCGCCGCGCGCCGCGGCCGCGGTATCGCTGCCGGCCGCGAAGGGCGCGGTCACGGCAACCGGCGCGGGCTCCCCAGCATGCGCGGTGGGTCCGCCGTATGCGGCCATGAGGGCAACCAGAACAACGGCCACGCCTGCACTCGCCACCCGTCCTTTCATCTAGCCTCCATCGCCGAGCCGTCCGCATCATGGTCCCAGACTACGTCGCGCGGCTCCAGGTGGCGCAAGCGGCGTTCCTGATATTCGCGGAAGTCTGCGGCTGTCCGCCGCTCCGCGGTTCGCCGCTGTCTACGATGACGGAAGCTTTAGGGTCGAACAGCGGCAGGTCGCGATAACGGTCTCGCCTAGCCGGCTGCGATCGCGATGGCGATCTGCACGAAAAGCACCTTGACGATGGTCATCGACGGAAAAATCATCGCGTACATGACGTCGGGCTGATCCGTCGGCGCGATGCGGTTGGCGAAGGCGAGAATCGCGGGATTGCCGGTGGCCCCGCAGATCACGCCGACCGATGTATCGAAAGACAGTCTGAAGACCCACAGGCAGCACACAGCCGTGACGCCGACGAGCACCAGCAGCGTGATCACGCCATAAAGCAGCAGCAGCGGTCCGGCGGTGCCGACGGTCGCGACGAACTTCGGTCCGCAAGACAGGCCCACCTGCGCGAGAAAAATCGTCAGCCCGAGATTGCGCAGCACGAGATTTGCAGAGAGCGGCATCACCCACACGAACGGTCCGCTGCGGCGCGCCTTGCCGAGGCACAGCGCGACCAGTAGCAACGCCGCGAGACCCAGGCTGAACACGCCGAGACCGGGCGCGCGCAGCGGGATCGCGCCGACCAGCAGCCCCGCTGCCGCGCCGATGCCCAGACAGATGAAACTGAGGTCGGCCGTGCCCTTGATCGAATCGCCGAAAAACGCGCGGACCCTCGCGCGATGCGCGCTACTGACGAGCAGGCCGACGCGGTCGCCAGCTTCGAGAATGAGCTCTGGCGTCGACAGTAGATCGGCGTCGCCGCGCCGCACGTGCGCGACCGCGCAGTTCACGCCATCCGGAAAGCGCAGATTGCCGAGCGCCGTGCCGACGACCGACGGACTCGACGCGAACACGCGCATATAGTCCAGGTCTTCCCGATGACTCGAGATACGCCCGGGCTGTAGCTCGCCGCAGAGCGCCGTTGCTTCGTCGAGCGGGCGGCGCTCGGTGGCGGTGGCAAGGAGGACGTCGTCGGCGCGCAGCGTGAAGTCGTCGCTGGGCAGCTGATTGTGATGCGCGCGCCGCACGGCCGCGATCACCACGCCGGCAGGCAGGCGAGTCGAGAGCTCCGACAGCTTGAGACCGAACAGACTGGCATTGCGCAGCGCGATTTCCGCGGTCTCCAGCAACTTCGCGGGCGGTTTCGGTATTTTGGCTTTCAGGACCGAGTTCAGCACATAGAGGAATAGGATCGGCCCGGCCACGCCGAACGGATAGGTGACGCTATAAGCCACGGCGGCATCGCTGCTTTTCATCGATGCGATGGCAACCTGCAGGCTCGCCGTGCTGGTGCCGCTGCCGGCGAACATGCCGAGCGCATCGGCGAGCGTGATGCCGAAATGGATGAAGGCGCACGCCACCAGACCCGAAACGATCACGCCCAGACATGCGGCCGCGTTGGCCTTCATGCCTTCCCGGCTCGTGAGTCCGCGGAAGAACTGCGCGCCGTACTGAATGCCGATGCCATACAGAAACAGCAGCAGACCGAGCGTGCCCAGCAACGCCGGCGGCGCGGATTTCGGCGCGAACGCGCCGAGCGCCAGTCCAACGAACAGCACGGCCCCCGAGCCTAGAGCCACGCCCTTGATAGTGATTTCGCCGACCAGGTAGCCGAGCGCGATGGTCAGAAAAAGCGCGAACAGCGGCTGAGTTTCGAGGAAAGTTCTGGCTGCTTCCATGCCGCCTCCTATAGGTGGACAAAGCAACGCGACTGAGCGCTTCCACCGGCTGGCCTCGCGTTCGACGCGCGGCAGTTGCTGACGATACTCGTTGCTGCTATCGCGTTGCGCCTGCGAGGTTGCCCGAGCCGAGGCCCACGATCAGATCGAGTGCGCCGTTCTTCAACGCTTGCGTCGCGACCACGCCCGCCGCTTTCAATGCGGCCGCGTCGATGCGCGACGCGTCCGATAGCTCGACACGCAACCGCCGCAAATGCCGACCCATTTGCCATGCTTGTGCGCACCGTCGACCGTCATGCCGATCAGACGCAACACCGCCGGGTGCAGCGCGTCGGCCTGCTTCGCGAGTTGCGGATGGCCGCGGTCCATCACGAGCGTGTATTGCGTGAGATCGTTCGTGCCGATCGAGAAGAAGTCGACTTCGCGTGCGAGCGGCTCGGCGATCAGCGCGGCCGCGGGGACTTCGATCATGACGCCGACTTTCACAGCCGCCGCGGGTGTGGGCGCATCGCCGGGCTTTTCGCCCGATCCCTCGCCAAGCAGACGCGCGACGGTGCTGGCCGCCTCCGCCGCGTCGGGACCGCGGGCCTCGACGCGCAGCTTGTCGCCGAACTTCGTTGCGAGCCCCATGATCGCGACGACGGACTTGGCATTTGCGCTGGCATCGCCGCGCAGCTGCCGGATCTCGGACTTGAATTTCTTCGCCTCGACCGCGACGACCGCGGCGGGCCGTGCATGCAGGCCCGCTGGATTCGGCAGCGTGATCTCGTCGGAGAAGATCGCGCCGGTGGCGCTGGCCGTGTCCTTGTCCTCCATGCTGCCGACCAGCTCGACGTACAGCGCGACGTCGGTGCCGGCGACGACGAGCCCTTTCGCGGCAACGTAGCGCGTGACGAGATCGCCATTGGCGATCACCATTTGCGTGAGCAGGCTGGTTGCTTTTGCGCCGACCGCGATTGGGTCGAAGCGGATCAGCGGCGTGCCCGTCGCGACGGCGTCGCCTTCCTTGACCAACGGCATGAAGCCCTCGCCGCGCAGCAGCACGGTGTCGAGCCCGATGTGCAGCAGCACTTGCAGACCGTTGTCGGCGGTGATCGTCGTGGCGTGGCCAGAGCTATGGAGTTGCGTGACCTTGCCGGTAAGCGGCGACAGCAGTTCATCCGAGGTCGGATCGATCGACACGCCATCGCCGACCATCTTCTGGGCGAAGACCGGATCGGGCACGCTCTCGAGAGGAACCAGTACGCCCGACAGTGGCGCCATCAACCCGATGCGCTGAGGACGCTGAGGAGCTTTCATCGCCAGGACTCCTTGTACATTGACGCTCGCCTCAGGTGGCCCGACTCGAGCCGCATGGGCGCGACATTCACACGTGCGGTCGGCACCATTGCCGCTCACCCACTTGTGAGCGGCGCACGTTACAAAAGCGTCGGTGACAAAAACTCGGGAAACCCAACAAGGTCGCGCACGTCGCCCGTGTGCGCCCGCGCAGCCTCGACCGGGATGAATGGAGAAACGTCAGGCGCGCTCCGACGGCACTGTTTGCGTTTGCCGGGCCGCCTCGCACCCGTGCGCAACCCTTCGTACCGTGGTCCCGGAAAAAGGACCCGGAAAGCGCTCTGAAAAAGAGCATATGTTACTGAGCGCAGATTGCAAGACAAGACGATTTCGGACGGGAACGCCTGAAATTTGCAATTTCCTGGCGGGAGATGAGCGGTCTTTATTAATTGGCGTGTGACGCGTTCATTAATCTGTGTTTTATCCGTTTAGCGAAAGGCGGCGGCCCGACAAGACGCTCACCCTTGCTGTTCAGAGTAGATCCGTCACGACATCCACCGTATCGAACTCGATGAGCAATTCCGCGCCCAACGAGGCGCCTATAGATGCAATCGGCATATTGGGGCGGTTCTCTTTCCCGAAATATGATTTTTCTAGCGCATGGAGGGCGCGCTGATAATCAGGGGACTGGAAGTCGATGGTTTGGCCAATGCGCATCACCTTGCTGATGGCGAACGCTTCCGTGCCGACGTATATGGAAGAGCCGTACGGGTCGTTTCGCGAGACTAGCTGACTCATAGCGAGATATCGCCGCAGAGGCATTGTTCAGCCACACCTTCTAGTCTTTTCATCGGACGACTCTTTTTCCCACACGAGGCCCAGCCTAAAGTACGAGACTTCAATCTGGCATCAAGGTCGTCATGCAAATCGATACACCTGCAATCCCGGCATCGTTGGAAGGACATTCAACCTCCGCGGGTCAATGGCTCTCCGTCATAGCGGTAGCGGTAAGCGCATTCGCCTTCGTCACGGCCGAGTTTTTGCCTGTCGGGCTGTTGCCACAAATCGCACACGACCTCGGCGTGTCGACCGGTGTCGCTGGCCTCATGGTCACCACGCCCGGCGTGATGGCCGCGATATCGGCGCCTACGCTGATAGTCAGCGCGGGCCGCATGGACCGCCGGTACGTTTTCCTGCTCCTCACTGCGGTACTGTTGATCGCGAACGTCGTGTGTGCCATCGCACCGAACCTCGCGATCATGCTCGTAGGACGGGCTCTGCTTGGCGGCGCGCTGGGTGGCTTCTGGACTCTGGCGACGGCGGCGGCTCCTCGACTCGTGCAAGCAAAGGATGCCGCCAAAGCGACCGCGACCATTCTGACCGGCGTGACCTGCGCAACCGTGATCGGCGTGCCGCTCGGGACGTTCATCGCATCGTTTGCATCGTGGCGCATGGCGTTTGCCGCCACCGCGGGCCTCGTGTCGCTCGCCTTACTGGCGCAGGCGTTCCTCGTGCCTTCGTTGCCGTCGGCATCGGCGTTGCGGATCGCAGATTTCAAAACCCTGCTTGGCCGGCCTCATACGAGGTTGAGCATGGTGATGGTCGCGCTCGTCTTCGGCGCGCATTTCTCGACCTACACGTATATTGCGCCGCTGCTCGAACACGACTTCTCGTTGAGCGCCATCACGCTGTTGCTGTTCGGATTCGGTCTGATCGGCTTCTTCTCCAATGCGTTGACATCGATGGTGATTTCGGACCATCTAAAGAAATCCGTCGCCGCGATGGTTCTGCTGCTATTGGGCGCGTTGTCGTCGATGTTGCTGCTCGAACATTCGCCGATCGGCGAGACCGCGGGGATGCTGCTGTGGGGAATCGCGTTCGGAGCGCTTCCGCTTTGCTTCAGCGTGTGGATTCAGCGCGGCACGACAGACCTGCCCGAAGCGGGGTCGGCCATGTTCGTTAGCATCATCCAGGTGGCGATTGCGGTGGGCTCGGCAGTGGGGGGCACCATTGTCGACCGTGCGGGCGTTCACGCTGACTTCACGCTGGGACTTGGACTCGCGCTACTGGGCCTCGTGGCACTGCAACGGCTTGCTGTACTGGAACGACCGGCCACGGCGGCTTCCCTTGATTGCGCCTGCGATGCGTCGGTTGACTGACGCGTCGAGACAGTACGTCGCGTGACTGGACCGCACCGCGCTAGCCAACTGTGGCGACCGCCAGGCGACCGAATCCGTCAAACAGCCGTCTTCACGACTCTGGGTTGAAACGGGGCGTTGAGCGGCACGTCGCCAGCGGCCTCGTTGCGGGCGGCGCTCGTCGATAGATAGCGCAAACAGCACACGCGCAAAAAAGACGCGAAATTCAACGGCTCTTCGCCGCGCAAGGCGACCAGTTCGTCGTGAAGCTTCACGACGAACTGGGTCGTCGTCACGTTCTCGCGGTTGGCGATTTCCCGAAGCACGTCCCAGAAGAGATTTTCGAGCCTCACCGTGGTCACGACGCCATGAATGCGCAGCGCGCGCGTACGCGACTCGTAGAGGATCGGATCAGCGTTGACATAGACGTTGCACATACGTTCAGCCTTTCTCGCGAATGATGACGTCGCAGGACGCGAAGCGCGCGGCGCGGGCGCTCATGCCGTCGTGATCGAGCGTAACACGGTTGGTCGCCCGCGATGCCGCGCCTCGGTCGAGGCGCGCTCCTTCAATGCGCGATGCGCGTGCCCAGCAGCGCAAGGAACTGCGCAAGCCAGTTCACGTGCGAGGTCCATGCGGGCGCGGTGACGAAGTTCTCGTCCGTGATCGCATCAGGCCAGTCGAGCGCCACGTACTGCGCGCCCGCGAGCTTCACTTCGGGCGCGCAGGCCGGATACGCCGAGATGCGCCGGCCTTCGATCACACCTGCCGCAGCCAGCAGTTGCGCGCCGTGGCAGACCGCGGCAATCGGCTTCTTCGCTTCGGCGAATTGGCGCACCCAGCCGATCACCTCGTCGTTGAGCCGCAGATATTCGGGGGCGCGGCCGCCGGGCACGAGCAGCGCGTCATATTGCGCGGGGTTCACCGACGCGAAATCGGCGTTCAGCGTGAAGTTATGGCCACGCTTTTCGGTGTAGGTCTGATCGCCTTCGAAGTCGTGGATTGCGGTGCGAATCGCGTCGCCCGCGCGCTTGTCGGGCGCGACGACGTCCACCGAATGCCCGACTGCCGCCAGTGCCTGAAACGGCACCATCAGCTCATAATCTTCGACGAAATCGCCGGCGATGATAAGAATTCGCTTTGACATGCTTCGTCTCCTCTCGAATGGGGTGGGAAATGGCGAGGCGGACGCGCTATCGCGGTGTGAAGGCGGCGGCCGTTGAGAAGCAATATAGCGATCGACGCAGTGGGCCAGGTAATACGCGGCTAAATGCCGACCAGGGATTTCACTGAGCTGAACGGAATTCAGCCCGAATGCGGCAGACGATCGCGGTAGGTGGAGCAAAGAAAAAGAGTCGCGCTCCATTCGAGTGCGACTCTTTTATCATTGGGAACGTCCATTCAACCGCGCAGATTCGACACACATCGCTGCAGCACCTTGCGCAGCGTATCGACCGGGATTTCCGTTACTCCGTCCAGCATGGACGCTTCGAGCGCGTCGATCGCCGAATCGCATTCCTGCAGTACCCGACGCCCTTCGTCGGTCAGAAACAGATGAATCAGTCGACCGTGGGTAGGATGCCCCACGCGTCCGACCCAACCGTTGGCTTCCATCGTCTTGACAACTTCGTTGGCCGACTGCGGCGTAATGAACGAGCGTTCGGCGAGTTTCGCATTGGTCATCGCGCCGCTGGCGCTGATGACGGAGAGCGCGGTGAACTGAGGCAAGGTCAGCCCGAATTCACCCAGTACATCGATCAAACTGCGTTTGAGCAGGCGGTCGAGTTGGCCGACCACATAGGAAACGCGGGAAGGTGGCGCACCGGTTTTCGTTGAACCGGCCTGTTTGGCAAGGGGCGTTCGCCGCTTCTCCATTGTCTTGATCATTATCAGGTTGCCTTAGGTGTTTCTACCAGGCATATCATATTCTACTTTCAATATCAGGTCTCCTGATACTAGACTCATCATCAATTCCGGGGACGCTGTGGGAAGGATTCTGATAAGTGGCGCGAGATCATTGTCAGAAATCTTCTCCTTCCCATGGCCGCTTCGTCGAAGAACGAAGCGTGGCTCGTCTCTGGCAATTCAATCAAAGATGAAGGAGACGTCATGTCAAGTGTTGCTAATCGGTCGAGTGCGGTGGGCTCCAGTACTGCACTAACGTTGGCATTGTGCTTTCTCGTCGCGGTGCTGGAGGGTATCGACCTGCAGTCCACTGGCGTTGCGGCGCCTCGAATGGCGCACGAGTTCGGCTTGTCGGTCAGCCAGTTGGGGCTCGCTTTTAGCGCCGGCATGTTGGGGCTTTTGCCGGGCGCGATGATCGGTGGCAGACTCGCCGACCGGATCGGCCGCAAGCGCGTTCTGATGATCTCGATGGCGATTTTCGGCATCTTCTCGATTGCGACCGCGCAAGTCTGGAGTTTCGAAAGTCTGCTGATTGCTCGCGTGCTGACGGGAATCGGGCTCGGCGGCGCGATGCCGAACCTGATCGCGTTGTCGTCCGAGGCGGTCGATGCGCGTCACCGCAACACCGCGGTTAGCGTCATGTATTGCGGTATGCCGCTCGGCGGCGCGCTTGCCGCATTGATCGCCGTACTGAGCGCGGGTGCTACTGCGTGGCGTCATATCTTCTACGTGGGCGGAGTCGGACCGCTGATCATCATTCCGCTGCTGATGGCATTGCTGCCTGAGTCGCGCGAATTCGCCACCGAATCGCGGGAATTCACGACGGCGGACAAGCCGCTCCTTTCGACGCGTGAAGTCCTGTTCGGCGAGGGGCGTGCCGCCGCGACGATCGGTATCTGGATCAGCTTCTTCTGCACGCTGATCGTTCTTTACTTCCTGCTGAACTGGCTGCCTTCGTTGACCGTGGGGCGCGGCATGAGCCGTTCGCAGGCCGGGATTGCCCAGATCTTTTTCAACGTCGGCAGTGTGATCGGCGTACTCGGCATCGGTCTGCTGATGGACCGCTTCAGACAAGGCCTGTCAGTCATGGCAATCTACGCGTGCATCGTCGGTGCATTGGTCGCGCTTTCGCAAGTCGCCAGCATCGAGACACTGTCCGTCGCCGTGCTGTTTGCCGGAATGGGCGTCGTCGGTGCGCAGTCGATGCTGTATTCGCTGTCCGCCGCCAGCTATCCGACCAGCGTGCGGGGTACGGGAGTCGGCGCCGCGGTGGCGGTGGGACGCGTCGGCTCGATTGTCGGCCCCGTAGCCGCCGGGCAATTGCTTGCGATGGGAAAGAGCTCGGCGCTCGTCATCGGCGCGAGCGTGCCGGTGACGATCGTCGCGGCGATTACAGCATTGCTCGTCATTCGCTCCAACGCCGCGAAACGCTAACTCTTCGTTGATGGACCCAACTGGCCCGGCGTTTTCGCGCCGGGCCATTTTTCATGTGTCATTCGTGATTCGTCGTGCCTCGGGCCCGCAGATCAAGCAATCTGACGGCGTTCTCCTTCAGAACGAGCGGCTTTACTTCGGGCTTGATGTCGAGCGTATCGAAGTCTTCGAGCCAGCGGTCCGGGCGGATCAGTGGGAAGTCGGATGCGAACAGCACCTTGTTGCGCAACAGCGTGTTCGCATATTTGACCAGCTCGGGCGAAAAGTACTTCGGCGACCAGCCCGACAGATCGATATACACGTTCGGCTTGTGCAGCGCGATCGACAGCGCCTGCTCCTGCCATGGCCAGGAGGGATGCGCGATCACGATCTTCATGTCGGGGAAGTCGGCGGCGACATCGTCGAGGTAGATCGGCTCCGAATACTTGAGGCGCAAACCGCCGCCGCCGCGCATGCCCGAGCCCATGCCCGAGTGTCCACTGTGAAAAACCGCCGGCAGCTGGTACTCGGCAATCACTTCGTAGAGCGGGTATGCCATGCGGTCGTTGGCGAAAAAACCCTGCATCGTGGGGTGAAACTTGAAACCGCGCACGCCGTGCTCCTCGATGAGCCGCCGCGCTTCGCGCGCGCCGAACTTGCCTTTGTGCGGATCGATGCTGGCGAACGCGATCATGATGTCGCGGTTGTTCTGCGCGAACTCCGCGACCTCTTCGTTCGAAATGCGACGGCGCCCGATGTTCGCTTCGCAGTCGACGGTAAACATCACGAAGCCGATATTGCGCTCCCGATAGTGCTCGATCGTTTCGGGAATGGTCGGGCGGCGCCCCTGTTTGAGCACGGTGCCGAAGTATTTGTCGGCGGCTTCGTCGAATTCTTTTGCAAACAGGTCCGGTGGTTGGCAGCACGACACCTCGGCATGCACGTGGGTGTCGATGGCCTTCAGTTGATCAATGTTCAATGGTGTCTCCTATGTGTAATCAAAGCTGATGCGTCAGGCTGCGCGAAGATTGCGCACGCACGTCGACAGCAGGTTTTTCAGCATCTGTGAATCGTGTTCATCGATTTCGCCGAGCATCGATTGCTCGACCCTGTCAGCGGCACCGTCGCACTGAGACAGCAATGTTTCGCCGGCCTTCGTCAGCGACAGCAGCCCGACGCGACGGTTGAGCGGACCGGCCACGCGCGTCACCCATCCATTCGCTTCCATCGATTTGACGACCGCGCTGGCCGCTTGCGGCGTGATCAACGAGCGCTGCGCGAGCTGTGCGTTCGACGAACGTGCGCGAGCCCGCAGCACCGACAGCGCGGTGTATTGCGGCAACGTCAGACCATGCGAGGCAAGTGCTTCGGAAAGCTGCCGCGTGAGAATCTTGTCGAGCTGCCCGGCCAGGTAGCTGAGACGCACCGGAGCGGCAGCGTGCCTTCGATCGCGCAGGTTGCGCAGGTTGCGCCGCGCCGTGGCGCGCGGTGTCGATTCAGACCCTGACGGCTTTCTCGTGATCGTCGGCATAGGCGGTTAGGGGTTTGTACCAAGACTTCGATATTATACTTTACTTATCAGGTCACCTGATATTAAATTGAGTTCAGGCCGCGAGGGCGGCATTGATACGGAGAAGCAGATGAGTTACGAAGGACGCTGGAAAACGGTCAAGGTCGCGGTCGAAGGCGGAATCGCCTGGGTCACGTTCAATCGTCCGGATAAGCGCAACGCGATGAGCCCGACGCTGAACAAGGAAATGATCGACGTTCTCGAGACGCTCGAACTCGACGCCGAAGCCCAGGTTCTCGTGTTGACCGGCGCAGGCAGTGCATGGACGGCCGGCATGGACCTGAAGGAATATTTCCGCGAAGTGGACGCGGGCCCGGACGTGCTGCAGGAGCGGATTCGCCGCGACGCGAGCCGCTGGCAATGGCAATTGCTGCGCATGTACTCGAAGCCGACGATCGCCATGGTCAACGGCTGGTGCTTCGGCGGCGGCTTCTCTCCGCTCGTCGCCTGCGATCTCGCGATCGCCGCGGACGAAGCCGTGTTCGGCCTGTCCGAAATCAACTGGGGTATTCCGCCGGGCAACCTCGTGAGCAAGGCGATGGCCGATACCGTCGGTCATCGTGAAGCGCTGTACTACATCATGACGGGCGACACCTTCACGGGTCCGCAAGCCGCGAAGATGGGTCTGGTGAACAAAAGCGTGCCGCTTGCGCAACTGCGCGACGAAACGATCGCTCTCGCGGCGAAGCTGCTGAACAAGAACCCGGTCGTGCTGCGCAACGCGAAGCATGGCTTCAAGCGTTCGCGCGAACTCACGTGGGAGCAGAACGAAGACTACCTGTACGCGAAGCTCGACCAGGCGAACTATCGCGATCCGGAAGGCGGCCGCGAACAGGGCCTCAAGCAGTTCCTCGACGACAAGAGCATCAAGCCGGGCTTGCAGACCTACAAGCGCTAAGCGGCGCACTTCAGCAGGACGACCGAGGAGACGAACACATGCATCAAACGAACCTGTTGATTGGCGGCGCGAAACGTGCCGCGTCGAACGGCAAGACCTTCGAGCGCATCAATCCCGCGACGGGGGCGGTTGCCACCCGCGCCGCGGCGGCCACCGTCGAGGATGCCGATGCGGCCGTCGCCGCGGCGGCGCGCGCGTTCCCGGCATGGGCAGCGCTCACGCCTACCGAGCGACGCAGACGCCTGCTCGCCGCCGCCGAGCGCATGGACGCGCGCACGGCCGAGTTCATCGAGATCGGCGCGGCCGAAACGGGTGCGATGGCGAACTGGTACGGCTTTAACGTCATGCTCGCGGCCAACATGCTGCGCGAAGCCGCGGCGATGACGACGCAGATCGACGGCGCGGTGATTCCGTCCGACGTGCCGGGCAGCCTCGCAATGGCCGTGCGCCAGCCGTGCGGCGTCGTGCTTGGCATGGCGCCGTGGAACGCGCCCGTGATCCTCGCGACGCGCGCGCTCGCCATGCCGCTCGCGTGCGGCAACACGGTCGTGCTGAAGGCATCGGAAGGTTGTCCCGGCGTGCATGCGCTGATCGGCGAAGCGCTGAACGACGCGGGTCTCGGCGAAGGCGTCGTCAACGTGCTCACGCATGCGCCGGAAGACGCGCCCGCGATCGTCGAGCGTCTGGTCGCGAATCCTGCCGTGAAGCGTGTGAATTTCACCGGTTCGACGCGTGTCGGCCGCATCGTCGCCGAGCTGTCCGCGCGCCATCTGAAACCCGCGTTGCTCGAACTGGGCGGCAAGGCGCCGGTGCTCGTGCTCGACGACGCGGACCTCGACGCTGCCGTCGAGGGCATCGCGTTCGGCGCGTTCTTCAATCAAGGGCAGATCTGCATGTCGACGGAACGCGTGATCGTCGATCGCAAGGTTGCCGATGCGTTCGTCGAAAAGCTCGTCGCGAAAGCGCGCACGCTGAAGGCAGGCGATCCGACACAGCCGGGCTCGATCCTCGGCACGCTCGAGAGCGAAGCCGCTGCGCGGCGCATTCGCGCGCTGGTCGAAGACGCTCGCGAAAAGGGTGCGAAGTTGCCGCTCGGTTGCGAGGTGAAAGGCGCGATCATGCAGCCGGTGATCGTCGAGAACGTGACGCGCGAGATGAAGCTTTATGCCGATGAATCGTTCGGCCCCGTGGTGACGGTGCAGCGCGTGGACGGCGACGAAGAGGCGCTGACGGTCGCCAACGATAGCGAGTACGGCTTATCGGCCGCCGTGTTCAGCCGCGATATCGCGCGCGCGATGAACGTCGCGAAACGCATCGAGTCGGGCATCTGCCACATCAACGGCCCGACCGTGCACGACGAGGCGCAGATGCCGTTCGGCGGCGTGAAGGCGAGTGGTTATGGGCGCTTCGGCAGCAAGGCGTCGATTCCCGAGTTCACCGAGTTGCGCTGGATCACGGTGCAGACGAGTCCGCGTCATTATCCGATCTAGGCGTCGGCTCCCGGCCGCAACGATTGCGGCCACCCCATCCTTGCATGAAATGGCACAACTAGGAGACAGGTTTTGGAATCGGAGCACAGCCACGCAAGCTCTCTGGCGACCGGATACCGGAGCGTCGCCATCGGAGCGCCTTCAGCGCGGATCGAGAAACGCGGCGACTGCTGGTACCTCGAGACACTTGAACCTCTGGGTCCGTTTCCGGAGCGCTTTACGGACCGCCTGCTGAGCGGCGCACGCGCGCATCCCGACCGGCTGCTCGTCGCACGACGCGATGCCGGTGGCGAGTGGCAGGGCATCACGTATGCGCAGATGCTCGAGCGCGCGCGTGCGATCGGGCAGGCGCTGCTCGATCGCGATCTCAGCGCGGAACGCCCGTTGGTGATCCTGTCGGGCAACAGCGTCGAACATATGCAACTCGCGCTCGGCGCGATGTGGGCGGGTATCGCTTATGCACCCGTTTCGCCGGCCTATTCGTTGATGTCGGGCGATTATGGAAAGCTGCGCCATGTCCTCGAACTGCTCAAACCGGGTCTGGTCTACGCGGACGATATCGGCGCATACACAGCGGCGCTCGATGCCGCGCTGGGAAGCGACGTCGAACGTGTCAGCGCGGTGCCCGCGCCAAACGCGTCGAGAGTGACGCGCTTCGACGCATTGCTCGACACGGCCCCGCGCGACGTCGACGCTGCCAACGCGCGCGTGAACGGCGACACGATCGCGAAGTTCCTGTTCACGTCCGGCTCGACGAACCTGCCGAAAGCCGTGCCGACGACGCATCGCATGCTGGGCGCAAACCAGCAGATGCTGCTCGAAACCTTTCCGCAGTTCGGCATCGAGCCGCCGGTCCTCGTCGACTGGCTGCCGTGGAATCACACGTTCGGCGGCAGCCACAACGTCGGCATCGTGCTGTACAACGGCGGCACGCTCTATATCGACGACGGCAAACCCGTGGCCGGCAAATTCGACGAGACGCTGCGCAATCTGCGTGAAGTCGCGCCGACCATCTACTTCAACGTGCCGAAGGGTTGGGAAGAACTGACCATCGCGCTGGAAAAGGATGCGGCGCTGCGCGAGCGGTTTTTCTCGCGCGTGAAGATGTATTTCTTCGCGGGCGCCGGTCTGTCGCAGGCGGCGTGGGAGCGTCTCGAGCGCGTAACGCTCGAACATTGCGGAGAACGCATCCGCATCATGGCCGGGCTCGGCATGACCGAGACCGCGCCGTCGTGTCTGTTCACGACGGGACCGGTATCGTGCGCCGGCTATATCGGCTTGCCGCCGCCCGGGTGCCAGGCCAAGCTCGCGCCCGTCGATGGCAAATTCGAAGCGCGCTTTCGCGGCCCTCACGTGATGGGCGGTTACTGGCGAGCATCGCCGGCGCTTCAGAGCAGCGTGTTCGACGATGAAGGCTACTACCGCACAGGAGATGCCGTGCGTTTCGTCGATCCGCAACGTCCCGAACTGGGCCTGATGTTCGATGGCCGCATTGCGGAGGACTTCAAGCTTGCGTCGGGAACCTTCGTCAGCGTCGGGCCGATGCGCGCGCGCATCATCAGCGAAGGGGCGCCCTACGTTCAGGATGCCGTCATCACGGGGATGAATCGCGACGAAGTGGGCGCGATGATTTTTCCGCGCCTTGACGCGTGTCGCTCGTTGGCGGGTTCGCCCGCGGCTGCGAGCGCCGAGGACGTGCTCAACACGGCCGCCGTGCGCGACTTCTTCAGCGAGCTCGTCGCGCGGCTGAATCGGAGTGCGACGGGCAGTGCCTCGTTCATTGCCCGCATGCACCTGCTGAGCGTGCCGCCGTCGCTCGACCTCGGCGAGATCACCGACAAAGGCTCGATCAATCAGCGCGCCGTGCTCCAGCACCGGGCCGCGCTCGTGGAAGCAATGCACGAAGCCGATGCCGCTGACGCGACCGTGATCCATGCGCGCAGAGGCAGCTAGTCCAGGGACAGGAACAAATGACGTTGACTTATCAGGCGCCGCTACGCGACATGCGCTTCGTGATGGACGAGTGGCTCGACGCCGCTTCGTGGTGGCGCGACGTGCCCGACTGGCAAGACCTCGACTCGCAGACCGCGCAGCAGGTGCTCGAGGAAGCGGCGCGTTTCGTCGAGGAGCGCATCGCGCCGCTCAACGCGAGCGCCGATCTCGAAGGATGTCGTTTCGACGCGGGCAAGGTGACGACGCCCGCGGGCTTTCGCGAGTCCTACGCGGAATTCGTCGAAGCGGGTTGGCCGACATTATCGCTCGACACCGGGCACGGCGGACAGGGCCTGCCGCAGCTTCTCGACGTCGCACTTCAGGAAATGCTCGCGGGCGCCAACCATGCATGGTTGATGTCGCCCGGGCTCACGCACGGCGCGACGGCATGCTTGCAGACGTATGGCAGCGAACGCGTGAAAAAGGCATTGCTGCCGAAAGTCGCGAGTGGTGAGTGGCTGACGACAATGTGTCTGACCGAGCCCCAGGCCGGCAGCGATGTCGGCCTGATCCGTTCGCGCGCGACTGAAGCACCGGGCACCGACGGGTATTTCATCGACGGCAGCAAGATCTTTATCAGCGGCGGCGCGCACGATCTGACGGAGAACATCGTTCATCTGGTGCTCGCTCGAGTGCCCGATGCGCCGCCCGGCACGAAAGGGTTGTCGCTGTTCGTCGTGCCGGAATGGCTGGAAGACGGCGACGGTGGGCGTTCGTACAATGGTGTCTATTGCGAAGGCATCGAAAAGAAAATGGGCCTGAAAGGCAGCCCGACCTGCACGATGCGCTTCGAACGCGCATTCGGTTGGCTCGTCGGTGAAGCGCATCGCGGTCTCGCGTGCCTGTTCGTGATGATGAACGCGGCGCGGCTGCAGGTTGCGATGCAGGGCCTCGGGCATGCGCACACCGCGTGGCAACGCGCGCACGCTTACGCGCAGGAACGCGCGCAGATGCGTGCAGTGAGCGTGCCGCCCGGTGCGAACGTCGCACCGGGGAAGGCTGCGCCGATTGCGTTTCATCCGGCCATGCGGCGGATTCTGATGGAGCTGCGCGCGATCGTCGAAGGCGAGCGCGCGATCGGTTACTGGACCGCGCATTGGCTCGACATCGCCGCACGTCATGCCGACGCCGCCGAACGGGAACAGGCGGCGCAGCTCGCATCGCTGTTGACTCCGATTGCAAAGGCGTTTTTTACGGCCAACGGTTTTGGCGCTGCATCGAACGCGCTGCAGGTGTTCGGCGGCTACGGCTACATCCACGAGTACGGCATTGAACAGACGTTGCGCGATAGTCGCGTGTCGATGTTGTACGAAGGCACCAACGAAATTCAGGCGATCGATCTGCTGATTCGGAAGGTGCTGCCCGATGGGGCGGTGGCGTTCGATGTGCTGCTTCGCCAGGTGCGCGCGGAAGCGCGGCTGTGCCAGGAGTCCGATCCGCCGGTTCGTGCCGCCGGCGTGAAGCTCGCAGAGCTCGCACAGACAGTGGAGAGCACGACACGGTCGATCAAGGCACGCCACGCGCAAGACCCGGAGACGGCATACCGGGTCGCGGACGACTATCTCGCGATGCTTGGCTGGATGCTGCTGGCGTTCGCATGGGCGCGCACGCTGCGAATTGCGACGCCGCAATGCGAGGCGGAAACGTTCTATGTGGAGAAGCGGGAGACGGGCCGCTTCTTCTTCGACTACCCGCTCGCGGCCTTCGCTTATCGCCGCAGCCTCGTTGAAGCCGGGTGCGAGGCAACGCTGCCGTACGTTTGAAAGTCGGCTTGAGCAACAACTGCCTGATCAATACCGCTCGGCCACGTATTTAAACGGATAGTCTGGTTCCTTGTATCCGTCGGGCTTTTGCCGTTTCGGCAGCGAGACTTTCTTGCGGGCAGGCTGCTTGTACGGAATCCTCTGAAGCATGTCGCTGATGATGTTCAGTCGCGCGCGCCGCTTGTCGTTTGAATTCGCTATGAACCACGAAGCATAGTCGGTGTCCGACGCCGCGAGCATCTCATCGCGGGCACGCGAGTAGTCATACCATCGGCTATAGGATTTCAGGTCCATCTCGGTCAGTTTCCAGGTCTTGCGGCCGTCGTGGATGCGTGCCTCGAGACGTCGGGTCTGTTCCTCGGGGCTGACCTCGAGCCAGTACTTGAGGAGGATGACCCCGGATTCGACGATCGCCCGCTCGACGAGCGGCACGGCCTTGAAGAACGTCTGCACGTCCGCCTCGGAGCAGAAACCCATCACGCGCTCGACGCCCGCGCGGTTGTACCAGCTGCGGTCGAAAATGACGACCTCGCCCGCGGCCGGCAAGTGCGGCACGTAGCGCTGCACATACATCTGGCTTTTTTCACGTTCGCTAGGCGCGGGCAATGCAACGACGCGGAAGACGCGCGGACTGACGCGCTCGGTCATCGCCTTGATCGTGCCGCCTTTGCCCGCGCCGTCCCGTCCCTCGAAGACGATACAGACCTTGCTTCCCGTTTGCACGACCCATTCCTGCAGCTTGACGAGCTCCACATGCAGATCGAAAAGCGCCTTGCGATATTCCTTGTACGACAGCGCCCTGTCTTGCTCGGGCTGCTCGTTTTCCGACTTCGTTTTGGCCATTATCTTCTCCCCAGCGCGGACTGTTCCAGCGTACTACGCAATGATCCATTCCCACGGTAGAGCGCGACGCGAAGCAGGGCCATACGACCTTGGTCCAATATCGCCGGTACAGGGCGCGCAGTATGATGCGGGCGTCTGCTCGCGCCTGCCCGATCCGACTGTCCTCGTCGCGCCTCATCCGTATGCCGGCAAAGGGCGGGCTCGGTTCACGTCATCGCCACGGGAGGCTTCATGGACGCCACGGGTCACACGGAGCAGGAAAACGTCGGCGATAGGGAGCCGGTTCTCGATGTCGTCGATCGAGTGTGCGAGTCATGTTTCGGCCTCTTCATGGCGCTGACGTTCGTCGGCACCGTCTCGGCCGTCGGCGCGGGTGCCGACGCGGGGCACAAGATGTTCTACACCGCGCTCGGCTGCAATCTCGCATGGGGCCTCGCGGACGCGGTGATGTTCCTCGTGCGTACGCTGGTGGCTCGCGGCAGGCGTGTGACGCTTGCGCATTCCGTGCGAGGCCAGCCGAATGCGGCCGCGGGCGTTCGGACGCTTCGCGACGCAATGGCCGCGTGGCTCAGACCGTTGATCGGCGATACGGAGCTCGAGTCCATCCGCAGGCGTGTTGCGGCGCGGCCGGATCTGCCGCAGCGAGCAGTATTCGTGCGCGACGATTTCACCGCCGCCGCGGCTATCTTTGTGCTCGTAGTAGCCGCAACATTCCCGGTCGCGTTGCCCTTCGTGCTGTTCGCGAACGTTCCGACGGCGCTGATCGTCTCCCGTGTCTTGACTATCGCGATGTTATTCGGCAGCGGCATGGCGCTGGGGCATTACGCGGGATTTCGCGGCTGGCAGGCCGGCCTTGCGATGGCGGCGGTCGGCGTCCTGCTCACCGTGGCGATCATCGCGCTCGGCGGATGATCGAGGTCGGCCCCGCCAATCAGCTTCGCTGGCTTCGCGTTTCATTCATCATCGACACCGCGCTTCCTGTAAGACCAAGGTCCGATTCCGCAGCGGTTTCAGCGTGACATCATGTATCTGCAAGCGTTGTAGTCGTCGCATCCGAATACCGAAGAAAATCGACGCGCGGCGATGGCATTGATGGTTCCTTGGGCGGCTATGCCGCTTCACGGCGGAGAAAAAAGATCGAGGCTTCCAGCCATCAGGACTGGCGACTCGGATCGTAACCAGAACGGAGTCGATAGTGAACAGACGGAACTTTGTGCACACGCTCGCGCTTACATCCATGGCCGCGAGTCTGGCTTTGGCGGGTTGCACGACGACCGGAGGCAGTGGCCAGAGCGCCACTACCGACGCCGCCAAACGGCAGGAGATCGACGCGGCCGTGAACGGTGCGCTGTCGAAATTGTTCGATACGGTGCAAGGCTCGCACGAGCTCGTATCGAAGGCGCAGGGCGTGCTCGTGTTTCCTTCGGTGAGGAAGGCGGCGTTCATCGTCGGTGGCGAGTACGGTGAAGGGGCATTGCGCGTCGGGGGAGCGACGGTGGGCTATTACAGTACCACCGCGGCATCGTTCGGATTGCAGGCCGGCGCGCAGTCGACCGCCGTGTTCTTCCTGTTCATGACGAAAGATTCGCTCGAGAAGTTCCGCAACGCGAAGGGCTGGTCGGCGGGCGTCGATGCTTCGGTTTCACTGCTGAAAGTCGGCGCTACCGGCGCGATCGATACCACGTCGGCGACCGCCGAGGTCGTCGCGATGGTCTTAACCAATACGGGCTTGATGGCCGACCTGTCGCTGGCCGGCACCAAGGTTACGCGCATGAATCTGTAACAGGGCGCGGCAAGCTGCGGCATTCGATCGAATCGTCATGGCGCTGTCACACGGTGGCGCGTCTATCGCGTCTATCGCGTGTTGCGCGGTTTCGTTACAGCGAGGCCGCGCAACACGCTACGCGCGCCTTGGCACGGCGACGCGCAGCGGATAGTTTTTGGCGGACTCACCCCACTTAGCCTCCCTATCATCCCTCCCGTTGTTCCCACGAAATGCTGCGAGCCAGATGCGCTCGCGACTCGCAGCGACGCTGCCTGTAATCTGCACTGACCTTCCTGATTATTCAATACCGGTAGAAAAGACGAAGCCGAAACACGCGTTCTCGCCGCGGTGCTGCGTTTAGTCATCTGCCGGGCATAATTTTATTTTTTTGTGATCGATGAATGCAAATGATTCGCACTGGAATAGCGGGCGATAAAAGCGTTGACTTGCGTCAAGAAATAT
Organism: Paraburkholderia sp. MM5482-R2; assembly: GCF_050436125.1. Classification (NCBI taxonomy): domain Bacteria; kingdom Pseudomonadati; phylum Pseudomonadota; class Betaproteobacteria; order Burkholderiales; family Burkholderiaceae; genus Paraburkholderia; species Paraburkholderia sp. MM5482-R2. The sequence continues at coordinate 2,863,328 of NZ_JBNDLP010000003.1, read as the reverse complement.
CGCCGGCAAATTAATTAAATTGGAGAATTAGCGTTGGCTATACCCGCTGACTCTGTGATTCGCGATGCATGAAAGCTTTACGGTTGGAAGTTTCCATCTGAAAGCGCTATCTCGCCGGGCTTCACGGGCTAGTGCAAATCCGTCACGGCGCAGGGGAACATTGCGGCTCTACGGCGACGTTGCCAGTTTGCTAACTTTCCTGTGCTTGCAAACGGACGGCACGGACACTGTCCCGCCCGGCAATAATTAACTGCCTAACAAACTCTGTCGCCATTTTCCCATTGATGGCGGACAACGCAGAACACTATTGAGTAGTTTCCCGAGTAAGCGGCATAAATTAAGGTAACTCTTCGGTAAGTGATTCTGGATAGCCTATACTGACTTCCAGCCACCAGGCGTGCGAAGTACCGATTGTGAAGTCAATTATGCGGTTCGAAGCCCAAAGATAAAGACGTCGCAGTTGTACGGAATCCGTTCGCACTGGACCCGGAGGTGCCAATGATTAATCTGATCGTGTACGGCAGACACCTGGCGATCGGGGTAGCGGGAATTCTCACGGCGCTGCACGCGCAACCGCGCCACATGGGTCAATGCGGCCCGTCACAGATCGACAATGCGCGCAACGACGGTCCTCCACTATCCGGGCACGACCGTTCCAGACAGTTTTCACCCAGGCATCACCGGTTTCAGCACGCTCGCAATATCCCCGGCGTGTCGAGCCGACAGAGTACCCGCGATACCCACGAGCCGCCGTACGCGTTGCCGGCATGGCGGCGCTGTGTCGCCGCTTGCGCGTCGTGGCTGCGAGGCGAAGGCGATAGCAGCACGCGGCGCATGCTCGACGCGAGAATGCCGCTGTGCGAGACGCTCGAAATGTTGCCGGTTCCGATCGTCACGGTCGACCAGCGGGACCAGATCATCTTCGCGAACGCGCGGGCGGCGCAACTGTTCGGCTACACGAGGGAAGAGCTGATCGGCGCGCCGACCGCCAAGCTGTTTCCGATCGACGGCATCAATGCCGATCGGTCGGGCCCAGGCAATCGTGGCGCGAAGATACAAATCCCCGGCGTCACGACCACGCAGATTCTGATCGCACGGCGGCGCGATGGCGGCGGCTTTCACGCGGAGGCGGAAACCACGCGATGCCGCGTGCACAATCAGGACTTGCGGATCACCGCGATATCGGATTGCAGTGCGTGCGGCGAAGTCGATGGAAATACGAGGGATCTCGCGCATCTGGCGCGCGTTTCTTCATTGGGCGAACTCGCCGGATCGCTCGCGCACGAGTTGAAGCAGCCGCTTACCGCGATCCTGTTCAACGCGCAAGCCGCACGCAAATTCATGGATGCGGAGACGACCAACGTAGTGGAGCTGCGCGAAGCGCTCGAAGACATCGTGGCCGACAATTGCCGCGCGAACGAGGTGCTGCAAAGGATTCGCGCATTGGTGCGCAAAGGCGATGTCGAGTTGCAGTTGCTGGACGTCGGCAACGTCGTGCGCGACATCGCGACGCTCGTGCACAGCGATGCGTTGACGCGCAGCGTGCGCACGAGCTTCGACATTCCGAACAATCTGGCGCTGATTTGCGGCGACAAGGTTCAGCTTCAGCAGGTGATCCTGAACCTGCTGCTCAACGCTTTCGACGCGGTCAAGGATTGCCCTGCCGCGGACCGCCTCGTCGAAACGACAGCGCGTGAGGAAGCGGACGGACTGATACGGATAACGGTAAAAGATCGCGGCCAGGGCCTCGACGTCGACAGCATGGAAAGGATTTTCCGGCCATTTTTCACCACTAAACCGCAGGGGCTAGGACTGGGTCTTTCGATCAGCCGCACGATCGTCACGGCGCACCGCGGCCGGCTGTGGGCGGAAAACAACGAGGGCAAAGGGGCATCGTTTCACGTCACGCTTCCGGTCGCGACCGATATCCGACAGAGACTCGTGCCCCGATCATCATGAACCAGACCAACACTCGCGTCTTCATCGTCGACGACGACGACAGCGTGCGCAGCGCGCTCGCCCGCTTGCTGCGCGCCTCCGGCTACCAGGTCGAATGCTTCGACAGTCCTGAGGCCTTTCTCGAACGAGCCGATCTGACGAGCATGCCAGCCTGCCTCGTTCTCGATCTGCAGATGCCGGGCATGACGGGACTCGAAGTGCAGCGCAAGCTCGATCGGCTGCTGCCGATCGTATTCCTGACCGGGCACGGCGACATCGGCTCGAGCGTCGACGCGATGAAAGGCGGAGCGGTCGACTTTCTGCCCAAGCCGGTGCGCGACTCGCTGTTGCTCGCCGCGGTGGATCGCGCGCTCGCGCGCGCGTGTGTGGAAAGCAGGCGGCGCCACGAACGCGAGGAAATAGAAGAGCGGATGCGGCATCTGACCCGCCGCGAACGCGAAGTCATGGAACTCGTCGTGACTGGCCGCCTGAACAAACAGGTTGCGAGCGATCTGGGCGCGGCCGAAAAAACGATCAAGATTCATCGGGCCCGCGTGATGGAGAAGATGAAGGCCCGATCGATCGTCGACCTCGTTCATCTGGTGCGAAAGGGCGGCGTTTGTACGGCCGACGAAGAATAATCGCCCGAACCAGGCGCCGACTCCCGCGTTGCGCCGCCACTTTCAGCGGCGCTGGCCGACACCGCTAGTGGACCAAAGTCTTATATCTCATCGGGGTTTCAACCAGTACGCTAAGGCATCAGTGGTCCACTTTCCGGAGCGACTGCGCGTTCGCGCTGTCATATGGTCAACCCTAACCAATTCGTTGCGGTGGTCGACGATGACGAGTCGGTCTGCCGAGCCATCAAGCGTTTGCTGCATTCCGAAGGTATCAGGGCGGAGACGTTTTGCAGCGGTGACGAGTTCTTGAATGCGCTTGTGGCAATTCCGTCGTATCGGCCTGCCTGCGTGATTCTGGATGTCCAGATGCCGGGAACCAACGGCCTGGAAGTCCAGCGTCAGCTCGCGCAAATGGGCGTGCCGGTCATCGTGATTACCGCCTATGACGATCTCTCCGTCCGCCAGAGCGCGCTCGCGGCCGGCGCGGCCGCGTATCTGCGCAAGCCTTTCACCAGCGCGATTCTGTTCAAGGCGGTCGAGGTGGCCATCGGCGGTCCGCCGACACCCTGAACGCGCGTCTTCGCGCCGGATGATATGAGACCAAGGTCCGATTGTCGCCGTTTCTTCGGACCACCAAACTGAACTCAGTCAACGCGTCGAACCGAACACCGGCTGCGCCGCACCGAATTCGAAACCGGACAGGTTGCGGCGCGTGCGTGCCTTTGCGCGTGCGATGCGCCGCGCGGAGTGCGGCAGCGTTCAAGGATAAAAGCGGGAGCGCACGTAATGAAGTCAATTTCGGTTTGTCTCGCGATTCTTCTCGGTACCGCTGCGATGCAGGTGGGCGCGGCGGACTTCGACGGCAGCAAGCGGCTGATCTGCGCGACGATCGACGCGCACGCCTGCGATCCCGGTATCGCCTGCACGCGCGCGTTGCCCGCGGATCTCGGTCTGCCAAAATTCCTGACTCTCGATTTCGACAAACGCGCGGTCGTCGGTCCCGCGCGCACGACGCCGATGCTGTCGGTCACCAAGGAGGCGGATCAGCTCCTGATCCTCGGCAATGAGTTGGGCTTTGGCTGGACGCTGGTCGTCGATTCGACGGACGGCGAGATGACGCTGACGATCGCGAACAGAAACGATGCCTTCGTGCTGTTCGGCAACTGCACGCCTTTGTGATCAGGCGGAGTGCGCGATGAAAACCGTACCCGTGTCCCTGGTCTCGCCGCGGCCGGATTCTCGCGGCGCTCTGCCATTGCTCGCCGTCGTCGCGGCGCTGACGCTGCTCACGTTGCTCGCGTCGTGCAAGAAGGCACCACCGCCGCCGGTCGTCGCCGCGCCGGAAGTGACCGTGATGACGGTGACGCAACAGGACACGCCGGTCGACTTCGAATTTACCGCGCAAACGCAGAGTTCGCGTGAAGTCGAGATCCGCTCGCGGGTGGACGGCTTCCTCGACAAGCGCATGTACACCGAAGGCGCGTTGGTCAAGACGGGACAAACGATGTTCCAGATGGACCGCAAGCCGTTCGAGGCCGCGCTGCGGACCGCGAAAGGGCAACTGGCCCAGCAGCAGGCGCGCCTCGAAGTCGCCAAGGCCAATCTCGCGCGCGTGGTGCCGTTGGCGGCGCAGAACGCGTTGAGCAAGAAGGATCTCGACGACGCGGTCGGCAACGAGAAGCAGAGCGCCGCCGCGGTGATCGCCGCCCAGGGCGAAGTCGACACCGCACTGCTGAACCTCGGCTACACGACGATCAAGTCTCCGCTGAACGGCCTGTCGAGCTTCGCGCGTCTGCAGGATGGCAGCTACGTGACGGCGACCTCGAACGGTTTGCTGACCTACGTGTACCAGCTCGATCCGATGTGGGTGAACTTCAGCATCTCCGAGAACGAGATGCTGAAGTACCGGGATGACATCGCGGCAGGACGTCTGCGATTTCCCGCGCACGACGATTTCTCCGTGCATCTGATTCTCGCCGATGGCTCGCCCTATGCCGAGCAAGGCCAGATCAACTTCGCGAACCCGGCGTTCAATACCGAAACGGGAACCTTCCTCGTGCGCGCGACCTTCGAAAACCCGAAGGGCATCTTGCGCCCCGGCCAGTTCGTGCGGGCCCGCGTTTCCGGCGCGATCCGGCCCAATGCGACGCTCGTGCCGCAGCGCGCGGTGTTGCAGGGCGCGAAGAGCAACTTCGTGTGGGTCGTCGATAGCGACTCGAAGGCGCATCAGCGCGTCGTCGAAGTCGGCGACTGGCAGGGCGATAACTGGTTTGTTTCCGACGGACTCAAGGCGGGCGAGCGCATCGTCGTGGACGGCGCGCAGCGCGTTACCGCGGATTCGCAGCTGAAAATCATCAAAACCCTGGCGGCCGGCGGGAAAAGCCAGGCGGCGGTGGCGACCGCTGCATCGCAAGGCGCCGCGGCAGCGCCCGCCGCCGAGTGACGGGGCAGTCGCCATGAACATTTCGCGCTACTGCATCGATCGGCCGATTTTCGCGTCAGTCATTTCGATCGTCATCACGCTCGGCGGCGCATTGGCGATGTTCTCGCTGCCGGTCGCGCAATACCCCGACATCACGCCGCCGCAGATCACGGTGTCCGCCACCTATCCGGGCGCCAGCGCCGAGGTCGTCGCGAACAATGTCGCCGCACCGATCGAGCAGCAGGTCAATGGCGCGGACAACATGATCTACATGAACTCGTCGAGTTCGTCGACCGGCAGTATGACGCTCAACGTGTACTTCCAGATCGGCACGAACCCCGAACTGGCCCAGGTCGACGTGCAGAACCGCGTGAATCTCGCGCTGCCGCAACTGCCGCAATCGGTCCAGGCGCAGGGCATTCAGGTACAGAAAAAGTCACAGGCGTTCATGATGGTGATCGCGATCTATTCGCCCACCAACCGCTACGATTCGACGTATATCGCGAACTTTACGAACATCTACGTGCTTGACGCGATCAAGCGGATTCCGGGCGCGAATCAGTCGAGTATTTTCGGCAATCCAGACTACGCGATGCGCATCTGGCTGAAGCCCGACCGAATGGCGCAGCTGGGCGTGACGGCCGCCGACGTGCAACGGGTCGTCGCGAACCAGAACCAGCAGTTCGCGGTGGGCAGTATCGGACAGTCGCCGACCAGCGGAGAGGTCCAGCAATCGTTCGCGGTCACGACCACGGGGCGCCTCGCCGAGCCTTCGCAGTTCGACAACATCATCGTGCGCGCCGCGAACGGCGGCGCGGCGATCGTGCGGCTCAAGGACATCGGCCGCGCCGAGCTCGGCCAGAAAGACTACTCGATTCGCAGCCGCTTCCAGGGCAAGCCGGCCACCGTGCTCGCCGTGTATCAGCAGCCGGGCGCCAACGCGCTCGACGTGGCGAAGCAGGTGCGCACGACACTCGCGGAACTGAAGAAGTCGTTTCCGGAAGGCATGACCTACGAAATCGCGATGGACACGACCGAGTTCACGCGAGCGTCGATCTCGGACGTGATCCATACGTTCTTCGAAGCGCTGGTGCTCGTCGTGATCGTCGTGTTCGTATTCCTGCAAAGCCTTCGCGCGACGCTGATTCCGATCATCGCGGTGCCGGTGTCGATCGTCGGCACCTGCATGTTCATGCTGCTGCTGGGCTTTTCGATCAACATGCTGACCTTGTTCGGCATGGTGCTCGCGATCGGTATCGTCGTCGACGATGCGATCGTCGTGATCGAGAACGTCGAGCGCAACATGACGGTGTACAAGCTGTCACCGAAAGACGCCTCGAAGAAGGCGATGGACGAAGTCGCCGGCCCGGTCGTGGCGATCGTGCTGGTGCTGTGCGCGGTGTTCGTGCCGGTCGCGTTTCTCGGCGGCATCACCGGCCAGATGTACAAGCAGTTCGCGATCACGATTGCGATTTCGGTGGTGCTGTCCGGCATCGTCGCACTGACCTTGTCACCGGCGCTCGCCGCGTTGCTGCTGAAAAGCACGCACCACGAGAAGAAGGGCTTTTTCCGCTGGTTCGACAATCAGTTCGCCCGCATGACGTCGGGCTATACACGCGCGGTCAAGCTCATCATCAAGCGCTTTGTCATGGGGCTCGTGTTCTTCGCGGCGATGATCGCGCTGGCGGTGCTGATGGTGCGCTCGATTCCGTCGGCGTTCCTGCCGCCTGAAGACCAGGGTTATCTGCTCGGCGCGGTCATCATGCCGGACGCGGCTAGCCTCGACCGCACCGGCCAGGTGTCGCAAGTCATCACTGACTATTTCATGAAACAGGAGGCGGTCGGCAGCATCACCACGGTCGATGGTTTCAGCCTGCTCGACAGCCAGAACAAGAACAATGCCGGCACCTTCTTCGTCGGTCTGAAGAGCTTCGACGAACGCTATACGCGCGCCAACCGCGCGACGCAGAACGCGCGCCAGGTGCTGCTCGACGCGTATCGCCACTTCGCGAACGTCCAGGAGGGCATTATTCTGCCGGTCAACCCACCGTCGATTCCGGGGCTCGGCACGACGGGCGGCACGGAGGTGTGGATTCAGAGCAAGGGCGACGCGACCATCACACAGCTTGCGGGCGTGACCGACCAGTTCGTGCAGAAAGCGCGGGCGCGCAAGGAGCTGACCGGCGTCACGATGACGTTCAATGCGGCGTCGCGGCAACTGCTGGTCAACGTGGATCGCGACAAGTCGGAGACGCTCGGCGTGCCGGTCGAAGACGTCTATAGCGCGATGCAGACGATGTTCGGCTCGCTGTACGTATCGCAGTTCAATCGTTCGAGCCGGCTGTGGCAGGTGATCCTGCAGGCGGAGCCGCGGTATCGCCTGAAGCCTACTGATCTCGATCAGATCTTCGTGCGCAGCACGAACGGCACGATGGTGCCGATCAAGTCGGTGGCAAGCTACCGCTTTACGACGGGCCCGGACCTCGTCACGCGATTCAATAATTTCCCGGCCATCAAGGTCACGGCGAACGCCGCGCCGGGCTACAGCTCCGGACAGGTGATCTCGACGCTGGAACAGATCGCCGCGCAGATGCCGGAAGGCTACGACGTGGCATGGAGCGGCGAAGCATTCGAGGAACGGCAGTCGGGCGGCACGTCCGGGCTCGTCTTCGTATTCGGTCTCGTGATGGTGTTCCTGATCCTCGCCGCGCAGTACGAGAAGTGGTCGCTGCCGTTCGGCGTGCTGATGGCGGTGCCGTTCGCGTTGTTCGGCGCGCTGCTCGCGATCATGCTGCGCGGCCTGTCCAACGACGTCTACTTCCAGATCGGTTTGACGATGCTGGTCGCGCTCGCCGCGAAGAACGCGATCCTGATCTTCGAATTCGCGGTGCTCAATCGCGAGACCGGCGCCTCGGTGTTCGACGCGACGATGACCGCGGCGGAAGAACGGCTGCGCCCGATCGTGATGACCTCGCTCGCGTTCATTCTCGGCTGCGTGCCGCTCGCGATCGCGACGGGCGCGTCGGCCAACAGCCGTCATTCGATCGGCACCGGTGTGATCGGCGGCATGTTGGGCGCGACGGCGATCGCCGTATTCTTCATCCCGATGTTCTATTACCTGCTCGAATCCATGTCGTCGCGCTCGAAGGGAGGCAAAAAGCCGACGCCGGGCGTGGAGCCCAGCGGCGGCGCAGGACGCGAACCCTCGGCGGTGCCGGGGCCCGGTGCGTCGAGCGAGGCGCCGTCCGCGCCGCAGGCAGGTGAATGAGATGCACGGCACGGCACCGGCGCGTTTGCTCGCATCCGTCATGCTGCTCGCGCTGAGCGGATGCCTGCTAGGCCCCAACTACCAGCGCCCGGCGGTCGACGTGCCGGCCACTTATCGTTTCGCCCAGGGCGAGGCCGCGGGCATCGCCAACGCCGTGTGGTGGGAGCAGTTTCAGGACCCGGTGCTCGATCAGCTGATCGCCGCCGCGCTGCAGGACAATCGCGACGTGAAGGTCGCGGCCGCGCGGGTCGACGAGTTTCGCGGGCAGTTCGTGACCACGCGCTCCGGGCTGTTCCCGCAGCTTTCGGCAGGCGCCGACGCGTCGCGTCAACGGGTCTCGCAGGACGAAGGCGTGCCGGTGCCGAAGGGCGTGAGCCCCGTCTACAACCAGTTCGACGCGACGCTGGCGGTGTCCTGGGAACTCGATCTGTTCGGCAAGGTGCGCCGGGAAACCGAGGCGGCACGCGCGAACCTGCTCGCAAGCGAAGAGGGCCGCCGCGCCACGATTCTCACGCTGGTGAGCTCGGTCGCGTCGGCCTACATCAATCTGCGCAGTCTGGACCGGCAGCTAGTGATCGCGAAGGAGACCGTGCAAAGCCGCGCGGAATCGGTGCGCGTGTTCGAGGCGCGCTTCCGCTACGGCGAGGTCTCGCAGATGGAACTCGCGCAAAGCCAGTCGGAGTATCAAGCCGCGCAAGTCACGATTCCGCAGCTCGAAGCGCAGATCGCCCAGCAGGAAGACGCGTTGTCGGTATTGATCGGCAGGAATCCCGGCGCGATACTGCGCGGCCGTGAGCTGTCGCAGATGGGCACGCCGCCGATTCCCGAGGGGCTGCCGTCCGATCTGCTCGAACGCCGTCCCGACCTGCTGGAGGCCGAGCAGACGCTGGTCGCGCAAAACGCGCTGATCGGGGCGGCGCGCGCGCTGTACTTCCCGTCGATTTCGCTGACCGGGCTGTTCGGTTCGGTCAGCGCGCAGTTCTCGAATCTGTTCACCGGCCCGGCGCGTGTGTGGTCGTTTGCCGGCAGCGTCACGCAGCCGATCTTCACGGCGGGCAACATCACCGGCCAGGTGCACCAGGCCGAAGCGCGCCAGCAGGAATCGCTGTACTCGTACGAAAAGGCGATCCAGGTAGCGTTCCAGGAGGTCGAGGACGCGCTCATCTCCGTGCAGAAGACGCATCAGGCACTCGATGCGCAAAACCTCCAGGTCGAGGCGCTGCACACCTATGCGCACCTCGCGCGGCAGCGCTACGAAGGCGGCTATACGAGCTACATCGAAGTGCTCGATGCGGAGCGCAGCCTGTTCAACGCGCAACTGAACTATGCGCAAACTCAAGGCGCGGTGCTGGCCTCGTACGTCACGCTCTACAAGGCGACGGGCGGTGGCTGGGTGGCCGAGGCGGAAAAACTGACGGCGCCGCCGCCCGCGCCGCAAAACTCGCCGGCGATGGCGCCGGTCTCGCAGAACGCGCCCGCGCCGGCTGGAACGTCGGGTGCAGTGGAGGCGAGATGACGGGCAACGAGCTGATTGCGTGCGAAGAGTGCGACCTGCTTCAACTCGGCGCGCCGCCGGCCGCCGGCAATGCGTTGCGCTGCCAGCGTTGCCGCGCGGAGCTCAGGCGCGGACGCTCGAACGGGCCGGAGTATGCGCTCGCATTCTCGTGCGCGTCCGCGGTGCTGCTCGTGATCTCGAACGTGTTTCCGATCGTCGGTCTGTCGCTGAACGGCCATGTCGTGCAGACGACGCTCGCGGGTTCGGTGCGCATGCTGTACAGCCACGGCTCGTGGCCGCTCGCCTTGCTGGTCGGCCTGACGACGATCGTCACGCCGGTGCTGCAAACCGCGGCGATGCTGTGGCTGCTGCTGCCGCTGCGCTTCGGGCGCGTGCCGTGGCGGCCGGCCGAGTGCTTTCGTCTGTTTCAGCTCGCGCGGCCGTGGGGCATGACCGAGGTGCTGATCCTCGGCTTGCTGGTCGCGCTGGTCAAGCTCGCGCATATCGCCAAGGTGGTGCCGGGCACCGCGCTGTGGTCGTTCATCGCGCTGATGCTGCTGCTCGCGGCCGCGGCGGCGACCTTCGATCCGCATGAGGTGTGGGCGCGCATCACGGCAGCGCGTGGCGCGCAGGCGTGGCAGTTGCCGCCGATCCGCGTGCGCCGCAACGCCATCACGGCGTCTGCCTACGGGCTCGTGCTGTGCGAAGAATGCGGCCTGCTGCTCAAGCAGCCCAGCGGCGCGGTCAAGCACGTCTGTCCGCGCTGCAGGGCGCCGTTGCACCAGCGCAAGCCCGCGAGCCTGTCGCGCACGTGGGCGTATCTGGTGGCCGCGATGGTGCTCTACATTCCGGCCAACGTGCTGCCCGTGATGGACACGAGTTCGCTGTTCGGCACGCAGAAGGACACGATCCTGAGCGGCGTGGTGTATCTGTGGGTATCGGGCTCGTGGCCGCTCGCCGTGCTCGTATTCATCGCGAGCATCGTCGTGCCGATGCTGAAGATTCTCGGCATCGGGTATCTCGCGCTGTCGACCCAGCTTCGTTGGCAATGGCTGCCCGGGCAGCGCACGCGGATCTATCGCCTGATCGAGCTGATCGGTCGCTGGTCGATGCTCGACATCTACGTGATCACGATGCTGGTCGCGCTGGTGCAATTCCAGGCGCTGGCGACGATCAAGGCCGGCCCGGCGGCGATCGCGTTCGGCGCGGTCGTCGTGCTGACCTTGCTCGCCGCGATGGCGTTCGATCCGCGCCTGATGTGGGACGCTTTGGAGACCGAACGTGTCCACTCCGACTGAAGAGCCCGAACTGCCCGCCGCGGAGCCGGTGCCGCGCTCGCGCTGGCGGATGCAACTGGTCTGGCTCGTGCCGATCGTGGCGATACTGATCGGCGGTTGGCTGGCGGTGAAGGCGGTGATGGAGCGCGGCGAGCAGATCAGCATCAGCTTCAAGACCGGCGACGGTCTCGAAGCCGGCAAGACGAAGCTCAAGTTCAAGGACGTCGATATCGGCGTGGTCGAAGCGGTCTCGCTGACGCCGGACCACAAGCGCGTGGTGGCCAAGGCCGAGGTGACGCGCGACGTGTCGGACCTGCTCGTCGACAACACGCGCTTCTGGGTCGTGCGTCCGCGCATTTCGGGCGGTACGGTGTCGGGGCTCGGCACGCTGCTGTCGGGCTCGTATATCGACGTCGACGTCGGCAATTCGCCAAAAGCGCGCCGCGGTTTCGTCGGCCTCGAGGAGCCCCCCGTGATCGCGAGCGACGTGCCGGGGCACGAGTACACGTTGCACGGCACGGGACTCGGCTCGCTCGACGTGGGTACGCCCGTGTTTTTCCGCAGAATTCAGGTGGGCCAGGTCGCGTCGTACCAGTTGGACCCCGACGGCCACGGCGTCACGGTGAAGGTCTTCGTCAACGCGCCGTATGACCGCTTCGTCAGAACCGACACGCGCTTCTGGCACGCCAGCGGTGTCGACATGTCGTTCGACAGCAGCGGCTTGCGCGTCGAAACGCAGTCGATCGTGTCGATCATCATCGGCGGGATCGCGTTCGAATCGCCGCCCGATTCACAGGTAGAGACGAGCGCCGATACCAGCACCCGGTTCGAGCTGTACACCACGCGCGCCGACGCGATGAAGATGCACGATCGCATCGTCGTCAAATACGTGGTGAACTTCGCGGATTCGGTGCGCGGTCTGACAGTTGGCGCGCCGGTCGATTTCCGCGGCGTCGAAATCGGCGAAGTGACGGCGATCTACACGCGCTTCGATCCGGACACCCGCCGCTTCAGCAGTCCGGTCGAGATCAATCTCTATCCGGAGCGGTTCACGTCGCGCTATCAGAACGACGGCGCCGGCGGACACCTCACCAACGACCCGCGCGGTCTCGCGAACTATCTGGTCGAGCACGGCTTCCGCTTCCAGTTGAGAACCGGCAATCTGCTGACCGGCCAGCAGTATCTCGCGCTCGACTATTTCCCCGACGCGCCGAAGGCGTCGATCGACTGGAGCAAGACGCCGCCCGAAATGCCCGCGATTCCGCGCACGCTGCAATCGCTGCAGGAATCGGTCACGCGACTGCTCGCCAAGATCAACAACATACCGTTCGAGGATATCGGCAAGGACGCGCGCTCGACGCTGCGCACCACCAACGCGATGCTCGGGCAGCTCAACACGCAGGTCGTGCCGAAAGCGCGCGACACGCTGCTGTCCGCGCAATCGACGCTCGATTCCGCGAATGCCGCGCTGCAGCCCGACTCGTCGCTGCAGCAATCGACGGAGGACGCAATGCGTGAATTGACTCGCACCGCTGCCTCGCTGCGCACGCTGGCCGACTATCTGGCGCAGCATCCGGAATCGCTCGTGCGCGGCAAGTCCGAGGACAAGAAGCCATGACAGATGCGATGCGCCGCTTCGCGGCCGGCCTGATGCTCGCGCTCGCCGGCGCTCTGCTCGGCGCCTGCAAGTCGCCGGCGACGAACTTCTACACGCTGAGCCCCGACGAGTCGTTGAGCAGCACCGGCGCGAGCCGGCCGATCGCGGCGGTGATCGGTCCGGTCACGATACCCGAGATCGTGGACCGGCCGCAGATCGTCACGCGGATCGCTAACAACGAGGTCGCGGTCAACGAATTCGACCGCTGGGCGCAGCCGCTCGGTGGCGACATCGGCCGCGTGATCGCGGCTGATCTCGGCGCGCTGCTGAACTCGCAGCAGATTTCGGTATTCGATGCGGTACGCGATCCGTCCGTCGTCTGGCGCGTGAGGATCGACGTGATGCGCTTCGAGTCCGTGCCGGGGCGCGACGTCACCGTCGACGTGCTGTGGGCCGTGCGGCCGCCCGGCAAGGTCCGCGCCGTCACCGGCCGCTCGGTCGCGCGCGAGAGCGTATCCGGTCCCGGATTCGAGCCGATCATCGCCGCCCACGATCGCGCGCTCGCCTCGGTGAGCCGCGATATCGCCGCAGCGGTGCAGGCGAAACCCGTTCAATGAGACGTCGCGCTGCGTCACGTCGACACGCGCCGCGCCCGAACCCGTGCGCTGCACCGGGTCGCGCGCATAATAAGACCTTGGTCCGATTGCTAGAGCTCTGGGCCAACTCCACGATTCAATCAATGCACGGCGCGTGCCTCGGCACCGATCGTGACGCGCACCTTTCAGGAGTCTTCCGATGGACGCTGAAACGCTGTTGTCACAAAGCCAGGACATTGCCTCGAAAATCACCCACGTGCTGCAGAAGCGCACGCAAATCGCCCAGCGGCATCTGAATGAACGGGTCACCGAAACGCTGGGGCTCGATCACGATGGCGCCCCGACCGCAAGCGCGATGCCCGCGCCATTCGATCCGCTCAGTGCGTGGCAATACACGGTAGATGCCGCGCAGCGCTCGCTGCTGTTCTGGGACACGCTGTACCGGCGCGGCAACGAGTTCGTCGAACGCAGCGTCAGCGGTCCCACGCCGGTGCTGCATTTCGAGTACGACATGGTGCTGGACGGCCGCAAGTTCGAACGGCCGGTCAACTATGCGCTGCTGCAACTTCGTCCGCTCGAAGGCGTGGGCGTGGACGTGCGCAAACGCCCGTATCTGATCATCGATCCGCGCGCGGGGCACGGCCCCGGCATTGGCGGCTTCAAGGACGATTCGCAGGCGGGCATCGCGCTGCGCGCGGGCTATCCCGTCTACTTCGTGGTGTTCTTTCGCGACCCCGAGCCCGGTCAGACCCTGCTCGACGTGTGCAACGCCGAGCAGCTATTCGTGCGCAAGGTGCGCGCGCTGCATCCCGACAGTCCGAAGCCCGCGATCATCGGCAATTGCCAGGGCGGCTGGGCGGCGATGATGCTCGCCAGCTCCGACCCCGAGGAGACCGGCCCGATCGTCATCAACGGTGCGCCGATGTCGTACTGGAGCGCGGCCTGGAGCGAAGGCGAGGGCGACAACCCGATGCGTTACGCGGGCGGCATGCTGGGCGGCGCGTGGCTCGCGTCGTACGCGGCGGATCTTGGCAACGGCAAGTTCGACGGCGCGTATCTGGTGGAGAACTTCGAGAACCTGAATCCCGCCAACACGTTCTGGGACAAGTACTACCACCTGTTCTCGAACGTCGATACCGAGCCGCCACGCTTTCTGGAATTCGAGCGCTGGTGGGGCAGCTACTACCTGATGAATCGCGAGGAGATCGAATGGATCACGCGCAACCTGTTCGTCGGCAACAAGCTGTGGTCGGGCGGAGTGACGAACAGCAGCGGCCAGGCTTTCGATCTGCGTGAAATCCGCTCGCCGATCATCCTGTTCGCGTCGATGGGGGACAACATCACGCCGCCTCAACAGGCGTTCAACTGGGTGGCGGACCTTTACGGCAGCACCGAGGAGATCAAGTCGCGCGGCCAGGTGATCGTCGGTCTGACGCACCAGAACATCGGGCATCTGGGCATTTTCGTGTCCGGGAAAGTCGCGAAGAAGGAGCACAAGCAGATCATGTCCGTGCTCGAGACCATCGAAACCTTCCCGCCGGGACTCTACGGCATGACCATCAACGAGGCCAGGAACGCGGCCGGGGAGATCGAATACGAAGTCGAATTTCATGAGCGGCGGCTCGAGGAGATTTCCGCGCATCTCAACCGCTTCGGCCGCATCGACGAAAAGCCGTTCGAAGCGGTCGCCGCGGTGTCCAATCTGAATCAGCGCATGTATGAACTGCTCGCGCAGCCGTTCGTGCGGGCGATGTCGAACGAAACGAGCGCCCGCCTGCTGCGCCAGTTTCATCCGCTGCGCTGGCAGCGCTGGGCCGTGTCCGCGATGAACCCGTGGCTTGGCTGGCTGCCGGCGGCCGCGCAGTCGGTTCGTGAGAATCGCCAGCGGGCCGCCGCCGATAACCCGTGGAGCAAGCTCGAACACAACGGCTCGCAAATGTTCAGCGCGTCGCTGGACTATTACCGCGCGATGCGCGACGCGGGGACCGAGGCCAGCTTCTTCAGCGTGTACGCGAATCTGTATGCGACGTATCTGAGCAAGCCGGCCGCCGATGGCGTGGCCGCGCAAGCCGGCGCGATCGATCCGCGCGAGCTGCCGTTCGTGCGCACGGCATTGCAGGCGATCGGCGACGGCGGCTACACGGAGGCGCTCGCGCGCGCGGCCTATCTGTTGTCGCGCAAGGGCGGGTCATTGCCGCTCGCGCGCCTGGAGATGCGCAAGGAGATCGCCGAAAGTTACGCGGAGTACCTGCCCGACATCAGCCCCGATCACTGGCGGCGGATCCGGGGTGAGCAGGAAATCATCGTCAGCTTCGAACCGGACGAGTCGATAGCCACGCTGCCGAAGCTGCTTTCCCACAGCGAGGACCGCGAGCGCTTTCTACAACTGCTCGACAAGCTGGCGAGCGACGAGCGCGTGTTGAACACCGCGCCCGACGCCGCGCAAAAGGAGGCGTTCGAACGCATCCGCGCGGTGCTGGGCTCGCGCGAGAGCCGCAAGCGCAACGCACGTTTGCCTGACTCTACTCGCACGTGAGCAACTGGCGCGATGCGCGGCAGGACGCAAGCGTGACGAAACCGTGCGCACCGCGCCCGTGTGCACGGCGCCCGTCAGCATGGCGTGCCACGCGTCACGAATCCAACGCACCGTACACACGAGGAATACGCCGATGGAAAAGCACGCGAAGTATCAGCGTCTGATCGATTTCTGCCGGACGCTGCCGGCGATGCCGACAGCGGTCGCGCATCCGTGCGACCAGAGTTCGCTCAATGGCGCGGTCGAAGCAGCCGGGATGGGACTGATCGCGCCGCTGCTGGTCGGGCCGCGCGCGCGCATCGAAGCGACTGCCGCCGAACACGGCATCGACATTTCGAACTTCACGATCGTCGATGCGCCGCATAGCCATGCCGCCGCGGCGGCAGCCGTGCAACTGGTGCGCGAAGGCAAGGCGGAGGCCCTGATGAAAGGCAGCCTGCATACGGACGAGCTGATGGCCGAGGTGATTCGCCGTGACACCGGCCTGCGCACCGAGCGGCGCATCAGCCATTGCTTCGTGATGGACGTGCCCGGGTACGAGAACGCGCTGATCATCACCGACGCCGCGATCAACATCTTGCCGACGCTCGAAGAGAAGGTCGACATCCTGCAGAACGCGATCGATCTCGGGCACGCGCTGAAACTTGACGAGGTCCGCGTGGCGATCCTGTCCGCGACCGAGAGCGTCAATCCGAAAATTCCATCGACGGTGGAAGCGGCGGCGCTGTGCAAGATGGTGGACCGCGGGCAGATCACCGGCGGGCTCGTCGACGGTCCGCTCGCACTCGACAACGCGATCAGCATTGAAGCCATGCGCATCAAGCAGATCGAGTCGCGGGTGGCCGGTCGCGCCAATGTATTGATGGTGCCGGACCTCGAAGCGGGCAACATGCTCGCGAAAAGCCTGTCGTTTCTCGCCGGCGCGGACGCGGCGGGCATCGTGCTCGGCGCGCGCGTGCCGATCATTCTGACGAGCCGCGCGGATTCTCTGTCGACGCGTCTCGCGTCGTGCGCGGTCGCCGCGTTGGTGGCCAAGGCACGGCGCGAGGCCGGCAAGGTGGTCGGGTGACGTCATGGCGGATGTGATCCTCGTATTGAACGCAGGTTCGTCGAGCCTCAAGTTCAGCGCCTTCGACGCGCAACAAGCGCAACTCGAGCTCATTTTGCGCGGTCAGATCGAAGCGCTCTACACGAGCCCGCGTTTTCGCGTGACGGATCGCGACGGTAATGCCAGCTCGCACGAATGGGGCGATGGCCATCGGCTCGGCCATCAGGGAGCGATCGAATATCTGGGCGGTTTTTTGCGCGACCACGGCGGCGGCAATCAACTGAAGGCGGTCGGGCATCGCGTCGTGCACGGCGGGCAGCGCTTTGCCGGCCCCGTCCTCGCGACTTCCGAGGTGATGGACCAGCTCGACAGCCTGAGCCCGCTCGCGCCGCTGCATCAGCCGCATAACCTGACCCCGATCCGCATCCTCGCGCAGCTGCGTCCCGACCTTCCACAGGTCGCGTGCTTCGACACCACGTTTCATCGCACGCAGACCGAGACCGCGCAGGCCTATGCGCTGCCCCCCTCGATTACCGACCACGGCGTGCGGCGCTACGGTTTTCACGGGCTCTCGTACGAATACATCGCGAGCGTGCTGCCGGAGATCGCACCGGCCGCGGCGGCGGGGCGCACCGTCGTCGCGCATCTGGGCAACGGCGCGAGCATGTGCGCGATGGTCGCGGGCAAGAGCGTGGCGAGCACGATGGGCTTCACGGCGGTGGAAGGCCTGCCGATGGGCACGCGTTGCGGCAGCCTCGACCCCGGCGTGATGCTCTATCTGCTCGACGAGCTGAAGATGGATACGCAGTCGATCGCGGACCTCATTTACAAGGGCTCGGGGCTGCTCGGCATGTCGGGCATCTCGGGCGACATGCGCGTGCTGCTCGACAGCGACGACCCGCGTGCCCGCTTTGCGATCGACGTCTACACCTACCGCATCGGGCGCGAACTCGGCAGTCTCGCCGCGGCGATGCAAGGTCTCGACGCACTGGTGCTGACGGCCGGCATCGGCGAGCACGCCGTCGCGATTCGCGAGCGCATCGTGCGCGATGCCGCGTGGCTCGGCGCCGAACTCGACGAAGCGGCCAATCGGGCGGGCGGCCCGCTGATCACCCGCGCCTCGAGCAGGCTGCCGGTCTGGGTCGTGCCCACCAACGAGGAACTGATGATCGCCCGCCATACGCGCGCTGTCGCCCCATAGAGGAGTTTCACCATGTCTGTCGAGCAACCGAGTTTGATTCTGCGAGGAGCGAAGGCCCTCGTGACCGGCGTCGCCAATGAGCATTCGATTGCATACGGATGCGCGAAGGCGTTTCACGACCTCGGCGCGAGCGTTGCGCTCACCTATGCGAACGACAAGGCGGTTCCTTATGTGGAACCGATAGCCAAAGCACTCGACGCCGAGATCTTCATGCCGCTCGACGTAACGGGCGAGGACGAAATGGAGGCCGTGTTCGACCGGATCGAGAAGACATGGGGAAGCCTCGATATTCTCGTTCACGCCGTTGCATGGGCGCCGAAAGCGGATCTGCAGGGCGGCTTGCTGCAATCGTCGCGCGAGGGCTTCCTGAGCGCGATGGACATCTCCTGCCATTCGTTCGTGCGGATGGCGCGCCTTGCCGCGCCGCTAATGAAAGACGGCGGCACCATGCTGACGATGAGCTACTACGGCGCGAACAAGGTCGTGCCGAACTACAACCTGATGGGCCCCGTCAAGGCGGCGCTCGAAGCCTGCGCGCGCTATCTGGCGTTCGAGCTGGGACCGAAGGGCATCCGCGTGCACGCGATTTCTCCCGGGCCGCTGCAGACCCGCGCCGCTTCGGGCCTGAAGGATTTCGAGCTGCTGCTCAACGAAGCGGTGCAGCGCGCGCCGCTCGGCGAACTCGTCGACATCATGGATGTCGGCTATACCTGTGCGTTTCTGGCCACGCCGTATGCCCGGCGGGTGTCCGGTTCCACCTTGTATATCGACGGCGGATTGAACATCGTCGCATAGGGTCTTGAGGAGTAAGCATCATGGCTGAACTGTTTCTTGGAAACGTCGAGGAAAGCGTCTCCGACGAAGAGATCGGCGAGTTCCTGATTCGCTACGGGTTCCCGCGCTTCAGCTCGATCCAGCGGGTGCACGGCACGGGCTCGCGGCCAGGCGCGGTGGTCGTCTTCGACGACGTGTCCGCGGACGGGCTGCGCATACTGCAAAGCCGCGTCCATAACCTGTTCTGGAAGAACCACACGATCGTCGCGCAGCTGCTGCCGGAGCGCGACGAATCGTGACGGGCGACGGGAGCCGGGCATGGGTTTGCTGTCGCGGTGGCTGACCAGGCGCAACGCTTCCGAAGAGAGCGACGATCAGCAGACGAAGGAAATCGTCGAGCGGATCGTCGGGCTCTGTCCGTCGTTGCGGCTCGCGCGCAATTATGCGTCGCGCCTGCGGCCCGCCGTGCAACACACGACCGCCTATCTGCTCCGGCTCGCCGATGAAGTGCCGCCGACGCGCGAAGCGAACGCGGCGGCGTGGGCGACAGACCCGTATATCCACGCCTTTTTCGCCACACCCGACGACGTCTGCCCGGTCTTCAACCGCTCACACGAGCTGAACACGTTCTTCAGCGACCATCCCGCTGCCGATCAGGTATTCGCGGTGCTCGGCATGGCCATGGACGAGCGGCGTATTTTCGGCGTCGGGCAACACGGCGAAACGACGCAAACCGATCTCGCGCAGACGACCATCAACTTCAGCGATCACCAGGTGCGCGTGTGCGAAGAATCCGAAGCCGCGTTGCGGCGCCAGATCGTGTTGCGGATCGTCGATCAGCTCGTGCTCGAAGCGCTCGGCAAGATCGAGGCCGACACCTCGCGGCAGGACGAATTGCAACGCGAAAGGGCGCTGCTGAAAACGCGCCTGACGATTCTCGAACGGCAAGGGGCGGGCGTGCGCTCGCTGCTTGGTAGCGACGCGACGTCGAATTACGCGGAAGTGGCGAAGCTGCAGGCGCAGATCGAAGAGAACGATCAGGCTCTGGCGCAGTTGGGCCTGAAGACAGAGGCGCTGGAGCGGCATCTCGACGTGATGTGCGGTGTACTGGAGGCGCCGGATGCGCATTTCTACGTGCGCAAAAGCATCTACCGGCTCGACCGGATGAACGTCGTCCTGGGAGAGGGAGATACGCGGCCCGCGCACGAAATCGAGTTTCGCCTTGCGCGTCTGCCGGCGAGTCCCAATGCGATACGGGTTTTCTCGACGGTGCGTTTTCGACGCGCGGACTTTACGCCGCCCCTCAGCGGCCTCGCGCAAGCGCACCGCCTGATCTGACGCGAGCCATGCTCGCTATTTGCCGGCGACCGGCTCCACGGAGATGGCCACGGCCTCGGTATAGACCGCTTGGATCTGGTCGCCTTTTTTGATCCGCTTGAGCTGTTCGGGATCCTGCACGATCAGATCCACCGTATTGCCTTGCGGGCCTTTCAGCGTGACCGCGCCGCTCTGGTGATTGACCGCGATGACGTTAGCCATGATCGTGACTTCGCGCGAGGCCGAGCCGCCGGGTTTCGCGCCCGCCGGTGTGCGTTCGAGCGTCTGCGTTTCGTTGGCGGTCAGCGGCGCGTTGCCTTTTTTCAGCATGATGGTCAGAGCCTGCGAATACTCGGCCTTGACCACGTCGCCGACCTTGATCTGATCGAAGTTGCGCGCTTCCTCGCCGACCACGACCTGCACGACCTTGCCCTTCGGGTCCTTGAGCAAGACGGTGCGCGTTGCCGGCTCGATGCCGACGACCGTCGCGGTCGTTTTGACCGTGCCCGACACGGTGACTTTGCCGGGCTCGCTCTTGACCGTGACGGGTGCCTCCGTCTGAGCGAACCCCGTATTCGCGAGACACACGAGCGCCGCCGCGATGATCAGTTTGTGGTTAATCATTCTGCTCTCCTTGCGCGATCAATTGACCGTGTAACCCCGCCCCGACATGCAGGCGGCGAAAGCGCGATTGAACGTGTCCATCGAGCCCTGCGTTTGCGACTGCGATTGTGCCGCGGCCGCGCGCCGGTTCTGCCGCGCGCGCGACCCGCCGACCATCGTGCCGGTCGCCGCGCCGATCGCCGCGCCCTTGCCGGCGTCGCCCGCAATCGCGCCGATGATCGCGCCGCCGGCCGCGCCGCGCGCGGCGCCCTGCACGCGCTCGCCGCCTCCCACCGCGGGGCCGGAAGGCGGGGGCGGGGCATTGGCGACCATGGTCGGGTCGATGCCGGTATTGCTCTTCGCCCACGAATAGCAGGCGCCTTCGTCCTGCTGCTGTTGCTGCGGGCTTTGCCCTCTGGCCGGATAGGCAATCGGCCTCGATTGCGCCAGGCCTTCCAGCGATAGCGACGCGCTCAACGCGGCGATCACGGCATATTTCGTAGACTTGTTCACGACAGCTCCTTGCGTGGGCACACGCGGGTGCGAGTCGCCGGCTTCCTGTTTGCTCAGGCGTGAGGGCGCAACCGGCACCCGTGAATGGGAATTCTGGTGGGACCGGTTGCCGCGCGGTGGATGCGCAGCAATGGCAGGTTCGCTTTCATCATGGTGTCGCGGGCCTGTCGCGCGCAATCGGACCAAGGTCGTATTTGCAATTTCGTCCATGGTTTCCAAACTGTATTCATGCGACAGGTGCAGGTCGTTTTCATTGCTTCGGACAACTGTCTGTCAAAGATCATGGCCATGCCGCCCGGGGCCGCTGACGAAGCGCAAGGGGAAGCATCGATGGACCGCGATTCGCGTGCTCGTACACGCATCATCCCGATTGCAACGGCGCTCGACAGGCGCAGGCGCATGCCGGCGCTCGACGACGAGGCGAAGCGCGCGCGACGCATCAGCCATGTACTGGGCGCCGCGCTTCTGGCGTGCTGCGGCGCGTTCTCCACTGCGGTGTCGCTGGCGCAGGCGCCGGCCGCGAACGCTCCGGCGAACTCGGCCCCGAACGCACCCGTTTCCGCGGCGACGCTCGACAAGCTCGTCGGACCGATCGCGCTATATCCGGACGACCTGATCGCGATCATTCTTCCTGCCTCCACCTATCCCGTCGAAATCGTGCAGGCCGATCGCTTTCTCGACCAGTACAAAAACGATAAGTCGCTCAAGCTCAACGACGCGTGGCACGATCCGGTGAAGGCGCTGCTGAATTACCCCAGCATCGTCAAGAACATGAGCACCGATCTCGACTGGACGATCAATCTCGGCGAGGCCGTCGTTGCCGATCAGGGCTCGGTGCTCGAAGCGATTCAGCGCTTCCGGCGGCAAACGCAGTCGGCGGGGCATCTGAAATCCGACGACAAGCAGGTCGTGGTCGTCGAGAAGGAAGTGATCAAGATCCAGCCGGCCGATCCGCAGGTGATCTACGTGCCGCAGTACAACCCGCAGACCATCGTGGTGGCCAGTGCGCCCGTGACCTACGCCTACGCGCCCACGCCCTATCCGGCCTACTACTATCCGTACGCGCCCGGCGCCGCGCTCGCGACGGGGCTGATCTGGGGCGCGGCGATTACCGCCGCCTGGAACGGCGGGCACTATGAAACGCATTACGGAGGCGGCGGCAACAACAACATCAACATCAACCGCGAAAGAAACGTCGAACGCGGCGATAGAACCGTCGAGCGGGGCGATAGAAACGTCGAGCGCGGCAATATCAACACGGGCGACATCAACCGCGGCGGTGGTCGCGGGCAGGGAGGGGGCACCTCCGCGTGGACCTCGGACAAGAAGCCGGGCCAGGTCAGCGGTATCTCGGATCGCTCGGCGCGCACGCAACGGGTCGGCGATCCGCCGTCGCGCGGCGGCGGCGCGGGTGCAGGTGCAGGTGCAGGTGCGGGCGCGGGCGGTGGGTTGGCGGGCGGCAACCGCGGCGGCGCGGGCGGCGGCGCAAACTATGCAGGTGGCGGCGCGGGTGGCGGCGCCGGCGCAAACTTCGCGGGCGGCGGTGCTGGCGCGCAAGGGCGGCCGCAGCCGTCCCAGCGTCCGACGGCGTCGGCGGGCACACGCGAGGTGAGTCAGCGCGCGTCGCCTGGGGGCGGCGGCGATGCGTTCAGCGGCTACGGCTCGGCGCGCGACGCGCAAGCCAACAGCGCGCGCGGCGCGGCGAGCCGTCAATCGACGCGTGGCGGCGGAAATTCCGGTGGCGGTGGGTTCTCCGGCGGTGGCGGCCGTGGCGGTGGCGGTGGTGGATTCTCGCCGCGGCCCAGCGGTGGCGGTGGCGGCCGCGGCGGCGGACGGCGATAAGGAGCAGCCATGAGCGGACAAAGCATCACCGGAAAGCGCCCACGCGACGATTCGCGGCGACGTGTGGCCACATCGCGCCGGCTGTGCGCGATGGTGCTCGCGCTGTCGATTCCGTTGGCCGCGCTCGCCGCGGGGCAGCGCACTTTCGCCACCCCGGAAGACGCGGTCGCCGCGCTGTCCAGCGCACTGAAGACCGACGACGAAGCGTCGCTCGTCGCGATCTTCGGCGAAGCGCACAAGAGCCTCGTGGTATCGCCGGATCAGGCGGAGAACGAGGCGAACTGGGCCAAGGCGAGCAAGGAGCTCGAGGCCTATCACGTGCTCGACGACAGGGGACCGAACCGGCGGATTCTGCTGGTCGGCGACGAGGCGTGGCCGATGCCGATACCGATCGTCAAAGAGGACGGCACCTGGCGCTTCGCCACCGAGCAGGGCGAAGAAGAACTGATCAATCGACGGATCGGCGCCAACGAACTCGAAGCGATCAAGGTGCTGCACGCTTATATCGACGCGCAGCGTCAATACGCGTCGCGCGACCGCAACCACGACGGCCTGCTCGAATACGCGCAGAAGCTGGCCAGCACACCCGGCAAGCAGGACGGTCTCTACTGGCCCACCGACGAAAACAGCGACGAAGAAGAGAGTCCGTTCGGCCCGCTCGTCGCCGCGAGTTCCGAATATCTGAAAGGCCACGCGGCGGGCGATCCTTACCGGGGCTACCATTTCCACATCCTGACGCGGCAGGGCAAGAACGCGCCGGGCGGCGCGTTCAGCTACGTGATCAACGGCCACATGATCGCGGGTTTCGCGATGGTCGCTTACCCGGCGCGGTACGGCACGAGCGGCGTGATGACCTTCGTGGTCAGCAACAACGGCGTCATCTACCAGAAGGACCGTGGCGCGCACGCGCCGCCTGTGACCGAGTTCGATCCGGATCACACGTGGCAGCGCGTCAAGGATTCGCTCTGAGCCGCTCCGGGTTGGCTGAGGCGAAGGCCGTACAGCGCGCCCGTGCTTCCGTCAGGTCCGCTTCCGTACTCGAGGCGCTACGTTGAACCATCCACAGAGCGTCACCGGCCGCGCGTCTTCCACGCCACCCGCGCGCGGGTGGCGCTGCGCGTTTCCTCCCGCGCAGTGGCTGCGAAGCTATCAGCCTCGATGGCTCGCGAAGGACGCGGTCGCCGGCGTGACGCTCGCGGCCTATGGCATTCCGGTATCGCTCGCCTATGCGTCGCTCGCCGGCTTGCCGCCGCAATACGGCATCTACGGCTATCTGGTCGGCGGCCTCTGTTATGCGCTGTTCGGCTCGTCGCGCCAGCTCGCGATCGGCCCGACCTCGGCGATCTCGATGCTCGTCGGCGTGACGCTCGTGCCGATGGCCGGGGGCGACCCGTCGCGCTGGGCTTCGATCGCGGCGCTCACGTCCGTGCTGATCGCGTGCATGTGCGTGATCGGCTGGCTGCTGCGCTTGAGTTCGCTCGTCAGCTTCATCAGCGAGACGATCCTGCTCGGCTTCAAGGCGGGCGCCGCGCTGACGATCGCGATGACCCAGCTGCCGAAGCTGTTCGGGGTGAAAGGCGGCGGCGAATTCTTCTTCGAACGGATCGCCGTGCTGTGGGGGCAGCTTCCGCTGACCAACCTCGGCGTGCTCGGTTTCGGCCTCGTTTGCATCGCGTTGCTGCTGCTCGGCGAAAAGTTTTTGCCGGGGCGTCCGGTGGCGCTCGCCGTCGTCGCTGCCTCGATCGTCGTGTTGTCGGTCACGCCGCTGGCCAGCCGCGGCTTCACGCTCGTGGGCGCGCTGCCTCAAGGCTTGCCTGAATTCCGTCTGCCCGGGCTGCGGCTGCGCGATATCGACGGCATCGTTCCGCTGGCGTTCGCGTGCCTGTTGCTGGCATACGTCGAGAGCGTTTCGGCCGCGCGCGCGCTCGCGCAGGCACATGGTTATGAGATCGACGCCCGCCAGGAATTGCTGGGTCTTGGCGCAGCCAATCTGGCCGCGGGATTGTTCCAGGCCTTCCCGGTTGCGGGAGGGCTTTCGCAATCGTCGGTGAACGACAAGGCCGGTGCGAAAAGCGCGCTTGCGCTGGTATTCGCGTCGCTGGCGATCGGCTTCTGTCTGATGTTCCTCACCGGACTGCTCGCGAATCTGCCCAACGTCGTGCTGGCGGCGATCGTGCTCGTGGCCGTGAAGGGCCTCGTCGACGTCGGCGAACTGCGTCATGTGTGGCGCGTGAGCCGCTTCGAATTCGCGATTTCGATGGTGGCGTTCGCGGCGGTGCTGTTGTTGGGCATCCTGAAGGGCGTCATCGTCGCGGTGCTCGTGTCGATGCTGCTGATCATCCACCGCGCCGCGCATCCGCATGTCGCGATGCTCGGGCGTATTCCCGGCACGCGCTATTTCTCGGATCTCGAACGTCATGCCGAGAACGAGACGATTGCGCATGTGCTGGCGGTGCGTGTCGAGGCGTCGTTGCTGTACTTCAACGTCGAGCACGTGCGCGAGACGATCTGGCGCATGATCCACGCCGCACCCGAACCGGTCCGGCTCGTGATTTGCGATCTGTCCGCATCGGCGGTCGTCGATCTGGCGGGCGCGCGCATGCTCGAAGCGATGCACGGCGCGCTGGAGGCCGCGGGCGCCGCGATGAAGGTCGTCGGCGCGCACGCGGACGTGCGCGACATGCTGCGCGCCGAGGGGCTCGAAGTTCGTGTCGGCCACATCGGCCGACGCGGCTCGGTGGCCGACGTCGTCGACGCATTCCAGCAAAACGGCGATTTCGCGGACGACGCGGATCGCGGATGAACTCGAGGAGAAACCCATGTCACGTCAATTTCATCCTGGCGCGGGCGCGCCCGCACTCGACGCCGCGTACGCCCACACGATCACGCAGTGGCTTGCGGCAGCGGCGCTGCTTGCCAGCCCAATGTTGTGTGACGCAGCGAACCTGAACTTTCTGAAAGACACGCCCATTACTTACATGCGCCAGGCCGACCGCAAAGCGCTCAACGACGCGGCGCAAAAGGCGCTCGATACAAAAAAGGATGGCGAATCGTACGAGTGGAGCAATGCGGGCACCGGCAATTCCGTTTCGATCAAGGGCACGGTGACGCCGCAGGACACGACGAAGGACGGCGATCGAACCTGCCGGACCGCGACGCTGACCGCGGTCGCGAAAGGACAGACGCAAACGTGGACGCCGATCGTCTGCAAAACCGGCAATGGGCCGTGGAAGATTCTGAAGCAATAAACGCATGCGTGTCGCGTCGTACGCCTCACGAGCACATACCATTTGCCCTGTTGATGCATAATTTGTCCAGCGTTTCGCGGCTCATGCACAAGGCAAACACATGGAACACTCTTACGCTAACGACGATACCGGCAATCTGATCCTGCTCGAACACGTCAACCTGAAAATCCCCAACCAGATTCTCGCGACCGCCTTCTACGTCACCGGCCTTGGGCTCACGCGCGATCCGTTCGTGATGACCGGGGTCGAGAATATGTGGATCAACGTCGGCCGGTCGCAGATTCACTTGCCGCACGGGGCGGCGCAACGTCTGCGCGGCAGTGTCGGTCTCGTGGTCGGCGAGCTCGAAGCGCTGGTGAGGCGGCTGCGCTCGGTCGAACCGCTGCTCGCCGGCACCGCGTTCGGCTGGACGGAGCGCGCAGGCAGTGTCGAAGTGACGTGTCCGTGGGGCAACCGCTACGAGTGCCTCGATCCTCTCAATCGATCCGCGTCGGCTCCGTGGTCGGACATCGATCTGGGCATCGCGTTCGTGAAGATGGATGTGCCGATCGGCAGCGCGTTGCCTATCGCGCGCTTCTACCGCGATATGTTCGATGCGACCGTCGACATCGAAGAGAAGCATGGATTGCACCGCGCGGTGATCGATATCGGCACGCATCAGCAACTGCTGTACGCGGAAACGACCCAGCCCATTCCTGAATACGACGGACACCATATCGCCATTTACACCGCTGCTTTTTCGGGGCCGTTCACACGGCTCGCCGAAAAAGGTCTGGTATATGGAGAAGAGCCGCATCAATACCGGTTTGCCGACCTGCTCGATCTGTCATCCGGAGAGCGTTGCTTCCGGCTCGAACACGAAGTACGGAGCCTGCATCACCCACTTTACGCGCGCCCGCTGGTGAACCGGAATCCGGAACAGACCAACCGGAACTATCAGCAGGGGGCCGATTCGCGCGGCGGCCGGTTCTGATCGGCTCAACGAGCGGCCGCAACGCGAAGCGACCCAGGTGAAAACGCCACGACCAGGGCGGCGGTCAGCGACCACAACGGTGCACGCTGATCGCTCGCCACTCCTTAACGATTTAATCTAGAAAATCCACAACACATCGCCTACCCTTAAACGAGCCGGTTTTCCGCGGACCCGTGCATCACTTCTCCCCTCTCTGCGAAGCCGACCCGTCCTGACAAAGCTAACAACGATTCGAAGTCGTACGCTTTTGTTGTCTGCGAGGGTTGCGCCATCGTGCTCTTTCACGCTGTCGTCCGCGTGGATCCATGTCGCCACTCCTGCGCTGCAATTCATAGGAACGATAAAAAGCTAGGAGACGCTCATGCCATTCAACCGTATTCAGGGAATTGTCGGCCTGCCACTGCTCGCCATCGCGTTCGGCTTGCCTGCGGCTCATGCCGCCGACGAAGTACAGAACAGCTCGACCACCACCGCCGCGCCGGTGCCATCGACGCTTCAGCCCGTGACCCAGGATCAGCTCGATCGCGCCGGCAGCATGACGGCGGTCTGGCTCCATCCGAACGGCTCGTACGCGCAGACGCGCTATTACCCCGGCGCGCAGATCAACCGGACGAACGTCGCGAAGCTCAGGCCGGCGTTCATCTTCCAGACGGCCGTCAACGAGTCGATGGAAACGGCGCCGATCGTGAAGGACGGCGTGATGTTCCTGACCACGTCGTTCAATCACGTATACGCGATCGATGCGACGACGGGCAAAGAGTTCTGGCATTACAAGCACAAGATGGGTCCGGTCACGACGTTCTGTTGCGGGCCGAACAATCGTGGCGTCGCGATTTCGGGTGACCGGCTCTATATGGGCACGCTCGACTCCAAGCTCGTCGCGCTCGACGCCAAAACCGGCAACGTGCTGTGGCAAAGCCAGATCGCCAATCCCGACGAGGGCTACTCGGAAACGATGGCGCCGACGGTCGTCGACGGCAAGGTGCTGATCGGCACGAACGGCGGCGAGTACGGCATTCGCGGCTTCGTGAAGGCGTACGACGCGAATTCCGGCCAGTTGCTGTGGACCTTCTACACGATTCCGGAAACCGGCCAGGAAGGCGTGTGGGCCACCAAAGACGCGACCGGCCGCGACGAGAAGCGCGACATCGACGCGGAGAAGAAGCAGTTGGCCGACAAGGGCGGCGACTTCTACAAGACGCTCGGCGGCGGTGTGTGGATGACGCCGGCGATCGACCGGAAAACGCACACGGTGTATTTCGTGGTCGGCAACCCGTCGCCGGACCTGTATGGCGCGATCCGGCCGGGAGACAACCTCTATACGGATTCGCTCGTCGCGATCGATCTCGACACCGGCAAGTACAAATGGCACTACCAGTACGTGCCGCACGACGTCTGGGACCTCGACGCAGTGAGCCCGCCGGTGCTGATCGACGTGCGCGACAACGACGGCAAGATGATCCCCGGCATCGTGCATGCGGGCAAGACCGGTCACGTGTACGTGCATGATCGTGCGACCGGCCGTCTGATCCGCTTCTCGCAGGCGATGATTCCGCAGGAAAACATGTGGACCCTGCCGACAGCAGCCGGCGCGCGCATGCTGCCGGGCGCGAACGGCGGCGTCGAGTGGTCGCCGATCGCGTTCGATCCGCAAACGCGCCTCGTCTACGCGGCCAACCTGAATCAGCCGATGACGTACCAGGTCGAGGACGCCGCCTATCCGGGCGGCAGCAAGCTGTGGCTCGGCGGCGCCTTCAAGCTGATTCCGTCCGAGGCGCAATGGGGCAAGCTGTCGGCCGTCAACGTCGACACCGGCAAGATCGCGTGGGACTACAAGACCGACCAGCCGCTGATCGGCGGCGTACTTGCAACGGCGGGCGGTCTCGTGTTCAACGGCGAGGGCAACGGCCTGTTCCGCGCGTTCGATGCCGCCACCGGCAAGAAGCTATGGGAGTTCCAGTGCGGCGCGGGCGTCAACGCGCCGGCCGTGTCGTACACGGTCAACGGCAAGCAGTACATCGCGGTCGCGGCGGGCGGCAATACGCAGATCGACTTCAAGCGCGGCAATAGCGTCGTCGTGTTCGCGGTGCCATGAGGCGGCCGGCGCCGCGGGGAGCGCCGGGTCGGGCGCGCGCTGCATGGGTGGCGCTGCTGTGCGGCGGACTGATCGCCGCATGGCTGCCGTCGGGTGCGCGCGCCGACGCCGAGGCGGGCAAGGCGAAAGCGCAGGTGTGCGTGGCCTGTCATGGGCCGATGGGCAATTCGACCAGTCCGGACTATCCGATTCTGGCCGGGCAAACCGCGCGCTACCTGTATCTGGAGCTGAAGGACTTCAAGCAGGGACGGCGCAGCGATCCGCGCATGTCGCCGATGGCGGCGAACCTGTCGAGCGAGGACATGCAGGACCTCGCCGACTACTTCGCCGCGCAGAAGCCCGTATCGGTGCCGTTCAACGCGGATGGCGCGAGCATCGAGGCGGGCAGCAAGAAGGCCGCCGAGCTGTTGTGCACGATGTGCCACCTGGGTGGCTTTTCCGGGCAGAACGAGATTCCGCGCGTCGCGGGCCAGCAGTATCAGTACATCGTCAAGCAGTTGCAGGACTTTCGCTCGCACACGCGCACCAACGATGCGGGCAACATGACCAGCGTGACGCGTAATCTGTCCGACGACGACATCCATCATCTGGCCGCTTATATCAACAATCTGCATTAGCACGGGGAAGACACCATGACAGACATGTTCACTCGGCAGCTTGCGGCCGCCGTTCTGCTCGCCACCGCATTCGGCGCATGGGTGCCGGCGCTCGCCCAGGACCAGGGGGAAATCAACCGCCAACTGCTCGCGGCCGCGAAGGACGACGATCAGCAGTCGGTCGTCGCGGCGCTGCAGCGCGGCGCGTCGGTCGATGCGATGAACCGGATCGGCGACACCGCGCTCGTCACCGCGTGCAAGAAGGGCGATACGGCGATGGCGCGCACGCTGATCGAGCGCGGCGCGAACGTGCAGCATGCGAACGCGCCGGGCGATACACCGCTGATGGCCGCAGCCTACGGCGGCTTCGACGAGATCGTCGCGCTGCTGCTCGCGCATGGCGCCGAGCCGCTCGCGACCGATCGCGTCGGCAAGACCGCGATGGAATACGCAGCGGGCCAGGGGCAAACGAAGGTCGTCGGTCAGTTACTCGATGCGGGCGTCGACGTGAACCGGACCTACAAGAACGATCTGACCGCGCTGATGTGGGCGGCGGGATACGATCGCGCGGAGACCGCCCAGCTGTTGCTC
Organism: Paraburkholderia sp. MM5482-R2; assembly: GCF_050436125.1. NCBI lineage: Bacteria > Pseudomonadati > Pseudomonadota > Betaproteobacteria > Burkholderiales > Burkholderiaceae > Paraburkholderia > Paraburkholderia sp. MM5482-R2. The sequence goes on along the minus strand of NZ_JBNDLP010000003.1, from coordinate 2,832,778 downwards.
GCGCGCGGCGCGAACCGGTCGTTGAAGGACAATCGCGGGATGACGGCGAAAGATATCGCGGTGCAGACGAAGTCGGAGCGCGTCGCGGGGTTGTTGTCGGCGGGTTAGCGGCTCGAATCACGCACGCAATGCCGGCCGCGCTTGCGCCAGAATCGCCGGCAATGCCTCGAACGAATCGATCAGCGCATCGCAGCGCGGCAGGTCGGCGCCGCTCGCGCTGCCATAGCCGTAGCTGACGATGAAGACCGGCAGACCGGCCGCGCGCGCCGCCGCGACATCGACCGATGAATCGCCGACCAGCACGCAACGTTCGGGCTCGACGTCGAGCAGCCGGCACGCGTGCCAAAGCGGCTCGGGCGACGGCTTCATGCTCGCCACGGTGTCGCCCGCGACCAGCCCGTCCAGATAAGCGGCAAGCCCCGTTTTGTCGAGCAGCGCCGCCGCCAGCGCCTGCGGCTTGTTGGTCACGCACGCGCAGCGGTACCCGTGCTGCTGCAACGCGCGCAGCCCGGCCATCACGCCAGGAAAAACCCGACCCAGCGCCGCGTTGGTCACTGCGTAGTGCCGCTCGAATACCGCTTGCGCGTGCTCCAGTTCGACGCGCTCACCGAGGCCCGCCGCATCCAGCGAGCGTTGCACGAGCTTGCGCAGGCCGTTGCCGATGAAGCCGGTCACCCTGTCGTACGGCAGCGGCGTGGCGCCGAAGTCCGTCAGCATCAGGCCGGCAGCCGCGACGATGTCCGGAGCGGTATCGACCATCGTACCGTCGAGATCGATCAGGACAGCGTGGTAGTCGCGGTTCATTGCCATGACGCGCTCGCGTTCGCCTGGTCCGCGTTCAGTGCGGCGTGCGCAGCCGAATCGGGACGACGCGTGGCGTCTTGATGCCAGCGGCGCAGTGTCGCCAGATCCACCCAGCGATGCCATTCGCCGCGCACCATCGGAACGATCGGCGCGTGCGGATCGCCGAGATGAGGCAGCACGGCCAGCGCGCCATCGAAGTCCTCGCGCGCGGTAAAAGCGCTCGGCGTGACGATGACGGGCACGCGCGCGGCGCGCGCTGCCAGCAGGCCGTTGCGCGAGTCCTCGAAGGCGAGACAGGCCGCGGGCTGCAAGCCGAGCTGTTCGAGCACGTGGCGATAGACGTCGGGGGCGGGCTTTTTCGCCGGCGTGGTGCCGGCGTCGCCGATTGCCGCGAAGCGATGGCGCCAACTGGCGCCGAAATGCGCTTGCAGCAGCGCGTCAAGGTTGGCGGGCGTCGTGGTCGTCGCGATCGCCACGCGTAGACCGGCCTCGTTCGCCTCGTCGATCAGACGCGCGATGCCGGGCCGTAGCGGCACGCCGCGCTCGCGCATGCGCTCGGTGTAGTGGCGCGTCTTCAGCGCGTGCAGCGCGTCGACGGCGTCTCGCGCTCGCGGGCCCCCGGCTTCCTCGCACTCGACCGTGCGCCAGTAATGCAGCAGACGCTCCTTGCCGCCCGCCACTTTCAGCAAGCTGGAATAGAGCGCTTCGTCCCAGAACCAGTCGAGGCCCGCTTCCGCGAACGCGGCGTTGAATGCGTGCAGATGAGCAGTCTCGGTGTCGGCGAGCGTGCCGTCGACGTCGAAGATAAGGGCTTGCATCGTGCGGTCCTCGCAAGGGTGGGGTGCGGTTCAGACACGCACCACGATAGCCGAGCCGTCCGCCGATTCAAATTCAGAGATTCTTTCGCCGCCGATAAGCGGGACTTTGTGTGCCGGCACGCACCGAACACGCACGCCGCGCCGCGTCATTTGCCCAACTGCGGATCGGTCACGAAGCCCAGCTTCGTCAGTCCGCCACGCTGCGCCGCCGACATCACGATCGCCACACGCTCGTACGGCACCTTGCGATCGGCGCGCAAATGCAGCTCCGGCTGCGGCGTCGCGAGGGCGGCTTGCGCGATGCGCGCGCGCAAGGCGTCGTCGGTCACGGGCTGACCGTCCCACAGCACCGTACCGTCCGCCTGCACCGCGACGTCCACGTGCGCGGGCTTGAGCGCTTCCGGCTGACTGCTTGCGTGCGGCAGATCGATCCTGACCGCGTGTTGCAGCGCCGGAATGGTGACGAGAAAAATGATCAGCAGTACCAGCATCACGTCGACGAGCGGCGTCATGTTGATCTCGTTCATCAAACCTTGATCGTCGTCGTCGGAGAAAGGGCTCATTGCCATTCGAGGTCTCCGTCGCGGTTTGCGTTCGTCGCGTTGGTGCCGCGCGGCACCACGCGCATCTGCGGCCCGGCGCTCGACGGCAACTGCGAGCCGGTGACGAAGTACGCGTGCAAGCCGTGCGCGAAGCGCTTCAGGCGCGCGACGATCGAGCGGTTCGCGCGCGTCAGACCGTTGTAGCCGAGCACGGCGGGAATCGCGACGAAGAGCCCGAACGCCGTCATGATCAGCGACTCGCCGACCGGGCCGGCGACATGATCGATCGAGGTCTGACCGGTCTCGCCGATCACGATCAGCGCATGGTAGATGCCCCACACGGTGCCGAACAGCCCGACGAAAGGCGCGGTGCTGCCGATCGACGCGAGAATCGCGAGGCCGCTTTGCAGGCGCGCGATCGTCTCGTCCATCGTGTCCTGCAGACGCCGGGTGATCCAGTCGGACACGTCGATGCGGTCGTGCAGATGCTGCTGCGTCTGCCGATGGTGCGTCGCGGCTTCATGGCCCGCCAGCGCGAGCGCGAGCAGCGGGTTGTCGTGCGCGCCCGATTCCGAATGACCGAGGCTGCGCAGCCCGTCGTCGAAGCGGTCCGCGCTCCAGAAGCGCGCGTCGCTCCGGGTTGCGCGCCTCAGGCGGATCAGTTGCCACAGCTTCACGATGATCACCGTCCACGACAGCACCGACATGATCACGAGCACGCTCAGAATGCCGCGCGTGACGATATCACCTGAATCCCAGACGTTTGCGAGTCCGTAGTGTTGCATGGCGAGTTCCTTCGTTTGGTGTCCCTGGTCTGTTTGGCGGTGCGCTCACCCTGTCGCGTCACTCGGTCAGTCCGAATACGAACGACTGCGAGTACGCGGCGCGCACCGGCGTGCCGTTTTCGGTGTACGGCTGGCAGGCGCCCGCATGGACGGCGGCGAGCGCCGCGTCGTCGAGCCGCGCGGAGCCGCTGCTGGTTTGCAGCCGCGCCGTTTCGATATGCCCGCTCAGCCCGACGACGAAACGCACGATCGCTGTGCCATGCTCGCCGCGCCGCTTCGCGATGTCGGGATAGTCGGGCTTCGGAATCGAGCAGTCGACGTGCGACACGTTGCGCGGCTCGGTCGACGCGGGCACCGCCGGATGGACGGCGGAAGCCGATGCCGCCGATGGCGCGGTGGCTGTTGGAACGGCGGCTTGCGTGACGGGCTGCGCGGTGCTTTCGCGTGTCGGAGACGGTGTCGGCACAGGCTTTTCCACACTGCGCGGCACCTGCGCGCGAGGCTGCGGCGCCGGTTTGACGCGCACGGCGGGGTGCGTGACCGGCGGCGTTGGCGCCGTCGGAACGACAGCGGCGGGTGGGGGCGGCGCGGGAGGTGAAACAACCGGAGCGGGAGGCTCGGGGCTCAGCAGCGACGCGGTGATCGTGCGCGGCTCGACCGGACGCTCGACGATCCGGTTACGCGCGCTCAACGCGATGGCGAGCAGCACCAGATGCGCGGCGATCACGGCGCCCAGCACGATGGCCGCGCGACGGTAACCGGCCGCGGCATTCGTAGGACTTGCTGGGTTCACCATGGCAACTTGCAGCATCATCGCCACCTCCGCGCTCATTGTCCCCCGCCGACCCCGCTTTTCAAACCCGCGACGGCCGGCGCGAAGCAATTCGGGAAAATCTCCCGCCGATCCGCGTTGTCAAACAATCGCCCGGTGGGCTACCTTGAAATGATGACGCGAACCATCGCGGCGCCGCCATATCAACCCGGAGTACAACGATGCTGGAGACACGGATTTTCCCCCGACCACCACGCCGTTCCCTCGCGCTGGCCTGCGCGCTCGTGCTGGCCGCGAGCGCCGCGCATGCCGCGGCCGCGCCGCTCGCCTACGTGACGAGTGAGAAGGCCGGCGTCGGCGTGATAGATCTCGACCAGATGACGCTCACGCAGACCTTTCCGGTCGGCGCCGGTGGCCCGCGCGGCCTGAGCCTGAACGCCGACGGCACGCGTCTGCTGGTCGCCAACAAGAACACGAACGATCTCGCGGTGATCGACACCGCCACGGGCAAGGTCGTCCAGCGCGTGAAGATCGGCAAAAACCCTGAATATGTGCGGGTGCGCAACGGCTACGCGTACGTGACCTACGAGCCCGGCGAGGACGGCGGGCCGCCGGGAGCCAAACCCGACGCGAAGGGGGACAATAAGCCCGCAGCGAACGCGGGCAACAAGCCCGGCGCGGACGACGACGACGCGAACAAGCCGCCCGCCGAAATCGCGATCATCGATATGAAAAACTGGCACGTGATCCGTTCGGTCACGAGCGGCCACGAAACCGAAGGCATCGAATTCTCGCGCGACGGCCAGATGATGCTGGTCACCAACGAAGGCGACGATACGGTGTCGATCTATCACACACGAACCGGCGCGCCGATCCGAACCGTGAAGCTCGCGGCGGGCGGGCGGCCGCGCGGCATCCGGCTGTCGCCTGACGGCAAGCATTATGTTGTCACGCTGGAGTCGCTCAGCAAGTTCGTCGTGATCGACGCGCACACGTTCGACGTAGTCAAGACCGTTGACACCAAACTCGGGCCCTATGGCGTCGCGTTCGGTCCCAACGGTCAGCGGCTCTTCGTGGCCGCCGCGCGCGACAGGGTGGTGCAGGTGTTCGACGGCCACACGTACGAACATGTCGCCGATGTGCCGGTCGGCCAGCGCTGCTGGCATTTCAGCTTCACGCCGGACGGCTCGAAGCTGATGGTCGCGTGCGGTCGCTCCGACGCGGTCTACGTGCTCGACGCGAAGAGCTATCAGCCGCTCAAGCAGATCGGCGAGCTGCCGCTCGCGTGGGGCATCGTCACGTATCCGCACAGCGACGGCTCGATCGAATCGCATTGAGCGAAGCGGGCGAATGAGCTGTTATCGGGTCCTGCCATACCAGTACGTTCGCGCGCGGCACCGCCGCCGCGAGCTGTTCGCGGGTGAGGATCATTGCGCGTCTCCAAAAACGAAACAGCCCCGTCGAAGCGGGGCTGTGTTGATGAAACAGGCGGGGAAATCAGGAAGTGCGACGCGTCGCGAGTGCCCGGTCGATGAACCAGAAGGTCACCGTCCCGCTAAAAATTTCCATGTCACTTGACGTCCAGATGAGATTCGTCGCATCCGCAAGCGATGCAACGAGCTCGTTCAAGAAGAAGGACTCCCTAAGTCAGCAACCTATATAAGAGAGCAGGCGAGCCGCCGCGCAACCGACTACCTTTTGATGAGCCGCCTGACGGCGAGTCGGACAGACTGCGGGAGCCTGGAAAAAGCCCCGCGGGAGAGGCGATACAAAACATATCTCGTCATCACGCGGATAATCTTCTTGTCGAGGGGCAAGGAGTTCAGCGTGGTTTTTGGAAAGACCTCATAGTCGGACGGTTGCCCAAAGCCCAAAAACATCGAGATCTGGTCATTCAACCGGGTGATGAATTCGGTGTTGACGATAATCGGCTCGGACCTTTGGATTTCGCTGTCTACCTGGAGGAAGACGCTTTTCCTGACGAAATTCTTGTTGTTGACGGGCCTCGCTCTGTGTATGCCGTATGTGTTGTAGATCAGCAAGGAGCCACTGGGCATCTTGAAGCTCCTGATCGCGGACTCGTAGTTCGCTTCGATAAACTCGTCGGTATAGTCGCTATATGCCTTTTCGCCCGACCAAAGGTGAGAGCCTTCGATATATTGAAACTCGCCATCCTCGACATCCGAGACATAAAAAATAAAAATGATTCCCGGAATATGAGCGAATGCTTTGTCAGTCTTGTTGTCGGTGTGCCACTGCATATGGTGTCCACCATATGTTTCATAATAACGCAGCGCTTTCAGCCGGAATTCGTTGCCCAGATATCGCTCGCAGATTTTGAGCACTAACGACGAGGTGGCAAAGTTGTAGAAGGTCTTCGAAACTGCGAGAAGATTGGTCAGGTAGTACTGTTTCTCGGAGTAGACGCCGCTGATGGAGTTTTCATTCAGCCCAAGTCTCGTTTGTGTCGCGTCGCGCTCGATGGTTTTCAGCGTGTATTGCGATATCGCCGAGGGGAAGGCGTAATATCCATTTACATTTAGATCGCTGACGATCTGATCGATGTCGACAGAGAGAAACTCACTGCAAAATAATGCTGCTTCATTTTTCTTGTCACCGGCCCGGACACGACGTGAGCTTGCCGGTGTCTCGTCGACGCTGATTTCAAGGCTGCAGCCCGAATCGTCAATATTGAGGGGCGCGCTTGCCATTGCTTTCTCCCATGGTCTTTTCGACCTCTCACTGCCCGTTTGTCGAATCGAAATGGACAAATGGATGTTAGTTGCAGGGACGTCGTCGAAATCGCGGAGTCGGAAGACGACAAGATTTTGGCCAGCCGAGACCCGAGGCTGCGCCAGTTAGCGAAAAGATCACGAGCCGTGATCTCTGATCGTCTCCCGTTTGTGTGACGAGAACCGCGCCTGGCGCCGCGAAGCCGAAACCGGAGCCGCGGCAGCTGAAGAGGCACCGGCGCGCGCAATCGCATCCCCAAGCTTGCCGAATGGCAGTTTGGGGTCGAGTATAAGCATTCAGCGAGGCCACGGTGGCAGCCGTTCGAAGTCGTCGCGCGGTGAATGGGCCGATTTGGAGCGATGGGCGGATGCGTTAGCGTCGATCGACGAACGTCGGCAAAGGCCGAAACGCAGCGTTCGACCCTGCGAAATGAATGGCCGTTTGCGAGCGGAGCCGACTTTCGAATGTCCCAGCTATGGTGCGGGCGAATGACGCTTCATGGCCGAACGCGGCCGACCGCGAACGCACCAGATCGACCCACTGCCGCCGCTGAACACCGGCGGGACTCGGCGGCAGCTTTCAAGTCCGACAACGGCCACTTGTCCTGCCGCATCGGACGGCAATAAACCGGCCTTCGCGGGCATTGGAGTCCGCTCGCATCCTGGTCAGTCGCGCAGTCGATTTATTTGCTGATTTTGGGAATGGCCTGACGGTATCTTCGGCAAGAAGCACTGGTCACCGCGGACAGTTGGGAAATGCGCGCTGGAGACCGCGTCCCCGATGCCCGAATGCGACGTCAATTTTTCCACGCTCGGCTTTCTACGGCGGCTGAAGTCTCAGCCTGCACGGCCGGCGGATTCTGACTTTCGAGAATCGGTTCGTCTGCCAGTCATTTTCAGGTCAATGAAATCCATATAAATCAATAAGATACGCGACCTCCACGTCAGGCGATCGATGGCACGGGCCTTGCGTTGTTTAACGCATAGAGCATTCAACGCCATTAAAGCAGTCCAAATAGGACTCACCTGCGGAGACGACATCCATGATTCGATTTATCCCCCCGCGCTCACGCGCGCGGCGCTACTAAGCCGCAACTCGACTTTTCCCACTCTGCCCTGGTCACCGACTGCCTCCCGCGGACGGCGGGACAGATGCGTCCGTCGATTGTTCGTCACTGTATCCGGCACGCCCGACGATGCCACCCCGCGGTCCATTCAGAAAGCAACCCACAAGGAGACGATATGCAAGTCACTGGTATGTTGTACGGCTCAAGACTGTTGAAATTCGGTGGTTTTCCCACTGCCGAAGTTCTCGGCCCTGACGCAAGCGAAGAGCAGATCAAAGCCCTGATCGATCGTCATGGCTCGGTATTCGTGAAGCCGATGTTCAAGGGTGGGATAGGCAAAAAGGGCAAGGCGGGACTCATCGGGCGAGCGAGCGACCTGAAAACCGCACTGAAGGAGAAGGAGCGCCTGTACTTCGCCGAACATCGGCATGGAGATCAGACCGCCAAGGCTAATGGCGTGACCTTCGAAGGCGCAGTGCCGGCGCAGCATGAAGTGTATTTCTCGATCACTGATTCGACGCGCTTCAGGGCGCCCACGATGACACTCACGCATCACGGCGGCGTCGACATCGAAGAACTTGATCCGAGCATGATCGTGCACGTGCCGTTCGATCCGCTCACCGGACTGAAGGCGTTCGTCGTCGCGAACGCGCTGTCGCGCCTGAACGCGCCTAAGGAAATCATCTCGCCGCTGGTTCAACACCTGCCGAAACTGTGGGAGCTCTATCACAACTTCGGTATGACGACGCTAGAGCTAAACCCGATCCGCATGCAGCCCGGTCGCGATGGCCGGCTGACGCCAGTCGCATGCGATTTCAAATGCGGCTTTGATCGCGACGACGTTCGCTGGCAGCGGCTCGACATACCCGCGCACGTGTTCTCGGTCGACTATTCCGATTTCGAATCAGAGATCAACCAGTTGCGGACCTACCAGGGTCAAAGCGACGTCTACGTGATCAACGAAGGCGGCACGATCCTCGCGCCGACTTTTGGCGGCGGGGCCAACTCGCTGGTGTCGGAGATTCTGGGCGACGACGCGATCATTTCCTCGGACTTCGGTGGGAATCCTCCCTACGAAAAGATGAAGGAAGTGGCTCGCATCTGTTTCAAGCACTGGCTGAAACAGACCAACGTGCTGTTCATCATCGGCGGGAAGTCTAACAACACCGATATCTTCGAGACGCTGCGCGCAATGGCCGATGCGTTGCGCGAGCATTTCAGCAAGAACGGACCGACGCCGCTTTACGTGGTGATCGGGCGCGGCGGCCCTAATCTTGTACGCGGCATGGGCGCAATGCGTGACACCTGCGATGCGCTCGGCCTGCCCTACAGCATTTTCGGGTTCGATTCGGATATCAGCGAAGTCATCCAGTACGCGAAGGCGGCGGACGCGTGGATGAAAGCAGGCGGCCGCGAGCTGGTCACCGCGACGCTCAACAGTGCGCAAGGCGCGCCCGCCCAAGCCTGAGCCTTCATGACTCGAGCATAAATCAATCTGGAGGAAGACCATGTACAGGCAAGGTGCAGGAGATTTCAAATACTACGTCGGCATCAGTTCGCTCGCGCAGGCTGCCTGCCGCGAGGACCGCGTGTGCGTGCTGAACATACTCGGGGGCGAGTCGCGGCAAGTCACGCCGGTGGGCCACGCGTATTCGGGAGGTAACGTCGTTTTCGGCACGTCGCCCGGACGCCGCGGACAGGTGCTGGAGACTTCGCTTGGCAATATCCCTGTGTACAACAGCGTGCTGGAAGGGCTGCAGGACGGCCATCATTTCAACTGCGGCGTGATCTATTTGCCGCCATCCGCCGCGCGCGACGGTGTGGCCGAACTGATTCGCGTTAATCCAGAACTGAAGAAGATCTTCATCGTCACGGAGAAATTGTCCGTGCACGATTCGCGCGAAATACGTGCGATGGGACAGCAAAACGGCATTGACATCTTCGGCGGCAATAGCCTCGGTATTGCCGATGCGTGGAACCGCGTGCGCATCGGCGGCGCACTCGGCGGCGATAGCCCTGACGAGGCACTCAGGAAAGGCTCGATCGCGATCTTCTCAAACTCGGGAAACTTCACGACAACGATCGCGACATACCTGCGAATGGCCGGCTGGGGAACGACTACGCTGATGTCGAGTGGGAAGGACGTTTATATCCATTTCGCGGCGCCGGAGTTCGCGTTCGCGCTCGCCAATGACGCGCGCAGCAAGGCGGCCGTGCTGTACTCGGAGCCGGGCGGATACTACGAACTCGAAGCGAATTTCAGCAAGCCGGTGGTCGCCTGCGTGGTCGGCCGCTGGAAGCAGAAACTGACGCGCGCGGTCGGCCATGCGGGAGCATTGGCCGGCGGCAACGACGACGCTGCATCAAAAGAGCGCTGGTTCATGGAGAAGTTTGGCGTCGATCGACCGTTCACACCGGACGATCCGGTGTGCAGCGCAAAAGGCGCGCTCGTAGCCAATATCGCCCACATTCCGGCGGCTCTGACGGCGGTGATGCATGAAAACGGCGCGCGGCCCGACTTCGCGCCAGAAGGCAGTCTCGCGCTCAAGCCATGGTTTCGCTCGTCAATAGGAATTGCATTGCCGCCCGAGCTCGACCTGCCGGTTGTCACAGCGTTGCCGCCGTATGACGCACAGATCGCCGCGCTAAACCAACAGGTCGGCATCGTGTTGCCCCGCCAGAATATGAAGGACGCTTCGGGCGCATCGCAGATGGACCCGGACACGCAGGTGACAAGTCTGCACGGCGTGCCGGTGCTACAGGCCGCGCAGTATTCGCTCGAGGGCAACCTTTGCCTCGCGCTGTTGCACGAACCGGGGGGCACAAACGACGCGAAACTCGTCAGTGTTGCGGTCGGTGCCGAACTCAACCTGCATGGCGATACGACGCTCGCGGCGGCGCAGGCCGCTCGTGGCGCGGGCAATGCGCCAAACAGCGTACTCGCGGCGGCGGCGAGCATTGTCGGCCCGGGTCGCGCCGACGGCGCGCGCCGGGCCGCGCGAGCGTTGGTCGAACTCGGCACCACGGCTGCCTTGCGGGACGCGCTCGACGAGGGGCTCGAGTTGTCGTTGCTGCAGTCCGACGATGCCGAGACGCGAGCCTTGCTCACGTGTGAGGTGCCTGACGAAAAGGCCCAGGCGATGCTCGCTGGCCTGACGGATAGAGAGGCGAAGTCCGCGTTCATCCGCTATTTACAGGGCCTCGACGGACACCCGAGCGCCGATGCCGTGCTGGCTGCAATCACCACGACGCTCGCGTGGGGGCCGTTGATGCGCAAACGCGTATCGCGGATGACCGTCGAAAACCTGCCATGGTGGATGCGCCTGTTCGGAACGCTGATCGGCGCGTCGGTCGACGCCGGACAACATGAAGCGGGACGCTTCTGCGGTATCGCGATGGACGAGGTGCTAGGACAGCGCTCGCTGACCGATGTTGCGTGCGCTGCGTTGATTGGGGCCAAGCCGGATGAAGCTGAGCTGTTTGGATTTCAGACACTCGTGGGCCTGCTGCTCACGAACGGACCGGGCGCGATTTCCGCGCAGGGCGCGAAGGGCGCGGTATCGGCGGACGGTCCCGAAACGCCGGAACGAGTCCAACTCAACAAAGCGATGGTCGGCTTTCTCACCCACGCGGGCTACGCGCATGGCGGCAATGGCTTCGAGGGGGTGGCGTTCCTGCTTGAGCGTTTCAAGGAGGTCGCGATGACCGATCCCGGTGATCCGGCGCACGGTCTCGACCTGAAAGCGATGGCTGCCGGATTCGCACGTGCATATGGCGAGGAGCGGACACAACGCAAGGAGGTCGGCGCACAGCAAGCCACGGCACTGCCCTGCATCAACCATCCGGTGTTCAAGGGCAAGCCCATCAACGTCGATCCCCGTGAGGCGTTCGTGCGTCAACGCTTCGAGGCTCGGGGCGAGTACAACGTCTTCCACGACTACTACCGTGCGCTGGTGCAGGCGTTGTACGACGAAAACGTGACGCGCAACGTGTTCGCGGTCAACGTGGATGCAGTGATTGCCTCGGTGTTGCTGAAGATGCTGTGGGCGCGCCATCGGGCTGGCGAGTTCTCCAGTCAGGCGCTGGAGACCGCGGCCTTTACCGTGTTCCTGTATGGCCGGATGATCGGCTGCGCTGCGGAGGTTGACGACCACTTGAATCGCGGTCGCAACCTGGACACTCGCACACCTCAGGCAAACGTGCGATTCGTCGCGTGAGAGCCAAAAGCTGTATTACGATCGACTGATCAGTCCGAAGACCGGGCCGCATTCGACTGATTTATCGGAATGCAGCACCGGGCTTCAAACGCCGAGGAGACACGTCGTGCCAGTCACTCCACACACATCACAGCCGGTACCGGTGCCGGCGCCGCAACCCGAAATCAAGCCCCGATTCTGGCCTGAGGGCTGGTGGAAACTGATGGAATACCGGATCGGCATTATTCCGCTGCCGGTCTACGTTATCCTGCTCGCGCTGATCGCGGGTTTCGCGATCACCGGAAAGGTGCCCGGCGAGATATCAATGGCGATCGCCGTATTGGCCTTCTTCGGTTTCACCTGCGCGGAGATCGGCAAGCGCCTGCCGATCGTGCGCAATATCGGCGCGGCCGCGATCTTTGCGACCTTTATACCTTCCGCGCTGACCTACTACCACCTATTGCCCAAGCCAATCCTCACGCTTACCACGGATTTCACGAAATCGACCAACTTCCTGTACCTGTTTATTGCGTCGATCATCGTGGGCAGCATTCTGAGCATGGACCGGCGTGTGCTGATTCAAGGCTTCATCAAGATCTTCGTTCCGCTCGGGCTCGGCTCGGTCGCGGCGGGCATCGTCGGGACGCTGGTCGGCACGGCACTCGGGCTCGGCGCGCGCCATACGTTGTTCTATGTCGTGGTACCCATCATGGCGGGCGGCATCGGCGAAGGCGCGATACCTTTGTCGATCGGCTATTCAGAAATCCTTCATCTGCCGCAGGGCGAATTGTTCGCCCTGGTGCTGCCGCCCGTGATGCTTGGCAGTCTCACCGCGATCATCTTCGCGGGCGCGCTCGATATGGTCGGCAAACGCTTTCCGCATCTCACGGGTCAGGGGCGTTTGCAAGCCGGCGAGGTGGACCAGATGAACCCGGTGGAGGAAGAAATTCGCGGGCACGTCGACGTCTCCCACATCGCGGCGGCTGGAATCACTGCCATTACGCTGTACCTGCTGGGGCTGATGTGTCGCAACATGTTCGGGCTGCCCGCGCCGGTGGCCATGCTGTTTCTCGCGGTGCTGGTCAAGCTCGCGCGGGCGGTATCGCCGCCATTACAGGAAGGCGCGTTCGTCGTATATAAGTTTTTCTCGACGGCCGTGACCTATCCGCTGCTGTTCGCGATCGGCGTGGCGATGACGCCGTGGGACAAACTGATGGCTGCGTTCACGCTGGCGAACATCGTCACGATCGTCGCGACGGTGGCCACACTGATGGGGACCGGCTTCCTGGTCGGGCGCATGTTGAAGATGTACCCTATCGACACAGCGATCGTGAACGCCTGTCACAGTGGGCAGGGCGGGACCGGCGACGTCGCCATCCTCACGGCGGCCAACCGCATGCAACTGATGCCGTTTGCGCAGATTGCCACCCGCATTGGCGGGGCGATTGTCGTCACGGTCACGCTGATAGTTCTAGCGCGCATGGGATGATGAGTTGCTATTGGCAAGCGTCGGGACGCCGTTCCCCACGTCGGGATCGGCAGTCATTCTGCAATTGAGCGCCGCGGGGCGACCTTGGGCATGAAAATAAGCGGTATTCCGTTGTGGGGATGGATGGCCGCCGCCGCGCTTTACGTCGGTGTGGCTGCCGCCGCGGTCGAGTTTGCGTGGGACCGTTCGATCGGTGCGCTTGTGGAGATCGGCGCACACCGGCTCGACCTGTATGCTGCCAGCCTCGGGAGCGAGTTCGGACGCTACGAGATGATGCCTTCGATCGTCGCCAGGCAGGAAAGCGTGCGCGCGTTGTTGAGTGCGATGCCCCACCCACCGGCCGGACTTCTACAGACGGTCAATACCTATCTTGACGCAGTGAATCGCGACGCCGGCAGCGTTGCCGTAGACGTGATCGACCAGCACGGTCTGGTCATCGCCGCGAGCAACTGGAATCGGCCAGAAAGCTTCGTCGGCACCAACGTGTCTTATCGGCCGTATTTCCAGGACGCGCTCGCACATGGATCGGGCCGGTTCTTCGGTATCGGCACGAACACCGGCATGCCTGGCCTCTATTTCGCGAGCGCGGTGCGAGAGGATGGCGGGCCGATCGGGGCCACGGCCGTCAAGGTCAGCGTAGACGCGCTTGAATCCGCGTGGAGAGTGCCGGGCGTCGCGGCGATGGTGATCGATAGTAACGGCGTGATTGTCATTTCCACGGTTCCGGCGTGGAAGTTCACGTCGCTTAGACCGATAACGGCACAGCAGCAACGCCAGATCCAGGCATCGCGGCAATATGCCGGCCGTAGCGTAGAAGCGCTGCCATACCGGCGTCTCGGTGACTGGGACACTTCGTCGTGGTTTGCACGCTTTCCCGACTGGAGTCGCCCAGGCCACGAGCGGCGATACCTGGCAATGTCGCGAACCGCGCCCCAGGCCGGCGATTCGATCATGATTCTGCTCGACGTGTCCAGCGCGCGGCGCCAGCAACAAATCGCGCTTGCGTTCATCACGGGGGGCTTCCTCATCATCGGACTGTATTGCCTCTATGCGATCCAGCGCCGCCGCGCCATAGCGGAAAAACTCAGGGCACAGGACGCGCTGCGCAGCGCCAATGATCGGCTGGAGATCACGGTTCGCGAGCGCACGGCGGCACTGACGCAGGCCAATGAAAGGATGCGGGAGGAGATTGTCGAGCGCACACGCACCGAGCAGCTACTGCGGGATTCCCAGCAAGAGGTCGTGCATGCGGGCAAGCTCGCGGTGCTCGGACAAATGGCGGCCGGTCTGACGCATGAACTGAACCAGCCGCTCGTTGCCATCAAAACGCTCTGCGACAATGCACGGACGTTTTTCGAACGCAATCAGCCTGCGCCTGCCATCGGAAACCTCGAGCGAATTTCGCGGCTCGTCGACAGCATGGCGATACTCACAAGCGAACTTAAGACCTTCGCCCGCAAGCCTGAATTCGAACGTGTCGCGGTGTCACTGAATGAAGCGGTCGCGCATGCGGTGCTGATCTACGAAGCACGGATTCGCGATGAGCAGGTGCAACTCGATGTCCTGATCCCGGCCGGCACGACGATATGCGCAGAGCCGAGCCAGCTGCAGCAGGTGATCGTCAACCTGCTCGGCAATGCGCTGGATGCCGTCGCGGATCAGGATAAGCGCGTGATCGCCATCGAAGCTTCCAGAACCGAACGGCCGAGCCGTGTGCGGTTCACCGTCAGCGACAGTGGCGCGGGCATCGCGCCGGAGGTTCTGGCGCATCTATTCGAACCATTCGTGACGACGAAGCCGCGAGGCCGCGGCCTGGGTCTCGGGCTCGCGATTACCTCGCGTCTTGTGGACGGCTTTGGGGCGCGAATCTCCGCTGCAAACCGACCCAACGGCGGCGCACAATTCACGATTGAATTCTCCGTGGCGACGGAGCAGGAGGCAGCCAATGGGCGATGAGATCAGCGTTGTTGTGGTCGAAGACGATGAGAACGTGCGTCTCGGCGTCGAGCAGGCGGTTGCTTTGGCTGGCTTTCCAGTGCGGGCGTATGAGTCGGCGGCCGCGGCGCTGGCGGAGGTCGCACCGGGTGCACCGGTGGTGATCGTGTCCGATGTACGGATGCCGGGCATCGACGGTCTGAAATTGCTCGAACGTGTCCTTGCGATCGATCCACAGATCCCTGTTGTACTGATCAGCGGGCACGCGGACATCGCGACAGCGGTGGGGGCGATGCGAACGGGCGCCTATGATTTCATCGAGAAGCCTTTTTCGTCGGACCACATCGTGAGTCGTGTGACACGCGCAGTCGAGAAGCGCCGTCTAACGCTCGAAGTGCAGGGTTTGCGCGCGGCATTGCACAACTGGCAGGGAATAGAGGCGCTTGTGCTCGGCAAGTCACCCGCGATCGTCGAGGTTCGACGGAAAATCCTGCGGCTGGCGGATACCTCAGTGTCGGTGCTGATTACCGGCGAAACGGGCACGGGCAAGGAACTGATCGCCCGTGGACTGCACGATTTCAGTGGGCGCCGCGATCATCATTTCGTTGCGCTCAACTGTGGCGGCTTACCGGAGCAGCTATTCGAGAGTGAGCTATTCGGTCATGAGGCCGGTGCGTTCACGGGTGCAATCAAGAACCGCATCGGCAAGATCGAATGGGCCACCGGCGGCACGCTCTTTCTGGACGAGATCGAAACCATGCCGATCGCATTGCAGATCAAGATGCTGCGGGTATTGCAGGAACGCCAGATTGAGCGACTGGGCTCGAACGAGGCGATAGCTGTCGATTGCCGGATCGTGGCGGCATCGAAGGCAGATCTCGTCGAACTTGCGACAGACGGACGTTTCCGCGCTGACCTGCTGTATCGGTTGAACGTCGCGCTGATCGATTTACCCCCTCTGCGCGAACGTCGAGAAGACATACCGCTGCTATTCGAGCACTTCGTACTCGCTGCCGCACTTCGTTTTGGGCTGTCGGCTCCGATTGTGTCTGCATCCCAGGTCTCGGAGCTAATGACGCATCAGTGGCCGGGCAATGTGCGGGAATTACAGAACGTCGCGGATCGCTTTGTCCTTGGGCTCGATGGCGACCGCCTGCTGCCGGCCGGCGGGCAGCGGATTAAAACCGGAACGCTTGCGGAGCAACTTGCCCATTTCGAACATATGCTGATCGCGGATATGCTGCGGCGGCACAACGGCAATATCGCCGAGGCCAGCGCTGAACTGGGAATGCCGAAAAAGACGCTCTATCACAAGGTGCGTCAACTGAAGTTTCCGGGCGGAGACGAGCAAAGCGAAGGACTCGACGCTTGAGGGAGCGCCCCGATCATGCAGCGCTCAATATCGCGAATCGTGGCTGCTTCCTGGGTGGAACGGACGTGTGAATGTCCGAGTAACGACGCGAACGAATGACGGTTGATGGCCGCACTGAGACCGACGATCTGACGTCGTCTGTCTGACCAAGTCCTATTTTCTACGCAGCGACTGACTACCCGGCAACGGCGATGTCGCAGCCGAATGGACAAACCGGCACAGCCGGTCGCACGATTCGATATAACGATATTTCGGCACACTGCCAAGCACCTCGTCGTAACGCGACGCGACCTGTCCGACAGTGACGGTATGTTCCGTCGACACCTGCCAGCAATGCCCCTGTGCGGCAGCGGAGATACTGCTGTCCAGCACGGTCCCCGCTTCGCGAAAAAGCGCGACGTCTGCTTCCGGGCAAGCGGTTCCGAGCATGAAGTACGTCATATAGAGCATCCGCAGCAGACTCACCATCGTCTCTGCCGTCCCGTGCCCGGATCGAAAGACTGCCAGAGCAAGATGGCCTTCCAGAGAAAGATCGCGCAAGAAAGCCACACGCACCATAAAACCCTCGATTGAAGAGTTCCTGCATAGGGACCGGCAGCTTTTGCGTCAGGAATACAAATGCGGTGCCGTCGACAACCCAGTACCGTACGAGCCATCTGCCGCCACAGCCGGTCCCTGCTGATCGAGGATTGTTCAATCAGTGCCGTATTGAGGTGACCGTGGCCCGTAAAGCAGCCCGTTCGGCGGCCCGGCATGCAGAAGCCGATAGCTCGTCACTCCGGCAATATCGTGCCCCCTGTCCGTCAGCGAATTCGCAACCTGCTTGATCGCTGCCATGACCAGCATGCCGATCAGGCCACCGCCAGCATTGTTGTTGCCCTCATTGCTGTTGGCGCTCGCACTACCCTGCCATAGCACGTCACCGGTCTTGAGATCGACCAGCCTGGCGGACGCCGTTACTACTGTTGCACTGTCGACGATGTGGTACACGGAGCCGTACTGTGTGATCTTCGAATACAGCGCGGCGTCAGCACCGAAGATCTCCCGAAGCTTCGCGGGGGAGGTTGCCTGAATATCGGCCGGGACGGTCAGGCCGTTCTGGCGGAATGTCTCATCCATCACCGCCACTGGCACCACGTAGTAACCCGATTCGGCGAGTGGCATCGTCATCTGCGAAAGCATGCTGTTCGTCGCCTGCACGTCGGTCGTCTCGTTTTCGGGCGGTAGAACGAGGATTGAGTGCGGCCGGCTGTTCCTGAAAGCGGTGTAATCGGCATGCTTGACGGGTTGCGCACACGCAGCTAACAACGCGAACGTCGAGAGGGCAAACCAAAGTCTGAAAGAAAGGAATCTGGACATGACGACTCGCTTAAGGCTGTTTCGTTTTATGTTTCATCAGGAAGTCCATGTAGGTCGAGGACTCCGGAAACAGTTGCTTCTCAGACTCGAACTCCTGCATGGCCTGGGTATCGTTCCCGACACTCGCGTACAGCATGCCCAATTGCGCATGAAATCCCGGCGGCGGCATGTGCCCCTTGCCGCTGATGTCCTGGAGGGCCTTTTCCAGCGCATCGATCTGCTCCTGCGGAGCCTTTTCTCCCTTGAGATAGTCGTACACGGCGGGCTGGTAGCCGGTCCACTGGTAAAGCGGCTGGGGGCGGTTCGCCGCGCATCCCGTGAGGAGCATGGCTGTCGCCATTACTGGCAGACAGATTCCCCGCATCATGCGGCTATGCTTCATCGTGAATCGCGTCATTATGTTTATTGCAGCTACGGTTGAAAGTGGATGGCCGCAATGGCCCGGCGCACTTACTGTGCGGCCTTGAGCGTACCTGCATCGACCTGCTCGACCAGGTGATTGACGGCCTCCTGGATCGCCAGATCGAGCACCTTGCCGTTGAGCGTCGAGTCGTAGCCGGCGGTTCCGCCAAAGCCGATGACTTCACGGTTCGAAAGGCTGAATTCACCTGCCCCCTGGCTCGACGCCACGACTTCCGATGTCGTCGTGTCGACGACGTTCAGGCTGACCTTTGCGTAGGCCACCTGACTCTTGCCTCGGCCGAGGATGCCAAATAGCTGCCGGTCGCCAACCTCCTTGCGACCGAACTCCGTTACGTCGCCGGTGATGACGAAGCGCGCCCCCTTGATCGATTGTGCTTTTTTGAGGAAGCCTGCTTCCTGGCGGATTTCGTCGAGGTTGTCGCGATCGAGCACATTGAAGCGCCCAGTCTGCTGGAGCGCCGTCATCAGGATGGTTTTGGACTGACCACCGAGACGGTCAACGCCGTCCGAGAAGATGCCGCGCATATAGCTCGACCGGTTGTCGAACTTGCCGACTGAAATGCCGATGGGTTGGCCCACCGCTGGCTTCTGCGCACTGGCGACGGGAGGCACCGGCAGCGAGTGCGACGACTCGGTTGCACATCCGCCCAGCGCCACGACAACGGCAACAGCAACGGCTCCAAGACCATTCGTTTTCGATAACTTCATTTTGTTTTCCTCTTTGTTGAAACGCCGAAAACCCGGATAGCGTCGGCGGGGTGAATTTCAGAATTGAGCGGTCAACTGGAAACCGAGCGTCACGCGCGCAGTGGGAAAATCTGACGGCTTGTAGATCGGCGTCCCGGCGAACAGGTCATAGGCGAGCGCGCCAGCCTTTGCTGACGCACTACCGCGCACACCGATCACCGCACCTGCCAGCTGTGTACCGGCGAGATATGCGGCGTTCGGTCCGAATACGTGCCCGTAGTCGATGCCTGCGTAAAGTGACTGCCCCGTCGATCCAATCGGAACCTGCAACTCGTTGCGCCAGAAGAAGCCGCGTTCGGCCGCGAGCATCGTTTCGCCGTCGAAGCCGCGCACCGTGTAGCGGCTGCCGATGGTCAGGTCATCGATATAGTTCAGCGTGTTGTTCGTGAACTGCCCATGCACGCTCGTCACGTAACGCAATGGCCGGCTTGCTATCCTGAACGGCATTGACAGGTTCGCGTCGAGGATGGCCATGCGGAAGCGGTAAGTCGGGCCATTCTCGTAGAAGTCTGGTGTCGCCCCGAGTCCGCCCACACCCTGACGGTACCCGAGGCTGCCGTCGAACTGCGAGCTGCCGAAGTAGTGGCGATCGGTAAGGCCGGCCTCGATGAACGTGTTGTTGCGCCGCTGCTGCGGGATGTCGGTGTCTTCAATGAAGCTTTCACCGAAGCGCTTCGTCAGGCGGAACTGCGCGCCAAGTACGTTATTCTGGCTGCGCATGAGCACGCGCTGTAGCCTGAAGTCCACCGTCTGCGCATTGCCGCTCGAAACGAAAGTCGCGTTCGCGCCCGCGATCTGCTGGTAATACGTGTTCGTGTAGGCCGATAGCGTGCCGGTCCAGTAGCCCCACGGAACCGAATAGAAGCCGTTCCAGCCGTGCGAACCGAGACCTTTGTCACCGAATTCGAGGTCCTGGCTCACACCGACGTTGAAAATGTCGTTCAGGCCAAGCGGGTTGTCGATGCCGAGGCTCAGGTTGCCTTGCAGCTTGCCGGTGGCCCGCGTGCCTGAGTTGTCCACCGAGGCGACCACCGTCCAGGGCTTCGCGCGCTTTACCGTCACGACCACATCGCTTTCGCCCGGTACGTCGGTAGGCTCGATTTTCATGTCCACGTCCTGACTGCTGACGCGCTTCATCTGTTCGAGTCCCTGTTCGAGATCGCGCAGGTTCAGCATGTCGCCATCGCGCGCCGGGAAGGCGGTTTTCCATGTGCCGCGCGTGGCGGGGTCGGCGAAGCGGATCGTCCGCACGACACCCGGCACCAGTGCGAACTTCAGCACGCCGCTTGACAGGTCCTGCTCAGGCAGCAGTACGCGTGTGGTGATGTAGCCGCGACCGAGAATAGCCTGCTGCAATCCCTTGGTGAGCGTGTCGAGTCCCGCCTTGCCGATGCATTGCCCCCGGTAATGGTCGAGCCATTCGCGGGCGAAGGCGAAGCGGTCGAGCGGCAACGCAGATGCGCCCTGTTTGCGTACTGCATCCGGCAGCGTCGCGGGCACGTCGAGCACGAACGAGTCGATGCGGAAGCACGGCGTTTCGACTGGCAGTTCAGGCCAGTTCGATGCGCGTTCGACAGTCGAGCGCACGGCCGGCGCTTTGACTGTCGCGTCGCGTTGCTGAGCTTCGTGCTGTTCCTTGACCTGCTGGTTCTGTTCGGCGTTCGCGCGTGCCGCTGCCGCCGTGTCGGCTGGGGTCGGGGCCTGCTGTGCGTGGACAGCCTGTCCCGCGAGCGAGGCAGAGGCTATCAACGGCAGAAGCGATAGCCGCTTGCTGACTTTCATTGTTCTTCAATTCCTGATTCTGATAATTATGCGGGCGAAGCGGACGTTCGCCAATCAGCGGGCAGTTGCCGGTTGAAGCGATACGCGTTCGCGCCTTCGAACATGCCCACCGTGCTGCTCGATCGTCTCAGCGATGTGGGTGACTCGCCTTTGGGGCAAAGAAATAAATACCAAGCGCAACAACGATGAGAATCGTCAGCATAACGAGCAATAGATTTCGCCAACCTCTGCGAGTTGTTGGAAGGTCGCTTAAGCTCCCACCTGCGCCCCCACTGAAAATTTCGAGAACAGCAAGAAGCAAAACGGCGATGACCATTGTCGCCTTCGCGATCGTACCGAAGAACAATTCGGCGAAGCGGTAGGGCCAAGCGGAACGGCGCGGCCCTACCGGGGGACGGCGAAATTCTGGATGCGTGATATTTCCGCAATAATGCGGCCTCGTAGAAATGTCAAGCGGCTGTGCAGCCAGCTTGGCCTCCTTCTTTGCCAGCGTATCTTCATTAGGATACGATAGGAACCGCCAAACATCGACATCTTCTATCGTTTGCTAGAGTCTCGTTTATCTGATTGTTTATCAAAACGTCTTAGGTCTAGCACCCTGACGCTCTTGCTGTATCCCGCTCCAAAGATCAATGCTATTAGTAATGCGAATATCCCAATCGCAAAAATAACGGTTGATGGCGAATGCTTGCGCAGCAAGTAAATGCAACAAAAGACGACCGCTAGCGCCAAATAGGAGATACAACGGTAGACCGTTCGTTCTATCGGCGTCAGCTCATCCTTCCATTTATTGCTATCCATAGTATCTCTTGGTAACTATCGCTAGTAATACTTCAATTCTGCGGAACGACATAAGGTTGCGCCGCCGTCGTACCCACAGTGAACAGAGTCTGCGTCCATTTTCCTTGCGGAAGCAATGCACCGCCGATTGTACTCACCGTGTTGTATAGGACCGATGCTTGACTTGGCGGATTGTTAAAATTGCTTAAGGACTGCAGGCCCGCTGAGGCAACGGCAGCGGCAACGTCATACGGAGGCGGTAGCCACGGAGATGCAAGCGCCAACGCGGTCGAGTCCTGGTCCGTGATAGTGGCAGCGGATGGCATCATTGCATTGATTGGAGAAGCATTAGCGTTTGCAGCGATCGCATTAACCTGCGCCATTGCTACCGACTCGTTGCACGGTGAGAACGCCGTACATGCCGAGGGCAGCAGACTATTCTTTTTCTGGTGGAGCATCTGGTTGTACAACTCGACCGCCGATCCAGTAGCCGCGCCCGCCGTGCCGCCCACAAGCGTGCCACCTACGCCCGCCGCCACATTCGCAGCGAGGTGTTGCCGAGCAGTTCCGAGCCCGTATCTGCTGCGACACCCTTGGACAGGCTCTCAAGCTGCCCCGTGAGCTTCGAAGACAGGCCCGCACCAGCCGCACCACCGATCGCCCCGAATGCGCTGCCCCCACCGAGGCACCAATCAGCGCGCCGCCCGCAAGATGCAGCAGCACGCGATTATCGCCGCCTTCATCCAAATAGTTTTTCAATTACCGCGCTCCCTATCACTGCCGCGATTACAGCGATAAATACCCAGTAAAAAGTCTTTTGCTTTTTGCTCATACGTGCCCACTGTTCGGGCGTTGGCCCTCCGCCAGTTGCCATATCAATCTCCTTTACTTGGCGCCCACAGGGGAGGAATGACCCCAAGGCATTACCCCGATGGTTTTTCCACCAGGTGACCCAAACCCAATTTCGACGGCCGTACTACCGCCATACGCATGGGTGACCGCGCCGAACACATTGACACCAAAGGGTGTTGGTACTGAAACAAAATATTGACTACCATCACCATTCAGAAATGAATTGGTTGCATCTGCGTCTTGCGCGCCAAATATCCATCCCAGCGTTGCGGTGCCGCTCGGCATCCACGAAACGGCCGATGGATTAGTCATTGATACTCCACTACCAACATACCGGTGGCCGTCATACAGGTTCACCGCAAGCGTCCCATTAGCCGATAGTACGCCCCCGTTGGCGGTCGCGTAGTTGGGCTGGAGAGTACCAGCGGCAGCATCTGCATTCGCCCCCAGAGCCTGAATTGCCGCATTCAGCGTTGCATCGCTACACTGCGCGCCCGCACCGCATACCTGGGTTAGAAAGTCTTTGCGCATCCCGAACGGATTGCCCGTGCCGCCCGTGCCATCGCTATTACCAGTGCTGCGGTTGTACAGGTCCGCATTCGATGCCGTGAACGCGCCCGCGCTACCGCCCACCAGCGCACCACTCAACCCGGCCAGCACGTTCGACGTCACATTGCCCAGCGTCATCGATCCCGTCGCGCCGCCAATCTCATCGGCCAGACCATTCAGCTTTCCAGCCAGCGCCGACGACACCCCGGCGCCCGCCGCGCCGGCCGCCGCCGAGCCAATCCCGCCTCCGGCAAGACCTCCAAGCAGCGCTCCGCCCGCAACGTGCAGCCCCACGCGGTTCGTCCCGCCTTCCGCCCACGAATTCGCCTCGGCCTGGTACTTCGCGTAAGTATCCATGTCACCGGAGGCCTTTGCCGCATCCGCCGCCTTCTGGGCAGTCTCCTGCTTTGCATTCGCGTACGCCGCAATCCCCTGCGCCACCACCTGGCCCGCCGCCTGCGCCGCCGCCATCGTGTCCGCCTGCTGGTTCAGGATATGGTTCACGTCCGGTGTGTTCGAGACCGTGCCGTTCGTGTTTGTGGTATCGCGACTCAGGGCGGCCGCATCCTGCGTCTGGTGCGCGCCGTCCGTGATAATGATCGCCCCGGCACCGATCGCGCTGCGCGTGGTGGCGCTGTCGTCACCGTTCTCGTTCAGGACCATTGGTACCGCACCGCCCGCGCCGCTCACCGATCCCGGCCCAACCGCCTTGCCGGTACTCCCGACACCGACGCCCGCACTGACCCCTGTACTCGTCGCGCTGTAGTGCGACCGGTTCTCGATATCGCTGAACGTCAGCGTGCCGGTCGTCAGGCTGTTCTTCGACGCATCGGCATAGCTCGCAATCACTGCGCCCTTGAGGTCCGTGTTGCCGTTGACGTTGATGTTGAAACCGCCGTCACCCGCCTGGATACCCGCCTGCTCCTTGACCTGGGCATAGTTCGAATCCGCATGACCGTTCTGTGCGCTGAAACTCGCGCTGCCACCGCCCTGGCTGACGCTGAAGCCGCCGCTCACACCGCTCTGATGCACGGTGCTGACGGTCGTATCCTGCACGCTTTCAACGTTCAGGTTGCCGCCCACGTTTGCCGTGACCGTGCCGCCGTTCACGTTCGATCCGATGATGTTCGTATCGCCGCCGCTCAGAATGGTCACGCTGTTCGCACCCGTGACGTGCGCGTTGTTCCGCATGGCCGCGTCGCTGTTCGCATCGCCGTGCGCATTCGATATCGACGCCGACACGCCGAAGCCCTGTGTGCCGTAGGACACGCCGACGCTCGCGCTGCTCGACTTGTTGGTGCTGGCGGTGGTATCGGTATCGGTCGTATTGAGCAGATTGACCTGATTCTTTGCGGCCAGCACCACGTCATTCGCGCTCACGTTCGAACCCGCGACCGTGATGTTGCCCGAGCCCGCCGTCCCGTTACCCGTTGCGATAAACGTGGTCGTGCCGCCCGCCTGGACTGTCGAGCCGGTATGCGTGGTCTGGTCCTCGCTGGACGTGCTTTTGCTCTGACTGCTGCCGAAGCTCAGTTGTGCGCCGATGCTCGGCGCGTTCGGACCCTTGGCGCCATCGGCCAGTGCCTTGGCCCCCAGTGCGGCCATGCCAGCGTTACCGCCTGCCGCGATCGCATGCAGCGCCGTTGCGCGGTCATCGCTGTTGCCGCTCGCAAGGCTCTGCCCCTGCTGGACAGCACCGTTGATCGCATCGCCCACGCTTCCCGCGAGACCGAGCGTAAAGCCACTCTGTTTCATCTCCTGCGTTTCGTCGTGGTGTGACGTATTCGTCGCCGCATCGATGATGACGTTGGCCGCCGTGCCGGTCACGTTCTGCGCGGCAATGACGTCGCTGCCGGTGATATGCAGGTCGTTGCCCGCCGTCATCGTCACGCTGCCGTTCGTGCTGCCCACCAGACTGCCGTTGCTGGTGACGCTGCTGTCGCGCGTCGTGTCCTTCTCCTCGCGCGTGCCATAGTTGATGCTCGCGCCGCCACCGCTCATCGCACCAAAGCCGGAAGCCTGCTCCTCATGAAGCGTGCTGCTCTGGCTCGTATTCTGAGCGGTCGTGATGTCGAGGTCATGACCCGCCGCGAGCGTCATGTCGTTCGTCGAAGCGACGGTGGACCCGTTGATATTCAGATCGTGCGCCGCACTGGCCGCTACGGTATCGCCCGATACGGTCGAGCCGACCGATAGCACCGCATGCGAGGTGGACGTGTCGGTGATCCTGTTGCTCGACAGGACGCTGGCGTGGCTGTTCTGCGACCAGTGGTCCGCGTCGTGCGTTTCGGTCACCGCGCCGACCGTGATATCGCCAGTCGATTGCAGGATGACGCCGCCACCGGTTGCGCCGCTCACACCGCCCGTGCCCACCGATGAGCCGAGAATCGAGAGGTTGCCCGTCCCGGACTGGCCCGCCGCGAGCGTGACGTTCCCACCCGCGTTGATGCTGCTGCCATGGGCGGTTTCGTCGTAGGTCGAATCCTTATGATGCGCGAGATCGCCGCCCATCGACTGGCCGCTATACGTTGCTGTGTCCTTCGCCGCTGTCACCGTCAGGTCGCCGCCCGCCACCATCGTCGCATTGCCGCCCGCCTGAACCTGCGCTCCGGTCAGCGTCGTATCGTTGCCCGAGACAGTGGTAAGGTTACCGCCGGTCGTGATCGTGCTGCCAATGCTGGTTGTGGTGATGCTGTGGTGGCCGTTCAGGCCATCGGTGGTTCCCGCGTCCTGGGTGGCCGTGAGCGTCGTCGTGCCGAGGTTGATGTCGTGGCCCGCGCCGATGGTCGTATCGCCGCCGCTCTGGAGCGCCCCCCCAATCATGTTCACGTCATGGCCTGCGAGCAGCGTCGCGCTGTTGCTCGCGGAGATCGTGCCGACCGACTGGACCGCCATGCCAGTTGCGCTGGACGTGAAGCCGGCGTTGCCACCCGTCACCGCTGCCTGGGCGGTTGTGCTCTGGTCGACGAGATCGCGGCCTGCGCTAACCACCGTATCGACGCCGCCAATGCGTCCGCCGATGTTCGTCACATCCTGCACGGCGGCTACCGTCGTCGCGCCGCCGCTACCGATCACGCCCCGGTTCACGACGTTGTTGCCGATGACCGTGGTCGCCACGTCGCTTGCGACGTGGCCGCTGCTCGTCACATCGCCTGTCGCGTTCAGGTTCACGCGGTTACCGGCCACCAGCGCGCCGCTGTCCTGAAGGTCAACGGTGCTGGACTGCGCGAGATAAACCTGGGGCACCAGCACCGTCTGCTGCGTACCGTCCGGCAGTGTGACGGTCTGGCTCACCAGCCACACCATGTCGGTCGTCAGTTGCGCCATCTGTGCATCGGTCAGCCCAACGCCCACCGTGAGGTCAAACGCCTTCGCATACGACACGCCGTTGTTCATCAGCGCCGTGTATTCGTCCAGGTTGCTGGTGTAAGGCCCGAGGAACGTCCGCCCGGTCAGTTGCGTGACCTGTTCCATCACCAGTTGCTGCTCATACATGCCGTCACCGAGACGCTTCTCGGTTACCTGGGGATTCAGGCCGAGCTGGGCGAGCATGTAGTCGCTTGAAATGAACTTCGTATAGCTCGTCAGGCGCGGATCGGTGACGACGAGATAGGGCGCGCCGGGCGCGCTCTGATACGTGTACAGCGCGCTGGCCGGAAGCTTCAGGCCTGGAATACCGCCTGCTGCGCCGCCGAGCGTCTGCGGCCGGTTACCCGAGGTACTGGTGCTACCCAGCTGGGTGCCGGTTGCGTCACCACCGGATACGCCTGCGCCCGTGACTGTCTGGCCGACGCGATCCACCGAGCCGATGGTAATGTCCTGTGCGTCGGTCTGAACGGTCTGGTTGGCCGTCGCAATCGCGGGCAGCGAGGCAACCGTCGTGGACGGTAGCGGCACAGTGTCGTCTTTGACATCCGGCCTCGTGTCGTCGCTGTCGCTGGTCTTTGCGTGCCAGTAGAAGGTCGAGACATCTGTTTGCGTGCCGGTCTGCTGCAACAGGATGCCGGTATCGTTCACCGAGCCGCCTGTCGCGCGGCGTACGAGGTCACCGCCTGCGGCCATCGTGGACGATTCATTGCTGATCGTGCCGCCGTCTGCGTTGACGCGGATCGAGCCCTGCGCCTGGATCGTTGCTGCTGTGCCGGCGTTCAGAAGCTGGTCGGTCACGGTCGTGGTGGTAGACGTGCGGCTCAGTTCAACGTAATCGTGGCTGTCCGTGCCAAGCGTCGTATCGATCCTGACCTGGTCAGGCGCGATGTTCTTCGTCGGATCGTAGTCCGGATAGAAAGTGAGCGTGACCGTACCGTCGCTGTTCTGGACCAGACTCTGGTAATACTGCACCGCGTTATTGGTAATGGTGCGGGTCTGCGGGTCCGCGACACAGTAGGTGGTCGGGCACAGCCTGTAGGTATCCGTCAGTGGCGTAGTGAGCGAGAACGTCTGGCTAGTGGCGTCGATGTTGGTCACCTGTGAAGCAGGCAACGTCACGACCAATGCCTTTGCCAGTTTGCCGATTACCTGACCACCGATGCCCCCCACGCCGCTGAAAATCCACTGCTCATAGATCGCGCTGTGGTAGCTGGCGACTTCGTCAACCGGAATGCCCCCCGTCCACAGCGTCAGCGTCGGCCCCACGGTCGTGACAGGCGTTCCGGCTTCGGTCTGAACGCCCGTGCGCTGGTTGGTCAGCGTCCGCGCGGCCACGTCGATATCGCCCGCCGCCTGGATGCTGGCCGCGCTGTTCGTGATGATGCCCGTCTGGTTCGCGAGCAGGCCCGTGGAGTCGCGCGCATCGTCGCGCGCCAGTTCCATGTTCCCCCCGCTGTAGATCAGGGCGCCGTCCGCGTTCGTCAGCGAACTGCCCGCGTAGATACCAAGGAACGATGCCCCGGCGATGACCGCCTGCGCGCCCTCATTAGTCACGTCCGTGGCGTTCACGATGACGTTGTTGCCAATCACCGCGCCCGTGTTGTTCAGGCTCGCGCTGTGCGTCGTGACCGCATCGCCCTCGATCTCGCCCGCGTTCGTGATATCGCCCGTGGCATTGACGGTGGTCGCCGCCGAATTCATGTCCGCGCCGGTCGCGTTGACGACATTGGCCGCGTTCACCGTCAACGCGTTGCCTGCTTCCAGTGCAGCGGTGTTCGTGAACGTGCCGCCAACACCGAGCGTCAGGTTGTTGTCCGCATGCAGGGCGGTCGCTGCGTTGCTGGCGAAGTCGCCTTGGAGCGCCAGCGTGAGGTCGCGACCCGCCGTGATCCCGCCGTCGCCCGCGAGCGTACCGCTCATGCCGATGTCGCGGTTGGCGCGCACCGCGCCGCCTGCGTTCGACATGGACGCCACCCGCAGGGATACGTCCTGCGCGCTCTCGATGGAGCCGTCGTCATTATTGAGCGTCGCGGCGGGCTGGTTCAGGTTCAGCGCCGTGCCGCCATACAGCCTGCCATCCGTGTTATCGACCGTATCCGTGATGGCAAGGGTGGCGGTGCCACCCGCCACCACCTGGCCTCCGGACCGGTTCGCCAGGTTCTGCGCGTTGACCTGTACATCGCCGTTGCCGCCCAGCACGCCAGCCGTGTTCGTGATCGTGCCGGCAGCGCTGAGCGTGGTCTGTCCCGTTCCCGCGTTGGTGATCGAGCCGGATGTGTTGTCAATGCCCGAACCCGCTACGGCAAGCGTCCCGGCCGCGCCGTTCACGGCAATCACACCGCCCGCGTTGATGACCCTGCCGGACGCGTCGAGCGTCAGGTCTGCGCCGCTCTGTGCCGAGCCGCCCGAGTTGTCGAAATCGCCCTGGGTGGAAACCGTGAGGCCCGCGTCGCCGTAAATCTGCCCGGCGTCGCGGTTAACGATGCCGCTGGCGGCGGCGATGCTCGCGGCCTGCTGCGCGGCGAGCTTGCCCCCCGCATTGTCGAGCGAGGCTGCGGCAGTTTGCAGCGCGCCGTTCGTCCCGATCTGGCCGCCAACGTTAGAGAGTGCCCCGGCCGAGCTTACGGCCAGCGTGCCTGTGCCCGCGTGCCCGATCTTGCCGCTGTCGTTCGTGATCGACTGCGCGCTTACCGTGAGGTCCTGCGCGTTGGAGGCAATCGTGCCGTGTGTGTTGTCCAGCGCGCCGCCCGCGCTGATCGTCTGGGCCGCTGCACTGGTCTGCTGGATCGTGCCGTGACGGTTTATCAGCGCACCTGTGCTCGATACGCGCAACTGGTCGCCGTCAATCAGGCCCGAGGTATTGTCGATGAATGCCCCGGACACGGTGGTATCCGTCGCGGAAAGCCGACCCTGCACGTTGGAGAGCGCGCCCGTCGCCGTGGCATTGAGCGAGCCGCCTGCCGTCACCATGCCGCCGTCGTTGGTGATTGCCCACGCGGCGAGCGTGGCATTGCCAAGCGCCGACACCGTGCCCTGATTGGTCAACGTGTCCGCCGTCAGGCCCACATCGCCGTTGCTGCCGATGACGCCGCCCTGTTCGCCGTCCACCGCCGTACCCGACGCATTCACAAGCGCGCCCGCCGTATTCACTGTCAAGCCGTCGCCGTTGAGCGACACGATGCGGCCCGCCGTGTTGTCGATGGACCCGGCGACGATGCTTTCTTTTCCGGCGGCCTGCAATACGCCCTGCCGGTTGGCGAGCGAGCCCGCCGTCTGCACGGCCAGCGCGCCGCCCGAGAGCGCCCGACCGGCTGTGTTCGTGATCTGGCTGCCTGCCAGTTGCATGTTTGCGGCACTCGCGAGCGTTGCGCCGCTGGTGTCAAGCGTGCCGGTTGCGCTCGCCGTCAGCGCGCCGCCTGCGGTCGCGCTCGCGCCTGACGTGTTCAGATCGCCACCCGTCGCACTCAGCGCAAGATTGCCATTCGCTGCTGTCGTGCTTTCTGCGAGGTTCACCGACGCACCGCGCAGGGTCGCATTGCCGCCAGCGAGGTTCGTGCCGGTGGCCGACAGCACGCCCGCTGCGCTGAGATTCAGATCGCCGCTCTGGCCAACGCTGCCATCCGCATTGATGCCCGCACCGAAGGTGCCGCTTGACGTGACGTTCCCCGCACTGATGGTCAGGTTCTGCTGCGCGTAGATCGACCCGCTGTTCTCCACATCGCCCGCCGCTGACACCGCAAGATTGCCGCTCGCGGTTGTCTTGCCGGTGAGAACCAGCTTGCCCTGCGTCGTGAGCGTCAGGTCGCCCGCCTGGGCGGCGATCACGCCCGCATTGGACACCCCGACACCGTATTCATTGCTGACCAGAACGATACGATTGGCGTACATTCCGCCAAGCTGGCTCACGTCGATGGACACACCTGGCGCTGCGCCGCTGCCTGCGATGGGCGTCGCGGCCAGCGTGTCGTGATTGACCCGATTCGCGCCGGCGATAACATTCAGGCCGTTGGCACGGATGGCCGCGTTAGCCTCCACCGCGCGGGAGATCAGGTCCACCTGATCAATATTGGTCGCATCCAGGCCCGCGCCCTTGACGGTAATCATGCCGCCAGTTACGTTAAAACCGCTCAGGTTGCCGCCCGCATCGAGCATCGGCGTACCGGTGGTGAGAATGCCGCGCGTGGTATTGATGAAGCCGCCGCCATCGACCACGATCCCCGAACCGTTTGCCACGACGACTTCGGCCCTGTTGCCCGCCACTTCGAGATAGCCGCGCAACTGGCTGGGCGAATTGCTGTTGACCTGGTTGAGAATGATCCGCGCGGACTGGCCTGGCGAAAGATTCGGGTTACCACTCACCTGTCCTGCGAGTTGCGTGTTCGTGATAACGGGTGAGTTGTTCAGGATCGCGCCGTTTTTCTGCACATCGAACTGCGAATACGTATTGACCGAAACACCCGCATTCGACGCCTTGTTGATATCGACCTGCGGCAGGCCATTGCGCGTCTGGATGACATTCGGCGCGTGCGCGCCCGAGGGCACGATCTGCGCATCCGCGAGAACAGGTGCGAGTCCGCACAGCACCAGCGCGGCGAAAGCTGCGTGACGCATGGCGAACAGTGTGATCGGGCGCCGTGAGGCCGATGAATGGGTCTCGCCCTGACTTGCGTTGCCGTGGGCAATGGCGGTTTCCGCAACGGCGACGAGCATACTCCGGCACCGGCTGAAAACCAGCCTGAACATGTTCTTGTTCATTCTGCATAGCGTATTTTTTTTAACCTGCCGAAAAATACCTCATACCACTGCTCGGGTAAGTTAAATATTGTCAATGCAGTGCGAAGCAACAACAGAAATCAAAAACAGGAATTGTCTGATCGACGCAAAGCGCCAATATGCGCAGAAGAGATATGCAAACGAATAAACGTCTGCTTCTCGCCGTGTAGTTGAAAAAGGCGCCATCAAGCCACTTTCATTGGAATGCCGACAGAACCGGTTAGTGTTTTATCGTGGTAAAGCCAGGAGTCACAGGTCTGCCGTTTTTTTGACGTTTATTGTCAATGTTTGTCAAAACGGGTCTATCCTAAATTAAAACTGTTGACTGCGATTCATTTAGATGGTTAATTCGTCGGGTGTTTTCTGGAAAATCAGAAGAGTTCAAATGGAACAACAGAAACAGGACGGCACTGGGGACGAGGAAGAATGCCTGCTTTGCCGTATCACCTATTCGATCTACTCAAACTTTCCGCCAATGCCATCCGCAATGGCGCTGAACATCGAAACCGGCGAATGGTTTCCGTTCGATAGGCTGAAGTCGTATTCAAACGGTTACGAGATGGCCGTAGCCCTGGGCACCGCATGGGCGTGCGATTGTCGCGGGCGCTCACGACAAGCGGACGACGCGAGCATGGCAAGCTCGCTCTATGGCAGCAGCCCGCGCGTGCCGGAGAATCTCGGCAATGCTCAGTCGTTCGTCTATCAGCCCGACATGCCGGACGGCGACGCTGTGCAGCTCGCCGGCGCCGATGGTCGGCCCGGTAACAATCAGGCGCAGAACAAGCAATTTAAGGCGGTGGTCAAAGCACTTGGACTAAGCAAGAATCAAGCACGCCGCCTTCACTACGATATTCAGATGGACGATCTTGAGTATCACGGCATGATGGAGCGCGCCCTGGACCTGTTTGGAGACAAATTGGAATGATCGATACGAAAGAGCAGGTAGGACTTCACCTTTCCGCCTTGATCGGGCTTAACGTTAGCGGAGTGGCGCACGCGGCCGACATGCTTACGTTACAGTTCGGTCCGCTTCGGGAGGTAAAGACCGGCAGAGGAACCATCAAGTATCTGGGCGATTGGGCGCTCCATATTCAGTGCGACTGGCGCATCGAGCAGGGACACGTGATCGTTGCGTCTTATTCGGACTTCGCAGCGTCTGAAGAGAGAACGAGAGTGACAACGGAACGAGTCCGTGATCTCCTTGTGACACATGGCCCAACGGCTGTTTTGAATATCGAGGCGGGCGAGAACGGTGATGCCGTCATTTTGCTGGCGAGAGATATGCGACTAGTCATTCTTGCGGATGCGATACCTGATGATGAGGACTGGCGCCTATTCCCCTCGAATCCCGACGCGAAGCATTTCGTGATCGAGGGTGGCAAGGTCGATCCCTGGTCCTTGTCGTAAGGAGAGACTGGACATTGAGCGTCCCCTCATTACCGGTATTCCTGGTAATCGTCAGGTGATGCTCGACATGGCAGAGGTATCGACATTGAATAAATTTTTGAGGTGCTTCTTGCTAGTCATGGCGCTTTGCAGCTTTCGGCCGATATTTGCCGATGAGGTGATCAACGATTCGAATTGCATGCAGTACCTGGGCGGTGGCGGATTTGGAGATTTTGATTGCTATGAGCATCATGCAAGATCCCTTGAAGTCGACAACAAGAAACTGGCGAATTCAATTAAATCCGCACGAGGCATCAAAGGCGCGAGCAAGGCTGAGCTCGATCGGTACATGCGCGCACAAGATGAATCGGCAAAGGCTTGCGATCTAGCCCCTAAACTAGCTTATGATTGGAATATTGAAGAACCGCCAAAAACACACGTGGATATGTACGATGTCACGGGAGCGCGTTGCCATTATTCAATTCGCAAGCAGCAAAACGAAATCCTGCGCGACCTCTATTCGATAAAAACGGGTTGAACGACCCGTTTCGGCGGGGCCATTTAAAGGCGGGTCACGCAGGCAAGCGGCACCACCACGACTGAGCATCGGCCACGTCGCTTATCAACTCGATCCCGCGAGCACGAAGTCGTTAGGCATCAGACGTCGGGCTTACGGGTGCCGCGACGAGGCGTACATATTCCTCAAAATCCGCGCCGCGTTCCCCGGCATTGCGCTCGTGACGAAGCCTCAGGCTGCGGAAGGAGCGAAGCCATGCGATCCGCCCCCGCCAAGCACCACTACTTCCACGCATACCTCATCCCCACCCAGAACCCCCTCGGCGCACCCGGCCCGACGAACTGCTCGTTGACCGGCGCCGTGCCGTTGAACGTATTGCCCGGTCCGGTAAAGAAGTTCTCCCCGAGCGCGCCGAAGCTCGCATAGCGCTTGTCGAGCAGGTTCGACACCGACGCGAACACCTGCAACTGTTTCGTCACCTGGTAGCTGGTGTCCATATCGATCAACAGATAGCCGGAGATCTTGCCGTTCACGTCCTGGTTGTTCTCGTCGCCCTGCGCGTAGATGCTGCCGCGCCACGTCAGATTCGTGCCGATTCGCCATTTCGCGGTGGCCGCGTAATCGAGCCGCAGCTTGACGGTCGTCGCCGGAATGCTCGGGATGTGATCGCCGGGATGCACGGTGATGTTGCCGTTCGCGTCGGCGCTCGAGTTGCTGGGGCTGCTTTCGACCCATGTCGACTGGTAGGTCGCATTGACGTAGCTATAGCTGCCGGTCACCGTGAACGGACCGTACTTCGTCTGCCCAGCCAGTTCGACGCCTTGCCGGCGCGTGCGCCCGACGTTCTGGAAAAACCCCTGCGAACTGCCCGCGCCGTTGCTGCTGATGAACTCGATGTCGTTGTCGAGCGTCGTGCTGTAGGCAGCCGCGCTCCATGTCGTGTTGCCGCCGATCCTGCCGCGCGCGCCGACTTCATAGGTCTTCGAAATGACCGGCTGCAACGACGGATCGGAGATGAAGTCGTTCGGCAGCGAACACGGCGCGTTCGGATCGGCGCAGGCCAGCTCGATCGCGGTCGGCGAGCGCATGCCCTCGTTGTAGGTCGCGTAGGCGGTGAGCGCCGGCGTCGGATTCCAGTTGATGCCGACCGCCGGATTGAAGCGCGAGAACGTATGGTGGCCGTCGAGCTGCGGCTGCGTGCCGGATTCGTCGCCGATAGTCGCATCGGCCCAGTTGTAGCGGCCCGACAGCGTCAGCGACCACTGCGGCGTCAGCGAAAGCGTGTCCGTCAGGTAGATGCCGTAGTTCGTGTTGTGCGTGTTCGCGTTGGTCTGCTGAGCGAAATTCCCGATGCCGACCGTCGCGCGCGAATCGGTAAACGTCGCGTCCTGCGACGACTGCGTGAAGCGCGAGTCGGCGGCATCGACGGCCATGCCCGCGATGAACTGGTTCTGCATGCCGCCGAGCTTGCCGAGCAGCGTCAGTTGCAGGCTCGCGCCGTAGCTGTCGGTCGTCACGGTGGACTGTACGTTGGTCGCCTGCAACGTATCGACGGTGCCGTCGGGATTGATCGTGCCGTAGTCGTTG
This sequence comes from Paraburkholderia sp. MM5482-R2, assembly GCF_050436125.1. NCBI lineage: Bacteria > Pseudomonadati > Pseudomonadota > Betaproteobacteria > Burkholderiales > Burkholderiaceae > Paraburkholderia > Paraburkholderia sp. MM5482-R2. The sequence goes on along the minus strand of NZ_JBNDLP010000003.1, from coordinate 2,798,142 downwards.
TTGACGTTGCTGCTGGTGTTGGCATTGCGAAAGTGCCGGTAGTACGCGTTGCCGCTCAGTTCGACGTTGTCGTTGAAGTAATGATCGCCCGACAGCGTCAGATAGCCGGCGCTGTTCTGATTCTGATCGGGATACGTGTACGGTTGCCTGGGGTTACCGAGGAACGAGCGCGGAATGGTTTGCGCGCCGTGCAGATCGTTGTCCGCGCCGCCGGCCGATAACGACAGCGTCGTGTCGGCGTCGGTATAGCGCAGCTTGCCGAACGCCTGGCGGATGCGGCTCTCGTTCTGCTCGGCCCAGCCGTTGTCGTTCGCGGCGTTGGCGGTGAAGTAGTAGTCGAGGTTCTGGCCGATCGTGCCGCCCTGTTCGATCTGCGCGGCCTTGCGTCCCCACGAGCCGCCCTGAATTTCGGCCTCGCCGACCGGGTTGTCCTTGCCGTTTTTCGTCGTGATCGACAGCGCGCCGCCGAGCGTATTGAAGCCGAAAGTCGGATTGGAGCCGGGGATCAGCTGCATCGTGTCGATCGCCTGTTGCGGCAGCAGGTCCCAGTTCACGACGTCGCCGAACGGTTCGTTCACGCGCACGCCGTCGACGAATACCGACAAACCTTGCGGCGTGCCCAGCAGCGGCGACGCGGTGAAGCCGCGATAGAACAGGTTCATCTGATACGGGTTGCCCTGCGCGTCGGAGATCGTGACGCTAGGCAGATTCGCCGCGAGGTAGTCGCTGAGTGTCTGGCGGCCCTGCCGTTGGATATCGGCCGCGTGGACCGTCTGCACGTTGGCCGGCACCAGCGTGAGCGGTGTGCCGATGCCGAGCAGCGGCGTGGTGCCTACGACGACGATCGGCGCGAGGGTCGTGGTCGGTGTCGTGTCGCTGTTGGCGTTGCCGTCGGCTGTGCCGGAAGAGGCAGCGGAAGACGCCAAGGCCGGCGCCGAGGCCGGCGCCGACGCCGCGACTGGCGGCTCCGCCTGCGCCCATACGCTCGTGGACAGACCGGCGAGCGCGCCGCCGACGCAGAAGGTGATGCCGGCACGCCGCTGAAGCCGGCGTTTGCGGCGTGCTTGTGATCGCATGCTCATCGTTATTGTCTCCTGCCGGCTTGATTTGTACGCGTGTCGCGCGTTGTTTGACGTTGGTGTAAAGCTTCGCATACGCGTCTGTAAGACGCGCGGGAGCTTTTCCCGATCTGCCGGGGAAGCGTTCCCAAACTCGCGCAAAACCCGCTGCGCGTGCCGGCGCTGAGTAGAATGCAAGCGTCATGTCAAGCGAACCGATCCATTCCTCTTCCGCTGACCGAGCGCCGCCATCGTCGCCGATATGGCGCGACCTCGGCTGGGTCGTCGCCGTGACCGTGCTCGCGGCGGTGCTCGGCGCCGCCTTCGATCTCAGCGAGAAGGTCTACCGGTTCACGCGTGGCATGGAGCGCTTCCAGCTCGACGAGTTGCCGGGCGCGCTGTTCGTGCTGTCGATCGCGCTCGCGTGGTTCGCGTGGCGCCGCTATCGCGATGCGCGCCGCGAACTGCGCCATCGCCGCATGCTCGAGGAACAGGCCGAACGACTGCTCGCCGACAACCGGCGCCTTGCCAGTCAGGCGCTGCAGGCGCAGGAACTGGAGCGCCGCCATCTGGCGCGCGAGCTGCACGACGAGCTGGGTCAATACCTGAACGCGATCTCGCTCGACGCGGCGCGCATCCGCGATCTATCGGGCGAGCGCGAGCCAGAAATTCATCGCATCGCGCTCGGGCTGATGCAGAGCGCGACGCATGTGTACCGCGAGATCGGCGGCATGATCCGCCGCCTGCGGCCGATCGGTCTCGACGAATTCGGCTTGCCGACCGCGCTCGAACATTGCGTCGACGGCTGGCGCGAGCGCATGCCCGAGGCGTCGTTCTCGATGACGATCGAAGGGGATTTCAGCGGCCTCAGCGATGCGTTGACGATCACGCTGTACCGGCTCGTGCAGGAAGGACTGACGAATGTGTCGAAGTTCGCGCGCCGCTCGCGCGTCGAACTGTTCATGGTGCGCGCGCCGCGCGAACACAACGGCGCGCAGATCGACGAGATCGTCGTGACGATGGCCGACGACGGCCCCGGCACCGATCTGACCAGGCCGCGCAGCGGGCTCGGGCTGATCGGCATGCGCGAACGCGTCGAGGCGCTCGGCGGCGAATTTCACATCGCGAGCGAGCCGCAGCGCGGTTTTCTGTTCTGCGCACGCGTGCCCGCTCAGGCGGGGCTGGCCGAGCCCGTGAACTGAAGCCCGAGGCGGCTTGCCATCTGCGCAAGTTGTACGCCGTTGTCGGCGCCGAACTTCTGCCGGATCACCGATTGGTGGTTGGCCACCGTTTTCTGACTCAAGCCCAGCTTTTCGGCGATGCTCGGCAGCGTATAGCCCTGCACGAGCAGCCGCAGCACCTCGAACTCGCGCGCCGACAACTGACGCCCCGGCGGCCCTTCGTTGAACGCGGTGCGCAGCGCGAGCGCCTGCGAGATGTCCGGGCTCAGGTAGCGGGCACGCCGCGCGATCGAGCGCACCGCTTCGACCAGCACGTCGGGCGCGCTTGCCTTGGTCACGTAGCCGAGCGCGCCCGCGTCGAGCGCGCGCCGCACGAAGATCGATTCCTCGTGCACGCTGAAGATCAGCACGCGCGCGTCCGGTTCGCGCGCGAGCATGCGCCGCATCGCTTCGATGCCGCTTGCGCCCGGCAGCGCCACATCCATCACGACCACGTCGGGCCGCAGCGCGCAAAAACGCTGGTAGGCCTGCGCGGCGTCGCCCGCTTCGCCGCACACCTCGACGTCGGCATTCAGTTCGAGCAGACGCCGGTAGCCTTCGCGCACGACCGCATGGTCGTCGACGAGCAGAACGGAGATGGTGTCGGCACTCATGATTGGACTCCGGGTGACGCCCGGTTATCGCCGCCGGCGTCGGGCTCGCGGGCAGCGGCCGCGAACTTGCGTGAGTTGGCGTCATTGCGGAACAGGATCGGCTGTTCGCGGGCCGCTGCTGTCGCCCCGGTTTCGGATGCAGATCCCGATGCCGCACGCCGCACGATCTTGACCACGGTGTCGTGAAACGGCGACTTGTCGCAAACGGGGTCGGCGTTGGCCGCGTCGCCGGTCAGCAGGTAGGCCTGGCAGCGGCAGCCGCCGAGGTCGAGGTCCTTTTCATCGCAGCTGCGGCACGGCTCCTTCATCCACTGCAAACCCCGAAAGCGGTTGAACGCGTCGCTGTCGTACCAGATCTCGCGCAACGGCATGTCCTTCACGTTCGGCAGCGTCAGGCCGGGCAGGCCGCGCGCCGCGTGACACGGCAGCGCGGCGCCGTCGGGCGCGACGCCGAGGAACACCGCGCCCCAGCCGTTCATGCAGCGCTTCGGGCGGCGCTCGAAGTAGTCGGGCACGACGAAGAAGATCTTGCAGCGCTCGCCATGCGTGCGGCGATAGCGCGCGACCACCGCTTCGGCTTCTTCGAGCTGCTGTTGCGTCGGCATCAGTTGCGCCTGGTTCTCGCGCGCCCAGCCGTAGAACTGCGTGTTCGCCAGCTCCAGATATTCGGCGCCTAGAGCCAATGCCATCTCGATGATCTTGTCGACATGCGGCAGGTTGTAGCGATGCAGCACGCAGTTCATTACCATAGGAAAGCCGTGCCGCTTGAGCGCGACGGCGACGCGCTGCTTCAGCTCGAAGGTGCGCGTGCTGCTCAGGAAGTCGTTCAACTGCTGCGTCGAATCCTGGAAGGACAGCTGGATGTGATCGAGCCCGGCGGCCTTCAGATCGCCGAGGCGCTGATCGGTGAGACCGACGCCCGACGTGATCAGGTTCGTGTAGAAGCCGAGCCTGTGCGCTTCTTCGACGAGTACTTCGACGTCGTCGCGCACCAGCGGCTCGCCGCCCGAAAAGCCGAGCTGCACCGCGCCGAGCGCGCGCGCCTCGCGCAGCACGTCGAGCCATTGCGCGGTGGTCAGTTCGCGGTTGTGATCGGTGTAGTCGAGCGGGTTGTAGCAGAACGCGCAATGCAGCGGACAGCGATAGGTCAGCTCCGCGAGCAGCCACAGCGGCGGCGGCACGACGGCGGCCGCGTCGCTTTGCACTTGCGCGCCGGGTTGAGAGGCAGGTTGAGAAAGATCGGTCATCGCGCTACTCCAGCCAGCCGCGCCCATGCGCGTCGGCGATGAAGGCCCGCACCTCGCTGCCGATGCCGGTCGTGTTGAACGCCTGTTCGAGGTCGGCGATCAGCGTATCGATGTCGCGTGTGCCGTCGCAGCGCTTGAGGATTTCTCCCGCGCTTTGATTGAGCTTCACCATGCCCTCGGGGTACAGCAGCACGTGCGCGTTCTGCGCGGGCTCCCATTGCAGGCGGAATGGCTTAGCGATCGCGAGCGGCGTGGCGGGGTCGGCGCGTGTCGAGTCGTTCATTGCGCAAACGCCTTCTCGATCGCGTCGAGCATGGTCCACAGAATGTCGAGCTTGAACTGCAGGATGTCGAGCGCCCGTTCCTGCTGATCGCGTCGCGTGAAATGGGCAAGCGTGACCTCGAGTCCGTGCTGCACATCGCGCTGCGCCAGTGAGATGCGCGAACGGAAATACGCGAGGCCCTCCGCTTCGATCCACGGATAGTGCTCGGGCCAGCTCGCGAGCCGGTCGCGATGCACCTGCGGCGCGAACATTTCGGTCAGCGACGAGCACACCGCTTCCTGCCACGGCGCGCGGCGCGCGAAATTCACATACGCATCGACGGCGAAGCGCACGCCCGGCGTCACGTGTTCGAGCGACCACAGTTCGTCGCGTGTGAGGCCGACCGCATCCGCGAGACGCGCCCAGGTTTCGATGCCGCCTTCCGCGCCATCGTAGCCGTCGTGATCGAGAATGCGCAGCACCCAGCGGCGGCGCGTCTCGCGGTCCGGACAGTTCGACAGCACGGCCGCATCCTTCAGCGGAATGTTGATCTGGTAGTAGAAGCGGTTCGCGACCCAGCCGCGAATCTGTTCGCGCGAGCAGCCGCCGCTATTCATCTTCACGTTGAACGGATGGTGGATGTGATAGGCGGTGCCCTTCGCGCGCAACTGCGCCTCGAATTCTTCACGGCTCCAGGCGGGTCGGTCGATGCCTTGAGTTCCCGTGGTACTCACGTCGCGTGTTGGTGTTGTTGGTGTCGTGTCCTGAAGGTCTTTCGCGTTCATGCCGTCTCCGTTTTATCGTCGTTTACAGCCGCGCCTCGTTACCGCATCGCTCCGTACTCTTCACTGCGCGCCTCAAAGCTCGAAGCTCATTGCGTCGTACGCGACCTCGATGCCATGCTCGCCTAGCATGCGCCGCTCGGGGCCGTCTTCGATCAGGATCGGATTCGTGTTGTTGATATGGATCAGCACTTTGCGTTTCGCGCCGAGCGCATCGAGTGTTTCGATCATGCCGCCCGCGCCGCTCTGCGGCAGATGGCCCATATCCGCCGAGGTCTTGTTCGACAGGCCGAGGCGGATCATTTCGTCGCCGGTCCACAGCGTGCCGTCGACGAGTAGCAGATCGGCCTCGCGCATCGCCGCCAGCACGTGCGGCTCGATCGCGCCGAGCCCCGGCGCGTAGAACACGCGCCGGCCCGATTGCAGGTTCGTCAGCACGAGTCCGATGTTGTCGCCGCGCTCCGGCGCATCGCGATGCGGCGAGTACGGCGGCGCCTTGCTCGACAGCGGCAGCGCGTCGATGCGGATGCCGGGCAGCGCGTCGACGGCGAGCGGCGCGCCGTCGAGCGCGATACGGCGGTGCTCGACTCCGCAGTAGTGCGACAGGATCGGCGCGACCGGAAAGCCGGAGCGGAGGTCTTGCCAGACCGCATCGGTCGCGTATAGCGGCAGCGGGGTGTCGCGTTCGCGCAGCATCAAGAGGCCGGTCACGTGGTCGATCTGCGCGTCGATCACGAGCACCGCGGCGATGCCGCTGTCGCGCGCGCGCCGCGCGGGTTGAAGTTCGGGATGCGCGGCGATCTGCGCGAGCAGATCGGGCGATGCATTGACGAGCAGCCAGTCCTCGCCGTTCGCGCTGACCGCGATCGACGACTGCGTGCGGCGCGTCGCCTTCACCGTGCCGCGACGCACTCCGTCGCAATTGCGGCAATTGCAGTTCCACTGCGGAAAGCCGCCGCCCGCCGACGAGCCGAGTACCTTGATCTTCATGCCGCGCGACGCATGCTGCTGCGCCCCTCTTCGACGGTGGGAGTGAACATCGCGGTGAGCGCCTGCGCGACGCATGCATGCAGCGCGGGGTCGCTCGCCAGATGACCCGCCGCGCTCACAGACTCGACGCGCGCCGACGGAACCACGCGCGACAGACGTCGCAGATTGCCGCGCGGACACACCGGATCGCGCCCACCATGCACGGCCGCAATCGATACCCCGGCCGCCGCCGCGCGGCGCGCGAGCGACAGCAAACGCGTCTCGCCGAGCCAGCAGCGATGCGCGAGGTAGTGCGCCTGAATCCGGTATTTGCCGATCAGCTTGCGCGCTTGGCGTTGGGATTCGCGTGGGTTTCGCAGGTTCGCACCTCGTTGTGCGGCGCCTCGTGGCGATGCGCTCGCGAGCACCGCGTTTTCATAGCCGCGCCAGGCCAGCGCGAGCGCGCGTTGCCGCGCTTCATTCGCGCCGTATTGCAAGGTGTCGCCGCAACGCGCGGCCAGTGTCGCGGGCTGCTCGCAGCGAGCAGCGGCACGCAGTCTCGACCACGCACGCGGCGCGCGCTTGCGTGACGCGATGAACAAACCGCGCACTTCGCGCGCGGAGGTCAGGAACAGGCCGCGCAGCACGACGCCCGTCACCGACCGCGGACACCGCCCCGCATACGCGAGCGCGAGGGCCGCGCCCCACGATCCGCCGAGTACGCCCCAGCGCGCGAAGCCGAGCCGCGCGCGAATCGCTTCGAGATCGGCGATCAGATAGTCGGTGCGGTTGTGGCGCACGCTGCCGTGCGGCGTCGAGGCACCGGTGCCGCGCTGGTCGATCAGCACGACGCGAAAGCGCTGCAGATCGAACAGCCGCAGCACGCCGGGCTGACTGCCGCTGCCCGGGCCGCCGTGCAGCACCGCGACCGGCACGCCGTCGCGCGCGCCGGCCAGCGCATACCAAACGCGATGGCCATCGCGCGTGCGCAGCGTATGGACTTCGAGCAGGGCGGCCGCCTGCGTGTGGCCCGATAAGCCTCGCATCGTCATGGCAGCATCCTCGCGAGCAGGTTGTCGCGATCGATCCACTGATGCTTGAACGCGCCCGCCACGTGCAGCACGATCAGTGCGATCAGCGCGAAGCCGATGGCGTGGTGAAGGCCGAAGAACAGCGCGCGCAGATGCGCGTCGTCCCAGCCCCACTTCGGCAGCAGGATGCCCCAGAAGCGCGTGCCGTAGGTGTTGAACGACGAGCCGAGATACCCGGCAAGCGGCATCGCCACCATGCCGACATATAAAAGACCCTGCGTAGTGCGCGCGGCGGCGCGTTGCCACGGTGGCATCGGCGGCAGCGGAGGCCGGTGAAGGACCAGCCGCGCGACGATGCGCAAAAGCACCAGCAGGAAAACCGTCAGTCCGAGCGACTTGTGCAGATTGATCAGCGTCGCCTTGACGGGCAAGCCCTTCGGCAAGCCGACCATATAAAGCCCGAGTGCGAGCAGCCCGACGATGCCGAGCGCGATCAGCCAGTGCAGCGCGATCAGCAGCCCGGCATAGCGCGGGCCGCCGGCGCTGGCATTTGCGTTGACGTCGATATCAGGCTTCGCGTTTGCAGAATCCGCTGTCCTCATGCCCTGTCTCCTTGCAACATCGTTGCGGGACGTTTTCTTTTTTGCCGAACACCGTTTCAGTCGCGGCTGACATAGCTGGTTCAGCCGACGATCAGTATTTCACCGCGGCCGTCGACCGCGAGGTCGCCCGTGAAACGGACCGGCAGACGGTCCGCGCGCCACTGCGAAAACGGCGCGATTTCGGCCGCGAGACTGCGTATGAGCAATGACCAGAATACGTCGAAACCGTGTCCGCCGCCGGTGAAAGTAGGGGGCGGCAGTGGCTCGGGCCGTTGCGCGAGCAGGAGCGTGCCACGCCTCATTGCATAGGCATAATGCGCGCCCAGTTGCCCCGCCACGCCGACGGTTCCCGCCACCAGCCGCGACGCCGCGAAGTCGCCCGCGTTGCCGCCGACCAGCACGAGGCCGCGGCGCATCCGGTCGGCGAGCCGCGCGCCGGCGTTGCCGTGGATCGTCAGCGTGCCGCCGCTCATGCCTTCCATATCGCCCGTCAGTGCGCCGGCGGCGAAGTCGCCGCTGTCGCCGCGCACCGTCACGCGTCCGCCGCGCATTTCGCAGCCGGTGAAGTGCCCCGCGTCGACGTCGATTTCAAGCAAGCCGCCGCTCATTCTGAAGCCGCTGTAGTCGCCGACCGAGCCGCGCGCGACGAGCCGTCCGCCGTCCATCTGCGCGCCGAGCCGGTCCAGCCACCGCGCGGCGCCCTCGATCAGCAGCGTGGCCATGTCGTCGCCGGACGCAGGCGCGTCGTCGCGCGAAACCTCGAAGACGTCGCCGACCACGCAGCGCTCGTTGCCGGCCGGCAGCACGATGCGCTCGATCTCGGCCACGCTCATGCTGGCCAGCGCCGAGGGTGACAGCGCTGCGGCATCGACGCGAAAGCCGGGTGGTGTCTTCACGCGCAACGTGGTCGTGCTCATGCGTGACTCCCGTTGAGCCCCGCCGCCAGTTCGTGCAGATGAAAGTGGTACGGCCCGAGCTTGCCGCCGTAGTTGCCCGCGGAAATGCGCAGCACGCCGGCCGCGCGGCCGAGTCCGGCGGCCGCGCCGATCCCGGCCGTCATCGCCGCGCCGACGTCGGCGTCGGTCAGACCGTCGATGACGATTTCCAGCACGCAGCCAACGTCCGCGCTCAACTCGCTGCGCCGCGCGAGGCCGATCAGGCTCGGGCAGAACGCGTCGTTGGTCGACGCGGTCGCGCCCGCGTACTTCGAGCCGATCTTCGAGCCCGAGCGCACGATGCCGCCGGGAAACGGCATGATCACGTTCGGCAGCCGGCGCATCGCGGCGACCGCGGCTTCGGCCGCCGCGAGCGCGGCGCCCAGGTCGCGCGCGAGCAGCAGCAGGTTGCCGCCGCCGACGGCCTTGACCGTCGCCGCCGTGTCTTCGCAGACGAACTCGCCGTCCATCACCGGCACGCGCCAGTAACGCGTGGGTCCGTTCCCCGCGTCGATCATCTTCGCGATCTGCCAGCCGTCGCCGAAAAAGCGCAGCCCGCTGCCAAGCGGCGCCGGGTCCGACAGCGGCGCGCGGCTCGTGGCCGGATCGATGCCGCCGTAGACGGCCGTGCTCGGACAGGTGAGCACGCACTGGCCGACGCGCCGCCCGATCTGCTTGGCGAGCTCCTTCGACGACACCGCGAACAACAGCACCGCGACGCCGGGCCGGCCGTCGGGCGTGGCAGCGGGCGCGAGCGCACGCTCGACGCCCGCCTCGCAGCCGCAACCGATCACCGAGGTCGCGAAGCCCGCCAGCGAGTTCGCCGCGTGCATCGCCCACGTCGGCGTGTGCGCGGTGATCACGAGCCGGGTCGCCTTCATCGGAAAGGCTTCGGCGAAGGTCGCGTCGATCGCGGTGCCGTTGATGTCGAGCGGGGCGGGAGCGTTCATCGTGGACGCGTCAGGTTAGACATTCGACGGGCAATAGCCGTCCGCCGCGGCAGCAGCGGCAGGCTTCGTCGTCGCTGATCGCGGCGTGCGCGAAGTTGCTCGCGAGGTTCGCGTCGCTATACGCGCGCAGCGTTGTCTCGATGCCGCGATCGAATTGCGGCGCGACGAAATGGATGCCGCCCTTCGGCGTCGCGACCAGCGTGCCGTCGCGCGCGACCAGCTCGCCGTCCTTGAACACATAGGCCGGCGACGTGAACATGCGCTCGCGGTCCGGCTCGTCGCGATAGACGGCGATGTCCGCCGCCGCGCCCGCGCCGAGATGGCCGCGATCGCGCAGACCGAGCAGCCGCGCGGGACCGGCGCGCGTGATGATCGCGATCTCGTACAGCGAGAATTCGCGTTTGAACTCCGGCAGCGCGCTGGCGACCTGCGCCTCGGGATGCAGCTTCGCCAGTTGCTCATCGCGAAACGGCTTGTCCATCAGCAGGCGAATCAGATGCGGATAGCTCGTGAACGGTCCGCCGTTCGGATGATCGGTGGTCATCGCGACGCGCCACGGGTCGTCGACGAGCAGGAAGATTTCGAGGCCGATGATCCATTGCAGCGCGTTCACGTAGCTCTGTTCGCGATAACGGAACGGCAGCACGCCGCAACCCGCGTCGCACTCGATATCGCCCACCACCCACTTGTGCGGCCGCGCGAGCGGCGCGTTGCGGAACTGCATCATCGTGTCGCCGGAGGCCGTGACGGTCTGTCCGAAGATGATCTGGCCGACGTCGATCGACACGTTCGGCCGCGCGTTCACGGCCTCGGCAATCTGCCGCGCGCCCGACGAAAACTTGCGTGAACCCTCGGTGCCATAGCTGTGAAACTGGATATGCGTCAGATGGATCGGCAGGCCGTCGGCGGCGTCCATCGTCGCGATGGTCGAGGCGAGGTTGCCGGGCACGCCGAGATTGCTCGTGTGCACGTGCAGCGGATGCGGCACGCGCAGCTCGGTCAGCGCGCGCGTCAGCGTGCGCAGCACGTCGCGCGGCGTGATGCCGTAGTGCGCGTGCGGCTCGTCGACGTTTAGCGAGCGCTGGTTGAACTTGAACGCCGAGATGCCGCCGGGGTTCACCACCTTGACGCCGAGCGCCTTGCTCGCGTCGATCGTCCAGCCGACGTAATCGCGCAGACGTTCGAAGTCGTCGCGCGCGGCGAGCATCCGCAGGAACAGCTCGTCGTTGCCGAGCATCACGTACGCGCCATGATCGATGATCGGCGTGTCGCCCATTTCGAGGTGCGTGTGGCGCGCGTTGGACGGCATCATCGCCGGCTCGAACGCGGCCGTGTAGCCCATTTCGGCGTAGCGGTAGCCGGTCGCGAGCGTGCCCGGCGTGCAGACGCCGCACGACGGCAGGCGCAGGTAGCGGCCGTTGTCGTCGCGCGCGGCTTCGTAGGCGGCCTCGCGCGGCGCATGGGCGCCCCGCGCATCGGCGCGATGGTCCTCGGGCAGCAGCAGGCGCGACAGATTGGTCTTGCCGCCGCCGATATGCGAATGCAGGTCGATGCCGCCCGCCATCACGATCATGCCGGTCGCGTCGTATTCACGATCGACGGGCGTGGCGGCGGGCACGTCGACGATGCGGCCGTCGCGGAACGTCAGGTCGCGGCGCTCGCCGTTGACGTTGTGGATCGGGTCGAACAACGTGCCGCCCTTGAGCCGGACGAGAGTCATGGCTGATCCTCGCGCGTACTCGAGCGTTCGCTCAGTTGCCCGCTCAATCGCCCGCTCAACTTCGCGGCAATCGACGCCACCGACTCCAGCGCGGCACCACGCGCGGCGGTGAGCGGCATCACGACCGTGCCGTCGATGCGAAACAGATGTCCGCCGCTATCGACGCCCGGTGTCGCGACCGGCACGAACACGGTGTTCGCGCCGCGTGCCCTCGCGGCATCGGCGAGCGCCGGATGACCGAGCACGATCAGGGCAAGCGCGGGATCGAGCGACGCCGGCCACGCGTGCGGCGCGAAGCCCGCGATCCACAGCAGCGCATCGACTTCGCGTTCGGCGAGCAGCCGAGCCGTCCGATAGCGGTACGGATCGTGATCGAGCGGCGCGGTGCCCGCGGCGTGCGCCGGCATCGCCACGCGCGTGCGCAGCGGCAAGCCGGACAGCCACGTGACGGTCTGATTGACCGTCAACGCGCCGTCGTCGCCGCCGAGCGCGAGACATGCCGCGCGCGTCGTGCGATTCACGGCCTTCACGATCCGGTTCAGCGCTTCGATCAGCAGCGCCGCGTGCGGCGCGGGCAGTGCGGCCGGTTCGTAGACGACCACCGTATAGCGCGCGCCGGCGATGCGTGCGTGCAACGACGCGAGCGCGGTTGCCACGTTGGCTGCGCTGCCATCGCCGTGGCTGAGCGCGGCGGCGTCGCGTCCTTCCGCGAGCGCTGACCACAGCGCGAGCGTGTCGTACGGATCGGTGTCCGGCAGCAGCGTGTCGATGCGCGTTTGCGCGAAGCCGGCTGCGGCCGGGTCCGCTTCGCAGCCGACGAAGACCAGCTCGCGCGCGAGTTCGGTGCCCGCCAGGGCGCGCGTGAAAAAGCGCGGATAGCGCCGCGACGGCTGACAGCCGAAGAACACCAGCAGGTCGGCGCGCGCGCGCACTTCGGAGAGCGTCGTAAAGAACGAGCCACGGTCTTGCAAAGCGAGCGTCGCGGGCGTCAGCGCATCGCCGTGCAGATGATCGAGGATCGCGCCGCAGGCGGCGGCAAGCGGATACAGCGCGCGGATGCCGGCGACGTCGGTGGCGAGGCCGCCGAATAGCGGGCGGCGCGCGTTCGCGAGCAACTGCGCGGCGCTCGCCAGCGCGGCATCCTTGTCCACTTCGTTGCCATCGACGGTGTAAGCGCATTGCGCGTCCGTCGCGCCGTACTGCGCGAGCGCGTGAGCGAGCCGCGGACATTCGGTGTCCGGCACATCGAGCGTGCCGTCGTCGTGGGCAGCGGCGGCCAGGTCGTCGCACAGCAAAGGGCAGAACGGACAGATCCAGTCGCGTGTGAGCGCCGCGGCGCGCGTTGCGCTCGGGCTGGGGGGCGATGGATCGATGGAGGGGCTATGCATGGGGCAGGTTTAGCAAGCTCCATGCCGACCTTTCGACCCTGCGGTAAGCGTGCCTGATCCTGCGTCGGCGCGCGCGTCAAAGGCCCACCGCGCCATACAAAATGTGTGCCGTTCTGGAGCAGAGTGTCAAGCAGAGTGTCACGCGCGAACAGTCCGGCTTGCGTTGCGTTTACCGACAGCGCTGTCAGAACGCGTGGCATGGAAATTGTATGGAAGGCCTACGCGGAATCGGAATGCGCGCAGTCGATCTGTCGATCGTGCAGCGCGGACGCCACCAGCCAGGCGCTTGCGCCGGTGCCGGCCGCGGCGGCCAGATCGTCGCGATTGCGGATGCCGCCCGCGCCGATCAGCGTGGTGTGCGCGGCGGCTTGCGCGCGCACGCGCTCGAACGTCGCGAGATCGGGGCCGGCGTAGCTGCCGACCTGGTCGAGCGTCATCGCGATCACGCGCGGCGGCCACCACGCCGACGAGCGGTCGAGCGCGGCCGCGGCGAGCAGTTCGCCCGCCCGCTGATCGAGCGACAGGATCGGCGCAAGGCCGGCGCGCTGAGCCGCGTGCAGTGCGTGGATATCGCGCAGCGTCTCCGAGCCGAACACAGGCACGAGAGTCGCGAGGTGGGAAGCGGCAGCAGGGCTGTCGTGTTGATCGATGGCGTCGTCGATGCGCTCGAATAGCGCGCGCATCGACGGGTAGTCCGCGAAACCCGCGTCGAGCCACAGTTCGATGCCGGGCAGCGCGGCCCGCAATGCGGCGAGCGTCGAAGCATGCGCGCCGCGCTGCAGGATGGCGCCGAGATCGGCGATATAGAGCGTGCGCGCGCCGCTGGCTTCGAGCAGCGCGCGGGCGGTGGCAAGTGGGTCGCTCGTCGCGACGAGGCGGGACTGGATCGGCCGATAGGCGCTCCGCTCGCCGCGCACCGCGCGTACGACCTGGCCGTCGAGCAGATCGAGAACAGGTATCACCTGCATAGGGGGCTTTCCTTTGACCAGAATCTTTGTCTACGAGTATCTCACCGGCGGCGGCATCGACCCCCAGCTCGCCGGTCCGGGCAGTCTCGCCGATTTGAGCGCGCTGATCGTCGAAGGACGCGTGATGCGCGACGCGCTGGTCGACGCTCTGCGTGAACTCGACGGCGTGCAGGTCACGTTCGCGACCTCGCGCTTCGAAACGCCAGGGGCGGGCGAGGCCCATTGTATGGCCGCGCCCGGCGAATCGATGACGGCGTTCGTCGCGCGCGCGGCGCGTGAGCACGATTACGCGTGGGTCGTCGCGCCGGAATGCGACGGGCTGCTGCTGCGCTTTCACGATGCGGTCGGCACTGCGCGCTGGCTCGGCTGCGCGAAGGAAGCGATCCGCGTCGCGTCGAGCAAGAGCGCGACGGCGGCGTGTCTTGCCGCGCATGGCATTGCCACGACGCCGGCGCTCGAACCCGGCGACCCAGCCGCGCAGCACGACGGCCGGTGGGTGGTCAAACCGGACGACGGCGCGGGCGGCCTCGACACCATCGTGTACGAGCGCTTCGCCGATGCCTGCGCCGAGTACGAGGCGCGCGCGGCGGGGGCGCGCAATCCGGTGCTGCAGGCGTGGGTCGATGGCGAGCCGTTGAGCCTGTCGCTGATCTGCCGCGGCGACGCCACCAAGCTCCTCAGCATCAACCGTCAGCAGATCGGGCTGAGCGGCGGAGACGCGTCGGGTGATGTTGCGCGGATCGTCGAGTTCGACGGCGTGCTGGTCGATCAGATCGACCAGCACAGCGACATGGGCCGCGCGCTCGACACGCTCGCGCATCGCGTCGCGCGGGCCATCCCGGGTTTGCGCGGCTTCGTCGGCATCGATGTCGTGTGGCACCCGCAACTCGGGCCGGTCCTGATCGAAGTGAATCCGCGTTTGACGGTCGCTTATGCGGGGTTGTCGGCGGCGCGCGGCAGCGGCCTGACGCGCGCGCTGCTGGCCGCGCATGGCGTGCGCATCGAGCGCTGCGGCGCGGCGCGCGCCAATTCGGCGACGTACGAGGTGCGCCCTTGAGCCCCGCCCGTTCGAACCCGGCGGCGCGGTTCGGCTGGGACGTCGGCGGCGCGCACGTGAAGGTGTCGCTCGTCGACGGCGGCGACGCCGTGCTGGACGTCGTGCAATGGCCGTGTCCGCTTTGGCAGGGGCTCGACCATCTGCACCGCGCGATCGACCTCGTCTTCGAGCGCTGGCCGCAGGCCCGCACGGACGCCGCGCAGCATGCGGTGACGATGACCGGCGAGATGGTCGACCTGTTCGCGGATCGCGCCGAAGGCGTGCGCGCGATCGTGGCCACGCTCGCGCAGCGGCTCGGTCCATCACTGCGTTTCTACGCCGGCGACGCCGGCTGGCTCGCCGCCGCCGACTGCGCGGCCGGCTGGCGTCACGTAGCGTCGGCGAACTGGCTCGCGACCGCGAGCTGGGTCGCTACCTGCATGGCGAACGCGCTGCTGATCGACATCGGCAGCACCACCACCGACATCATTCCGATCGTCGACGGCCGCGTCGTCGCGCGTGCCGCGACCGATGCGGGCCGGCTCGCGACCGGCGAACTCGTGTATCACGGCGTCGTGCGCACGCCGTTGTGCGGCGTCGCGCAGCGGATCGAATTCGGCGGCGCCATGCTGAACGTGATGAACGAATGGTTTGCGACGAGCGCCGACGTCTACCGGCTGACCGGCGAACTGGACCCGCTGCACGACGTGCAGCCGAGCGCCGACCAGGGGCCGAAGACGCAGGCGGCGAGCCGCGCGCGGCTCGCGCGCATGATCGGGCACGACGCGCACGACGCGTCGGACGTCGAATGGCTGCACTTTGCGCGGCGCTGGCGCGCGCTGCAGGTGCGCGAAATCGGCGCGAACCTGATGCGCGTGGTTGCCGCGCAGCCAGTGCTCGCGGCCGCGCCGCTGGTGGGCGCCGGCTGCGGCCGCTTCCTCGTCGCCGCATTGGCGCGCGACGAGGCGCGCGGCTATATCGATTTCGGCGCGTTGGCGGGCGTGCCCGATGCTTGCGCGGCATGGGCGGCGACCTGCGCGCCGAGCGTGGCGGTCGCGCTGCTCGCGGCGCGCGAGCCTGGCGCGCAACGGCGCGGCGCGCGTGGTATCGCGGCGCGCGCGGCATGAGTTGAGAGGCGCGGCGCGCAATCCGCGGACGCGGCGCGCCGGCGCACGAGTAGCGCAAAGAGGGGCAGGGGACACGATATGGCGAGCGGGACAAGTTCGGTGATGAACGAGGTTGCGAAACGACGCGACCCGGCCGGGCACTCAACTGGACACGAGGGCAACAGTCATGTGGGTGGTCAAGATCGGAGGCAGCCTGAGTCACGACCCGGCACTGCGCCACTGGCTCAGTGAGCTATGCGAAGTCGGCGGCGGACGGGTCGTGATCGTGCCCGGCGGCGGCGATTTCGCGGACAAGGTCCGCCAGTACCAGGGCGAGTGGAACTTCGACGATCTGGCCGCGCACAACATGTGTCTGCTCGCGATGACGCAATATGCGCTGCTGATGCAGGGCGTTTCGCCCGAACTGGTGATCGCGTCGAGCGAGGCGAAGATTCGCCGCACCCTGCGTGACGGTCATGTCGCCGTGTGGGCGCCGACCGCGCTGATGCGCGACACGCCCGACGCGATGAGCAACTGGGACACGACCTCGGACAGCCTCGCCGCCTGGCTATCGACGATGCTCAACGCGGAGCGGCTGATCGTCGTCAAATCCTGTCCGATCGCCGTCGACGATCCGCTCGAAACGCTGGCCGCGTCGGGGGTGATCGACCGCAAGTTCGTCGACTACGTGAACGATGCGAACTATGTGGTCGAATTGCTCGACAAGAGCAACGTCGCGCTGATGCGCGACCGTTTGCTGAATATTCCGGTGATGTGATCGGCTGCTACAGCCGCGTCGCGTTCGTCGAGCCCGGCAACGGCGCCGCGCCATCGACGCGAATCTCTCCAGCCGGCCGATGCAACGCGCTCGCCCATTGCGCGACGCGCTCGGGGTCGAGCCGCGAGCGGCGCCCGTCGGCGCACAGCGCGGTGCGAAAACCGGCCACGTCGGGCGCCAGCGCGCGGATCTGCGGCAGTTGCGCCCAGCCGAGCGCACCGGCGATGCCCGCCATCGCGCCGCGCTGACGCGCGAGCCGCAACCAGCGCGCGAGCGAGTCGACATCGACGTGATCGAACAGCGTGCCGCCGTCCTTGCTCGCGGTATCGAACATCAGGCCGGCGAAGCCGAGCGCCGCGGTGTGGCTGACCAGTTCGTCGTCCATGCCGCCGTCGCATAGCAGCACCGGCACGACGCTGGCCGGCAGATTCGCGAGCTGCTCGATGCAGCGGCGCGCGGCCGGTCCGCGCGCGACGCCGACCTTCACATAGTCGACGCCGGCATCGCTGACGTCGATCACGCGCGCGGCGATCTCGTCGAACGCATCGGCCGGCACGTCGCCGATCGCCGCGCTGATCGGCTTGACCGGGTAGCGCGCGCGAAGTTGTTGCGCGATGGTCGTGATGGCGCCGATCGACAGGCCGCCGAGCGCGCCGTCGTCCGGCTCTTTCAGGTCGATCAGCTCGGCGCCGGCGCGGGCGGCGTCGAATGCTTCGTCAGCCGAGCGGACGCTCGCGAGCAATGCGGTCATCGGGGTTCTCCGCGGAAGGAAGGGTTTCAGTGATGGGCCGAAGCGGCGGCCTGATGCGCCGCGTCTGCGAGGCTCGCGCGATATCGCGCGATCGCGGCGACGAGCCAGCTCCATGCGGTGCGCTCGTTGTCGCCGGCGGTTTTGTCGATCGCGATCTGCAGATACGCCATTTCTCGATCGACCTTGTCGGCCGGCAGCATGAAGAGCCGGCTCACCAGAATCGCGCCTTCCACGACCGCCGACTGCGCGCGATTGAAGCCCGCGAACGGCGCGTGGTTTTCACGGTGCACGCACTTCATCACCAGCACCGGGCGCTCGGCGTCGTCGCGCAGCTCGTCGAGTTCGAGCTCGGCGTGGGCCAGCGACTCGGCCAGACGTACGCTCGGCACGCGGTTCGTGGCCACGGTCGGCCAATCGGTTGCGCAGTGCGTGACGCAGCCCGCGAAGATCCGCACGTCGGTGGTGAAGTTCAGCACCGCCGCGCGCGTCGCGATCACGTTGTCGAGCGTGACCGACGGACGGAACGGCGCGAGGATGATGCGCTCACCCTCGTAGCGCGCGCCCATTGGCGCGATATGAGGACGGCCATCGCACGCTGCCGTGGTGACGATCGTTTCGTGGATCATGGCTGGGAACGCGTGTCCCGACAGCGCCGGAAGGCCGGCCGTCAGCAGAGGTCAAACACAAACGGGAACCGCAAGGGGGCCGCGGCGTGCGGCCCGGTTGCGGGCTTAACGCGTAGCGACATACATCACGATTTCAAAACCGAGGCGTACGTCGGTGTAGCTCGGAGTCGTCCATTGCATACGTGCTTTCTCCTTCGGTTGAAACAGCGGGTGGAACAGCGTTGCGCCGCCGGCCCGGCGTGATGCCCGGTGTCGACGGCAGCCGGCATCATGCAAGCTCCGTGCCCATGCGCGTTCCGGCCGGCCAGGCGTGCGTGCATTCGACGGCCAATACAGCACCCGGCGAATTGCGCCACGCCGTGGCGCTCGCGCGGGTTGCCAGACGCAAAGAGCCGCGCGGTGTGGCGAAAACGAAGCAAAGTGTGCCATCGCGATTCGCTAATCCGATTGCGCTGTCACGCCGCGCCCGCCTCGCTCACCAACACATTCTGCTCTGATTCGCGTCGCACGGCTCGAAAAAGAACCTCACGATGTGATAGCGATAACCGATCCGTTAAGTCTGCCAAATAAAATCGTGAATTCACCTTGGGCGTGTCCGTGCCTACAGTGCAACTCAAGCGCTTCGTTCTTCCGGCAGTGCGCTTGCCACCTTCGAGGACACGTCATGAACGATTTCAGTCAACCGCCGATCCAGTCCGAACCTCAAGCGCGCGATCCGCACAATCCGCGCGAGCGGTACGCGGCGGGCGTGATGAAATACCGCGAGATGGGGTACTGGCAACCGGACTACGAACCGAAAGACACCGACGTGATCGCGCTGTTTCGCATCACGCCGCAACCCGGTGTCGAACCCGAGGAAGCGGCGGCCGCGGTGGCCGGCGAATCGTCGACCGCGACGTGGACGGTGGTGTGGACCGACCGCCTGACCGCCTGCGACATGTATCGCGCGAAGGCGTATCGCGTCGAGCCGGTGCCGGTGTCTCGCGCCGACGAGCCGCAGTACTTCGCGTATATCGCTTATGAACTCGATCTGTTCGAAGAGGGCTCGGTCGCGAACCTGACCGCGTCGATCATCGGCAACGTGTTCGGCTTCAAGCCGCTTAAGGCCTTGCGGCTCGAAGACATGCGCATTCCCGTCGCGTATCTGAAGACGTTTCAGGGGCCGCCGACCGGCATCGTCGTCGAGCGCGAACGGCTCGACAAGTATGGTCGGCCGCTGCTCGGCGCCACGGTCAAGCCGAAGCTCGGTCTGTCGGGCAAAAACTATGGACGGGTGGTCTACGAAGGCCTGCGCGGCGGCCTCGATTTTCTGAAGGACGACGAGAACATCAACTCGCAGGCGTTCATGCACTGGCGCGACCGCTTCCTGTTCGCGATGGAGGCGGTGAACCGCGCCCAGGCGGAGACTGGCGAGCTCAAAGGGCACTACTTGAACGTGACGGCCGGCACGATGGAGGACATGTACGAGCGCGCCGAATTCGCGAAGGAGCTCGGCTCGTGCATCGTGATGATCGACCTCGTGATCGGCTGGACCGCGATCCAGTCGATGTCGCGCTGGGCCCGCAGGCACGACATGATCCTGCATCTGCATCGCGCGGGGCATGGCACCTACACGCGGCAACGCAACCACGGCATCTCGTTTCGCGTGATCGCCAAATGGCTGCGCATGGCGGGAGTCGATCATGCGCATGCGGGCACCGCGGTCGGCAAGCTCGAAGGCGATCCGCTGTCGGTGCAGGGCTACTACAACGTGTGCCGCGACGCGCACAACGCGGTCGATCTGTCGCGCGGCATTTTCTTCGACCAGCCGTGGGCCGGCGTGCGCAAGGTGATGCCGGTCGCCTCGGGCGGGATTCACGCGGGGCAGATGCATCAGCTGCTCGAGCTGTTCGGCGACGACGCGATCCTGCAGTTCGGCGGCGGCACGATCGGCCATCCGGCCGGCATCCAGGCCGGCGCGACCGCGAACCGCGTCGCACTCGAAGCGATGGTGAAGGCGCGCAACGAGGGCCGCGACATTCTGCGCGAAGGGCCCGACGTGCTCGAAGCCGCCGCGCGCTGGTGCACGCCGCTCAAGCAGGCGCTCGATACGTGGCGCGACGTGAGCTTCAACTACGCATCGACCGATACGCCCGATTTCGCCGCCACGCCGACGGCGGCCTAGCCACGCCGAGCTTTTCCCGCGAGCGCCTCACGAGCGCATCCGCAACGCGGTGCAACGGCACCGCGCGGGGCACCGTTGACGCCGTTCCGAACGCGACATCCATCCACGAGGTTCGTCATGCGTATTACTCAGGGAACGTTTTCTTTTCTGCCCGAGCTGACCGACGAGGAAATCGGCCTGCAGATCGACTACGCGCTGCGCGAGGGCTGGGCCTGTTCGGTCGAATTCACCGACGACCCGCATCCGCGCAACACCTACTGGGAAATGTGGGGTCTGCCGATGTTCGACCTGCACGACGCAGCCGGCGTGTTGCAGGAGGTCAGGGCTTGCCGCGAGGCGCGGCCGCAGCACTACATCAAGGTCAACGCGTTCGACTCGGTGCGCACCTTCGAGACGATGCGCCTGTCGTTCATCGTCAACCGGCCGGACGTGGAGCCGGGCTTCCGGCTGTTGCGGCAGGACACGCAGGGGCGCACGCAGCGCTACAGCATGACGGGCTACGCGGGCGACCGGCCAGCGGGCGAGCGTTACGGCGCGGCGGGCTGACGCCGCTGATCGCGCAACAACGCACACGACGACCCGCAGCGAGGAGGAACCATGACAGACGCCGCCACCGTGGACGCACTGCCCGCGTCCACCGCGCACAGCGACGCCGCCGCGCCCCACATCGACCTCGCGGCGCTGTACCGCGACTCCGGGATCGGCGACGTGCTCGGCGAACTCGATCGCGATCTGGTCGGGCTCGCGCCCGTGAAAACGCGCATTCGCGAGGTCGCCGCGCATCTGCTGGTCGAGCGCGCGCGGGCTTCGCTGGGTCTCGCGGGCGGCGCGCCGACCTTGCATATGTGCTTCTCCGGCAACCCCGGCACCGGCAAGACGACGGTTGCGCTGCGCATGGCGGAAGTGTTGCACCGGCTCGGCTACATTCGCCGCAATCATCTGGTGTCGGTCACACGCGACGATCTGGTCGGCCAGTACATCGGCCACACCGCGCCGAAAACGCGCGACGTGCTCAAGCGCGCGATGGGCGGCGTGCTGTTCATCGACGAAGCGTATTACCTGTATCGCCCGGAGAACGAGCGCGACTACGGGCAGGAAGCGATCGAAATCCTGTTGCAGACGATGGAGAACCAGCGTAGCGACCTGGTCGTGATTCTGGCCGGCTACGCGTCGCGAATGGAAGTGTTCTTCGAGAGCAATCCGGGTTTCCGCTCGCGCATCGCGCATCACATTACGTTTCCCGATTACGAGGAAACGGAGTTGCTCGAAATCGCCGAGCGGATGCTCGGCGCCATGCATTACCGCTTCGATGCCGCGTCGCGCCGCGCGTTCGCCGACTATCTGGCGCGCCGCATCCGCCAGCCGAATTTCGCCAACGCGCGCTCGGTGCGCAACGCGCTCGACCGCGCGCGGCTGCGCCAGGCGAACCGCCTGTTCGCGAGCGCCTTGCAAGGCGGCGAGCCGATCGACGCCGCCACGCTGACGCTGATCGATGCCGCCGACGTGCGCGCGAGCCGCGTGTTCGACGCGCCGCCGCAGTCCTCGCATTCGCCTTCCACCGCGCGCGCCGTCACGGCGCCGCCGGGCTGAATCACGACACCATCGACGGAGAACGCCATGCAGGATGGACGCACGACACTTTCGAAGTTCCTGATCGACACGCTCGATCGCCCGCCGTGTACGGACGACACGCGCGACACTGCAGGACTCTCCGCGCTGCTCATCGACGTAGCGGCGGCCATCAAGTCGATCTCGGCGATGCTGACCAAGGGCGCGCTAGGCGGCAACTACGGTTCCGCGCAAACGCTCAACACGCACGGCGAGCAACAGAAGAAGCTCGACGTCTCGAGCAACGAGATCTTCGTGCAGCAATGCGAGTGGGACGGCTTGCTGGCCGCGATGGTGTCCGAGGAAATGGAGCACGTCTACGCGATTCCGCTGGACTATCCGCGCGGCGAGTATCTGCTCGCGTTCGATCCGCTCGACGGCTCGTCGAATATCGACATCAACGGCGTGGTCGGCTCGATCTTCTCGGTGCTGCGCACGCGCGACCCGGCAGAGGATGCAACCAGCGAAGCCGCGTTCCTGCGGCCGGGCTGCGAACAGGTCGCGGCTGGCTATGCCGTGTATGGACCGTCGACGATGCTGGTGCTGTCGGTCGGCAATGGCACGCATGGCTTCACACTGGAGCGCGACATCGGCAACTTCGTGCTCACGCATTCGAACATCCGGATTCCGCAGGAAACCGGCGAGTTCGCGATCAACGCATCGAACGAGCGCTTCTGGGAGCCGCCCGTGCGCCGCTACGTGCAGGAGTGCAAGGACGGCCGCAGCGGTTGCCGCGCGCGCGACTTCAACATGCGCTGGATCGCGTCGATGGTCGCGGAGGTGCATCGCATCCTGATGCGCGGCGGCGTGTTCATGTATCCGCGCGACTCGAAAACGCCGGCAATGGAAGGACGCCTGCGCCTGCTCTACGAAGCGAACCCGATGAGCTTCCTGGTCGAGCAGGCGGGCGGCCTCGCGATCACCGGCCGGGAACGCATTCTCGACGTCGCGCCGCGCGCGCTGCATGGCCGCGTGCCGGTGATTCTCGGCTCGAAGAACGAGGTCGAGCGTATTGCGCGCTATCACGGCGAATACGACCGCGGCGAGGACAAGCCGTTCACGTCGCCGCTGTTCGGCACGCGCTCGTTGTTCCTGCCGGATTTCACGGCGTGATCAGCGACTGACGGCGCACTCAGCGCACAGAACACAGTCATCCGGAGACAAACGCATGTCAGTCAAACATCCGATCATCGCGGTGACCGGCTCGAGCGGCGCCGGCACCACCACCGTCATGAAGAGTTTCACGCATATCTTCAGACGCGAGCACATCAATGCGCAGATCGTCGAAGGCGACGCGTTCCATCGCTACGACCGCAACGGCATGCGCGCGGCGATGCAGGAGCGCGAACGCGACGGTGTGCCGAATTTCAGCCACTTCGGGCCGGAAGCGAATCTGCTCGAAGAACTCGAAACGCTGTTCACGCGCTACGGCGAAAACGGCAGCGGGCAGTTTCGCCACTACGTGCACGACGCGGGCGAAGCGCAACTGTACAAGCAGGACGGCGGCACCTTCACGCTGTGGGAGGAGGTCGCACCCAATACCGACCTGATGTTCTACGAAGGGCTGCATGGCGCGGCGGTGACCGACAAGGTCGATATCGCGCGGCATGCGGATCTGCTGATCGGCGTCGTGCCGATCATCAACCTCGAATGGATCCAGAAGCTGCACCGCGATCAGACGATGCGCGGCTACACGCACGAAGCGGTGGTTGACACGATCCTGCGGCGCATGCCCGACTACGTGAACTACATCTGCCCGCAGTTCTCGCGCACGCATGTGAACTTCCAGCGCGTGCCGACCGTGGACACGTCGAATCCGTTTACCGCCCGCGAGATTCCGCAACCGGACGAGAGCTTCGTCGTGATCCGCTTCGCGCGGCCGAAGGGTATCGATTTCCAGTATCTGCTGACGATGCTGCACGACTCGTTCATGTCGCGCCCGAACGTGATCGTCGTGCCGGGCGGCAAGATGGGACTCGCGATGCAGCTGATCTTCACGCCGATGATCCTGCAACTGATCGACCGACGCTCGCGCGCCTGAGCGGTACCAGACGGATATCGAGGTTCATTTCGCAAGGAGAGATTCGATGAGTGCAGTCGCGCAACCGCTTGACGCACCCGCCACGCGCTCGATGGCCGACGCGCTGCGCATGCTCGCGCTCGACGAAGCGCGGCGCGTCGCGGACCGCGCGCGTTGAGCCCGCCGCTCGCCAAGATTTCATTTCATATCGAGGAGCACGCAATGGCCTTCATCACCCTGCGGCAACTGCTGGATCACGCGGCCGAACACGACTACGGCGTGCCCGCGTTCAACGTCAACAACATGGAGCAAATTCACGCGATCATGCGCGCGGCCGAGGCCACCGCTAGCCCGGTGATCCTGCAGGCGTCGGCCGGTGCGCGCAAGTACGCCGGCGAGCCGTATCTGCGCCATCTGGTGCTCGCCGCGCTCGAAGCGCACCCGGACATTCCGCTCGTGCTGCATCAGGATCACGGCGCGAGCCCCGCGGTGTGTCAGCAGGCGATCCGCTCGGGCTTCACGTCGGTGATGATGGACGGCTCGCTGCTGCCCGATCAGAAAACCCCCGCCGCGTACGACTACAACGTCGAGGTGAGCCGACGCGTGGTGGACGCCGCGCATGCGGTCGGCGTGTCGGTGGAAGGCGAACTCGGCTGTCTCGGTTCGCTCGAAACCGGCACGGCAGGCGAAGAGGACGGCGTCGGCGCACAAGGCAAGCTCACACGCGAGCACCTGCTGACCGATCCGGACGAAGCGCGGCGCTTCATCGACGCGACCGGCGTCGATGCGCTCGCGATCGCGATCGGCACGTCGCACGGCGCGTACAAGTTCAGCCGCGAGCCGACCGGCGACATCCTCGCGATCGACCGGATCGCCGATATCCATGCGCGCATTCCGAACACGCATCTGGTGATGCACGGTTCGTCGTCGGTGCCGCAGGAATGGCTCGCGGTGATCCGCGAATATGGCGGCGAGATTCCGACCACCTACGGCGTGCCCGTCGACGAAATCCGCCGCGGCATCGCCCAGGGCGTGCGTAAGGTCAACATCGACACCGACATCCGTCTCGCGATGAGCGGCGCGATGCGCAAGTCGCTCGCCAATGCGCGCGCGGAGTTCGATCCGCGCGCGGCATTGAAGGCCGCCACCGCCGCGGCGAGCGCGATCTGCGTCGAGCGATTCGAGGCGTTCGGTTGCGCGGGTCAGGCGGCGCGCATCAAGCCGCTGCCGCTCGACACGATGGCGAGCCGCTACCACTAACGCCACTGCCACGGAGAATGCAATGCGCGAATTCCTGATTGCGCCGTCGCTGTTGTCGGCGGATTTTGCCCGGCTCGCCGACGAGATTCGCGACGTGACGGCGGCCGGCGCGGACTGGATTCATCTGGACGTGATGGACAACCACTACGTGCCGAACCTGACGGTCGGCCCACTCGTGTGCTCGGCGATCCGGCCGTACACGACTCTGCCGTTCGACGTGCATCTGATGACCGCGCCCGTCGATCCGCTGGTGTCGGCGTTTGCCGAGGCCGGCGCGAACCTGATCAGTTTTCATCCGGAGGCGACGCTGCACGTGCATCGGACCATCGATCTGATCCGCTCGCACGGTGCGCGCGCGGGGCTGGCGCTGAATCCGGCGACGCCGCTCGCGGCGCTCGATCACGTGCTGGAGATGCTCGACGTCGTGCTGGTGATGTCGGTGAATCCGGGCTTCGGCGGCCAGGCATTCATCGCCGAAACGCTCGACAAGCTGCGGCTGCTGCGCGAGCGCGTCGACACGACGATGCAGCGCACCGGGCGGCCCTTGCTGATCGAAGTGGACGGCGGCGTGAAGGCGTCGAACATCGCGCGTGTCGCCACGGCGGGCGCGGACGTGTTCGTTGCCGGGTCGGCCGTGTTCGGTGCGGGCGATCGCGCGCAGGCGATCCGCGGCATGCGCGGCGAACTGGCTACTGTCGACGAACCCGCGGGGGTGGCCGCCATGCAGTGATGGCGCTGCTGTTTCAGCGCTTTTTCAGCGTCTCGCCCGGCGCGCACCATGCGCTGAGATCTTCTTCAGGCCGGTCGACCGCGCAGCCCCAGTCGAGCGGCTGGTCCTGATCGAAGCGCTTGCCGAGCCGCCATGCAATCTCGGCGCGCGCAAGCTGCACGCCCATATAGAACGCGTGGCCGCCGTCTGTTTCGAGGTTCAACTGCGGGTACAGCGCGAACGGATCGTCGCCGCGACGATGGCCGTCGCGGTTGTACACGTGAATGCCGTCGGCGCTGATCTGCACGCGGAAATTCGGGTCGCGCACGCCGCGCGCGAATTCGTCGATTTCTTCGGCGCTGTACGGAAACGGCCGTTTCGCATGGACCGTCGCGAGTTCGGTGCTGATGCCCTTGGGCAGCACCTGCGCATCGCGCGCGGCATGCATCACGCGGCGCGCGACATCGGCTTCGCGCAACGCGCGCCGCGCATGCTGGCTCACCGACGTCGCCAGCACCGCGCCAACGCGCAATTCAGCCGCCATGCCGAGCAGCACCGCGTTGATGCCGCTCGTGTCGGCCTCGGTCAGTTCGGTCACGTTGCCGATGCCCATCATGATCGCGATGTCGGGATAGCGCTCGCGCAAACGCACATAGCGCGCAATCGACGCGGCCAGCCCGAACGGAATCGGATCGAGAATCGGATCGGCGAGAAACGCGCGGCCGCGCGCGGACAGCGCGTCGATCGCGGCGTCGAGCGAAGCGGGGTCGGCCGGTTCGCGCGCGACGAGGATCGGCGTCGACGGCACTTCGTCGGCGATCCATAGCGTGTCGAGGTTCAGGCTCATCAGATAGTCGGCGCCCGCGCGGCCGCCGCGCAGCAGTTCGTCGTTGCGCATCGAATCGACGCTGACGCGATAGCCTTCGGCCTTCAGCCGCCGCACCGCGTCTTCGAGAAGCGGAAACGGCGTGTCCGGCAGACAGCCGATGTCGATCACGTCCGCGCCTTGGGCCGCATACTCGCGCGCCCTTGCCGCGATGCCGTCGAGGTCGAGGCGCGGCGCATCGACGATCTCCGCGAAAATCTCCGTGTCGTAGCGGCTCAGATCGAACGGCTTCGCCTTGCGGCCGAAAAATTGCGGCAAGTCCTTGACCTCCTCGGGACCGCGTTCGAACGGTACGCCGTAGTGCGCGCCCAGCGCGTCGAGATCGCCACGGCAGCGGCCCGGCACGATCACGCGCTGCGCGGCGAGCGGCGCGCTCACGCGGCGCTGGATCAGGTCTGCGGTCATCAACCCGGCCACTTGCAGGCCGATTTCGCGCACCTCCCAACTGAACGGCGTCGGCGCCATGCCGTCGAGCACGCGCCGCAGGCTCGGTTCGGCAAGCCGGCCGGTCAGG
Source organism: Paraburkholderia sp. MM5482-R2 (assembly GCF_050436125.1). NCBI lineage: Bacteria > Pseudomonadati > Pseudomonadota > Betaproteobacteria > Burkholderiales > Burkholderiaceae > Paraburkholderia > Paraburkholderia sp. MM5482-R2. The sequence continues at coordinate 2,770,938 of NZ_JBNDLP010000003.1, read as the reverse complement.
AAGAGGAGGTGGTCCATGCGAGGTCGAGGGTCGCGAGGCGTTGGGTGAGCGCCGCTTCGAGTTCGTCGAGCGAGCGCGCGAGCGTCGTGTATTCGAAGCGCGCCAGACGCTCGACGTTGTCGAGTTCGATCGCCCGTGGCCGCAGTTCGACCCATTCGTCCGGGCTATGCGTGATCACGCTCGGTTCGGTGTCGCACGCAAAGACGATGCCGGGGATGCATTGCTTGCCGGCCTGCGCATACATATTGGTCGGCAGCGTATCCGAGATGCCGTAAGCACATTTGGCGACCGTGTTGCTGGTGGCGGGTGCGATCACGACCGTGTGATACACGCCGTGATACAGCATGCCGACCGGCACGCCGCTCGCGCTGTTGTCGCGCAGTACGCGAAAGTGTTCGCGCAGCTTGTCGAGCGACCAGCCATAGAGCGGCAGCACTTCCTCGGCCGCCGCGGACAGAAAGAGATCGACGCGCGGCAAGCGCCGCGCGAGCGCGATCGATTCTTCGAGCATATGACCGGAGCCGGTCACGCACCACGCGAAGTGCGCATCCGGCTTGAAGTCGGCGAGATCGCGGGTGCCCTTGCGAGCAGACTCGCTAGGGGACTTGAGGGACGACCCGGTCATGCGTCGAGATCGAACGGCATGCCGTCGGTCGGCGAGCCTTCATGCGACAGCCGGATGTGCAGCCGGCGCATCTTGCGATACAGCGTATTGCGGCTGATGCCGAGCGCCTTCGCGACGTTGCTGACGTTCCAGCGGTGCTCGTCGAGCAGCGACAGCACCGTTTCGCGCTCGTTCAGCTGGATCGCGTTCAGCGAAGAAATGTCCGCTTCGTCGGCGAGATGCCCGTCCATGTCCGCGTTCGCGAGGCGCAGCGCGATCGGCAGGTCGACCGCCGACGTGCGTTGCGTGACCTCGGGCGGCAGATGCTCGCAGCGGATCGGCTCGCCGTCGGACAGCGCGATGGCCATCTGCAACACGTGACGCAGCTGACGGATGTTGCCGGGCCACGCGTAGGTGAGCAGCGCGTGTTCGGCTTCTGGCGTCAGATCGGGCGGATCGTCGGTTTCGTTCGCGAGCAGATGATGGATCAGCGGCAGCTTGTCGACGCGCTCGCGCAGCGCCGGCAGATTCAGCTCGACGCCCTTGAGCCGGTAGTACAGATCCTCGCGGAATTGCCCGCTTTGCACGAGTTCGAGCAGATTGCGGTGGCTCGCGCTGATCAGCTGGAAATTGACCTTGACGGTGGTCTCGGCGCCGAGCGGCGTGACCTCGTGTTCCTCGATCACGCGCAGCAGGCGTGCCTGCAACACGAGCGGCATGTCGCCGATCTCGTCGAGAAACAGCGTGCCGCCGTTGGCCTGCACGATCTTGCCGCGCCGTCCTTCGCGCTGCGCGCCGGTAAACGCGCCCGCGCGATAGCCGAACAGCTCGCTCTCGATCAGGTTCTCCGGCAGCGACGCGCAGTTGACCGGCACGAACAGACCGGCGGCGTGCGGGCTGATGCTATGCAAGGCCTGCGCGAAGACTTCCTTGCCGGTGCCGGTCTGGCCGCGCAGCACGATCGGAATCTTGCGCTGGATCACGCGCGCGGCCAACTGGATCTGCGAGGCCATGCGCGGGTCGCCGAATTCGAGGTGCGCGATCTCGTCGAGCTTCGGCACCGGCGGATGTTTCTCGTGTTTTTCGGCGGCGTTGGCGCGCATGGCGGAGTCGGGGACGAGCACGCGCGTCACGCGCCCTGTGGCGTTTTGCGGCGTCTGCGCGACGAGGAAAAAGCGGTTCGTCGCGTTTGCGCTGTAGACGGTGACCGGATGGAACGAGCCGCGAATGCTGCGCGCGATCATGTCTTCGAGCGACGCGTTGAATGCTTCCTCGATGCGCCGGCCGCGCAGCTCGCTCAGCGAACGGAAGCCCAGCTGGAACAGCGCGCTGCGATTCGCGGCGAGCACGGTGCTGTCGTCGCCGACCGCGAGCTTGCCGCCGTGCAGCGTGCCGACGAATTCCGGGCGGCTGTGGAAATGGATCATGTTGGCGTGCCGGTAGCGCGCATCGAGCAGACGGTTTTCGATCATCTGACGCGACATGCCGACCAGCACCAGCGAGTGCTGCTGCAGCAGCTTCGAGCGGCTCGTGACGTCGAGCACGCCGGCGATTTCGCCGCCGTCGTCGAAGATCGGCGCGGCCGAGCACGTCAGCGACGTATAGCGCGGATAGAAATGCTCGTGCTGACAGACGGCGATGCAGTCGCGCTCCGCGAGGCAGGTGCCCATGCCGTTGGTGCCGGCTTCGCGTTCGCTCCACAGCGCGCCGACGCGAAAGCCGTCGACGGCGACCGCCTCGGCGAACGGCACGGACGACACCTGATGCACGATCACGCCGCCAGAATCGACGAGCACGACCGCGAGCTCGGGATCGGCGAGTTGCTGATAGAGCGTCGTCATCTCGAGCTTCGAACACGCGATCAGATCGCCGAGCGCCTCACGGCGCGCGCTGAGTTCGTACTCGGTGAGCACCGGCGGCGGCACGAAACGCGCGGGGTCCAGCTGGAATTCGTTGATGCAGCGCGTCCACGACTGAGCTACGGGTTCGCTTGTCGGGCGCGTGGTCAACTGATGGTTGACCACGTTCAGAACTTCCCGGACGTGAGTACTGCTGTCAGCGAGCAACGACATGGGATTTGCCTCCGTTGCGTCATTTCGCAAGCGTGACTGCTTCGCACGCCGCGAATGCCGCTTTATCAAGCCTGCCTGCCCCTGGCGCGGCGCAATCTCGGTTCGCCTGCGCCCTCCCGACCGGCCCTACTACGAGGCGGGTGTTGAAAACTGTACGCCCGATGCAGGATTGGTTCAACAGAAAGTCACACTGGGTTTACCTCACTGTGCCCGGAATTTGCTTTTCTCGATGCGTGACGCGTTAAACGGGTTGCAGGTTGCATGCCTGTCGCGGCTTCGGCACAGAGTGTGCCGCGCGTCGTTCAGTTCTACTGTTCTACTGTTCTACTGTTGCATCGTTTCGCTCGTCATCACTGGCTGTTCAATCCTGGGCCGCGCCGCGGCGGAGATCAAATCATGGATCGTTTCGATACTATTCGCCTTGCCGCATTTTCCAGCCTCGGCGCCAATCCCGGCCCGCAAGTCGGCGCGTTGCCCGAGCGCCTGGACATCGTATTCATCGAGAATTTCATCGGCCAGACGGTCATCGGTATCGATAGCAGTGAGTTGCATGTTGCGCAACCGGTGCGTGTGAACCTGGCTATCGGCGTGCCAGCGATCCGCGCCTGCACGACGGACCGGATCGAAGATACGGTCAACTACGCGGCCGTGCGCGGGGCGTTGCTCGAGCTGTTCGCGTCGCATCGCGTGCGGCTGCTGGAGGCGCTTGCCGAGACGATCGCGCAACTGCTGATCGCCGACTTCGGCGCGCACTGGGTGCGCGTGTCGCTCGCGAAGCCGGCCAAGTTCGCCGACCTCGCGGCCGTCGGCGTGCAGATCGAGCGGCGTCGCGGCGATGGCTCGGCGGCGGCCGTGGGTCTCGCGCGGTACGCGTCGCTGGGCGAGGGGCTGGTGCCGAGTTGAGGGGAGCGCCCAGCCGGGGGCGCCGAGCCGGACGCGCCGAGCGGGACGCGCAGAACGCCCGGCGCGTTTCAGGTCGTGGTCATTTCGCCACGGTCGACGTCTTCTGCGGACCGAGTCCGCACGCCTGATATGCGCTGGTTTGCAGCGCGCGGAAGCGCTTGGTTTGCGCCTTGGCGTGGTCGACGCGGAATTCCGCGCCGCCTTCGCCGCCTAGCGTCGCGTACTTCGAGAAGGTCGACTGGTCGACGAATTCGTCGTACGGCAACGACGCGGCCATCTTGTCGATCACGCACGAGCACTTGTAGACGTTCGCGAACTCGTGGCCGTTATCGTCCATGCAACTGAGCACGTATTCGACGCGACCCTCGGTCGGATAGTTGTAGCCGCCCGCCCACGCGAGCGGCGCGGCGAGCAGGAGCGAGGTAAAGGCGAGAAGCGCGCGACATCTGTTGGTCATTGAATGCCTCTGCGAAAGCATTGAGCCTGCTTCGCGAACCGCTGCGCGAGATGCGTGCCTTGCGGCCGCGAGGCGACGGGATGCGCGAGGAGGCGGGGCCGGCAACGGCGCCGCGTCTCCTGCGCTTGCATGCGCCGTCAGTTCGGCGCGAACGGATGCGCGACGCTGCTCTTCTTCGCCATCACTTCAGCCGCGCTCGGGTCGCCGCTGACCGCGCGCTTGATGGCCTCGCGCGTCGCCTGATAGTTGAACTGCTGGATCTTCTTGTCGTCCTCGGCCTGCCAGTGAATGAACACGCCGACGCAGAGGAACAGATCGTCGGCTTCTTCCTGCGGGATCGTGCCGTCCTCGACACTGTCGGCCACCGCGAGCGCGACCGCGTGCTGCGCCGGGCCGAACATCTGCACGGCCTGCTTGGCGCCTTTGATCGTCACCTTGTTGAACAGGATCGTATTGGGCTTCGTGATGAGATTGGGCGCGACGACGGCGAGCAGCGACGTGAAGCCGTCCTTGTTGTTGGTGAGGGCGTTGCAGAACGCGGTTTCCGCAGCCGAACCTCGCGGTCCGATCAGCAAGTCGATGTGCGCGACCTCGTTGCCGTCGCCGACGAGCGACTCACCGATCATGACGCGGTTGATCTTGGCCATTCTGTTCCTCCAAAAGAGTAGGTATGGACCTGCTGACGAGGCGCCGCCCGCGATCGTCCGGATCAGCATCGCGAGAGCGGTGCGGGAATGCACGGCGGTACTAACTAACAGGTTCCGTGCCAGTTGTCGCTAAGGGCCTGCTGACGCGGCTGTTCGGGTCTTCTTCAGTCCAGACGATTCAGGGTTAACCGCGCCCTTCGACGCAGCGCGCAAGAAACAGTGTGGCCACCGCGAGGTCCGCGCTGGTGCCGGGATTGATCGCGCCGGCCTTCAATTCGGCATCCCAGGCGTCGAGTTGCGGATCGCTTGCCGAGCGGCGCGCGGCGGATCGCGCCTGGCGCCAGCGCGCGCGCTGTTCGCGTGCCACGAGCGTGACACTCTGCGCCAGCGCGCGGCCGTGCTTGCGCACAATGTGAGAGTCGGGCCAGCCGCCGAGGAACGCGAGAAACACGTTGAGCATCGCGATTTCGCCTGGATCGGCGGGCGCGGGTTCGGGCGTTGGTCTCGAGGCTTCGAAGTAGGCGGCGAGGCCGGTGTCGAACAGGTCGGCGAAACCGTTCGCGTACTGCCGCGCGATGCTGTCGCGCTCGCTGGCAAGCCGCATCGCGTCGCGCAGGCCGATCGTCGGCGGTGCGTGGACCGATTGCTCGGGCGCGTCGCCGAGGCCGCCGGGATTGGCGAGCGCGATCGCGCGGTAAGCAAGCCGAGCGTCTTCGACGTCGAGCCGGCTCAGCACGTCGCCGACGGCCGCGCGCCACGCTTGCGCCGACACCGGCGCTTCGCCGGTTTCGTCGAGGGCCGCGGCGAGCGGCGCGACCAGCAGCACGATGCCGAGATTCGTATTGCAGCCGACGGCCGCGCGCGTGCGCGTGACCGCGTCGAGAATGCGCTGTCCGACGCGCTCGCCGCGCGCGAATAGCGCGTCGAGCGACGCGTCCGCGCTGGCGAGGAACTGGGCCGCGTGCATGCCGTGGCCGGGGCTTTGGGTGCTGACGTTGCCGGGTTTCGGCGTGGTGACGTCGAGCGCGCAGGCTTCGAGGAAGGCCGCGCGCGCGTGCTCGACGGGAATCGCATGAGTGTCGGGCATCGCGCTCAAGCCCGGCGCTGCGGAGGCTGCTCGGGCAACCCGGCGCTAGCGGCTTGCTCGGCCAGCCTGCGATCGAGCAGATCGTCGACGAGCGCCGCCGCGACATCGAGCGGCACGACCGACTGCAAACCGCGCCACGCGGCCACGCCGTTGACTTCGAGCACGAGGGGCAGCGCGGCGTCGTCGGCATTCGGGATCAGGTCCACGCCCGCGTAGTCGAGCCCGAGCGCGGCGGTTGCGCGCACTGCCGTCTGTGCGAGCGGGATCGTCAGCTCGGCGGGCTCGCAGCGCGCGCCTTGCGCGACGTTGTGAATCCAGCCTTTGCCGCCGCTGCGCCGCATCGCCGCAACCGCCTTGCCGCCGATCACGAGCACGCGCCAGTCGAAACCCGGCCGGTCGCTCGCGACGAAGCGCTGCAGATAAGCGACCTGCCGATAACGGGCGAGCGAGGGCAATGGCGCGAGCAGTCCGCCGCGCGCGCCGAGCCGTTTGAGCCCGTGGCCTTGCGAGCCGAACAGCGGCTTGAGCACGACCTGACGGCCGGCGGCCGCTTCGCGCATCAATACGCGTTGCGCGAACGCGGCGGATTCGCCGGCCCAGGTGGCCGGTGTCGGCACGCCCGCGCGATGCAGCAGGAAGCTCGTCATCGACTTGTCGACGCTGCGCTCGATCGCGCGCGCGTCGTTGTACACCGGCACGCCCGATTCACGCAGCGCGTGCAGGATGCCGAGCCGCAGCGTCACCTGCTCGAAGCTGCCGCCGGCGATGCCGCGTACGAACACCGCGTCCGGCAGCGTGCGGCCGAAGCCCGGGATCGCGAGGCCGTGCGGCAGCCACGTGGTGTCGATGCGGCAATCCGCGAGATCGACGCAACGCGCCTCGGCGCCGCGCGCGCGGAACGCCTTTTTCAGCCGGCCGGTGTGCCAGCCGGTTTCGTCGGTCATGATCGCGATGCGCACGCCTGATGTGATCATCATCGCGCGACGGACTCGCCGCCCCACTGTTTGCGCAGCAGGCCGCCGTCGAGCCGGCCGCCATGATAGGTCGCGCCGCTTTCGAGGCTGCTGACCCACACCTCGGCGGGCGCGAACAGCGCGGGATCGATCTGATAGAAGTCGAAGTTCACGGCCGTGAAGACGTCCGCGAACGGCCGGCCGTAGTCGCGCGAATTGGGCGGAGGGGAGGGTGTCGGCGAGACGTTGCGCGATCTCGTCGTGCTGGACGCTCAGGTGCACGCGGCCGCCGTACAGGATCGCGTCGTTGGTGCGGCCCATCGCCTGAATGCCGTCGGGCGCGGGCGGCGGCAGCGGCGCCGAGCCCGTCCCCGCGACGATCTCATCGAGCGGTACGCCGAGCACATGCACCTTGTGCAGCGCAACTTCGACCACGCGGGCGACGACCTGTACTGTTCCCGCGACAGAGTGTGTCGGCGTGACGATCAGCGTCAGGTGTTCGGGCGCGAGGCCGCAATCGTGCAGCACCTTGTCGATCACGACCTGCGGCGGCAGGCGGTCCACTTCGAGCACCAGCGCGCCGCGCTCGTGGCGGTCGCGATAGCCGAGTTCGTCGAATAGCGGCTCCTTGACCGCGAGCGCGCGCGCGGGCCCCGAGCCGAGCGAAAAGAATTTCTTGCCGCCGGTCTGCTCCCTGGTCGCCGACAGGCTCCAGCCCGCGTACTGGCTGCCGAGACAGGCGAGCACCGGCGACGATGTGCTGACTTCGAGCATCGTCGGCCACAGCGGCGCGGCGTCGAAGTTCGCGCGTACCGCGACGCGGCCGAGACCGCCCATGCAGATGCGCGCGATCAGCACGCCGGCGTCGAGGCCGCCGCGCGCGTCGACGCCGGCGTCCGCGATCACGGTGCCATCGCGCGTGCGCGTCAGTGCGACGCCGAGCTGTGCCGCCTGATCGACGAGCCGTGCTACGAGGCGCTCTGAAAGCGCGTTCACGCTCGGCAACGCGGCGGGCGCGGAAGTCTCAGCTGTGGGCGTGGAGGCAGGCATGGTCGGGTTCATCGCAGGTTTCGATTCGTTGGACGACGCGTTCGTGCTGCGCGTCGAGCGCGGTGAGCACCGCGTCCACCGATGCCGCTCGCACTTGCAGCGTGCAGACCGGCTGCCCTGCGTCGATGCGGGTGCCCGGCATCGGTACGTCGCGGCATTGCGGATCGCGCAGGCAGGCGTCCGAGAACGCGGCCGGGACGCTGAACGGCCGCTGCGCGAACAGCACGCGCTGACCGGCACGCCAGCGCGGCGCGCGGGCGAGCGCGAGGCTCGCGGCCGACGGCGCGCGGCCGTGGCGGCACGCGTCGAGGTGGCAGGCGAGCAGGCCGGCCGGCCATGCATCGGGCGACGCGGTTTCGTAGAGCGCCATCGTCGACGAAGGGCGCGGGTTGATTTCGAGCACGTCGAACGAGGCGCCGTCCGACAGGAAGTCGCAGCTGTTGATGCCGACGAGGCCGGTGTTTGCGCACAGCGCCTCGAGCGCTTGCTGCACGCGCGCGATGAACGCTGGCGGCAAGTCGATCGGCCCGATCGAGCCCGCATGCACGAAGCGCAGATCGCCGATCGCGCAGGTGAATTGCTCGGCGAAACCGATCAGATGCGCGCTGTCGTGCGCGCCGATGAAAAGCGCCGACAGCGAGCGGCCTTGGCCAATGCGCTGGAAGTAGCCGTGCGCGGAGTCGGTCGTTAAATGGAACGGGTCGGCCGCCTCGATATGCGTACCGCCACAACCATCCGCCTGCTTGAACAGCCAGCCCTCGGCCGTCGCGGGCCGCTCGAACGACACAGCCGGATGCGCAATCCGCAACGCGTCGAGCAGCGCGAAAAAACGCCGCGGCTCGCGCACGGCCGCGATCGCCTCGGCAGCGTTGCCGAGAAAGCGCGGCAAGCCGGATTCGCGGCACAACTGAGGCATCAAAGGTTCGAGCCCGCTGCCGCCGATCCAGCCAAGCAAACCCGGCAAGCGCGCGACACGCGCAAGCGCATCGACGAGCCGCGCCCGGTCGATCCCGAGCGCGCCATCACCACGGCCGATGTCGAACCATAGCTCGGCGGCCTCGCGCGTGTCGCGGTCGCCGAAGACATCGAGCGCGGCGACATGCAGGCCGGCGCGCGCCGCGGACTGCGCGAGCAAGCGCGCGGACTGCCCGACGACCGCGACCAACGGCGCATGCATGAGCGGGCGGTGCGACTTCATGACGACCGCGCTCAGCCGAGACCGGCCGCGACCGCGCGGGCCTCGTCGTAGGCTTCCGGGAAGCCCAGGTAGACCGGCTTACCACCCGTGCGCATGCGCACGAAGAGGCGATGCTCGACCTGATATTTGACGTTGCCGATCGCCAGCGCGCCGATGCCGACCGCGCCCGCGTTCGGCACGCCGTCGATCGGCTTGCCGTCGTTCATCACATTCACGCCGGCGATCCCTTCGGGCGGCACCGCGTTGACGTCGGCGGCGACGAGCAGGCGCTTCGCATGCACGAGGTCGTCCCTGCCGACCACTTGCGCCCCCGCTACGGCGGTGGCGAGCACGATTTCCGCGTCGGCGAGCGCGCCGCGCAGTTCGGCGGGCGTCGTGGCGCTGATGCCGTTCGTGAAGATGCCGAAGCGCTCGTTGACTTCGGCCGAGGCCCCGAGCGCGCGATTGCGGTCGTGGTGGCTCGCGATCGTCACGTCGGCGCCGCGCGACGCGGCGATCGCCGCCGCGATGCGCCCGACCGCGCCCGTTCCGCCGAGAATCAGCACGCGCTTGCCGCCCAGCTCCACGCCGTGCTGTTTGCCCAGATGCCGCTCGACCAGCGCGACGAGCGCGGCCGCGGTCGTGTACGAACCGCTCGGATCGGCGAACACCGAGACCTCGAACGGCGGGACCATCGCGCGGCGCGCGGTGTCGAGCATGTCGGCGGCCTGCATCACGTCCCGTCCGCCGATGAAGATGCCGGTGCGCGACACCCCTTTCGGGCCGCGCGAGAAGATCGCGTCCTGCGTCAGATTCGCGACCATGCCCGCTTCGACGTTGCAATACGGCACGATGACCTGATAGCCGGCGTCGGCGGCCATGTTGACGTCGAACGGACTCATCTGCGGCGTGGCCGTGAACATGTGCAGGATGTAGGGCCTTTCAAGGGTTTCTGACATGGCGGGGCTCGTTTTAGTGGCAATCTCGGGGACGGCGCAAGGCAAGGCCGCGCCGCGCGTGGCAGCGCCTTATGTAAGCGGCGGTAAGCGGCGGCCTGAGCGGTGCAGCGCATCATGCGGCGTCGATATGCGGCGCGCGCGCCTCGGCGCCGCTGATCGCCGCGCCGCTGTTGCGGCCCGCGACGACGCTGCATTCGATATGCGGCAGCGCGCTCGCGACGGCGCGCGCGGTCGCGAGCGCGCGGTCGGCCTCGCGCGCGCTCGCGAGCACCGCGAAGCCAGTCGGGCCCCACGAGGTCTGGCCGATGCCGGCGGTGCGTTCGGCGGCGACCGCGCGCAGTACGCGCTCGACGTCGGCACTCGCGAACACGCCGCCTTGCGCGCTCGCGAAATATTCGCCGATGGTCTGCTGCAGCTCGGTGAGGCCGTGCGCGAACGGCGCGAAGTTATGTTCGGCGGCGCCGGGCAGGATCTGCATCAGCACCAGATGGCACAGATGCGCGGCGAGCCGCCGCGGAAACGGTGCGAGCGATGCGAGCGCGCTGCGTTCCTCGGTACCGTGCAAGCCCTCGCGGCTGTTGTCGCTGACGAGCAGCACGCGCCACGGCTGCGGAAACGGCTGGCGCGACAGCAGCGGCGGCATGCTCTGGCGCAGATCGCCGGGCGGGCCGCCATCGAGCAGCAGGCCGCCGCACTCGAAGCCGAGTATGCCGATGCCGGAGCGGGCGCCGCGCCCGAGCAGACTGGCGAGCTCGGCGCTCCTCGCCGGCTGGCCGACGAGGCGCGCGAACGCGGTGCCGACCGCCAGCGCCAGCTGCGTGCCGGAGCCGAGGCCGGTGTGCGCGCGCGGTGCCTCCAGCACGTCGATCGCGAGTGTCGCCGGTCCATAGGCAGCCTGCAGCCGCGCGAGACTCAGCGCGATGCGCTCGCGCTCGGCCTCGCTGACCACGCCGCCGATCTGCTCGCGTTCGGCGAGCCGCGCTTCGATCCGCGTGCCGTGCGTATCGATGACGAGCCCCAGGCTGCCGAACGCACGCCCGAGCGACGCGTTCGGATCGAGAAAGCCCAGATGCAGCCGCGCGGGCGCATCGATCGTGATGGGGGCGCGTGGCGGCAGGCGGCGGAGCTGAAGCGGCATCTCGAGTGTCCTCAGGTGTCCTTGCGGGTGCGCAAGACCGGGTTCGGCCGCGGGGCGTCCGCAACGCGTCGCGGGTTCCAGCGATAGTGCGCCCGGCGACGTCAAGCGAAAGCCGTACCAGGCACGCGCAACGGCCGCCGCCGCGGGTTCGGCCCACTGGAACCTCTCAACGGCACGCCGCGCCCCACGCGGTTTCGCCGCCGCATGGACGCTGTGTGACGCCGAAGGCGCACTGTGTCACGCGCTGTTTCATCCGGCGACAGGAACGCGTGTCAACTGCCTTGCGCGGGTTTGGGTGCGTCGTACTTGATATAGCGGAAGCGCTGATCGTCGGCGGGCGTGCCTTCGAGCGGGCCGTCCTCGAGGCCGGGCTGCCAGTGGACCACCGATTCGATCTTCGTCGCGAGCGCGAAGTCCTTGTCGGTGATGCCCTTGGCGCTGTGCGTCTTCAGCTTCACGGTCACGAAGGCGTACGAGACCGTCAGATCGGGGTGGTGCCAGGCGGCTTCCGCGAGGTGGCCGACGGTGTTGACCACCATCAGCGTTCCCTTCCAGCCCTCGGTGCGGTATTTGCGCCGCAGCCAGCCATCTTCCAGATACCAGTGCTGCAGCGGACCGACGAGGCGCTGCTGGATCTCTTCGTCGGTATAGACGTGCTCGGTGTTTGCCATGGCTGTTGCTCCTCGAATGCGCGAATCGATCGCCGAACGAAGCATCGTTGCAAGTGACAGGCCCGTGCCGCGGCGTGTGATTCGCAAAGGACACGATTCGTATCACGCAAGTGACACAGTATGTGCCGCATCGCGTGATGCAGGCCCTTCAGCTTACCGCCATGCAAGCATCGGCGTGCAACGCCCGAGTGCCGCGACACCTCGCGCGTGCCGAGTCGCCGGGCCAGCGCAGCCAATAGCGGCAAACGTTGCCGCTATTCCGGCATGGAATATGCGTCGGCCGTTCATGCGTCGCGAAGCCCGACATCGAATCGGGATAGCGCGTTAATCGTTACCTGCACTCGAGAAGGCGCGCACGATGCGATGAGGTAGCGTGGGTCATTCGTGAGTTGAACAGCAGGACAATTCTGGAGGAGACATGAACTTACGCACTGTAGTTCTTGGGCTCGCGATCCTCGCATCCGCAGCCTTTGGCTCTCTGGCTGCGCAGGCCGATTCGCAGCTCGACGGGCTGATGAAAAATCCAGCCAACTGGGCGGCCCAGGCGGGCGATTATGCGAATCACCGCTACAGCCCGCTCAAGCAGATCAACGAGAACAACGTCGGCAAACTTCAGGTCGCATGGACCATGTCGACCGGCGTGCTACGCGGCCATGAAGGCGCGCCGCTCGTGATCGGCGACACGATGTATGTCCACTCCCCGTTTCCGAACAAGGTCATTGCGGTCAACCTGAAGGATCAGACGTTCCTCTGGCAGTATCAGCCGAAACAGGACGAGCAGGTCGTCTCCGTGATGTGCTGCGACACCGTCAATCGCGGTCTCGCGTACGGCGACGGCAAGATCTTCCTGCAGCAGGCCGACACCAAGCTCGTCGCGCTGAACGCGAAGACGGGCGACGTGGTGTGGACCGCGCAGAACGGCAATCCGAAAGCCGGCGAAACCAACACCAACGCGCCGCACGTATTCGGCGACAAGGTGCTGACCGGGATCTCGGGCGGCGAGTTCGGCGTGCGCGGGCGTCTGATCGCGTACGACATCAAGACCGGCAAACCGGCCTGGACCGCGTACAGCACGGGCCCCGACAACGATATGCTGCTCGACCCGCAAAAGACGATGACGTATTCCAACGGCCAGATGGTGCCGGTGGGCGCGGATTCGTCGCTGAAGTCATGGAAGGGCGATCAGTGGAAGCTCGGCGGCGGCACCACGTGGGGCTGGTATGCGTGGGATCCGAAACTCAACCTTGTGTACTACGGTACCGGCAATCCGGGCACATGGAACCCGACGCAACGTCCGGGCGACAACAAATGGTCGATGTCGATCTTCGCGCGCGACCTGAATACCGGCATGGCCAAATGGGTCTACCAGATGACGCCGCACGACGAATGGGACTATGACGGCGTCAACGAAATGATCCTGTCCGATCTGACGATCAACGGCAAGCAGGTGCCCGCGATCGTGCACTTCGACCGGAACGGCTTCGGCTATACGCTCAATCGCGTCACCGGACAGCTGCTGGTCGCGCAGAAGTACGACCCGGCGGTGAACTGGGCCGACCGTGTCGATCTGAAAAGCGGCCTGCCGATCCGCAATGCGGCGTACTCGACGCAGGCGGCCGGCTCCGATCACAACGTGAAGGGCATCTGCCCGGCGGCACTCGGTTCGAAGGACCAGCAACCGGCGGCATACGATCCGAACTCGCACCTGTTCCTCGTGCCGACCAACCACGTCTGTATGGACTACGAGCCGTTCGATGTCGACTACGTGTCGGGACAGCCGTATGTCGGCGCCACGCTGTCGATGTATCCGGGCCCGAACGAGGGCAACGCGATGGGCAACTTCATCGCGTGGGATGCGAGCAAGGGCAAGATCGTCTACTCGAAGCCGGAGAGGTTCTCGGTGTGGTCGGGTGTGCTGGCGACCGCGGGCGGCATCGCGTTCTACGGCACGCTGGAAGGCTACCTGAAGGCGGTGCGCATCAAGGACGGCAAGGAACTGTGGCGCTTCAAGACGCCGTCGGGAATCATCGGCAACGTCTTCACGTATGAGTATCAGGGCAAGCAGTACGTCGGCGTGTATTCGGGCATCGGCGGCTGGGCCGGCATCGGCATGGCGGCAGGTCTGGAGAAGCCGACCGAAGGTCTGGGTGCGGTCGGCGGCTACAAAGATCTCGCGAAGTACACCGCGCTCGGCGGCACGCTGTTCGTGTTCGCGATTCCTGGCGAGAAGAGCTGAACGAACGGCTGAAATGAAAGGCTGAACCAGCGGGGCGGCTTGAACAGGCACGGCCGCCCCGTCAGCCTCGCGCAAGCATTGAATCACCCCCAGATCGCGCCCGTTGGTGGATGCGTCGATGAAACGCATCGGGGCGCGGCTTATTCCCAGATGGAGACATGTGCATGAAAGGCCGATCTATCCTGTTGCTCACGGTGTTGCCCGCAGCGCTCGTCGTGCTGCCCGTCGGATACGCGCAGAACAATCCTTCGATTGCGCAGGTCGCGTACAAGGTGGTTGACGGCACCAAGGTGGACAGTAATACGCTGCTTGGCTGGAAGACGTGGCGCGCGCTCGCTTGCGAACGCTGCCACGGCGCGCAGCAGCAGGGCATGGTCGGGCCGTCGCTGATCGACGCGTTCAAGACGCTGGACAAGACCGAGTTTCATCGCACGGTGTTCGGCGGCCGGGTGGACAAGGGCATGCCCGATTTCAGCACGAGCCAGATGATGCAGAAGAACTGGGAAAACCTCTACGCGTACCTGAAAGGGCGCTCCGATGGACAGATCAAGCCGGGCGATCTGAAGGCCATCGACGCCAAATAACGCCGTGTCGTCATTCTTCCGGAGGCTCACGATGCGTGATAAGAGAAGCATGTCCGTGCATGTCAGCGTGATCGCGGCCGCGTTGTGCGGCGCGGCGCTCGCGAGCGCCGCGGTCCGGGCGGACGGCCCCGCGCTGCCGAACAACGACGGCGCGGACGGCGTGCTCAGGGTGTGCGCGGACCCGAACAACATGCCGTTGTCGAACGACAAGGGCGAGGGCTACGAGAACCGCATCGCGGCCCAGATGGCGAGCGACTTCGGCTACAAGCTCGAATACACGTACTTTCCGCAGCGCATGGGCTTCGTGCGCCACACGCTGCGCGAGAAGGAGGACGGCAGCGAGCGCTATCGGTGCGACCTGATCATCGGCGTGCCGAAGGGCTATGAAATGACGTCGACGACGCAGCCGTATCTGCGCTCGACCTACGCAATGGTGCTGCCGAACCGCCCCGAGTTCGCGAGCATCAAGACGCCCGACGACCTGCTGAAGCTGCCGCCCGATCAACTGCACAAGCTGCGCTTCGGCATCTTTTCGCAAACCCCCGCGGTGGACTGGCTGCTCGGCCACAACCTGATCGACCAGGCGGTGTCGTACCAGGTGCAAAGCGGCGATCCGGCCGTGTACCCGGGCCAGATGATCGAGCACGACCTGCGCGCGGGCAACGTCGACGTGGTGTTCCTATGGGGGCCGATTGCCGGCTACTTCGCGAAGCGCTCCGGTGATTCGGTCAGACTCGTGCCGTTCCCGCCGGGGCCGGGCATCCGCTTCGACTACACGATTTCGATGGGCGTGCGCTACGGCGAGAAGGACTGGAAGGACAAGGTGGATCAATGGATCGGCGCGAATCACGACAAGATCGACAGCATCCTCGCGACCTACCAGGTGCCGATGCTCAAACCGGTCGACGCGCCGGCGGGCAAGCCCGGCGACGCGTCGCAATGACGCGCGCGCGCGGCGCCTGGCTGCGCGCGGCACGCGCCGCGCTGATGGGGACGCTGTGTGTGCTGTGCCTCGCGCCAGCCGCCGCGCGTGCGGCGAGTCCGGCGTCGGCGCCGGGCGGCGACGAGATCACGCCGGCCGAGCGGCTGATTTTTCTGACCGATCATCTGCACGGCGTCGCCGCGCAGACCGAACTCGACTACGCGCTGATCGATTCCGGGCAACCGTCTCGCAGCGCCGATGTCGTCAAGGTGCTGGTGCTGAGCGAGAACAACGCGAAAGGCGACGCACAGGTGTCCGACCATAGCGGCAGCGTGAACCTGCCGATCGGCGGCCTGCAGTGCAATCCGGCAATCATTTATTTTCTCGAACACGACATCGCGGAGATGCAGGGTCTCACCGGCGGGCAGCGCCGCTATTTCCAGCAGCGTCTGCGTCTCGCGCTCGCCGCGGGGCCGCAGATCGAGAGCGTGCCGAGTGAGGTCGGCGGCAAGCCGGTCAGCGCGCGGCGCATCGTCGTGCAGCCTTATCTGAACGATCCGAACGCGGAGCGCTTCGCGCAATACACGGGCAAGCGCTACACGTTCCTGCTCGCAGACGGCGTGCCGGGCCAGGTCGTGCAGATCCGCACCGACGTGCCGGGCCCCAACAACGACTTTGCGCATCCGGCGCATACGGAGTCGTTGAGCTTTCAATCGGCACTGAACAAGTTGCCCTCGGGCAAGGCGCCGGCGAAACCGTCATCGAATGCGCCGCGAGCGAGTCGCTGAATCAAATGCAGAACGCGAGTTTCGCGACGAACCGGGTCAAGCTGAATTTCGTTCGCACGCTGACCCTGCGGCAGTTGCAGATTTTCGTCGTCGCGAGCCGCTATACGAGTTTCGCGCGCGCGGCCGAGGAGCTGCATCTGACGCAGCCGGCGGTGTCGATGCAGATTCATCAGCTCGAAGAGGCGGTCGGCCTGCGGCTGTTCGAGCGCATCGCGCGCAAGCTCACGCTGACCGAAGCGGGCGAGGTGCTGACCCATCACGCGAGCCGCATTCTCGGCGAAATCAAGGACACCGAAGACGCGATGATGTCGCTGAAGCAGGCCGACAGCGGCTCGATCAACGTGGGCATCGTCAGTTCGGCGACCTACTTCGCGCCGAAACTGCTGGCGATGTACTCGCATCTATACCCGAAAGTCGACGTGCACTTCTCGGTCGGCAATCGCGACGCGTTGCTGCGTCTGTTGCAGGACAACGCGATCGATCTCGCGATCATGGGCCGCCCGCCGCCCGAACTCGATACGACGGCCGAGCCGCTCGCGAGTCATCCTCAGGTGGTGATCGCGCCGCTCGATCATCCGCTGTGCGGCGCGCGCCGCTTCGATCTGCAGGAGTTGCGCCGCGACACCTTCCTGCTGCGCGAGCCGGGCTCGGGTACGCGCATGGCCGCCGAGGCGATGTTCCGGCAGCATCTGTTCACACCCGCGAAAACCATCACGCTCGGCAGCAACGAAACGATCAAGCAGGCGGTGATGGCGGGCATGGGCGTGAGTCTGATCTCGCTGCATACGTTGCAGCTGGAGTTGCGCACCGGCGAGATCGCGCTGCTCGACGTGAACGGCACGCCGATCGAACGCGCGTGGCAGGTCGTGCATCTGCGCACGAAGCAGCTTTCGCCGACCAGCATGATGTTCCGGCAGTTTCTGCTCGAGCATGCGGCGGTGCATCTGGAGCAGGAATATGCGCAGTTTGCAGGGGTGTTTGCGAAACCGCCGGTCGGCGCGAAGCGGTAGCGTCATGCGCGCGTTGCGCGACTGCGCTCGTCCGCTTGCTGGTGAACGACGCGTCCCAGGCGGCGTCGATGGCACAGTCTGTACCCGGCTGTCGTGACAGGCTGCCAACTTTTCGCATTCGATTTAACTCTTGGGTCCCGTGCTCACGATCGGCATAAACCATGCTTGAACGGAAGGCTGGCGAGCGCTTGAAGCGCGTCGACGTTCGAGCGTCGTGCAAATAAACGCCAGCCACCACGGAAGGGGATCGCAGCGATGGTTTCTGGCGAGCAGCTCCAGGATTGGCGTTCTCACGCCCAGCGGATCGAAAACGAAGTCGCGAGAGTCGTCGTTGGTCAGCAGCAAACGCTGAGGCTCATCAACGTCGCGCTGTTCGCACGCGGCCACGTGCTGCTCGAAGGCGGCGTCGGGGTCGGCAAGACGACGGTGTTGCGGGCGTTCGCTCGCGTGGTCGGCGGCGATTTCGAGCGCGTCGAAGGGACGATCGATCTGATGCCGGGCGACCTCGTCTATCACACCTATGTCGATGCCGACGGCAAGCCGCGTATCGAACCGGGCCCGCTGCTGCGCCACGGCGAGCAGCTGACCACCTTCTTCTTCAACGAGATCAATCGCGCGCGCCCACAGGTCCAATCGCTGCTGTTGCGCGCGATGGCCGAACGTTCCGTGTGGGCGTTCGACCGCGAGCACCGCTTTCCGCACATGACCGTATACGCCGACCGCAACAAGGTCGAGAAGGAAGAGACCTTCGAGCTCGCGTCGGCGGCGCGCGACCGCTTCCTGTTCGAGCTGAACATGCCGACGCCGACCGACGAGGATGCGCGGCGCAGCCTCGTCTTCGACACGAGGTTCCATGACGTCGACGGCCTGCTCGCGCAACTGACACCGTCGATCGTGCCGTGGGAGCAGTTGAACCGGATCGGCGCGGCGATCCAGCAGGGCGTGCAGGCGAGCGAGACGATCGAGCGCTACGTGCACGACATCTGGCAGGCGACGGAAACGCCGGCGCGCTTCGGCATCGCGCTCGACGGCGTCGACATGGAGCAGCTGATTCTCGCGGGCGCAAGTCCGCGCGGCATGAGCGCGCTGCTGCGGGCCGCGCGCGTGGTCGCGTGGCTCGCGGGACGCACGCATCTGCTTCCGGAGGACATTCACGAAGTGCTGCTGCCGGCGCTGGGGCATCGCGTGTTCTTCACACCGATCTACGAGCTACGCCGCCAGGAGCTGGCCGAGGCGCTGATCGCGCGGATCGTCGAGAACGTCGCCGTGCCTCGCTGACCGGCGGCGCGCGCACCACGATGAACGACACCGCGGAATTCCACTACCGTCTGCCGATGCGCGCGGCCGGCGCGCGGCCCGGCTCGCATCCGGGCTCGAGCTTCGGCTCGGGTCAGCAGTTCGCGATGCACGGCCGGTTGTTCGACTACCCGGACCCGCGCCGGCTCGATCTGCGCGCGAGCTTGCGCGCGGCGCGCGACGAGTGGCTCGTGCGCGTGCATTTGCAGCGCGTCGCGGTGCCGGTGTTCGTGATCGTCGACGTATCGGCGTCGATGCGGTTCGGCAGCCGCAAAACGAAGCTGGAGGTCGCCGCCGATTTCGTCGAAGCGCTCGGCCATAGCGTGTTCCGGGTCGGCGACCGGCTCGGCATGCTGGCCTTCGATGGCGGCGAACGCGACGATCTGTTCATGCCGGCGCGCACGGGGCGGGGCACCGGCTCGCTGCTCGCGAGCATGCTGCGCGAACGCGCCGGTGAAACGGCTGATCGTCAGGCGAATGGCCAGGCAGAACGTCAGGCCGGAGGTCAGGCCGGACGTCAGGCCGGACCCGCGGCCGTCGAAGGATTGCGGCGTTGCGCGATCCGTATCGCTGGACGCCAGGCGCTCGTGTTCGTCGTGTCCGATTTCCACTGGCCGCTCGCGCGACTGTCGTCGGTACTCGACATGCTGGTGCATGCGTGCGTGGTGCCGATGGTCGTGTGGGACGCGGCCGAGATCACGCCGCCGCAGCACGCGTCGCTGCTGGCCGTCAACGATGCGGAGTCCGGCGAGGAGCGTCGCGTGTGGCTTTCCCGCGATGTGCGCGAGCGCTGGCGCGAAGGCGTCGCGCGCCGTCGCGATGAACTCGCCGCGGGGTTCGGCGCGCGCGGCATCCGGCCGTTCTATGTCGAAGGCGCGTTCGATCCGGAAGGCGATGTCGCGCTACTTTCTGGAGATGACGGTATGAGCGCGCACGGTGTGCGCGGTGGCGTCGCTCGTCGGGCGGCGCTGCATATGCTGATCGCGTCGCTCTGCGGCGCCGCGAGCGCGACGGCCAGCGCCGCGGTGGCGACCGCGCTCGTTCAGGAGCCGCGCGCGTTCGGCTATGTGCTCGGCGATGTGCTGACGCAGCGCGTGCTGCTGGAGGCCAACGATCGGGACCTCGGCGCGGTCACGCCGCCTTCGGTCGGACGCACGGGCGTGTGGCTCGAACGCCGGCCCGTGACGCTCGAAACCGATGCCAACGGCCGCAAGTGGATGGTGATCGCGTATCAGGTCGTCAACGCGCCGCAGACGCTCACGCAGATCACGTTGCCCGCGTTGACGTTGACGTCGGCGGCGGGCACGCAATTGCAGGTCGCCGAATGGCCGGCGAGCATCGGACCGTTGACGCCGCAAACCGCGTTCGCCGCAGGGGATTTGCAGCCGCTGCGGCCCGATCGTCAGGCACCCATGCTGGGCACGGCCGGCTGGCGCCGGCAGATCGCGTGGGCGCTCGGCCTGCTGCTCGTGACCCTGCTCGCGTGGGCGAGCTGGTGGTGGGCGCGCAACCGACGCGAGGCGGCACGGCTGCCGTTCGCGCGTGCATGGCGGCAGATGCAGCGGCTGCCGGAGGCGCCCGCTGCTTCATCGAACGATGCGTGGGTCTGCCTGCATCGCGCACTGAACGAAACCGCCGGCCAGGTCGTGCATGCGGCTTCGCTATCCGCGTTGCTCGCGCGCGCGCCCTATCTGCAACCGCTGCGCGCGCAGCTCGAACGCTTCTATCTGGCGTCGTCCGAGCGCTTTTTCACACCGGCGCCGAAGGCCGTCGGGAATCCCGGCGAGCTGTCGTTGCACGCGCTGTGCCGTGCGTTGTATCGGGCGGAGAGGCGCCATCAGCGATGACCATGAGCCTCGATTTCGCCCTGCCGTGGATGCTGGTGCTGCTGCCGCTCGCCGCGCTGCCGCTGCTGCGGCGACGCAGCGACACGCTGGTGTTTTCGAGCGTCGCGTGGCTGCCCGCCGACGATCTCGGGCGCGCGGCCGGCTGGCTCGTACGCGGCGGCGCGGCACTGGCGATCGCCGCGATCGTCGTCGGGCTGGCGGGGCCGGGGCGCTCGCAGTTGCAGGTGCTGCGCACCGGCAGCGGCGCGCAGATCCTGATCCTGATGGACCGCAGCGCGAGCATGGACGAGCCGATGGGCAGCAAGGGCGTCGAGGCGCCGCGCGGCGACTCCAAGAACCACGTGGCGCGCGCCGCGTTGACGCGCTTCGTCGAGCAGCGGCCCAACGACCGGCTCGCGTTCATGATGTTCGGCACCAACCCCGTGCTGGCGATGCCGTTCACGTACAACCATCGCGTGATCGAGGCCGCTGTCGCGGCGACGGCGATTGGCCGTGGCATGCCGGACACCGAGCTCGATCGCGGCATGCTCGCGGCGATCGCGCAGTTCGACGGGCGCCTGTCGTCGGGCCGCCGCGCGATCGTGCTCGTCTCCGATGGCGGCGCGTTGCTCGACGAAACGATGCAACGGCGCATCGAGGCGGGACTGCGACGCAACCGGATCGCCCTCTACTTCATCTACTTGCGCAGCAGCGTCTTCAGTCCCGATCTGAACGCGACGCAGCCCGTCAGCGGAACCTCGGCCGAAGCGCAGCTGCATCGCTTCTTTCTGACGCTCAGGACACCGTATAGGCTGTTTCAGGCCGAAGACCCGAAGGCGATGATGGCGGCGATCGCGGAGATCAACCGGCAGCAGAACGCGACGACGACGTTCGTCGAGCATCTGCCTCGCCAGGACCTGAGTCTGTACTGTTTCGCGCTCGCGCTGTCCTGTTCGGCGCTGCTGGTGCTGCTGCACCAGTTGCAGGTCAGGAGCTGGGCATGAAGCGCACGCTGATCCACACGCTGTTCGGCACCGTGGCGATCTGTTGCGCCGCGTGGGCCGCGTCTGGCTTCGTCCGTCTGCAGCACGCGGAGCGCGTCGATCAGGCCATTCTCGCGACGAACGCCGCTGCGCGCGACCAGGCTGCCGGCGACGACGCGCGCGAGGTCCAACTGGCCCGCGCGATAGCGCTGTCGAAAGCGGGCGCGTATGACGCGGCGGCGCGGCTCTATAACGGTCTGATCCCCGAGGGCAGCCCGCCTGACGAAGTCGGCCGCGCGGCGCTGTTCGATCTCGGCAACCTGTACCTGCGCGAAGGCAGCGGCGACACGGCGCAGACGGTCAGATCTCTCGCGATGATCGGTGAGGCCAAGGCGCGCTACCGGCTCGCGCTGCGCGCGGCGCCCGACGATTGGGACGCGCGCTACAACCTCGAGCGCGCGCTGTGGCTTGCGCCGGAAACGCCGTCCGCGCTCGCCGGGCCCGATGTGAAAGAGCAGCACAACGTCAAGCTGCGTGACCCGCAGAGTCAGGACTTGCCATGAGCGGCGTCTCGCGCGAGCGCGGCTTCGCCAGATGGCGTCACGCGTTGACGCCGCTCGCGCTCGTCGCATTGATCGCGGCGGTCGCGATGCCGGACGTCACTTTGCCGCGCAACACGTTTAACTACATCGTGACGTTCGATATCACGCAAAGCATGGACGTCGAGGACGTGGTGCTCGACGGTGCTCCGGTCAGCCGGCTCAAATTCGCGCAGGCCTCGATGCGCGACGCGCTCGGGCGCTTGCCGTGCGGCTCGAAGGTCGGCTGGAGTGTGTTCACGGGGCAGCGGGTGTTGCTGCTGATGGCGCCGGTCGAAGTCTGTGGCAACTACGACGCGCTGCTGGTGTCGCTCGACGGCATCGACGGGCGCATGCGCTGGACCGACTGGAGCCGCATTGCCGAGGGCGGTGTGTATTCGGCCGTGCGGGTCGCGCAGGAGGTCGGCGGCGGCGCGGCCATCGCGTTCGTCACCGATGGTCAGGAGGCGCCGCCGGTATCGGCGGCGCGCCCGCTGATGGAGGGCATCAATGCCGCGCGAATCAGGGGCTGGCTGATCGGCGTCGGCGGCGACCAGCCCGCGGCCATTCCGAAGACCGACGCCAACGGTAACCGGATCGGCTACTGGCAGGCCGACGACGTGATCCAGCTGCCGACGCCAGGCGCCGGTGTCGAGGCGCAAACGCACGAGGAGTTGTCCGAATTGCGCGGCGAGTACCTTGCGTCGGTGGCGGGGCAGACTGGTCTCGACTACCGGCGCCTGCTGAACGTGACATCGTTCGGCGATGCGCTGCTCGATGCGCGCTTCGCTCGCCGCGAACCGGTGCCGACCGATCTGCGTTGGTGTCCAGCGCTGCTCGCGTTGCTGCTGCTCGTCGCGCGCTTTATGCCGGATGCCGTTCTCGCATGGCCGCGCGCCTGGCGAAAGCGCATTCGAACGATCGTTTTGCAGATCGCGCCGGCATTCAATGGCCGGCCGACACGGGTCGACTGACTCACGCAAGCGCGAACGTTGACGCTGCAACGGTTGAAGGTGCAGGTATCCAATCGAGCAGCGTAGTTGCTTGCGAAACCTCGCAAGAGTTGCCGGCTTCGACCGACTCACGAGGCTTGCGCCAGAAGCTCTTGCCGGTCTTCGAGGCCGGAGAGCGTTGCCAGGAATCATTCTCAATCGGTCCACTTCGACGTCGACTCCAGCGCTGAGTCGCGAAGCCGCATGCGCTCGCCACACTCGCGAGATACCTAACACTTTGGCCTACCAGTACGCCAATGACTGACTACAATGTCTGAGTGCAAGCGACGCTGCAAGGCGCTCGGTTCGACGGGAGCGCCGTGTCATGTGACATTTCAATTCCTTCACTGGAGGCATGCGATGACGTGCCAAAACGAGAGGATTGTCGGAGCGGTACTCGTCTTGATGAGCGGCTACGCGTTTGCGGGCGGCCCCTTCGGCGATGTGCCGCAAGCGATGATGGTCGCCAACATCGTCGCGTCGCCCGTCGAAGTCGTGCCGCCGATTCCCGAGCCTCGGCACTACTTCGAGCAGCAGCGCTATGCGATGGAGTATCACGGGGATCAGGGCAAGCCGTTCTTCGCGCAAATGGAGAATTACTATAGTGTGGACGTGACGCGCGATGTCCAGCTCGGCACTGCGAAGGCATTGGTGTCGTCCGGACCGGAGTTCGCACCGGTGTCCGAACCGGGCGCAAAACCTGCCGCGCAAAATGCCTCGAATCCTCTGCATCTGGGTCCATCTACCGCGCCGCAATTGTCCATCGTTCAGATGAACAGTTCAGTGTTGTCGATAGGCGAGTCACCGCAGCGACGCTTGTCCTTGACGATCGACGACTGGGTGTTCTCCGGCACCGCGCGCGTCGCGGTTCTGCATTCTCACGATACGGGCGCGACGCTGATCGTCAAACGTCGCTACTGAGTGATGTCGGAGGGCCGCGCATTTCACGTCGACGAGTCACGTCGACGAGTCACGTCGACGAAAAGCGCTCGCGATACACCTGCGGCGCCACGCGCAGCTGACGCACGAAGCTGCAGCGCATCGTTTCCTCGCTGCCGAATCCACACCGCGCCGCGATTCGTTTGATCGACCAGGATGTCTCGCTGAGCAAGCGCTGTGCCGCTTCGATGCGCAACTGCTCGACCGCGCGGGCCGGCGTGCGGCCCGTTTGCGCCTTGTAGTGGCGCATGAAGCTGCGCTCGCTCATATGAAGCCGTCGCGCGAGCGCGGGTACCGACAGGTCGGATGCGAGATGCGACGTCATCCATGTATGCAATTCGCCGAAACGGTCGTCGGCATGTTGCAGCGACAGCGTCGCGCTGAACTGCGACTGACCCCCCGGCCGCTTCAGAAACACGACGAGCTCGCGCGCGACATCGAGCGCCAACGCGCGCCCGTGATCCTCTTCGAGCATGGCCAGCGCGAGGTCGATGCCGGCGGTGACGCCCGCCGATGTCCAGATAGCCCCGTCGCGAATAAAGATTGGATCGGCTTCGACGCGCAGTTGCGGATACGCCTGCGCGAGTTCGTCGCAACGCCCCCAATGTGTGGCGACGCGGCGGCCGTCGAGCAGTCCCGCCTCGGCGAGCAGGAACGCGCCCGAGCAGACCGAGGCAACGCGTCTGCAATGCGGCGCATGGCGCTGCGTCCAGCGGATCAGACGCTGATCGGCCGATGCCTGACGAATCCCCCAGCCGCCCGGGACGATCAGCGTATCGACCGGCGCTTTCACCGAGCGTAGCGAACCGGCGAGTACCGCAAGTCCCGACGACGACGTGACGGGCCCGGCTTCGGCTGCCACGACGCGGGGTGAGTAGAGTTCGTCGAGCCCACGCTGCGCGACGAGCTCATTGGCGGACGCAAATACCTGCAGCGGACCGCTGACGTCGAGCAGTTGCATGTTGGGGAAGGCGAGCAGCACGATGGAGGGGGGAGCGCTGGACATATCGTGTGTAACAGGGGCTGTAAGAGGGAGCGCGCGCGCGTGGCAGAAAAACTGGGGTTAATGGCAGTCTTGCCAAAGCCTACGCGCATAGAATCAATTCGTCCACCTGGAAGACGCGGCGGATCGCGCGTTTCTATTTCTCCCTGAATAAGGTATCCCTATGAACCTGCAAATCGGTTTTCTGGTGTTTCCGAAAGTACAGCAACTCGATCTGACTGGCCCGCACGACGTACTTGCATCGTTGCCGGGCGCCACGATGCATCTGATCTGGAAGACACGGGAGCCCGTGGTGTCGAGTAACGGGCTCGTGCTGACGCCGAGCACGACCTACGAAAACTGCCCGCCGCTCGACGTGATCTGTGTGCCAGGCGGAAGCGGCGTGACCGACCTGTTGCAAGACGAGCAAACGATCGACTTCGTTTGCCGACAGGCCGCCAGCGCGCGCTACGTGACGTCGGTCTGCACCGGCGCGTTGCTGCTTGGCGCGGCCGGCTTGCTGCGCGGGCGGCGCGCGACGACTCACTGGGCGTTTCACTCGCTGCTTGAACCGCTCGGCGCGATACCGACACATGCGCGTGTGGTCCGCGATGGCAATCTGATTACCGGCGGCGGCGTGACGGCGGGCATCGATTTCGGGTTGACCGTCGCGGCCGAACTGGCGGGCGCAGAAGAGGCGCAGGCGATCCAGCTCGAACTCGAATACGCGCCAGCCCCGCCGTTCGACGCGGGAGATCCGGCGTTGGCGCCGCAAGCGGTGGTGGAACTGGTCCGGCGACGGTCGGCGGAAGGCTTGGCCGCGCGGCGCCGGGTGGTGATGGAGATCGCGCAGAGAAGCTAAGTCTTGCATGCGGGTACGGGCATTCCATTAAACTGTGTGGCTCTACCCGTTTCCGCCAGTCGGATCGATGCGATGAAGTACGGCGAATTTTCCCCGGGGCACTCCCCATGCGCGTAGGCAAGCCCGTCAAGGCACTGCCGCAGCCGTCATGCGACTACTGCGGCAACCGTGCGTTGCTCGCGCGTTACGGCGACGAGTCCTACCCCTATCGCAGCGATCAAGGGCCGCTGTGGATCTGCACCGCATGTCAGGCGTGGATCGGCGTTTATTCGCGCAGCAAACACAACCTGCCGCTCGGCCGCCTCGCCGACGCAACGTTGCGCGAGTCGAAGAGCAAGCTGCACGATGCGCTCGAACCGCTCGTTGCCGGGAAGGTGCGCCGCGATGGTGTCAACGCGTTCGAAGCCCGCGCGAGAGCGATCCGGTGGGTCGCGACCGAGCTTGGCTTCGATCCGGTTCCGGCGAGCATTCACGCGTTCACGCCCGAGCAGTGCGAACAGGCGCTGCGTTATGTCGAGGCCTTTGTCGAGGCTCGGCGTGCGAGATAGCGTGATATCCCCAAGCGATTAGCATCCTTTCATTCCTCCAATACCACCCCGCCATACCGCCTTCCCCGCGCCTCTTCACCCCCCCAAATTGGCAGTTCTCGTGCGATGCGGCCCGGCAGTCGGATCGAACCTGCGTTCGGGTGCATATTTCCGGTTGCGTCCGTCGCTATCGTGAACTACAAATCTAAAGTTACGCGCTGGTTCGATTTTTGGCGGGCCGGGCTTCCGTTCAGAACCGTTCGAACGACAGGGAGAGTGCCGTCATGAGAATGCGCCCCGATCCTACCTTTCATGCATCGCCGAAGCTCGCGATGGATGCGCCGGCGGAAGAATACGCGTACACGGTGCTGCTAAGTCCGGACTCCTCGCAGCCCGACGCGCTCGCCGTGATCGACGTGAAGCCCGGTTCGCCGACTTATAGCCAGGTGGTCCACACGGTGCCGGTGCCGAACAAGGGCGACGAATTCCATCACTTCGGCTGGAACGCGTGTTCGTCCGCGTTGTCGCCGTTGACGGGCCACGCGTTTCTGGAACGTCGCTATCTGATCATTCCGGGCATGCGCTCGTCGCGCATCTATATCGTCGATACGAAGCCGCATCCGACCCAGGCGAAGATTCACAAGATCATCGAGCCGGAGGAAATTTTCCGCAAGACCGGCTATTCGCGTCCGCACACCGTGCATTGCGGACCGGAGGGCATCTACGTGAGCACGCTCGGCGGTGGTGGCAAGGACGGCACCGACGGGCCGCCCGGAATCTTCATCATGGACTGCCAAACATTCGAGGTGCTGGGCCGCTGGGAAATCGAGCGCGGCGCGCAGGAAAAGCATTACGACTTCTGGTGGAATCTGCCGCGCGACTACATGGTGTCGACCGAATGGGCGCTGCCGCCGCAATTCGAAAACGGCATCGTGCCCGAAGACCTGCTCGCGAACAAATACGGCCACCGCGTGCACTGCTGGGATCTGCGCGCGAGGCGCAACGTGCAGACGCTCGATCTCGGCGCGAATCATCAGATGGCGCTCGAAGTGCGGCCCGCGCACGACCCGAGCCGCGAGTACGGCTTTATCGGCGTCGTGGTCGATACGACGAATCTGGAAGGGTCGATCTGGACCTGGTGGCGCGAAGGCGGCCACTTCCACATCGAGAAGACCGCGACCATTCCACCGGAGCCCGCGCATGCCGACGAGTTGCCGCCGCTGCTGCAAGGTTTCGGCGCGGTGCCGCCGCTCGTCACCGACATCGATCTTTCGATCGACGATAAATTCCTCTACGTCTCCTGCTGGGGCACCGGCGAGATGCGCCAGTACGACGTGAGCGAACCGCGCAAGCCGAAATTGACGGGCTCGGTGCGCATCGGTGGAATCGAACATTGCGCGCCGCATCCGAACGGCAAGGCTTTCGCCGGCGGTCCGCAGATGGTCGAGATCAGTCGCGACGGCAAGCGCATCTACTGGACCAACTCGCTCTATTCGACGTGGGACGACCAGTTCTACCCGGATGGTGTGCCCGGCGTGCAAGTCATGGCGCATGCCGAGCCCAATGGCGGTCTCGAGCTCGCCGAAGATTACTTCGTCGAGTTTCCCGCCGGCTATCGCGCGCACCAGATTCGCCTCGAAGGCGGCGACTGCTCGACCGATTCGTTCTGCTATCCCTCGGTGGGCGTTTGAGCGGCGCGGTGTCGCCGCAAGCGGCACTGTGGCTGGCCGTCCTCGCGAGCGGTGTGTATCACGGACTCAATCCGGCGATGGGGTGGCCGCTCGCGGTGTCGAACGCGCTGATGCAGCGGCGCTCGCAAGCGCTGGTCGTAGCGCTTCTTTATCTCGCGGCGGGGCACGCGCTCGCCATATTGCTGATGATGCTGCCGTTCGCGATGCTGGCCAGCGTGCTCGCGTGGCAGCGTCAGATGCAGATCGGCGCGAGCGTGCTGGTGATCGGCTTCGGTCTGGTGTTGCTGATGCGCCGGCGCCATCCGCGCGTACTGGCGAGAATTCCGCCGTCGCGGCTCGCGCTCTGGTCGTTCGCGGTGGCGATCGCGCACGGCGCTGGCTTGATGCTGGTGCCGATCTACCTCGGTCTGTGCCGCGCAGAAGCAATCGACAGCGCGCACCAAGCCGCCCAAACGCTGATCGAAACGAGTCTGCGCATGGCGCTGTCGGTCTCCGCGGTGCATGCGGCCGCGATGACGATGGCCGGCGGCGTGCTCGCATGGCTCGTTTATCGCTACCTCGGGCTCAGGTTCGTGTCGCGCAGCTGGTTCAATCTCGATGCGGTATGGGCGTCGAGTCTGATTCTGGTGGGCGGCGTGTCGCTGGCGTTGAACGCGGTGGCAGCGGGCGTTTCCGGTTGATTTCGACGCGGCCGATCCGGCCTATGAGGCTCCCGGGCACAGCATATGCTGCGTAGCTTCGGGCAGGGACGCCATTCCGTGCGGGTCCTGATTTTTCCTCTCGTCATCTACACCCGGAGAAGATCATGCCGCTGAAGAAAGGTACATCGAAAGAGACCGTGTCGCACAACATCAAGACCGAGTCGAAGCAGGGCAAGCCGCACAAGCAGGCTGTCGCGATCGCGTTGAATCAGGCGCGCAAGTCGGGCGCGAAGATTCCGAAGAAGAGTGAGAAATAAGCTGCTTCAGCACGCGCGGTCGTACCCATGACCGACAGGCCGCAGAAAAAGCGCGCGCATGGCGACCCGCAATCGGAGCCAGCGGATGTCGAACCCGATCAGCATCCGGCGAAGCTCGACGATTGCCGCCGTTGCGCGCTCTGGCGCAATGCGACTCAGGCCGTGCCCGGCGAAGGGCAGCGGCATGCGTCGATCGTGCTGGTCGGCGAGCAACCCGGCGACATGGAAGATCTGCAGGGCAAGCCCTTCGTCGGGCCTGCCGGCGCGTTGCTCGACAGCGCGCTCGAAGAAGCGGGCGTCAAGCGTAACGACGTCTACGTGACGAACGCCGTCAAGCATTTCAAGTGGATCGCGCGCGGCAAGCGTCGCTTGCACAAAACGCCCGCTCAGCGTGAAGTGGATGCTTGCGGCTACTGGCTCGAGCAGGAGCTCGACATGCCGCATGTGCGCGTGGTCGTGGCACTGGGCGCGACCGCGTTGAAAGCGGTTGTTCACGACTCGCACGCGCGCTTGCAGGACGCGTTCGACAAAACGCTCGAGCGCGGCGAGCAACGCGTGGTCGCGACGTACCATCCGTCGTTTGCGCTGCGCGCGCCGGACCCTGAAACGCGTCGCGAGGTGTACGAGCGAATCGTCGCAGCGTTGCGAACCGCACAGAAGCTGGCCCACGGCGGCAAGCGCTCAGGATGACGCCGGCACGTGCGTCGCTCGTAATCCGAGGCCTTTCATCAATCGTTGTGCGTCGAACGGCGCCCGAGCTTTTACATCGTTGTCGAAGTAGCAGTAGACGTCTCGCGCGGCTCGGCGAGGCGGCCGGAGTTGCGGCGCGATCAATCGCGCGTCGGCAGGCTGGGAGCCGCGGCGCCATGCATCGATTCGCTCGGCCCATCGTTGCAGAGCGTGGTCCCCATACGCACCCGAGTATTTGGCTTCGCTGCCGTGCAGGCGAATATAGACGAAGTCCGCCGTCAGATCTTCGGCGACGGGCCACGGTTCGGTGGAATCTGAAACGACGAGCGCGACCCCGTAATGCCGAAGCAAGGTCACGAACGCCGGATCGACAAAGCTCGCGTGGCGCACTTCGACCGCGTGGCGCAACTTCCGCTTGCGATCGATGGCGACATAAGGCGTCTTGACACGCGCATCATGTTGCTTCGCCAGCGCCGATGCGCTCGCGATGTCGGACGGCAACACGCTCAGAAAGCGCTCCATTGCCTCGGGCTCGAATCGGAACGACGGCGGAAATTGCCATAGGATCGGACCAAGCTTTTCGTTCAACGCGAGCAGCCCCTGCGCGAAGAAGTTCGCGATGCCGACACGTGCGCTCGCATCGCGAAACCGCAGCATATGAGTCAGATAGCGCGCGCCTTTGATGCCAAACACGAAGCCGTCAGGCGTTTGCGCGTACCAACGCTGCCAGCTATCGAGCGATTGAAGGCTGTAATGCGTGCCGTTGATTTCGATCGTGCCGAATAGCGCCGACGCGTACTGTAATTCCGCTGCATGTTTGAGATCCTCTGGGTAAAAGCTGCCGCGCCAACCTTGGTAGCGCCAGCCGGAAATGCCGATACGTACATCGCCGGTTTTCTTCATTCGCGCGTCGAGTCCGGCGGAATGGGGTTCGGCGTCCGGCTCCGACTCGACGGATCGTAGCGTCATTGAATACGCGCGATTTGCTTCGCGACCGCGGCCGGGCTGTCGAAATTGTGATCGGGCAGACGGTCGACCAGATCGACGATGTCGGTATTCGCCTGATTTTTGCGCGCCTGCGCGGCCAGCTTTTCGCGTGTGGTCGGGTAATTCACACCACTGATTGCTTTTTCGACGTCAGCGGGATTCGGCTGACCGGGGTGGCGGTGATCCTGGGAATGGGCGGGGTGCTGTGACATGGTTCCTCCTTGAATGAGTACATCACGACTGCGCGCCTACTGCTATGTGTCGCATATCTCGTGCCTCAGCGCGCGGGCTCGTGTTGAGTTTTCCAGCGACGCACGTCGTGCGAATGGAAAAGAACCCAGCGATGAGGAACGCGAATTGCGCGCAGCCGGCAAAGTAGCGCCGCTGACACAGGACCTTTCGAGGAGCAGGCCATCATGAGCACGATGCTCGCCTATCGCATTCACCGCTTCGGCGGTCCCGAGGTGTTCAAGGCCGAGAAGATCGAGATCCCCGAGCCTGGCGCCGGCCAGGTGCTGGTGCGCGTGCGCGCGGCCAGCGCCAATCCGGTGGACCTGAAGACGCGCTCGGGCCAGTACCCGTTGATTCGTGAAGAGAAACTGCCCTATACGCTGGGGCGCGATTTTTCCGGAGTGGTCGAACGGGTCGGCGAGGGCGTTGGGCAATGGCGCGCGGGCGAGCAGGTGTATGGCTTCGTTGGCCAGGGACAGGGTGCGTACGCGGAATTCGTCGTCGTGTCCGCGAGCGCGTTAGCGCATGCGCCGGAAAAACTCGATGTGGGGTCCGCGGGCGCCGTGCCGCTCGCCGCGTTGACCGCATGGCAGGGCCTGTTCGATCACGGCTGCCTCGAAGCCGGCGGCCGCGTGCTGATCCATGCGGGCGCGGGCGGCGTTGGACATTTCGCCGTGCAGTTCGCCAAGCAGAAGGGCGCGCAAGTGTACGCTACGGCGTCCGGCGACGGCATCGAGTTCGTGCGCTCGCTCGGTGCGGATCGCGTGATCGACTATCACGCGCAGCGCTTCGAAGACGTCGCGCGCGACATCGACCTCGTGTTCGATCTGATCGGCGGCGATACGCAGCGCCGCTCGTGGTCGGCCGTGGCGACCGGTGGC
Organism: Paraburkholderia sp. MM5482-R2; assembly: GCF_050436125.1. Taxonomy (NCBI): domain Bacteria; kingdom Pseudomonadati; phylum Pseudomonadota; class Betaproteobacteria; order Burkholderiales; family Burkholderiaceae; genus Paraburkholderia; species Paraburkholderia sp. MM5482-R2. Next base: position 2,739,257 of record NZ_JBNDLP010000003.1, on the reverse strand, counting down.
GCGCTGGTCTCGACGCTCAACGAGCCGTCGCAGACCGAGGCGTCGAACCATGGCGCACGGGCCACGCGTTATACCGCGCGACCCGACGGCCGGCAATTGACGGAGATCGCGTCGTTGCTCGACAAGGGCAGCGTGCGTGTCGTGGTCGCCGAACGGTTTGCGTTCGATGCGACGGCCAGGGCGCTGGAACGGCTCGCGAAAGGCCATGTGCGCGGCAAGATCGTGGTGGAGGTGGCGTCGTAGTACGGAGAGCGCGCGCTGTCTGCTAGTTCGGATTCGCGTCGTCGCTCGCGCTGCGCAGCGGCGCGCGGCTCTGATCGTTATTCAGATGCACGAACTTTCTCAACAGTCTCAATAGCTCTCGCGCATCCTCGTCTCCCATCCCGTCGAGCAGGCCGTGATTGAGCGCGTTGACGCCGGGGATCAATTCATCGAGCAACTGCTCTCCAGCCGGCGTCAGCAATAGACGACGCTGGCGGCGCGGCAGAACTTCGCGCACGATCCAGCCTTTCGCTTCGAGCCGTACCGCGATATCGGCGGTGGTCGACGTGTCGAGGCCGACTCGCTGCGCGAGCGTGACCTGATCGAGTCCGGGCAATTCCTGCAGCATTCTGAGCACCGCATACTGAACGGGCGTCACCTCGCGTCCGATCAGATCATGAAACATGGACACCGAAATCTGATGCGCGCGTCGGATCAAATGGCCGGGCTGGTCGTACAGATCGATGCTGATCGCGGAAGTGCTGGTATCGGTTGAAGTGACCATATTAGTTCTGAAGACCTCGCGCCTTTTCGTTGCGAATGGAAATGGCGAACCGGCGTTCGTGTTACCTGATTGAAAGTTCGTCTAGGGGAAAACCTTCATTTAATCATTAAAGACGCATTGAGTACACTGAATCTCAATGAGTAGGCTGAATGCAATCCATGAATAATCCAGGGAGTGAGACTGACATGTTTCCCAAGAACGCGTGGTACGTCGCATGTGTGCCCGATGAAGTCGCGGATAAGCCGCTCGGCCGGCAGATCTGCGGCGAGCCGATGGTTTTCTATCGCAACGCGGAAGGCGCCGTGGTGGCGCTCGAAGACTTCTGTCCGCATCGCGGCGCGCCGCTGTCGCTCGGTTTCGTGCGCGATGGCACGCTCGTGTGCGGCTATCACGGCCTCGAAATGGGCTGTCAGGGCAAGGCGACCGGCATGCCGGGGCAACGCGTCAACGGCTTTCCATCGATTCGCAACTATCCAGCGATCGAGCGCTATGGCTTCGTCTGGGTGTGGCCCGGCGATGCGGCGCAGGCCGATGCCGCCAAGCTGCATCATCTGGAGTGGGCCGAGAGTGCCGAATGGGCGTACGGCGGCGGTCTTTATCACATCCGCTGCGATTACCGGCTAATGATCGACAACCTGATGGATCTGACGCACGAGACCTATGTGCACGCGAACAGCATCGGGCAAAAGGAAATCGACGAGGCCGCGCCCAAAACCGTGGCCGAAGGCGATACCGTGCGCACGAGCCGTTTCATGGAAAACGTCGCGGCGCCGCCGTTCTGGAAGATGGCGTTGCGCGGCAATGGTCTCGCCGACGACGTGCCCGTCGACCGTTGGCAGATCTGCCACTTCACGCCGCCGAGTCACGTGCTGATCGAGGTAGGCGTCGCGCATGCCGGGCATGGCGGCTATCACGCGCCGGCCGACCAGAAAGCGTCGTCGATCGTGGTGGATTTCATCACGCCGGAAACGGAAACCTCGATCTGGTATTTCTGGGGCATGGCGCGCAATTTCCGTCCCGACGATGCGGCGCTGACCGCGAGTATCCGCGAAGGGCAGGGCAAGATTTTCAGTGAAGATCTGGAGATGCTCGAACGTCAGCAGCAGAACCTGTTGCGCTGGCCCGAGCGCAATCTGCTGAAACTCAATATCGATGCGGGCGGCGTGATGTCGCGTCGCGTGATCGATCGGCTCGTCGCGCAGGAACGCGCGGAGACGGGCGCGCCGCAGGCTGAAGTGACGCGCGTCATTCCCGTGCGGACGGCGACATGAATCATCCCGTGCTGAATGTGGTGGTGGCGCGCCGGCGCGACGAAGCGCTCGGTATCGCGAGCTTCGAACTCGCGAGCGAAAACGCTCAGGCGTTGCCGGCGTTCGACGCCGGCTCGCACGTCGACGTGCATTTGCCAAACGGGCTCGTGCGTCAGTACTCGTTGTGCAACGATCCGCGCGAAACGCATCGCTATCTGATCGCGGTGCTGCGCGACGAAGGGGGACGCGGCGGATCGAAAGCGGTGCACGATCTGGTCCGCGAAGGCGATCGCCTGCAGATCAGCGCGCCGCGCAATCATTTCGCGCTCGCTGACGATGCGGCTCATCATCTGCTGCTCGCGGGCGGGATCGGCGTCACGCCGATTCTTTGCATGGCCGAGCGGCTTGCCGCCACGGGCGCTTCGTTCGACATGCACTACTGCACGCGCTCGAAGAAACGCACGGCGTTCGTCGAGCGTCTCGCACAAGCTGGCTTCGCGAAGTCGGTCCAGCTTCATCACGATGACCATCCGGGCGGCTCGACGTTCGATATCGAGCAGACGCTCAGCGATGCGCCGGCCGGCACCCACCTGTATGTCTGCGGTCCGCGCGGCTTCATGGACTTCGTGCTCGAGACCGCGCGTGCGAAGGGCTGGCCGGAAAACAGGCTGCACTACGAGTTCTTCGGCGCGGCCGCGAATCAGGCGGCGACGGGCGGCAGCTTCCAGGTACGCATCGCGAGCAGCGGCGCGACGATCGACGTGCCGCCCGAATGCACGGTCGTGCAGGCGCTGGCCGCGCATGGCGTCGAAGTGATCACGTCGTGCGAGCAGGGCGTGTGCGGTACCTGTTTGACGCGGGTGCTGTCCGGTGAGCCGGATCATCTGGATTCGTATCTGACCGATGAGGAACGCGCGGCAAACGATCAGTTCCTGCCGTGCTGCTCGCGCGCGAAATCGCCGCTGCTGGTGCTCGATCTGTGATTTTCTGCGGTACGACGGGCCTGATGCCCGTCGTACCGCTTATTTATTGCGCTTTTCCCTCAGAATCCGACGAACTTACCGTGCGCACACTCAACGCCGGATCGTGCGCAATCGCTTCTTCGGAGAACGGAATAAACGTCCAGCGTTGGGCCGCGTAATCGCGCGTCCCGTCGGCATAGTGCGGCGACGCCGGGTCATCCGATTCTGACGGTGCGAGCAGCGTGCGCGCGATCACCTGAGCGCCGGCGAACGACACTATCTGCAGATAGGTGTCGCCCATTGGCTTGACGTTCATCGAATAGCCGCTCGCATCGAAGGGATGCGCGGCACACGCCGAGGTGAAATAGCCGCCCGCGTCGCAACCCCCGAATAGCGCAATGCGCTCGTCGTTGCGTTGCACGTAGAGCGCCGCGCTGCGCGGTGCATCGATCGCTATGCCGGCGCGTTGCAGTGCCGCGAGCGCGTCATGCAGCGCGGCGGCGAGCTGCGCCGGATCGGCGGCGATGCCCGCGGGTGTGGTCAACGGCTTCGCGGGATCGAACGGTACCGCGTATAGCTGCGCGGGCGGTATCGTCAGCAGACGTCGCCACAGTTCGTCCCACAAGGTTGCCCCCACTGCGTCGGCTGCGGCCGTATCGTCCCATGCGGCGAGAACCCTGCACGCCGCGCGCTGCGGGTCGGCGTTCGGGTCGGCCGGCAGGGCCGCGAGCGTGTCGCTGCCGCACAGACGGTCGAGCACGGGTTGCTTGAACAGCAACGCCGACATCGAGCGGCTGTCGAGCGCAGCGTGACCGAGCGCATCGGCGCAAACGCCATGCGGATCGCTCTGCAATTGCGCCGCGATCGTATGGCCCAGTCGCGTGCGCAGCGTCTGCGGCGTCGCGGTCGCACCGATGATCTTCGCGTAACCGGTCATCGGTTCGGCCGGGTTGCTGAGCCAGTAACTGTCGTTGAAATTGCCGACATAGTCGCGCCGAAGCAGCGACGGCATCTGCGCGACCGGCAACGCATGATGCTGTACCGCGCCGGGCTCGTCGCGCCAGTCGCAGTCGTTGCGCGAACCGTCGAGGACCGGCACGCCGGGCATGATCCGCGCCAGTGCCCGGCCGACCGGCGGCGTGCAACGCTGCGTGAGTTCGTCGGGCACGTCCGGGGTCGCGCCGATATCGGCGTACCAGACGCGTGGATCGTCACGGCCGATCGCGAGCGTGTTGACCCATGGCACCGCCGCGTTCTTCTTCTGGATGGCGATGAAATCGTCGAGCGAGGCCGCCTGATTCCATGCGCGGAAGTTTTCGAACACGCGGAAGTTGTCGGTATTGATATCGCGCAGCGCGAACGCCTGCTGCGCATTCCACGCGAGCGCGGGCGACATCGCGCCGAGATTGACCAGCGCTCCGAAGCGCGAACGATACAGCGTGCGCGACACGGTATGCATTGAACCGTCGGCGGCGCGTACCTCGACGTTCACGCGCGTCGGCGTCATCGCTTCGCTGTTGCCGTCGACCTGATACCGGGTTGGCGCGCCAGGTTCGAGCGTCAGCTTGAAGAGGCCGAAGCGCTTCGCGGTGGAGACGGTATGGGTCCAGGCGACGTTGTCGTTGAAGCCGATCATGATCAGCGGTACACCGAGAAACGACACGCCGCTGACGTTCAGCTTGCCAGGAATAGTGAGTTGAGCCTGGTAGAAGCGATCGGGGCCGGTCCAGAACCAGTGCGGATTGCCGAGCAGCAGCGCGCTGCCGGTGTGCGTCGCGTCCGCGCCGAACGCGAGAGCGTTGCTGCCGATGCCCGCATGGCCGCCGAATTCGGCGAGCGGTGGGTCGACGGGGGCGTCGTCGTGCAACGCGCTTTGCGGCGGCACCGGCATCGGCTGGGGCGGTTGCGCGGTCGCGATCGCGTTGATGAAGCGCGCCTCGCCACCGGCCAGATTCGCCGCGATCTGACGCCGGTACAAGTCCGCGTTGCTGATCTTGCCGAGCCACGGCGCGGCGCGGCAGGCCGCATGCGCGCCCGGGAAATCCCCGTGCGCGAGATCGGCGACGTAGCGGTTATAGCCGGCGACGAAGCCGTCGATCAACGCGCGCATGTCGTCGGTCTGGCTTTTGCGGTAACGCGCGACGGTCGCATCGTCGACGATGAAACGGAAGAAGAAATCCGAATTGAGATTGTCGGGCTGGCCGAACGTCGCGCCGAGCGTGGGCCGCGCGTCGGCGCCGAAGAAGCGCGAGCGTTCGCCGCGATAGGTGACGAAGCTTTCGGCCATCGTGCACAGATCGTCTTGCGCCTGTGCGTAGCCGTATCCGTAGCCGAGGCTGCCCCAGTTGTCGGCGTTGATGTGCGGAATGCCGAGCGCGGTGCGGCGGATGTCGGCGCGATACGGGCCGGTGTGCGCGACGTTGTCCGCATCGGGACTCGCGCAGCTTGGCAGAGCGGCGGCGACGGGCAGGGCGATCAGCAGGGCGGCGAGGCGGCGGAGCAGAGAGACGTTCGAACGCATGGCCTTTTGTGGTTGGGCGAACGTTGAGCGGTGACGGGCGTGTCGCTCGGCGTCAAGGAAGATTGTGAATGGACGCCCCGTTTGGGCGTGCTCTGATATCAGATGACGGGAAATACATCGCCCGGTATGCATATCTGCCTCGCGACCGGATCGCCTTGAGGCTCTACCGCGCTACTACAACAGAATTGCTCGCCGAGCGAGTATATCGATATCCCGGACGAATCCGGCTGTTCTGGACAGAGGACTCTCTGACATACGACACATCGGCGGAAGGCGACGACGGAGAAATTGAGCTACCGCCGTCATGGTGGGACCGTGCCAAGGCAAAACTGCCTTGAAGAATGTTCTCAGTCGACGAGTGCAAGAAGCCTTGCCGAAAGCGCTGGGCGCCGTCAATGGCATGACACGGTTTTCAAGGCTGGGCGACCGGACGTGCGAGCGGAGCTAGCCGCGCGAAACCCGCTGGGCGGCGGGCTTCAGGCGCAGGTTTTGGTGCTGAGACAGCGATTATTTCCACCGGGAGAGGGCTAGTCGTCAAGCTTTCGCTGACCACGCTTCCTGCTCCGCCGGAAAACCAGCACAGCTGCGGCGAACCCTAGCGCGATTGCAGCCGACGATATGAGGAAGGCCAAGTCGGATTCTTGATACGCCGTCTTGACCCCATACATACGAACCGCCCATTTCCATATCGGGTTCGAAAAGTTCAAGGGCGTATCCGGATGCCAAATCCACCAGACTGCATTAGCAGAGATTGCGAGCACGAAAGCTATGCCGACAGCTAGACAGAGCAGGATTGTTTTCATGCCACCGTCACTACGCCGTACGCTTTAAGTTCAGACCCGGGTACTGATACTTTCGGTGTATCGGTGAGTATCGAGCGGATACGCTGCCAATCACTTTGCAGGTCGATCGTTATGCACCCCTCGCTCCTACCGAATCTCCCCTTTGGATGCAAACGAAACTGGCCGCGAACGATGTTATCGCAAAGGACCGAGTCATCGTCGATATTCCCGTCGATTGCATGGAGCGCAAACCATTCGCTCTTGTTATTGCCGTTCAGGTTGAGCGCATCTTCCCACGGGCCGAGCTTCCCGCCCGATCTCCGATCAAAAAGATAGTATCTGCCGACCGGTATGGCGCCGAAGACCGGCGTGCACGTTAGAGCCACCTTATTGATATAACCTTGCTGCCCGGAGTAAGCAGAAAACGATAGTGCGCCAATCCGAAATTCGCTCATCGGTTTATTATTCAGTTTGAATGAGCATTGAAGCATCAGTCCTCCATATCGACTGGAAAGAGTGAAACAAGAAATAGTTCAGTGATGCCGTACGGCCATTTTAAAGGCGATTTATTTTGAGAAAACCACTATTAAAAAAGATTTCCGCGCCAACAGCGATTATTTCCACCGTGAGATGGCTAGTCGTCAAGCTTTCGCTGACCACGCTTCCTGCTCCGCCGGAAAACCAGCACAGCTGCGGCGAACCCTAGCACGATTGCGGCCGACGACATGAGGAAGGCCAAGTCGGATTCTTGATATGCCGTCTTGACCCCATACAGACGAACCGCCAATTTCCATATCGGGTTCGAAAAGTTCAAGGGCGCTTCGGGATTCATCATCCACCACAGCGCATTGGCAAAGATTGCGAGCAGTAAGCCGAAACCGACCGCGAGGCAGATTAGGAGCTTTCTCATCTCACCATCACTTCACCGTACGCTTTAAGTTCCGAACCGGGAACTGAAACTTTCGGCGTATCGGTTAGTATTGAACGGATATGACGCCAGTCCGCGAGTTGATCGATAGTTATGCAGCCCTCGCTTTTCCCCAATCTTCCCTTTGGATGCAATCGGAATCGGCCGCGAATGATTCCGTCGCATAAGAGTTTGTCGTCGTCAATATCACCGTCGATAGCGTGGAGCGCGAACCATTCGCTCTTGTTATTGCCATTCAGGTTAAGCTGATCTTTCCATGGCCCAAGAATGCCTCCGGACCTTCGGTCAAAAATATAATACCTGCCGACGGGAATGGCGCCATACTTCGGCGTGCACATTCCAGCCGCCCTATTGATATAACCTTCCTGCCCAGAGTATGCGGGAAACGCTAGCGCGCCAATCCGAAATTCGCTCATTGGCTTATTATTCAGTTTGAATGAGCATTGAAGCATCAGTCCTCCATATCGACTGACAAGTGTGATATAAGAAAAATAGTTCAGTTATGCCGCGCGGCCATTTTAAAGGCAATTTATTTTGAGAAGGCCATTATTGAAAAAATTTCTGCAGCAACCATTCCTGCCTACGCAGCAGCTCGTCTACGCGTTCGCATAACCGAGCGAATGCAACCTTCTGCTGACCTATTCAAGTCAGCGCGAACCTCACGCCCGCACCTCGGCAGACGCGGTCTGATTTTTGCTGATGTGCTCGGACGTCGCCTCGTTCGCAGGCGACGGCGCGTGTCGAAAGGTCATCACTGTCAGCGGGGTTCTCAGTGGCAGCAGCGGAAGCATCCAGAACGTCAGGCCGGCGCGTCACGCGCGGCAGCGTCAGATTGTTACCGGCGCTGGCTATCGGTTTCGCCAACTCCGCACACGCGAACACGGTGGCGCCGCTGAACTACTTCCTGCATGCGGCTGGCCCGGCGGCTCGTCCGACGCTGTACCTCGGCTGGGTTTTCACCGCGATCGTGACGCTGGTCACGCTGATCGTCGCCGGCCTGTTGATCGGCGCGATGGTCCGCAAGCGTCCCGCGGCGCAACCGGATGCGCTGAGCGCCGAGCCCGGCGGCATCCGCTGGGTGTTCGTCGGCACCGCGGTGTCGTCGGTCGTGCTGTTGGCGATGCTGGTCTATGCATTGATCACGCTCGAATCGGTGGCGTCGCCCGCGTCGGATCCGCAATTGACGATCACCGTGACCGCTTACGACTGGTGGTGGAAAGCCGATTACCGCGACGATCCGAACCCCGCCCGCAACTTCAGCACGGCGAACGAGATTCATATTCCGGTCGGTGAGCCGGTGAAGATTCAGCTCAAGAGCGCGGACGTCGTGCACGCATTCTGGGTGCCGCAACTCGCAGGCAAGACGCAGACGATTCCAGGCCAAACCAACGAGCAGTGGCTGCAGGCGGACCGTCCCGGTATTTATCGGGGGCAGTGCTCGCAGTTCTGCGGCGCGCAGCACGCGCATATGGCGTTCGAAGTGATCGCGCAGGACGCCGCGGCGTTCAACGCGTGGCGCGACGCGCAGGGACGCGCGGCCACCGTGCCCGCGGGCGACGCGGCCGTCGCGGCCGGCCAGCATCTGTTCGAGGAGCGCTGCGCCGGTTGCCACACGATTCGCGGCACCAAGGCGACTGGCGTGCAGGCGCCCGATCTGACCCATCTCGGTTCGCGTCGCACGATCGCGGCAGGCGCGCTCAGCAACACGCCCGACCATCTGCTCGACTGGATCGAGCACGCCCAGCGGATCAAACCCGATGCATTGATGCCCAGTATCGCGCTGACCACCAGCGAGGCCGCCGCGTTGTCGGCGTATCTCGCGACGCTGCATTGAAGCGCATCGCACTCGAGGAGTCCGTTCAATGTCCGATCATCCCGCTTCCGCTTCGCTACCCGCGCTGACCCGCACGCCGCGGCGCGGCCGTGTCGAGCCCGGCAGCGAGCAGGAAAAGCGGCTGCGCGAAATCTGGGAGTCGCGGCCCGGCTGGCGCGGCTGGTTCTCGACGGTCGATCACAAGACCATCGGCTTGCGCTACCTGGTGAGCGCGTTCATCTTTCTGCTGATGGGCGGCGTCGAAGCGCTGATCATGCGCGTTCAACTGGCGCGCCCCAACGCAACGGTGCTGACGCCCGAACAGTACAACCAGCTGTTCACGATGCACGGACTGACGATGATCTTTCTGTACGCGCTGCCCGTTCTGTCCGGCTTCTCGAACTATCTATGGCCGCTCGTGCTCGGCGCGCGCGACATGGCCTTTCCGCGCCTGAACGCGCTGTCGTATTGGGTGTTCCTGTTCGCCGGCATCTTCCTGTATGCGAGTTTTCCGACGGGCCAGGCGCCCGACGCCGGCTGGTTCAACTACGTGCCGCTGTCCGGCCTCGAGTACAGCAACGGCCCGAATATCGACGTGTACGCGCTCGGCATGGTGCTGCTCGGCATTTCGACGACGGTCGGCGCGATGAACTTCGTCGTCACGCTGCTGAGGATGCGCGCGCCGGGCATGTCGCTCGATCGCGTGCCGGTGCTCGTGTGGGGCACGCTGACCGCGTCGGCCGGCAATCTGTTGGCGGTGCCGTCGGTGAGCCTCGCGTTTCTGATGCTGTGGATGGACCGCCGCATCGGCACGCATTTCTTCGACGTGCTCAATAGCGGGCGGCCGCTGCTCTGGCAGCACCTGTTCTGGATTTTCGCGCACCCGTGGGTCTACGTGGTCGTGTTGCCGGCCATGGGTATCGTGTCGGATGCGTTGCCGGTCTTTTGCCGCCGGCCGCTGGTCGGTTACGGGCCGGTCGCGTTGGCGACGGTCGCGACGATGGTGGTCGGCTTTGCCGTGTGGATTCACCATATGTTCGCGACCGGTATCCCCGCGCTCGCGCTGTCGTTCTTCGGCTCGGCCAGCATGGTCATCGCGGTGCCGAGCGCGGTCGCGACGTTCGCCTGGGTCGCGACGATCTGGACCGGTCGCCCCGTGTATCGCGTGCCGTTCCTGTTTTTCGCGGGCTTCGTGCTGCTGTTCGTGATCGGCGGCGTCTCCGGCGTGATGACGGCCGCGGTGCCGTTCGACTGGCAACTCACCGACACGTACTTCGTCGTCGCGCATCTGCACTACGTGCTGCTTGGCATCAACGTATTTCCGGTGATCGGCGGCATCTACTTCTGGTTTCCAAAATTCACCGGCAGGATGACGAACGAGCGTCTCGGCAAGCTCGCGTTCTGGGTGCTGTTCATCGGCTTCAACGTCGCGTTCTTTCCGATGCATATCGCGGGACTGCTCGGCATGCCGCGCCGCATGTACACGTATCCCGCCGACATGGGCTGGAACACGGTGAATCTCGTCACGTCGCTCGGTTCGTTCCTGTTTGCGGCCGGCGTGCTGCTGTTTCTGATCGATATCGCGGTGAGCCTGAGGCGCGGAAAGGTCGCCGGCAACAATCCGTGGGACGCGCCGACGCTCGAATGGTCGATCAGCTCGCCGCCGCCGCCGTACAACTTCGCGGTGGTGCCGACGCTCGCGAGCCGGCATCCGTTGTGGGAAGGCCGGATCGAAGAGCCGGGCGACGCGGTTCAAACACGCTCGCAACTCGACGAAGGCTATCTGCTCGCGCAAGGTCGCGAAGCGTTGGGCACGACCGCGCTCGAGGCGAGTCCCGACGTGATCCTGAAGATGCCCGAAGATTCGTACGCGCCGTTCTGGCTCGCGGTCTTTGCCGCGCTATTGTTCGCGGGGCTCGCGTTGACCGCCTGGGTGTTCGTGGGGGCGATGCTGGCCGGCTGCGCGGTCTCGATCATCACGTGGCTGTGGCCCGAGCGCGCGCTGATCCAGCGCGAGCCGGTCGCGGTCGAGGATGCGGGAGGCTGACATGAGCGATGCACTGGATCTCAATCGCTCGTCGAGCGAACCGGACGAGACCGCGCGTGCGTTGCCGGTTGGCAGCGCGGGCGAGCGATCGAGCGGCTGGTGGGGCTGCTTCACGCTGATCACGACCGAAGGCGCGCTGTTCGGCTATCTGATCTTCTCGTATCTGTATCTGGCCTCGCAAAGCCAGCAGCATTGGCCGCCGGAAGGATTGCCGAAGCTCGGGCTCGGCAGCGCCAATACGGTCATTCTGCTATCGAGCAGCGTGTTCGTCTGGTTCTGCGAGCGCTGCGTGCGTCGGCGGCGATTGCGGCTCGGTGTCGCGTCGATGGCGGTGGGCATCGTGCTGGGCTGCATCTTCTTGGGCATTCAGTTGCGCGAATGGCACAACCACCCCTATGGGCTGACCTCGCATCTCTATGGTTCGCTGTACTTCACGATTACCGGCTTTCACATGGCGCACGTACTGGTCGGGATCGTCGTGCTGACGCTGCTGGCGATCTGGACCGCGCTCGGCTATTTCGACGACAAACGCTGCGCGGCGCTGTCGGTCGGTGGGCTGTATTGGCACTTCGTCGATGTCGTCTGGCTGTTCATTTTCAGCACGCTGTATCTGACGCCGTATCTGTTCCGGGAGTGGTCATGACGACAGCGCCCAGAGACTCGCACATCTCGATGCCCTACGTGCTGATCGGTCTGCTCGCGGCGCCGTTCGCGTGGCTGTTGCAGATGATGCTCGCGGAAGCGCTCGCGGCGCAGGCCTGCTATCCGCACAACCATCCGCTCGGCGCGCCGCTCGTGTCGTGGATGCGTCCGGCGCTCGTCGCGCTCGGCACCGTGTGTCTGATCGCGGGCGCGTTCGGCACGTGGGTCGCGTGGCGCAATTTGCGCCGCGTCGCGCCACTGAAGTTCGGTGCGCTGAACGGCGAGCGCCGCACGCGTGCCGAACTCGACTGGTTTCTGACGCACGTCGCGGTGATGTGCAGCACGCTGTTTCTGTTCGCATTGATCGCAACGGATGCCGCGGTCGCGATCGTATCGCCGTGCAGGTGGTGGTGATGAAGCGCGACGTTCTCAACGCGCTCAGGTTCGCCATCGCGGCCGCATGGCCGCTGACGATAGCAGCGACCGCAAACGCCGCCAGCGCCTCCACCGACGCCGCGCAGGTCGCGCGCGGCGCATATCTCGCCAAAGCCGCCGATTGCGCCGGTTGCCACACCGCCGCGCCGCGCGTCCCGCATCCGGGCGCGGCGCCTGAGGCCACACCGCCGTTTGCCGGCGGCCTCGGCATGGGTTCGCCGTTCGGCACGATCTATACGTCGAACATCACGCCGGATCCGCAATACGGCATCGGCCGCTATAGCTATGACGACTTCGCGCGCGCGTTGCGCGAGGGCATCGCGCCCGGGGGCAAGCGGCTTTATCCGGCGATGCCGTACCCGTCGTTCGCGAAAATCACCGATGACGACATGCATGCTCTCTACGCATACTTCATGCACGGCGTGCAACCGGTCGCGGCGCCTGCTCCGCAAACGCGCTTGCCGTTTCCATTCAATCAGCGCTGGGTATTGATGTTCTGGGACTGGGCATTCGCGCCGAAAGGCCAGTTCAAAGCCGATGCGAAACGCGATGCGCAATGGAATCGCGGCGCGTACCTGGTGCAATCGCTCGGCCATTGCGGCGCCTGCCACACGCCGCGCGGACCGGCGTACGAAGAGCGCGGCTATGACGAGTCGGCATCGGCCTATCTGACGGGAGGCACCAACGATCACTGGTTCGCGCCGAACCTGAGCGCCGACCCGGGCTCGGGGCTCGGCCGCAGTTCCGCGACCGACATCGTCGAGTTCCTTCGAAACGGCCACGGCGGCGGACTCATCCCGTTCGGCAGCATGGTGCAGGTCGTCGAAGACAGCACGCAGTACCTGAACGACGACGATCTCGCGGCGATCGCCGCGTATTTGAAGAGCCTGCCGCCGCGCGCGCCAAGCGGCTATTTCAACGCCCGCTCCGCCGCCGCGCAGCAAACCGTACGGGCGCTGAAAACCGGGGATGTGGAAAGACCCGGCGCGGGCATTTACGCATCGTATTGCGCGCGCTGTCATCAGATGGACGGGGCGGGGGTGCCGAACAAGTATCCGCGCCTCGCGGGCAACCCCGCGGTGTTGTCGGCGTCGAGCGCATCATTGGTGCGCTTGCTGGTCGAAGGCGGGGGCAGTCCGCATACCGAGTCGGGACCGGAGCCGCGCAAGATGCCGTCTTTCGCCGGCAAGCTGACGGACACCGAAATGGCGCGCGTGCTCACGTTTGTTCGGACCACATGGGGAAATGCGGCCGGACCGGTCACGCGAAACGATGTGTCGAGCGTGCGCGGCGCATTGCGCAAGTGAATGCCAACGCGCCTCGTCATGCGGTGTTCTCGTTACCGTCGCAGTGGCCATTGGCGGCGCTGAACAGCGTCTTCAGCTTCGCATTGACCGCGATCAACTCCCGTACTGGCGCCGCCGCGAGTTGCTGATCGAAGAGCGTGAGAACCTGACCGAGTAGCGCGTAGGCGTCGTGATCGACCACGCAGAGGCCCGTTTCGAGTCCCGCCTGCCGGCAGCGCAGAATCGCTCCCTCCGCGTCGCGAAACAGCTCGGGTACGGCCGAACCATAGCCGCGCTGATTCAGCAGCATCGCCATGTAAATGGCCTGCGCCATGCTGCCGACGTGATATTGATTGGCGACGCCGCTGCGTAATGCCTCGAGCGTCATGTGATAGTCGAGCGAAATTTCGCCTGCTTTGGCAGGTACGATCGGGCGCAGCATAGCCTTCGGGTGCGTGCGCGGCGACTTCGCGGGTGCAGCGCGAGTAGGGCTCGCTTTTCTGGTCATAAGCTCACTGAGGCGGCCGGCTCGCGCCGGCCGCTACACCATCACGGAACCTGACAACGTCCATAACGGAAAACGGCTGCGCCGCGCGCGACGCGGCGCCGTTCCCGTTAGCCCATATGCAGACCGCCGTTCAGCGAGAAATCCGCCCCGGTCGCAAAGCCCGCTTGATCCGACGCGATCCACGCGACGATCGACGCAATCTCTTCCGGCGTGCCGAGACGCCGTACCGGAATTGTCGCGACGATTTTTTCCAGTACTTCCGGACGGATGGCCTTGACCATGTCGGTGCCGATGTAGCCCGGCGACACGGTGTTGACCGTCACGCCCTTGGTCGCCACTTCCTGCGCGAGTGACATCGTAAAGCCATGAATGCCGGCCTTGGCCGTGGAGTAGTTGGTTTGCCCGAACTGGCCTTTCTGGCCGTTGACCGACGAGATGTTGATGATGCGCCCAAAGCCTCGGCCGACCATGCCCTCGATGACCTGTTTGGTCACGTTGAACAGGCTCGTGAGATTGGTGTCGATCACCGTTTCCCAGTCTTCGAACGTCATCTTGCGGAACATGCCGTCGCGCGTGATGCCGGCGTTGTTGACGAGCACGTCGACTTCACCAACTTCTTTCCTGACCTTCTCGAACGCTTTCGCGGTGGACTCCCAATCCGCGACGTTGCCTTCCGATGCGACGAAGTTATAGCCGAGCGCTTTCTGATCTTCCAGCCATCGGGCTTTGCGCGCCGAGTTCGGGCCGCAGCCCGCGATGACGGTGTAGTTCTCTTTGTGCAAGCGCTGGCAAATGGCGGTTCCGATACCGCCCATGCCGCCGGTTACGTATGCAACACGGTTTGCCATAAGTCCTCCTTCTTGTTTGGGGTGAATTGAGCAAGTTTGATTGGAGGATGGACCTATTATTGGCAGCGGCCAACGGCTGGGACGATGGGCATTTTCACCTACGGGTTAACTGCCAAATCAGGGGTGGAATCGTTGCTTGACGGGGCAATGAATTACGTCGATTGCGGGTGGCATGCTTTGCGGACTCCGGGGTCGCTCCGAGACTGCCGGCCACCCTCCCGTCCTTGCCTGCGCGCCGTCTTCCTCTTACCCTTAGCGTTAGCCTTAAGTACCTGCCCCGGACACCGTGCGGCAGACTGCCTGCACGGTCGTCGATGCGCGGCGCGAAGCCGTCCCTCGCTCCCGTTCTATTCGTGTGATCATCAGAGGCACATCAGGATGGCTGATTATCTTGCTGACATCGATCCCGACAGGTTGAACTTCCTTGGGATCTTCGGGCTGTTGATTGGCGGCCTCGCGCTGTTTCTTCTCGGTCTGGAGTTCTTGACCGGCGGCCTGAAGGCGATCGCGGGATCGAAACTGCAGTCGCTGATCGGCGTGCTGACCGCAAGCCGGTTTCGCGGCGTGGTGGCGGGCGCCGTCGTGACCGCGCTGCTGAATTCGTCGACCATCACGACGGTGCTGATGGTCGGTTTCGTGTCCGCCGGCCTGATGACGTTGACCCAGGCGGTGCCGATGATCATGGGCGCGAACATCGGCTCGACCATCACCGCGCAGATCATCGCCTTCGACGTTTCGCGTCTGACGCCGTACATGCTGTCGATCGGCTTCGTGCTGCACGCGTTTGCCCCGCGCGAGCTGCTGCGGCAGCTCGGCCGCGTCGTAATGGGGCTAGGACTGCTGTTCATGGGCATCCAGCTGATGGGCGAGTCCACGCATCCGCTGCGCACCTATCAGCCGTTCATCGACGCGATGCAGGACATGCGCAATCCGCTCGTCGGCGTCATCGTGGGGGCGGTCTTCACCGCGGTTGTGCAAAGCTCGGCGGCGACGCTCGCGGTCGTGATTGCGTTGAGCGGCCAGGGCTTGATGCCGCTCGAAGCCGCCATCACGCTGATTCTCGGCGCGAATGTCGGCACCTGCGGCACGGCACTGCTCGCCTCGATCGGCAAGCCACCGGAAGCGTTGCAGGTCGGCGTCGTGCATCTGATCTTCAATGTGCTCGGCGTCGTGATTGCGCTCTTCCTGATTCCGCAGATGGCGGAGGTCGTGCGCTGGATATCGCCGTCGCATCCGGAACTGCAAGGGCTTGCACGCCTCGCGGCCGAGGCGCCGCGTCAGGTAGCCAATGTGCATACGCTGTTCAGCGTGGCGAACACGCTGCTGCTGATCTGGTTTGCCGGTCCGATCGCGCGGCTCGCGCAACTGGTCGTGCCGAAGCGCGCGAAGGCCGCCAAACCCGCGGGTGATCCGCAGTATCTCGACGAGACGTCGCTGGCGGTGCCGGCACTTGCACTGCAACGCGTGCGTATCGAGCTGACCCGGCTCGGCGCGCAGGTGCTCGACGTTGTGCAACGCGGCTCGCAGATGGTGTCGACCGGCACGATGGAAGAGATCAATCAGATGCTCGATCAGGACAAGGAAAGCGACCGGCTGGCCTTCGAGATTCTTCAATATATCGGCCGCCTGTCGCAGCGGCAGCACTCGGAGGAAGAAGGTCAGCAGGTGGTCGGCTATACGCAGGTCACGAGTCATCTGGAGAGCATCAGCGGCATTGTCGGCATGACGCTGATGACGGTCGGACAACAACGAATGACGCAGCAGATCGATCTGCTGCGTCTGCGCGATGCGGCGACCACGCAGTTTTCCGAGGCGGTGATCCGCAATCTCGAGCAGGCGATCCGCACGATCGAGACGCGCGATCCGGAAGAGGTCGCGAAGGTCGTCGACGCGAAGGCCGGCATCGACAAGCTCGCCGCGACCGCGCGTCAGGTCGTGCTCGCGAAGCTTCAGCTGGCGGACAAGGCGGACGTGGTCACGTTCCGGACCGCCATGGATCTGATCGAGCAGGGCCGGCAGATCGCGCAGTTCGCGCGGGCCATTGCGAAAAATGTGGCAGCGCTTCAAGAGCTGCAATAGCGCGCGACGCATGATTGGAGATCGATATATTCGCGCAAAGTGATCGCCAGCACACGGACGTTGGGGTTGCACGAGCTCTAAACTTGTGGCGTGTCATCCTCGTGACACGCTTTCAAAGAGAGTGGGATTGCCCGCCTTTGCTGTGCGGGTTTTTTTCGCCTCGCGCGTGTTGTGGTATCAGTAGTCAAGGCGCGGCGGTGAAGTCGATCGTGCGACGACCCACGGTAGCTCGCACAATAAGCAACGCCTGAAGCGATTTAACACACGCCGCATCCATAATTTGATAGCCTTTGTCGCAGCAGAGCATTGAACTCAAGGAGGGCTTCACCATGATAAGGTGGCTTGCTAACTGGGCTTCACAACATGCTCCTACTCCCGAGAAACAGGCCGAACGCGCGCTGAACAACTTGCGCATGGAACTGTTTCAGGCCGAACAGCTCGTGCTCGACGCACAGCTGCGTGCCGATTACTATCGGGCTCGCCTGACCTTCCTCGAAGAAGTCACGCGAAAGGGAATCGAACAGGTATCGGACGAACGCAAGGCTCCTCTGGAGTCTCCCCAGCCGTTGCGGCCGGGACTCAAGCTCACCGCGGCGCAATAGCCGCGTCTATTCCATCGCAATGTGTTCCGTCACCCGCGTTTCGATACGTGGGCTGATGGCAATCGTGCTGTCGCGGGCGCGTGCAGTGCACGCTCTCGATAGTCGATTGTGTGAGCATTGATTGCCGAGCGGAGAAGTGTCCGGTTGCCCGGTTTCGTGCTTCGACCGGGCAACCTGGACTGAGTGTGATTTTTACTGCGTGATTTTTACTGCGCGACTTCCACTGCGCTTCGCTTACTGCGAAACGCCTGCTTCGTCCTGCTTAACTTGCCAGATCGGGCGGCAGCTTGCCGCCGTTTGCCGCGAGCGCCTGCATCACCTGCTTGTGCAGCCAGATGTTCATGCTCGCGGAGTCGTTCATGTCCCCGCTGTACTTCAATTCCTGGGCAAGTTGCTTGCGGTGTTCGAGACTGCTGTCGACGCCGAGTGCCTTCATCGTGTCGACAATCGACGTACGCCAGTTCAACGTCTGTCCGCTTTCGCTGACGAGTTGATCCATCACGGCGGCCACGTCGACGTCGGTCAGCGGCGCGGGCGCGGCGGGAGCGCTGGGCGTCGCGGCTTGCGCGGCGGCCGGGTCGGGGGTGGGTTCTGTCGCGGGGGGAGGTTGGTCCGGCTTCGCTTTGCCGAACAGCTTGTGCACGATGTCACCAAAAATACTCATTTCCGAAATCTCCGCGGTTGAATAACGAATGCGAGTGGGGGCGCTCGCAGGACATACCCCCACTATGCTACGCGATCTACCACGGTGAAAAACGTAATATTTTGTCAACCCGTCGACTGCTCGTATTGGTCCGCGCGCAATGATCCTGACACGACTCAGCCCGCGTCACGTCAACATGACGCTGTGCGTGGTTGATGGAAGGAGAACAACATCATTGCGTCACGAGCCGCTGAACCAGTTGTAGCCCTGGTTCTCCCAATAGCCGCCCGGATACTGGTTCGTGATTTCGATAGCGACGACATGCTTGGGATTCTTGAAGCCGAGCTTGGTCGGCACACGCAGCCTCATCGGGAAACCATACTTCGGCGGCAGCACGTCACCGTTGTAAGTCAGCGTGAGCAGCGTCTGCGGGTGGAGCGCCGTCGGCATGTCGATGCTCGTCCAGTAGTTGTAGTCCGCGCAATGAAGCGACACGTACTGTGCACTCGTGTCCGCGCCCGCGCGGCGCAGGAATTCGGAAAAGCGCACGCCGCCCCAGCGACCGATCGCGCTCCATCCTTCGACACAGATAAGACGCGTGATCTGGCTTTCCTGCGGCAGCGCGCGCAGTTCGTCGAGCGTCCAAGTACGCTTGCCGCGCGCGAGGCCGCTGACCTGCAGACGGTAGGTCGCGGCATCGATCTCGGGCACCTCGTCGACGCCATAGAACGCATTGAACGGAAACGGCCGTGTGATCATCGATGCCGGATACGTGGGCGCCAGCTTGTTCGGATCGAACAGCAGTGCCTGCACGTCGTCGTTGAAGAACGAGATGCGGCGCAGCGCGGTATTCACCGCCTTGTCGTCGGTCAGATCGCAACCGGACAGCAGCGCGATGCCGCCTAACGTCAGCAGCCGCCGGCCGAACAGCCGGCGCGCAGGCGATTTGAGTTCGCGCTGAGCATCGCGAATGATCGATTCGCCATGCGTCGCGAGGAAGGTGCCTTGTTGCGCGGTTCGTTTTCGGATCGTCATGATTTACCGTCCGCGTAGCATCAACAGCAGCGAGCGGGGCACGAGCGCAACCATCGCGACGTGAATGACGAAAAACGCCACCAGGATGCTCATACACATGAAGTGCACCACGCGCGCGTTGTCATATCCGCCCATCAGCGTGCGCAGCAGCGGGAACTGCACCGACTTCCAAATGGCGAGCCCGGACAACACGATCAGCAGGATGTCGGCGATCACGACGAGATAGGCGAGCTTTTGCACCGAGTTGTAGTGCGCGAGGTCGTCGTGTTTCAGGCGCCCGCTCAGCGCGGCGAGCAGATCGGCGACCAACTGTTTCGGCCGGACAGGCAGCAGCTTGCGTCGAAAGCGTCCGGTCGCCAGATTCAGCGCCAGATAGACGATGAAATTCGCGACCAGCAGCCACATCACTGCGAAATGCCATTGCAGCGCTCCGGCGAGCCAGCCGCCAAGCGTGATCGAAGGTGGAAACTCAATTGCGGGAAAGATCGGCGACGCGTCGTAGATCTGCCAGCCGCTCATTACCATCAGCACGACCGCGACAGCATTGATCCAGTGCGTAATTCGCACCCATCCGGGTTGAACCATGTTGTGCCTCAAGGCCACTCCATGCTCGTTGACAATCATTCCGGTGCCGCGGGAGCCGTCAACGGGATGCCGTCGGCGCCGGTATGGGGCCGCAGGCAGGATCGGGCGACGAGGTACGCTGCGAGCGTCAGACTGGCATTGCGCCCGAAGCGGTAACGCGATCGATCGACGGTTATTCCGTCGTGTCTGAAATCTTTTCGTTCTTGCTATCGACTTTCAATGACGACGCACATCGCGCAGGAAGGCCGTCCCGCCGCATGGGAAACGCAGCATACGACATTCCTGACTACGGGCAGACGCTGGCTCGAAGGTTGCAGCGCGGAAGGTTCGGTGGTCGCAGCACCCTGAGCCGGGTAGCGCACAACGGTAATTGAGTACCAGCCGGTCTCGCGAGGCCGGCTCAGCCCGAAGCGGCATGACCGTAGCACGGTCATGCCGCTTTTTTCTTTTTGTGCCCTTTTTGTGTGGGGCAAATCCGCTACCAGCGCGGCGCATCCATGTTGATCGGAAAAGCGGGGCGTCTCAGTGCCGTTCTATGCGAGTTCATTCCCGCTTCATCTGTTCTGTTTATCAGGGTGTGCACCAGCAGGCGTTCGAAAAGCCCGCTTCGAAGGGCCGTGACTCTGGTTTGAACGCTTGTCCAGTGGGGCTTTGCGCGAATCGGACGGGCTTCGCCGATGCTATGCGGAACGCTGAGAATGCGGATACTCGCATCGACCCGATGGTTAACCCGCGCTTTGGCCCGCGAAGGACGAAACGTACCTTCACGCCAGTTATTTGAGTAAGCCGTGTAGGGGCCCATCGCCACGATGGTTACCGAGTCGACGTACTTTGCGAAGCTACCCGCTTCGAGCGCGCGATGAGACCAATGAAGGGGACAGGAGAGTTTTGATGACCAGTACTACCAGCGGTAACAGGATTGATATCAAGAAGTTCATCGACGAACGGTCGATTTCGCCCTACCAGTGGCTATTGGTCGTGCTGTGTTTTCTGATCGTGACGGCCGACGGCATGGACGTCGCGATCATGGGTTTCGTCGCGCCTTCCATCATTCATAACTGGGCGATTTCGCGCCCCGAATTCGGACTCGTGATGAGCGCGGCGCCGATCGGTCTCGTGATTGGCGCATTGTTCGCGGGTCCGGCATCGGACCGCATCGGCCGCAAGTGGGTGCTGATTACGTCAGTGTTTCTGTTCGGCGTGTTCACGATCGCGACTGCGTTCGCGCAATCGCCGTTTTCGATGGCAGCATTGCGTCTGCTCAGCGGTGTCGGTCTCGGCGCCGCGATGCCGAACTCGACGACGCTGCTGTCCGAGTACGCACCGCAACGCAAGCGCGCGCTGCTGATCACCGTGATGTTCACGGGCTTCAATCTCGGCTCGGCATTGATCGGCTTCGCGGCCGGCTGGCTGATTCCGGTTCACGGCTGGCGCGCGGTGCTGATTTTCGGCGGCGCACTGCCGCTCGTGCTGATCCCGTTCCAGATCTGGCTGCTGCCCGAGTCGGCCCGTCTGCTCGCGGTGCGCGGCGCGCCCGCGCAGCGTATCGGCAAGGTGCTTGGTCGTGTGTGCGGCGTGCACTTCGCGGGCAATGAAGTGTTCGTGTCGAACGAGCCGCCGCTGCCCACGCGCAAGCCGATCGGCGTGCTGTTCTCGCAAGGCTATGGCTCGATGACGATCGCGCTGTGGGTCACGTATTTCATGGGCCTGCTCGTGATCTATCTGCTGACCGGCTGGCTGCCGACGCTGATGAAAGATGCGGGTCTGTCGGTCACGACCGCGGCCAACGTCACGGCGATGTTCCAGATCGGCGGTACGATCGGCGCGATCCTCGTCGGCTGGCTCATGGACAAGGCGCGTCCGGCGCCGGTCATCAGCGCCGCGTATATCGGCGGCGCACTGTGCGTGCTCGGGCTCGGCCACATCGGCGCGCTGTCTTCGTCGCTTGCATTGCTGGTGTTTGCCGCGGGCTTTTGCATGAGCGGCGCGCAAACCGGTCTGAACGCATTTGCACCCGGCCGCTACCCGACCGTTGCGCGTGCGACTGGTGTGAGCTGGATGCTCGGCATGGGCCGCTTCGGCAGTATCTTCGGCTCGGCGATCGGCGGCGCGCTGCTCGGCTTCGGCTGGCAGTTCGGCGCGATCCTGGCGATGCTCGCGATCCCCGCCGCACTCGCCGCTATCGCGATCCTGGTGAGCCAGCGTGTGGGCGGCGCCGAAACGGTGGCGCAGCCGAATATCGCGCATTGAGGCGTGAGGCAACGCGGCGCGCGCGCGTTTCGCGGGCGCCGCTGGATAAATTCATCTACTGAGGAATCACGGTGATCATCGACATTCACGGACACTACACCACCGCGCCGAAAGCGTTGGAGACGTGGCGCAACCGCCAGATCGCAGGCATCAAGAGTCCTTCCGGGATGCCGAGGGGGTCGGAATTGCAGATCAGCGACGACGAGCTGCGCGAGTCGATCGAAAACAACCAGTTGAAACTGATGCGCGAGCGCGGCCTCGATCTGACGATCTTCAGTCCGCGCGCGAGCTTCATGGCGCACCACATCGGCGACTTCGAAATCTCGAGCACGTGGGCCGCGATCTGCAACGAACTGTGCTATCGCGTGAGCCGGCTGTTTCCCGAGAACTTCGTGCCGGCCGCGATGCTGCCGCAAAGTCCGGGTGTCGATCCGGCCACCTGTATTCCTGAACTCGTCAAATGCGTCGAGCAGTACGGCAATGTCGCGATCAACCTGAATCCCGATCCGTCGGGCGGCCACTGGACCAGCCCGCCGTTGTCGGACCGTTCCTGGTATCCGATCTACGAGAAGATGGTCGAGTACGACATTCCCGCGATGATTCACGTGAGCACGAGCTGCAACGCGTGCTTCCACACCACCGGGTCGCACTACCTGAATGCGGATACCACCGCGTTCATGCAATGCCTGACCTCGGACCTGTTTCGCGATTTTCCGACGCTGCGTTTCGTGATTCCGCACGGCGGCGGTGCGGTGCCGTATCACTGGGGTCGTTTCCGCGGCCTCGCGCAGGAACTGAAAAAGCCCTTGCTGAAAGACCATCTGCTGAACAACGTGTTCTTCGACACCTGTGTCTATCATCAGCCGGGTATCGACCTGCTCACGCGCGTGATTCCCGTGGACAACATCCTGTTCGCGAGCGAAATGATCGGCGCGGTGCGCGGCGTCGATCCGGAAACCGGTCACTATTTCGACGACACGAAGCGCTACGTTGAAGCCGCGGATATGAATCCGGAGCAGCGCTACAAGATCTACGAAGGTAACGCGCGGCGCGTCTATCCGCGTCTCGACGCGTTGCTGAAAACGAAGGGGCTGTGATCATGTATGAAATCGGAGTCGTCTATCGCAACATCCAGCGCGCGGATGCGGAGGTGGCAGCGAAACTCGGCGCGCTCGGTTCGGCCACCGTGCATGAAGCGATGGGCCGCACGGGCCTGCTCCAACCGTATATGCGCCCGATCTATACCGGCGCGCGCGCGAGCGGCACGGCCGTCACGGTGCTGCTGCAACCGGGCGATAACTGGATGCTGCACGTCGCGGCCGAACAGATCCGGCCGGGCGACGTCGTCGTCGCCGGCGTCACCGCA
Source organism: Paraburkholderia sp. MM5482-R2 (assembly GCF_050436125.1). Taxonomy (NCBI): domain Bacteria; kingdom Pseudomonadati; phylum Pseudomonadota; class Betaproteobacteria; order Burkholderiales; family Burkholderiaceae; genus Paraburkholderia; species Paraburkholderia sp. MM5482-R2. The sequence continues at coordinate 2,715,909 of NZ_JBNDLP010000003.1, read as the reverse complement.
CAGAGCACCGACGGTTACTTCGGCGATCTGCTGGCCACGAGCTTCAAGGCGCGCGGCGCGCATGCGTTGATCATCGACGCCGGCGTGCGCGACGTCAGCGTGCTGAGCGAAATGAACTTCCCGGTCTGGAGCAAGGCCATTTCCGCGAAAGGCACGGTCAAGGCGACGCTCGGCTCGGTGAACATTCCGGTCGTGTGCGCGGGTGCGTTGGTCACACCGGGCGACGTCGTCGTTGCCGATGAGGACGGCGTGGTCGTGGTGCCGGTGGCCGCCGCGCAAGCCGTGCTCGACAAGGCTGCGGCGCGCGAGGCCAATGAAGCCGGGAAGCGCGCGAAACTCGCCTCTGGGGTGCTCGGTCTCGACATGTACAACATGCGCGGGCCGCTCGAGCAGGCCGGACTGCGTTACAAGGACTGACAGGCGTGGTCGCAATGATCAATGATCAAGCCACGCGCGCGCCGATCACCGGCATTTCGTCGATGGCCATGCGCCAGGTGCTGGCCGGACTCGCCCCGTTCTACGAGCGGCGCACGGGGCAAGGCGTCGCGATCGAATCGGTCGGCGGCGTCGATGCGGCGCGCCGGGTCGAGGATGGCGAAGTCTTCGACATCGTCGTGCTTGCCGCCGACGCGATCGAGAGGCTCGTGGTGACGGGTTGTGTCGAGGCGGCGAGCCGCGTCGGACTCGCGCGCTCGGGCATCGCGGTCGCGGTCGCGGCCGGAGAAACGCACCCGGACATCGCGTCCGAAGCAGCGCTGCGCGACGCGATTCTCGGTGCGCGCAGTATCGGTTACTCGACGGGGCCGAGCGGTACGCATCTACTGAAGCTGTTCGAACGCTGGGGCATTGCCGGGCAGATCGCTTCGCGTATCGTGAAGGCGCCGCCGGGTGTGCCGGTCGGCACGCTCGTCGCGCGCGGAGAAGTCGCGCTCGGCTTTCAGCAGATGAGCGAATTGATTCACGTGGGCGGCATCGACGTGCTCGGCGAGCTTCCGGCCGCCACCCAGTCCACCACAACTTTCACCGCCGCGATCTGCACGGTGGCGCGCCAGCGTGAAGCAGCCCAGGCGTTGCTGGCGTTTCTGGCCTCGCGCGAGGCCGACGGCGCAAAGCTGCAAAACGGCATGTCGCCGGCTTGATGGCGGGCGGCGCTCGCCGCCCAGGCTTGTGTCCTTGCCTTTTCCGCCTCCATCTCTTTGCGCGAGCGCATGCTCGGCTTCGAAACGCTGAAAGCGCTGACCGGCACGCCCGCTCGGATGGCGGACGCAAAACGCTACGAATGAAAGCGGATTCAAGCCAGCAGCTTGCCCCACTCGTAATCGATACTGTCCGGCGTGAAGGGCAGCACGCCCGCGCCGGGCGTAAATGTAAGTTCGCCGAAATAAACGAGGTCGTCCGGCGCATACAGGTCGACGCGCACATAGTCGAAGTCTTCGCACAGACGGGCCGCGACATCGAGCACGGCCTGTAGATGCGGCGGGCGCGGAGCGGGCAACGCGCTGCGCTTGTAGTCGCCGATTGCGATATCGAGGTGATTCCAGTCGGCGTCGTACACGTCGCCGTGCGTCGCGTTGCCGAATCGATCCGAGATCACGAGGATATAGATGATCGGCCCGCCAGGACGGCCGCCAAAGCAGTGCATTTTGAAATCCGCCGGAATCTGGCCGCGCCGATCGAGCAGCAACTGCTCGAAGAAAACGCGCGGCTCGATCGTCCGATAGTGCCGCTCGCGCCCAACGTAATAGAATTCGGCGCGCAACCATTGGTCGGCGAGCTTCTTCAGCTTCTCGAACGAGGTCTCTGATTTGTTTCTCACCACTTCGACGTAGCTGCTGCCGTGATTGGCTTTCATTACGAAAGCATCCGGCAGTGCGTCGAACACTTCGGGCGTGAATGCATCGGGCGCTGCGATCAGCGGTATCAAATGCTTGTCGCCGATTTTCCGGGCAATATATTCCCGCACCAGAAGCTTGTCGGTCAGGTCGATATAGCGCGGATCAGGATGAAGATTGCGCTGCAGGATCTTCTCATTGAACGTCACCGGACGAATCAGGTTCGGATAGCGGCCAATGCATTTGTGATGTAACAGGCTTAGGAAAAGGGCGTCCGGCAATAGCGTTTTCGCCGCTTCCTTGATTTTTCTCGCGGTAGATGGCGATTGCCCGTGCGCCGAATGCGCACCGGTGTGCAAGCCCGGCTGCCGGCAGGGCGCGGCCAGAGCACTGTCACCGGAGTGTAGGGAGGCCATGTTTTTCGGCGCGACGGCCGCATCCTGCGCGGCCAGTTCGGCGGATTTGATGATCGTCATGTTCTAATCCCTTTGCGGTCGAGTCGACGAGTCGTCCTCGGAGTAACGGGAATTGAAATCAAAGCGTCAGCGGCGCTTGCCGCAACATCTCGGTCGCGGCACTCCAGCTTTCCTCCGGCGTCAGCCAGCGTTCGTCCGCATCCACATGCTGTTGCGCGCGGAATTGCGTCGGCGACATACCATAGCGCTCCTTGAATAGCCGCCCAAGCCGATTACCGTCGCCCATTCCGCAGCGGCGCGCAATCTTGTCGACCGGCAGATCGGTGTTCTTCAGCATCGAGCGAACGATCTCGAAGCGTGTGCGCAGCAGATATTCGAGCGGCGTCATGCCGAACTCGCATTTGAAGCGGCGCTGGAAATTGCGCTTGCTCATCGCCACCGATTCGGCCGCCTGCGCAACCGAAATTGCCTTGCTGTAGTTTTCCTTGATCCAGCGCGCCGATTCGCGAATCTTCTCCGTCGTCGTCGTGATGTTGACGTCGTCGAACTCGGAGCGGCTTTTCTCGGCGTAGCCGGTTTGCAGGATGCGGCCTATCTTGCGGGCAGTGTCGGTATTGATGTCGCGTTCGATCTGCGCGAGCGCGAGATCGGTCGGCGTCACATTGCTTTGCGTGCGCGCGGCGTCACCGCTGTCGTCGAACAGAAAAATCGGCACGATCGATTGCAGCGGATCGTTGCAGACGACCGCGAGATTCGCACCCTGTTGCATGCCGAAAGATGCAATCGATCCTTGCAGCGAGATCCACGACAGAAAGCGGTCGTTGGATTCCGCGACTTCGGTGACGTCGCGGCAGGCCACGAAGAGCGCATGGAAATCAGCGAGGCAGTAGCGTTCGAGGCCTTGCGTCCAGATCGATATGCCGGACGAACTGGTCACCAGACCGCCGCCGTCGGATACCACGGTAAACCGGTATGGCGCCTCTTCGCCAGCCGTTCTCTTGAACTCATTGGCAAGCCGGAACGCGTCGCCGATCGCGCCGGTACTTGCCATCGAACAATCCTGAAAGACGAATAGACCAATGTGCTTCATCACGCGAGCTTCTCCAGTCAGGAAAATCTACGCATTGAGATTAGCGCATCGATTTGGGCGAGACGAGCTTGGCCGGCATGCGTGGGTGTTTTGGCGTAATCGTCAGGATTCAAGAAATTCTTACCTCGCTATTCGCAGAAATGCGTGCTACTAATTAACGTTGCACGGAATTTTTTTCCCGATCAATTAGCGCGATTCTTGCAAGCGAAATGCTGGGGCATCGGCGGAATGCGCCGAGTGGCTTGGATTCGGCGCGATTCGCGGGATAACAAGGGCATTCCTGGCACTTGAGCCTTGCAATTGGCGTTCTGTCGCGATGTACGATGCCTCTCGTATTACTCTGTTACAGCAATTGCAGATCGCAACAAGCCTTTCCGGCTTCTGTTTCATTTGTAAAAGGCTCCGCATTATCGGCCAATAGCACCCTACTTTGGGCCGCCGGCGAATGCCTCGATCCTTTGCGGACTATGCTTCAGCGCAACATCGAGAGAGAAATTGTCAATCGCGGATTACGTGAATGGCGGGCTTCGCATTTGCTGATTCGTGAGAAGAACAATCGGCAATACCGCGGTGGATAAGCAATAGCTGTGTAGCCTTCCGTGGTTCGAGAGGTCCCGAACACGGCTCCCCGACCTAACCCGACACAGCACGTCGCTTCGCCGTGCTGCCAGCCAATCGAGGGTCTATCCGGCCGGCGGCATAAATAGCGACGTGGCGACGCAAAGCGATCGCCGATCGTTTTGTTTCATCAACCTGCAAGGATCAGACCGGTGGATTACTATCCGCAAAACTCGCTCTATCCCGCTGTTGATACCGAGCGTAGACAACTCAGTGCCCGCGCGATGCTCACGCTAATGCGCGACCACATCTGGGAGATCGTGGTGACGACGGTCGTCGTCCTCACGTTCGCGGTCGCGTATCTTCTGATTGCCACGCCTATCTATTCCGCTGACGTAATCATTCGCGTGGACCCACCCGAGCCAAATGCCCTCGGACTCGCGTTGCAGAACCAGGAACTGTTGCCGCCACCGACGCCGTCGTCGGTAACCGAAATGGCGGTCATGGAAAGCCGTGCAGTTTTGCAGCCGGTGATGGACCAGTTCCGTTTCGACATTTCGGTGAAGCCGCACAAGCTTCCGGTTCTCGGCGACATCGCCGAAAAATTCGCTACACCGGGACAGCCCGCGGCGCCGTGGCTCGGGCTGAAATCATTTGCATGGGGCGGCGAGCGTGTGCAGATCGCCGCGCTCGACGTGCCGCGCGAACTCGAGGAAGAGAAGCTGACCTTGACCGCGCTCGACAATGGCGCCTTCGAATTGCACGGCCCGTCCGGCGAGTTGCTGGCGAGTGGCACGGTCGGCGTGCCGCTCAAGCAGAACGGCGTGTCGATGCTCGTGAAGGAACTCGCTGCGCGGCCGGGCACGAAGTTCGAGGTGATCCGCTGGAATGAGCTCGATGCCATCAAGCGCTTCACCAGTCTCGTCAAGATTGGCGACAAGGTGAAAGACTCTGGGCTGATGCAAATCCAGTACCGCGACAAGAGTCCGGACAAAGCCGCGGCCGTCGCCAATGCATTGGGAGAGCAATACCTCGCATCCGCGGTGGCGAGCCGGCAAGCGAACGACACGCAGACGCTCGCGTTTATTGACGGCGAACTCCCGCGTCTACTCGGCGAATTGCGAAAAGCCGAGGAAGCGCTGAAGAACTTCCGGTCGCGCTCGCAATCGATGCAGCCGACCAACGAGGCGCAAGCCTATTTGCAGGGCGGCCTCGATCTCGACAAGCAGATCGCGGCGCTGCAATTGCAGCGCACGCAAATGCTCGAGCGCTATACGGGACAGAGCCGCTGGGTGCAGAACGTCGACGAGCAACTGGCGCAATTAAAAGAAGCGAAAGCGAAATTCTCCGACCATTTCAACGGCATGCCCGCGTCGGAACGCGCGAGCGTCGATCTGATCCGCGCTCAGAAGGTCGCGGAAACGGTGTATCTCGGCATGGTGCAGAAGGCCGAGCAATTGCAGGTGCGCCGCGCCAGCACGACGGGCGGCGCGCATATTCTCGATCGCGCGATCAGACCGCATATGCCGGTCATGCCACAGCCGATTCTCGTGCTCGGCGGCGGATTGGTGCTCGGTATCGTGTCCGGCGTCGCGTTGGTCTTCATGCGCCGCCACGTGATGATCGGCGTGACCGACCCGCGCTATGTCGAGCGCCAGATGAGCGTGCCGGTGTTTGGGGAGATTCTGTTCAGCCATCAGCAACTGCTGCTCGACCGCGATGCGACCGCGGGGCGCAAATCGCTGCCGGCAGCAGCCGGGCGCGGCCATCCGCCGATGCAGAAGAGTCTGCACGAGATACAGTTCGATTCCGGCGTCCAGAACAGGATTCTCGCCGCGCGCTTTCCGCACGACACGTCGGTCGAAGCGCTGCGCAGCGTACGGACCGCCGTCACGCGCGATCTCGCGCATGCACGCAACAACATCGTGATGATCATCGGGCCCACGCCGTCGGCCGGCAAGAGCTTCGTCGCCGCGAATCTGGCGATCCTTCACGCTGAAATCGGCTCACGGGTGGTGCTGATCGATGCCGACATGCGACGCGGTCATCTCGCCTCGCTATTCAACGAGAGCAATCGTGGAGGCCTTTCCGAAGTACTGTCCGAACGCCTGCCGCTCCGCAGTGCGCTGCGCTCGACCCGCATCGAAGGATTGACGTTCCTGTCATGCGGCGTGCGCCCGGAGAACCCCGCCGCGCTGCTGATGCGGCCGCACCTGAAGGATGTGCTCGAGCGGCTGTCGAGCCAGTTCGATCTGGTGATCATCGATACGCCGCCTTTCCTCGCGGTCACCGACGCCTCGATCGTCGCGAACGAGGCGGGCGCATCTCTGCTCGTGCTGCGCTCGGGCATGCAAAGCGAGGAGGAGATCGCCGACACGCTCAGAAAGGTGGAACGCGCGGAAGGGCGCATCGCGGGCGCGGTGTTCAACGGCATTCCGCTGCGTCGAAGCACGAAGAACTATGGCTACGAAACGAACTATGCCAGCGATTTCGGCGAAAACGACGTTGGACAGCAAGCGCCGCGGGGCGCCTGAGCGTGTGGAGACCCCAACCGCGGTAAAGCGCGTTCGCGATGGCGTAAAACGGAGAACCAGATGGCCTTTGCAATCAACGGAAAGTTTACTTCTCAGTCCATCACGGGGGTTCAACGCGTTGCGTATGAGCTGACGCGGGCCATGCAGATGCGCGCCGCGCCCGGTGACGAACCGGAAGTGTTCGTGCCGCAAAACGCGGTCGAGCCGGGGGCGCTGCTCAAACCGCAACGGCGCTTTCCGTGGCTGCGCGGCACGCTGTGGGAGCAGATCACGCTGCCAGTCGCCGCACGCGGCATCACGCTGCTGAGTCTGTGCAATACGAACCCGCTGTTCAAGCACAGTCAGGTCGTGATGGTTCACGACATGGCCGTCTTTGACGTGCCGCAAGGCTTTTCGAGGAAATTCCGGCTCTGGTATCGCATTTGTTTCGCGCTCTTGCCGCGCACGCATCCGATCGTTCTGACGGTCTCGACGTTTTCGAAAATGCGGATCTGCCATCACCTGAAAATCGACGAATCGCGTGTGAAAGTGGTGGCGCCCGGCGCGGATCATTTCGACCGGATCGTTGCCGACCCATCGGTGCTGCAACGGCTCGAATTGAACAAGGACGCCTATTGCGTGATCGTCGGCAGTCTCGATCCGCGCAAGAATCTGCGCGGCGTGCTCGATGCGATCGTGCGGCTCGGGCATCTGCGCGACGTCAAATTCGTCATCGTGGGAAAACAGTATCCGCGCATCTTCAGCGGTGCAGGCGTCGAGCAGCCTGTGCATTCGCGGCAGGTCGTGTGGGCAGGTTTCGTGTCGGACGCGGAGCTGAAGGCACTGTACGAGAGCGCTGGCTGCCTCGTGTTTCCGTCGTTATACGAAGGTTTCGGCCTGCCGCCTCTGGAAGCGATGTATTGCGGCTGTCCGGTGATCGCGTCGGCGCGCACGTCGATACCCGAAGCATGCGGCGATGCCGCAATGTACTGCGACGCGACTTCCGCGGACGACATCGCCGCAAAGATCGCGCAGATGATGAGCGACGCCGATCTTCGCCAACGTTACCGCAGCGCGGGGCTGCTGCATGCGCGCGAGTTTCGCTGGGAGGGCGCGGCGCAAAAGGTGCTCGAAATCCTCGATGTCAAGACCGGCGAGCGGCTGCCAGAACTGGCGCCGCGCGCGTCCGCGAGCTAGCGATGGGTGGGCACGAACATGGATCGCATGAAGACCTGTGCTGGCAGAAGACGTGCATTGCGCACACTCGCCGCGTTGGCGGCGGGTGCGGCCGCGCCGTTGTCGAATATCAGGCCCGCTGTCGCATTGGTACGGGACGCACCGACCGCCAACGCGCGCGCTCGCATGATCACCGATCTGATCGGCACGAACGGCTGGGCCGGATCGGCCGCCGACATCGAGATGTGGCGAGCGATGGGCATCAGCTGGGGGCGCGACACGGTCGGCCCCGGTCAGCCTCATGGGCCCGGCGAGGCGATGCGCATCGACAAAACGGGCTCGGCGTTCCAAAGCGATCTGCCGTCGGTGTTGTTGCGAAACGAGCGCAATGGAATCGGTTCGCTGCTGCTGCTCGGCTATACGCCGAGATGGAATGCGAGTGTGCCGGGTGACAGCAATTCGGCACCGGTCGATGTGGACGCGTGGAAGCGGTATGTCGACGCGGTGGTCCGTAAGTATTCAGCGCCGCCTTATAACCTGCGCTATTTCCAGATCTGGAACGAGGCGGCCGGCAAGTTGTCCGGCGGCTTGCCTCAGTCCGTCTTCTGGCACGGCCCGGAGTTCAGCAAGGACGAAAAACGCTCGAAACCGTACGAACGCGCGATGCAGGATTACGTCGAGCGGATTCATATTCCGGCGGCCCGCGTCATTCGCAGTTATCGCGCGTATGTGGTGTATGGCGGCTGGCCGGACCAGGGCGGCCTCGATAACTTCCACCGCTGGCTCGAATATCGCAGTCCGGTCTTGAAAGAGCGCATGCTCGATTGGGTCGACTACATCGACACGCACTACTTGCCGGTTGCCGATATGGAATCGCTGTACCAGCGATATGTGAAGAGCGGTCCCGCGCGCGGCATCTGGCAAACGGAGATCGGCAACGAGTACATGAAAGACCCGCACTATTTGCCGCGTTATTTCTTCGACTTCGCGGTGTGGGCGCTCGGCAGGAATTGGGACGACCCGAACAAGTACCTGTCGATGATCTATCACTGGGACGGCTATGAACCTTTTCGTCTCACGCATCCCGGTCCGCCTGAACGAACCTACAACGTTTCCGGTCGAAGCTTGGTCGTGTTGCATCAAACAGCGGGTGGGCATCTGGCGGGTTTTTCGAAGCCGCTGCAATGCGGTCCGGGTGTTGCTGCAAATGCCTTGCTTTCCGGCAACGACCTCGTGATGCAGGTGAGCAGCAACGCGGGCTGGCAGAACATTTCCATCGGCGGGCTGCAGCCGCTGCGCTCGCACGCGGTGCAGGTCGATTTCATCGATGCGCTGAGCGGCGAGGCGAGCGCACCGGACAAGGTTGCATTGAGTTGGGACAGCGATTTGATGAACGTGCGATTCAAGGTACCCGACCAGGTGAACGGCGCTGGTAATAATCCGCCCAAACATCTGGCTTATCTCGTGGTGCGTCGTGTGACGCAGGCAGTGGCATAGCGATATTTCGCGAGCATGACGACCGCCGGGAGCCGGCGGATCGAACCTGACGGATAGCGTTGACACATCATGAAGCAGGTCACCATTGCGATTTGCAATTACAACTACGAGCACTATCTGGCCGCGGCGATCGACTCGGCGCTCGCGCAGGATTATCCGGCGACCACCGTCATGGTCGTCGACGATGGCTCGACCGACGGTTCGCGCGCGATCATCGAAAGCTATGGCGATCGCGTACTGACGTTGTGCAAGAAAAACGGCGGGCAAGTATCCGCCTACAACTATGCAATCGCGTCGCTCACCACCGAGTATGTGATCCTTCTCGATTCCGATGACGTGCTGTACCCATCCGCGGTTACCGAAGTCATGCGCTTTTTCGAGGGCGGCGAGTGGGCCAAGGTGCAATTCCGGCTCGACGTGATTGACAACGAAGGCGCATTGACGGGCGCCTACGTGCCGAATAGCGAGCCGCCACACGACTGCGGCAGGCTGCTGCGCGGTGGGTGGCTCTATCCGTCCCCGCCCGCGTCTGGCAATGCTTACCGGGTGAGCGCGCTCAAGCAGATCTTCCCGGTTCCCGAAGAGGGTGTGAATCGCTATGGCGCGGACTTTTATGCGATCTATGGCGTCGCGCTGGCTGGACCGATCGCGACCTTGTCGAAGTCGCTAGGCGGCTACCGGGTGCATAACGCGGGCAGTGAAACGGTGTCGTTCGCGAACTCGGAACAACTGACGAAAGCACCGCGCGCGTTCAACATGCGCTGGGCCATTCTGCGCAATATCGCCAAAGATCGGCTCGACATAGAGCTACCGGCAACATTTCTCGACTTCTCACACGAGAAAGCGACATTCTGCTCTTCCGTTTATCGCGCGACCCTGTTCCGGCGTTGGCATTGGATGATCCTCGATTCGCGCAACTATCTGCACACGATCATTGCAAATCCGTTCTGGAGCCTGAAGAAGAAGCTCGGCACGCTCGTACTGTCGAGCCTGTGTCTCGTGCCTTATTCGCCGCTGTCGGATTTCGCGGTGCGTTATATCGCGAACCCGCTCGCGCGCCGTCGCGTCGCAGGACGCTGAGGCGAAGGAGGACGGCATGGATAGACGAACGAGCGCCAACCTGATCGTATTTGTTTACGCCGGTTATTTCATGAGGTACGTGTACCTCCTGATCGTCGTGCCGTTCTATGGCCGGGTGCTCGGCGTGGCCGAATACGGCCGGGTACTCGCGTCGATGTCGCTGATGAACGCGATATGGATGCTCGTCGGCTTCGGCTTTGTATTCGTCGGCATGCGCGAGGTGGCGAAAGCGCAGTCGACCCAGGAATGCAATGCGATCTATTCGCTGCATGTCAGCGCGCGGCTGACACTCGCCGTGATCGGCGCGGGCATCGGCATCATTGCGACGTTCTGTTCACCGTTACTGTCGGAGCGGCCGCTGATCGGCCTGCTCGCGACCTTGCTAGGTATCGTGTCGGCATGCAATCTCGGCTGGCTGTTTCAGGGGCGGCAACACATTCGAACGCCGATCATGATCGAAGTGTTCGGCTTCGCGCTGAGTCTCGTGCTGGTGCTGACTCTCGTCAAAGGACCGAACGATGCCGTATGGGTGTTGGCGAGTCTGCTGATTGCGGGTATCGCGTCCTTGATCATTGCCTACGGTTTGACGACGTGGCAACTCGGCTGGCCGCGTCTGGCGTTTGCCGGCGTCCTGCCGCTCGTGCGCCGGTCGACGATGCTGTTCTGCTATTCGTCCGGCTCCGCCGTCCTGACGGCATCGTCGACGTATTTGCTGACCTTGTTCTCGACGCCCGCGGAGGTCGGCTATTTCGGCGCGGCCGAGCGTTTCGCGACGATCGGACTCAGCCTGATGGCCCCCGCGGCGCAAGTCTTTATTCCGACGATAACCCGGCAACTCGCGCAGGGCGACAAGGCGGGCGCGCATGTCACGACGCGGCGCGGCGCCATCTTGCTGCTCGGCTATGGCGTGCTCGTGCTGTGCGGCGCGTTGACGCTGTCGCCTTTCGTGTTGCCGCTGATTCTCGGCGCCGCGTTCGAGCCGAGCGTGCACGTGTTGCAGGTGTTTGCATGGATGTTCCCGTTCGCGGCTTTCAACGAGTTCGTCGCGCTCTATGTATTCGTGCCGCGCAGGAAAGACCGGGTGCTCGCGATGGCCGGCGTCGCCTCGGCGCTGGTCAATCTCGCAGCGGCGCTCGTTCTCGCGCCGCGTTTTGGCGCGATTGGCATGGCCTCTGCTCGGGTGATCGGCGAAGCGGCGCTGTCGGTGACGCTGCTCAGCGTGTTGATTCGCCTCGAGCTGGTCGGGCTGTTGCCCGGCGCCGAGCGTGCGCTCGAGCGGGTGCGGGTGGTGTGCGGGCTTAGTACGCAGGCGGGCGGCGCAAAGGACGATTGAAGTGGCGCGTGGGTGTGTGGGAGTTTGGATGGATTGTCACAGGAGGTCGAAGTGAAAGTCGCTATTGTTCACGATTGGCTGGTAGTGTCCGGCGGCGCCGAGAAAGTATTGAAGAACATCATCGAGTGCTTCCCGGATGCGGATGTCTTTTCGATTGTCGATTTTCTCGAAGACCGCGATTGCGTGAAGGGGAAGTCCGTCAACACGTCATTCATCCAGAAGATGCCGTTTGCGCGAAGACGATACCGCGCCTATCTACCGTTGATGCCGATTGCGATCGAGCAGGTGGATCTGTCAGGCTACGACCTCGTCATTTCGAGCTCGCACGCGGTCGCGAAAGGCGTGTTGACCGGGCCGAACCAGATGCATATCAGCTACATTCATTCGCCGATCCGCTATGCGTGGGATCTGCAACATCAGTACCTGCGTGAATCCCATCTCGACACAGGGCTGCGCTCCGCGTTGGCGCGCGTGCTGCTTCATTACATTCGAGGCTGGGATTCGCGCTCCGCGAACGGCGTCGATCATCTCGTCGCGAATTCTCAGTTCATTGCGCGGCGTATCAGAAAGGCCTATCAGCGCGAATCGACCGTGATCTATCCGCCGGTCGACCTGGTGAACATGCCTATTGGTACGGAGAAAGAGGATTTCTACGTGACGGCGTCGCGGATGGTGCCTTATAAGCGTATCGATCTGATCGTTCAGGCCTTTTCGCAAACGCCTGAACGCAAGCTGGTCGTGATCGGCGACGGTCCCGAGATGAAGAAGATCAAAGCGGTGGCCGGCGACAACGTCCAGATTCTCGGGCATCAGCCGTCCGATGTGCTGGTCGATCATTTGCGGCGCGCGCGCGCGTTCGTGTTCGCGGCGGAAGAAGACTTCGGCATTTCGGTGGTCGAAGCGCAGGCATGCGGCACGCCGGTGATCGCCTTCGGCCGTGGTGGCGCGCTGGAATCAGTGGTGGGATTGCCGCTCGAGCGACCCACCGGGGTTTTCTTCGGTGAGCAAAGCACCGCGTCGTTGCTCGAAGCCGTTACCCGGTTCGAGAGCAACGCAGCCCTATTCGACGCACGCGTGTGCCGCAGGAATGCCGAGCGGTTTTCGTCGGAAAACTTCAAGAAGGCCCTGATGGGCTTCGTCGACGCGCGGCTTCCGTATGCGTGCGTCGAACAGTTTCTTCCCTATGCGCCGAGTCAGTCGCTGCCGGCCGAAGAACGTCATCTTGCCGACGTTACGCCCTGAGTCGGGCGCTGGGGCACGGGCTGCGCAGCTCGCGTGCCCACGATGCCCGCCTTGCGCGCTCCGCGCGGGCCGGGCCTGAATGCGGTGGCCGCCAGCGGACGCGCGGCTAGCAGCAGCGAGATCACCAGAGAAAGAATCAATACATTCGAGGGCGAAACGAGCCGATGCTCGGTTGCCGACATCACCAGCAGGCAAACCGACGAAATCTCCACGAAGCGGAACGCCGCGAACTGGCGGCCGCCCTCGACCAACGCGGCATACGCCGCCCCCTGCCTGCTCCACTCGATCAATCTCCAGAAGAACGCGAGGATCAGCGTCAAGCCCACTACGCCGAGCTCGGCGAGGATATTCAGATACGAGTTGTGAGCGTGCGAGTCGCTGTGCTCGATCACTATGTCGGACGGCACCGCGAACAGATGGAAGTACGAGGTGAGGCTGCCGATGTGGTCGTCGAAGGAGCCGAAGCCGAGACCGACGAGCGGGCTTTGCACGAAATACGCGAGCGCTCGCGGCCACAACCACTCGTAGCGAATGTCGAGGTTGTTGACCTTGGCGTCATTGGCGTGAATCGCGAACGTATAGCCCATGTAGTCGACGTTCGGCTGGGTATGGTAGATCGCGACGGCGACCGAGGCGAGCAGCAGCACGGCTATCAGCGTGCCGAGCATCCAGCGCTTGCGGCCAAAGTACAGATAGGGCAGAACGGCCGCCGCGCCAAGCAGCGAGCCACGGCTGTAGGTCGAAAACAGCATCAGCACATTGCAGGCGAGCAGCGCGATCAGCAGCTTGCTGCGTTTTTGCAGGTAGCACGCTATGCCGAGACAGAACAGCATCGCCAGGAAGCCGCCGGCTGCGTTGCGCGCAATGAAGTAGCTGCCGAAACTGTCGGCCGGATTAACGAAGATGCTGAACAGCCCGTTCGTGGCGATGTAGTAGACGTACATCGGCAGATTGACGACGACCGCGAAAATGAACAGCGCACGCAGTACCTTGTGCAGATCCCAGCGGTGCGCATACACGAAACCGGCAAAAATGGGCGCATAGGAAATGAAAAAATTGCCGTCGCGCCGATAAAAGTCGAAGTCGAGGAACGACTGCGGATCATAGAGCAGCGTCGAGACGGTCGCGAGCACCGTGAAAGCGGTAAGCGGCGCGATGAACGCGGGATAACTGCGGCCGTAAAAGCGCCATGCCAGCAATAGCAACGGGACAAAGCCGATCGCACTGATGGGCACGAAATTCGTGACCGTCAGGAAAAGTGCGACTAGCGAAATATAGGCCATTGCAACTCCAGAAAAACGAATGGCGCGCCGGTTGGGGTTGTGCCCATGCGCTGGATGATGGCGAGATTGGAACAGCGGAAAACTCACAGTGTGGGCCGCGCGGGGATCACACCGCTGTTTATCTTTGACATGAATGCCACGGGACGTTCATTAAACGGTAGCACGTGTCGCTGCTTATTTCCAATCGTGCGCCCTGCAATAGAAGTGCAAGCTCGTTCGCAAGCTTGTTAAATCCAGTCCGCGAGCACCGCCAAAACTTCCGCGCTTCGCGCCAGATGGGCTGCGTCGCAATCTGGTCTAACTATGATGAATTCATCGGGGCACGATGTCGACTAGATCCGATGCAGGTCGTTTGCCGCATTCGATCTTTCGTTTCAATCGTTTTCCGGTCGTCGTTGTCGAGCAGACCATTGCGATTCGGCCAGTCGTTTCCGTACTTCCCGATCGAGCCGGATTCGCCGTAGGCGCATGCATCTTTCACTGCGAACCGAACTACTGGTCTGGTCCGTTTGACGCGCACGCCCTGTCATGAATCACATCAGACGGTATTTGCGTGGATCGCGGCACACCGCGTTATGCGGTGTCCTCGAGGGAAACGCGTTCCCGAGCCGGTTTCAATGCGAAGGAGTGAGCGATGGGCAAGGTTACCGCGGCAGCAGCCGCAGCGGATGTCGAAACGATACGACAGGATTCTGCCGAGGCGGAGTTGCCGACGCTCGTGCAGGTGATTCTCGCCGGTGGTTCCGGCACCCGGTTGTGGCCGGTGTCGCGCGAACAGTTTCCAAAACAACTGATCGACGTGATCGGCAATCAGACTTTGCTGCAAGCAACCATGGGGCGCATGGCGGGTTTTGATGGCGCATGGAACGTCGCGGCCGATCCCGTGATCGTCTGCGGAACCGAACATTATTTCGCCACTTACGAGCAGGCGCGCGAGATCGGCGTGACCGCGCGGATCGTGGTCGAACCCGCGCGTCGCGATACGGCGCCGGCATTGACGCTTGCCGCGTTGACGGCATGCGCGGAAGACGAAGACGCCATTCTGGTCGCAATGCCCGCCGACCATGCGATCGCGAATCTCGAAGCGCTTCACCACGCGCTGGACATCGCCGCGAGGCATGCGCGCGATGGCGCGATCGTCACGCTAGGCGTACCGCCCGAACGGCCCGACACGGGCTTCGGTTATATCCGGCTCGGCGACGCGTTGCCAGACGGCGCGCGCCGCATCGAGCGCTTCGTCGAGAAGCCCGCGACGGAACTCGCGGCCCAGTACGTCGCGTCGGGCAATTACTGGTGGAATAGCGGCATCTTCGTCGTGCGAGCGTCGGTTTGGCTCTCCGTCATCGAGCAGTTTCAGCCGGACATGCACGCGGCCTGCGTTCAGGCATACCGCGACGCGAAGAAGACTGAAGAATGCATCATGCCGGACGCCGAGGGGTTCCTGGGTTCGCCGTCCGACTCGATCGACTATGCGGTGATGGAACAGCTTGGCAAACCGGAGTCGGCGTTTTCCGGCGTGGTGGTGCCGCTCGAAGCAGGCTGGTCCGATCTCGGCTCGTGGGATGCCGTATGGCAAGCGATGGAGAAGGACGACTGCGGCAACGCGGCCAGCGGGCGCGTGCTGTTCGAAGGGGCCACCGCGACCTACGCACGCTCGCAAGGAGGCAGGCTTCTCGCCTGCGTCGGCACCAACAACATGATCGTGATCGAGACCGACGACGCGGTGCTCGTCGCGGATCGCTCGCATGTGCAGGATATCAAGGGACTCGTGTCGCGGATCAGGGCCGAGAAGTCGCCGGAGGCCGATGCGCACAGAAAAGTGCGTCGCCCCTGGGGCTTTTACGACTCGATCGATCATGGCGAGCGCTTTCAGGTGAAGCGCATCGTCGTGATGCCCGGCGGCCGTCTGTCGTTGCAGATGCATCATCATCGCGCCGAGCATTGGGTCGTGGTGTGTGGAACCGCACACGTCACGCGCGGGCAAGAGCAGTTTCTTCTTGGCGAAAACGAATCGACCTATATCCCGTTGGGTGTTCGCCATCGGCTCGAAAATCCGGGCCGCGTGCCGCTGCAGATCATCGAGGTGCAGTCGGGTACTTATCTCGGCGAAGACGACATCGTTCGTTTCGACGACAAGTACGGGCGTTGTGGCTGATGCGACGGAGTCGACCTGCTACGTCCTATGAGGGGGCTGTGATGCGATTGCTGACTGGTCTACTGGCGAGAGCGTTCGACGTCGCGATGATCGTGGCTGGGGCATTTGCGGCCTCCCAGATCCGCTTCGACGGCGGCTCGCAACGGAGCTTTTATTTCGCCTTCGTCGCTTTTGCCGCGGCGTTCGCTCTCGCGGTCTTTCCGGCGCTCGGCGTCTACCAATCGTGGCGTGGCCGCTCGAAAAGAGTGCTGGCGAGCCAGGTGGCGCTCGGCTGGCTCGTCGTGCAGGCCTGCGCGATGGTGCTGATGTTCTCGCTGCACCGGATCGATTTCGTGTCGCGACTCTGGTTCGTGTACTGGACCGGCATTTCGGGCGCGGCAATGATGGCCGGCCGGCTGGTCACGCATGCGTTGCTTGGGCGCATGCGTCATGCGGGGATGAACTTGCAGCAGGTCGCGGTGGCGGCGTGCGGCGAACATTGCGACGAGATCATCCATAAGATCGAGACGTCGCCCGCGGCCGGCTTTCGCGCGAATGCGCTGTATAACCTGCACCCCGGCTGCTGCATTGCGCCGCGCTCGTCGGTGCAGGTCTTCGAAGAACAGGGTGCGTTCGCTCGCTACGTGCGCGAACAGCAGATCGGCGAAGTGTGGCTGGCGCTGCCGCTCACCGAGGAGCGCGCGATTCTCAAGCTGGTGGCGGAGTTTCGCAACGACCTGATCAATGTGCGCTTCATGCCCGACGTGCGCTCGCTTGCGCTGTTCGAAGGCAGCATGACCGAGTTGCTCGGCTTGCCGACGATCAATCTTGCCGCGTCGCCGCTGCCGCCGAAGGCGTTGGTGCAAAAAGACCTGTTCGATCGTCTGTTCGCGCTCGTCGCGTTGATCGCGATCTCGCCGATACTGCTGGGCTGCGCGATCGCCGTCAAACTGAGTTCGCGCGGGCCGGTGTTCTTCACGCAGTGTCGCAAAGGCGCCGACGGCCGCGTATTTACGATCTACAAGTTCCGCACGATGCGCCTGCACGAGCAGAAGCCGGGCATTCTCGAACAGGCCACGCGCGACGATCCACGCATCACGACCGTCGGCGCGTTCCTGCGCCGCACGAGTCTCGACGAACTACCGCAGTTCTTCAACGTGTTGCGCGGCGATATGTCGGTGGTGGGGCCGCGCCCGCATGCGCTGGAACACGACGATCTCTATCAGAACATCGTATCGGGCTATATCCACCGTTATCGGATCAAACCCGGCATTACCGGGTGGGCGCAGATCAACGGCTATCGCGGCGAAACCGATCGTCTGGAAAAGATGGAGGGCCGCGTCGCACACGATCTGTACTACCTGCGCAACTGGTCGTTCTGGCTCGACATGAAGATCATTCTGGCCACGATTTTCAAGGGGCTTCATCATCCAAACGCGTACTGAGCATGATGCTATCCGGAGTTGAAAATATAGTAAGACGATCTGCGAAGCGGGTCTCGCTTTACCGCTTTCACCACGATCACGAATTGCAGGCGAGAAAAATATTGGAGCGACTCGAAAGCAGGTATGGCAAGACCGATCCGAACAAGCTGCGGCTCGCGGACACCTATGCGCGAGACGTGTTCGGCGACCCGGTCTACGCACCCTGGCTGCGCGTTTATACCGCGTTTTGCGGCACCTTCAAGGAAGGCTGGATTCCGGACAACTACTACGGCATCGTCGTCGTGCCGCAAATGCAAGGCTGGTACGGCAAGATTTCGAGCCTCAAGCCGATTTCACGGCTGATCTTCGACGGCGACGAATTGCCGGACGTCGCGTACTTTGCCAATGGGCTGTTCTTTACCGACAAAGGCGTCGTGGTGCCCGAGCGCGATCTGACAGACGTCGTGTTCGAGCATACCGAACGCGTCGTATTCAAGCTCGACGGTTCCGGACAGGGCAACGGTGTCTACTTCTTCGACCGTGCCAACTTCGACCCCGCGGTCATCAGGTCGCTCGGCAATGGCGTGATTCAGACGTTCATCAACCAGCACAGTCTGTTCGCTACGTTTGCTGCGAAGCCGGTGGCGACATTGCGCTTCACGACCGTGGTGGACGAGGCCGGTCGCATTTCCATTCGGGCCTGCTACTTGCGACTCGGCAGAGCGGACGATACGCATGTGCTGAGCGATCGCGAGATATGCGTGCCGGTCGAACTCGAAACGGGCGAACTGTGCGACGAGGGGTATATGAGCGATTGGGCCGCGGTGGACGCGCATCCAGACTCGGGCGCGCGCTTTGCGGGCCTGAAGATCCCATGTTTCGAGAAATGCGTGGCCACCGTGCTACGCCTGCACAGGAAGATTCCGTTTGCGCGCTGCATCGGCTGGGATCTCGCGGTCGACGCGAACGGCCAGGTCAAGGTGATGGAGTGGAACGGCAAGCACAACGACGTCAAATTCAGCGAGGCGACGCAAGGCCCGTGCTTCGCTGATCTGAACTGGGAACGGCTGAGGGCCGAACCTGAGTTTGCACGGCTGTCACTGGGCTGATCGGGCAGGCCAAAAAAACGTAGTGGGAGACGCGACGTGAGCGAACAGTTATGGTGCGTCCATATCGAAGGACTGAACGACTTCATTGCCGTGGATTCGGAGGAATCGGCGCGGTACGAGGCGTCGCAGATCAATGCGTATATCGATCGCGCCGACAGAAGCTCGCGCGCCGCCCGCTTGCGCGCGGTGGTGGTCGAATGGCCGTATGGCGCGGACGCTCACGCAAGAGCGCTCGATGACGACTGGCACGATCTGCAACGTATGCCACACAGACAGCAGGCCGTCGCGCGGTCCGGCGGCCCGTTGTCGAATCCGCGCGACGCGTTAGAGAACTGCTGAGCGTCGCGCGCACGGGGAAGGACGATGCGTGAAGCGCGGCTATGGCAAACCGCGTTATGCGGGCAGTGGCACGTCCTCGATCAGATCAGCCGAGAGGCTTCCCAACCGACGACTGACACCGGCGGGCGCGGCAGCGGTTCTCGCTGGCACTGACCGGCGTCGATCACTGACGGAGAAGGCGGCTCAATGCCGTCTTTTCTTGTTGAGCGGCGATACCGGAAAGATGGACCCGAAAATCAGATACCCGCAACGATTGTGAGTATCTGTAAAAACGGTTTTATCTCAGATTAAAGTCATTGACTGTGATTCGTTTTAGATGGTTAATTCGTCGGGTGTGTTCTGGAAAACCAGCAGAGGTCAAATGGAGCAACAGAAACAGGAAGACGCCGGGGGCAAGGAAGAATGCCAGCTTTGCCGCGTGACATATTCAATATATTCAAACTTCCCGCCAATGCCGTCCGCCATGGCTCTGAACGTCGAAACCGGCGAATGGTTTCGGCTGGATAGGCTTCGGTCGTATTCAAACGGTTACGATATGGCCGAAGCCCTCGGTTACGCATGGGCGTGCGATTGCCGCGGACGCAAGGCAGCGCCAGAGCCAGCGTCGAAGCGTTTCACTCACGACGAGCAATACGCGCTCAAAGATCGCGACGGCAAACCGCTCGCTAATGTGCGTTACCGGATCATTCTTGACGGTGAGCGGGTGAAAACGGGAACTACGAATGCGCAAGGGGCAAACCGAGCGTATCGCGACCATTTTTGAATCGAGCTTGAGGTTTTATATTGCGGAGGCAATCAGGGATGAATGATTTTGATGATCGGAATAAATACGGGTTCAAGACCGACGAAAATGAAGAATGGTTCGAGGTACACACTGGTGCTCTTCATGAACGAGTGCCTTTCGTGGGCAGGAACGAATCCCGAACAGGCAATCGATAACGCTGACAGCATCGCCGGATACGTTATCTACAATGCGTAAACTTTACGTCATCATTTCGGCTCTGATATCGGGACATGTTTTTGCATGTATGCCTGGCGAGAATTTCGATATCTACTTTCCACCAAATAGTGCCGTTATCTCCGTTGATGAGGTTTTAAGGCTTGCTAAGGAAGCGCTGATCAATGGACCAACTGCCCAAGTTGCAGACGAGATGCCGTCGAATTTTCCGGATGACGAAGCGAATCGATGCTCAACTCGGTGAATTGGACGCGCAAACGAGGCTCCCTGCTCGCATTTTTTATACGCATGACGGATTGCTCCCATGGACCGATCGCGACAGATTTCGCGCAATCACCAGATTCGCAAGAGCGAACAGGCTGAACAGTTGCGCGGTGTTCTTGGCCAAGCCCTTGTATCGCGTCTTGCGATGGTGAAACAGGTTCTTGACGATATGGAATGGATGCTCAACCCGCGACCGGATCTGCGCCTTGGTTCGCTCGACCGCGATCACCAGGTTCTTCAGCGCCCCGTCCTGCATCGCCTTGATCTTTCCCCGCTTGGCAGCGACGTGCCACTTCACGGTCTTGCCCGCCATTTCCTCGCGCTTGTCTACGCCAATGTAGCCCGCGTCGGCGAACGCCTGCTCTTCATGTCCGTGCAGCAGGGCATGCGCTTGCGATACATCCGACACGTTGGCCGATGTGCCAACCACACTGTGGATCAGGCCCGAATCGGCATCGACGCCAATGTGGGCTTTCATTCCAAAGTGCCATTCGTTTCCCTTCTTCGTCTGATGCATTTCCGGGTCACGACTCTTCCCGGCGTTCTTGGTCGACGGCGGCGCTTCAATGATCGTTGCGTCAACCAGCGTGCCTTCCTTCATCATCAGCCCACGCTCGCACAGCGAGATGCCAATCTCGTCGAACAACTTCCGTGTCAGTTCGTGTTCGATCAGCAGGCGCCGGAATTTCAACAGCGTGGTCGCATCAGGCACGTTCTCAACTGCCAGATCGATGCCGGCGAAGGCTCGCAGCGCGATGCTGTCATACAGCGCGTCTTCCAGTCCTTCGTCCGACAGCCCGTACCACTGTTGCAGGAAGTAGATTCGCAGCATTCGCTCCAGGCCAATCGGCGGGCGGCCTCGCGTGCCCTTCGGATAGTGCGGCTCGATTGCCGACAGCAAGCGCTGCCACGGAACGACCTTCTCCATCTCGGCGAGGAAGCGTTGGCGCCTCGTCACTCGCTTCTTGCCTGCAATTTCCGCTTCGGCGAAGCCGATCTGCCTCTTCATCAGTGTGAGTCTGTTCCGTGAGTTGCCTTCTATAACGTCCTCAGCTACGCCAACGATGACCACCGAGCTGAATAAATCAGCGCTTCCCTAACTGGGTAGTCGATCAAAAGATTACATATGCGAATCACAAAACCAGGGAAACAACGCTAGTAAGTGGGCATGCTGAGGAACGCGAACAGAACGCAACCCAGTTGGCCCAAGCTCGCCTGATAGCGGGTAAAGCGGTGCTGGATCAATTTGGCTTCTTGCGTGGAACGGTAAAGACCAGTTCGCGCGTCTATTCGAAGAACGATGTCGAAAACGGCCGGCGTGTTGAAATATCGTTTGAGCCCGATTGTCCTAACAAGTGTTGTACGGGTCAATAGCGCTTACATCCAATGTGCGTTAAGTTGTGATTGAGTCGATCCGCCGCGTGCGGTCGACGCCGCCGCGTGCCGAGCAGTTCGTCGAGCGAGCGGATCTGCTGGCTCAGCGCGGGCTTCGCGGTATGCAGCCGCTTCTCGGCGCGGCTGAAGTTGAGTACCTCCGCGAGAATGACGAAGCACTGTAGAGCCCCGAGGTTCATGCTGGGCAAGAGCGAGCACAACCAGTGCGGGGTGCGAGGCAACAGAGGCGGAACCCGCCGTGGTGGTGGCGGGTCCGGGATCATTGTTTCGGCGGGAGCGGCGCGAAATGATCCCCGTCACGATGATTGGTGACGACGTAGCCATCTCGCTTGCGTATCTTCAGGAAGAACAGCACCGGTGCGGTAGCCGGATCGCCACCGCATTCGGGGGTGTGTTTCTCATGAACCCCGACGATGAAATAGCGCTTCTCATCGGATACGTCGAACATCAGGCATTGGGTGCGGTTGGAGGATAGATGGTGGCTCTGGGTAACTTTCGCTGCCCGGTCCGCTGCCTGATCCGCTGTGGCGGTCGTCTGCCCCGATGCCATTGCGTGCACGCTGGCGAGAAGCGGAGCGAAGGTCACCAATCGTGTCCTCAAGGTTTTGTCTGTTCTACCGGACGTCATATTGATCGAGATGGCGTGAGCGAATGATGCTGATCAGTTTTGCGCCGTACTGCGGGTCGGTCGCATGGAGCCCCAATCTATACCTGACAGTCAACGCTCGGCTATGGGCGAAGGATGAAAGCGATAACCTCCAGTGATCGCTGTATCCAAACAATTCATTGGTCAACTATCACCCGGCTTCTGATAATGTGCGCACAAAACAGGCCATAGCGGACGCCACCGTCAGAGCATCGGCGCGGGCTCACGCGACAATCCGGAGGAGACGATGCTGCGACCCAAGGTCAGCCGGGCGGTTCTCGCACTCATGTGCGCGATGTCGTTCATCTTGTATCTCGATCGCGTCAACCTGTCGGCGGCGGCCGGGCTGATCCGCGACGATCTGCATCTGAGCAATACCAACGTCGGCCTCGTGTTCGCCGCGTTCGCATACACGTACGCGCTGTGCCAGGTGATCGGCGGCTGGGTCAGCGACCGCTTCGGCGCGAAGCTCACGCTCGTGACCTGCGCAAGCATCTGGATCGTCGCGACGGTCGCGACCGGTCTCGCGGGCGGGCTCGCGTCGCTGTTCGGCGCGCGGCTGCTGCTCGGCATCGGCGAAGGCGCGGCGCTGCCCGCGCAGGCGCGGGCGCTGACCAACTGGTTCCCCTCGAACCGGCGCGGCTACGTGCAAGGCCTCACGCATTCGTTCTCGCGGCTCGGCAATGCGATTACGCCGCCGCTGATCGCGCTGCTGGTCGCGTATTCGTCGTGGCGGGTGTCGTTTCTCGCGGTCGGCGCGCTGACGTTCGTGTGGGTCGTGGTCTACGCATGGTATTTCACCGACGACCCGCGCAAGCATCGCCATATGACCGCGGAGCAGGAAACGCAATTGCCGCCGGTCCGTCAATTCGCGGTCGAAGCGACGCGCGAGCCCACGCCGTGGCGGCGTCTGCTCAAACGCATCGCACCAACGATGCTCGTCTACTTCTGCTACGGCTGGACCGGCTGGCTGTTCTTCACCTGGCTGCCCACGTTCTTCATGCACGGTCGCGGCCTCGATCTGAAAAGCTCGGCGATGTTCTCCGCGGGCGTGTTTCTGTCCGGCGTGGTCGGCAATACCGCGGGCGGCGTGCTCAGCGACCGCGTGTTGAAGCGTACGCGCAACGTCGTCGCGGCGCGCCGCAACGTGATCATCTGCGCGTTTCTCGGCGCTTTGGTGTTCCTCGCGCCGGTGATGGTCGTGAAGTCGCTGCCGGTCATGGCAGCGTGCATGAGCCTGTCGTTCTTCTTCCTCGAAATGACGATCGGGCCGATCTGGGCCGTGCCGATGGACATCTGCCCGCGGCACGTCGGTGTCGCGAGCGGGCTCGTGAATGCGGGCTCGGCGGTTGCGGGGATTTTCACGCCGATCGTGTTCGGCCTGATCGTGGACCGCACGGGTAGCTGGACGCTGCCGTTCGCGGGCTCGCTCGGACTGCTCGCGCTCGGCATCGTCGCGACCTTCTTCATGCGGCCGGATATTCCGCTCGACGCGGCTCGCGCTCACCCGGATCTCGCGGACATCAATGCGGGCGGCGAATTGCGCTTCGCAGAAAACCTCACGCCGCGCGAATCGAATCGATGACCAGTTGCATCGCCGGCGTGATGCGCCGGTTTCTGCGCAGAATCAGCCCATACGGTGCGAGCCGGCCGCGTAGCGGCGTCGCGATCGCGGCGATCGCATCGAGCGCGACGTAGTACTGCGCGACCGAACTCGGCAGCACGGCGAGCATGTCCGAGTCGCGCAGCAACGACAGCGTGGTCAGAATCGACGACGTCTCGACCGTGCTGACCGGCGGCGCAACGCGCGACTCGCGAAACGTTTGATCGATGACCTGGCGCATCGGGCTCGGATGCGGCTGGATGATCCACGGATAGCGCGCGAGGTCCGTGAGCTTCGGCCGCGTGCCCGTTTGCTTGCCTGTTTTCACGGCCGGATGATCGGGCCGCACGACGATCGACAGCGCCTCTTCCGCCAACGTCTCGAAGCTCAGATCGAGCGCCGGAAAACCATCGGGAATCCGGCCAATCATGATATCGAGCTGATCCTGTTGCAGCGACTGCACGAGCACGTCGCTGGTGTCGATCGTGACCGCCATCTGCAGGCGCGGGTGCGCTTCCTTCAGCTTGACGATCGTGTGCGTCAGCAATTCGGGCGACGGCGCCATCACCGCGCCGATGCGCACCTTGCCGATGTCGCCGGCCTCGATGCCGGCCAACTCCTCGCGCAGCTCGTCGAGATCCTGGAACACGACGCGCGCATAGCGCATCACGGCCTCGCCGAAGATCGTCGGCTCCATGCCGCGCGCATGGCGCACGAACAGCGATACGCCGAGCGTGTCCTCCAGTTCCTGCAAGGCCTTGGTCGCGGCGGGCTGGGTCATCGCGAGATCGTCGGCGGCACGCCGCAGCGATTCCGTTTCCGACAGCGCGACCATCAGTTGCAGATGACGCAGGCGCAAGCGTTTGCGAATGGTGGAGGCGGGCGGGATCATGAGCGATAACTTTAGCGAATCGACCGATTCGAATTATTCAGTGGTCAGTTATCGGATAGTTTCGCACACTAGCGGTTATCGCAGGACGGCCAATCGCAACGCCGTTCGCGTTGACAAGACAAAACCGGAGACGACGCATGACGATGACCGCGAGCCCCGCGCTCGACAGCGCGATTACCAAAGCGCGCACGAGGCTGCTGCCTTTTCTGATCCTGATGTACGTACTGGCGTTCATCGACCGCGCGAACGTCGGCTTCGCGAAGAACGTGCTGCAGGCCGACACGGGCTTGAGCGATGCGGCGTTCGCGTTCGGCGCCGGCATTTTCTTCGTCGGCTATGCGGTGTTCGAAGTACCGAGCAACTTGCTGATGTACCGCTTCGGCGCGCGCATCTGGATGAGCCGCATCATGGTCACGTGGGGCATCGTGTCCGCGTGCACCGCCTTCGTCGACAGCGCCACGAGCTTCTATGTGCTGCGCACGCTGCTCGGCATCGCCGAAGCCGGTTTCTTTCCCGGCATCATCCTGTCCCTGTCGAACTGGTTTCCCGCCAAAACGCGCTCGCAGACGATGGGCATGTTCTATTTCGGCTTCCCGCTCGCCCTCCTGCTCGGCAGCCCGATCTCGGGTCTGCTGCTCGATGCGGGCAATCCGTTCGGCATGCATCCGTGGCAATGGCTGTTCGTCGTCGAGGGGCTGGCGGCGTCGGTGGTGGGTGTCGTCGCTTACTTCTATCTGACCGACCGGCCCGTGCAGGCGCACTGGCTCGATGCCGAAGAGCGTGACGCGCTCGATCATGCGTTGCGCCAGGAAGACCGCCAGAAGCTCGCGCATGGTCCGGCTTCGGTGCTCGCGGCGCTGCGCGATTCGCGCGTACTGTTCTGCGGCCTGATCTACTTCGCGGTGCAGATGAGCGTGTACGGCGTCGTGTTCTATCTGCCAACCCGCATCGCCGGGCTCGCAAGCGGCGGCCATGTCGGCGTCGAGGTCGGAATGCTGACAGCGATTCCGTGGATCGCCGCGATCATCGGCACGTTCTGGGTGACGCGCTACGCCGACCGCCACGGTCATCACCGTATCTGGGCCGCGGCGATGCTCGCGCTCGCGGCGTTCGGCATTGCCGCGTCGGCGATGACGTCGTCGGTCACGCTTGCGATTGCCGCCTTCTGTTTCGCCGCCATCGGTTTCGTCTGCGTGCAGCCATTGTTCTGGACGCTGCCCACCGGTTATCTGGGCGGCGCCGCGGCCGCGGGCGGCATCGCGTTGATCAATTCGATCGGCAATCTGGGCGGCTTCGTCGCGCCGAATCTGAAGGGGCTGGCCGAGCGCGCGCTCGGCTCTTCGCAGGCGGGTATGTTCTCGCTCGCGGTGGTCGGCCTGATCGGCGCATTGCTGCTGCTGACGTTCCGCTTCGCCCCTGCCGCCTCCCATTCCGTCTCTCATCGCAGCGGCCCGCTCGGCGAACGCCCGGGCCACTGACTCTCTGATTCTCTGAAGGAAATCGTCGAACATGAAAATCAAGCATATCCGAACGCGTGTTTTCGAGTGGAAAGGCAAAGTCGTGCCGCCGCAAGCGCATTTCTGCACGAACGCGGTCGATATTCTGTACGAGCGTGGCGATGCGATGGGGTCGTTCCGCTTTCACGGCTGGCTCGTCGTCGAAGTCGAATGCGACGACGGCACCGTGGGCATCGGCAATTGCGCGCTCGCGCCGCGCATCGCGAAGCAGATCATCGACGAATACCTCGCGCCGATCGCGATCGGCGAAGACCCGTTCGACAACGAATACATCTGGCAGAAGATGTATCGCCGCACGCTCGCGTGGGGCCGCAAAGGCATCGGCATGGCGGCGATCTCCGCGATCGATATCGCGCTGTGGGACATCATGGGCAAGGCCGTGAAAAAGCCGGTGTTCAAGCTGCTCGGCGGGCGCACGAAAGAAAAGATCTGGTGCTATGCATCGAAGCTTTACAACAACGATGATCGCGACGCTTTCCTCGGCGAAGCGGAAAGCTATCTGGACAGCGGCTTCACCGCGATGAAGATGCGCTTCGGCTACGGTCCGAAAGACGGCCCGAAAGGCATGGCGAAGAACATCGAACAGGTGCGTCTGTTGCGTGAACTGGTCGGCGACGAAGTCGACATCATGCTCGAATGCTATATGGGCTGGACGCTCGAATACGCGCGCAGAATGCTGCCGCGCCTCGCCGAATTCAATCCACGCTGGATCGAGGAGCCGGTGATCGGCGACGACGTCGAAGGCTATCAGGAGTTGAAGAAGATGAACCTGATGCCGGTGTCGGGTGGCGAGCATGAGTTCACGAGCTATGGCTTCAAGGATCTGCTCGAACGCCGCGCGATCGACGTGATCCAGTACGACACGAATCGCGTGGGCGGGATCACGGCGGCGCGCAAGATCAACGCGATGGCCGAAGCGTGGTCGGTGCCGGTGATTCCGCATGCGGGACAGATGCACAACTATCATCTGACGATGTCGAGCACCGCGAGCCCGATGTCGGAGTTCTTCCCGGTGTTCGATGTCGAAGTTGGCAACGAATTGTTCTACTACATCTTCGAAGGCGAGCCGCAGCCGGAAAATGGCTATCTGCAACTGTCGGACGACGTGCCGGGTCTTGGCATCAAGTTGAGCGACAAGTATCTTGCCGACTTCAACATCGTCGAATGAGTGGACCGATCCGAGGAAAGCACATGAAGCCACGCATCGCAGTCCTTCTTGGCGACCCGGCCGGTATCGGTCCCGAGCTGATCGCGCGTCTGTTCGCGCAGCGGGCGAACCGCGCGCGCGCGGAGCTGCTGATCATCGGCGAGCGGCGCGAGCTCGAAACCGGCATGAAGATCGCGCAGCAGCGCTTCGATTACGACGTGGTCGAAGATGCGCATGCCGCGTTTCAACGCGACGGCGTGCCGTCGCTGATCGATTTCCGTCTGCCCGGCGATCAAGCTTTCGAGCGTGCGGTGGCGACCGAACACGGCGGCCGCTATAGTCTCGCCGCGTTCAGGCACGCGCTCGCGCTGACGCAAAGCAACGTCACCCAAGGCATGCTGTTCGCGCCGGTCAACAAGACCTCGCTGCATCTGGCCGGCATGGAAACCGGCGACGAGATGGAGTGGTTCGCGAAGCAGCTCGGCTACACGGGCAGCTTCTGCGAGTTCAACGTGCTCGACGAGCTATGGACTTCGCGCGTGACCTCGCATATGGCGTTGAAGGACGTCAGCGCGAAGTTGTCGGAGGAGCGCATCGTCGGCGCGGTGCGGCTGATTCACGAAGGCCTGAAGCGAGCCGGCCATCCGCAGCCGCGTATCGCGGTATGTGGTTTCAATCCGCACAACGGCGACAACGGCGCGTTCGGCCGCGAGGAGATCGACGTGATCGCGCCGGCCGTCGAGGCCGCGCGCAAGCTCGGCTACGACGCGCAGGGACCGTTTCCCGCCGACACGATCTTCGTGCGCGCGCGCGACCAGAAGGCCTTCGACGGCGTCGTCACGATGTACCACGATCAAGGCCAGATCGCGATGAAGCTGATGGGTTTCTGGCGCGGCGTAACCGTGCACGGCGGCTTGCCGATTCCGATCGCGACGCCCGCGCACGGCACCGCGTTCGACATCCACGGCCAGGGCAAGGCCGACGTCGGCGCGACGCAGAAGGCGTTCGACATCGTCACGCGGATGGCGACCGAGCGCGTGAACTAGGGCCTGTTCACGCTAATAACGGGCTTGCGCTGGCCGCCAGAAGGGCCGAGCGCAAGGATTGCGACGCAACGAATACTCGACGTATTCGCAAGGAGCATGACGCGGCGATCGGCCCTTCTGGCGGCCAGCCCCTTGAAGGTTTTTTAAAACAGGGGAACGTGCCTTTGCGCCCGTATTGCGGCGTCGGTCGTCGCTTGTTTGGCTCGGCCAAACGGCGCTCCTCTCTCCTTGCACTACGCGCGCAAATGCACGTTCGCAAGCCCGTTATTAGCGTGAACAGGCCCTAACGCGTCAGCGTTTCCTGCGCGGCCCGGTCGAGGCGCGCACCACGAGCTCGGGCGGTGGCCCGAGCACCATCGACGGCTGCCGCTCCGGCGTCTGGATCAAACGGATCAGGCTCTCGATGGAAAGCTCCGCGACAGCCGCGGTTTGAATCGCGACCGTGGTCAGCGCCGGATGCACCTGATGCGCGAGCTGAATGTCGGTGATGCCGATCACCGACACGTCGTCGGGAACCGAGCGGCCGAGCGTGATCAACGCCTGGATCGCGCCGATCGCGAGCAGGTCGTTGGTCGCGAAGATCGCGCTCAGTTGCGGGCGGTTCGCCATCAGTTCCATGCAGGCGGCGAAGCCGGCGTCGATCGAGTCGCGAATCTGCAGCACGGCGGCCGCATCGGCTTCGATGCCGGCCATGCGCATCGCGGCGCGAAAGCCGTTCGAGCGCGCGTCCTGCAAACCGCCGCAGCCGTCGCCGATCAGCAAGCCGATCTCGCGATGGCCGAGTCCGAGCAGATGCCCCGCGGCCAGCTCGCCGGCACGCGCGAAGTCGACTGCGATGCACGGTAGCTCGGGCGGCGACTCGGGGTGCTCCCACATGGCGAGCAGAATCGGCGCGCTATGCGTCGCAGACGCGCACAGGTCGTTGATCGTGATGTCCGTGTTCATCACGAGCACGCCGTCGGCGAGCGTGCCGGCAATCTGGTTCAGATATGCGCGGCCGATTTCGGCATCGTCGTCGGTATTGCAGACCATCAGGAAGTGGCCGGTCTTGCGCGCCGCGCGCTCGGCGGCGAGCACGAACTCCGGGTAAAACGGGTTCGAGATGTTCGACAGCATGAGCGCGAGCGTCGACGAACGGCCTTCGGCGAGCGCGCGCGCATTCAGGTTCGGCCGGTAGCCGAGTTCGGCGATCGCCTGCAGCACGCGCTCAGCCGTTTCAGGGCGGACTTTCTCGCGATTGCGCAGCACGTTGGAGACCGTGGCGGCGGTAACCTGCGCGCGTTTCGCGACTTCGGACAACGTGACCATGTCGAGTTATCCCATATTTAGGGAGGTCAATTCAAATGTTGCAAACGGCCTGCGACATTGCTAACTTTCTCAAAAACGTAACGGAGACATCCACCATGACTTTACCCGTCGAACTCGAATTTAAGCGATTAAATGCCGCCGGCACAAGGCCAGGGCGTTTTATTTCGGCCAAAATTTAAGCGGTTAAATCAAGGCGGAGACAGCATGGCGACGATTCGTTTGAGCGATGTGCAAAAGGCCTACGGCGAACATCCGCCGGTGATCCGGCGCGTGAATCTCGAGATCGCGCAGCATGAATTCTGCGTGTTTCTCGGCCCGTCGGGCTGCGGCAAGTCGACCTTATTACGGATGATCGCCGGTCTCGAAGACCTCAGCGAAGGCGAGCTGCATATCGGCGGCCGCCTCGTCAACGACGTGCCGGCTGCCGAGCGCGGCGTCGCGATGGTGTTCCAAAGCTACGCGCTGTTTCCGCACATGACCGTGTTCGACAACATGGCGTTCGGATTGAAGCTCGCGAAGCAGCCGAAGGACGTGATCGAGCGCAAGGTGGGCGAAGCCGCGCGGATTCTGCAACTGGAAAGCTTGCTCGCACGACATCCGAAAGCGCTGTCGGGCGGCCAGAGACAGCGCGTCGCGATCGGCCGCGCGATCGTGCGCGAGCCGGGCGTGTTTCTGTTCGACGAGCCGCTATCGAATCTCGACGCGGCGCTGCGCGGCCAGACGCGCGTCGAGATCGCGCGTCTGCATCAGCGCTTCGCGAATGCGAGCGTCGTGTACGTCACGCACGATCAGGTCGAAGCGATGACGCTTGCCGATCGCATCGTGCTGCTGCATGCGGGCGCGGATGCCGAGCGCTTCGGCAGCATCGCGCAGAGCGGTGCGCCACTCGAGCTGTATCACCACCCGAAGTCGCGCTTCGTCGCGGGCTTTATCGGCTCGCCGCGTATGAACTTCGTCGATGCGACCGTCGAGTCGATCGAACCGGGGCGTGTGACGGTGGCGCTCGTGGCCGGCGCGGAAAAGCTGGTCGCGCACGTCGACGGTACACGGCTGCAACGCGGCCAGCGCGTCACGCTCGGCGTGCGCCCCGAGCATCTGCGGCTCGATGGCGACGAACAGTTCATTCAGTGCACGACCGTGCTATCGGAACGGCTCGGCGAGCACAGCTATATCCACGCGGACCACGCGGGAGGCACGCTGATCGCGAAGGCGCCCGGCGATACGCCGCTCGGCGCGGGCGAGCGCATCCGCGTCCATGTTCCGCCCGCTGCCTGTCATCTGTTCGACGAACAGGGACTCGCGCTGCGGCGTAGCACGTTCGAGCCGGAACGCGCGGCCGCCTGAACGATCGTCGACGGCGGACCTGCTTGAACGGTTCGTCAGACTGAATTCCGCCATAGAGCGGGTTACATCGCCGGCCACGCTGCGTAGCCGGTCAACAAGGTAGACAAGGAGACATAGATGATTGCTCTTCGCCTTCGCCGTTTCGCACAGGTGTCGATCGCCGCCGCCGTGATGGCCGGCGCGCTCGGCAGCGCCGCGGTCGACGCGGCCACGCTGAACGTCAACGTATCGGCGCGCGGTAATCAGCGCTCGACCTGGCAGGATGCGTTCGACCAGTTCAAGAAAGCCAATCCCGACATCGACCTGAAAATCACCTACGTGACCGAGGAAGCCTACAAGGTGCAGATGGGCGGCTGGCTCGCCACCGATCCACCCGACGTCGTCTCGTGGCACGACGGCGAGCGGATGGCCTATTACGCGCAACGTGGTCTGCTCGAAGATCTGAGCTCGGACTGGGCGAAGAACGGCTGGTCGCAGCAGTATGCGTCGGTCAAGGACGCGTCGACGTACAAGGGCAAGCAGTATGCGGCACCGCTCGGCTATGACGCGTACGGCTTCTTCTATCGCAAGGATCTGTTCGAGAAGGCCGGCATCAGGAGCGAGCCGAAAACGTGGGACGAACTGCTCGAAGCCAACAAGAAGCTGAAGGCGATCGGCGTCGCGCCGATCGCGGTGGCTGCTCGCGACAGCTGGACGCTGGCCGCCTGGTTCGACTATCTCGATCTGCGCATCAACGGCAACGAGTTCCATCAGAAGCTGATGGCCGGCGAAATTCCGTACACCGATCCGCGCGTGAAGAAGGTCTACACGACGTGGAAGACGCTGCTCGACAATCACGACTTTATCGATAATGCGCTGTCGTACGACGTCGATTCGATCGGCCCGATCCTCAACAACGGCAAAGCCGCGATGATGCTGATGGGCACGTTCTTCTCGGCGAGCTTCCCGCCGTCGATCAAGGACCAGATCGGCTTCTTCCGCTTTCCGGTGCTCGACGCGAACGTGCCGATGGCCGAGGACGGCCCCGTCAACGTGCTGCTGATTCCGGCGAAGGCCAAGAACAAGGCCGACGCGCGCAAGCTGCTCGCGTTCATGGAGACGCCGAAGATCAACGCCGAACTCGCGAAGGGCTGGGGACAGTTGCCGTCGAACAGCCAGGCGGCGCCGCCTGAGGACGCGATCTCGAAGGTCGGCTTCCAGACGCTCGCGAACACGAAGGGCGGCATCGCGCAGTTCTACGATCGCGATATGCAGAAGGAAATGGCCGACGAAGGCATGAAGGCCATGCAGCAGTTCTACAGCGATCCGTCGCAACTCGACAGCGTGCTCGCTCATCTCGAAGCGACGCGCAAGCGCATCTACCAGAAGTAAGTCCCGCCGCGCCGGCCGCTCGATCGCGGCCGGCTTCCGGGCCCCCATTCCGCCTTCGATTTCCGACGAGGCCGTTCCATGTCTCATACCGCAGCGCGCCGCCTGCCCGCGGCGCGGCACCGTCGCGTCTCGACGACGCGCCGTCATCAGCATCGCGCCGCGTTTTACTTTCTGCTGCCGGGCTGCGCGTTGTTCGCGCTGTGCGTGATCTATCCGATCATCAGCAGCATTTCGCTGAGCTTCTACCACTGGGACGGCATGACGCCGAAGACCTTCGCCGGTCTCGCCAATTACGTCGAGCTGTTTCAGTCCGATACGTTCTATACGGCGCTGAAGAACAACCTGATCTGGCTCGCGCTGTTTCTGCTCGCGCCGCCTCTCGGTCTGCTGTTCGCGCTGTATCTGAACCAGCAGGTGCGCGGCATGCGCGTCGTGAAGTCGCTGTTTTTCGCGCCGTTCGTGCTGTCGGGCGTCGTGGTCGGCCTCGTATTCAGCTGGTTCTACGATCCGACGTTCGGGCTGCTGCGGCTGATCGTCGGCCGTGGCATTCCGGTGCTCGGCGATCCGCATACGGTCACGCTCGGCATCATCTTCGCCGCGCTGTGGCCGCAGGCGCCGTTCTGCATGATCCTGTATCTGACCGGGCTCACCGGCATCAATCCCGAGGTGGTCGAGGCCGCGCGCATGGAAGGCGCGCAGGGGCTGCGACTGCTGTGGCACGTGATCCTGCCGCAATTGCGGCCCGCCACCTTCATGGCGGTGGTGCTGACCGTGATCGGCGCACTGCGCAGCTTCGATCTGATCGCGGTGATGAGTGGCGGCGGTCCGTTCGACAGTTCCACCGTGCTCGCCTATTTCATGTACGACCAGGCGATCAAGTACTACCGCGAAGGCTATTCCGCCGCGATTGCGGTCGTGCTGTTCGCGATCATGCTCGTCTATATCGTGTTCCATCTGCGCCGCATGTTGCGCGAGGAACGCTGATTCTCTGAACCTCAGGAGTACCCGGTCATGTATCCGCTTCCCGTCGAACGCTGGAAACCGCTGAATCGCACGCTTTACAAGGCCTCGCTGCCGCTGGCGCTGTTTATCTGGCTGCTGCCGATGCTCGCCGTGCTGCTGACCTCGATCCGCTCGACGGATGAATTGTCGCAAGGCGACTACTGGACATGGCCGAAACACTTCGCGTTGCTCGAGAACTATGGCACCGCGCTCACGCAAACGCCGATGCTGCATTACTTCGCCAATAGCGTGCTGATCACGGTGCCGTCGGTGGTCGGCGCGATCGTGCTCGCGTCGATGGCGGGCTTCGCGTTGGCGACGTATCGCTTTCCGGGCAACACGGCCGTGCTGTTCGCGTTCGTCGCCGGCAATTTCGTGCCGATCCAGATCCTGATGATTCCAGTGCGCGACATGGCGCTGAAGTTCGGCCTGTTCAACACCGTGTGGGCGCTGGTGATCTTTCATGTGTCGTTTCAGACCGGCTTCTGCACCTTGTTTCTGCGCAACTTCATCAAGCAACTGCCGTTCGAGATGATCGAGGCCGCGCGCGTCGAAGGCGCGGGCGAGTGGACGATCTATTTGCGCATCGTGCTGCCGCTGATCCGCCCCGCGCTCGCCGCGCTCGCGATCCTCGTGTTCACGTTCGTGTGGAACGACTACTTCTGGGCGCTGTGCCTCACGCAAGGCGACGACGCCGCGCCGATCACGGTGGGCGTCGCCGCGCTGAAAGGGCAGTGGACGACCGCGTGGAACCTCGTCGCGGCGGGCTCGGTGCTGGCCGCGTTGCCTTCGGTGCTGATGTTCTTCGGCATGCAAAGGCACTTCGTCGCCGGACTGACCTTCGGGGCGAGCAAGGGATAAAGGGCGCTTGAAACACGATTGAAACGACGGCTCGACGTCAACTCACCACGAGACTTTCACATGCAACTTGGTGTCTGCTACTACCCGGAACAATGGCCGCGCGCGATGTGGGCCGACGACGCGCAACGTATGGTCGAACTCGGCATCACGCATGTGCGGATCGCTGAATTCGCGTGGAGCCGTATGGAGCCGCGCGCCGGCGAATTCGACTGGCAATGGCTCGACGAAGCGGTCGAAACGCTCGCGAAAGCGGGCCTGAAACTCGTGCTCGGCACGCCGACCGCTTCGCCGCCGAAGTGGCTCGTCGACGCCCACCCGGACGTGTTGCCGGTGCGCGCGGACGGCGCGCGCTGGAGTTTCGGCTCGCGGCGTCACTACGATATTTCGAGCGACACGTACCGGCGCGAATGCGTGCGCATCGTCACCGCCATGGCGAAGCGCTATGGCCGGCATCCGTCGATCGTCGCATGGCAGACCGATAACGAACTCGGCTGCCACGACACGGTGCCGAGCTATTCGGCCGCGGCGTTGCAGCGCTTTCACGCGTGGCTGCAGCGGCGCTACGCAACGATCGGCGCGTTGAACGACGCGTGGGGCAATGTGTTCTGGAGCATGGAGTACCCGTCGTTCGACGCGATCGGGCTGCCGACGCTGACACCCACCGACGCCAATCCGATCCATCTGCTCGACTTCCGCCGCTTCATGTCCGACGAGGTGGCGAGCTTCCATCGCGAGCAGATCGAGGTGTTGCGCGAGCATGCGCCGAACGCGGATCTGCTGCACAACTTCATGGGCTTTTTCACGACCTTCGATCACTATCGCTTCGCCGCCGACAACGCGATCGACGTCGCCGCATGGGACAGCTATCCGATTGCGCGCACTGAGTCGATCGCGTTGCCGCAGGAGCAGAAGGCGCGCTTCGCGCGTACCGGACATCCCGACGTGTCCGCGTTCGATCACGACCGCTACCGGGGCATTGGCGGCGGGCGCTTCTGGGTGATGGAGCAGCAGGCCGGTCCGGTGAACTGGGCGTCGTGCAATCCGATTCCGGCGCCGGGCATGGTGCGGCTATGGGCGTACGAGGCGTTCGCGCATGGCGCGGAGCTGGTGTCGTATTTCCGTTGGCGTCAGTGCCCGTATGCGCAGGAGCAGATGCATTCCGGGCTCAATCTGCCGAACGACGAACTGTCGCCGGGCGGTCTCGAGGTGCAACGGGCCGCGCGTGAGATCGCGGGCAGTACGGCGCTGTCGACGCTCGCCGCGCCCGCGCGCGCGGCCACCGCGCTGGTATTCGACTACGAGACGCAGTGGATGTTCGAAATCCAACGTCACGGCAAGGGCTTCGACTACCAGACGCTCGCGTTCGACTACTACGAGTCGCTGCGCGAACTCGGGCTCGATGTCGATATCGTGTCGAGCCGGGCAGATCTTTCGCGCTACCAGCTAGTCGTGTTGCCGAGTCTCGCGGTGATCGACGCCGCGCTCGTCGAGCAGATCGCGCGTTCGAACGCGCAATGGGTGTTCGGCCCGCGCAGCGGCTCGAAAACCGACGCGTTCGCGATTCCCGGCAATCTGCCGCCCGGCGCGTTGCAGCGCGCGCTGCCGATCCAGGTGCTCGAAGTCGAAACGCTGCGCTCGACGCTCGCGCCCGCGCTGTCGATCGACGGCACCGAGGGTTACGCGCTGCACTGGCGCGAGCATGTGCGCGCCAATGGCGAGACACGCATTGCCGCGCGCTTCGACGATGCCTGGCCCGCGCTGCTGACGCACGGCAACGTGCGCTATGTGGCCGGCTGGCTGTCGCATGAACTGCATCGCACGCTGTTGCGGCAGGCGGCGCGCGATGCGGGCCTCGATACGCAGATACTCGCCGATGGACTGAGGCTGCGCCGCCGCGGCGGCTTGACCTTCGCATTCAATTTCGGCGCGCAACCGGTGCAGGCGCCAGCACCGCGCAATGCGACGTTCGTGCTCGGCGAGCCGCGCCTGAATACCGGCGACGTCTGCGCGTGGAAAGACGCGTGACGTGGTGTGGTTGTCACGTCACGGCAGGAAGTCAACCGAGTGGATTCCGACGCCGAACGTCGGGTGGAAAGTCGGCGCCGGCGACCAGTGGGACAACAACACGCTGTTCGATTTCCACGGCAACGCACTGTCGTCGCTGGATGCGTTCCGGCGGCGCTAGCGCATCGCGGGTGACACGCCGGCATCACTGTGCCGGCGATGCCTGCCCCTTGTGCTGGTTCACACACTCCGACGTGATCGCCATGCTCGCCTGATCGGGCGTCATGTGTGGCGCGTCGGGGCTGTAGATCTTTTCGATGATCGCGTCGACGGCCGCGCGGTCGGACGGGTCTTTGTAGTAGTGGGCGGCCTGCTCGAGCGCCTGAGCTTTGGTCTTTTTGTGTGCGCGCCACGACGCGACCTGGCCGGCGATATCGCCGAGCGCGAAACATTGATCGCTGACGGTCTGCGCGACGGCCTGAGCGGCCGGCTGCGCGATGCACAGCGCGACGAGCGCGGATACGACTACGCGTTTCATTACTGGAGTCCTGACATGAGACGGCGGCGGCGCGGCAGCGGCGGTGATCGCCGCGCCTGGCCGCGCGCGGAAAAATTGTTGCGTAGTGTATCGGGAAGTAGGCCGGGGCGCTTTTCGCCGCCGTGGATCCCAATGCCGCAGGCGAACGGATGTGACGTCGATGCGTCACAGCGGCAGCGGCCGATCCTTTAGCCAGGTTTCAGGCGCGGCGATGGTTCTGATTGCCGTGCTGCTGTGTGTCGAGCAACTGCTCGCGTTCAGGTAAGCGAGAGATTCCAGCCGTTCAGCGAAACAAAAAGCCGCCCTGCGATTCGCAGGGCGGCTTCTGGGTCACCACTCGATCGAACCGTCACCGGTCCGCTGGCGCGCACATTTCATTGCAGGCTCAATGGCCGAACGACTCCGTCTTCGACGCACCCGCTTCCGCCGCCTGCGGCCGTGCCGCCTGCTTGATCAGCAGCGCGACGCAAGAGAGCAGACCCGCCACCGCGATCGTCGCGAAGATGCCGCCGAACGAGAAGTGGCGGCGCGCCAGCTCGGCTACGAGGAACGAACCCGCAATGCCGCCGAAGCGGCCGACGCCAAGCATCCACGCGACGCCCGTGCCGCGGCCCACGGTCGGGTAGAACGCGGCGGCGAGCGCCGGCATCGACGATTGCGCGGTGTTCATCAGCACGCCGGCGATGAACACGATCAGCACGAGCGCGCCGACGTTGCCGGCCGCCTGACCGATGAAGTACACGCTGACGGCGGTTAGTGCATAGCACACCGCAATGACGCGGTTCGCGTTGAAGCGGTCCATCAGCACGCCGGCCAGTACCGCGCCGACGCCGCCGAGCGGGAACAGCGCGGAGATCAGCGTCGCGCGTTGCGGCGTGAGGCCGGCGTCCTTCAGCAGGATCGGCATCCAGTTGATCGATGCGTAGAAGATCACGAGGCCCATGAAGTACGCGACCCACAGCATCACCGAACCGACGATGTACGAGCGCGACAGCACGACGCCGAGACCCTTGCCGCCGGTTTGCGGCGCGGTTTCGGTCATCGTGAAACCGGCGGCCTGCACCGCGTCGCCGGAAATGCGCGCGAGAGCCGCGCGAATCCGCTCGGCCGGCTTGTTATTCGCGACCATGTAGCGGACCGACTCCGGCATCTTCGCGAGCAACAGCAGCAACAGCAGCAGCGGCGTGACGCCGCCGAGGATCAGCACACTGCGCCAGCCCAGATGCGGAATCATCCACGCGGCGAGGAAGCCGCCGAACGCGGCGCCGAGCGGGAAGCCACAGAACATCAGGTTGATCATGGTGGCGCGGCGGTTGTCCGGGCAGTACTCGCCCATCATCGTGACCGCGTTCGGCATCGCGGCGCCGAGGCCGACGCCGGTGACGAAGCGCAACACGGTCAGTTGGTCGATGCCGGTCGAAAACGCCGACGCGAGGCAGGCGACGCCGAACAGCAGCACCGAGCCGACCAGCATCGAGCGACGCCCGAGGCGGTCGGACAACGGACCCGAGCCGAGCGCGCCGCACGCGAGGCCGAACAGCGCGGCGCTCAGGACTGGCGCGAGCGCGGGCTTGTCGATACCCCATTCGGTGATCAGTGAAGGCGCGATGAAGCCGATCGCGGCAGTGTCAAAACCGTCCAGCAGGACGATGATGAAGCACATGAAAAAGATCAGCCACTGGAACGGCGAAAACGGATGCTCGTTGATGAAGGTTTGAACGTTCACAGCGGGGCTGCGGTTCATGATGGTCTCCTGGCAGCGAAAGGCCCGACACGACGAGCTATTCTTCTCTAAGACTGTACGCCGTCTGGCAACGGCGTACGATGCCTGCGGCGGGCCAACTGGCCGTTCATCGGCAATGAATCATCCCGGACGGATCGGTTTGACTGAATCGCGCCGGGCGAGGGAATTTGTTCGAATAAAGAACTGTGATTCTCTATGCGAACGCGCGCCACTGTAAGGAATGAATTCGATGCGGTCAACGGGGGAATACCCGAGCTTCGCAGTGGCGGACGTGCCCGCCGATGCGTGGGAGGCGGCGCGCTGCAATCGGGCCGCAGAAAGGACGAGGCGCGCCAAGCTCAACGCGCCAAAGCAACCGGCGAACGACGTCGAGACATCTGCCCGTCAGGCCGTCACCCCGGGATTGGCCACCGTCCGCTCGATTCGCCCCAGCCGGACCACCGTCACACCGGGGCGTAATTGCCGCAGCGACGGCATCACGAGCATGCAGTTGTCGTAGGGGGTGCGCACCTCTTCGCCGTTCGACCAGCCGATCACGGCGCCCGCCTCGGCGAAAACTTCGAGGCCGGTGTACGCCGCGGCGAAGCTGAAGTCCATGCTGGTCGCGACGACCGGCTGTGTCACGCGCACGATGTTCTGCTCGGGCGGCAATGGCGCGAGCCATCCAGGCGGCAGATCCGCTTCGTCGATCACGCCGGCCAGCAGCAGGAAGCGCGCGGTCGTATCGCGCGCGACCGCCACCGCACGGCGCTCCCAATGCTGGCCGCATTCGATCAGCAGCGCGTTCTTCGGGCTCGCGGCATCGCCGAACCCTTCGTAGTCGCGCATGCGGCGGCCTTCGGGATGCCCTTCGTCGCAGATCACCGCGGCGGGCGTACCGAGCCGCACCGCGAGGTCGATGCCTTTTTGCAGCGGTCCCGCGACGATCAGC
This sequence comes from Paraburkholderia sp. MM5482-R2, assembly GCF_050436125.1. Classification (NCBI taxonomy): domain Bacteria; kingdom Pseudomonadati; phylum Pseudomonadota; class Betaproteobacteria; order Burkholderiales; family Burkholderiaceae; genus Paraburkholderia; species Paraburkholderia sp. MM5482-R2. The sequence continues at coordinate 2,676,312 of NZ_JBNDLP010000003.1, read as the reverse complement.
GGCTTGCACCGCTCGTGCATCGAATGCAGGTCGAGCAGCACGTCGACCGTATCGATCACCGGGCGCATCGCACGCGCGCGCTGCAGCTCGCTCGACCTGCGCGACGTGTCGTCGAGCACCGCCGCCGTCCACACGCGGTTGAAGTCCTGATCGACGAAGCGCGCGGCGTCCGGATTCGCCGGATCGAAGCGCCGGTACGCGGCGACGTTCGCGAACGACAGCGTGAGCTGTCCGCGTCGCGGCCGCAACGCGCGGCGCAGCAGCTCGTCGATGACGATCGCGCCGCACACTTCGTTGCCGTGCGTGAGCGCGTTGATCATCACGTGCGGGCCGGGCACGCCCGAATCGAACGTGTGGACGTATGCAACGCCCGACGACGATGGCTCGTGCGGCGCGATATCGGGGAATTCGACTTCGATCGGATAGGCTTCTCGGCTCATGGCGGCGTCCTCGGTGAATGGCATTGATAATCTTTTCGTAAGACGTTGTTATTCCTGGCACCTTCCGCAAAAGATAGTAAATGTTCTTCCGACATGTGCTTACCGTATCCCGCCACGTCGACAAAATCGTGAACGGATATCAATGACGTGCGGATGCGAGGCGCATCTTCAGCGTGCACGCCCGCGCATCGCCCAATACCGGTTGCCGAGAAAGCCCACGATCACGTAGACGGGAATGCCGCACAGTTGCGCGAGATAGGGCGCGTGCGTGAGATGCAACACCGAAACCATCGTCGCGAGATTGGCCAGGTACGAGATCAGCACGACGATCAGAAAGCGGATGGCGGTGTGCCGCGTGGCCTCCGTCCTGAACGTGAACCTGCTGTTGAGCGCGAAGCTCAGTCCCACACCCATCGCGTAGCCGACTATGTTCGCAACTACAGGAATCGCGCCCGCCGCTTGCACGATAAAGATGATTGCGGCCGAGATCACCGTATTGAGGCCGCCAACCAGAAGATACTTGATGAACTGGCGAAGAGGTTCGGTACGCGATGCTGTCGTGCGTAGACTGTTCATCGAATGGCCGCCTTCATGCGGCGCTCGCGTAGACGGCATATTGGGCGCCGAGCGGAACATGGCTCAGATATTTTTCGAGTGGACGCAGTTTGGCCAGCATGTGAGGAAAGAAAATCCGGAAGCGCACGACAACGTCGGAAAAGCCCGCATCGAGGCACGCCTGCTTCATGTTGCGCGCGGTGATCAGTTTGGCGTTCACATCGAACTCGCAGGCGTTGACCGCCCTGACGGTCAGCGGGTTCAGCGGATTATGCTCGAAGATGACGACCGTGCCCCGCGGACCCACGACGCGTTTCAGTTCGCCCAACAAATGAACATGCTCGGCGTGATCGATATGATGGAACACGCACATCGCATAGGCGAGATTGAATTCGCCCTGCTCGAAAGGCAGCGTGTGACCATCGAAGTGGACGAAGCGCGAGGAATCGGGAAAGCGGCTGTGCGCGACTTCCAGTGAACGCTCCGATACATCCGCGCACGTGAGCTGTGCGTCCGGCAAATAGCGCTTCACCCATGGAATCGACGTGCCCACGCCCGATCCGAAATCGAGCATGCGCGCGGGCAGCGCATCGCGTCGCGTCATCTCCTCGGCGATGTCGCGGATCTTGTACTCGGCGAAAAACTCCGGACCTTCTCCCGATGCCGCGATGTTACGGGCGTGCAGCGAAAGATACTCGTCAGCAAAGCTGTCGAACTCGGCCTTGTCCATGCTATTCATCCTTTCCGTGAACATCCGTTCCAAAGGCAATTGGAAAGCGATCTGGCGTGACGGTTCATGCATTCTCCATTGTCTCCACGACCCAATCATACGGGACCACGCGAACAATCGCATGGCCTTGCGCGTATCGGCATGCTGATGCAGACCAGTGCCAGTAAAAAGTGGTTGTTCGTATTCCGATGTGGTAATTCCGTTGCGGCTCTAATTCGACGTTTTTTCCGATGCCTTAGTACATTTCGGACAAAGAGGTCCCGTATGCTTGCCTGTGGTCGGCGATGCGTACTAATGTCCAACTAGGTTAAACGCCGGACTCTGTGCCTGACTCTGGGTCGAGCCAGCTTCAGAATAGGGAGTTGCCTATGACGACGATGAATCTCGTCGTACCGTGCTACAACGAAGAAGAGGTTATCACCGAGACAAGTAAGCGGCTGCTCGCACTTCTGGAGCGATTGATCGAGGCCGGCGAGGTGAGCAACGAAAGCCGCATCACTTTCATTGACGATGGTTCCCGCGACCGTACCTGGTCGATCATCGAAGTGCTGCACGCGCAGAATGCCCGCTGCGGCGGCATCAAACTCTCGCGCAATCGCGGTCATCAGAATGCGCTGCTCGCCGGTCTGATGACGGCTCAAGGCGATGTACTCGTGAGCCTCGACGCGGATCTTCAGGACGATATCGAAGCCATTCCACGCATGCTCGCGGAATATCAGTCGGGTGCGGAAATCGTCTTCGGCGTGCGTCACAAACGTACGACGACACATTCTTCAAGCGCTTCACCGCTCGCAACTACTACAAGTTGCTCCGGACGTTCGGCGTCGATATCCTGCCGGGCCACGCGGATTTTCGCCTGATGAGCCGCAAGACAGTGGAAGCGTTGCGTCAGTTTCAGGAGGTCAATCTTTTCCTGCGCGGCATCATTCCGCTGCTCGGGTTCAAGACTGCGATCGTCGAATACGAGCGCGCCGCGCGCTTTGCGGGCGAGAGCAAATACCCGCTCAGCAAAATGATCGTCCTCGCGCTGGACGGCATCACGTCGTTCTCCGCCGTTCCCTTGCAATGGAGTACGCGCATCGGCGCATTGCTGGCGATCGGCTCGCTGTGCTTCGGCGCATGGGCCGCCTATGCGCGCATCTTCACCAACCTCACGGTGCCCGGCTGGGCTTCGACGGTAATCCCAATGTACTTTCTCGGCGGTATCCAGTTGCTCTTCCTCGGTGTAATCGGCGGCTACATCTCGAAGACGTACGCCGAAACCAAGCACCGTCCCCGTTTCATCATTGAGCAAACGTTATGAATTTTCCCGTCGATCGTTCGGCGCCGGCGACCCCGGGCGCCGACGCGGTGTCCGCAGACGCGCTGTTTTCGCGCTCCGGCCGGCTCGCCACCATTCTTCCGCGCGTGCTTTTCATCGTCACCGTGCTGTATGGCGCAGCGTTGTTCTGGATCGCGCCGCGTCCGCCCTTGGTGGACTTGCCGCAACATGCGGGACAGGTGATGTTGCTGCGCGATCTGCTCGAGCATACGTCGCCGTGGCAAAACCTCGTGCAGCTCAATCTGCTGACGCCGTATCTCGTCGGCTACGGCCTCGCGCTGCCGCTCACGTATCTGATGCCGATCGGCGCCGCGCTCAATTGCGTGCTGATGCTCGCGTATTTCGCGTTCGTGGCGTCATGCGTGGGCTTTCGCAGGTATCTGGGCGGCGATCCACGGCTCGACTGGCTGTTCGTGCCGGGATTTTTCGGCTTCGCCTTCATGTGGGGCTTCTATACGTTTCTGGTCGCGACCCCGTTGGGCATTCTGTTCATGTGGCTCTCGCACGACTATGCGAAGGCGACTTCCGTCAGGAAGGGGGTATGGATGTTGGTTGCGGGCACGGCGCTGTTCTTCTGTCACGGGCCGTGTTTCTGCTTGCGATGGCGGTAGGCGTCGGCTTCGTGCTGTTCAAACAGAAGACGTTCGTCCGCAAGATCCTCGCGCTCGCGCCGTTCGTGCCGCTCGGTGTGCTGTGCATCGCGTATATGGTGTGGAGCCGCGCGACCGATCCGCTGCTCGGGCAGACGGTGCCCGGCGTAGACGTATTCAAATGGGGCTTCGACTTGCAGCGGGTGCTCTCGCTGCCCGTCTACGTGTGGGGCATGAACAAAAGCGCGGCCGTGTATTTGCCGCTCGTCGCGCTGATGTTCGCCGCGCCGTGGCTATGGCGCAACAGGATCAATCCCGATCGCTCGGTCCTCGTGCCGATGCTCGCCGTGGCGTTCGTGTGGTTCGTCGTGCCGGGCACGGCGCTGAAGACTGCGTACCTGTATCACCGTTTCGCGCTATTTCTGTTGCCCGCGTATGCGTTGATGTTCTGCGCGCCGCAAACGTCGGCGAACGGCGCTCGCCGTGCGTCGTCCGGTTCGAACCGGGGTGCGCTGCCCGGCGTCGCCGTACAAGCGTTGATCATCGCCGGATGCTGGATCTTCTTTGCGGACCAGACGGTTCGTCTGCATCGTTTCGCCGTCGAGAACGCGCCGCTGGACGCGCTGCTGTCACGGACCGAACCGGATCAACGCGCGCTAAGTCTGATATTCGATCGCGCGAGTCCCGCGTACAGGAGCCCGGCCGCGTACGAGCACCAGTCGCTGTGGTATCAGGCGGAGAAACACGGTTTCGTCGATCCGAACTTCGCGACTTACGTGCCGCAGATCGCGCGCTTCAGGCCGGGCATGATGCCTATGGCCCCGCTGACGCTCGAACACGATCCGGCGGGTTTCGAATGGAATAAGGACAATGGCCGTCTGTACCGCTATTTCTTCGTTCGCAAGGAGGGGCCGTTGCCGAAAGATTTCTTCGCCAATGGCGAATGCGATGTCGCCCTGGTGACGCACGAGGGCGAATGGTCGCTCTACGAGCGGCGCAACTGTCGATAACGGCGCATCCGGCGTTGCGCCGTCATCCCTTCATGTCGAACGATCGGCGGCCAGGCATTCACAGCGCGCTTTGATGGGCCTGGCGCGTCGTTCATATCAGGCGAGTTTTGCCACGATCGCCTCGCCGACTTCGCTCGTGCTTGCCTTGCCGCCGAGGTCGCCGGTGTGCGGACCCTCGATCAGCGTCGCCTCGATCGCCTTCAGGATCGCGTCGTGCGCTTCGCGCTCCTTGCCGCTCGAATGACCGAGGAAGTCGAGCATCATCGCGGCCGACCAGATCATCGCGATCGGATTCGCGATGTGCTTGCCGGCGATATCGGGTGCCGAGCCGTGCACCGGCTCGAACAGCGACGGAAACTTGCGGTCCGGATTCAGGTTGCCCGACGGCGCGAGGCCGATCGTGCCCGTGCACGCGGGGCCGAGATCGGACAGGATGTCGCCGAACAGATTGGTCGCGACGACCACGTCGAAACGGTCCGGGTTCAGGACGAAACGCGCGCACAGGATGTCGATGTGCTGCTTGTCCCACGTGACGTCCGGATACTGCGCGGCGATGCCGGCCGCGCATTTGTCCCACCACGGCATGCTGATCGCGATGCCGTTGCTCTTCGTTGCGACGGTGATTTTCTTGCGCGCGCGGCGCTGCGCGAGATCGAACGCGAACTTCAGCACGCGCTCGCTGCCATGCCGCGTAAACACCGACTCCTGCAGCACGAACTCGCGCTCGGTGCCTTCGAACATCACGCCGCCCACCGACGAATACTCGCCCTCGGTGTTCTCGCGCACGATCCAGAAGTCGATGTCGCCGGCCTTGCGTCCCGCGAGCGGCGAGGGAACGCCCGCAAAGAGCCGTGCGGGCCGCAGATGGTGGTGGTTATTTTATTCGTGGTGCATTCGTTCATGCCGTGCCAGGCGCGGCGTGCCCCTCCTGCAAGGCTTAACCAGGGGTTTTTTGGGGATGGTACCTTGATGCACAATCGGGCCTCCTTTATTGACTGTGAGGCACGATGACTTCACTTTCCCTGGGTTCTTATCATGAGGTCCGTGAAAGGCGGCACGGACATCTGTTCTCGGTCAGCCTTTACAGATCGTTCAACCTTCACATCAGGTCTCGCTGGCTGTTTGACGTGGATCGGTGGTTCCATTTTGCATTGCCGGCGAGCACAGCCCGCGAAGCACACGATGACATTGTGCAGGGCATGGAGGAAGCGCGCGCGGCGTGGCTGCAACATAGCCCATCCGTGCTGCTGTCGCACCAGTCATATGAGTTACGCGATATGCTCGGCCGGAGTGACAACTGCTTTCATATGTACAGGATGAAAGACGATGAGGTTGCCAAAGCCCTGTACAACGAAGTGAAGGACGGTAGCCTGATCTTCGTCCCTGAGCGGGACGAGATGCTCAAGTGCGTGCAGGCGATACGGGAGCAGCGGGAAAAGGCTTCCCGGACAGCGCCCGCACGCGCGCAACAACCGGCCGACGCGGACATGCTAAGTTCGCTCTATGGCAACAGCCCGCGCGCGCCGCAGAACCTCGGCAATGCTCAGGCGTTCAACTATCAGCCAGATGCCGTGAGTGACGATGTGCAGGACATTGCGGCGCGCGGAGTGAGCGATTTTCACGAGGCCGAATGCTTCGCGCAGTACGAACGGGACATAGACCTGTGCAACGCACTGGCTGGCCCAATGGGCGGTACACGCGGCATCGCGCTATGCAAAACGCAGGCATTCCAGAACTATCAACAGTGCAGAGGATATTGATGGCTACTCATCCGCCGTATTCCGTGGTTCTAACCTATACAGAGGACCGTCAACGGCTCACGGTGCAAACCGTTGACCCCACCAGGCTTGCTCCGTTGCTGGCCGGGAAAATTGAAATGCCGATCCTTCTCGATGAGTACGATTTCAAACTCGACGACGAATTTGCGCGGAGGCTCGGCGTCGCAATACTCAACGTGATTGCGCTCGGTCAGCCTGACATCAAGCAGTACATGTCGGTTACGCAAGAGCCGATCGACAAGCCTTCACAGACGTAGCTCGCCGCCCGCGCACTTATGCGCTGTGCGTGCAACGGGCATTCGGGAATTATCAAACCTACTGTTGCGCGTCCGGCCCGCGCAGGGCCGCGAGCGCTTCAGGAAGTCGCGCGAGCGCGTCCGCTAGCGAACGTGCGCCGCCGAGTGGGAGAATGCCGGCAAAGCTGTCGTCGTCCACCAGCAGCCCGTCGAACTGCCCAGTGCTGTCGCGATAGACGATCACGTCTGCCCGCTGCCAGCCCGTCCTTGCGAGTACCGCCGCCACGACTGCTCCGGCCGCGGTGGTGTCGCTGCGGCAACCGGGCGCGCGTGCAAGGACAACGCTTTCCGGTTGTATAACCAATGTCGAGGGTACTGAACTATGGTCCCGTCAAAATCATTCGTCGTCTCGTATAACGAAGAGCTGCAACAGTTTGAAATGTATTCACTCAAGGATTCCGACTTGGCCGCTCTACGCGAAAACGCCGTTGTCGCGCCTTGGCGTCTTTCAGCGATTCCGGGCGGCAAATTAGGTGAAAACATCGCGAAGCGTCTCGGCGCTATGGCGCTTGGCGTTCTCTCGATATATCACCCTGAAGTGCAGCAACGTTTGCGCGTGGAGCCGGATCAGTTTCCGTTTCCGTAGGCCGTACCGCGTCAGCGAAGTCGGATCCACCAGTCAAGGGTCCGTATGATGATCGGGTCGCCAGCAGCAGAGTCGATGGTTGCCTGTTTCCCCTGGTACCCCTGTTGCATTACTGTTACTGCCTCTATTGAGGCGGTTTTTATGGGCGCTATTACAAAAGCCCCGCGTGCCACAGAATCTCAGCAATGCGCAGCCGTTCGACTATCAGCGCGGCATGCCGGATGACGACGGTATGCGGTTTGTTTGGGCGACGGCCCAAAATTTACTGCATAGCGCTTCAAGCAGGGCAAGCGATGGTAAATTTCCGCTCGCGTTACGGGCAGTGAGCAAGTTGTCCGTAGCGCTCGCGTATGCAATTGTTTTCGAGGAGATGACATGGCAGCAAGGCAGTCTCTTTCGCATACAACTCGACGGATCGGAATACACGAGAAGCGCTGGACCCTGCAAATCGGGGGGATATGGAAGGAGTCGCGCAGCACATGTCGCTCAATATCATGGTGACCCCACGCGATCGGCGGGGGCGCCCGATTGGCTCGCCCCGCAGAAGCCGGGGACTGGCGAATCGGCGGATAGGGGAATCGGCGCCTTTCAGGAAGCAGCGACCGTGATGCTCAAACCACTGTGCCCGGCGCTGATCATTTACCTGACTGCGACCACCTGCTCTGCCACCGGGATCACGGCCACCCCGTCATCATTCAACGGAAAATGGACCGTCACCGATGTGGTCGGATACAGCGATGTCTCGGGCGGAATACCTGAGGCAAAACGACTGCTCGGCAAGGTGCTGAGCATATCGACTGGGCAGATCGAATTCGCAGGCGAGCGCTGTCGTCCGCACGGCGGTTTCAACGTCCGCACCGTCAATACCGCGCCGAAGCTCAAGGACTATTACGGTATCAACCTCGAAGATACGGGCTTGCCGCCGAAGACCCTACTGCTGGACAGCGACAATTGCGCGGCCGTATTCCGCATGGATGCGCATCGCGTCGTATTCGGTTGGAACGGCGTGATCGTGCGGGCAGTGAAACCGTAACCATCTCTACCGCCCCGCATTCAGCTTGCGCCACAGCGTCGTCTTGCTGATGCCCAACGCGGCGCAAGCCGCATCGCGATCACCGTCGTGAACCGCGAGCACCGCGCGGATTTCATCGGCCTCGACATGACGGCTGCGCTCGCGCAGCGTCAGCGCCGCCGGCTTCGCGCGCGCGATGGGCTCGACGACTTCCGGCGCGATCGCGCGCAGCATGTCGCGCGTGACGAGCGCCGCACTCGCATCCGTGTCCGCATCGCCATCGGCGAGTTCAACCGCGATCCGCTCGATCACGTTCTGCAACTCGCGCACATTGCCCGGCCACGCATAGCGCCGCAACGCCGCGCCCAAACCCTCCAGCATGCGAGCGGCGGTCGGCGCGTCGGGCACGCGCGCCGCCAGCCTCGGCTCGCGCGCGGCCGCCTGGCGCAACAGTTCGGCGGCGAGCGGCAGCAGGTCGTTCGGCCGCTCGCGCAGCGGCGGTAGCGCGATGCTGAGGATGTTGAGCCGGTAGTACAGATCGGCACGGAAACTGCCCTCTGCGACGGCGTCGGTCAGCGCGCGATGCGTCGCCGCGACGATGCGGATATCGACGCGCATCGGCTCCGTCGATCCGAGCCGCACCACCTCGCGCTCCTGCAACACGCGCAACAGGCGGCTCTGCAACGGCAACGGCATCTCGCCGATCTCGTCGAGAAACAGCGTGCCGCGATGCGCGACCTCGATCAGCCCCGCCTTGCCGCCCTTGCGCGCGCCGGTGAACGCGCCTTCCTCGTAGCCGAACAGCTCGCTTTCGAGCAGCGCCTCCGGAAACGCGCCGCAATTGATCGCGACGAACGCGAAGTCGCGTCGCGCGCTCAGTTGATGCATGCTCTGCGCGACCATTTCCTTGCCGGTGCCGCTTTCGCCGAGAATCAGCACGGTCGCGTCCGACCTCGCATAACGCACGACGAGCGCGCGCACCCGTTCGATCGATTCCGACGCGCCGACGATATCGTCGAGCCGGTAGCGCGCGGTGAACTGCTGCACGCGTTGACGCGCGCGCAGCGTCCGATCGAGCCGTTCGACCGCGCGCGATTCCTGAAACGTCAGTACGGTGCCCGGCGCCGCGCCGCTGCTTGCGAGCGGCCCGCGATGCACGACATAGCTGGCGCCGCGCACCGTGCAGAAGCTGTCGCCCTCCGCGTCCGGCAGACTGCCCGCGAGGTCGGGCGCGAGTTCGAGCAGCGCGCGGCCGACGGCCTTCGCGGCATCGATACCGAGCACGCTCGCGAGCCGCTGGTTCATCAGTTCGACGCGGCCTTGCGCATCGAGCGCGACCACGCCGTCGCGCAGGTGCTGCAGCAGCGTGTCGAGCCGCTGACGTCGCACGGTTTCGCGGCGCGTCGCCTGCGCGACTTCGAGCGCGGTGTCGAAACCGGCCCGCACCGACGCGCGCGAGTAAAGAAACACCGCGCCCATGCCGGCGTTCGCAGCGAGATCGGTGACCATGCCTGGGCCGACCACGACGTCGATGCCACGATCGCTGAGATCGAGCACGACGCTCTCTGCGTCCTGCGCCGACTGATACGACGCGAACGTGACATCGAGCGCGTACGCGGCGGTGAAACGGCGCACTTCGTCGGGCGTGTCGCCGTGCGTGACGAGCGCGACGCGCGGGCCTTCCCGACGCGCGCGGGCGAGCGCATGCATGACGTCGTAGCCGGTCGGACTGATCCGCACGACCGGCACCGACACGCGCGTCTTCAGATACGCGCCGTTCGAGCCGCCCGCGAGCACGACGTCGGGCCGCGCGGCGCCCGCGGCCTCGATTTCGCGCACCGCGTCTTCGAAGGCGTGCGACACGATGCGAACATCCGCGCGTTCCACGTATTCGCCGGCGATGTCGAAGAACAGATCGCGCAGGCGGCTAATGCTGAGCGCCCAGACGCGCGGACGCTGCGGCGGTTCATAAAGAGGCGTGCTCAAGGCGGACGGCTCGCAACGGGACGGTTCGGGACCTCCATTATGCGAGCATTCATTGCCGATTTGAAATCCGGAGTTTCATTAATGAAATCGAGCGTCGGACGGGGTCGCGTCATCGCTTCGCCGGACTCCCGCCAAATCAGGCACTTAGCTGGCGGTGAGGGGGCTGGCCCGTTCCTTGCGTACAAGGCAGCCCAGTCGAAGCAATGGCCAAATTCCAACCCTTTCTGGAGACAATCGATGAGCGAAGCAGACAACAGTACGCCGAACGCAGGCGCTTTCAAACCGAAAAAATCCGTCGCGCTGTCGGGCGTGACCGCGGGCAACACCGCGCTGTGCACGGTCGGCAAGACCGGCAACGATCTGCACTATCGCGGCTATGACATTCTCGACATCGCCGAGGCGTGCGAATTCGAGGAGATCGCTTATCTGCTGGTCCACGGCAAGCTGCCGACCCAGGCCGAACTGACCGCGTACAAGACCAGGCTGAAGTCGATGCGAGGCCTGCCCGCCAACGTGAAGGCCGCGCTCGAATGGATTCCGGCCGCCGCGCATCCGATGGACGTGATGCGCACCGGCGTGTCGGTGCTCGGCACCGTACTGCCCGAGAAAGACGATCACAACCTGCCCGGCGCGCGCGATATCGCCGACAAGCTGATGGCCTCGCTCGGCTCGATGCTGCTGTACTGGTATCACTACTCGCACAACGGCAAGCGCATCGAGGTCGAAACCGACGACGATTCGATCGGCGGTCATTTCCTGCATCTGCTGCACGGCGTCGAGCCGTCGAAGGCGTGGGTCGATGCGATGCACGTGTCGCTGAACCTGTACGCGGAGCACGAGTTCAACGCGTCGACGTTCACCGGCCGCGTGATCGCGGGCACGGGCTCGGACATGTACTCGGCGGTCACCGGCGCGATCGGCGCGCTGCGCGGCCCGAAACACGGCGGCGCCAATGAAGCCGCGTTCGAAATCCAGTCGCGCTACCAGACGCCTGACGAAGCCGAAGCCGACATCCGCCGCCGCGTCGAGAACAAGGAAGTCGTGATCGGCTTTGGCCATCCGGTCTACACGATCTCGGACCCGCGCAACAAGATCATCAAGGAAGTCGCGAAGAAGCTGTCGAAGGAAGCGGGCAACACGAAACTGTTCTCGATCGCCGAACGGCTCGAATCGGTGATGTGGGACGCGAAGAAGATGTTCCCGAACCTCGACTGGTTCAGCGCGGTGTCGTATCACATGATGGGCGTGCCGACCGCGATGTTCACGCCGCTGTTCGTGATCTCGCGTACGGCAGGATGGAGCGCGCACATCATCGAGCAGCGCGTCGACAACAAGATCATCCGCCCGAGCGCGAATTACACCGGTCCGGACGATCTGCCGTTCGTGCCGCTGGCGAAGCGCGTTTGACGCGAGCAGCGAGCTAAACTGCCTGCACTGTCCAACCGGCCGCGCGCGAGAAGCGCCGCCGGACGCCGCCGGCATCCTGTCCGGCGGCCGATAACCGTCCTGTCCCTACGCCATGAATACTGCCAACCGCAAACGCCTTCCGGGCACCAAGCTCGACTTCTTCGATACGCGTGCCGCGGTCGACGCAATCAAATCCGGCGCCTACGACAAGCTGCCGTACACGTCGCGCGTGCTCGCCGAAAACCTGGTGCGCCGCTGCGATCCGGTGACGCTGACCGCTTCGCTGAAACAGATCATCGAACGCAAGCGCGAGCTCGATTTTCCGTGGTTCCCGGCGCGCGTCGTGTGCCACGACATTCTCGGCCAGACCGCGCTCGTCGATCTGGCGGGTCTGCGCGATGCGATCGCCGCGCAAGGCGGCGATCCGGCGCTCGTGAATCCGGTGGTGCCGACGCAACTGGTCGTCGACCACTCGCTGGCCGTTGAGTGCGGCGGTTTCGATCCGGACGCGTTCGCGAAGAATCGCGCGATCGAAGATCGCCGCAACGAAGACCGCTTCGATTTCATCAACTGGACCAAGCGCGCGTTCCGCAACGTCGACGTGATTCCGCCGGGCAACGGCATCCTGCATCAGATCAACCTCGAACGCATGAGCCCGGTCGTGCAGGTGAAGGACGGTGTCGCGTTTCCCGACACGCTGGTCGGCACCGACTCGCATACGCCGATGGTCGATGCGCTTGGCGTGATCGCGATCGGCGTCGGCGGCCTCGAAGCGGAGAGCGTGATGCTCGGCCGCGCGTCGTACATGCGGCTGCCCGATATCGTCGGCGTGGAGCTGAGCGGCAAGCCGGGCGAGGGTATTACCGCGACCGACGTGGTTCTGTCGTTGACCGAGTTCTTGCGCAAAGAGAAGGTGGTCGGCGCGTACCTCGAGTTTTACGGCGAGGGCGCGGCGAATTTGACCTTGGGCGATCGCGCGACGATCGCGAACATGGCGCCCGAGTTCGGCGCGACTGCCGCGATGTTCTACATCGACGAGCAGACGATCCGCTATCTGAAGCTGACCGGCCGCGACGACGAACTCGTCAAACTCGTGGAAACGTATGCGAAGCAAACCGGCTTGTGGGCCGATACGCTGAAGCACGCCGACTACGAGCGCGTGCTCGAGTTCGATCTGTCGAGCGTGGTGCGCACGCTCGCGGGGCCGTCGAATCCGCATCGCCGCTTGCCGGTGTCGGAGCTGGCCGCGCGCGGCGTCAGCGGCAAGGTCGAGAACGAGCCCGGTCTGATGCCGGACGGCGCGGTGATCATCGCCGCGATCACGAGCTGTACCAACACGAACAATCCGCGCAACATGATCGCGGCGGGCCTGGTCGCACGCAACGCGAACCGGCGTGGACTCGTGCGCAAGCCGTGGGTCAAGAGCTCGCTCGCGCCGGGCTCGAAGGCGGTCACGCTGTATCTGGAAGAGGCAGGGCTCTTGCCTGAACTCGAACAGCTCGGCTTCGGCGTGGTCGCGTATGCGTGCACGTCGTGCAACGGCATGTCCGGCGCGTTGGACCCAGTGATTCAGAAGGAAGTGATCGAGCGCGATCTGTATGCGACCGCCGTGCTGTCGGGCAACCGCAACTTCGACGGCCGGATCCACCCCTACGCGAAGCAGGCATTTCTCGCGTCGCCGCCGCTGGTCGTCGCCTATGCGATCGCGGGCACGATCCGCTTCGACATCGAGAAGGACGTGCTCGGCGTCGATGCGGACGGTCATGCGGTCACGCTGAAAGATCTGTGGCCGTCGGATGCGGAGATCGATGCGATCGTCGCCGCGAGCGTGAAACCCGAGCAATTCCGCAAAGTGTATGAACCGATGTTCGCGGTCTCCCCCGACACCGGCGCGAAGGCCGACCCGCTGTACGACTGGCGCGAAGAAAGCACCTATATTCGCCGTCCGCCGTACTGGGAAGGCGCGCTCGCCGGCGAGCGCACGCTGAAGGGCATGCGAGCGTTGGCCGTGCTCGGCGACAACATCACGACGGACCACCTGTCGCCGTCGAACGCGATTCTGCCCGACAGCGCGGCCGGCGAATACCTGACGAAAATGGGCCTGCCCGAAGAGGACTTCAATTCGTACGCGACGCACCGCGGCGATCACTTGACCGCGCAGCGCGCGACCTTTGCGAACCCGACGCTGAAGAACGAGATGGTGCTGGAGAATGGCCAGGTGAAGGCCGGTTCGCTCGCGCGTATCGAGCCCGAAGGCAAGGTCACGCGCATGTGGGAAGCGATCGAAACGTATATGGAGCGCAAGCAGCCGCTGATCGTGATCGCGGGCGCCGACTATGGCCAGGGGTCGTCGCGCGACTGGGCCGCGAAGGGCGTGCGGCTGGCCGGCACCGAAGCGATCGTCGCGGAAGGCTTCGAGCGGATTCACCGCACGAACCTCGTCGGCATGGGCGTGTTGCCGCTCGAATTCAAGCCGGGCGTGAATCGCCTGACGCTCGGCATCGACGGCACGGAGACGTTCGATGTGATCGGCGAGCGCAAGCCGCGCGCCGATCTGACGCTGGTGATTCATCGCCGCAACGGCGAGCGCGTCGAAGTGCCGGTGACGTGCCGGCTCGATACGGCCGAAGAGCTGTCGATCTACGAAGCCGGTGGCGTGCTGCAGCGTTTCGCGCAGGACTTTCTCGAGTCGACCAGAGCGGCGGCTTGACGGGTAGATGCGCGTTTTGCAGTGAACGTCGCAACAGACCAGGGCGATGCGGCTTGACGAGCCGCATCGCCCTTCATCAAAGAACATGTCACCTCAGGACACCTTCATGGCCCACCTTCCCCAGATCAAGATTCCGGCCACCTATATGCGCGGCGGCACCAGCAAGGGCGTGTTTTTCCGTCTGCAGGATCTGCCCGAGGCCGCGCAGCGACCGGGCGCCGCGCGCGACGCGCTGCTGATGCGCGTGGTCGGCAGTCCCGATCCGTACGGCAAGCAGATCGACGGCATGGGCGGCGCGACGTCGAGCACCAGCAAGACCGTGATCGTTTCGCGCAGCAGCCGGCCAGATCACGACGTCGATTATCTGTTCGGTCAAGTGTCGATCGACAAGGCGTTCGTCGACTGGAGCGGTAATTGCGGCAACCTGTCGGCCGCGGTGGGGCCGTTCGCGATCAGCGCGGGCCTCGTCGAGGCGAGCCGCGTGCCGCGTGAAGGCGTCGCGATCGTGCGCATCTGGCAGGCCAATATCGGCAAGACGATCATCGCGCACGTGCCGATGAGCGATGGCGCGGTGCAGGAAACCGGCGACTTCGAGCTCGACGGCGTGACCTTCCCGGCCGCCGAAGTGCCGCTCGAATTCATGGACCCGGCCGCCGGCGAAGAAGGCGCGGGCGGCGCGATGTTCCCGACCGGCAATCTCGTCGACGACCTGGAAGTGCCGGGCGTCGGCACGTTGAAGGCGACGATGATCAACGCGGGCATCCCGACGATCTTCGTCGACGCCGAGGCGATCGGCTACAAGGGCACCGAGTTGCAGGACGCGATCAACAGCGACGCGAAGGCGCTCGCGATGTTCGAGACGATTCGCGCGCATGGCGCGCTGCGCATGGGGCTCATCAAGCATCTCGACGAGATCGCGACGCGGCAGCACACGCCGAAGGTCGCATTCGTCGCGAAGCCGGTCGATTACGTGGCGTCGAGCGGCAAGCCGGTGCGCGCGGGCGACGTCGACCTGTTGGTGCGCGCGATGTCGATGGGCAAGCTGCATCACGCGATGATGGGCACGGCGGCGGTCGCGATCGGCACCGCGGCGGCGATCGCGGGCACGCTCGTCAATCAGGCGGCGGGCGGCGGCGAGCGTGAGTCGGTGCGCTTCGGGCATCCGTCGGGCACGTTGCGCGTCGGCGCGCAGGCGAGTCAGAAGGACGGCGAGTGGGTCGTCACGAAGGCGATCATGAGCCGCAGCGCGCGCGTGTTGATGGAGGGGTGGGTCAGGGTACCGCAGCAGGGCTGAGGCGGCGCCGGTGTCGGCCAACGTCAGCGGCACGGAAGGCTACGTAGGGCAGGCCGTCGCGCTCGCGGCGATGGGGGCATACGGTGCTCGCGGTCGAACCGGACGACGCATTGCGCAACGCGGCCGATGCAAACCTTCGCGTCGTCTACAATGGCCGCTTCGGCCGCGCTCCCATAACCACTCCCCAGCGGCCGACTCAGTCCCGACGCAGAGGAGCCACGATGCAGAACAGGCTGGACGCCGACGCAACGAAGTCCGGCGACGCGGCGCACGACATCGCGCGCGCGAGACGCGCGGTGCTCGTGATCGCGATTGCGCAATTGCTCGGTACGTCGTTGTGGTTCAGCGCGAACGGCGCGATGCGCGATCTGCAGATCGCCTGGCATCTGAGCGCGTCCGGTATCGGCTGGCTGACGAATGCGGTGCAGGCTGGCTTTATCGTC
Organism: Paraburkholderia sp. MM5482-R2; assembly: GCF_050436125.1. NCBI lineage: Bacteria > Pseudomonadati > Pseudomonadota > Betaproteobacteria > Burkholderiales > Burkholderiaceae > Paraburkholderia > Paraburkholderia sp. MM5482-R2. Next base: position 2,660,154 of record NZ_JBNDLP010000003.1, on the reverse strand, counting down.
GGGACCTTGCTGTCGGCGACCACCGGACTCGCCGATCGCGTGTCGGCGAGCAAGGTGTTCGCCGTCTGCGGCGTGCTCGGCGCGACCTTGAATGCGCTGTTCGCGCTGTGCAGCAGCGGGCTCGCGTCGGCGCTCGTGTTTCGCTTCGGCGTGGGCGTCGCGCTTGCCGGCATCTATCCGCTCGGCATGAAGCTGCTCGTTACGTGGGACCCGCGCCGCGCCGCGCAGACGCTCGCGTTGCTCGTTGCGATGCTGACGCTCGGCACGGCGTCGGTGCATGCGATTCGTGCGTTGCTGTCGAGCGTGCCGTGGCAAACCGTGGTGCTCACTTCGTCGGGACTCGCGGTGATCGGCGCGCTGCTGGTGTTCGTGCTCGGCGAAGGGCCGCACGCGCGGCGCTCGGGCAGCCGACGCTTCGGTTTGTCGGCGGGCGTCGGGCAGGTCGTGCGCATCAGCGAGTTTCGCTCGGCCGCGCTCGGCTATTTCGGTCACATGTGGGAGTTGTATGCGTTCTGGACGCTGACGCCGCTGCTCGTGCAGCGCGCGTTCGCGAGCGGGGCGCCGGCGGCGCCGGGCACCGTCGCGTTGTGGTCGTTCCTGATCATCGCGATCGGCGCGCTCGGCTGCCTGTTCGGCGGCAGACTCAGCCAGGTGGTCGGCAGCGCGCGTACCGCCGCTCTCGCGCTGACGATCTCGGGCACGCTGTGCGCGATTTATCCGCTGACCACGGGGCTCGGCACCGCCGCGCAGCTCGGGTTACTACTCGTGTGGGGCATCAGCGTGATCGCCGATTCGCCGCAGTTTTCGGCGCTGTCCGTGAAGGCCTGTCCCGCCGACAAGATCGGCGGCGCGCTGACGCTGCAGAACAGCTTCGGCTTTTTCCTGTCCGCCTGCTCGATCCTGTGGTCGACCAGCGTATTTCACGCGCTCGACGTGCGCGTCGCATGGCTGCTGCTGCCTGGGCCGATCATCGGTCTGATCGCGATGACGCCGCTGTTGCGCAAGCAGCCACGCTGGTGATGCTCGCGCTGCGTTACTTGCCGCCGCGCTTTTCCTGCCAGCGCCGCATGAACGCGATCTCGTCATGCTGCGCCGTGATGATGTTGCGCGCGAGCCGCTTGATCTCCGGGTCCTTGCCGTATTTCAACTCCGCCTGCGCCATCTCGATCGCGCCTTGGTGATGCGGGATCATGTGCGCGACGAAATCCCGGTCGGCGTCGCCGGTGTATTCGGGGGCGCTCATCTCATGCATCATGCGCTCGTCGGCGGCCTTGAAGGCTTGCGTCGATGCGCTCGCGTCGGTATGCGCCGAATCCGGCATGTCCATGCCGGGCATGCCCTGATGTTGCGCGTGAGCGGGCAGAGCCGCCGCCGCGAATGCCAAACCGCCGAACACACAGAGAGCGCGCAACGCGCGAAGGTTTTTCATATTGGTTTTCCGTTGTTGAAGAGTGTGGCGACGTGATCCGCGCGATTCTAACGGTCACGTCGGACATCGTGGAGCTTCCTGCCGTGGTAAGGTCAAGCGGAGGCAAAGCAACGCACGCCTATAATGAAACGCGACTGGATGACCAAGCCAGCATCATTGGCAGCATCACTCACTCAACGAGGCTGACAGCATGTACATCGCGATGAACCGCTTCAAAGTGGCGCCCGGCTCCGAGGACGCCTTCGAACATCTGTGGACCACGCGCGACACCCATCTGAAAGAGGTGCCGGGCTTTGTGGAATTTCATTTGCTGAAGGGACCGCGCAAGGACGATCACGTCCTCTATTCGAGCCATACGATCTGGCGCGACCATGCATCGTTCGAGACATGGACGAGGTCCGACGCGTTTCGTGCCGCGCATCGCAGTGCCGGTAACGAAAGCCGCGTGCTGTATCTCGGCCACCCGGAATTCGAAGGCTTCGAAGTCATCCAGACCGTCAAATAGCGCGGTGCTCGCGCGGCGCCTGCATGCCGGTTCGCATTCGCGCGGGCATGGCGCATGCACATCCGACGCGCATCGCGCGTGGACATCGAGCTGCTCACGGCAGCGCACCACTCACCAAGGATCGAAAACATGAAAGCCGTCAGAATCGGTTCGCCCGCCACAGTCGATAGCCTGCAGGTCGTCGATCTCGCCGATCCCGGTCAGCCCGAGGCCGGGCAGATTCGCGTGCGCATTCGCGCTAGTTCGTTGAACTACCACGACTACGGCGTCGTCAGCGGCAATCTGCCGGCCGAAGCGGGCCGCATCCCGATGGCCGATGGCGCGGGCGTCGTCGAAGCGGTCGGCGCAGGCGTGCGCGAATTCACGGCCGGCGATCACGTCGTGTCCTGCTTCTTCCCACACTGGGAAAACGGTTCGCCCGCGATCGGCGATTTTGCGACCACCCCCGGCGACGGCGTCGACGGCTACGCGCGCGAAGTCGTCGTGCTGCCGAGCCACTACTTCACGCGCGCGCCGGCCGGCTACAGCCACGCCGAAGCGGCGACGCTGACCACGGCGGGGCTGACCGCGTGGCGCGCGCTGGTCGTCGATGGTCAGTTGAAGGCAGGCAGCAGCGTGCTCGTGCTCGGCACCGGCGGCGTGTCGATCTTCGGCTTGCAGATGGCGAGGGCGATGGGGGCATCGGTGATTGCGACGTCGTCGTCGAATGCGAAGCTCGCGAAGCTGCGCGAACTGGGTGCCGACCATACGATCAACTATCGCGACAATCCCGAATGGGGCAAAGAAGTGCGTCACATCACCAACGGGCGCGGCGTCGATCACGTGATCGAAGTGGGTGGTCCCGGCACGCTGCCGCAGTCGATCACCGCATGCCGCATCGGCGGGCACATCGCGCTGATCGGCGTGCTGACCGGCCGCGCGGGTCCGGTGCCGACCGCGCATCTGATGGCGCGGCAACAGCGTCTGCAAGGGCTGATCGTCGGCAGCCGGCAGGATCAGATCGACATGGTGCGCGCGCTGGAGACCACGGGCATCAAGCCGGTGATCGACAGCACGTTCGCGCTGGACAAGCTCGCCGACGCGTTCCGGCACGAGGCATCGGGTGCGCACTTCGGCAAGATTTGTGTGGCGATCTGAGGATTCAACGCTCGCGCCCGGCCCGCATGACCCGCGGGATCGCTAGGGCCTGTTCACGCTAATAACGGGTTCCCCTGTTTTAAAAAAACCTTCAAGGGGCTGGCCGCCAGAAGGGCCGATCGCCGCGTCATGCTCCTTGCGAATACGTCGAGTATTCGTTGCGTCGCAATCCTTGCGCTCGGCCCTTCTGGCGGCCAGCGCAAGCCCGTTATTAGCGTGAACAGGCCCTAGCTCAAATGCCCCTCGCGAGGTCCGCGAAACAGACACCCGTCGCCTCGCAGGCCTGCGTGAACCCTTCGTCGTAACTCGTGAAAAACAGAGTGCGCGTCGTGCCGAGCGTTCTGAACAGCTCGGCGAGCACCGCGCGCGCTGACGCGTCGAGTCCGCCGGCCGGTTCGTCGGCGATCAGCACGCGGGTTTCGCCGAGCGCGGCCGCCGTCAGAAACACCTTTTTGCGGCTGCCATACGACATCTGCTCGAAACGTTTGTCCAGATGCGGCGCGAGGCCGAAGCGTTCGGCGAGCGCGAGCACGTCGTCGGTCAGAGCGGTGTGCCGCGCCGCCGCAACCTGCCGCAGATAATCGCGGCCGGTCTGATCGGGCCAGCTCATGCTGTCTTCCGGCACATACGTGAGCAGCGCTTGCGCGGCATGCGGCGCGGCGCGCAGCGAATGACCGCCGAGCCATACGTCGCCGGTGTCGGGTTCGAGCGCGCCGGCGAGGATGGCGAGCAACGTCGATTTGCCGCTGCCGGATTCATCGTTCAACGCGACGCAGCCGGACGTCGCGTCGAAGTGCAGTCCTTCGAACAGGACGCGGTCGCTATAGCGCTTGCTGAGGTTGTCGAATCGAAGCATGGGTTGGCGCGCAGAGGGCGATGTGAACGCGGCGCAGGATTGCGCCACGCCTCGTGCATGCCGTGCGGGACCTGCGCCACGGCAATTTCGCGCCAGTGTAGCAGCGCGCGCCTGGTTCCTTCGCGCCGTTACGTAGACGTCGGCGTGTCCAGAAAGAACTCCACCATCCGATCACACACGCGTTCGAACATCTGCGTGCCCGTCACGGTCGGGCAACCGCGCGCGCGTGCCGCTTCGATCAGCGGCGTAAGTGGCGGTTTCGTCACGACATCGCCGACAAAAGTCGTGGCCGGCAAGCGCGCGACGTCGATCGGCAACGAATCGCCCGCGCGCATGCCGAGAGGCGACGCGTTGACGACCACGTCATACGGACTCGGGTCGAGGTCGGCCGCCGCACCGCGCGCCGTGCCTCGGCCGAGCGCATTGAGCCGTGCGGTCAGCGAGCCGGTGCGTTCGACGTCGTTGTCGCGCACGTCGAGCGAGCCGACGCCGCGCTGAATCAGCGCATGGCCGATCGCCGAGCCCGCGCCGCCCGCGCCGACCAGCAGCGCGCGCTTGCCCTGTAGTTCGCAGCCCGCCGCGACGAGCGCCGCAACGAAGCCGGTGCCGTCGAACATACCGCCATGCCAGCCGCCATCGGCGTTGCGGCGCAGCGTGTTGACCGCGCCAAGGAACGCGGCTTCTTCGGCGAGCGTCGCGCAATAGCTCGCCGCGGTGAATTTGTGCGGCACCGTGATGATCACGCCGTCGACGTTGCGCATCGGCGCGATGCCCGCGAAAAAAGCCGGCAGATCGGCTGGCGCGACGTGCGCGGGCACCACCAGCGCATCGCGGCCGGCCGAACGCAACGCGGCGGTCACGCCGGACGGCGAGCGCACCTGCGCAATCGGATCGCCGACGATGAAATACACGCGCGTCGCGCCGCTCAGACCCGCGTCGAGCGACGCCGCGAACGAAGGGGTTTCAGCCCGCTGCATGATCGAATCTCCTGAGTGCAGCATAGGAAAGAACCGTCGACGCCGCTCGGCGCCGGCGCCCAAAAAGCAGAACCTGAGAGAAAGTGTCGATGACGCGAACGGGTCCGTAGAGAGCCGTCGCTCATCCTGCCCAGCTGATTCCAAAATCCTGACTTAATCGTGGCCTATTTTCAGATCATTTAGGTCCGTCTAATTACGCTTTGTCAGTAATTGTGACTGATTTTAATTGGGGTGCGGTTAGATATAGACATTAAAAACACGCGCTGCTTTTTACGCTGATAAACTGTGCGCGGAGCCAAGGCGGCGACGCCCTACGCGCGCTTGCTGCGTCCCCTTCCGGCGTGTCGATGGCCGGATAGATGGTACAAATAGGCCTTTTCCGCGGCTTTGACAGACGCGTACCGCCGGCATAGTACCTTCGGCTAACGCGGCTCACCGGGACGCACAGATCGTCGTCCTTCTGAATTGTCCTTTGAGCCTCGCCGTGTGGCGCTTCGCCCCCAGCCGATTTTCCGCAGACTCCGCCTTCCGATTTCGACAGGTAAGTTTGACAGAAAGCTTGATTAAGTAAGGGCTTGTTCAAGTCCGCATTTTGGAAATGACTCATGAAGCCGGGAAATAATTCGCTTGGGAAAAAGCGCGCACGCAAAATTGCGGTGGCGGCTGTGGCGGTGCTGATCGCGGTGTTGGTCGGTTGGGGCGTCTGGTATATCCAGCATCGCGCCGAGCCGCAGGCGCCGGCGCTGAGCGGCATTGCGAGCCAGATGCGTCACGATGCATCCGCGTGGACGCATGCGGAGAAGGATGCGTCGACGATGCTGCGCGACATTCACGACACCAACGTCGCGGCGATCGGCGTGAGTCCCAACGCGATTCTGGTGTCGCTGCGTGACGGCTCGAAGTACTTCGTCACCGATCACAACGCAACCTTCTCGCACGCGCTGCTGCTGGGCGAGCGCTCCGACGCCGCCGCGTATCAGCTCGTGTGGCTGCCCGACGTCGACATCCACAGCGACGGTGCACGCTGGACCCAGCTGTTCGACCAGTTCCGCGACGCGCTGAGCGTGCTGCTGCCGCTCGTGCTGATCGGCGGCATGGCGTGGTTCATGCGACGCGAGATGAAGGGCGGCGCGAAGCTGCTCAGCGAAACACCGACGCTCCGTTTCGACGACGTGATCGGCGCGAACGAAGCGAAGGCCGCGCTCGCCGACATTCGCGGTTACCTGTCCGATCCGAAGCAGTTCTCGTCGCTGGGCGTGCGCGCGCCGTGCGGCATCCTGATGGTCGGCGCGCCCGGCGTCGGCAAGACGCGGCTCGCTCAGGCGCTGGCCGGCGAATGCGGCGCGAACTTCATTTCGATCACGGGCAGCTATTTCAGCGCGAAGTACTACGGTGTCGGTATCCAGAAGGTGCGGCACCTGTTCGAACTCGCGCGCAAGAACGCGCCGACGGTCATCTTCATCGACGAAGCGGACGGTCTCGCGAAACGAACCGACACCGGCGGTGGTCCGGTCGAAGCCGAAAGCAACCGGATCATCAACCAGCTGCTCGCGGAGATGGACGGCTTCGAGTCGAACGAGGGCGTGATCGTCGTGGCCGCGACCAACCATCCCGACAATCTGGACGAAGCATTGCGCCGTCCCGGCCGTTTCGATCGCACGGTGCAGGTGCGTCTGCCGGATCGCGAAGACCGCGCCAAGATTTTCCGTTTCTACGCGCAGCGGCTGAAATCGAAGGCGGCGGATATCGACTACGACCAGCTCGCGCGTTTGACGACTGGACTGTCGCCGGCCACCGTCGCGATGGTCGTGAATCAGGCGGGGCTGATCGCGCGCAAGGCGGGCGATAACGAAATCGCCGCGAAGCACTTCATGGAAGCGATCAAGATCGCGCGCATCGGCGACGTGAGCGGCGCCGAGCGCGCACTCACCGAGGACGAGCGCAGGCGCATCGCGGTGCATGAGGCGGGTCATGGTCTGGTCGCGGCGCTGCTTGGCACCGGCGTGCTCGAGGAAGTGACGATTCTGCCGCGTGGCGGCGCGCTTGGCGTCGCGCTGATCACGAAGGCGCAGGACAAGCACCTGTACCGCGAAACGGAAATCCGCAACGAGATCCAGGTGCTGCTCGGCGGACGCAACGCGGAGATTCTGATGTTTTCCGAAGCATCGAGCGGCGCCGCGTCGGACTTGCAGGAGGCCTCGCGTATCAGCCTCGACATGGTGTCGAAGTTCGGCTTCAACAGCGACGGCGATCTGTTCAGTCTCGCGGCGCTGCCGTCGCAGTATGCGGGCCTGCAAATGAAGAGCGCAATCGAGCATGCGAACGTGCTGCTCAAGGAGCTCAACGAACTTTGCTACGGGCTACTGCACGCGTACGAGCCGGTACTGCGCGACATTTCGGACCAGTTGCTCGAGCACGAGACCGTACCCGGGGACACCGTTTATCGGTTCATCGCCGAGCACAAGAGCACGCTGAAGATCGTGCACGAGCCTGCGGCGGCTTGACGGGCCTGATGATGCGCTACGCGAAGTCCGACGATCCCGGGGCGGCCGGCATCGCGGGAAAGCGCCGCGCGCATCGTGTTCTTCTTTCGTTTGGCCGGTTCGGTCCCGTGGAGTGCGTCAGATGAAGGGCGGCCGGGTGGTGAGGCCGAATGATAGCGTGAGGCGCGTAGCCGGATAGATCGGCGACCTGGTTCGATCTTTCAGGCTACGTCGGAAGCGACGTTCTCCGCCGCTTTCAATACCGATTCGCCGCGCGTCTTCACTCGCAAAATCGGCGCCTCGATCAACCGCCACGACAGCACCGCAATGCCAAGCGAAATCGCAAACGACGCGAGGATGCCAAGCATGTGTGCCCACATCGGCACGGTGCCGCCAAACAACGCCTCGGCGTGACGGTTACGCGTCAGATCGGGGATCAGGTTGTGATACAGATAGAAGCCGTAACTGATACGCCCAAGACCGGCGAGCCAACGCGTCTGTAGCAGACCCATCACGGCAGCATTGCGGCAACACGCGATCGAAGCCACCAGCGCCGCGATACCGATCCCGTACGTTGCGCTGATCGCGGTAAACAGCAAGGGATCGTCGAGCATGTTCCACTTCGGCTCGGCCGCGCACAAACCGATCACGACCAGACTCAGCGCGAACAGCGTCAGGCCATGACCGAGCCAGGCTCGCACGCGGCCGCGATCGTCCTCGATCATCAGACCACCGATGCCGCCCAACGCGAGCAACCAGACATTGCTCAACGGGTGCGTATAGATCGTGATCTCATCCCAATGCGCGGCGCGCATCGCGAACAGCGCGGCAAGGCCGAGCGCCACGATCGCCCAACATGCCGCTCGATGTCGCCGCGTCGCGAGCAGCAGCAAAAACGGCGCAGCGACGAGATAGAACTGCTCCTCGATCGCGAGGCTCCACAAGTGCGAATAGCGGCCCGGCCAGTAACGCAGCACCGAGCCGATCCAGAAGTTGGACAGATACGCGAAGTGAAACGGCATGCCGCTCGCCAGTTCCGGATTCGCGAGGCCGAATGCCATCAGCACGCACATCACGACGAGCATCAGGTAATAGATCGGAAAGATGCGCACCGTGCGACGAAACAGAAAGCGCCCGAGTTCGGTGCGGAAACAGCTGTCGCCCTCTTCGATGCGCGCGCGCCGCGACGACAGGATGCCGATGATCAGAAAGCCGCTCAGCGCAAAGAAGATCCACACGCCGAGATGCCCGATTTCGCCGATGTCGCCGAAGAGTCGATGCTGCAGAAACACCATCAGCACAGCGATCGCGCGCAATCCATCGAATCCGGCAATTCTGTTTTTCATAAACCTCTATTCGCAAAGCGGCGGAAAAGCACGAAAACATCGTACGGGGAAAAAATGCGAAAAAAATCGCAGCGCGCGTTCGACGATTTATTTTCGAGGCTCGCGTCCATCCATGAAGACGGGGGTCCCTGTTTCGTGCATGAAAAGCCGCAAAACTTTCCGCGTGTTCGCTAAAGACGCGCCTAGTATTACCAGTCGCCAACGACTCCATTTCAGAAAGCCGTTGTGAAAGCGAACATTAGAGGCGCATCGTCAGCGCCTTCGCCTGCGTCATAGGTGATGCATTGAACGATCGAGTCTTTTGTCGTTCGCACAGGTCGGCACGCTGATGGGCACTGTCACGATGCTGAGATGTTCGAGTAGGATCGCGTGATGAAGAATGAAAAATCGCTTTACCACGGTCATCGCTTTCCAGCGGCGGTCATCAGTTCCGCGGTCCGCTGGTATTTCAGGTTTCAGCTCAGCCTGCGTGATATCGAAGAGCTGCTATTCGAGCGGGGGTTATCGTCAGCTACGAAACAGTCCGACGCTGGTGCGATAAATTCGGTGCCCGTTTCGCCCACCGTGTGAAAGCGGCGCGTCGCAAGCCCGGCACGACATGGCACCTTGACGAAGGTGTGTCACGAACACAAGCGAAAGCTTGTGGTGCTGTACTGAAGATGGGAGTTGGCCTCCCGGAGTCGGCTTGCAGGAGCAGGCTCCAAACCGCCCGGTGCTGCTGCGTTCAAAAGGCGTGGTGGTGAGCGACCGCGGAAAAGTCATCCATCAGGGTGGCAGGTACGTGTTGAGAAGATGAGCGAAAGCAAACCGTTCGATGACGCGTCGTTAAGGTGTTAAAGCGCTGTCAAAACTGGAGCCGCTTCGTCGCTCCAGGATCAGTCAGGACGAGACCTGCTTACGGACCTGATGGCAGTCGGCGTAAAGGCGGCATGAGCTCAACACAGGCTTCAGTACGGAACGTGAGAACCTTGTTGCGGATGCAAAGGGAAATGACAAATGGCAGACACCATAAGGAAGAATACCGATGCCGCAACGAGGGGCGGAGCTGCCCGTAGTAGTGCTGAAGCCCTTGTAATGAGGGTGGAGCGAAGGGGTGGCGTTATCCGGTTGACGAAGGTCACCAACCTGCATGGTGGGGATGAGTGACATGACCTCAACGAAACCGTATTGCATTGCGAAGCGCACGGTGTGGGAAGCGTATCAGCTGGTGAGGGCCAACCGGGGTGCTGCAGGCGTGGACGATGAAACGATCGCCATGTTCGAGCAGCACCTGTCGGGCAATCTGTACAAGTTGTGGAACCGGATGTCGTCGGGTTCGTATTTCCCGCCCCCGGTGAAGCAGGTTGAGATACCGAAAGCCAAGGGTGGTACCAGAAAGCTGGGCGTGCCCACCGTGTCAGATCGAGTGGCCCAGACGGTTGTCAAGCTCATGATCGAGCCGATACTTGAGCCGATATTCCATGAAGATTCTTATGGGTACCGGCCTTGGAGATCGGCGAAACAGGCGGTTGCGGTAACGCGTGAGCGCTGCTGGAAATACGACTGGGTCGTTGAGTTTGACATCAAGGCGGCATTCGATCAGATTGATCATGGCCTCCTGCTCAAGGCGGTGCGTAGGCACATCAAGGTGGACTGGATCCTGCTGTATATCGAGCGGTGGCTGACTGCGCCGTTCGAGACTGCGGACGGAGCGAGACTGCCACGGGTGCGCGGTACACCCCAGGGCGGAGTGGTCAGCCCGATGCTGATGAATCTGTTCATGCACTATGCGCTTGACACATGGATGCAGCGACACCTCCCGCAATGTCCCTTTGCGCGTTATGCCGATGATGCGGTGGTCCACTGCCGCAGTGAGGCGCAGGCGCAGGAGGTCATGCATGCCATTGCCTCGCGGCTGGCGGAATGCGGGTTGGAGATGCATCCCGAAAAGTCAGGCATCGTGTATTGCAGGGACCGAAGCCGTACTCAAGCCTACCCGAATGTGACCTTCACATTTCTGGGTTTCCTGTTTCGTCCGCGAAGGGTGATGACCAGGTCTGGGCAGCTCTCAACGAGCTTTCTGCCCGGCGTGAGTCGTGATGCCCTGAAACGGATGAGACAGACAGTGCGGGGGTGGCGGCTACCTCGTCAGACGTTCAGGTCACTGGTCGAACTGGCCGATCAATGCAATCCCACGATACGTGGTTGGTGGAACTATTACGGGGCTTTCTATCGGACGGCCATGCAGGGGCTCGGTCGGTATCTGGACCGCAAGCTCGCACGCTGGGCCCGGTGCAAGTACAAAACACTACGACGGCATAAGCGGCGTAGCGACGAGTGGTTGCACAAGATGAGGAAGGCGTACCCGCGACAGTTTGTGCACTGGCAGTTTCTGGGGGTAAAGGTTGGATAACGGGAGCCGTGTAAATCGCGAGGTTTACGCACGGTTCTGCGAGAGGCTCGGGGTGAAATCCCCCGGGCCTACTTACCTATTTGTGACGTTGCGCGGCGAGCCTTACCTGCTGTGGCGCGCTGTTGATCAATCGTGAAAAAGCGGGAGAGGGCACACGCACCCTTTCCCGCCGACCGCTTACCACTGATACGAGGCACCAATCCCGGCAGTCGTGCCACCCGCGGACATCCCAACACCCGCTTTCACCTTGATGTTGTCCTTGATACGAGCCGTACCGCCCAGTGCGATCGCCTGATAACCGTTGTAAGTCGCTGCCGCGATACCGAACGACAGTTTCTTGCCTTGATCGACTTCTGGAATCATCGTCAGCGCGGTAGCGGCGGCGATTCCCGAGTAGGCGTTCCTGGCGAGATTGTTGACCGCCTGGTTGGTCGCGTTGATACGCTGATCGGTGTAGTTGTTGGCCTGCTGAACGCCTTGTGCGACCGAGCTGTTCATCTGACCGACATTGACTGCATCCGTGTCCGCCGTACCCGCTGCGACGTTGGTGATCTGGCGTTCGTGACCCGCTGAACCCACCGATACCGAGTTATCGCGATCCGTCACCGAGCCCTGACCCAACGCCACCGAGTTCGCATTGCCAGCCTGCGAGCCCGTGCCGATCGCCGTCGAGTTGACGCCGGTCGCCGCCGCATTGGTGCCCACTGCCACCGCGTTCTCTGCTGCGGCGCTGGCGTTTGCCCCAACCACCGTGCTGCCCGCACCGGTACCCGGCATCGCCGCGTTAGCCACTGCTTCACTGTTGCGGTCCGACGACGAAACATCCGGGGTGACCGGCTGGATGTTCGACACCTGGGAACCGAGATCCTTCACCTGGCCGTTGAGATCCGTCACCTGGTCCTGCAACGCCGACAGCTGGCCGTAGTTTACCGCGTCATACTGGCTCGTGCCGTTCGCCACATTGGTCAGGATCACCGGACCTGCGCTCTGGCCTCCACCCAGCGTCACGGAACCGAAGTTCACCGAACCGTCACCGTTACGGTCGTACTGCACCGCGCCCGACAGTTGCGTGCCGACATCGCCCACCTGGTTCTGCAGCTTCGTGATGTCCGTGGTGTTCTGCGTGACCCGGTCATCCAGGTTGGTGACGGCATCGCCTACGCTATGCACGGTCGTACCGCCCACGCTGTAGCTCGGTGCGCTGATCGTGCCGTCCGCGTTCACGGTCGAGCCGCCACCCAGACCAGCGGCCACGCTCGCCGAGTTCGCATATAGCTGGCTGCCGTTGACGGCTTCCTTGCTGCCCGCTGCAATCGCACCGTCGGCAACGCCGCTCAGCGAGCGCGCGCCATCGGTGCCACCGAAGTCCACCGTCGTGCCGTCCAGGTCCCTGGCCACCGTGATGGCCTTGCTGGTCGCGTCCTGCTGCACCAGGCCGACGCTGCCGCCGTCCAGCTGCTGCGTCAGGTTCGTGACCGAGCCTTCCACGTTGGTCACGCGGCCGTCGATGGTGGTGATCGCCGTCGTGTTGGCCGTCACGTTCTGGTTGGTCGCGTGCAGCTGCGAACCGTTCACCGCTTCGGTGCTGGTGTCGCTCAGCGCACCGGCCTTCACGCCGCTCAGCGTGCGCGCGCCCTCAGTGCCACCGAAATCCACCGTCGTGCCGTCCAGGTCCCTGGCCACCGTGATGGTCTTGCTGGTCGCGTCCTGCTGCACCAGGCCGACGCTACCGCCGTCCAGCTGCTGCGTCAGGTTCGTGACCGAGCCTTCCACGTTGGTCACGCGGCCGTCGATGGTGGTGATCGCCGTCGTGTTGGCCGTCACGTTCTGGTTGGTCGCGTGCAGCTGCGAACCGTTCACCGCTTCGGTGCTGGTGTCGCTCAGCGCACCGGCCTTCACGCCGCTCAGCGTGCGCGCGCCCTCAGTTCCACCGAAGTCCACCGTCGTGCCGTCCAGGTCCCTGGCCACCGTGATGGCCTTGCTGGTCGCGTCCTGCTGCACCAGGCCGACGCTGCCGCCGTCCAGCTGCTGCGTCAGGTTCGTGACCGAGCCTTCCACGTTGGTCACGCGGCCGTCGATGGTGGTGATCGCCGTCGTGTTGGCCGTCACGTTCTGGTTGGTCGCGTGCAGCTGCGAACCGTTCACCGCTTCGGTGCTGGTGTCGCTCAGCGCACCGGCCTTCACGCCGCTCAGCGTGCGCGCGCCCTCAGTTCCACCGAAGTCCACCGTCGTGCCGTCCAGGTCCCTGGCCACCGTGATGGCCTTGCTGGTCGCGTCCTGCTGCACCAGGCCGACGCTGCCGCCGTCCAGCTGCTGCGTCAGGTTCGTGACCGAGCCTTCCACGTTGGTCACGCGGCCGTCGATGCTGGTGATCGCAGCCGTGTTGGCCGCGATGTTCGTCGCGTTGGCCGTCACGCTCAGGTTGGTCGCGTGCAACTGTGAACCGTTCACCGCGTCCGTGCTCGTCGCGCTCAGGCGGCCTGCGGCCACGTTCGTGATCGTGCGCTCGTTACCTGCGCTGCCCACGCTCACCGTGCTCGCCGGGTTCGCACCGGCGAACGCATAATCCGTCCCGCCGATGGTCGCTCCACTGGTGCCCACCGCCGCAGACGTCGTCGAGCCTGCGCCCAGCGCTACCGAGCCCTTCTCCGTTGCAGAAGCATCGGCGCCCAGTGCCGTTGCCCTATCCACGGTCGTAGCAGCGTACGCACCAAGCGCAATAGCATCTATGCCTGCCGCCTGAGCGTGCGAACCGATCGCAATGGCCCAGCCGCCTGCCGCCTGAGCGGACGTACCGATCGCAGTGGCTGAGGCGCCTGCCGCATCAGCCATTGCACCAACCGCAGTGGCGTGGTCGCCTGCCGCCTCAGCGGACGAACCGATCGCAGTTGCGACGAACCCGCTTGCAGCAGCCGCCTGACCAAGCGCAGTGGCGTAGGCGGCTGCCGCCTGAGCGTGATTACCGATTGCAGTCGAGTTTCCCCCGCTGGCCGTGGCAGAGGCGCCCAGCGCCACATCATTCGTGTTGTTCGACACCGCGCCCATACCGATCGCCACCGAATCCTGACCCACTGCCGACGAATCCTCACCCGTCGAGTTCGCGTGGAAGTACTTCGTGCCCTTCTCGTACACGTCGGTGACCTGGCCACCGATATTCGTCACCTGGTCGTCCAGGCTGGTGATCAAGTTGGTGTTCTGGTCCACCTGCTGGTTCGTGGCGTACAGCTGCGAACCGTTCACCGCTTCGGTGCTGGTGTCGCTCAGCGCACCGGCCTTCACGCCGCTCAGCGTGCGCGCGCCCTCAGTGCCACCGAAATCCACCGTCGTGCCGTCCAGATCCCTGGCCACCGTTATGTTCCGGGTCGCTGCGTCGTGCTGCACCAGACCGATCGTGCCGTCGTTCAGGCTGTTGGTGACGTTCGTGATGTCGCCACTCATCTTCGTGATGTCGGCTTTGTTGATCGCGATGTCCTTGCTGTTGTCGAGCGCGATGTTGTGGATCATCACTAGGCCATCGTTGAGGTTATCCATCAATGTGGCGTTGCGGCGCACGCTTTCGTCGATGTTGGCAAACGCGTCACCCACGTTGTTGACCGTCGTACCGCCCACGCTGTAGCTCGGCGCGCTGATCGTGCCGTCCGACTCGATCGCCGCCCCACCGCCTAGCGCATTCACCACTCCGCCGAGCTGGCTCAGATTGACGGCATCCGTACTTTGGGTACCTGCAGCCAGGTTCACAATCTGGCGTTGGCCGGTGGACGTGCCTACCGACACCGTATTCGCCCGGTCGGCCACCGAATTCACGCCCAAAGCTACGCTATTGGTCGCGGTGACCGTGCTCCCGAAACCGAGCGCCACAGAATCTGAGGCACTCACGGTTGAAGCTGGGCCGAAAGCTGCCGAGCGATCACCGTTGACAACGGCCATTTCGCCGAGCGCAATCGTGCCACCCCCGTTCGCCTCGGCTGAATCGCCGATGGCAATGGCCGAGCTACCGTCATAATTAACGTCGCCTTTAGCGTTTGCACCAGCACCAATCGCTATCGATCCAGGAGTGCTGGCAGAAGCAGCGACGGCGGTGCTGGTCGAATTGTCAATAGCAATGTTGCCATAGGCGCCAATAGGGTTCGCAACTTTAGCAGCAGCATTCCCACTGTAGCCGGCAATCACACCCAAGGCTACGCCGATGCTACCCATCACGCAGCGTGACTTGCTGCGCTTGCCGCGACGTGCAGTGTGCTCGGATGCAGCCACCCACGACCCAAGGGCTTCACTCCAGATGCTGACATAGGACTTGTTCATGACATGATTCCTTTTAAAGTTTGAAAAAGAACTGAGGTATGCGAACTAATGCCAAATCGCCGTTGCCATTTCTTGCTGTTCGATATCAGCTGCAAAAACGGGGGCGATGACGATCCAGAAAGCTCATGGCCGCAGTAAGAATCGGCCAGATTTCTGCCGAGTCAATCTGGGGCAGGCCTTTGCTAAATCTCTGTAACTGGGTTCAGTCTATATTTTTGAGATTGGATAAAAATAGGACCGGTCCGAATCGGCGCGGGCCGGTATTTGAGCGCTGCAGCGCTTGAGATGGCGGCACTGCCTGCTAACGCGGAGAGCGTGGCAAGGTCAGAAATCTTGACGGGACGGCAGATAGTGGAAAGGGTGCCCTATGTGTTTCATCAACTGTCAACAGTTCAGCGATGCCCGTCGCCAATGCTTGCGCTGACGAGTGCAACCGCGCGCCGAACGGGTTTCAGTCGAGCTTCACGTAACAGGCGACGACCAGAAGTGAAGGCGGGGACAGGCGCAAACCGCAACGCCGCCCGCCACAGGCGGCTCAATCGACATCAAACACGCAACGAGTCGGAATCGCCGTATGATGCGGAAATCATTTCTTGCGTCCCTGATTCAGGTCCGCCATGCCATCACAGAGCACAGATTCCAGCAGGCATGGACGCGTGGTTCACACGCTCAACCGCGACTCACGCGTTGATGAGCCGAGCAGGCTGAACCGCTATCAGCGGACGCTCGTCATGGGCGCGGGCGTCGCGGTCTCGTTTGTCCTGGTGCTGTTGACCGGCGTTGTGCTGAAATCGACGGTCACGGACTACGTCGAGGATCGCTATACCGATTTCGCTCTCCGGCAGACTCGCCTGCAGCTGGAGTTTCTCGAGCGGGAAAGAACGCTGAGAGCCGCCATCCTCCATGAAGATATCGAGTTCAGTCCCGTGTTGATCAACAGCGCGCCACAGCAGGTAAGGCTCGCCGCGCAACGTCACAAATACTTCTGCCGTGCACGCCGCAGAGCCCCAACTGTGGTCAAGCGGTTAGGTGAGGACAGGAGTGCGACATGGTTTCCGCCAGCCACCGATCCCTTCAGCGAACAGCCCGCCATCCGGCTGGTCATGCCGGCCTTCGCTTGAGCGCGAAGTGCTGACGGATCGGACCGAAGCTCGATAAGAAAGCCTGCGTGCGTTCAGGATCGCACCCGCTGATGCGTGGCCATTGACGTTCTTGCGTGCCGCCAGCGCGTATTCTTCGAGAAGACGAATGGAAACCCCAGGCCGTGGCCGTGGACGTTCGGTCGAAGTCGATTTTTTTCGCGGTATCGTGCTGATCGTCATCGTGCTCGATCACATTCCCGGCAGCACGCTATCGCATCTGATGCTGCACGCGTACGCGTTGTGCGATTCGGCCGAGGTGTTCGTGTTTCTCGGCGGCTATGCATCGGCGGCGGCGTATACGGCGGTGCTTGCGCATCGCGGCGAACACGCGGCGCAGCTGCGCTTCCTCAAACGCTGCGGGGAGATCTATCGCGCGTATCTGTTGACGGCGGTGCTGACGCTCGTGTCCGGCGCGATTCTCGCGCTGCTCGATCTGAATCGGCCGATGGTAGAAATGACCGGCTGGCCGCCGTTCGCGTTGCAGCCATGGCGTCAAGCATTCGATATCGCGCTGTTGCGCCGGCAACCGTATCTGTCCAGCGTGCTGCCGATGTACGTGCTGTTCGCGCTATGCGTGCCCGTGATGGTGCCGCTCGCGCGCCGCTCTGCATCGCTCGCGCTCGCGGTGAGCGTCGCGGTGTGGGCCGTCGCGCGGCCGCTCGCCGCGTTATTCAGCATTGACGCTGTCGCCGACTGGGCTTTTAATCCGTTTGCGTGGCAACTGATGTTCATGCTTGGTATGCTGTGCCGCGTGCAGCCGATCAGCGAACGTTTTCATGCGAGCTATACCGCGCAGTGGCTCACGCGCGTCGCGGTGGTCGCGGTGCTTGGCTTCGCGATGGTCAAACTTTTCGTGCTGACGCAGCCTTTGTCCGGCACGCACAAGCAGAATCTTTCAGTGGAACGTGTGATCAATTTCATCGTCATCGCGTGGCTCGCCGCCCAGTTCGTGCGGATGGGCAGTATCGCGTGGCTAGCGAGGCGGCTGCCCGCCGTCGTGACGGTGGGGCGCACCGGACTCGTGTGCTTCGTGACCGGCACGCTGGTGTCGTTGATCATCGACACGGCGACACCGCACACGTTTCACGGTTTTCGCGCGGTGCTGGTCGGGCTCGGCGGCGACCTCGCGGCGATCGGCGCGCTGCTGATGATCGCGCGCGGCTGGAGCGGCTGGAAAGGGCAGCAGTCGGGCGCACAGGCGAATGGCGCGGGTTGCGGATGACACGACGCGAGCGCCGCGTGCGCATCACGACCACGATGCGCACGACGCGCAAGCTCGTTGGACTCGCAACCGTGATGAGCGTCGTCGTGCTCGCGTGGCTCGCGATGCATCGCACGGCCGCGCAGGCCAAAGAGACGCCGTTCGCGATGCACTGCGCGGAGTTCGCGGGCGCGGTGCTGTCGCCCGAATTGATCGAGATGCCGACGGCCGGCGCGCTGATCGAAAGCGCGGCGATGATCGGCGCGACCGCGCCGGGCAATCAGCAAGGCGGCGAGTATTGCCGCATCACGGGCCGCATCAAGGCGCTGAATCGGACAACGCCCGACATCCGCTTCGATCTGAATCTGCCGAGTCGCTGGAATGGCCGTGCGTTGCAGATCGGCGGCGGCGGGTACAACGGCGTGGTTGTCAGCGGCACCGGCGTGATGCCGTTCTCGCCGGATCGCACGCCGCTCGCGCAAGGCTACGCGACGTTCGGTGACGACTCGGGGCATGTCGGCGATTCGTCGCTCGCGGCGTTTGGTCTCGTCGATGAAGCGGTGACGAACTTCGGCTATGCGCATCTGAAGAAAACCCATGACGTCGCGCTCGCGTTGATCGCGCACGCGTACGGCAGGCCGCCGCAGCGCATGTATTTTGCCGGCGGCTCGACGGGGGGCCGCGAAGGCTACACGGTGATGCAGCGCTTCCCCGACGACTACGACGGCGTGATCGCCAATGCGCCCGCGCTGAATTTTTCCGGCGTGCGGCTGATCGGCGTGAAGCTCGGCCAGGCCGAGTACGGTACGCCGGGCGGCTTCGTGCCGCCGACGCTGCTCGAACGCGTCTATCAACGCACGCTCGAGGTATGCGACCGGCTCGACGGCATGTCGGACGGCATCGTCAGCGACGTCGAAGCATGTCGCGCCCACGAAGCGCAAATTGTCGATTCGCTGCGTTGCGCGCTGCGCCTTTCATCTGACGATGCGTGTCTGACCGACGCGCAACTGGCCACCTTGCTGGCGATGCGCGACGGGCTGTCGCTGCCGTATCGGCTCGCGTGGGAGGTGAGCGGCTATCGCGGCTACAACGTGTTCCAGGGCACGCAGCTGACCGGCGCGCTCGGGCTCGCGCATCAGCCGCGGCGTCAACCGGTGCCGACGTTCTATGCGAACGGCTATCTGTTCGCGCAAGGCGACGGCTATCTGCGCTACTTCGTCGCGCGCGACGCGGACTTCGATTCGTTGACGTTCGATCCGCAACGCCCCGGCAAATATCGCGCGCAACTGATCGCGCTGTCGGGCACGATCGGCGCGATGAACCCCGACCTGTCGCGTTACATCGCGCACGGCGGCAAGCTGATCACGCTGCAGGGTCTCGCCGACGAAGTGATCAGCCCGAACCAGACGATCGCATATCACGACGCGCTAGTCGCGCGTTTCGGCAAGGACGAGGTCGATCGCTTCATGCGGCTGTACATGGTGCCGGGGTTTCAGCATGGCAACGGCGTGTTCATTCCATCGGTCGATCTGCTCGGCGCGCTCGACGCGTGGGTCACGCGCGGCATCGCGCCCGAAACGCTGATGGCCACAGATCTCGCCGCGGCGACGAATGGACGCTCGCGGCCGCTGTGCCGCTATCCCGGGTTTCCGCGCTATCTCGGCCGAGGCAATGTAAATCTGGCGAGTAGTTTTGTCTGTGCGCAGCCCTGAGGTCTGAGTCGTCGCAGCGCCTGTTTGACCGGCGAGCCGCGCAACAAAGCGTGCGGACCGAGCCGGGGCCCACGCCCGACGAGCCGACAGCCCGAGCGCCAGCGCCTTTTCGCGCACGTAGCGCCGCAACCGCACGATCTGTTCGTCCGCTCGCGTGCGCTGCACGCTTTCGCACTTTCCATTACATTGCGGATGCGGCGCGTTCCTTCGCGCCGTTTCCTGTCATTCAACAGCGGTGTCGGCCATCATCGAGTCCATGCAGCCAATCGTTTCGGTCACGAATCTGTCGAAAACCTATGCCAGCGGTTTTCAGGCACTGAAGAACATCAATCTGGCGATCCACCGTGGAGAAATCTTCGCGCTGCTCGGGCCGAACGGCGCGGGCAAGACCACGCTGATCAGCATCGTCTGCGGCATCGTCAACGCGAGCGAAGGCGGCGTGACGGTGGACGGCCACGACATCGGCTCCAACTATCGCGCGGCCCGCTCGCTGATCGGCCTCGTGCCGCAGGAGTTGACCACGGACGCGTTCGAAACCGTCTGGGCCACCGTGTCGTTCAGCCGCGGCCTGTTCGGCAAGCCGAAGAACCCCGCTTACATCGAGAAAGTGCTGCGCGACCTGTCGCTATGGGAGAAGCGCGACAACAAGATCATCACGCTGTCGGGCGGCATGAAGCGGCGCGTGTTGATCGCGAAGGCGCTGTCGCACGAGCCGCGCGTGCTGTTTCTCGACGAGCCGACCGCCGGCGTCGACGTCGAGCTGCGGCGCGACATGTGGAAGCTCGTGCGCTCGCTCGCGGCGAGCGGCGTGACGATCATCCTGACCACGCATTACATCGACGAAGCCGAGGAGATGGCCGACCGCATCGGCGTGATCAACGCGGGCGAAATCATGCTGGTCGAAGAGAAGACCGAGCTGATGCGCAAGCTCGGCACGAAGCAGTTGACGCTGCAACTGGAGAGCCCCCTCGACACGGTGCCGGCTTCGCTCGCCGGCTACGGGCTCGCGGTCGCGAACGGCGGCAACGAACTGACCTACACCTATGAAGGCGAGGGCGGGCGCACCGACATCATCGCGCTGCTGAAATCGCTCGACGACGCCGGTATCCGCTTCAAGGACCTGCACACCACGCAGAGTTCGCTCGAAGACATTTTCGTCAGTCTGCTGCGGGGGAACCCATGAACATCTACGCAATGCGCGCGATCTACAAGTTCGAAATGGCGCGCACGTGGCGCACGCTGATGCAAAGCATCATCGCGCCGGTGATTTCCACGTCGCTGTACTTCGTCGTGTTCGGCTCGGCGATCGGCTCGCGTATCAAGGAAGTGGAGGGCATCAGCTACGGCGCGTTCATCGTGCCGGGTCTGATCATGTTGTCGCTGCTGTCGCAAAGCATCGCGAACGCGTCGTTCGGGATTTACTTCCCGCGTTTCACGGGCACGATCTACGAGCTGCTGTCGGCGCCCGTATCGTATCTGGAGATCGTCGTCAGCTATGTGGGCGCGGCGGCCACCAAGTCGATCCTGCTCGGGCTCATCATTCTCGCGACCGCCGCGCTGTTCGTGCCGTTGCAGATCATGCATCCATTCTGGATGGTGCTGTTTCTCGTGCTGACGGCCGTCACGTTCAGTCTGCTCGGCTTCATCATCGGCATCTGGGCGGACAGCTTCGAGAAGCTGCAACTGGTGCCGCTCCTGATCGTCACGCCGCTCACGTTTCTCGGCGGCGCCTTCTATTCGGTGGACATGCTGCCGCCGTTCTGGCACGCCGTCACGCTGTTCAATCCGATCGTTTATCTGGTCAGCGGATTTCGCTGGAGCTTCTACGAGTTGGGCGACGTCGGCGTCGGCCTGAGTCTCGGCATGACACTGCTGTTCCTCGCGGTGTTCCTCGTGATCGTCGGCTGGATCTTCAGGACCGGCTATCGCTTGAAAAGCTGATAAGACCGCGCGATTAGCAGAGGGCGCGACAGCGAAAAGCCGTCGCGCCCTCTTCATCGATACGCGCAGACGCCGACTACAACTACAACAGATACGCCTGCGCGACATTGATCAACTGCACGCGGTTGCGCACGTTGAACAGCTGCCGCAAGCGCCGCAGATGATAGTCGACGTTATGCGGCGACAGCCCGAGGAAATACGCGATTTCCTTGTCGCGCTGCCCCTGCACGACCGCCTTCAGCACCGCGTGCTGCAGCTTGCTCAGCGCGACGCGCTGCTGCTGCGCGGGCGCGATGCCGATCACGCTTTTCGCGTGCATCCAGATGAACTCATGAATCGAGTGCGCGAACATCAGCGTTTCCGCGACGATCGATTCGGTCATCCAGCGCGGGTTGCCGATCTCCGAATTGAAGCACAGGCTCGCGCTCAGCTCCGGCTCCGGCAGCGGCATCTGCGTGAGAATGCCGCTCTTGCGGCCGGTCGCCTCCAGCATGTCGATCAGCGCGCCGAGCCGCTCGCTGCGCAGCTGCGCGCGCGGCAGATCGGCGCGCAGGTCGGCGGTATTCCACAGAAATGGCATGCCGGTCGGCGACGCGAGCGCGACGCGCGGATCGAGCTCGAAATAGCGCTCGCGGAAATAGCGCGTGAGCCATGCCTGCGACTCGTAGCTCGTCAACACGAACATCGTCTTGTGATGCGAAGACGTGCGCGTGGCGGTATAGCTGAACGAGTCGAAGCCCAATTGCCTGATGCGCCGACGCACGAACTCCATGCGGTCCTGCGCGCTGCCGAACCGTCCGAGCGGACCGATCAGCGGCGCGGCCCGCCGCGCCGCGGGCGACGGCGTGCCGATTTCTTCCTCGGTGAACAGAGTCAGAAAGCCACTGCGACCCGCACCATTCGCGGCGCGGGGAGACATCTTCACTGCTTCAGCCGCGTGGGCTGATTGCGCGGCGTGCCGCGCGCCGGCCGGGTAAGCCGGTTGGGCGGATGCCGCTCTCGGGTGTGCTGCCGACGCGTGCCCGGCTTCGCCTTGCGGCGAGCCGGTCAGCCATTGCGGCAGCGTATCGCATTCATGTTCCATGAAACGGTAGCTCCGGCGTTCTAAACGCGTGAAAGACGACAACCTCAATGATTAGCGATTTCGTGAAATGTCGGTAGCCGGTTCCTTGCTATCATTTTTGTGATCTTGCGCTGACAGTGGACCGGCAATACGGTACGGCGGCGTTTCTCCTTCCATACGGCACCTCCTTCGAGGGGATGTGATGGCACGAATTCCCAAGCTCACGACGACGCTCGCCTACGACCGCTACATGGCCGGCCAGCGACTCGTGTCGAGCGTGGATCGCGAGTGGCGGCATCTGGTGCTGCGCTCGTATCTCGAGCCGGTGCGGCAAGACCTGCTCGAAGCGCCCGGTTTGCGCGACTTCACGCTGATGACGCTCGCGAGCGGCGCCGAGCATCTCGAACGCAACCTCGGCGGAGCTTGGGAAAGCGCCGATATGCGCGTGAACGACCTGTGGTTCGTGCCGCCCACGCCGATCTCGTGGCGCTGGCATTCGATCAGCGACGAGCCGTTGTCTACGTTGCACGTGCACATCGAGCGCGATTTGATCGACAGCGTCGCGCAACAGATGGGGCTCGACGCGTCGCGTGAACTGTCGCTCGGCGACGCGATGCGCTTCAACGATCCGCTGATCGCCGCGATGCTTGCCGCGCTGCATCGCGCCGCCCGCGATCCGGCCGATTCGCGTCTGTATGTCGATACGCTGGCTCACGCGCTCGCCGCGCATCTGTTGCAGCACTATTCGAGCGGCAACGACGCGCGGCGCGGCGGCGCGACGCGGCCCGAACGGCTGGTGCCGCGCCGGATTCGCCGAGTGACCGAGTACATCCGCACCAATCTCGCCGAAGATCTGGCGATCGCCGAACTGGCCGAGCAGGCCGGCCTAAGCAGTTTTCATTTTGCCCGGGTGTTTCGCCGCGAGACCGGGGAGACGCCGCATCAGTTCGTGACGCGCTTGCGGCTCGAGGAAGCGGCGAGGCTGCTGCGCGCCACGGATCGAACCGTGCTGCAAATCGCGCTCGAAGTTGGCTTCGAGAATGCCAGTCATTTCTCCGTGCAGTTCAAGCGTGGCTATGGTGCGACGCCGCTCGCCTACCGGCTGCGCGCTTGAGATGCACGCCGGCTGATGCTTGCCTGCGCACGCCGTAACGGCTCGCCTTTCTACAGTCGGAATCACGCACTTGCGCAGTGTGCTTTGCATTGCGCGGCTTGCAAACTACGAACTTTCGTGGCGGCGCGCGGTGCAAACTGGCATGGCACGTGGAGCAAGGCTTCGCGGTTCGGCCGGCCGCCCGCGACCAGGCGTGGTCTAACTGGACTGACCGCGGCGCCGACAACTGTATCTGTCGAAACCTTGCATCGGACGACAGAATCGAACCGCTTTTGAACCCCACATACCGGATAACGCGCCATGACCCGACTCAAGATGACCGCCTGCGGCCACGCCTTCATCGCCGAAACCCATCCCGATGCGCCGCAGACCGTGGCCGCCTTCCTGAAGCTGCTGCCGTACCGGCAGAAGCTGATCCATGTGCGCTGGAGCGGTGAGGGCTGCTGGGTGCCGCTCGGCGAATTCAAGCTCGAGAACGACGGCGTCGCGGTCGGCTTCGAGAATCACACGAGCCATCCATCGGTCGGCGACATCCTGTTCTATCCGGGCGGCTATAGCGAGACCGAGATCATCCTCGCATATGGCTCATGCTGCTTCGCGAGCAAGATGGGGCAACTCGCGGGCAATCATTTTCTGACGATCGTCGAAGGCAAGGAAAAACTGCGCGAGCTCGGCACGAAGGTGCTGTGGGAAGGCGCGCAGGAGGTGGTGTTCGAGAGGCTTTGAGCGAGCCGCATTTCCTTGCTGGGCATACGCGATGCTTGTTTGAAGAGCCGCGTGCGGTCAGGTATCGATCCGGCACCGACCACGCACGTGAGGCACTCGACACCGCTGGCCCGCCCGGCGAGGAGGAGCAAATGCGAGGCATAAATGACAAGGTCCGCGCTGTAGTTTTTGCCATGTCGATCGTGGTGCTTTCGGCTTGCGGCGGGGGCGGTGACGGCAGCGGCGGGTCGAGTAGCGGCGGCAGCGCGGCGGCCGAGCCGGCTGGCGGCGTCAAGCTGCAGGTCGTGTCGTTCGGCGACAGCCTGTCGGACGTCGGGACTTATGCGCCGCTCGCGAGCGCGGTGGGAGGCGGGCGTTTCACGACCAACCCCGGCGAGGTGTGGTCCCAGCAGGTCGCGCAATACTACGGCGATACGCTCAGCGCCGCGTTCACGATCGATTTCACGCATAAGCTGAGTGCGCAGAGCGGCCTCGGTTACGCGGAAGGGGGCTCGACGGTGGCGACGCCGGCGAACCAGTACGACTATCTGAGCGACGTCATCGGCAACGTCGAAATGCCTGTCAATCAGCAACTGTCGAGCTATCTGAGCGCTCACGGCAGCTTCAACGCCAATCAGCTCGTGCTCGTGTGGGTGGGCGCGAACGATGTGCTCCGCGCCGGCAACCTGCCCGCCGCGGCGCCGATCGTGCAGGCGGCGGCCACGACGCTCGCCCAGCTCGTCGGGCAGATCGTGCAGAACGGCGGCGCGCATGTGGTGGTGATCAATCTGCCGAATATCGGGCTGTCGCCGAAGGGGCTCGCTTCGGCCGATGGTGGCGCGAACCTCACGCAGTTGTCGCAGCTTTTCAACGCTACGTTGAACGCCGCGTTGCAAACCGATGGGCTGCAGTCGAAGGTGATCGAGGTCGATTCGTACACGTGGACGAATCAGGTCATCGGAAGCTTTCAGGCGAACGGTTTTACCGTGTCGAATACGGGGCAGGCCTGCGATCCGAAGAAAACGCCCGATGACACCGCGCTGCTATGTTCGCCGGCGACCTATGTGAGCGCCAATGCGGATCAGACTTACATGTTCGCCGATGATTTGCATCCGACGACGCATATGCATGCGTTGTTTGCGCAGTTCGTCGAGCAGCAGATCGCGCATAGTGGGTTGGGGCGGTGAGGGGAGACTACGGCGGGGCGCGCTATCGGCACCCCGCCCCTGAACCAGGCCGGGGTGCGCACCCCATCAGGTCATCACTTGAACAACTTCATCGCCTGCGTCAGCGTATTGATCACCCCCCAGGCAAGCGGAATCATCACATACACCCAGAACACCGCGAGCATCACCTTGTTGGTCGGATGTACGGTTTGAACGGTCGACATACGGATCTCCTCACGCGCCCTTGGCGACTTGTGCATCGGTCATGTGGTGCTTCTCATCCACACGCTTGACCAGCAGGTTGCAGATAAAGCCGATCACGAGCAGCACGGCCATGATGTGCACGGTCATCGTGTACGCGTCCGCTTTGGCGACACCGTTCGCGACTTCATATGCGCGGATGTAATTGACGAGCACCGGACCCGCTACACCCGCTGCCGCCCACGCGGTCAGGAGCCGTCCATGAATGCCGCCGACGAACGCCGTACCGAACATGTCGGCGAGATAGGCCGGCACCGTCGCGAAGCCGCCGCCGTACATGGACAGGATGATGCAGTACGTCAGCACGAACAGCGCGATCTGTCCGTTCGCGGCAAAGCTGGGCACGAAGTAGTAGAGCACCGCGCCGAGCACGAAGAAGATGGCGTAGGTGTTCTTGCGACCGATCCAGTCCGATGCCGACGACCACACGAAACGTCCACCCATGTTGAACAGCGACAGCAATCCGACGAAGCCGGCCGCAGCCGACGCCGTCACGGTGTTCTTGAAGCTCTCCTGGATCATCACCGAGGCCTGGCCGAGAACGCCGATCCCGGCCGTCACGTTCAGGAACAGCACGAACCAGATCAGATAGAACTGCGGTGTTTTCAACGCCTGATCGATATGCACGTGGTTGCGCGAGATCAGCCGGTGCTGCGTGACTTCGGGCGGCGTCCAGCCGGCCGGCTTCCAGTCGGCGGGCGGCACGCGGATCGCGAGCGCGCCGACCGTCATCGAGATGAAGTAGACGATGCCGAGCACGACGAAGGTCTCCGCGACGCCCACGCTCGTTGCGCTATGAAAGTGGTTCATCAGCGCGACCGACAACGGCGCCGCGATCATCGCGCCGCCACCGAAGCCCATGATCGCCATGCCGGTCGCCATGCCGCGGCGGTCCGGGAACCAGCGGATCAGCGTCGACACCGGAGACACATAACCGAGCCCCAGCCCGATCCCGCCGATCACGCCGTAGCCGAGATATAGCAGCACGATCTGATGCAGATAGACGCCGAGCGCGGACACCAGGAACCCGCCGCCGAAACAGCATGCTGCCGTGAACATGGTGCGGCGCGGACCGACGTGTTCGAGCCATTTGCCCGCGAATGCCGCCGACAAACCGAGGAACACGATCGCGAGCGAAAAGATCCAGCCGAGCGCGGTCAGCGACCAGTCATCGGGCGCGGACTGCGTGATGCCGATCACTTTGGTCAGCGGTCCGTTGAATACCGAGAACGCATAGGCCTGACCGATGCACAGATGCACGGCGAGCGCCGCCGGGGGCACCATCCAGCGCGAAAAGCCGGGCTGTGCGACGGTGGCCTGTTTGGAAAAAAATGGGGCTGAGCCTCGTTGGCCGCCCGGCTCGCTGATGCTACTCATAAGTGGGTCTCCTTACAGTTGTTCTGTTTATCGGCGCTTCGTGCATATACCTTGAGGCGGCGGAGTGTAACTTGCGCACGCCGTCGCGTCATCGCTATATGTACTTTCATTTCATATGACCTGGATCCACGTACCCAAAATCGCGCCTGGCTCGACAATAGGACCTGGACGATGGCTTCGCAATATGAAGCACGCGGACATAAGGTGTGAACCTGGTGAACCGCGGGTATTCTTCACGCGATCGTGCAAATCGTGGGACGCTCCGAGCGGGTTGCTTCGTTCTTCCGACTAGAGCCACTATGCAAAGTCAGCAATAAAGGAGACGCGCACGACGCGCGGCACAAAACGAAACGGGCCGGCGCGGCTTCTTCGCCGCGCCGGCCCGTCGTGTATCGACGGCGAGTTCCGCCGGTGTCAATCGATCTTGCGCCCGGTCTTCATGCGTGCTGCAACGAGTACCGAGATCAGACAGCCGATCGCCAGATACGCGGCCACCGGATGCCACGAGCCGCCCGCGAAGCTGACCAGCGCGACCGCGATGAACGGCGTGAATCCGCCGCCGACCACGCTGGCCACCTGATAGCCGACACCCGCGCCGCTATAGCGGTACTCGGTGCCGAACAGCTCGGTGAACATCGGCTGCTGGACGCTGACGACCATGTCGTGCGCGATGTTGGCAAGCATCACCGCGAACACGACGATCCATACTGTCGAACGCGCTTCGAGCGCGAGGAAGAACGGCACCGCGCTGAACACGCCGACCAGCGCGCCGATCATATAGATGCGACGGCGGCCGAAGCGATCGGCGAGCCACGCGAAGCACGGAATCGTCACGCAGCTGAGCGCGCCGACGACGAAGCCGATCGTCAGGAAAAACTCGCGCGGCATGTGCAGGTTCGTGGTCGAGTAGCTCAGTGCGAACGCGGTCACGATG
Organism: Paraburkholderia sp. MM5482-R2; assembly: GCF_050436125.1. Lineage (NCBI taxonomy): Bacteria > Pseudomonadati > Pseudomonadota > Betaproteobacteria > Burkholderiales > Burkholderiaceae > Paraburkholderia > Paraburkholderia sp. MM5482-R2. Next base: position 2,632,111 of record NZ_JBNDLP010000003.1, on the reverse strand, counting down.
TACATCGTGAACAGCTCGGCGAGCCGCAGCGCGATGATCAGCAGGAAGGCTTTCGGATGGCGCAGCAGCGCTTCGACGATCGGCAGGCGCACACGGCGCTCGCCATGCTGGCCGACTTTCTCGACGAACTCCTGAGATTCCTCCATGCTCGAGCGGATCCAGAGCGCGATCAGCACCAGTACGACGCTGAACAGAAACGGCAGACGCCAGCCCCAGCTGAGGAACGCGGCGTTGTCCATCGAGCGGCTGATCAGCGCGACGAGTCCCGTCGACAGCACGAGCCCGACGCCGTAGCCGACCTGCACGCCGCTGCTGTAGAAGGCCTTCTTTTTCTCGGGCGCGCTTTCGACGGCCATCAACGCCGCGCCGCCCCATTCGCCGCCGACCGCAAAGCCCTGGATTGCGCGCAGCGTGACGAGCAGCACCGGCGCCAACCAGCCGATCGTCGAGAACGCCGGCAGCAGACCGATCGCGGCCGTCGACAGACCCATCATCATCACGGTGAGCACGAGCATGCGCTTGCGTCCGAGCCGGTCGCCGTAATGGCCGAACACGAAGCCGCCGAGCGGCCGGAACAGAAAGCCGACGCCGAAGGTCGCGAACGCGGCAAGCGTGCCCATCGCCGGGCCGACGTTCGGGAAGAACTCGGCGTTGAACACGAGCGCGGCGACGATGCCGTACAACAGGAAGTCGTACCAGTCGACCACGGCGCCGATAAAGCTGCCGAGCGCGGCCTTGCGAGCCCGACTGCGCGCATTGCGGTGATTGGCCACTGTGGCCTGCGGGTGGGTGGTGCTCATCGAGTCTCCTTCAATGTGATATGTGCTTTAATCGATCGCGCCGCCCGGGCAAGGCTTTCGACGCGATCGATCCGCGCAGGGAATGTCCGGAAGGTTAATGACGCGACCCGGAATTCACAATCCGCGTGATGGAGAAAATGCGCGATCATCGCTCGCGGCTGCGCGAATAGCGCGCGTTTTGCGTGTTTACACCGAGTGCCACGCAGAACCGTCGCGGGGAATGATGTGGGCGAACCCACGCAGCGCGCGGCGTGCTAACGTGAAAGTAATCTTAAAAACAACAGTCATTGATATACTACATACCGAATATTGAAAAATGCGGCGTTGCAGCATATGATTGAGGGATCAATCTTCTCAATCATCCGGAGTTACACGTGGAATTCGTGCCTCTTGCGCTGTTCGCCATGGCCGTCGTTGGATTGGGCTGTGCCGCCACCGTTCTGCTGACCGATTGGATTCCCGAATCGGTCGCTGCACCTGCATCGCAACATGGCCGCTTCGTGGGTCTGGGCGAGCAGCGCGGCAAAACGGCGGCGCCGAATCGCGCGCGTGTTCAAGCAGAGGCGATGAATGTCGTCAGAACTTCCAACTGAAACAGTGGCCACTCCGTTGACCCTGTCGTTGCAGCCAATCGGCGCGAGTGCGAGCTTGCGCGATCAGGCCTATGCGATGCTGCGTCAGGCAATCGCCGACGCGGATATCTACCAGAATCGCGAAGAAATCCGTCTCGACGAGCGCGTGCTCAGCGAATCGCTCGGCGTGAGCCGCACGCCGGTGCGCGAAGCGATGACGCTGCTCGAGCAGGAAGGCTTCCTGCGCATGGTGCCGCGGCGTGGCATCTACATCGTGCGCAAGAGCAAACGCGAAATCGTCGAGATGATCCAGATGTGGGCCGCGCTCGAAAGCATGGCCGCGCGGCTCGCCACGCTGCATGCGACCGACGAGGAAATCGGCCGCTTGCGCCATATGTTCGACAATTTCCGCGACACGACGCCGGCCGAGCATATCGCCGAGTATTCGGACGCGAACATCGCGTTTCATCAGGCGATCGTCGAGTTGTCGAAGTCGCAGATCATTCTCGACACGATCAAGAACATCTTCATCCACGTGCGCGCGATCCGGCGCATGACCATCTCGCAGAGCGACCGGGCCGCGCGCTCCATCGTCGATCATCTGCGCATCATCGAGGCGCTCGAAAAGCGCGATACCGAACTCGCCGAGCGGCTCACGCGCCAGCATTCGCTCGATCTCGCGGCGTTCGTCGAAGCCAATTGCGATTTCCTCGATTGATGGCGGCGTAGACGCTGCCTGGCTGCTGATTGCGAAAAGCCCGCGTGTGCAAGCACCGCGGGCTTTTTTGCGTGCGCGCACTTCGAGCGATCCGCAGGTCGCGCGGCGGCAAACAAAACGAGGTCGCCGCCGCGCTGCGGGATAAACCTTGCTTGACGGTCTTGAAAATATGGTATGTGATATATCAACAATGACCGGTTAACGCACGACCTGGTGTTTTCCCTTGAAATGACTGCCGCAGAGTCTTGGAGATTCGGCGCAAAGCTGCGGCAGACAAGCTCGAACAGCACAAACTTCGCGCCGTCTATGTCTCGAAATTGGCCTTGAAGGAATGTGATATATCACATACGGTATCTTCGAAGCCGTGAGACGTCGGTGCAACCGGACGTATATCGAAGCGGACGCGTCCGTCGATAACCGTTGCACATCCGATTGATGAGGAGATGACCATGTCTGCAGTTGTTTCATCCCTGAGTCCGGCCACGGCCACCACGACCGCCGACGACACGCTCAAGCAGAAGACCCGCGACGCGGGCGTCGTGTCGGGCGGCCATCTGGTCGCAAAGGCGCTGAAAAACGAGGGGGTCGACACGATCTTCACGCTGTGCGGCGGCCACATCATCGATATCTACGACGGCTGCGTCGACGAAGGCATCCGCATCATCGACGTGCGCCACGAGCAGGTCGCCGCACACGCGGCCGACGGCTACGCGCGCCAGACCGGCAAGCTCGGCTGCGTGGTGACGACCGCCGGCCCCGGCTGCACGAACGCCGTAACCGGCATCGCGACCGCGTTCCGCTCGGAAAGCCCGATCCTGCACATCGGCGGGCAGGGCGCGCTGACGCAGCACAAGATGGGCTCGCTGCAGGACCTGCCGCACGTCGACATCATGGCGCCGATCACGAAGTTCGCCGCGAGCGTGTCGAGCACCGAGCGCGTCGCGGACATGATCTCGATGGCCGCGCGCGAATGCTTCAACGGCGCGCCCGGTCCCGCCTACCTGGAAATTCCGCGCGACGTGCTCGACCGCGAAGTCGACGTGTCGCGCGCGATCGTGCCGCGGCCGGGCCGCTATCGCGCGTCGACGAAATCGATCGGTGACCCGCGCGACATCGAGAAACTGGCGGACATTCTCGTCGATGCGGAACGCCCCGCGATCCTGTACGGCCAGCAGGTGTGGACCGCGCGCGGTCACGAGGAAGCGATCGCGCTGCTGCGCGGCATCGAGATTCCCGGCTATTTCAATGGCGCGAGCCGCGGGCTACTGCCGCCGGGCGATCCGCATCATTTCGATCGCACGCGTTCGCAGGCGTTTGCGAATGCCGACGTGCTGATCGTGGTCGGCACGCCGTTCGATTTCCGCATGGGTTACGGCCGACGCATCAGCAAGGAATTGACGCTGGTGCAGATCGATATGGACTATCGAACCGTCGGCAAGAATCGCGATATCGATCTGGGTCTGGTCGGCGATCCGGGCGCGATCCTCGCCGCGGTGCTGCAGGCCGCGAGCGGTCGTATCAAGGACGACAAGCGTCAGGCGCGCCGCAAATGGATGGCGCAGTTGCGCGACGCCGAAGCGAGCGCAACCGAAAAACTGATGCCGCTGTTCCGCTCGAACAGCACGCCGATTCATCCGTATCGCGTCGCGTACGAACTCAACGAGTTCCTGTCCGACGACACCGTCTATATCGGCGACGGCGGCGACGTCGTGACGATCTCCGCGCAAGCGGTGCGCCCGCGCCGCCCCGGTCAGTGGATGGACCCCGGCGCGCTCGGCTCGCTCGGCGTCGGCACCGGCTTCGCGCTGGCGGCGAAGCTCGCGCATCCGCACAAGGAAGTGCTCTGCTATTACGGCGACGGCTCGTTCGGCATGACCGCGTTCGACATGGAAACCGCGAACCGCTTCGGCGCACCGTATCTCGCGGTGATCGGCAACAACTCGGCGATGAACCAGATCCGCTACGGCCAGCTTGCCAAATACGGCGAAGAACGCGGCAACGTCGGCAATCTGCTCGGCGACGTGCCGTTCAGCAAATTCGCCGAAATGCTCGGCGGCTATGGCGAGGAAGTGCGCGATCCCGCGCAGATCGCGAGCGCGCTACAGCGTGCGCGCGAAGCGATTCATCGCACCGGCCGCTCGGCGGTGGTCAACATCTGGGTCGACCCGCGCGAGTACGCACCGGGCACGAAGAACCAGACCATGTACAAATAACCCTCATCGTTCAGGAGATACGACATGGCCAAGGCACTCGACGGTGTGCGCATCCTCGATTTCACGCATGTGCAATCGGGGCCGACCTGTACGCAATTGCTCGCATGGTTCGGCGCGGACGTGATCAAGGTGGAACGGGCAGGCGCGGGCGACATCACGCGCGAGCAGCTGCGCGATATTCCCGACGTGGATAGCCTGTACTTCACGATGCTCAATCACAACAAGCGCTCGGTCACGATCGACACCAAGCATCCGGAAGGCAAGCAGGTGCTCGAAGCGCTGATCCAGAAATGCGACGTACTGGTCGAAAACTTCGCACCGGGCGCGCTCGACCGGATGGGCTTTACGTGGGAGCGGATTCAGGAATTGAATCCGCGCATGATCGTCGCCTCGGTGAAGGGCTTCGGTCCCGGTCCTTACGAGGACTGCAAAGTCTATGAAAACGTCGCGCAATGCGCGGGCGGCGCTGCGTCGACCACCGGCTTCGACGACGGCCCGCCGGTCGTGACCGGCGCGCAGATCGGCGACAGCGGCACGGGGCTGCATCTCGCGCTCGGCATCGTCACTGCGCTCTATCAACGCACGCATACCGGACGCGGCCAGCGCGTGCTCGCGGCCATGCAGGACGGCGTGCTCAATCTGTGCCGCGTCAAACTGCGAGACCAGCAGCGGCTCGACCGTACCGGCGTGATGAAGGAGTATCCGCAATATCCGAACGGCACGTTCGGCGAAGCGGTGCCGCGCGCGGGCAATGCGTCGGGCGGCGGCCAGCCGGGCTGGATTCTGAAATGCAAAGGGTGGGAGACCGACCCCAACGCCTATATCTACTTCATCACGCAGGCGCCCGTGTGGGCGAAGATCTGCAACGTGATCGGCAAGGAGGAGTGGGCCACGGACCCCGACTACGCGACGGCGCCCGCGCGCCTGCCGCGCTTGAAGGAGATCTTCGCCGAAATCGAACGCTGGACGATGACGAAGTCCAAGTTCGAGGCGATGCAGATCCTGAACGGATACGACATTCCGTGCGGCCCGATCCTGTCGATGAAGGAAATTGCCGAGGAGCCATCGCTGCGCAAAACCGGCACGATCGTCGAAGTCGATCATCCGAAGCGCGGCAAGTATCTGACAGTGGGCAATCCCATCAAGCTGTCCGACAGCCCGACCGACGTCGAACGCTCGCCGCTGCTTGGCGAACATACCGATGAAGTGATGGCCGAGCTCGGTTATTCGGCCGAGCAGATCACGGCGCTGCGCACGGCGGGCGCAATCTAGGAGCGAGGCATGCAGACGTGGATGCGGTTCATGTCGGGCGACGGCGGCATCGTGTTCGGCCGTGTCGAAGGCGCCTATCTGCACGAGTACGAAAGTCTCGCGCAGCCGGTGCCGACCGGCGCAGTACTGTCGCTGCGCGCATTGACGCCGTTGGCGCCGTGCTCGCCCGGCAAGATCGTCGCGCTGTGGAATAACTATCACGCGCTCGCGGCGAAGCTCGACAAACCCGTGCCCACGCATCCGCTGTTTCTGCTGAAGCCGGCGGCGTCGGTGGTCGGCGCGGGCGAGCCGATCCGCCGGCCGCGTCACTACGCGGGCAAGATCGTCTACGAAGGCGAACTCGGCATCGTGATCGGCCAGCGTTGCCGCGACGTGGATGCGCAACAGGCGGAGGCGGCGATCTTCGGCTACACGCTCGTCAACGACGTCACCGCCGCCGATCTGCTTAACGAGAATCCGCATTTTCCGCAGTGGTGTCGCGCGAAGAGCTTCGATACCTTCTGTTGCCTGGGTCCGGCCATCGTCTCCGGTTTCGACTGGCGGGCGGCGCGCCTCCTGACCACGCTCGACGGCGCCGAGCGTCAGAACTATCCGCTCGCCGATATGGTCTTTTCGCCGGCCGAGCAGGTGAGTCTGATATCGCAGGATCTGACGCTCGAACCCGGCGACGTGATTGCGTGCGGCACCTCGGTGGGCGTGGGGTCGATCAAGGACGGTGCAACGGTCTCGATCACGATCGATGGGATAGGCACGCTGACCAATACCTTGAGCGCGGCGCAGCGCGACGAGCCACCGCGATCGGGCGATACCGCGAACGTCGGTTGACGAGGGCCGGACCTCGCGGCTCTTGCCTTTTCATCGCATCACGGAGGATCACGCATGCCGCAAGCCTGTGGGAGTGCCGTGTGGATGGACCTGTTGTTGCTGCTCGCCGTGACTGTCGCCGCGGCGTTGATTGCGGTGCTGCTGGTGGCGTTGGCCGCGCTCTCGCGACGACAGTTCGGCCGACGTTCGGCGCAGCGGCATTCATGCGTGCGCGAACGCGATCTGACACGCAGGCCCCGGATGCTTGCATTGCTTGGCAGCGGGATCGGTTTGGCGGTCGCGTCGACAGGTTTTACGCGCTACCTGTTGGCAGCGGCGCGCGAGAACAGCGAACGCATCGAACTGTTTGCAGCCGTGTTGATCGGCGCGCTGCTCTTTGCGATCTCGGCGATTGCGTTCTGCAAGCTGCGCGGCGCATTGCAACTCGAGGCCGTCGCGCGGCCGGGACATCACGTCGTCAATCTGTTTGCGCTATTTTTGTGCGGATGGCTCGGTTACGGCTTCGTCACTGAACAGGCACAGCCATTCGGACTCGCGGCATTGCTCGCGACGGGGGGGCTGGCGTTGGCAATGGGCGTGCATCTGATGCTGAGCCGCGAGTACTCGGCCGATCCCGCTCACGCGGCGAATCGCGTCAGTTGCGCAGCGCGCATGTATGCCTTCGCCGCGCGTAGCGATGGCCTGGCGATCGGCAAGCCGGGCCTGCTCGCGAACATCGAGTGGCATGGCGGGGAAGAGCAGACGTGGGCGCTTCGCGATGTCACGCCGGCGATGATGCGCGTGAGCGCCTCTGCAGATAGTCGGGATGGGCGTGATGGTAGACGCGGCAACGGCCGCCAGCGCGACTATGCACGCCAATGCGCGCACGAGCGGCCGGTTCATTTCACTACACGGCGCTGATCAATGATGCATGCGCCGCCAGGAGACCTGATTGCCAATAGCGAAGACGGCGGGACGATGATCCCGCCGCCCGAGTCTTTTTCGATGCTTCTAGTCGCCCACGGTCGCGGCGAATTCGCTGTAGTACTGCGTCTTCCTATGCAGAATCAGTTGCGCGAGAAAGTCGGCATCGTACGCCCGATGCAGGTGGCTGTGATAGCGCTCGATATAAGCGGTGATTCGCGCCAACTCGCCATTGAACTCTTTCAGCATGTCGAGAGTCGCACGGTCCCAGCGAAACCGCAGCCCAAGATCGCTGAACGCGGCATTGTAGGCGCTCAGATGCGCATCGTCGGATTGGTCTTCGTGATCCGCCGCCGCTGTGCGAGCGTTGCGTGTACTGATACGGGATTCAACCGGAGCGTGGTTCATGATCGGCCTCCTCGGCTCGCAAGTGAAAGAACTCGCTTGCAGCATAGAAGTCGCGATCGATTTGCAATAGTTAAAGTTTTATTGGCTTTCCATAGCCTACGGCTTATGCACGCTCAGTTCCTTCACGCGGGTGATCTTTTCGATCAGATTGGCGCCTTCCTCCATCAGGAAGCGTTTGAAGGCGACGGCAACCGGTGGCAGACGCTTGTTCTTCCGATGCACGACATACCAATTGAGCATGACCGGAAAGGTTTCGACATCGAGCACGACCAGATGACCCAGTTGCAATTCGAGGCTGATCGTATGGGCGGACAGAAACGCGATGCCCATGCCGGCGATGACCGCCTGCTTGATCGTCTCGGTGCTCTTGATCTCCATCGCAATCTTCAGATTGGACAGCCGGCCGGCAAAACCTTCTTCCATCGAATTCCACGTGTCCGAGCCGCGTTCGCGCACGATGAACGCTTCGTTCGCGAGTTGACTGAAGCGGATATTGCGCTTGTGCGCAAGCGGATGAGTGGGCGCCGCGACGATCACGTACGGGTGCGGCGCGAACGGTTCATTGGTCGCGTCGGTTTCGTGCGGCGGACGCACCATGACCGCGAGGTCGGTCTGATTGGTCGCCAGTTGATGAAGCAGTTCTTCGCGGTTGTGTACCGCAAGATTGAGATCCACACCCGAATAGCGACGCGTGAATTCGGCGAGAAGGCGCGGAAAGAAATAGTCGCCCGCGCTAATCACCGCAACATTCAGTTTGCCGCCGGAGACGCCCTTCAACTGGCTCATCGCTTCGTCGACTTCATGGAACTGCTGCATGATCGCGCGGCTGTAGTGGAGCATTTCCGTGCCGGCCGGCGTCAGATAGATCTTCTTGCCGAGTTGCTCGAACAGAGGCAGCCCCGCATGTTCCTCGAGTTGCCGGACCTGGGTGGAAACGGCCGGCTGAGTCAGATGCAATTCCTCCGCGGCGCGGGAAAAACTCAGGTGGCGCGCTACCGTTTCAAAGACCTTCAGTTGCCGCAGAGTTGCATTGCGCATCGTCATGGTCGATGTATAAGGAAACGTGAATCAACATAATAACAAACTTTAATTATGAGTAATTCAGCAATGACCCTAGCATGAAACTTATAACAAGCCGAATAGCTGCTGTAATACGCGGGTTAACGCATAGATATGTGGTGTGGCGGACTCAATGGCGGGGGAATAACCTGTAATGCTTACCGGCTGAAGCGTGGTTCTGGTCGGAATAAAGCAAGAATTTTATAGAAGACGAGTTCGGGGATCTGCGGAAACAAAAAAGCGTCAATTGAGATTTTTCCCGAATAGGAAGTTCTCGGGCCATAACGATAAGGCGGGACACATCCAGCGCGGCGCGTCAGCCGGCTGCACTAAATAAATAGTGGAGACAAGGCTCATGAACGATATCACCCAGCAATCGACGACCCGTATGTCCTGGCGTAACCGATGGTGGCAACTCGTCATCGGCATGGTATGCATGGCGCTGGTGGCGAATCTGCAATATGCGTGGACGTTATTCGTGGCCCCTATGCATGCGCGGCATCACTGGAGCGAGGCGTCGATCCAGCTCGCGTTCTCGATCTTCATTCTGACCGAGACGTGGCTCGTGCCGTTCGAGGGCTGGCTCGTCGATCGATTCGGGCCGCGCCCGGTGGTGGCAGCCGGCGCGGTATGCGCGGGTTTGTCGTGGATTCTCAATTCGCATGCGACCACGCTCGGCATGTTGTATTTCGCCGCGGTGATTGGCGGGATAGGTGCGGGCGGTGTGTATGGAACATGCGTCGGCAACGCGCTCAAATGGTTTCCCGACCGGCGCGGTCTCGCAGCGGGTTTGACGGCCGCGGGCTTTGGCGCAGGCGCGGCGCTGACGGTGATTCCGATTGCGAACATGATTACGCGCCGCGGCTATGAAGAGACGTTCCTGTTCTTCGGCATCGTGCAAGGCGTCAGCATTCTGCTGCTCGCGATGCTCCTGACGCGGCCGATCTTGCGTCAGCCAGGGGTACGCAAGAGCCGCTTCGCGGTGTCGAAGGTCGATTTCACCTCGCGCCAGATGATCAGAACGCCAGTGTTCTGGGTGATCTACGCGTCGTTCGTCGCGGTCGCGGCGGGCGGCTTGATGGCGACCGCGCAGATCGGCCCGATCGCGAAAGACTGGGGCATAGCGCGCATTCCGATGACGGTCTTCGGCGCGACGTTGCCGCTGCTGACCCTCACGCTGTCGATCGACAATATCTTCAACGGCTTGACGCGTCCGCTGTGCGGCTTCATCTCCGACAAGATCGGCCGTGAAAACACGATGTTCGTGATCTTCATCGGCGAGGGGCTCGCGTTGCTCGGCATGATGCAGTTCGGCAGCAATCCGTATGCGTTCATGGTCTTTGCCGCGCTGATCTTCCTGTTCTGGGGCGAGATCTTCTCGATCTTCCCGGCGACTTGTGCCGATACGTTCGGCAGCAAGTACGCGGCCGCCAATGCCGGCACGTTGTACACCGCGAAGGGCACGGCGTCGTTGCTGGTGCCGATCGCGTCCATACTCGCGGCGACGGGCGGCTGGAGCCTTGTCTTCGTCTTTGCCGCCGTCATCACGATCGCAGCCGGCATTTGCGCGAAGTTCATCCTCGAGCCGATGCGCGCGCGGTGGATCGAATCGCACAACGAACCTCAGGGCGCGCTGGCCGTCGCGGGTCATGGCAATGGCAATGGCAATGCGTCGCGAATGAGTCACTGGCCCGGACAGTCTGGCGAATAACGTGAGCGTCGCGCGCCCGGAACCGATGCCATGAATGTTTCGCTGCAGCAACTCAAGGTATTCGTCGCGGTCGCGCGCGAGCGCAGTTTCACGCGCGCGGCGCGCGAGTTCGATCTGACGCAGTCGGCCGTGAGCCGTTGCGTGCGTGAACTGGAAGACGCGGTCGAATTGAAGCTGTTCGATCGCACGACACGCCAGGTCGAACTGACGAATGCGGGTGCGAGTCTCGAGAGAAGAATTGGCCGGCTGCTCGACGAAATCGAATTGACGCTGCTCGAAGAGCGCGATGCTTACGAGGGACACACGGGCGTCGTCTTATTCGCGAGTAATCCGGTGTTGTCATCGGGCTGGGTGCCGCAGGCTTTGGCGCAGTGCGCGTCGGTTTTTCCCGAGCTGGTCGTATCGGTCAAGGATCAGCCTCAAGGCAGCGTACTGGCCAGTGTCGAGCAGGGCGAGGTGGATTTCGGCGCGGTCTGTGTGACTGCACCTGTCGATAGTCCTCTACTGCACGCGCAGGTACTTTTCACTACGCCACTGCATGCGGTGCTTCCATCCGCGCATCCGCTAGCGCGGCAAGACAGCATTGGATGGCACGCGTTGCGCGAATGTCCGCTGATAACGCTGAATGCCGATACTGGCGTGCGTGCCGCGCTCGCACCGGTACTCGCCGCGAACGGATCGAAGCGCCGGCCGTTGCAGGAACTCGGACACGTCGCGGCCGTAGCGCGCATGGTCGAATTGGGACTGGGTGTCGGCGTATTGCCTGTCGATGCGCATTGGCCTTCGCCGGGCGCTTCGTTGGTGAGTCGTCCGCTGGTCCCCGAAACGGCATTGACGACGGTACTCGTGCACCGCAGAAATCGCTCGCTTCGTCCCAATGCGGCTGCTGCGTGGGCGCAGTTCGTTGCGTCGACGACTGATCATTCGCCGATCGCGAACGAAGCGCCTGCCGCAGCCGCGACGCCAAGCTTCAACTGGCGGTCCGTGCGGCAAAGCCTGTTGCCGGTCCCTTAGACAGGGGCCGACCAAAAAGCTTGCGCGACGCGCGGCATTCGATCGATGCGCCGTCAGTCAACCACATAACGTCCTACTCAAGGAGCTTCATGATGGAAATCCAGACCGATCTCAGGCACCATGATCTGCTGATCGACGGCAAGCGCATGCCGCCAGGCACCGGGGAATATTCCGTCGACATCAACCCCGCGACCGAGGAGCCGATCGCACGGGTGGCGCAAGGCAGCGCCGCCGATGTCGATGCCGCGGTGCGCGCCGCGCGTGGCGCATTGAAAGTGTGGAATTCGATTCGGGCCGCCGAACGCGGGCGCATCCTGCAACGTCTCGCGGGCCTGATGCGCGAGAACATGGAAGAACTCGCCGCGCTCGAGAGTCTCGACGGCGGCAAGCCGATTGGCGCGGTGATGCGTCAGGACGTGCCCGCCGCGATCGATACCGTCGAATACTACGCAGGCTGGTGCGACAAGATCAACGGCCAGGTGGTGCCGACGCGTCCCGATGCATTGACCTATACGTTGCGCGAACCTGTCGGCGTGGTCGCCGCAATCGTGCCGTGGAATTTTCCGCTGATGATCGGCATGTGGAAGATCGCGCCCGCGCTCGCATGCGGTTGCACGCTGATCGTCAAGCCCGCCGAGATCACGCCGCTCACCGCATTGCGCATCGGCGAGCTGGCGCTCGAAGCGGGCGTGCCGCCGGGCGTGCTCAACATCGTCACCGGCAAAGGCAGCGTGGTGGGCGACGCGATGGTCTCGCATCCCGGTATCGACAAGGTCACGTTCACCGGTTCGCCTTCGGTCGGACGAGGCATCCTGCAGGGCGCGGCGGGCAACTTCAAACGCGTGACGCTGGAACTCGGCGGCAAGTCGGCCAACGTGATTTTTGCCGACGCGAATCTCGACAATGCGGTGCGAGCCGCGGCGTCGGGCGTGTTCTTCAATACAGGGCAAGTGTGCTCCGCCGGGTCGCGGATACTCGCGCATCGCGACGTGTATGACGAAGTGGTCGAGCGTCTGGCCACGCGCGCGAAGTCGATCAAGGTCGGCGACCCGTCGCTGCGCGAAACGTCGATGGGACCGCTGATTTCGGCCGCGCAGATGAAGACCGTATTGAGCTATGTCGACACGGGACGCTCGGAAGGCGCATCGCTCGTGACGGGTGGCGCGCGCGTCGGCGATCGCGGCTTTTTCGTCGAGCCAACCGTGTTCGCGAATGTCGAGCACGAAATGCGTATTTCGCAGGAAGAAATCTTCGGGCCCGTGGCGAGCGTGATCCGTTTCAACGACGAAGCGGACGCGATCCGAATCGCCAATGGCACGTCGTACAGTCTCGCGGCTGGCGTGTGGAGCGCTGACTTGAGCCGCGTGCATCGCGTGGCGCGCGACCTGAAGGCGGGCACGGTGTGGATCAACACCTACGGCTATACGGACGTGCGTTTGCCGTGGGGCGGTGCTGGCGATTCGGGCTTCGGTCGCGAGCATGGCGATGTCGCGATCGAGAACTTCACGGAACCGAAGGCGGTGTGGGTGGCGATCGATCAATAATGTCCAATACGAAAAAGGATCGGATGCATGGCGTCCGATCTTTTTTTGACGTTGCATGACGAAACAGGAGCTTGCGAGTCGTTAGCGAGTACCCGGTCAATTGCCCTGCAAAGCCATTTGCTCCCGCAATTTGATCAGTGCGAGCACGACGTCGATGGTGGGTGTCGGTTCAGCAACGAGGCGCCCCATTTCCTGCACGACGGTCAACAGAGGATCGATCTCCATCGGCCGACGGTTCTCGAGATCGACGAGCGTCGATGTCTTGTGCGCACCGACCGCACCCGCGCCATCAATACGCCTTTCCACATCGACACGAAAGTGCACGCCGAATTTCTCCGCGATCTGCTTCGCTTCGAGCATCATCGTGCGTGAAACGGCGCGCGTGCCCGGGTCGCTCGTGAGTACATCGAGCGTTGCATGCGTCAATGCGCTAATCGGGTTGAAGCACAGATTACCCCAGAGCTTGAGCCAGATTTCGTCGCGAATGTTGTCGCGAATCGGCGCTTCGAAGCCGGCCGCCTGCATGATCTCGTGCAATTGCTGAATGCGTGACGTACGCTCGCCGCCCGGTTCGCCGATTGGAAACTTCTTGCCATAGACGTGCTTGATTACCCCCGGCTCGACGGTTTCCGCCGCCGGGTAGAGGACGCAGCCAATCGCGCGTTCGGGTCCGAGCTTTGTCCACTGCGAGCCGTCGGGGTCGACGCTCGTGAGGCGAGTGCCGGCAAGGCGCCCCCCATGTTGATAGAAGTACCAATATGGAATGCCGTTGACGCCGGTGACGATCGCCGTGTGCTTGCCGAGCAGCGGTTGCATCGTGTCGACCACGCCAGGCAGCGAATGCGCCTTGAGCGTGACGATGACGAAGTCCTGGACGCCAAGCTCACGTGGATCGGAGGTGCAGCGCACCGGCGCGCTGAATGTTTCGCCATCCATGATGAGGCGCGCGCCGTGTTCGCGCATGGCTGCCAGATGCGGGCCGCGCGCGATGAAACTCACGTCCGCGCCGGCGCGTGCCAATTGCACGCCCATTAAGCCGCCAATCGCTCCCGCTCCGAAGATGCAGATCTTCATGATGTCGCTCCGTGACGATGAAAAAGCCGTTCGCCCAATGCCGCATTGCAGTATCTCGCAGCCGGTCACGGTTCGAGCATAAGGTGGAGCGACGAACGCTGATAGTTAAAGTTTCTCTGTCGATGTATTAGCGATTGGTTATGAAAAGGCCGCGATCCTACATACCTTATCCGCGCCGAAACAGCAGAAAACTCACGCCGATCGCCGCCAGAAAGCCGCCGCAACAGCGATTGAACCAGCGGCGGATCTTCGCGCGCATGAGCCATTTGCCGAGATACATGCCGGCCCACGAATACAGTGCAATCGCGACCCATTCGAGTACCAGAAAGCTCGCGCCGAGCGCGGTGAATTGCGGCAGTCTCGGCTGCGCGACGTCGACGAATTGCGGTAGAAACGCGGTGAAAACCAGAATCGCCTTCGGATTGCCCGCGGCCACGTAGAACTCTTGCCGTGCAATTCGCGTGAGTGCCGCGTCCTGCGGTTGCGACGTATCGATGGCGGGGGCATCGCTGCGCCACAACTGGATGGCGAGCCAGATCAGATATGCGGCGCCCGCGAGTTTGATCGCGAGAAAGATCCATTCCGACGCGTGCAGCACGACGGCGAGACCGGTCGCGGCGAGCGCGAGCATCATCGCGAAGGCGAGCAGCCGGCCGGTGCCGCCGACGAAAGCCTTCATGAAGCCATGGCGCGCGGCCACGTTGATCGAAAGCAGATTGTTGGGCCCGGGTGCGAGATTGATGGCAAAGCAGGCGGGCAAAAAGAATAGCCAGGCGGTAAGGGACATGACGGCTCGCATTCCGAGCGGGAGATCAGGACGCATCAGCGGGGATTGCGCGCGACGCGTTACCCGGATTGTAGCGAAACCGCGCCGCGCGCCGGCTGGCCGCGCACTCAGTTCACGGCCTTGATGAAGCCAGGATCGTCGATCAATGCATCGACGCTGAGCTTGACCGTGTCTTCGATCGCGATCGTATTGCTGGTGAATTTCGGCGACTTTTGCTTCACGGTGCGTGTGGTCGTGAACATCACTTTCTGGGTCGCCGCATCGATGACAACGTAGCGCATCTTCAGCGTCCACAACGCCGGCGAGCGCGTGTCGTCCACCGTGAATGTTTCGATGCGGCCGCTGAGCACGCGCTTGTTGTCGTCGATTCGGAAACCGGCCACTCGCAGGCTTTTCGCGACGTCATCGCGCACGACGAGGCTGATATCGTCCTTCAGCACGAGCCCGGTCATCGCGGTATTTTCGATGCGGTTCGGCGAAATATGACCGTCGCGCGCGGGCAGATACGCGAAGTCGCGCGCAGGGGCGACGCTGAGCGACCCGGTGCCGTGGACTTTCGCGTGCGTCATGCTGGCGCTGCTGTTGAGGCCGAACCATGACCATGAGCACGCGGATAGCAGCGTGGGCAGCAGTACGGCGCCGCAGCCCTTGAGCATGACGGATCTCAACGGCGAACGCGCGGCAGCCATGCGGGAGAAAGCGGCGGTCGAAGTCAGAGGAATTGCCCTTTTAAGTGGAGTCATCCCAGTGGAGAACAGCATGGTAGCAGCGAACCGGACCGTCGACCTTCGGATCGGGGCCGGGCAGTAGATGAGAACAATGTGAAATGGGTTGCGCGCACCGTGCGTTCGCACTGTTGTCGGGATTCCGCCGCGCAAGGCCAGGACCTGAGGCGGTTAGAAAAAGCCTGCCTTTCCCTGCGTGATATCGATCAGCGCTCGCTTGGCGTCCTCGAGCGCATTGACGGGCACGCGCATCGTCATCTTCACCAGCATGCCGTAGGCGCTGTCCACGAGCGTATAGCCTTCGGCGTCCATCCATCGGCGAATTTTGGCTTCGTCGGCATAACTCACTTCGACGCCCAGCGAAACCTGAGCAATCCTCTCGACGCGCGGTGCGTCGAGCAGCGCGGATGCGATCGCATCGGTGTACGCGCGCACCAGACCGCCCGCGCCGAGTTTCACCCCCCCCGTAATAGCGCACGACGGCCGCGAGCACGCCATCCAGATCGTGATGCCGCAGCACTTCGAGAATCGGCCGGCCCGCGGTACCGGACGGCTCGCCGTCGTCGGACATGCCGGATTGGCCGCCCGCGAGCAGCGCCCAACACACATGCGTCGCGGCCGGATGTTCGTCGCGCAGACGCTGCAATTCGGCCATCGCGGCATCGCGATCGGCGACCGGGATCGCGTACGCGATGAAGCGGCTCTTGCGAATCTCGAGTTCTGCAGACGCTGTGGTTGAGACGGTGTGACTCACGTTGGTCGAGATCCGTTATGTCAATAAAATCAATTGGTTGTTGGGGTGGCTTCGTCCCGCTTGGGTGGACCCGGATGGATCGGGTGCGATAAGGACTGCGGGCTCAGATGGGGCAATTGTGCGTGCGCATCAAGCTGGTGATCATTGTACGAAACAAGGGCTGCATTTCACGAAATCGGGTGTGGCCGTCCTGGCGAATTTGGTGATGCACGATTGATCTGTTTCTATCAAATTTTCCGCCGATTATTCTCATGACGCGTTGACGCAAACGTTTGATCGCTGAACATTGCGCAAAAAACACGGTTCGTGAAATCGAGTTTAACTTCATGATTGGAGATGCACTGATAATCCGCTTCTATCCAGTTTTTTGTCCATTGATCCGGTAACGTTTCGACGCAAACGTTTGATCGCTGATCATCGCGCGATAAAACGCGCTTCACGTGAGCAGATATATAACTTCATACAATTCGGGGATTCGTCAATGCACGACTGCTCATCTTATGTCCGTGTTTCTACTAATTTTTCTGCAACGGCTAGCGCAAACGTTTGGCCGGAAATCGTTGCGGAAAAATCGGTAATAATTGCGTCAATTACCTGTCTTCTTGCAATCCGGGAATGCACTAATCATTTATTCAGTAAAGTTTCCCAAATGCCTGCCGTTAAAAGATGAGACGGTAAGGCTCTTACTCAATCCTGGTTGCATTCCATGAGCCGAATTGAGCGGGTTTTTCCCGTCTTTTCCGCCCAGGGTATCCAGTTCGCGCGGCTACGATAAGTGCTGGTCCGCAACGACCGGAAAATCTTGGCTATTGACCAACAGTGTTTTTGAGGGGGCTATATGAAAATTCGGCAATTCGTCAAAAAATTCGCGCGTGACGAGCGCGGCGTGACCGCGCTGGAGTACGCGATTCTGGCAGGGATCATCGTGGCGGCAGTTGTCGCCGGCGTCGCTTTTCTTTCGAGCGGGCTTCAGTCGGGCTTCCAGAATCTGAGCAACACGATTGTTAGCGCAACCTCTTAATTAAATTAAGGTTCCCCCCGAATTCACCCGCGTTTCGCGAGTTCAATGAGAGGTGGCGATGTCCGTGCTTTCACTCGTGGTCCGGCTGGCGGCGGTGGGAACGCTGGGGTGGCTTGCAGTGATGGATGTACGCGACCGCCGTTTGCCCAACAAGGGCGTACTGGCGGTCGCCATTCTGTTCTTTGCCGATGCGGTGCTCGCGCAAATGTCGTTGTCTGCGACCGGGGAGCATGTGCTGGTTGCGGCTGTAGTAGGTGTGCTGTGCGTTGGACTCTACCTGATGAACATGCTGGGCGGCGGAGACGTCAAGCTGGTTGCAGCCATCGGCCTATGGGTGGGTAGCAACCTGCTGGTCGCGACGTCGGCGCTGATGCTGGTTGCTTTGACCGGATTGCTCGTTGCACTGCTTGGCCTCGCGACACGTCGGCTCGATCCCGCTGCGTGCTTCGGACCAATGCGCGGTCTTGCATTCTTTTCCTGTCGGCGCGGGGTGCCGTACGGGGTCGCGCTTGCTGCGGGTGGCAGCGCGGCAATTCTGTTACCGCTCTGGTTGCCTTGGGCGATAACGCACTTTGTGAAGCACTAGAAAACGACTTCGGCCTCTGCCTATATGTCCAAGATCATAAAGCTGGCAGCTCTTCTGCTGGGCGCACTGCTTGTGGCGGTGATCGTGCGTTTCGTTGTCCAAACCGCGACGGCGCAGCACGTTCAGCCTCCTGCCATGAAACGGGTCCGCGTGGCGGCCGCCGATCTTCCCGCCGGCCTGCTGCTGCGAGAGGCCGATCTCGCCTGGAAGGACACGCCGGCGGCGAGCGTGCCGGCCGGTGCGGTGATCGACGGCGATACGGCGAATACAGTCGAACTGAAAGGCGCGCTGTTACGTCAAGCCGTGTCGACTGGCCAGGCGGTCCTGTCCGATGAGGTCATCCTGCCGGGCGCCCCGGGCTTTCTGGCCGCTACGCTGAAACCGGGCATGCGGGCGGTGTCGGTTGCGATCGACGACGTCTCGGGCAATGCCGGTCTGATTGAGCCGGGCGACTACGTGGACCTGTTGCTGACCCAACAGATGAGCAACCGTACCGACGAGCCGGTGCTAGCGGTGGCGAGCGAAACCATCGTTCAGCACGTGCGCGTGCTGGCCGTCGGCTCGGTCATTCAGCGTCCGAAGGCCGACGGCAATCCGTCCGATTCGGGCAACCGGGCGCGCACCGTCACGCTGGAAGTCTCACCGGAGAGGGCAGAGGTGGTGTCCGTGGCGGCGCGGCTCGGTAGCTTGTCGCTTGCCCTGCGCAGCTTTGCCGTGGCTAGCCGCGATCCTGGCGCCGATTCCGCCGACGCGGCTTCCGCACCGCCCGGACCAGTCTGGGCCGGCGATATTTCGCGTGCTGTGCGCGAGCTGCCACGACCGGCGAGCAATAAGCCGCAGAGTGCCGTCCCAGGCCATAGCGTGATGGTTTATCGCGGTTCGCAAAAAAATCTGGCCGAGGATTCGAGCGTGCCGTTACCGGGCGGTGGTCATGTACCTCCGCTTCCGACCCAGCCCATGCCGCAATAAGAAATATGAAACCAATTTATCTGACCGGGGTAGCGCCAGGGAAATGGCCGAAGGTCGCACGCGCGGTGGTGTTCGCCGTCGGGCTGGGAATGGCTGTCGGAGCGCAAGCGCAGGTGAGAAAGCTTCCACCGACATATATGGCGCAGAAGCCCGTACCAATCCGCGCGAGTGAGCATGCCGACGCCGGCGGCAGCGTGAGCGTGACAGCTGGCCAGGAGGTGCTCGTGCGTCTCAATCAGGATGCCAGTTCGGTATTCGTGGCCGATCCGGAGGTGGCCGACGTGCACATGCCGACTCCGCGCGTACTGGTGCTACTCGGCAAGAAGGCCGGCACGACAACGCTGTTCGCGCTGACGGCGAACGGCGTGCAGTTGCTCAAGCGCAGCGTTGTGGTCGGCGCCGATCTGGACACGCTGCGCCGCATGATGGCGGCGCGCTACCCGGACGCTAATCTGCGGCTCAACGCCGGGCCCGGATCGCTGCAGGTCTCGGGCGAAGTGTCGGGATCAGATGTCGCGGATGCCGTGGTGCAGATGATTACGCCGTACCTGGCGGAAAAGCAGGTGCTCGTGAATCGCATGACGATCGCGCATCCGTTGCAGGTGCAACTACGCGTGCGCATTTCCGAAGTCGACCGTACCGTCACCCAGCAACTAGGCGTGAACTGGCAATCGCTCGGCCTCCCTGGCAATTGGCAGACGGGGCTGTTTAACGGTCGCGGCATTCTCAATACGACTGGCTCGAGTAGCAACGGCGGTTCGCCGGTCAATCTGGCGGCGAACGGTGCGTTTTCGCTGCTGACCGGTTTCGCGACGAGCCACTGGAACATCCAGATGCTGCTGGACGCGCTCCATCAGGAAGGATTGCTGACGATGCTGGCCGAGCCGAATCTCGTGGCGTTGTCTGGCCAGACCGCCAGTTTTCTCGCGGGCGGGGAGTTTCCGATTCCGGTTTCGCAGACCAACGGCGCGATCGATGTCGAGTTCAAGCAGTTCGGTGTGAAGCTGGACTTCACGCCGACCGTGCTCAACGACAATCGGATCAGCCTCAAGGTCCGGCCTGAAGTGAGCCAGATCGACCCGTCGGTCAGCGTTACCACTGGCGGCATCACGATTCCGGGCCTGAGCGTGCGCAGCGCGAATACCACGGTCGAGCTCGGCAGCGGTCAGAGCTTCGCCATCGCGGGTTTGCTGCAGAACAATACGAGCAACACCATTTCGCAGATACCCGGCCTCGGCTCGATCCCGGTACTCGGCAAGCTGTTTTCGTCGAGCAACTACCAGAACAACAAGACCGAACTGGTCATCATCGTGACGCCGTATCTGGTCGATCCGGTCAGTCCGGACAAACTGCGTACCCCGCTGGATTCGGTTATGCAGCCAGTGGGTGACCTCGAGTACAGCTTCCAGCACACCTATGGTTCGGCGGGCGCCAAGGCGCCCGTCGCGGACGCCGACACCCAGCCGCGTCTGGTGGGCCGGGCCGGATACATCTATTGATCGGAGCGACCATGACAATGCGATTCAGGATGCTGTTTGCTCCGCTCGGTCTGCTCGTCACGCTGCTGGGCGGGTGTTTCCAGCCGCCGTTCGATATGCCCGATGCCTCGGTCATCCGCCACGACGATGGCCATGTCGTGCCGCCGGATTGCAGGCAGCTTGCCGTGCCATCCGGGCTGACCGACGGCGGCCTGCGGCAGCCCTCGGTGGCATGGGGGTGCGCGACCTACACCAACCTGGCCGCGCAGATCGCGCATCCACGCGATCTGGAGCAGCCTGGACCCATGGGGCCGGCCGATGCGGCCGTGGCAGCCGATGCGATGCGCCGCTACGAGCAGGACAAGGTCACGCCGCTCGACAAGCAATCTTCGCGCAGCGCGAAGTAACGACAGGACCCAACCCACTTCGCCCCCGGATTTCACATGAGCATGATTGGATCCCTCATCAAGCCCGCCAGGTCCGACGGGGTTGCCGCCGACTTCGTCGCCTTCGTCGCCGACCGCGAGTCCGAGCAGGTACTGAAAAGCTTCGTTCTGGACGAAGCCCTGCCGCATACCTTCATCGCGGAGGGCGGCATCGAGGAAGCCATCGCTCGCCTGTCCAGCATGGAGCACTCGCCGAAGCTGCTGCTCGTCGATCTGCAAAGCTCCGAAATGCCGCTTTCGGATCTGGCTCGGCTTGCCAGCGTCTGCGAGCCGTCGGTGCAGGTGATCGCGCTTGGCGAGCGCAACGATGTCGGCCTGTACCGTAGCCTGCTCGGCATCGGCGTGGGCGAATATCTGGTCAAGCCGCTGACAGTCGGACTGCTCAAGCGCACGCTGAACCTGCGCGATGGCCGCGCGATGCCGGTGTCGCAAGCACGGGCTGGCAAGGTGCTCACGTTCGTTGGCGCGCGCGGTGGGGTAGGCACGACCACGATCGCGATCAACCTCGCTCGCAACCTGGCCCGCTCGCGACGTCGCGTGGTGTATCTGGACCTGAACCTGCACGGTGGGGCTGCCCCAAGCATGGTTGGCCTGAGGAGCAATAACGGTCTGCTCGATGTGCTGCAGAACGTCAATCGGCTCGACCCCGCCTATCTCGAGCGTGCGATGCAGTCCGTGGAGAGTTCGCGGCTACTGATGTTGTCCGCGCAAATGGGATGGGACGACGAGCGCCCGTTCGGGGAGGGCGCGCTAGAGAAAGTGCTGGATATATTGGTGTCGAGTTTCCACTACGTATTCCTTGATATCGGCGAGCGCGCCGATCCGCTGGCCCACGAGGCGTTCCGCCGCGCCGGGCGAAGCTACGTGGTGGCGGACCGGTCGGTCCATGCAGTCCATGAGACCAGCCGGCTGATCCGGTATATCGAAACCTGCGGTAGCGACAGTCCCGTTACGTCTGTTCTGCTAAACAATCCGAACATGGCGACAGCGGGCAAGGTCGAGCCGGGCGACTTCGAGGCGTCCATTGGCCGGCCCGTGCTGGCCGAGGTGCCGTTCGAACGCCGCGCGCTCGCGATTGCCGAGAATGTTGGCGCGCCGGTAGTCGCCGGCAGGACCGACGCGTTCGAGCAGATCATCATGCACCTGTCTGGCGATCTAACCGGCAACAACCAGAACACGGTTGTGCAATCGGGCCTGTGGCAACGACTCAAGTCGAGGAAGTGATGCAATTCGGTCAAAAACGCGTCGCCGAACCGGCTCCCGCGCCCACCGAGGGCGATACCGAAACGCTCGAACCCAAGGCGCAGATCGACGAGAACGCGTTGCGGCGGTCTCTCGCCACATTGGTTCAGAACGACACGAATGCAGCTTCCGACACGTCGCTCGTGCGCTCGGACACGTACAGGACGGTGCGCAATGCCGTGCTGTCGACCATGAACGCCTCGTTGGTGCTCACCTACAGCCGTGAGCAACTCAAGCCCGAACTCGAGCCGTTGGTTGCTGCGATCATCGAGCGCGAGCGCCTGAACATTCCGCTTTCCGAACAAGGGCAGATCGTCGAGGAACTGCTCAACGACATGTTCGGACTAGGGCCAATCGAGCCGCTGTTCGCCGATGAGACGGTGACCGATATCCTCGTCAACGGCCCCGATCAGGTCTACATCGAACGGCGCGGTAAGCTGGAAATCACACCGTACAGGTTCCGCGACAATGCGCACGTGACCACCGTGGCGCAGCGCATCGCTGCGGCGATTGGCCGACGCGTCGACGAGAGCAGCCCGATGGTGGATGCCCGGCTGCCGGACGGCAGCCGGGTCAACGTGGTACTGCCGCCGCTCGCATTGCGCGGGCCCGCGATCTCCATTCGTAAATTTTCCAAGCGCAAGCTCACCCTCCAGCACATGGTCAATCAGGGCAACATGTCCCTCGCCATGGCGCACGTGCTGAAGATCGCGGTGACCTGCCGCCTGAACGTGCTGGTCTCGGGCGGCACGGGTTCCGGCAAGACCACGTTGCTCAATGCGCTCTCGCATTTCATCAATCACGGCGAGCGCATCGTAACGATCGAGGACGCGGCGGAACTTCAATTGCAGCAGCCTCACGTGGTCAGCCTCGAGACGCGCCCCGAAAACACCGAGGGGATGGGTGGCGTCGATCAGCGCGATCTGGTGAAGAACGCGCTGCGGATGCGCCCCGACCGCATTATCCTCGGCGAAACGCGCGGCGAGGAAGCTTTCGATGTGCTGCAGGCCATGAACACGGGCCACGATGGTTCGATGACCACGATCCACGCCAATACGCCGCGCGATAGCCTGACCCGGCTCGAAAGCATGGTGACGATGGCCAACGGCAATCTCCCGTTGATGTCGATCCGGCGGCAGATCGCCAGCGCGCTGCACCTGATCGTTCAGGTCGAGCGGATGCGCGACGGTATACGCCGACTGACACGCGTGACCGAGGTGGCGGGTATGGAGGGCGACGTGATCATCACTCAGGATCTGTTCGCCTTCCGTTACGACGTCACGGCCTACGAAGCAGAGGTGAAAGGCGGCTTCGAAAACGGACACCTGCGGCCGGCATTCACCGAGCGGGCCTCTTACTACGGCCTCGAGGAAGCCTTGCTGGAGGCCGTTGCGTGAGCGCGATTGTCAACCTCGCCACAATCGCCGCTTTCCTCTGTGCGGTGATCGTCGGCATCATGCATATGGTCTGGCAGGACCTGCGCAATCAGCGCCCCGATGCGTTGATCCGCGCACGCATCGCGGCGATGCCTGCGGAAACAGCGTTTGGCGCGACGGCTTCGAGCGACGTACAAGCGATTATCAAAGGGCATGCGTTAGGCCACGCTGAAGAGACACATATCGTGATCGCGTGGCTTCGTGCGCGGCGCGACCGCTTGCGCACGGTCGCGCCGCGCGGGCTGCCAGTCGTGATAGCCGGCAGCATCATCGCATTGGGTGTGGCACTGGCGATCCCGCGGTTCACGTCGACACCAGCCATTGTCCAGATCCTGCTTGCGCTCGCGTTGCCTGTGTTCGCCGCGCAGCGCATCTACCAGATGTTCGTCGACCGTTTCCGTGAAGGCTTTCTGGCAGCGTTGCCGGATGCGATCGACATGATCGTGCGTGCGGTGCGCGCCGGGATTCCCGTGGTCAAGGTATTGCCCATGGTGGCTCAGGAGTCAACACAGCCACTGGCCGGCGAGTTCAAGCGCATTGGCGATTCGCTCCAGCTCGGGATGGATCTGGGGGAAGTGCTGAGCGCGGCGGTACATCGCGTTCACGTGGCCGATTTTTCCTTTTTTTGCGTGTGCTTGCTGCTGCAGCGCGAAACGGGCGGACAACTGGGCGAAACGCTCGAGAACCTGGCTGGGATAGTGCGTGCCCGCCGCGAAATTCGTCAGAAGACCAAAGCGTTGACGGCGGAGACGCGGATCACGGTCAAGATCCTCGCAGCCATTCCCGTTCTCATCGTGGTGTCGCTGTACATGTTGAATCGCGCCTACATCATGCTGCTGTTCACCACGCCGACCGGCCATTCCATTCTGACCTTCGCCGTGACGGCGATCGTCGCGGGCGTTGCAGTCATCAACAAGATCGCCAACCTGGATACCTCGCGATGAGCACGATGCGTATTGATCTGCTGGCCAATCTGTTGATGCTGCTGCTGCTGCTGGGTGCGCTCGTCCTGTGGTGGGCGTTTAACCGGGGCGGGTATCGAGGCCGGATTGCGGAACGGGTACGCGAGGTGAGTGTGGGCGCTGCTACGGGAGCCGCTTCCTCGGGCAACGACCCGTCGAAAAATGGCTTCGTGTTCGTCCGCCGTGTCATGGCGTCATTGATCCGGTTCGGTGAACGCATGCCGCTCTTCACGTCCGATCAGCGGCTGAAGCTGGCACGGGATCTGGTCAAGGCGGGTTTTCGCGGTCCCAATGCCGTGCCGACCCTGATCGCACTGAAATTCGTCTCCGGCGTGCTGTGGGCCGCGTTGGTTGTGCTGTGGGTAGCCGATCTGTTCGCGCTCGGCCATGTCGTGGCGATCCGCGTGCTGATGATGTTGGCGGCATTCGTGTTCGGGATGATCGTGCCGGAATACGCGCTGGACATGTACGCGCGCCGGCGGCGAAAGCAGATCCTCGCGTATTTTCCTGACGCGCTCGATCTGTTCGTCATTTGCACCAATGCGGGCAATAGCCTCGGTGTAGCGCTGCGTCGCGTCGCCCAGGAGATGGCGCTGATCTGCCCGGCGCTGGCATCGGAACTCGCGCTGACCGCCGACGAACTGCATCTTTCCGGCGACGGCGCGCGCGCGCTTCAAGCCATGGCCGACCGTGTCGACGTGCCGCCGGTACGCGCGCTGATCTCGACGCTGACCCAATCGATGCGCTATGGCACGCCCATTTCGCAGGCACTGCGCACGCTCTCGCGCATCGAGCGTACCGCCCATATCGTGCGTATCGAGGAAACCGCAGCCAAGCTCGCGCCGAAGATGGTCGTGCCGATGATGCTGTTCATCCTACCGGCCGTGGTCGCAATTTCCGCCGGGCCGGCCATCATGCAACTCGCCACTTCACTCAAGCACTTGACATGAAACTCACTCGCTCACTTCCAGCCGCTTTGATTTCCGGCGCCGCGGCGTGCAGGCTTGGTGCCGCCGTGTCGCTGCTGATACTGGCGGCCTGCACGACCACGGTCAAGCAAAGTTTCGGGCCGGTTGCGCCCGTTTCCAGCCCGGCTACGCTGAGCCTCAAAGGAGAACTGCATGTGGCAGAGGCCGCGCTGGAGTCGGGCAATGTCGATCTGGCCACCACCATTTACATGCAGATCGTCCAGTCCAATCCGGATTCCGTGCCGGGCCTGACGGGACTGGGCGATACGCTGTATGCGCAGGGAGACTATACGCGAGCGAATGTCTACTACAACAAGGCGTTGTCGCTCGATCCGAACGCGCTGCCGGCCATGACGGGCAATGCTCGCGTGGCCATCCGGCAACGACGGCTGGACGATGCCGTCGCCGATTACCGGCGCGTGCTCGCGCGGTCGCCGAATGACCCGATGGCGGCAGCGGGGCTCGGAACCGCGCTCGACATGCAGGGACACCACGACGAAGCCCAGGCGGTCTTACGGAACGCACTGCTCGACAATCCAGGTGACCCGCGACTGGAGACCGATCTGGGGCTCTCTCTGGTGGTGGCGGGCAAGCCGCGCGAGGGTGCGAACGTGCTGCTCGACGTCACACGTTTTCCCGCCGCTCCGGTTGAGGCGCGCCAGAATCTCGCGATGGCCTACGGCATGCTCGGCAACATCGAAGCTGCCGAGAAAATTCTGGACGCCGATCTGCCGAAAAAATCAACACAGGACAATCTCCGCTATTACGCGATGCAGCGCATGCGTCTGGCCGACGTGCAAGGCAATCCGTCGGGCACGGGCAGAAGCTCTCTCGCAACGGAGAAAAAGGCGCAATGAAGCGATCTGTCCGCTCCTGGCCCAGCCTCTCTGCGTGGCGGCGTCTGCGGACTTTGCCGCGGGACGAGCGCGGTGCAAGCGCGATCGAATTCGCGCTCGCCTCGCTGCCCATATTTTTTCTGTTCATCGCTACGATCGAGTTCGCGCTCGATATGACCGTCGACGTGACCGTGCAGATCGCGGCCCAAGCGGCTTCGCGAGCCGGACTGACGATGACCGCGCCTGCCACGGGCACGCGCGCGACGCAGGCGAAGCAGATCGCGCTGCAGTACCTGGGGACGTGGCAGAACGTTGGCGCGACCGTGACGGTGAGCCAACTCGACTACGTGGCCTTCAGCAACTTCGGTTCATCCACCTACAAAGCGGCCAACGGGCCGGGCAACTGCGGCGACGTGGAGATGTACGCCATTCAGGTCACCATGCCGGCCTTTACGGGGCTGGCATCGTGGTTCGGCATGCCCACGCTGAATTTCCAGCGCAACTACATTGTCCAGAACGAAGAATGCACAAGTTAATGAGTGCCCGGAGAACCGGGCTCGCACGGCGCCGCTCACGCGGGGTGGCGGCGCTCGAAGTGGTCATCATCGTGCCGGTGATGATGTTCATGCTATTCGGCTTCACCGAGGTGTATCTGTACCTGCGCGCAGTGAGCATGGTGGAGCATGCGGCGTTCGCGCTCGCCAATTCGCTCGGGCAGATGCAGAATGTGACGGATCAATCCGGCACGACCAATGCGAACAGCCTCGGCTCGTTATGGGCGGACGCGAACCTGCTCGCCAGTCCCGATACACTGACGGCGAACGGCAACGTCATCGTCACTTCCGTTTGTGACAAGTCGTCTTCGGAAAACAACTGCGGCTTGAACGTGGTCGGCACGCCGTCGCTGACCAGCGGTAAGCCGACCATCTGCTGGCAGGCCGAGGCCAACTCGACCTCAACCATGAAATCCCAGGTCACGACCAGCAATGTTCTGCCGTCCACCTGGCCGTTCTATCAAGGCGACGCCGCGCTCGTAGTTGAGGTGTTCTACCGCTACAACCCGTTTCCTCTGGTCTCCTCGTTCTGGCCCGGCGCTCCGGGTTCGACCGTGCTCTATCGGCGGATCTATGCGCGGCAGCGCGTGCTGAACTGGACCTCGATGCCGTTGATTGACACGACCGGCGCTGCCGTCGCAGCGGGAAGTGGTTTGTCGGCAGGCTGTCCGGGCTCGACGATCATCGTGGGCTCCTGACAGGTGCCACCTTCGATAAGCCAGCGCTCGCGTGATGTACCGGGGACAATCATGAATCTAGCTACCGCTGTTTGTACCGCTCGCCTGCGCGATGCCGCCGTGTTCGCGCGATGCCGCGAATTTTTCGCCCGCGCAGATCGTGGAGCGGTTTCGCTGATGTTCGCCGTCAGCGCGAGCGTGATGCTCGGTGCGTTATCGATATCGATCGACCTGGGACGCTACGCAATTTCGCAAGCTCGTATGCAGTCCGCACTCGACGTGGCGAATCTTTCGGCTTCGATGGACATGGGCCACTATGCGAGCACGGCCTGTCCGACGACCCTCGCCGCGTGGAAGAACGATGCGCTCAGGTATTACAGCACGAACATGCCGGACGGCTATCTCGATCTGCTGCTTTCGAGCAGCAATTTCAATGCGACCTGCGCGAATAACCCAAGCAGCAACGGCGGTGGCCAACTGGTGCAGCTTTCCGCGACGGGCGAATTGCCGTTGATGATGCCGGCGTTCCTGGCATCGAAGAACACCGGCACCAGCACCGGGTCGACCGGTAGCAACGACATGCAGGTCGCCGCTTCAAACGAGGTAGCGCGTAACCCGCAAACTGAACTGGAACTGGCGCTGGTGCTGGACAACACGGGGTCGATGGCCCAGACGCCAAGCGGCGGTAGCGCGAGCACCCTCTCGGAGGAAAAGATTTATGGACTGAAGACTGCAGCCAATAACCTGTTGACACAACTGTTCGGCCAGTCGGGATCGTCGCAGTACTACATCGGAATCGTGCCATTTGCCAGCACAGTTAACGTCGGCGAGACCCCGTCATGGCAGGGAGCGAACAGCGCGACGATTTCCGCATCGCTGAGTACGGGAACGTGGCTCAAGCAGACGTTCAGCTACAACTCGACCAGCGTGTCGATGAGCGGTACGCCGACGGTTAGCCTGTCGGGTTCGACGTGGGCGTGGAGTGGTAGCGGGTGGGGCGGTTGCGTCGCAGAGCCGCGGGACAGCAGCGGTAATCTGGCCGCGGCAGCCTATTCGCCGTCCTCGACGACGGCGTCGTCGACGTCGCCCTATTTGCAGTTCACGCCTTACTACTACAACGTGCCGTCCACGGGGCTCACGGTCTACACCCAAACGAAGTCGAAAAAGCAGACAACCTGCACGACTTCCACGATCTCGGGGGTTCCCTCGACAGTCGGATCTGGATCAGAAGGCACGTGCACCACGACCAGTTCGACACTTCCGGTCAGCCAATGGGACGAGACGTCGGCCAATAGCGCTCATACGTTGAACCAGAACAATCTGTGCATTGGTACGCCAGTGACGTTCCTGACCAACGACCAGAAGCAACTGACCAATGCAATCGCCGCGATGCAGCCAGCGGGCAGTACGATCATTCCGCTCGGGTTATTGTGGGGATGGCGCATGCTGTCTTCGAGCTGGGCCGGCACCTGGAATCAACGTTCGACCATCACCACCCCGCTGCCGTTATCGGAGAGCACGATGGGGCTGCAGCGCGTGCTGATCCTGATGACGGACGGGGAGAACGACGTCACTCCGAGCAACGTTCCGGGCCAGGAGGTCACGTACTTCAATGGGCTGTCCGGCGTCGGTATGAACGGCCTTCAGGCGCCATCCGTGGCGAGCACGAATTACAGCAGTGGCACGCTGGCGACCGGCACGATCAACCTGAACGACATCAACTCCTATCAGGCGGGGGTCTGCACCGCGATCAAAAACGCGGGCATCACGATCTATACGATCGCGTTCGGCTCGGGGGCCGCGGCCAATACAGGGTTGCAGTCGTGCGCGTCGCCAGGCGACTACTACACCGCATCCAGCAACTCGGCGCTAAATTCGGTCTTCCAGCAGATCGCATCGAACATCGGCATTCTGAGGCTCCAGCAATGACGATATCGGACAATGCATCGATCGAACAACCAGCGGTCGCAAAGAGGAATGCAAGCGACCGCGCGAGCCAGCGGCGGCATTGGCTAACACGGCAACGCCTGTACGTCTACTCAGGAGCATTGCTGCTTATTTACATCCTTGCGCCAGGAGTGCAAATACTTCGCGAGAGTTGGCAGCATCAATTGTCTTTCGGCAACAATGCACGAGACTACATCGCGTTCTGGAGTGCTTCACATCTAGCGCTGCAAGGGCACGCCGCCCATGCGTACAGCGCGAAGGTGCTGGATGCGGTCGAAAAATCCGTGCTACCTAATCTCAAAGGAACCTTGCCCTGGTTGTATCCGCCGACATTCCTGTTGTTTCTCTACCCTGCAGCGCTGCTTCCTTACGAGCCTTCGGCCTGGCTCTTTTTTGGACTGACGCTCATAGCGTTCGTCGTAGCCATCAACTCGATCGTGCCGGGCAAGATTTCGACCTTGCTCGCACTGGCTTTCCCAGGAGTGATCATTTCGGCACTGTCGGGACAAAACGGCCTGCTGACCGCCTCACTCATGGGATTCGGGCTCGCACTATTGCCGCGGCGTCCGGTTTGGGCAGGCGTGTCGCTAGGACTGCTTTGCATCAAGCCGCATCTCGCCATACTGATTCCGCTTGCGCTGATCTGTTCGCGCTCGTGGAGAACTCTGGTGGTAACCGGATCGATCGCGGTCGCGCTGAGCGCGATATCGGTCGGCTTGTTCGGTGTGGAAACACTCGCCGCTTTCGTGCACAGCATGGGGGAAATCCAGGGCATCGTCATTTCCGACAGCAAGCTGCTGCCTCGCATTCCCACGTTTTTTGCGCTGGCAAGGCAGTTGTCCATGCCCGCAGCCGCCGCCTATGCCTTGCAGGCAGCTTCAGCGTGCTTGGCCGTCGCTTCGGTTGTCTACGTTTGGTCCCAGCCGGCCGCCCACGAATTGCGCGCGGCGACGCTCGTCTGCGCGACGCTGGCCTTCACTCCATATCTTTACGATTACGACCTGACCTGGTATGGCCTCGTCATTGCCTGGTATGGCCGGTTAGGGTCGGCTCACGGTTTCCGGCGTTACGAGCGGGAGGGGCTAATACTGCTCGGGTTCGCTCCGCTAATGGGGCTACTGGTCGTACCCCGCGTTCATTTCCAGTTCCTGCCCATCCTTACGCTGGTAACCCTCGCAGTGCTCGTCACGCGCGTAGGCAGGGAGAGGTGCGGCGTGAATGGAGGCATCAGCGTCGCGTTCGTCAAGGAGATCTCCTGATGAACATGATGTCCCCCATCAACATCCGAGATCTGTCGAAGCGACCGCCGGTCCCGCTGATTTCGATCATCGCGCCGTTTCATAACGAGCGCGATGCGGTCAATCTGTTCTTCACGGAAATACGAACCGTCATCGCCCCTCTTCATGCGTTTCGTTTCGAGATCGTTTGCATCAACGACGGCAGCGAGGACGGCACGCTCGACCAGTTGCTCGCCGCAGCTGCCCAGGATGCGCGCATCCGCGTGCTCGACCTGACGCGTAATTTCGGCAAGGAAGCTGCACTCACTGCCGGTCTCGACGAGGCGCGAGGCGATGCCGTTGTCGTCATCGATGCAGATCTGCAGGACCCGCCGGAACTGATTCCCGAGATGATTCAATGCTGGCAGGATGGCGCGCCGGTCGTACTGGCGCACCGCGCCAACCGCAGTACCGATTCGCTTGCGAAACGCGTGACGGCCACTCTCTTCTATCGCGTTCACAACGCCCTGTCGAGCGTGAAGATCCCGCCCAATGTCGGCGACTTCAGGTTGATGGACCGACAGGTAGTCGAAGCGCTGAGCCGGCTGCCGGAGCGGCGTCGATTTATGAAAGGGCTCTTCGCGTGGGTAGGCTTTCCCGCCGTAACGCTCCACTACGAGAGAGCACAGCGTAGTGCGGGCCATTCGAGCTTTTCGGGTTGGCGCCTGTGGAACTACGCGATCGAAGGCATTACCGGGTTCAGTACGATTCCGCTACGTGGCTGGACTTACGTGGGGGCGTTGATTGCCATGCTCGCGTTTTTATACGGCGGGTTCATGGTCGTGCGCACGTTGCTGTTCGGCAATCCCGTACCCGGTTATGCATCGCTGTTTTCGGCAGTGCTCTTCATAGGTGGCATCCAACTCGTCGGTATCGGCGTGATTGGTGAATACATCGGCCGGATTTACGACGAGTCGAAACAACGGCCGATTTACCTCGTTCGCCAACGTTATTGCGCTGCCGATACGGGGCGTGATGCGCGCCTCGCCGAGGGCGTACACGGATTCCAACGGAAAAAGCGCATCAGCCGCACGCTTCGGCGAGACGGTCGGAGCGCTCATCCGCGAGCCCGGAAAGACGTTGCTTGGGGCGATGCGAGGCCCGATGCCGTCGCACGATCGCCGTCAGCATCAGAGTCATTGCGAAGGGTGCCAGATGAAATGGCAAATGAAATGTAGCGCCAATCAGTTCATATACCGGCATTGACCATACCGCGGCAAGCGCGAGCCGGTCTAAGCGCGTTAGCTCGCCCGCTACCGCGTCGCGTATTAGAAGCGCCGCCGGAAAGCCGAGCCAGGCGAGATCGTAGGTCATCAAATAGGGTTGTACGAGCAGGCTGGCGACGAGCAAGGCCGCGGCCCTCAATTCGTACCGTGCGTTCGCGAGCCAAAGATAGGCAACGGTAAGCCCGGCGGGAATGGCGGCTACCGCCTGAACGGCGTAAGCCACTGCCACGGGCGCACCGGCGAGTCTGGCGGTGGCGAATAATGTTGGCATCCCGAACCAATGATCCCGGCCATCCAGCAGGGCGGCTTGTCTGAATACGGGAAGGTACGAGAAAAACGAAGACCATGCCTCAATCCCTAGTATCGCGATACTCGACAGAATAAATGCCGAGCAAAAGACAATAGTGGCGAGCAACATCTTCCAGCGGCGTCCGCAAACGAGGGCGATCGGGAAGAGCACACCCAGTTGCGGCTTGACCAAGAGCACGGCGAGGCAAGCACCCGCGTAAATCGGCGCCGGCTCCATCAGCACAAGCGCCGCGGCAGCGGCGGCGGCGGTGAAGAGGGTATTCTGTCCCGCATAGATTGCCAACGGCATCCCGGCAAGCGCGGCGATCAAGATTGACTGGCGCTGTGTTTGTTCCAGGCGGCGGCCGATGCGTAATGCGATAGTGCAATAAATGCCCGTGCCGAGTGCCAGGAACAGGAAGAGGGCGCACGGGTAACTCAAATAGCCCAGTGGCCGAATGGCGAGCAAGAAAGTCGGCGGATAAGGGCACGGATAATATTGCGACGAGGAGCGCACCACGGCTTCCAGCGGTTGCATCCAACGAGGCGAATATACCGCTGCCGCGCCGTGCGCCAGCTCGACACGGGCTGCGGCCCAGAAAATTCCGAAGTCGTACCCGATGGCGGGCGCATTGCCGATACCGATTACGTAGCGTGCGGCGAGGCCGAGGGCGAGGGGGATGAATTGTATGCTGAGCACGAAGCCCGGCACGAAAGCCAGCAGGAACTGGAAAGTGGACGTTACCTTCCTGCGCGTCTCTTGTGTAGTCATGGTTGTTGTGTAACGTTCGGGTGCTGTGCGCAGGTCGGTCCGGGAATGACTACCGCGTCAACCTTCCATCCGATAGGTCCACCGCGCGTGGGCAATATATGAGCATACTGGAACGCAGCACACGACGATCAGCGTGGGCGCCCAGAGATGCTGTCGACCTACTAGCAGCGGCACGAGTGCTGAAACACCGAAGCCTGCGGAGGAGACGACGCAGAAGCGGGAAAAATTCGAGAACGTTGGCCTGCTCGAAAAACTCCAGAGTGTTTGTAGCAGGAACGAAACGACATTGGCAAGGACAAATCCGGCGAGATTGGCAATTGCTGAATCTGCAATGAGCCGATTGAAAACCAGCCAGGCGACGCACAGATGCGTGCAGGTGGCGACGACGCCGGCTATGGCGAAGCGGATGATCCTGGGCATTTGGGGAACGCGCTAATGTTTGGTTTCGTCATTATCGCAGGTAGAGCGGAACCCAGGCGGTGCGTCATGGTGGTGGTTCGCGGCGCGGTGCCGGTCATTGTAATGGAGCGTCCGTGCGCGGGGCGTGCGCAGGGAGGTTTCGTGCATTCGTCTACAATGAATGGTCCGCTGAACGCACCCATAGCTTCGACCCCGCGCGTCGCAAGGAGACGAAATGCTTGACGTATCCACGTTGGGGACGTTCATTGCCGTCGTGCTCGGGCTCTTTCTGATTTTAGGCCCGGCCGTGCTGCTAGTTTTGACGCGCACCATGCACGGCGGACGTAAAGCCGGCATTCTGACCGGTCTCGGTATCGCAACTGGCGATCTCGTGCATACGCTGGGCGCCGCGGTTGGCCTCTTCGCGCTGCTGATGACGTCCGCGCTGGCCTTCAATGCGGTGAAATTCGTCGGTGCCGCGTATCTCGTATATCTGGGCATTCGCGCGTTGCGCGAAAGGCAGGCGAGTGCGCACCTGCCGGTCGTCGCGCCGGTGTCGGGTTCGAAGGCGTTCTTGCAGGCGATTCCCGCCGAAGTGCTGAACCCGAAGACCGCGCTGTTTTTCCTTGCGTTTCTGCCGCAATTCGTGCGCCCCGAACATGGCTCGACGTTTCTGCAGTTCGCGGCACTCGGGCTGATTTTCGTTGCCATGAGCGCGCTTTATACGACGCTGATCGTCCTGACGATGCGGCCGCTGGGCAAACTCGTGAAGCGTTTGACGTGGTTGACGCGCTGGCAGAACAAGCTCATCGGTGTGCTGTTCATTTCGCTCGGCCTGCGCGTGGCAGTGCAAACACGCTGAGTCCGGAAGCGCGAGTTCAGGACGACGCCAGCAGGATCAGCGACCCAACGACGCGACTGTTAAGCATTGCAAGGCCGCGATGCCATGGCACGCGCGATTCAGGAGACAGCGATGAATGAAGACGCAACTTCGACGGCGCGCGCAATCGAGTTCTGGTTCGACTTCGGCAGCAACTACAGCTATCTGAGCATGATGCGGATCGAAGCGTTGGCGGCCGCGCGCAACGTGACGATCGTCTGGCGGCCGTTTCTGCTCGGTCCGGTATTTCGCCAGCTCGGTTTCGACAACTCGCCCTTCGTACTGCAGAAAGAAAAAGGCGCGTACGTGTGGAAAGACATGGAGCGTCGATGCCGCAAATACGGCATTGCGCTCACGCGCCCCAGCAGTTTTCCGCGCGCTGCGCTTCTCGCGATGCGTGTCGCGCTGCTGGGTGCGAACGAGCCGTGGATCGGTGCCTGGTGCCGCAAGATCATGCAGTTGAATTTCGTCGACGACCGCGACATCGGTTCAATCGATGTCGTCAGTCACGCGCTCGACTCGCTTGGCTTACCGGCGCAGAGCGTGATCGACGCCGCGCAAAGCGACGCGAACAAGGTCCGCTTGCGCGAGCAGACCGAACGGGCCATCAACAAGGGGATTTTCGGTGCGCCGACGTTTTTTGTCGGCGGGGAGATGTTCTGGGGCAATGACAGGCTGGAGGACGCGTTGGACCATTGCGACGCGATCGCGGCGCGTCATTGAACGTCAGCGGGAGCGCTTAATCAGCCTGCTGGCAGAAGCGCCGACCCGGCACGTGAGAGACCACGGCCAGGGCGATTTCGAGCGGAGTACTTTCGGCGGGAACGACGCGACGGCTCGGCTCGGGCGCGTGCTTCATCGTCCATTCGACGAGCCGGTATGAACGGCCCCAGGGCGGTTGCAGCGGATCGGAGACCTTGCAGGAGTGAATCTGGCGAGTCCATTCATGGCCGGGCATCGCACGCAGATGTTCGACTACCATCTCTTCAACCATGATTTACCTCCTTCTTGTGCGCGTAACCGTTTTCGGTCGCGCTTCTGGCACCCCTCAAGAAAAAGCGCCGCCGATGTTCTGGCGGCTCAACAGGGGATGTGCCACATACTTGCAGGGAACAATTAAGCGAAACTTAAGAACCGCAATCATTACGCAAACGGATCTCATTGCGTGTAAGCGAGTGCAAGTGAATGCAAGCGAGAGCTGACAACAGTGGGCATGAACGCTGGCAGGCCGGCCGACACGTCGCGAGCCTGCCCTCAAGACCCCGGCGGATCGGCCGTTATCAGTAGAGTTGGGGCGTCGACCCCGCTTCGCCTTCAGGGCCGCCTTACTGATACCGTGACGAATCTCGCCCAAACCCCGCTTTCCGAGCGCCTTCGCTCGCTCGTCGACACCGTGCAGCACAACGAGCGCACGTTGC
Organism: Paraburkholderia sp. MM5482-R2; assembly: GCF_050436125.1. NCBI lineage: Bacteria > Pseudomonadati > Pseudomonadota > Betaproteobacteria > Burkholderiales > Burkholderiaceae > Paraburkholderia > Paraburkholderia sp. MM5482-R2. The sequence goes on along the minus strand of NZ_JBNDLP010000003.1, from coordinate 2,596,350 downwards.
GGCGCTTCCAGAACGTCGAGTTGCGGTTGATCGGCGCGCAGGATTTCGCATCGTTTCTCGATACGTTGTTCAGCCATCTGCCGAGGGAGTTCTCGCTCGCGAGCGTGGTGCTGTGGCTCGACGAGCGCGCGCCAATGCTGCTCGAACTGCTCGAGCCGGGCAACCTGCGCGCGCTCGATCATGCGCAGCTGAAGACGTCGCGCGAGGGCGGTCTCGTCGCGCAATCCTTGTGCGAAGACGATCGGCCGTGGCTCGGCCGCCCTGGCGAACTCGACGACGACACGCGCCGCGCGTTCTTCGGCGCCGCGCCAGCTCACGTGCCGGCCAGCGCGATCCTGCTGCCGCTCGCCGCGGGCACGAGCATCAGCGGCTATCTATGCCTCGGCAGCGACGACCCCGCGCGCTTCGGCGCGGGCATGGCCACCGACATTCTCGAGCGCTTCGCGAGCATCGTCACCGCGAGTCTCGACAACGTCGCGCATCGGGAGCGGCTCAGGCAGCTCGGCATGACCGATTCGCTGACCGGCCTCGCGAATCGCCGCTATTTCGACGAACGGCTGCGCGAGGAGTTGATGCGCGCGGCCCGTTATCGCGTGCCGGTCGCGTGTCTTTTCATCGATATCGACGGTTTCAAGCGCATCAACGATAGCCACGGCCATCAGAGCGGCGACCGCGCGCTCGCGGCGGTGGCCGCCTGCGTGCGACAGCAGGTGCGGCTTGGCGACACCGTCGCGCGCTATGGCGGCGAGGAGTTCGCCGCGCTGCTGCAAGGCGATCGCAGCGACGCGTTGACCGTCGCGGAACGCGTGCGGCGTGCGGTCGAGAATCTCGACGTGCGCGACGAGCACGGCGTGCTCATTGCATTGACCGTGTCGATCGGCGTGGCCGGGCGGGTGGTCGCCGGCAGCCCGGCCGAGGCGATGTCGCTCGGTCAGGCGATGATGGACGAGGCCGATCGCGCGATGTATCAGGCCAAGCGCAGCGGCCGCAATCGTATCGAGGCGCAGGTCGATGCGCTCGATGAGCAGGGCTGATCGACCGCAACTAACACTAACTACGCGTCACACTCCTGCCGCATCCGGCGGCACCCCGAGCAGCTGCAACGCGCCGCCCATCACGCCGCTGAACACCGGTCCAGCGACCGTGCCGCCATAGAACGCCTTGCCAGCCGGATCGTCGATCATCACGGCGACGATCAGGCGCGGATCGCTCATCGGCGCCATGCCGACGAACAGCGCGCGGTAGCGGTTCTTCGCGTAGCCCGCGCCGATCTGCTTGCGCGCGGTGCCGGTCTTGCCGCCGATGCGGTAACCCGCCACGGTCGCGGCGCGTCCGGTGCCGCCGTCGCCCGTGGCCATTTCGAGCATGTTGCGGATCGCGCGCGCGGTGCCGGGCGTCGTGACCGATTCGCCGCGCTCGGCGAACGACGCGGGGCCGTCCGCGTCGAGCGGCTCGCGCAGCAGGCTCACGCGCCTCAGCGCGCCGTCGCCGGCATAGGCGGTGTAGATCTGCGCGATTTGCAGCAGCGATACCGACAGCCCGTAGCCATATGCCATCGTGGCCTGTTCGATCGGGCGCCAGCGTTTATATGGCCGCAGCTTGCCGGCGGCCACGCCAGGGAAGGGCAGCTCGGGCTTCAGACCGAGCCCGTATTGCCGATACTTGGTCCAGATCGTCTCGGCCGGCAGATTCAGCGCGAGCTTTGCGAGCGCGATATTGCTCGACTTCTGCACCGCCTCGGCGACCGTCATCGCGCCGTGATTCGACGTGTCGTGAATCACGGCCGGGCCGATCCGATACCAGCCGGGCGCGGTATCGATGATGCTCTGCGGCCGCACCTTGCCTTCGTCGATCGACAGTGCGACGACCACCGGCTTGATCGTCGAGCCCGGTTCGAACGTGTCGATCACCGCGCGGTTGCGCAGCTGCCGGCCGGACAGGTGCGTGCGGTCGTTCGGATCGAAGCTCGGGTAGTTGGCGAGCGCGAGGATCTCGCCGTTGCGCGCATCGAGCACGACCACGCTGCCCGCTTCGGCGCGGTGCTGCGCGATCGCCGCTTTGAGTTGTGTGTATGCGAGTTGCTGGATGCGCCGGTCGATCGTCAGCTGGATCGTGGCGCCGTTGCGCGCGGGCACGAGCGGCCGCGTCTCCGAGATCACGCGGCCGAGCCGGTCGCGGATCACCTCGCGGTGGCCGGGCACGCCTTGCAACTGCGCATTGGCGGCGAGTTCGACGCCTTCCTGGCCGTTGTCCTCGATGTCGGTGAAGCCGACCACGTGCGCGGCCGACTCGCCCTCGGGATAAAAGCGTTTGGTGTCGCCGATCTGCGTGATCCCGGCGAGCCCGAGGCGCGACAGATGCCCGGCAGTGTCGGCATCGACCTGGCGCTTGAGCAGCACGAAGCTGCGCTCGCCGATCAGACGCCGACGCAGTTCCGCGAGCGGCAGATCGAGCAGCTTTGCCAGCGGCGCGAACGCGCTTTCGTCGACGAGCTTCGGCGTGGCCCAGATTTCGTAGGTCGCGAGACTGACCGCGAGCATCGAACCATTGCGATCGACGATCCGGCCGCGCGTCGCGTCGAGTTCGAGCAGGCGCTGATAGCGCTTCTGCCCTTGGTCGACGTAGAAGTCCTGATTCACGACCTGCACCCAGAACGCGCGGAGCGCGAGCGTCGCGAACGCGCCGAACACGAGCAGCACGACGAACTTCGAGCGCCACGCGGGTAGTCGCGCATCGAGCAGCGGGTTCTTCGCGGCTAAGGCATAGGGATCGGGCGACGGCGGTTTTTTCTGGCGGATCATGGCGGCGGGCAGCGGACCTCACGTACTTTCGATTGAACGAGGCCGCCAATGCCACGAGGGCTGGCGGCAAGGACTGTCGCCGGGCCGATTGTAAATAAAACGTAATTTAAATGCGAGGAATGTGAAAGGAGGCGCGTTCGAGCGGGAGCAAAGGCGAGCCGAGCCGAAGCTTGATCACGAAAAGCCGCGCGGACTTGCAAAATCCGCGCGGCTGATTCGTTCGATTGATGCGTCGACTCCGACGCGGCGTGTTGAATAGGCGCTCCCTGCCTGTGGGGCGCCTTCTTTTTTCGCGCCCGTTGCGGGCGCGGCGGGGCAAGCTCAAGCCGGCAACGCGAAACTCGCAATCGCGTCGCGCAACACGGCGACCTGGTCCTTCAGCGAATGCGCGGCGGCCGCGGCCTGTTCGACCAGTGCCGCATTCTGCTGCGTGACCTGATCCATCTCGCCGACCGCGCGATTGACCTGTTCGATGCCCGCGCTCTGCTCGCGCGACGCGTGGCTGATTTCTTCGAGGATCTCGTTGACCCGCCGCACCGACTGCACGATCTCGCCCATTGTCGCGCCCGCGTTGGCGACCAGTGACGAGCCGGTCTCGACGGTATCGGTCGAAGTTTCGATCAGCGCCTTGATCTCCTTGGCGGCCGTCGCCGAGCGCTGCGCGAGGCTGCGCACTTCGGCCGCGACCACCGCGAAGCCACGGCCCTGTTCGCCGGCGCGAGCCGCCTCGACGGCGGCATTCAGCGCGAGGATATTGGTTTGGAACGCGATGCCGTCGATCACGCCGATGATGTCGCCGATCTGCCGCGAGCTCGCGGTGATCTCGCCCATCGTGCGCACCACGTCGTCGACCACGCGGCTGCCGCGCGTCGCGACGTTCGCTGCGTCGCTCGCGAGTTGCGCGGCCTGGGTCGCGCTGTCCGCGTTCTGCTTCACGTTCACCGTCATCTGATCCATGCTCGACGCGGTTTGCACGAGCGCCGCCGCCTGCTCCTCGGTGCGCTGCGACAGGTCAGTGTTGCCCGCTGCGATTTCGGTCGCGCCGACGTTGATGTTCTCGGTGCCCTGGCGCACTCGCGAGACCGTGTCGACGAGTCCCGCCTGCATCGTGCGCAGCGCGTGCAGCAGGCTGCCGCTGTCGTGCGGCTCGATCGGCACCGGTATCGCGAGGTTGCCTTGCGCCATCAACCGGGCGTGCTCGACGGCCACTTCGAGTTCGCCGCCGAGCGAGCGGTGGATGCTGCGCAGCACGACCAGCATCACGGCCGTAGAGAGCGCGCCGAGCGCGACGGTGATCGCGAGCCAGCGCAGCAGGTTGTGGTAGAACGCGCTTTGCACGTCGTCCATGTACATGCCGGTCACGAGGTACCAGTCCCACGGCGCGAAGTGCATCGAGTAGCTGGTCTTCGCGACGGGCTGCTCGCTGCCGGGCTTGGCCCACAAATAATCGACGAAGCCGCCGCCGTCGTGATTGCCCGAGTTGACGATATCGACGAACAGATGATTGCCGGCCGGATCGGTGAACTGCGCGAGGTTCTTGCCGATCAGTTCGGGCTTGATCGGATGCATCAGCATGACCGGCTGCGAGTCGTTGATCGATAAATAGCCGTCCTTGCCGTAGCGCATCGCGCCGAGCGTCGCGAGCGCCTGCTTTTTCGCGTCGTCCTCGGACAGCGCATGCTGCTGGGAGAGCGAGTAGTAGTGGCCGACGACGTGGTTTGCCTCTTCGATCAACGAGCGCAATTGCTCGCGTCGGTCCGAGATCATCGATGCGCGGTTCTGCCACGCGCCGAACGCGCCGATCAGGATCAGGCCGACCCACAGAACGGCGATCATGGACGCCAGTTTTCGGTTCAGAGTCATAGCGATGGGAATAGGCGTTTTGGCCAATAAGGTCCATTGAATTGCGGTCGGATGCCGCTCGCTGTGTTTACGGCGCGAAATGGCATTGATCGAGACAGGGAAAACCCGCTGTTCGACATCGCTATTCGTCCGATTAATGGGTGGATTTATTGATCGTTTTAAGCGGCGTTCATACGCGCAATTCGAAAAAGACTTTTGTGCATCATTCGCGAATCTGAATTAACCGACGATTATCGTAAATCGCAGCGATTGAAAAATGCGCGAGAAAATCGACATGAAAAATGCCGGCGCTGGTCTGCGTAAAACCTGCTGAGCCCAATCCAGGAAGGCTCACACCAACCTCCCACAAAACGCCAATCAAATCCAAAAAATCCCGTTAAATGGTCACGAATGCAAAAAACAACACATTTTTCCACTTAAGCGCAACCACGAAAGACCGCTGAGACCTTCAAAGACTCGTCATAAAAAATTCCGCTATAGTCGCCCTTTTCCGATTGCCAGCCTGGCATGGAAGAACGCCAATAAGCCCGTCACCAGGAGTCCCGAAGAATGAATGCACGCGATCCCGCTTTCGTTTCCCAGTCCCGCAGCGCGCGCCTGCGCCAGATGCTCGTCAGCAGCGAACTCGAATTCATGATGGAGGCGCATAACGGCCTGTCCGCGCGCATCGTTCGCGAAGCTGGGTTCAAGGCGATCTGGGGCTCGGGCCTCGCGATCTCCGCGCAGTTCGGCGTGCGCGACAACAACGAGGCGAGCTGGACGCAGGTGGTCGATACGCTCGAATTCATGGCCGACGCGAGCGATCTGCCGATCCTGCTCGACGGCGACACCGGCTACGGCAACTTCAACAACGTGCGCCGCCTCGTGCGCAAGCTCGAACAGCGCGGCATCGCCGGCGTGTGCATCGAGGACAAGCAGTTTCCGAAGACCAACAGCTTCATCAACGGCGAGGCGCAGCCGCTTGCCGATATCGACGAATTCTGCGGCAAGATCAAGGCGGGCAAGGACTCGCAGAACGACGAGCATTTCTCGATCGTCGCGCGGGTCGAGGCGCTGATCGCGGGCTGGGGCATGGACGAAGCGCTGCGCCGCGCGCAAGCGTACGCCCAAGCTGGTGCCGATGCGATCCTGATTCACAGCAAGCTGTCGCGCCCCGACGAGATTCTCGAATTCGCGCGCGAATGGGCCGGGCGCGCGCCGCTCGTGATCGTGCCGACCAAGTACTACAGCACGCCGACCGAGGTGTTCCGCGAAGCGGGCATCAGCACCGTGATCTGGGCGAACCATCTGATCCGCGCGTCGACCTCGGCGATGCAAGCCGTCGCGAAGGAAATCCATTCGAGCGAGACGCTCGTCAACGTCGAGGACAGCATCGCGGCCGTCAACGAAATCTTCCGTTTGCAGGACGCCGACGAATATTCGGAAGCCGAAGACCGCTATCTGTCGAGCGGCCGCGCGGCCGGCTCGGCCGTCGTGCTCGCCGCGAGCCGCGGCAAAGGCCTTGAAGCGGTGACCGGGGACCGTCCGAAGGTGATGCTGCCGATCGCCGGCAAACCGCTGCTGCGCTGGCTCGTCGACGCGTTCAAGAAGCAGGGCGTCAACGACATCACCGTGGTCGGCGGCTATCGCGCCGACGCGATCGATACCGCGGGCATCCGCCTCGTGGTCAACGAGCAGCACGCGCAGACCGGCGAGCTTGCCTCGCTCGCATGCGCACTCGACCACCTGACCGGCGACACGGTCATTTCGTACGGCGACCTGCTGTTTCGCAGCTACATCCTGCGCGATCTGGTGGAAAGCGAGGCCGCGTTCAGCGTGGTCGTCGATTCGTCGCTGACCGATGCGGAGAACGCGAGCGTGCGCGATTTCGCGTGGTGCTCGGCCGCCGACGACCGCGGTCTGTTCGGCAACAAGATCGTGCTGCGGCAAGTCGCGAGCGGGCGGGAGCAGTCGTCGGCGGCGGGCGTCGCCCCGGTGCCGCATGGCCGCTGGGTGGGTCTGCTGAACGTGCGCGGCGCGGGTCGCGAGCGCCTGCGGGCGGTCATGCGCGAGTTGGGGACGCGCGACGATTTCGCGGCGCTCGACATGCCCGCGCTGCTGAACGCGTTGATCGAAGCGGGCGAGTCGATCGAGGTGCAATACGTGCACGGCCACTGGCGCGGCGTCAACGATCTCGACGATTTCCGCCGCGCGGGCGACTTCGCGCACGCGCAGGCGCCGTTCGCGACGGCCGTCGGCGGCGGGGCGACGACGAACGATGCACACGGAGGCGCGCAATGATCGAAGCAGCACAGTTCGTCGAGGCGGCGCGCGAGCGCGGTTTCGACTGGTACGCGGGCGTGCCGTGCTCGTATCTGACGCCGTTCATCAACTACGTGCTGCGGGACGAATCGCTGCACTACGTGTCGGCGGCCAACGAGGGCGACGCGGTCGCGCTGATCGCCGGCGTTACGCTCGGCGCGAAAAACGGCCGGCGCGGCATCACGATGATGCAGAACTCCGGGCTCGGCAACGCGGTCAGCCCGCTGACGTCGCTGACGTGGACCTTCCGCCTGCCGCAACTGCTGATCGTCACGTGGCGCGGCCAGCCCGGCGTTGCCGACGAGCCGCAGCACGCGCTGATGGGCCCGATCACGCCGGCGATGCTCGACACGATGGAAATTCCGTGGGAGACGTTCCCGACCGAGGCCGACGCGATCGGTCCGGCGCTCGATCGCGCGATCGCGCACATGGACGCAACCGGCCGTCCGTACGCGCTCGTGATGCAGAAGGGCAGCGTTGCGCCGTATGAACTGAAGGACGGCGGCGCGCCCAGGCGGCGCACGCCGGTCGAGCCTCGCGCGCGGTTCCGCGACAGCGCCGCGAACGAACTCGCGACGCGCCACGACGCGCTGCAAAAGGTGATCGCGCATACGCCGCTCGACTCCACGGTGGTGCTCGCGTCGACCGGCTTTTGCGGCCGCGAACTCTATGCGATCGACGATCGCGCGAACCAGCTATACATGGTCGGCTCGATGGGCTGCGTGACGCCGTTCGCGCTCGGCCTCGCGCTCGCGCGCCCCGATCTGCGCGTGGTCGCGCTCGACGGCGACGGTGCCGCACTGATGCGCATGGGCGTGTTCGCGACGCTCGGCGCGTACGGCCCGTCGAACCTCACGCACGTGCTGCTCGATAACGGTGCGCACGACTCGACCGGCGGCCAGGCGACGGTATCGTCGCAGGTGTCGTTCGCGGGCGTGGCGGCCGCGTGCGGTTACGCGTCGGCGGTGGAGAGCGACGATCCTGCGATCATCGACGAGCTGTTCGCGGCCCCGCCGCTCGACGGGCCGCGCTTCGCGCGCCTGACGATCCGCCGCGGCACGCCCGACAGCCTGCCGCGCCCGACCATTACGCCGCCCGATGTGAAGACGCGCCTGATGCGCCACATCGGCGCGATCTGAACCCAACGCCAACAGGAGCGCCCATGCTGCTGCTCAACCCCGGCCCGGTGACGCTCACCGAACGTGTCCGCAACAGCCTGTTGCAGACGGATCTGTGCCATCGCGAGAGCGAGTTTTTCGATCTCCAGGAAGAGGCGCGCACGCGTCTCGTCGACGTGTACGGGCTCGACCCGAACGAATGGCAGGCAGTACTGATGACCGGCTCCGGCACGGCCGCCGTCGAAAGCATGACGGCCGCGCTGGTGCCGCACAACGGCAAACTGCTGGTCGTCGAAAACGGTGTGTACGGCGAGCGTATCGCGCAGATCGCCGCGCAATACGGCATCGCGCACGAAGCGCTGAAGCACGACTGGATGGACGCGCCCGATCTGGCGAAGATCGCCGAACGGCTCGACGCCGACAAGTCGTTCACGCACGTCGCGGTGATTCATCATGAAACGACCACGGGCCGTCTGAACGACATCGCGGCGCTCGGCGCCTTGTGTCGCGAGCGCGGCCTGCGTCTGCTGGTGGACGGTGTCAGCAGCTTCGGCGCCGAAACGATCGATTTCGCGGACGCGAGCCTCGACGCGCTCGCGGCGACCGCCAACAAGTGCCTGCATGGCGTGCCGGGCGCGTCGTTCGTGCTGGTGCGGCGCGCGGCGCTCGCGCGCGCGGCGAGTCGCACTTACTACCTCGATCTCGCGCGGCTCGCGCGTTTGCAGGATCAGCGCAACACGCCGTTTACACCGTCGGTGCACGCGTATTACGCGCTGGTCGAGGCGCTGCGTGAGCTCGCCGACGAAGGCGGCTGGCGCGCGCGTCACGCGCGCTATGCGGCGCTTGCCGAGCAGGTGCGCGCTGGGCTGGCGGCGCGCGGCATCGACAGTGTGTTGCCGGCCGGGCAGTCGTCGGTGGTGTTGCGCGCGTACCGCTTGCCCAACGGTATCGCGTATCCGCAACTGCACGACGCGCTGAAGGCGCGCGGCTTCGTGATCTATGCGGGGCAGGGCGGGCTGTCGGCGGAGCTGTTCCGCATCTCGACGATGGGCAACGTTCACGCGGCCGATATCGACCGCCTGCTGCAGGGCTTCAGCGACTTGATGCGCTGACGCTGCGCCGAGCGGCGCGCCGCGACCGCGCCGCTCGCGGCTCCCTTACACCGGATCCTTGTCCGGCGGCCCGTCAGGTCGCTGCGGCTCCTCGGCATGATGCCCCGGCGACGGCGGCACGAGCGGGTCGGCTTCCGGGTCGCGGTTCGGATCGGCGTTCGGGTCGGGAATCGGGCTGGTGTGCATGTCGTAGCTCATTGCGTCACCCTTGCGGTTGAAATGCGCGGGTCCGGCCGAAGCGGCTTGATACCGCCGATGTGTGCCGCCGCGTCGGCTATCTGTCTTCAAGCGTAGGCGCTCGCCGCGCTTCCTGCTCGCTCCTTTTTGCTATTTCTTCGCGCGTTTGCGGCCGGCGCTGAGCTGCCAGTAGCGCTCGGTCGCGAACACGTCGTCGTAGTTGCCGGCGCCGAACGCCCGCAACTGGCTCGCGTACGCGTTGACCGCCTCGCGTTTCAGATGCGCGCGGCGCTGCACGTCGATCGTGTGGCCCGCGCTCGGCGTTGCCGGCGTGGCGACGATGCCGCGCTGCGCGAGATCGGCGAGCCGCGCCTGCACCGCGCCCGGCGTGAGCCGGTGAATCGCTTCCTCGTAACCGAACCAGTCCAGATGCGTGAGCCGCGGCAGGATCTCGCAGCACGCTTCGAATACCCGGGCGTGATCGTCGTGATGCAGGCCAAGCGGCATCAGCAGCGTGTTCGCGGTCGTGCGGTAAATCGTTTCCTCCAGCGCCGCGGCCATCTGGCTGATCGACGGCGAGTCAGCGTACTGGCTGTCGCGAAACGGCATGCGCAGCGGGATCGCGTCGAGCACTTCGAGCGCGCGGTTGTCTTCGATCGTGCGTTCGCGGACCGCTTCGTGGGCGTTCGCGAAGCCCGCTTTTTCGTCCCACTCCGTGTGCATGTCGTGTTCGGGCGGTGCGGCGAACACGGTGCAGACGGCAGCGTCGGGATGGGCGGCGAGCAAGGCGCCGCAACTGAAGACGGCGTCGTCGAAATGGGGCGAGACGATGAAAAGGCGTGGAGTGGTTTCGCTCATGGGCTTGCGTGTGGCGATTCGAGGCGGGACGGATGAGGCATCGAGGCTGCCGGTCGTCAAGGCGCCGCGTGCGAAAAAAATGGCGTCACCTCAGCTTAGGCGCAATTGGCGCGGCTTGCGCGCGAAACTTGCGGGCAAGATTCTCGATTTCGACCGGCTGCGGTCAGCCAGTCTCGGCGAGCCTGATGTTAGCGGCTAGAGCGTGCGCAAATCGTCCGGCGTGTCCACGTCGCGCAGAATGCCGGGATCGTCGACGTCGATGCGCGTCAGCGCGTGTGACCTGAGCAGCGCTTTCGCGCCGGTGTCGCCGTCCAGCGCGAGTAGCGCGTCGCGATGCTCGCTGCCGAAGCCGACCGGATGGCCGCGCTGGCCGTCGTAGAACGGCGCGACGAGCGGCGCGCCGTTGTCGAGCGCGCGGGCTACCGCTTCGATCGTCGGAACCGCAATGCGCGGCATATCGGCAAGCGCGACGATCCAGCCCTCGGCGTCGTCGCTCGCTTCGATACCGGCGGCGAGGCTCGCGCCCATGCCGCGCTCGGCGCTCGCCGCAAACACGACATCACAGCCGGCATCGTTCAGCGCGCGGGCGAGCGCGTCGGAGCCCGGCCGCACGACAGCGAGCACCCGCGTCACGACCCGCAGCAGCCGATGCGCGGCTTCATGCGCAACCGGCGTGCCGTCGGGCATACGTGCGAGTAGTTTGTTGTGCAGCCCGTGCGGATCGAAGCGCGAGCCGAGACCGGCGGCGAGCAACACACCAGTGGCGAGCGAAGCGTAGGCCATCGGCGGATACCGGTAGACAGGAATGTCCCCGATTGTGCGATGCAACGGTGCGCGAAGCAAGCGGCAAGGCACGCCCGATGCAAGCCGCCCGCCGCTTTCGCTTTCACTCCAATTCCGGCACTGCCGCCGGTTCAGGTCCGCACCGCCTTGTCCAGCGTGATCGGCAGATCGCGCACCCGCACGCCGGTCGCGTTGTACACCGCGTTCGCGATCGCGGCCACCACGGCCGTGATGCCGATCTCGCCGATACCGCGCACCCCGAGCGAGTTGATATAAGGATCGGGCCGGTCGATGAAGGTGATGTCGAGCGTGCCGATATCGGCATTCACCGGCACGTGATACTCGGCGAGGTTCGCGTTCGTGAAGCGTCCGAAGCGCGCATCGAGCGTGCTTTCCTCCTGCAGCGCCGCGCCGATGCCCCAAACGATGCCGCCCATCATCTGGCTGCGCGCGGTCTTCTGGTTCAGCACGCGGCCGACGTCGTACACCGCGACCACGCGCGGCACGCGGATCGTGCCGAGCTCGGCATCGACGTGGACCTCGACGAACACCGCGCCGAACGAGTGGAACGAGTACTTCTGCTTCTCGTCGCCGGGCTTCACGGTCGCGCTCGCCTCGATCGGCTTGCCGCCCGCGCGCGCGATGATCGCCGCGGCCGGATCGCGCTTGCCCGGTTGCGAGCGGCTCACGACCCAGCCGCTTGCGACGGTGACGTCATCGAGCGGCAGGCCATGCACGGGCGACGCCGCATCGGCAAGCGCCAGCGCGATCAACTGGCTGCGCGCCTGGCTCGCCGCGTCGCGCACCGCGGGCGACACGCTGGCCGCCGACTGCGAGCCGCCCGAGACCGGCGCGCGCGGCAGCGACGAATCGCCGAGCGCGAAGTGGATCTGCTCGGGCGTGAAGCCGAGCGCATCGGCGGCGACCTGGGTCATCACCGTGTAGGTGCCGGTGCCGATGTCCTGCGTGCCCGATGCGACCACCGCGGTGCCGTCCGGCAGAATCTGCGCAAGCGCCGACGCCTCGCTGCGGTTGGCCGGATAGGTCGCGGTCGCCATGCCCATGCCGATCAGCGTGTTGCCGTCGCGCCTCGAACGTGGCGCGTGCGGGCGGCGCGACCAGCCGAACTTCTCGGCGCCGATCTGATAGCACTCGCGCAGCGACTTGCCCGACCACGGCTTGTGCTCCTGCGGATCGCTGTCTGCGTAGTTCTTCAGGCGCAGCGCGAGCGGGTCCATCTTCAGCGCGACGGCGAGTTCATCCATCGCCGATTCGAGCGCGAACGAGCCGGTGGTTTCTCCGGGTGCGCGCATGAAGGTCGGCGTGCCGACATTGAGTTGCACGAGCCGGTGCGTCGTTATCTGGTTGGGCACCGCGTACAGCATGCGCGTGACCATGCAGCAGGTCTCGGTCCAGTCTTCGATCATCGACGTGTTCGAAATGCTGTCGTGACGCATCGCGCTCAGCGTGCCGTCATGCCGCGCGGCGATCACGAAGTGCTGCTCGGTGCGCGGCCGCGCGCCGACCGGGCCGAACATCTGCGGGCGTTCGAGCGCAAGCCGCACGGGCCGCCCGGTTTGCCGCGCGGCCATCGCGCACAGCGATACGTGCGACCACGACGAGCCCTTGCAGCCGAAGCCGCCGCCGATCAGCGGCGAGATCACGCGCACGTCGGACACAGGGATGGCGAACGTCTTCGCGAGCACCTGCGCGGCGCCGCTCACGCCCTGCGTCGAGTCGTAGACCGTCAACTGCGGGCCGTCCCATTGCGCCATCGTCGCGTGGGGCTCCATCGGGTTGTGGTGCTCGATCGGCGTCGTATAGGTCGCTTCGATATGCACGTCGCCGCTTTGCATGCCGTCTTCGAAGCTGCCGCGCTGCGTGTCGGTCTGGCGGCCCTGCGGCTTGTCCGGCGCATGCGCGTGCGCCTTCGCCTGCTCGAAGTCGAGCGCCGCGGCGCCCGGCTGATAGGCGATGCGCAGCTGGCGAGCGGCATCGGCCGCATGTTCGAGCGTATCGGCGACGACCACCGCGACCGGCTCGTTGCTGTAGTGCACTTCGTTATCCTGCAGAAGCGACAGATGCCGGCCGGCCGGCGGCGCGAGCGCGGGCCGGCCGCCATTCGGCAGGCGCGGCGCGTTCTGGTAGGTCATCACGAGCAGCACGCCGGGCACGGCCTCGGCGCGGCTCGCATCGATCGACGCGATCGTGCCGGCCGCGATCGTGCTCGTCACGAGCACCGCATGCGCGAGGCGCGCCCCGGGGAATTCGGCTGCATAACGCGCGTCGCCGGTCACCTTCAGCAGTCCGTCGACGCGATCGAGGGGTTGTCCGATCAGATTCATGCGATACCTCCCGCGTTGCCCGCTGCCTGATTAACCGCACGCACGATCGCGCGCTGCGCGAGCTGCACCTTGAAGGCGTTGTCGTGGCGCGGCTGCGCGCCGCTCAATGCGGCCGCGGCGGCGTTCTTCAGCGTGGCCTGGCTGAGCGGCTGGCCGCTCAGCATCTGCTCGGCCACGTTCGCGCGCCATGGTTTGTGCGCGACGCCGCCGAGCGCGATGCGCGCGCTCTGAACACGCTCGCCATCCATCTGCAACGCCGCCGCGACCGATACGAGCGCGAACGCGTAGCTGGCGCGGTCACGCACCTTCAGATAGTGCGAATGCGCGCTGAACAGCGGCGGCAGCAGATCGACCGCGGTGATCAGCTCGCCGGGCTGCAAGGTGGTATCGACATCGGGCCGGTCGCCCGGCAGCCGATGGAAATCGGCGAACGCGATCGTGCGCTCGCCGCTGGGGCCGCTCACGCGCACCAGCGCATCGAGCGCGGCCAGCGCGACGCTCATATCCGACGGGTTGACCGCAATGCATTGCGGGCTCGCGCCGAGGATCGCATGCGCACGGTTATGGCCGTCGAGCGCCGCGCAGCCGCTGCCGGGCAGGCGCTTGTTGCACTGCGTGAACGCGGTGTCGTAGAAGTAGCCGCAGCGGGTGCGTTGCAGCAGATTGCCGCCGACCGTCGCCATGTTGCGCAACTGCGCCGACGCGCCCGCGAGCAGCGCTTGCGACAGCAGCGGGTACTGCTCGCGCACCAGCGCGTGATTGGCCGCGTCGCTGTTGCGCACCAGCGCGCCGATGCGGATGCCGCCGCCGGGCAGCGTCGTCACCGAGTCGAGGCCGCCGATGTGCGTGATATCGATGAGCCGCACCGGCCGCGCGACGCCGCCCTTCATCAGATCGAGCAGATTCGTGCCGCCGCCGATGAATACCGCGCCCGGCTGTTGCGCGGCGCGCACCGCGCTGGCGACGTCGCCGGCGCGTTCGTAGGAGATCGCATCCATGTCGGTCTCCGTCAGGCGTTGTCGTGCGCGGCGCGGACCGCGGCGACGATGTTCACGTACGCGCCGCAGCGGCAGAGGTTGCCGCTCATGCGTTCGCGGATTTCGTCGTCGGTGAGCGCGGCGGGACGCGCGCGCACGTCGGCGGTCACGGTGCTCGCCGTGCCGTTGCGGAATTCGCTGAGCAGGGCGGTCGCCGAGCACAACTGCCCGGGCGTACAGTAGCCGCACTGGAACGCATCGTGTTCGATGAACGCGGCCTGCACCGGACTCAACGCGCCGTTGCTCGCGAGTCCTTCGACGGTCGTGATGTTCTCGCCTTCGTGCATGACCGCGAGCGTCAGGCACGAGTTGATGCGGCGGCCGTCGACGAGCACCGTGCAGGCGCCGCATTGACCGCGGTCGCAGCCTTTCTTCGTGCCCATCAGTCCCGCGTATTCGCGCAACGCGTCGAGCAGCGTCACGCGCGGTTCGAGTTGCAGCGTGTACGCGCGGCCGTTGACGGTCAACGTGACGGGGCGCGGCGGTACCACGGGGTTGCCTGGCGGCGCGGGTGAGGCGGGCGCCGGCGCTTGCGTTTGCGCGCGCAGATGCGGCGCCGCACCGATCGTCGCGGCGGCCGCCGCAGATTGCAGGAAGCGGCGTCGTGACGGTTGGAAAGGCGTGGTGGTGGGCTCGGCGGTGGACTCTGATGCGGGGGCGTCCCCGCAATGCTGACATTCTGTAGGCGTAGTCATGACGATCTGTTGACTCCACTGAAAGGTCAATGCAGGCTGACGACGCGTCGATGTCCAACGCATCGCGTTGAAACAAAACTATTGCGCAGCAATTTGAATGCCGTTGCAGCTAACACGGTATTAAAAACTCGCTGCAAGCGCAAAGCCGATCTGCGCAATAAAGGCAGGCCAATATGCGCAATGACCGCGATGGAGCCCGGCTGGAGCCGCGCAAACACGGGCAAAAGTTGCACGTTGCAACGGGGAAAATGCGAAATCGACCTCCGGGCTCAACGCGCCCGGCAGGCTGCGAGGATGCCTCGCAGCAAATCGATCGGCGGCGGACATCCGGGGATCGTCAAACTCACGGGTAGCTTCGCCGCGGATGTCGACAGGTTTGAACTGGATGGAAAATGTCCGCTTTGCGGGTGATAAATTTGGAACGGGCCAACCGGGCGCGGAGCAATAGGCGAGGGAGGGATGATCATGGCGAAGCAGCGCATTGCGACGTTCAACATCAACGGTATCCGCTCGCGGCAGGCGGCGCTATTGCAATGGCTCGAGCGCGAGGCGCCGGACGTCGTGTGCCTCCAGGAACTGAAGGCAGTGGATAGCGCATTTCCAGTCGACGCATTGCGCGACGCCGGTTATGGCGCCGTGTGGCAAGGCCAGAGCGCATGGAACGGTGTGGCGATTCTGGCCAAAGGCGACGCACCGCTCGAACGTCGGCGCGGTCTGCCCGGTTTCGAAGACGACACGCATAGCCGTTACATCGAGGCCGCGGTCGGCGGCGTGCTGATCGTGTGTCTGTACCTGCCGAACGGCAATCCGCAGCCCGGCCCCAAGTTCGACTACAAGCTCGCGTGGTTCGATCATCTGATCGCGCATGCGGCGCAGCTCTACCAGAGCGGCCACCCGGTCGTGATCGCTGGGGACTTCAACGTCGTGCCGACCGACGAAGACATTTACAACCCGCGCTCGTGGCTAAAGGACGCGCTGCTGCAGCCGGAGAGCCGCGAGCGTTATCGCAGGCTGCTCGCGCAAGGCTGGACCGATGCGCTGCGTACGCATTTCGGCGACGAACGCGTGTACACGTTCTGGGATTATTTCCGCCGTCATTGGGATACGAATTCGGGGCTGCGCATCGATCATCTGCTGCTGAGCGCCGACCTCGCGCCGCGCCTGCGCGATGCGGGCGTCGACCGTTGGGTGCGCGGCGAACCGCATGCCAGCGACCACGCGCCGACGTGGATCGAACTGGAAATGGGCGCCGGCCGCAAGAAGAAGAGCGGCTAGTGAAGCGGCGGGCGATCCGCTTGCGGCGGATCGCCCGCTTTGGCGCGACTGCTGCGCCCTGTTGATCGGCGCCTATGATCCGGCGCCGTGCCTGCTTCAGTCGTAGTCGCGACCGCCGCGCGACCACAGCGCGCCCATCACGAACCCGGCGAGAGCAACCACGGCCAGCGTCGTGAACGGGTTTTCGGCCGTCGTATCGCGCACGAGGCTCGTCGTATTCGCGCATAACTGCTGCGCCTTGCCGCTCAATTCGCGCGCCTTGCCCGCCACCTGCGCGCTGGTGTCGCCGACGGCATCGCCGACCGCGCTTTGCACCTTGCCCGCGACTTCCTTTACCGCGCCTGCCGCTGAATTCGTATCCATATGCATCGCTCCTGTTGTCATATTTACGTGCGGGCCCGCTGCAATTGCAACGCGCTCGCACAAGGGCGCCGCGCAAGCCGTGCCAGTGCGGCGTGAGCTTGCGTCAGTGACGAAAGGGGCGCAAGAAGTGCGCCCGGCGACGGGACGCCATGCATCCGGCCAAACGGGACGCGCTGGAACATCATCGTCGGCGCCCGAAATTGATGCCGACCAACACGGCCAGCAGCATCAGAAAACCGCCGAACAGCAGCGCGGCATTGACGAGCACCTGGCGCAGCCCGAGCGTTTCGACGTCGATGAACGGATACGGATAAAAATCCGACAGGCTGCCGCGCCAGAACGTGATGCCGAGATAGGCGAGCGGATAGACGAGCCACAGCGAAGCGTGGCGCAACCGCAGATGGAAACGCGGCACGAACAGCACCCAATAGAGCGCGGCGAGCATCGGCAGCACGCTGTGCAGCGACTCGTTGAGCAGGCGCCGGTAGGGCGACAGCGGCCACAGTCCGCGCAACAGCAGGTTGTACGCGAGGCCGACGAACACGATGTACGCGACCACCGCGGTCACGACCGTGGGCTGCCGGAAAAAGCGCACGAGCGGCGAGCGGTGCTTCCACAGCACGATGCAGGTGAAGCAGAGCGCACTGGCGAGCACCGTCAGATTGGTCAGGTAGCTGCTCATGCGCGCGAGCGCGTCGAACACGGTGAGCCCGCGCGCGAGCGAGCGATCGATCGTCAGGTCGGCTTGCGCGAGGATCGCCATCCACGCGATCAGCGCAATGACCGCCGCCAACGTCAGCGACGACACACTGGGCGTATGCAGCGGCAGCTCGGGCTCGCGCTGCGGAGCGAGGGTAGGGCGCATGCGCTCGATTCTACGCGCGGTGCGCGCGCGGCTGCATGGGCTTTCGCGCCCACGCGCGCCGGCGTTGGCAAAATACTACGGCGTACTACGCGAGGGACTGGCTGGCTGTAAAGCGGGTTGCAACGCGGGTTGCAAGCTCGCCGCCACGGCTGCAAGCGCCGCGCTCACAGGCGGCGATTCATTGTGTGTTTCGACCCGTTATGATCGCGGCTGCAGCCCTCGATGTTAACGACGCCGCGCGCGGCAAGCAGTCTCTGTCAGCGCCGGTTCAAGACTCGCCAAACGGAGAGAAAGCATGAAAGCCAGCACCATTGCCGAACGGGAAGCGCGCGGCCGCGCCGCGCGCGAGCATTCGAAACGCTCGAGTCACCGGGCGGTCGGCGAGTTGCACCGCGATCCGATCGAGCTGCTGAAACAGAGCAGCGCGGAGCGCGTCGAGAATCTGGTGCCGCTGCGCTATGGGCGCATGGCTGCCTCGCCGTTCTCGTTCTTTCGAGGCAGCGCGATTCTGCAGGCGCACGATCTGAGCAAGGTGCACGACACCGGCCTCACCATGCCGATCTGCGGCGACGGCCATCTGATGAATTTCGGCGGCTTCGCCACGCCCGAGCGGCAACTGGTCTTCGACCTGAGCGACTTCGATGAAGTCTCGATCGGCCCGTTCGAATGGGACCTGAAACGCCTGTGCGCGAGCCTCGTCATGGCCGCGCGCCAGATGCGCCTGAGCCGCGGCACCGCCGAGAGTCTGGTGATGACGGCGGTCGGCTCGTATCGCGATCGCGTCGCGCAATACGCGCAGTTCGGCGCGCTCGACTTGTGGTACGACCGCATCACGTTCGACCGCATGGCCGAGATCGCACTGACGCCCGAGCGCCGGCGCGCGGTGCGGCGCGGCATGGAGAAGGCCGCGAGCCGCACGCATGAAAGCCTGCTCGAAAAAATGGCCTCGTTCGACGGCAATCGCTGGACCATCCACGATGCGCCGCCCGCGCTGTTTCACGTGCACGGTGCGAACACGTTGTTGACGGCCGAGGAAACCGAAACCTACCGGACCGGCAACGTCGACAAGATGGTCGAGCAAGTGTGGGACGAGTACCGCAAGACGATGTCGCACGATCGGCGCGAACTGCTGGATCAGTTCACGAGGCACGACGTCGTGTTCAAGGCGGTCGGCGTCGGCAGCGTCGGCACGCGTTGTCTGGTCGTGCTGCTCGTCGATCACATGGGCAAGCCGTTGTTCCTGCAATTGAAGGAGGCGCGGCCGTCGGTCATCGCGCAGTTCTACAAGTCGCCGGCGGTCACGCATCAGGGCGAGCGCGTCGTGCAAGGACAGCGGCTGCTGCAGGCCGCGAGCGACGTCTTCCTCGGCTGGGGGACCGGGCCGCTCGGGCGGCATTTCTATTTCCGCCAGCTGCGCGACATGAAGCTGTCCGCGAATATCGAGCTGTTCGACAGCGATCTGCTCGACGGCTATGCGCGGCTATGTGGCTGGATCATGGCGCGCGCGCATGCGAAGGCGAGCGGCCAGGCGATCGAGATCAGCGCGTACATCGGCCGCGGCGATCAGTTCGGCGAAGCGCTGAGCGGCTACGCGAGCGCCTACGCGGATCAGGTCGAGCGCGACTACGACGTGTTCATCAAAGCGTGCCGCGACGGCAAGCTCGAAGCGCGCACCGACGAGGACATGGCGGCGGATTTCCGTGTGTAGCGCTGCGTGCGCGTGGTGTCACTTCACGCGCACCGTCACGCATCGGCGCGCGCTTCGTGCAGCGTGACGAAACGCAGATGGCGCTCGCGTGCCGCTTCGATCACGCTCGGCAGCACCGCGAGAATCAGCGGCTGGCCTTCGATCGTCAGCGCGGCGTTGCCATCGTGCAGCAACAGGATGTCGCGCGCGGCGAGACCATCGAGCAGCCGCCGCGCAACCACGTGAGGGTCACGCTCGCGCGTATCGTAGCCGCGCCGTGTCCAGGCCGCGAGACGCAGATCGAGCTTGCGCAGCACCGGCTCCAGGAAGAGGTTGCGCAGGCCGGCGGGCGCGCGGAAAAACATCGGCCGCGCGCCGCTGACGGTTTCGAGCGTGCGTTGCGCGGCGGCGATCTCGCGCGTCAACGCGCGCGGAAACGTGACCGAAAACGTATGCACGTGCACCTGCGAGTGATTTTCGAGCCCATGCCCACGCGCGACGATCTCGCGCGCGAGTTGCGGATAACGCTCCACCTTCGCGCCGATGCAGAAGAACGTCGCGCGCACGTCGAACGCGTCGAGCAGATCGAGCACTTGCGGCGTGACGACGGGATCGGGACCGTCGTCGATGGTCAGCGCGATTGCATCCGCGTTGCGCGGGTTCGCGGGCAGGCGGGTCCAGTTGGGCCCGAGCAGGGTGGTGCGCGGCAATAGTCCGGCGATCGTGAACAGCGCGTGGTTCGCGACGATCGCGGCGAGCCACCATGGCCATGCGGCCGGTGCGACAGCCACGCCGATCAGCACGATCACGTGCCAGCCGATCGTGCCGTTCAGCAGTGCGGAGTTGCGGCTACGCGGCCAACGGCGCGGCGGGTTCGGGCATTCATTCATCGAACGTGCTTCCAGTACGCCTTCCTCCGTCCCGGGAAGGCCGTGAATCTTGCGCGATGCGCAGCCGCGAACGATACCACTGTTGCGCTCGTCGACGTGCCGTTCGGCGGCCACGTATCCGGTGAAAGCGCGCTGAAAGACGTCGCGCGGTTTGCGATCGCCGATTCGCTGTTGTATGGTGCGGGGCGAAAAGAGTCGCGCATGTCGATGGCGATCGGACCGATTGCCGCAACAAGCTCGCGTCGCTACCCAACACAACAGGAGATGCGTGATGTCGGAAACAGGAAACGGAAAAGTGGCGCTGGTGACGGGCGCGGGCAGCGGCATCGGCCGCGCGTGCGCACTGACGCTCGCGCAGCACGGCTATAGCGTGGTGCTCGCCGGCCGCCGCCAGGCCGCGCTCGATGCGGTCGCGCAGGAAGCGCGGGCGCTGCGCGGCGACGCGCTCGCGGTTGCCTGCGACGTGACCGACGCCGACAGCGTCGCCGCGCTTTTCGACACGATCCGCGCGCGCTTCGGCTTGCTCGACCTGCTGTTCAACAACGCGGGACGCAACGGCTCGCCCGTCGATCTCGACGAAGTGAGCATCGACGAATGGCGTTCCATCGTCGATACCAATCTGAACGGCGTGTTCCTGTGCACGCGCGCGGCGTTCGGCCTGATGAAGACGCAGAACCCGCGCGGTGGCCGCATCATCAACAACGGCTCGATCTCCGCGCATGCGCCGCGTCCGAACAGCGCCGCGTACACGGCGACCAAGCACGCGATTACCGGACTCACGAAGGCGGTGTCGCTCGACGGCCGCAAATACGACATCGTGTGCGGGCAGATCGACATCGGCAACGCGGGGACCGAGATGGCCGCGCGAATGGCGCGCGGCGTGCCGCAAGCGAACGGCGAGATCGCGGTCGAGCCGCTGATGGACGTGCAGCACGTCGCCGACGCGGTGCTGCACATGGCGAGCCTGCCGCTGTCGGCGAACGTGCAGTTCATGACGATCATGGCGAGCAAGATGCCGTTCGTCGGGCGCGGCTGAGCGGCGCGCAGCACCGGCTCACAACGCCGGGGCGGGGAGCGGGGCGCGCGCGTTCAACTTATACTGGGCTCTCCGCCGTCTTTCCACGCAAAGCAAGCCGCCGTGCCCCGCGCCACACCCAGCGACGACCCGCCGCCACAGCCGCCCGTGCGGCCCGATCTCGACGACTGCTGTCATAGCGGCTGCACGCAGTGTGTATTCGATCTCTACGATGAAGCGCTGGAGCGCTACGAGCTCGCGCTGGCTGCGTGGCACAAGCGGCAGGCGCAGAAAGCGCGGCCAGCGCGGCGACCGGACACGCAGGGCGCGAAGTCGAAATCGCAAGCCGACGCGCGTCGCTCGACACCCACGCGCGGCAAACCGAGCCCTCGCCGCTGATTCGCGCACGAATTCGCGCACGATCGTCCACCGTCCCCGTTATGACCGACCTTCAGCTCACGCCGACCGAATCTCTCACCGATCCGCACACGCTCGACGATCTGCATCGCTTCGTGCAGCGTCATCCGCGCCTGTTCGTGCTGACCGGCGCGGGCATCAGCACTGACTCCGGCATCCCCGGCTACCGGGACGACAACGGCGCATGGAAGCGCTCGCCGCCGATCACGCTGCAGGAGTTCCTTGGCACGCCGGCGATGCGTCAGCGCTACTGGGCGCGCAGCATGGTCGGCTGGCCGCTCGTCGCGCGCGCGCAGCCGAATGCCGCGCATGTCGCGCTCGCGCGGCTCGAAGCGGCCGGTCACGTGCCGACGCTGGTCACGCAGAACGTCGACGGCTTGCATCAGCGCGCGGGCAGCCGCGACGTGATCGAGCTGCATGGCGGCATCGACGGCGTCAGTTGTCTCGACTGCGGCATGCAGCACTCGCGCGCGGCGATCCAGCAGACGCTCGAAGCCGACAACCCCGCTCTGCTCGACGTCACGGCCGAAGCCGCCGCCGATGGCGACGCGCACCTCGAGTGGCACGATCTCGGCGGTTTTCGCGTGCCGGCATGCGCGAACTGCGGCGGGTTGCTGAAGCCGTCGGTGGTGTTCTTCGGCGAGAACGTGCCGCAGGCGCGCGTCGAAGCGGCGTCGCATGCGCTCGATGCGGCCGACGCCGTGCTCGTGGCCGGCTCGTCGCTGATGGTGTATTCCGGCTACCGCTTCTGCGTGTGGGCGCAGCGCCAGGGCAAGCCGATCGCGGCGATCAACCTCGGCCGCACGCGCGCCGATCCGCTGCTGTCGCTGAAGGTGGCCGCGCCGTGCGGCGATACCTTGAGCGCGCTCGCCGGTCTGCTGGCTGGCGATTGAGAATGAATGGATCCCGTGGATCACCGTCAAAACCTGAGGAACACCAGAGCCGACCATGACCGACTCCCGGCAACATTCGCCATCCGCCGAACGCAATCGCGAACCGATCCTCGCCGTGCTGCGCGAGGCGCTGCCGGCGAGCGGCCGCGTGCTCGAAATCGCGAGCGGCACCGGTGAGCACGCGATCTGCTTCGCCGGCGCGCTGCCCGGTCTCGACTGGCAGCCGAGCGATGCCGATGCGCAGGCGCGCGAGTCGATTGCGGCGTGGACCGCGCACGCGGGGCTCGCGAACCTGCGCGCGCCGCTCGCGCTCGACGTGCATCAGCCGGACTGGGGCGTCGATGCGCTCGACGCCGTCGTCTGCATCAACATGATCCACATCTCGCCGTGGAGCGCGGCGCAGGCACTTTTCGACGGCGCCGGGCGGCGCCTCGTCGACGGCGGCGTGCTCTATCTATACGGTCCTTACCGGCGCGGCGGCGCGCACACGGCGCCGAGCAACGAAGCGTTCGATCAATGGTTGAAGAGCCGCGATCCCGAATGGGGCGTGCGCGATATGGAAGCGGTCGTCGCGCTCGGCGACACGGCGGGGCTCACCTGCGAACGGGTGGTCGCGATGCCCGCGAACAACTTCAGCCTGGTGTTCACGAAGCGGGCAGGGTAGCGGGGGCACCGACGGGCCGCGCCTTCGTCCACGCCTTGCGCCAAACCTCGGTGCGATCCCAAACCGAACCCGCCGCGCAAACGCCGACGCGCGCACAATACCTGTCGTCACGCGCAAACATGAGCACGACAGGAGCACGAGCAACTGGCGGCTTGCCCCCTCCCAAGCGGCAAGCGCGCATTTCTTTTATCCTTTCACCCTCGACGCCGCGCCGCCGTTCTCATGGCGCGGCGCCACGACATTTTTTTGGACTCTGGAGAATTCAAATGGGCAAACAGGCAATCGGCGTGGTGGGGCTGGCGGTCATGGGCCGCAATCTGGCGCTCAACATCGAGAGCCGCGGCCACGCGGTGTCGGTCTACAACCGTAGCCGCGCGAAAACCGACGAACTCATCGCCGAATTTCCGGACCGCAAACTGGTGCCGGCTTTCACGCTGGAAGAGTTCGTCGACTCGCTCGAAAAGCCGCGCCGCATTCTGATGATGGTCAAGGCCGGCGAGCCGACCGACGCGACCATTGCCTCGCTCAAGCCGCTGCTCGAAAAAGGCGACATCCTGATCGACGGCGGCAACACGCCTTTCACCGACACGATCCGCCGCAACCAGGAACTCGCGAAGGCGGGTCTGCATTTCATCGGCACCGGCGTGTCGGGCGGCGAGGAGGGCGCGCTGAAAGGCCCGTCGATCATGCCGGGCGGCCCGCGCGACGCGTACGACCTCGTTGCGCCGATCCTCACCGAGATCGCCGCGAAGGCGCCGGACGGCGAGCCCTGCGTCGCGTACATGGGACCGGACGGCGCGGGCCACTTCGTGAAGATGGTGCACAACGGCATCGAGTACGGCGACATGCAGCTGATCGCCGAAAGCTACGCGGTGTTGAAGCAGGTCGTCGGATTGTCGAACGAGGAACTCGGCAAGGTCTATACCGAGTGGAACCAGGGCGAGCTCGACAGCTATCTGATCGAAATCACGTCGAAGATCTTCGGCAAGAAGGACGACGAAACCGGCAAGGACCTCGTCGACGTGATTCTCGACCGTGCCGCGCAGAAGGGCACCGGCAAGTGGACCAGCCAGAACGCGCTCGACCTCGGCGCGCCGTTGCCGCTGATCACCGAGGCGGTGTTCGCGCGCGTGCTGTCGTCGCTGAAGACGCAGCGCGTGGCCGCGAGCAAGCTGCTGGAAGGTCCGCAGGCGAGGCCGCTCGAAGGCGCAAAGGACGCGTTCATCGAATCGGTGCGTCGCGCGTTGTACTTCAGCAAGGTGATCTCGTACGCGCAGGGCTTCGCGCAGTTGCGCGCCGCGTCGGAAGAGTACAACTGGGATCTCGACTACGGAACGATCGCGAAGATTTTCCGCGCGGGCTGCATCATCCGCGCGCGCTTCCTGCAGAAGATCACCGACGCCTATTCGAAGGACAAGGCGCTCGCGAACCTGCTGCTCGACCCGTACTTCCGCGACATCGCGAAGAACTACCAGGCGGCGCTGCGCGAAGTCGTGGTGGCCGCGGTCAACGCGGGTGTGCCGGTGCCGGCATTCGCGTCGGCGATCGCGTATTTCGACGCCTACCGCTCGGAGCGTCTGCCCGCGAACCTCGTGCAAGCGCAGCGCGACTTCTTCGGCGCGCATACGTTCGAACGCATCGACAAGCCGGGCAGCTTCCACGCGCAGTGGAGCTGAGCGGTTGAAAAAACGGCCCGGCGCGCCATGGTGACAGGGCGCGCCGGGCCGTTGCTCCGTTTGGATCGGCAAGGAAACGCCGCATTATTACCAGATGTCTCGCGGGTTAAATGCGGACTTTAAAGAATGCCAAATGATTATTGCGACGGCAGCAATAGAGTTTCACTGGTTTAAGGGTTTACCCTAGATCGAGACATCTCTAGACTTGTTTTCAATCGCTGAGGGATAAGCAGAAACCCGAAGCGCACCACACAACAAGTCCTTTGGAGGTTAATCATGAAGACCCTGATTTCCGCTGTTGCTATCGCCGCCGCCCTCGTTGTTCCGGTCGCGTCGTTCGCTCAAGCGAGTCAGCCGGTGACCCGTGCTCAGGTTCGCGCTGAACTGATTCAACTCGAAAAGGCCGGCTACAAGCCGAGCGCCAGCGACGTGAACTACCCGGCCGACATCCAGGCAGCGCAAGCGCGCGTCGATGCGCAACGCGGCACGGCGATCGCGGCCAACCCCGCAGACACCAGCGGCTACGGCGCTCCGGCCGCCGGCACGTCGCAAGCTGGCCACGCTGTCATCCCGGCGAAGGCCAACCGTGACTCGGTGTACTTCGGCAACTAATCGCAGTAGAAGTCCGCAGATGTAGTGGGTAGTTGTAGTGCGCTGTAGACGCCGCTTCGTGGAACAGCGCGAACGCGGCGGGCAAGAAAAAACGCCATCCAGTTCGATCGGATGGCGTTTTGTCGTTTACGGCGCCGTGCTGCGACGTTCCCGTCAATGCAGCGTTCGCTGCCGCCGGCCGATGTCATCGAACAGCGCGCGGCTCGGCTCCAGCGCGAGCAGCCACGATTCGTCGTAGTCGCTCAGGTTGTCGAGCGCCTCGCGCAGCCGTTCGAGCGCCACCGCCGGCAGCTCGACGCTCGCCTCGACCCCGCTCGACAGTCCCGCGATGCTCGCCAGTTGCACGAGCGCATCGGCGGCCTCGGCAACTTCGGCGGCGAAGATCAGATGCGTGTTCAGCAGTTCGACGAGGCCGGCAGACGCCGCCACATCGTCGACGTTGAGTTGCACGGCCAGAAAGGTGGCTTTGTTCATGCTCGATTCCTCCCAGAATCCCAACATTGTCGTGAGCTGCTCCGCGCGGCTTGACTGAGTATAGGCGATGGTCGATCGCCTGCAATGATCGGACGGAACGACCGTGGCGGCTTGCTCGCCCAGACGCGCGGGCCACGCGACCTATAATAGGGCCAGCCGCGCGAGCGCCGACGCCGTGGGCGCACGGCGCCGCCCGCCGGGCTTGCGCGCTTGCCAATTGCTCATCGACCATGAAGATCATCCGCAGCAGAAGCTTCACCGCGTCGCGTGCCTGGGGCGCGCTCGACATCGCGAACATGAACGGCGTCACCACGCGTCTGCATTGGACCGACCAGCCGTACAAGTGGCACGTGAACGACGGCGAGGAGGTATTCGCCGTGCTCGACGGCCGCGTCGAAATGCGCTATCGCGAAGACGGCGTCGAACGCACGACAGTGCTCGAAACCGGCGACGTGTTCCATGCGTCGGTTGGCACCGAGCATGTCGCGCATCCGCTGGGCGCGGCACGCGTGCTCGTCGTCGAAAAGCAGGGCAGCGTCTGAAGAACACGGCAGTTTGACGGCGCGTGTGTGGCGGTCGCGCACGATATCCAGGCGGCAGCGGACAACCGCGACCGTGTGCAAGCGTGACGGCACGGCAATTGCTGCGGCGTCGATTGAATCGGATTGAGACACAGGTCGAGGAAAAGCAGATGACACAACAATGGCAACCGACGGCGATCCGCCTGCTGATGGCGGCGGCGCTCGGCGTGGCGATCGCCGGCTGCACGACGATGCCGTGGGAAAGCACGCCGTTCTACAGCAACGCGCCGTCGAGCACGACCAGCCTCGCGACCGTCCCGGTGCCCGCCGGCTACTATCGCGTCAATCCGGGCGATACGCTGTCCGGCATCGCTTCGGCCTATGGACGAAGGCCGCAGGAAATCGCGGCCTGGAACGGCTTGCCGGTCAACGCGGCGGTCGCGCCCGGCCAGGTGCTGCGCGTTTCACCGCCGATGGCCTCGGGCAGCGTGGTCACGCCGCCGGTCGCGGTGGCGCCGGGTGCGCCAGCCGCGCCGGGCGCGACGGCGAACGTGCCGCCGGGCGCCGTACCCGGTGCGCCGGCCCCTGCCGCCGTGCCGCAGCAGGGCGTGCTGCAATGGCCATTGCGCGGACCGATCCTGCGCGCGTTCGCGCCGGGCAAATCCAACGGCATCGTGATCGGCGGCCAACCCGGTGATCCGGTCAAGGCCGCGGCGACCGGCCGCGTGGTGTACGCGGGCACCGGCATCGAAGCCTACGGCCCGCTCATCATCATCAAGCACAACGATTCGCTGATCACCGCGTACGGCCAGAACAGCCAGCTACTCGTCAAGGAAGGCGATGCGGTGGCGCAAGGGCAGACGATCGGCGAGGTCGGTGTCGATAGCCGCGGCGTCGCGTCGATCCAGTTCGAAGTGCGCGAGAACGGCCAGCCGGTCGATCCGCTCCAGTGGTTGCCGAAGCCTGGCGGCTGAGCGTCCCCGTCGCGACTGTTGGCTCATCGCAGCCGGATCGGCGCGCTTCTCGGGGATGCGCCGATTTTCAGCGTCGTCTGAATTGAATACACTGTATGCCTCGTTTGCCGGCGCGCGCGTTCCTTCCGGAATGCACGGGCGGCCGGTTGCCGTAGGCTGTCATTCATGGACGCACAGGGACACACAATGATCGATTTGCGCAGCGATACCGTTACCCGTCCGACTCCGCCGATGCTCGCGGCGATGTCGGCGGCCGAAGTCGGCGACGACGTCTGGGGCGACGACCCCACCGTCCTGCGTCTGCAGGCCACGCTGGCCGAGCGCACCGGCAAGGAAGCGGGGCTGTTCTTCCCGAGCGGCACGCAAAGCAACCTCGCCGCGTTGATGGCGCACTGCGCGCGCGGCGACGAATACATCGTCAGCCAGCTCGCGCACACCTACAAATACGAGGGCGGCGGCGCGGCCGTGCTCGGCAGCATCCAGCCCCAACCGCTCGAAAACGCCGCCGACGGCTCGATCCCGCTCGACAAGATCGCCGCCGCGATCAAGCCGATCGACGATCACTTCGCGCGCACGCGGTTGCTCGCGCTGGAAAACACGATCGGCGGCAAGGTGCTGCCGGCGCAGTACGTCGCCGATGCGACGCGGCTCGCGCGCGAGCGCGGCCTCGCCACCCACCTCGACGGCGCGCGCGTGTTCAACGCGGCGGTCGCGGCGGGCAAGCCGGTCGCGGCGCTGGCCGAGCCGTTCGATTCGGTGTCGATCTGTTTTTCGAAGGGACTGGGCGCGCCGGTCGGCTCGGTGCTGGTCGGCAGCCGCGCGCTGATCGACGTCGCGCATCGCTGGCGCAAGGTGCTCGGCGGCGGCATGCGCCAGGCTGGCGTGCTCGCGGCGGCGTGCCTGTACGCGCTCGATCACAACGTCGAGCGGCTCGCCGACGACCACGCAAATGCCGCGCATCTGGCGGCGGGGCTGGAGACGATCGAGCAGGTGAAGGTGCAGTCGGTCGCGACGAACATGGTGTTCGCGCAGTTTCCGCAGCAGCATTGCGCGCCGCTCGAGGCGTGGCTCAAGGAGCGCGGCATCCTCACGCAGATGCTGTATGCGTCGCGCTTCGTCACGCACATGGATGTGTCGCGCGACGATATCGACACGTTCGTTGCCGCGGTGAAGGCGTATTTCGCGGCACGTTGATCGCGCCGCATGGGTCGGAAGCGAGGCGGCTCGCGTGGTTGCCGCCTCGTCTTCCCGCACTGGCTCCAACTCGCGCGCGCTCGTTCGAGACGCGCTTCATTCAGGCTTCATCCCCGCCTCACGCGCCGTCCGGCGCATATCTCACTTGACCGCCGCCTTCGCCTGCACGCCCGCGCGATGCGACGGCGCGAGCAGCCGCAAGCCGCTCGCCAGGCTCGCCGCGCCGGCGAAGAACGCGCCGAGGCCGAGCGCGAGCGTCGGCCCATGCTGGCGGCCGGCAATGCCGAAGCACAGCGCGACCAGCGCCGCGCCGGTCGCCTGTCCGAGCAGCCGCGCGGTCGCCACGATGCCGCTCGCGCCGCCGCTGCGCTCCGGCGGCGCGCTCGCCATCAGCGCCTTCAGGTTCGGCGACTGGAAAAAGCCGAAACCCGCGCCGCAGATCGCCATACGGATGCCGATGTCGAGCACGTGCGGATGGGCGGGCAGCATCGCCAGCGAGGCCATCCCCGCCGACAGCACCGCGAGCCCGATCGCGCCGAGCAGCCCCGGCGGGTAGCGGTCCGACAGGCCGCCCGCGAGCGGCGCGGCGAGCGCGACCACGACGGGCCACGGCGTCATCAGGAAGCCGGTTTCGACCTGGCTGCGCAGCAGCACGTCCTCGAAATAGAACGGCAGCGACACGAACGCGAGGCCCTGCGCGGCGAACGAGCACACGGCCGTCACCGCCGACAGCGCGAACACCGGCCGCTTGAACAGATCGACAGGCAGCATGGGCGCGGGGTGGCCGGCCTCGCGGCGGATCAGCAGCAGCCCGAACACGCCGGCGAGCGCCGCGGCGCTGAGCACGATCTGCAGCGACGCGCGTTGCGCCGCCTCGCCGAGCGCGAAGATCAGCGCGGCGAACGTGACCACGTTGAGCAGCGCCGCCACCGGATCGAGCGGGTGCCGGCTCTGCGCGGTATGCGGCAGCGCCGGCATCGCGAAACTCAGCGCGAGTACACCGAGCGGCACGTTGACCGCGAACAGCCACGGCCAGGTCGCGACCGACAGAATCAACGACGCCACCGTCGGCCCGACCGCGAACGACACGCCGACGATCAGCGCATTGGTGCCAAGCCCGCGACCGAGCCGATGCGGCGGGTACAGATAGCGGATCAGCGCGGTGTTGACGCTCATGATCGCGCTGGCGCCCAAGCCCTGCACGATGCGCGCGGCGGCGAGCAGCGGCAGCGTCGGCGCCATCGCACAGCCGAGCGAGCTCAGCGTGAACAGCGCGATGCCGCCGATATAGATGCGCCGATGTCCGACGATGTCGCCGAGCGCGGCGAGCGGCAGCAGCGTCGCGACCATCGCGAGCTGATATGCGTTGATGATCCAGACCGAGGCGGCCGGCGCCGCGTGCAGGTCGCCGGCGATCGCGGGCAGCGCGGTGTTGGCGATCGCGGTATCGAGCGTGGCGAGCGCGACGGCGAGCATGATCGCGGCCATCGCGCGGCGGTTGGCGGCCGACATCGGGCCGTCGGCGGGGAGAGTCGGCGTGGGGACGCCGACGGCGGGGCTGAGCTTATCGGACAAGGTGTGGCTCGCGGGGTTGGGCATGCCGGTGTCGGTCGCTTCCGGAGAGGCGACGCGCTCGGGCGGCGGTTTCGTCGTGGGTGAGGCGCGCGCTGTCGGTCCACGGCGGATCAGCGTGGCGGCTTGTGCGGCGCAACGTCGCGATTGTTGCAGAGACGGCACGATCGTGCAGGGAGGCGGGCAGGAACCGGGAGGCGGCTAGAAGATGAGGCGCTTTGATCTCAATGAAACGCAACTAACCGCCAATCCCGCCCGCCATCTCCAAATCGGTACACGCCCCGTGTCAAATCCAACACGCATACGACAGAACCGCCCGGCAGAACGGGCCGCCCAATTCGATCACAAAATCAGGCTATTCGGAGCTTCATCCGCTCGTCACGCATCGGAAAAATAATCGATGCGCGGCTCGCAGATGCTTCGGGCGTATGCCTTCCCAACCCCGCTTTCGTCACCCGACTCACGCGCGCCGATGCCCACCCCGAGTGCCGCTGCCACGCGGTTTTGCACCGCGTCCGGGCGCCCGCCGCGGCTCGGTCGCGCGGCAGCGGGCGAGCTCGCCGGGCACGCCGTATGCGTTACCGTCCGCTCGCGCGCCAGTGTGCGCGATCCCTAAAATGTCCTACTCTATTTTTTTAAACCGCTCCGACAGGCACGCGCCTCCCGTCCGTCTCTCGTGCGGTTCGCGTTTGCCACGTCGACCTTCCCGGAGGCTTCGATGACAGCCGTCGATCTGGAATTCGACCAGCTCAACAGTACCGTCGACGCGCTACGGCGCTCAATTTCGAATCGCATGATGTACGGCGTCGGCAAGGACGCCGTCACCGCTCACCCGCACGACTGGCTGCACGCGGCCGCGCTGGCCGTGCGCGACCGGCTCGTCGCGCGCTGGATGAAGACCACGCGCCTGCAATACGAGCAGGACGTGAAGCGGGTCTACTACCTGTCGATGGAGTTTCTGATCGGCAGGACCTTTACCAACGCGCTACTCGCGCTCGGCATTCACGATCAGATGAAGGAGGCGCTCGCGAGCCTCGGCGTCGACATGGACGCGCTGATCGATCTCGAACCCGACGCAGCGCTCGGCAACGGCGGCCTCGGCCGGCTTGCGGCGTGCTTTCTCGACTCGATGGCGACGCTCGGCATTCCGGGCTTCGGCTACGGCATCCGTTACCAGTACGGCATGTTCCGTCAGGAAATCGTCAACGGCGAGCAGGTCGAGGCGCCCGACTATTGGCTGCGCGCCGGCAACCCATGGGAATTTCCGCGACCCGAAATCAAGTACATGGTGCATTTCGGCGGCCGCACCGTGCAGCGTGGCGACAAGACCGAATGGATCGACACCGAGCATGTGAACGCGACCGCCTACGACACCGTGATCCCCGGCTACGCGACCGACGCGACCAACACGCTGCGCCTATGGTCCGCGCGCGCGACCGAGGAACTCGACCTCGGCGCATTCAATCGTGGCGACTACCGCAATGCGGTCGACACCAAGAACATGTCGGAGAACGTGTCGCGGCTGCTCTATCCGGACGATTCGACGCCGGCGGGCCGCGAGTTGCGGCTGCGCCAGGAGTACTTCTTCGTGTCGGCGACGATGCAGGATCTGATCCGCCGCTATCAGCGCACGCACAGCACGTTCGGACGCTTCTCGGAGAAGGTCGCGGTGCATCTGAACGACACGCACCCGGTGCTCGCGATTCCCGAGCTGATGCGCCTGCTCGTCGACGAGCATCATGTGCCGTGGGACAAGGCGTGGAAACACTTGACGCAGATCTTCTCGTACACGAATCACACGCTGATGCCCGAGGCGCTCGAAACCTGGGATGTCGAAATGTTGTCACGCCTGCTGCCGCGGCATCTCGAGATCATCTTCGAAATCAACGCACAGTTTCTGAAGCACGTCAGCGAGCACTCAGGCCACGACGCCGAGATGATCCGCCGCATTTCGCTCGTCGATGAATATGGGCAGCGGCGCGTGCGCATGGCGTATCTGGCGATCGTAGCGAGTCACAAGGTGAACGGCGTGTCGAAGCTGCATTCGCAGCTGATGACGCGCGACATCTTCGCCGACTTCGCGCGCATCTATCCGGACCGCTTCACCAACGTGACCAACGGCATCACGCCGCGCCGCTGGCTCGCGCAGGCGAGTCCGTCGCTGTCGTCGCTGATCGACGCGCGCATCGGCACACACTGGCGCAGCAATCTGTTCGAGCTCGAGCAGTTGCGTAATCTGCGCAAGGACGACGAGTTCGTCGAAGCGTTCCGCGAGGCCAAACGACAGAGCAAGCTGCGGCTCGTGCACCGGCTCGCGCATCACACGAAGCTGCACTTCGATCCGGACGCGCTGTTCGATCTGCAGGTCAAGCGCATTCACGAATACAAGCGCCAGTTGCTGAACTTGCTGCACGTGATCGTACGCTACAACGAGATTCGCGCGAATCCGGAGCGCGACTGGGTGCCGCGCGTCGTGCTGTTCGCGGGCAAAGCCGCGTCCGCGTACCGGATGGCCAAGACGATCATCAAGCTGATCGGCGACGTCAGCGAGAAGGTCAATCATGATCCGCTGATCGGCGACAGGCTGAAGGTCGTGTTCGTGCCGAACTACGGCGTCAGCGTGGCCGAGCTGATCATTCCGGCGGCCGATCTGTCGGAGCAGATCTCGATGGCCGGCACCGAGGCGTCGGGCACCGGCAACATGAAGCTCGCGCTCAATGGCGCATTGACGATCGGCACGATGGACGGCGCGAACATCGAGATCTGCGACGCGGTGGGGCGCGAGAACATCTTCATCTTCGGTCACTCTGCCGACGAGGTGGACGACCTGCGCGCAAGCGGCTATCGGCCGCGGCGGATTTACGAGGAAAACGAAGCACTGCGCGCCGCGCTCGATCAGATTCGCACGGGCTACTTTTCGCCGGACGATCCGCTGCGCTTCTCGGATATCTTTCACACGCTGGTCGACTGGGGCGATCACTATATGGTGCTCGCCGATTTCGACGCGTTCGCGAAGGCGCAGAACGAAGTGGATGCGCGTTTCGTCGACAAGCACGCGTGGGCCGAAAGCGCGATCGAGAACGTCGCGGGGATGGGGCAGTTCTCGTCGGATCGAACGATCGGCGAGTATGCGCGCAATATCTGGCGCGTGAGTCCGCTCAGTCTCGACTGAGCGCGAGATGACGGCAACGTAGTCGTTGCTTGCGGGCAAGCAGATCGAAAGCCGTGCGAGGCTGGTGCTGATCCGTCGCGCACGGCTTCGTCATGTTCGATCGTCGCCCCGCGTCAAGCCTTCGGCGCGGCAGCCGCGGCCTTCGCCCGATGCACTGCCTCGCCGACGCGTTCGACGAACTCGCGATCCGTACTCATCAGCGCTTCGCGCTCGCCGTCGGCCGTCTTGACCATCAGCCGATGCGTGATGTCCTGGGTCACCCAGGTAAGCCAACCGACCACGATCAGCATCACCCCGCATACGAGTCCCGACGCCGAGTGCAGCACGCCCCCGACGATTGCGCCGATCAGCCCGGCCACCGAGATCACGAGCGGCACGACCTTGTTCTTCTGCACGGTCACGACCTGCACGTCGACGATATCGCGCAGCGGGAAGACCTGACCTGCGGATGAGAGGGCGTTGCGCGTGACCGACACGCCGCGATCGTTGAAAGGGCTTTCCATCGTTTCAATGCGAGGGTGGTGAAGCGCGCAGCGTAGCAGACTTCCTTCAAATTCCTAAAGTTACGGACTTTTCTATCCCCTCTCAGGCCCGTGTTGCAAGGGAGGGCGAATCCAATGACTAAAAAAACAGTTGAGGGATTTTGACTAAAATATGGCGGCGCGAGTCAAAGAGTGGTTGCGGCAGCCTTTGTGGCACATCCGTTAGATTCTGGCGCTCAGCTGGAAACTGAAAAACGTATCGGTTGCTGAGTGTGCGTAAAATTTCAGTAATGGACGATCGAGCAATGGGCTCTGAGCTTACGCACGATTCCCCGGAAAGCCGCGCCAGATGAGATTATGCAAAAGTGCCAGGACTCACCCGCAAACAGTCACCCGAGAAAGCTCGAACGGCAGCTTTGTAGCACTGCATACTGGCGTCCACTCCTAGCCTAACGGTGTCCGTACTGTACGGCCCGTACAGTGGTCCAAATCTCGGTTTGTGTCGCCGTCTCGAACACCCTGTCGATCTCGATGCTGAGATATTGAATCTCAATATCCAACTTGACACGATTGAGTAGCAACGACATCTTGCTCGCTGGCGTCAATCGCATTCAGCAAGGACGCCATGCCGCGCGAATGGTAAGTTGGTGCCTATTTCCGCACGAGGATGACGTCGTACACTTTGCCGCCGTCGTCTACGCATATGCCGCCACCACTGGCTCCCTGGCCGCGAAGGTCGCATCGCAGCCCGTGACCGTCGCTGGACGAGAGCAGCGCCTTGACGAACTTGTCGCCAATCGAATAACTGTTTCCGAATGCCGTCGCAGTGCCGCCGTGGCTATTGAACCCGTAAGCCGACGCGAACCCAAACGTGTCGTTCGATCCAACGCGCCCATAACCCGGACCGCGTATGACCAAAGCTACCAGGCAACAGCCTTCTTCCCGCCCCCCTCCGCCCGTAGATGCGCTTCAGTATGAACGTCTCGCGCTGGCTGCCTTCCATCTTTGTGAACGGCAGGGACAGCAACTTCAACATCTGATTACGCTTGCGACTTCATTGTTCAGGAATCCTTTAACGCCTGAGGAAAGACACGACCGGCGGAATCTGCTTGAGGTCATGATCCATATCGGCGAGGACTACAGGCGCATGAACAATTGCGATCATGAACTGTTCACGGTTCTGGCGCTCGACGCCAAGGGTATTCCGAACCGTCGTCTTACTCCCCGCGATGCGGCGGACCTGCTGGCCGATGCGGCGCAAAGCGTTCAGGACAGACTTGCGACTCCTGGCACGACCACGACGAAACACTAACCGGCCCTGTCAGCAATCGAACGAAGGCGGCTTGATGCCGTCTTTTTCAATTGCACGGCGAGAAGCAGACGTTTATTTGTTTTGCATATTGTGTCTGCATATGTTGTCACGCGCGTCCATCAGATAAATCATGTGCCTCCCGACCCGACCCGACCCGAACGAAACGCGCGGGGAGATGCTGGCCATGATTGAGCGCATCGCCGAACTTCTGGAGGCGCGCGCTCGCGGCGACGCCACGCTTCTCTCTACCACACTGCGCTATCACGAGCAGCAGGGCTGACCGTTTCCCGCGCGCGATCGACTCGCATGCGTCGTTCGCCATTAGGTGTTGCTGCACCCGTTTATCACGCATTTCCATCTCGAAAAAGCAAAGGATTCCGATTTAACGATCATTCACAAAATCGTTGGCAATTTCGCACAGGGTGAGTGGAGTGATTGACGGGCAGCGGGTACCGCCCTAGATTTTTTCGGTTGACGGTTGCTGACGCAACAGTTGTGCCTCGTTTCTTTAACCATACAGGGATGTGTGGATGAATGCTGTCACGAAAAACTTTACCGCCGCGCTCAGCCATCCGAGCGCGCGCCTGACCCAGCACCTCAGGATCTGGATCGGCTCCCAGCCCCATGACCTCGACGTGCTCGATTTCAAGGCCAGCGGTGGCTTCTGCAAGGACTACCGCGTCGACGTCACGGTTACGTCGCCACGGCTGGAGATCGACGGCAAGCAGTATGTGGGCCGTCGCGCGGGCCTGCAGATCGACGAGCAGGCGGCGGTGCCCTCGGTGAGCTACGTGCAGCCCGTCAGTCACGCCGCCGCCACCTTCAACGGCGTGGTGACGAGCTGGAAGCGCATCCGCACGAGCCGCGACGAGTCGGCTTACCAGATACGCATCGAGCCGCGCTTTGTGGCCCTCTGCAAACGCATCATCAAAAGCGACACATTCAAGGATGTGACGTTGCAGGAGCTGATCACCCAGGCGCTGGTGGACCGCAAGAATTTCGATGCCTTCGATGTCGAATTCCAGATCGAAGGGCTGCAGGAGAAGATGGAGCAGGTGGTGATGCTGGAGGAGTCGCTCTGGAATTTCATCGCCCGCCATTGCCGCCGCCTCGGCGTTTTCTGGTTCTACAAGCAGGGACGCGGCAAGGACGGCAAGCTCGACACCATCGTGTTCGCCAACAATCCGCGCGCCTATATCCGCTCGGTCGACGTGCCGCTGCTGGATGCCTCGGGCCTGCACGCGAGCTGGCACGAAGCGGCCCAGGCCGTGCATGAGCAGCGCGCGCTGGTGCCGGCCACCATCGAACTGTGGGAGCGCAACTACTGCACGCCGGACGATCCCCTTCGCGCCACGGCGAATGTCTCCATCGGGACGGATGACCGCTCGTCGTTCGGGCAGATCAGTCGCAGCGTCGAAGGCCATCTGACGCCAGCGCAGGGCGAAGCATTCGCGCAGACGCGGCGCGAGGAGCAGATCGCGCGTCAGGCGACGCTGGCGGGCAGGACCGACGCCAAGGGCATCGCGGCGGGCGTGGTAATGAAGCTCACCAATGCGAAGATGCCGAGCGCCGAATACGGCTTCGTGATCACTTCGTTCAAGATGAAGGGCAGCCGCACCAAGCCGGCCTATACGCGCTTCAAGGCGATGCCGGCGAACCTGACCTACCGGCCCAGGTTTGACTTTGAGCGGGACTGGCGTTTTCTGCCTGGTCCCGCTGTGGGCGTGGTCACGACGAGCGACTCCGCCCCCTACGGCGACATGGACGACCACGGGCGTTATAGCGTGCTGCCGAAGTTCCTGCAGGGCACGGGCAACACCGACAACAAGCTGCTGAAGCTGCGCCTGCTGCGTCCGTCATCGTCCTACCAGGGCGGCTTCCACTCGCCCCTGCTGCCGGGAACCGAGGTCCTGCTCGACGCCGAAAATCGCGACGTGGACCGCATCTACATAGCGGGGGCCATGCACGACTACGCCCACCCGGACGTGGTGCGCGGAGACCAGTCGCTGTTTAGCTATGCCATCTGGCGCTCGCCGCTGCTGGGGGCCGAGGTCATTTTTAACGATCTGCAGGGCAAGGAAAGCGCGCGGATCGCGACGGTGTACAGCCAGTCGGCCGTCAATCTCGGTTACCTGCTCAACAGTAAAAAGCTCCTGCGGGGTGAAGGGTCCGAAATGACGACCCAGGGCTGGGGCACGACGCGCGCGGCGAAGGGACTGTTCCTCTCGGCGGATGCGGCGGCCGGGGCCGATACGCCGCACCTTGAGATGCCCGCAGCCGTCGCGCAACTCAAGGCGGCATTGCAGCGCGTGACGGACCTTGCGGCGGCGACGGCGCAGGCTGGGGCCGACCCTGCCGACCGGGCCACGCAGGCGGCGCTCCTCGATGGGCTGAACCAGTTGCGCGACGCGGGGCTGCTCGCGAGCGCCCCCGGCGGCATGGCGTTCGTGACGCCGAAATCGGCGCAGCACTCGGCGGGCCAGAACGTGATCGTTACGGCAGGCCAGGACATGGACGTCAGCGTCGTGAAGCGACTGCGCATGGTGGCGGGTGAGCTGATTTCCTTGTGCGCGCACAAGCTTGGTCTCAGCCTCACGGCGGCGAAGGGGAGGTTTACGGCGGCGGCGCTCACTGACGGCATGGATCTGTTCGCGCAGAAGCAGTTGCGTGTCGCCAGCGAAAGTGCGGATGTGCAGGTGTCGGCGAAGTCGAAGATCACGCTCAACTGCGGCGGGGCCTCGGTTGTCATGGAGGCGGGCAACATCACGTTCCACTGCCCCGGCGCATACACCATCAAGGCCGCCTCGTTCACGTTTGTCGGCCCCGACAACGTGCCGGCCAAGCTGCCCCTCCTGCCGAATAGCGACCTGCAGCTTAACGACCGGTATACCCACACGGACTAATACGCGATGATCATCAGCCCTCCCTTTCTGCCCGAAGCGGGCATCACCTCCACCGATGGCTCGAAGCCGGATCCCATGATGGACGCCGTCGACCAGTTCGAACTGGCTCGCGGCATCTACCCGGTCGCGTCTGACCGGCGCTGGCATTGCGGCAGTCATCTGGCACCGGACACGCACGGCGAGGTTTACGCCATTGCCGATGGCGGGGTGGTGGCGTACCGGGTCTGCCAGCACGCGGTGGATCCCTATAGCTGCAATGTAGGCTTCGTCCTGCTCAGGCATTCGACCGAAACGGGTGACGGTCGCAAGCTGACGTTCTATTCGCTCTACATGCATCTGCTGCCGCTCGCGGAGTACCAGTCATTCGGGCACGACGGGACGCGGTTGCCGGAGTTCCTGCAAAAATCCTCCGGCGTGGACAGGAAAGGGCAGGTCACGCCTGCGGCGAAGGGCAGTGGCCAGAAGGTCAGGCGCAAGGATGTCCTTGGGTTTGTCGGACGCTACCAGGGCGTGACGCACCTGCACCTCGAAATCTTCATGGTGCCAGACGATTTCACGGCGTATTTCGGGCATACACAGCTCGGCGTGGCATCGCCGGCCACGGCGACAACGCCGGACTGCTGGGGCCACACCTATTACACGATTCCGGCCGGGCAGCAGTTCTTCGCGCAGCCGCCTGGAACCGGGGCGGGCAACAAGCTGCACGGGATCAGGTTCACGCCGGGGCAGACGGACAAAAACGCGCTGCAACTCGTCGTCGAGATGTACTTCAGCAAGGGGGCGAAGTACACCAACGTCTGGAGCATCGCGACGGACGGTTCGCGCACGCTTCTGACGCCGGAGCCCGTCGAGGAAAAGGACTACGAATACGATCTCTACCATCGCGCGACGGCGCTCTACGATGCCTGCCCGAGCGACGGGTACGAGATGCAGCGCTTCGGGCGTGTCCTGTCCTCGGCCGTGACCCCGCCTCCAAACCCGCAGACCTGGGTGCAGGTGACCTACGCTGCGGGGAAGCAGGGGTATATCGATATCAGCAAGGCGGAGATCAGGAAGTTATCCGATGCGGATTTCCCGTCGTTCATGGGCTGGCAGAAGATCAGCGACGCCAACACGCCATTCGATAGTAACGGGATGTGCGATATCAACGCACTGAAGAAACTTGTCAAGGATGCGGGGGATACCGGCGAGCTACCGGTGATAGAGGACATGACGGAGGCACAGAGGGCGCAAGCGCTGTCAACCTACGTGAGGATGAACGATCCGGTGCGTCAGGCACTACGCGGATTTATCTGCAACGCGCCGAGCGAATGGGATAGCAAGAACAACGAGACGCGCTACACGAAGCTGCTCGATGAGGGCGGGTTCTACCACGGAAACCAAACGGGTTACGGCGATTTTCTCAAGTACCTCAGGGAAGTCCAGTTCTGGGATGTGACCGGCTTGCCCGCCGGGGAGAAGCTCTGGTTCTTCCATCCGCTCGCGTTTATCCGGCACTTCAGGAAGTGTGCTTGGTTCTCCAAGGATGAGTTCGCGTTGATTTACCCGGACAGTCACATGTCTGGCAACGCGGCCGTTATTCGAGAGAAGTACAGAAAACCTCTGAACTTCTCTCTGCGAAAATACGGGATGTTGAATTACCTGAAGCAGTCGCACTTCTTAGGGCAGGGTGCAGTGGAATCTAACTTTCTCTGTACTATGCAGGAGTCGAGTATGGTGGGTAACGTGACGGCAACTGCTGTTTACGGTACTCACATAAATCCAGTATCGGTAAAATCAGAGAAAGATCTTGGGCATTGGTATGGTGCAATTCCGTCTGAAGACGACCCGTACTACAGATTGGCAAAATATAGTTCAAATGGTGGTTTAATCACCTCATCATATGACTGGAGAGGTGGGAACTGCGACCGAGAGGATGCCCAAAAATTTCGCGGTCGCGGGTTTAAGCAACTCTCACCTTCAGAAGTAATTACGCGGACTATTGGTTATATCGAGCATGGATTGAGCAATCGAGTTTTACTGCGTCGTGGTGGAGCGATCCACAATATCACGCGAAACATCGCGCACTGATGACAAAAATTCCTGCGCGCGTTGATAATCCTGAAGTTATCGCGACAGTGCCAGAGAATTGCTTGGACTCTGGGGCGTGGTACATAACCTGCCTCAGGCCGAAGGTTGTTCGTGCCATTGATAGTGACAGTTTTAACATACCGAAAACTGCAGCTGAACTCGCAAAAGAAGAGCAGATAATAAAAGATGTCACAAGAGGTATCAATGGTGCGCTTATCGGGCTTGATAAGCGAATTAAGTTTACTCGCATGATCAAGGGGGTTCTTCTGTGAAAACAAATTTTCTCGTATTTGTAGGTCTGCTCGCTGCATCAGTCCAAGTCTACTGCAATACTACTAACTCCACGAACACGGCAGCATCTTTTAATTTGTCTGTGCAGACCAAGGCCGGTGACTTTCACTGCTTGATAGACGAAGAACCCATTGACGTTGCACTGAGTTCGGATGGTGAGGCAGTTATCGTCTCGGGTACCGGCTACGTCCCCATAGGCGAGTTAAGTCATTGCAAGACTGACACGCCTGTTCACGTGAGGCGCGCAGCCCCGCACGTGGGGTTTCTATCGGACATAAATATCAAGGCGGGTATTTACGCATCAATGGTCCCAGTTAGCGTTTCACCTTTGAGTTTTTTAGCGGTTGTTGGAAAAATCGGGAGCGACAGGAATTTGGTTGAAAAACCGGGATTCTATAGAACCACTGTGAGAAAGTCTAAGTTGGAAGAAGAGGCATCTTCGGATATGGATCCAGTCATATCGCTTGATGGAAAATATATATCAGTAGACCGGCGTCAGTGCGGATCAGATCCTGATATTGACGTGATTGAAATCAAAACAGGAAAGACGATTGTAATCGACAACAAAGCCTGCAGCAGGTTGTTCAATTGGATTAAGTGATTGTTCAGCAGCCGGTGATGACTGCCACAATCAATTTATGGTCAATCGAAATGAAATCCCCTATCCGAAAAGGTGACAATCTTGAGAACGGCGGTGAAGTCACAGGCGGCTCGCCGTGGACTGAGTTCATGGGCCGTCCGCTCGCCCGAAAGGGTGACACGGCTATATGCAACCAGCACGGCCCGACCGTCATAGACGAAGGTTACGCGCGGTTTCCCGACCGCGATGGCAAGGAGGTCGCCTTCCATCATTACCGCTGCGCGTGCGGTTGCCGGCTGATCTCGTCGCTGCAGAACGTCAATATCGCGTAATGCCAGTCGATCTTTCTCCAGCCGGACGCCCGAGCGCCTATCCGCGCCGCCCCAGGTTCTGGCCGTACGATGTAAAAAGTCCGCCCTTGCGTTGGCGCGAGACGCAAAATTCATATCGAGTATTGGGGGATCAACCGTGAAAAAATATTTGTTTTTATTTTTCTTGATGATTTTTCTCGGTAATGCGTGCGCAGCTGTTGTCAGTTCCTGCGATGGAAATTATTTGGCAATGGACGATGTCCGCAGCCACGTAACAATAAAACATGATGGGCGAAATATCGGGTTGGCGAAAATCGATCACGCTATTCGTGGGGGAGTTTTTAGCCTCGATGGTTCGATGTTGGTTGTATTCGGGTTGCCTACAAAAATTGATGCGAATTATCCGCAAGTCACACATCTATCTATATTTTTTGTAAGGCCAAAAATGCAACTCATTGAAAGAGAGGTGTATGGTGGTGGAGTATACGATGCTGCCTTCAGTGTTGATCAAAATTTTATCGTTGTCGAGAATCAATTCGGGGTTGATGTGATAAACCTCAAGAAAAAAAAGGCTCAGTCATTCGGTGCGGCGTATATTCCGCAATTCAAGACTCAGCAATGTTCAAAAAATTAATTTCCTAAAAATGCAATCTCCTGTCCGTAAAGGCGACAAACTCGAACACGGCGGCGAAGTGACCGGTGGTTCGCCCTGGTTCGAGGTCATGGGGCGACCGCTCGCCCGCAAGGGTGACGAGGCCATCTGCGAACAACACGGTCCGACTACAATTGACGAGGGCTACGCCAAGTTTCCCGACCGAGATGGCAAGGCCGTCGCTTTCCACCACTATCGCTGTGCGTGCGGCTGCAGGCTGGTCTCGTCGCTGATGAACTTCAACATCGCGTAATGCCGGTCGATCTTTCTCCAGCCGGACGCCCGAGCGCCTATCCGCGCCGCCCCAGGTTCTGGCCGTGGTGGTTCTGCATCTGGCTCGCCTGCAATGTATTCGGCGTTGCCATTGCGATGCTGCTTTGGCCGAAGGGAGAAGCGGCGCGCGGCGCATGGTTCTGGCTCTGTTTCGTTGGCTTTCCTAACGGTGCGTTCGTGTTCCTGTTTGCCATTGAGCGCGCTGGCTTCGAGGCGCTCTGGTACCGCGCGCGCTGGCGCAACCATCATCGTAGCCGGTGGCTGGCGGATCGGCTGCGCATCGCGCAGAAGCCACTCCAAGTGCTCGGCGTTGGCTATTGCCTGCCGCTTGGAGGAGAACCCGAACGGACGCTGGCCGGCGTGATAGCCGCCAAACAACGTCTGCCCGCCTCGCAGGTGCCGCGCGCCGGCTCGAAGCCCATCGAACATGCCCGCTTCGAGGAGGCCGACTGGCTGGTCGACGAACCGGTTGTCGCCGATCGCCTTACTGACGACCAAGCGATCGCTGCTCTCGGTCCAGCGAAACAGGTTTCGCTGCTCGCGCTCAAGATGGCCAAGTCGCTTGAGTCTCTGGCGACGAGCCTGCGAGCGCTCACGTGCTATGAGCGGGTCTGGTGGCCGCAGGTCCGCGTGCTGGCCGCGCCGGGCAAGGAGAAGGCGGATGTCGCGCGGGTCATCGATGCCCTGCGCATCGCGGGCCTGCCGCCGCTGGTGGTCCAGGCGGCACCGGCGACGGACGGGTTGATGGTCGCCGAC
Source organism: Paraburkholderia sp. MM5482-R2 (assembly GCF_050436125.1). Lineage (NCBI taxonomy): Bacteria > Pseudomonadati > Pseudomonadota > Betaproteobacteria > Burkholderiales > Burkholderiaceae > Paraburkholderia > Paraburkholderia sp. MM5482-R2. Next base: position 2,553,366 of record NZ_JBNDLP010000003.1, on the reverse strand, counting down.
GCATGGCTCGATGCCAAGGAGCGCCGCCCGCTACTCGTCGTGGCAACGGCGTGGCATGAGGACGGGCCACCCGAAGGCAGCACGGAGGGATGTGTCGCCGTGCTGCTCGCACCGGGCTACTTCCATCTGCCCGAGGAGGTCAGGGTGGCCGCATTGCTGCACCGGCCCGTTCAGGGTCTTCCGGGCGAAGCCAAATACGGCTTCGCCAATGCGGCCGTATGGGGCAACGCTGCTTACACCTCGCTCGTGCGTGCCTGGATCACCCGGCCCGCCGACGGCGGCGACAAGGCGCTCAGTGCTGCCCATATGGATGCCATTGCGAAAGACGGAGCGCAGCGGCGGCCCGACCGTATCGTCGGCGACCTTGGCGACGGCAACGGCTGGCTCTCCATTGCAGCGGCCATCGAATCGGGCGCGGCAGAGGGCCCGCAACTCATCATCGACGGCGTACAGTCCGCGCTCCTGTACGTAACTCCTGCAACAACAGATATCAACCGGAATACTGATGACAGACCCCAGGCTTACCCTGCGCTCGCTTGAGCCCACAACCACGACGGAGGTATCCGCGCCATCGGGCCGTCTGGCGATCTGGGGGCTACCCGTCGCAGCCCTGGTCGTCGCCCTGCTTGCGATCGGCATCGTATCGCTGCGCGGCGACATAGTTGGAGTAACCACAGCCGAGTCGCGGCTCAAAGCGATTATCGCCATTCTCGTAACTTTCGCGGTCGTCGTCGTCGCTCACCTCGTCCTGTTCGCAACCGGCGCTTACGCCTTTGCGGGACGCCTCTTTCACCGGGAAACCGGCGATCACACGAAGGCAGCCAAGCCGCTCAGGCGCGATGCGCGGCTGCAACGCGTGTACGAGGAACTGCGCGTCTCGCACGGCTGGTTCTGGCGGCACCGCCTGCGCTGGCTGCTGGTGAACGGTACGGATGAACGCGTCGATCAGGTCGCGCCCGGTCTCAGGCAGGCGGGCGTCATGCATGTGGACGAAACCATCCTCGTGCATGTGTCGCCGGACGGGATCGAGGCGGCGAAGTGGCTGGGCCAGATCCGGCAGTTGCGCCGCCGCTACCCGGTCGATGGCGTCGTTCATGTCGCACGCGCGGACGATACGGATACCGAACTGCCCCGTGCACTTTCGGGCATCGCCACTGCGCTCGGCTGGGCCGCGCCCGTCACGTTCCTGCACCCGGTCGAGGCGAAGGGTAGCCCGTCGGAGCGCTTCGACGCGGTCGGCACCTTCATGCCGAACGATTCGCGCAGGCGGGCACAGGAAGCCGCCGCCAGGTTGCCGGATGTGCTGAACAAGGTCGAGCAGAGGTCTGCGGACGCGGGCGTACACCTTTGCACCCGCAACAACCTTCGGATGACCTGGCTGATGGAGATCTCGAAGTACGTCGGCGACCATTGCGAGCGCATCGTCGATGGCCTTCGGGGACTGGCTGCATCGAACTGGCTGCGCGCGCCGCTTGCGGGCGTCATGTTCGCGCCGGTTTTTCCGGGGCCGACCGTCGTACCGGTGCCGGTAGCCAACGGCGACGGGACGCCCGGCGAGCCCGCCGACGCGCCACCGGCAGTAACCGTCCTGCGCGTGCAGCCCGCCGCGTTGCTGCCGGTGTGGCGCGAGATCGCGGCGGGGGCGCCCAACTACCGGGGCCGGCGCGTCGGCTTCTACTGGCCCAACGCGCTCGCCACGCTCGTCACGGCTGCGGCGATCCTGTGGTGCGTATGGATGACGGTGTCCTTCGTCGGCAACCGGCAGTTGATGCGTGAGGCCAGTCAGACAGCGCAGGCCGCTGTCGATGCAAAACCGCAAACCGCCGAGGCCTGGCGAGCCCAGCTCGCGCTCCAGCAGTTGATGGAAAAGCTTGAGTACCGTCGGCAGCATGGCGCGCCCTGGTATCTACGCGCGGGCGTTTCTTCGAACGACGCCCTGCTCGCTGCGATGTGGCCGCCATACCGTATCGCCGCGAGGCATAACCTGCAGGAGCCCGTGGTGCGAACGATCACCGACCTGCTGAAGGCTGCGGGCGAAGCGCGGGCCGACGCGCTGCAGTCACAGGAGGCGCGCGGCAGCACCTACAACGCGCTCAAAACCTACCTGATGCTTGGAGACCCCGCCCGCGCCGACGCCGCATTTCTGCGGCGCTCGCTTGTCGCGTTGTGGCGCCGCCCGGTCGATATGCCGGAAGGCGAGCGCGACGATACGGGCGGTCGGCTGGCAGCCTTTTACGCCGATCACCTGCAGGCGCACCCCGAATGGCGCATCACACCCGACCAGAGCCTCGTGAGCACGACCCGCAACATGCTGGTGACGCAGATGGGCCTCGCATCGGCCGACGACACGGTGTACCAGAGCATCCTCGACGAGGTCAAAGGCAAGTACGCTGACGCATCACTCCAGACGTTGCTCAACGGCGCGGACGCGCAGGGCCTTTTCGGCACATCACAGACGGTGCCTGGCATCTACACGCGTGCCGCGTGGGACGGCATGATCGCGGACGCGATCGACAGGGCGGCGCGCGAGCGACGCGTCAGCGGCGACTGGGTGCTGACCGGCGCGCAGCCATCGCAGACCATCGGTAACACCCTCGCACAGGGTACGATCCGCACCAGCGCCGCCATCGACGAGAAGCGGGCGGCCGAAGAACTGAAGCAGCGACTGACAGCGCGCTACTTCGCGGAGTACACCGCCGCCTGGCAGACCATGCTCAACAGCCTCCAGTGGCAGCCAGCGAAGAACCTGAACGGTTCGATCGACCAGCTCACCCGTCTCGCCGATGCGCAGACCTCACCGCTGATCGCGCTGATGAAGTCGGTGCAGTATCAGGCGCAGGCGGGACGACCCTCACAGGCGCTGACCGACACGCTGGTGCGCAAGGCGCAAAGCCTGATTGGCAACAACGACGACGCGAATGGCCCGACCGTCAATCCGCTGGACAAGTCATTCGGCCCGCTGCTTGCATTGATGGGAGAGAGCGGCGTTGCAGCGACGAACAGCGGAAACGGCAAGGCCGGTGCATCGACGAACGTCGCGCTGAGTGGCGTCAGCCTGTCGCGCTATCTGACGGCGGTCACCACGATGCGACTGAAGCTTCAGCAGATCGCAGGCAGTCCCGACGCACAGGCGATGGCGCGCTCGCTCGCGCAGGCGGTCTTCCAGGGCAAGCTCTCGGAGCTGTCTCAGGCGCGTGACGATGCGGCGCTGACAGCCGCGAGCCTCGGCTCCGCGTGGGCGGGCTTTGGCAACGCGGTGTTTGCCCAGCCGCTCGAAGCGGCGTGGCAGACCATTCTGCAACCCGCCGCGGCGAGCCTGAACGAAGCATGGCGCGCAAGCGTGGCTGCACCATTCAACGCGGCGATGAGCGGCCGCTATCCGTTCTTTGACACGCAGGCCGATGCATCCTTCGCCGAACTCGGCCGCTTCGTGCGTCCCGACACCGGCCTGGTCGCCCGTTTCATCTCGACGCAACTCGCGGGCGTACTCAAGCTCGAGGGCGATCACTGGACACCGAACGAACTGGCACCACAGGCACTCCAGTTCGATCCGAAGTTCCTTGCCGGCCTGCGCCAGCTCTCGACGGTCGGCGCGCAACTCTACATAAAGGGCGATGCCAACGAGCGCTTCGAGATGATGGCCTTGCCGACGCCGGACGTGACGCGCTCGGAACTGTCGGTGGACGGCAAGCAGATCGTCTACTTTAACCAGCAGGAAAGCTGGACGCCGCTCGCCTGGCCCGGCGACGGCCTGAACGGGCACGCGGGTCTGACGTGGCAGACACTCAACGCGGGCCTGAGGCAGGCGTTCGATTCGACGGGCGACTGGGCATTCCTGCGCCTGCTCGCAAAAGCCGATGTGAAGCAGCTCGACAGTACCCGCTACCAGCTCACGTGGAACGACGCAAATGGCGACCCGTTGCGTTACCTGCTGCGAACCCAGGTTGGAGCCGGTCCGCTCGAACTGCTGAAGCTGCGCGGCTTCCAGATGCCCGAAAGGATTTTTGTTGTCGGCAAGGCTGGTGCCGTACCGATGCTTCCTCCCCTGCCACCGGAATTGCAACCATGACCGCACCCTGGAAGAAAAACCCGACTGAGCACGAGAATCCGTTCCTCAGGTACTACGACGAAGAGATGCGCTACCTGCGCGAGGCAGGCCGCGAGTTTGCGCAGGCGCAGCCTGACGCCGCGCGTCGCACGGGGATGCTCTACGGCGAACCTGAGGGGGCTGCGCGCGCGGTGAACGAAGCCTTTGCATTTCTCTCGGCGCGGCTACGCATGAAGCTCGACGACGGCATGCCCGAGGTGACCGACGCGCTGCTCGATAACCTCTATGAGCACGCGGCGCGCGCTATTCCGTCGCTGTCGATCATCGAATGCTCGCCGCTGAACCGAACGGGCGCAACTGCGGTGCCGATTCCCGCCGGAGCCGTCGTACGCTCAACGCCCGTCGGTCCCGATAAGGTGCAGTGCGTGTACCGGACGACGCAGCCCGTCGAGCTGTTACCGCTCTCGGTAGAAGATGCGGTCGTCGCCGTACGCGCCGACGGGCGTACGGTGATCCGCCTGACGTTTGGTCTCTGGCTCGGGGAGCAGCGCGAGCGCATGGACCTGTCGCGTATTCGCCTGTACCTGCATGGCGACCGGCCCGCTGCGGCTACGCTATACGCGGCGCTCACGCGGCAGGTTGCGTCAATCGGGCTGCGTCTGCCGTCAGTACGGGACGGCGCCTTGCAGCCGCTGGACGGGGTGCATGTCGAGGCGGCAGGCTTCGGCCCGTCGACGCGGCTATGGCCAGTCACAGACGCGAAGCGCGACGGGCAACTGGACCGCGAGCAGACGATGCTGGAGTATTTTGTGTTCCCGCAAAAGTTTCACTTCGTCGACCTGTGCGGGTTCGATGCTGCGGCGCTGCCGGCGGGTGAAGCGCAGATGACCTTCGAGATTGAACTCGATGCCCGGATGCCTGGCGACTATCCCGTCAGCCGCGAGAATTTCCGCCTGTTCTGCACGCCTGTCATCAACCTGTTTGAGGTCGATGCGTTGCCGTTGGAACCTGTCGGCTGGCACGACAGGGAGCACTGCATCCGCGTACAGCCTGGCATCGCCTCTCATGTCGAGCCGTACGATGTACTCGCGGTGATCGCCGCCGAGCCGGAGGACAGCGCACGGCACGACTACCGGGCGTTTACGAGTTTCCGGCATCGTGGCTGGGCGTTGCGTCACGAAAAGCCTGAGCGCTACTTCCATACGTCGACGCGTTTCGGTCCGCTTGGGCGGGAACTCTGGGTGACGCTGGCGGGGCAGCTATGGGCCGGAACGTACCGGCACGCAGAGAACGACGAGGACCGTCCCGATCCGGACCGCTACCTGACGGTACGCGCGCTCGCCAATAACGGGCGTCTCCCGCGCATGGCGCTGGCCGAGGCGACGATCACTGAAACCGTATCGGACTTCACCGGGATTGCATCGGTGCGCAACCTCACGGCACCGTCCATGCCGCTCTATCCGCCGCGCTATTACCCGGGCTACGACTGGCGCGTATTGGGGCACTTTACGGCGGGTGGCGCGAACGAACTGAACCGGGTCCATATGGAGGGCGCACCGGCGCTGCGTGAGACGCTGGAACTCTACGACTGGACGCCAGACGACGGGGTCTCGCGTCGTATCGACGCGATCAGGGACGTACGTTTCTCCGAGAAGCAGAAGGTGGAGCGGGCATACGTACAACGTATTGCGTGCGCATATGTCGAACTCGATCCGACCGCGTTCGACGGGCCGGGCGATGCTGCGCTATTCGGCGAAGTGCTCAATCACTTTCTGGGGCGCTACGCGAGCCTTCATGTTTCCATGCAACTGGTACTGAGCATCGGTGGCAAGGAGACCGTCTATCCTCGCATCGACTTCGAGGGAGCACCTTTGTGATGAGTGTCCGGATTTTGCGGGGTGCGCTCGGCGTGGGCCTCGCGCTGGCCGTCTCGGCATGCGGGACCTGGCAGTCGGTGAAGGACGGCACCGTGGATGTCACACGCGCGGTGTTCAAGACGAAAGTCAAACAGATGAACCTCGTGGTGACGGCACGCGGCGCACTGAACGAGGATGTGCGTGGCGCGTCGCTTCCGGTTGTGCTGCGCATCTACCAGTTGAAGGACGACAAGCCTTTCGTAACAGCGACCTACGCGCAACTGCTCGCGGGCAACGAGGCGCTGAAGGCCGCGACGCTCTGGAGCCGGGACGTGACGCTGGGACCGGGGCAGACATTGAAGATCTCGGAGCCGATCGGCGACGCAGCGAACTACGTAGGCGTGGCGGCGTTCTTCCTCGATACGGCCAACACCGAATGGTCCGTGCTCGTGCCGAAATCACAGTGGAAGAAGACCGATCCAGTGAGGCTGCTGGCAGTGGACCGCACACTGCAAATTGACGCGGAGCATCGATGAGGCTTCTGTACAGCTGGATGGTCGCCATTACCGCTATCTCGCGCCGGGTGCTAACAGCGTGACCTACGTCGAATACAACGGCAAGGTCTATGTTGGTGACTTGCTTCAGTCCGGCGATATCCATGACGTGCGGCCTGCCGCGTACAACCGCATTGCCGCCGATTTCATCTCCCAGGAGCCGCAGCGGATCGGACTATCGCAGTAGCCCGCCTGAGGGTATTGCTGGAAGCTGAAACGCAATGGGTCGCAACGCGCAATCGCCTCCGGTTCGTCGCCCTGTCATGCCCGGAACGGCAGCGCCTCTCCCCCGGCGCTGCGTTCTTTTACGCCCGCGTCTGAGCAATCCCCAGCGGGCGCGGCACAGATGAGGCCGGCCTTGAAGGCCTCGGACAGGGCAGGCGATGCCGTCCGTGGCTCAGGAACCGTATCATCGCGTCGCGGCTGGCGGCTAAACCGTTCATGGAGGTCTCCTGCCCTGGCGCGCGGTACCCGGCCTCGCGACCGGTATGACCGTCAGCGACCGGATACCCTGCGCACCGCGAACCAGTACGCCCTCGATGTCCGCGGTCGCCGACGGGCCGCTCATCAGCACCGCGTAGTTGGCCTCGAAGAACTGCGATAAGGAAACGGTGACTAGAATGGGAACTGAAAGAGTCGGTCGACCGCTGGTGCGGAAGGATCGTCGAGGGCCGCTTATTCGCGTTCAATCAAATCCGCGCATCCATAGCGCATTTATATGGGCGGCCGCCGAGATCGCAAAGGACGTAGAAACTACGGTTTCAGGACACCACTCAAAGGAATCGCCGTGCCGTCAGTCGCGTTCGTCGTGTTCGATGGGTTTCACGCCATGTCGCTCGCCGCGCAGCCGGTGTTTTCGTTTGCCAATCGGAAATTCGGTGAATCGTTCTACGAAGTACTCACGCTGTCGGAACATGGCGCGCCGGTCAGACCGATCGGTGGTCCCACGGTGATGACCGAACCCTTCGAAGAGCGAACGTTCGACACGGTCCTTTTCACGGGCGGCGATCCGGGCGCGGCGCGGCCGTCCCATGGGCTGCTCGCCTACGCACGTCACAGCGCGGCGACGGCCCGGCGCGTCGCCGCTATTTGCACGGGCGCCTTCGTGCTGGCCGAAGCGGGCCTTCTCGACGGCAAGCGCGCCACCACGCACTGGGTCTATGCGTCCGCGCTGCGGAAGCAGTTTCCGCGCATCCGTGTGGAGGAAGACCGGATTTACGCGGTCGACGGTTCGATCTGGACGTCGGCGGGCATGACGGCGGGAATCGATCTCGCGTTGGCGCTGGTCGAGGCCGATCTGGGGGTGGAGGTTGCGAGATCGGTCGCGCAAACGCTCGTCGTTTCTCATCGACGCGCCGGTGGTCAGTCCCAGCATTCGGCGTTGCTGGAACTCGATGCGAAATCGGATCGCATTCAGTCCGCGCTGACGTACGCGCGGAAGAATCTCGCGCAACCGCTGCTGGTGGAACAACTGGCCGAAGTGGCGCGGCTCAGCCCGCGTCAGTTTAGCCGCGCGTTCCGGGCGGAGACGGGGCAATCGCCCGCCAAGGCCGTCGAGAGACTGCGTCTCGAAGCCGCGCGGCACATGCTGGAAAGGAGCCGCCATACGGTCGAACAGATCGCCCAGCAGACCGGATTTTCCGACCCGCGCCGCATGCGCGATGCGTTCACTCGAGCGTTTGGACAACCGCCACAGGCGATACGTCGCAATGCGCGCTGGGCCGCGCCGGGATGATGGGGGCGGCCCAGCGCAGTCTTCGATCGGTAGGTCTGGTCGGCAATGACCCGCGCGACCGTTTGCAGCGACTGCTCGAGCGTCGTCAAGCTGACCGAGCCGAGCGCGAGCCGGATCGCGTGCGGTACGTGCGCCGACGCGGCGAACGGATGCGCGGTCGAAACGGCGATCTTCTCGCGCCTCAGGGCCATGGCGATCGCCTGGCGCAACGCGGCGCATTCGATGCCGAACTCGTCGCCGTCGAAATAGAAGGGCGCAAGGGCAGCATCCAGTTCACGCACGACGAGCAGCCGCGTCCGGAAACGACCGTGGAAACGCTGGCAAAGCTGCGTCCCGCGTTCCGTCCCGATGGCACGATCACGGCGGGCAATGCGCCCGGCCTGAACAGCGGTGCGGCGGCAATGGTCGTGGCCGAGCGCGGTTATGCCGACGCCAGGGGCATCGAAGCGAGTGCGCGTCTTGCGGCTTTCGGCATCGCCGCCGTCGAGCCCGGCATGTTCGGTCTCGGTCTCGGTCCGGCCGTGCATATCGCGTTGGAGCGAGCGGGCTGGAAGCTCACCGATCATCGCTGTGGCGCAGCATGATTCAATTGACCGTCGCCAACGAAGCGGCATATCTTGAGCATTGCCGACGCTACGCTCTCGACCACCTGGGCCAACAGGTCAGATAGCGAGGTATCGGTTGCATGTCCGCGGCAGGTTCGATCTCATCGCTGCACGCGCGATAACCCGCGAGAAGTCAGGCGCCTGCATCGAACAACAGGACAGACCAGGCCCATCTTTTGCGGTCTGCGCGCGCACGTCGTTCTTGATTAAGGTGGAAGATCATCATGTCGAGACAGCCCGGTTGGTCAGTCGTCATCGGTGCAATCACACTTGTGTTTCTCGCGCTCACTTCGCTTTACCTCGTGATCGGCGGAGCATGGCTGATTGCCGTAGGCGGGTCGTGGTACTACCTGATCACGGGCCTGCTGCTCGCAGTAGTGACGTGCTTGCTTTACCGGCGCAAGCCCGCTGCGCTCGTTCTCTATGCGCTCGTGATGATTGCGACGGCGGTCTGGGCACTCTGGGAGTCCGGCACGGACTTCTGGGCATTGGCTCCGCGCTCCGGGGTGCTGGTCATTTTCGGCGTGTGGCTACTGCTGCTCGTGAGCTGGCGGATGGAGGGCGCACGCGGGCTCGGCATTGGTTCGCTCGTCGTTGCATTGGCTGTCTGGGCGGGCGTGCTCATCTACGCGAACTTCAACGATCCGCAAACGGTCAACGGGAGCTTCAGTGCGGCATCGGCGGCCCCCGCAGAGACCGGTGATAGCGCCGCCGACTGGCCGGCCTACGCGCGCACCCAGGCCGGTACCCGCTATTCCCCGCTGACTCAAATCACGCCTGCAAACGTCAAGGACTTACAGGTCGCGTGGACCTTCCGGACCGGGGATAGCAAAGGCCCCAACGACCCCGTCGAGATTACGGACGAAGTCACGCCGATCAAGATCGGCGAGACCTTGTTTCTATGCTCGCCGCATCAGATCCTGTGGGCGTTGGATGCGCGGACCGGCAAGTTGAAATGGAAATTCGATCCGCAGCTGAAGGCCGATCCGTCGTTCCAGCACGTGACCTGCCGTGGTGTGTCTTACGTCGATCTTTCCGCGGCCGGTCCCGCGCCGACGGCTGATCAGCCCTCGGGCGCATCGGCCGCTGCGCCGGATCAGCAGGCAGCGTCCGCCGCGGCGCCCGCTCAGCAGCAACCGGCGTCTGCGCCCGCTGCGACTGCCGCGACCGCCGGGGCCTGCATGCGCCGCATCTATCTGCCCGTCAATGATGGCCACCTGTATGCGCTCGACGCGGAGACAGGGGCGCTGTGCAAAACCTTTGCCAACGGCGGCGATCTCGATCTCCAGCACAACCAGCCGGTGACGACCCCCGGCATGTATGAGCCGACCTCGCCGCCGGTCATCACGAACGACGTGATCGTCGTCGCGGGCGCGGTCGAGGACAACTATTCGACGCGCGAGCCGTCGGGCGTGATCCGCGGCTTCGATGTGCGTTCCGGCGAACTGCTGTGGGTGTTCGACCCGGGCGCGAAGGACCCGAATCAGAATCCTCCCGCCGGCGGTCACTACACGCTAACGTCCCCGAACTCGTGGGCGCCCGCTGCATACGATCCCAAGCTGGACATCGTCTATCTGCCGATGGGCGTGACCACGCCGGACATCTGGGGCGGCAACCGGACGGCGCAGCAGGAGCGTTTCGCGAGCGGCCTGCTCGCGCTGCACGCGTCGACGGGCAAGCTCGCGTGGTTCTATCAGACGGTCCACCACGACCTGTGGGACATGGACCTGCCATCGCAGCCCACGCTCGCGGACATTACCGACGTCAAGGGCAATACCGTGCCTGTCGTGTATGCGCCGGCCAAAACCGGCAACCTGTTCGTGCTCGACCGGCGCACGGGCGTGCCGGTGGTGCCGGCTCCGGAGCGTCCGGTGCCGCAGGGTGCGGCGCCCGGCGACCATGTTTCGCCTACCCAGCCGTTCTCCGGACTGACCTTCCGGCCATCGAAGGATCTCACCGATGCCGACATGTGGGGCGCCACGATGTACGACCAGCTGGTATGCCGGATCATGTTCCACAAGCTGCGCTATGAAGGCACCTTCACACCTCCATCAGAGCAAGGAACGCTGGTCTTTCCGGGCAATCTCGGCATGTTCGAGTGGGGCGGCATGGCGGTCGACACAGATCGCCAGATTGCGGTCGCCAATCCGATTGCGCTGCCGTTCGTTTCGCGGCTGATTCCGCGTGGCCCGGGCAATCCGATTCAGCCGGTACCGGGCGCGAAAGGTTCGGGGACGGAGACTGGAATTCAGCCGCAATACGGCGTTCCGTTCGGCGTGACACTGAATGCGTTCATGTCGCCGGTCGGTCTTCCTTGCAAGCAACCTGCCTGGGGCTTCATTTCGGCGATCGATCTGAAGACCAACCAGATCGTATGGAAGAAGCGGATCGGAACGGTGCGGGACAGCTCACCGCTTCCGTTGCCGTTCAAGATGGGGATGCCGATGCTCGGCGGCCCGATCATCACGGCGGGCGGCGTGGCGTTCATCGGCGCGACGGCCGACAACTACATTCGCGGCTTCGACGTGAACAACGGCAGGCAGCTCTGGCAGGCGCGTCTGCCCGCCGGCGGGCAGGCAACGCCGATGAGCTATTCGGTCAACGGACGTCAGTTCGTGGTGATTGCGGCAGGCGGTCACGGCTCATTCGGTACGAAGCTCGGCGACTACGTGATTGCCTATGCGTTGCCGCAATAGCAAAGCGGTGAAGCAGGGTGGACGTGCGTGGACAGGACTGCCACGTCCACGCACGGCAATGCGGTCATCTGTTTGACACTGACTTGCGGCGGACGGCGAACTGCTCGCCGCCGGCGGTAGAGAATTGGTTTCATGACATCTCCTGGTTGGGTGGCATCCGATCAATACTTGCGACGCAATCAGACAGCGCTCGTCGGGCTATCCTGCAGAGCTACGCATCTCCTGTTCCCGCTACTTTGAATTCACGTCAGTGCGAGAATCTGTCGGTCACTCCGTGTACTGAGAAACCCAATATGGGCTCCGACCTTGCCGGATAAAACCCAAGGAAAAACATACTTTGCCTGGACGGATTGGCTAAGATGTCGCAGGTTCGCGCGCGCTCCGGATGACGACAAAGCCTTGCCGCATTCCGATGCGCCGCGGCGTCGCGCCGGGAAAACAGAAAACGTTGTCACGCTCCCGCTCGGAGGCCATTCATGACTATTGGCGTATATGCCACGCTGGTCGCGACGTCGCTCGTGCTGCTGCTCGGCGAAAAGCTCGTGCAGTGGATCGGCGTGCTAAGGACCTATTCGATTCCGGCGCCGGTGGCAGGCGGGCTCATCGTCGCGATCTGCGTGCTGATCACGCGCCTCACCACCCACGTGCAGGTCAGGTTCGATTCGACGTTGCAGGCGCCGCTGATGCTCGCGTTCTTCTCGACGATCGGTCTGAATGCGCATCTATCGAGTTTGAAGGCGGGCGGCCCGGTGTTGATCCGCTTTCTCGCGCTGGTCTGCGGGCTGCTGATCCTGCAGAACGTGGTCGGCTTGCTGCTCGCGTTCGCCCTCGGCGTCGATCCGCTGCTTGGGATTCTCGGCGGCTCGGTCACGTTGTCGGGCGGCCACGGTACTGGCGCCGCGTGGAGCCAGATCTTTACCGAGCGTCACGGACTGGAGTCGGCGACCGAGATCGCGATCGGCTGCGCGACGTTTGGCCTCGTGATGGGCGGCGTGCTCGGCGGTCCGATCGCACGGCTGCTGATGCGGCGGATCAGCGCCGACGAGTTGCTGCGCGTCAAACAGCTAAAGGACGAAACGCTGGTCTTCGAAGAACCGAAGGCGCAGCAGGCCACCACGCCCGCCGCGATCATCACGACGCTCGCGCTGATCTCGATCTGCCTCGCGGGCGGCGAAATGTTTGCCGACTGGATCGCGGACACCGCGTTCGAATTGCCGACGTTCGTCTGCACGCTGTTCATCGGCGTGATCCTGAGCAACGTGCTCGCGCTCGTGCGTGTGCGGATCGACCAGCACGCGGTCGCGCTTGTCGGCAACGTCGCGCTCGCGCTCTTTCTCGCGATGGCGCTGATGCGGCTCGACCTATGGGGGCTTGCCGCGCTCGCGGTGCCGATCATCTCGATCCTCGCGGCACAGACGCTGCTGATGGCGCTCTACGCGGTATTCATCACGTTCCCCGCGATGGGCCGCAACTACGACGCGGTCGTCTTGTGCGCGGCGCAATGCGGCCTCGGACTTGGCGCCACGCCGACCGCGATCGCGAACATGCAGGCGATCACGAACCGCTTCGGCCATTCTCATATCGCGTTCCTGATCGTGCCCTTGACGGGCGCGTTTTTCATGGACATCGTCAACGCGATCGTCATCAAACTGTTTCTCGCGCTGCCGTTGTTCCATTGAGCAGCGGTGGCATTGGCACATCAACCCAAGCGGGCAAATACCATGAGCGATCCACGACACATCGCACCCGACAGCACCGCCGCGCGCGTCGCGTTATGGCGTGCGCTGCACGTGCAGGCCGACGCGCCGCCGCACGTGCTCGAAGACGAAGTCGGCTTGCAGTTGCTGGCGCCCGCCGAAGACTGGCGCAGCCGTGGCGACATGGATCCGCGATTCACGCGGCCGTTTCGCGCGTCGATCGTCGCGCGCGCACGCTTTATCGAGGATCTGGTCGTCGAGCAGACCGGGCGCGGTGTGGATCAATACGTGATTCTGGGCGCCGGTCTCGACAGCTTCGCGCAACGCCGGCCCGACATTGCGTCGCGGCTCACCGTGTTCGAGGTCGACCCGCCGGGACCGCAAACGTGGAAGCGTCAGCGGCTTGGCGAGCTTGGTTTCGGCCTGCCGGACTGGCTGCGTTTCGTGCCGGTCGACTTCGAAGCGGGCGATAGCTGGCGGCAGCGTCTCGTCGCCGAAGGCTTCGACGAAAGCAGGCCGGCCGTCGTCGTGTCGACCGGCGTCAGCATGTATCTGACGAAAGAGGCGAATGCGGCGACGCTGCGCGAAGTGGCCGGGCTGGCGCGCGGCTCGACGTTCGCGATGACGTTCCTGTTGCCGCTGGAGATGGCGGACCCGGACGTGCGCCCCGGACTCGAAATGGCAGAGAAGGGCGCGCGTGCGAGCGGTACACCGTTCATCAGCTTCTTCATGCCGCAGCAGATGATCGCCATGGCGCGCGCAGCGGGCTTTGACGACGCGCGGCACGTGTCCGCGGCCGATCTGACGCAGCGCTACTTCGCGGCTCGGACGGATGGGCTGCGACCGCCGGGCAATGCGGAGGAGTTGCTGGTGGCGAACACCTAAGGGCGATGACGCCAACCGAACTTACCAACCCGGCATGTGAGTCGTGAATACGCAATCGCTTTCCCCGCACCGCTATAATCGCGCTCGACCATGGCCTCCGAAGTCTACTCATGAAAAAGATCGCTGCCTTCGCACTCGTCGCATGTGCACTCGCCGCCTGCTCGTCCCCGGAAAAGCAGGCGCAGCGCGCCCAGCAGGAGATCCTTCATAGCGAGCCGAACCTCCGCGCCGCGCAACGCGACGCGGTGATCGACTGCACACCGGCGAATTGCGATGCCGCGTGGGCGGCGACGAAACGCTATATCGAGCAGCATTCCGACACGCACGTGATCCGCGCGGACGCGGTCGCGATCGATACCGACGTGCCCGACGATTCGGGCAAAGCCGCTTTCTCAGCGACCCGCGCGAACAAGAGCACGGGCGGCGCGACGCTGTCGCTGTTCGCGCAGTGCCGCGGCATGTATGGGCCCGACAGCGCGAAGGGCGACGACTATGACGCGTGCGCCGAGAAGATCCTGAAGATTCAGAACGGCTACGTGCCATATCTGCGCTCGCACGCATCGGCGCAATAGGCGGCAAGCTACCGGAACCACCGGGCCCCGAACGCGGCACTCGCGTAGCGATTCGCCGAACCCTCGCCACGATGCGGCGGGAGGCGCTATGCTGATGCGTCTTCGCCTCGCGGAACCTTCTCATGCAAGCTCCTGGCGCAACCGTACCGATCTCGCTCGTCAACGGGTTCCTCGGCAGCGTCGGGACGCGGCCGGATATCGTCGACCGGCATCTGTCGGGCGCGAACATTCCGCGCGCGCTTCTGGACCAGCCTGGAGCGCGCGTCACCGAGGAACAGTTCTCCACGCTCTACCGCTCGCTCGCGATCGAACTCGACGATGAGATGCCCGGCGTTTTCTCGCGCCCGCTGCGCAGCGGCGCGCTGAAGTTTCTTTGCCTGAGCCTGCTGGATGCGCCGAATCTCGAATCCGCGATGCACCGGTTCGGCCAGTTCTTCCATCTCGTGCTGGACGACTTCCGCTTCGAGTCGCGCCGCGGCGACCTCGTCGCGAGCCTGGCGCTGCGTCCGGGAAGCACGGGAGCGCAACCCGGCATGCTGGGCCAGGAGCTGATGCTGAAGCTTGCGCATGGGATCGCGTCCTGGCTGATCGGTCAACGGATTGCGTTGTTGCAGGTGCAGTTCGCCTTTCCCCGTCCCGCTCACGCGCTCGAGTATCTTTATCTGTTTCCCGGACCGGCGAAGTTCGACTGCAATCAGACCTCGATGCAGTTCAGCAGCAGCTATTTCGACCTGCCCGTGCGTCAGCGCAAGGCGAACCTGCGCAGGTTTCTCGCTCGCGCGCCGGAAGACTGGATCTTCGTTTCGTTCAACGAGCAGTTGTTCAGTCATCGCGTGCGGGAACATCTCGCGTCCCGGCTGCCCGACGTCCCGTCCATCGAAGAGGCGGCGGAAGGCCTGCACTGCTCGGTCAGAACGCTGTGCCGTCATCTTGCCGCCGAAGGCACGGCGTTCCAGATGCTCAAGGACGAATTGCGCCGCGACATCGCGATCCAGCGCCTGACGGGCACGCGCGAGCCCATCGCCATCATCGCGGGCGACGTCGGCTTCGGCGACCCCACCGCATTCCACAGAGCGTTCCGTCACTGGACCGGCAGCACCCCGGCGGCCTATCGCCGGGGTGGCTGATCGCGTCATATCGATGCGTCGGCAACACCCGCCGACGCAGTTCCCACGGGGCGCTTACTCCCTCCGACGTGGCCAGAGATGTCAATAGATCGTCCGGTTTGGACAACCGGGCAGGGCCTGTCCGACGCTACGATTCAGCCATACGTTACCCCGGCCGCATCGGTGCCAGACGGGTGACTTTCCCTACGGACTATCTGATCGGAAGAATGGTAATGAGCTACGTCGCGCCTCTCAAAGAAATGTTGTTTGCACTCACGGAACTGGCCGGAATCGACCAACTGGCGGGCTTGCCCGGCTGCGAGGACGCAACCGCCGACACCGCTCGTGCGGTGCTCGAAGAGGCCGCGCGGCTGCACGAAGGCGTGCTCGCGCCGCTGAACGTCGACGGCGACCGCAGCCCGAGCACCTGGAAGGACGGCGTGGTGACCGCCACGGCCGGTTTCAAGGACGCGTTTCGCCAGTTCAGCGAAGGCGGCTGGCAGGGTTTGCAACATCCGTCTGAATACGGCGGTCAGGATCTGCCCAAGCTGCTGTCGACTCCCTGCATCGAAATGCTCAACGCCGCCAACCTGTCGCTGGGGCTGTGCCCGCTCCTGACCGACGGCGCGATCGAAGCGCTGCTGACGGCGGGTAGCGAGGAGCTGAAGCAGCGCTACGTGCCGAAGATGATCGCAGGTGTTTGGACCGGCACGATGAATCTGACCGAGCCGCAAGCCGGCTCCGACCTCTCGCTCGTGCGCACCCGCGCCGAGCCGCAGGGCGACGGCTCGTACCGGATCTTCGGCACGAAGATTTTCATCACCTGGGGCGAGCACGACATGACGGAAAACATCGTGCATCTGGTGCTCGCACGCACGCCGGGCGCGCCTGAAGGCGTGAGAGGCATTTCGCTGTTCGTCGTGCCGAAGTTCCTCGTCAACCAAGACGGCTCGCTCGGCGAGCGCAACGACGTTCACTGCGTATCGATCGAACACAAGCTCGGCATCAAGGCGAGCCCGACCGCCGTGCTGCAGTTCGGCGATCACGGCGGCGCGATCGGGCAGCTCGTCGGCGAGGAGAACCGCGGTCTGGAGTACATGTTCATCATGATGAACGCCGCGCGCTTCGCCGTGGGGGTACAGGGCGTGGCGATCTCGGATCGCGCGTACCAGCAGGCCGTCGCGTATGCGAAGGAGCGCGTGCAGAGCCGTCCCGTGGATGGCTCCGCGAAGCAGTCGGTCGCCATCATCCAGCATCCCGACGTGCGGCGCATGCTCTCGACGATGCGCGCGCTGACCGAAGGCGCACGCGCTCTGGCCTATGTGTCGGCGTCGCATTGCGATCTCGCGCATCGTCATCCGGATGGCGCGACGCGCGCGAATCATCAGGCGATCTACGAATATCTCGTGCCGATCGTGAAGGGCTGGAGCACGGAGATGTCGCTGGAGGTGACGAGTCTCGGCGTGCAGGTGCACGGCGGCATGGGCTTCATCGAGGAAACCGGCGCCGCGCAGTACTACCGCGATGCGCGCATTCTGCCGATCTACGAAGGCACGACGGCGATCCAGGCCAACGACCTCGTCGGCCGCAAGACCATGCGCGACAACGGCGAGGTGGCCGGGATGCTGCTCGCGCAGATCGACGCGACCCTGGCCGCGGTGCAAGCGCACCCCTCGTATGGTTCGAGCGCGGCTTTTCAGGCGATGCATCGTCATCTGTCCGCCGGCCGCGAGGCGCTGTACAGCGCGGTGCGCTACGTGGTCGAGAACGTCAAAAGCGATCCGAATGCGGTGTTCGCCGGCAGTGTGTCCTATCTGATGCTCGCGGGTATCGTGCTCGCGGGTTGGCAAGTCGCACGGTCGCTCGTGCTGGCGGCCGACAAGCGCGACGAAGATCCGTCCTTCCATGACGCGAAGATCGCGACCGCGCATAGCTTCGCGACGCAGGTGCTGCCTCGTGCAATCGCGCTCGAAGCGGCGGTTCGCGGCGCTCGCGATGGCGAAGGCGCGCTGGCGCTGCGCGAAGACCAGTTCTGATCGATCAACGGACGTGATGTGTCATTCAAAGCGGTAGGGCTCGGCCCTATCGGTGTGGGAAGGAGAGTGTCGTGAGAGTTCTTGTAGCAGTCAAGCGAGTGGTCGACTACAACGTGAAGGTCCGCGTGAAATCGGACGGTACGGGCGTCGATATCGCGAACGTGAAAATGTCGATGAACCCGTTCGACGAAATCGCGGTTGAAGAAGCGGTGCGTCTGAAGGAAGCGGGCGTCGCGACCGAAGTGATCGCCGTGTCGGCCGGTGTTGCGCAGGCGCAGGAAACGCTGCGCACCGCGCTCGCCATCGGCGCGGATCGCGCGATCCTGATCGAATCGAACGAAGACCTGCAGCCGCTCGCCGTCGCGAAGCTGCTCAAGGCGCTCGTCGACAGGGAGCAGCCGCAGCTGGTGATCCTGGGCAAGCAGGCCATCGACGACGACTCCAACCAGACCGGCCAGATGCTCGCCGCGCTCGCGAATCTGCCGCAGGCGACGTTCGCGTCGAAGCTTGTCCTGGCGGACGGCAAGGCGACGGTGTCGCGTGAAGTGGACGGCGGCGCGGAAACGCTGTCGCTGACGCTGCCGGCCGTGGTCACGACCGATCTGCGCCTGAACGAGCCGCGCTACGTGACGCTGCCGAACATCATGAAGGCGAAGAAAAAGCCGCTGGAAACGCTCAAGCCCGAAGACCTCGGCGTCGATGTCGCGCCGCGTCTGAAGACGCTGAAAGTCGCCGAGCCGCCGAAGCGCTCGGCCGGTGTGAAGGTGCCGGACGTGAAGACGCTGGTCGAGAAGCTGAAGACCGAAGCGAAGGTGCTGTGAGGAGACCCGAGAAATGACGAACCTGATAATTGCAGAACACGACAATGCGTCGATCAAGGCCGCGACGCTGAACACGATCGCAGCGGCACAGAAGATCGGCGGTGATATTCACGTGCTGGTCGCGGGACATAACGCGCAGGGCGCGGCCGATGCGGCCGCGAAGATCGCGGGTGTCAGCAAGGTGCTGCTCGCCGATGCGCCGCAACTGGCCGCAGGCCTCGCGGAAAACGTCGAAGCGACGGTCCTGACGCTTGTGCAAGATGCGGCGAAGCACTACACGCACATCCTCGCGCCGGCCACCGCCTACGGCAAGAACATCGCGCCGCGTATCGCCGCGAAGCTCGACGTCGCGCAGATCAGCGACATCACGGCAGTGGATAGCGCCGACACGTTCGAGCGTCCTATCTACGCGGGCAACGCAATCGCGATCGTGCAATCGGCTGATCCGATCAAGGTCATCACCGTGCGCTCGACCGGTTTTGATGCCGTCGCGGCCGAAGGCGGCAGCGCAGCGGTCGAGAGGATCGAAGCGGCAGCCGACGCAGGCCTCGCGCAGTTCGTGAGCCGCGAAGTGACGAAGCTCGATCGTCCGGAACTGACGAGCGCGAAAATCATCGTGTCGGGTGGCCGTGGTCTGGGCAATGGCGAGAACTACACGAAGGTGCTGGAACCGCTGGCCGACAAGCTCGGCGCGGCGCTCGGCGCATCGCGCGCGGCGGTCGACGCGGGCTTCGTGCCGAACGACTATCAGGTCGGCCAGACCGGCAAGATCGTCGCGCCGCAACTGTACGTCGCGGTCGGCATCTCGGGTGCGATCCAGCATCTGGCCGGCATGAAGGACTCGAAAGTCATCATCGCGATCAACAAGGACGAAGAAGCGCCGATCTTCGGCGTCGCCGATTACGGCCTCGTTGGCGATCTGTTCACCCTCGTGCCGGAACTCGAGCAGGCGCTCGGCTAACCGCATCCAGCGGTTAGCGTCCGGCACAACGCGCAGTACGTGCCAGAAGAGAGGGCAAATACGCGCCCAGCAAGCGGAATAATCATGAATGAGCTTAACGGATACGATTTCGAAGACCTGCAACCGGGCATGAGTGCCCGGTTCGCCAAGACCATCACGGAGGCGGACATTCTGCTCTTCGCGGGCGCGTCGGGAGACATCAACGCGGTTCACATCAACGAGGAGTTTGCGCAAACCACACCCTTCAAGGGGCGCATCGCTCACGGCATGTTGACCGCCAGCATCATCTCCGCGGCGATCGCGGGGCGGCTGCCCGGCCCGGGCACGATCTACCTCGGCCAGAACCTGCGCTTCAAGGCGCCGGTTCGACCCGGCGACACCGTGCAGGCCGAAGTGACCGTCAAGGAACTGATTCACGACAAGCGCCGCGTGGTGCTGTCCACCGTTTGCACGGTCGGCGGCAAGGTGGTGATCGAAGGCGACGCCGTGGTCATGCCGACAACCTGCCGCGACCGTGTCGTCGCGGACGCGGCTTGCGCCGTCAGCAAAGCATGATAGCGAGCCCCGCCATGAGAATGCCATTCAGCATGCCACACGAGTTTTCCACGGGCTGGGTCAATGCCGGCTTCGATTTATGGCGTTTTTCGCCGGTCAAGGATGAATACGCGACGACGGTGCCCGACACCGACGGCTCGGACTTCGATTTCAACGGGCCGTTTGCGCGAGGCTCCGTGACCCACACGAGCGCCCACTATCTGCAACAGCAGGCGCAACTGTGGAGCGACGCCGTCGCCGGATTGGTCGGCGGGCGCACGGAGTTGAAGGCGGTCGCCGAGCCCGAGCAGGGAGACCGGCGCTTTCACGCCGACGACTGGTCCAGCAACGGCTGGTACAGCCTTCTGAAACAGAGCTATCTGATCAATGCCCGGGCACTCGCGGAGTTCGTCGAGGCGAGCGCGCTCGACGAAAAGGGCAAGCACAAGCTGCGCTTTTTCATGCGCCAGTTCATCGACTTCGCCAGCCCCGCGAATTTCGTCGCGACGAATCCCGAAGTCATCCGGGCGGCGGTGGAATCGGGCGGATCGAGCCTGCTCGCGGGCGTTACGCATCTGCTCGACGATCTGGGCAGCGGCTCGATTTCGATTACGGATCAAAGCGCGTTCGAAGTGGGCCGCAGCGTTGCCACGTCCAGTGGCGCGGTGGTCTATGAGAACGATCTGTTTCAGCTGATCCAGTACGAGCCGCTGACACCCAAGGTCGCCGCGCGGCCGCTCGTGATCGTTCCTCCGTGCATCAACAAGTTCTACATCCTGGATCTGCAGCCGGAGAATTCCTTCGTGCGCTTCGCCTGTGAGCAGGGCCTGACGGTGTTCGTCGTGTCCTGGCGCAACCCGCAGCAGGACATGGCGCAGACCACGTGGGACGCCTACCTCGAGGACGGCGTGATGCAGGCGATCAGCGTCGCGCGTGCGATTAGCCGGGCCGACCAGGTCAATGCATTGGGCTGGTGCGTGGGCGGCACGATGCTGTCGTCGGCGCTGGCGGTCATGCGTGCGAACGGCGACGACTCCGTGGCCAGCCTGACGCTGCTGACGGCGTTGCTCGACTTCACCGACCCGGGCGATCTCGGCGTGTTCATCGACGAGCAGGGCGTGGCGATGCGCGAGCATGCGATCGGTGGCGGTGGGCTCTATCCCGGACGCGAACTCGGCTTCGTATTCCAGTCGCTGCGTGCCAACGATCTGATCTGGCCGTATGTCGTGAACAATTACCTGAAAGGCAAAGCCCCGGCCGCGTTCGATCTGCTGTACTGGAACGCGGACACGACCAATCTGCCCGGTCCGATGTACAGCTTCTATCTGCGCAACATGTACCTCGAAAACAGTCTGCGCGTGCCGAACAAACTGAAGTTCTGCGACACGCCGGTGGATCTCGGCAACATCGATATTCCAAGCTATCTGATGGCGGCCGAGGAAGATCACATCGTGCCGTGGCGGTCCGCCTATCAGTCGACGCAACTATTGGGCGGTCAAACCGAGTTCGTGCTGGGGGCAAGCGGCCATATCGCGGGTGTGATCAATCCGGCGTCGAAGAACAAGCGCAGCTACCGAACCAACGATACCTGCGACGAGAACGCCGACGAGTGGCTCGCAACGTCGGTTCAGCAGCGCGGCAGCTGGTGGAATCACTGGATCGACTGGGTCAAGCAGCATTCCGGCGAGCAGGTCGAGGCGCGCACGAAGCTCGGCAACAGGAAGTACAAGGCAATCGAGAGCGCACCGGGCCGCTATGTGAAGCTTCGCGCCGAGTGACCGGATGGCGATAGCGGGTGCGGCGATAACGGGGGGTGATGCTCAGTGCATCACCCTCCGTTTTTTTTGTCTTCACTGCCACCGGCCGTCACTTCGCATGGCTCGCGCGCCAGTCGCGCGGCGTCATGTGGAAGCGCGACACGAACCAGTTCGTGAACGATCCCTGTTGCGCGTAGCCGAGAAGCGCCGAGACCCGTCCGATCGGATAGGTGGGATTGCTCATGTAGCGCACGGCGAGTTCGCCGCGGACTTCCTCGACCTGATCCGAAAAGCTGGTGCCGGCCGAATTCAACTGCCGTTGCATGGTGCGCACGCTCAGATGCAAATAACGTGCAACCAGCTCCGCGTTCGCCTGCTCGAGCGGTAGCAGCAGGTAGATCGCCTTGCGAACTTCCAGCGCGGCCGATTCCGCGGCGCTCACGTTCAGGGGAGAGGCGAGGCTTTCCGCATAGCGCACGAGTTCAGGATCGGCCAGTGGATTCGGGTAGTCGAGATCGGCGCTTGCGCAGACGAACCCGTTGAAGTCGCTGCTGAACACCAGCGGACAGCCGAAGAAGCGTCGATGAAACGTCAGGTCTTTGGGCGCCGGATGCGTGAAGTGGACCTCGCGCGGTTTCCAGAACTTGCCGAGCAGAGCACCGGAGTGCCGCGCGAGGACACCGAGCGCGAGTTCGATCGCCTGCCTTGTCGGGGTACCCCGTTCGACGACGAGTTCCTCCCGAATGGTGACCGTATTGTCCGCGTCCTCGACGTACACCGCCAGCGCTTCGTTGAGCAGATGGCGGTATTCGGCCGCGGCCAGCAACACTTCGCGCAGCGTGCGTTTGTGCGCGAGCAGGACATTGATCACGCCGCTGCCGAAGGTCTGCCGCGTTTCCGCCATTTGCAGCGCGAGGGTCGGGCACGACGCCTTTTCGGCCGTCATTTCCAGTAGCCGGCAACAGGCGGTGGCCGATACGCGATCGTCCGGATTCGCGAGCGCGCCGGCGTCGATGCCTGCCTGCTTCGCGAGCTCGACCGGATTGAGTCCAAGCCGTCGCGTCACTTCGAAATAGCCGCTCATGGCTACCGACGTCACCATCGTTTCCATCGTAGTTTCTCCGGACGATTCACACGCTGAGTATTTTTTCTAGTCATTAAACACATGCTTCGCGCAATTATTGGTGTTAACACGCAGTGGCACGAATCGCTAAAAGGATGGCGTCCAATCATAAAAGTGTAGCGCGCGATTGCCGTATTGTGGGCACATGTCGTTCGATGTGTTCCAGCAAATTTTCATGCGACCTCGCGATAGCGGAACACCGTCACTTCAAAACTGGATGGAGGCAAACAAATGCAATTTCTCGACGATTCGTTGCACCCTGAGAATCAGGACAAGGTAGTCATCACCACCGCCCCTTACGGCCCGGAATGGATGCCGGAGGACTTCCCGGAAGACATCCCCGTGACGATGGACGAGCAGATCCAGAAGGCCGTCGACTGCTACAACGCCGGCGCCACGGTATTGCACCTGCACGTGCGCGAACTGGACGGCAAGGGCTCGAAGCGCCTGTCGAAGTTCAATGAACTGATCGCGGGTGTGCGCGCGGCAGTGCCCGACATGATCATTCAGGTCGGTGGCTCGATCTCGTTTGCACCGGAAGACGACGGACAAGCCGCGAAGTGGCTGTCCGACGACACGCGCCATATGCTGGCCGATCTCGATCCGAAGCCCGATCAGGTGACGGTCGCGATCAACACCACGCAGATGAACATCATGGAGCTGCTCTATCCGGAGTATCTGGCAGGCACCTCGCTTTCCAACCCCGGGTTCATGGCCGCCTATAGTGAAATGACGGTGCCGGCTGGCCCCGCATGGGTCGAGGAACACCTGCGCCGCCTGCAGGCTTCGGGCATCCAGCCGCACTTCCAGCTCACCGGCATTCACGCGCTCGAAACGCTCGAGCGCCTCGTGCGCAAGGGCGTCTACAAGGGCCCGCTGAATCTGACGTGGATCGGTATCGGTGGCGGCTTCGACGGCCCCAATCCATTCAACTTCTTCAACTTCGTGCATCGCGCGCCGGATGGCTGCACGCTCACCGCCGAGTCGCTGCTGAAGAACGTGCTGCCGTTCAACATGATGGCGATGTCGATGGGCCTGCATCCGCGCTGCGGCATCGAGGACACGATCATCGATCAGCACGGCAAGCGCTTCACGTCGGTGCAGCAGATCGAGCAGTGCGTGCGCGTCGCGCGCGAACTGGGGCGCGAAATTGCCACTGGCAAAGAAGCGCGCGAGATCTATCGTATTGGTGTGCAGTACGAGACGGTCGAAGAGACGCTGGTCGCCAACGGCATGGCGCCGAACCGCCAGGCCGGTGTCAGGAACCTGCCGCTTCGCGCGGCGTGATCACCAGGAGCCCGGGCCGGCGCATTGGCCGAGGCCGGGCTTCATGGCTAACGCTTCCGGTGCATAGCGGGGAGCAGATAGCTGAATCCATAACAGTCGTCGGCCCATGGGGGCAAGGCGGCCGCAAGGGAGTCAGCGTGGAAGGAGACAAAATATGCTCGTTCAGCATGCAGCCCCCACGACGGGCGAAGTTTCGGCAGCTCAGACGGACGTGCGCGCTTATGCGTGGGTAGTGTTTGCGTTGACGGTCGGATTGCTGCTTTCCGACTATATGTCGCGGCAAGTGTTGAATGCCGTGTTTCCGCCGCTCAAGGCGGCATGGCATCTGTCCGACGCGCAGCTGGGTTCGCTCAGCAGCGTGGTCGCGCTGATGGTCGGTGTGCTCACGTTCCCGCTGTCGGTTCTGGCCGACCGCTGGGGCCGCGTGAAGAGCATCGTGCTGATGGCGGCGATGTGGAGTCTCGCGACGGTGGGCTGCGCGATCTCGGCGAACTATGGGCAGTTGCTGCTGGCACGTGCCTTTGTCGGAATCGGCGAAGCGGCCTATGGCAGTGTCGGTATCGCAGTTGTTCTGAGCATCTTTCCGGTCCGGCTGCGCTCCACGCTGACCGGCACCTTCATGGCGGGCGGCGCGTTCGGCTCGGTGCTGGGCATGGCGCTCGGCGGCGCGGTGGCGGCTCACCTCGGCTGGCGTTCGGCATTCGGCGCCATGGCGGCGATGGGGGTCGTGCTGGTCGTGATCTACCGCCTCGTCGTCACCGAAAAGCGTCTTGTGCCGCTGCAGCCGGCGAGCGTGACGAGGCAGGCGCAATCGCGCGGCATGTGCATGAGCCTGCGCGCGCTGATGAAGGGGTTGTTTTCGACGAAGTCCGTGGTGTGCGCCTATGTGGGCAGCGGCCTCCATCTGCTGGTTCCCGCCGCTGTGTGGGCATGGATGCCGAGCTTCCTGAATCGCTATTACGGCATGGCCACCGGCAAGGCTGCGATGTGCGCGGCGGTGTTCGTGCTGGTGACCGGGGTGGGCATGGTGGTGTGCGGAAACCTCGCCGACCGGCTCAGCAAGAACATGCGGGAACGCAAGTGGAGCGCCGCAATCGCCTTCTGCCTCGCCTGTTTCGTTCTGCTCGCGATTGGCTTGCGGATGCCCGCGGGGCCATGGCAGCTGGTCGTGATCGGCGCCGGCATGTTCTTCTGCGCCGGTGCGAGCGGCCCGTCGGGTGCGATGGTGGCGAACCTCACGCCGCCGACGATTCACGCCTCGGCGTTTGCGACCCTGACGCTCGCGAACAACCTGCTGGGCCTCGCGCCGGCGGCTGTTCTCACGGGGATCATCGCCGATCGGATCGGACTGCTGGGCGCGTTGCAACTGGTGCCGTTCGCACCGCTCGTCGCGGCCGCCGCATTCATGATCGGCAAACGGAACTACTCGGGCGATCTGGATCGGCTGAACACGCTGCGCGAGCAGGCCGCACGCTGACATCGCATGGTGCCGCGCGGACGGCGCGGAGCACCGAACCTGTAACTGCGCCGCTGGCGCAACGAATTCTGCAAAGTGCAGATCAAGTAAAGAATTGGAGAGTCAACATGGCAAAGGCAGTTCGCTTTCATGAAACCGGTGGTCCCGACGTGCTGCGCTACGAGGACGTCGAAGTGGGCAACCCCGGTCCCGGTCAGGTTCGCCTGCGCCATCAGGCAGTGGGCCTCAATTTCGCCGACACCTACTTTCGCAGCGGCCTGTATCCGGTCCCGCTGCCCGCGGGGATGGGCGTGGAGGCCGCGGGCGTGGTCGAGGCCGTTGGCCCGGACGTCACGAACGTCGCGGTGGGCGATCGTGTGACTTACACGGGCTTCCTCAACACGCTCGGCGCGTACAGCACCGAACGCCTGATTCCGGCCGCGCCGCTGATCCGGCTGCCCAATGCGATCGACTGCGAAACGGCTGCCGGCATGACCATGCGCGGGTTGACCTGCGCGTATCTGATGCGCCGCATTCACGACTTCAAGGCGGGCGACACGATCCTTCTGCATGCCGCCGCCGGCGGTGTCGGCCTGATCGTTTCGCAATGGGCGAAGCTGCTGGGTCTGACCGTGATCGGCACGGTTTCGAACGAGGCCAAGGGCGAGGTGGCTCGCGCGCACGGCTGCGACCACGTCATCAACTACAGCCACGAAGACGTCGCCAAGCGCGTGCGCGAACTGACCGATGGCGTCGGCGTGAACGTCGTGTTCGACAGCGTCGGCAAAGACACCTTCGAGGCCTCGCTCGATTCGCTGAAGCGCCGCGGTCTGCTGGTTTGCGTCGGCACGGCCTCCGGCCCGATCCCGCCGTTCAATCCGCAACTGCTGGCTATGAAAGGCTCGCTCTATCTGACCCGCCCGGCGCTGGCTGACTACATCGCCGACCCGGCCGAGAAGGACGAGCTTGCCGACGAAATCTTCGGGCTCATCGCCTCGGGACGCATCAAGATCGAGCTGAATCAGCGCTATGCGCTCGAAGATGCGGCGCAAGCCCATCGTGATCTGGAGTCGCGCAAGACGACGGGTTCGTCGATCTTCGTCATCTAAGGAGCTAGCCATGCGAGTCGAACAACTGACGTGCTCGATCGGCGCCGAACTGATAGGGGTGAATCTCGCCCACGCCGTCTACGACGATGGCCTGTTTGCCCAAATCCGCTCGGCGCTGCTGAAGCACCGGGTGCTGTTCCTGCGCGACCAGGACATCACGCGTGCCGAACACGTGGCGTTCGCGCGCCGCTTCGGCGAACTGGAAGACCATCCGGTCGCGGGCAGCGATCCGGAAAATCCGGGCCTCGTGCGTATCTACAAGACCCCCGATCAGCCCAACGACCGTTACGAAAACGCGTGGCATGCCGACGCCACCTGGCGCGAAGCGCCGCAGTTCGGTGCCGTGCTGCGCTGCGTCGAGTGTCCGCCCGTCGGCGGCGACACGATGTGGGCGAACATGGTCCTCGCCTACGAGAAGCTGCCGGCGCACGTGAAGGCTCAGATCGCGGACCTGCGCGCGCGCCACAGCATCGAGGCGAGCTTCGGTGCCGCGATGCCGATCGAAAAGCGTCTCGCGCTGAAGGCGCAATTTCCGGACGCGGAGCATCCGGTCGTGCGCACGCATCCGGAAACGGAGGAAAAGGTGCTGTTCGTGAGCGCTTTCACTAGCCATTTCACGAACTTTCACACGCCGGAGCGAGTGCGCTTCGGGCAGGACGCGAATCCGGGCGCGGGCGATCTGCTGCGCTATCTGATCAGCCAGGCGTACATCCCCGAGTACCAGGTGCGCTGGCGCTGGCAGAAGAACAGCATCGCGATCTGGGACAACCGCAGCACGCAGCACTATGCGGTGATGGACTACCCGCCGTGCCACCGCAAGATGGAGCGCGCCGGCATCGTCGGCGACAAGCCGTACTGAACTAGCAGGTAGCTTCCCATGAATTACGAATTGAAACCGACCATTCTGATGGTTCCGGGTCTGCGTGACCACGTCGCGGAGCATTGGCAAACCCTGCTGCAGCAACGGCTGCCGAAAGCGCTGTCGGTGCCGCCGCTCGAGCACGACAAGCTCAGTTGCGCGGCACGCGTCGCGGCGCTCGATGCCACGCTCGCGCGGATCGACGGCCCGGTCATTCTGGTCGCGCATAGCGCTGGCGTGATGATCACCGTGCATTGGGCGGCGCAGCACAAGCGCGAGATTCACGCTGCGCTGCTCGCGGCGCCCGCGGACCTCGAGACGCCGATGCCGGCGGGCTATCCGGAGCTGGATACGCTCGAGCAGAACGGCTGGCTGCCGATTCCGCGCAAGCCGCTGCCGTTTCCGAGCATCGTCGGCGCGAGCCGCAACGATCCGCTCGGGCGGTTCGAGCGGGTGCAGGAGATGGCGCAGGACTGGGGCAGCCGCCTCGTCGATCTCGGCGAAGTGGGGCACCTCAACCCTGCTTCGGGCTTTGGCGAATGGCCAATGGCGGAGACGTTGATTCGCCGCCTGGTACTGATGTGACGCGGCCCGCGTCGGATCAGAAGGAGTCTGGGATGTCGCGTCGGATCGTGGTGGGTGTTGCCGGCGAGCTCGCGCCGGGCCAGCGCAAGCTGGCCTTCATAGATGGCCGCAGCATCGTGCTGTTCAACATCGAAGGCACGCTTCACGCCATCGACAACACATGTCCGCACAACGGGGCCGCGCTGTCGAGCGGCCAGCTGGAAGGCTGCATGTTGCGCTGCCCGGCGCACGGTCTGCGCTTCGACGTGCGCACGGGCTGCATGGCGGGAACAGGCGGATTGAGCGTGACGACCTTCCCGGTCGACATAGTGGATTCAAAGGTGGTGGTGAGTCTCGACGCGCCGAACGCGACGCCCTCGCAAGCGCGAGCCGGTAGCGCGGCAACGTAAGGCCGGTAGGCCGGCCCCGAGACGCCACAACCAATCAGGAGACGGAAAGATGCAAGGCTTGATGATGCAGCAGTCGCTGCTGGTTTCCGCGCTGCTCACGCACGCGGAGCGCCATCACGGCGAACAGGAAATCGTGTCGCGACGCGTGGAAGGAGACATCCATCGTTATTCGTATCGGCACCTCGCGCAGCGCGCGCGCCGTATGGCCAACGCGCTGTCGACGCTCGGCGTCGGCCAGGGCGAGCGCGTCGCGACGCTCGCGTGGAACGGCTATCGCCACATGGAGCTCTATTTCGCGGTGTCGGGCTCCGGGTCCGTGCTGCATACGCTGAACCCGCGACTGCACGTCGACCAGCTCGCGTACATCATCGAGCATGCGGAAGATCGTGTCGTGTTCTTCGACCTGACCTTTCTGCCGTTGATCGAGAGCGTCGCGCCCCGGGTGAAGAGCCCGAAAGTATTCGTGGCGATGACCGATCGCGCGCACATGCCGCAAGCGAACGACCTGAACGGCATGCTGATGTGCTACGAGGATCTGCTCGAGTTGCACGACGACGTTTTCGAATGGCCGCTGCTCGATGAAAACAGCGCGTCGTCGCTGTGCTACACGTCGGGCACCACCGGCAATCCGAAGGGCGTGCTGTATAGCCATCGTTCGACCGTGCTGCACACCTACGCGGCGGCGCTGCCCGATTCGCTGAACTGTTCCGCGCGCGACGTGATCCTGCCGGTCGTGCCGATGTTCCATGTGAACGCGTGGGGACTGCCCTATATCGCCTGCATGGTCGGCGCGAAGCTGGTGTTTCCGGGGCCGGCGCTCGACGGCAAGTCGCTCTATGAACTGATCGAAACGGAACACGTGACGCTGTCGGCCGGCGTGCCGACGGTGTGGCAGGGACTGCTCACGCATGTCGATGCGATGGGCGGGACCTTCTCGTCGATGCGACGCACGGTGATCGGCGGCGCGCCGTGTCCGACCGCGATGACCGAGGCGTTCCAGAAGCGTCACCGGGTGGAGGTACTGCACGCGTGGGGCATGACCGAATTGAGCCCGATCGGCACGGTCTGCAGCTTCAAGGCGCATCAGCAGTCGCTGCCGATGGAGGATCAGTACAAGGTTCAGGCGAAGCAGGGACGCGCGCTGTTCGGCATCGACATGCGGATCGTCGACTCCAACGGTAATGAATTGCCGTGGGGCGGCGAGAGCGCTGGCGATCTGCAGGTGCGCGGTCACTGGGTCACGCAGCAGTACTTCGGCGCCGACGTCGAGTCGCCATTGTGCGACGGCTGGTTTCCGACCGGCGACATCGCGACGATCGACCGGCACGGCTTCATGCAGATCACCGATCGCAGCAAGGACGTGATCAAGTCGGGCGGCGAATGGATCAGTTCGGCGGCGATCGAAAACGTCGCTTATCTGCATCCGGAAGTCTCGACGGCAGTGTGTATCGCCGCACGGCATCCTAAGTGGGACGAACGGCCGCTGCTGCTGGTCGTGAAAAAACCGGGCAGCGAGCTGGCCAGCGACGAACTGCTGTCCTTCTTCAACGGCCGGGTCGCGCGCTGGTGGACTCCCGATGCAGTGGTGTTCGTCGACACGGTGCCTATCGGCGCAACAGGCAAGGTCCTGAAGAACCAGTTACGCGATCAGTTCGGCAACTACTACCTGCCCTGACGCACGGCTTTCGCAGCAACGCAGTTCGATTCACGCAACAACGCGACCGGGTACGCCCGGCGCACACAAAACCACCAACCAATTGAAGCGACCGCAGCATCGGCTTTTGCGCCACCGCCGGTACGCGAAGGAGACACAATGAAGTTGAAATCAAGCAGCGCTGTCGTGTTGGCCATTTTCGCCACCGCGGCTCATGCGCAGTCGTCAGTGACGCTTTATGGCGTAGTCGATACGGGGCTGCTGTATCAGAGCACATCGGCCGCTACCTTTCTGCCGCACGCGCCGAACACGGGCAAAATTTATCAGCTGAAGGACGGCGGTATCTATTCGAGCTTCTGGGGTATGAAGGGAAGCGAAGACATCGGCGGCGGCTACAAGATCAACTTCAAGCTGCAGGGTGCGTTCAACACCGCGAACGGCAAGTTCGGTCTGTCCGACACGCCGGGCGTCACGGCGATCTTCAACCAGTTCGCGACGGTCGGCGCATCAGGGCCGTTCGGTACCTTCGACGCCGGGCGGCAGATCATTCCGATGATCTACGCGATGGCGGAAACCGACGTCCGCGGCGCGCAGTATTTCGGCAGTGTTCTGACCGCGTGGCTGGGCATCAATCAGGCGGCCGGCTGGCCTGGCACGAGCACGAACGCGCCGATCGGCGCGCTGTACGACAGCAACGCGCTCGTCTACAACTCGCCGAAATTCCATGGCGCGTCGCTCGCGCTCGAGTACGCGCCGGGCGGCGTCGCCGGTCAGTTCCAGGGCGGTACGCGCGAGTCGGCCGTGCTCAAGTATTCGAACTACGGTCTGAATCTGTCCGCGTTGTATTACAACGGCCACGATACCAACCCGTACCCGATCACCTACCCGGCGGCGCCCGCTATCCCCGCGACCGGGCTTGCGAACAACCGTTTCTACTATTTCGGTGCGATGTACACGATCGCCGGATTTTCGGTGTCGGCCTCGTACGGCGCCGGCAAGAACCCGGCCCATACCAACACCGCGGACTTCGAAATGATCTCGGGGGGCCTCGGCTACCAGTTCAATCCGCGTTTCAAGATCACGTCCGGGTACTACTACCTGAAAGACAAGAACAACTCGGCGAACCATTCGGGCGAGTTCGCCGTGGGCGCGGAATACAACCTGTCGCAGCGCACCAAGGCTTACGCGCAGGTGGGTTATGTCAACAATAGGGGGACCATGAACCAGACCATCGTCTATGGCGCCCCGGTTGCACCTGGCGTGTCCACCACGGCGGCCATGGTCGGCATCCGCCATAACTTCTGATTACGTCGCCTATAACAACTGGAGTATTCGATGAAAAGCATTCAGGCACGCGCGTTGGCGATTGCCATATTGATTCTGGCCGCGTCGAGCAACGCATGGTCGCAGTCGGGCCAGACGGCTAGTGCAGCTTCGGGCGCACCTGCGATGTCAGCTAGCGCAGCCGCTCCCGTCAGCTCGAGGCAAGCCAATCGCGCGCTGCGTCGGCAGGTGTATGCCGCGATCGGCAAGCATAAGGAGATCAGCGCCGGCAATATAAGCGTCATCGCAAAAGGCGGCGCGGTGACGCTGAGCGGCACGGTCACCGAGGTTTCCCAGATCAATCAGGTCGCGGAGATCGCGAAGGGTGTTCCGGGGGTGACTTCGGTGACCAACAAGCTCACGGTGGAAAAGCCGTTCGGCGGGATGTAAAAAGAGCTCACGCATCGGGGGATTAAGCGCGAGGAGCCCAATATAACAATCCACTAGCTGTCGAACAGCGCCGTGTAACGGCGCTGCATCTCTTCGGGCGTGAGCGCTTCGATCTGCGCGCCGAGCATCCATTCGTGGCCGAATGGATCGCGCACGGTCGCCGAGCGCTCGCCATAAAAATGATCGGTTAGCGGGCGGACCACGGTTGCGCCCGCTGCAACCGCTCGTGCGAACAACTGGTCGACGTCGTCGCAGTGGATATGCAGCAGCACACTCGGCCGGCTGTCGCCGGTCGGTCCGAGCATGTCGTGCTCGGGATATTCATCGGACAGCATCACAGTCGCGGGACCGATCTTCACTTCGGCATGACCGATGCGGCCGCCTGGCTCGGTCAGGCGAAATTGCTCGACGCCGCCGAATGCCTGCGCGTAGAACTCGATAGCCCGTGCGGCGTTGCGCACGCGCAGATAGGGGTAGAGCTCGTGGATCGCGTTCATCGTCACCTCCGGGTGGTGGGCGAATATGGGTTGCCGGACATAATAGTCTGCCCCGATCCGCTAAGCGGTCGCTTGGCTACCCACGGGATTCCATCGCCTTTTGACCAGCGATGAATCGAGGTCGCTAGCGCTGCTCCTTCTGAATCGAGCCGCACCTGAATCGCGTCACATTTGTCACTCCCACCATTCGATGTCCGGCGGCCTAAACTACCCCATCATCAACAGCGAGCGATGCCGGGTGAGCGAATCGCCTTCCGACCCGAACGCACAGGACATCGCTCTAACCCGGAGGTCACGATGACGACGATCAAGTCACCTGAGAAGCGTGGGAAAGATGGACAGCCTGCCATGAAGACACCACCGATTGTGTCGCGGCAAGAATGGGAGGCCGCGCGCGAGCATCTGCTCGTCAAGGAGAAAGCCTTGACACGTGCCCGCGACGCGCTGGCCGCTGAGCGACGGCGGATGCCATGGTTTGCCGTGGAAAAAACGTATGCGTTCGACGGGCCGGAGGGCAGAGTAAGCCTGCTCGACCTGTTCAACGGCCGCCGCCAGTTGGTCGTCTATCGCGCCTTTTTCGAGCCCGGCGTGCACGGGTGGCCAGAGCATGCGTGCATTGGCTGTTCCCTGGGGGCCGATCAGGTCTCCCACCTTGCCCATTTGCACGCTCGCGACACTACGCTTGTGTACGCGTCCCGCGCGCCGCAAGCCGATATCGCGCGGCTGAAGACCCGGATGGGCTGGGACATGATCCCCTGGTACACCATCACCGACAGTTTCGACGCCGACTTCGGCGTGGACGAATGGCACGGCCACAACGCGTTCATCCGGGACGGCGAGCGGGTGTTCCGAACGTACTTCATTAACGGGCGTGGGGACGAGGCGCTGGGCACGATCTGGAGCTACCTTGACATGACGGCGCTCGGGCGGCAGGAGACGTGGGAGGATTCGCCGGAGGGCTACCCGCAGAGCCGACCGTACAAGTGGTGGAACTGGAACGACACTTACGTCCCCGGCGCGGCTCCCGATCCGAAGTGGGTCGAGGTGTCAGATGCCGGAGAGGCTGCGTTTCGGAAACGCGACGACTAGCGCCTGACGAATCATCGATCGCTGTCGTTTCTCCGAGTGACTCACTTCGAGCGTAGAGTTTCGAGGTGAAATCTGAGCCCAGGTCCCCGGATGCGAATGAGCAGTATCGCGGTACGTTCGATGTTTGAAATCGCGTCATCCGCCAGCCACGAATCCAGGCGGAGATTACAATGACTGGATCGTTACGGCATCCTATCGGTTCAACCGCTTCGTTTCCCCGCTTACGAGGGCCGCACTCCGATGAACGCATCCGAACGTATCGACGAACTGATCGCGGGACTCACCGACTGGCGCGGCGCGACCTTCGCTCGCATCCGTCAATGCGTGCTCGCGGCGGACCCGGCGATCGTCGAGGAATTCAAGTGGATGGGTAGTCCGGTCTGGTCGCGCGACGGCATGATCGCGGTCGCCAACGCGCACAAGGGTAAGGTCAAGCTGACCTTCGCGCATGGGGCGGGCCTGGCCGACCCGGACGGCTTGTTCAACGCAGGCCTCGAAGGCAACGCGCGGCGCGCTATCGACTTCTTCGAAAGCGACGAGGTCGACGAGCGCGCACTGAAAGCGCTGATTTGCGCCGCGATCGACTATAACCAGAATCATCTGAAGACGAACACGCGCGGCGCACTACCGAAAGCCCGCCGTAAGCAGGCGTCCGGCGACGCCTGAGGCCGGCGCAGTCTGCTCGCCAGCCCCGCTGCGCCGCCACCCCCGGCGGATCGATACCAGAATTGATATCGATATCACCCAAAATATAATTGGAAAGATATCAACTCGCTCCGTACACTGCACCATCCCTGGACACTGAGCGGCAACCTTGCACCGTAGCGCCGGGCGGGCCGCTTCGGTCAAATTGGCCGGTGAGGGTCCCGGCACATGCATCAAGGACCTAGTATGTCGGAAAAAAAGCGGAAATTGCGCTCGGCCGAGTGGTTCGGCACGGCTGACAAGAACGGCTTCATGTATCGAAGCTGGATGAAGAATCAGGGCATTCCCGATCATGAGTTCGACGGGCGTCCCGTGATCGGTATCTGCAACACGTGGTCCGAGCTGACGCCGTGCAACGCGCACTTTCGCAAGCTTGCCGAGCACGTGAAGCGCGGCGTCTATGAAGCGGGCGGCTTCCCGGTCGAGTTCCCGGTGTTTTCCAACGGCGAATCGAATCTGCGTCCGACCGCGATGCTCACGCGCAATCTCGCGGCGATGGATGTCGAGGAGGCAATCCGCGGCAATCCGATCGACGCGGTCGTGCTGCTGACCGGCTGCGACAAGACGACCCCCGCGCTGCTGATGGGCGCGGCGAGCTGCGACGTGCCGGCGATCGTCGTGACCGGCGGCCCGATGCTGAACGGCAAGCTCGACGGCAAGAACATCGGCTCTGGCACCGCGGTGTGGCAGCTGCACGAATCGCTGAAGGCCGGCGAGATCGATCTGCATCAGTTCCTGTCGGCCGAGGCGGGCATGTCGCGCTCGGCGGGCACCTGCAACACGATGGGCACCGCGTCGACGATGGCCTGCATGGCCGAGGCGCTCGGCACGTCGCTGCCGCACAACGCGGCGATTCCCGCGGTCGACTCGCGCCGCTACGTGCTTGCGCATATGTCGGGAATCCGGATCGTCGAAATGGCGCTCGAAGACCTGAAGCTGTCGAAGATCCTCACGCGCGAGGCGTTCGTCAACGCGATTCGCGTCAATGCGGCGATCGGCGGCTCGACCAACGCGGTGATTCATCTGAAGGCGATCGCGGGGCGCATCGGTATCGATCTTGATCTCGACGACTGGGTGCGCATCGGCCGCGACACGCCGACGATCGTCGACCTGATGCCGTCGGGCCGTTTCCTGATGGAAGAGTTTTATTACGCGGGCGGCCTGCCGGCCGTGCTGCGCCGGCTCGGCGAAGCGAACCTGCTGCCGCATCCGGACGCGTTGACGGTCAACGGCAAGTCGCTGTGGGACAACGTGAAGGATGCACCCAACACCAACGACGAAGTGATCCGTCCGCTCGACAAGCCGCTCGTCGCCGATGGCGGCATCCGCGTGCTGCGCGGCAATCTCGCGCCGCGCGGCGCGGTGCTGAAGCCGTCGGCGGCGACCCCCGAATTGCTCAAGCATCGCGGACGCGCGGTCGTGTTCGAGAACCTGGAGCACTACAAGGCGCGCATCGTCGACGAGACGCTCGACGTCGACGCGAATTCGGTGCTGGTGATGAAGAACTGCGGGCCGAAGGGTTATCCGGGCATGGCCGAAGTCGGCAACATGGGCCTGCCGCCGAAGCTGCTGAGGCAGGGCGTGAAGGACATGGTGCGCATTTCCGATGCGCGCATGAGCGGCACCGCCTACGGCACCGTGGTGCTGCACGTGACGCCGGAAGCGGCGGCCGGCGGCCCGCTCGCCGCGGTGCAGGACGGCGACTGGATCGAGCTCGATTGCGACGCGGGCACGCTGCACCTCGATGTCAGCGACGCGGAACTCGAGCGCCGTCTCGCGCAGCATGTGCCGCCCCAGCCGCCGGAAGGTGGCGGCTACCGGCGCCTGTATATCGATCACGTGCTGCAGGCCGATGAGGGTTGCGACCTCGACTTCCTCGTGGGGTGTCGAGGTTCCGCGGTGCCGCGGCATTCGCACTGACGCGCCGTTGCAACGGCAACGGCTCGGCCCATGACCGTGCGGGCGATGCATTCGTGCATCGCCCGCATTTTTTTATGACCTGTGGTTGGCGTTCGCGGCGCAACTGCCTTGGATGGTGCGCCGCAAATGGCTATTGGCCGAGGTTGTCGACCGCGTCGAGCACGAGTCCGAAGAACTCGTTCGCCGCGGCCGGATTCAGCCAGCGCACGACCACCGTCATGCGCCGCTCCGGTTCGACCCACGTGAACGAACTGCCTGCGCCGACACCGAAATAGCTCGACTCCGGCACGTTCGGGAACACCTTGCGCCCGGTGTTGAGCCACACGAGGTAGCCATAGAACGGCGCGATCGCGCACGGCGTGCGCATGCGCGCGATCCATTCGGACGACAGCACGCGCTGGCCGTTCGCTACGCCGTCGTTGAGCAGCATCTGTGCGACCTTCAACTGATCGTTCGCGCTGACCGACATGCCGCCGCCCCAGTGCGTGCCGCCCGGCACCGACTGCATGCGTCGCCCGTCGATTTCGACCCACGCGTTGTCGTAGCCGACCCATTGCCAGTTTTCGCTCGCGCCCGAAGGCCGCATGATCGCTTCGCGAAACACCTCGGGCAGCGGCTGACGGAACAGATGCAGCAGCGCGAGCGAAAACTGGTTGATGCGGACGTCGTTGTATTCCCAGTACGTGCCCGGCCGTTGCGGCGGACGCAGATCGCCTTTTTTGCCATCGGGCGGCGCGGCGAAATTGACCGCACGGTAGTGATCTGCCTGATCCGACAAACCGAAGTACGTGCCGCGCCATTCGCTCGTTTGCTGCAGTAGATGCGCCCAGCTGATCGGCGCGTTGTGTTCGTCGTCGAAGCCGATGTCGGGTACGCGCACGCGCACCGGTTCGTCGACGTCGGGCAACAGGCCGCGATCGTGAGCGACGCCGGCCAGCAGCGCGAGGTACATCTTCGCGACACTGAAGGTCAGGTCGGCGCGATCCGGTTCGCCCCAGCTCGTCAGCACGCGGCCGTCGACGGCGATCGCGCCCGACACCGGCCCGCGATCATGCACGGGACCGAGCAGCCTGTTCCACGGCGGCGGGTCGTTTACGTGCACACCCCATGCGCCACCCACATGGCGGTCCCAAAGCGATTCATGATCCACCGCGAACTGCACGGCTTGCTGCAAACGGTCTTGCATGGATAAGTTCCTGTCGGTTCAACGAAGCCCGCGAGGCAGACTCAGCGTGCGTGCAGTCGCACGCGTGCCCACATCACGGTGAAAAGGCTGAGCACGGCCGCGAGCATCAGATAGAGTCCGGGCGCGAGATTATTGCCGGTCGCCGCGATCAGCGCGGCAACGGCGAGCGGCGTGAAGCCGCCGAACACGGTGGTGCCGATGTTGTAGCCGAACGCCATGCCGGTCGTGCGCGTGCGGGTCGGGAACAGCTCGGACATCAAGGCCGGAATCGGCGCGAAGTAGGTCGCCTTCAGCAACGCGACCCACGTGACCGCGGCAAGCAACGAGCCGAGCGACGGGCGCGCGTTCATCAGCACGAAGGCGGGATACACGGTCGCGAAGAACAGCACGCCGGCGCCGAGCATGATGCGCACGCGGCCTACCTTGTCGGACAGATGACCGACGAGCGGTGTGAGCATCATCATGATCAGACCGGCCGCGAGCGTCGCGATGAAGCCCGACGACGGTGCGAGTCCGAGCTGCCGCGCCGCGTAGGTCGGCATGTAGAGCAGCATGTAGTTGGCCGTGGTGGTCAGCACGAGCACGCCGATCGACACGAGCACCCGTTCCTTTTGCGTCGCGAGCAGTTCTCGCACCGGCGCGGCGGATTTTTCCGCGCGCTCGAACTCCGGCGTTTCGTCGATGCGGCGGCGAATGTAGAGCCCGACCGGACCGATCAGCATGCCGAACAGGAACGGAATGCGCCATCCCCAGCCTTCGAGTTGCGCGGTCGTCAGCGTGCTCGTCAACACCGCGCCGAACAGCGACGCCAGCACCGTGCTCGCGCCCTGGCTCGAGAACTGCCAGCTCGCCATGAAGCCTTTGCGCTCCGGCGCATGTTCGATCAGAAACGCGGTCGAACTGCCGAACTCGCCGCCCGCCGAGAATCCCTGCAACAGCCGCGACGCGAATACGCCGATCGGCGCGAGCACGCCGATCGCCGTATACGACGGCATCAACGCGATCATGCTGGTGCCGAGCGTCATCATCGCAATCGATAGCGTCAACGATGCCTTGCGGCCTTTGCGATCGCTGAACGAGCCGAGCGCGAGCGCGCCGATCGGTCGCGCGAGATACGACAGCGCGAAGGTGCCGAGCGTGAGCAGCAGCGATACGGTGCGGTCGTGCACCGGAAAAAACGTGCGCGACAGCACGGCCGCGAAGTAGCCGTACACGACCAGATCGTAGAACTCCAGTGCGTTGCCGATCGAGGTCGCGAGAATCAGCCGCGATACGCTCGAGCGCGAAGTGTGCCGCGCGAGCGCGTCGGCGGTAGTGACGGAGTCCATGCTCATGACGAAGTCCTCTGGCGGCATTGGGAGGCGCGCCGGCAGTGTCGCGTGAGCGGCGCGGGCGCGGGATCGAAGCGTGTGACCCGATGTTGGGGTGGACGATATTTATAGACAATTACAATATTTGGCAGATATCGTTGCCGAAACGGCAAAGCGGAATCGAGCTGACCCAGCTATTCGATATCGCATGCAGTCTCGAAGGCCTCGCGTTCGATCCGGCGTTCGTCGAATTGCTGACGGGCGCGATCGAGAATCCGGCGTTGCTCGACTGATTTCGCGCCGCAAAAGAAAAAGCGCCCCGTAGGGCGCTTTCCATCGATTCAATCAGACAGGGAACACAGATGTTCCCCTCCGCGAACCGTCTGCTTAGAACTTGTGACGCAGACCGACACGGAACGCCAGCTGGTTGTCGGCGCCGACGCCCGACGTGCTGAAGTAGCTCGTGCTCGAACCGATCTGTGCCTGCAGATCCTGCGTGCCGTTGCGGCCCGACGCGATCTGATAGATGCCCAGCACGTACACGTCCGTGCGCTTCGACAGCGCGTAGTCGCCGCTCAGGTCCACCTGGTTCCAGTGACCGACGTTCGCGCCGCTCAGGTGCATGTACGTGTAGCCCGCGCCTGCCGTGATAGCCGGCGTGACCGCGTACTTCGCGCCTGCTTCGTAGGCGGCGAACGTGGTCGACCCACCCGAGATCGGTGCGAGGCGCGTGTTCGTGTACAGGGCCCACAGCGTCGCCGGGCCGAAAGCGTAACGGCCGCCAACGCCGACCGTGCGCAGATCCTGGATCTGGCCGTTGCCGAGCGTCGGGAAGCTGACGTTAGCCAGCGAAGTCGAGAAGGCCGGCGATGCCTGGCCCGGATAACGGATGTCCGTGTACGCCGCGCCGATACCGAACGGGCCGTTCGCGTAGTTCGCGCCGAAGCTGTAAGCGCGCGACGAACCTGCCACCGGGGCAGTGGACGTGCCCGTACCCGGCGTGCCGGCAAAGCCGCCTGCCGTGTTCGAGAAGCCGTACATCGCGCCGAAGGTCAGGCCGGAGAAGTTCGCGCTGCTGAACTTGACCGAGTTATTGATACGGCTCGACGTGAGCTGGTCGACGTCGTTGATGTGGTAAGCGTAGTTGCCCGCGACGGTCTGGCCGCCGGTCGCGTAGTTGGAGCCGAGGTAGTCGGTCGAGAACGAGTACTGGCGACCGAACGTCAGCGAGCCGACGTTGTTCTGCGACACGCCGACGTACGCCTGGCGGCCGAACATCGCGCCGCCCTGGCCGGCGGTGCCGTTCCCGCTGTTGAAGCCGTTTTCCAACACGAACAGCGCTTTCAGGCCGTTACCGAGGTCTTCCGTGCCACGCAGGCCCCAACGGCTGCCGTTCGCGACGCCGTCGTCGTACTTGGTCAGGCTGCTGTGGCCGGTGGTCGTTTTCGAGTTGTTTACGTAGCTGATACCGGCATCGATCAGGCCGTACAGCGTGACGCTGCTTTGTGCGTGAGCGGCGGAGGCGAAGACGGCAAGCGTAGCGGCGGTCAGGATTTTCTTGTTCAAAATACTTCTCCGAGTTAGCAAATTTTGGCGATCGCGACGCGCTGCTCTGTGGCATCGTCGTGCGATGGCCGGCAATTTAAGGGAACGCAGAGTAAGGTATGTGACACTGAAAAATTCTTTTCACGGTGTCGTGTCGGCGCGACACTTTGCGTGTGCACCGGAGGCAGGTGTATCGGTGGCGGGGCGGGTCGGTCGACCCTGGAGCGAGGCTGGACGCGTGGCAGCGAATCGCCCGCCTGGCGGCGGGCGATCGGTTATTTCAGCTGGTGCGTGAAAATTCAGTTACATGGCCGGCCGCGACAGCAGCGACGGTCGCAGCGGCTCTGGCGTCAGTTGCTCAGCAACGAGCCGCTGCGGAACGGCGTCGCGCCGGCGATGCGCGCGAATTCGAGGCCGGCCGTCGCGAAACGCGCCAGATGCCGCGCGTACAGCACGCCGGCCACGGTGTTTTTGATCGTGACGACGCGGTCCGTCAACGGATCGACGATGTCCGCGATTTCCTGGCCCGCGTCCATCCACGTGCCGACCTCGCAGCGATAGACGAGCACGCCGCTGATCGGTGCGACGAGCGGCTCGGCGCCCGCGAGCGGCGTCGCGGCGAATTCGAGCGGCGGCATCGGCGCCGGCTCGCCGTCGACCACGCCGCGCGAGGTCAGATACTCGATGATCGCCTGCGCGTCTTTTTCCGCGAGTTCGTACGACACATCGCGCTGGCCGCGCAGCTCGATCGTGACCGAGATGCCGCCGTTCGGGATCGGGAAGCGCTCGCCGAAACGGCTGCGCAGATCCGACCAGCAGAAGCTGTGGATCTCGTCGAACGGATTGCCGACCGAATTCAGCGCGAGCAGCGACGCCTTCGCGTCCAGGTAGCGCGCGAGCGGCTCGACTTCGGGCCACAGGTCCGGATTGGTGTACAGGTGCATCGCGGCTTCCCAGTCGCAATGCAGATCGAGCACGACGTCGGCGTCGTACGAGAGCTTTTGCAGCGCGAGGCGTTGCGAGCCGAGTTCGGTGGTCGGCTGCTGCGCGTCGAGCGCTTCGCGCATCGCCGTGCGGATGGCGGTGCGGTTCGCGTCGATGTCACTGGTCAGACGCGATTCGATGAACGGCTGCACGAGTTCCGCGAGGTCGTAGAAGTTGCGGTTGAAGTTCTGCGCGCTGCCGGTTTCGAAGCGGCCGAGCATCTGGCCGAGCAGATGCTGATTAAGGCCGATCGGATTCGGCACCGGCACGACTACGACTTCGCCACGCAGCTTGCCCGCGGCTTCGAGCGCGGCCAGCTTGCGGCGCAGCGACCACGACACCAGCATCCCGGGCAGTTCGTCCGCATGCAGGGACGACTGGATATAGATTTTCTGGCCGCCGCCGGGACCGTAGTGGAAACTCGTCAGTGCACGGGCGGTGCCAAGCGACGGGGCAATCAGCGGATGGGTCTGGGTTTGCATGGTTTTGGCTTCGCGGCCCGTTCGGAGCAGCCGCGCTAGGTGGTTGATTGCAAGGGGAAAGATGCGCGCCGGCAGCGCGCGTGGTCCGCATGCGCGGACCGCGGCAACCTGTCTCACGGGGGGCCGCGTCTCGCACGATCTTAGCCGATATGCCACACGATGTGGCTTGATGCGGCTAGATGTGGAGCCGCAAAAACAAAACGGGCTCCGCGTCGCGGAGCCCGTTTCGGACAAGCTGCCGGCGCGCCGTGCGGCGCGCGTGGGCGATTTAGCTGCCGTACACGTCGAAGTCGAAGTACTTCTTCTCGATCTTCTTGTAGGTGCCGTCCTTGATCATGTCGGCGATCGCCTTGTCGACCTTCACCTTCAGATCGGTGTCTTCCTTGCGCATGCCGATGCCGGCGCCATTGCCGAGGATCTTCGGATCGTCGAGATCCTTGCCGACGAACGCGAAGCCCTTGCCGCGCGGGGTCTTCAGGAAGCCCTGGTCAGCCTGCACCGCGTCTTGCAGCGCTGCGTCCAGACGGCCCGAGATCAGGTCGGCGTAGACCTGGTCCTGGTTCTGATACGGCACGACTTTCGCGCCCGCCGGTTCCCAGTACGTCTTCGCGTAGGTTTCCTGGATGGTGCCCTGTTCGACGCCCACCGTCTTGCCCTTCAGCGATTCAGCGGTCGGCAGGATGCCCGAGCCCTGTTTCGCGACGAGGCGCGTCGGCGTGTTGAACAGCTTCGACGAGAACGCGATCTGTTCGGCGCGTTGCGGCGTCATCGACATCGACGACAGCACGCCGTCGAACTTCTTCGCCTTCAGTGCCGGGATCATGCCGTCGAAGTCGTTTTCCACCCACACGCACTTCGCACCGACGCGCTTGCAGATTTCGTTGCCGAGGTCGATATCGAAGCCAACGAGCTTGCCGTCCGCGCCTTTCGACTCGAACGGGGGATAGCTGGCATCAACACCAAAACGGATCGTCGACCAATCTTTAGCGTGTGCGCCAATCGAGACGGTGGCAAGCAGAGCAACCGTCAAAGCCGCTAGCAGTTTTTTCACTGTTTTTACTCCTCGGTGTAGTTCAATTACGCCCTCGGCGGTTGTGCCGCCTTGGGACGCCCGGCGCGTCTCGCAAACGGGCTTCTGGTCAGGATGCAAGCCGGGGTGGCCTGCAACGCGCGCCAAGCTTATCAGTTCAAAAATATTGGGAAGCTAGTAAAACACCGGATGGCGCGGGAGGAGGCCCTCTAGAGCAACGCTTGCGCCCCAGCCGGTGTGACCGGATCGTACACCGTTGGTAGGGTTTGCGTAACGCGGATGCAATGCACGAGCGGTAATACGAAGGGCCGGCGAGCGTAATCGACTGGGATTTACGCCGGTTTTCTCGAGAGTTCGCCGAAAACCGGTTTGAAACGCGAGTTTGAAACGTGGACGGATCGTTAAAGCTCGCGGCTGAATTTGCCGTTAATTAAGAACGGCCTCGAGGCTATTGCCTTGCACGTTATTACCAACACCGATATTTTTGCCCGGCCATTTCGAACCGGTGCAAAAACAAAGGCTTTGGCGCTATCATCGATGCTCCCCGCGTTGGACGCCGGCCGCCCGCGGAGGCGGGGATCGCTCGGGCGCAGGTCGTCGGACAGCCGTCAAGATTCAAATTCCGCGCGTTTGCGCTCGCTCACATGGCCTTTCTGCTCAACGGTGTTATGCATGCACACGATGTTGTTCACGGCGGATCAAACAGGCTGTTGTAAACAGACTTTCAAGCGACGAATCGCGAGCACCGGCGTGCGGGCTCGCGCGGCATTATTGCAGCGCCGGTTTTTTGACGGTTTTTTGTCGAGCGTTACATCGGGATTTTCATCGATTGGCTCATCCGGATTTTCGTGCGACGTTTTTTCCGGGGTTTTACCCCGCGTGTCGCGCGTTCTGATAGGCGCATTGCTGTGCGCGGGTTTCGGCGCGGCGACGCCCGCAGCGGCCGCCGAGAAAGTGCTGCACGTTCTCGCATGGCCCGGCTATGCGGACCCGGACGTCGTGAAGGCGTTCGAAGCGCGCTACGGCGC
The DNA here is from genome assembly GCF_050436125.1 of Paraburkholderia sp. MM5482-R2. Taxonomy (NCBI): domain Bacteria; kingdom Pseudomonadati; phylum Pseudomonadota; class Betaproteobacteria; order Burkholderiales; family Burkholderiaceae; genus Paraburkholderia; species Paraburkholderia sp. MM5482-R2. Next base: position 2,509,552 of record NZ_JBNDLP010000003.1, on the reverse strand, counting down.
GAAGGTCGAGGTCACGCTCGTCGATTCCGATGAGGCGCTGTGGGCGCAGATGCACAGCAAGGGCGCGCCGCCGTTCGACGTACTCGCCGCCAACACCGCCGAAATCCGCCGCTATACGCAGGCGAATCTGCTCGCGCCGCTCGATCTCGCGAGTCTGCCGAATACGAAGAAGCAGTTGCCGCGTTTCCAGGCGCTCGGCTCGATCGACGGCCTGACCTCGGCGGGCAAGGTATACGCGATTCCGTTCACGTATTCGTCGATGGGACTCATCTACGATCGCAAGCAGATTCCGGTTGCGCCGCATTCGATGCTCGAACTGTGGAACCCGCGCTATCGTGGCAAGGTGCTCGACTTCAATAGCGCGCAGCACAACTTCTCGTTCACCGCGCTTGCGCTCGGCTATCCGCATCCGTTTCAACTCGACCCCGCGCAGATGCGCACGATCGCGCACAAGCTCGTCGATCTGCGCCGCAACCTGCTGACCTACTACACGCTGCCCGAGGAGGCGACCGCGTTCTTCATCCAGCACAAGGCCGCGTTGATGTTCGGCAACTACGGCACGCAGCAGGTGCAGTTGCTGCGGAGTGCGGGCGCCGACGTCGGCTACGTGATTCCGGACGAAGGCGCGCTCGCGTGGCTCGATTGCTGGTCGATGACGCGCGCGGCGAGCGACCAGCCGCTCGCGCTCGAGTGGATCAACTACATGCTCGAGCCGAGCGTGAGCGCGTTGCTGACACAGCGCCAGGGGCTCGCGAACACGCTGACCGAGCCGGCCGAAGGCAGCGCCAACGCGCACATCGTCTGGATCAGTCCGGTGGAAGATATCGAGCGCCGCGAGCAACTGTGGACGCGCATCGTGTCGGGCGACCGTTCGGAGCGCTTCTGATGCTGCATCGCGGCCTGACCTTCAAGCTATCCGTGCTGCTCGCGTGCATCGGCGTGCTGGCGTCGGGCGCGACCGGCTATTACGCGTATCGCGCGAATCGCACGATGCTGGTCAACGAAGCGGAGCACAGCCTGCAGACGTCGACGGAGCTGCTCGGCCAGCGCATCGCGGTATCGATCGACGACGTCGCGGCGGACGCGCTCGTGCTCGCGACGATGCCGTCGTCGGTGAGCGTCGCGCAGACCGACGACGGTATCGGCCCGAACCTCGGCCGCGAGCGGCTCGCGCAGGTGTATTCGAGCTTCATGCTGCACCACCCGGAGTATCTGCAGGTGCGGCTGATCACGCGGCAGCATCACGGTCTCGAACTGATCCGTTTCGATCGCGATAGCGATGGCCTCGTGCGTGTAGAGGGTGACGATTTACAGGAAAAAGCTCAGTTTCCCTACGTATTCGAAACGCTCGCGTTTTCGCCGGGCCGCATCTACACGTCGCCGATTTCGGTCAATCACGAATCCGGCACGCATGCGGCGCAAGGCAAGCCGACGCTGCGTCTCGGCACGCCGATCGCGGATGCGCGCGGCACGGTGGTCGGCGTCGTCGTAATCGATGTCGATCTGGCCGGCATGCTGCGGCGTTTGCAGAGCGATCTGCCGAGCGACTATCAGGTCTATCTGGCGAACGAGTGGGGCGACTTCCTGATCCATCCCGACGCGTCGAAAACCTTCGGTTTCGACCGCGGCCGTCGCGTGCTGATGCAGGACAGCTTCCCGGCCACGAAGCAGCTGTTCGAGCAACGCCAAAGCGAGGTGCTCATCAACGGTCTCGCGAGACCCGGCGAGGCGGCCGGCCGTGTGCTCGCGTTCGTGCGGCGGCCGTTCGGCGGTTCCGAGGGCAACCGCTTCATCGTGCTCGGTCTCGCCAAGCCGCTCGAGGACGTGCTGACCGGCGCCAATCAGCTCGGCACGCGGATCATTCGCATGGTGCTGGTGTTCAGCGCATTGTCGGTACTGCTGGCGATCCTGTTCGCGCGAGCGCTGACCAAGCCGCTGCATCTGCTCGCGTATGCGGCGACGCACCTGTTCGCCGACCACGCGATGCACACCTTGCCGCTCAAACGCACCGACGAAATCGGCGTGCTCGCGCGCTGCTTCGAGCGTTTGCGTTGCGAAATCCGCGCGCAAATGGATACGCTGCACAGCAAGCAGAGCGAGCTCGCGCATCTGGCCTCGCACGACGTGCTGACCGGCTTGCCGAACCGCATGCTGTTCATGCAGAAGCTCGAGAACGCGATCGAGGAGGCAAGCTTCCGCCGCGAAGGCCTCGCCGTGCTGTTCGTCGACCTCGACCGCTTCAAGCAGATCAACGATCAGTTCGGTCACTCGGTCGGCGACAAGGTGCTGGTCGCGGTCGCACGCCGTCTGAAGGACGTGCTGTATGCCGGGGACGTGGTCGCGCGGCTGGGCGGCGACGAATTCATCGTGCTGATCGAAGGGCAGCGCGCGGCCGAGGTCACGCCAGAAATCGCCGAGCGCATCATGGACGCGCTGAACGAAACGCTGATCGTCGACGGCAATAGCATGACGGTCGGCGCGAGCATCGGCATCAGCGAGTTCCCGCACGACAGCGGCAATGCCGAGGAACTGCTGCTGAACGCCGATGCCGCGATGTATGCGGCGAAATCGGGCGGCCGTTGCGCGTATCTGCGCTATCAGGATCTGCTCGCCATGCGGCTCGACGAACAGGCTGGGCAGGCGAGGGCTGCCCAGGCCCAGCTCGCCCAGGCGCACGCCGCGCGCGATGCGACCGAGGGGCGCGAGGCGGAGCCCACCGCGTGACGCGGTTTTACCCGCGCCGCTGAGGGTTTTCTATTGCCACGCCGCGATCGCGCCGCGAGTGCCTTCTTGCTGCAACTGTAGCAACGCGTGATCGAGCGTCAGGCGCGCTCAACCAGCCCACTCAAACGATCCGCACCCCTGCGCGATAAGTCGCGCGCGGCACCGGCAGCTTGTCGAGCATCGTCACGCGCACGAAGTCCGCGCGCAGGCCGGGCTCGATCGCGCCGCGGTCCGTGAGACCGGCGGTGCGCGCCGGCTCGGCCGAGACCGTTGCCATCGCGCGCGGCAGCGACCAGCCCGCTTTTTCGACGAGATCGAACACCGCGGTCAGCAAGCTCGACGGTACGTAATCCGACGACAGAATGTCGAGCAGGTCCGCGCGCGCGAGTTCCAGCGCCGACACGTTGCCCGAATGCGAGCCACCGCGCACGATGTTCGGCGCGCCCATGATCGTCGCGATGCCATGCTCGCGCGCGGCTTGCGCGGCGATCCGCGTGGTCGGGAATTCGGCGAGCACGATGCCCTCGGCCTTCGCCTGTTCGACGTGCTCGATCAGCGTGTCGTCGTGGCTCGCAACCGGAATGCCGAGCCGCCGGCAACGCGCGACGATCTCGCGGCGGTGCTCGTCCGCGTAACGCTCCTGTTCGACCGCGAGTTCGGCGAGCGTGCTCGCGACACGCTCGTCGCTCATCTTGCCGTTGCGCTCCTGGAAGCGGCGCCATTGCTCGCGGTCGTGCCATTGGCGCTGGCCCGGCGTATGGTCCATCACCGACGCGAGCCGCAGCAGCGGATGCGCGCACAGCGAATCGAATACCTCGAGCACGTCGGCGGTCGCGATCTCGCAGCGCAGATGCAGAAAGTGCTCGGCGCGCAGTAGTCGACGCGTGGACAGCCGCAGCAGCGAATCGGCGCATTGCGTTTGCACATCGCGGTTACGCAGCCCAACGCTCGAGCGCGAGCCGATGGCGAGCGCGTCGAATACCGTCGTGATGCCGGCTGCGGCGACCTGTGCGTCGTGAATCACGAAGGCCGCGTCGGTATTCCATTCGACGCCGGGACGCGGCACGAGGTGCTTCTCGAGGTTGTCCGTATGCAGTTCGATCAGACCGGGCAGCAGATAATCGCCGTCCCAGTCTTCGGCGTCGCGCGCCAAACCCGCGCCGCGTTCGACGTCGCGAATCACGCCGTCTTCCACGCGCACGGTGCCAATGAATTCTTCGTCTCGCGTCACGATGCGAGCGTTACTGATCAACATCGACTTGCTCCGTAGTCAGTCGGGACTGGTGTCAATTTAGTGCCGCAGCGGCGGCCGCAGTTCCAGGCGGCGCGTCGCGACCTTGTTGCGGGTCTCTTCGTCGTGAAAGATACCAACGATCGCCGCGCCGCGCTCGCGCGCCTCGACGATCAGATCGGCCACAACGTCGCGGTTTTCCGCATCGAGCGAAGCGGTCGGTTCGTCGAGCAGCAACAGCGGATGTTCGGCGATCAAACCTCGCGCGATGTTCACGCGTTGCTGCTCGCCGCCCGAAAACGTCGCGGGCGCGAGGGACCACAAACGCTCGGGCACGTTCAGCCGCGCGAGCAATTCAGCGGCACGCGCGCTGGCTTCGGGTTCGGCGACGCCGTGCAAGACCAGCGGCTCGGCGACGAGCGCGAGCGTCGGCACGCGCGGGATCACGCGCAAAAACTGGCTCACATAGCCGACCACGCGACGGCGCAGCCGCAGCACGTCACGCGGTTCGGCACGGGTGATTGCAATGGGCCGGCCGTGATCGCTGGTGTCGCGAATCGCAATCGAGCCGCTGCTCGCCAGATAGTTGCCGTACAGACAGCGCAGCAGCGTGCTCTTGCCCGCACCCGACGGCCCGACCAGCACCACGCATTCACCGCGCTCGACCTCGAGCGACACGTTCGCGAGCGCGTCGATCCGCACGCCGCCCTGGCCGTGCAGCGTGAAAGTCTTGCCGATGCCGATGGCGCGCAGCATCAGCGCCGCGTTGTCGGCGAAAGCGCGCTCGCCGTGGCGTGCATCGCTGCCTGCTTCATTGACTACCTCAGTGACTACCTCAGTGGATTGCATCGTGAGCCTCAAACCGGCAGAACCGAGGAAACCAGCGTTTGTGTATACGGGTGCTGCGGATCGTCGAGCACCTGATCGGTCAGACCCGCCTCGACCACTTCGCCCGCCTGCATCACCATCAGCCGATGTGCGAGCAGACGCGCGACGCCGATATCGTGCGTGACGATCAGCACCGACAGATGCAGCGTCGAGCTCAGCGTGCGCAGCAAATCGAGCAGACGCGCCTGCACGGACACGTCGAGACCGGCGGTCGGTTCGTCCATGAACACCAGACGCGGACCGGTGACGAGATTGCGCGCGATCTGCAGACGTTGCTGCATACCGCCCGAAAACGCGGCGGGGAATTCGTCGATGCGAGTGGGGTCGAGCTCGACGTGCTCCATCCATTGCGTGGCTGTGCGGCGAATTTCGCCGTAGTGGCGCGCGCCGACCGCCATCAATGGCTCGCCGATGTTGGCGCCGGCCGATACGCCGCTGCGCAGGCCATCGCGCGGATTCTGCTGCACGAAGCCCCACTCGGTGCGCGTCAGCAGACGGCGGCGCGGCTCGGACAGCGCGCGCAGATCGAGCGAGTCGCCATGCGACGCGGTGTAGTGCAGCGAGCCGCTATCGGCCTCGGTCTTCAGCGCCAGCGTGTTGAGCAGCGTGGTCTTGCCCGAACCCGATTCACCGACGATGCACAGCACTTCGCCCGGATACAGATCGAAACTCACGTTGCGGCAACCGTTGCGGCCGCCATATTGTTTGGTGAGCGCGCGTGCGCTCAGAAGCGGCGTCATGCGGATTCTCCTTCGCGCGTGGCGTGGGGCAGCGGCGCTTGCGCTTCGATAGCGCCGTCGCCGTCGCTATCGCCATCGCCGCGCCGCCCGTGACAGTAGTCGCTGTCCGAGCATACGAACATGCGCGTGCCCGCATCGTCGACGATCATCTCGTCGAGAAAGCTTTCCTTCGATCCGCACAGCGCACACGCGTGCTGCCACTTCTGCACTTCGAACGGATGATCGTCGAAGTCGAGGCTGCGCACCGGCGTATAAGGCGGAATCGCGTGAATGCGGCGCTCGCGGCCCGCGCCGAACAGTTGCAGCGCGGCGTTCATATGCATCTTCGGATTGTCGAACTTCGGGATCGGCGACGGCGAGCTCAGATAGCGATGATTGACGATCACCGGGTAGTCGTAGGTGGTCGCGATGCTGCCGTGATGCACGATGTCCTCGTACAGTTTCACGCTGATCAGCCCGTAATCGGCGAGCGCATGCAGCTTCTTGCATTCGGCGACGCGCGGCTCGAGCCGGTACAGCGGCTCGGGCATCGGCACCTGATAGACGAGGATCTGCCGCTCGGTCAGCGGCGTTTCGGGAATCCGGTGCCGCGTCTGGATGATCGTCGCTTCGCTCGTGTGCCGCGTGGTCGCCACACCCGTGGTGCGCGCGAAGAAGCGGCGGATGTTGACGGCGTTGGTGGTTTCGTCGGAACCCTGATCGATGACCTTCAGCGTGTCCGTCCTGCCGATGATCGCGGCCGTCACCTGGATGCCGCCGGTGCCCCAGCCGTACGGCAGCGGCATTTCGCGCGACGCGAACGGCACCTGGTAGCCCGGCACGGCGACTGCCTTCAGCAGCGCGCGGCGCAGCATGCGCTTGGTCTGCTCGTCGAGATACGCGAAGTTGTAGCCGTGCGCGGCGGTGTCGTATGAGGTGTTGGCAACAGCGGTGTCGGGCGCGTTCATGCTGCCTGCTCCTTGTCGGTGGCGCGGCTTGTTTCATCGTTGCTGTGATGCTGCGCGCGCAAACGCCGCACCAGTTCCAGCTCCGCCTGGAAGTCGACGTAATGCGGCAGCTTCAGGTGCTGCACGAAGCCCGACGCCTCGACGTTGTCGCTATGCGACAGCATGAACTCGATGTCCTGCGTCGGTGACGCGAGCGTCTCGCCGAGTTCTTCGGCACGCAACGCGCGATCGACGAGCGCCATCGCCATCGCCTTGCGTTCCGAGTGGCCGAACGCGAGGCCGTAGCCCTGCGTGAAGGTGGGCGGCACCGTGCCGCTGCCCGCGAACTGGTTGATCATCTGGCATTCGGTGATGTCGATATCGCCGATGTCGACCGCTTCGCCGAGTTCGTCGAGGTCCATCTCGACCGCGATCGTGCCGAAGCGGATCTCGCCCGCGAACGGATGCGAGTGCGCGTAGCCGCGTTGCGTCGCATAGCCCATCGCGAGCAGAAAGCCTTCGTCGCCACGCGCGAGATTTTGCAGACGCGTCGCGCGGCTCGCCGGAAACGCGAGCGGTTCACGCGACAGGTCGCCGGGTTCCGCGCCGTCGGGAGTCGGGCGCTCCTGTTCGATCAGGCCTTCCTTGTCGAGCAGCGACACGACGCGCGGCATCGATTCTGGCGCTGGCGGTTCTTGCGGAACGGGCGCGTTGCCGCGCGTCACGTCCTGCCGCGCGTCATCACCATCGGCCAGCAACGCGAAATCGAGCAGACGCTGCGTGTAGTCATAGGTCGCGCCGAGCAACTGGCCGCCGGGCAGGTCCTTGAACGTCGCCGAGATGCGCCGTTCGACCTGCATCGTTTCGGTATCGATGGCGCGCGTATAGCCGAAGCGCGACAACGTGGTGCGATACGCGCGCAGCAGGAAAATCGCCTCGACCAGATCGCCGGCCGCCTGCTTGATGGCGAGCGCCGCAAGCTCCTCGTCGTAGACCGAGCCTTCGGTCATCACGCGTGCGACCGCGAGCCGCAACTGCTCGCGAATCTGCGCGACGCTCAGTTCGGCGATCCGCGTATCGCCGCGGCGCGCTTTGTCGAGCAGGCGCCACGACGCTTCGATCGCGCGTTCTCCACCTTTGACGGCAACGTACATCAGTTCACCTTCGCTTCGGTTGTGCGCGGCAGGCCGATCACGCGCGGGCCGCAAACCAGATAACAGTCGATGCCGCACGGAAACAGCGGCGCGAGCATTGCGCGTTCTTGCCAGAACCGCGCGGGAAGACCGACCGGCGAAATCGTTTCGGCATCCAGAATGCCGGGGCCGCTCAGCGTGACCGCTGCGCCGCCCGTCAGCGCGTCGACGCGGATCAGCAACGTGGCCGATTGTTCCGGTGACTCGGCGCTGCCGGGCGCGAAGCTTTCGAGCGATGGCAACGCGTCGGCATCGTGCACATACACGAATGCGGCATTGCCGGGCGCATCGACGAGCGGCGCGCCGGTATGAAAACGCAACGCCGACGCGAGCGCGGGATCAGGCTGCGCGAGCCACACCGGCGTCGCGTAGTCGCAGAGCGTCAGCAGTGCGGCAAACGCGGCGGGTTCGACCGGCGTGTTGCGCAACTCGGGCAGCACGTCGCGGATCACGCCGATCGTGCCGGGCCGCGACAACGCGTCGAGCAGCGTGCGAAACACGGCCTGGGTATCGTGGACCGGGTCCGCGAAACCCGGCGTCAGCGTGGACAACGCAATCGGTGAACGTTCCATCAGTCGCCTCGCACCATCGTGAAGAATTCGACGCGCGTCGCCGCGACGTCCTGTTGCTGTTGCGCGCCCCGGGCCTGCTGTTGCGCGGCGAATGGCTCGATCAATCGACGATGCAGGCTGTCGTGATGCTCGGGCATCTGCAGCAAGGCATCGGCGAGCGCGGCAAGTTCGGCGCGACGGCGGTCGCGTCCCAGATGACAGGCGACGCCGACGGTGGCTTCGGCGTCGCCGCTGGCATGCAGACGCAGCGTGGCGCGCGTAACCGTGGCTTCGCCGAGATTGAACGGATCGCCGCTGCCGCCGATGCGCCCGCGCACCATCGCGAGGCCGATTTCAGGGGGGCGCAGCCAGTCGTAGGCGGGGGTGGGGCGGCCTTGCAGCGCGCGCTGCAGCGCGGCTTCGAGGTCGGCGCGCGGCGTGCGCGCCAGCACGGCCATCCAGGCGCGCCGCGCCGCCGAAGACACGGCCGGCAACGGCGAAGAAGATGGACGGGGCGGAACGGAACTCGGGCTCATCGGATTTCCTGTCGATCCAGCGAGTGGGCATTGAAGCATCTATTCATCTAAACGTCTAGACGTTTATAAGCATACTTGTCTGGACTGTTGTGCGCGGCGGACGTTCATATTTTCATCACGGCCCGCGCACTACAATGCACGTCATGGCGATCATTTGAACCGAAGGGAATGACAGCACCATGACATCGAACGACAGCGCGGCGCCGGCCACGACGCTCGAACGCGGCGCGGGCGTGGCCGTCTGGAGACAGATCGAACAGATTCTCGCCGCAGAGATCACGGCAAGCGGGTTCGGCGAAGAAGGGCGGCTGCCGAGCGAGGGTGAGTTGGCGAAGCGCTTCGACGTCAACCGTCACACGGTGCGCCGCGCGATGCTCGGCCTCGCCGCGCTCGGCCTCGTCAGCGTCGAGCAGGGGCGTGGCACGTTCGTGCAGCCCGGTGCGATCGACTATTCGATCGGCCGCCGTACGCGTTTCACCGAAAACCTGCGTCAACAACACCACTCGCCCGCGGGCACGATGCTGTCGGCCGCGCGCGTGAAGGCCGAGCCCAGTGTCGCGAAGGCGTTGGGTCTGCGCGCGGGCGCGGCGGTCTATCGCATCGAATCGCTGAACGAGTCGGACGGCGTACCGCTCACATACGCGCGCAGCTGGTATCCGGCCGCGCGTTTTCCGGATTTGCCGGAGGTCGTGCAACGCCTCGGCGGCACGACGAAAGCGCTGGCCGAATTCGGCGTGGACGATTATCTGCGCAAGTGGAGCCGCATCGGCAGCGTGCTGCCCGAGCCGGAAGTCGCGCGGCGGCTCAACATCAACCGTCAGCAGCCGGTGCTGTGGGTCGAGAACGTCGACGTCGATCTGCAGGGCACGCCGGTCAAATACGGCTTCACGCATTTCGCGGCCGATCGCGTGCAACTGCTCGTGGAGCATGACCTGTGAGCGGCCCCGCATGGAGTGCCGAAGCGCGCTTTGCGCTGTACTACGCGCCGTCGGTTGAATCGGCGTGGTGGCAGGCCGGCTCGACATGGCTCGGCCGCGATGCGCGAAGCGGCGAGCGCCGCGCGCAGCCGCAGCCGCCAGGCCTGACGCGCCCGCTCGCCGCGCTGACCGACGCGCCGCGCCGCTATGGCTGGCATGGCACGCTGGTCGCCCCGTTCCGGCTCGGCGCCGGCGTCACGCAGCCCGACGTGCTCGCGGCCGCGCGAGCCTGGGCGCTCGCGCAGCGGCCGTTCACGTTGCCGGTAGAAGCGGCCACGCTGGGCGACTTCGTCGCGTTGCGACCGGCCGATGCAGATGGCGAGACGCGCATTGGCGAGCTCGCGTCGAACGCGCTGCAGTCGCTCGACAGGCTGCGCGCGCGGCCGTCCGCGGCCGATCTCGAGCGACGGCTCGCCGCGCCGCTCAGCGAACGCCGACGTGCGTTGCTGTTGCAATGGGGCTATCCGTACGTGTTCGACGAGTTCCGTTTTCATATGACGTTGTCCAGTTCGCTCGCCGATGCCGACGAGCGCGCGACGCTGATCGCATGGTGGCGGGAGCGCACGCCCGCGCTCGGGCCGCTCGCTGTCGATCAGGCCGCGCTGTTCGTCGAGCCGGCGGCGGGCGAGCCGTTCGTGCTTTGGCAGCCGCTGCCGTTCAGCCACGGCGCGCAACCTGGCGATCGCACTGACGAGCAGCAAGACGAGGTGAGCAGCCAATGACTGGGCGTTTGATCTATGTGATGGGGCCGTCGGGCGCGGGCAAGGATTCGCTGCTGCAGTTCGCGCGCATGCGGCTCGCCGGGGAGCCGCTCGTATTCGCGCATCGTTACATCACGCGGCCGAGCGGCAATGGCGAGGTGCATGTTGCACTAAGCGTCGAGGAGTTCGCCGCGCGCTCGGTGCTTGGCCTGTTCGCGCTCGAATGGTCGAGCCATTCGCTGCGCTATGGCATCGGCATCGAACTCGATGCGTGGCTCGCGCGCGGCTGCACGGTGGTCGTCAACGGCTCGCGGCAGTACCTGCAGCATGCGCTCGCGCGCTATCCACGCGCGGAGGTGGTGCACGTGAGCGCCGCGCCGCATATTCTCGAAGCACGGCTCGGCGCGCGGGCGCGCGAATCGTCGGAGCAGGTCGCGGCGCGGCTCGCGCGGCGCGCGCCGTTTGCGTTGCCGGCCGGCGTGCGCTCCACGACGATCGACAACTCCGGCGCGCTCGAAGAAGCGGGGCACGCATTGATCACGGTGCTCAAGGAGCAGGTGAGCGCGTAGCGCAAGCACGCGGCCTTACTGCACGGCTCCCATCCGCTCCCGCGTCACCTGCCGCAAACATGCGACGAACTGCTGCACGGCCGGCGTCGGCAGCAGATCGCGTCGCGAGATGATGCTCAGATCGTAGTTCGGCAGCGCGTCTTCGATCTGTGCGACGCGAATGCCGAGCGGCGCGACCCTCTGCGCAAGCGGCCGCGTGAAGCAACTGATCACGTCGGTCTGCGACACGAGCCCGAGCGTGACTGCAAACGACGACGGCGCGCGCAGCAAGCGCTTCGGTACCGGCAAGCCGTGCGCGCTGAACATCGCCATCATCACGCTGTGCGGGAAGTGGTCGGCGCCCACCGTGACGATCCACTCGGCGTCGAGCAGCTCGGACAGACGCGTGACGTTCGCGAGCGGATGGCCGGCGCGCATCGTGACGACGAACTGCGTCGAGTACAGCGGCACCTGCACCAGATCGTTATCCAATGCCAGAACGTGATGGATCGCCGCGAGATCGAGCGCGCCGTTGCGCAGACGCGCGAGCGCGTCGGGCACGGTCACTTCCTCCAGATGCAGACTCACGAGCGGCATCCGCTCGCGAAAGCTCGACACCGCATGCGGCAGTACCGTCAGCGCGAGCGATGGCATCGTGCCGACGCTGACCTTGCCGGCCAGTTCGCCCTTCACCTGCTCGACGGCCTCGACCGTGCGGCGCATGTCGCCGAGCAGCTGCTCGGCGCGCGGCAACAGCGCGAGCCCGCACGCGGTCAGCTCGATGCCGCGCACGCTGCGCACCATCAGGGCGGCGTTGAGCGCGCTTTCCAGCTCGCGAATCGTATGCGTGACGGCCGGCTGCGTGACGCCAAGCTCACGCGCGGCGGCGCGCAAACTGCGGTGATGCGCGGCGGCGACGAAGGCCTGCAACTGCTGCAGCTTCATAAGGGTAACCCCGTATATAAGGCCTGTTAATCAGGGTGAAAAAAATAGCATCTTATTCGAACAAAACAGCGTGGCTATAGTGCGAGGCTACTCACTGGAGCCATACGAAGCTATGAACGAGACCCCGCGTTTGACCGAAGTGTCCGATCTGGAACCCGCCGCCGCGAGCCTGCGCGAGATTCGCCATCACATTCACCACCATCCGGAACTCGCGTACGAGGAAGTGCAGACCGCGGCGCTCGTCGCGGAAAGACTCGAACAGTGGGGCTGGCAGGTCACGCGCGGGGTCGGCAAGACCGGCGTGGTCGGCACGCTGAAAGAGGGTGACGGCAAGCGCAGCATCGGCATTCGCGCGGACATGGACGCGTTGCCGATCATCGAACAGACCGGCCTGCCGTACGCGAGCGGCACCCACGGCAAGATGCACGCGTGCGGCCACGACGGCCACACCACGATCCTGCTCGGCGCCGCGCAACGTCTCGCGGCCACGCGCAAATTCTCGGGCACCGTGCATTTGTATTTCCAGCCGGCCGAGGAAAGCGGCATCGACAGCGGTGCGCTGAAGATGATCGACGACGGCCTGTTCGAGCGCTTCCCGTGCGACGCCGTGTTCGGCCTGCACAACCATCCGGGAGCCGAGCCGGGCGTGTTGCTGTTCCGCAAGGGACCGTTCATGTCGGCGGGCGACAAGGCGATCATCACGATCGAAGGCGTCGGCGGCCATGCGGCGCGTCCGCATCTGACCGTCGATCCGGTCGTGGTCGCCGCGAGCATCGTGATGGCGCTGCAAACGATCGTCGCGCGCAACGTCGATCCGTCGCAGCCCGCCGTGGTGACGGTCGGCTCGATGCACGCGGGCACCGCGAACAACGTGATTTCCAGCAGCGCGCGGCTCGAGCTCAGCGTGCGCTCGTTCAGCCCCGAGGTGCGCGCGTTGCTGAAGAAGCGCATCACTGAGTTGGCCGAGTCGCAGGCCGCAAGCTATGGCGGCACGGCGAACGTCGAGTACATCGAAGGCTATCCGGTCGTCATCAATACGGATGCCGAAACGGATTTCGCGGTGCAGGTCGCGCGCGAACTGGTGGGCGAAGACAAGGTGGTCGAGCAGACCGACATCCTGATGGGTAGCGAGGACTTTGCATTCATGCTGCAGAAGCGGCCGGGCACGTTCCTGCGCATCGGCAATGGCGTCGGCGAGGACGGCTGCATGGTGCACAACCCGCACTACGACTTCAACGACCGCAGTCTGCCGATCGGCGCGGCGTTCTGGGCACGGCTGGTGGAGCGCTATCTCGCGCAGTGAGCGCTTGATGCACACGCCGCGGCGCGCACGAGGCGTGCGCGCCCGGCTGCTCGTCACCGCGCGGCCAGAGCCACGAAGCGTTCATTAGCCGCGCCGCGCGACCATCTCCGAGACTGTCTGCGCGGCTCGCTGCAGCGGTTCCAGGAACGCCTTCACCATCTGTTTGGCCGAATTGCGCTGTGCGTTGCCGCTGATGTTCATCGCGGCGATCACGCGGCCCTGGCGATTGCGAATCGGCGCGGACAGCGAAATCAAGCCGCCTTCGAGCTCCTGATCGACGATCGCCCACCCCTGGCGACGCACCTGCTCGATCAGCGTCTTCAACTCTTGCTTGTCGGTGACGGTGCGCGGCGTGTGCGCGTAGAGCGGCGTCGAGTTCAGCGTCGCGTCGAGCGTCTCGTCGTCGAGCGAGGCAAGCAGCACGCGGCCCATCGACGTGCAGTACGCGGGCAGGCGGCTGCCGATCGACAGGTTGATCGTCATGATCTTGTGAGTCGGCACGCGCAGCACGTAGACGATCTCGGTGCGATCGAGCACGGCCGCGGAGCAGCTTTCGTGCACCTGCGCCGACAGGCTTTCCATTACCGGTTCGGCGAGATTCCAGAACGGCATCGAGGTCAGATACGCGAAGCCGAGGTCGAGAATCTTCGGCGTCAGACGGAACAGGCGTCCCTCGGCTTCCACATAGCCGAGTGTTTGCAGCGTCAGCAGGATCCGGCGCGCGCCGGCGCGCGTGAGGCCAGTCGCCGCGGCAACGTCGGTGAGCGTCTGTTCAGGCCGCGTGGCGTCGAACGCGCGGATGACCGCGAGGCCACGCGCGAACGACTGCACGTACGAGTCGCCCGGTTTCTCCGGGGCCGGTTCGGCGTTGGCGGGCGCGACGGAAGACGGCGGCAGGGCTTTGCTCATGGACCTTGATCGTGGGTTCGGAAGAGTGCGCGCGAAGGACGCGCGACGCGTTTTGCGTTGCGGCGCAAAGGCGAGACGATAGCTTAAGCCTTCTATTTCGCCAAATAACGCCGATTCGTGCAAAAACCCCAGGGTTTGCGTGGATGCGATTCGCGTTCCAAATTTGTATGATGACCCGATAACCTGACTAGTTCGAGACACCCGGTCCAACCGATTCGCCATGTTCGACAAGATTCCCGCGCGCGCTTTGAGCGACACAGTCGCGCAGCAACTGCTGAAGCAGATCGACAAGGGCACCTTCGCGCGCGGCGCCAGGCTGCCGACCGAAGCCGTGCTCGCACAACAGTTCGGCGTAAGCCGCACGGTGATTCGCGAGGCGCTGTCGCGACTGAAGAACGAGGGGGTGGTCGAGCCGCGCCAGGGCAGTGGCGTGTTCGTCGCCGGGCACGGGGCGATCCGCCCGCTGCGAATCGACTACGCGGAAGCCGTGGAGCCGGGCTCGGTCGTGCAGATCCTCGCGCTGCGTCGCGCGATCGAGGCGGAGGTCGCGTCCGAAGCCGCGATGCGCCGCAGCGATGCCGAGATGGCCGCGATCGACGCCGCGCTCGCGCGCATCGAGCGCGCGGTCGGCAATGGCGAAGACGGCGTCGCCGAAGACGTCGCGTTTCATCGCGCGATCGCGGCGGCTACGGGCAATCCGTATTTCCTGAAGACGCTGACGTTCCTCAATCAGTACCTCGAAGCGGGCACGGTCGTCACGCGCCGCAACGAGGCGCTGCGCGAGGACTTCTCGCGGCAGGTGCGCGAGGAGCACGCGGCGATCGCCGCGGCGATTCGCGCCGGCGATCCGATGGCGGCGCGCAATGCCGCGCAGACGCATCTGTACAACGCGGCGCGGCGGCTTGCCGAGGCGGGCATCGTCTGACGCGCTGAAGGCGCGCGGTGATTCCGACGCGCGCGAACCCACGAATGCGGCACCCATCCATAGAGGTCATGCATGTCGAGAAATGTCGGTGTCATTGGCTTGGGGGCCATGGGGCTCGGCGTCGCGCGCTCGCTGTTGCGTACGGGCTTCAGGGTCCACGCGTGCGACTTGCGGCGCGACGCGCTGCAGGCGTTCGTCGATGAAGGGGGCATCGGCTGTGCGACGCCCGCGGAGCTCGGCGCGCAGTGCGAGGTCGTGATCACGCTGGTCGTGAATGCGGCGCAAACCGAGGCCGTGCTGTTCGGTGAGCACGGCGCGCTCGCGGCCATGAAGCCGGGCGGCGTCGTGATCGCGAGTGCCACGGTCGCGCCGGAGTTCGCGAGCGATCTCGGCAAGCGCGTCGAGGCGGCCGGTCTGCAGATGCTCGATGCGCCGGTGTCGGGCGGCGCGGCGCGCGCCGCGTCGGGCGAGATGACGATGATGACGTCCGGTCCCGCGGCCGCTTATGCCGCGTGCGAAGACGTGCTCGCCGCGATCGCCGGCAACGTGTATCGGCTTGGCGCCACGCATGGCGCAGGCTCGAAGGTGAAGATCATCAACCAGCTGCTGGCCGGCGTGCATATCGCGGTGGCCGCCGAGGCAATGGCGCTCGGCCTGCGCGAAGGTGTCGACCCGGACGCGCTGTTCGATGTGATCACGCACAGCGCGGGCAATTCGTGGATGTTCGAGAACCGCGTGCCGCATATTCTCGCGGGCGACTACACGCCGCTGTCGGCGGTCGATATTTTCGTCAAGGACCTCGGCCTCGTGCTCGATACCGCGCGTCGCACGAAGTTTCCGCTGCCGCTGTCGGCGGCCGCGCATCAGATGTTCATGATGGCGTCGACGGCGGGCCACGGTGGCGAAGACGACTCGGCGGTCGTGAAGATTTTCCCAGGCATCGAATTGCCGACGAAGCAATAGGCGAGGGAGAGGTCATGACGGCTCAAACGAAACCCGCGCTGCTCGGCTGCATCGCCGACGACTTCACCGGCGCCACCGATCTCGCCAACATGCTCGTGCGCGGTGGCATGCGCACGGTGCAGACGATCGGCGTGCCCACCTCCAACGCAGCGCTTGGCGCCGACGCGCTCGTCGTCGCGCTGAAGTCGCGCACGATCCCGGCCGCCGACGCGGTCGCGCAATCGCTGGCCGCGCTCGCCTGGCTGCGCGCGCAAGGGTGCCGGCAATTCTTCTTCAAGTACTGCTCGACCTTCGATTCGACCGATGCGGGCAACATCGGCCCGGTGACCGATGCGTTGCTGAATGCGCTGTCCGCCGAGTTCGCTGGGCGCGCGTCGTTCACGATCGCGTGTCCCGCGTTTCCCGAGAACGGCCGCACGATTTTTCGCGGTCATCTGTTCGTCGGCGATGCGCTGCTGAATGAGTCGGGCATGGAAAACCATCCGCTGACGCCGATGCGCGACGCGAACCTCGTGCGCGTGCTGCGGCGGCAAACGCAATCGAAGGTCGGGCTCGTGCGTTACCACCAGCTCGCGCAAGGCGATGCGGCCGTGCGTGCCGCATTCGCCGCGTTGCGCGCCGACGGCGTGCGCATCGCGATTGCCGATGCGGTGTCCGACGCCGATCTGCACACGCTCGGCGCGGCCTGCGCGGACCTCGCGCTGATCACCGGCGGCTCCGGCGTCGCGCTTGGTTTGCCCGCCAACTTCCGGCGCGCGGGTCTGCTCGGCGAGCAAACCCATGCCGCGCAATTGCCGCGTATAGAAGGTTTGTCGGCGGTGCTCGCGGGCAGTGCGTCGACGGCGACCAACGCTCAGGTCGCCGCCTGGTGCGCGACACGGCCCGCGTTCCGCATCGATCCGCTCGCGGCGGCGCGCGGCGAGGACGTCGTCGGCGAGGCGCTCGCGTTCGCACAACAGCGCTTCGTGCACGCGGAAGCGGTGCTGGTCTATGCGACCGCATCGCCCGACGAAGTGCAGGCCGTGCAGCGCGAACTCGGCGTCAACGAGGCCGGGCATCTGGTCGAGAAGACGTTGGCGGCGATTGCGCGCGGTCTGCGCGAACGAGGAGTGCGCAAGTTCGTCGTCGCGGGCGGCGAGACTTCGGGCGCCGTCGTGCAGGCGCTCGACGTGCGCATGCTGCGCATCGGCGCGCAGATCGATCCGGGCGTGCCGGCCACGGCGACGACCGGCGCCGAGCCGCTCGCACTCGCGCTGAAATCCGGTAATTTCGGCACCACGGACTTCTTCGACAAGGCCCTGCGCCATCTCGACGGAGCCGCGCAATGAGCGACGCACCGGCACTTCACACCTGCGCCGAAGCGCGCGTTCGCGAGGAAATCTGCGCGGTCGGCGCGAGCCTGTATCAGCGCGGCTATACGGTCGGCAGCGCCGGCAACATCAGCGCGCGGCTTGACGACGGCTGGCTGATCACCCCGACCGACGCGTGCCTCGGCCGCCTCGATCCCGCCGACATCGCGAAGGTCGATGCAAACGGCCACGCGGTGTCGGGCGGCAAGCCGTCGAAAACGCTGGCGCTGCATCGCGGTATCTATGCGCGCAACGGCGAGGCGCGCGGCATCGTCCATACCCATTCGACGCATCTGGTCGCGTTGACGCTCGCGGGCGTATGGAGCGAAGCGGACGTGCTGCCGCCGATCACACCGTACTACGTGATGAAAGTGGGCCACGTACCGCTGATTCGCTACGAACGTCCGGGTGATCCCCGAGTGGCCGCGCAGATCGCCGCGCTGGCCGATCGAGTGCGCGCGGTGTTGCTCGAACGTCTGGGGCCGGTAGTGTGGGAGCGCTCGGTCGCGCACGCGTCGTATGCGCTCGAAGAACTCGAGGAGACCGCGCGCCTGTGGCTGATGACGAATCCGCGGCCCGCGCCGCTCGACGCCGCCGCGATCGAAGAACTCCGTGCCGTGTTCGGCGCGCGCTGGTAGCAGCGCGCATTGCCGATGAACGCCGCGCACCGTATCGCACTGTCTTGAAGGAGTTGCCGCCATGCCTCGCTTCGCCGCCAATCTGTCGATGATGTACAACGAGCACGCGTTCCTCGATCGCTTCGCCGCCGCCGCGCGCGACGGCTTCAACGCGGTCGAATTCCTGTTTCCCTACGAGTTCCGCCCGGGCGAGCTGAAGGCGCGGCTCGACGCGCATGGCCTCACGCAGGCGCTGTTCAATGCGCCACCCGGCGACTGGAGCGGCGGCGAGCGCGGCCTTGCGTCGTTGCCGGGCCGTGAGGACGACTTCCGCCGCGGCATCGACACGGCACTCGAGTACGCGCGCGTGCTCGGCAATCGCAAGCTGCATGTGATGGCGGGGTTGATCGCCGGCGATCAAGCGGGCGAAACGCAGCGCAAAACACAACGCGACGTGTATCTGAACAACCTCGTCTATGCCGCGCGGGCCGCGCAAGCCGAACAGATCACGGTCGTCATCGAGCCGATCAATACGCGCGACATGCCCGGCTATTTCCTGAATCGACAGGACGACGCGCAAGCGATCTGCGCCGAAGTCGGCGCGCCGAATCTGAAGGTGCAGTTCGATTGCTATCACTGCCAGATCGTCGAGGGCGATCTCGCGACGAAGCTCAAACGCGATATGGCCGGCATCGGTCACATCCAGGTTGCGGGTGTGCCCGAGCGGCACGAGCCCGACATCGGTGAGCTGAACTACCCGTACCTGTTCGATCTGATCGATGCGCTCGGCTACGACGGCTACATCGGCTGCGAATACCGGCCGCGCGCGGGAACCTCGGCGGGGCTTGGCTGGCTGAAGCCTTATCTCGATGCGGGGCGTTGACTCTTTCCGACAACCACTGACGCACACGTAACCATGAAAGTACTGATCACCGGCGGTGCCGGTTTTCTCGGCCAGCGTCTCGCGCGCGAGCTGCTCGCGCGTGGCGCACTGAAAGATGCGCACGGCGCACCGCAAGCGATTACCGGGCTCGTGTTGCTCGACGTCGTGCGCGCGCACGATTTCGGCGATGCGCGCGTGCGCACCGAAGTCGGCGATATCGCGGAGCGCAGTGTGCTCGAACGCGTGATCGACGATCAAACCTCGGCGATCTTTCATCTCGCTGCGATCGTCAGCGGCCAGGCCGAGGCGGACTTCGATCTCGGCATGCGCATCAATCTCGATGCGTCGCGGCTGCTGCTCGAAATCTGCCGGCAGCGCGGGCACCAACCGCGCGTCGTGTTCACCAGTTCGGTCGCGGTCTACGGTGGCGATCTGCCTGCAGTCGTGCAGGACGACACCGCGCTCAATCCGCAGTCGTCGTACGGCGCGCAGAAGGCGATCGCGGAGCTGCTGCTCAACGATTATTCGCGGCGCGGTTTCGTCGACGGCCGCGTGCTGCGGCTGCCGACCATCAGCGTGCGGGCGGGGCGGCCGAATGCGGCGGCGTCGTCGTTCGCGAGCGGCATCGTCCGCGAGCCGCTCAATGGCGAGGAGGCCGTGTGTCCGGTCGCCGGTTCGACGCGGCTGTGGTTGCTGTCGCCGCGCAAGGCGATCGAGGGTCTTATCGCCGGCCTCGAACTCGATGGCGCCGCGCTTGGCAAGCAACGCGTGCTGAACCTGCCTGGCTTGTCGGTCAGCGTCGACGAGATGATCGCGGCACTGCGCGAGGTCGCGGGCGAGGCGGTCGCGAGCCGCATTGTGCGGCAGCCCGACGAGCGCATCGAGAAGATCGTCGGCAGCTGGCCCGGCGCGTGGGATACGTCGCGCGCCGAACGGCTCGGGCTCGCGACCGAGCGCAGTTTCGCGGACGTGATTCGCGGCTACATCGCCGATGAAGGAATCGAAGTTCGCTGAAGATCGCCCCCTCCGCGTATTCCCTGGTGTCGCTTGGCACGGCTGCGGCCGTGCTTGACATGCTTTCGCGCCCCCGCCTATTATCGAGGCTGTTTTGTTCGATATATGACCTTGTGTTCGTATAAAGAACATGAGGCGGGCGAAGAAGGGGCGGCAGCCGTATCGGTCGTCAATCCCAAGCCCATCGTTCACGATCCTGCGCTAAGCTGCTTCGACGTGACGGCGCGCTACGCCGCCGCCATTTTGCAGTTGCCCGTCCGCGGCCGTTGGCGCCCAGGGCCGATGCCTCGGCGCATCGAACCGGCCTCATCGGTGCGAAGCCGGCCGAGGCGCAGCGCACGCAGCATCTCAACTGGAGACATCCCATGACCGAAGCATTCCTGTGCGACGCGATTCGCACCCCCATTGGCCGCTATGCGGGTTCGCTGTCGTCGGTGCGCGCCGACGACCTGGGCGCGGTGCCGCTCAAGGCGCTGATGGAGCGCAACAAGAACGTCGACTGGACCGCGATCGACGACCTCATCTACGGCTGCGCCAACCAGGCCGGTGACGACAACCGCAACGTCGCGCGCATGTCGCTGCTGCTCGCGGGTCTGCCGAAGGACGTGCCGGGCTCGACGGTCAACCGTCTGTGCGGCTCGGGCATGGATGCGGTCGGCATCGCCGCGCGCGCGATCAAGTCGGGCGAGGCCGCGCTGATGATTGCCGGCGGCGTCGAAAGCATGAGCCGCGCGCCGTTCGTGATGCCCAAGGCGACCAGCGCGTTCTCGCGTCAGAACGAGGTCTACGACACGACGATCGGCTGGCGTTTCGTGAATCCGCTGATGAAGAAGCTGTACGGCGTCGACTCGA
Source organism: Paraburkholderia sp. MM5482-R2 (assembly GCF_050436125.1). NCBI lineage: Bacteria > Pseudomonadati > Pseudomonadota > Betaproteobacteria > Burkholderiales > Burkholderiaceae > Paraburkholderia > Paraburkholderia sp. MM5482-R2. The sequence goes on along the minus strand of NZ_JBNDLP010000003.1, from coordinate 2,488,777 downwards.
TGCCGGAAACCGGCGAAAATGTCGCGACCGACTACAACATCAGCCGCGCCGACCAGGACGCATTCGCGCTGCGCAGCCAGCAGAAGGCGGCGCGCGCGCAACGCGACGGCACGCTCGCGCAGGAGATCGTCGGCGTGACGATCGCGCAGAAGAAGGGCGATCCGATCACGGTCATGCAGGACGAGCATCCGCGCGAAACGAGCCTCGATACGCTCGCGAAGCTGAAGGGCGTCGTGCGTCCGGACGGCACGGTGACGGCCGGTAACGCATCGGGCGTGAACGACGGCGCGGCGGCGTTGCTGCTTGCCAATGAAGAGACCGCGAAGCGCTTCGGCCTCACGCCGCGCGCCCGCGTGCTCGGTGTGGCCACCGCCGGCGTCGAGCCGCGCGTGATGGGCATCGGCCCGGCACCCGCGACGCAGAAGCTGCTCGCGCGGCTGGGCATGACGATCGATCAGTTCGACGTGATCGAACTGAACGAAGCGTTCGCCTCGCAAGGTATCGCGGTGCTGCGCGCCCTCGGCGTCGCCGACGACGATCCCCGCGTGAACCCGAACGGCGGCGCGATTGCGCTCGGCCACCCGCTCGGCATGAGCGGCGCGCGTCTGGTGACGACCGCGACGTATCAACTGCAACGCACGCAGGGCCGCTTCGCGCTGTGCACGATGTGTATCGGCGTCGGCCAAGGCATCGCGATCGCGATCGAGCGCGTGTGATGCGTGAGCTGGTTTAGCGCCAGCTTCGGTCCCCGCGCCAGGCGGGTCTCCGCGCAAGCTGAATAGTAAAAAGCGGAAGGGCCGGCGTCGAGACACGCCGGCCCTTTGTTTTGATCGCGCCTTGTTGCGCCGGGCGCAGGCGCTATGACGCCGCTTCGACGGTCAGATGCATGACCTCATGCACCGGCGCGAGCCGCGCGCGAATCGTCTCGGCCGTAACGCCGCCATGCGTGCGCACGCTGACGATCGCCGCTCGCGCCTCCGGGCCGATCTGCCAGACGTGCAGGTCGGCGATCTCGGCATCGCCGTGCGAATCCAGGATTTCGCGGATTTCGCCGGCCACGTGCTCGTCGGTTCTGTCGAGCAGCACGCCGGCCGTGTCGTGCATCAGCGTCCATGCCCAGCGCGCGATGACGATCGAACCGACGATGCCCATCAGCGGGTCCGTCCAGACCCACCCGAGATAGCGGCCGGCCAGCATGGCCACGATCGCCAGCACCGAGGTCAGCGCATCGGCGAGCACGTGCACATAGGCCGAGCGCAGGTTGTTGTCGGACCCATGCGCATGGTCGTGATGATGGTGATGATCGTGATGCCCATGGTGCGCATGGCCGCCCGACAACAGCAGCGCGCTGACGATGTTCACGACCAGCCCGATCGCCGCAATCACCGCGGCCTGCCCGAACGCGACACCGGTGGGATGAACGAGCCGGATCGCCGATTCGATGCCGATGCCAAGCGACACCAGCGCGAGAATCAGCGCCGAAGCGAAGCCGGCAAGCTCGCCCACTTTTCCCGTTCCGAAACTGAACGCGCGGTTTGCCGAGTTGCGTCTCGCGAACGCATACGCGAGCGCGGCAATGCCGAGCGCGCCGGCATGCGTCGCCATGTGGAAGCCATCGGCGAGCAGCGCCATCGAGCCGGTCACGTAACCGGCCGCGATTTCGCCGATCATCATGACAACGGTGAGCGCGACGACGAAGCGGGTCCGGCGCGCGTTGTCGTCGTGCGAGCTGCCGAGAAACGAGTGCTCGTGTTTGCGGATCAGATGGTCAGTCATACAAACTTACTTCGAATAGCGGCGGATTGCGCCGATCAATGCATCAACTCCCTTCTTGCGCTGGCTGGCCGTCAGGTCCGGATGCGCGACATGTTCGCGCGCGTGCGCCTCGACGATCTCGTCGAGCAGGCCGTTCATTGCGCCGCGGGTCGCGGCCACCAGGTGCAGGACTTTTTCGCAATCGGCGTCCGACTCCAGTGAACGCTCGATAGCCTGAACCTGGCCCGCGATGCGACGAACGCGCTTCAATAAGCCGTCTTTGTGTGTGCTCAGATGTGCCATACATATACCCCCTATGGGTATATAGGATAGCACGGTGACGAGATGGCGTTTCTGATGGCTGTCGGCGGCCATGCCGATGCATACGTCGGCAAATCGTTCGCGTCATACTGTTGGCCGTGGTTGTCCTGTAGGCGCAGAGTTCATGACGCCGGGCACGAATGCTGCGTAGCACGAAGCGATTGCGCTCGACGCGCATGACCGACCGTCAAGCCGTATCGATACCTTGCAGGAGGAGAACGCGGATGAAAATAGCGACGATAGCTGCAGCATTGGTCATCGCGGTGGTGGCCGCGGCCCCGCCGGCGCGAGCGCAGGGCGACATGGCGAGCACCGCGCAAGCGATGCTCAGCGCGGCGCAGCCGGTGCATATGACGGCGGAGATCGTCGCCATCGATGCGGGCAACCGTTCGCTGACATTGAAGGGCCTGCATGGCGACGTCGCGATCGTGCTCGTCAGCCAGCAGGTTGCCGGTTTCGATCAGCTGAAGATCGGCGATCGCGTCGACGTGCTGTACAAGAATGCGTTGCTCACCAAGGTCGAGAAGGCAAGCAGCGCGGGCAAGGGGATTCGCGAGCGGGTCGACCGGCGGAGCTATGCGCCGGCGTCGGGCGGGTACGAGTCGGCGCGGCAGACCGAGGTGCTCGCGACCGTGCTGAAGATCGATCGCAAGCAGCGCCTCGTGACGCTGCGCGGCGCGTATCAGACCCAGACCTTCGAAGCCGCGCCCGACGTCGATTTGAGCGACGTGAAGGTCGGCGACACCGTGCATGCGGCGTTCGTGTCGGCCGCCGCGGTGCAGGTGACGCCGGTCGGGCAGTGAGCGGCGGGGCCGCAGTCGATTCCGGCGGCCGCATCTGTTTCGCGAACTATGTCGAAATATGTCGCGGCTCCCGCCGAATGCCCGCAAAACCTTGCCTGGCGGGCCCGCGTCGCGGTGAAACAGCGCGACATATGTTCCGTGATGATTTCCGCGGTGTGTCCTTCTATAGTCCGTTCGTTGCCACGCGGCAGTGACGCAAGTGGCCCGAATCCAGCAAGGACATACCGTGAAAAATCGTTCATTCGCAGGTTCCGACAGGGTCTGCGCCAGCATGGCGCGAGGCGCGCTGCGCAAGGCGGTGTTCGGCGCGGCCGCCGCCGTGCTCGCGCTCGGCAGCGCATCGGCGTTCGCGTGGTCGGGTCACGGCACCGCGTACACGTCGCGCGGCGTCTATAACGGCGCGCACTACGGCTCGTGCGGCGGCGGTAGCTGCTCGCATGCGGGCAGCGTGGCCGGCCCCTATGGCGGCGTCGCGAGCAACACTGGCACGGTCACGCGCACGGCGCCCGGCCAGTTCTCGAACTCGGGTACCGCGACGGGCCGCTACGGCAACTCGGTGCAGCACTCGGGCGACACCAGTTGCGCGGGCGGCTCCTGCTCGCATAGCGGCACGCTGACCGGTCCCGACGGCAAAACGGCGACGACGTCCGGCGACGTGACGCGCACCGCGCCGGGCCAGTATTCGTCGTCGGGCTCGATCAGCGGGTCGAACGGCAATACGGTCAATCATTCTGCGTCGACGAATTGCGCGGGGTCGACCTGCGCGCGCTCGGGCACGGTGACAGGTCCGGACAACAACAACGTCTATCACTCAGGCACCGCGACGCGGGTCGCGCCCGGCGTCGTGACGACTTCGACGAGCGTGACCGGCACGCAAGGCCACACGGTGACGTCGAGCGGTACGGTGGTAACAGGCGGCGTGGTGGTCGCGGGCGGGACCACGACGGCGACCGGTACGACCGTGGTCGTTGCGCCGAAGCCGGTGGTGGTCGCGCCGCCGCCTCCGCCGGTCGTCGTCCCGCCGCCGGTCGTGTACGTGCCGCCGCCGGTCGTGGTGACGCCTCCGCCGGCCTATGTTCCGCCGCCGGTGGTGGTCGTGGCGCCGCCCCCGCCGCCGGCCGTCTACGTCGCGCCGCGTCCCGTGTATGTCGCGCCGCGGGCTGCGGTCTGGGTGCCGGGCCATTGGGTCGGGCGCGTGTGGGTGCCGGCGCATTGGGCCTGACGATGAGCGCGGCGATGAGAATCAGAACCTGCGTAGAATCGTGGCGCTCACGTCGCGCCGCGCGGTGCGACGCGATGTGCGAAATGGCGGGCTCGTGTCCACCATCGGCTGAGGGGGAGCGTCACTCGCGAGCGCAAAGGGCTGCGCGGGGCGCGCTCCGCAAAACGGTCGCGCTCGCGACGATCGTCGTGGCGACGTTGCTGGCGGTCAACGCAGTCATCGACGCCGGCGACGCCAACGACGACCTTCGCGCGAACCCCGCCGCCGGCGCGGCGAGCGACTGTTCCGCGCGCTACGCCGCGTTGCTCGATCTGGCCGAACTCGCGCGGCGTGACGGCAAATCGTCCGAGGTGGTCGTGCGTGGCTTGAGCCAGCAGAACGGGGCAATGAGCGAGTGCATACCTGCAGGCCGGGTCAGGCCTGCACCGCCATTACATTGAACGCGGCCGCGTCAGATCGCGTTCCAGAAAAATCGCGCCGGGGATCGGATTGGACACGTAGGCGTCGATGGGCTCGAATCCCAGCGATGCGTAGAGGCCGAGCGCTGCTTGCATCGTCGGCAGCGTGTCGAGACGCATGCGGCGATAGCCTCATCGCGAACAGCGAGAATCCCTTGAAGAGGTATCGGTTCTGATTCTGCGCAATCCAGTTTCTGGCTGATTCGTGAAACAGCCACCGCCAGTGGCGCCACGCCGACGCTGCCGCGCCTGGGTGATGGCACTCTTCTTACTCACAAACGACCCATCGGCCACAGCTAACGCAAGGTCCAGTTCATCGACGACCTCGCTGATTGACTGGTGTGTGGCTGATACCAACTAATGGATTGAATCGCTTGACCGGGTATTTGTGGAGGAGGCGCAAGATCAAACTATGTTTCAGTCAGGACTGGTGCATTGCAGAACATCTTTGTCAAAACGTTGCTCAAAATCGCTTCGGCCGAAGCGATCGACAGATCATTGGGCATCGTCATGTTGAAGTAGAGGATGCCGTCGACCAATGCGATAACGGCGAGCGCGTGGTCGGCGAAAGGGCCCGGCAACTGTATGTTGAGGCGCTTGCATAGCTGCTCAATGAAGTACGCGATCATGTCGCGCTTTTGCAGGCATAAGGCATTCACATGTTGTCGGAATTCTGCGTCACGCATGGCATGCAAACGTGCCTCAGCCCAGATGATGTAGTTGTTGTCGTCGCGATAGCACTGCGCGTACAACAAGGTGAGCTGCACGTGCAGGTTTTCGCTGGACGGTGCGGCGTCTCGCAGCTTCTGCAAGTTTTCTTGCATGTTCTGGTGATCGAGACGGAGCAGTTCGACGAATAGATCGCTCTTGCTGCTGAAGTTCGAGTAAAACGCGCCGCGGGTATAGCCGGCCTGGGCTGCGATATCCTCCACGCTAGTCGCAGCAAACCCTTTTTCGGCGATGCTCGACGCTGCTGCGTCGAGCAAGCGCCGCCGGGTTCGCTCACGACTTTCTGCTCGCGTCATTCGTTTGTGTGGCATGCGGCAAAGCGCTCATATGGCAAAGAACGATGGCCAAAATCCACGCTCCTCGCAAATCGTTTGGTGCGTAGGGCTGCTATTTGAAGGCGACCGCTTCGGATTCGGGAGGTTGCCATCCGCCACCGAGCGCCTTGAAGGCAGCAACGGCTGCGCGTGCGGATTCCGTTTGCGCCTGCACCCGCTCGTCCGAGGCGCGTAGCAGGTTGTCGTCGGCCTGCAAGACTTCGATCAGGCTGACGACGCCTTTTTGATAGGCTGCGAACGAGGCGGCTCGCGCCCGGCCGAGCGAGTTCACTCCCTGGGCGAGCACCGCGGCCTCTTGCTCGCGCTTCACGAGTGCCGAGAATGAGTTCTCGACGTCTTCGGTTGCATGAAGCGCGGCGAGCCGATACGCGGCCAGCATTTCCGCCTGCTGCCCCTTGGCCTGCTCGATCTGCGCATTGATGCGGCCGAAATCGAACAGACGCCAGCGCAGCCCCAGCACGCCAGCGGCCTGATTGGCGCCGGTACTGAACAGGTTGCCGCTGGCCACCGAGGTGGCGCTGCCGAGCAGTCCACTGAGCGACACCTTGGGGTAATACTCTGCGATCGCTACGCCGATGCGCGCGTTCGATGCGGCGAGGCGACGCTCGGCCACGATCAGGTCGGGCCGGCGCCTGAGCAACTCACCCGGCGATCCTGTGTCCGCGATCCGCGGGGCGACCGGGATGTCACCAGCTTCGACCAGTTCGGCTCGATGCGTGCCGGGCCGTGAACCCAGCATTACATCCAGCGCGTTCATCGCAGCATCCAGACCCGCCTCGAGCACCGGGACGGATGCCTGAACCTGGGACAGCGCACCTTCGGCCTGGCTCACCTGAAGGTCGGCCGCCAATCCTTTGCTATACAGGAGGTTGATGGTCGAAAGCAGATCCTGCTGCGTCTGCACCTGCCGCCGGGCAACCTTCAGACGGGCCTGCAATCCACGAATCGTGATGTAAATATCGCCAGTCTGCGCCGCCACTGCCAGGCGCGTGGCCACCGCACCGGCTTCCGAAGCCTGGTATTCGGCAAGTGCGGCTTCCCGCCCGCGACGCAGGCCACCAAACACATCCAGTTCCCAGCTCGCGTTGAAATCAGCCTCGTAATCATTGCCGTAGCGATCGAAACCGGGCGTCGAATTCAGGACTCGCCCCAAGGGGGTTTCGACCGACTGGTAGACTCGCGCCGCCTGACCGCTGACAGTGCCGGACGGCAGCAGCGCGGCATTCGCCGCGCCAAGTCCCGCGCGCGCCTGCGAGACGCGAGCGGCGGCCTGCGCGAGGTCCAGGTTCTGATCCAGTGCGAGCGTGACGAATCGTGTCAGTTGCGGATCATCGAAACCCGTCCACCACGTGACAAGGTCGGCACTGGCCGCCGCGTGTCGGTGATCCACCGCGGCCTGGCCCTGGAACTGCTCGGGCATGGCTACATCGGGCCGGACATAATCGGGGCCTACAGCGCAGCCAGCCGAGAGACTGGCGGCAATAACCGCGGCAAGGATGGGTTTGGGTAGCATGAGCGTCTTCGCAAGATTCCGGTGGTGACTATAATACCAAATAGTCACTGGTTGTCCATTCCTGTATGCTATACCCATGAAAAAAGCCACCAGTTCCCCCATCCCGGCGCGCGGCCCCGCTGACCACGAGGTACGGGATCAGATCGTTGTCGCCGCCACCGAGCACTTCAGCCGGTATGGCTACGAGAAAACGACGGTCTCAGACCTCGCCAAGGCGATCGGGTTTTCCAAGGCCTACATCTACAAGTTCTTCGAGTCCAAGCAGGCCATTGGCGAGATGATTTGCGCGAACTGCCTGCACGAGATCGAAACCGAGGTCAGGTCGGCCGTCGCACAGACCGATCTGCCACCGGAGAAGCTGCGGCGGATGTTCAACGTCTTCACGGAAGCGAGCCTCCGTCTGTTTTTCCAGGACCGCAAGCTCTACGAGATTGCCGCATCGGCGGCCACGGAGAACTGGCAGGCGGTGCTTGCGTATGAAGAGCGCGTCCAGAAGCTGCTTCGGGACGTCCTCCAGGAGGGTCGGCAAAGCGGGGACTTCGAGCGCAAAACCCCCCTCGATGAGACTGCGATGGCGATCTATCTGGTGTTGCGCCCCTACCTCAACCCAATGCTCCTGCAGTACAGCTTCGATTACACCAAGGTCGCGCCTGCACAACTGTCCGGTCTCGTGCTCCGCAGTCTGTCGCCTTGATGGAAATCTCGGTTGTGACCATTGACTAAATTGGTCACTAGAACCATAATGAAAGCCCCGATCACTCCGTCAATGGGTCTTTCATGCTCTGGCGTCGCCTTGCTACCTCTACAGTCGTCTGTGCACTGGCACTTGCGCTAGCCGCCTGCGGCGCAAAAGCACCGTCCGATCCGCGCACCGAAGCGCCCCTGGTGCGCACCGCCATCGCTCGGGCGGCGATCCCCGCCTCCCGTTCGTTTACCGGAACCGTTGCCGCGCGTGTGCAGAGCGACCTGGGATTTCGCGTCTCCGGCAAGGTGCTCGAGCGGCTGGTGGATGCCGGGCAAACCGTCAAACGCGGCCAGCTGCTGATGCGCCTCGACCCCATCGATCTGAGGCTTGCCGCGCAGGCCCGGCAGGACGCGGTCACCGCCGCGCGAGCACGGGCGCAGCAGACCGCGCAGGACGAAGAGCGCTACCGCGACCTACGCGGCACCGGCGCGATATCGGCATCGGCCTACGACCAGATCAAGGCGGCGGCCGACGCCGCCAAAGCGCAGCTCAGCGCGGCCGAGGCCGACGCCGACGTTGCGCGCAACGCGACTGGCTATGCCGAACTGCTGGCGGACGGCGATGGCGTCGTGATGGAAACGCTGGCCGAACCGGGCCAGGTCGTCAGCGCCGGCCAGCCCGTGGTGCGCCTGGCGCACGCCGGGCGCCGCGAGGCTGTCATCCAGCTACCCGAAACCCTACGCCCCGCAATCGGTTCGGTCGCCCAGGCCACGCTGTTCGGCAACGGCGGTGTTAGCGTGCCGGCGACGCTGCGCCAGCTTTCGGATACGGCGGATCCTCGTACCCGGACCTTTGAAGCGCGGTATGTGCTGCAGGGAGAGCTGGCCGACGCACCACTGGGCGCCACCGTCACGGTCCAGATTCCGGACGCGCGTTCCGCGGTGCAAGGCGGTTTGCAGGTGCCGATCGGCGCGCTGTTTGACGCGGGCAAGGGACCGGGGGTGTGGGTCATCAACGGCGAGCCGGCGAAGGTTGCCTGGCGGCCGGTTACTGTCGAACATCTGGACGACGATAGTGCTCGCGTCGCCGGTGAGATCAAGCAAGGCGACCGGATCGTCGCGCTCGGCGCGCAGCTGCTGCGCGAAGGCGAGCAGGTCCGGGTGACAAGTCAAGCCGTCGCCATGACGGCCGAGGGAGCCCGTCCGTGAGCGAAGGCCGTTTCAACCTGTCGGCGCTCGCCGTGCGCGAGCGCTCCATCACCCTGTTCCTGATCTGCCTGATTTCTCTGGCAGGGCTCGTTTCGTTCTTCAAGCTGGGCCGGGCGGAAGACCCCGCGTTCACGGTCAAGGTGATGACCATCATCACCGCATGGCCGGGAGCCACGGCGCAGGAAATGCACGATCAGGTCGCCGAGAAGATCGAAAAGCGCATGCAGGAGCTGCGCTGGTACGACCGGACCGAGACCTACACACGGCCTGGGCTGGCCTTCACGACCTTGACCTTGCTCGACAGCACGCCGCCGTCGGAAGTGCAGGAGCAGTTCTACCAGGCCCGGAAAAAAATCAGCGACGAGGCGGGCAATCTTCCATCCGGCGTGATCGGACCGATGGTCAACGACGAATACGCGGATGTTACCTTCGCGCTGTTTGCGTTGGAGGCGAAGGGTGAACCGCAGCGCCTGCTCGTTCGCGATGCCGAGACGCTGCGCCAACGGCTGCTGCACGTGCCGGGCGTGAAGAAGGTCAACATCATCGGTGAGCAGGCGGAGCGGATCTATGTCGAGCTCTCACATGACCGGCTGGCAACGCTGGGCGTGAGCCCCCAGGACGTGTTCGCCGCGCTCAACGGTCAGAATGCCCTGACGCCGGCCGGCTCCGTGGAGACCAAAGGTCCGGAGGTGTTCATTCGCCTGGACGGCGCCTTCGACAACCTGCAGAAGATCCGCGACACGCCGGTCGTAGCGCAGGGCCGCACGCTGAAGCTGTCGGACATCGCCACCGTCACACGTGGTTATGAAGATCCGGCGACGTTCATGATCCGCAACAACGGCGAACCTGCACTGCTGCTGGGCATCGTCATGCGCGACGGCTGGAACGGGCTCGATCTCGGCAAGGCGCTGGACAGCGAGGTCGGCGCAATCAACGCCGGGCTGCCGCTGGGCATGAGCCTCACCAAAGTCACCGATCAGGCCGTCAACATTCATTCGGCGGTCGACGAGTTCATGCTCAAGTTTTTCGTCGCGCTGCTGGTGGTCATGCTGGTGAGTTTCGTCAGCATGGGCTGGCGGGTGGGCCTCGTCGTTGCCGCGGCCGTACCGCTGACACTCGCGGTCGTGTTCGTGGTGATGGCCGCAACCGGCAAGAACTTCGATCGCATCACGCTCGGATCGCTGATCCTCGCGCTCGGCCTGCTCGTGGACGACGCGATCATCGCGATCGAAATGATGGTGGTAAAGATGGAGGAAGGCTACGGCCGCATCGCCGCCTCCGCCTACGCGTGGAGTCATACGGCCGCGCCGATGCTGGCGGGCACGCTGGTGACCGCCGTCGGCTTCATGCCCAATGGTTTCGCGCGCTCCACGGCCGGCGAATACACCAGCAACATGTTCTGGATCGTTGGCATCGCACTGATCGCATCGTGGGTCGTCGCCGTGGTCTTCACGCCCTACCTGGGTGTGAAGATGCTGCCCGACTTCAAAAAGGTCGAAGGCGGTCACGACGCGATCTACGACACGCCGCGCTACAACCGCTTCCGTCAGTTGCTCACGCGCGTCATCGCGCGCAAATGGCTGGTCGCCGGTTCGGTCGTGGGCCTCTTCGTGCTGGCCATCCTCGGCATGGGCGTGGTCAAAAAACAGTTTTTCCCGATCTCCGACCGTCCCGAAGTGCTGGTCGAGGTGCAGATGCCCTATGGCACGTCGATCTCGCAAACCAGCGCCGCGACGACGAAGGTCGAAGCGTGGCTCGCGAAGCAGAAGGAAGCCAGGATCGTCACCGCATACATCGGGCAAGGCGCGCCACGCTTTTACCTGGCGATGGGGCCGGAACTGCCCGATCCGTCGTTTGCCAAGATCGTGGTGCGCACGGACAGCCAGGATGAGCGCGACGCATTGAAGCAGCGACTGCGTCAGGCAGTCGCCAACGGTCTCGCCTCCGAGGCGCGCGTGCGGGTCACGCAACTCGTGTTCGGTCCGTATTCGCCGTTCCCGGTCGCCTACCGTATCTCTGGTCCGGACCCGGACAAGCTGCGCGGTATTGCGGGAGAAGTTGAGCAGGTGATGGACTCCAGTCCGATGATGCGTACGGTCAACGCTGACTGGGGTACGCGCTCGCCCACGCTGCACTTCACGTTGCAGCAGGACCGTCTGCAGGCGGTGGGGCTGACATCCAGCGCCGTGGCGCAACAACTGCAATTCCTGCTAACCGGCGTGCCCGTCACCGCCGTGCGGGAGGACATTCGAACCGTGCAGGTCATCGCGCGTTCGGCCGGCGATGTTCGTCTCGACCCGGCCCGGCTCGGCGACTTCACGCTGGCTGGCGCGAACGGGCAACGCATTCCGCTGTCGCAGGTGGGCAAGGTCGACGTGCGCATGGAGGAACCAATCATGCGCTGGCGCGACCGCGTGCCGACGATCACGGTACGGGGCGACATCGCCGACAACCTTCAGCCGCCGGACGTATCGACGGCGATCACCAGGCAGCTTCAACCCATCATCGCCAGGCTTCCGACCGGCTACCGTATCGAAGAGGCGGGCTCCATCGAGGAATCGGCTAAAGCGACGAAAGCCATGTTGCCGCTCTTCCCGATCATGCTGGCGGTTACGCTCATCATCATCATCTTCCAGGTGCGCTCGATCTCCGCAATGGTGATGGTGTTCCTGACCAGCCCGCTGGGCTTGATCGGGGTGGTGCCGACGTTGATCCTGTTCAGGCAGCCGTTCGGCATCAATGCGCTGGTCGGTCTCATCGCGCTATCGGGCATCCTGATGCGCAACACGCTGATCCTGATCGGACAGATTCACCAGAACGAGCAGGCGGGGCTGGATCCGTTCCATGCGGTCGTCGAAGCTACCGTGCAGCGTGCCAGACCGGTGATCCTGACGGCCATGGCGGCGATCCTCGCTTTCATCCCGCTGACCCATTCGGTGTTCTGGGGAACCCTCGCGTACACGCTGATCGGCGGCACGTTCGCCGGGACGATTCTGACCCTGGTCTTCCTGCCGGCGATGTATTCGATCTGGTTCAAGATTCGACCCGAGCGTATCGCCGGCTTGCGCAAAGATCGGCATGAGCAGGTGCAGCCTTCCGAGCAAACGCTGCAGGACGCGCTCGACGCGGACAGTTAAAAAAACACCATCAATTCACCTGAAGGGAGCTGTTCATGTCGAATTCCACTGTTGTCGTTGTTACCGGCGTGTCATCGGGTATCGGACGCGCCGCCGCCGAGAAGTTTGCCAGGCGGGGGTGCCGCGTATTTGGCACCGTGCGCAGCATCGCAAAAGCCGCGCCTATCTCGGGAGTCGAGCTTGTCGAGATGGATGTTCGCAACGATGCTTCGGTCCAGGCTGGAATCCAGTCCGTCATCGATCGCGCCAGGCGAATCGACGTGCTCGTCAACAATGCAGGAACGAGCATGATTGGCGCGGTCGAGGAAACGTCGACTGCCGAGGCCTCGTCTCTGTTCGATACCAACGTATTCAGCATTCTGCGCGCGACACAGGCTGTACTCCCCCACATGCGGGCACAACGCGGTGGAAGGATCGTCAATGTCAGTTCGGTGCTCGGGTTTCTCCCGGCGCCCTACATGGGACTCTATTCGGCGTCCAAGCACGCTGTGGAAGGGCTGACCGAAACCCTCGATCATGAGGTGCGCCAGTTCGGCATACGCGCAACGCTGGTCGAACCGACTTTTACCAGGACCAATCTCGACATCAATGCGCCCCAGGCGGGTTCGAAAATCGCCGACTATGACCGCGAGCGTGCCCTTGCAATGAGCGCAGTCGTGAACAGTGTCAAAGGTGCCCCCGAGCCCGAGGGCGTGGCCAACACTATTGTCGAAGCGGCGCTTGGCGCCTGGCGGATGCGTCGCACGCCTGCCGGACAGGCGTCGTTGCTGAGCAAGTTACGCCGCTTTATGCCCGCTGGTCCCGTCGATTCAAGCTTGAGGAAAACATTCGGACTTGGTTGAAGCGCTCGTCCACGCATCACATTGCGGCCAAGGTTCGGCGCAGCGGAAACCGGATCTCGAACGTGGTCCCCACGCCCTCGCGCGACGCAAACTCGATCTGCCCATCGAGCACGCGGCATAGCTCCCTGACGATCGCGAGCCCGAGCCCCGTGCCCGGAATCTCGTCGCAGGCCGCGCGCTCGAACTCATCGAATACGCGCTCCGCGTCGGCGGGCGCAATGCCGACGCCGGTGTCGGAGACGCGAATCGCCCAGTGTTCGGCGCCATGCATCGCGAACCGGATTTCGACTTGCCCCGACTTCGTGTACTTGATCGCGTTGGTCAACAGATTGACCGCGATCTGCTTGAGCTTCAGCCGATTCGACGTGACGACCGGCAGCGCCGCGTCGAACGCGCTGCGCAACGCAAGCCCTTTCGCCTCGATCGACGGTCGCGTCGACGCGACGAGTTCGTCGAAGAGTTCGCGCAAATCGACGTCTTCGAGCACGAGCGGCGCGGAGTCTCCGAGCACGACCGAGTACTCGACCATCTGGTCGACCAGTTGCTTCATGTCGGCAGCCTGACGGTTCGCGAGCGTCAATGCGGCATCGGCTTTCGACGGCGCTCGCTCGATCAGTTGCAGCGCGACCGAAAACGCGTTGAGGAAATTGCGCAGATCGTGCACGACGCTGCGCGTGATCTGCATCCGCGATGCATATAGATCGCCGACCAGCCGTTGCTCGAGCGTCAATTCGTGATTCGCGCGTTCGAGCCGTCCCGTGTATTCGTCGATCTTGCGATCGCGTTCGGCGACCACTTCCTTGATCGACTCATACCTGACCACGCTGAATGCTTCGGCGATCAGGCGGCGCGCGCGGCTCTCGTGACGGCGCGTGCAAGTCCGGTCGCGTTCGACGAACTCTTCGAGCGCTTCGAAGAGCACCTGCTGAAAGAGGTCCAGTTCGCGCACCAGCTCTTCGATCCGGTAGCCCTGCTGCCAACGGACCTTGCCGTGCTTCTTCGCGTCGCGTTCGATCGACGTTTCGACGCGCTCGAGATCTTCTGCATCGAGCGCCCGGCACAGCTCGTCGAGAATATCCGGCAGATGGTCGGCCAGTTGCCGATAAGTGAGCTTGTCCGCTTCGACGAGATCGGCGTCGGCGGAGACGGCATGCATCCATTGCCGCGTCAGGCCGCCCCGTTCCGCGCGGATGAAGTTGGCGAAGTTGCGCAGCGGGCTCACGCGTCTGTCGGTCATGATGGATACCGGAATGGAGTTTCTACAACATACAACGCGCGAACGGTTCGAACGCCTCGATTTGCGCGTGCACCGCAAACCTGTTTCGCTGCCGATCGGCCAGGCGACCCGATGCGCGCCGGCAACCCGCGTCATTATCCGCGCAATTGCCGTTCGTGGAACATCTCTTGCGGGACTCTGATCAGACGAGAAGGCAAATTTTGTCCGCAAAACATGATGTATTCGATATTGCTGGTCGACGACGAACCGGAAATTCTAGCCGCATGGCGGTTGATTCTGGAGAGCGCAGGGTATGAGGTGAGTTGCGCGAGCAATGGCGCCGAAGCACTCGCTTGTGTCGTCGCTCACGTTCCCGACCTGATTGTTACGGACTGGATGATGCCGGTCATGGACGGCGCGGAGTTATGCCGCCGTTTGAAATCGATGCCGTTATCCGTCAACGTACCGATTCTGGTCCATACCGCGGTGCCGCCTTCGGACAGCGATGCGCATTACTGCAGCGCATGTCTGCTGAAGCCGATCGGCGCGGATCTCTTTCTGACCACGATCGCGCAGCTCTGCGCGCCACGATGCTGATATGGCACGCGTCGCCGCGTTCACCGTCGTGTGATGACATCAACGCCGTGCCACGTCATCGTCTGGGACACTTGCTGAGTCGGCCTTCAGGAAATCGACGAACGCGCGCAGCGGCGCGGGCACATGACGATGGCCCGGATAGTAAAGAAAAGGCCCTGAAAAGCGCTGCCACCACGGTTCGAGAATCGCTTCGAGCGCGCCGCTGTCCAGATGCGGGCGCAGCATGTCTTCGAACAGGTGAATGATGCCGAGGCCCGCGACCGCGCCGTTGACCGCGAGGTCGATTGCGGCGCCGGGCCGCACCAGCAGCGGTCCTGTCGGATTCAATTGCAGCAGCTCGCCGTCGCGCTCGAAGTACCAGGTCGGCATCGCGCCGCTGGCGAATTGCCCGCGCAGGCAGGCATGCGCGAGCAATTCGCCGGGATGGTGCGGACGGCCGTGCGCGTCGAGATACGCGGGCGCCGCGGCGGTCGCGAAGCGCTGCACGCGCGCGCCGATCGGCACCGCGATCATGTCCTGCTCGAGGCGTTCATCGTAGCGAATGCCCGCATCGCACCCGATCGACAGCACATCGACGAAACCATCCTCGACCACCACTTCGACGCGAATATCCGGGTACTGCTTCAGAAAGCGCGCAAGCACGTCGGGCAGCACGATGCGCGCGACGCTCGACGGCACGTTGAGCTTCAATGTGCCGGTCGGCTTGTCGCGAAAGCCGTTCAGCACGTCGAGCGCCGCTTCCATTTCGCCGAACAGCGGCGTCAGCTTCTCGATCAGACGCAGCCCGGCTTCGGTCGGCGCGACGCTGCGCGTGGTGCGGTTCAGGAGCCGCAGCCCGAGTTTCGTTTCGAGGCGCCGCACCGCGACGCTCAGACTCGACGCCGACACGCCGCTCACGCGCGCCGCGTCGCGAAAGCCGCCGGCGCGGGCGACGGAAACGAAGGCGGCCAGATCATTCAGTTCCATGACGATTGATTGTGCAGAATTTTGAACAACCCGTACACGTTAGACCGCTTTATTCAACAACGCAATTCCGGCGATACTGCCGCTCATCACTTCACAAGGAGATCGTCATGCCGAACTTCAGCTCCATCGACACTTTCGCACTAGCCGGCCGCCCGGTGCGGCGCATGGGCTATGGCGCGATGCAGCTGGCCGGCCCCGGCGTGTTCGGGCCGCCGAAAGACCGCGACGCGGCGCTCGCGGTGCTGCGTGAGGCGGTCGCATCGGGCGTCGGCCACATCGATACCAGCGATTTTTACGGGCCGCACGTGACCAATCAGTTGATCCGCGAGGCGCTCCACCCGTATCCACGCGATCTGACGATCGTGACGAAGGTGGGCGCGGTGCGCGACGGCGCCGGCGCCTGGCTGCCGGCGCAGGAGCCCGCCGACCTCGAGCGCGCGGTGCATGACAATCTGCGCAACCTCGGGCTCGACGCGCTCGACGTGGTCAACATGCGCGTGATGGGCAACGTGCACGAGCCGAGCGAGGGCTCGATCGAAAAGCAGGTCACGGCGCTTGCCGAGCTGCAGCAGCGCGGGCTCGTGCGTCATGTCGGCCTGAGCAACGTGACGGCCGCGCAGATTGCCGAGGCTCAGCGCATCACGAAGGTCGTGTGCGTGCAGAACCACTACAACCTCGTGCATCGCGACGACGATGCGTTGATCGATGCGCTCGCGGAGCAGGGCATCGCCTACGTGCCGTTTTTCCCGCTGGGCGGCTTCACGCCGATTCAATCGTCCGAGCTGTCGGAGCTTGCGCGCAAGCTCGAGGCAACGCCGATGCAGGTCGCTCTTGCCTGGCTATTGCATCGGGCACCTAACATTCTGCTGATTCCGGGCACGTCTTCGGTGACTCATCTGCGTGAAAACCTGCTGTCGGCGCAGTTGAAGCTCAGCGACGAGGTGCTCGATCAACTGAATGCGATCGGCGCTGAAAAGGGCTGATTACACCGATGCCGCGATGAACTCCCGCAACCATTGATGCGCGGGATCGCGATGCACCCGCTCGTGCCATAGCATCGCCATCTCGTAGCCCGGCATCTCGACGGGCGGCTCGACTATCCGCAGCGCGTCCGTGCCGCGCACGAGACGCGCGGGCAGCATCCCCACGAGATCCGTGCTCGCGAGCACCGACTGCATGAACAGAAAGTGCGGCACCGACAGCACGACCTTGCGCGCGAGACCCACCTTCGCGAGCGTCTGGTCGGTGACGCCGAAAAAGCCGCCGCCATCGGGCGACACGATCACGTGTTCGAGCTTGCAGAACTGCGCGAGGGTGGGCCGGCGCTTCAGCTTCGGATGACCCGCGCGGCCGACCAGCACGTAGCGCTCGGCAAACAGCACGCGACGGCGCAAGCCTTCGGGCGCGCCTTCGCTTTCAGCCAAGGCACGAACTTGTATGCGTCGTATGCGTTGCTGCCCATATAAATCCAATTGCTGAGAATGTTGGACATCACCATCTCCCACTCCTTCCGTCGCTAACGGGCGCCGCCCCGGTTTCGCGGCAAAAGCCGATCCCAGCCACGTTCTCACGCCTCTCGATGCCGCGGCACCGCTCTTGTGCCACGACTACCAAAGGTGCGGATATGCCAGACGGCCACAAATACTGTACATAAAGACTAAGATAGGTATGTTTACAAAATAAAGCAAGGAGGTTCGGACGGCCCGCTCATCGCTTTCGTCCTCGAAGGCGGGACCTCGGCGCCCGAGCTGCTTGCAGGAACAGGAGCCGCGTTCTGCTTCTAACCGTGGCTTGGCATCTTGTGCTCAACCTTGTGAAGGCAGGGAATTCCCTCTCTTTTTTCTTTTTTTAGGTTTTGTATCATGACCTAACTTTGGTAGTATTTTCTATGAAGGTGCCGCGGGAAGCGTTTTGAACCGGGCTGCCGATTGACGATTCAGGAGTTCAGACATGGATGAAGCCACGCGCGAGGCGTTCGCCGAGGACGGCGCCGTTCTCGTCAAAGGTCTTCTCAGCGAGCAGCAGTTGGCCCGGTGCCGGGAGGTCTTCGACTGGGGCATAGAGAACCCCGGGCCTATGGCTTGCAGCCTGTTCGAAGGCACGGTACACAAGACCCACAACGACAACGCCAATCCGTATGCGAAGGGGCGTCTGGACGAGCTGGTTGGCCAACTGCCGTTCGGCCGACTGTTCGCGAACCTGTGGGCCTCGGATCACGTCTGGTATTTCGCAGAGGAGCTGTTCCTCAAAAGTGGAGGCAGGAGCGGTCGCTCGCCGTGGCATCAGGACACGTCCTACCTGCCATGGGAGGGGATGTACCTCGGGAATGCGTGGATCAGCTTTGAGGCCGTCCCCAAACAGAATGCGCTTGAGATTGTGCGGGGATCCCATCGAGGTCCGCGTCACGATGGCACGACCTTTCAAAATGCTGAAGATCCGACTGATCCTCTCCATGGCGGCGATGTCTGGCCGCGCCTGCCGAATATCGAAGCTGAGCGCCGCGATAACCCGGCTGCTTACGACATCATTTCGTGGGCGACGGAGCCCGGTGACGTCCTGCTGCTGCATCCGGGCGTGCTGCACGGCGGCGGCGCGGTGGACAGCGCGTTTCCAGAGCGCCACACGCTCGTGCTGCGCTTCTTCGGCGACGACGCGGTTTTCAGTCCGCTGCCGCAACCGAGCGTCCCGGGCTTCACGTCGTCCGGTGTCTTGCTCATCGAAGAACTTGCCGCGTTGAAAGAAGGGGATCCGTTTCGCGCACCGTGTTTCCGTCAACTCGTCTGACCAAAGGGGCCACCATCATGACAATGTCCACTACGCGGCAATCGATCATCCCGCCGCCGTTCCAGGCGTTCTACGACGCTTACCACTTTTCACCCGCGACCCGCGTGGGGAACACGATCTGGGTCTCCGGCCAGGTCGGCATCGGCACGGATATGAAAGCCGGCGAGGGCATGCCGGCGCAGGCCCGCATCGCCTTCGAGTCGCTCAAAGCCGTGCTCGAGACGGCGGGCGCGAGCCTCTCCGACGTGGTGGAGCTGACCACCTTTCACACGGACTTACGCGGTGAAATGGAGGCCTTTTCGGCGGTCAAGGACGCGTACTTCCCGGCGCGCTATCCGTCGTGGACCGCGGTTGGCGTAACACAATTGGCGCTGCCAGAGTTGTGCATCGAGATTCGGGCTGTGGCAGTGGCAGGTTGCGGCGAGGACTGAGCGGTTCGGCCCCGATGTGTAGGGTTTGATTCTAACGATGCGTACTACGAATGAAAATGGGATCGGAAGGAGAGTCATGATGAGAAAGCACACCATCGGAACCATGTCCGCCGTCGCGGCTACTTTATTGCTCGTGGCCGGAGTGGCAGTTGCCGACGACCTCACGCCGTCAGGCGCCGAGCGCGCGGCCAGCAAGGACGGACTCGTGCCGGCGTTTGCCGGCAGGGAAGCCACGCCGGCCGGCTGGGAGTGGGGCAAGGTCCGCGGTGACTTCTGGAAGTACAGGAACGAAAAACCCCTGTACACGATCGATGCGTCGAACGTCGACAAATACGCCGAAAAGCTGTCACCGGGGGAGATTCAGCTCGTCAAGCAGTTGAAGGGCTACCGCATGGACGTCTATCCGTCCCACCGCGAATGCCAGCTGCCGGATTTCGCCGAGCAGAATTCGAAGGCAAATCTCACGACGGCGAAACTCGCTTCGGATGGCGAGACGCTGCAGGCAGCGGCGCTACCAGGCGTGGCGTTTCCGCAGCCGAAAAACGGCGCCGAGGCGATCCTCAACTATGAAACACGGTACCGCGGCGAGGGGGTCGAGTGGTCGCCGGTTGTCACGTCCATTTCACCGCGCCCGGGCGGCAGCGACTGGATCGACGCAATCGGTCCCCAGGTGTTCTATTTCCCGGGGGGCAAGGATGGCAGCAGCACGCCGCAGGATGTTGACCAACTCAGTCTCGGTGCCTACTTTTCCGTCGATTCGCCGGCAGCACTGGCCGGGCAGGCCTTCGTGCAGCGGCAGTACTTCGATAAGGATTCGGAAACGTATTACTACTTCCCCGGCCAACGCCGGGTGAGACGCATGCCGGCCTATACGCACGATGCGCCACTGATCGGCTTCGAGAATCAGTATCTGATCGACGAATCCAACATGTTGAACGGCTCAATCGACCGCTTCAACTGGAAGCTCGTAGGCAAGAAGGAAATGATCGTCCCGTATAACGATTTCGGCATGTACACCTTCAAGGACAAACTGCATGACGTCGCCACGCCCAATGGCATCTCGTCCGATCATCGCCGCTACGAGGTGCACCGCGTCTGGGTCGTGGAGGCGACGCTCAAGCCCACGGCGCGCCACGTTGCGTCGAAGAAGGTGTTCTACCTGGACGAGGATAGCTGGCTTGCGCTCGTGGGCGAGGACTATGACGCGCAGGGCAAGCTCTGGAAGGTGCGCGAGAGCTACCCGATCCCGGTGTGGGAACTGGGCGGCGCCTGCGATAACGAGCCGTTCGTGCAGTACGACGTCAACAACGGACGCTACGTGTTCGACGCTTCGTCGATTGGCCAGGGTAAGGACATTCGCTGGTACCAGCAGGTCAACGACCCGCGTTTCAAGACGGACTTCTTCACGGCTGAATCCTTGCGATCGGTGAGCGAGCGCTGAAGTTCGGCGAAGGACCAGGGACCGGCGTGCATCGGTGACGTGCGCAGGGATCGAGGGTGACGGCAGGGGAGATCCATGAAAACAAAGATCATCGGAAGATATATTGCGGCGTCGCTGGCCATGTTCGGTACGGCTGCGACAAGTGCGTACGGTTATGAGTTCACGACGGGTCTGGGTGATCTCACGGGTTCATGGGTGACCAACCTCACGGGGGGCGCGGGCATCCGCACAAAAAACCCGAGCTGCTCGCTTACCGGCGACCCGAACTCGTTCGGTTGCGGCGCGGCAGCCAACACCAATCAATGGGGCGTGGGTGACGACGGTAATCTGAACTACCGCAAGGGTCAGCCCTTCAGCACCTACATCAGCGCGACGAGCGAACTGCTCTTCAAGATGCCAAGCGAGGGCCTAAAGTTCATGATCCGTGGCACGGGTATGTACGACTTCCTCGCCGGCGACACGAACCGCACGCCGCTGTCGAGCACCGCTGCGGCGCAGGTCGTCTACAACGTGCAACTGCTCGACCTGTGGGGCGAGAAGGATTTCACGATCAACGGGCAGAACGCGCACGTGCGCCTCGGCAACCAGGTGGTCAACTGGGGCGAGAGCATGTTCGCGCAGGGCGGTATCAACGCCACCAACTCGCTCGACGTGCAGAAGCTGCTGATTCCCGGCTCTCAGCTGAAGCAGGCGCTGCTGCCCGCGCCGATGATCAGCTTTGCAGCGGACCTTTCTCATGGCTTTAGTACTGAGGATTACTACCAGTTTTCGTGGAACGGCAACCGCTATCCGCCGGTGGGCTCGTTCTGGTCGGTATCGAACAGCCTGGGCCGGGGAACCAACCCGTATACGGTGAGCACCACTAATCTGAACGTGGCCGGCCCCAGCGCCGGCACCATCGCGGGGGCCAGCAGCGGCAACCAGAACGTGCTCGACGGCATCAATAACGGCCTCGTCAGCGGTGCGTTTGCGGGGCCTCCCTTTAACGTTGTCGGCCTGCCCGTCAACTGGCAGGCGCCATCGAAGTACCATCCGCAGTTCGGCATGAAGTTCAACTATTCGCCGCGCTCCTTCGATGCGAACTTTGCTGTCTATTACGAGAACTACACCGACAAGTCGCCGGTGCTTTCGTCTCTGGCCAATGGGACGTTGGACTGGTCGTATCTGCAGAACCGTCAGCTCTTTGGCGCCAGCGCGAACTTCGGGATCGGCAACTGGGCGATCGGCACCGAGCTCTCGTACCGGCCGCACGATGCCGTCGCACTGTCGAGCTGCTATGGCGCAGGTGGCCCACTGGACCTGAACACCAACGGCGTGGCCGGCGTGAATTGCCAGCAATGGGCCGACATGAAGAAGCTCCAGTACGACATCAACGGGCTGCTGGCGCTCACGCGCAGCGAGTATCCGTTCCTCAAGCTGCTCGGTGCGGATGAAGCGACGCTGACCTGGGAGCTCACATGGATCTACTACCCTGGCCTGAGCCAGCGCGGCGTCACGCGCTCGGTGGATGGCCAGACGGTCACGCAGGTGCCTCAGGCGGGCTACCTGCCCTGGCTGAACAACGGATCCAGCCTGGGCTACCCGATCGGCATGGCGCAGGGCACGTCGAGCTCCGTGGGCGCAACCATCGATTTCAACTGGACCTACGACGGCACGCTGATTCATGGCTGGCAGGTGACGCCGGGCGTGACGTTCGCCGACGGACTCTACGGCTATACGCCGACGCTTACCGCGAACTACCTGCAGGGCTCGAAGTCGCTGAACCTCTACGTGCTGTTCAACCAGAACCCGACGGTCTGGCAGGCGGGCATCAATTACACGCTGTTCTGGGGTGGGCACAACACCGTAGGCAATCCCTACGCAGACCGCAACTTCGTCGGCATGTTCGTCACCCGGAACTTCTGATGGCCGAAGCGCCGGTGTGGGGTCCGATGCCGCTTGTCGCCGGAGCTGCCGAAACATTTGAAGGGAAAATGCCGTGTTAAATCGTCTGGTAAAAACGCTGGAAAGGGTGTTCTTCGGTCACCGCATGGCGGTGCTGGTGAGCATTGGCCTGTTCACCGTGGTCATGGCATTTTTTGCCGTGCAGTTGCGGATGGATGCGGGCTTCGAGAAGCAGATGCCGATCGGCCACGAATACATTCAGACTTTCCAGAAGTACCGCTCCGACCTGCTCGGCGCGAACCGGATCACCGTGGTCGTGCGTGCACGCAAGGGCTCGATCTGGACGAAAGAAGGGCTTACGCGACTGTACAAGGTGACCCAGGCGGTGACGTACCTGCCGAACGTGGACCGCATTGGCGTGCAGTCGCTGTGGACGCCGAACGCCTACGTGAACGAGATCACCGACGAGGGCTTCCGCGCGGAGCCAATCATCTCCGGCACGATCACGCCCGACCAGCTCACGCCCGACGTTGTCGCGAAGGTGCGCCGTGCGACGACACTCGGCGGCTATATCGGCACGCTCGTTTCGCACAACGAAGACAGCGCCATGATTACGGCCGAGCTCAACGAGCGGGACCGCAATGGCAAGGTGCTCGATTACGTGGCGTTCAACCACCTGCTCGAAGCCCAGATCCGCAAACCGTTTGAAGATGCGGGCTATGAAATCCAGATCATTGGCTTCGCGAAGCAGATCGGCGATATCGCCGATGGCGCGACCGCCGTGCTCGGCTTCTGCGGCATCGCGTTGCTGCTCACGGCGCTTGCGGTCTACTGGTACTGCCATTCGGTGCGCTTCACGGTGCTGCTGATTTCATGCTCGCTGACATCGCTCGTCTGGCAGTTCGGCACGCTGAAGCTGTTGGGCTTTGGACTGGACCCGCTCGCGGTGCTGGTGCCATTCCTGGTCTTTGCGATTGGCGTCTCGCACGGTGTACAGCAGGTCAATTTCATCGTGCGGGAGATTGCGCACGGCAACAGCTCGTTCGATGCGGCGCGGCACAGCTTCAGTGGTTTGCTGATTCCGGGTGTACTGGCACTCGTCACCGCATTCGTATCGTTCATCACGCTGCTGCTGATTCCGATACCGATGGTGCGGGAACTGGCGATCACGGCGTCGCTCGGCGTCGCATACAAGATCGTGACGAATCTGATCCTGCTGCCGGTGGCGGCGTCATGCTTCAACTTCGCGAAGAGCTACGCGGACAGCGCGCTCGAGCGCAGCGAGCGGCGCTCGGCGTGGTTGCGCGGGCTCGCGCGCATCGCCCAGCCGCGTTATGCAGGCGTGACCGTTGCATTGACGCTGGTGGTGTTCGCACTTGCCGCGTGGCAAAGCCGCGACCGTGTGATCGGCACACTGCAGCCGGGCGCGCCAGAACTGCGTGCGGATGCGCGTTTCAACCGCGATGCCACGTCGATCGCTTCGAGCTACGACATCGGCCTCGACTGGCTCACTGTCGCGATCGAGTCGGCGCAAAAGGGCTGCGATAACCCGGCAGTCGGCCTGTACGAGGACGACCTCACGAGCGCGATGCGCACCGAGCGAGGCGTGGTGTCGGTCGAGTCCTACTCGGCGATGCTGCGCCGCTACAACCAGGGCTACAACGAGGACTACCCGAAGATGAATGTCGTGCCGATCGACCCTGGGAACTACGGCGCGGTCTCGGTGGATGTGGGCCGGGTGAAGGGCTTCATGAAGGCGGATTGCAGCATGACGGCCGTGCACCTGTTTCTCACCGACCACAAGGCCAAGACGATCAGCCGGATCCTGGACGACGTGAAGACGTATCGCGCTACGCATCCGTTCCCGGGCATCACTGTGCGTCTCGCGGCGGGCAATGCGGGCGTACTCGCCGCGACCAACGAGGAAGTGGCAGCGAGCGAACTGCCCATGATGCTCTACGTGTATGCAGCGATCCTGATACTGGTGTTCCTCGCCTACCGCGACTGGCGCGCGATGCTCGCGTGCTGCCTGCCGCTCTCGGTGGCGACCTTCATCGGCTACTGGTTCATGAAGGAACTGCAGATCGGGCTCACGGTGGCGACGCTGCCCGTCATGGTGCTGGCGGTGGGTATTGGCGTGGATTACGCGTTCTATATCTACAACCGGCTGCAGGTGCATCTGGCGGGCGGGCAGAACATCGTGAAGGCTGTGCAGCACGCAATGCTGGAAGTGGGTGTGGCGACGATCTTTACGGCTATCACGCTGGCCATTGGCGTGGCGACGTGGAGCTTCTCGGCGCTGAAGTTCCAGGCCGACATGGGCAAGCTGCTGGCGTTCATGTTCCTGGTGAACCTGCTGATGGCGATGACGGCACTGCCGGCGCTGGCCTCTGTGCTGGAACGGTGGTTCCCGAGGCGCAAACCGGCGCGTGCGCCTGGACTCTTCAGCCATTGAACAGGGGAGACGCAGTCATGATCAAGATACTTGTTGCTTGTGCCGCGCTGTGCGCGAGTGCGGCAGTCTGGGCTCTGCCGCCGGGAGCCATTGCGGAGTGGGCGGCGATGCCCGCACACGCGTGGGCGGCCCCGTCCCACATGATGCTGCTGGACGCCACGCGTGCGGGTAAGCGCATCGTGGCGGTGGGCGAGCACGGCGTCATCGTTATATCGGATGACGAAGGAACGACGTGGCGCCAGGCGAAAGGAGTGGCTGTTTCGGCGACGCTCTCGGCAGTCACCTTTACCGACGCGCAGCACGGCTGGGCGGTCGGCCAGTGGGGCGTGATTCTCGCAACGGGCGACGGCGGCGAGACCTGGCAGAAGCAGCGCATGGACCTCTCGGTGGACCAGCCGCTCTTCTCAGTGCTGTTCACGAGCGAGAGAGATGGCGTGGCCGTAGGCCTGTGGTCGCTGATGCTCGCCACGCACGACGGCGGCAAGACGTGGACGAAGGTGACTGTGCCGAAGCCGCCGGGTGGCACGAGGGCGGACCGCAACCTGTACCACATTTTTGCCGACAGCAAGGGCGCGCTCTATATCGATTCGGAACAGGGGATGGTGCTGAAGTCCACGGATGGTGGCGCGAACTGGAGCTATCAGGCAACGGGCGGCAAGGGCACGCTGTGGACGGGCGTGGCGCTGCCCGACGGGCGGATCGTGGTGGGCGGGCTGCTGGGCAGCCTGTACCAGAGCAGCGACGGCGGGGCGACGTGGGCGGCGCTGAACGCGGGCACGAAGAGTTCGATCACCGATCTCGTAGCGACTCGAAACGGACTGATGGGCGTCGGGCTCGATGGCCTTGTGTTCCGGCAACGCGAGGGCAGCACGTCGTTCGAGGTTCATCAGCGCGACGATCGCGCAACGCTCACCGTCGCATTGATTGATGGCGCCGGCAAACCGGTGTTGTTTTCGCAGGAGGGGGTGCTGACGATCCATTGAGAAGCGCCAGTCGCTATCTTATTAAGAGTTCTCCTTAAGAGCGGAGAAGAAAGGGGAGAAACAATGAAACTGAATTGGGCATGAAAGATGGATCGGAAACGTAAGCCGGATACACAGACCCGGCGCCAGCTGCTACGCGTTACGGCGATGGGCGCGGCGTCACTCGCGGCCGGCGGCATGTCGCTGGCACAGGCCGCCGTAACGAAGCCCATGAACGGCGACATTCTGGACGTCGCGATCATCGGCGCGGGTCTCGCTGGATTGACCGCGGGCCGTGACCTCAAACTGGCCGGATGCGATTCGTTCGTCGTGCTCGAGGCACGCAACCGCGTCGGTGGACGCACCTATAACCACGACCTCGGACACGGCGTCGTTTCCGAAGCTGGAGGGCAGTGGATCGGTCCCGGCCAGACCGCGATCTTCGATCTGGCACGTCAACTCGAGATCGATACGTTTCCGAGCTGGTACACGGGTAAGACCGTCGTGATGGCGCAGGGCGCTACGGTGGCCCAGGATTTTCATGGCGGCACGGGGGGTGACGACACGATCGGCAACCGGCTTGCCCAACTGTCGCGCGGCGTGCCGTCCGGCGCGCCGTGGAAAGCACCGCATCTGGCGGAACTGGACAAGCTCTCTTACGGCGAGTGGCTCTTGCAGCAGGGCGTGAAATACGAGGACGGCTACTTTCTTGCGCTAGCCGCGAAGCTGACCACGGGCGGTGCGCCGGCGCAGCTGGGTCTGCTGCACTACTTATCGATGATCAACAGTGCAAGCTGCAACTACACGCAGCTCGAAGCGTTCAAGGGCGGCGCGCAGGAAACGCGCATCGTCGGCGGTTCGCAGCGTCTGAGCATCAAGATGGCCGAGCAACTCGGCGACAAGGTCAGGCTGTCCTCGCCCGTGCGCAAGGTCACCGGCTGGGATCGTGACGTTGTGGAGGTGCACACCGATCAGGGCGTGGTTAAGGCGCGTCGTGCGATCGTCGCGATGAATCCGGCCCTGTGCAATCAGGTTGTTTTCGATCCGCCGTTGCCCGGCGGGCGGGCGCAACTCCAGCAGAACTGGCCCACGAACGCCCCCATGCGCAAGACGGTCCACGTCTACGACAAACCGTTCTGGCACGACGCCGGTTATTGCGGAACGATCTTCCAGGTCGGTGGCCCCGTCTTCATGGCGTACGACAACTCGCCTCCCGATGCATCGCTCGGCGTGATCGCCGCATTCGTCGCGCCGGGGATGTTGCCGGACGATTCCGCGATGGCCGAAAAGACGCTGTCGGCCACTTTTGCCAAGGCATTCGGCGACCGCGCGCTGCATCCGACGCAGTTCCACGACTACGACTGGGGCCGGGTCGATCCATGGACCCTGCATTGCATCAATCCCATGCCGCCGGGCTTCTGGACCAGGTGGGGCAAGTATCTGCATCCCGCAGTGGGGCGCCTGATCTGGTCAGGGACCGAAACCGCCGACATCTGGGCCGGCGCGATGGACGGTGCCGTGCGTTCGGGCCACCGCGCTGCCTTGCAGGCGCTGGCCGGCTTCACTCGACGCGGCGAGGAGGCGTGAATGAAACGGGCATGGATCGTAAGCGCAGCCGTTGTGCTGGCAGGCGTCGCGGGCGTGGGAGCGCTCTACGGACGCGATTACCTCGACGGTATGCATTTCGAAAAGGCGATGAGCGAGATCGACAAGACGGCAGTGGCCAACGGTGGCCCATGGCCGCAACCGCAGGAGACCTGCTACTTCTGCCACGGTGCGCACGGGCAGTCCGTCAACGCCTGGTATCCGGCGCTGTCCGGACAGCCAGAAGCTTATCTCGTCGCCCAGTTGCACGCGTTTGCCGGCGACCTGCGGCCTAACCCCCACATGGGGGCGATTGCGAGGGAGCTTACGGACGAGCAGATCAAGTCGTTGGCTGTCTATTTCGCGCGGCAGACGCCGGCCCAAAGCGAAGCGGTGCACGGCCAGGCAGCGCTCGAAAAGCGCGGGATGGCGCTCGTAGCGGCGAAAAGCTGTCAGGCCTGCCACGGGGCGTCGTTCATGGGTCGCAACCTGGTGCCACGACTGGCGGGCCAGGGCGAAGCCTATCTCGCGAAGCAGCTTGCTGCGTTCAAGACGGGCGAGCGTCGTGACCCGAGCGGCGCAATGAACGGGATGGCGGCCACGTTGTCCGGCGAAGACATCCAGGCGGTGGCCAGCTATCTGGCGAGCCTGACGCCGGGTGGCAGTGCCGCAGGCACGCAATAGCTGCCATGGCGTAACGGGCAGGAACAGGGGGGGTGACAGGGGAATACCCCGTATTTTTTCAGTTCCGTTAAGTTGTCAATGTGACCTAAGTTGGGTATTGTGTTCTATTAATGAAGCGTGCTTCATCGCAACACTGACTGACGGCGCTGTTCCAGCCGCCGGCGACATCCCCGCATTTGACAGACGCAACATTTAACCAATCACGTTTCAGGAGACAAGCATGGCAAAGCATCCCGTCGTCGTTTATGGCGCAAGCGGTTACACCGGCATGTTGATCATGGACTGGCTCATCGACCAGGACATTCCCTTTACGGCGGTCGCGCGTAACGCGAAGCGCACGCAGGACATGATGGCGCAGCGTGTCGTGCGCCTCGAATCGGCGAACTACGAAGTCATCGAAGCCGAGCACAACGTGGATTCGCTCGTGAATGCCTTTCGCGGTGCAAAGGTCGTGTGCAACACGGTCGGGCCGTTCTTCAATTTCGGCCTTACCGCCGTGGAAGCGGCGCTCAAGGCAGGCTGCCATTACCTCGACACCACTGGCGAGCAGCACTATATCCGCCAGGTTCGCGAACAGTTCGGCGAGAAGTTCCGGCAGGCGGGGCTGCTGGTATCGCCCTCGAATGCCTACATGTACACGTTCGCGGAAATCGCCGCCGAACTGGCGCTTGAAACGCCCGGTCTCGATGCGCTGGAGACCGCCACGCTCACGCGCGGCCCGCGCGGCGCCGGCGCCGGTGTGAGCGTGGGCTCCACTGCGACCATCTTCGAAGGCTATCGTCAGGAAGCATGCTATCTGTGGGAAAAGAAGCTGGTGCCGCATGACAGCCACGCTTCGTTCAACATCGCCTCTCCCGACTTCCTTCAGCCCGTGTTCGCCCTGCCGTGGGGCGGGACGTCGCTGCCGGTCTACTTCGAGCACGATCCGCGCGTGCGCAGCTGCGTTTCCTGCGTGGGCTTCTACGACAACAATGCGATGCAGATGGTGCACGCGCTTGGACAGAAGTGGGAAGCCGAGTACGCGAACTTGCCGCGCGAGCAGCAGGATGCGGTGCTCAAGCAGCTCGTCGACTCGACCACGCCGGCCATGCCGCCGCGCGAACGCACGTCGCTTCATCGCACTGTCGACTTCGCGATCGGTCGCGGCCAGCTCTCGGCCGTACGCGCGACCGTGCACGGCATCACGCCGTACATCGCGACCGGGGCCATCCAGACGGCCGCGGCTATCAAGCTCCTCGACGGCGAGACCGCGAAGGTGGGCTTCGCCTCGGGTTCCAAGGCATTCGGGCATCGCTATCTGCTCGGCTTCCTCGAGCAGCGTGGGCTCGCGCGCGCGACCGTCGCTCAGCTGTAAGCGCCGCGAGCGCGCAGTTTCGGTACAGATTCAGGACAGACAGGGAAACACGGGATATGGCAATCATTGACTTCTTCGACCGCGGTTGGCGCATCAACCCCAACGGCATCGCCTACATCCAGGACGAGCGTAGCTATTCGTTCGATGAGGTGCACACGCTGTCGTGCCGCATCGCTAACGGCCTGCTCGCTGCCGGCTTCGAAAAGGAAGCGAAGGCAGCGGTCTGGGCCGACAACGACGTCACGGCATGGACCTGCACGCTGGCGCTGTGGCGTGCGGGTGTGGTGTGGATCCCGGTGAACGGGCGCAACGCGCCGCAGGAGAACCAGTACCTCCTCGACGCGTTCGATTGCGAAGCGCTGTTTTTCCACCAGGCGTTCGCACCGGCGATCGAAGCGCTGCGTCCCAGTCTGCCCATGGTCAGGCTCTGGGTCTGTATCGATGCCGATCTGCCGTGGGCGCCGTCGCTCGAGAAGTGGAGCGCGGCGCAACCTGCGACAGAGCCGCGCGTCGATTACGACATGGACGACATCGTGACCCTTTCGGCCACGGGTGGAACGACGGGTTTGCCGAAGGGAGTGATGAACACGCATCGCGCGTTTCAAACCTACTTCGGGCAGTTCATGATGGCGTTTCCGTATGGCGTGGAGCGTCCGGTGAATCTCGCCGCCGCGCCCATGACGCATACTGCGGGAATGCTCTCGCTGCCGTGCACCGCGCGCGGCGGCACGGTGGTCGTGTTGCCCAAGCCGGAGCCGGCGCTTCTTCTCGCGGCGATCGCGAAGCATCGGGTCACGGAGTTCTTCCTGCCGCCGACGGTCATCTATCGCCTGCTCGATATCCCCGGCATCGAGGACCAGGATTTTTCGTCGCTCAAGTGCTTCCTGTACGGCGCCGCGCCGATGTCGGTGGAGAAGCTCAGGCGCGCGATCGTGGTGTTCGGTCCGGTTATGGCGGGCGGCTACGGACAGACGGAAGCCCCCGCGTCCATCTCCTATCTCACGCCTGCCGAGCACTTCGTCGACGGCAAGCCTGCGCCGGACAGCCGGCTCTCGTCGGTCGGCAGGCCCAACCCGCTGATCCGCGTCGAAATCATGAACGATCGCGGCGAGATCCTGCCGCAGGGCGAGACCGGCGAAATCTGCGTGCGCGGCGACCTTGTCATGAAGGGCTACTACAAGGCGCCGGAGAAGACTGGGGAAACGATCGTCGACGGCTGGCTGCACACGGGCGACGTCGGTCATCTGGATTCCGAAGGGTATCTGCACATCACCGACCGCAAGAAGGACATGATCATCAGCGGCGGCTTCAACGTGTATCCGAGCGAAGTCGAGCAGGTGATCTGGGCCCATCCGGCGGTGCAGGATTGCGCGGTGATCGGTGTGCCCGACGAAAAGTGGGGGGAGGCCGTGAAGGCGGTGGTGGAGCTCAACGCGGGTCAGAGCGTCAATGCCGAAGATCTCGTGGCGTTGTGCAAGGAGAAGCTCGGCTCGATCAAGGCACCGAAGACTGTGGACTTCGTCGCGGCACTGCCTCGCAGTACGGCCGGCAAGGTGCTGAAGAAGGATCTGCGCGAGCAGTACTGGCAGGGTCAAACCCGCCGGATCTGAGTCAGCAACGTTGAGATAAAACACCATGAGCGACATTTACATCGCCGGCATTGCAATGACCGTGTTCGGCCGGCACTTCGAGCGCAGCATCGACGATCTCGCGGGCGAAGCGCTACGCGGAGCATTGAAGGATGCGGGTTGCGATGCTGGGGCGATCGGCGCGGCTTTCTATGCCGGCATCACCAATGGGCCGCTGCAGGGCCAGCTGTCAATTCCGGGGCAGGTCGTGTTCAGCAAGATCGGGATTGAAGGCATTCCGGTCTACAACGTCGAAAACGCCTGCGCATCGGGCAGCACCGCGGTGCATCTCGCAGCGCAGGCACTTCGGTCGGGCGCCTGCGATGTGGCGCTCGCGCTCGGCGCGGAGAAAATGAACGTCGCGGACAAGGCGAAGTCATTCGCCCTGTTCGAGGCGGGCTGGGACGTGTCGCGCGTCGACGAAAACTTCGCCAGGCTGATGAAGCTCGGCGAAGGCATCGAGCCGCCGCCCGGATCGGAGTCCGATCGGCCCTATAGCCGCTTCATGTCGGTCTACGCCGCGCTGTGCCGGTATCACATGAAGACCTACGGCACCACGCAACGCCAGATCGCCGCCGTGTCGTCGAAGAACCATCTGCATTCGGTGCACAACCCGTATTCGCAGTTCCGCCAGCCGTTCACGATCGACGAAGTACTTGCGGCACCGCCGATCACGTATCCGATCACGCTGCCGATGTGCGCGCCGGTTACGGACGGTGCGGCAGCGGCGATCCTCTGCACCACGGAGGGGCTGCGGCGCATCGGCGCCGACCACAAGCGTTGCATCCGGATTGCGGCGAGCGTGATCCGCAGCTTCACGCATCGACGCGCCGACGAGCCGGAAAAGAACATCGGCCGCCTCGCCGCGCTGCAGGCCTATCAACAGGCAGGCCTCGGCCCCGAGGACATAGATGTCGCGGAAGTGCACGACGCGTCGGCAATGGGGGAAATCATCCAGGCTGAAAATCTGCAACTGGTCCCGATCGGCCAGGGCGGCCCCGCAGCCGAGCGCGGCGAGTTCACCCTTGGCGGGCGTATTCCAATCAACACATCCGGCGGCCTCGAATCGAAAGGCCATCCACTGGGTGCGACGGGAATCGGTCAGCTATACGAACTGGTGACTCAACTGCGCGGCGAAGCGGGCGCGCGTCAGGTATCCGGCGCGCGGCACGCAATTCAGGAAAACGGCGGCGGATTTCAGGGTATCGAAGAGGCGGCGCTCGCCGTCCACATTCTGAGCAAGACTTGAAGGAGCGCGCATGAGCGAGACAACGGAAACCCAGGCAGGACAGCAAGGCGACTCGCGCTCCGGAGTGAACCGCCGCACTTTCCTCAAGGGCGCGGCGGCAGTAGCCGTAGTGGTGCCGGCAGTGGCGGCCACGCAATGCGCGCGCGTCGAATCGGCTGGGCCAGTGGAGGAGGCCAAAATGACCGCTGACATGGAGAAGTACCGCGCGCTTGGCGGCTGGGTGGAAAGGCCGGGCGACATACAGCCGGAACTCGTGGGCGACACGAGTGCGGATGTGATCATCGTCGGCGCCGGGTTTGCCGGGCTGTCGGCTGCGCTGGAACTGGTCAGGCACGGAGCGAAAGTGATCGTGCTCGAGCGCGAGTTTGCCGGCTTTGGTGCAAGTGGACGCAACGCTGGCTATCTGGCCGGCGCACTCGCGCTCGAGTACGATCTTTTTCTCAAGGACATAGGCAACCAGAAAGGCAGGGAGATCGTTCGCTACTACGAGGAGGCAGTCCCCTTCGTGGAGGGAAAGCTCAAGGAGCACGAGATCGACTGCGACTATAACCAGACGGGCATTATCCGCGCGGGCATCGATCCCGCGCAGGAAGACAAGGTGCGCGAGGACATGCGAACCGGTGCCGAGCTGGGCTTTCAGTCGGAGTTTCTCGATCAGGCCGAGATGCGTGCGCGTGGCATTCCGCCTGCGTTCCTGTTTGGCAACTACGTGCCGCGCGGGGGCACGCTGCATCCCGGCAAGTACGTGATGGGGCTCAGGCGCGCGGCTCTGCGGGCAGGCGTGAAGATATACGAGAACACGCCGCTGCTGTCTTACACGGAAGGGCCGGTCATCATGGTGCAAACTCCGCGAGGCAGTGCGAGTGCCCCGGCTCTGATGCTGGCCACCAACGCCTATACGCCGCAACTCGGCCTGCTTGCAGACAAGGTCGTGCCGTTACGGGTCTCGGCGATCGAGACCGAGCCGCTTTCCGACGCTCAGCGCAAGGCATTGGGTTGGCTGCGACGCGAAGGCATCGTGACGGCGCACTGGACCATGGAAAGCCATCGCCTGACCGTCAATAACACGCTCGTGGTGACGACCAAGCGCCTCCGTTATCCATACGGCTCCAAAACACCGAACGTACCCGACTATGATTCGTATCGCGAGCTGCGCACGGCTCTGCATGACCGCTTCCCGACCCTCAAAGGCATCGCGCTGCGGGCATGCTGGAGCGGCTATATCAGCTTTGCCAATGACGCGCTGCCGGTCGTCGGGGCAACGGGCGCGCATCAGAACATTTTCTACAGCGCTGGGTGCTCCGGGCATGGCGTGGCCGCCCAGTCCATGGTGGGAAACATGATCGCCGGGCGGATTCGCGGCACCGAAAATCCGCTCCTTTCGGCGCTGGATCACAAGACGCCGTCGACACTGCCCGAGCCGTTGCGATGGTGCGTCATGAATGGGGCGCTGGGCGTGGTGAACGTGCTCGACGACCGTGTGAACGGCAAGGCGCGTGCCGCGCAAGCGCAGCGGGCGTAATGCGATCAGCGCCACAGAATGCTTTCGGAGACCATGTCGCTCGAGGCCCCGATGGGGGCATTCGGAGAGTCGCTTGATGTTTGACTACTGCGAATTGAGGTGATATTGGGCGAGGACGAACGCTGCATCACGCGCCCGCCATGAAAATGGATGTTCAACCTGGTGTAAGGTATAGTCATGTTTACCTAGAGAACGGTTCGTGTGACCGCGTTGCTTCGCTTCGGCGAGGCGTCATACTTCACTCAGGACGGAAAGCGATGACAGTGCCAAAAGAACCCAGCACCCGTAAGCGGCGCCCGTCGAGCGCAGCACCTTCCACGGGAACCGCACCCGACGGACTGCGGGCCCAGGGCATACGTACGCGCAATGCCATTATTCGTGTGGCGAGGAAGCTCCTGCTCGAGAATGGTCCCATGGACTTCTCGCTGCGTGCCGTTGCGCTGAAAGCGGGAATCAGTGTCAGCAACCTCCAATACTACTTCCCGACGCGGCCTGACGTCGTGCGGGCGGTGATGGCGCCGGTGATCGACACGTATCTCGATGTTCTGAAACAGGCGCTCCAGAACAATGCCTCGCCACGTGCGGCAATCGACGCCATTCTCGATCAGTCGTTGCGGGACGCGAAGGACTCGAAGAACATCCCGCTGTGGTGGCATTTCTTTTCGTTTGCGTCTACAGACCCCGAGTGCGCACAGATGCGAGACGAATGGTACGACACCTTGACAAGCGAATTTGCCCAGCTCATTCGCGCCGTGAATCCGGAGCGTGGGGCGGCCGAGAGTGCACATATCGCCATGTTGCTCATTTCAATGGTGGACGGAATGACACTCCATCTGGGCACCGCGCGCAGCAAGCGCGCATATATGCGAGGGTTCGAAGCGAAATTTCTTCAGGTCGCGCATGAGATGGTGTGGGGGAAGGCTGTCGACGCCAAGGCGGCTTAGGGCAGGTCACGCCAGTTCTGGCCCCGGCAGCCACAGCTGCCATGGCAGTGTAGAAAGAGGACAGGGGAATACCCTGTCTTTTTTTTTCAGCTAGTGTTTTGTATTGTTACCTATGTTTGTATTTGTGTTCTATAAGTGAAATGACCGGGTTGTCGGGCAGTCCGGTCGACATGCGTCCAGGAGAGGAGGAGTACCGAAATGATTCGACTGCACAAGTCCGTAGGGTTGCCGCTGGCAGGATTGACCGGTTTCGAAACGCCGATGAGCGAGGAGGAGCGTGCGATCCAGGACACGGTTCACCGTTTCGCACGGGATGTACTGAAGCCCGTCGGCCGCGAACTCGACCGCATGACGCCGGAGGAAGTGATCGCGCCCGGTTCGCCTTACTGGGCCGCCATGATGGAAAGCGCGAAACTGGGCCTCGATCCGCAGCTTCTCACGCAGCTTCCCCCAGACATGGCGGTGCGCATCGAATCGCTGATCGGCGAAGAGCTCGGCTGGGGTGATGCTGGGCTTGCCGTTTCGATCGGCGTGGCGCCCGCTCCGTTGATGATGGCGCAGTCGGTTGGCAATCAGGAGCTGATCGACATGTGCACCGGCAAGATCGGCTGCTGGATGAACACCCAGCCCGACCGCGGCTCCGATGCCGCGATTCTCTACCGCGACGAGATCAGCGCGGGCGGCAAGCAGCCGGTCGGCAACCTCACGGCGAAGGTGGGCACGGACGAGATCGTCATCAACGGGCAGAGTTCGGCGTGGATCTCGAACGGCTCGGTCGCGCAGGTGGCTCTTGCGTATATGGCTGCAGACTACGGTGACGGCTTCTACGGTACCGGCGAACATGGCATGTTCACCAACGGCGTGGGCATGATCATTCCGCTCGATCTGCCGGGTATCTCGCGCGGCAAGCCGCTCGACAAGATTGGCCAGCGCTCGCTGCCGCAGGGCGAGATCTACTTCGACAACGTGAAGGTGCCCAAGCGTTTCGCCGTTGCATTGCAGGACGATTATCTCGGCAATCTGGCCTCGACCTGGTCGTTCGCCGGCACGCACATGTGCCAGGTGTTCGTGGGTGTGGCCCGCGCCGCGTTCGAACTGGCACTGGCGTATTGCCACGAACGTAAGCAGGGCGGGGCGCTGTTGATCGATCACCAGATGACGCAATTGCGCGTGGGCGAGATGCTACGTCGGCTGGAGATGGCGCGGGCCATTGCGCGACGCAGCCTCGCGTTCTCGCGCCTGTCTCCGAAGAGCCATCCCTACGCGACGGCCCAGGCCAAAGTCAGCGTGACCGAGGAAGCGATGAAGATCACGCACGAGGCCTTCCAGCTCTTCGGCGGCAATGGCACCACCCGCGAATTCCCGATCGAGAAACTGTTCCGCGATGTGCGGTCCGCACTGATCGAAGATGGAGAGAACTACCACCTCACGTTGCGCCTCGGCGTGCTGGCAGGAAAGCTCTACCAGGGCGGGTGGACGAAGGAGTAAATATGTCGTCGGCCCGATGTCGCGGCGTGGCGTCAGGGTAATCGTGGCGGTCAACGAGGACGGAGAAGCGCCCATCTTCAGCGTGGCTGATTACGGTCTCGTCGGCGACCTTTTCCAGGTGGTGCCGGAGTTGGTGTCGTTAATCTGAGCGCATAAAAGGTGGGATGTCGCGAGCAGGCTTCGAGATACAGGGGACTACTCTGTATTTTTTTCTGTTTTGTTTGTGTGTATTATGACCTATCTTTGGTTGCTTGTACTAACACAGATAAGCGAAGCAGCAGACTTCGCGGTTCCCAGCCAGGCGCGCGAATGAATGTGAAAGGATTCCGAATGATTCTGGCAGCAAGGTGTAGCGATCGGATATGGAACCTGGAACCTGGCGCCTGAGCAGAGCGGCTTCGGTGAGCCGCAAGGAGCGGGAACCTTCATCACGAGACAGAGGCACTATGGCAAAAAAATCTTCCCCTGACGGCGCTGCAAACCTGCAGCGCAGGCAATGGCTCAAATATGCCAGTGCCTCGGCTGCCGTCGGCACGCTCGCAATGGGTGCCCGACAGTCGCATGCCGCGGTTACCAAGGCCGCGCAAGGCGCGGACGGCATTCTCGACGTCGCCATCATTGGAGCGGGGCTGGCCGGACTGACCGCCGCGCGAGACCTGCGTCAGGCGGGCTGCGAGTCCTTTCTGGTGCTGGAAGCCCGGGATCGTGTGGGGGGACGAACACTCAACTACAACATCCCCGGTGGCTTCGTTTCGGAAGTCGGCGGGCAATGGATGGGGCCCGGCCAGACCGCCGTCGCTGATCTCGCGCGTGAACTGGGCGTCGGGACTTTCCCAACCTACTACGACGGCAATACGGTCATTCTGGGCGGTGCGGGGCGTATGACAGTCGATCTGAAGGGCACGTTCGGCACCGACGAGGCGGTCGGAGCAAGGCTCGGCAGGCTGTCACGCGACGTACCTTGTGGTGCGCCGTGGACGTCCTCGAAGGTCGGCGAGCTGGACAAGCTCTCGGTCGGCGATTGGCTGGCGAGGCAGGACATCAAGCCTGAAGACCAGGTGGCATGGAATGCCAGCAGCATTCTTTCGGGCGGCGCGGCGCCGGCGAAGATGGGGTTGCTGCATTTCCTTTCGATGATCAATTCGGCGGATTGCGATTATTCGCAGCTCGACAGCATCAAGCACAGCGCCCAGGAAACCCGTTTCGTCGGCGGCTCGCAAATCCTCAGCATCAAGATGGCCGAGCAACTGGGCGACAAGGTGCGACTGTCTACGCCGGTCCGCCAGATTTCCGGATGGGACGGCGACGTTGTCACCCTGCATACCGACCATGGAGAAGTGCGGGCACGGACCGTCGTCGTGGCCATCCATCCGGCTTTGTGTCATCAGGTGCAGTTCGATCCGCCTCTGCCCGACAAGCGCGCGGCCTTGCAGCGCGCATGGCCCGCGCATTCCCCTGCACGGAAGACGGCCATGGTCTATCGCCGCCCGTTCTGGCGCGACAAGGGCATGAACGGCAGCATCTTCCAGGCCAATGGCCCAATCCTCTGGGCCTTCGACAACTCCCCGCCCGCTGGGGAGATCGGGGTGATCAACGCGTTCGTCGAGAATGGGATGGTCCCCTCGGAGCGGGACGCGGCAATGGCCATGCACAAGCAACTCTACGCGCAGGCATGGGGCGACGATGCGCTGTCTCCCATCGCCTACCACGATCAGGACTGGAGCCGGGTCGATCCCTGGACCATTACCTGTATTTCCGCCATTCCGCCGGGCTTCTGGAGCGCCCACGGAGAAGCGCTGCACCCGTCGTGCGGCAAGCTGATCTGGTCGGGGACGGAGACGGCGAATATCTGGGCCGGCTACATGGATGGCGCCGTGCGCTCCGGGCATCATGGCGCGCTTCAGGCACTGAATGCCCTGCGTCGGGCGTAAGAGGGCAGCGATGAAAAAATACCTATTGATTGGCATTCCTTTGGTTATCGTCCTGCTGCTGGCCGTTTTCGGTTCTGATCTGCTAGGTCTCTACAGGCTTCAGGGCTATATCACTACTTCGACAGCAGCCTATCTCGCCGACGGCGGCCCCTGGCCGCACGTGACCGACACCTGCACTGTGTGTCACGGCGTCAAGGGCAATTCGCTTCATCAGGGCTATCCGAGCCTGGCGGGCCAACCGGCCCCCTACCTGGAAACCCAACTCCACAATTTCGCCGGTGAGGCGCGGCGCAATCCGAACATGGGACCTCTCGCGATGACGATGAGCGATCCGCAGATCAAATCCCTCGCTGAGTATTTCGCCGGTGCGACCCCTGTCGCGAATCGCTACTTCAAGCCGGATCAGCAACTGCGCGAGAAGGGACAGCACCTGGTGGCTGCGGGCAACTGTGTCGCATGTCACGGTTCCCAATTGATGGGCCACGAGCAGTTTCCGCGTTTGGCTGGTCAGGGATATGACTATCTGCTCGCGCAGTTCGACGAGTTCGCTTCCGGCACCCGAAGCGAACCCACCGGCGTAATGAAAAGCCTGTCGCAAGGCTTTTCACCGGAAGACCGCAATGCTATCGCGAGCTATCTGGCAAGCCTCGATCCGAAGAAAAATTGACCAATCAGATGCAACCTGAGTTGGGAGTTTAGTCATGGACCTCAGATCTTTAGTTCTTATGCTCTCTAGTGCTTTGCTGGCATTGAGCTCATTTTTCTACGGCTGGAAGATCGTTAAGAAACGAAACTATCTTCTCGGGCTGGAGATGTGGATTGTCGGTATCTCCGCGACGAACGCCATCGGATTCTTTGCCACTGGCAATGCAGTTTCCTATGAGGTAGCGCACTTCTTCGATGCGTTCTCTCGCGGATTCGGCATGCCCATCATCGCCGTCGCGGGCATGATGGCGATTACGCATGGCTACAAGCCGTCAATTCGCCAGGACGTCGCGGCATTCGTCGCCTCGTTTGCGCTCACATTCGTCCTTGTGGGAGCGGATTTCATCGCTGGCGTTTTGCCCTATTACTATCTGGCGATGTGGATCTGGCTGTCGATCTATCTCGCTTATTTCATCGTGCGATTGCTGAACGTCGGCGCGATGCTTGAGGCGCTGGGCGTGGCAGTGGCGCTGGTGACGTCGCTCGCGATTGCCGGCATCTACGATTTCTACAAGATTCCTGGTGAGGAAACCAACGTCGTGCTCAATTTTTACACGCTTGCGCTGTGCACGTGGGCCTACTTCATGCCGGCGATCTATTACAGCTACTGCGCCCTTGAGCGTGTTCGAAGCGGGAGCGTGGCTTCGAAGAACGCTACTCCCTACTGCAATTGAATGAAGAACGTTGCTGTTGCCGCGGTCCGCGACAACCGGG
Source organism: Paraburkholderia sp. MM5482-R2 (assembly GCF_050436125.1). NCBI lineage: Bacteria > Pseudomonadati > Pseudomonadota > Betaproteobacteria > Burkholderiales > Burkholderiaceae > Paraburkholderia > Paraburkholderia sp. MM5482-R2. The sequence goes on along the minus strand of NZ_JBNDLP010000003.1, from coordinate 2,449,230 downwards.
AGTCATGCGCGGGCGGCGCTGAAGGTTTTATCCTGGAGACTATGATGAATCAGACCTCGCGCAAGGTAATGCGCTTTACGGCTTGGAGTGCCATCATCGGCGGCATTCTGGCGTACGCGAATGTTGGATTGTCTGTCGCGGTGACGGGCCCGGATGCGGACATGGTGCTGCATGGTGTATCGATGCTGGCATTGCCACCGGATATCCGCGACCTGTTCCGCTGGTGCATGGTTGCCGACACGCTTGGCTTCTACCTGCCGTTCCTCGTCATCGGCGGATACTTCGTGCACGTATTTCGTGAGGAGTTGGGCGCGCTCGGCAACATGGTGGCAATGGCCGTCGTGCTGTATGTCATGGTGGGCGTGACAGGCGCAGTTCTGCAGTTTGCAATCCTTCACCCGCTGGCACATCTGTATGCGGGCGGGGACGATGCCACGAGAGGCGCAGCGGCGGCAGTATGGACAGCGGTAGCCAATGGGACGCAAAACGGGCTCTGGTGGATCGAAGGCCCCCTCGTGCTTTTCTGGACGTTGATTGCGGCCAAACTGCTCAAGAACGCGGGCTGGAAGGGAGCGATTCTGTTGAAGATCGTCGGCTGGGCTTTCGGCTTGTTTTTCGTGTTCGGCTTTTTTCCGGATCTCGACGCGCTTTCGAATGCCAGTGAAATGGTCGTCGTGCTGGTTCTGCCGCTGTGGATGTTGTTGTTCGGCTGGCAGTTGCTCCGCCGCGCACGGACGTTACCGGCACGCTTGCATGGCGTTGGCGCAACCACTTAAGGCATTGCTCGGGTTTGCTCCGCTTGTCCTCTCGGCGTGGGGTGAGTTCGGTCTGCAATCGGCCGAGGTCCTTGGTCAGGAACTGATGCTGAAACTCGCGCACGGCGTGGCGTCCTGGCTCGTCGGCCAGAAGGTTCCGCTGCTGCAAGTCCGCTTTGCGTTTCCGCGTCCACCGCATGATATCGGCTTCGATGATCCGACCGCCTTCCATCGGGCCTTTCGGCACTGGACGGGCAGCACACCTGGCGCGTACCGCCGCGGCACCTGATTCCATTGACAACACCGGGCCTGCACGAGGGGCCGGTGTTGTCGCGCATCGGCCGTGAAAAACGCGCCGCGCCACGGCTACACGACCGGATTGCTCGTATTCCGTGGCCGACTTTGTCAATAGATGGTCCGGTTCGGTCAGCCGGATTCGCCATGTTCGAGGCTACGATGTCCGTCAATCGTTGCCGTGCAGGACCTGGCGTTCCAGTGTCATGGCACCCCTTTAAATTCCACCATTGGGAAGACACAGGATGAGCTATTCCGCGCCCGTCAAGGACATGCTGTTCGCCATGAATGAACTTGCAGGTCTCGAACACGTGTCGACGCTGCCCGGCTTCGAGGACGCGACAGTTGAAACTGCGCAGGCAGTCCTCGAAGAAGCCGCCCGCTTTAATGCGGACGTGCTGGCGCCACTGAATGTCGAAGGAGACAGGAACCCGAGCAGCTGGACGGATGGGGCGGTCACCGCCTCGCCAGGCTTCAAGGAAGCATTTCAGCAGTTCGCCGAGGGCGGCTGGCAGGGTGTCGTTCACCCCATCGAATATGGCGGCCAAGGGTTGCCGAAACTGCTTGCCACACCGTGCATCGAAATGCTGAATGCCGCGAACCTGTCGCTTGCGCTGTGTCCGTTGTTGACCGACGGCGCGATCGAGGCGCTATTGACCGCGGGCAGCGAGGAGCAGAAGCAACGCTACGTGCCGAAGCTGATCTCTGGCGAGTGGACCGGTACGATGAACCTCACTGAACCGCAGGCCGGTTCCGATCTCGCGCTCGTGCGCACACGCGCTGAACCCCACAACGACGGCACATACCGCATTTTCGGAACGAAGATCTTCATCACCTGGGGCGATCACGATATGGCGGGGAACATCGTGCACCTTGTGCTCGCGCGGATACCGGACGCGCCGCAAGGTGTGAGGGGTATTTCGCTCTTTATCGTCCCGAAGTTCATGATCAACGACGACGGCACGCTTGGCGCGCGCAACGACGTGCTGTGTGTGTCGATCGAACACAAGCTGGGCATCAAGGCGAGCCCCACTGCGGTGTTGCAATTTGGTGATCACGGAGGCGCAATCGGTTACCTGATCGGCGAGGCCAACCGCGGGCTCGAGTACATGTTCATCATGATGAACGCGGCGCGCTTCGGTGTCGGCGTGCAGGGCATCGCTGTTGCCGATCGCGCGTACCAGAAAGCCGTTGCCTATGCGAAGGAGCGCGTGCAGAGCCGGCCGGTTGACGGTTCGGCTAAACAGTCAGTGGCGATTATTCAGCATCCCGACGTGCGCCGCATGCTCGCGACGATGCGCGCGTTGACGGAAGGAGCCCGTGCGCTCGCCTACGTCGCTGCTGCCCACAGCGACATCGCGCATCGTCACGCCGACGAGCCGGTGCGAGCCGACCATCAGGCGATCTACGAATATCTGGTGCCAGTCGTGAAGGGTTGGAGTACGGAGCTGTCGATCGACGTCGCGAGCCTGGGCGTACAGGTGCATGGCGGGATGGGTTTCATCGAAGAGACTGGCGCCGCGCAGTACTACCGCGACGCACGCATTCTGACGATCTACGAAGGTACGACCGCGATCCAGGCGAACGACCTGGTCGGACGCAAGACGCTCCGCGACGGCGGTGCGGTCGCCAAGGTGTTGATTGAGCAGATTGACGAAACGCTTGCGGCGTTGTTGGAGCATGCCTCGTACGAGTCCAGCCCAGCGTTCCAGGTGCTTTACCGTCATCTTGCGGCGGGTCGCGTTGCGCTGGCGAACGTCGTCGAGTTTGTGCTCGCCCGAGCCCAGCAGGAACCGAACGTGGTGTTTGCCGGCAGTGTGTCGTATCTGAAGCTGGCCGGCATCGTGCTGGCTGGCTGGCAGTTCGCCCGGGCGCTACTGGTGGCCACGGAGAAGCGCAGCGACGATCCGTCGTTCTACGACGCGAAGATCGCGACGGCACACTGTTTCGCGACGCAGGTCCTGCCGCAGGCACTCGCGTTGGAAGCGGCCATCGTCGGCGCGCAGGATGACGTGGGCGTGCTGGCGCTGACGGAAGACCAGTTCTGATGCAAGGGGGGATCATGACTGAAGCTCGCCTCATCGAGCAATACGGTCCACGCGAGTCGATGGAATACGACGTCGTGATCGTCGGCGGCGGCCCGGCTGGGCTGTCCGCGGCGATCCGGCTGAAGCAGTTGGCCGCGGAGAAGGGCGTCGAGCTTGGCGTGTGCGTACTGGAAAAAGGCTCGGAGATCGGGGCGCATATCCTCTCGGGCGCGGTGATGGACCCGCGTGCGATCACCGAACTGATTCCCGACTGGAAGGAAAAAGGCGCGCCGCTGACGGTCGACGTGACCGAAGACCGCTTCCTGTTCCTGACGGAAACCGGTTCGAAGAGCGTGCCGACCTGGGCGCTGCCGGACAATTTCAAGAACCACGGCAACTACGTGATCAGCCTCGCGAACGTGACGCGCTGGCTGGGTCAGCAGGCCGAGGCGCTCGGCGTCGAGATATTCCCGGGCTTTCCGGCTGCCGAGATTCTGTACAACGACGATGGTTCGGTCAAAGGCGTCGCGACCGGCAATCTGGGCGTCGGCAAGGACGGCGAACCGACCGGGAACTTCCAGCTCGGCATGGAACTGCACGCGAAATACACGCTGTTCTGCGAAGGCGCGCGCGGGCATCTCGGCCGTCAACTGAATGACAAATTCAGGCTGCGCGAAGGCGCCGATCCGCAGGTCTACGGCATCGGCATCAAGGAACTGTGGGAAATCGATCCGTCGAAGCACAAGCCGGGTCTGGTGATGCACACGGCCGGCTGGCCGCTCGAAAACGACACGTATGGCGGCTCGTTCCTCTATCACATGGACAACAACCAGGTGGTGGTCGGTTTTGTGGTCGGCCTCGGCTATTCGAATCCGTATCTGTCGCCGTTCGAGGAATTCCAGCGCTACAAGACCCATCCGGCGATCCGCGCGATTCTCGAAGGCGGCAAGCGGGTGTCGTACGGCGCGCGGGCGATCACCGCGGGTGGCCTGCTGTCGCTGCCGAAGCTGGTGTTCCCGGGTGGCGCGCTGGTGGGCGACGATGCGGGTTTCCTGAACGCATCGCGGATCAAGGGCTCGCATGCGGCGATCAAGACCGGCATGCTGGCGGCTGAGGCTGCTTTTGAAGCCGTGCAGGTAGGCCGCACCAGCGATGAACTGACGGCCTATCCGGAGTCGTTCAAGACCTCGTGGCTTCACACGGAATTGCATCGTGCGCGCAACTTCAAGCAGTGGATGAGCAAGGGCCTGTACCTCGGCACGCTGATGGTCGGCATCGAGCAGAAGCTGCTGGGCGGCAATGTGCCGTGGACGCTGCATCACCAGCATTCCGATCACGAGATGCTGAAGCCGGCTTCGCAGTGCAAGCCGATCACGTATCCGAAGCCAGATGGCAAGCTGACCTTCGACCGATTGTCTTCCGTGTTCATTTCGAACACCAACCACGAAGAGAATCAGCCGGCTCACCTGACGCTGAAAGACCCTTCAGTGCCGGTGAATGTGAACTGGCAGACCTATGCCGGCCCCGAGTCACGCTACTGCCCGGCTGCCGTCTACGAGTTCGTCAGGAACGACGACGGCAGCGAACGCCTCGTGATCAACGCGCAGAACTGCGTGCACTGCAAGACCTGCGATATCAAGGACCCGACGCAGAACATCGTGTGGGTGACGCCTGAAGGCGGCGGCGGTCCGAATTATCCGAATATGTGATCGGCCGACAGCGCTTCGTTTCAAGAAGGGCACAGCAACCAATTCAAGGAGCAACTGATGCAGAGGGAAGTCGTTGTTGTCAGTGGTGTCCGCACGGCCGTCGGGAAATTCGGCGGCAGTCTGAAGGATCTGCCACCGACTGAGCTCGGCGCGATCGTCGTGCGCGAGGTGCTGGCGCGCGCGCAGCTCGCAGGCGACCAGGTCGGCCACGTCGTGTTCGGAAACGTGATCGCGACCGAGCCCAAAGACCTCTATCTGGCGCGGGTCGCCGCGCTTAACGGCGGCGTCTCCGAAGCGACGCCGGCCTTTACCGTCAACCGGCTTTGCGGGTCGGGCCTGCAGGCGGTCGTCTCTGCTGCGCAAACCATTCTGCTCGGCGACGCGGATGTAGCGATCGGCGGCGGCGCGGAGAACATGAGCCGCGCCCCGTATGTGACGCCCGATGCGCGCTTCGGTGCGCGCATGGGCGACGCCCGCCTGATCGACATGATGCTCGGCGCGCTGAACGATCCATTCCATGCGGTGCCGATGGGGGTTACCGCGGAGAACGTCGCGCAGAAGTACGGCATCACGCGTGACCAGCAAGACGCACTGGCGCTGGAATCGCACCGCCGGGCCACCCGCGCGACCGCCGAGGGACGCTTCAAGGAACAGATCCTCCCGATAACGCGGAAAGTCAAAGGCAAGGAGGTCGTGTTCGATACCGACGAGCATGTGCGTCAGGACGTCGATCTGGCGGAACTCACCGGGCTGCGCCCGGTGTTCCAGAAAGAGCGCGGCACGGTGACGGCTGGCAACGCCTCCGGGATCAACGATGCGGCGGCAGCGGTCCTGATGATGGAGCGCAAGGAGGCTGAAGCGCTCGGACGCAAACCGATGGCACGCCTGGTGTCGTACGCGCATGCGGGAGTCGATCCGCGTTATATGGGCATCGGCCCGGTGCCTGCCACGCGCATCGCGCTGGAGCGGGCCGGCCTCACTATCGGTGACCTTGATGTCATCGAGGCGAACGAGGCGTTTGCCGCGCAGGCGTGTGCGGTGGCGCAGGAGTTGCAGCTCGATGCAGCTAAAGTCAATCCGAACGGCTCGGGCATCTCGCTCGGCCATCCGATCGGCGCGACAGGCGCGCTGATCACGGTCAAGGCGCTTTACGAACTGCAGCGCATCCATGGGCGCTATGCGCTCGTGACGATGTGCATCGGCGGCGGCCAGGGCATCGCGGCCATCTTCGAGAACCTTCAGTGAACGGCACACGAGAACTTGCAGGAGGCGACAGATATGGCAATTGAAACGGTAGGAATCGTCGGCGCGGGCACCATGGGCAATGGCATTGCCCAGACTGCCGCGGTGTCCGGACTGAAGGTCATGATGATCGATCTTGCCGAGGCGGCGTTGGTGAAGGGAATGGCGACGCTTACGTCCAGCCTCGAGCGGCTCGTCGCGAAAGAAAAAATCGATGCAGCCATGCGCGACGCGGCGCTCGCCCGCATCGAGACCTCGACCGACTATCAGCGCCTTGCGAACGTCGATCTCGTGATCGAGGCCGCCACGGAAAGCACCGAACTGAAGGTGCGCATCCTGAAACAGATCGAAGCCTCAGCTCGTGCCGACTCGATCATCGCATCGAACACCTCGTCGATCTCCATCACGGCGCTTGCATCTACGCTGTCAGATGCTTCCCGCTTCGTTGGTATGCATTTCTTTAACCCGGTACCGCTGATGCCGCTGGTGGAGATCATCCGTGGCTTGCAGACGAACGATGCCACTGTGCAGGCGATCCGCGAACTGACGACGCGGTTTGGCAAGTCGCCGATCTGCGTCAAGAACGCCCCAGGTTTTGTGGTCAACCGGATTCTGGTGCCGATGATCAACGAAGCGTTCTTCGTGCTTGCAGAGGGCGTTGCCACGGCGGAAGAGATCGACGCCGGCATGTGTCTTGGCGCGAACCACCCAATCGGCCCGCTAGCTCTCGCAGACCTCGTGGGGCTCGATGTCTGCCTGTCCGTGCTAGATGTATTCGCGAAGGATTTCGGTGACCCGAAGTACCGCGCGTGCCCGCTGCTGCGCGAATTCGTGGCCGCCGGCCGGCTTGGTCGAAAGACCGGACAAGGTGTCTACGGCTACGACTGAGCAGCGTGTCGACGAGCGAACTGCACTTATTGTGGGCCGCCAGCCTGGCAGGCTGCGCGATATGTGGTGGGGTTGTCGAAGAGGACCCGGCCGTGGCTTGTAGTTTTCGATCGTCCGACAGGTACTGGAACTCGACTTTATTATTTTGGAAAACCAGATAGATATGGAACACTCAGCGATCAAGGCGACGTTGTCCTTCAGTGACGAGTCGCCGAGCGTCGAAATGCCGATTTACAAGGGCACGATTGGCCCGGATGTGATCGACATTCGCAAACTGTACGGCCAGACCGGCAAGTTCACGTACGACCCGGGCTTCATGTCGACGGCGGCGTGCAATTCGGCGATTACCTACATCGACGGCGACAAGGGCGAACTGCTCTACCGCGGCTACCCGATCGACAACCTCGCGCAAAACGCCGACTTCCTCGAAACCTGCTACCTGCTGCTGAACGGCGAGCTGCCGAACCAGAAGCAGAAGGTCGAATTCGTCGGCACCGTCACGAAGCACACGATGGTGCACGAGCAGATGCAGTTCTTCTTCCGCGGCTTCCGCCGCGACGCGCACCCGATGGCAATTCTGGTCGCCGCGGTCGGCGCGCTGTCGGCGTTCTATCACGACTCGCTCGACATCAATAACCCGCGTCACCGCGAAGTGTCGGCGATCCGTATGATCGCGAAGCTGCCCACGCTGGTCGCGATGGCGTACAAGTACAGCATCGGCCAGCCGTTCGTGTATCCGAAGAACGACCTGTCGTACAGCGCGAACTTCATGCGCATGATGTTCTCGAACCCGTGCGAAGAGTATGAGGTCAACGACGTGCTGGTGCGCGCGCTCGACCGTATCCTGATCCTGCACGCTGACCACGAGCAGAACGCATCGACGTCGACCGTGCGGCTCGCCGGTTCGTCGGGCGCGAATCCGTTCGCGTGTATCGCGGCGGGTATCGCGTGTCTGTGGGGCCCGGCGCACGGCGGCGCGAACGAAGCCGCGCTGACCATGCTGGAAGAAATCGGCTCGGTCGACAACATTCCTGAGTTCATCAAGCAGGTGAAGGACAAGAACTCGGGCGTGAAGCTGATGGGCTTCGGCCACCGCGTGTACAAGAACTACGACCCGCGCGCGAAGCTGATGCGCGAGACCTGCTACGAAGTGCTCGAAGAGCTGGGCCTGCACGACGATCCGCTGTTCAAGCTCGCCATGGCACTGGAAAAGATTGCGCTGGAAGACGAATACTTCGTGTCGCGCAAGCTGTACCCGAACGTCGACTTCTACTCGGGCATCGTGCAGCGCGCGCTGGGCATCCCGACGTCGATGTTCACCTGTATCTTCGCGATGGCACGTACGGTCGGCTGGATTGCGCAGTGGAACGAAATGATCGCCGATCCGGAACAGAAGATTGGTCGTCCACGTCAGTTGTTCGTCGGAAACGGTGCTCGCAGAGTAGCTGATCGCTAGTTCGTATGCGGACATTGTCAACTTGTCCCTGTGATGCGGATTTGCCGTCTCGCGTGACGGCAAATCTGGCTCGTTTCATTTAATAAAACGTTCCCACGACGTCGAAAGAGGGTATATGCACATCGGAGTGCCAGCCGAGACGCGCGCGCACGAAACCCGCGTCGCCGCGACGCCCGAAACGGTCAAGAAGTATGTGACCCAGGGCCACCGGGTCACGATCCAGAGCGGCGCCGGCACCGGCGCCAGCTTTCCTGACGATGCCTTTACGGCCGCCGGCGCGGAGATCGTCGACGCGGCGACCGCGTTCGGCGCCGATCTCGTCCTGAAAGTCCAGTCGCCCACCGACGCCGAATTGCCGTTGCTCAAACGCGGCGCGGTGCTGGTCGGCATGCTCGATCCGTTCAATACCGAAAACTCATCGAAGCTCGCCTCCGCGGGTGTCACTGCCTTCGCGCTCGAAGCCGCGCCACGCACCACGCGGGCACAAAGTCTCGACGTGCTGTCGTCGCAGGCGAACATTGCGGGCTACAAGGCGGTTTTATTGGCCGCCACGCTCTATCCGCGCTTCATGCCGATGCTGATGACCGCGGCCGGCACCGTGAAGGCCGCGCGCGTGCTGATTCTCGGCGCTGGCGTCGCGGGCTTGCAGGCGATCGCGACCGCCAAGCGTCTGGGTGCGGTGATCGAAGCCTCCGACGTCCGCCCCGCCGTGAAAGAGCAGATCGAATCGCTCGGTGCGAAGTTTCTCGACGTGCCCTACGAAACCGACGAGGAGCGCGAAGCCGCGCAAGGCGTCGGCGGCTATGCGCGGCCGATGCCGCCTTCATGGCTGCAACGCCAGTCGGCGCTGGTCCACGAGCGCGCCAGACAGGCGGACGTGGTGATCTCCACCGCGTTGATTCCGGGCCGCGCCGCGCCGACCTTGATTTCAGCGGAAACCGTGCAGGCGATGAAACCCGGCTCCGTACTGGTGGATCTCGCCGCCGGACGCGGCGCGGAGTATGAAGGCCGGCGCGGCGGCAACTGTCCGCTGACCGAAGCGGACCAGGTCGTCACGAAACATGGTGTGATCATCGTCGGCTATACGAATCTGGCCTCGATGGGGCCCGCCGACGCGTCGTCTTTATACGCGCGCAATCTGCTCGACTTCCTCAAGCTGATCATCACGAAGGAAGGGACACTCACCATCGATCTCGCGGACGACATCGTCGCGGCCACGCTGCTGGCCCGTGACGGCGAAGTCACGCGCAAGGCCTGAGCAACCACTAAAGGAGAACGGCGATGGAAATCATCAACCACACCGTCATCAATTTGATCATTTTCGTGCTGGCGATTTACGTCGGCTACCACGTGGTCTGGAACGTCACGCCCGCGCTGCACACGCCGCTGATGGCCGTGACCAACGCGATTTCGGCGATCGTGATCGTCGGCGCAATGCTCGCCGCGGGCCTGACCCTGGGCACGCCCGGCAAGTTCTTCGGCACGCTCGCGGTCGCGCTGTCGGCAGTCAACGTATTCGGCGGCTTTCTCGTCACACGACGAATGCTGGAGATGTTCCGCAAGAAAGAGCCGAAGAAGCTCCCCGCTGACAAGGCACAATCCACGACCAGGGAGAACGCGTAATGAGTCTGAACGTCGTCACGCTGCTTTATCTGGTCGCGTCGGTCTGCTTCATCCAGGCGCTTAAAGGGCTGTCGAATCCGAAGACGGCGCGCATCGGCAATACCTTCGGCATGGCCGGGATGGCGATCGCGATCCTCACCACCATCGCGCTGATCGTCAAGCAGGCGAACGGGCTCGGCTCGAACCTCGGTCTGGGTCTCGGTCTGCTGCTGGTCGCGCTGGTGGTTGGCGGCGCGGTGGGCGCGTTCGTTGCTGCGCGCGTCGAGATGACCAAGATGCCGGAACTGGTCGCGGCCATGCACTCGCTGATCGGTCTCGCGGCCGTGTGTATCGCGTATGCGGTGGTGTCGGAGCCGGCCGCGTTCGGCCTTGTCGATCCGGAGAACACGGCGCCGGGTTTCCTGCCGTACGGTAACCGTATCGAGCTGTTCATCGGCACGTTCGTCGGCGCGATCACGTTCTCCGGTTCGGTGATCGCGTTCGGCAAGCTGTCGGGCAAGTACAAGTTTCGGCTGTTTCAGGGTGCGCCGGTCGTCTACGGCGGCCAGCATCTGATCAACCTGATGCTCGCGCTCGCGATGCTCGGCTTCGGCGTCCTCTTCTTCCTCACGCAGTCGTGGCTGCCGTTCATCATCATGACGATCATCGCGTTCGTGCTCGGCGTGCTGATCATCATTCCGATCGGCGGCGCGGACATGCCGGTGGTCGTGTCGATGCTGAACTCGTACTCGGGCTGGGCGGCGGCGGGCATCGGCTTTTCGCTGAACAATCCGATGCTGATCATCGCCGGCTCGCTGGTGGGGTCGTCGGGTGCGATCCTGTCGTACATCATGTGCCGGGCGATGAACCGCTCGTTCTTCAACGTGATTCTGGGCGGCTTCGGCAACGAGGCGGGCGCGGCGGCCGCAGGTGGTTCGGCCGAGCAGCGTCCGGTGAAATCCGGTTCGGCCGACGATGCGGCCTTCATGCTCGGCAATGCCGAAACCGTGGTGATCGTGCCGGGTTACGGGCTGGCCGTGGCGCGCGCGCAGCATGCATTGAAGGAGCTGACCGACAAGCTGGTCGAAAAGGGTATCGAGGTGAAGTACGCGATTCACCCGGTGGCCGGCCGGATGCCGGGACACATGAACGTGCTGCTCGCGGAAGCCGAAGTCGCCTACGACATGGTCTATGAAATGGACGATATCAACGGCGAGTTCGGCCAGGTCGACGTGGTGCTGGTGCTCGGCGCGAACGACGTGGTGAATCCGGCGGCGAAGAACGATCCGAAGTCGCCGATCGCGGGCATGCCGATCATCGAGGCGTACAAGGCGCGCACGGTGATCGTCAACAAGCGTTCGATGGCAGCGGGCTACGCCGGGCTCGACAACGACCTGTTCTACATGGACAAGACGATGATGGTATTCGGCGATGCGAAGAAGGTGATCGAGGATATGGTTAAGGCGGCGTAACGCCGTTGGCACAACAATTGATACCCCGGAAGTTTCCCGGTTTGTCGACAAAAAATTTCCCTGAACGATAAGGACCTGCGTGAAAACATCTCGCCGTACTTTTATGATCACGACCGCCGGTGTCGCTTCGAGTCTGGCACTTTCGCGCCTCGCATTCGCCGATTCGCCAAAGTTATCGGACACTGACTCCACGGCTCAGGCACTCGGCTACAAGTACGACGCGACCAAGGTCGACAAGGCGAGGTACGCGAAGTACGCGGCCGGTCAGATCTGCGGGAATTGCACCTTCTATCTGGGCAAGCCGAGCGACGCGTTCGCGGCTTGCCCGATGTTCGGAGGCAAGCAGGTCGAGGGCAAGGGCTGGTGCAGTGCCTATAGCAGGAAAGCGTGACGTAGCCGACCGTATCGGCGGTCTCTGAAGCGTCACTTGGCAACGCCAGTAAGGTCTCGCAAGGCTCAGCACCGACATGGGCAGCATGTATTCGGCGAGTACCGTGCCGATCGAAGATCTCGCCGCGATGCAAGCGGCGGCGCTGAAGATCGGCCTGCAGATGCGTTACATCCAGGCGTTGCACGAACAGGAGAGGGCGGCGGATCTCGTGGCAGATATCGGCAAGGAGCAGAAGAAGCTCGATGTGGCTTGGCGTGACTACTATCCGGCAAAGATCGCGACGACGGATGAGCGCAGACTGGCCGACCGGGTAGCGAAGGTCCTGGCCGCCTTCCGGACGCAATCCGACGACATCGTCGAGGTGCTTCGCTCCGGCAATCTGGACATGGGAGGACGTTCGGCGTGCGATCCAGCGCGTGGTCGAAATCAACGACAGCATCTTCGAAGCTTCAGAAGAACAGCGCGGCGGGATCGGGCAGGTGAACGACGCGGTGAATCGCATGGATCAGGTGCTCCGCAACAATGCTGCCGTGGTCGAGCAGGCCGCGCAGGCGGCGCTCTCGCTGGAGGACCAGGTCGCCGCCCAGCGGTGTGCAATTGCAGTCTTCGAGGTCCGCTCGCAGGCATGCGGGACAGCGACCTGAGCGTGGGGCGACCAGGGTTTCGGGCGCTGATAGTGCCAAGGCGCTCGACGCGCGTTTCATGGAGACCGCCAACCTCCTCGTGCTGGAGGAATCGTCGGGCGTAAGAAACGGCTAGCAACCGGAATGCCACCACGGCGGCCAGAAAAGACAGGGTATCCCCTGTCTATTTTGTTCGCCATTATTTTGTATCATGACCTATGTTTAGTAACGTTTCATATAGGCGGTGTGTCGGGCACGGAGGCTGATGGCAGGAGCCCGGTAGATCGCCGGCCGTGGGTGCTGAAGGTAAAGGAGTAGGAAATGAGCAGCAACGTAGAGTCTTTGCGAAGCCTGATCGAGAAATGGCTTGCCCCCACGCCGGCCTCGCCGATCAGTTTGACCCGGATGAATTACGCGAAGTCGCGGTCTATGCGATGTGTACGTGTGGAGTCGCTTCGGGCGTCGGGAGCCCTGGCGATTATCTTTTTCCGCCACGACGACGGATCGTGGTGCGTGTTTCCTCCCGAGCCGCGGCGGCCGGCAATGCGAGCTTCTCTGTAGCCCGGGTAAGGAAAGCCGGCGCATGCGTCGACATTTGAGTGGAGGTTGCGATGGATATCGAAAAGATTGCGAACGACTCGGGTATGCTGCTCGTGCTCGAAGGCCGGATCGGCCGTGAAGAGTACAAGAGCGTGTACGGATCCCTGCATGCTTTGCAGCGCTTTGCCAACAACATTCGCGAGCTGGTCGCCAGCGAAGCCTGTTCCGAGATGCTGCACACGGAAACGAGCTAAGGCGCCATGCGGCGCGGCGATGCCGCGCCGGCGCAAGGACTGCAAGAGAAAGGTGGTCGCGAACCGCGCCACCAGGGTCCGGCAGCGCCGATCAGGAAATGCCATCGTGCCTTTGTCAAAGATCGATCTGAATCTGTTCGTCGTTTTCGAGGCGATCTACAGGACGCGCAATCTCACGCGCGCCGCGGAGATGCTCTTCATCACGCAACCCGCCGTCAGCAATGCGCTGGCGCGCATGCGCAAATCGCTCAACGATCCGCTATTTGTCAGCACCTCGACCGGCATGGCGCCGACGCCCCTCACGGAGAACATCATTGGGCGGGTGCGCGAAGCGCTGCAGCTGCTTGACTCGAGCGCGCACGCGGGCGAGCAGTTCGACCCGGCAGCTTCTGAACGCGTGTTCCGGCTCAGCATGACAGACCTGACCGAAGCGCTGTTGCTGCCCGGGCTGGAAGAGGTGTTGCAGCGGCAGGCCCCGGGCATCCGTATTGAAAGCTACTTCACTCCCCGAAGCAACATTCCGGACGCGCTGGCCAACGGCGCCGTGAATCTCGCCATCGACGCCCCTCTGATCGATGACCCTCGCCTCGAACAGGCGCCGCTGGGCCGGGATCGATATGCGTGCATGCTGCGCCACGATCAACCGTTCGCACGCAAGAAACTGTCGATGGACGATTACCTCAGGCTCGGCCATATCCACGTCTCGAGCCGGCGGCAAGGCCTAGGGCTCGTCGACGCCGAACTCAACAAGCTCGGCGTCAGGCGAACGATCCTGACGCGCGTGCAGCACTACCTGGTTGCACCGTTGATCGCAATGCGTACGGACCTCGTGCTGACCGCACCGCTCATGCTGCTGCAACGCTACGATGCCCGCATCCTCGAGCTGCCGTTCGACCTGCCCGAGATGGAGTCGCGCTGCTACTGGCACCGCAGTGCCGCTGAAGATCCGGCGCATCGCTGGTTGCGAGAACAGGTCATCCGCCTGATGGGAGAGACGAGCGCATAGCGGGTTAGTGTTATCACCATATTTTATGACGCGTAATCACAATAATAAATTTTTGGAATGGTATCGAGCTGAGTATGCTGTCGATCAGAACTTATGAGGGATCGCATGGCAGAACTCCATTTGATACGGCATGGCCAGGCGTCCTTCGGCGCCGAGAACTATGACCGGCTCTCAGACATCGGAACGCGCCAGGCGCGTTGGCTTGGCGAATACTTTGCCGATTCCAAACTGTGTTTCGATCGCGTCGTCATTGGCACGATGCGGCGCCATCGGCAGACGGCGGATGCGATTCTTGAAGGATTGGGCAGTCCTGTCGTCGAGATGACGCAACATGCCGGACTGAATGAATACGACTTCGATGCGCTCTATCGGGCGGCGCGTGACGACAACCCGGCATTGAACGCGCTCGCGCAAGGCACTGAGCGACATGCAGATCCGAAACAGCAGCGTCTGCCAGTATTTCTTCAACGCTGATGCGATGTCGCTAGCCAGCTTCAATTACGTGCCTCACCTCGATCGCCCCGAGCGCCGCGAATTCGTCACCTATGGTTGACCCCGTTTCAGGATGTTTTGCACCTCATGAACGATAACCTTTATTTCGACGCCGACAAACTCTCCCACTACCTCGCGTCGCACGTGCCGGGTTTCGAAGGCCCCATGACCGTGGAGAAATTCGCCGGTGGGCAGTCGAATCCGACGTTCCTGCTGCACGCGCGCAGCGGCCGCTACGTGCTACGCCGGCAGCCGCCGGGAACGTTGCTGAAATCGGCGCATGCCGTCGACCGTGAATTCCGCGTGCTGGCCGCACTTGCAAATACACCGGTGCCGGTCGCCCGAGCGTTGCATCTTTGCGAAGATCGCGATGTGATCGGCAGTCTGTTCTACGTGATGAGCTACAAGGAAGGGCGCATTTTCTGGAATCCGGCGCTGCCAGAAATGGCGGCCAGCGAGCGTGGCTCGCTTTATGAATCGCTGATCGAAACGATGGCAGTCCTGCATGACGTGGACGTTGATGCGGTCGGGCTGTCGGACTATGGCCGCAGCGGCAACTATTTCGAGCGTCAGATCGGTGTATGGACCAAGCAGTATCGCGCCGCGGAGACCGGGACGCTGCCGGCGGTGGACGCGTTGATCGAGTGGCTGCCCGCGCATTGTCCTGCCGAATCGGATCGACCGTCGCTGGTGCACGGCGATTTTCGCCTCGATAACCTCATATTCGAGCAAAACGCGCCAACAGTCCGCGCGATTCTCGACTGGGAATTGTCAACGCTCGGCAATCCGCTGGCAGACCTAGCGTACTTCTGCATGTGCCTGCGGCTGCCCCCTGAGGGGTATATCACCGGGCTCGGCGGGCTGAATCGCAACTCACTGGGCATTCCCGACGAACCTGCCCTGGTTGAGCGCTACTGCCGGCGTCGCGGGATTTCGTCAATCGCAGACTGGAACTTCTACCTGGCGTTCAGCTTCTTCCGGCTCGCAGCGATCGCGCAGGGCGTCAAGAAGCGGGCGCTGGACGGCAATGCGTCGAGCGACAAGGCGCGCCAGGTTGGTGAGATGGCCGGTACGCTCGCGCAGATGGGCGTTGATCTTCGTTGACCTTTGATGCGGACGGGGCGTGCACGCGTTGGTGGCGTGTGTGAGGAATCGGCAGGATTCAGGTGACCGCGAATATTGGAGACAGTTGTGACGACGAATTTATTTGATCTGACGGGAAAGATTGCGCTCGTGACCGGTGCGAGCCGCGGCATTGGCGAGGAAATTGCGAAGCTGCTCGCCGAGCAGGGCGCGCATGTAATTGTCTCGAGCCGCAAGCTGGAGGACTGTGAAGGTGTGGTCGGCGGGATCCGGTCGGCCGGCGGGAGCGCGCAGGCGCTTGCATGCCACGTCGGCCGGGTTGACGACATTCTTCTTGCATTCCAGACCATCCGCAGCCAGCACGGGCGCCTGGATATTCTGGTCAATAACGCCGCCGCAAATCCGTATTTTGGGCATGTGCTCGATACCGATCTGGCGGCGTTCGAAAAGACAGTCGAGGTGAATCTGCGCGGCTACTTCTTCATGTCTGTCGAGGCAGGCAAGCTGATGCGCGATAACGGCGGCGGGGCTATCGTCAATACGGCGTCGGTCAACGCGCTGCAACCGGGCGACAAACAGGCCATCTACTCGATCACGAAAGCCGCCGTCGTCAATATGACGCGTGCGTTCGCGAAGGAGTGCGGCCCGCTGGGTATCCGCGTGAACGCGCTGCTGCCAGGGTTGACGAAGACCCGTTTCGCCGGCGCCCTGTTCGAGGATCAGGAAACTTATGATCGTTGGCTCTCGAAGGTTCCACTGCGCCGCCACGCGGAGCCCCGCGAGATGGCGGGAACGGTGCTGTATCTGGTTTCTGATGCGGCCAGTTATACGAACGGCGAATGCATTGTCGTCGACGGCGGTTTGACGATCTAGCCATTGGCGGCAGGCACGGTCTCAGTCGTTTCAAGCGGACATTTTGCAAGGAAGAATCATCATGGATTTTGGCTATACCCCCAAGGTCGAAGCGTTGTGCGAGCAGTTGCGCGCCTTCATGGATAAACACATCGTCCCGCGCATCCGGCAGTGGCACGATGAGGTGAACCAGGGGCAGTACCCTGTGTCGTTCATGGAGTCGCTCAAGGAGCAGGCTCGTGCCGAGGGCCTGTGGAACCTGTTCCTGCCGCATCTGCGGGACGACGAGCCGGGCACGCGGCTGACCAATCTGGAATACGCGCCGCTCGCGGAAATCATGGGGCGGGTGTCGTGGGCGTCGGAAGTCTTCAACTGCAACGCGCCCGACACCGGCAACATGGAACTGCTGCACATGTTCGCTACGCCTGCCCAGCGTGACCAGTGGCTGACGCCGTTGCTCGATGGCAGGATTCGCTCGGCTTTCGCGATGACGGAACCTGAGGTCGCATCTTCGGATGCGACCAACATTACGACCTCGATTCGCCGGGACGGCGACGACTATGTGATCAACGGCCACAAATGGTTCATCACGAACGCCGCGCATCCTCATTGCAAGTTGTTCATCGTGATGGGCAAGACCGACCAGCAGGCACCGGCGCACCGGCAGCAGAGCATGATTCTCGTCCCCAGGGACACCGCAGGTGTCGAGATCGTGCGCAACATAACGGTGGTCAATCACGTTGCGCCGGAAGGGCACTGCGAGATCGTGTTCCGCGATGTTCGGGTACCGGCAGCCAATCTGCTCGGTGAAGAGGGCAGCGGTTTCGCGCTGGCTCAGGCGCGTCTTGGACCGGGGCGCATCCACCACTGCATGCGCTCGATCGGCGCGGCCGAGCTTGCTCTCGAATTGATGGTCGAGCGCGCTCAGTCGCGCACGACGTTCGGCAAGGCGCTGCATGAGCACGGCGCGGTCGGCGAATGGATCGCGAAGTCGCGCATCGAAATCGAGCAGGCGAGGCTGCTCGTGCTGAGGGCGGCCTGGATGATCGACCGGGTTGGGGCCAAAGAAGCACGCAAGGAGATCTCGATGATCAAGGCGCTCTTGCCAACGGTGTACGCCAATGTTTGCGAGCGAGCGATGCAGGTTTTCGGTGCGATGGGACTGAGCCCTGATACGCCATTGGCCGACAACTGGACCTGGGCACGCGCGCTGCGCTTTGCCGACGGTCCAGATGAAGTGCATTTGCAAGGCATTGCGCGCATGGAAATCAAGGCACGGCCGTACGTTGCGGGAGCAACCAATGCCTATCTGATAATGCCTGCACGGGACTGACCGCGGCGAGTGGCCGGGCGACGTCAACGTGTTGCGGCACCTTGCCGCAAAATACTCCTCGTCGCGATTTCACGACGCGCATTTTTCATGCCGTCACAAGGCTCTGTCAACTTGGCGGGCGTAGGGTAATTACGTAGCCAAAGCGTAGCTATCCTTATCAGATAACTTCCTCGAGTGCGGCAATAACAGTCCAACCATGCCATGTGGCGAAGCGTTCTTTGAGTACGGCACGATGCCATGCCGCGTTCATTTGATGTGTGGGCAACGCGAAGTGCTGCCGTATCGGTCCGAAGCATGAGAGGAATTCCTGCGTGCGACGCGCATCGCGAAAGCCGCACATCTGGCGTTCGCGCCTGCGGGTCGGCTGATGGCTGTTCTCGGCACGGTTGTTCACGCGTGCAGCCGCCTTGACGAAAACGTGCTTCACATGAGCGAGCTCAGGAATATCAGCCTTCGCCGCCGGATAGCTGCGCAACTGGTCGGTAACGATCTTGCGCGGCACCGGGTTTGAACGCAGCACCCGCCGGAAGAAGCGCTTTGCCGCAGTCTTGTCGCGCCGCTTTTGCACCAGCAATGCTCATTTCTCACTCAAGCATATTGGCGACTATGTTGGCCATCGAAGCATCTCTTCTACCCAGATTTACGGCAAGCTGGCAATCGATCAACTACGCGATGTCGCGCAAGGCGATAGGGAGGATGTGCTATGAGATCTCCCACCCGCTTCCGGAGCTTTCTTGGTCCAGATATCGAACGGTTCCTCGGCTACAAGCGTAAAATCTGACACCCACAGCGCGTTAGGTCGTTCGGCCTTGAACTGCTGCTGCACGCGGTCCAGCGGGCAAGGTCTCGAACTGTCGCTAACGGTCGTCCTGATGAATCTGCCGCGCCGCACACCCCGCAGGCCCAGCTTCTTCAACCGCTCTACCGTGCAGCGGGCCACCTGGATGCCTTCGCGTGCGAGTTGCAGCCAGACCTTGCGGACTCCGTACACTTGGAAGTTCTCCTCCCACACGCGCCGGATTTCCCCGCATAGCATTGCGTCACGCTGGGCCCGCGCCGGCCGGCGTGCTGGATCGGCCCGCCGGGCCACATGCTGGTAATACGTCGACGGGGCGATCGGCAGCACCCTGCAGATCGGCTCGACCCCGTAGACCTGCCGGTGATCATCGATGAACGTGATCATCACTTCGATCGGCGGTCGAGCTCCGCCTGTGCGAAATACGCCGATGCTTTGCGCAGGATTTCATTAACCTGGCGCAACTCGCGAACCCGCTCCTGCAGTTGCTTCTTCCAGTCTGTGATCTGGTTCGGATGGACATCAAATTGCTGCGCCAGCTCTGCCAGAGTTTTTTGTCGCCCTTGAGCGCCGCAAGTGCCACCTTTGCCTTGAACGCCGGTGAATGTGTTCGTCGGTTTCGTTTCGTCATCTTCTGGTTCCTTCGCCGGCCATTATGACCGACTCACTCCCCAGCTTTTCCACTCAATCAACTGTCCGAACTCCCGGAGCCACCTCTGCCAGTGGTCACAGGTCTGCACATTGGTGGTCGGCCATGTGTAGCGAGCTATGAGCGTAGTCGGCTTTCGGCCGGCGCCTCCGCCCGAAGGACAACATGAACATGATTATGGCAAGAGCCGATGCGGCAATGAGTGTTATCGCCGCGACACCTTTAGACCCTCGCGGATTGCGCGATCGCACTGGCGGCAGCATGCGCATCGATCCTGATCGCGCTGTCTTCGAACACCGTCATCTATGTCAGGTGATGGTTAGCACAAGCAGCGCGCCGACGACGAATTGATAGATCGTATGACCCCGCGAAGTCAGCACGATAAAAATGCCGGCTAAAGGCCGCCACGTAATCCGCCACTTTCAGTAGAGAATCGTCCGGTCATTGAGCCCGTCATCGGCTCGCAGAGAATCATATGCATAGCTACGCATTGACAAAGTGACGAGATTCGGCAGATAGTTGCCGGCGTTCTCGCCTAACACGCGTACAAGGAGTGTGGTGGGTTCCGTCAAAATCACAATCACAAGCAGATCGAAACCAAAGATCGATTTGCGGTGGTGAAGATATTCCGTAGCGAGACTACGTGCCCTCAGGCCTGCAGGTGACCGACAAAGTGGCTAATGAAGCAGCAGTCGGCACTTGGGCATTACCCTTCTCCTTCACAGTTTCTCGCCCCGACAGGCGGAAATGCGTGAACCGGGAAGATATGTTGCACATCTTCAGCGACGCGCGCCAAACAGATTTCGCAGCACCGACTGCATGCCCACGGGAACGAGACGGAAGGGGGCATGGTTCGCGATGCTTGCATGGCTGTGCGAGTTCGAAAATTCAATCAGAGAGAAAGGCTCCATGGCTATCTCCGTGCAAATCTCAAGAACATAAATGAGAAAGTACGGGAATAAGATTTTGCATTGTATCGAACCAGTCAGAAATGATGCTGCTACTAGGAATTTCGACTGCGGCAGGAAATCGTGTGACAACTTCACTGTTCGGCACAGCCATGAACGTGCCCTATCCGCACCTCGCCGCACGCCTGTTCAACACGCCGCTCTCGCGCCAACGGTTCGATGAAAATAGGCGAGCAATGGGTTGGCCACTGTCGATACGGGCAGCCCTATCTGGTCAGACAATCGCGCGCGGAAATCAGTGCTTGTGAAAGACTGCGAACAAAAAATTCGTACCAGTCTCACTACGTTGTCGCGGCTGTCTGATTTCGCGGGGTCACCGATATCCGGACAATTGGAGCCAGTACGAAATCTCGTGTTTCGTTCACCAAGGTCACCCGAATTAGCCGAATCGATCCTTTAAACGACGAGCATTGCTTCATTGTTTTCTGAGTCTGGATTGCGGTTCAGGTGTCGCACCACATACTTCAATCTAACCGGTTACGATCATGACTCGAAACGATTTTCCTGACGTACAGGCTGCCGCGCCCCTCACCAACGGGGACGGCCTCTCCGGTTTGCGGCTCCGCCCCCTGTCATGGCTGGTTTCGTCGCTGCTGGTCGTGCTCGCCTTGCCGGCGAGTGCCATTGCGGGCGCTCAAACGAAGTCTGATCTGGCACTGGCGAGCGATGCAGCAACTGCAAGCACATCGACTCCGGTCGAGATTAAACAGCCGTCGACCCCGGGAAGCCATGCTCCTCCGGTGACGTTCTCACAGTGGCTCGAAACGCAACCGTCCAGTAGCGAGGGAGGACCTCCGGTGGATTCCGCCACGCTGCGGCGTATCTTCCTGAGCGCCGTCGAGGAAGCGGAGAAGCGCAGTCCCGAAGTCGGGCAGGCGTATGCCGCCTACGAAGCCGCGAAATCAGACGTCGACGAAGCGAAAGGCTTGCGGTGGCCGCAAGTCGACATCGGTTCGCAGACACAGGGTGTGCAATTTGGTCCCGGTAATCGAAATGGCTCCAACAACGGGAACGTAGTGACGGCGAACGTCACGACAACGGTGTACGACTGGGGGCGCACAAAGAACACAATCGGAAGTCATGAACAACTCTCGGATGCCGCGTTCAGTAGTTATGTAGCGGCCCGCGATCAGAATGCGTTCGAGGTGACGAGCACGCTCGTTGAACTGGGCAAGCAGCGCACGATCGTTGACGTGAGCCAGCAATTTGTTGAGCGTATGGCCACGCTCGTGAAGATGCTCAGCGAAATTGTGGCTGTCGACCGTGGTCGCGGCAGCGAACTCACGCAGGCCAAGGCGCGTCTGCTGCAGGCTGAAGCTGCGCGCGATTCAGCGCAAGCGAAGGCACGTGATGCGGAACTGGCGTTGCAAAAGCTGCTGGGCGAAAGCGTACCGCCGATTCCGCACGCGCGCGACTGGCCGCTCCAACCGGGCAATCTGCCGCAACTCCTGGAGCGGGTGAATGCTCATCCGAGCTTGCATCAGATTCAGTCCGAGGCAAATGCGGCCGACCTGAATGCCAAAGTGGTGAAAGCGTCGGGCCTGCCGTCGGTGAATTGGGTTGTCAGTGCGAATGCCGGAATCGGAGGCACGGGCGCGGGACAACGTGCGCCATGGCAAACCATGTTGACGCTCAACTGGGCGGCATTCCGCGGCGGTTCGACGCAGGCGGCGACGGCTGCGGCAGGGTACCGGGCACAGGCTTCGTGGCAGCGCCTCGACCAGCAGCGGCGTGACCTCGAGTATGGCATTCGCACCGCGGATCAGGATGCGCACACCATGCTCAGCCGTGCGGAGCAGTACAAACGCCTCTCCGCTGAAACCGATCAGGTGCGCAAGGCCTTCTTCGAACAGTGGTACCACCTGGGCAAACGAACCCTGCTCGATGTGCTCCTTGCGGAGAACGATCACTACGGCAACAGCGTGAGCGAAGTGACGAACCGGTTCGATGGCTACGCGGCGGTACTGCGGGAGCACGCATCCGCGGGTTCGCTGGTTGACTGGCTGGAGACCGGGCGCTCCGGCGGTTAGGTGTTGCGAATCAGAGCCGCACCGGATACAGGGCTTCGCGATGGGCTGCCTTCCTTTCTGGATGGCGGCCCTTTTTGCGTCTGGCGCACAGAGGCGAGAAACATCGGACAACTGCCTGTTTAGCCCTTACGCAATCGTGCATAGGCACCGCTGCTCGCGATTCCCGTGCCGGGAAATGTCTCGTTTCTGTCTCGTCCAAATTCGAACTCGTCATATTTCGTTTTATTGCTCACCCATCAAGAATAGAGGTAGAGCAGCATTCTTGCGACTGCCATGTCGCCACTTTCTATCTATACGCTGGCCAGGTGGACCAGCATACGCACCCAAAGAGGCACTACTATGAGTACCAGTTCAGTGAAGCTGGCCGTTGTCGACGGCAGCACCATCAAGCAGACTGTTGAATTGCGCGGGTCCGCGCAAGGCGCTCCCGTTCGTGTAAGCGCCATCAAAGGTGGCAAATTCATTCTGGCCGAGAGCAAGACCGGCCACGGCCCCGAAAACATTACCGTGCGACGCTCCGGCAAGAATCTTCTGGTCAGCCTGGAAGGGGCGGAGCTGGACCAGCCGCAACTGATCATTGAGGACTTCTACGGCAATGAAGGCGAGCTGGTCGGCCTGGGTGAAGACGGGTCGTATCACGAATATATCGCTGCGGACGGCGAGGATGATCATGAGGCCGCTTTTCTTGTGGATGGCGCGGACTCGCCTCTGGTTCTGGGTGCGGCGCAACTGAACGGTTTCGGCGCGAATCTCGTCGCCGCGCCGGGTGTCGGTCTGGTGGGCTTCGGCCTCCTGGGCCTGGGTGCGCTTGCCGCGCTGGGTGCGGGGATTGCCGCCGCGAGCGGTGGTGGTAATGGCGGCAGCGCTCCTGCTGTAGTGGATGAACAGACGCCGCCGGGTGCAGTTGACGACGATACGGATGCGGATGCTGATTCCGATGCGGATGCTGACGCGGATGCAGATGCAGATGCGGACGCGGATGCTGATGCGGATGCGGATGCGGATGCTGACGCGGATGCGGATGCTGATGCCGACGCGGATGCCGATGCCGATGCGGACGCCGACGCCGATGCGGATGCGGATGCGGATGCGGATGCTGACGCGGATGCGGATGCTGACGCGGACGCGGACGCGGACGCGGACGCTGACGCGGATGCGGACGCCGATGCGGATGCTGACGCGGATGCTGACGCGGATGCCGATGCTGACGCTGATGCCGATGCGGATGCTGACGCCGACGCTGATGCGGATGCTGATGCCGACGCCGATGCGGATGCGGATGCTGACGCGGATGCTGACGCTGACGCTGATGCCGATGCCGATGCCGACGCCGACGCCGACGCCGACGCCGACGCCGACGCCGACGCCGATGCGGATGCCGACGCGGATGCGGACGCTGACGCTGATGCGGATGCCGACGCGGATGCTGACGCGGATGCTGATGCGGATGCGGATGCGGATGCGGATGCCGATGCCGATGCGGATGCGGATGCGGATGCTGACGCCGATGCCGATGCCGATGCCGATGCTGACGCGGATGCCGATGCTGACGCGGATGCCGATGCTGACGCGGATGCTGACGCGGATGCCGACGCGGATGCGGATGCTGACGCCGACGCGGATGCTGACGCTGATGCCGATGCCGATGCGGATGCGGATGCGGATGCTGATGCAGATTCCGATTCCGATGCGGATGCGGATGCGGACGCGGATGCTGATGCCGACGCGGATGCGGATGCGGATGCCGACGCTGATGCTGATGCTGATGCTGATGCTGATGCTGATGCTGATGCTGATGCTGATGCTGACGCGGATGCGGATGCGGATGCGGATGCGGATGCCGATGCCGATGCTGACGCGGATGCGGATGCGGATGCGGATGCGGATGCGGATGCGGATGCGGATGCTGATGCTGATGCGGATGCGGATGCGGATGCGGATGCTGACGCGGATGCCGATGCCGATGCCGATGCGGATGCGGATGCCGATGCCGATGCCGATGCCGATGCCGACGCGGATGCGGATGCCGATGCGGATGCGGATGCGGATGCCGACTCGGATGCAGATGCCGATGCAGATGCAGATGCAGATGCAGATGCAGATGCAGATGCAGATGCCGATGCTGATGCGGATGCGGATGCGGATGCGGATGCCGACGCGGATGCGGATGCTGACGCCGACGCGGATGCTGATGCTGACGCTGATGCCGATGCCGATGCCGATGCGGATGCGGATGCGGATGCGGATGCGGATGCGGATGCGGATGCGGATGCGGATGCTGATGCAGATTCCGATTCCGATGCGGATGCGGACGCGGATGCTGATGCCGACGCGGATGCGGATGCGGATGCGGATGCCGACGCTGATGCTGATGCGGATGCGGACGCGGATGCTGATGCCGACGCGGATGCGGATGCGGATGCGGATGCGGATGCGGACGCGGATGCGGATGCTGACGCGGATGCGGATGCGGATGCGGATGCTGACGCGGATGCTGACGCGGATGCGGATGCGGATGCGGATGCGGATGCGGATGCTGATGCGGATGCTGATGCGGATGCGGATGCGGATGCGGATGCCGATGCGGATGCTGATGCCGATGCGGATGCTGATGCCGATGCGGATGCAGATGCCGATGCAGATGCCGATGCGGATGCAGATTCCGATGCGGATGCAGATTCCGATGCGGATGCGGATGCGGACGCCGACGCGGATGCCGATGCTGATGCCGATGCCGATGCCGACGCGGATGCGGATGCGGATGCGGATGCGGACGCCGACGCGGATGCGGACGCTGACGCCGATGCCGATGCCGATGCCGATGCTGACGCGGATGCCGATGCTGACGCTGATGCGGATGCTGACGCGGATGCCGACGCGGATGCGGATGCGGATGCTGACGCCGACGCGGATGCTGATGCTGACGCTGATGCCGATGCCGATGCCGATGCCGATGCCGATGCCGATGCGGATGCTGACGCGGATGCCGACGCGGATGCTGACGCTGACGCGGATGCTGACGCGGATGCTGACGCGGATGCGGATGCTGATGCTGATGCTGATGCTGATGCGGATGCTGATGCTGATGCCGATGCGGATGCGGATGCGGATGCGGATGCTGATGCCGATGCGGATGCAGATGCCGATGCGGATGCAGATTCCGATGCGGATGCAGATTCCGATGCGGATGCGGATGCGGACGCCGACGCGGATGCCGATGCTGATGCCGATGCCGATGCCGATGCCGACGCGGATGCGGATGCGGACGCCGACGCGGATGCGGACGCTGACGCCGATGCCGATGCCGATGCCGATGCCGATGCCGATGCTGACGCGGATGCCGATGCTGACGCGGATGCCGATGCTGACGCTGATGCGGATGCGGATGCTGACGCGGATGCCGACGCGGATGCGGATGCTGACGCCGACGCGGATGCTGATGCTGATGCTGATGCCGATGCCGATGCCGATGCGGATGCGGATGCTGATGCGGATGCTGATGCGGATGCGGATGCGGATGCCGACGCGGATGCCGATGCTGATGCTGATGCGGATGCGGACGCCGATGCGGATGCGGATGCGGACGCGGACGCGGATGCGGATGCGGATGCTGACGCTGATGCCGACGCTGATGCGGATGCGGATGCGGATGCCGATGCCGATGCGGATGCGGATGCGGATGCGGATGCGGATGCTGACGCGGATGCGGATGCGGATGCGGATGCGGATGCGGATGCTGACGGGGATGCCGATGCGGATTCGGATGCCGACGCGGATGCCGATGCGGATGCGGATGCGGATGCGGATGCTGACGACCCCGTGACGCACATTTACTCGCATCATGAGGACTTTGAAACTACGAACTCGAGCACAAGCTTCGACGGCTTTACATTATCGGCGACTCAAACGAATGGCTATAACGCGTCTGGAGGAGACAGGGGTCTTTGGCTTGGGGTGCCGAACAAAACGACCCGCTACAGCGCAGAACTTTCGCTCAATGACGCCGCAACCTTCGTCTCGTTCCGTTTGAAAGGGATCGATCAGGAAGGGTGCTACGCAGTCTACCTGGATGCGGAAGGAAATGAGCTTGGAAGAACCCAGTTCAATCTTGATTTTGGCGCGCCTACGGACTATTTCTTTGATTCACCAAACGGCGAACTGATCGCCACGGTCCAGTTGGTGTTTTACTCTGAATTTAACGGCTGTATCCTTCAGGACTTTGCTTACGGGACGGAGACCGTACCGGCCGGCTCCGATGCGACGCAGTCGAATGTTGGATTGGAAAGCTTCTTCGGCACCGATGGAGATGACATCTTCACGATGGGTGACTTGAGCAACTTCAACGCCGACAGCACGTCCATCGAAGGCAACGGTGGTATCGACACGCTGAAGCTGACAGGCACAGACCAAACCCTGGATCTGACCAACGAGCTTCATGGCAAGCTGTCGTCGATCGAAGTGTTCGACATCACTGGCACGGGCAACAACACGCTCAAGCTTGCGTTGGGCGATGTGCTAGACCTTGGCGGCAAGGACCTGTTCATTGCCGATGGCCATACGCAGCTGATGGTAAAGGGTGATGCGGGCGACAAGGTCGAACTGTCCGATCTGCTGCCGGATGGAGAGGACCTAGGCGACTGGGCGCAGGAGTCTGGCACTACGACCGTGGGTGGCGTCGAGTATGACGTCTTCTACCACTCGGGTCTGAACGCCGAACTGCTGGTACAGCACGGTGTAGAGACGACGTTGAACAACCACTGACCTTCGGACGGTCCGCTACGAATGACCTTCGTAGCGGACGCCGGAATTGACCAATCATTTGACAAGGTCCCCTGAACCGCATCGGGCGGTGCAGGGAGCCCGTTTTGGTGAACTAACATGACTTTCAATCAAACCCTGATGCGTGCGCTCGCAGGCGCATTGCTCGTGACGGCGGGTACCTTGCCCGCCATCGCACAACAGACTTTCTCTAACCCACAATCGCCGGTCACCCAGGCAGCCGCACCCGGCACCGCGCCGACGGCCCGTGCCGGTACGCAGCCCGGCAAGGTATTCGGCCAGAGCTACGCGCCTGTTGGCCAGGTCAGCTCGCAGCAGGCACAGATCGTCTACTACCGTGACGCATCCGCGGGTGCGGGCCGTTCGGCTGCCGCTGACGTCTATGTTGATGGCGACCTGCAGACCGCGTTGCTGCCTAACGGCTACAGCATCTTTTGCGTGAAGCCGGGCGAACACACGCTGGGTGCGTACATCCACGATGCACCGCTCTATAAGGGCAAGACCACCGGTGGATCTCGCGCTGAACTGAAGGGCGGCATGACCTACTTCGTAAAGGTCGCGGCGCCGGGCAGCAATGGCGTACCCGTGGTGGTGCCGCGCAACGAAGCCGAAACCCAGTTGCAGGGCATGCGCGCCCAGATGCACGTGCTTTCCCGTGCACCGGCAGTGCAGGCGTGTGACTATCCGTCAGTCCCCGTGGTACAGCCTGCCGCGGCGGCACAACCTGCCGTCGTAAAAAACTACACGCTCAAGGGCGACACGCTGTTCGCCTTCGGCAAGTCTGGCAGTCGGGACATGACCGGTAAAGGCAGGGCGGAGATTTCGCGCCTTGCCGAGCAGATTCTCGCGGAGAACGCATCGCTGGAAGCCGTGACGGTGATCGGCCACGCGGACCTGATCGGCTCGGACGCAGCGGCGCAGAAACTTGCGGAGCAGCGTGCGATGACGGTTCGCCGGATGCTGATCGAGCAGGGTATTCCGCGCGCAGAAGATCACCGCGGAAAGCGCGGGCAATTCCGATCCGGTGGTCGCCGACTGCAGCGGCACGATGCAGCAGAAGATTGCCTGCAATGAGCCCAACCGCCGGGTGGTGGTGCAACTGAGTCTGTCGGGCCCGGCCCGATAAAGGCATGGGGGGATGCTGAGCCCTGATGTTGAGCCCTGAGGCGCGATCTTCCTGAATCGGGAAGGTCGCGCACCTACCGGCCTTCACCGCATGCCCGGGCAAACGGTGAGGGCCTTCCGAAAACGGGAGTGTCGCGATGACCAGACAAACAGAGATTCCTGCAATCAATGTGCTGCTCGCCTATGCAGAGTTGCGCGACAGGGATCAGGTATTTTTTAACGGGAAGCTCAATGAGTTCGTGTTTGCGTCCCGATCGAGCAAACGTGAGTTCATCGAGCAGTGGCAGCGAGCGCTCGCGGTTACCGGAACAACGCCGATAGACACGAATCTTCAAAATGAAGGGCACTGTCAGGTGCAGTCAGATCTCCAGGCTGCAACGGATTAGTTGCGGTTGATTCAGGGTTCGCGATGCTGAAATGCAGATCCTGGCGGCTGGAGAATTTGCCGGAGTGCAGAGCATGAGTCTTTCGATCCACGCGGATCGTGCCCCTGCAAAAATCTCGAACAACAAATGTATATACTGAAGGGCGAAATCGTGTTCGGTAAGATTTTAATGGCTGCGGCCAGACGAGACATCGTCGCCAGGTATCTGGCCGCAGGTGTGCTGGCTGCCTCTACCCAAGGGTAAAACCACATGACATCTACCCCGTCTGAGCACGCGCATCCCAACCCCACAGGCTTCGCCGCATTGTTCGCGCGATTGCGCTCCGTCGTTGAACCGCAGGTCAATCCCCTTGCGGCGTCCTGGCCGCCCTTTGTCCTGTTCTTTTCATGGAGCGACGGGCAGCGGCGGGCCGACGTCGTGACCGCAACGGCGGCGACATTTGCCGAGGCCTGGGACGCAGGCACGGAGCAGGTGACGCAGGCTGCCGGCGCGGCCGGACTGGTCGTCCAGTGGCTTCGGGTGGACTGGGTTACCAGCGTTGAAGGCATGACCTGGGAGGCACTGCGGGGCCGCCTCGAACAGACCCGGCGCAGTTATTTTCGTTGCGGCCTGTCGCTGGACAGTAATTTCAGGCATGCCTTTCTGGAGACCGAACTGAATGGCAATGCCATGCTGTATGGCGGCCCGGCACAGACGCATGCGGTTGTGAACACAAAGAACTTCGAACGGTATGCCGCCATTCGGCACCAGCTTGCCAGCGTGAATTTCGAGGATCAGCAAAACGTTAATGTGTTCTCGACCCGCGGGGCGTTCGCAAGCCTGCAAGCGCCGGAGGTACACCTTCTGCACGGGACGGGTCTGAACGCGGGCCGCCGCATCATCGAACATCTCCGGCCGGCAGACGTCAGGGCGCTCGTCGCATCCGGCAGCCGTTATCTGGCCGGCCAGGTACAGCCTGGCGGGCGCTTCCACTATGGCTGGCATCCCTGTTTCGATCGCGAAATCGGCACTTACAACACCCTGCGTCATGCGAGTTCGATCTATGCGATGCTCGAAGCCTGGGAAGTGACCCAGGACAACGACCTGAAGACAGCAATCGACGCAGCGCTGCATTATCTCGTCAATGAACTCATCATGCCGGCGGAATTGCCGTCCGGTGCCCGCGCGGCGTTTCTGGTTGACCGGCAGGGCGAAGTCAAACTGGGTGGCAACGGCGTGTGCCTTCTGGCGCTGGTCAAATACAGCCAGCTGACCGGCTCTGACGAATATCTGACTCTGCTAGAACAGCTCGCAACAGGAATCCTCTTCATGCAGGATGCGGACACCGGCAAATTCAGCCATGTGCTGAACTATCCGGATCTGTCGGTTAAGCAGGCATTCCGGATCATCTATTACGATGGCGAAGCGGCCTTCGGCCTGATGCGCCTCTATGGTCTGACTGGCGATGCGAGGTGGCTCGCAGCAGTAGAAAAAGGCGTTCGGCCATTTCATCGAGGCAAAACACTGGAAGGCGCATGACCACTGGCTCAGTTATTGTGTGAACGAATTGACCCGTCACAGGCCACTGGAAGCGTATTACAAATTTGGAATCCAGAACTTCGCCACCTATCTTGATTTCGTGGCTGAAAGGGTGACGACGTTTCCAACCCTGCTTGAATTGATGACGGCTGCCGAGCAGATGATTAGCCGCATGCAGCAGCAGCCCGGCCTGGAGCACCTGCTTGCCGAGGTCGATCTGGATAAGTTCTTCCATGCACTGCATGCGCGGGCGCAGCGCCTGTTAGATGGCCATTTCTGGCCGGAACTTGCCATGTACTTTGCCAATCCGGGCAGGATCACCGGCAGCTTCTTCATTCGCCACCATGCCTTCCGGGTCCGCATTGACGATGTCGAGCACTATCTATCGGGTTTTGTCGCCTATCTGAACTATCTGGAGTCGCAGCGGCATTCAGTATCCTCAACGCTGGCGCGGGAATGGAACGCCTCCCTGATCGAGGCGGCCACGCAGGGGACGTGGCTCAAGCAGCCGCCATTGGGGTGGACGGCAAGCGGCCTTTGCATTTACGCGCCTGCCATGCAGCCTGGAAACGTCGTGGTTGCCCGAACCGGTGAGGTAAGCCGGGGGATCCCTGTTCCTGTCATTCGACAGATGCAGCCCCGCCCGGCGGGTGTTATCTCGAGCCATTCTGATGTGCAGGCTCAACTTGCCGATTTGCCGGTCCTGCATGTCGCAGATACGGCCACGGCAATTCTTGCGATGGGAGCCTATGCACGCAGCCAGATGAGCGGCACTGTCCTGGCGGTGACCGGAAGCGCTGGCAAGACCACGCTCGTGGCCATGCTGGCTGACGCCCTCAATGCTTACGGTCCGACAGCGGCGAGCGGGTTCAACGCAAACCTTCCCCAAGGTGTGAGCTGGAATCTTGCGTCAATCAAGTGGGACACCCCTCATGTCGTCCTGGAAGTTGCCGTGGGCAAAATGAGACAGAGCGCGGCCATTGCCCGCCCGGACGTCGGCATTTTCACTAACATCCAGCCTGCTCACCTCGGGAAAAACAGCACAATCACTGATATTGCCCGGACCAAAAGCATGCTTTTTCTTGGCATGTCTGCGGGAAGTGTCGTGGTGCTCAATCGTGACATGCTGGAATGGGATACCGTCTACCAGGCGGCCATCGAACGGGATCTGAAAATCTTTACTTACGGCACGACTGCCGAGAGCGAGTTTCAACTCGTGGATCATGACGCGTCGGGGCAGCGGGTCGATGCGCGTATTAGAGGGCGCGATATCACCTATCCGATCGGGGCCGCAGGCTTGCACATGGCGTTGAACAGCTTGGCAGTACTTGCCGCTGTCTCGGCGCTCAACTATCCGTTCGCACCTGCGCTCGAACGGATCGCACGCTTTGCTGCCCTGTCCGGCCGCGGCGAGGAGTTTGAGCTGACACTCGACGGACGGCACGTGACCATTGTCGACCATGCCTACAATGCCAATCCCGGCTCGATGCAGGCCGCTCTGGAACATTTGCGGGACATGAAGAATGCAGCCAGACGAGTCGCTGTGCTGGGCGAGATGGCGGAGCTCGGTCCCCAGGCGTCGCTGCTTCATACCGACCTGGCTGCAGTGGTCGAGCGTTGCGGGATCGATCGCGTCTATGTCATGGGCAAGCTCTATACCGACTTCTGGGAACGGTTGCCGGCTGCACGCCATGGGCGCTACACGAATTCGCTTGACGAATTGAAGCTTGCACTCCAGGAAGAGCTTGTCGACAAGGACGTAGTGCTGCTCAAGGGCTCGAACAGTACGCGTCTCCATGAGGTCGTAGCGTGGCTGAGGGCTGGCGCGCAAAAGTAGCATTGACCTCTGGCCCTGCGAGCAATGGGTCTTCAGGCGTGCCTGAACGACCCGAAAGCTTCCAGCGCTCACCCCCGATGGCGGTAAGCCGCGCGGGGTAGTCTGCGCGCAGCACGGGGCCCGAATGCCAAATCAGCCGTACCACCCAAGGTGCTCGCCTGCGTCTGGTGCAGGCGAGTTCGTTGCCCGCGCGCGTGGCCATCGTTGATCATTTCTGTCTTTTCTGCATAACCTCACGGAACCTTATTTATGAAATGGTTTGGCCGACATTGTCGGCGTTTATCGCACCTTCTGCGCTGGAGACTCCGGCGCTTCCTGTTCGTTGTCTTTGGCGTTTTGGGCGTTACCGAGCCCAGTCTGGCGGACCGACCCACACTGGGGCCGTTTGAGACTCCACGGCCTGGGGAGCTTAATATCCCTGTGGGAAGCGAGCCATTCGATGCCGCACAAGCCCTGAACGGTTCATTCAGTTCACCGGAACACTGCGCGCGAGTGCCCGATAGCCTGTGGGTCGAAGTCAACGGCAAGGGAGATTGCATTCGATACTACGCGCATGGATTGTCCGGCAGCGAAAGCCCCACTGTGCTGGTTTATTTCAGCGGAGATGTCATGCTGAGAACGACGAAGGGAGTCAGGTACGTTACACAATCCTACCTGTCTGTTTCGCCCATGGAGATTGGGAAAGATATGGCTAAATGGTCCGCTGATTCCGGCCGTCCCACGCTCTATCTTGCCCGGCCGGGTATCTATGGCTCCTCTGGCGACCATAACATGCGCCGCACGCATCGCGAGATCGAACTGATGGACCGCGCACTGGACATGCTCAAGGAGCGTTACAACATTGCATCATTCATTCTGACCGGACATTCCGCAGGAGGCCAGATCGCCGCTGCGCTCCTGAACAGACGCGCAGACGTCGCGGCATCGGTGGTTTCTTCCGCCGTTGCTTCCGCCAAACAGGTCGCGGCGTACTGGGAATACAAGCGGGAAATCCCCGGTCGACTGCTTTACGATGCCCGGAGCTATTACGATCCTGTGGACGAAATCGGGCGCATTCGCCAGGATCCACGACCGGAAATCTATGTGATTTCTGATCCGGAGGATCGTGTGGTTCCCTTTTACAGCCAGCTATATTATGTCCGCCGTCTGCGTGCCGCCGGCCTCAAGCCGCATCACATCTACGCCCATGCTCCCGGGCCGCAACATCACCTGCTCGCCGGACACGCGAAACGCGCTGCAACGCTTTTTGCTCAAGGGAAATCAGCGAAGGAAATCCATATGGCGCTTGCAGAACTTGACCTGTCGCAGGTTAAGTAAGCCACGAAAAGGTGCGACCTCCAGGGAGCGCTGACTGGCGTTGTCATGGTGAGGAGCATTGGTCAGCAAATCGGGCCGGGCGTGGGGGGCTGACGTTGATGCCGTCAAGCGACCCATGCAGCCGATTCGGAGTGGTCCGAAAGCTCGTTGTGTCGTTGTCGCCGTCAGCCTGCGGCAGCCGATCGGACAGACCGCGCGCGTTCGTTTGGGTAGTTGTTTCCGTCGTTACGCTAGCCCGGAACAGCATCCACTGTCGATGGACACCTGACGGTATTTTTCCTAAACTTGTTCACGGGTGGTTGCTTGTTATTCGCTGCGTCCCTGGCTTCGACAGTGAGATTTGTGGTTGAAAGTTGCCGCCTCAATTTCCGTTCCGATTTGGCTGTATGACGCTTCGAAACCGGGCTCGTGCCGAAGTTGCTTGCGATGGGATGATCGCGAAACGGTGGTCGTGGGTTTGAGCAGGGGGCTATGTCTTTTGTCGCGCGTTAGGGGCACCCCCAGATACCGGCCTCGCTGGTCAAAGTCTCGATGAGCGGACGAGAAGATAAAGGTGCCTTGCATAAATAGGGAGCTCGATGGACAGTATCGATCCGAAGCGATTCGGCAAGGTGGCAGTGTTGTTTGGTGGAGTGTCCGCCGAGCGTGACGTGTCGCTCAATTCTGGTTGTCTCGTGTTGCAGAGACTGCGCGATGCAGGCGTCGACGCACACCCCTTCGATCCATCCACGCGGCCGTTGTCAGCGTTAAAGGACGAGGGCTTTGTGCGCGCGTTCAACGTGCTGCACGGCGGCTACGGCGAAAATGGACAGATTCAGGGCGCGCTCGATTTTTATGGGATCCGATATACCGGCAGCGGCGTGCTTGGTTCGGCGCTCGGGCTGGACAAGTTCCGCTCGAAACTTGTGTGGCAGCAACTGGGTATTCCGACGCCGCCGTTCGAGGCCGTGATGCGCGGCGACGATTACGATGCGCGTGCGCAGGAGATCGTCGCGCAACTCGGGTTGCCGCTATTTGTGAAGGCGGCGAGCGAAGGCTCAAGCGTCGCCGTGATCAAGGTAAAAGCGGCCGAGGCGCTACCCTCAGCGATCGCGGAAGCAGCAAAGTTCGACGCTATCGTGCTGGTCGAGAAGAGTATCGAAGGCGGCGGTGAATACACTGCGTGCATTGCGGGCGACCTCGATCTGCCGGTCATCCAAATTGTGCCAGCGGGCGAGTTCTACGACTATGACGCGAAGTACGTTCACGATTCGACGCAGTACCTGATTCCATGCGGACTGGCATCCCAGGAAGAGATGCGCCTGAAGCAACTCGCGCGCCGCGCGTTTGACGTGCTCGGTTGCTGGGACTGGGGGCGTGTCGACTTCATGATGGATGGCGAGGGCAAGCCGTACTTCCTCGAAGTGAACACATCACCAGGAATGACCGATCACTCGCTGTTGCCGAAGGCTGCTCGCGCGGTTGGTATCAGCTATCAGGAACTGGTCGTGAGGGTATTGTCGCTCACGCTGAAGGATTGACCTCGCCGAGACGTATAGCAGAGTTCGTCAATCCGGTCCCGGCGTCGGCGCCCTGCTGGGTAAGGGCTGTGGGGCAATCGCAGTCCCGACCGGGGCAAAGAACGGCGTTGTCACATTAGCGTTCACGCGGCGGAAGATTGGCAGGCGATGCCACCATTCAAAGCTTAACGGACGGACCTTGGGCGACGCCTATGAAAAACGCCACGCATTGCGCGGCGAACTATTGGCGATAAAGCGAACAGCGCAGCAGTTGATGTGCTTCACGCTCGCCAGCGCGGCGAGTTCTGCTTTTGCGGTCAGGTAAATGCGTAACAGGTCGGTAACGATTTTCTTCGGTGCTTCGGGACTCGCCGTCAGCACGCGTGTAAAGAAGCGTTTTGCTGTTGCGCCGCGCGGTGGATAATCAGGTTGTTACCTGCCACGTGAACCTTCCTTCGAGGGGGCACCCGGCGAAAGCGTCAACTCCGCTGGCACCTATGACTCCATACGCACAACGCAATGTATTGGACCGCTTTCGCCGCTATCAGCATTTGTTGATGTTCGGCGGCGGGGCAGTGGTAACGGCGGTGGTGCTGGTTGCGTTCGTCCTGAACACGGTGGCCACTGTACGTACCTATGTTGCGCTCGAGCATCAAGAACTGATGTCCGGCGTGAACCGGCTCACCGACCTTAACTCGCGCAACGTCGTGCTTATGCAAAACGGCGTACGGCTCATCGAGGTCGCCTGGAGGGCCGGCGAACAGGCCGAGCCACGCCTTGTCGAACAGTTCACAGGCAATGGCCAGATGCTTCGTCTTCAGCAGGCCCCAGATCATCTGCCGGTGCTCGTGGTGGGTGCCTCGTCTGCAACGCCTCCCGATTTGTTGGCAACCCGGTACATTCGGCTTGCTAAACAGATAAGTCAGGCGGCGACGGCAGCTTCCGAACGAAACGGAGGCCTGTTGACATTCTGGTTGTACAGGCCTGAGCGTCCACTGCTCATCCTGGTACCATCGCCTGGCGATGCCCGGATGGCGACGTTGCTTGCCGATCGTGCTGTTTTTTTTCTGCACTCGCGGGACCTGGCGGCAATCTCCTTGTTCCGCGAGACGTGCCCTTGCTCGATCCCCGCACCGGGGGGCGTGCATTTCGGTGGCTCCCTCCCTACGATAGTCCGTTAAGCGGCAGGCGATCAGTTCGAGTTGCAGCGACCCTGTTTGACAAGGAGCGAAAGCCGTTCGCCGTCGCTGTTTACGAGTTACCGGTCACCATTATCACTGCCGCCCTAGGGGAGAGTGGGCTTGACGGCTCTCTTATGCTCTTCGCGCGCAATGGACAGGTTATCACTTCATTTTCGCGTCAACCGGTCGACCCGAAGGCGTTGGATACCGCGCGTGCTTTAGGTGTCGCAGGAATTGTCGAGCCGACAGGCAGGATCTTTCGTGACGGCCACATGCTGTTTGGCTGGCCAATCGGCGAGACTGGCGCAACGCTCGTGTATGCGCAGTCGTGGCGCTCGATTGCCCGGGCACTGACTGGTCAGATTGGAACGTCGGCCGCGACGACTGGAGTGATCCTCCTCGTGGTGTGGTCGCTGATTCTACTGTTCAACCGGCGCGTGTTCCTGCCTGTTCTTGAGCGCTCCCGACGCGTGTTCGAGAGCGAGCACCTGAGCCGCGCGCTGATCGAGACGGCACCGGTAGGGCTGGGGCTGATTGCCGTGGAGAGCGGTAAGCCGTTGTTGCGCAGTCCGACGATGATCGAGGCCGCGGCGCGGGTGGTCCTGCCGGCGGCACGGACACTTTCGGCAGAACTGGTTCACCGTCACCGGCAACGCGCAGATGTAAGCGGTGTAACCGGTACAAACAGCATGGCGCACGAGGCGTGGTCGCTGCCGACACGCGAGGGTGGGACGATGGATCTCTCGGTGAGTGTCGTGCCGGCGCGCTACCAGGGCGAGGACGTGCTGGTGACGGCGTTCACGGACGTGACGGTGGAAAAGCGCCTCAATCGGCAACTGCGGGAAGCAAAGCAGGCGGCGGACTCGGCCAATGCCGCGAAATCCGCTTTCCTGGCGGCGATGAGCCATGAGATCCGCACACCGCTCAACGCGATCCTGGGGAATCTCGAGCTGCTGTCGCACTCGCAGCTCGATGCGCTGCAGCGTGACCGGCTGAAAACGATCCGGGGTTCATCGGACGGACTGCTTGCAATCGTGAGCGACGTGCTGGATTTCTCGAAGATCGAGGCCGGTGAGATGACGCTCGAGCGGATCGTGTTCGACGCGCAGGAGGTGGCCTCGCGGGCTCTGACGATGTTCGGGCCGGTGGCGCGGGCGAAGGGCGTGAGGTTGTCGGGCGAATTTGGCACATCGACCACTCAACCGATGCAGGGCGATCCGACGAGGCTTGGCCAGGTGATGAACAATTTGCTGTCGAACGCCATCAAGTTTGCCGGGCACGGAGAGGTGACATTGAGACTGTCGGCGGAAGCGGGCGGTGATAATCAGCCAGAGCTTGTGATCGAAGTTGAAGACAGCGGGATCGGGATATCGCCGGAGCAGCAGGCGATGCTGTTCCGCGCGTTCAGCCAGGCGGATACGACGATCAACCGTCGCTTCGGTGGCACCGGTCTGGGGCTGGCATTATGCGCGCGGCTGACGGATGCGATGGGAGGGACGATCGCAGTGCACAGCGTGCCCGGCGAGGGCAGCCTCTTTACGGTGCGGGTGCCGCTGGGCGACTGTCACGGCGAGCCTGGGCTGGATATGCCGCACTTCGAGGGCGAGCTGGTGCTGTTCGTCGCGGCGGCGGACACCTGGCACGCGTATGCGGTGCCGGCACTGGAGGCCTGGGGGCTGAAGGTACAGGCGTATCGTCATCCTGCGCAACTCGATCTGGAGACGCTGGAGGAGGCGGATACCCTGATTGTCTGCGGCGAGCACGACACCTGGCATGCGGACGACGTCCGTCGTCTTCTGGAAGCGTCGTCCTGGATGATTGACTGCAGCGCGGAAGGACCGGCGTATCCCGTAGCGACGGGACGGGCGGTGAAGGTCTCAAGCTATGGTCTGAAAGGGCTGGCGGCGGCGCTACGCCATACCTTGCAGGGCATGCCGCTGGAGGCGGGCAAAGAGACACAGCGGGGATTGTCGCGCCGGCTGAAGGTGCTGGTGGCGGAAGACAACGCGGTGAACCGGGAACTGTTCAGCGAGCAGTTGAAGATGCTCGGGTGTGAGCCGCAGGTGGCGGAAGACGGGCTGCAGGCGCTGGAACGTCTCTCACGGGAGCGCTTCGATGTGCTGGTGACCGATCTGGCGATGCCGGTGCTGGACGGTTATGGGCTCGTGCGAGAGGCACAGGCACGCTGGCCAGAAATGCCGATCGTGGTGGCGACGGCGAGCGTGTCGCAGGAGGAGCGAGCGCGTTGCGAGGCGGCCGGGGTAATGCGGGTAGTGGCCAAGCCACTGCAGCTGGACGAGCTGTCGGCAACGCTGTCGGAGGTGACCGGCGTGCCGGGTGTGGCGGTGCAGGCGGAGGAACAGGAACAGGAAAGGAAACGTGATGGGATGCTGGGCGGCCGTGCAATGCCAGCCCACGTGCGGGCTACATTCCTGAAATCGTGCGAAGAGGCGCTGGCGGCGATCCATGCCGCGTACGATGCCGGCGACGCGGCCCGGATACTCGCCGAGTTGCATTCGTTGCGGGGCGCGCTAAATGTGTTTGGATACCGCACGCTTGCAGAGCAGTGCGCTCAAATGGAAGTCGCGATATCGAAGGAGGGTGTCGGGGCGACGCAGGACATGATTGATGCTTTCGATAGCCAGTTGAGTGCCACTATCCTGACTTGATCCACTTGAAGTTTCAAGGCCTTCATCGTCGGCGCGCTGCACAGCTTCTTCATCCGTGTATTCCTGATGCCGCAGCCGCCATAAGCCTGCACGCAGGCCGCTCTCGCCGGTTTATTGCATCGCGCGGGGCCAGGATGAAAGACGGTGTGCGTCGCACAAACATTCGTGCAGTCATGCTACTCGTTGGCACGATTAGTAATACTGGTCATATTGACATTTGTTGGGATCATATTCTATGTAGCGACGCAATCCGGATTCGTGCTTCTTGAGCAAGGTTCTTGCTGGAAAAACGCGGGCAGACATGCTAAGGTTAACTTCGAAAAGGAGTGGTAGTTCAGTTGGTTAGAATACCGGCCTGTCACGCCGGGGGTCGCGGGTTCGAGTCCCGTCCACTCCGCCAACATCTCAAGAAAGTCGTCAACCTTTTCGCGGGCTACTTAAGTGCCCAAACGCGTCGAGACTCATCACGTTTCGACGTAGGGCATCGTCGGTTCTGTTGTATCTGCTACGCAGGCAGCGAGGTTGCAACGTGCCGGGCGGGAATAGCTGATCGGATCGTCAAGGTGCCTCCACTATCCCCCTGCTGACCATCATTCCGTACCTCTGTCGCTTGCCCCGATCGGGGCTGCGATACCCAAGAGCCCACGCCCCGCAACACAACACGCTGCCACGGCCGCCATTTCGTATGCCGGCGATTGACGGAGCAGACGGTGAATCCGGTTGTGGCGATGGCGGCGTTGCACAGACATCCGCCCAACATTCCTACCTGTCGGGCAGATGAGTGGTCCTCATCGTTGCACAACCCGTCCCTGTGTCTGCTCCACTATTTAATGCTTATCGCGCGGTCTGGTTGCGGAACAGCCAGCGTCCATTCCGTTCTTTCGCGTGATGTGGCTGCTGCCTGATCTCGACCGTGATACCGCGGCCCCGTGCATCGACGACGAACGCGTCGATCAGGTCGCGCACATCGTGATCGATGTAGTCGGCACGGGTCGTGTCGATGATAACGGCCGATTGGTCAGGAATCTGCCGCAGGTAGTGCTTGACCTTCACCTTGCCGACAAATGACACATCCTTGCGGAAAGACAGCAGGTAGTGGTCGTCTTGCTGCGCAAACATAACGGGACCACGCAAATTCGCACACGCGACCATGAGGACAACGACCGCGAGTCCGAGCGCGATGCCGAACAGGAGATCCACGGCGAGCACGCCGATTATCGTCGCGATGGACGGTGCGAATGCACCTGGTCCCTGTTTCGCAACGGACAGGAACAAACTCGGTTTGGCGAGCTTGATGCCGGTATGGATGAGGATCGCGGCAAGACTTGCCAGGGGATCTGGTTAATCAGGCCGGCGAGTGCAAACACGCTGACTAGCAGCAGTATGCCGTGCACGATGGCGGACACGCGGCTCTGTGCACCTGCATTGACGTTCGCCGAGCTGCGCACGATTACCGACGTGATCGGCAGGCCGCCTATTGCTCCTGCAATCAGATTGCCCACGCCTTGCGCTTTCAGCTCCCGGTCTGGCAGAGTCGGGCGGCGCCTCGGATCGATCTGTTCGACGGCTTCCAGGCTCAGCAGCGTCTCGAGACTTCCGACGACCGCCAGCGTCAACGCGACGCGCCAGATGTCGGGGTTCAGTAGTTGGGCGAAATTCGGCCCGAGATCAGCGCTCTTGATTGCGGCGCTGAGAGCAGCAATCGAGGCGAGCTCGGGCAGGGCGACACGGTGTTCGGAGGGCGAGGCGAGGCTTGGGGACAGCATGTCAAGCAACAGCGTCGCGGCAATGCCGAGGAGCACAACGGCGAGCGGCGCAGGGACTAGGCGCACAAGCCTGAAGCGTCGCAGCGCTCGGGTTTCCCAACTGGCTAGCAGGACGAGTGACACCGTCGCGACGGCGAAGGCGGTTAGTGCGCGGAGGCTGAATGGCATGTTGCCGACGGGCGTATCAAGGTCACCTGCCATGCCTAACGCGAACGGCACCTGCTTGACGATCAGCAATATGCCAATGGCGGCAAGCATACCCTTGATAACGGGCGAAGGCACATATGCGGCCACTCGGCCTGCCTTCACCATTCCGAAGCCAAATTGAATGACGCCGGATAGTAGCACGGCGAGCAGAAAGGCCGAGAAGCTGCCGAGGCGCGCAATGCCTTCGACGACGATGACGACGAGGCCCGCCGCCGGTCCACTGACGGAGAGTGGCGAGCCGCTCAGAAGCGCGACGACGAGGCCGCCGATGATGCCGGACACAAGGTCTGCGAAGGGCTCAACATCAGATGCATTGGTAATACCCAGGCACAGCGGCAGCGCGACAAGAAAGACAACGACACCCGCAATCAGGTCGCGTGGGAGCGTTGAGAGTGATGCTCGTAGATTCATGATGGACGGAAAAGAGGAGGGTGATTTGGAGGGCGATTCATTGTGGTGGATCAGCCTGCGTTCTTATGTGGTGTGTCCTGGTGGGTGCTACCTGCGGAATAGCCAGAGTCGAATTCCTCGATGCGGCCATCGGTGAGAGAAAAGATCCAGCCGTGCACTAGCGGGGCGGGGACGCTGTCACGGATGATCGTCGTGTCACGCAGCAACCTTACCTGTTCGAGCACGTTGAACTCGGAGAGCCGGTCGGCCGCCCGGTCGCTCGGTTCGCAGTCGAGCTCTGCGCAATGCCGGTGGGCAAGCACGCGAAGTGGTGCGATGTGGCGGTTGACGTGCGGCATTCCGGAAGAGGGCGGTAGGAGAGAGATGCGCGTACACCGCCGCAGCCGTAGTGCCCGCAAACGATCACGTGCTCGACCATCAGCGCGCGCACGGCATACTCGAGCACGCTCGCGTAACTATTGTCGTTCGGATGAAAAAGGTTGGCGACGTTGCGATGGACAAACAGCTCGCCCCCGGCGCACTGTGGGTGATGGCTTCAGCAGGCACCCGACTGTCGGAGCAGCCTATCCAGAGCACACGGGGATTTTGGCCGAGCGACAGGGTGGTGAAGAAATCTGGCGCGCATTCAGCGGTTTCTCGCGCCCATACGATATTGGCGAGAAGCATGCTCTTGGGACGATGCATTGCCACTAACTCCCTGATCAGGTAAAGCCTGGTCGCGAGGTGGACCCTTTGAACACAGGCTATGCAAAATGAAACGAGTTCATCGCGCGTATCGACCAGGGCATGATCCAATCGATAGTCATGCAGATGAAAACAAGAGAAGAATTGGTCTGACAAGAACGTCTCACATCAGGTTCAATGAGCGAGAGAAAGAGCTGGCATTTTTTCTGCCTGCAATATTTTTCAGAATCACAGTGCGGGCGTTTGACCAACTTGTACGGTAACCACGATGTTTTTGAAGACCCGGAATCTTCGAGCGATGTGGAATTGAGGAATTGTCAAATTGCCAGAATGACGTGAATGAGAAAGTGAGTGACTTTAGTCATACTAATCTAGTAGAAAAAGCGATCCAGAATCGGATTTCCGGTTGCAGCTTCTTGCGCCTCGAAGACACCCTTGGGTCTTCACCGACCAGCGTCGCACCGTTTCGTATGTGAATTCCATCCGTCCCAGCAATATCCGACTGACGCTCTCGCCGCCCGAAGCTCGTTGAAAACGAACCACTCCGTCGTCGGATCATACGGACGGCAATGGGCTATCTCCAGATATATCCCGTTGGTTTTTCGGATCAGTCAGACAGTTTGGTGGATTGAATGAGGCTAGTAAGATGGCCGCCCTCGATGGCCGCCGTTACATTAAGCATTCCAAAATTCGATTCATAAATGCAGTTGACCGATCGAGCGAGCAATGAAAATAAAGCTGATACTTGCAGACGACCACCCGGCATTAATCACTGGCGTGAAATACGAACTATCCAGAGTCCATACTCTC
Organism: Paraburkholderia sp. MM5482-R2; assembly: GCF_050436125.1. Lineage (NCBI taxonomy): Bacteria > Pseudomonadati > Pseudomonadota > Betaproteobacteria > Burkholderiales > Burkholderiaceae > Paraburkholderia > Paraburkholderia sp. MM5482-R2. Next base: position 2,406,579 of record NZ_JBNDLP010000003.1, on the reverse strand, counting down.
AGCGTCCTTGGGACGGCGCAGGATTCGACGGAAATCGTCAATTTTCTGTCAAATGTCGAATGTGACATTCTCATCACAGACTACTCCATGCCTAGGGGAGAATACGGTGACGGGATGGCCATGCTTTCGTTCTTAAAGCGCCGCTATCCCGACCTTAAGATAATCGTCTTCACCACGATCGACAATTTCGCCATTGCTTCCAAGATGCGGAAAATTGGTATCCAATCCGTACTGAACAAATCGAAAGATGTTGACTATCTGATTACCGCCATACATGCAGTTCACGCGGGTGCAACCTACTTTTCACCGACTTCACGCGAGCAACCCGGAAGAGTCGGCCCAACGCAAGCCATACCGCCGCGCAATCTTTCGGGGCGGGAAGCCGAGGTTGTACGTCTGTACGTGTCCGGCGTCACGATTAACGAAATAGCCGCCCAGTTGAATCGGACGAAGCAGACAGTGAGCGCACAGAAAAGGGCGGCGATGCGCAAGCTGGGCATAGAACGTGACGCTGATTTATTCAGGTTTGCATATGAAAGCGGATTTTCGGCCTCCGCGGTTCACGCAGAGGATATCGACGCGAATGTCAGGTTATACCCAAATACGGGTGTCTAATCGTCAGCCAATGCCTGGTACTATTTAGAAGTAACTGGACTGCCATGACCGGTAGGTGACATCCGTTCGGCAGCGACTACTGGCGCACATAATGACGACGCGTCGTGCGTGATGTGATGCTCGCTGCGGTCGAGCGACGCTTCGGAGCGACCCAGGCGGGTGCGGCCGTCGAACGGCTGTCGGACAACGGCGCTGCCTACATCGACCATCGCACGCGCAGCTTCGCTCGCGGGTTCCGGCGAACTGCTGCGCCATCAACCTAACGGTGTCCACTTCCTGAGTTACAGGAGCAACTCCCAGCCTCTTTCTATGCGCCGCCACAACACCAAAAACAAATTTATGACGAGTCCGACTGGTGTAAAAGAAAAATAACACCCGTCGCATTTCCGTCGATACTCAGAAAAATAGAATGTATGAAAGGCGTTGGTTGATGCTATTTGCATAGCAAGTGCTTTTATTCCAGCATGAATATTCCGAGTGCGATCTGAATTCATAAAACTCACGGCAATGAAGGGTTTTGGATTGTGCACGTGGAGTCGCGACTCAGACGAGATGGCGCGAAAAACTGTCTTTCCGATAGATCGCGAGGTAGTAAAGTGCAAGGAATAATCGATATTATTGTGGCCGATGACCACCCTGTCGTATTATCGGGTGTCAGAATGGTACTGAGCGGACATACTGATTTAAGAATGGTAGCGACTGCGTGCGACTCGACTGAGGTTGTTGAACGTCTTGCTCGCGTGCCCTGCAACGTACTCGTCACTGACGACGCGATGCCCGGAGGCGAATACGGCGACGGAGTTCCCTATCTGGCGTTCTTGAGAAAGTGTTTTCCGGATTTGAAGATCATCGTATTCAGTATGAATGGCGACCCTGATCTTCGACGGTCGCTCGCGCGGATTGGAGTACATTCCCTTATTCTAAAGAGTGCTGACGTCGGCGAGCTTGTATCGGCAATACGCGGTGCGTTCTCGGGTAACCTTTGCAACTTCAGTTAGCAACGTTTGGCTGTTATTTTTGTTGAGTTCTGGTTGATTTTTTCAGGGCGATGTAAGTCTTTCCCTTCTTCGGCAGTTTTACAACTTGCGATGTAGTGTGAAGATCAAAGGAAATCGAAATGTCGAATAACAAAGAGGCCGCAACTGTTCAGGCGCTACTCGCGTTCGTCAATCTCCAAAAGAATGAAGAGCGCGAATTTATAGTAACAATGAACCTCCTGCTTCGAGCCTCTCCAAAAGGACGGCGGGAAATCATTGCCCAACTTCAGGGGAAAACTTTGGTGAACTCTGATGTTCCCGGAAGGCTATAGGCATTGTTGTCGCTGGCCCGGCGCGGCGAATACAACGGTTTGATAGCCGTTATCGACGGCAAACAGCATCAAGCAGACGATTGATTGAGCGGCTCCGCGCGATAAGCCTCGTTCGTATGGGCGTCGTCAAAGGTGGCAAATTCATTCTTCACGCGCTCGCCGGCTGAGGCCCGCAAATACCTGGGCACGACATTGGCGATTTACCGAAGAAAACCCGGCGCACTTTGCGCCACGAGACGCGCAACGGCTCATCCGCCACGTTTCCAAAGTATTTGGGCGTAGATTAATTTCTCTCAAGGCTTGACGCTGCCAGCGCATGGCACGGAAGGTTTCGGGCCCGCACCACCGTGAGATGTGAAACGGGAATCGAACCGACCAGCGACCGCAGTCCGTCCTCTATTCCGTTGCGCTCGAGCGACGTTGTCAGTTGCTGAGGTCGTCGCGAAGATGGCGAGAAGAAGAAATCAAAATCGCGGCTTCACGATCACCGTTTGTCCGCTGACGTCATCGGTGCGCGATTAATGGGACGGACGCTCGAGTGTCTCGACACTATTCATCTGAGCCAAGCGATAGCCATAACCGTAAACCGCTGCGAGCCGATAACCGTTTTCCGGGCGCAGATTGAGCTTGGCACGTAGTACCGACACGTGCGTGTCAATTGTCCGCGACGAGATTTCGGCGATCTGATTCCAGATTACATCGCGAATGTGGGCGCGAGACAACGGTCGGCCCAAGTGTTGGAACAGCAGCAGTGCAAGTTCGAATTCCTTTTGGGTCAGCGCAGCAGCGGTACCCTTAAGCAGCGCCTGCTTCGCAATCAGATCGAAGTCGTAATCTCCATAGACTTCGCGCCCAGCAGCACTGATCTGATAGGTGCGTCGCAACAGCGAACTGACGCGCGCGAGCAGGACACTTCCAGGGACCGGCTTGACGACGTAATCGTCGGCTCCGTGATTAAGTATTGACGCGATATCCGCTTCACTGCTGCGGCTCGTCATGAACAGAACAGGAAGTCGTTCAGAGAGGCTACCTCGAACCCAGCACAAGATCTCCTTGCCCGACATGTCAGGCACGTTCCAGTCGAGTATGAGTAGATCAAAGGTCTGCCGTCTCAGTTGCCGTGCCAGTTCCCGGCCAGAGGAAAACGTGTGGCAGATATGCCCTGCCGGCGATAACGTCTGAGAGCAAAAGTCGGTTTGTGCCTGATCGTCGTCTAGGACAGCAATTCTCATAGAATCCTCAAAAGTATTGTCAAGTTGTCGTTCAGCGCGAGTTCTCTAATGGACTGCCCGCATCATCGATGCCTCTTCGTAAAATGGCCCCAAAAAAAAGCGCATTTTCGTGATAGGTATTGATAAATTAATAATGAAAATTACAAAGGCACTGATGAAATCATTAGCTAGTTCGTAGTCGATCGGGTGCTATATCGACATGCTTTTACTGCAGTAGGGTTGTTGCGAATCACGGGAGTTCCTTTTGCGGACGATGCAGATGCCACCGCGGATCCCGGTTCATTCCCGTCTTGATGGTCGGTTAGATCTTGCCGAGCGCGTTAGTCTTGACGTCCCTGGTTGGGCGTCTCGTCTGGGATTAGGCTCCTGAAAATAGCTCGCCAGCCGGATCAACCGCAGACGCGTTGCTTGGTCGGCGGCAAACATCTTGATAGCAGCAGACCGATGCGGCCCGGATGGCCGTCGACCATCTAGTAGATCTTGCGCGTGAGCTGTTTGAGAAACCGCTTCGTGAGTTCGATGAAGGCGGCATTCCTGAGAATTTCATCGAAGATCATGAAATTCAACTCGCCGCGGTTGGTGATCGCCGAAATCATGTTGTACCTTGAAGGGCTTTTCGGCCGCACGCACCAGCGTCTCGCCTTGCGGGGCAAAACTAGTACCGTTCACACGGTTGCTGTGCAAACCCGTTTCTTCGTTCCAATAGATCCCATGCGCGCATTCGTGGCAAGTGGGGAGGTCCACTGCATAGACCGTAAATTGTTCAGCGCGACCGGGGCTACAGTTCTGAGAATCATCGACAGCGCCTGTAAAAACATGGCGTCACGCCGGCGTTCGCAAAAATCGGTTCGCCACACGGCAGTGGTCTCGGAGAAACGCATTGGCCAGTCGAACGATCGATTGCGTGGCTTCGCTCGTTTTGACGCCTGAAGATTCGCTACGAACGATACGCCCATATCCCATGAAGATTTCCTTTCTCTCGCCTGCGATTTGATGTGTTGAGCGTGTCTCAAGCCGATGTTTAACTAATTTCGAAACAGCTTCTAACGGTAGAACTTGTCATCGCAAAGGCGAGAGCGGTCGTCTCCGGCATGTCTATGCCGATGAGCTGTATTCGTCGCGGTCTGTCAATGCAAGCGCCATCGCCGAGTTAGCCGCGAGGGACGGCAGATGTGATCCGTGCATGCCCGTGCGCCCTTCCGAATCAGTTTTCACGATTCACGGCATTCAGCCAATATGACACGTATGAATTTTGGGGCTCTGGCGAATTAGAAGAGGCCCGTATTGGACTTTCTGTCAACGCGTGGCTTAACCGCCCAGATCGGGCGGAAACTTGCCACCCTTTGCGGCCAGCGTCGCCGTCACCTCGCTATGCAGCCAGATGTTCACGCTCGCCGAGTCATTCAAGTGTCCGGAATACTTCAGATCCTGCGTCAGCTGTTTGCGATATTCAACGCTTCGGTGCCGGATCAGGAGCAGGCTCAACTGTCGGCGTCCTCGCGTCGGGCTTTGCCTCGTGGAACAGCTTGTTCACGATGTCACCGAACATGCCCAATTTTTTCCCATGAGTGGAAATTGGCCTGTTGGCAAACCCGTCGGCGTCATGAATCGCGCGGGGATCAGCCCGGCAAGTTGGATGCACTAGCTTGCGCCGGCGATCCCGAGAAGAACAACCGATAAAAGCGAGGAGGTATAAGGCGCGCCGCTTTACAAGTCCGAAATTGCATGCCTCCGGTCAAAGCAAATTTGGCGGGCGAAGAGTCGAATCTCCATGAACCTCTGGCGCTCGCCTGAGGTCGTCGAGCTTCGCGATTGTGCCGTGCGCGGGGGCGATGCGACTCGCTGCCGCAGGTCGATACTTATGGCGACAGAGTTCTTTCGGATTGGTCACATAGGGCGAAATGGGGCGCCGCCTTACTCTATCTCTATTGCATTAACCCTTTTAGGACTCGCATGTAGATAGCGAAGGGACCCTTTCCAACGGTTTCTGACCGGATTGTGTAGCGCGGAAGGGTACCCAGACTGTTGGATTTTCGCTCTGTCCCGTTTCCGCCCGCTGCCGCGCGTTTCAAGCACTGTCATTTACGCCTGCAGCCCTCTATTTTGACTGCGAGGTTTTGACATGATGTCGTTCCACTTTCTAGGTAACACCTTCCCCAAGACGCAAGCCATTGCCATCGAAGTGGGCAATTCTATTCGTTCCAGATGTAAATCTCCAGCGAGTTCCATCGCGGGTGCAGGAGTGCTGTGTGGCATGGTCGCGATTCTCGGCCTATCAGTTTCGACTGCAGCACCAGAAATATTCAATCGCGTGAAGGCATCCAGCGCGATCTGGTCCGGCCTTGGGGTGACCGTGCCGGCTGCGCAACCCGTCGAGCGACCTCGGCAGATGTCCGAAGGTTCGGCCGATATTGCCGGCAAGTTCAGCGGGTTCGTTGGCGAGGCTCAAAATAGTCCGCTATCTGGCGCTGTGCCGCTTGTCGTGCCGGAGGCCGAAATCGGGTCATACGCTGGGCGGATCGAAGGCAACTTGCACGATACTCTGGTGCGGGCCGACGTGCCTGTCGAGATACGGGAACAGATTGCACGTATTTTCGCCTCCCGGCTCGACGTTGCGGCGCCCGCGCAGAAGGGCGACACCTATCGCGTTTTCCATGGGCGCGATGCCGCGGCGCCACAGCGCAGGCGCGTGACGGCCGTCGAACTCCGCTCAGGCGCTAAGGTCTACCAGGCCGTGTGGTTTGTCGCACCGGGGCACGCCAACGGGGACTATTATTCATTCGACGGACGGCGGCTTGCCGCTGAACCCTTTTCGATGCCGCTCGATTACGTTAGGGTCAGTTCGACTTTCGGCAATCGTGTCCATCCGGTCGGCGGCAAGCAGCATTTTCACACCGGCGTGGACTTTAGCGCGCCGAAGGGGACGCCCGTAGTGGCGGCCGCTTCGGGAACCGTGAAGTTCGTAGGCAACGAAAGCGGATATGGGCAGTACGTTGTGCTCAATCATCCACAAGGCTATACGACGTATTACGCACATCTGTCTAGCTTCGCCCGCGATTTGCGCGTTGGCGCGTCCGTGACTGAAGGACAACGACTCGGCGCAGTAGGCAGCACCGGCAGGTCCACGGGACCTCACCTGCATTTCGAGGTGCGGCGGAACAATCACCCTACCGATCCACTCGCATTGACGAGCCGAACTGGCGCTTCGCCGCTTACGGCCAGTCAGCGCATCGCGTTCGACGGTATGACGGGCGCCATGCGTGAGCAACTGGCGGCGTTAACGGTCGACGCCCCGACGGTCAGGACAGCATCGAACGCCGGACGCACGCTGAACCACGCAGAGAATCCTAAAGACTCGTTGGTCTGAGTTACGACACTATGCTTCTCTGGATGAGTTCGGTCGCTTCGCGCTCGGTGAGTCTCGCGTGCTTCAGTCGATATTTTCCGTGACTGGCATGTCAACTTGCCGAATGACGTGCATGCGAAATCGCATGACATAAGTTTGGCTCACCTGGTTGGCAAGGCGATCCGGAATCGGATTTCCGGTTGCAGCTTCTTACGCCTCGCAGGCCTCCTTGCGTGTCTGCCGCTTCTGTTGCGCGTTCGCGCTGTACCGGCAGCGTTTGAACCGATTGCTCACCTGAGCATGAGCCGACGCGAATCGCGTCAGATAGCGCGCTGATTTGAAGCGTGCAATACTTTTTCGCGCACTCGCGTCGGCTGGTGCGAGTACATCCGGTACCGCGCCAGGCTGGTCCATCGCACGCTACGGCGGGTACTGCTTGCCGTCGATCGTGATCACCACTTCGTTGAGGTGCCACCTGTTGGCCCGGTCCAACGCGATGGAACGGATGCGTCGAGCAATGGCAAGCCCGAACTTCACCGATCAGCGTCGCACCGTTTCGTACGTGAGCTCAATGCCGCGCGCAGCCAGCGATTCTCTGGCTATGCGCAAGTATCGCCACACCGCCTAGCCAATCACGTCGCACGGAAATCGGTAGCCGGCATAAGAAATGACGTCTGTGGCAGGTGTGTTGTGTTGCTTCTCACCGCGATCCCGTCAACATGCCAGCAACGTGAAGATACCTGCATGGGTGATGCGGCATTTTCGAATGTCGTAAAGACCACGATTCTGAGCTGAGTGCAGGATACTTTCGCAGCAGGAGGGCTAAAAACCTCAAGCCGTCACCGTACTATCCCCACGGCATCGCGTATTCCGTGACGAGGATGTCGCAAGAGGAAGCGTCTAGCGACTTGCCTGGTTCGCCTGAGTCCTTCGCCGTACCTAAAACGTCTAGTGGGAGGGCTACAGCCAGTTATTGCTTAATGCCGAAAAAGCACCGCGGGATGATCGTCAGCGAGCACGATGCGGGATCTTCATTGCGCTCAATACAGCCTGCACAGAGATGAGTGAGGCAGGGGTGAAGAACCACTGTTGGCAAAAATGTTCGCGACTACTGACTCGTCCGAACCTACTCGCGAAGCCTTGACTCACACTCAGTGCGCACGCCGGCACGTTGACGGGTCTGATTATTATTTGCTTTCGCATCGCATGGGTCTGATTTGTGGGGGCGGCTGATCGGATCCGCTCTCGCGCCGCGATAATCGTTTTGGTCCGGTGCGCTATGTCAGTGTGATTGTCAAAGGTGCATCGACAGTCTCCAGAACGAACCGGTGCCGCCATGTCCTCCGCTCCACAGAATGATGCCTTGAACCAGTTGCAGCGCTACAAGAAGCTGCTGGTGTTCGGTGGTGGATTGGTGACCACGATCATGATGCTTTTCGCTTTCACGCTCGCGGCGTTGTCGGCGGTACGCGGGCAGGTTGCAGCCGAGCGGCAGAACTTCCTCGTCGATCGCAACCTCGTCATGAGCGAAGTCAACTCGAGCGAAGCATTGTTCCGCTCCGCGCTAGTCAGCGCGGAGCTGGCGTGGCAGGACGCGGATCAGGTCGATCTCGAGCTAATCACGCGATTTCGCAGTCAGGGGTACGCATTCGTGCCATTGCCCATGTCCACGGCACAACCGCCGTTGTTGTTCGACATGCCAGGTAAATCCCTGACCCACGATGAACGCCGTCGCTATCTTGGTCTCACTGCACAACTCGGCCGTGTCAGCGCAGTAAATTCATTGGTGCGGGGCCAGCAGGCGAGCCGCTATTTCTATGGTGCGCGGCACAATATTGCCGGAATTCTGTCTGCGCCCTTGCCCCCCCAGGCAGCGATGGCCGGGACGTCTGCCGGCCGTGCGCATTTGATTGCGGATCTGGGGGATGGGCTGGATGGTCTGGCCGGCATCCATGCGGGCGAGCAACCCGATAATCGTCGGCCCGTATCCTGGATGCTGCCTGCTATCAGTCCCTTGACGGGAAAAATGGCGATTCGCATCGCCGCGCCGGTGTTCTCAGACGGATCACCGTTTGCGATCCTCGTGACGGAATACGACCCGGAGATCTTGACAGCACCTTTGACCGTTGGCGGGTTCGATGGCACGTATATGGTCGTGTCAGAGAAAGGAGAAATAGTAGCGAGCACAGCCTGGAATGAGCAGGCCCCTGCATTGATTGATCGCGTTCGGGCGTTAGGTGTCGCGGGAGCGACCGGCAGCATGCAACGCGAAACCTGGCGGGACGGTGTATTCACGATTGCGGATCGTCTTGGCGATACGGGCTGGGTGCTTGTCTATGTATTTACATGGCGCGACGTTGTTGCGGGCATCGGCAAACAGATCGGTATCGGTGCTGTGCTCACGCTTGCGACGCTTGCCGTCGTATGGGGGTTTCTGATCTATCTCAAGCAACGCGTTTTCCGGCCGGCAATTGAGCGATCGCGACGGGTGTTCGAGAGTGAGCACCTAAGCCGCATGCTGGTCGAAACGGCGCCAGTGGGGCTGGGGCTGATCGCAGTGGAGAGCGGAAAGGCGCTATTGCGTAGCCCGACGATGATTGACGCTGCGGCGCGGGTAGTCGTGCCGACCGAGACGCTGTCGGCGGAATTGGTTCGACGTCACCGGGAGCGCGGCGGGGCAACGGGGGCGAACGGCATGCTGCACGAGGAACTGACGCTCCCTACGCGCGAGGGCGGGGCGATGGACCTCTCGGTGAGCGTTGTGCCGGCGCGCTACCAGGGACAGGACGTGCTTGTGACGGCGTTCACGGACATCACGGCGGGAAAGCGTCTGGAGCGGCAGCTACGTGACGCGAAGCAGGCGGCCGACTCCGCCAACGCGGCGAAATCGGCGTTCCTTGCGGCGATGAGCCATGAGATCCGCACGCCGCTGAATGCAATCATGGGAAATCTGGAACTGCTGTCGCGCTCGCAACTGGATGCGTTGCAGCGCGACCGTCTGACGACGATCCGGGCCTCGGCGGACGGACTGCTTGAGGTCGTCAGTGATGTGCTGGACTTCTCGAGGAGCGAGGCCGGCGAGATGAGACTGGAGCGGATCGCATTCGACGCGCAGGAGGTGGCGTCTCGGGCGCTGTTGATGTTCGGACCGCTGGCGCGCGCAAAGGGCGTGAGGCTGTCGGGCGTGTTCGGAACGTCGCCGGTGCTGCCGATGCAGGGTGATCCGACTCGGCTTGGCCAGGTGATGAACAACCTGCTGGCGAATGCCATCAAGTTTACGGCGTATGGGGAGGTGACGCTGCGGTTGTCGGTGGAGGCGGGCGTGGACGATCAGGACGCGATGTTGACGATCGAGGTGGAAGACAGCGGGATCGGGATGTCGTCGGAACAGCAGGCGCTTCTGTTCCAGGCGTTCAGCCAGACGGATGCAACGATCAACCGTCGCTTTGGCGGCACGGGACTTGGCCTCGCGTTGTGCGCGCGGCTGATCGATGCGATGGGCGGTACGATCGCCGTGCGCAGCGAGCCAGGTCAGGGCAGCTGCTTTACGGCGCGGGTGCCGCTGGGCGAGAGCGAAGGCGAGTCGGACATGCCGCGTTTCGCGGGAGAGCGGATACTGTTCGTGGCTGCGGCGGACGCTTGGCACACGTATGCAGTGGCAGCGCTGGAGGCGTGGGGGCTGCAGGTGCAGGCATACCGGCATCCGGCGCAACTTCACCCGGCGATGTTGAACGAGGCGGACGCGCTGATCCTCTGCGGCGAGCGTGACACCTGGCACGCGGATGATGAAAGCGGTTTGTTAGCGGAGTCGTCGTGGGTGATCGACAGTAGTACGGAAGGTCCGGCATATCCGGTAGCGGTAGAGCCGGTAGTCAGGGTCTCGAGCTACAGCCTGAAGGGGCTTGTGGCGGCGTTGCGGTACACCTTGCAAGGCGAGGCGCTCCAGGCGTGCGATGAGACGCAGCAGGTGCTGTCGTCGCGCCGGTTGAAAGTGCTGATCGCGGAGGACAACGCGGTGAACCGTCAACTGTTCGAGGAGCAGTTGAGGATGCTGGGCTGCGAGACGCGGGCGGCAGAAGATGGGCGGCACGCACTGGACTGGCTATCGCGGGAACGCTTTGATGTGCTGCTGACGGATCTGTCGATGCCGGTACTGGACGGCTACGCGCTGGCACGCGAAGCACAGGTGCACTGGCCGGAGATGCCGATTGTGGCGGCCACGGCGAGCGCAACGCTGGAGGTGCGAACGTGGTGCGAGGCGACCGGAATGGCACGCGTGGTGACCAAGCCGCTACAACTGGATGAGTTGTCGGCGGTTCTGTCGGAAGTGACTGGCGTGCCACGCGTGGTGATAGAAGCGGATGGAAGCGAGCCCAGGCGCGACGGCATGCTGGGGGGGCGAGCCGTCCCGGAACAGACGCGTGAAACGTTCCGGAAGTCGTGTGAGGCATCGCTGAGGGTGATCCGTGCGGCACACAATGACGGGGATGCAACCCGGTTGCTGGCTGAGTTGCATTCACTGCGAGGCGCGTTAGCGGTGTTTGGGCATGACGCCCTGGCAGATCAATGCGCCCGGCTGGAAATGACGATATCGAAGGATGGTGTTCAGGTGGCGCAGAAAATGATTGAGACTCTTGGCGCCCGTTTGCGCACCGATGTTCTGACCGACACGAAAACACTGCGTGAAGTTCTTGCGGAGGTATCAGAATCTGAGTGTCCTGAGGTCGGTTGAGAAATCTGATTCTGGTGAAAGGACGTCCGGAGGATGGGTTATCAACGTGACGATCCAGTGCCAGCGCATGCTGAGGCGGTTTGTCAAATAAGCCTCGCATGCGGCGCCCACGTTTACGCGTGGGTTGATGACTGTTCGGGGCCCGGCGTCATGTTCGTCAAGCAGGGAAGTGAGGGTGCGCAGCGTCAAAAACATCGCATCGAGATGCCGGGTGCTATCTGTCTCGCGTCGGGCCGCTTTCAAGCGGCATCAAAGCCTGCACGGAATCTGTCGCGCCAGCCTCGGATCGTCTCGTACGTCACGACCACGCTGCGCTCGAAGAGCAACTCCTCGATGACGTGCAAGCTCAACTGAAAGAGAAAAATACCAACGCACGGCGTGCTGATGACGCCAGCGGACAAACGGTGACCGTGAAGCGGCGATTTTGATTTCTTCATCTGACCCTCTTCGCGACGACCTCAGCTACCTGACAACGTCGACAATGGCCCGGCTCTCGGTTCCAGGTGGCCAGCCCTCGGAAATCCGACACATACGAGGGAAAGCCATAAATTCTCCAGTCGGTCGAATTTGCCCCACTTTTTTTGCTTTCCAGTTTTCCAGAGGGTATTCTCTCGGATAAGTCAGATTCGGGTACATTGAGCTTGCCGTCGCGGCCCGGTTCATCCCATTTCCGCGGAGCTTTGCATGAGCAAAATGAAAATCCGTGTCGTGCTGGCCGACGATCATCCGGCACTCCTTTCCGGTATCAAGCACGAACTTTCCGCTGTACCTACGCTGGAAATTACAGGCACGGCAGGAGACTCCGGCGAGCTCATCAAGGTGCTGAACAGCGCCCCTTGCGATGTCCTCATTACCGATTACGCGATGCCCGGTGGAGAGTACGGGGACGGCTTGACGTTGCTGGCATTCTTGCGACGAACCTACCCGGCGCTCAAGATCGTAGTCTTCACGACTATCGAAAACCCTGCCATTACGCGTGAAATGTCAAAGCGTGGCGTGCATTCGGTGTTAAGTAAATCTCATGACACGAGCCATTTGATCTCCGCGATTCACGCTGTCTATGCGGGCGCCACTTACTTTCTTTCTACCTCGCGAAGCCTGAAAGACGCTATTCCGGATTCCTCTCCTGGTCGGAACGAGCGCACCCAAACGCTGAGCACGCGCGAAACGGAAGTCATCCGGCTGTTCGTGTCAGGTATGTCTGTGAATGAAATCGCCGACCGACTACATCGCACTAAGCAGACAATCAGTGCCCAAAAGACCCGCGCGATGCGAAAGCTCGGGATTGAACGGGACGCCGACCTGTTTCACTTTGCATACGAAGCTGGGCTCGGTGTGGCGACCGATGGGTCGCAGCCGGAGATCTGACCGGCTCAGTCTTCGTATCACACGCGTCCAAACTCATCGCTTTTGCGCTTTTAGTGTTTTTTGTTGCGATGCTACCCTCGGTCGCGTGTGCACTTAAAGGCCCTCGTCGCCGCTCTCATTTCGTCGTCAGGGTTTGCCGTCGCGTGGCTGCGTCGGATCGGACGCATCATGGTCACCATCTTCCGGTACGAGGGTAGGCGCCGTGTCAATCGAACACTTGATCAGCTCGATGTCGTTTCCCACGCCTAGCTTGCGCATTGCGCTGGCTTTCTGCGAACTGATGGTTTGTTTACTGCGCTTGAGTTGCGCTGCGATTTCGTTGACCGACCGTCCCGACACGAAGAGTCGGACCACTTCGGATTCGCGTGCAGTAAGCGCTCGACTGCCGGAGGCAGGCGTATCCACGTTGAGTTGCCAGACAATCTTTGAAATGGTTGGAGAGAAATAACGTGCGTCCGCATATGCGCCGTGAATCGCGGCGACCAGATGTTCCATCGGGTCGGCCTTGCTCAGAATGCACTGAATGCCGAGCTTGAGCAGCGAGCGGATGATACCTGGGTTGTCGATCATCGTCAGCACGACAATGCGCATGGCCGGGTATCGGCGCCGCAAAAATGAAAACAGCGTAATGCCGTCACCGTAATTGCCGCCCGGCATGGAGTAATCGCACACCAGTACATCACATGGCTGCGTGCCGAGTTCCGCGATCAGCTCGGTCGAGTTTGTGCAGGTGCCCACTGTCTTGATGGTACGGTGTTCTTCAAGCATGTAAATCAGTCCGGCAACGATCGCAGGGTGATCGTCAGCAAACATGACCCGGATGGCGGCATTCTCCATTTGGGGCGTCCTTTATCTCCGGGCACAATGCCTTGCATTACAACGCGCCCGCATAAGCAATTCGACTATGAGAAAGCGGGACCGTTTTCCTGGGGCTGGTCAGCCTGTCTGTCAGGTTTCTAACCTTAAATCGGTGCCATTTCATGTTTCACCGCACTGAGACAAATTTAAATCGACAAACGTCGGACTTTAACTTCATGTTACTAGTAACGATACAAGATTAACAGGCGAATAGTGGGTTGGCCACCGTTGATCCTGGCGGCCCTATCTGGTCAGACAATCGCGCACGGAAATCAGTGCTTGTGAAAGACTGTGAACTAAAAATTCGTACCAGTCTCACTATGTTGTCGCGGCTGTCTGATTTCGCGGGGTCACCGATATCCGGACAATTGGAGCCAGTACGAAATCTCGTGTTTCGTTCATCAGGTCACCCGAATTAGCCGAATCGATCCTTTAAACGACGAGCATTGCTTCATTGTTTTCTGAGTCTGGATTGCGGTTCAGGTGTCGCACCACATACTTCAATCTAACCGGTTACGATCATGACTCGAAACGATTTTCCTGACGTACAGGCTGCCGCGCCCCTCACCAACGAGGACGGCCTCCTCGGTTCCGTGATGTGGATCTGCGAGCGCTACGGTTGCGGCAGGACGGCGCAGGCGCTCACCGCGGGGCTGCCGAAGAGCGGCATGCTTTCGCCGTCACTGGCGCTCGACTCCCTGTCAAACGCGGGCCTCACGGCGGGCTTGGTGGAGCGTCGTCTGCAACTGCTGCCGGAGCACGTGCTGCCGGTCATCTTGCTGCATCGCCGCACGGGTGGCTGCGTGCTGCTGGGTCGGCGTGCGAATCCGGACAAGGAAGCCAAAAGCCGCGTTCTATATCAGGTGATGGTGCCGGAAATTGGTCCCGAGCCCGTGGAGTACACCCAAGAGGAAATGGACGAAATCTATTCGGGCTACGCCATTCTGGTCAAGCCGACGGCCAAAGTCGAGCTGCGCGAAGGGGATAGCGTCGAACCGGCCGGCCACTGGTTGCTGGGCACGCTATGGCGTTATCGACGCTACTACGCGAGTGCTGCGCTCGGTGCATTGCTGATCAATGTGCTCGGCCTTGCCAGCGTCTTTTTCACGATGAACGTGTATGACCGCGTGGTCCCGAACCAGGCCTACGTCACTCTCTGGTCGCTCGCGATCGGGGTTGGAATTGCGATGCTGTTCGAAGCGATCTCGCGCCATGTACGTAGCCATTTACTCGACGTCGCCGGCAAGAAAGCCGACCTGGTCATGGGCACGCTTTTGTTCCGCCAGGCGCTCTCCATCCGCATGGAGCACAAACCGTCGTCGGCAGGGTCATTCGCCAACCAGTTGCGCGAGTTCGAGTCGGTGCGCGACTTCGCAACCTCTGCCACGCTCTCTGCAATTTCCGATCTGCCATTCGTGCTCGTCTTTGTAGGCGTGGTATTCGCGGTCGGCGGTTCGCTCGGCTGGGTGCCGTTGCTGATGATCCCGTTGATCATCGGTGTGAGTCTGTTGGTGCAATGGCCGCTCGCGCGGATCATAAAAGAGAACCTCAAGGAGGCGTCGCTCAAGCAGGGCGTGCTGATCGAATCGGTTGAAGGTCTGGAAACACTCAAGGCGGTGGGTGGCGAAGGGCATATGCAAAAGCGCTGGGAGTCTTTCAGCGCGATGGCGGCATCTTCTTCGATGAAGTCGCGTCAGATTTCCAGCAAGGCGACGAGCTTCATTACCTTGTTGCAGCAGTTGCAGACCGTGGTGCTGGTCGTGTTCGGCGTCTACCTGATCGACGCAGGCGAGCTCACGCAAGGCGCGTTGATCGGTACGGTGATGCTGGCTGGCCGGATTACTGCGCCGTTGAGCCAGGTGATGGGACTCGCCTTGCGCTTCCAGCAGGCAAAAGCCGCGCTACATTCGTTGAATAGCTTGATGGCGATGCCTGTCGATCGCGATTCATCGCGCACGTATCTGCCGAAGCCTTCGCTCTCGGGGCAAATCACCCTGAAGGACGTCTGCTTCTCGTATCCCACACAGGAGATGCAACCGAATCCACCGGTTCTGAAGGACGTCAATTTGAGCATCCAGTCCGGCGAGCGGGTTGCTATCCTGGGCCGCATTGGAAGCGGTAAATCGACCCTTCTGCGTGTGATGGCGCGTCTTTACGCGCCGGTCGGAGGCCAGATGTTCACGGACGGTCTGGACGTTGAGCAGATTGACCTTGCCGACTGGCGCAAAGCTGTGGGGTACGTGGGCCAGGATGCGCGTCTTTTTCACGGCAGTCTGCGCGAGAACGTGATGATCGGACGGCCTGAAGCGAGCGCCGACGAGTTTCTACGCGTGATACGTTTGACAGGGCTTGATCATGTCGCTAGCCGCCACCCACGGGGTATCAACCTCCCAATCGGAGAAGGTGGTGCGGGCATCTCCGGTGGCCAGCGTCAGCTGGTGTCGCTGGCCCGCAGCCTCCTTGCCCGGCCGGAGCTCCTGTTGCTCGATGAGCCGACGAGCGCAATGGACGCCCAAACCGAGGCGCTCTTCCTTGAACATCTCGCGCGTGCAACTGCGGGGCAGGCGATCGTTGTGGTGACCCATCGCCCATCCTTGCTGGCCCTGGTTGACCGGATTGTCGTAGTCGAAGAAGGCAAGGTCGTGGCCGATGGTCCGAAGGACAAGATCCTCGCGATGCTGTCAGGCAAGAGCGAACCGGCAGCGGTGGATGGAACGCCGAAGCGCGCGCGACCGGGCACCTCGCCCGGCGTCGCGGCCGCAACAAATACGCCCGTGGCGCCTCAGGCCGTTGCCGCGAAGATCAGGATCATGAGCGCCAAAGAGACGGTACCGGCAGCCGCTGCGCAAGCGGGCAATACGCAGGCAGGCGCACCGAACAAGGAGCAATCGCAATGAACTTCAATATTTTCAAACGAGGCAAGAAAAAGGCTAAGCTCGCCAAAGGCGACGCTGCTTTCATGAGCGACATCCGGGAATCGCTGCTGACGCAGTCGACGCCGGGCTCAATGATCATGCTTTACGTCATTCTCACGGTCCTGGCCGGCGGTCTGACCTGGGCGTACTTTGCGCGCGTGGAGGAGATAACGCACGGCGAGGGGACCATCATTTCGAAGAGCCGCGAACAGGTCATCCAGAGTCTTGAGGGCGGCATTCTCGAACAACTGGACGTACGTGAAGGCGACATTGTCAAGAAGGGACAAGTGCTGGCAAAGATCGATCCGACGCGAGCCGAGACGAGCTATCGCGAAGCGTGGTCCAAGTCAGTAGGACTGAAGGCGACGATTGCGCGTTTGCGTGCCGAGGCGTACGAGCAGCCGCTGACGTTTCCTGACGACGTGAAAGCCGTGCCTACGGTTGTGAAGCAGGAGACGCTTGCTTACAACGCGCGACGTCGTGCACTGAACGATAGCGTGGCCGCGTTGGAAAAGAGCTACTCGCTGTCGAACAAGGAAATTGGCCTGGCCGAGCCGCTGGCGGCCAAAGGTCTTGTTTCTGAAGTCGAACTGCTCCGCATGCGCCGGCAGGCAAACGACCTGCGCTCACAGATCGTCGAGCGTCGCAACAGATTTCAGGCCGACGCAAACTCGGAACTCACGAAGCTGGAACTCGAACTGGCGCAAACCAGCGAAACCGTAGTGGGTCGTGCGGATGTTCTACAGCGTACGACTGTGATTGCACCGGTGTACGGCACGGTGAAGAATATTCGCTTCAATACGATTGGCGGGGTCATCCAGCCGGGCGAGCACATCATGGAAATTGTCCCGCTGGAAGATCAATTGCTCGTCGAGGCACGCATCAAGCCTTCGGACGTTGCATTCCTGCATCCTAATCAACCGTCCACCGTGAAGATTACGGCTTACGACTACGGAATTTATGGAGGCTTGAAAGGCACGGTTCAGCACATCAGCCCCGACACGCTCAAGGACGACCAGAAGGCCGCATCGGGCCGGCCCGATGCGACGTATTACCGCGTGCTTGTGCTGACAGACTCCAGTGAGTTGCATGCAGGCGGAAAAAGCTTACCGATTCTGCCCGGGATGGTCGCGACGGTCGACATCCGTACCGGTGAGAAAACCATTCTTGACTACATTCTGAAGCCGATTTTCAAGGCTCGTGAAGCGTTCCGGGAGCGGTGATTATCTCGTTGGATCTGGTGACTTCCGGTAATGCCATGCACGGGTGAGGATGGAGGGAACCGGAAGATTCCCGGTTGGAAGCCCGCGTCTTTCCGGGTCTGCATGCCGTGGTCGGAAGAAGCTCGCTGCGCTGGAGCGCGCCTGACCCGGCACGACACGCTGCGGCGCCTGGAATGATTCGCGCGTCGTTGTTGATCGTGGCGCTACGGGACGCATGATTGCGGCCGGTTGAACCAGCAAGAGGCGAATCCAATGACTACGACTACGCAGATCAACGTATTGCCGATGCTCAAGACCGGATCAATGACATAGCGAAGGGTGCAACCATGGTCATAACTGCGACGGCGCTATGACGATTCCCCAATCTTACTGTGTCAGATAATTAGTTGAGCGCTTTATTGCCATACAGGAAGAGAGCCATCGTTGCATGAGCCTTAGCCCAAGCAGGATGCGCAACGTAGTAGTGGAATCAGGAACGTGGCGTTGAGCGCGCTGGACTGCCCCGGGGGATGTAATCCGGGGGAAGGGCAGACAGCGCGCGTTCAAGGAAGTTTTTTTATCGCGTCCATCTGATTGCATTCGGAGTCGCTGAGCCATCAGAAACCCATACGCAGCGATACTCAGTGTGGCGTGGTGGTGAAAGCCACGCCAGCCTCGCCCTTCATAATGACCGGGCCCGAACTCCTGTTTCAGGTCCTGATAGTCGCGCTCGATGCGCCAGCGCATTCTGGTCACGAACACAAGCTTCTCAAGTCTCGCTTCGTCAGGGGCGGTAGTAAGAAAGTATTTGAGCGGCTCCGTATCGCCATCAGGCCATTCAATAAGCAGCCACTCTTCGTCGCGAACGGTGCTTCGCCAATAGTCGCGATGTGCGGGACGAACCCGTACGGCGGCAAAGCGCGAGGAAAGTGCTGCGTTGCTGCCTTCGCGCCAGGTTACGGATTGCCTGGCGCTTACGGGTAATTGCATGGCCAGTTCCTTCACGGCGATCGGCTCGTGGCCGGGCGCACGGCGCAACAATGTCGGTGGCTTGCCGCGCCCGCTCCAGGGCTTGGGCGGAAGCGGCGCCGTACCTGGTGCCCTTCCTTGGGGACATACAGCTGCCAGGCAATCGGCAGGCTGCCGCGTTGCGTCGCGATCGACAGGCTCACTGCAACCTGGCAGTTGTCCTGCTTTTCGAGTTGCCCACAGTACTGACGTGCCACCCCGACCGAATGACGTCCCTTCTTTGGAAAGCCGGTGTCGTCAATGATCCAGTAGTAGCCGTTTTCTTCAGCAGCGTGTTAAAGGAAGAGACGTCTGTCGGCGTAATTGCGGGCGACTAAGGGGGTTTGGGACTGTCATTTGCTGAATGCGAGAAGTGTCCGCTCGCCAACATCTGCCTGCGAACGGCAGCGAAGTGACCTGCAGCCTTCGCCGTCAAACGGGCGAGCGTCAGCTTTGGCCGACGTGGCGACCGGATCAGTCGGCGCGCGACCCGCAACGGTGGATCGGATTTGGTCCTTCGGTCGGCTGGGGGGTATGCCGGGAGAGGCGCAATTCGAGCATTCGGAGCGGGTTGCCGCATTGACATATCCACCTCCCGATAACGCCTTTAGCTGGGTTGTGCCCGTAAATCGGAGGCTCTACATCTTTCGTTTTGCTTGCATTTTTCGTTCTTTATTGAGTCGCGTCGGCAACGGTTTTTCATCTTTATTGTTTTCTTTTTTCTTTTTTTGTGGGCAAACACGAGCGTGACCAGCAGGTTCAGGTCGAGTCTTCTGAGATTAACCACGGCAATACCTGACATATTGGGAATTCATTTCCAATATACCTCGGCGATGCCTATCGTGACTGTTTTCAGCCACGAAGGTCCCATCACGAACGTTCTCATCATCTATGCGCATCCCGAACCGAAATCGTTGAACGGTTCGCTGAAGGACTTCACTGTCCGCCATCTCGAACGCGCCGGCCATACGGTGCAGGTGTCCGATCTGTACGCGATGAACTGGAAAGCGTCGCTAGACGCACACGACACCAGCGAGCGTCACAGCGGCGAGCGCTTCTTCGCATCGCTCGAATCGAAGCATGCGTTCGAGAACGGCCTGCAGAGCGAGGATATCGCGCGTGAGCAGGACAAGCTGAAGTGGGCCGATGCGGTGATCCTGCAGTTTCCGCTGTGGTGGTTCTCGATGCCGGCGATCATGAAGGGCTGGGTGGAGCGTGTCTATGCGTACGGTCTCGCGTATGGCGTCGGCGAGCATTCCGATGCGCGCTGGGGCGAGCGTTATGGCGAGGGCCGTTTCGCGGGCAAGCGCGCGATGCTGATCGTCACGACGGGCGGCTGGGAGTCGCACTACAGCGCACGCGGCATCAACGGTCCGATCGACGACGTGCTGTTCCCGATCCAGCACGGTGCGCTGTTTTACCCCGGCTTCGAGGTATTGCCGCCGTTCGTCGTCTATCGCACGAGCCGCGTCGATGAGGCGAAGTATGCCGAGGTCAGCGAGGCGCTCGGGCGACGGCTCGACACGCTGTGGACGGCCGCGCCGATCGCGTTCCTGCCGCAGAACGGCGGCGCGTATGAGATTCCGGCGCTCACATTGCGGGACGATCTGGCGCCGGGGCGGGTGGGGTTTGCCGCGCACGTTGAAGATGCGGGCGCAGAGACGCCAACTGAAGCCGATGAAGCGACCGAAGCCTGACTGGATCGTATGTTTCCCTGAAATTTGGTTGTAAGTCGCCATTGCTACAGTCGTTCGCGGACATAGGCCGAGGCATGCCGGGGCGCTCTTCTTCGGACGCCTGACGAACGTAAGCAGCCGGAAGCAAGCGCAAGGGGCGACTCACCATGAATCCAGTCCATACGTTCTGGCTCATTCTGATGCTGATCGCATCGCCGGCGTGGGCGTTCCAGTCGCGCGTCGTCACGATTCCGAGCGCGGCGATGCATCGTACGTTCGACGCAACCATCGTACTGCCCGATCGATACGCGCGTGGCAACCAGGCCGCGCGCTTTCCGGTCGTCTACGTGCTACATGGCTCGGGCGGCGATTACACGGACTGGACCGCGAATTCGCATATCGGCAAGCTCGCCGACCGCTATCACGTGATCCTCGTGATGCCCGACGGCGGCCGCGACAGCTGGTACATCGATAGCCCCGTCGATCCGCGCAGCCGCTACGAAACCTACGTGGGTACGGAAGTGGTGGCCTATATCGACAGCCATTTCCGCACGATCGCGACGAAGCAGGCGCGCGCTATCACGGGCTTGAGCATGGGCGGCTTCGGCGCGCTACGCATTGCGCTCGACCGGCCCGACGCGTTCGGCGCGGCGGGCAGCATCAGCGGTGCGGTGGACCCGCGCGGGAGCGAGGACGAGCCCGGCATCGAGCGGGTGTTCGGCGACCCGATGCAATATGCGGACTTCTGGAACAGCAAGGCGATCGTCGCGAGTGCGGAGGATTTCGGCCGCGACCATATCGCGCTGACGATCGATTGCGGCGTGAACGACTCGCTCGTGCAGTCGAACCGGCTGCTGCACGAGCGGCTCGTCGAACTCGGCGTGCCGCACGATTACGCCGAGCGGCCCGGCGGCCATACGTGGAAGTACTGGTCGAACGCGGTCAAATATCAGGTGCTGTTCTTTGCCGGCACGTTCAGGCAGGCGGTGCGCGAAATGCGTGACGCGCGGGCCGCGGCCGCGGCCTGACGGCAGACGGCTATCCGCGTCAATCGATTCCGTGAAACACCGCGTCGTCCGGTCCTAGGTAGACCGGCGGGCGCCACGCGGCATCGCGCATCGAATGCTGGACCTGTTTGTCGACACCGAGCAGCACCGCGAAAATCGCCATCCGCACCGGAATGCCGTTGTCGGTCTGCCGGAAAATCGCAAGCCGCGAATCGTGATTGAGGTCGGTGCTCAAATCGTTCGCGCCGGGCCGGCTGTCGCGCGGCAGCGGGTGCATGATCAGCGTGTCGGCGCCGCACACGCTATCGACGAGCGCCTGGTTGATCTGGAAGTCGGGCGTGTAGCCTTCGAACGATTCGTCGGTGAAGCGCTCCTTCTGGATGCGCGTCGCGTATACGACGTCGGCGCCGCGCAAGCCAGTGCGCAGGTCATGCGTCTGTTCGATCACGTGAGCGTTGCGCGAAATCTGCTCGATGATATAGCCCGGCAATTCGAGCATCGGCGGCGAAATCAGCGTGAACTTGATGCCGCGATAGAGCGCCAGCAGCTTCACGAGCGAATGCACGGTACGTCCGTACTTGAGGTCGCCGACCAGCGCGATGTGCGCGCCGTCGACGATCTTGCCGAGCCGCGAAAACTCGCGCTGGATCGTGTAGAGATCGAGCAGCGCCTGGCTCGGATGCTCGCCGGGACCGTCGCCGCCGTTGATCACCGGCACGTTGGTCGCGCGCGCGAATTCGGCCACCGAGCCTTGCTCCGGGTGGCGGATCACCAGCGCGTCGACATAGCCGCTCATCACCCGGCTCGTGTCGTAGATCGATTCTCCCTTCGCCATCGACGAAAACGTGAAGCCGGTCGTGTCGCACACCGAGCCACCGAGCCGGCAGAACGCCGCGCCGAAGCTCACACGGGTACGCGTGCTCGCCTCGAAGAACAGATTGCCGAGCACCGCGCCTTCGAGCACGCGCGAGATTTTGCGGCGCCGGGCGATCGGCTGCATGATGTCGGCGACGCGAAAGAGCGCCTCGACCGAGTCGCGCGAAAACTGATCGACCGACAGCAGCTGCGGCTTGCCCTCGAACAGAATCTGGCTTGCTAGCGATTGCGAGTCTACGCTTTGCGTATATCCTTCGCCCGGCTCCGTGTTCGCGACGATCTCCGACACAAAACGCTCGACGATTTCCGGCATCGCCCGCGATTCCTGCGAGTCGTCCGGCAGCAGCCACGTATCCAGCGCCCGGCGCGACACGCCGATGCGGTTAGCGAACGTATCGCGCGTCATGTTCAGGCGACGCATCGCATCGCGTAGGAAGGCTTGTTGCGGAACGCTCATGAGGGCACCTGTCGCAAAAGTGGGGTCGGCGGGAGTAAGGCAGCAAAACGCGTTGATGTACGCGGTGCGTATATTAGTTTCCGGCGCGTAGAAGTCAAGCGTTTTCCTTCGCGAGCTGGTTCGCGAGGCGCCGAAGACCCTGCGACGCGGGTTTCGCGGTTACACTGCGGTCCATGCACTCCGGACCCACGTTCCCGCTCCGTTCTTCGACCTTCGCCCGCGTCGCTCTGGCGAGCGCGGCGGTCGTACGCGCGATCGGTGTTTCGCGCAACGTCGGCGCCAAAGCCAAAAAACAGCCGCTCATCTGACCGGAGCACGCTGTTCCGTCGTCAGATGTGCGACGGAACGACCGGTCGACCGCCCGCCTGCGGCTGTCTCCTCTGTTCTCCCTCGCACCGCTGACCCGGAATCGATACGGTCGTCATCGAGGTAGAAAACATGTCTGATTTCTCGGGTATCTGGATTCCGCTGATCACGCCGTTCGCCAACGGCGCCGTCGATCACGCCGCGTTGCGTGCGCTGGTGCGTCGCTATGCGGAGGCCGGCGTGGCCGGGCTCGTCGCGCTCGGCACGACCGGCGAGCCCGCCACGCTCGACGCCGCCGAACAGGACGCCGTGCTCGCGACGATTCTCGACGCGGTGCAAGCCGTCAGCGCGTCGCCGCAGCGGCGCGCGTTGCCGGTGCTGGTTGGCGTCTCGGGCAATCACACGGCGAGCATGCGCGCGCGGATCGAGCAGTTGAATCCGTTGCCGATTGCCGGCGTGCTGATCGCCGCGCCGTACTACACACGGCCCTCGCAGGACGGCATCGTCGCGCATTTCAGCGCGCTCGCGGACGCGAGCGTGCATCCCGTCGTGCTCTACGATATTCCGCAACGCACCGGCGTGCGGCTCGACCTCGACACGCTGCTGACGCTCGCCGTGCATCCGCGAATTCAGGCGATCAAGGATTGCGCCGGTTCGCTCGACACGACGCTCGCGCTGATTCGCGACGGCCGTCTGCAAGTGCTCGCGGGCAACGACCTGGAGCTCTTCTCGACGGTGTGCGCGGGTGGAAGTGGGGCGATCGCGGCGTCGGCGCATTGGCGGCCCGAGCGTTTCATCGCGCTTTATCGCGCGTTGACGCAGGGGAAGCTCGACGAAGGACGACGCATTTTTCACGCGCTCGTGCCGCAGATCCAACTCGCGTTCGCGGAACCGAATCCCGCGCCGGTGAAGGCGCTGCTCGCGGCGAGGGGATGGGTGCGCAACGAATTGCGTTTGCCGATGACGCGTGCGAGCGAGGCGTTGACCGAACGGCTCGCGGCGTTGGGGGAGACGCTGCTCAGATAGAGACGCCGCTTGCGGCCATCGTTCTGCCGCGGAGCATTGCGCCGAAGTCGTCGGCGTTGATCGGCTTGCCGAGCAGGTAGCCCTGCACTTCGTCGCACATCATCGAGCACAGCTTGTCGAGTTGCGATTGGGTTTCGACGCCCTCGGCGACCACGTCCATTTCGAGCGAGTGCGCGAGCGCGATGATCGCCGACACGATTGCGCTGCCCGCGGCGCCGTTCGCGTCGAGACCGTTGATGAAGAAGCGATCGATCTTCAACTGCTTCACCTGGAAGCGCTGCAGATACGCCAGGCTCGAATAGCCGGTGCCGAAGTCGTCGATCGAGATGTCGAAGCCGCTCGCCTGAAACGCGCGGATTACTTCGACGGTGCGCGCGGCATCCTGCATCGCTACGGTCTCGGTGATCTCGAACATGATCTGCTCGCACGCGACGCCCTCGCTCCTGACGATGTCGAGGATCGTCTCGACGAGGTCCGGTTGCAACAGCTGACGCGGCGACAGGTTGATCGCCACCTTCATCGCCGGCAGGCCCTGTTCGATCCAGCCGCGAATGCGCCGGCAGGTTTCACGCACGACCCAGTAGCCGATCTGCACGATCTGCCCGGAGCGCTCGGCGACCGGGATGAACTCGGCCGGCATCAGCGCGCCCATCTCCGGATCGTGCAGGCGGATCAGCGCCTCGGCGCCCGCGAGCGCGTCGCCGCCGCGCTCAAACTTCGGCTGGAACAGCAGCGAGAAACGATCATTCGCGAAGGCGTCGTGCAGCACTTGCTGGATCCGCAGCGTGCGCGTGGCGGCCTCGTTCATGCTGCGCTCGAAGAAGCGGTAGGTGCCGCGGCCGGCGCGCTTCGCTTCGTACATCGCGGCGTCCGCGTGCTGGAGCAGCGTCTCGACGCTGTCGCCATCGCGCGGATAGAGCGCAATGCCGATGCTCGGCATCACCTGCAGCGGTTGTTCGTCGCTCCACGTGCCCTGGCGCATCCGGTGAAGCACGCCGTCGGCGAGCGCGGCCGCGTCGTCGCCGCACGTAAGATGTTCCGTGAGCACGACGAACTCGTCGCCGCCGAGCCGCGCGACGGTGTCGCTCGAACGCACGCATTGCTGCAGGCGTTGCGCGAATGCGGACAGCACCGCGTCGCCAGCCGAGTGACCGAGCGAATCGTTGATCGTCTTGAAGCCGTCGAGATCCATGAACAGCACCGCGAACGACGTACGCTGGCGACGCGCGCCGCTGATCGCGCGTTCGATCCGCTCGGTCAGCGTCGCGCGGTTCGGCAGGCCCGTCAGCGCGTCGAGCGTCGCGAGCCGCACGATCTGGCCGTTCAGCCGCGACACCGCGCCGAGCAGGAAGGTGGTGCGCACGTCGAAGCGCGACAGCATCAGCGTGACGATCAGCACCGCGAACGTGAGCAGGATCACCGAGGTGGCGAGCCATCGCGCGTTCATGTCGTTGGCCGCGCCGCAGATCGCGCCCGGCGCGAAGTCGGCGGCGGCCATGCCGGTGTAGTGCATGCCGCTGATCGCGACGCCCATCACCAGCGCCGCGGCGAGACGTTTGCGCGCGATATGGCGCTCGTGTTCGTTGCTGAGCGCGCGCGCCATCCACAGCGCGGCGCTCGACGCACTGATCGCGATCGCGATCGAGGCCGCGAACCATGCCGGCTGGTAGTGGATCGCGGGCGCCATGCGCAGCGCCGCCATCCCGGTGTAATGCATGCCGGCGATAGCGATCCCCATCGCCACGCCGCCCATCAGCAGCCGGACCGGCGTCAGGCGCTGCTGGGTCGTCAGCGAGAGCGCCAGATACGAAGCGCCGATCGCGAGGGCCAGCGAGCAGGCGGTCGTCGCCGGGTCGTAGCCGAGCGGGATAGGCAGCGAGAACGCGAGCATCGCGACGAAGTGCATCGACCAGATGCCGACACCGAGCGCGAACGCGCCGCCGAGCCGCCATGCGTGCCGCCGGCGCGTCGAGCCGAGCAGGAAGATGCGGCCCGTCAGATCGAGCGCGGTGTACGACGCGAGGGTCGCGACCGCGAACGAAATCGCGACGAGCCAGAAATTATATGAACTCTGCATATTGGGTCCGCCGGGAAGAGTCCGGCTGGACATGTTATCGGCACCTTTCGAACTTTTGTTTAACTTATTTGCGATTTGCGAACAGGGGGCAAAGCCGACGCGCGGACGGCGGCGGATGCCGCGCTGGAACGCGTGTCGGATTGCGAGTCACGCTATGCATCGGAGCGTGGATCGGACGGCGGATCGGCGTCCTCGCGGCTCAGCGGGAAGCCTTCGTCCAGCCAGCCGGTGACGCCGCCCGCCATCAGCTTGACGGGCCGCCCCAACTGCGCGAGCCGCAGTGCGCCGCGCGCCGCGCCGTTGCAGTGCGGGCCCGCGCAGTAGGTGACGAACAGCGTGTCCGGCGCATAAGCCGCGAGCTTCGACGTGACGATCTTGCCGTGCGGCAGATTCAGCGCGCCCGGCACGTGGCCCTGCGCGAACAGCGCGGGACTGCGCGCGTCGAGCAGCACGAAGCCGGGCGCGCCGCTCGCGAGCGCGGCGTGGACGTCGGTGCAATCGGTTTCGAAGCGCAGCGACGCCTGGAAGTGCGCGAGCGCGGCGGCGCTGTCGGCGGCGGGGATCGCGGTGACGGCGTTCGGGACGGTGGTGAGGTTGTCGTGAGTCATGGCAGCAGGGGTGAGTTGATTAGGTGGTGCGGCGCGCGCGTTTCAGGCACGGTCGATTGTGATGAGCGGCGGGTCGCCCGGTAAGTGGCGTGATCGTCAATCTTCGGTAACATTGCGCCATGCACAATCATCTCGTCGTCGCGCTGGCCTACGACCGGCTTTGCACCTTCGAATTCGGCTGCGTGATCGAACTGTTCGCGCTCGAGCGTCCCGAGCTCGGCGTGCCGTGGTATCGCTTCGCGGTCTGCGCGAGCGAGCCCGGTCCGATCCGCGCGGCGGGCGGCATCACGCTGGCCGCGCCCTACACGCTGAAGCTGCTCGCGAGCGCCGACACGATCGTGATTCCGGGTTGGCGCGATGCCGACGAGGTGCCGCCGGCCGCGCTGCTGCGCAAGCTTCGCGCGGCTTACGAGCGCGGCGCGAGGCTCTGCTCGATCTGCTCGGGCGTGTTCGTGCTCGCGGCGGCCGGCGTGCTCGACGGCAAGACCGTGACGACCCACTGGCGCTACGCGGACAAGTTGCAGCAGCGCTATCCGCAACTGCGTGTGCAGCCCGACGCGCTGTATGTCGATGAAGGGCAGGTGATCACCTCGGCGGGATCGGCTGCCGGGCTCGACATGCTGCTGCATCTGGTGCGGCGCGATCATGGCGGCGCGGTCGCGAATCGCGTCGCGCAACGGCTCGTGGTGCCGCCGCATCGCGAGGGTGGCCAGGCGCAGTTCGTGCCGCGCCCGATGCCGCCCGATGAAAGCGGACGTATCGCGAAGCTGATGGACTGGGTGCGCAGCCATGCGGCCGAGCCGCATACGCTGCGCTCGCTCGCCGGGCGCGCGGCGATGAGCCCGCGCACGCTGCAACGGCAGTTCCGCGACGCGACCGGCATGGCGCCTTATGAATGGCTCGTCAGGGAGCGCGTCGCGCTTGCGCGTGAGTTGCTCGAAGCCGCGACGCCGCTGCCGATGGCGCGCGTCGCCGAGCTGGCGGGGTTCGGGTCGGAGGAGTCGTTGCGGCGGCATTTTCGCCGGATCGCGTTGACGAGTCCGGGGGCGTATCGGCGCAGGTTCGGTGGGCAGGGGTGAGTCCAGCAGATCGTAAGCACAATGGATGCGACACATTGATGACATTGGACATGTATTCGAACCACCATAGCGCGTTCGTCAGCAACAGGAGCGCGGTCGCGTTGAACGCCAACAACGATGCATAGAACTCGAAGTTCGAGCCTGTCGAGCGCGCCCACTGGCGATACCCGTAGGCAAGCAGCCCACCGATCGCCACTGCCGCGACAAGCAACGACAGCCACGTCACTGCATCCGGGTTGAACCCGCATTGAATTCGCGGCACCCTCCGAGGTCACAGCAGCAGGCATGGAGCTCACGTCGAGCTTGCCCATTCAACGGAACCCGCTATGTCCGATATCGCAAAGATCATCGCCAACTTCAACGCCGGGCGAGACCCCGAACGACTCGCGATGAAATACAAAGCCATGCGCGGCTCGCCGTTCGTGTTTCTGCGCGGCACCTGCCATCTGTTCTATGCGCGTCTGCCGCGCGCGAACGTACTCGACGACGCGCCGCACGTGTGGATCTGCGGCGACATGCACCTCGAAAATTTCGGCAGCTACAAGGGCGACAATCGCCTCGTCTACTTCGACAACAACGACTTCGACGAAGCCTGTCTCGCGCCGGTTCCGTACGAGCTGGTGCGTCTGTTGACGAGCGTGCTGGTCGGCGCGGCCAACCTGAAGCTGAGCCGCGCTGAAGCGCTCGCGCTGTGCCACACCGCGCTCGATGCCTACGGCGCCGCGCTCGCGTACGGCAAGTCGCGCTGGATCGAAGCGGAGACCGCGACCGGCATGGTGCGCGATCTGTTCGTCGCGCTCGTGAGCCGCACGCGCGCCGCGCATCTGGACCGGCGCACGGTGCTCAAGGGCAAAACGCGCATGCTGAAGGTCGACGGCAAGAAAGCGCTGCCCGTCAGCGATGAACGGCGTGCCGCGGTCGCGCAGTTCATGCAGCAGTTCGCGGTGACGGAGCCGAATCCCGAGTTCTACCGCACGCTCGATGTCGCGCACCGCATTGCGGGGACGGGCAGCCTCGGTGTCGATCGCTATGTGATTCTGGTCGAGGGCAAGGGCTCGCCCGATGGCAACTACCTGATCGATTTGAAAGAGGCGCTGCCGTCATCAGTGAGTGCGCACGTGACGGCGACGCAGCCGAAGTGGCGGACCGAGGCACAGCGTGTCGTCGAAGTGCAGCGGCGCAATCAGGCGGTCTCGCAGGCCTTTTTGCACGCGGTGGAATTCAACCAGCGCTCCTATGTGCTGCGGAGTTTGCAGCCATCGGAAGATCGCGTCGCGCTTGCCGACTGGGACGGCAAGCTGCCGCGGCTCG
Source organism: Paraburkholderia sp. MM5482-R2 (assembly GCF_050436125.1). Taxonomy (NCBI): domain Bacteria; kingdom Pseudomonadati; phylum Pseudomonadota; class Betaproteobacteria; order Burkholderiales; family Burkholderiaceae; genus Paraburkholderia; species Paraburkholderia sp. MM5482-R2. Next base: position 2,377,571 of record NZ_JBNDLP010000003.1, on the reverse strand, counting down.
AGGCAGTGATCAACAGCATGGCCGAGTTGAGCGCGTGGGCGCATCTGCGCAGCGGAGGGCGGCAGAAGTCGGCGATCGCGGACGATCTGATCGCGTTTGGCAGTCGGCGCGATTGGCAACTGCCGTTGATCGATCTTGCGACGCAGTGTGAGGCGCAGGTCGCGGCAGACTGGAAGGCTTATTGCGAAGCTTATGATCGGGGAACCTTCGAGACTGGCGGTTTCTAGGGATGATCGGCGGGGGATTGAAGACGCGGTAAGTAGAGGGTGACAACGTGCAAGCTTCGTTCACGGCGCGATCCAATGGCCGTGCCACGCGTGCCCCTCTCGTCGACAGATCGAGATAGTCGATCTCCTGAACCGAATCCATCACCACACTGAAGTGTTCGTAGCCATCGAGTTCTCCGATAAGCCATTGCTGTGATAGGGCCCGGCCGGTCGAACTCCGAACGAGCGTTCCCAGCTTTCGACGGCGCACGGTCGGATTCCTGTCGACCACCGAAGGTGCATTGAAGATCGGCTCCGTCGCTTTTCAGATCGACTCATTTCGACGTGTTGGGCGGCAGAGTTCCGGTGGCAACATGGTGTGAATAGTGCGGCGATGCCCACGTTCGATGCATCCCGAGACTCGGCGCGAATCATTCATATATGCCCAGCATTTTCCACCCGAGCGGGCCAACAACCAGCCATGCAACGATGTAAAAGAGACTCATCCGAAAGATGAGCTTAAAAATGAGATGCCCGAGTTCATCGTGAATTTTTGTCAAAAAGTTTTAATCTCAAATTAATGTCGTTGACCGAGACCCACTTTAGATGGTTAATTCGGCGGGTGTTTTCTGGAAAATCAGAAGAGGTCAAATGGGACAGCAGAAACAGGATGAAACCGGCGGCAAGGAAGAGTGCCAGCTTTGCCGTATCACCTATTCAATCTACTCAAACTTCCCGCCAATGCCGTTCGCCATGGCGCTGAACGCCGAAACCGGCGAATGGTTTCCGTTCGATAGGCTGAAGTCGTATTCAAACGGTTACGACATGGCCGAAGCACTGGGTTACGCATGGGCGTGCGATTGTCGCGAGCGTGCCCCCAAACGGTTCAATGAGCAGTTCGAGTTAAGAGACTCCACTGGCAAGCGCCAGGCGGGGGTGCGTTACCGGATACGCGTCGGTTCGAGGGTCCTTGCGAAAGGCGTCACAGATGCTCAGGGGCGCACCCAGCGTGTTTCAACAGGTAACGCAAAGCAGGTTTTTATCGATGTTGCCGGGTCATAGCGGCGGACAGCAGGTAAGTCTTTTATTATGAGAGAACAGATGACAAATGACTTTTTGAGCAAAAATAGCCAATACCTCAAGACCGACGAGAATGAAGAATGGATCGAGGTCGGCGCAGCCATCACCAATACAACTCCTGGTTCAATATCCAATGTCGTAATCAATACGTTGCCAATATGTGAAAATATGAGCAACGCCGAGTTTCGAAAGCTAATAATGCGTTTGCGAGACACAGCGTTGATTCTAATAAATGAGCGTATTGCTGATGTTGCGCGGTGGGATAAACCGACGCAAGACCGGGTGAAACGCTGGTTTGGCCGGAGCGATCAATTTATCCACAATCGATTGAGTTTCGGCCTGCCCAGGCTCGCAACCGCGATGCAGCAGCTAAAACCCGAGAAGATCATTCGGTGGGACGAACAGAAGGGCATGCAGATTTCGTGTGCAATAGCTCCCGATAGAGGGGGCAACGATGCGGCAGTATGCAAGCCGGATTCGGCACGTAGAATAATCGCAATCTATCCACATTTTTGTACCCTTCCTGATGTTGATGTTTCGACAAATTGCAAGTTGAAGGTCTTGATTCATGAATGTACGCACTATGTCGATACATTCGATTCAGACGATGTAGTTTATGGTTTTGGACCTGGTATTGGTTATTGGGCGCAAACTGATCCAGAGGGGGCATGCAGGAATGCAGACAATTTCGCATGCTATATTGCCCATTTTGATACCCTCAGTGAATTTTCCGAAAAGAAGATTTGGTAATATGATCAAAAAAATTATTTTATCCGTTTTTTTTTTGTATTCTCTTTTGCTGTATCGCAGCAATTGATGGCTTGTACGATATCAGAAGATTTGATCGAAAGCGTTCCACTGAACTACCAAGGAATTCCAAATGCCTACCGCCTAAAAATGGTGAGCATGGTATTGAATGCCCGGCAATGGCCGAATGTTGAGATTCAAGCCCAAATCGTCGCAAACGCTTACGTTGGGGAAGCCAATGCTAAAGAACTGGCAGAGTCGCGGGGTAAGCTGCTAAAAGAATTTTTGATTGAACTTGGTATAAAGCCGCCATATATATATGTTGACACTCATCTGGAGAAATTGCCTTATCCAAAAGATAGCACTGGGCGCAGTGGATATCTACAGCTTAGCGTGGGTCTCATGCCGTTATGCAAGGGTGGCTGCCAGCGACTGTGCGACGATCCGCGCATGACGCCGACAAGCAAGGCAATCAAGTAGGCCTCTGCTGCCACCTAAAGGCACTGCTTCGGCCGAGCCGCAATCTTGCTCATTCGCCCCTACTGCTGGGACTTGCTGTGAACGATGAGCAGTTCGACCATGATGACGATGACGTTAGGCCAACGGTTAGCGTCGGCAACCGTGTCAGCGATCGGTCTCCTCGGATGCGGGGCGGTGGTGATTCGGCCAGTACGGATGTAAGTGGACCGGCAGCATCTGCACAGGCAAAAGCGTTAGCCGCCACCTCGAGCCCCCTCGCGGACGCCGGATCGGCCACGTCCACGATCACAAAACTTCAGCGCTATCAGATCGACCCCACGAAGGTGTTCGTCGCGGGTATCTCGTCTCGTGGTTTCGCGGCAGTAGGCTCACGCATCAACCGTTGGCATGAGATCAGATGTCGCGCGTCCGCGGGATGACAACGGCCTGGCCGTGCAGTTTGCCGTCCGCGTCGCGAAGTTGCCACAGCGTGGCTTCCTCGATCATGAAGCGCTGGCCGGACTTAGTGACACGCACGCCCTTGTAGCCCGCCTCGTAGCCCAGCCGCTGGACGCGTGCCAGGAATTGCTGCCGCTCCTCGCGGTTCGGGGCCTCGGCCGAGAGTCGGGACGGCAGTCGGATGATTTCATCCCAGCTGTATCCAAAGCGGCGCTGTGCGGCCTTGTTGCCGTAAATAAAGAGCGGGTCGGGATCGGTGTTGTGCGCGAGTACCGCGAATGGGGCACTCTCGTAGAGCCATTCGGTTGCTTCGTCCACGGGCATGGCCTGCGGCACCAGCGGACGACCAAGCCGCTGGGCGTAGCTGTCGGCAAGGAGCTGATAGAAAGCTGAGTTGCGGTGGAGCGGAATCATCTGAGACGTCGGGACGGAGATCGTGGACCTATGCAAGGGCGTAGGCGCTCACGATACAGCATCTGCAAGCGAAGTTTCGCGGCCTTATGTCATCCAATTAGACTCGATCTGGAACTTTGCGCTCCATCTTGCTCCGGCGCGAATCTCTCATACGTGCCCCAGCACCTTCCACCAAAGCGGCCCAACGACCAGCCAGGCCACCATGTAAAACAGGCTCATCAAAAATCCCGCCTTCCACCATTCGCCCTGGGTCACGTAGCCCGCGCCGAACATGACGGGACCGGAGCCGATGCCATATTGCGTCAGGCAGCCATTCACATTGCTCAGAATCCCGAGCGAGACTGCGGCGACGAAGGGCGGGATACCGGCGGCGACCATCAGTGCCATGGAGAGCGGAAACAGCGCGCTGATATGCGCGGTGGCGCTGGCGAAAAAGTAGTGAATGTAAACGTAGATCGCCGCCACCATCATATAGACCGCCAGCATCGGAAAGCCCGCGAGATGCGCGCCGAATTCCTTGCCGAACCAGCTCACCATGCCATATTCGTTGAGCTTGGAGGCCAGCATGATGAGCAGGCCGATCCAGATCATCGTGTCCCAGGCGGACTTCTCGTTCAGCGCGTCCTGCCAGGTCAGCACGCCGCTGATGAACAGCAACGAAACGCCGATCGCCGCCGCGAGCGTCGCGCCGACGCCGAGATCGTCGCCGAACACCCACAGCACCAGCAAGCCGACGAAGATGCACGCCATGATGATTTCTTTGACCGAGATGGGCCCCATCGTCGTGAGCTCTCGTTGCGCGAGGTCGGTGGCATCGGGGGTGCGTCTGACCTGCGGCGGGGCGATCCACAGCATGGCGATCGGAATCACGGCGAGGCACAGCAGACCGGGGATCGACGCCGCCACCGCCCAGTCGAGCCAGCTGATCGACACGCCCTGGTCCGCGGCCAGCCTGACCGCCAGCGGATTGCCCGCCATTGCCGTGATGAACATGCCCGCCGTGATGATGTTCGCGTGGAAGGCGCAGAGAATCAGGTAGCGTCCCACCTTCACGCGTGATTCCGGATCGTCGGCGTGACTGCCCAGCACTTCGGAAATGGCTCGCGTGATCGGCAACATCACGCCGCCCGCGCGCGCGGTGATGCTCGGCATCGCGGGGGAGATCACGAGTTCGGTCAACACGAGCCCGTAGCCGAGCCCCGTCGTTCGCTTTCCCAGCAATCGCATGAACAGAAGCGCGATCCGGCGGCCAAGGCCGGTCTTGATCACGCCGCGTGAAATGAAAAACGCGAGCATCACGAGCCATACGAGGTCGGTGCCGGTGGATTTGGTGACGTCGGCAAACGACAGAACGCCGACGAGCACGCCAATGGTCGAGCCGATGATGGCAACCACCGACATCGGCAGCGGGGCGGTCATGATGCCGGCAATGGTCGCGACGAACACGGCGAACATATGCCACGCCTTCGGCTGGAGGCCGGCGGGCGCGGGCAGAAACCACAGCGCGACGCCGACCGCGATCGGTACCAGATATTTCCAGACGCCGGCCGGCAGTCCGACCGAGGGCTTCGGCGTGGCGGGAGGCGAGCTGGTGGGCCGTGAAACCTTGGCAGGTGTAGGAGCCATGATGGACCTCGTGCCGGCGTGGTTGGGTTTTTTCGGAGTGCGCGGGAAGGCGTCACCGCACGTGGAGCACGCTTTCCGTCGCGTCCTTGACAATGCGCGCGCTACCTAGCAAGGTCTCGCGCTCGATAGGGTCGAGTTCCGGATAGGCGATCAACCGCGCGCCCGCGCCATTGACGACCATTGGCAGCGACACGCACACGTCCGGTACGCCTTCCACTTCGGGCTGGACGATGCCAACCGTGAGAATCAGATCGGTGTCGTGCACGATGGCCTCGCAGATCCTTCCTATCGCGCTGGCGATGCCGTAATGGGTGGCGCCTTTGCCTTCCTTGATGAGCTTCGCCGCCTCGTGGACGGAGCGCAGGATCAGATCCCTGCTGGCGGGGCCCAGCTCCTTGCCGTTGCGCGTCAGGAAGGTTTCGAGGGGCATGCCGCAGACCGTTGCGGCGGACCACTGGATCACGGCCGATTCGCCGTGCTCGCCGAGCACATAGGCGTGAATCGCGGAGGCCACCACGCCGAGCCGTTCGGACAGCAGGGAGCGCAGCCGCCCGGTATCGAGCGAGGTTCCCGTGCTGATGACGCGCTCGCGCTCGCAACGCAATTGGTCGTAAACGGCGCCGGTCAGCACGTCGCATGGGTTGGTCGCGATCAGATAGATGGCGTCGGGCGCGAGCGGCGCGATCCGCCCGACGATTTCGGTCGCGATGTCCGCATTGGTTCTGGCAAGGTGCAGGCGAGTCTCGCCGGGTTTGACGCCGGCGCCGGCCGTGATCACGACGATGTCGGCGTCACGCGCGTCTTCGTAGTCCCCTGCGCGAAAACGGCTGTGCCCCCAGAATGCCGCGGCGTGGGCGAGATCGAGAACCTGTCCCTCAGCACGCACCCGCGCGACATCGATGATGACGACTTTCGCACTCGGAATGGCCAACGCCACGAACAGGGCTGCCGATCCCCCGACCAGCCCCGCGCCGACGATAACGATCTTGGCCTGCCGCATAGCGAACCTCGTCAAGTTCGGGCTTCAGCCCCCTCGAAGCATAGTCGCATGCGCGCGTTTGTCATCAATCGGACCTTGGTCCTACACGGCCGCGGCGCGTTTTTTCACGCGGTCCGCTCAACCCATTGACTCCGCCAATCCGGGGCCTCGAACGGATCAGCAAAATACTGCGTCTCGTGGACGACCTTGCCTTCGCGGAACTCCATCACGCTGACCGTGTAAGCGATGCGCCCCTGATAGTTGATCGTGTACTCGGTGATCCACAGATTGCCTTCGCCTTGAATGCGCCTGATCGCGAAACCCGATGGCTTGCCGGGATGATGGCCGCGCAGAGCCTGCAAATTGGTTCGTCCATGGATTCGCTCGCCTGATTGGGGATAGTCGCAGATCGCATCGTCGGCGTAGATAGCGTGTTCGGCGTCGAGATCGCCGTCCGCCGACGCTCGCCAGTGTGCGTTCAAGGCTTCACGTATCGCTTGTTCGTTCATGGAGTGCCTCCAGAGTCGGGTATTGCAGTCGACCAGCCGCGCGTGGCCGTCGCGTTGAAATTTCGCCGCCAGCGCATAGTCTGCGCCATAAAATCCCTGGCCCCACCCTTGCTGCAAGTACTCCCCCGGACGTGCAAAAAATGTCTGGCGCCTGCAGGGATTGCTCGCCGAGTAGTCCGGTCATTCGGACTGCCGGCTTGCACGCGCGGGCCGCGACATCCGCTTGCCGTCTCCTTTGTTGCGAACGCTCTGCAGAGAAGGCGAGCGCTCGGTGAGCATTGGCGACATCTGTTGCTCCGCCCGCCGCGCGCCCGCGAACTGCTGCCTGAACTCAACCGGTGTCATGTCCTTGGCGGCTTTGAATTGCCGGTTGAAATTCGCGACGTTCGCGAATCCGGAGCGCGTCGCAATGACGGAAATCGGCACTTGCGTATCGGTCAACATCCGGCATGCGTGGCCGATTCGTACGCGCGTCACGTAGCGCCCGACGCTCTCGCCAAGATGCTGCGTGAAATGCCGCGTCAACGAGCGCTCGGAAAGCCCCGACGCCTTGGCCAGCGCGGAAAGCCGAAGCGGATGCGCGAACTGTGTTTCGATCAACGCGAGCACGCGATTGATCTGATCGGATTCGTGGCCAGTCGGCGTTCCGGTTCGCGCGTCGAATGCGCTTGGGGACGCGAGCGGCGTGGCGGGGAGCGCCGACAGCAGATCCAGTACATCGAGCGCCGCCTGCAAGCGTTCGCGCGGTTTGTCGGACAGCAGGCGGTCGAGGTGTTCGCGCATGCGTGTGCCGGCACCGTCTTCGAACGCGAGGCCGCAGGCCGCTCTGCGCAACAGGTCGCAAAGTCCGTTGTATTCGGGGCAGACATCGGCGAGTCGCCGCACCCACGCGCCGTCGAACCATACGACGATCGCGACCTGCGGGTGCGCCGCGTCGATCGAACGGTTCGAGGCCCAAGTGTGCGGCAGATTCGGCGGCACCAGCACCAGATCGTCCGCGCCGTAGGTCGCGACGGAGTCTCCGATGTACCGCTTGCCCTGACTGTTCATCGTCAGCGTCAGCTCGTACTCGGGATGGTGGTGCCATTCGAAAGGGATGCGGGGCAGCCGGCGGTGGTAAACCCTGACCGAACAGTCCCGGCCAAAATCCACATGTTCAAAAGCGGCTTTCATGTCCGAAATCGTCAAATCTTTGACCGGATAGTATTACGCAGGCGGCGATCGTTCGCGTACGCTTCAAGCATCAGAAACCATATGGAGACGATGCCATGGCCTTGCAAATCGACGACCTGCCGGCAGCCATCCGTCAAGCGAAGCGCGAACTGCGCGCGATGCTGCCGAACTACCGCGACGTGTTCGCCGACGTCGAAGCGGCGATGACGAAGGAGGCGGAGCGAATCGCGACGCTGCGTGAGCGCGGCGAGCCGGTCATTCCGGAAATCCAGTTCGCCGACATCGTGGCGAACCGGGTCACCGACGAGCAGATCGCGCTCGTCAAAGCTCGCGGCGCCTGTGTGATCCGCAAGGTGTTCGGCCGGTCGCTCGTCGAGCAATGGGATCAGGACATCGCCGACTACGTCGAGCGCAACGACCTCGACGCAAAGCTGCAGAATCGCGCGGAAGACAAGTACTTTGGGCAGCTCGCCTCGAGCAAGCCGCAAATCTACGGTGTGTACTGGTCGAAACCGCAGGTGCTCGCGCGGCAATCGACCGAGCTCACGCAGGCCCGCGTGTTCCTGAACCGGCTGTGGCGCACCGAAAGCGAAGGGCGCGTGCATTTCGATCCGAACCATGTGCCGGTGTATGCGGACCGCCTGCGCCGTCGGCCGCCCGGATCGGAATCGCTCGGGTTGTCGGCGCATTGCGACGGCGGTTCGGTGGAGCGCTGGATCGAGCCGAACTTCCGCAAGGTCTATCGCCATGTGTTCTCGGGCCACTGGCGCGACTACGATCCGTTCGACGCCGCGTGGCGAACCGAAGTCGAGGAGATCGCATCGCCGGCCGTCTGCTCGATGTTCCGCACGTTTCAAGGCTGGACCGCGCTGACGCCGCAGGGTCCCGGCGACGGCACGCTGCAGTTGGTGCCAATGGCGAACTCGATGGTCTACATCCTGTTGCGCGCGCTTCAGGATGATGTCGCCGAAGACGATCTGTGCGGAGCGCTGCCGGGGCGCGCGCTGTCGATCAAGTCCGACTATCACGCGCCGCTGTTTCATGCGCTGTCGTCGATTCCGCTGATGCAGGCGGGCGACACCGTGTTCTGGCATAGCGACGTCATTCACGCGGTCGAGGACGCGCATCGCGGCAACGGCTATAGCAACGTGATGTATATCGCTTCGCTGCCGGGCTGCGCGAAGAACGATGCGTATCTGAAGCGGCAACTGCCGGGCTTTCTCGAAGGCAGGAGCCCGCCGGATTTTCCGGCCGATCATTTCGAAGTCGATTTCGTCGGCCGCGCGACGCCAGACGATCTCACCGAGCTTGGCCGTGCGCAAATGGGCTTCGACTTGTGACTGGAACGGGCATGGCCGCGTCTGGATCGGGAGCGGAACTTGCTGCCGCTTCAGCATGGCAACGACCTAAGGAGGACCGGCCATGGCAACCACACCGAACAAGGACGAAAACCCGATCCGCCCGGATCAGTCCGACGTCGTGCAGACGGATCTGCCCGACCTCGGCCCATCGCAGGACCCGGATGAGCCGCCGCTCGATCCCGACATCGACCCCGATAGCGAGGACGACAAGCCATAGACGAGCGCATTCGCCCGATAAAAAAAGAATCGAAGTGAAATGCGGGCGTTTCTGATAACCGCGGCAGTTCCCACATGGCAGAATTGGCGCGCGAGTTCGGTTTTGCCATGAGTGCCGCGCATAGCGACTTCAACGGAGACGGAGGTTTGCCGGAGCGATGCGCTCCGTGACAGCCTCGCTGACGGGGCGTCTCCGCGCGCACAAAAAGATGCACGCGAGCGACACGCGTGTCCCTGAGCCGCTACAACTGACTCTCGATCGCGGCTTTATCGATGACCGACCAGACTTGCTGGATCTTGCCGTCACCAAACTCGTAGAAGACGTTCTCGGAAAACTCCACCCGTTTTCCTTGCACGGGAAGCCCAAGTAACATGCCGATGGGTGTGCAGTCAAAATGCAATCGGCTTGCGATATGTGGCGGCTCGCAAACCAGCATCTGAATCTCGAAGCGCAGGTCGGGAATGTCGCGGAAGTCTCTTTCCAGCATCTCGCGATAGCCCGACAAACCGATTCGTTGGCCGTTGTACTTCACGTCTTCGCCAACGAAGTCTCGCAGCTTTGACCAGTCCTGCGTGTTCAGGCAGGCGATATAGCCGCGGTAGAGTTCCGACAGATTGAATTCGCTCATCGCAATCGTCTTCCATGCTTCAGTGGATAAGCCGATTGTCGGCGATCCGAGACTTTGCGTTGCACGGCTGCCAGGAATTTTCGTCGGAAGCCGCAACTATCCGTTGCAGTCGAATACCCTCGATGCGCGCCGCATCACCCTCGCGCGCATGCCAGAAAGCCCTCCAGACAAACCCGGATTGCTGCGCCGATTTCCCCGCTGCTATCGTTCGCTGGACAGTGTGGAAGCGCTTCCATTTAAGCGTTCACAGTAAGTCCGGACGCCAGCGCCTTGAGCTCCACCACACCCGGTTCAACGATCTCATCGGCAGGAGAGAATCCGTGGTAAACGACGCATCCGCAGTCATCGACGCCGCCCGTCCAACCGCTCACCGCGAACCGCATTCCGATCCATTCACACCGCCTGCCGATTCGTCGCTGTGGCGCCAGGATTTCCTGCTCGGCGCGGCCACCGCGTCGTATCAGATCGAAGGCGCGGTCAACGAAGACGGCCGCCTGCCGTCGATCTGGGACACGTTCTCGGCCACACCGGGCAAGGTGTTGGCCGGCGACACCGGCGCCGTCGCGTGCGATCACTATCATCGCTGGGAACAGGACGTCGACCTGCTCGCGGGCCTCGGCCTCGAAGCGTACCGTCTGTCGACCGCATGGCCGCGTGTGATGGACGAAAACGGCACGCCGAACCGCAAGGGGATCGACTTCTACAAGCGCCTGCTCGGACGGCTCAAAGAGAAGAACATCACGACTTTCGTCACGCTTTATCACTGGGACCTGCCTCAGCATCTCGAGGATCGCGGCGGCTGGCTCAATCGCGAAACCGCGTACCGTTTCGTCGATTACGCGGATCTGATGAGCCGCGAGCTGCACGGCCTCGTCGATGCGTGGGCGACGCTCAACGAGCCGTGGTGTTCGGCGTACCTCGGGTACGGCAACGGCCATCACGCGCCGGGACTCTCGAACCTGCGTTTCGCCGCGCAGGCCATGCATCATCTGCTGCTCGCGCACGGTCTCGCGATTCCGGTGCTGCGCGCGAACGATCCGCGCTCGCACAAGGGCATCGTCGCGAATGTCGGGCGCGGCACGCCGAATAGCGACAGCGCCGCCGACCGTCGCGCGGCCGAGCTGTTCGAAGTTCAGCACAACGCGTGGATTCTCGATCCGCTATTGAAGGGCGAGTATCCGCAAGACCTGTTCGAGTTGTGGCCGGGCAGCGAGCCGCTCGTGCTCGAAGGCGACATGCAGACGATCAATACGCCGCTCGATTTTCTCGGCATCAACTATTATTTCCGCACCAACGTGGCGAGCGACGGTGGGCACGGTTTCAAGGAGGTGCCGCTCGAGGGTGTCGAGCGCACGCAGATGGGCTGGGAGGTTTACCCTGACGGTCTTCGCGATCTGTTGACCGGTTTCAGGAATACCTATGCCAATCTGCCGCCGATCTACATCACCGAGAACGGCATGGCATCGGACGACAAGGTGATCGACGGCCGCGTCGAGGACACGCAGCGCATCTCGTTCCTGAGGCGCCATCTCGCCGCGGTCGATCAGGCGATCAAGGCGGGCGTCGACGTGCGCGGCTATTTCCTGTGGTCGCTGATGGACAACTTCGAGTGGGCTTTCGGCTATGAGCGGCGCTTCGGCATCGTGCACGTCGACTACCAAACGCAGAAGCGTACGGTCAAGCGCAGCGCGGAGCTGGTGTCGAAATTCCTCGAAGATCGCAACGCGCAAGCGCAATAAACACAATTAAAACGACGCAGCAACGATGTAAAGCCGGGTGGAGCTGATTGGTATTTCGACTTGACACACGGGCACTGAGCCTGGAGGAGACGGAATGAACAGCAACAGAATGGTCTTGCGAGGCGTAGTTGCGGCACTGGCGCTGTATGGCGTCGTCGCGCATGCGGAACCGCTCAAGGCTAACGTGATTCACTGGTGGACCTCGGGCGGCGAGTCGGCCGCGATTCGGCAGTTTGCCGTCGCGTACGACAAGGCCGGTGGCCAATGGGTCGACAACGCAGTCGCCGGCGGAGATCAGGCGCGTGCCACCGCGATCAACCGGATCGTCGGCGGCGATCCACCCACCGCCGCCCAGTTCAATACGTCGAAGCAGTTTCACGATCTGATCGACCAGGGACTCCTGAATAACGTCGACGACGTCGCCGCGAAAGAAAACTGGAACGGCATTTTCCCGCAGTCGATTCTCGACAGTATCCGCGTGAAGGGCCATTTCTACGCGGCGCCGGTCGACATTCATATGCCCGCGTGGTTCTTCTACTCGAAGCCGGTGTTCCAGAAAGCGGGCATCGCGAGCGAGCCCAAAAGCTACGACGAATTCATCGCCGATCTCGGCAAGCTGAAGAGCGCGGGCGTGATTCCACTCGCGTTCGGCGGCCAGCCGTGGCAGGAGAAGATCACGTTCGATGCGGTGCTCGCCGATGTGGGTGGCCCGGACCTGTATATGAAGGTCTATCGCGATCACGATCAGAACGCGGTGAACTCCGATGCGTTCAAGAAGGTGCTCGTGTCGTTCAAGCGGCTGCACGATTTCGTCGATCCGGGCTCGCCTGGCCGCAACTGGAACGACGCGACCGCGCTCGTGACTTCGGGCAAGGCCGGCGTTCAGATCATGGGCGACTGGGCGAAGGGCGAGTTCGTCGCGGCGAATCAAACGGCGGGCAAGGACTTCGGCTGCTTCCCGGGCTTCGGTCCGCGTTCGCCGTATCTGGTCGCGGGCGACGTCTTCGTGTTCCCGAAGACCGACAGCGCGTCGGCGATCAAGGCGCAGAATCTGCTCGCCACGGTGATGACCTCGCCGTCCGCGCAGGTCGCGTTCAGCGCGAAGAAGGGCTCGATTCCGATCCGGTCTGACGTCGACGAAAGCAGCCTCGACGTCTGCGCCAAGGAGGGCATCGCGATCATGAAGGACAAGTCGCGCCAGTTGCCGAATCCGGAAATGCTGCTGTCGCCCGATATGCAGGGTGCGCTGACTGACGTCGTGACGAACTTCTGGAACAAGAACGAGTCCGTCGACGACGCGCAGAAAGCGTTCGCCAGCGCGTTGAAGGGCTAGGCCTCGCCGTGCACGCGCTCAAGCTGCCAGCCGGGGGTCCGAAACCACAGGGCAAGTCGCACCCCAAACCGCGAAACAAGCCGCTGAACCGGCGGTTTTCGATCGCGGTCTGGCTGGCCTTGCTGCCGATGCTCCTGACCGTCGTGTTCACGTACCTGGGCACGATGGTCTGGACCGCGCGCGTGTCGCTCAGCAATTCGCACACGTTTCCGTCGAACGACTTCGTGGGCTTCACGCAGTACGTGCGGCTCTTTCACAACGACCGCTGGTTGACGTCGCTGCAGAACATCGTGATCTATGGCGCGTGTTTCATCATCGCGTGCATGGTGATCGGCTTGCTGCTGGCGATCTTTATCGATCAGCGCGTGGTCGCGGAAGGCGCGTTGCGCACGGTGTTTCTGTATCCGTACGCGATGTCGTTCGTCGCGACCGGGCTCGTGTGGCAATGGATCCTGAATCCCGCGCTCGGTGCGCAGCAGGTGCTGCGCAATCTCGGCTTCGCGCATGCGCGCTTCGACTGGATCGTCGATCAGGACTGGGTCATCTACACGATCGTGATCGCGACCGTGTGGCAGGCTTCGGGCCTTGTGATGGCGCTGTTGCTCGCGGGCCTGCGCGGCATCGACGAAGAGTTGTGGAAAGCCGCGCGCGTCGACGGCATTCCACGCTGGCGCGTGTACGCGAGCATCGTGGTGCCGATGCTCGGACCGTCGATCTCGACCGCGTTCGTGCTGCTGTTCGTGATGGTCGTGAAGCTGTACGACGCGGTCGTCGCGATGACGCAGGGCGGCCCCGGCACCGCGAGCGAAGTGCCGGCCAAATTCATCATGGACTATCTGTTCGGGCGCGCTAACATCGGCCTTGCGTCGGCCGCATCGATCGTGCTGCTCGCGACGGTGCTGGCGGTTCTCGCGCCGTTCTTCTATGCACGCAGCCGTGCGGCGCTGCGCGGGGAGAGAGGATGAACACGCTTGATTCCACGCTCAAAGGCGGCATGCCGCATCGCGCGCGCACGCGGCCCCGCCGCTCGGCGTTCTCGCCGGCGCGGCTCGGCATCTACGCGTTTCTGCTCACCGCGGCGGTGTTCTTTCTGCTGCCGCTCTACGTGATGCTGGTCACGTCGGTCAAACCGATGAGCGAGATCCGCCTCGGCAATCTGCTCGGCTTGCCAATGCATTTCACGCTCGACGCGTGGAGCGCCGCATGGCAGTCGGCTTGCACCGGGCTCGATTGCAACGGCATTCGCGTCGGCTTCTGGAACTCGGTGCGTATCGTCGTGCCAAGCACGGTGCTGTCGATCATGGTCGGCGCGGTGAATGGCTACGCGCTGTCGTTCTGGCGGCCGCGCGGCGCGGGTCTGCTGTTCGGCGTGCTGCTCGTCGGCGCGTTCATTCCAGTGCAGGTAATGATCTATCCGCTCGTGCGCGTGCTCGCGAGCGTGCATCTGTTCAGCTCGCTGCCGGGCATCGTGCTGATCCATACGATGTTCGGCATGCCGGTGATGACGCTGCTGTTCCGCAACTACTACGCGTCGATTCCGCAGGAGCTGTTCAAGGCCGCGCGCATCGACGGCGGTAGCTTCTGGCGCATCTTCTTTCAACTGATGCTGCCGATGTCGACGCCGATCATCGTCGTCGCGCTGATCATGCAGGTCACGAACATCTGGAACGACTTCATTCTGGGCCTCGTGTTCGCTGGCACGAAGAATCTGCCGATGACGGTGCAGTTGAACAACATCATCAACACGACGACCGGCGAGCGGCTCTACAACGTCAATATGGCGGCGACGATCCTGACGTCGCTGGTGCCGCTCGCGGTTTATTTCATTTCGGGCCGCTGGTTCGTGCGCGGCATTGCGTCGGGCGCCGTCAAGGGGTAGGGCATGGCAAACATGGCTAATACGATCGATGCGGCCGGCGTGCCGGGTGCAAGCGCTGACGTTGACTCCGACGCCGCGGCGCTCACGCATCCCGCCAATGTGGCGGTCCGCAATCTGACGATTCGCCTCGGTTCGAACACGGTGATCGAGAACCTCGATCTCGACGTGCTCGCCGGTGAGTTCGTCGTGCTGCTGGGGCCGTCGGGTTGCGGCAAGTCCACGCTGTTGCACAGCATCGCGGGATTGATCGACGTCAGCGACGGCAGCATCGAGATCGCCGGCGAAGACATGACGTGGGCCGATCCGAAGGATCGCCGCATCGCGCTGGTGTTCCAGTCGTACGCGTTGTATCCGACCATGAGCGTCGAGCGCAACCTGTCGTTCGCGCTGCGCATCAACGGCACGCCGAAGGCGGAAATCGCGCGGCGTGTCGCCCGCGCGTCGGAGATGCTGCAACTGGGGCCGCTGCTCAAGCGCAAGCCGTCGCAGTTGTCGGGCGGACAGCGGCAGCGCGTCGCGATCGGCCGCGCGATCGTGCGCGAGGCCGACGTGTTCCTGTTCGACGAGCCGCTGTCGAACCTCGACGCGAAGCTGCGCACCGAACTGCGCCGCGAACTGAAGCAGCTGCATCACAGCCTGGGCGCGACGATGATCTACGTGACGCACGACCAGGTCGAGGCGATGACGCTCGCGACGCGCATGGCCGTGATGCGCGGCGGCGTGATCCAGCAGTTCGGCACGCCGGCGGAGGTCTATGCGCGGCCGAACAATCTGTTCGTGGCGACCTTCCTCGGCTCGCCGGCGATGAATCTGCTGAGGGGCACGCTCGAGACGCGCGACGGTGCGCTTCACTTTTGCACTGGGCAGGTGCGGATCGACGTGTCGGCGTACGCGTTCAAGGGGGCGCCCGCGCAGGGCGTGCGCTGCGTGCTCGGCGTGCGTGCCGAAGACGTGCATATCACGGAAGGCGCCAGCGAGCGCGCGAAAGTTTCGCTAATGGAGCCGATGGGCAACCACCGCGTGATCTGGCTCGACTATCATGGCGAACAGATCGCGTCGATCGATCAGACCAAAGCGCCGATTGCGGAGGATGACACCGTGGCGTTCTCGTTCGACGCCGCGCATGTCTCGCTATTCGACGAAGCGAGCGGCGCGCGCTTATAACGCCGCGGCGCGTCACGCGCGAAGCGGCTCGTCGAGACAGGCTTGATGGAGAACCGCGTGGCAACACTCAAGGACGTCGCGGAACTGGCCGGCGTGGGCATGTCGACCGCCTCACGAGCCATTTCCGGCAAGGGACCGATTTCCGCCGATGCCGCGGCGCGCGTGAAGGCGGCGATCGAGGCGCTGAATTTCCGCCCGTCGTCGATCGGCAGGGCGATGGCGACGCAGCAGCTCGGCATCATCGGCATCTTCGTGCCGACCTTCTTTGGTTCCTACTACGGCACGATCCTGAAGCAGACCGACACCGAGCTGCGCGCGGTGGGGCGCCATGTCGTGGTCGCGACCGGTTGCGGCGAGGTGTCGCCGCGCGAGCAGGCGATCGAGGCAGTGCGCTTTTTGATCGGCCGCGATTGCGATGGCGTGGTCGTGATCAGCCACGATCTGCACGACGAAGACCTGATCATGCTGCATGGCATGCATCCGAAGATGGTGTTCCTGAATCGCGCGTTCGAGCAGTTGCCCGAGGCGTCGTTCAGCGCTGATCATCGGCGCGGCGGCGAACTCGCGGCGCGCACGCTGCTCGATCACGGGCATCGCGACATCGCGGTCATTTCCGGGCCCGCTACCGCATCGGACAACGTGATGCGGATCGACGGCTTTTTCGCCGAGCTCGCGCGAGCCGGCATTGCGCGCGACGACGTCACGCTGATCGAATCCGACTTTTCGCCCGAAGGCGGCTACGCGGCCGCCCAGAAGCTGCTCGAGACGCAGCGGCGCGTGACCGGCCTGTTCTGCGCGAACGACACGATGGCGGTCAGCGTGCTCGCGCGCTTTCACCAGGCGGGCATTTCGGTGCCGCACGACATCTCCGTGATCAGCTACGACGACGACTACTCGGCCGCCTACGCGGCGCCCGGGCTCACGTCGGTGCATATTCCAACCGGGGAACTTACGCAAAACGCGGTGCGCTGGCTCATCAACCAGTGTTACGGCACCACCTGGGAGATCGTGCGCGAGTTTCCGCTCAGCGTGACGATGCGCGAATCGGTCGGGCCAGCGCCGATGCCGAAGAAAAATACGCGCGGCGCAAAGCGGTAGAAGGGTTTGCCTAATCGTGGCGCTGTGATGCCTGGCGCGCGCACGCGCGCCGTGGCGGCCTATTCGCGTTTTCACTTGCGTATCGACGATCTCTTTAAGGCTCCCGTAATCCTTCGCAATAGTGCTTTGCGGTTTTCCCTCATTAAACTTACTTCAAATTTCTTTACACTTCCCGGTAACAAGTTGTTACGGGGTGAGTGTGATGTTGGCCATCTTTCTGATCGCCTGTCCGATCTGCATCGCTGCGCTGTTCGGTTTCGCGCGCCATGTGGACCCGCAGACAGGGCAATTCAAACGGTAGATCTTCTTCGCGCGTTTTTTTCCGCGGCTGCGCCGTGGAGATTTTCGCTTTGCGATTAACGTCCGTTAGTTTGTTGTGCGCTTGAAAGGAGCAATCGTTTGCGTTCTTTCGGTTTGCTTTCTCGTTTTCGTCAATAGCCCGTTCTCCCTTCCATAAGTCTTGCCTTGGCGCGCCGGTTCGCGGCACGATGCGCGATTACTTTCGTTTTAGGTCAGCATCGCGTATGCAAGATTCTCTGCAAAAAATGGCGGCGCGTGCCAGCGTGCTGAAGGGCGTTCTTCCTTTGAGCCGGATTGCGGCGGCGCGCGATGCGCTGGCCGGTGTGCAGCTTGCGTCGATGGATATTCCGCAGGTCCTCGGCTATGCGCGCATTGCCGGCATGCCGGCCGTCACCGGGCTCTACACGGTGTTCCTGCCGCTCGTCGCGTTCGCGTTCTTCGGTGCCTCGCGGCATCTGGTCGTCGCCGCCGATTCGGCCACCGCGACGATCTTCGCGAGTCGTCTTTCGACGATGGCGCCCGCGTCGAGCGCCGAGTATGCGGCGCTCGCGGCGATGGTCGCATTGCTGACGGCCGCGTTGCTGCTCGTCGCGCGCATCTTCAAGCTCGGCTTTCTCGCCGATTTCCTGTCGCGTACGGTGCTGGTCGGCTTTCTTGCGGGCGTCGGCGTGCAGGTCGGCATCGCGATGCTCGGCGACATGCTCGGCGTGGCCGGACATGCGGCGAGCAGCGTGAAACAACTGCTGCTCGTCGTGAGCGACGCCGCGCAGATCAATCGGCCGACACTGGCGATCTCGCTGCTCGTGGTGACCGCGATTCTCGTCTGCAAACGTTTCTGGCCGCGTCTGCCGGTGCCGTTGGTCGCGGTCGTCGCGGGCATTGCCGCGAGCGATGTGTTCGGATTCGCCGCGCACGGCATCTCCATCCTCGGACCGGTGGAGGGCGGATTGCCGCCGCTGCGGATTCCGTCGGTGACGTGGCAGCAGATGCTCGATCTCGTGCCGGTCGCGGCGTCGTGCTTCGTGATGATCGTCGCGCAAAGCGCCGCGGCGAGCCGGGTGTTCGCCGACCGCTATCACGAGCCGGTCGATATCAACGCAGACCTGCTCGGCATCGCGGCCGCCAACGCGGCGGCGGCGTTTTCCGGCGCGTTCGTCGTCAACGGCAGCCTGACGCAGACCGCGATGGCCGATCGCGCCGGCACGCGCAGCCAGTTCGCGCAGCTCGTGTTCGCGGCGGTCGTGGTGGTCGTGCTGCTATTTTTCAGCCGCTATCTGCAGTATCTGCCGCACTGCATTCTCGCGAGCATCGTGTTTACGATCGCGGTCGGCCTGGTCAATCTGCAGTCGCTCTTTTCGATTCGCCGCGAAAGTCCCGGCGAATTCGCGCTGGCTTTGTTCACGGCGGCGGCGGTCGTGCTGATCGGCGTCGAGCACGGCATTCTGGTCGCCGTCGCGCTGTCGTTGCTGCGTCACGTGCGACACAGCTACCGCCCCCACACGATGATGCTCGCGCCCAACGGCGACGGCATGTGGGTGCCGGTGCCGGCGGTGCCCGGCGTGGAGACCGCGCCTGGGTTGATCGTCTATCGTTTCGGCGCCGATCTGTTCTACGCGAACGATCATTTTTTCGTCGACGATACGCGCCGCCTGATCGATCACGCACCGAACGCCGTGCGCTGGTTCGTCGTCGATGCGAGCGCGATTACGGATGTCGATTATTCGGCGGCGCGCTCGGTGGGCGAGTTGTGCTCGGCGCTCAAGCGCAATGGGATCGAGGTGGTCTTTGCGCGGGTGAATCGCTATTTGCGCTCGGATATGGATCGGCATGGAATCACGCCGATCGTCGAGGAGCGCTGTATTTTCGGCACGCTGCATGAGGCGCTGAGCATGGCGGGAGTGGAGAATCCGCATGAGCGGGTTAAGGGGGCGCCATAACGGGCCGCCCTGGCTTCGCACTGAGGCGGCGCATGCCGCGAACACCGCCTCGGACGGGCAAATTGCTAGCAAACGTTGTCTGCGCCTCATTTGTTGTCGCTTGCCTCAATTATTCTGACGTTCCGCTTGACTGTCAGATATCGATTACAAGAACATGAACGGCTTCGATTCGACCATCGAAACATATCTGTCCAGCATACACTTCGGTCATTTCGCGACTGCAATGCTGGCCTTCATTTTGTGTGTCGAACTCGTCGCGCAGTTCGAAGAACTGCGTGCTCTGGCGTTCGGCGTGTTCAAACATCTATGACCCGCGCGGAGCGCCACGGCGCATGCCGATATTCTTGAGGTTCGCCCTGGCGCCGCCTTTCAGTGAGCTGAGATTAGCGAGCACACTCTATTGCCATCTCATGCAATATTCTGTCTAATGAATTCAGAATAAAACGGCCGATTTATTCGGCTCGCTGACTTAGTCGACGGGGTTCACTTCATGTACTCTCTGCTGCCGCTCAAGGCCCAGGTGCGCCGTCACGCGCGAACGCTCGCCAGGTATTTTCCAGCTCCATTTTCACGCGACGAATCAAGCAGTGTCGACATCCTCGGTGTCATGACCCCCGGGCTGCTGAACGGGAACACCCTGCTGAACCTCAACTACGGCGAAGTGGACCACTTCACCGGCAAAACCCGCGCGACGGGCACCTTATTCGTCGCAATTGGCGACGACTTCGTGCGCGTCGCCACTTCGGTCAAAAGGCAAACCGGCGAGCGGGCCGTGGGCACGGTACTCGACCGCTCGCATCCCGGCTATCGGATGCTGCGCGGCGGGCGACCCTACACCGGTTACGCGACGCTATTCGGCAAGCAATACATGACACGGTACGAGCCGATCCGGGACAGTTCTGGCGAGATAATCGGCGCGCTGTATGTCGGCCTCGACGTCAGTGAGGTGTGGAACCTGTCGATCGGAGCCAGACTCGCGCTGCTTACGCTGGCCGCCAATACCGTACTTCTGCTGGCCTATGGTCGGCTGCTGGAGGCCGTGATCCCCCCCGACCGATCGAGCCCGGGAGCGGCATTGCCCGCTTTCCTGCAAACCGGGGTGATCGGCTTCGGGCTACTCGGCGCGCTGCTGGTCAGCGCGCTGGTCTTCGTGACGACCCGGCGCGGTCTCGGCATGCAACTGCTCGAAGCGAAGGCCGCCGCCGAAAAACTCGCGGCCGGCGATTTGACCGCGCAAGTTCATGTCAGCCGGCGCGACGAACTGGGCCAGTTGATGCAGGCAATGAACGGCATCAGTGTCGGTTTGGCCTCGGTAGTCGGCAACGTCCGACGTGCCTCCGATATGATCGCGCTGGGCGCGCGCGAAATTGCGGCCGGCAACGCGGAGCTTTCGTCCCGCACCGAGGCGCAGGCTGGCTCGCTCGAGGAAACCGCGTCGACGATGGCACAATTGACGGCGATGGTCCGCGCCAATGCCGAACGCGCTTCGCACGCCAACCAACACATCGCCTCGGCCTCCGATCTCGCGGTCAAAGGCGGCACCGTGGTGGGGCATGTGGTGACCACCATGTCGTTGATCCGCGGCAGTTCACACAAGATCGTCGACATCATTAGCATGATCGACTCAATTGCCTTTCAGACCAATATCCTGGCTTTGAACGCGGCCGTCGAGGCAGCACGCGCCGGCGACCAGGGACGCGGCTTTGCGGTCGTCGCCGCCGAGGTGCGCAGCCTGGCCCAACGCAGCGCCATGGCCGCCAAGGAAATCAAGGCGCTGATCACCGACTCGGTCGGCAACGTCAATGCAGGCGGCGAACTGGTCGACCAGGCTGGCCGGGACATGACCGAAATCGTCACGGCTGTCGATAGTGTGGTCACTTTGATGGGTGAGATTACCCACGCGAGCAACGAGCAAAGTACCGGCATCGGCGAAGTCAACCGCGCGATCGGGCAGATGGACGAGATGACCCAGCAGAACGTTGCCCTGGTGGAGCAGGTGGCAGCCGCGGCAGCCAGCATGCAAGAACAGGCGTCCACATTGGAAGATGCCGTGCAGGTATTTCGGCTGGTAGGCGATGGGCA
Organism: Paraburkholderia sp. MM5482-R2; assembly: GCF_050436125.1. Lineage (NCBI taxonomy): Bacteria > Pseudomonadati > Pseudomonadota > Betaproteobacteria > Burkholderiales > Burkholderiaceae > Paraburkholderia > Paraburkholderia sp. MM5482-R2. The sequence continues at coordinate 2,356,181 of NZ_JBNDLP010000003.1, read as the reverse complement.
AACTGACATTCGCCCCATACGATGAGCGCTGCGCGCGAGGTGCACGCAGGCGTTTCTCGCACTTTCCTGGACTAGAATGGGTTATTGCCGACGTCGTAGACGTATCTGGTCAGCCCGACGTGCGGGATTCTCGTTGGAGGAATGCCATGCCGACTTACCGGTACAGGTGTGAGAAGTGCGGTGAGATGTTCGAACACGCCGAGCATCTTGCTGAACATGAAAACGCTCATCCGGCTTGCCCAAAGTGCGGAAGCGAGAAGGTTCTGCACACACCCACGCCATTTGTGCCGAAAACCTCCAGAAAGAGCTGAAACCTGTCTGACCGGGCGACGGCAAAATCCGGGCCTTTGCAGCCGTTGCCCATGCTTTCGCGCGGACATTCGTGCGTCGGTTCAGCCCTGCCGGCGGATCTACGCTCGCAGATCCTCCCGTCGCCTTGTGGGATGGCGTAAGGCGGTTACCGACTGTGCGGCGCGTGTTTATCAGGAGCCTGAAACGGGATGTCACACCAAAAACGCCGACTCGTTTGAAATCCTATGCACATCTGCGAGACGTGAGCCGACTTGCGCTCCAGACTCGGGCCGTTTCAAGCTCGTGCCTGCTTACGGGCAGCAAGACGAAGGAGATTGGGTATCTCGATGGGAGCGTGCAAATCTGGAAATAGGCAGTGCGTGCTGCCAGATTGACGGCGCGGTACGCACGATAGGCAACGTCATTTGCGCGTGGTTGCCGTTATGCGGTTGTTTAACTTCAACGGTGCGTAGTTTCCATCCGCTGACCGTCACGGGTCGGGGCGTAGGCTGGCGTAAGAATGGATCACGCGCAGCGCGTCGAGCGTATTCTATGAAGCTTCTTGCCGAATTCGTCGGTAGGCCGTGAGGGTCCCATGGATACGACAGAGCGGATCATCAAGTGGCGCGATCAGCGGCATGCAGACGGTGTCGGCAGCGAACCTCGCAATCCGCTGCCCGCGGTGTGCGACGTATCGGTGACGAACGTTTGCAACGCCGCATGCGACTTCTGCGGGTTCTCTCGCGAGAAAAATCTGGCGGGGCCACGTCGCTATCTCGACCCTGATGAGTTCGCGCGCGCACTGCCGATCCTGCGCAGACGCCGGATTCGTTACATGACGCTGCAGGGAGGCGAGCCGCTGGTTCATCCCGAGATCGCATCGCTCGTGGCTTCGGCCACCAAGGCCGGCATGCAGTGCGGCGTGATCACGAACGGCTGGTTTCTTCCCCGCTACATCAAGCCACTGGCGGCCGCCGGCCTCAGGCGTCTGCTCATTTCCATCGATAGCGCGGACATGCGCGAGCATGAGCGCAATCGCGGTCTGCGCGGTCTCGAGGCCCGCATCCGCGAGGGCATCACTCAGGCCCATAGCTTCGGCATCGAGGTCTGCGCATCGATTACGGTGAGCCGACTGGTCCGTTACGAGTTGCTTCCCGAGACGCTCAACCGGCTCGGCTTCGATGCCGTCGTTTTTTCCTATCCACGGCGCGAGGCGTTTGGATCTACATCGCTTGTTTACGACGAAGAATCGAAACTCGTCGACCTGAACACCGACGAACTACTCGAAGCGTTGAGCGCAATCGCGCGCCTCAAGAAGCATTTCCGTGTCATGGACCCGAGCGCTGCGCTGGCCGAGGTCGCGCGTTTCGTGCGCGGCGAACAGCAACTGGTTCCATGCATCGGTGGCAGCAAGTACTTTTATATCGACTGGAACCTCGATGTTTGGCGTTGCGAGGCGTGGCCTGAGCCGATGGGCTCCGTCTTCGACCTCGACCGCCTGCCCGATCAACGGCAACCCTGCAATGACTGCATGATGGGATGCTACCGGCATGCCAGCATTCTGATGCACGGTGCCGTCGCCGTGACCGACTCGGTGTACGCGCTGGGCAAGGGGCAGCTTCGGGCTGCTGTCGGCTTGTTGTTCCAGCGCAGCGTTGCGTATTCGCTGTGGGCGCTTTCAGTCGAAGAGTTACCTCGGGCGGCGCTCATCTCGTTCGCAAGACGGACTGGCCAACGCCGTTCCACGCCGCAAGCTGAATGAGCTCGATTTCCGCGACTGAGGTCCCCGGGGGAGACTGCTGCTCCCCATTCGAACGCCCGTCCGCGTTACTCGACCGGCGCAACCGCGCCTCCCGACAAGGTCTCGACGAGGGCTTTAGATGATTGCGGGCAAGCCGCTTTCACCGCCGAACCCATCGGCTGTGCTCGGCATCGGAAGCGAGAAAACTGTCATTGGACCGATTCCATTGCCTAAGATCAAGTTGCGCGCTCCGTGAGGAAAGCACCGCGGCTCGCGAACGGCTTTATTGTCGCGCCCCCTTTTTCCGCGCGACTTTTCCACAAGGAGGTCACGATGAAATCAGAGGACAAGGGCGACGTGCGCGCTTTCGTGCAAACGGCCGAGCAGGGTGGCGAGCATGTCTGGGTCATCACGCTGGTCGACTTCGCGGCCCGTGAGGTCAAACGCTCGCTCGTTTCGGACGAGACGTATGCGACCTCCGCCGCTGCCAGAGATGCCGGCGAGGCTCATTTGAAGGCACTGGAGCAAGACCGCTAGGTCCACGCACTGCCGCCTTGTTTTCGCGCGTGGACGTACTAACGTTGGACTATAAGTACACGGTGGTAATGGGGCGGAAGAGGGCAAAGTTCATGGCCAGTACGCAAGGAACAACCGGATCGCCGTTTGCGGTGTCCGTCGAAGCGGGCAGCTATCGCGTCACGCGACCACAAAGCGCAAGCGATGTGATCGGCCTGCTGCAAGCGCGCGATATTCAGATCGTCGATCTGAAATTCACCGACTTGCCCGGACTCTGGCAGCATTTTTCGATCACGCTTCCCGAGGTTCACGACGACCTGTTCAGCGCCGGCATCGGTTTCGATGGTTCATCGATCCGCGGCTTTCAGGAGATCCACGAGTCCGACATGCTGCTGCGGCCTGACCCGGCAACGGCCTTCGTCGACCCGGCTTGCGGCACGCCGACGCTGTCGATCATTTGCGACGTCGTCGATCCCGTGCTGCGGCAGCCGTATTCGCGCGATCCGCGCTACGTGGCGAAAAAGGCGGAGAACTATCTGCGCCAGACGGGCATCGCGACGACGTGTTATTTCGGGCCGGAGCTCGAATTCTTCATCTTCGACTCCATCCGCTTCGGCCAGGATCAGCACTGCGGCTACTACTACGTCGAGTCGGGCGAGGGCGACTGGACCACCGGTCGCGACGAAGGCGCATACGGCGGTGGCAACCTCGGCTACAAGCAGCGCTACAAGGAGGGCTATTTCCCGGTGCCGCCTCATGACACGCTGCAGGAGATCCGCTCGGAAATCGCGCTGACGCTCCAGCAGGCGGGCGTACAGATCGAAGTGCATCACCACGAAGTGGCGACCGCGGGACAGAACGAGATCGACATGCGCTTTGCGACGCTGACCCGGATGGCCGACAACGTGATGATCTACAAGTACGTCTGCAAGAACGTCGCGCGTCGGCACGGCAAGGTCGCAACCTTCATGCCGAAGCCGCTGTTCGCCGACAATGCGAGCGGCATGCATTGTCATCAGAGCCTGTGGAAAGACGAACAGAACCTCTTTTACGACGCGGGCGGCTGGGCGCTGACTTCGGACCTGTGCCGCTGGTACATCGGCGGATTGCTCCAGCACGCACCCGCGCTGATGGCCTTCTGCGCGCCGACGACGAATTCATACAAACGCCTGGTACCCGGATATGAGGCGCCCGTCAATCTGGCGATGTCGCAGCGCAACCGGTCGGCCGCGGCGCGCATTCCGATGTATTCGGATTCGGCGAACGCGCGGCGCGTCGAATTTCGCTGTCCGGACCCGTCGGCCAACGCATATCTTGCTTTCGCCGCGATGCTGATGGCCGGCCTCGACGGCATTGAAAACAAGACCGATCCCGGCGAACCGCTCGACCGCAACATCTACGATCTGCCGCCCGAAGAAGCCCGCAATATACGGCAGGTGCCGGGCTCCCTCGACGCGGCGCTGGCCGCGCTCGAAACCGATAACACGTTCCTGCGCAAAGGCGATGTCTTTACCGACGACGTGATCCAGACCTGGATCGACTACAAGCGCAGCCGCGAGATCGACACCATCAAATTGCGTCCGCATCCATGGGAGTTTTATCTGTACTTCGATATCTAGAAGAACAACGCAGGCGGTGACTCGGTCTTGGTACTAGAGCGCCTCGATGCGAGCGCCTCGCGACTCAATCGTCCGCGAAAAAATGGCCGATGAAAATGCAGCCAGCCGCGAGCGCAGCGCCCAGCGCCGCGACCGTATAAGCGAGCCTGGCACCATGCCACAAGCTATCGAACCATTGATGCAACTGCGCCATCAGTACCGCCGCGTTGCCGCCGATCTGCTGTAGCTCGATCTGATAGCGCGGATCGATCATGCCGTACATCGCGACCGCGCTGTCGGGCGGCGGCACGCTCACGTAGATGAGCACCGCGGCGATCAGGCTGACGACCAGGATCGCCGCGCCGGTGAGATAGAGCCGCTTTTGCAGCGGCGAGCGTTGGTTGGAAGAAGGTGCGTCGTGGTCGTTGCCGTTCATCGTTGCGTGGGTGGGTGCGCTAGCAGCCGTCGTTGGTGGAGCCGAACCGCCAGTATCGCAGAGCGCGGCCTCGGGCGACCCAGACGCGCCCGACCCACCTCAACTCTTCGACGTCAACAATTTGACCCCCGCAATGCCGAACATCACCGCGAGCGAGCCATCGAGCCAGCGCCGGATCGCCGTATAGACGCGGCGTGCGGACGCCGTCGAAAACAGCACCGCGTAGCTGCTGAATACCGTCGCGCCGATCACCATGCAGCCCAGCACGACCGGCGTCACGTGCGCGGCGCCGTGTACCGGCGACATCGCGAGCGACACGATCGACAGCCACACCAGCACCGCTTTCGGATTCGTGAGATGCAGCAAAAGGCCACGCAGATAGAGTCGCCCGAGCGGTTCGTCGACGCGCGCCGCGCTCGCGGCCGGCTTGCCGGCGCTCCACGCCGAGCGTGCGGACTTGAAGCCGAGCCACAGCAGATACAAGCCGCCCGCGATCCGGATCGCGACGAGGCATTCCGAGTAGGCGGCGAGCGCCGCCGACAAGCCGAGCGACGCGAGCAGCGCCCATGAGAACGAGCCCGACACCACGCCGAGCGCGAACACCAGTGCCGCGCGTCGGCCCGCGCTCATCGCGAGCGACATGATCGCGAGATTGCTCGGCCCAGGGCTCGCGGTGCCGACGAAATAGGCGCTGTAGGCGATCAGGACATCGGCGGTGAGCAGAGGGCTAACGATCATGGCGGGCAAATGCAAGGGCGGAGCGCGTGTTCGACAATGCAATGCAACGCGCCACACAGCCGGATGAATGAAGCAACGATTCTGCGCGCCGTCGCGCGCGACTCACAGATACAGTTGCGCGTACGTATGGCAGCACACTCGATGCGAACCCGAAGCGAACCCGAAGCGAACTCGCATCGAATGCGGCGTGCAAAGCGCTCAACCGTGCGCCGCGCTCGCAATACACTCCGCCAACGCATCGGCGACCACCGGCCGGCTATGCCGCGGCCGCAGCACGAGCCCGATCTCGCGCTCGAAGCTCGCATCGCCGAGTTCGAGTGGGACGACGCTCGCTGGCCATTTGCCGAGCCCGGCCGTATTCGGAATCAGCGCGACACCCATGCCGCGCGCGACCAGTTGCACGATCGCCTGCAATTCGTCGAGCTCGACCGCATCGCGCACGCCAAGGCGCGCGCGCCGCAGAAAACGGTCGACGAGCCGTCCGCCGAACGACGCGCGGTCGTAGCGGATGAACGGCTCGCTGCGCAGCAGTTCGCGCCACGAGCGGCCGCCGCGCGCAAGCTGTTTCGGCGCGAGCAGCACGAACGGTTCGGCGACGAGCGTGCGCCATTCGAGTTCCGACGGCAGCGCGAACGGCGGTTTGATGATGACGGCCAGATCGAGCTCGCCCGAGTCGACCTGGCCGAGCAGCCCCAGCGACACGCCCGGCACCACGCGAATCCGCCAGCCGGGACGGTCGTCGCGAAAGCGCGCGAGCGCGTCGGCGAGCAGCGACACCTGCGCGGACGCGATCGCGCCGACCCGCAGCATGCCGCTCTCGGCGGCGCCGCCGCTGCGCTCGGAGAGCCGCGCATAGAGCGTCATCATTTCCTCTGCGAGCGCGAGCGTCTCGCGGCCCGCCTCGTTGAGCGTCGCAGAGCGGCCGGTGCGGTCGAACAGCTGAAAGCCGAGTTCCTGTTCGAGCCGCTGCATCTGCGCGCTGACGGCCGATTGCGTGAGCCCGATGCGCGCGCCCGCGCCGGAGAACGTGCCGTACTGGCTGACGGCGATGAAGGTTTTCAACTCGCTGAGCATGATCGATCAATCGATTTTGGTGATGGTCAGGTCAAATATATATCGTTTCTCAACATTTTTATTCATGATTAAACTTTGCTTCAACTGAACCGGTTGCCAGTCGTGCCAGTCGTAATTCATCCTCACACCCACCCCAGCGAGTCTTCCTATCATGAGCGTTGCCGAAACCGCTTTGCCGCCGTTCCACCTGGCGTTTCCTGTTCATAGCCTCGCCGCCGCGCGCGAGTTCTACGGCGAATTGCTCGGCTGCCCGGAAGGGCGCAGTTCGGACGCATGGGTCGATTTCAATTTCTACGGTCATCAGATCGTCGCGCATCTGGCGCCGGACGAAGTCGGTCACCGTCATACCAGCGCAGTGGATGGCGACGCGGTGCCGGTGCGCCACTTCGGCGCGGTGCTGTCGATGGAGCAATGGCAGGCCGCCGCGGACAAACTGCAGAAGGCCGGCATCGAATTCATCATCGAGCCGCATGTGCGCTTCAAGGGCGAGGTCGGCGAGCAGGCGACGATGTTCTTCCTCGATCCGTCGGGTAATGCGCTCGAGTTCAAGGCGTTCGCCGATATGTCGTCGCTGTTCGCCAAATAAGCGTCGCGGGCGTTGACGCCAGGATACGAATGACTGCAAATGAGGGCCGGTCGACCATTCAGGTTGACCGGCCTATTTTCGTTGAAGGGGATGGCCACTCGGAGCAAACTTGCCCCGTCTTGCGAATCAATCTGAAAGCATGTTTCATATCATTTCGGCCAAAAAACGTGCCGCGTATCAGCAAACGTTTCATTAACTGCGCGTAAATTTATTCAGCAAACGTTTGCTTTGCGGCTAATTCGCAGCTAATTCGGCGAGAGCCCTTCGTCTTCAAAAATGGCGCATTTGCTTTCAACAAGCTTCCTGACGATTTCGCCATTTTCATGCCATGCAGGCGTTGGTACCATCGATCTAGCATAGGCGCAGATTCAATCCCTCCCTCCACCCGCATTTTCTCTGGCCCGTTTCAATGTGGATCGTCAACGTAGCGCTTAAGCGGCCATACACGTTCATCGTGATGGCAATTCTGATCGTGCTGGCGACGCCCTTCGTGCTGTTCACCATGCCCGTCGACGTGCTGCCGGATATCAACATTCCGGTCGTCAGCATCATCTGGACGTATACGGGGCTGTCGGCCGAAGACATGGCCACCCGTATCACGTCGGTCAACGAGCGCAGTCTGACCACGACGGTCAACGACATCGAACATATCGAATCGCAATCGCTCCCCGGCATCGCGATCCTGAAGGTGTTTCTGCAGCCGAACGCGAACATCCAGACGGCGATCGCGCAGACGGTCGCCATCGAGCAGGCGCAATTGAAGCAGATGCCGCCGGGCGCCACCGCGCCGTTGGTCATCAGCTACTCGGCTTCCAGCATTCCAGTCATCCAGCTCGGCCTGTCGAGTCCGAAACTCTCGGAGCAGGATCTCAACGACACCGCGCTGAACTTCCTGCGACCGCAACTGGTGACGATTCCGGGCGCGGCCGTGCCGTATCCGTATGGCGGCAAATCGCGGCTGATCTCGGTCGACCTCGACACGCGCGCGCTGCTGGCCAAGGGCCTGACACCTGCCGACGTGGTCAACGCGTTCAACGCGCAAAACCTGATTCTGCCCACGGGCACGGCCAAGATCGGGCCGAAGGAATACACGATCGACATGAACGGGTCGCCGCCGACGTTGGAAGGTCTCAACGACATTCCGGTGCGCACCGTCAACGGCGCGACGACCTACCTGCGTGAAGTCGCGCATGTGCGCGACGGCTTCTCGCCGCAGACCAACATCGTGCGGCAGAACGGTCATCGCGGCGTGCTGATTTCGGTGCTGAAGAACGGCAACGCGTCGACGCTGTCGATCGTCGATACGTTGAAAGCCATTTTGCCGGCCGCGCGCGCCGCGCTGCCGCCGGATCTGCAGATCACCGCGCTGTTCGACCAGTCGGTGTTCGTGAAGGCGGCAGTGCAGGGCGTGGTGCGCGAAGCGCTGGCCGCCGCCGCGCTGACCGCCGCGATGATCCTGCTGTTTCTCGGCAACTGGCGTAGCACCTGCATCATCGCGATCTCGATTCCGCTGTCCATTCTGTCGTCGCTGATCGTGCTGCACGCGCTCGGGCAGACCATCAACATCATGACGTTGGGCGGCCTCGCGCTCGCGGTCGGCATATTGGTGGACGACGCGACCGTGACGATCGAGAACATCGAGCGGCACCTGCACTTGGGCACGAATCTGCACGATGCGATTCTCGACGGCGCCGGCGAAATCGCAGTGCCGGCGCTCGTCTCGACACTGTGTATCTGTATCGTGTTCGTGCCGATGTTCTTCCTGACCGGCGTCGCGCGCTATCTATTCGTGCCGCTCGCGGAAGCGGTGGTGTTCGCGATGCTCGCTTCGTACATCCTGTCGCGTACGCTCGTGCCGACGCTCGCGATGCTGCTGATGGGCCACGCGCACAAGCCGAAGGCGGGCACGAAGCCGAATCTGTTCATGCGTCTGTATCACCGCTTCGACGCAGGCTTCGAGCGCATGCGTGCGACTTACATCATGATCCTGAGCAGCCTGCTCGTGCGTCGCAAGATGTTCGGCGCGCTGTTCCTCGGTTTCTGCGTGCTGTCGATGGGCCTGTTCTTCACGCTCGGCGAAGACTTTTTCCCGAGCGTCGACGCGGGCGATATCCGCTTGCACATGCGCGCGCCGACCGGCACGCGTATCGAGGAGACCGCGCGGCTTGCCGACGAGGTCGAAAAGGTGATCCGCGAAGTCGTGCCGCCCAGGGAGTTGGGCACGATTCTCGACAACCTCGGCGTACCGTATAGCGGCATCAACCTGTCGTATAGCAATGCGGGCACGATGGGCACGCTCGACGGCGAGATCCAGATTGCGTTGAACGAAGGCCACAAGCCGTCGCAGATCTACATGGACAAGCTGCGCGCGATCCTGCCGCAGCGTTTCCCGGGCGTCGAGTTCTTCTTTCAGCCGGCCGATATCGTCACGCAGATCCTGAACTTCGGCCTGCCTGCCGCGGTGGACGTGCAGATTTCGGGCGCGAATCAGCCGGGCAACCTCGACATCGCGCGCAAGCTGCTGAAGCAGGTGCGACTGATTCCCGGCACCGTCGACACGCATATCCAGCAGAAGCTCGACGAACCGGTGATCGATCTGCACATGGACCGTACCCGCCTGCAACAACTGAACCTGACCGCGAACGACGTCGCGCAGAACGTGCTCGTTTCGCTGTCGGGCAGCTCGCAGACGTCGCCGGGCTTCTGGGTCAACAACAGGAACGGCGTGGAATACAAGGTGGCGGTGCAGACGCCGCAGTACCAGGTGTCTTCGATCGACGAACTGTTGCGCACCCCGGTCTCGGCCACGATGAACGGGCCGACGCAACTGCTCGGCAACCTCGTGCAGATCTCGCCGAAGAGCCAGTTCGCGGAAGTCACGCATTACAACATCCGTCCGGTGATCGATCTGTATGTGAGCGTTGAAAAGCGCGATCTCGGCAGCGTGGCGAATCAGGTCGACAAGATCGTCGACGAGGTGCGCGGCTCGCTGCCACGCGGCAGCACGATCACCGTGCGCGGCCAGGTACAGACGATGCGCAGTTCGTTCTTTGGGCTCGGCATCGGCGTCGCGATGGCGATCGTGCTCGTGTATCTGCTGATCGTCGTGAACTTCCAGTCGTGGGTCGATCCGCTGATCATCGTCAGCGCGTTGCCGGCGGCGCTCGCGGGGATCATGTGGATGCTGTTCCTGACCGGCACCCATCTGAGCGTGCCGGCGCTGACCGGCGCGATCATGACGATGGGCGTCGCGACCGCGAACAGTATTCTGATGGTCGCGTTCGCGCGCCAGCGGCTGTCGGCCGGCGCACCGCCGCTCACGGCCGCGCTCGAAGCCGGCGCGAGCCGGATTCGTCCGGTGCTGATGACCGCGTTCGCGATGATCATCGGCATGATTCCGATGGCGCTCGGTCTCGGCGAAGGCGCCGAGCAGAATGCGCCGCTTGGCCGCGCGGTGATCGGCGGGTTGCTGTTCGCGACCGTATCGACGCTGTTTTTCGTGCCGCTCGTGTTTGCGGGAATTCATTCGTGGCTCGCGCGCCGTCATAAGAACGGCGGCGACGACGACAACGACGGTGGCGACGCTGGCGACGATGGCGGTGGCAGTGGCAGTGGCAGTGGCAGTGGCAGTGGCGGCCATAGTGACACCCCCGCACCGGAACCCAGCAGTGCGGCGACGCCCGCGTAAAAGTTAAACGATGGTTGACTGAGATGACCGAAAAAACTCATGCATCGCTAGCGATCCCCGCGCGGGAAACCGAAGAAGGAGAGCACCGGCTGCCGCCGCGCCATCGCGAATGGAAGCGCGCGAAGATCGCCGTCGTGATCGTGCTCGTGCTGCTCGTGGCAGGCACACTTCGCACCGTGATCGCGAACGTGCTGCAAAACCGCGAAGTCGCGGCGATCGCGCAGCAGAATGCCACGCAGTACGTGAACGTCGTCATGCCGACCCAGACCGAGGGCGGCGGCGACACGCTGCTGCCGGGCACGCTGCGCGGCTATGTCGAGTCGCCGATCTATGCACGCGCGACCGGCTATCTGCTGCACTGGTACGCCGACATCGGCACCCACGTGAAGCAGGGGCAACTGCTCGCCGAGCTCGATACGCCGGAAATCGACCAGGAACTCGCGCAGGCTCTGGCACAGCGTCAGCAGATCAATTCGAGCCTCGCGCTCGCGAAGAGCTCGTTGGACCGTTGGCAGCAGTTGCGCCAGCGTGATGCGGTGTCGCAGCAGGAGCTCGATGAACGGCAAAGCACCTACACGCAGGATCTCGCGAATCTCGCGGCCGCCGATGCGAACGTCAAGCGTCTGCAGCAGCTCGAATCGTTCAAGCGGATCGTCGCGCCGTTTACCGGCGTGGTGACGCAGCGCAACGTCGACGTCGGCGATCTGATCGACGCGGGCAGCGGCACGAGCCGTGCGTTGTTCGCGCTTGCTCAATCGGACCCGTTGCGCGTCTACGTGCAGTTGCCGCAGGCCTACGCGCAGAACGTCGCGGTCGGGCAGAAGGTCGTGGTCACGCAGGCCGAGCTGCCGGGCCAGCAGTTCAACGGCAAGATCACGCATATATCCGGCGCGATCGACGTACCCACGCGCTCGTTGCAGATCGAAGTGACGCTGCCGAATCCCGACGACAAGCTGCGCCCCGGCGCGTACGTGCAGGTCGCGGTGCCGGCCGCCGCGCATGCGCGTCTCACGGTGCCCGGCAACGCGCTGCTGTTTCGCGCGGAGGGTCCGCGCCTCGCGGTCGTCGATGCAAAGGGCAACGTGAGCCTGCGCAAGGTCGTGATCGCGGTGGACCTCGGACAGCAGCTCGAAATCGAAAGCGGTATCTCGCCGAGCGATCGCATCATCGTCAACCCGAGCGATTCGATTGCCGATGGCGATCACGTGCAGGTGCAGCCGCTGCAGAAGAACGGCAAGGGGGCGTCGTGACGTTCGCGGCTTCACGCCAGGCGCGTACGCGTGGCACTGTCTTCACCGCGCTGAGCGCGTGCGCCGGCGCGGCGCTGCTCGCCGCGTGCACGGTCGGCCCGGACTATCAGCGGCCGCAGGCCGAGGTGCCGCCCGAATGGCACACCGATTCGTTCTGGCGCGTCGCCGCGCCGTCGCATGCGCCGATCGCGCCGGACTGGTGGACGGGCTTCGCCGACCCGACGCTCGCGACGCTCGAAACCCAGGCACTCGCGCAGAACCAGACGCTCGCCGCGGCGAGCGCGCACTACGAGCAGGCGAAGGCGACGCTCGCGAACACCAGCGCGCAGCGCGTGCCGGAAGTCGATTTCAACGCACAGGCCTCGCGCTTCCGTATTTCGCACGACCGGCCGCTGACGAACTACGCGACGCCGACCGAATCGACGGTGCAGAACAACCTCCAGCTCGGGCCGACGATCAGCTACGACACCGATCTGTTCGGCCGCATCCGTCGTCAGGTCGAGGGCGCGCAGGCGTCGGCCGAACAGTCGGCGGACGATCTCGCGAACGCGCGCCTCGTGCTGACGACCGACCTCGCCACCGACTACTTCTCGCTGCGTGAGCTCGACCGCGAGATCGACGTGCTGAACCAGTCGGTGAAGCTGCAGCAGAAAGCGCTCGACTACGTGAACACCGAGCACGATCTCGGTTCGGTATCGGGCCTCGACGTGCTGCAGCAGAAATCGCAGCTCGATTCGACGCGCGTGCAGGCGCAACTGCTGCTCAATCAGCGCGCGCAGTTCGAGCATGCGATCGCCGCGCTGGTCGGCGTGCCGGCACCGCAGTTCGCGATCGAGCCGAAGGTGCTCGACATCAAGGCGCCGACCGTACCGCTCGGCGTGCCGAGCGACGTGCTGCAAAGGCGTCCCGACGTCGCCTCGGCGGAACGTGCGATGGCGGCGGCCAACGCGCAGATCGGCGTGGCCAAGGCGGCGTTCTTCCCGAGCCTCACGCTGACGCCGGGCATCGGCTGGGAGAGCACCGAGTTCGCCAATCTGCTGAGCGCGCCGACGCTGATGTGGACGCTCGGCGCGACGGTCGGTCAAGTGATCTTCGACGGCGGCCGGCGCGCGGCCAACGTCCAGTACGCGAGCGCGGGCTACAAGGCGACCGAGGCGAATTATCGGCAGACCGTGCTGAGCGCGTTCCAGCAGGTACAGGACGGCATCACAGGACTGTCGGTGCTCGACGGCGCGGCGAAGCAGTCGCGCGAGGCGGTCGAGGACGCGCAGCGGCTGCTGTCGCTCGCGAACGATCGCTATTCGGGCGGCCTCGTCGCGTATCTGAACGTGATCGACGCGCAGGAGTCGCTGCTGACCAGCGAGCGCACGGACGTGCAGATTCACGGCCAGCAGTTGACGCTGTCGGTGGCGCTCGTGAAGGCGCTCGGCGGCGGCTGGGAGGGCGGCGCGCAAGGTGGCGCAATGGCCGGGAACGAGGCTACCCGTACGAACGGGACAGCGAACGTCGCCAGTGCTACGGCATCGCCGCAGCAAGCGCCAGCCGGCGGCGCGCAGCAGAAGGAGATGCCGGCTCCTGCACACTGAATCGCCCCGGCCGAGCTTCCATGCCGAGGGAGTGGGATCGGCGCGAGGCATCAGGGGCGTTTCGTATAATGGACAGTTGACCGCCACAAGTGGCATGGGACCGGAGTAAGTGCTGGAGCACTAACTCCGGTCGACAGGGGACGCGGATGAAATTGCTGATCGTTGAAGACGAGCACAAGGTGGTGGACTACCTGCGCTCCGGTTTGACAGAGCAGGGCTGGGTCGTCGATGTCGCGCTCGACGGCGAGGAAGGCATGCATCTGGCCACCGAATTCGATTACGACGTGATCGTCCTCGACGTAATGCTGCCTAAGCGCGACGGCTTCAGCGTGCTGAAGGCGCTGCGCATGCGCAAGTCGACGCCGGTCATCATGCTGACCGCGCGCGATCACGTGAACGACCGCGTGCGCGGCCTGCGCGAAGGCGCGGACGACTACCTGACCAAACCGTTCTCGTTCCTCGAACTGGTCGAGCGTCTGCATGCGCTCGCGCGCCGCACGCGTTCGCAGGAATCCACGTTGATTTCCGTCGGCGATCTGTTCGTCGATCTGATCGGCCGCCGCGCGACGCGCGACGGCGTACGCCTCGACCTGACCGCCAAAGAGTTTCAACTGCTCAGCGTGCTCGCGCGCCGTCAGGGCGACATTCTGTCGAAGACCGCGATCACCGAACTCGTGTGGGACGTCAACTTCGACAGCCACACGAACGTCGTCGAAACCGCGATCAAGCGGCTGCGCGCGAAGCTCGACGGCCCGTTCCCGTCGAAGCTGCTGCACACGGTGCGCGGCATGGGCTACGTGCTCGAAGTGCGCGAAGAGGCCGAGACATCATGAACCGTTCGATTGCCCGCCGTCTCGCGTCGATGTTCGCGCTGGTCGCGCTGTTCGTGTTTACGCTCGTCGGCACGGGGCTCTTTCTGGTGCTGCGCACGCAGCTCGAACATCATCTGCGCGAGTCGCTCGACGATCGCACGCAGATCGCGCGCATCATCGTCTATCACGCGGTGACGCCCGAAAAATGGCGGATGTGCCGCGAAAAACTCACCGACATGACGCCGCACGACGGCAGCACCGTGTACTCGGTGACGAGCGCGGACCCGAGCTATCACTTCGGCACGCCGGTGCAGGGCACTGTCACGAAGAGCTGGCCGGGCGGCTATGCGCGCATCGCGCCGGCGGGCGGCGGCCCCGACATGCTGACCTCGACGGTGACCTTGCCCGCCAACGCCGCGCGGCCGCCGGTGCAGTTGCAGGTCGCCTCGAGCTATTCACCGAACCTGCGCACGATGCGCGTGTTCGGCTCGGCGCTCGCGGCGCTGTCCGCGCTCGGCAGTCTCGCGGTGCTGCTGCTCAGCTACTCGGTCACGCGCATCGGTCTCGCACCGCTCACGCGTCTGACGCGCGACGCATCGGCGGTCAGCCCGAACAACCGCTCGCAGCGGCTCAATACGGCGTCGCTGCCGCTCGAACTGAACGACCTCGCGAACTCGTTCAACGGCGCGCTCGAACGGCTCGACGGCGCCTACGGCCGGCTCGAATCGTTCAACGCGGACGTCGCGCATGAACTGCGCACGCCGGTCACGATCCTGATCGGCCAGACCGAGGTCGCGCTGACCCGCAACCGCTCGGTCGACGATCTGCGCCACACGCTGCAATCGAATCTCGAAGAATTCGAGCGGATGCGCACGATCATCAACGACATGCTGTTCCTCGCGCGCGCCGATCAGGGCGAACGCGCGACGGGGCTCGTCGAGGTGTCGCTCGCGGCGGAACTCGCGCATACGCTCGAGTTTCTGGAGATTCCGCTCGAAGAGGCGCACGTGCATGCGCAGTTGCACGGCGATGCGTTCGCGCGCGTGAACCGGTCGCTATTCGGCCGCGCGTGCACGAACCTGCTGATGAACGCGATCCAGCATTGCGAGCCGGGCGCGTCGATCAGCGTGACGATCGCGCGCGGGAAAGGACCGATGCGCGACCAGGTGCGCGTCGCCGTGGCAAATCCTGGCGAGCCGATCGCGCCGGACGTCCTCGAACATCTGTTCGACCGTTTCTATCGCGCGGAAGTCTCGCGCACCAATAGCCGCGAAAACCACGGGCTCGGGCTCGCGATCGTGAAGGCGATCGCGGAGATGCATCGCGGCACCGTGTCCGCGCACAGCGCCAACGGCATCAACACGTTCTCGTTTTCGGTGGCGGCGTCGGCGCTGTCCACGTCAGGCGACGTGCCGGCCATGCGTGCGAACGCGACCGGCGTCGCCGGCGACAGCGCCTATTCGTCGCTCGCGAAAGGCAAGTCGGCCTGAACCGGCAGGCGCGGCTTCAGCGCCTGTTCGCTGGCCGACGTCAGCGTGCTGATGCGCACGCCCAATAGCCGCAGCTTGCGGTTCAACTCCACGCGTCGCAAACATTCGGTCGCCGCGCGGCGGATTTCGGTCGCGTCGGCGGTCGGTTCGTCGAGCGTCAGGTCGCGCGTGACGGTGTGGAAGTCGTCGTAACGCAGCTTGATGCCGATCGTGCGGCCCACGTAACCCTTGCGCACGAGATCGTCGGCGACACGCACGCACAGCCCCGTAAACGCGCTCGATAACGCCGGTCGATCGTGGCGCGGATGCAGATCGCGCTCGAACGTGGTCTCGCGGCTGATCGACTTCGGCTCCGATTCGACCACCAAGGGCCGCTCGTCGTGACCCTGCGCGACCTGCATCAGCCAGGCGGAATAGCTGCGCCCGAAGTTGTCCTGCAACAACCCGGCGTCGGCGGCGGCCAGATCGCCGACCGTCGCGAGGCCGAGTGTGGTCAGCTTCTGCGCGGCCTTCGGGCCGATGCCGTTGACCTTGCGTACCTGCAGCGGCCACACGCGCAGCGGTATATCGGCCGGCGTGAGGATCGTCAGGCCGTCAGGCTTGTCGAGTTCGGAGCCGATCTTCGCGAGCAGTTTGTTCGGCGCGACGCAGATCGAACACGTGAGACCGGTGGCCTGATGAACGGCGTCCTTGATGCGCCGGCCGATGTCGGCCGGTTCGCCCGCCAGGTCGGTCAGGTCGATATAGATCTCGTCGATGCCGCGATCCTCGATGCGGTCCGTGAACGTCCTGACGGCGGCCTTGAAAAGACGCGAGTAGTGGCGGTATGAATCGAAGTCGGTCGGCAGCAGGATCGCGTCGGGCGCGAGCGCGGCGGCCTTCATCATGCCCATCGCCGAAAATACGCCGAGCGCGCGCGCCTCGTAGGTCGAGGTGGTCACGACGCCGCGGCCCGCGTAATCACGCAGCTTCGCGAAGCGCCTGCTGCCGTCTTCGAGCACCTGCGGCGCGCTGTTGCGCCCGCCGCCGATCACCACCGCGCGCCCGCGCAACTCCGGATAGCGCAGCAGTTCGACGGACGCGTAAAACGCGTCCATGTCGAGGTGCGCGATGCGGCGGGTTGGCGAATTCATGGGAGTTGAAGCGGGCGATGGCAATAAACGAAAGCGGTGACGGCGCGCGTCGCGACGCCGCCAGCCCGTAATGGTACCTTGCCGCGCTCGCCGCCGGTCAGGGCCGGCGCGGCCGGCCGCACGCGTGTCGTTCGACGCGTTGTTGAAAATGCGGGTTCAGAAACTATGCTTGACACTGAACTCCGCCGCTTGCGTACGGGGTCCATGCCGGGCTGCTGCCGCTCCTGGCGGGTTTCGCCGCGACCGCTTCACCACGGGGCTCGACAGATGATCCAGCGCATGTCGCTGATTTCGGCGTATATCGCACTCGGCTGCGCCGCAACGGTGCTGCCGGTCCTGATCAGCATCTATATCGCGAACGAAGACGTCACACGCCGCGAGCAGCGAGATTTGCGCCAATACGCGGAAAAGGCCGTGATGCGCACGGAACTCGTCACGTATCAGGGTTTTGCGGCGATCGCTGACCTGCAGGCCGAGCACGGCGCGCCGTGTTCGCCGCAATACCTGGAGCGCGCCGCCCATGTGATTTTCAACTACCGCTACGTCCGGGACGCAGGTGCGTACAGCGACGGGCGCTATCTTTGCTCGCCGCTGTTCGGCGACGTTCGGACGCAGAATGTCGAACTGCCGCCGCCGCGCTGGCGAAGCAACGACGGCTACCTGGTCTGGTTCCAGCAAAAGAATCCACTCAGCGACGTGCGCGAGGATATACAGATCGGGCGCAACGGCGAGTACGTGTCAATCGATCCGCAGTCATACGTCGATGTGATGGATCCGGCGGGAAGGCCCATCGCCACGATCAACACCGGCCTGAACTCGATCGTCGCGCTGTCGACGGGCGCGGACCCCGACGAGATGCTCCATGCATGGAAGCGGGCGGGGCGCGTCGATAGCGATGAATGGAACTACGCGGTCGCACGTTCGGCGACGCGCGCGCTTGGCGTCGTCGTCAAGGGCCGGCGCACCAGCCTGCTGAGAGACTGGCCCGGCCTGCTGGCGACGTGGCTGTCGATAGGCGTCGCGATGGGCGCCGGGTTCGGCTGGTTCGCGTTCAAACGGATCTCGCGACAGGTGTCGTTCCGGGCATCGCTCGAATGGGCGATCTCGCGCAAAATCATCGACGTCGCCTATCAACCGATCGTGAGTCTCGCGACCAACGAATGCGTCGGTGTCGAAGCGCTGGCCAGATGGAATCTGAACGGACGCGAGATCTCGCCGCATATTTTCATTGGGTTGGCCGAGCAGCATGGCCTGATCCAGTCGTTGACCGACCTCGTGCTCGATAAAGCGCTCCACGACCTGACAGAGCTATTGCGTTCGCGGCCGTGGTTCTACGTGTCGGTCAACGTGAGCGGCGAGGATCTGCGCACGCCGCGCTTTCTTAACCTGATCACCGCGAGGCTCGCCGGAACCGGCCTGCGTCCCGCGCAGATCAGGATCGAAGCGACCGAGCGCAGTTGCCTGAACGCCGATGCGACCCGGCAGACGATCGCGGCCTTCCGAAGCGCCGGCCACCCGGTCTATATCGACGATTTCGGCACCGGCTATTCGAGCCTCGCCTATTTGCAGACTTTCATGATCGACGCTCTGAAGATCGACAAATCGTTCGTCGACACGATCGCCCGGGATGCGGCGTCGAGCATCGTTGCGCCGCATATCATCGACATGGCGCACGAATTGGGGGTGGAAGTCGTGGCGGAGGGAATCGAGCGCGACGAGCAGGTTGAGTATCTGCTGCGCCGAGGCGTTCAGTACGGACAGGGCTGGCTGTTCGCGAAGGCCATGCGCCGCGAGGAGCTGGTCGCGTGGCTGGAGGCGCGCCGCGCGTCGCACGCGCCGGCGCAGCCCGCGATCCAGTAGTTCGGCGCCCGGCCGTGCCGGGCGTGATGCGCTTACTGCTTGACGCCTTCGGCCTGGATATGCAGCGTGGTCTTCATGTTGAAGCCGTACGCCTTGCCGAAATCGATGCCGAAATCGTCGCGATTGAACGTCGCGACCGATTCGGTGCCGCACACTTCGCGCTTCAGCATCGGGTGCTGGATGCACTTGAACGATTCGATCTTCAGGTTGACCGGTTTCGTGACGCCGTGCAGCGTCAGCGTGCCGATCACTTCGACCGGCTTGTCGCCGTCGAAGCGGATCTGCGTGCCCTTGTAGGTCGCGGTCGGGAACTTCGCGGTGTCGAAGAACTTGTCGCCGACCAGTTCCTCGTTGAGCTTGTCGTTGCCGATGCCGACCGAGGTCAGGTCGATTGTCGCCTCGACCGTGCCGGTCTTCGCCGCGCGATCGAGCACGACGGTACCGCTGCTTTTCTGGAACTTGCCGCGCCAGATCGACAGGCCGCCGAAGTGGTCGGTCTCGAAGCTCGGCGACGTGTGCGTCGGATCGAGCAGGTAGGTTTCGGCGGCGGCCATCGCGTTGAACGAGCATGCAGCGGCGAGCGCGCCGGCGGCGAGCAGGAAGGATTGCTTCAAGTTGGACTCCAGAGGTCGAAGGGTAAGGCGGTGCTGCGGCGTGGTGGGTTATTTCTTCGCCGCGACCAGATGAAATTTGATGACGACTTCGTCGGCGACCACCGACGTGTCTTTCCATTCGCCGGTGCCGACGTCGAACTGCGTGCGCTTGATCGGCAGCGAGCCGTCGAAAGTTTGCGTGGCGCCCTGGCTCGCGATCACGACCGGCACGACGACCGTTTGCGATTTGCCTTTGATCGTCAGCTTGCCGGTCACCTTGTACTGGTTGCCGCCGGCCGGCGCGATCGAGCTCGACACGAAGGTCGCGCTCGGGAAGGCGCCGCTGTCGAACCATTCCTTGCCTTGCGCCTGCTTGTTGTAGTCGTCGGCGCCGAGGTCGTAGCTCGCGGTGTCGATCGACACGTTCGCGCTGCCCGCAGCCGGCTTCGCCGGATCGAAATTCAGTTGCGCGGAGAACTTCCTGAACTTGCCGTCGACGGGCACGTTCATCTGTTTGGTCGTGGCGATGACGCTGCTTTTCGCGAGGTCGACGTCGGCGTGCGCGAGGTTCGCGCCGAGCAGCGCAAGCACCGCCAAAGAAGCGAGCGTCGCGCGACGAGTGGAGAGATAAAAAGGTGTCTTCATGATGGTACGCATCCTATCCGAGCTTCGCGGCCTGATTGCACACCGCGAGGAATTTGATTGCCAACCAGTCGTAACCAATCGACAGGAGTTGTGACTTTCTTCAAGCCGTCATATCGTTATGCGCGGGTCTTCAGAAACGGCACCATGCGCGCGAGCAATCCGTCGCGATCGATGAACTGATGCTTGAGCGCCGCGAGCGCGTGCATGATCACGAGCGCGAGCAGCGCGTAATTGAGCAGCACGTGCACCGTGCGCAGCGCGGCCTTCAGCGCGTGGTCGGGACCGATGATCGTCGGCAGCGGCACGATGCCCAGATACACGACCTGAATGCCGGCCGCCGAGCTGTAGAAGTAGCCGGACATCGGAATCGCGAGCATCAGCAGATACAGCAGACCGTGCACCAGATGCGCGGCGGCCTTCTGCCACGCGGGCGTCGCGGCATCGAGCGCGGGCGCGCGATGCGTCGCGCGCCACAGCACCCGCAGCAGCGCCAGCGCGAACACGGTCACGCCAATCCATTTGTGCCACGAGAAGTACTTGAGCTTCGTCGGCGTGAGGCCGGGGATATCGGTCATGATCCAGCCGATATAGAAGCCGCAGATCATCAGCGCGGCGACCAGCCAGTGCAGCGCGATCGCCGCGCCGTGGTAGCGCGTGGGAGCGCAAGCGTGTGTTTGCATCGTGTTCTATCCGTTGCTCGCGAGCAACCGCGTGAGAATGCGGATAGTAGGGATGCCCATTCAAACTGAATAGGCGGGTGGGCGGGAACAGATCGTTGTTGCGGTGATGTTAATCGTGTCGAGAGGTATGCGCGCTGAAAGGTCCGCGCATGAAGGCACGCACACTGCTATGGAGCGCTCGCCGTGGTACCGCTGTGGTAATTTGTTGCCCCGAACAACAGGTTGCGCGCTTTGCGCAGCCACCGACATAACCCATTATCCGGGCGTCAAGCCGTGAATTCCGTTTTTCTTTCCTGGAGTATTGCCGCGCTCGCCACCGCCGGCGTGATCACACGGCCGTTCAAATGGCCCGAAGCCGTGTGGGCCGTCGCCGGCGCGGTGCTGCTCGTCGCCCTCGGCCTATTGCCCTTGCATCTCGCGGTCGAAGCGATCGGCAAGGGCACCGACGTCTATCTGTTCCTGTTCGGCATGATGCTGCTATCCGAAGTCGGCCGCCGCGAAGGGCTGTTCGACTGGGTCGCGGTGCTCGCTGTCAATCATGCGCGCAGTTCGCCGCGCAAGCTGTTCGTGCTCGTGTATCTGTTCGGCGCGGTGATCACCGCGTTTCTTTCCAACGACGCCACCGCCGTCGTGCTGACGCCCGCCGTGTTCGCGGCGGCGAAGAAAGCGAAGACACCGCCGCTGCCGCTGCTGTTCGTCTGCGCGTTCGTCGCCAATGCGGCGAGCTTCGTGCTGCCGATTTCGAATCCGGCCAACATCGTGCTGTACGGCAATCACACGCCGCCGCTGGGACCGTGGATGCTGCGCTTCACGCTGCCGTCGGTGCTGTCGATCGCCGCGACCTTCGTGATGCTGCGCTGGACGCAACGCGAGGCGCTCGCTGGCGTCTGCGAGGCAAATCTCGACGCGGTCGAACTCTCGGCGAGCGGGCGCGTCGCGCTCGCGGGCATCGCGGTGACGGCCGGCGCGCTGCTGACGGTCTCCGCCTACGACATCCAGCTCGGCCTGCCGACCGCGATCCTCGGCACGCTGACCGCGCTCGTCGTGCTGATCAAGGAGCGCAGATCGCCGCTGCCGATGATGCGCGAAATTTCGTGGAACGTGTTGCCGCTCGTCGCCGGGCTGTTCGTGCTGGTCGAGATGCTCGATCACACCGGTGTGATCAACCTGTTCGCGGGTGCGTTGCGCCGCGCGACCGAACACAACGAAATGGAAGCGGCCGGGTGGGCCGGCGCGAGCATCGCGTTCCTCAGCAATCTGATCAACAACCTGCCGGCCGGCTTGATCGCGAGTTCGACCGTGATGCAGGCGCATAGCCCCGAGCGCGTGATCGACGCGCTGTTGATCGGCGTCGACCTCGGGCCGAACCTGTCGATCACCGGCTCGCTCGCGACGATCCTGTGGCTCAACGCGATTCGCCGCGAAGGCGAAGACGTCAGCTTCATGAAGTTTCTGAAAGTCGGCGCGCTGGTGATGGTGCCCGCGCTCGTGCTGGCGCTTGGGGCGCGGATATTAACTGGCTGAACGGATGCCGGACCCGCCCGCCATCAGCGGGCTTGTGCAGGAACCGACGCGCGTCGCGCCGGCGAGCTCGTCCAGTCGCGCGCCGACCGAGCGCAGCCTTGCTTCGAGGTGGGCGACGCGCTGGCGTTGCGCGGGCACCATCGACGAACGGTTCAACGCATGCAGCCGACGATGCCAGTACGACAACGGAAAACGGTCGCGCCCAGAAAGCGCGCTGAAAACGACTTCGAGGTGGGCGATTTCCTTGTCGATATCTTGGTAGCTCATCACAAAGGTCCAGGAAAGAAGGTGGGATAGGGGCGCGAACCTGACAGGGATTGCAAGGTCCGTTCCATCCCGCCTATATGTAGTCAATATCAGCCGTGCCGGCGCAGAGCGCCACATCGGGCGCGCGCCTGGCGCGGTGCGCGATGGTAAGAAGCGGCAAACTCCATGCAAGCTTTACGCGGCGCTCCACCTTTCAACGGGACAACGGGAATTCACCAGGCGTGCCCGCGAGGCGCGTGTCCTATGCTGAGTCAACGGCGTGGGTCGGTCTCGGGGCGATCGAAACCGCCCGCGCGACGGCCCGGCGCGCGCTTTCAACGCGGCGCGATCACGAGCGGTTGCGCATAGCTGACCGTCGGCGCGGGCACCACCGCATAGTTGAGTGCGGGCGGCACGACCACGGCAGTGGCGGCCGTCGTGCTGGCCGGCTGCCAGGGCGGCGCCGCGACGATGGTCGCGGCCGCCACAGGCACGGCGACAGGCGGTGCCGATACGTACACGGGATTGACCGGCACCGGGTAGTAGACCGGCCGCGGCGGCGGCGCGTAGACCACGGCGGCGGGCAGATACACCACGACTCTCGCGTAGGCAGCGGAAGAACAGGCGAGACCGATGGCGGTGAAAGTCGAGGCGCAGGCGAGACGGATAGTCATTTGGGACTCCTGATACGTGAATGCCGACGAACGGCAGACGGAACGATACGCAGCAGGCCCGCAAAACGAAACCGCGAACTCATTTCGTTCGATGTCACGCTGCAGCGGCACCCGGTGCCGTGACATGATTCGACATGATTCTCGAATTGCGATCGCGCGGCGTCTGACCAACAATTCGGCCTGTCATCGAAACGGCTCGCGGCACCCAGGCAGGCGACGGTCGATGTTCCAACCGAAGGAGTCAGTCATGAAGAAGTTGCTCGCCACCGTGCTGCTGTGCTGCGCGTCCACCGTCGCGTTCGCTCAGGCCGCCGCGCCGCAAGGTATCAGCCAGCAGCGGATGGAGCGCATGGAGCAGCAGTTGCAAACGCGTTTTTCAAGCGCGAACACCACCCACGACGGCAAGCTGACGCGCGACCAGGCAGCGGCCGGCATGCCGCTGCTCGCGCGTCATTTCGACGAGATCGACACGCAGAAGGCCGGCTACATCACGCTCCCGCAGATCGAGGCATTCATGCAGGAACGCGGGGCCGCACACTGAGCGGCTCGGTTATCGAGGAGCTTTCGGATGGAACGCCCCGCCAGGATCGTCGTGCTCGACGACGAAGCCGAGTTGCGCAACATGCTGCTGCGCTTTCTGCGCGGTCATGGCTTCGACGTGCGCGCGGCCGAGGACGGCAAGCGCCTGAATCGCTACCTTGAGCGCGAGCCGTTCGACCTGCTGATACTCGATCTGATGATCGGCGAAGAGGACGGCCTCGAGATCTGCGCGAAGCTGCGCGCTCAAGGGCAGACCTTGCCGATCCTGATGTTGACGGCGAAGGGCGATCCGCTCGATCGCGTGACCGGCCTCGAAACCGGCGCCGACGACTACCTCGCGAAACCGTTTCTGCCGCGCGAACTGGTGGCGCGAATCAATGCGTTGCTGCGCCGCCAGAAGATGGCCGCGGGCGACCTCACGCTGACGTCGCAGCGCGTGCGTTTCGGCGACTTCACGCTCGACATCGGCAAGCAGGAGCTGTCGCGCGCGGGCGAGCCGCTCGAGATTCATTCCGCGCAGATGCTGCTGCTGGTCGCGCTCGCGTCGTCGCCGAATCGTGCGGTGAGCCGCGACAACCTGCTCGCGCGTGCGCGAGGGCGCGACCATGACGCGCTCGATCGCAGCATCGACGTACAGGTGCTGCGGCTGAGGCAGATCGTCGAGGACGATCCGTCGAAGCCGCGTTTCATTCGCACCGTCTGGGGCGTCGGCTATATGCTCGTCGCCGATGTCGAATCATGATGCGCTCACTGTCGCGCTCACTGTCGCGCGCACTGCTGCCGCGCACGCTGCTCGCGCGCAATATCGCGCTGTTGATCGCGCTGGTGATGCTGAGCCAGATCTGCTCGATCGTCGTGCTGCTGCATTACGTGCAGCGGCCACGCGTCGAACGCGCGGCGGCCGTGTTCGCGACCTACGTGACGACGCTCGACAACCTGCTCGCGGCCACTCCGCCCGCCTCGCGCGCGGCGCTGACCGCGCGTCTCGACGCGCGCGAGCAGTTGCCGCCCGAAGCGACGGACACACCGCCGCACGATCTGTTGCGGGTGTACAGCACCTATCAGCGCGGCGTTTTCATCGACAGCCTGCAAAAGCATCTGCCCGCCGATATGCCCGTGCGGTGGCAGACCGAGGGCGCGCAGCGGCTGTGGATTCGCATGCATGCGCCGGCTGCCGGGTCCGACCACGCGGCCGGTTCGTTGGCCAGCGCGCCATACTGGATCGCGCTGCCGGTTCCCGAGGACGCGCAGGGCAGCGGCCTCGAAGCGGCGATCTTCCTGTCGTTGGGTCTCGGCGTGCTCGCCGCGCTCGCCGGCTACGCGATCCAGCTGCACCTGAACGAACCATTGCACGAGCTCACGCAAGCGGCGCGGCGCGTCAGCGCCGGCGACCTGCCCGCGCCGCTGCCCACCGACGGCCCCGCCGAAATCGCCGCCGTGGGCAGCGCTTTCAATCAGATGACGCGCGCGTTACAGGACGCCGAAGCGACGCGCGCGTTGATGCTCGCGGGCATCTCGCACGACATCCGCACGCCGTTGACGAAGCTGCGCCTGTCGATGGCGATGGCGATGCCGCAGGGGGCCGACAGCAGTTTCGTGATCGCCGCCGAATCGTATCTCGATCAGATCGAGACGATTCTGCAGCAGTTCATGGATTACGCGGGCAGCGGCGAGCGCGAGGAAGCGCAGCCCGGCGATCTGAATGCGCTGATCGAACGGCTCGCGGGCGACTTCGCGGGGCTCGGGCACGAGTTCGACCTGTCGCTGGGCAGCTTGCCGGCCGTTCGATATCGGCCGATCAGCATGATGCGGCTGCTGATGAATCTGATGCAGAACGCGATCGTCTACGGCGGCAGCGGGCTTGCGGTGCGCACGTGGGCGACGCAGGACGCGGTCACGGTTGCGGTCGGCGATCGCGGTAAAGGTTTGACGGCGGAGGAGTTGGAGAAGCTGAAGGCGCCGTTCCAGCGCGGCCGCAATGCGCGTGCGCATAGCGGCGGCACGGGACTGGGGCTGTCGATCGTCGATCGGATCGCGCGGCTGCACGGCGGCGGCCTGCAGTTTCATCCGCGCGACGGCGGCGGCCTCGAAGTGTGGGTCGTATTGCCGGTCGAGGCGGCATGATGGGATGAGGACGTGGCGTTCTTGCCGCTCACTCGCGATCGAGCCACGCGTCGAGCCCGACCCGAAACGCGACGCCCGCGATGACCGGCACCGTCAGCATCAGGATGATGCCGAAGTTCGGGATCTCGTCGCCGTACATGATCGGGTTGTACAGCACGACGCCCGACACGATCGTGAACATCACGACGCCAATGGCGACCATCAGGAGATTGCGCACGGACATGGACAGCGTCTTGCGTTTCGGCTTGTCCGTCGTGTCGTGAGCGCCGGGTGCTTCGTCGTGTTGGGCAGGCATGATGGTTCTCGTGGCAAAAAATGCGGCATCGGAAGCGGGTGCGGCGGGCACCGCGCCCGGCATCATACCCGCACCCGCGCGGCTGATGCAGATCGGGGCTGCGCCGTTGCGGTACTCATCCTTACCAACAATATATGCCATTCCAGGCCGCGATTTCAGGCGTCGGCAGTCGACCCCGCCGGAGGCGCCGAATCCGCGCGAGACGCCGATGCAAGCGCGCAACCGCTCTGGCCGAGCTCGTCGAGAATCGCGCTCATCAAGCCCGTGCGGCGCCATTGCAGCCACCTGATGTAGCACGTCTGCGACGGCGGAAACGTGCCGGGCAGCCGATGCCATTTCTCGTTGCGCGTGACGACCCACAGAATCGCGTCCAGGATCTCGCGCGGAGGACGCGCGGGCCGGCCCAGACGTTTCTTCGGGTCCTGCTTGAACAGATGACTGATGCGCGCCCAGGCGTCATCGGAAAGAGGAAGATCTAGCATGCCGCGAACACCTGACTGACCGGTTTATGTCGATCTTACGGTTTGGGCGGTTCCTTCTAATTCCGGATTTACGCGGGGTTTGGTCCGCTGAACCGCGGATTGCTTCGCGTCCGATGATGCTAGCGTTGCTTTTCAAACCTTCATCTGCGACGCGCCGGGGATTACCGCGACCACGTTGAAGGAGCTGACGCTGCTCTCCCTCATAGCATCTAGGACGCCGCTTCGGTGTGGTTGAGCCATTGCGCGAACTCGTGTCGCAACTGCGCGATATCGAGCGGCTTGCCGAGTAGCCGTGCACCCGGAATCGCCGCCCCGATCTCCGCGCTGCGACCGTACCCCGACACCAGCAGCACGCGTATCTCCGGCTGCACTTGCCGCACCGCGCGCGCGAGTTCGTGGCCGGACATGCCGGGCAGCGTGAGGTCGGTCAACAGTACGTCGTAGCGTTGCGTGTTCGCGAGCGGCAACGCTGCTTCCGCGCTCGCGACCGCGGTGCAAGCGAGGCCCAACGCGCCGAGCAGTTCGCCGAGCGCCTCGCGCGATTCGGTGTCGTCCTCGACGAACAGCACGCGCGCGGCTTCGTGGGCCCCACGCGGCTGGATCGGCTTGTGCGGCTTTTTCTTCGGCTCTTTGTTCGACGCTTTCCGCGGGCCCTTCGCAGTGGCGCACGTGTTGGCGCTTTCGTACGCGGCGGGCGGCACGCATGCGGCGATACGCGCTTCGCGCATCCCGGCCGCGAGGTCCGCGCGCGCGGCGCCCGCGCGTAGAACGTTACGCACCAGACGGGCAAGATCGTCGCGCCGGTACGGCTTCGACAGCAGCGTGATACCGGCGTCGAGCTTGCCGTGGTGGACGATTTCGTCGCGCGTATAGCCCGACGTGAACAGCGTAGGCAGCGGTGGCTTGCGCGCGGCCGCGCGTTGCGCGAGCTCGACGCTCTTCAGCTTGCCGGGCATCACGACGTCGGTGAACAGCAGATCGATCGGCATGTCGCTGTCGATGAATTCGAGCGCCGCGTCGCCGTTCGACGCGGTCAGCACCTTGTAGCCGAGCTGCGCGAGCATTTCGACCGCGGTCAGCCGCACGTCGGCATCGTCCTCGACGACGAGTATCGTTTCGCCGCCGCCGACCGGTGCCGCGGTGCCATCGACGGTCTCCGGCGTCTCCGCCTCGCAGCAGCGCGGAAAGAACAGCGACACCGTGGTGCCGTGTCCCACTTCGCTTTCTATCGACACATGCCCGCCGCTTTGCCGCGCGAAGCCGAACACCATGGACAGGCCAAGGCCGGTGCCGTGGCCGTCGGGTTTGGTCGTGAAGAACGGCTCGAACACGCGTTGCAGCACTTCGGGCGGCATGCCCGAGCCGGTGTCGGCAACCGAGAACTCCACGTATTCGCCGGGCGACAACTCCGGCTTGCCGCGGCAGAACGCGGCGTCGAGCGTGCGGTTGGTCGCGCGCACGGTCAGCACGCCGTCGGCGCGCATCGCGTCGCGCGCATTGATCGCGAGATTGAGCAGCGCGTTTTCGAGCTGGTTGCGGTCGACCTGCACGTTCCACAGATCGTCGCTGAGCACCGTGTCGATCCGCACCGTTTCGCCGAGCGCGCGATGCAGCATCTCGCTCATGCCGGTCAGCAGGCGGCGCGGATTCAGCACGGTCGGCGACAGCGGCTGACGCCGCGCGAACGCGAGCAGATGTGCGGCTAGCTTCGCGCCGCGTTTGACGGCATCGGTCGCGGCGGATAGACGCCGCTGCGCGACCGGGTCGTCGTCGGCGTCGGCGGCGAGCATCTGCAGATTGCCGTTGATCACCTGCAGTACGTTGTTGAAGTCGTGCGCGACGCCGCCCGTCAGGCTGCCGATCGCTTCCATCTTCTGCGCCTGGCGCAGCTGTTCCTCGGCGAGCGTGCGCGCCGCGATCGAATCGGCGACGCGCTGCTCGAGCGTTTCGGTCAACTGAAGAAGCTGCTGTTCGGCGATCTTGCGATCGTGAATGTCGATCAGCACGCCCGGAAAGCGCGTCGGTTCGCCGTGTTCATCGAACTGGCAGCGGCCGTTCGCCTGTACCCACATATAGCCGCCGTCAGGCCGCCGGATTCGGTACTCGGCGCGAAACGGCTCGCCGCTGCGGATCGCTTCGGCGGTCAGGCGGTCGTTGAGCGCCTGGTCGTCGGGGTGGATCATCTGCGTCACGGCATCGCGCGCGACGCCCTTCGACGCTTTATCGCGCGCAAACAGGAAGGTCCGCGCGAAGCGTTCGTCGCCCGTGACCTCGCCGGTGCGCACGTCGAGCACCCAGGTGCCGAGCACCGCGCCGGTGTTCAGAGCGAGCTGCAGGCGTTCGTTGGTCTCGTGCAATTCGGTTTCGGCTTGCTGGCGCATCCGCTCGGTCAGCACGCGCCCGGTGGTCTCGACGACCATCGCGAGCACGCCGGCCGGCGCGCCGCCGTCGCCCGCGACCGGGCTGTAGTACAGATCCATCCACACGTCTTCCGGCTTGCCGTCGCGCAGCAGCATGAGCGCCTTGTCGCGATACGACAGCGAGCCGCCCGCGAGGCAGGTGACCATCACGTGATGGTTGAAATCGGCGACTTCGGGCCAGCCGTCTTCGACCGGACGGCCGAGCAGATACGGATGCCGCCCGCCCGCGAAGACCGCATAGGCGTCGTTATAGATCATGTAGCCGGGCTCGCCCCACAACAGCACGAGCGGCACCGGCGAGGCGAGCATCATCTGGACCGTCGAGGTCAGACTGCGCTGCCAGTTTTCGATCGCGCCGAGGGTGGTGGCGCGCCAGTCGAATTCGCTGATGCGTTGCGCCATCTCGCCGCGCCAGCCAGCGCAGCCGCAGTCTTGTGCCGGAAAAGGCATGCAGCGCTCCACGTGAAATCACGTCGAAAATGATTGGCTCTTGACCGAAGCTTCGAAGGTTCGCGCGCGTTGCGCAGCCTCGCGAACCCCAAATATTGTAGGGCACAACGCCTTATCGGTGATGCATCGCAGACGCTATTCGGGGTTTTGCCGGGTAAGCACCCGTGTCCGAAACCGTACCAATTTGGCACCTCGTTCGATGCGCGGGCGACATTTACCGCGAGGCGCGTCTGCTGCGCGGCGAAAGCGGAAGAAGCGCCCGCATTTCCGGCGTGGCTCGATACCTTCGCGTAGGGCGTGGTCGTGCCCGCTGTCAGGTGCGAATCGTGCTGCCGTCCCCGATTCCTGCGCGAGCTTCGAACTTCAATGGAACGCACCGTACGATGGCGAAGGAAAACATCACACGATATCCACTCCCCAAACCCGCCGTCGAGCTCGTGAGCAGCCACGAGGCCGGCTATCTCGAGCATGGCCGGCGCTATGCAATGGAGTGCGAACGAAAGTGAGGGCGGGGGCGACGAGGCTTGCGATTCATCGAATGCAAGCCGCGACCTCACCCAACGAGTGCGTCCGTCAGTTGGACAGCGACAGATACTGCGACGTCAACGGCACCGGCGGGAACGGCTGCAAGCCGGTCTGCTTGTTGAAGCTGTAGCGCACGTACACGGCCGCGAGCCACTCGCGATATTCATAGGCATTGCCGAGCGACGCGGTCGCCCCGACCGCGAGCTGCGGCGCGAGCTGATATTCACCGACGCCGCTGATCGAATACGACACGCCGGTCTTGCTCTGACCCGGGTAGACGGCGGTCAGACCGTTGCCGAGGGATTGCGCGGCGGCCGCCGCGTCGCCTTGCCGCGTCGAGCCGTCGTTCAGCGGGAAGTAGTTCGACGCATCCTCGCGATAATGCTGCACGCCGATCGACCCCTTCACGTCATATGTAAACAGGCCCGTGCGGCCCGACCATTCGACCGGCAGATTCAGGATCACGTACTGCTGCGGACTGAAGTAGCCGCCCTGGCCATAAGTGAAGTACGACAGATTGCGGTTGTAGCCCATGATCGTCGTGTTCACGCCGACCGTCAGCGTCTGGTCGGCGTCTTTCACCAGACGCGTATAGACGCCGCCGCCGCCCTTGATCGCGTTGTTGCTCGGCACGTTGGTGCCCATGTAGTGCTGATACGACGCGTTGACATACAGGCCGCTCGTGCCGTCGTCCCAGCTGAGGCTGGCAAGCGCGCCGTTCGACGTGACGCCGCCCCATTCGAGGCCGGCGGCCGCATCGCGCGCGCCCGCGTACGACAGCAGGCTGTCCGTCACCGCGCGTCGCGCGACCGCGATCGAGTACGAGACCTTGTCGGTGATGCCGCCGTTGTATTGCGCGCCACCGACGATGTTGGTCTCGCGCAAGCCGATCGGCGTCACGCCGATATCGCCGCTGATGCTGCGACTGTCATAGCCGACGGACAGGCCCACACCGCTCGCGGTCTGGCTGCCGTAGTTGTTGGTGCCGTTCTGCGCCGCCGATTTCGACGACGCGGTCGAAAGCCCCGCGCCGAAGCGCGCGAGCGTCGACGTGCTGTTCGACGCGGTGCCTGCGTCGAGCGTGACCGGGGTCGCGGTCACGACCACGTGACCGTTGCCCGCTTTGATACGCCCCTGAATCGGCGCCTCGATGTCGGTGAGCGACGACAGTCCGTCCTCGCCGACGCGATTGCGGAAGATCAGGCCGCCCGACACGGTGCTCGACTGCTCGCGATTGACCTGCGCAAGCTCCTCGGCGACGCCGAGCGTCTGCGCGTTCGCGACGTTCGACTGCGGGTTGTTCTGCGCGTTGCTGCCGGGCGGGTAGTACGGCTGCGCGTAGCCGGCCGGCGGTTGCGGAATGTACGGCTGCTGCGCGTAGTAGCCCTGGTTCGGGTAAGGCTGCTGTTGAGAGGGCTGTTGCGGCGGGTACGGCTGATACGGCGGCGCGTAGCCCTGCTGCTGCGGATACGGCGGCGGCTGCGCGTAGACGGGCGCGGGTTGGCTCGTTTTCGCCGTGCTCCTCTTGGCGCTCTTCTGCGTGCTCGTGCGTGTCGATCCGTACGGCAGCGCCGTCGTCGACGCGGCGTTGGCCTGCGCTTGGCGCGCGGCCGGCGACATAGGCCACGGTGTGGCCGCATAGCCGTCCTGCGCGCCGTAGGGCTGCTGCCCGTACGCCGGTTGCCCGTATGCCGGTTGCCCGTACGCCGGTTGCCCGTATGCCGGTTGCTGCGGATACGCTTGCTGCTGCGGGTAAGGCTGCGGCTGCGGATACGCTTGCTGCTGCGCATAGGGCTGCTGCTGCGCATAGCCCGCGTCGTACTGCTGCCGCGGCATCGGCTGCCCGGGCGCCTGACCTTGCCCCGGATAAGGCTGCAACGGCGCGCCCGACTGGCTCGATCCGTTGGATTCCTGTCCGTAGCCGCCGACCTCGGCGGCGGAGCGGGGCGCTCCGTACGGTGCGGCGACCGGCGCGGGCTGTGCGGCAGGCGCGTTATAAGGCGTCGCGGCGGGCGCCGTATAGGGCGCGACATACGGCGCGGGCTGAAGGGGCGGCGGATAGTTCGGCACGGTCTGCGTCGGCGAGGAAGACTGCGTATTCAGGAACGGAAGCGCGGGACGCGCGGCATTGCCGGCGTCGCCCGAAGGGACGATCGCCGTTTTGCCTTCGAATGGATTGGTGCCCGGCAGCGGCGTCGCGCCGATCTGGTTCATCGCCGCTTCCCAGCCGCGCGGCACGTTGGTGCCTGCGTTGCGGGGCGCGTTCGCCGCCAGCGGTGTATTGGCCGCGACCAGCGAGCGTTGCAGATAGGTCGACGCGAGCGACAGCTTGCCCTGGGCGCGATACATGCGCCCCACGGTCGCGAGCACGCCCGGGTCGTTGGGCGCGAGGGCGAGCGCCTGGTTCGCGAGCGTTTCGCCGTAGCTGAACTGCTTCGCGCCGGCCGCGGCCGAGATCGCCGCCTGCAGCAGATTCAGATCGTCGGGGCGGCGCTGCAGCGCGACACGGAAGCTCGTGAGCGCGTTGCGGTCGTCCCCCGCGCTCGCATACATGCGGCCGAGCGCGGCCTGCAGGTCGGGGTTGTCGGGCATCGCGGCGAGCCACGGGGCGATCACCTCGTAGGCGCTCGCGAGATCGCCGCGCAGGCGTACCGCGTCGGCTTGTCGGATGACGATGCCGAGATTCAGGTTGTTGAAGTCAGTGCGCTGCTGCGGCGTCAGTTGCATGCCTTGCAACTGGCGCATCACGGCGCCGAGCTCGGCCTGCTGGTTGGCCGCGGACAGAATGCTCGCGTATTGCAGCAGCAGATCGGTGTTGCCGGGCGCCGCGCTCATCGCGCCGCGCACGAGTGCGAGCGCGCGGGCCGGGTCGCCGGCCTGCTGGTACGCGCCGGCGATCACGCCGATCAATTCGGGGTTGTTGCCGGCCACCGGCTCGGCGGCGCGCAACATCGCGATGGCCTGCTGCGTCTGGCCGTTCTTCGCCATGCGCGTCGCGAGGTCGGCCTGCCGATGCACCCACAGCCGATGCTGCAACGTCGTCATCGCATCGGTGCGCTGTGCGGGCGCAATACGGTCGAGCTGCGCGAGACCGGTCGACCAGTCCTGCGTTTCCGCCGACAGCAGCGCGCTCGCGTACAGCGCATCGGTCATGTCCGGATGCGCGGCGAGCAGACCGTCCATCATGCTGCGCGCATTCGCGACCGCGCCCTGGCGCACGTAGATGCGCGCGAGGTCGAGCCGCAGCCACGGATCGTCGGGCTTGTTCAGCAGCGCGTCTTCGAACAGGCTGCGCGCGCTGCCGAGATCGCCGCGCGCTTCGGCCGCGCGCGCCTGCGCTGCCTGCGCGTCGCCGCGCAAACGGTCGATGCCGCCGACCTTCGCCTGTTGCTGCGCGTTCAGCTGATTGGCGAACTGCAGCGCCTCGTCGGCACGGCCCTGCGCGGCGAGCGCACCGACGAGGCCGCGAATCGCGTCCGGGTTGTCGGCCTGGCGGCGCAGTGCCATCCGGTATGCCTGCTCGGCGCCGGCCGGGTCGCCGGTCGTGAGCAGCATTTCACCGAGCTGCACCTGGGCAGTCACGTCGGACGGATTCAGCGCGATCGCGCGCTCGAACAGTGCCTTCGCCTTCGCGAACTCGCCATTGCTGCGCGCGCCGATCGCTTCGCTCGTGTAGGTCCAGTAGGTCGCGCTGTCGAGCGCGGTTTTCCAGCGCGCCGGATTCGGTCCGCGCGAGGCACGCTCGAGGTAGTTGCGGGCCTCGGCGAAACGCTCCTGCTTCAGCGCGGCGATGCCCATGCCGCCGAGCGCGTCGGTATCGTTAGGACTGTTCGCGAGTACCGACGTGAACCTGGCGCGCGCGCTCACGATGTCGTCGCGGTCGAGCGCGGCGAAGCCGTCGGCGATCACGCGGCCGCGCGCGTCGGCGGCGGCGTTTTCCTGCGCGCGGGCGCGCGCCGCGCTGTCCTGCTGCACCATCGAATCGAAGCGCGCCTTCACGGCGGCATCTTCACCGGCGGTCTGGAAGTACGACTCGTACAGCGCGGCGTCCGACGGCCGCGCGTCGAGCCACAGCAGCGCCTGGCGCCAGCTCTTTTTCGCCGCCGCGCCGACCGAGGTGTCGCCCGCGAGCTTTTGCAGCCGCGCGATACCGTCGCGCCGCGTGACGTCGCGATAGGTCAGATGCTGCGCGTACGCGAGTGCGAAGCGCGGGTCGTTGGGGTTGTCGTGGGCGAGCTGTTCGAGGCCGCGGCGTGCTTCGTCCCAGCCTTGCGGCGTCGCCGACAGCGCCTGATAATACTCGAGCTGCAACTGGGGCGTGGCGGGCTTGCCGGCCAGCGCGCGCTGATACTCCTGCGCCGCGCTCGCGCTCTGACCGGCTTGCGCGAGCCGGCGCGCCTCGCTGATGGTCTGGTCGCGCGGGCTCGTTTCGCCAAGGCGGCGGCCGAGCTCATCGAGATTCGGATAATTCGGCGCGGCCGCCTTCAGCCGCGCGAGGTACTGCTGCGCGCCGGCGCCGTCCTTGCGGTCGGCCAGCACCATGCCCATGCCGAACAGGGCGTCGGGCTGCTTCGGATCGATGCTGAGCACCTTCTGCCAGGCCTGCTCGGCGAGGTCGCCGCGCTGATGCGACTGCCAGTACTTGCCCTGATCGATCAGCACGGTCAGCGGATCCTTGCTCGCCTGCGCGAGCGCATCGGGCGCGGCCGCGGCCGCGCACAAGAGCGCGCCGACGCACAGCGCGATATGCAGCGACCCGGCGAGGGCGTTCAATCGCATGCGGTCCTCCAGGCGGGCACGAGACCGCCGGCTTCATCGAAGCGATAGCGGCCATCGATGAAACCCGTGCCGAACAGACCCAACACACGATCGTAGTACACCGGTTCACGGCCCGGAACGTTCGCATCGAGCGCGGCGAGCCGCGTGCGCGCGAGGCCGAGTCCGTGCTCGTCGCCCAGTGTCTTGAAGTATGGCGCGAGCGCGCCCCAATAGCTGAGCGGGCCTTCGCCGCTCGCCGCGCCGGTGGTCGACGACACCTTCTCCGGCGGGAAGCCGTTCTGCGCGACCTTCGCGCGCATGCCGCCGAGCGCGCCCAGCCACGGCTTCGCGAGCGGATCGGCGGGCGAAGCGAGGCCGGCCCACAGATAGACGCGGATCGCATCGTAGCTGCCGACGTCGCCGTTCTTCGGATCGACGACGAACCGACCGTTCTGCCACGCCGCCCAGTCAGGCGCGAAGCCTTGCGGCGACACGGTTTTGACGAACTGATAAGCGTTGTCGGCGAGCTTGGCCCACGGGCCGTCCGGCACCTCGTGCGCGAGCGCGCGCAACACCGGCAGCGGCAGATAGCTCGGATTCAGACGCGTGACGTTGCCGTTCCTGAAGCCCTGCGCCCCCGGCAGCAGCATCGGCCCGAGGCCAGATAGATTCGCGACTTCGTCGTGCGCGATGCGCTCGGCGAGTGCCTGGCCCAGTTGCGTGTAGGCGGGGTTGTGCCACAGGCGGCCCGCCTGCAGCAGATCGTAGGCGATCCAGAGGTCGGAATCCGACGCCGAATTCGGATCGAGCACGCCGTATGAGCCGTCCGGCTTCTTGCCCCATTGCCATGCGGGCAGCCGCAGGTTCTGGGCGTCGAACTGGTTGCCCGCGAGATTCGCGCGGGTCCAGCCGAGCAGCTTGTCGAAGGTCGCGCGGTCGTTGGCGACCAGCGCGAAAAAGAGCGCGTAGGACTGGCCTTCCGAGGTGGTCTGCTGGGCCGGCGTCGAGTAATCGATCACGCGGCCGTCGGCCTGGACGAAGCGTTGCACGAAGCTTTGCCAGGCGCCCCAGTCGCCGCATGCAGCGCCGTTCTGCGCGGCCTGAGCGGCGCCGCTCAAACCCGCCAGACTGGCCGACGCCGTCATGCCGATACCGAGCGCGAGCGCAAAAGAGGTTCTTCTGCTGATCCGAAACCGCATTCGAGTCATATCCATCAGTCCTTCAGTCGACGCGCGGCGATCGCGCGAAGCGTCCGGTAGCACAAGGCCGCGATGATCAGCGCGGCGAGCACGCCGCCGAGCAACAGCAGCAGCGGATGCGACGACAGTGCCCAGCGCAGATACTCCTGCGGCGACAGACGGCCCACGTAGTATGCGGTGCCGTTCGACGTGATGGTGACGGCGCGGCCATGGATCACGGCCATCGCGCCTTGAATCTTCGGCAGCACGTCGGCGTCGAGCAGCGCGGCGGACAGATCGGCATCCGACGGGCCGGCCGCGCTGATCAGCGCAACCGCGCTGCGGCCTCGCTGCAGCGGCGACTCGAAGCCGGTTAGCAGCGCCGCGCCGTTCGAGCTGACCATCGTCAGATCGGCACGCGCGGGCGTGCGCTCGACGCCGCGCTCGCCGTGCCACCAGTCCCGCAGCTTGAACACCAGGTCGGTGAGCTGGAACGTGTGCGCGGCGCCGTCGCTGGAGAACGGCATCGACTTCGACCAGCGCTGCAACAGCGGCTGCTTGCCAGGCGCGCCGAACACCAGCAGGTCCTTGTCGGCGAGGCGCTCGACGTCGGCCGCATGGGTGACGGTCACGCCGGAGACCGGATAGCCGGTCGATTCGCCCATCCGGCCCATCGTCAGCAGATACAGGCTGTAGTCGCTCGCGTCCGGGTCGTCCGGCAGCACGACGGCGGTCTCGGAGAGGTCCGCCATCCGCGTGAACGGAAAGCCGCTGTTGGCGAACGCGGCCAGATCGGGCAGCGCCATGTAGTGCGGGAACGACGACAGGTCGATCGTCGAGTTCGGATCGATCGCGCCGACCACGTTCTGCAGCAGGCGGCCCGCGCATTCGCCGGTGTTCGGGATGTCGTAGTAGAAGTGCAGCCGCAGCTGTATGCGCGGCGTCATCAGCAGCGGCGGGATGCGGATGTTGCGGCGCGCGTCGGCGGTGCCGTCGGGCATGATGAGGTTGAAGTAGCGGCTCATGTCGAACACCGACGCAGGGCGCGCCGGAATCGGCAGCGCCTGCACGAAGCCGTTGTTCACGCTGATGTTCAGCGACGAGCGGTCGCGCGCCGGCCGCACCGTATAGCGGTAGCGCAGATCGATCGGCACGCCGCGCGTGTGCCACATGAACAGATCGGGCGGCACCCGCATGTTGATGCGCACCGCGTCGGCGTCGTAGCCGAACACGGTCAGGTCTTTCGGATCGGCGAGCTCGCCGAAGCGCACCGCGCGGTCGGTCGGCAGCCAGTTCGGCGCGTCGTACGGCACGCGCGGCGTAATTTCGTTCAGCGACGTGATCGTGGCGCTCGCGCCGGACAGCGCGCTATGGCCGATCCCGAGCGACTTCGCGGCGGTCTTCAGCTCGGCCTCGTTGCGGCCGAGCACGAGCAGCAGCTTGCCGCGCGCGTTCGCGTCGCGCTCGACCACCGCGATGGTCGGCCCGGTGATCTCGGGAATCGTCACGCCGGCCGGATGCTGGTCGCTGGTCGCGAACACGACCGCGTTGCCCGACAGCGGCGCGTTGTCGAGCTGGGTGGGAAACACCGCGCCGCGGTAGCCGGCGAGCGAGCCGAACCACGACGCGACGATGCCGGCGGCTTCGAGCGTGCCGTTGCCCGGCTTCTGCGCGAGCACGAACGGCAGCTCGAGGCGGCGCACGTCGCGGCGGTCGAAAAACGGCTGCGGCAGCGCGGCCAGCTCCGCCTTCGTCGCGAGCGACGAGTAGGTCAGGTCGAGCGAGCTCGCGTTGCTGATCGTCGCCCACAGCGACGAGTTGGCGGGGTCTTCGCAGGCCGTCGTGTAGTGGCCGATCAGCTGCAGGTTCAGGTGGTTGAAGTCGGTGATGAAGCGCGGATCGATCGTGATCTCGCGCGCGACCAGCATGCCGGCCTGCTCGTGCGGCAGCGGCAGCGTCGCCGCGACTTCGCCGTTGACCAGCACCTTCAGCTGCGACAGGTTCGCCAACAGCGCGGGCGAATAACTGTAGATCAGATGCAGCGTCGCGCCGGTCACGACCTCGTCGCCGCGCACCGAGAACGCGATGCCGTTCTGTCCGTCGACGCCACGCAATTGCAGCGGGTCGAGCGCGCCGAAGTCGGCGAACGTCAGCGTCTGGCGGCGGCCTCCGGGCACCAGCGTGCCGGGCTCGGCGGTGGTCGGCGTGTGCATGCCGAGCGCCTTCACCGACGCCGCCGCGAGCGCGGGCGTCGGCGTGGCGAGCTGGCCCTGGGCGATCGCGTTCGGATCGAACGGCACCGCCGCGCTCGGCGCGGGCACGTTGCCGACACCGGTCGCGACTTGCGGGGCTTGCGGCGCGCCGGCGGGTGCCGCCGCGTCCGACGCCGGTTTGGCCGCGGCGGCGGCAGGGGTGGCCGCTTCAGCGAGCGGCACGAACGACGCCAGCGCGGTCTGCAGCGCGAGCCAGCAGGCGACGCCGCGCATGATTCGCCGCGAGTGTCGCAAGCCGTGACAAGCAAACAGGCGCGATTGGGGTCCAATGCTGTTGCGCCCGTGTGCCGGGCGTTCGATATTGTCCGTGGCCATCCGGTAGCCCATAGATCAGTCTTTCGCTTTTAGCTTCTTGACGTCCGCGGGACGGCTTTTGATCGAACTGCGCAAGTCGTCGTACAGATGTTCGAACAGCCCCGCGATGCCGCGCACGCCGACCTTCAGCACGTGCGACAGGCCGCGCAGCGGTGTGTCCGTCTCGCGTCCCTCGGCCCAGCCGGTCCACGCGTCCGCGCGGGCGAAGGTGGTTTTGACGAACTCGTACTCCTGTTCGCGCGACATCGACGAAAAGCGCAGCCCCACGCGGCCCGGCTCGGTAAAACTGACGGTGGCGGGGAACGCGTACTCTTCGTCGCCGCGGAACAGCGACACGGTCACGCGCTCCTGCATCGGCACTTCGATGGTGCTGGGCAGCGCGACGCCGACGCCGCCTTCCGAGTAGTCGATCGTTTCGCACGCGAGCGTGCGGCCGGTCGAGAACTTCAGCATCACGGGCATCTTCATCGCGACGCGCGGCACCGCGCGGATCTGGCGGCGCTCGCTCGCGGCGGCCACGCTCGCGCCGAGGATCAGCATGTTGTAGCTGGTCCACGCGAGATTGAGCAGTGTGGTCTCGACGATGCTGCGCACGTGCCAGTTCATGTAGATGTGCACCAGACCCGCGAGGAAACCGAGCAGGTTCAGCAGCAGCAGGAACAGATACGGTCGCGAGATCGACCAGTCGAAGTAGCTCTTTTCGATCACGCCGCCCTTGGCCGTCACGTTGAACTTGCCGAGCTTCGGGTTGATCAGCGCGAGCAGCGTCGGCGCGGTGATGTACGACGCCAGCACCGACTCGTACACCTCGGCCCAGAACGAATGGCGGAACATGCGCTGCATCCGCGAGTTGGTGATGCTCGCGTGCATCATGTGCGGCAGCGCGTAGATCGCGATCGTGCTGGCCGCCGCCTCGATCACATGCGCGCCGAAGAACAGATACGACAGCGGCGCGGTCAGGAACACGAGACGCGGCACGCCGTAGAAGAAGTGCATCATCGCGTTCAGGTAACACAGCCGCTGGCCGATCTTCAGCCCCTTGCCGGTGAGCGGATTGTCGATGCGGAAGATCTGCGTCATGCCGCGCGCCCAGCGGATGCGCTGGCCGATGTGGCCCGACAGGCTTTCAGTCGCGAGGCCGGCGGCCTGCGGAATCGCCAGATACGCGGTGGTGTAGCCGAGGCGGTGCAGCTTCAGCGCGGTGTGCGCGTCCTCGGTGACGGTCTCCACCGCGATGCCGCCGATCTCGTCGACCATGCTCCGGCGCAGCAGCGCGCACGAGCCGCAGAAGAACGTCGCGTTCCACAGATCGTTGCCGTCCTGCACGAGGCCGTAGAACAGCTCGCCTTCGTTCGGCACCTTGCGGAAAGTGCCGAGGTTGCGCTCGAACGGGTCGGCGGAGAAGAAGTGGTGCGGCGTTTGCAGCATCGACAGCAGCTTGTCGCGCAGGAACCAGCCGAGGCCGATCTGCAGGAACGAGCGGGTCGGGATGTGATCGCAGTCGAAGATCGCGAGGTACTCGCCGCTCGTGATCTTCAGCGCCTCGTTGATGTTGCCGGCCTTCGCGTGGCGATTGTGCGTGCGGATCGTCCAGTTCACGCCGACTTCCTCGC
Source organism: Paraburkholderia sp. MM5482-R2 (assembly GCF_050436125.1). NCBI lineage: Bacteria > Pseudomonadati > Pseudomonadota > Betaproteobacteria > Burkholderiales > Burkholderiaceae > Paraburkholderia > Paraburkholderia sp. MM5482-R2. The sequence continues at coordinate 2,316,047 of NZ_JBNDLP010000003.1, read as the reverse complement.
AGAACGCCTTGAACTCGGCGCGGCGGCCGTCGTCGAGCACGTGGATCGACATCTTGTCGGCCGGGTAGTCGAGCGCGAGCGCCGCGTAGATGGTCGGCTTCACGACGGCGAGCGGCTCGTTGTAGGTCGGGATGAACACGTCGACGGTCGGCCATTCGTCGCGATTGGCGGGCAGCGGCATTGGCTTGCGCTTGAGCGGCCACGCGGTCTGGAAGTAGCCGAGCATCAGCACGATCGTCGCGTAGAGCTCGGCGGACACGAGCAGCAGACCCCAGGCGGCGTCGAGCGGATGCTCCCAGTAGGTCGTTTCGGTCAGCCGCCAGTACATGTAGCGGCCCGACGCGACGATCGACAGCATGATCATCACCATCGTCGCGTAGCGGCCGGGACGACGGCGAAACAGCAGCGCGAGCACGAAGCACAGGGTCGCGAAGGTCAACTGCTGATAGAACTCGAGCGGCACCGTGAACACGAAGTACAGCATGTACAGCGCGAGCATCGTGACGAGCCCGGTGACGATGCGGCTGTTCCAGAAGCTTGCGTCGATGAAGCGTTGGAAGCGCGACGGCTCGCCGCCCTCGGGCTCGCGCGAGGAGGCTGGACTGCTCATGCGACGTTCCTTGGCCGGGCGGCGATCGCGTCGAGCGCCGCCATGAGCCAGGCGGCGCATGCGCGGAAATCGGCGGCGGCCTGGCTCAGCGGATCGTAATGGATCAGCGTGGTGTCGCAGGCGAGCGCTTCGCTGACGCCTTCGTCGAGATGGATCACGCCGGGGAACACCTTGCCGGCGAGCATCTGACGCAGCACCTTCAGCACGTCCTTGGTCAACTGGCGGGATTGGTCGATCTGGTTGATCACGTAGCCGACGCCGCCGAAGTCCGCGCGCGGCGCCGCGTAGGTTTCGATCAGCCGCTCCATCTGCGGGATCGCCGCGTACGACGCGGCGTCGGCGAGCACGATGTTCAACGCGAAGGTGGCCGCGCTCAGCGCGGTTCGCACGTAGGTCGACGAGCCGGGCGGCGTATCGACGATCACGATGTCGGACGCATCGAGCCGCAGGTGCTGCAGCGACTGCGCGAGCCATTGCGGATGCTGGTCGATCTGCGCCTCGAGGCGGCGGCGGTCGTCCTCCAGCAGCGCGCCGTACGGCAGCACGGTCACGCCGTCGATACCGTCGAACATCACCGTTTGCCACGGGTTGCCCGAGAGAGTCGCGCGCGACAGGCCGTCGATGCTGTCGAGCGGCACGCCGAAGTGCAGCCGCAGGGCGTTCTGAGGATCGAGATCGAGTGCAATCACACGCCGGCCGCTGTTGGCGAGCACGGAGGCGAGATTGGCGGCGAGGGTGGTCTTGCCGACCCCCCCTTTGGCGGACACCACGGCAATGACTTTCATGAGCGACGCGGACCGTTGGTGAGCCACGAGGCGAAGCCGCCGCGCGCGGTGCCGGCGGGTGCTTGCGTGCCTTGGGCGGACGTGCCGCGCAGACGGTCGAACACCGAGTTCAGCGACGCGGCCGCGGCCGCTTGCGGCGGCGCGCTCGGGGTTTGCGCTGCAAACATCTTGCCGAGGATCGACGGCGGTTGGGCCGGTTGCGCGGGTTGGGCCGTATAGGTCGGTTGCGGCGCTGGTGGCGGTGGCATCGACGATGCCGGTGCCGTGCTCGCGCTGCCATGAGCGGGCGCGGCGGGCCCTGTCCTGCCTCGCGCGACAGGCGCAATCGTTTGCGCGGCCGCCTCGTCGAGTTCGTCGGCCGTGCGGAAGCGTGACGCGCCGCTCGGCGCCGCGGGCTGGGCTGCGGCCACAGGTACCGGTGGAATGTCACGCCGGTGCGGGCGCGTGAACAGCGGTGCCTTCGCGCGCGTCACGGATGCCATGTCCTTCGGTGTCGTGTCCTCGTGGACGGCGGCCCGTGGCGCCACGGTTATAGGCGGCTGTGGTTTCGCGTCGCGAAGCTGGCCGATTGCCGGAATGGCCGGTTGCGTCAGATCGAGCGTCACGAGCAGCGGCCAACGAGTGCGCGCGGTGCGCGCGTCGTTCTCGCGGCCGATCTCCTGGTACGCGTTGGCGTCGCCGCCAAATTGCTCGAACAGTTTTTCGATGTCGCTCGATGAACTCATGATGCCGTCGTCTGTTACATACCGTGCATGGCCCCAAACCGACTGCTCGGGGTGCTGTTTATTTGAACTGCCTTCCCTGATCCTGCGTGGCGGCTGTATCGCCGTCGCACGCTCGTTCGCACGTACGCGTGCAGCACCCGCTGGTGCTCAGGCGGGGTGACGGCCGAGGCGGAATTCGAGCGAGCTGTCCTCGCCGAACGCGCTCGTCTGCACGACCGACAAACCCTGCGCGCCCAACGCGCTCAACCACGTCTGATAGGCGCCTTCGAGAAATGCCGGCGTCCAGGCGAGCGCCGATTCGCCGAAGGCGGGCAGCGGCGCGCAATAGTGAATGATGCGCAGCGACTCCGCCTCATCGGCGAGCGCGACGTAACCCCAATCCATCTGATGCCAGTAAGAATTCAACACCTGCTCGAGCTCGGCCGTCGATGCGCAGGCGGGCAGCGGATACGCGAGCGCGAAACGGCTGCCGACGCGATGCATCAGCTGGCGCAGCTCGTCGTGTCCGATTTGCGCTTCGAACTCGCTCGCCAGCGCGCTCAGCATGCCGCGCCATTGCGGCGAGATTTGGCGTTCGAGCAGATAGTTGAGGATTGGGACCATGTTTTCCGGAAGTGGTCGCGGCCCGTTGCACATTGCGGCCGTGACAGCCATTGAGCATTGGAGTCGTCGGCAATCGGGCGCCGACTACGTCATTTCTACCGGGTTGTCTAGGGTGTCCGGCACACATTGCAAGCAGTCTACTTAAGACACAGGCTTTTAGCCACTTTCCATTGCTCGGCTTATACGGTAATAAGCGCGCAATCGAGCCACATGAATTGCGTAATTTTTGCTGCTTAAAAGAAATTGAAAGGTTAATCTTCGCCTGGCGTGCGAAAAGGCTTGCGGAACCATAGGTGTATTAGCCGGCAATCCGGCCTGCTTTGAGCTTTAGTCTTTTAATCATGCATTCGGCGGATGGTGAGTCGCGCGAAAGATCGGCGCGGCGTCGTTCGGCACGCAGGCGCCGAATTTATACGTCGTGTTACGTTAGCCATAAATGTTTATCGAACGTTTGCCGATAACTACTGGCGGAGTGACCGGAAACCCTGATCAACCATCTATGTCTGCCATCCCGACGCAGCACCTGCCCGAGCCAAGCATGCGTGAGCGCTTTCACCGGCGCTCGCTCGACCATCAGCGGCCGCTTTCCCTCGTGACGATGGGCTTCACGGTGGTTGCGTTCCTGTGCATGGTAACGGCGCGCGAACTGGTCGGCGCACCGGCCGGGCCGCTCGCGTACCGGCTGCTATGCGCGCTCCTGCTCGCGCTGCTGGTGCTGGCGATCCCGCGCGCGAAGTCGACGGCGCTGTTCGGCGCGATCGGCGTCGCGTACGAACTGGTGCTGATCGCCGGGCTCGTGCTGAATGCGAAGGGCCTCGCGCATCCGTTGCCGTGGCTATTGCCCGCATTCGTGGTGATACCGATCTGCGCGGCGCCGCTATGGCTCACGCCCGCGCATTTCGTCACCGGCAGCGTGGTCTTCTACGCGGCGGCCATCGCGCTGCTGCGCGGCAAAGCTCATGCGCCCGAGGTCGACGCGGCCGTGTGGACGTGGCTCATCGCGATCGGTGCGCCGACGGCGGTGGTATTCCATTTCGGCTTCTACCGTTTCCGGCGCAATCACTTTCTGCTCGAGAGCCAGCTCGCGCAACTCGCGGCGACCGATCCGCTGACCGGCCTGCAAAATCGCCGCTCGTTCGTCAAGCACGCGGAGGGACGCCTCGAGACGCTGGCGCCAGGGGCGCAGATCAGCGCGATCTTTCTCGACATCGACAGCTTCAAGTCGCTCAACGACCGCTTCGGTCATGCGGTCGGCGACCATGCGCTGTTCCAGGTCGCGCAGGTGCTGAAGGACGCGGTTGCGCTCTACCCAAGCGTGAGCCGCATCGGCGGCGAGGAATTCGCGCTGCTGCTCGACGATGATCTCACCGGCGCGCTGCAGATCGCCGAGCGGCTGCGTCTCGACATCGCCGCGATCGAACGGCCGGACGGCCACCTGACCGCGAGCTTCGGCGTCGCCGAGCATCGGCGCGGCGAAAGCTTCATGATGCTGCTCGATCGCGCGGACGAAGCGTTGTTGCGCGCGAAGCAGACGGGGCGCAACCGTGTCTGCGCGGAACGCGCGCTGCCGTTCGACGCGCTGCAGTCATCGTTCGGCGATCCGAGCGCCGACCCGGCGCGTTACCGCTGGGAAGACTTCTATCTGATCTCGCACTTTCAGCCGCTCTACAGCCTATCGCATCAGAAGCAGGTCGGCTTCGAGGCGCTGCTGCGCGGAGAGCATGGCGACGGCACGCTGGTGCCGCCGGTCGTGATGTTCGCGCCGAAGCCGTCGAGCGACGAAGGCGCGCTCGACCGCGCGAGCCACGCGGTGCATCTCGGCAACGCGCGTCGCGCGCTGCCCGGCGACGCGTGGCTGTTCCTGAACATCCTGCCGTCCACCTTCGTCGCCGAAGGCTACGCCGACCAGTTGACGAAGATCGTGCGCGCCGCAGGGCTCGAACCCGAGCGCGTGATTCTGGAGATTCTCGAATCGCATGGCGGCAGCGTCGACGAGATGTCGCGCGCGGCGGCGCGCTATCGCCAGCACGGCTTCCTGATCGCAGTCGACGACTTCGGCGCGGGCCAGTCGAATCTCGACCGGCTGCTGCGGATCCGGCCGGACCTCGTCAAGCTCGACGGCGAGCTGATCCGCGCGACCACGTACGGCACGCAGCAGCCGATCCTGCCGAAACTCGTGTCGCTGCTGCACCAGGCGGGGATGCTGGTGGTCGTCGAAGGCGTCGAGACGGCCGACGAGCTGATTCTCGCGGTCGAGTCGAATGTCGATTTCGCGCAGGGCTATCTGCTAGGGCGGCCCGCGGCAGAGATCGCGCCGCCCGACTCGGTGCATCGCCAGATCGACGATGCGTTCGACGTGATCGCGCAGGGCCGTGCGCATCAGCATGCGTTGTTCGAATCCGAAATGGAGCCGTACCGGCTCGAACTGCGGCGCGCGGCCGACGGCTTGCGCGCCGGCGCCATGATGGACGACGCGTTCGCGCTGCTCGCCACCTTCAAGCGTTGCATCAGCTGTTTCATCCTCGACGACACCGGCCGCCAGATCGGTCACGAGGTGCGCGGGCCGGCGTGGTGCGAGGACGCGGCGTCGCTGCAGCCGGTCGCGAATCCGCGCGATGCGCGCTGGGATCATCGGCCGTACTTCCGCAATGCGGTGCTGCTGCCCGGCGAGGCGGTCACCAGTAATCCTTATCTGTCGCTCGCGAGCGGGCGGCCGTGCATCGCAGTGACACTTGCCGTGCAGCTGGCGAGCGGGCGCTGTGTGATGGGGGTCGAGCTGGATTGGTCGGCGCGAGGCTTGCCTTGGCCGGCGGGCGAGTAGGGGAAGTGAAAGGCTTTCGCTTCAATACCCGACTTTGACCTGCGGCGCGCTCGCCGCCAGGTTCTTGTACGACGCGGCGAGGTCCGCGGCCGCGCGGCTCAGCAAGCCGGTGTCCGTGCCGACCGCGACGAAGGTCGCGCCCGCCGCCAGATATCCGGCCGCCAGCGCGGGATCAGGGGCGAGCACGCCCGCAGCCTTGCCAGCGGTGCGCACGGTGTCGATGCCGTGGCGAATCGCGTCGCGCACGCGCGCGTCGCCCGGCTTGCCGAGCAATCCCATCGACGCGCTCAGATCCGACGGCCCGAAAAACACGCCATCGACGCCATCCACATGCGCGATCTCCACGAGATTGTCGAGGCTCTGCACGGTCTCCGCCTGCACGATCACGCACAGTTCGTCGGCGGCGGTGTCCAGATAGTCGGACACGCGATTCCAGCGCGACGCACGCGCGAGCGCGCTGCCGACGCCGCGAATGCCTTGTGGCGGATAACGCGTGGCCCCGACCGCATCGAGCGCTTGCGCGGCCGTGTCGATCATTGGCAGCAGCAGCGTTTGCGCGCCGATGTCGAGCAACTGCTTGATCAGCGCGGCGTCGCTGCGTACCGGCCGCACGACCGGATGCGACGGATACGCGGCGACCGCCTGCAATTGCGACAGCGTGCTGCGTACGTCGTTCGGTGCGTGCTCGTTGTCGATCAGTAGCCAGTCGAAGCCGGCGGTGGCGAGCAGCTCGGTCACGTAGGCGTCGGCGAGCGCGGCCCACAGGCCGAACTGCGGTCTGCCTTCGGCGAGCGCGCGCTTGAAGGGGTTGTTCGGCAAGGACATATTGATGCGTTCAGATGAAATTCAAACCGATGCCGCCGAGCGGGCCATAGTCGATGTGGAACGTGTCGCCCGCGCGGGCGGGAACCGGGCTCGTGAACGAGCCGCTCAGGATCACGTCGCCCGCATTCAACGATTCGTCATGCGGAGCAATTTTGTTGGCGAGCCACGCGACGCCGGTGGCCGGATGGTTGAGCACCGCCGCCGCGAGCCCGCTTTCCTCGACCGCGCCGTTCCTGTACAGCAGCGCGCCGACCCAGCGCAGGTCGACGTCGAGCGGACGCACCGGCCGGCCGCCGAGCACGACGCCCGCGTTCGCGGCGAAGTCGGAGATCGTGTCATGCACCTTGCGCGGCGCGCGTGTTTCGCGATCGAACTGCTCGATGCGCGCGTCGATGATTTCGACGGCCGGGCTCACGTACGCGGTCGCGTCGAGCACAGTGAACAGTGTGACGCCGGGGCCCTTCAGCGGTTTGTTCAGCACGAACGCGAGTTCCACTTCGACGCGCGGCGCGATGAAGCGATCCACGCGAATGTCCTGGCCACTTTCGATGAACATGCTGTCGAGCAGGGGCGCATAGTCCGGTTCGTCGATCTGCGACGAGCGCTGCATCGCGCGCGACGTCAGGCCGATCTTCCTGCCCTTGATTACGTGGCCTTCGGCGAGTTTCAGCTTGACCCACTCGCGTTGTATCGCGTAGCCGTCCTGTACGGTCATCTCTGGATACTGCGCGGAAAAATGGCGCAGCTGCGTGCGGGTCTTTTCCGCGTGATCGAGTTGCGCGGCGAGGTCGCGAATGGTTTGTTCGTCTAGCATGCTGATGTCAGCCCTTGAACCGCGCGTGCAGATTGTTGTGCTTCCAGGTGCCCGCTTCGCTGAACTCGTTGATTTCGAGCGACAACGCGAGCCCCTGCCGTTCGAACTCAGTGGCGAAGCGCTGCTTGATCAGCGCGAACAGCGCGTCGCCGGTCGCCTTCTTGACGGCCTCCGGGCGGCCCGCGCCGATCTTCAGATTCGCGTGCAGGAACGCGTCGCCGGGCCGCCCATCGGCGATGCAGTACTGGTCGCAGCGCAGCGCGCGCACGCGGATGCCGCCGAGCGGATAGACGCGCTCGCCGTTATCGCGCTGCGCGTCGAGGCACTGCGCGAGGTCTTTGCATAGTTCGCCGAGGCGTTGCGCGTCCGCGAGGTTGGCGCTGTATTCGAGTGTCAAGTGAGGCATGGCGATTCCTTCGCGAGTGTCAGACGGGTAGCGGCGTGACCGGGAAGATCGCGTTGATCTGGCCGGTGCCCGAACTGCCGAAATAAGGCGTGACGACTTCGACCTTGCCGTCGTAACGATCCCAGCCGAGCGCACCGAGCAGCATCGCGGTATCGTGCATGCCGCCTTCGCCCCAACATTTCTCGTTGTAGAGCGGCAGCATGTCGCAGAAGGTCTTCCAGTCGCCGGCTTCCCACATGCGCACCACGCTGCGATCCATCTGTTCGAGGAACGGGCTCCAGACTTTGTGCATGAACTGCTCGGCGGTGCCGTTGTTCGCGAAGTGATGCGACAGCGAGCCGCTCGCGAGAATGGCCACGGTACCGTCGTAGCGTTCTTCGATGGCCTTGCGTACCGCGAGGCCGAAACGCGCGCTGGTCACGAGGTCGTGCCACATGCACCAGCCCGCCACCGACACCGCCTTGAAGTGCTGATCGCCGTTCATATAGCGCATCGGCACCAGCGTGCCGTATTCGAGCTCGAGCGTGGTCTCGCTGTGCGCGCGGCTTTTCACGCCCATCTCGTTGGCGACGTCCGCGATCAGCTGACCAAGCCCGACATTGCCCGGATACGCGTACGGCATGTTCCTGATGAAATGCGGCAGCTCGTTGCTCGTGTACACGCCTTCGAACTTCGGCGCGCAATTGATGTGGTATTCGCTATTCACTAGCCAGTGCACGTCGAACACGACGATCGTATCGACGCCAAGTTCGCGGCAGCGTCGGCCGATTTCATGGTGTCCGTCGATCGCGGCCTGACGGCAACCCTTGTGCGGACCGTCGAGCTCGGATAAATACAACGACGGCACATGTGTAACTTTTGCTGCCAACGCGAGTTTGCCCATCGCGGTCTCCAGTGTCGAGCGGAGTTAGAGCGTCAGCTCTTACTCCGGTCCCATGCTTTAGCAATTTCGTTGGACGTCGCGATCAAATGCCCCAGCGCGGAATATGATGCGAGCCGAGCGACACGCAGACGTTCTTCGGTTCGAGGAACACTTCATAACTCCACGTCCCGCCTTCACGGCCGACACCCGACGCCTTCGTGCCGCCGAACGGCTGGCGCAGATCGCGCACGTTCTGGCTGTTCACGAAGCACATGCCGGCTTCGACGGCGGCCGCCACGCGCAACGCGCGGCCCGTGTTCTCGGTCCAGATATAGCTCGACAGACCATACGAAATGTCGTTGGCGAGACGGATCGCCTCGGCTTCATCGTCGAACGGAATCAGGCACGCGACCGGTCCGAAGATCTCTTCCTGCGCGATGCGCATACGGTTGTCGACGTCGACGAACACGGTCGGCGCGACAAAATTGCCGTGACGCAAGGCGTCGGGCAACTCGGGCGTATCGAGCCCGCCGCACGCAAGCGTGGCACCTTCCTTCGGGCCGAGCTCGATATAGCTGCGCACTTTGGCGAGATGCCCCTGGCTGATCATCGGGCCGACGATCGTACTGTCCGCGAGCGGATCGCCAACCGTCAGACGCTTCGCGCGCTCGACGAAGCGCTCGGCAAACCGCGCGTAAATGGAGCGCTGCACGAGAATGCGCGAGCCCGCGGTGCAGCGCTCGCCATTGTTCGAGAAGATCATGAACACCGCGGCGTCGAGCGCGCGTTCGAAGTCGGCGTCGTCGAAGATCACGAACGGCGACTTGCCGCCAAGCTCCATCGAGAACTTCTTCAGGCCTGCGGTTTGCACGATGCGATTGCCGGTCGCGGTCGACCCGGTGAACGACACCGCGCGCACGTCGCGATGCGCAACGAGTGGCTCGCCCGCTTCCTTGCCATAGCCGTGCACGACGTTCAGCACGCCCGCCGGGACGCCCGCTTCGAGCGCGAGCTTGCCGAGCATCGAAGCGGTCAGCGGCGACAGCTCGCTCATCTTCAGCACAGCGGTGTTGCCGAACGCGAGGCAGGGCGCCACCTTCCAGGTGGCCGTCATGAACGGCACGTTCCACGGCGAGATTAGCGCGCACACGCCGACCGGATGAAACAGCGTGTAGTTCAGATGCGAGTCGGTCGGGTACGTGTGGCCGTCGACGCGCGTGCACATCTCGGCGAAATAGCTGAAGTTGTCGGCCGCGCGCGGCACCAGTTGCTTGCGCGTCTGCGAGATCGTCTGGCCGGTGTCCTTCGTTTCGGTCTCCGAGATTTCCGGCACGTGCTTCGTGATCAGCTCGCCGAGTTTGCGAATCAGCTTCGCGCGTTCCGCGGCGGGTTTCGCGGCCCAGGCGGGGAAGGCGCCTTTGGCCGCTTGCACGGCCGCATCGATCTCCTTCGCGCCGCCGCGTGCGACCTCGGCGAGCACTTCCTGGGTGGCCGGATTGACGGTTTCGAAATAGTCGCTCGAGGTGCACGCCTCGCCGTTGATCAGATGGTCGATCGGCATCGCCTTGTCCTTTCGCTGTTCGGTGGGTTTTTGCTATCCGTCAGGCGCGGCCGAAGTCCGCGTCCGAGGCGATCGTGTTGACGAGACGGCCGAGGCCGTCGATTTCGCAGACGACTTCGTCGCCCGTGTTGACGTTGACGATGCCTTCGGGCGTGCCGGTCAGGATCACGTCGCCGGGCGCGAGCGTCATGAAGCCGCTCAGGTATTCGATCAGTGCGCGGATGCCCGTGACGAGATCGCGCGTATTGCCGCATTGCTGACGCGTGCCGTTGACGAACGTGCGCAGCTCGAGCTGCGTGACGTCGGTGATGTCCGCGGCGTCGACGAACCAGGGGCCGAGCACCGTGCCGCCGTCGCGATTCTTCACGCGCAGATTCGGGCGATAGTAGTTTTCGAGGTAGTCGCGAATCGCGTAGTCGTTCGCGATCATGTAGCCCGCCACGTGCTGCATGGCGTCTTCACGCGCGACGTTTTGTGCGGTTCGCCCGATCACGACCGCGAGCTCGCACTCGTAGTGCATGAACGTGACATCGGCGGGGCGACGCGTGACACCGCGATGGCCGAGCACCGTGCCGGGCCCCTTCAGAAACACCAGCGCTTCTTCCTGTTTGCTGAACTGCAATTCCTTCGCGTGCTCGGCGTAGTTCAGGCCGAGCGCGAAGATCGTGCCGACTTCGATCGGCGCAAGCCAGACCACTTCGTCCTCGCGACGCACGCGGCCGTCGGCGAGGCGGACACCCTGCTCGTGCGGATACGCTTCGTGAATCGCTCCCGCATAGGCGACGCGGCCGCGCATCATGACGGTTCTCCGTTGTGTTGATCCATGCCGATGAACGATATGGTCAAGGGCGGCAGCGTGCCGATCGACAGCGTGGCCGTATCGCCGACATGTGCGACCGGCGAGCCGTGCCGGACGCCGAGCGTGAGCACGTCGCCCGCGTTCAGCGTCATGAAATCGGTGACGTCGGCGAGCAATTGCGCGACGTTGCGCACCGAGGTTGCGGTGCTTGCCGTGAACGGTTCGGCGCGGTTCAGCGAGACGGCGATGTCGAGCCGATCCGGTGCCGCGACGTGGCGCGCGGCGACGAGCGCCGGTCCGATCACGCAGAAGCCGTCGCATGCGCGCAGTCGCACGTTCGGGCGATACACGTTGTTATGCGGCACGCTCAGATCGCCGACCAGCGTATAGCCGGCGATGTAGTCCGCCGCGCGCTCGACGCCGACGCGCGTCGCGGTACGGCCGATCACGATGCCGAGTGACGCGCCGACCTCGACGCCGAGCGTGTTATCCGGCACGACCACGCGCGCCCGATGCCCGGCCAGCGTGTTGCGCGGCTTTAGATACAGAATCGGCGCTTTCGGCGGTGCCTTGTACGGTGCCGCATGCACTGCGTCGCCCAGCGCGTTCAAGGCGGCGCGATCGTTCAGCAGGGCGCCGTACACGGCGCCGCTGACCGGCGCGCGACACACAACGCCGCGTGCCAGCAACGCGGCCGCGGTGTGCGCGTCCACGTCGCGAGGCAGCGCGTCGCCTTCGGGATGCAGCAGATGATCGGCAAGGGCAAACATAAATGCGCAGCCTCGTGGCGAAAGTTTTGCGAAAACACTAAGATGTTAGTAGTATCCCGCTTGATATCATCGACGGTCAATAGGCTGCCGGTTGATCGCGGGTTTTCCCGTAAGCTTCGACAGCTGTTTTTTTCTGATTCCTTGCCGCCATGTCCGCTGCGTCCACCCGAGTTTTGCACCGCAATTTGCCAATGCTGTTGTTACGCGCCCGCGAAAAAATGATGGAGCGTTTTCGTCCGTTGATCACCGCGCATGGACTCACCGAGCAGCAATGGCGCGTGATTCGCGCGCTCAACGAGCACGGCCCGATGGAGCCGCGCCACATCTCCGACATCTGCACGATTTCGAGCCCGAGCATGGCCGGCGTGCTCGCGCGCATGGAGAGCATGGAACTCGTGACGAAAGAACGTTTCGCGGAGGATCAGCGGCGCGTGCTCGTGTCGCTGACCGATACGAGCGTCGAACTGGTGCGCGTGATTTCGAAGGATCTCGAGGCGCACTATCGCGAGCTCGAGCGCAAGGTGGGACCGGAGATCGTCGAGCGCGTGTATCGCGCGGTCGACGATCTGTTGGCGGGGTTGTCGGAAGAGGATGAGTGACCGACGTTTCGCGGCAGGTTTGGGGCTATCTACTCTCTCAGGAGACGCTTCACTTCATCGAGAAATGAGGCGGTCGTGTGACCCCACGGTTCGGGATCAACGTAGAGGCCATAGATTTCCTCAAAATATCCGTCCAGGTTGGCGGAATGGTCGCTTTCAAAACGATCGATTTCATCCACGACTAACTTATGAAGGGTCTTGTCGCTCTCTTTTTTGAAGCACGTGACAATTTCCTGTACGTCGTTGCCCCATAAATCGAAATCTTCATTGAAATAGCCATGAATCAGAAAATCCAGATTCGGGTAAGGTGATTCGTCTTTCACATGCTTCTCGACTATATGTTCGCCAAAGCGGCTGCCTGGTTTTGCTTCATGTTGCATCGGCCTGAACCGGCCCATCGCGAACTTGGACGCCGGCATTGCCGTGCATGTTTGAAGCCGCCGACCTACCAGCCGTAAAATCGCTGCCATTCGACGCTGCTGCCGTCCGGCGCAACCGCGTGATACTCGGGGAACTGCGCGCCGGTCGCACAAGCGTGGTTCGGCAGGATGCGCAGTTTCATACCGATCGGAAAGCGCTGCGCGATGTCGTCGGTCCGTGCATCGGCTCGCGCATCGGCCGGAACCGCCGCAAGAATCCCATGCTCCTGATTGGCGCCGCTCACGACATAGTCCGGCAGCAACGTGCCATTGAGCAAACACGGCTGCCCATAGCCGAAATCGTGCGACTGCCGCGACGTACCGCGATCACGGCTTAACGCCATCCAGCCCGCGTCGAGAATCGCCCAGCCTTTGTCTTCCTGATGACCGATCACGGTCGTGAGTACGCTAAGCGCGATGTCGTCGAGCGTGCAAACGCCCACGTTGTGCATGACCAGATCGAACAGCACGTAGACGCCGGCCCGCACCTCGGTGACGCCTTCGAGATGCCGCGCGGCGAGTGCGGTCGGCGTCGAACCGACGCTGACGGCCGGACACGCGATGCCCGCCTCGCGCAACCGTTCGGCGGCGCGCACGCAGCCCGCGCGCTCCTGCTCCGCGAGCGCGGCGAGCGCCTCAGGCGTATTCAACTCGTAGCTCGAACCCGCATGGGTCATCACGCCGCCGACCTTCACGCCGTTCTCGTGCAGAATCCGCCCGACGTCGAGCAGCGTCTGCTGTTCGGGCTGGATGCCCGAGCGATGTCCGTCCGTATCGACCTCGATCCAGACCTCGAACGTTTCGCCGTGCTGGTCGCCGAACGCGGCGATCGCCGTGGCGGCGGTCGGATTGTCGACCACGAGCTTCAGTTCGCAGCCCTGGCGGCGCAGCGCGAGCGCGCGCGGCAGCTTCGACGGAACCATGCTGACGGCGTACAGGATGTCGTCGACGCCGGCCGCGAAGAACGCTTCCGCTTCCTTCAGCGTCGACACCGTAATGCCGCGCGCGCCGGCGGCGATCTGCGCGCGCACGACGTCGATGCACTTGGTGGTCTTCACGTGTGGCCGGAACGCGACGCCGAGCGCATTCATCCGCCCCTGCATCCGCGCGATGTTCTTCTGCATCCGCGCGACGTCGATCAGCGCGGCCGGGGTTTCGATCTGTTCGAGTTTCATGTTTGCACCTGAGGAGCGAGGTGAGGTCGGAGATTCAGTGACGACGATCGCGGCCAAAGCCTGCGAGCCACGGCACCAGCCCATCGAGCGATGCCGCTTCGACCTCGGGCGCCTGCGCTCCCGTGACGAGCGGCAGGCCGACGTGGTTGTGCCAGTAGGTCCGCAAACCGACGGCCGCGGTGCCGAACATGTCGTAGCTCGAGCCGGCGACGAACGCGGCGCGGCGCGGCTCGACGCCGAGCTTGTCGAGCGCGAGGCGGTACGGTTGCGGGTCCGGCTTGTAGACGCCGGCTTCCTCGGCGGTCACGATCGCGTCCCAGCGCACGGGCAAGAGCGCGGCCGCCTGCGAGCCGAGCCGCGTCGAGCAATTGGTGACGACCGCGAGCTTGCAGTGCGGCGCGAGCGCGCGCAACGCACCGAGCGCGCCGGGCCACGGCGTCAGGTTCAGCCAGTTCGCCTCGAGCGCGTTCGCGGCCGATTCGGACAAACCGACTTGCGTGGCGGCTTCGCGCACCAGTTGTTCGTAGGGAACGTAGCGTCCGCAGCCGTATGTCAGACGCAGATAGGCGGCACGCCATGCGCGGCCCGCTTCGTCGGAGCCTGCCGCACGGTTCCATGAGGTCCACGAGTCGAGCAGGGCGGTTAGCAGGTCGAACAGGACCGCGTCGGGGTAGGCGGGGGGGGCGGTGGAATGGGCGGCGGCAGTCATGATTGCATGGGGCCGGCTGTTGAGGATGAGTCAATTATAGGTTTTCGATAGTACTTCAGCGTTCAGACAGGTTGACTGTTAGATTCAGATGGACTGAATCACCGCCGCCACGGTGGCAACGGCCTGAAGCGGCCTTGCAGATACTGCATGAAATGGCGCGTGCGCGCGGGCAGTCCCGCCCGCTGATGCGTGAGCGCGATCACGTTCGCGTCCGGCGCTTTCCAGCCCGGCAGCAGACGCACGAGTTTGCCCTTCGCAAGATCCTCGGCGACGTCCCATTCGGAGCGCAGAATCACGCCGCGTCCCTCGCAGGCCCATTGGCGGATCACGTCACCGTCGTTGCAACTCAGATGCGCGGACACGCGCACGCTGCGGCGCGTGCGGCCCTTGCTGAATGGCCACAGTGACACGTCCTCATTGTTTTCGCGCAGCACGATGCACGGCAGCCGGCTCAACGCATCCGGCGATTCGGGCTGGCCGATTCGCCTGACGAGCGCGGGCGCCGCGCAGACGAAGCGCGCGTTCGGCGCGATCGTATAGCCGACCAGGTTCGACGGCGGCAGCTCGCCGATATGCACGACGATATCGAAGCGATCGAGCGTTTCGGTCAACGGCCGGTCGGACAGCGTCAGCGCGACGTCGATGTCGGGGTTCTGCTGCTGGAACTCGCCGATCAGCGGCGCCAGATGGCGTCGTCCGAAACCGAGCGGCGCGTTGATCTTCAGCGTGCCGACGAGGCCGCCGCGGCGCGTTTGCAGATCGTCGAACAGCGCGTCGAACTGCTCGATCAGTTCGGCGCCGCGCTCGCACAGCAGCAGGCCTTCGTCGGTGAATTGCAGGCGGCGCGCGCTGCGGTTCACGAGCTGCATGCCGAGCTTCTTTTCGAGTTGCTGCAGGCGCTGCGTGACCGCCGACGGCGACAGCGCGAGTCGGCGCGCGGCGGCGATCAGGCTGCCGCTCGCGCGCAGCGTGAGCAGGAAGCGGATATCGGCCGAATCGTTCATGGATGCGAGGTGGGTGCAATGGCGGGAGCGGGGAATCTCGCAGCATAATGCGTCCCGGATCGATCACAGGGTAAAGTGGCGCTTCCAGTCTATTGATCCAATCATTGGAAGAGAAGTCCCATGCCGTTGCCTCATGAGTCGTCCGCGTACGACGCCACGCCCAATACTCCGCTGAAACAGGCGGTTTTTCTGCACACGGGCTGGCGCAGCGCGGGCACGTGGGTGTGGTCGCGGCTGCGCGAACACGAGCGCGCGGCCGGTTTTTACGAGCCGCTCAGCAATGTGCTCGCCGATCTCAAACCCGCCGACGTGCCCGCCTCGCGGCCGACCTTGACCTCGGGGCACCCGCCGCTCGCCGCACCCTACTTCGACGAATACCGCCCGTTTTTGCGCGAAGATGCGCGCGGCGTGACGGGTTACGACCGGCGCTTCAGCATCGATCGCTTTACGCGCGATCCCGATGCGACATTCCCGTCACTGCAGGCCTATCTGCGTGCGCTGAGCGAGCACACGATCGAGCAGGGCCGCGTGCCCGTCCTCAAGTTTTGCCGCACGGGCGGTCGTCTGCCGTGGCTGAAGCGCGCGTTTGCCGAGGCGCTGCACGTGGGCGTGCTGCGTAATCCCGCATCGCAGTTCGCATCGGGTTGGATGCTGCGGCAGCAGTGGAGCAATGCATTCTTTGTCGCCGCGCCGTTTCGCGTGCTCGGTCTGAATCAGATGGACCCGCTGGTGCGCGAAGCGATCGGCGTGTGCGGCGTACGCCTGCCGCCGCTACCGTCGATGCCCGATGACGCGTATGCCGTCGCCTGCGAGCAATTCGCGCGCACGGTGGACAGCGACAACGCGTATCGCGCGTTCATTGCGTTGTGGATCCTCTGCGCACTGCGCATGGGCGAGGGCGTCGATTTGCTGATCGATATGGAGCGGCTCGGCGAGTCGCGCGACTACGCGGCCGGTCTGCGCGCCGCGTTCGACGCGCAATGCGGCTTGTCGCCCGACTTCGCGAGCGCGCGCGATCTGGTCGAGGAAACGCGCCGCGGCGCGGCGCGTATGACGGGCATCGACGGCGGCGCGTTGCGCGCCGTGCATTCCGCCGCGCTTAAATTTCTGAAGGCGCAGGCGGGCATCGACGCGGCCTTCGTCGAGGTGGTGCGCCAGAAGATGGTGCTGGCCAACGAGTTGACCGAAACATGGCGCTAGCCGCGCGAGTCCAGCGCCGCGCGGCGCATTCCCGTGGCTAGCCCGCCGCCGATTCCGCCGCGCGCAGCCCGAGCAGATAGCTGTCCACGCCGAAACCGCAAATCTGTCCTTTGACCAGAGCGGCACGCCCGCCTCGGCCGCGAGCGCGGCGGCCGCCGGCGACGGGTCGACGATCGCCGACAGCGTGCACGCGTCGCTTTGCTGCGCGACCGCCAGATGGGCGCGGCCGATGTACCCCGCGCCGGCGACGGCGATCCGGGTGCGGTTCATGAGCGGGTTCCCTGAAAGTCCTGATCAAGACGCGTTAAAGGGCAAGCGGGCTCAAGCAGCGGCCTTTTTCGTGTCGGCCATGCTCTGCGCGCGCATTGCGTCGTAGCTGAGCTTGTCGAGCGGCACGACGTTCTTTTCGCCGAGGTCGCCAAGCCGCACACGGAAGTTCTCACGCGCGCTCCATGCGGCGATCGCGCAGACGATCGTGATGGCGAACGTGATCGCGCCGATCGTCAGCGGCACGTTGTGCGATCCCGGCGGCGCGACGTAGGCGAACAGCGCCGGCAGCAGCGCGGTGATCGTCGTGCCGATGTTCTGGCCGATCGCCATCGCGGAGACGCGCGAACGGGTCGGGAACAGTTCCGGGTAGAAGCTCGGGAAGATCGCGTTGTAGCCTTGATAGATGACGCCCCACATCAGGATCGACACCACCATCGCAAGCGGCACGTTGTGGATGCTGATCGCGTACAGATACGCGAAAGAAAGCAGCCCTGCGCCGAGCGCGCCGACGATGATCGGCAGACGCCGCCCGATCCGGTCGGACAGATTGCCCACGTACGGAATCACCAGCACCGCGACGATGTTGCCGATCACCGGAATCCACAGATACAGGCTCTTCGAAAAGCCGATGCCGTACGACGGCTGCACCGCGTACGCCGCGCCGAAGATCGTCGCGACGACCGGGATCACGTTCATCAGCGAGCACAGCACGACGCGCAGCATGTCGCCCCAGTTGTACTTGAATGCTTCGACGATCGGCGAGCGCGGCACGCCGCCGCTCGCGTCCTCCTTCTCGAACGCGGGCGTTTCCTCGACTTCGCGGCGGATGATGTACCCGGCGATCAGCACGACCGCGCTGAGCAGGAACGGAATGCGCCAGCCCCACGCATTGAACGAGGCGTCGTTCATGAAATAGGCGAGCGGCAGGAAGATCGCGGCGGCCAGAATCTGGCCGGCCTGCACGCCTTGCAGCGTGAAGCTCGCGTAAAAGCCGCGTCGCCCGAATGGCGCGTGTTCGAGGATCATCGAACTGGCGCCCGAGATTTCACCAGCGACCGCGAAACCCTGGATCAGTCGCAGCACGACGAGCAGCACCGGCGCGAGAAAGCCGACGTGCTGATAGGTCGGCAGCAGACCGACCGCCATCGTCGACAGACCCATCAGGAACATGCAGACGAGCAGTACATTCTTGCGCCCGTGTGTATCGCCCCAGTGCCCGAGCACGACCGCGCCGATCGGCCGCGCGACGTAGCCGACGCCGTAGGTTGCGAGCGATGCGACGATCGCGATCTTGGGATTACCGGAAGGGAAGAACAGCTGAGGAAAGATCAGGGCGGCGGCCTGCGCATAGATGAAGAAATCGTAGTACTCGAGTGCCGAGCCGATCCAGCCGCTGGCGGTAGCCTTGCGCGCCTGCGAGCTATGCCCGCTGCTTGCCGATGCGTTCGTTTGCATGACGTCTCCTGAATGGGAAATGTTTTTGTCAGCTTCTACGGCTGAATCATTGGCGCCTTTAAACGGGCGCCGCGCAAGCCAGGATTTTCCTGGTCTCGTTGCCGCGGTGCGGCACAACGGGATGGATCGACGCGTGTCACGAGCTGGCGCGGCGCACTCCGGGTTAACCACGGCCTGAGTGCGCCGGGCATTGCATTCAAACCGGCTTCAAGCGACTGCCCCTTGCCGCACTGTTTCGCGGCCGCGACGACCGCTTCGGGGTCTGGCGCCTGAGCGGGCCGCATGGCGAAAGGAGCGTGAAGGTGACGGGCACGGTCGCGTCGAATCTGAGCGACATCGTCGTGCAGTGGGCGAAGGAGGGATACGGGAGTGTGGGCGGTGACGGCCGAGCGCTTGTCGTCGTCGGCGCGGATTCAGGTGTGCATCGAGTTTCTCAGGGAGCAGCTGACGCACGGACCGTGTGCACGGGTGACGCGCGGCGTGGGCGGACTCTGAGCTGCGCCTGCCAGGATCCGGTGCTCACACGCTTGCGCTTTTACACGCTCGAAGCCGTATCCTCTTCCGCCTCGTCCAGCTCGCTACGCTGAACCGTCGTTACGGAGTCGGGAATGACCGTGGTGGCCGTGACGGGCCGCGGATCTTCGATGCTGTAACGCAGGCGCCAGCCTTCGCGATAGAAACGCAGTTGCCGGTATCGCATCAGATAGACAAGTCCGACGAGCGCGGCGCCGAAGCCCGATGCAGCGCCGACGCCGAGAGCCCAGCGTGGCCCGAAACGGTCGGCGACCCAGCCGACCACCGGCGCGCCGAGCGGTGTGCCGCCGAGCGCGATCGCGAGCAGGATCGCGATCACGCGGCCGCGCATGGCCGGTTCGGTGGTCAGTTGCACGAGGCTATTGGTCGAGGTGGTGAAGGTCTGCGTCGACACGCCGATCGCGATCAGCACGATGCCGAACAGCACGTAGTTCGGCATCAGCGCAGCCGCCGTGCAGCCGACGCCGAACATCGCGCCGGCGCCGAGCAGCAGCCCCATGGTGGGCCGCGCGCGGCGCGCGGCCAGCAGAGCGCCGGTGACCGAGCCAATCGCCATCGTCGAGCTGAGCACGCCGTACTCGCCCGCGCCCGCACGGAACGCGGTGACGGACATCGTCGAGATGAAGATCGGGAAGTTCAGGCCGAAGGTGCCGATCAGGAACAGCATCAGGAGCGCCGCCTTCAGATCGGGGCGTGTCCAGACATATTTGAAGCCTTCGACGAAGCTGCCGCGCGAGCGCACATTGCGCGACTTGATATGTAACTGGTCCAGCCGCAGCATGCGCAGTGCACCGAGCACGGCGACGAACGAAAGCGCGTTGATCAGAAACACCCAGCCACTGCCCACCGACGCGATCAACAGACCCGCGACCGCTGGCCCGAGCATGCGCGCGGCGTTGAACGACGTGGAGTTCAGCGCGACGGCATTCGCGAGATCGCGTTCGCCGACGAGGTCGGATACGAAGGTTTGGCGTGCGGGGGAATCGAACGCGGTCACGCAGCCGAGCAGGCCCGCGAATACGTAGACCTGCCATAGCTGCACGAGCCCCGTGACCGTGAGCAGACCGAGCGCGAGCGCCAGCGTACCCATTGCCGCCTGGGTCGCGAACAGCAGCTTGCGGCGGTCGAAGTGATCGGCCGCGTAGCCGGTGAGCGGCAGCAACAGCATCTGCGGTCCGAACTGCAGCGACATCACGATGCCCACCGCCGTCGCGTTGTGATGCGTAAGCTCGGTGAGCACGAGCCAGTCCTGCGCCGTGCGCTGCATCCATGTGCCGATGTTCGAGACGATCGCGCCGCTCGCCCAGACACGATAGTTGAATATGCGCAGCGAACGGAACGTGGTGCTCACGGCAGGGGTTTCCTCAACGCGGGGTGGGGCGCATGCGGGTAGCGGCCCGCTTCAATTCAGGCTTTCAGCGCGCGAACGTTCGAGCAGATCGAGCACTTCCCGCGTCGTGCCGGTTTCGCCGAGGCGCGGGAAGATGCGCGTGATGCTGTTGCCGTGCGCGTCGGCGTTCAGATCGGTCATCGCGTCGACGACGAGCGTGACGTTCAGGCCCGCCTCGCTCGCGAAGCGCGCGGTCGATTCGACGCCGATGCTGGTCGCGATACCGACGAGCACCACTTGCGTGACGCCTTGCTGTTGCAGATACGCGGCCAGGTCCGTGTTCGTGAAGGCGCCCCACGTGCGCTTCGTGACCAGATGGTCCGACGGCTGCTGCTTCAGTTCGGGCAGAAGGTCGGCGAAGCCGGGCGGGAAGTCGGCGGAGTGGCGACCCTGGTCGGTGCGGCCCGGTGCGCCGGCGGTGACGTTCACGAGCACGACGGGCAGGCCGTGGCGGCGGAACGCATCGAGCAGCGTAACCGAGCGTTCGACGATTTCGCGGGCCGGATGGGGGGCGGTGGGCAGCGCGACGATGCCGCGCTGCAGGTCGACGACGACCAGTGCGGTTTTGGCGTCGAGAGTCGTGAGTGCCATGAAGTGCTCCTGCGAGTGGCGAGACGCGTGTGCGCGAATCGCGAGTTACAAATCGACGAGGCGTTTCAGCAGATCGACGCCCGTCGCGAGTTGTTGCTGTTCGGCTGCCGTGAAACGCGTTTCAATCGTGCGGTACAGCCAGTCTTCGCGTGCCGCGCGGCTTGCCTTGACCTTCTTGCGAAAGGAGGGTGTCAGCGACAGAACCGTCTGCCGTCCATCGTTAGGATCGGGCGTGCCGCTGACGAGCCCCGCGGCTTTCAGTACCGCGAGCGTTTCTCCCATCGACTGCGGCCGCATGCCGTGCGCACGCGCGAGCGAGGTGACGGTGGCCGGGCCTTCGCGTTCCAGCAAGTTCAGCACCTGCACCTGCGACGGCGTGAAGTCGCCGACATGCGACTCTTCGCGCAGACGCCGGCGCAGCTTGCCCGCCAGCACGCGCAGATCTTCGGCGAGCGTATGAAGTTCTTCCGGAGTAACTGCGGGAGGGGATTGGGTCATGCGGTGAACTCGTGCGATGACATGATGTGAAGGTTTCCTGATAAGGTTACCTTCGTATCTCGCCCGGGTCAAGTTTTGAGGTGGCGGGAGGCCGTACGCCGAAACGTCGCCACGATGGCCTCAGCGCGCCCGCATGCGCCGGTTGAAAAAGCGCCATACCGCTCCGCCGACGAGCATCGCACCGCCGAGCGCGAGTCCCAGCAACACCAGCGAACTCAGATGCTCGCGCACCACCGGCACGTTGCCGAACAGATAGCCGCCCGCGATCAGCGAGACCACCCACAGCGCCGCGCCGGCGGTGACGAACGCGACGAAGCGTGAGAACGTCATGCGCGACACGCCCGCGGCGAACGGCGCGAACGTGCGCACCACGGCGATGAACGGCGACAGCAGGAAGGTCAGGCGGCCGCGCGTCTCGCTGAACACGTGGGCGCGGCGCAGCGCATCGCGATTGAGCCAGTAGTAGTTGCGGATATAGACCTTGTCGCCGACCGCATGGCCGATCGCGTACCCGACGCTGCTGCCGGCCACCGTCGCGACGAACAGCACGGGCGCGATGATCCACACGTTCAACGCGCCGGTGGCCGCGAGCGCGCCGCAGATGAAGATCAGCGGATCGCCGGGCAGAAAGAACAGCGGCAGAAAACCGTATTCGACGAACACGACGACAAACAGCAGTGCGTAGATTGCCGTGCCGAACTGCACGATCAGCGCGCTCAGATGCTGGTCGAGGTGCAGCGCGATCTGCAGCACATTCATCAGGTTCATCTTGGCGTGGCCTCGGGTGGCGTTCGGATGTGATGAGTGTAGTCCCGCGAGCGTGCGTGCAGGGCGCTTGCGCGAGTTTATGCCATATGCCGCTTGTCGATGTAGCGGTGCCGATGTCAAACTCGGGCGGTCTTCATCGGACGCAACGCCATGTCGCACGATTCCGCCATCACCTTCCGATTTGCCGCTTTGCACGATGCCGAAACGATTCGTGCCATCGAATTCGAAGCGGGCCTGCGTTTCGTCAGCGTCGGCATGACCGGGATTGCCGACGCGCCGCCTATGGCGCGCGAGGTCGTCGAGCGCAAGATCGAGGCGCGCGAGATCATCGTCGCGCTCGACCAGCAGACGATCTGCGCGGGCTTCGTGATGTTCGAGCCGCAGCCGACGCGCATCTACGTTCAGGAACTCGATGTGCTGAGCTCGCACGCGGGCAGGCGCATCGGCGCGGCATTGATCGAAGAGGTCGCGCGAATCGCGCGCGCGCGACAATTGACACAGCTGGTGCTGTCGACGTATCGCGACGTGCCGTGGAATGCGCCGTATTACCGACGGCTCGGGTTTCGCGATCTCGACACGTCGGAGCTCGACGCGGCGTTGCTCGCGCGGCGCGACGCGCATATCGCGCGCGGACTCGATGAATCGAAACGGGTGTTTATGCGGCGCGAGCTTGTCTAGCGCACCAAAAGCGGCGGGCGTGACTGGAATTCAGTCACGCCCGCCGCTTTGTCATTTCATACAGCGGACATGAGCCCGCTGTGGCTACCGATTACACCGTTTCGAGCGCCGGATAATCGGTGTAGCCGACTTCGCCGCGCGCATAGTACGTCGCCGGGACCGGCTTGTTCAGCGGCGCATCTTCAGCGAAGCGGCGCACCAGATCCGGATTCGCGATGTACAACTGACCCCAGGCCACCGCATCCGCTTCACCGGAGTCGAGCACCTGCTGCGCGCTTTCCCTGGTGAACTTCTCGTTCGCGATATACGGGCCGCCGAACGCTTCCTTCAACTGCGGGCCGAGGCGGTCGTCGCCGAGCGCTTCACGTGCCGCGATAAACGCGATCTTGCGCTTGCCGAGTGCGCGCGCGACATAGCCGAACGTTGCGGCCGGATCGGAATCGCCCATCGTGTGCGCGTCGCGGCGCGGCGCGAGATGCACGCCGACGCGGTTTGCGCCCCACACGCTGATGCACGCGTCGGTGACTTCGAGCAGCAGACGCGCGCGGTTTTCGATCGGGCCGCCGTAGGCATCGGTACGCTTGTTGGTGCTGTCCTGCAGGAACTGGTCGAGCAGATAGCCGTTCGCGCCGTGCACTTCGACGCCATCGAAGCCCGCGGCCTTGGCGTTTTCCGCGCCCTCGCGGAACGCTTCGACGACACCGGCGATTTCATCGAGCTCGAGCGCGCGCGGCGTCACGAACGGACGCTCGGGACGCACGAGGCTCACGTGACCACCCGCCGCGATCGCGCTCGGCGCGACCGGCAACTCGCCGTTCAGGAACAGCGGATCCGAAATACGGCCGACGTGCCAGAGCTGCAGGAAGATCTTGCCGCCCGCCTCGTGCACGGCCTGCGTGACGAGCTTCCAGCCTTCGACCTGCTCCTGCGACCAGATGCCCGGCGTTTCGGCGTAGCCGACGCCTTGCGGCGTGACCGACGTCGCTTCGCTGAGGATCAGACCGGCGCTCGCGCGCTCGGCGTAGTAGCGCGCCATCAACGCGTTCGGCACGCGGATTTCCTCGGCGCGCTGACGCGTGAGCGGCGCCATGATGATGCGGTTCGGCAGCGTGATATCGCCAATTTGCAGCGGATCGAAAAGAGTCGGCATAAGAGTTCACCTTTGGCGGCGGGCAAGGCCCGAGCCTCAAAAAAAACTGCGTGAAAAAGGAAGCGCGGCGATGCGAATGCGGCGCTCAGAGCTTCGTGTTCATGTATTCGAGGAACGCCTGAATGACGGGCTCGTTGCGTTTGAAAAACACCCATTGACCAACCCGTTTCGACGTGACGAGCCCCGCGCGCTGCAACGCGGCCAGGTGCGCCGACACGGTGGACTGCGACAGACCACAGCGCGAGTCGATCTTGCCCGCGCACACGCCGTGGTCGAGCGGCAACTCCTGATCGGCAAAATGCGCGTGCGGCTCGCGCAGCCAGCCGAGAATCTCCCGGCGGACCGGGTTGGCCAGCGCTTTGTGGATCGCGTCGAAATCGGGCGTCATGTGGATGGTTTTCAGGTGATTCGGCAACCGGCACGCCGCAGGGCGTGCGCGACATGCATCGCTACAGAACGAATCATATATCGGAACTTAACGATATGGGTGAAAACACTACTGCGGATGGGGCGATAGGTGTCGGCGTGCAAAAAAGCCTGCACTTCTGCAGGACTGTGGATTTCGTGCAAATAGGCCTGAACTTATACTGTCGTATCGTGAAAAATGCGTATAAGCCAATGTTTTAGTTGAAATAATATTATTGGAGATAGAGCGTCTTGCACACTGCATCTAAGTCGAAAGCGCGACGGGTGCTCCGTGTGTAAATAAGTAGTCCGAAATATAAGATTGCACTTGCCAGTATCTGTAAGCCGCCATAGGATTATTGCAATTTGCTTCCATATTTGTCTGGAGAATCGACTGCTGGGAGATGCTTCGACCCTCACTGTTGGGTTTCGGCGAGCAAGACGGGCTGGAACACAAGTGAGCGAGCGAATTAGTGAACGACAGCAGTTGCTTACTTCGGCCTTACTATTTCGGTGTGGTCGACACGATCTGTTGCCAATTTGATCGTCGGCTGCTCGGTAGCGAGGCGTCTCGGTTCGGACAACGAGCTGGCGGCGATAATCAAAGATTACAAAGCAAAATTTGCTGTGCCCAAGAGCTTCCCAGAGACCAAGTTGGACTATTCAATTTGAGGTCGAAGGCCGGGGCGAGTCTGAAGCGCGGTCCAACGAATGGCTGGAACTTTCTAACGGCACCGGCCAAATCAGCTTTTCTTTGATGGCGGTATCGGTGCACAACAAAGTCTGCAGGAACGTAAGCTTCGTCGTTCGGGTACAACAAAGTCTGCAGCATCGGGAGAATTCACTGTGCGATGCACAATTCTGACTGAGCATGAGGCGTACCGCATCCTGCGCGATCGTGATCACCTTCGATACCTGCATTTACCACAACGCATTTGATCGACAAAGATCCTTCAAAGATGATTTTGTCGAACGCGATGGTCGCCAGATTGTCGTAAAAGAGAAAGCTGCCGGCTGCATCACGCAGGGATACTTCAAGGATGCCGAGACAACACGAAAAACGATGCGTGATGGCGTTTTTTATACCGGCGACATCGGCTCATTCGACGAACAACTACGCCTCTACTTCCACGGCCGAATGACCGATAGCATTCGCCATCGCGGAGAGAACGTATCAGCGTGGGAAATTGAGCACGTTGCGGGCACACATGACGATATCGACGACTGTGCCGCGATCGGCGTCGACACGGAGATCGGCGAGCAGGATATCAAGCTCTTTGTACAACCCCGCGCTGGCGCGACGATTGATCCCGTCTCATTCTACGATTGGCTTGCGCCTCGTCTTGCCGCATTCCAACGCCCGCGGTATATCGCTTTGATCGACGTATTCACCACGTTGTTATTGACAGTGGACACACCGGTTCATGGCAAGCGCGACCATGACGTGCACAACAATTTCCGACTGCCTTTGCCGTTCACATTTCGTTTGCTTGCCGACCTTCTAAGACATCCTGTATGGGCACTTCGGACAGCTTGGAGCGGCACGCCTCAACTCGTGAACCTTGCGAAGGCGCTCGGCGAGCATCCGGACCTGGCACAAAACGCCGCGACTTTGGCGCGCCAGATGGATCGCGCGCTGTCATGGAAGGACATTGATTGGATAAAAAAGCACTGGAACGGACGCATCCTGATCAAAGGCGTTTTGCGTTCAGCGGATGCTTGCCTTGCAAAGAGGCACGGTGCCGACGGTGTTGTTCTGTCGAACCATGGCGGCCGACAGCTTGATGGCACCCTGTCTCCAGTAGAACTGGTGCGGGAGGTGAGAGAACGAACGGGGGCGGCTTTCGACGTTTTCGTCGATGGTGGAGTCCGTCGTGGATCCGACGTAGTGAAAGCATTCGGACTGGGCGCCAGTGGCGTACTGCTTGGCAGGGCGCCGTTATACGGATTGGCAGCGCGTGGAGCGACAGGGGTCGCGCATGTATTGGCTCTTCTAAAGGATGAAATGAGTACTGCGATGACGCTGTTGGGGTGCGCAGATGTATCCGCTATCGCGGAAACTGTGATTGATTCGCTCGCAACGAGCACCGCAAGATCGGAAAGAGAATATGAGCGAGGCACAGACGAACGTTGCTGACGATAGTTTCTGCTGGAAGCATTGAAACCGGTCAGAACGCGCGAATGCCAACTTGTTAAGCGACAGCGTGACGATGCGCACGCAGATCTGTGCGTGGGCGCAGGCAACGGTGGAATAACCTACACTCTATTTTTGAAATGGTATACTAAAAGTTAATTTAGTAGGTTATATGGTCTGCATATTTTGTTGCCGACCGTCCCGTCATTCACGCAATTCTGAAGGAGTGGAAGTCATGCCCATCGTCCGCATCGAACTGTCGCCCGGCCGCACGCACGAGCAGAAGTCAAAATACGTCGAAGAGGTGACGCGATTGACCGTGGAGGTTTTGAAGTGCCCGATCGAGTCGATCGATGTAATGTTCATCGAGATTGCGCCGACCGACTGGGCGCATGCGGGCAAGTTCTACGCGCAACCCAAGTGAAATAGCGCGTCAGGAAAAGCTACAGACTGCGGCGCGGCTTGCCGCATGCGCCGTGCTGTGCGTTCAGTACGTCAGGACGCCTTGGCCGCCCGCTGGTTGTTCCGGAAATATCCCTGCACCTCGCGCTGCGTCTGTTCGATATGCTTTCGCAGCAGGCGCACGGCGTCCTTTACATCGCCGCGCTCGCAGGCATCCAGAATCTTCACGTGCTCTTCATGTGAGCGCTCATGCTGCGCAGCCATGGTGACCCGCAGACGCAGCAGCCGTCCCATGTGTTCTTGCACGGACTGAATTGTCGCTAGCAGCCGGGGACGGTCAGAGGGCGCGTAAAGCGTGTCATGGAATTGCGCATTGAGATCGCTCCATTCCTCGTCTTTCATGGCGGAATGATATGCAGAAAGCAGTTCACGCGCGCGTGCAATATCCGAGGATGCCATGTTCGGCACTGCGAGTTCGAGCGCACGGCATTCAAGAGCAAGCCGCATGTCGAGCATCTCGATGTAGTCCATGATGGTCAGCGTCGCAACGACCGCGCCAACGTTCGGCGTGAACTTCACAAGCCCTTCAGATTGCAGGCGCATGAGCGCCTCGCGCACAGGAATTTTGCTCACGCCGAGTTGCGCCGCGACTTCATCCTGCCGGATGGGCGAACCTTCCGCAAGCTCGCCATCGAGGATGCGGCGCTTGAGTTCGACGTACGCGCCTTGCGTCGCCGACATCGTTTTCTTGACGGTTTTCGTCTGGGCCATTTTGAACTGTCCTTCCACTTGCGTAAGGATCGCGTAGACGCGGCTTGCCCGCCGCATCGGTGTGACACGCTGCTGATATACGAAAATTATACTATCGGATACGTTGTCGTGCAGGAAATGACGGCCGACGAATCGCTTTTTACAGTGCCAGTCTATCTTGTAGCCGCTTATAGCGGGTTGCGGTGGCGACGCCAAGTGAGCGGAAGGCGTGGAATGGTACCGTGCGGATATCTGTAACGGGCACGGACATGTCTTCCTTCGGTGCACCAGTGACGCGTTGCGCAAGTTCCATCCCCAGCGCCGTCGATATTGCGATTCCGCGCCCGTTGCAGCCCACCGAGACATGCAGTCCCGGTTGCGGCTCGTGCACGTGCGGCAGGTGGTCGGTCGTGACGGCGAAAAAGCCGCTCCAGGCATATTGCCAATCAAGCCTGCCGATCGCCCCGAATAACTCGTCCCCGGCACGTTGCAGATACGGCACGATCTTCGCGTGGTCGAGGCCAGCAGTGGCACCCGACCCGCCCATCACGAGTCGACCGTCCGGCGACTGCCGGAAGGACGTCAATAGCTGGCGTGTATCCGAAGCGACATTGCCCTGCGGCAGGATCGCTTCGCGAAGTGCGCGAGGCAAAGGGGCGGTGGCTATCTGGGCAGTTCGCACAGCAACAAACGAGCGGGGCAGGCGCGGAACGAGCTCGTCGGCATAGGCGCCCGTCGCGACGATAACTTGCCTGGCAGCAATCTTTCCGCCGCCGTTGACCGTCACAACGAAGTGCCCAAGCGTGCCGTCGATAGATTCGACGCGCGTGCGATCATGGATTTCCACGCCAAGGGCGAGCGCCGCAAGTGCGAGGCCTCGTGCGTAACTGAGCGGCTGCACCGAACCACCACGCGGATCGAGCCATCCCAGTTTGTAACGCTTTGTGCCAAGCAAGCTTGCGAGTGCTTCGCCTTCGAGCTGCTGTGTGGCGATACCTCGTTTGCGCCATGAGTTGCATCGCCGCTCGACGGCCGCGATTCCCGAGCGAGTGAACGCAGGTTGTATCCAGCCGGAATTGCGCGCCGCACAATCGATTCGGAGGCGGCGAATGAGATCGAATACTTTCGCGGGCGCGTCACTGCCGAATTGCACCAGCTTTTCACCTGCCGCGCCTGGCCAGAGCGCCTCAACGACGTCCGGGTCCTGCTTGAGCCCAGCGATCACCTGACCGTTGTTTCTTCCGGATGCGCCCCAGCCGGGCTGGGCGGCATCGACGACGATGCAACGCACGCCCGCTTCGGCGAGATGAATCGCGGCCGACAGTCCCGTAAAGCCCGCGCCGATAATCGCGACGTCCGTTTCGATGTGACCAACGAGCGGGGCAAGTTGGGGCGCGGCGATAGCCGTGTCCGCCCAAAGCGACCCGGGCAGCGCTAGCGGCTCGCCGGCTAACAAAGTCTTGCTGTCCGCGCTCACCAGTTAGCCCTCGGTAAACTCAAGGTAGGTACCACACGCTTGGGCAGGCGCAATGCGAACGTATTCACCAGCGCGCCTGAACGGCACGGCGTTGGCGTTCAGCACGCGCTCTGTGGTTGCCAGGTTGGCCACGCGGATCGTCACGTTGGACAGATACGGTGCGGCGACACCGTCGAGCGCTAGACCTTCTCGTGCTGCTGCCGATTCGTTGAGCACGCGCACGGTGCTGCCATCCGGCAGAACGGCCAGCACCTCGTCCTGCGTGGCGCGAACGGCTTCGTCACCGAAAAGTACGGCAAGCTGCTGGGCGACGCCATCTGTATTTGCAACGACCGATGTGAGCCCGACTGCGTCCGTGGCGGTATTTGCATGATGCAGATATTCCGGTTTGCGCAAACGCTCCGGGGTGAGGTGCTCGCAAACGAGCGACGCCATCAACGCCGGTGCTTCGACCGGATCGAAAAATACGAGGCGAAACGAAACCGGAATGTTTCCCGTCTCGAGTTCGAAGTTCCGGGTCAGTTCGCGCGGCGCGGCGGGGTGCAAGCCGGCACCCGCCGCACGCTGATGGAGGTCGCGATTGTCGAGGTCAGAGCGGAAAGCAACGCCCATCTGGCCCTCGCGCACTTCGAGAAAATGCTCAAGGCCGTGCGTATAGCGGGCCGCATCGACGATACCTCGAAGCTCGTAATAGTTCTTCTCGAACATGATGCACCAGTTGCCGGTGCCCCATTCGATGTGGCTCCCGCGTGGTGGAACGGTGAAGCCCAGTTTTTGGTAAGTAGCCTTCGATTCCTCCATGCTACGGACGGCTATTACGGGGTGGTCGATACCAACGATACCAATCGACATAAGGTCTCCTGAAATCTGCGCAAGGGGCGCCAGCCTACGGACAATAAGGGAAATTCCCGTTGCTAACAATTTTGAGTATACGTACATTGATAATCGTATACCATAAGTTAGTGGTTTCATAGGAGCACTTCACAGCAGGCCGCTTACCAGTTCGCACATTTCTTTCTTCAGGAGCAAACGATGAAATTTCGCATTGCCAGGATTCTCCGGGTGGTTCTGCCTGCGCTTCCGTTCGTGTTTTCCAGCGCCTTCGCGCGCGCCGACAATCTTGTCGTGAAGATCGGTTTTTCAGCGCCGCTTACCGGCTCAAACGCGGGATACGGAAAGGACATGGAAAACGGGGTACGGCTCGCATTGGAAGACGCTCAGGCGCAGGGCGTGAAGATCGCAAACCAGACGGTAACCTTCGAGCTCGAGGCTCAGGACGATCAGGGCGACCCGCGGATCGGCGTGCAGGTCGCCCAGAAACTCGTGGACGACGGAGTGAGCGTCGTTATCGGTCATTTCAACTCGGGCGTGACGATTCCCGCATCGACGATATACGATCGCGCGGGATTACCGATGATCAATCCTGCCGCGACGAGTCCGGTCGTCACGTCGCGCGGCCTGAAATACGTCTACTCGACGGTTTCGACCGATGCGCAGCTCTCGGGCAATGCGGGTGCTTACGCGGTGAAGACGACGGGCGCAAAACGCATTGCGGTCCTCGACGACCGGACCGCGTTTGGGCAGGGTCAAGCTGATGCGTTCGTGAAGGCGGTGCAGGCAGCGGGCGGCAATATCGTTGCCCGTGAATTCACGACAGACAAAGCAGTGGACTTCCGTACCCAACTGACCAACCTCAAGGGATTGAATGCGGACCTGGTGTTCTTCGGCGGCCTCGATGCGCAGGCGAGTCTCGTTGCAAAGCAGATGAAGCAGCTTGGCTTGCGCTCACAGCTTGTCGGCGGCGGCATTTGTGACACGGACTTCGTCAAGCTGGCGGGCGGTGCCGCCGAAGGTGTGATGGGGTGGCAATACGGCTCACCGCTTGGCACCACGACAGCCGGGCGCGACTTTGCACAGCGTTTTCGCCAGCGGTTTGGCGTAGACGTGCTCTCATATGCACCAACGTCGTATGACGCCACGTGGGCCGCTATCAAGGCGATGCAGGCTGCCAAGTCGACGAACCCGGCCGAGTGGCGCGTGCGCCTGAAAGCAACTGACTTCGAAGGGGTAACAGGCAAGATCGCGTTTGCCGCTGATGGCTCCCTGAAGGATGCGGCTTCAACGCTGTATGTCGTAAAGAATGGTGTATGGACCCCGACCATCACGCGGACGTCATCGAATTGAGTGCCCATCAACGGCTGCGCTGGCGGTGCAGGCCGTTGTGTTTCTTTAAATGCGATTGACGGGAAACATGATGTCGTCAAGGGTAAGTTTTAAAGCACTCACCGAACGGTTGCAGCGGATTCTCGAGAGGGCTGGCTGCTCGTCGATTGTCGCCGCACAACTCGCGAGCAATTGCGCGGGAGCGGAGCGCGATGGTGCCAGGAGCCACGGCATCTTCCGCATGCAGGGTTACGTGTCCAGTCTACGGGGCAACTGGGTGGACGGTCATGCCGTTCCACGTGTCGAAGACGTCGCGGCTGGGTTCGTCCGCGTCGACGCAAAAAACGGCTACGCTGTCCCTGCGCTCGCGGCGGCGTCGGAACTCGCCATTAACAAGGCCCGACACAACGGTGTTGCCGTGATCGCAATACGGAACTCGCATCATCTGGGCGCGTTGGCGCTCGATGTCGAACCGTTCGCCGAGCGCGGCCTGGTGGCTATCGCGATCGTCAACTCGATGAAATCGGTCGTACCGCATGGCGGGAGGCTGCCGGTATTCGGCACGAATCCAATAGCGTTTGCTTCGCCGAGAGCGTCCGGTGCACCGTTTGTTTTCGATCAGGCGTCTTCGGCAATGGCGCACGGCGACGTGAAGATAGCCATGCGCGAGGGCCGGACACTGCCGCCTGGCATCGGAGTGGATCGTCACGGCGAGCCGACGAGCGATCCGGCCGAGATCGTCGGCGGTGGCGCGCTGCGCACCTTTGGCGGTCACAAGGGCGCATCCATCGCGATCATGGTCGAAGTGCTGTGCGCGGCTCTAGCAGGCGGACAGTTCTCGTTCGAATGTGATCTTGCTGCCATGCCCGGCGCGTCGACGCCGCGAACCGGGCAGACACTGTTGCTGATTGATCCGCGAACGGGCAGCGCGGGGCTCGCGGACTTTGCCACACGGGTAGACGAACTGCTTGCTCAAGTGCTCGCCGCGGGGCAGTCGCGCTTGCCGGGTGAACGGCGTCTCGCGATACGGGAGCAGTCACTGCGTGACGGTATCGAACTGAGTGTTGACGAACTCGCAAGCCTCGACTTGCTGGAAGCGCAGTTCGAAGCGTGAAAGCTGGATGGTGCGGCCCGGACGACGGGCTGCACCACTCTTAAAAGCGATCGAGTCTGAATGGTGTGAGATCGATCGAAGTTGGCGCCGCGGTGACAAGCTGCGCAAGCAGTTCACCCGTCAACGGGCCGGACGTGAGGCCAAGATGCTGGTGGCCGGTGCCGACGAGCACATCCGGGTCGTCCGGCAATGCACCGATAACCGGCAGGTAGTCAGGCAAGGTTGGGCGATCGCCGACCCATCGCGAGGCGATGCTAATTTCGCCCTTGAACCCGAAGACGCTTGCGAAATGCGCGGCCAGCATATCCGCCCGTCGCCAGTCAGGAGCGTCGCGCGCACCGAACTCAACCGTACCGGCAAGTCGCACGCCTTCTTCCATCGGATTGCAGGTAAAGCCGCCGCGCATGAACGCTACCGGAAGAGGTAGCAATTCGGTACCGGGCGATTGCAGCATGAGGTGATATCCGCGCTCCCGGATGAGCGGAATGGATCTGCCGAGCTGTTTGAGTAGCGTGCGCGTCGCGACGCCACCACATAGGATCACTTTCGCCGCGCAGTATGTGCGTTCTGGCGTACTAACTTCGATGATGCCCGGCGCGCGGCGGCGTACGGTTCGTACGTCGTCGCGTACGAACCGCGCGCCAGCGCTACACGCCGTCTGCATGATCTGCCGCACGGCGCGAGCCGGATTGACGATTGACGCCATATCAGGCAAGAAGCGGCCGTGATCGATGCCAACCTTCAAAGCGGGTAAGTACTGTTTTCGAACCGCCTCGGCGCTAAGCGTGGTGTAGCGCACTCCGTACTGGTCGAGGTTTGCGAGGTGACGAGCTTCGTCTGTGTTAATTGTTGGTCGGTCTGCGTCACCGGCAACACGTTCGTAGACATAGAGCGTGCCCGTGTCACGGTATACGTTTGCCGTCACTCCAGTCGCGCAGAGACGATTCCAGGCTGCAGGCGAGGCGCAGATCAGATTTGCCAGCGCGCGCATGTTGGCACGAAAGCGTGTCGGCATGGACTCGCGCGCAAACCGGAAGAACCACGGCGCGAGCGTGGCAAGCGCACTCGCGCGCAACCGTAGCGGACCCGCAGGATTGAACAGCATCGACGGAATCGCGCGCAGCGTATCGAGATTGGCAAGTGGTGCGATATGATCGACGGCGACGATGCCCGCGTTGCCGTATGAACAACCCTGGCCCGGGTCGAGCCTGTCAATCACCAGCACATTGACACCGCGCTGCGTGAGCGCCAATGCGGTCGCGCTCCCAACGATTCCTGCACCTACCACGATTATCGTTTCGTTATCCTTAGTGGTGCTCACGAGTTTCAATTCCAGATAGGGAGGTTGGGGGGGGCGCCGCGTCAGGGGGAGTTCCGGCGCGCAGCGCGTATCGCGCGCCGGAATTCCACGGGCTTATCAGGTGTTCACGGGCGGGAGTTGACGATCGGAGATCATTTTCGTGCGCAGATAGGCCTCAAGGCCTTCTACGCCGCTCTCGTGGCCGTATCCCGATTCGTTGACCCCGCCGAACGGCGTCTCGACTTCGTGAACGGATGTCCCATTCACGCCGATCTGTCCCGCGTCCAATGCTTCGCTTGCGCGCGCGGCCGTCGAGCCGTCGCGAGTGAAGATGTAGGCGGCCAGCCCAAGCGTCAGCGAGTTCGCACGCTCGATCACTTCGTCGAAGCTGTCGAATGGCGTAATCGGTGCGAGCGGACCGAAGGGTTCTTCTTGCATGATGCGCGCCTGGTCGGAAACGTCCCGGAGCACGGTAGGAGCATAGAAGTAACCGGCACGGTTCAGGCGTTGGCCGCCGGTTACTACACGAGCGCCTTGCGAGACGGCATCATGCACGAGGGCATCGACGGCTTCGAGGCGGCGCTCGGTGATCATCGGGCCGACTTGCACGCCGTCTTCCAGACCGTTGCCAACGGCGAGTTGCTGGGTGCGTTCCGCAAACTTCTCGATGAAGCGCTCGTAGATGTTGCGATGGACGTAGAAGCGCGTGGGTGACGTACATACCTGGCCAGCGTTGCGGAATTTCGCCGCAACGAGTGCGTTGACCGTGTAGTCGAGATCCGCATCTTCGAACACGAGCACTGGTGCGTGGCCGCCCAGTTCCATCGTGCAGCGCTTCAGCGTATCTGATGCAAGCCGTTGTAACAGCTTTCCTACGGGTGTCGAACCCGTCAGCGAGACCTTCTTCGGAATGGGCGACCTGATGAGATGTTCGGAAATCGGTGCGGGCGACCCGAAGACGATATTCAGGGCGCCGGCAGGCAACCCCGCATCCTGGAAGCACCGGCCGATCGCGACGGCCGTACCGGGCGTCTCGTCGCTCGGCTTCACGATAATCGTGCAGCCTGCGGCGAGTGCGGCGCTGACTTTCAAGGCGACGTTGCCGGCTGGAAAATTCCATGCGGCGAATCCGAGCACCGGACCGACCGGCTCCTTCAGCGTAAGCTGGCGGACCCCCGGCGTACGTGCGGGAATGACCCGGCCATATGCGCGGCGCGCTTCCTCGGCGTACCAGCGCACGGCGTCGGCGGAAAACTGGACTTCGCCAGCGGCTTCGTTGAGAGGCTTGCCATTTTCCTGCGTCATCGTGCGGGCGATCTCGGACTTGCGAGCCTCGATCAGATCAGCTGCGCGGTTCAGCACCTTATAGCGTTCTGCGGCAGTCAGCTGTTTCCATTGACGGAACGCGCGTTGCGAACCTGCGAGTGCACGGTCGAGATCAGCGATGCTCGCGTTGGGTATCGAGGCGATCACTTCGCCCGTCGCCGGATTGTAGAGGGGAGAGGTCTGGCCTTCACTACCGGCGGTCCACTCACCGTCGATCAGGAGCTGGAGGTTTTCAGAGTACATGGCAATTCTCGCTGGATGGCGCGCGGCTCGCTTAGGCAGACCGCGCTGGGGGGCAACAGGTGGTCAGTTATGCGGCAGCATGCTCGGTCGCGGAGTTGAACCATGGTGCGTCCGACGGTGTCAGTGGCGTGCGACCGCGAACATCGTCGGCGATCTTTTCAGCCATCATCAGAATGCAGGCGCTGAGATTGGCAGTCACGATTCGAGGCATGATGGATGCGTCCACCACGCGTAGTGCGTTCACTCCACGCACGTGACCGTGCTCGTCAACCACGGCATCATCGTCGACGCCCATGCGGCAAGTGCCGCTCGGGTGATACGACGTGCCGGTGTTCGAGCGCACGAACGCCTTCAGGTCGTCATCGCTTTGGGCCTGCGCGCCGGGCGCGAGCTCCTCGCCACGCACCGCATCCCAGGCGGGCTGCCGGATGATCCGGCGCGCGAGGCGGATCGCATCGATCATGTCGCGCATATCGTCCGCTTCGGCAAAGTGGTTGAAGACAATGTCGGGTGCAGCCGCGGGATCGGCCGAGCGGAGCAGGACACGCCCGCGGCTCTTCGGGCGAGAAAGATCGAGCCAGAACTGGAAACCCGGGATGGCAACCAGCCGGCCATTCTTCAGATAGCGGGTCAGCGGCAGGAACTCGAACTGCACGTTCGGATAGTCGTAATGTTCATTGCTGCGCAGGAACGCGCCGCTTTCAAAAAAGTTTGTGGTGCCAAGTCCGCGTTTGAACAGCATCCAGTTCAGACCGAGTTTGGCCTGGCCCATCAACCCCAGTTGCGAGACGAGCGAGTTTTCACGCGAAGTCGCGTACTGAAGGTTCACACCCGGATGATTTTCCAGATTCTTGCCGACTTGCGGCAAGTGGACGTTGACATCGATACCATGGGCGCGAAGTTCGTTGCTGTCACCGATGCCTGACAACATGAGAATCTTTGGAGAGTTGAACGCACCCGCGCACAGGATCACCTCACGGCTGGCGTGCGCGGCAACACGCTCACCATCGCGTTGGTACTGCACGCCGATCGCCCGCTTGCCATCGAGCAGCACGCGCTCGACCAGCGCGTCCGTTGCCAGATGCAAATTGCTGCGCTGCATGGCCGGGTCGAGATAGCCACGGGCGGCCGACCAGCGGCGACCTTCATGAATATAGGCCTGCGCAATATGCAGCCCCTCCTGGCGGAAGCCGTTGTGGTCGGGCGTGATAGCCAGGCCGAGCTGCTCACCCGAGCGCATGAAACACTCATGGAGCTTGTGATCCGCCTTGCAGCGCATGATGCGCATGGGACCGTCGCCGCCACGCCACCGGTCTGCGCCTCCACTAAAAGACTCAAGCTTCCGGAAATAGGGCAGGCAGTGTGCATATGACCACTCCGTGAGCCCGCTTGCAGCCCAGCCTTCGTAGTCGAGCGGATTGCCCCGGTTATAGATCATTGCGTTGATGGTCGTGCTGCCCCCGATCGCGCGCCCGCGCTTTTCGTCGATCGAGCGACCGTTCAGATGGGGCTCGGGGCCGGCCTGATAGTGCCAGCCCAGTCGTTTGCTCGCGTACGCAAACGGCAGGGCGGCGGGCATGTCGACGATCAGCGAGCGGTCCGAGCCGCCCGCCTCGATCAGGAGTACCTGCGCTGACGCATCTTCCGACAGGCGCGCGGCCATCGCGCAGCCCGCCGCGCCCGCTCCGACAACGATGTAGTCGTATTCCATTTTCTAACCTTTCAGTGGCATTGCCTTGTCCGCGCGAGCGGAGAGACGTGCATGACCGTCTGTGTCAAGCCGTTCAATTTGCTGGCGCTGTGTTTCTGGACTAGAACTATAGTATTCTTATAGATAGAATCGTATACCAAACAGATTCCCGGGGCTACACCGGCGAGCCAAAAAACGAGGCAAGGGTAATCCATGAGCACGGTGAGTTCGACCTTCGCCTGAATCTCCGATTTGGGGTTGGATCGCAGCCTGCTCTGGGTCGCAAAAGCGGAGATTTCAGTCTCTCCTGTCGTGGTAGCGGGCAGGTATGGCGGGCTGCGAAGCGTTTGATCGACGATGGATTGGCCGGAGGGTTGCACGCGTCTTCACTGTAGATCGAGCGTGGCCGCGGCAGCGAATGAATATCTTATGGAGGAACGACACCGATGTCTGAATCTGGGCATTTCAAGAAAAACCTGTCTCTGGTCGATCTGACCATGATCGGGATGGGCACAGTATTCGGTTCTGGCTGGCTGTTCGCGGCGAGCCATGTAGCGTCGCTCGCAGGACCTGCGGGCATATTTTCCTGGGTGATCGCAGCGGTCGCCGTTCTGACCCTCGGTGTCGTCTACTGCGAACTGGGTGCGGCGCTGCCGCGCAC
This sequence comes from Paraburkholderia sp. MM5482-R2, assembly GCF_050436125.1. Taxonomy (NCBI): domain Bacteria; kingdom Pseudomonadati; phylum Pseudomonadota; class Betaproteobacteria; order Burkholderiales; family Burkholderiaceae; genus Paraburkholderia; species Paraburkholderia sp. MM5482-R2. The sequence continues at coordinate 2,278,361 of NZ_JBNDLP010000003.1, read as the reverse complement.
GGGGGGCGCCATCACCTATCTGCATATTTCTCATGGCCCGCTGATGAGCTATCTCATCGGCATGATTACGGTGATTTACCTGTCGAGCATGGTGGCGATCGAGGTCGTCGCGGCACGTCAGTATGCAGCTGCCTGGATTCCTGCTCTCAGCGTTTCAGGCACTGGAAACTCCACTGCGCTCGGCTGGATGGTTCAGTTCGCACTCATTTCGCTGTTCTTCTGGCTGAACTACTCGAGTATCAAGACGTTCGCGAAGGCCAACAACATCATCAGCGCTTTCAAGTTCGCGGTGCCGGCATTGATCGTCGTGATGTTGCTGGGGCACTTCAAGCCGGCGAACTTCCATGTGATGGGTTTTGCACCGTCCGGTCTGGCGGGCGTTGAAACCGCGGTGTCATCAGGCGGGGTCATCTTTGCCTTCTTAGGCCTCACGCCGATCGTGTCGGTTGCAAGCGAGGTGCGCAATCCTCAACGGACGATACCCTTCGCACTGGTGTTTTCCATCGTTTGCTCCGGTGTGATCTACGTGCTGTTGCAGGTCGCGTTTCTTGGCGCGGTGCCGACGCACCTGCTTGAAAATGGCTGGGCGGCGCTTGGCAAGACCTTCACGCTGCCGTTCCACGATATCGCACTGCAACTGGGGCTGGCCTGGCTTGGCGTCATTGTCGTTCTGGATGCGGTCGTGTCACCGACCGGATGCGGCAACATCTTCTTCAATGCCACGCCGCGCGCCATTTACGCGTGGGCAAAGTCCGGCACCTTCTTCCGCGTTTTTTCACGCATCGACCAGGAATCTGGCATCCCTCGGCCAGCAATGTGGCTCGCTTTCGTGCTCTCGATTTTCTGGACACTGCCGTTCCCTTCGTGGGAGGCGATGATCTCCGTGGTGTCTGCCGCGCTGGTCGTGAGTTATGCCATCGCGCCTGTCTGCGTGGCCGCGCTTCGGAAGAGCTGCCCGGAACTGTATCGGCCTTTTCGGGTGAAAGGATTTGGCGTGTTCGGTCCGCTTTCGTTCGTCGTGGCGACGTTGATTGTCTACTGGTCAGGCTGGCAGAGTCTCTGCTGGTTGCTGGGCGTGCAGATCGTGCTGTATGTGGCCTATCTGTGTGTCATGCGCCGTACGCCCGTTGGGCATCTAAGCACGCGCCAACAGGTGCGATGCTCGCTTTGGCTCGTTGGCTACTACGCGCTGACGATGTTGGCCTCGTATCTCGGGCCGTTCGGCGGCACCGGGGTTGTGCCGCATCCGTACGATTTCCTGATGGTATGCGCGGTCGCGCTGACCGCGTATTACTGGGGCGCCAATACTGGTGTGCCGCGTGGACTCGTGCATCTCGAGGATGAGCATGATCAGCACGAATCCGCCGCACCCGCGCCGCGCGAACTTGTTCCGCAAGGCTGGTCGTCCTCGCCGAAGCCGTCTGCGATGCCGTCTTCCAGATAACTGTCCGTGCCCAAATTTGCAGGTCCTACTTGAGGTAAATAGCCATGTCTGATTCACAAGCGCAGAAATTCGACGTCGTCGTTATCGGTGGCGGCATTCTCGGGTCCAGTGTTGCGTATAACCTTCTCGTGCAGGCCCCGAACCTGCGGGTGGCCGTCGTCGAGCCGGATCCGACCTATGAGTTCGCGTCGGCGCTGCGCTCTTCGGGTGGCTGTCGCGTACAGTTCTCGGCGCCTGAGAACATTGCCATGTCGTTGTACAGCATCGACTTCATCAAGAACTTCGAGCAGACCATGGTGGCCAACGGCCGGCCGGCTCCGGTCGACTGGGTGCAGGGCGGATACCTGTTTCTCGTGCCGCCCGAGAAAGTCTCGCTGCTCGAAAGCAACGCGGAGGTCCAGCGCAAGCACGGTGCGCATGTTGACCTGCTTTCGCCGAGTGAGTTGAAGGATCGATTCCCGTCGATCAACGTTGAGGATCTCGGCGCGGGCGCGCACACGCCTGGAGACGGCTGGTGCGATCCCAATGGCCTGCTGTGGGGATTCCGGCGCAAGGCTATCGAACTGGGCGCCGTGTATCTGAAAGACAAAGTGGTGGCGGCGGAAGTGGCGGCGAGCAGTGCGAAGAGCGTCACGCTGGAAAGCGGCGGCACGCTCGTGGCCGATGCATTCGTCAATTGCGGCGGCGCATGGTCGGGCCTGATCGCGAAAATGTTCGGGATGGACTTGCCCGTTGTTCCGATGCGTCGCTTCGAACACTATTTCACCTGCGGCAACCCGATCGAACATCTGCCGTATGTGAAGGACCTGAGCCGCCTCGCGTTCCGTTCGGAAGGGGCTGGATTCTCCGGCGGCCTCGTCGATAGCCATGAACAACGCGGCTTCAACTTCGAGGTCGATCACGACTATTTCGAAAACGTCGTCTGGCCGGCCGTCGCGCACCGTTTTCCGCCACTCGAAGCCGCAAAGTGTCATCGGACCTGGTCGGGACTGTACGAACAGAACGAACTCGATGGCAATCCGGTGATCGGTGCGTGGAACTCCCGCCTCAAGAACCTTTACACCGCAGCGGGCTTTTCGGGGCATGGAATGATGCATTCCCCGGCGGCTGGCCGTGGGATCGCCGAGTTGATCGTGCACGGCGCATATCAGACGATCGATCTCACGAGACTGGGATACGAGCGCGTCGAGTCGAATACGCCGTATGGCGAAGTCGGCATTCTGTGAGTCGTTACAGACCGGTTGGGCAGGATGACAAAGCAACCGGCTTTGCGCGTGTCCAACGATGACAGACGAGGGCCGGGGCTGACCCACGCGCTCTCACTGTCCAGGAAATATGGAATCGGAGGCGGCGCGCGGCGTATGGCGTTGCCTTGTATGTTGAAACATCGGCTTCGCCCCGGGACGCAGTGATGAAGCTTGTCGCGGCGTCCCCGGGTTGGTCGCTTTAATACGAATCAGGAAAATCAAATGAACGATGTGGTGATTGTCGGTGCCGGAGCAGTGGGCTCCAGCATCGCGTTGTTCTGCAAACGGCTGGATCCGGCGCTGCGCGTGACGGTAGTGGACCGTGATCCGCTCGGGGTGTTCTCGTCGACAGCGACGTCCGGCTCGGGCGGCTCCAGGCGACTTTTCCGTTGTCCGGAGAACATCGCCATGTCCAACTACAGCATCCAGTTCCTGAAGGAGTTGGACGGCCAGGCGAAGGACGACCTTGATCGAATCGATTGGCGCGCCCAGGGGTATCTCTTCATCGTCCCACCGGACGGGCTGAAGTTGCTCGAATCGAATCTCGAAGTACAGCGTCGTATGGGCGTAAATGCCGAGTTGCTTACGCCAGATCAGGTCGGCGAACGCTTCCCTCTGCTGCGAGTCGATGATCTGGGCGCGGGCGTGTACTCGCCCGAGGACGGCTGGTTCGATGCACAAAAATATCACTCGGTGATTCTGCAGCGGGCCCGTGATGCAGGCGTCGAATTCGTCAAGGACGAAGTAACGGGATTCGACAGTGAAGGGCAGCGGGTGACCGCGGTGCGTCTCGCAACGGGAAATACATTGCGTGCGGACTATTTCGTCAACGCTGCCGGCCCGTGGGCCCAACAGATTAGCCAGATGATCGGTATGCCGCTGCCGGTCTATCCGATGCGCCGTTTCGAGCACGTGTTCACTGCAGACGTTGCGCAGCCAGACATGCCCTACGTGAAAGATCTGGCAGGACTTGCGATCCGTTCGGCTGGCAATGGGTTCTCGGGTGGCCTTGTGAGCACCAAGGTTGAACGAGGCTTTTTACTCGCGATGGATCTCGACTGGTTTGATCGCGTCGTACGACCTGCTGTCGAGTGGCGCTTTCCGGGCATGGGCCGACTCGAGCTGACCCGGTCATGGTCGGGTCTCTACGAACAGTGCGATTTTGACGGCAATGCGATCATCGGGAAGTGGACCGGCCAGCGGGACAACTTTATCGTCGCAGCGGGATTCTCTGGGCATGGTCTGATGCATGCACCGGCGACGGGACTGGCCGTGGCCGAACTGATCGTCAAGGGCCGCTTCGAGTCGCTCGACCTGGAGCGTTTCGGTTACGAGCGGGTGCAACGTAACGAGCCTTACCGCGAGCGCGGCATCATTTGACGACTAAGGGCGTGGCCCGCGAATGCAGCGCGGGCCTCACGTTCAGTTGTAGCCCAGGATTGCCGCATCCGAAGCATCCGGTCGCATTTCGCGGCTGCTGATCAGTGAGAGCGTTGGTTCCCGTAATGCCTCTGCATAGCGGGACACGCGCTGCAAAAGAGGGCGCGCTGAAGCAGCCGTAGCGGACGTGCCGGTGACCAGGTGAACCCCGCGTTGCAAAATTGCGGCTGAAGTGAAGGTTGGTTTCATGGCAGTCTCTATTCCTGTGGGCGAAGTAACGTGAAGCGTTCAGACCGTCTCCCGGCAGTCGTTCGCGCGTGTTGAAAACGGGGCGGGGGTGTCCGAGGCGCGCATGTGTTGACGCGTGCGCCGCGTGATAGCGATGACGGACAAAATCACGGGCAGGATCAGGATGCCCTCCGCGAGTTCTGGCAATATCGGCAGTTGCAGTTCATGCAAGGCGCGAAATGCCGCTCCTGCAAGCGAGAGGACGTAGTAAGAGATCGCCGCCACGGAGAGACCTTCGACGGCGTGCTGAAGATGTAGCTGACTGCGTGCGGTGCGCTCCATACCGGCAAGCAGTCGCGTCACGTCCTTTTCCTGTGCAAGGTTCACACGGGTACGCAACAGGTCGACAGCGCGGGCGATACGTTGAGCGGTCTGTTCGTGCCGGCTCCAGACGCTGCGGCATGTCTGCATGGCGGGCGCGAATCGGCGTTCCATGAATTCGGCGATGGTAGGCATGCCGTCGATGCGCTCCTCACGTAGCTCCTGAATGCGGTTGATAACGAGCATTTCGTAAGCGCGGGAAGCACTAAAGCGGCTACCGTGTCCCGCCAACGACTCAATCCGCACCGCGAGGTGCGTCAGTTCGACCAGCAGTGCGGCATCGTCGGATGTGGCGCACGCAGCTTCCATCCGGCGCATCAGCGCTTGCAGCGACGCATTGATCTCGTCGAGATCGCGATTCATCTGTCGCGCGATGGGCAATGCAAGCAATGCCATCATCCGGTACGTCTCGATCTCATGCAAACGCTGGAGCAGACGTCCACCTTGTGACTCACGAAAGTCGTCATCTATGACAAGGAAGCGCATGAAGCCGTCCGGGCGGATGCACCAGTCGCAAAATACCTTGCCCCCACCAAGTACTTTGCTACCAACGACGGTCGGCCCGTCAAACCAGCGCCGAAGATCGCCAGGTGCACTGCGTGCCGCCGGACCTGTGAGAAGTTCCATGCGCACGGCCACAAAGCGTGCTCCGGCCATTTTCGTCTGCCAGGTCGCTGGCAGAGACGGGGGCGTTTGCGTACAGAAGTAGTCGTCGTGAGGCCGCGGCGCGACGATCGTGAAGGTGGAAAACTCTGTATGACGTTCCCACTTCACCTGACATCCGTTAGGCAACTGCGCGGCGAAGTGGGTGAGGCCGTCGGAGGGCGTCGCGATGCCGATTTCGCTGCACAAGGTTTGCAGCAGCACTTCGTGAATGCGCGGCTGGTCTTCGGCATAGACCGCAAAATGCTCGAGCGAGACGGGCGTCTCAAGTTTGAGAAACGGGCGCGCGTGCAATTCGCCGGCAAGGGTGCTGCGGAGTGGATGATCCATCACTAAACCGTCGAGGTTTGTTGAGGCGGTGGCCGCTGGCGTTTGCCATTTGCATAGCAGCACCGTTACGGTATACGATTATATGTAATCGTAGTCGAAATGCGAGATTTTTTTATGGTTCGATGTTGTGGACCGCTCGCGCATAACTGGTAAAACTCATGAGCATGGATCATCAAACGACATTCCTCGACAAATACGGCCCGCGCGAGTCGATGGAGTACGACGTCGTGATCGTCGGCGGTGGCCCGGCTGGCCTGTCCGCCGCGATCCGCCTGAAGCAGCTGGCGGCTGAAAAAGGCGTCGAACTTGGCGTGTGCGTACTGGAAAAAGGCTCGGAGATCGGGGCGCATATCCTGTCGGGCGCGGTGATGGATCCGCGCGCGATCACCGAACTGATCCCGGACTGGAAGGAAAAAGGCGCGCCGCTGACGGTGGACGTGACTGAAGACCGCTTCCTGTTCCTGACCGAAACTGGCTCGAAAAGCGTGCCGGTCTGGGCGCTGCCGGACAACTTCAAGAACCACGGCAACTATGTGATCAGCCTCGCGAACGTCACGCGCTGGCTGGGTCAGCAGGCTGAGGCGCTGGGGGTCGAAATTTTCCCGGGCTTTCCGGCTGCTGAGGTGCTGTACAACGACGATGGCTCGGTGAAAGGCGTCGCGACGGGCAACCTCGGCATCGGCAAGGACGGCGAGCCGACCGAGAACTTCCAGCTCGGCATGGAGCTGCACGCGAAGTACACGCTGTTCTGCGAAGGCGCGCGTGGCCATCTCGGTCGCCAATTGAACGACAAGTTCAAGCTGCGCGAAGGCGTCGATCCGCAGGTCTACGGGATCGGCATCAAGGAGCTGTGGGAGATCGATCCCGCGAAGCACAAGCCCGGTCTGGTGATGCACACGGCCGGCTGGCCGCTGGAGAACGACACCTACGGCGGCTCGTTCCTCTATCACATGGACAACAACCAGGTGGTGGTGGGGTTTGTGGTTGGTCTCGGCTACTCGAATCCATATCTGTCGCCGTTCGAGGAATTCCAGCGCTACAAGACGCATCCGGCGATCCGCGCGATTCTGGAAGGCGGCAAGCGCGTGTCGTACGGCGCGCGCGCAATCACCGCCGGTGGCCTGATGTCACTGCCGAAACTGGTGTTTCCGGGCGGCGCGCTGGTCGGCGACGATGCGGGCTTCCTGAACGCATCGCGGATCAAGGGCTCGCATGCGGCGATCAAGACCGGCATGCTGGCTGCTGAAGCGGCTTTTGAAGCTGTCCAAGCAGGACGCACCAGCGATGAACTCACCGCTTATCCGGAGAGCTTCAAGACCTCGTGGCTGCACACCGAACTGTACCGGGCGCGCAACTTCAAGCAGTGGATGAGCAAGGGCCTGTACGTCGGCACGCTGATGGTCGGCATCGAGCAGAAGCTGCTGGGCGGCAATGTGCCGTGGACGCTGCATCATCAGCATTCCGATCACGAGATGCTCAAGCCGGCTTCGCAGTGCAAGCCGTTCACGTATCCGAAGCCGGATGGGAAGCTGACGTTCGACCGCCTCTCGTCGGTGTTCATCTCGAACACGAATCACCAAGAGAACCAGCCGGCGCATTTGACGCTGAAAGATCCGTCAGTGCCGGTCAACGTGAACTGGCAGACCTATGCCGGTCCGGAATCGCGTTATTGCCCGGCTGCCGTGTACGAATTCGTGAAGAACGACGACGGCAGCGAACGCCTCGTGATCAATGCGCAGAACTGCGTGCATTGCAAAACGTGCGATATCAAGGACCCGACGCAGAATATCGTGTGGGTCACGCCGGAAGGTGGCGGCGGGCCCAATTACCCGAATATGTGACCACAGTCCGCCGGATGGGGCTTCGGTGAACGGGAAGGGCCAGGCTGATCTTCAGGACGAGCATCTGGCCTTTTCTCATGATGATGAACCGCTCACGCGGATTTGCCGAATTCGTCGCCCATCTCGGCGGCGCGCGCATGCGCAGCGAGTGCACCTCTGACGATTGCGGCTTTCACGCCCGACGCATCGAACGATTGCAAGGCAGCGGCGGTTGTCCCGCCTTTCGACGTCACGCGTTCACGCAAAACGGCAGCTGACTCGCTCGATTGCGCCGCCAGTTCCGACGCGCCGGAAAAAGTCGCTATGGCAAGATTGCGAGCCTGGTCGGCGTCTAACCCAAGTTGCAGCGCGGCATCCTGCAGGGCTTCGATGAAGTAGAAGACGTAAGCAGGACCACTTCCGGAGATGGCGGTCACCGCATCGATCTTGGCTTCGTCGTCAACCCAAACTGTCATGCCTGCGGTCCCCAGAACCTGCGTCGCAAGCTCACGGCTCGCCTGATCCACTTCCTGACCGGCGACGAGACCCGTCACGCCTTTGCCAATTAGCGCAGGGGTGTTCGGCATCGTGCGTATGACGCGCGAGTGGCCACCTAGCCATCGCGAAAGGTCGGGTGAGCGAATACCGGCAACGACGCTGATGACGAGCTGGTTGGATGTGATCAGCGATGACAGTGACGTCGCTACATCGCGTACGACTTGCGGTTTCACCGCAAGCACGATTGCGTCGTACCGCGCAATACCCGAATCGGGGACGGACGCCGTTTCGATGCCCAGAAGCTTGCTGTTACGTTCGCGAGCTTCGGTATTGGGATCAATAGCGCATATATCGGTGGTGGGCACGCCGCGCTTGATGAGGCCGGCAATGAGGGCGGACGCCATATTGCCCCCGCCAATGAATGCAATTTTCATGTTCGTCGCTCCGAAAAAGGAATGATGGCTAGTCCAGTGCGGCCAGCAATTCGGGAACGCAGGTGAACAGGTCGCCGACAAGGCTATAATCCGCGACGCTGAAAATTGGTGCTTCCGGGTCCTTGTTGATGGCGACGATGACTTTCGAGTCCTTCATGCCGGCCAGATGCTGGATAGCGCCCGAGATACCGACCGCGATATAGAGCTGCGGTGCAACGATCTTGCCGGTCTGCCCGACCTGATAGTCGTTCGGCACGAAGCCCGCATCGACCGCCGCGCGCGATGCGCCCAGTGCCGCGCCGAGTTTGTCCGCCAGCGGCTCGAGCACCTTCGTGTAGTTCTCGCCGTTGCCCAGACCCCGGCCACCCGAGACGATGATCTTCGCGCTCGTCAGTTCCGGTCGGTCGAGCTTCGTCACTTCGCGGCTCACGAACTGCGAGAGGCCGGCGTCCGCTGCGGCTTCGATCTTCTCGACTGTTGCACTACCTCCTTCTGCTGCGACCGCATCGAAACCCGTCGTGCGCACCGTGATGACCTTGATCGGGTCGGCCGATTGCACGATAGCGATCGCGTTACCCGCGTAGATCGGGCGCTCGAACGTGTCGGGGCTATCCACTGCCGTGATGTCGCTGATCTGCGCGACGTCGAGCTTCGCGGCGATACGCGGCGCGATGTTCTTGCCGTAGGCGGTGGCCGGCGCGAGGATGTGCGTGTAGTTCTTCGCCGCATCTTGCACAAGCGTCAGCACCGTTGCTTCGACGTTTTCCGCGAGGCCTTCGGCCAGTTGCGGCGCATCGGCGAGCAGCACCTTGGCGACGCCCGCGATCTTCGCTGCCGCATCAGCCGCGGCCTGCGCGTTGTGACCCGCGACCAGCACGTGAATATCGCCGCCAATCTTCTGCGCCGCTGCAATCGTGTTCAGCGTCGCGGCCTTGATCGACGCATTGTCGTGTTCTGCAATTACCAAATTAATCAGATTCGTCATTTGCTCTGTCTCCGCGTTCTGCTTAAAGCACCTTGGCTTCGGTCTTCAGCTTCTCGACCAGCGTCTTCACATCCGGCACCTTCACACCGGCGGAGCGCTTCGGCGGTTCGACGACTTTCAGCGTCTTCAGACGCGGCGTGACATCGACGCCGAGGTCTTCGGGCCTGATCGTTTCCAGCGGCTTCTTTTTCGCCTTCATGATGTTCGGCAGCGTCACGTAGCGCGGCTCGTTCAGGCGCAGATCGGTCGTGACCACGGCCGGCAGCGTCAGCGACAGCGTTTCCGCGCCACCGTCCACTTCCCGCGACACCGTCGCCTTGCCGTCCGCCAACACGACCTTCGATGCGAACGTCGCCTGCGGCAGGTTGGCCAGCGCCGCCAGCATCTGGCCGGTCTGGTTCGAATCGTCGTCGATGGCCTGCTTGCCGAGGATCACCAGTTGCGGCTGTTCCTTGTCGACGAGCGCCTTGAGCAGCTTCGCGAGTGCGAGCGGCTGCAGGTCTTCGTTCGATTCGATCAGGATCGCACGATCCGCGCCGATCGCGAGCGCGGTGCGCAGCGTTTCCTGCGCCTGCGTCACACCGCACGACACGGCGATCACTTCCGTCGCGACGCCCACTTCCTTCAGACGTACGGCCTCTTCAACCGCGATTTCGTCGAACGGATTCATCGACATCTTCACGTTCGCCGTCTCGACGCCCGTGTTGTCGGCTTTCACGCGGACGCTGACGTTGTAGTCGATCACTCTCTTTACTGCTACAAGTATCTTCATTTCAAGAATCCCTGGAAGGGCTGTGCCTCAGTTGAATCTGGATGGTGGTTGATGCCGGTATCAAGCAATCGTCATGAGGTTTGCATTTCCCCCGGCGGCGGCTGTGTTGACGCTTACGGACCGTTCCGCGAGTAGCCGTTCCAGCACATATTCACCTTCAGTTTCTGGCCGTGCATGACTTGAAGTGCCTTGCAACGTCAGGATCGGTCCCGGACGCTTCGCGAGTTCTTGCGAGAGTGCGAGCAACGCGTCGCTGTCACCTTCGAAGAGTGCTGCGTCACACTGCACGTCAATCTGCTTTGTTGCTTCGGCGTGCTGGCTCAGCGACGCGGGGAGGTTGGCGACGAGTTCCTTACCTGCCTTACCGATAAACAGCGCGCGATTTCCCGTGGCAATGACGGCGGCAAGCTGTGAGAGGGCACCAGTTTGGGTGGAGGCTACACACAGGACCGTGCCCCGGCCATGCAGGGCGAACGTATTACGTTCACCTGTAGGGCCTGCGAGATCAACTGACATGCCGACGGCGACCTGGCCGATATAGCTTTCGCAGCGTGCAGCGAGGGCGGGTTCGTGCTCGGCAATGAGCCAATTGCGCAGTGTCGCGAGCGCGGCTCGGGCTGTCCGTGTCGGTTCCGGGAGATCGGCCTGCGGAACTGCACGCAAAACATCGCTTAGTGACTTTGGCAGGCCAGCCGGACGCGTCGCGAGCAGACGCTGCAGATACAGCGCGCCGCCCGCTTTCGGACCCGTGCCCGACAGACCTTCGCCGCCGAACGGCTGCACACCCACCACCGCGCCGATCACGTTGCGGTTCACGTAGATGTTGCCCACGTGCGCACGGCTGATCACGTGCGCGATCGTTTCGTCGATCCGCGTGTGGATGCCGAGCGTCAGGCCGTAGCCGGTCGCGCGAATCTGTTCGAGCAGCTTGTCGAACTGGCTGCGGCGATAGCGCACCACGTGCAACACCGGGCCGAACACCTCACGCTTCAGTTCGTCGATGCTGTCGAGTTCGATCAGCGTCGGCGGCACGAAGGTGCCTTGCGCGGTGCCTTCCGGCATCGGCAGTTGCTCGACCTTGCGGCCTTTATCGCGCATCGCCGCGACGTGCGCGTCGATGCCGCGCTTCGCGTCCAGGTCGATCACCGGGCCGACGTCGGTCGACAGCCGATCCGGGTTGCCGAGCGCGAGTTCGCGCATCGCGCCCGTCAGCATTTCGAGCGTGCGGTCCGCGACATCGTCCTGCAAACAAAGAACGCGCAGCGCCGAACACCGTTGACCGGCGGAGTCGAAAGACGACTGCAGCACGTCGGCGACGACCTGCTCGGCGAGCGCCGACGAGTCGACGATCATCGCGTTCTGGCCGCCGGTTTCGGCGATCAGCGGAATCGGCTTGCCATCCGGATCGAGTCGGCCGGACAGCGTCTTGTTGATCAGACGCGCGACTTCGGTCGAGCCGGTGAACATCACCGCACGCGTGCGCGGATCGGCGACCAGCGCCGCTCCGACCGTCTCGCCATTGCCCGGCAGCAGTTGCACCGCGCCCGCCGGCACGCCCGCTTCGCGCAGAATTCGCACCGCTTGAGCTGCGATCAGCGGCGTCTGCTCGGCCGGTTTCGCGAGCACCGTGTTGCCGGCCGCGAGCGCGGCGGCCACCTGGCCCATGAAAATCGCCAGCGGGAAATTCCACGGACTGATACAGACCACGGGCCCAAGCGGCCGGTGCGTATCGTTCGAGAACTCGTCGCGGATCTGTGTCGAGTAATAGCGCAGGAAGTCGATCGCTTCACGGATTTCCGCAACCGCGTTGGCGAGCGATTTGCCCGCTTCACGTACCACGAGACCCATCAGCGTATGCATCTGCGCTTCGAGCAGATCCGCGGCACGCGCGAGGCAATCCGCGCGCGCCTCGACCGGCGTCGCCTGCCAGATCGGCGCGGCGGCCACCGCATGGCCGAGCGCGGCGCTCACGTGCTCCGCCGTCGCTTCGACGACCGTGCCGACGAGATCACGATGGTCGGCCGGGTTGCGCACGTCGCGCCCGGCGCCGACCGCGATCTGGTTGTCTTCGAGCATCGGCGCGGCGCGCCACGGATGATGCGCGCTCGCGAGCAGCGCCGACGACAGCGACGCGAGCCGATGCTCGTTCGACAGATCGAAGCCCATCGAATTGAGCCGTTGCGCGCCGTACAGATTGCGCGGCAGCGGAATCTTCGCGTGCGGCGCGCCGAGCGGCACGATCTTCGACGCTTCGTCGACCGGGTCGGCGATCAGGTCCTTGATCGCGACGTTTTCATCGGCGATGCGGTTCACGAACGACGTGTTCGCGCCGTTTTCGAGCAGCCGGCGCACGAGGTACGCGAGCAGCGTCTCATGCGTACCGACCGGTGCGTACACGCGGCACGGGCGGTTCAGCTTGTCGCGGCCGGTGACTTCTTCGTAGAGCGGCTCGCCCATGCCGTGCAGGCACTGGAACTCGTACTGGCCGGGGTAGTAGTTGTTGCCCGCGAGGTGATAGATCGCCGACAGCGTGTGCGCATTGTGCGTGGCGAATTGCGGATAAACCGCGTCGGGCGCGCTGAGCAGCTTCTTCGCGCACGCGAGGTACGACACGTCCGTGTAGATCTTGCGCGTGTAGACCGGATAGCCTTCGAGACCGTCGACCTGCGCACGCTTGATTTCGGTGTCCCAGTACGCGCCCTTCACGAGGCGCACCATGATGCGGTGACGGCTGCGTCGAGCCAGATCGATGATGTATTCGATCACGAACGGGCAGCGTTTCTGATACGCCTGCACCACGAAGCCGATGCCGTTCCAGCCGGCCAGTTCCGGATCGAAGCACAGCGCTTCGAGCAGATCCAGCGAGATTTCGAGGCGGTCGGCTTCTTCGGCGTCGATATTCAGGCCGATGTCGTAACGGCGCGCGAGGATGGCGAGCGAGCGCACGCGCGGCAGCAGTTCGCTCATCGTGCGTTCCTGCTGCGAACGCGAATAGCGCGCATGCAGGGCCGAGAGCTTGATCGAGATGCCCGGGCCTTCGTAGATGCCACGGCCGCCAGCAGCCTTGCCGATCGCGTGAATCGCCTGTTCGTACGACGCGTAGTAGCGCTGCGCGTCGGCTTCGGTGGTGGCTGCTTCGCCGAGCATGTCGTACGAGTAGCGGAAACCGCGCGCTTCGTATTTGCGGCTGTTGGCAAGCGCTTCGGAAATGTTCTCGCCGGTGACGAACTGCTCGCCCATCAGGCGCATCGCCATATCGACGCCCTTGCGGATCAGCGGCTCACCGCCCTTGCCGATCAGACGTGTGAGCGCGGACGAGAGACTCGTTTCACTGTTGGTCGTAATCAGCTTGCCGGTGATCATCAAGCCCCAGGTCGCGGCATTGACGAACATCGACGGTGCCTGACCCATGTGCGACTTCCAGTCGCCCTTGCTGATCTTGTCGCGAATCAGTGCATCGCGGGTCGCGCGATCGGGAATGCGCAGCAGCGCTTCGGCGAGGCACATCAGCGCCACGCCTTCCTGGCTCGACAGCGAGAATTCGTGGATCAGCCCCTCGACGCCGCCGCCCTTGCTCTTCGAGCGCAGCGTTTCGACCAGCTTGCCGGCCATCGTCTGAACGTCGCCCGCGAGGTTCGCCGGCAAGCGCGCTTGCCCTAGCAGGAACGGCACGCATTCCGGCTCCGGACGGCGGTACGCGGCGGTGATCGCGGCGCGTAGCACGGACTGCGGTTGCACGTTCTGCGCGAATTCGAGGAACGGGTAATTCGCACTTTCTTCAGGGTAGGGCGTCGACTCCCCTAGGTCGGTCTCCACGTTTTGCGCGGCCGCAAGCTCCTGAGGAATCGCCCCGTTTTCGATCTGCTCGACGTACGAGACCATCGCTTGCTTGATCAGCCAGTGCGGCGTGCGTTCGATGCGTGTGGCGGCCAGTTTGAGGCGCGAGCGCAGTTGCTCGTCAACCTTGACCCCCAATGTCGTGCCGGGCATGGACAGTCTCCAAAGAATTGTTTATCAGATAACATGATGACAAAATCGTATACTTTAAGCTAGCCGGGTGCAACCTGAAAACAAAAAAAGTTGCACCTTATGAGCCCAGCTGCGCAGGCGGTCATCACGAGGATCTGCTTTTGGGCGATGGGCCCCTTTTGGGACGAAGGGTGATTTCCTTAAACGCGCGGCCGGATTCCTTCCCGGCGGAAGCAGGATGGACACGCACAGCCCCGGGTAGGGAAAAACCTGGCACGAAGCTGGATATTGAAACGATGCGCAACCGAAATAAACCGGATACTATGTTTCCATAGAGTATACGATCTTCCGTAAAAAAACGCCTTTGCGACGCGGGTGTAGGCAGGTCTCTGCGGTTGGTCAGATCAGTCTTGCGGTCAACCGGTAGCGTCTTTTGAGCAAGTGAATGGGGATGCCAATCAGAGGATCAATTTTTTTGGATGCATGGTGTTTTGAACCGTAGATGTGTGAGCCCATACGCGTTAAATCGCGGGAAACGTTGGAGATGACAATGAAAATGCAGTCAGGAGTATGTGTTGCAGTCGCGGCAATCGGCTTGATGGCCGCCGCCAGCGCGGGTGCACAGGAAATCGTTACCATCGGCCTTTCGGCTCCTTTGACTGGACCGCAGGTCGCGGGTGGCAAGGACGCGGAGAATGGCGCGCGGCTGGCGATCGACGATCTGAACAAGGAAAATCTGAAGATTGCCGGCAAGCCAGTCACGTTCAAGCTCGAACCCGTCGACGATCAGGCAGATCCGAAGATTGGCGTTCAGGTTGCGCAGAGCCTCGTCGATCGCGGTGTCGTCGCTGTGGTGGGACCGTACAACTCGGGGGTTGCGATTCCCGCCTCGCGGATCTACAACAGCGCGAATTTGCCTCTGCTGCCGACGGCCTCCAATCCTGCGCTCACCACACAAGGGTTCAAGAACATCTTCCGGATCGGGGCGAGCGACTCGTCCCTCGGCGGGACAATGGCGGATTTTGCGTCAAAAACGCTGAAGGCGAAGACGGCGGTCGTGATCGATGATCGTACGGCGTATGGCCAAGGCGTTGCCGACGAGTTTGAGAAAGTTGCGAAGGCGCGTGGAATCCAGGTTGTCGGCAAAGAATTCACGAATTCGCAGGCAACCGATTTCCGCTCGATCCTCACGTCGATCAAGGGCAAGAACCCCGATGTCATTTTCTACGGGGGCTACGACGCGCAGGGCGCGCCCATGGCCAAACAGATGCGCGCGCTCGGCTTGCGCGCGAAACTGCTCGGCGGCGACAGCATCTGTACCGCTGAGATGGGCAAGGTCGCAGGTGACGCCGCCTCGATCGTCTATTGCGCACAAGGGGGTGTCGCACCAGATAAAACGGCTGAAGGGCGCGAGTACGTGAAGAAGTACCATGACACGTATCACACGGACCTGCAGGTGTATGGCGTCAACTATTACGACGGCGTGAAGCTGCTCGCGGATGCAATCGTAAAAGCCGGGACCGCCACTGACAAGCAGAAGGTGATCGCGCAGCTCGCAAAAACGAACTACAAGGGAATCGCTGGAACCTATTCGTTCGCCGACAACGGCGAATTGAAAGGCGCACCGACCACCGTGTACGTGATTCGAAACGGCGCACCGGTTCCCTATACGCCGTAATAGATCGCCAACGTCCTCCGTAAGCCATGAAATTCGACCGGTCTGTCTCCACAGTGGAAGCTCACACGGGCGGTGAACCGTTCCGTATCGTTACCAGCGGGCTTCCGCGCGCAAAGGGCGACACAATCGTCCAGAGGCGCGCGTGGATGAAGGCGAACGCCGATGAAATCCGCCGCGCGCTGATGTTTGAGCCGCGTGGACACGCTGACATGTACGGAGGATATCTGACCGATCCAATCTCGCCCAGCGCCGATTTCGGGGTGATTTTCGTGCACAACGAGGGTTACAGCGATCACTGCGGACACGGCGTCATCGCCTTGGCGACAGCGGCAGTCGAACTCGGCTGGGTTGAGCGGACGATCCCGGAAACGCGGGTGGGTATAGACGCGCCATGCGGTTTTATCGAGGCATTCGTGCGCTACGACGGCGAGCGGGCCGGTGCGGTTCGCTTCGTCAATGTGCCGTCCTTCATCTGGAAGCGAGACGTTTCTGTCGAGACACCGTCGTTCGGCCGCGTCACGGGAGACATTGCATACGGCGGAGCGTTTTATTTTTATGTGGAGGGTGCGCCGTTTGACCTGCCGGTGCGGGAGAGTGCAGTTGAAAAACTGATTCTTTTCGGCTCTGAAGTTAAAGCGGCCGCGAACGCCGCGTATCCCGTTGTGCATCCGCAAATTCCGGAGATCAACCACATTTACGGTACGGTCATCGCGAATACGCCGCGCCATGCCGATTCCACGCAGGCAAACTGCATCATTTTCGCGGATCGTGAAGTCGACCGATCACCTTCCGGCTCCGGCACCGCGGGCCGTGTTGCGCAGCTGTATCAAAGAGGAAGGCTGGCTAAGGGTGAAACGCTGACCAACGAATCAATCGTCGGCACGACCTTTAAAGGACGCGTTCTGCGCACGACGGTGGTGGAGGGGATCGATGCGGTGATTCCAGAAATCGAGGGTCATGCGCACATCTGTGGCTTCGCGAACTGGATTATTGACGGGCGTGATCCACTGACAAATGGCTTCCTTGTTCGGTAAGACTATTTTCTTGCGTTCGCGCGTGCTGCCTTCGCGGCGAGCTCGGTCTCCCGTTACGCACCAACATCAAGGGTAGTACTGAGAGAGCGAGCTCCGAGCACTTAGGCGGCGCCGCACAAGGGGGGTGAAGCCTCGAGAAAGGCAGTGATGGGGAAAATCGAGAACCCCATAACTGCTTCCAAGGATTTGCATTCTCTTTACGTACCGACCGACTTTCCGTTGCGTTTTACGAATACGCCATCCTTCATGATCAAAGGAATATTTGCTCCCTGGTTGCCCAGAATGCTCAGGTCGTTTGTTGGATCGCCATCTACGACGAGGACGTCGGCAATCGCGCCCTCCGCAATGATGCCGAGTTGGTCTTGCATGTTCAGGACCTCCGCCGCCACGCTCGTAGCCTGAAGGATGACCTCGTACGGGGTGTACACCTGAGCGCGGATTTGCATCTCTTCCGACTGCCGTTGATGCATTGAGCCGAGCAGGTCGGACCCATATGCCATTTTCACGCCATGTTTCTTGTAGATCCTGAGTGAATCGAGG
Organism: Paraburkholderia sp. MM5482-R2; assembly: GCF_050436125.1. Taxonomy (NCBI): domain Bacteria; kingdom Pseudomonadati; phylum Pseudomonadota; class Betaproteobacteria; order Burkholderiales; family Burkholderiaceae; genus Paraburkholderia; species Paraburkholderia sp. MM5482-R2. Next base: position 2,260,958 of record NZ_JBNDLP010000003.1, on the reverse strand, counting down.
CCACGCCCCAAGACGGTGACATTCTTTTTCTGCGACTCAATCGGGTAGCCTTGAGCCGCGCCTTCGTCGCGCATCGCTTCGTAGGTGATAAGCGTGGGCACGACATAAGCGCCCACGCTTGCCATGAAGGCCGCGGTTTCATCGTCGATCAGATTACCGTGCTCGATGGTGCGCACACCGTGAGCAACGGCGCGCCGGATTGCTTGCGCCGTGTATGCGTGCGCCATCACGTAGGTCTGATGCGCACGCGCTTCTTCAACAGCGGCCTTGATTTCGTCATCAGAAAATTGGAGGTTACCGATCGGGTCAGTGGGCGACGATACACCACCCGACGCCATGATCTTGATCTGAGTAGCGCCTTGTCTGATTTCTTGACGAATCGCCTTTCGCAGTTCATCGACGCCATCCACGATCCGTCCTATGGATCCATATTGAGCGCATGGGCAACTGTCAGGTGAGGAATAATCCATGCGCGCCCGAAAATCGCCATGGCCGCCGGTTTGAGAAAGCGCCTTGCCGGAGGTGAACAGACGCGGTCCGCTGATCAGGCCTTCGGCGATGCACTGTGCGAGCGCGAAATCCGCGCCCCCCGCATCACGTACCGAAGTGAAGCCCCGGTTGAGCATGTCACGCAGGATGGGCGCCGCACGGAACAGGGCGAACGCGTTGGGCAGCTTTGCATTTAGCCCGAGATTGACCATGCTCGCGACGACGTGCACGTGGCAATCGATGAGACCAGGCATGAGCACCTTACCGTCAACATCGATTACTTCTTCTGCGCGGACATCGAGCGAACTACCCACGGCTCTGATGATTCCGTCCGCCACATACACATCCTGCAGCTGAGATGAGCCGGGGTGCGCTGCGTCAATGATTCTTGCATTCTTGAACAAGGTCGACATCGTCAGGTTCCTGTATTCGGTACGAAGAGTTCAATGGTGCTCACGGCAACTACAAATTTCACGTGCCCGCTGACGCTACACGAGGTAGGCGGACCTGACCTGTCTCGGCTGAAAGGAAACGGTCGGGTAAACATGGCCTTTCCCGTGGGGCTCCGCAGGTAAAGAGGGTATCGCTGGCCAACTTAATGGTATACGATGTTTTTGATCGGCGATACGATCGAATATCATTGGCATATCATCATCTGAGGGCCTCAAGCCCATCAGGGCTGTTGCAACGGGTAGACGGGGCGTCGTAAAGCGCACTACGACTGAGACCGAAAGCGTATGCATTCGAGCACGATCTTCAAAAATTTTCTGTTTCTGGACCCGCGGCGAGACTCGCTGCAGGAGGGGTTCGAGATCCGGATCTGTGACGGGAAAGTCGTCGAGGTGTTCGACCATTCATCGGGCGATCGCGAAGGCGTACAGGTCATTGATCTGGGTGGTCGTACGTTGATGCCAGGCTTGATTGATGCTCACGTGCACGTGTTCATGAACGAACGAAATATAGGGGCGCTACGAGACGTGCCGCAAACCTATATGACCGCGAAAGCCGCGTTCGTCATGCGTGGGATGCTGATGCGAGGCTTTACGACGGTGCGCGATGTAGCGGGCGGCGACTATGGCACCCGTGATGCCGTCAATGCGGGTTATCTGGACGCGCCGCGCCTGTTTGTCGGAGGACGGGCCATAAGTCAGACGGGCGGCCACGGTGACTTCAGGACGAAAACAGAGCCTGTATTCGAGTGTGCCTGCTGTAACGGTCTTGAGCTTTTCAGTCGCGTGGCGGACGGCGTGCCAGATGTCCTGAAAGCAGTGAGAGAGGAACTGCGCCTTGGAGCTGACCATATCAAGCTGATGCTTAGCGGAGGTGTCGCGTCGCCGAATGACCCGCTCGAGAGCATCCAGTTTCGCGACGACGAAATCGAGGCCGCAGTCGATGAGGCGAGACGCTGGGGCGTGTACGTCGCCGCGCACGCCTACTCAGACGAAGCCATTCGGCGCGCCGTCAGACTCGGTATACGGACCGTCGAGCATGGCAATTTTCTTACGCCTGAAACTGCGCGGTTGATGGCGTCTGAGAAAGTCTTTCTGGTCCCGACGCTCATTGTCTATGCAGTCAACAAGGCGCTCGGCAGCGAATCTGGCAAGAGCCCCGCAAGCCTGGAAAAAAACGAGAAGGTTCTCGCGGCCGGCCTCATGGCGCTCGAATGTGCGCGGGCGGAGGGCGTAGCGATAGGGTTCGGAACGGACCTGTCGATGCATACACAAGCCTATCAGTGCGACGGGCTCAAATTGCACGCGAAAGTCCTTTCGAATGCAGAAGTAATACGGGCGGCCACGGTCACAAACGCCGCGATCCTCAAGCAATCCGGCGTGCTCGGCGAATTAGTGCTGGGGGCGAATGCGGACTTGCTGGTGGTGGAGGGCGATCCCTATCACGATCTGTCGCTGTTCGACGCCGACGGAACGAGTATTCGCGCCGTGATGAAAGGTGGCAAGTTCTTCAAAAACGCTCTCTGAGTACGCCCGGGAGCGGACGTTATGGGCGCCGGTGTTGATCAGCGCCGCTCGGATGGTTTTGCAAGATTTCGTTAACGTGGTTCAAATAGCCAGAGTGACCTTATGAACAGAAATCCAGGCGGAGCTGCACAGGGATTCGCGCAACCACAACCAGACTCTCGGGCTTCGACCCGCTCGAATCGAAGGCTGGCGATAATCTCTGGTTCGTTCGGCAACATGCTCGAGTGGTATGACTTTGCGATCTATGCCTACTTTGCCAGCATTATCGGAAAGACCTTTTTTCCGAGTGCGTCTCCGGTCGCTTCGTTGCTAACGTCTCTCGCTGTATTTGGTATTGGCTATGTTGCTCGCCCGCTTGGCAGCATCATCATCGGCCGATACTCGGACAAGCATGGCCGCAAACCTGCGCTGGTGCTTACCATTATCCTGATGGCATTCAGCACGGTAGCGATCGGGTTGGTGCCTCCTTACTCAGCGATCGGAATTGCGGCGCCGATTCTTGTCACGCTTGCCCGGGTCGTGCAGGGTTTTTCGTCTGGCGGGGAGATAACCGGTTCAATGGCGTTCATGGTTGAATGGGCACCCCAAAACCGGCGCGGGCTGTTTGGTAGCGTTCAGTCAGCAACAGTCGCTGTTGGCATTCTGATCGGTGCCCTGTCGGCGGCGATGATCACCCTCAGCCTGTCTCCTGATTCAGTTGCCCAATGGGGTTGGCGACTGCCATTCCTCTTTGGAGGCGTGCTCGCTCCAATTGGCTTCTTCATGCGTCGACGCATCAGCCACGAGGCGCCGACTTTTCAACAAGCGAAGGCCGAGCGTGTTTTTTACGCTGGAGCGATCAAACAGGCTCTGCGGGCATTCGGCACGGTCATTTCATGGACAACAAGCTACTATGTCTGCATTCTCTTCATGCCGACCTTCCTTCAGAACTTCGCGCACGTCGACCGTGTAGTGACGCTGTGGATTTCCTCGATTACGCTCCTTTATCTCGCCCCAGCATCGCTTTTCGCAGGCTACCTCTCCGACAGATTCGGCCGCAAACCGGTACTGCTGACTGCGTGCGCTGGTTTGATCGTTTTGCCCTATCCACTTCTGAAGGTCGTTGTTGACGGAGGAAGTATCGGCGCTGTCGTCGTTGTTCAACTGGTGCTTGTGACACTCGTCGCGCTATTTGGCGGAGCCGGCCCGGCGGCGGTCTCGGAGCTGTTCCCGACACGTTCGAGAACAACATTGATGGGCATTGGATATGGATTCTCGACGGCGATCTTCGGCGGTTTTGCACCGGTTATCTCAACGCTTCTGATACAGAAAACGGGATCGCCCCTTGCGCCAACGGGATACTTGCTGGCCGCCGCAATTGTCTCATTCGTGACGATCTTCAGTTCGCGGGAAACGTCAAAAGATTCTTTGATATAGGTGCTTTCTCCGCCAGATGCAGCGGATCGCGTCACACGCACGAATGCTCCGAAACGCGTTTGTGATGACTGACCTGACTAGAATTGGTCACGCGACGGTAGTAGTACTCGTCGCGTGTTCGAAACGATTTACTGGTAGGGCTTATCGTCCGGCTTTAAATAGTGGTCTTTAACCTCTGCTGTCATCGGAAAGTTCAGGTTGATATCCTTTGGCGGAATGGGGGACATGAACCACTTCTTGTAAAGTTGCTCGATCATTCCGGATTTCATTGAACTGACGAGCGACTGATTGACGAGGGCCTGGAAGGCCGGATCATTTTTTCGCATCACCAAGCCATATGCCTCGAATGACTGGGGCGTCCCGACGACCTCGAAGTCCTTGGCGTCTGCCGATTTTGCGAGTTGTCCGTACAGTAGTGCATCATCCATCATGAACGCGACAGCGCGGCCACTCTGCAGCGTGAGAAAGGCTTCGCCATGATCCTTTGCGCTGATGACGTTCATGTTCATCTTCTTCTTGTAGTTCATTTCCCGGAGAATTTTCTCCGAAGTGGTGCCGGCGGTGGTCACCACAGTTTTCCCGTCCAGATCGGAAAATCCCTTGATTCCTGACGCTTTCTTGACAAGCAGTCTAGTTCCGATAACGAAAATTGTGTCAGAGAAGGCAACCTGTTTGGCACGATCCGTGTTGTTTGTCGTCGATCCACACTCCAGATCCACCGTGCCGTTAATGATAAGAGGCAACCTGTTCTGCGACGTTGTGGGTATCTCCTTAACCGTCAGGTTGGGCAGGTTGAGTTTTTGCTTGACTGAGGCTACGACGATAGCGCACAAATCCGCAGAGTAGCCGACGATCTTTTGTTGGTCATCGTAATAGGAAAACGGCACCGATGATTCACGTACGCCGAGAGTGATGACCCCATCCTTTTTGACTTTCTCTAGCGTGCCCGCTTCTTGTGCGAGGACAGACGAGGCTACGGTCGACGCGCATATTGCCCAAGCAATGATGTGAGGCTTCATGCAAACACCCTGGTCGAATTGCGGCAGTTTGGAAATGTCCGTCGGAGCCGGCTTCCTCGACCTGTGAGCTTCAGAGGAGGTGAGGTGTCGAAGGCATGCGGACCGTGACGTCTGCGCATTGAGATGCTCAATGCGCATTGATCTTTAGTATATACGTTAATATATATCGTATACGAAAATAATTATTAAAGCCACGCGCGACAGTGCGCGGCAGGATGGGTGTTCACCGGTGTATGGGTCGGCGATCTGGCTATTTGATACCCCGCTTGTGCTGTAGATCGAGTCGGCGATGCGCCCGCACGGGCAGCTTTCTGAAGAGCCAACTACAGCAATCCACGGACCATCGCGCTCGGCAGCAGAAGCAGGCGAGCCGGTTCTGGGGAAACCCCATCTGAGGGTACGCACGAGGGTGGAACGATTCAATTGCCGTAGAAGGTGGAACCAGCGGAGCCCCGGTGCATGTGGGTGAAATCGCGATTTTTGGGTATTCCATGTGCATAAATCGTATACTATGGGCCTAGCGTGATCGCGACGTTGACGACTTTTCGCGATGATTCTTAACCTAATGTCTCGGATCGAACTTGAACCGCTACGCCGCACTACTGTTGACCGCAATGCTGCTTGTCGGGGGCAATGTTGGCATAGGGAAGACAGTCATAAATTTCATTCCTGTACCGATTTTTGCGACACTGCGTTTCGTAGTTGCCGCGATTGTTCTCGGTCCATTGATCCGTCCGTCAAAGATCAGGCAGATTGTCTTTTCGGACTGGCTGAACCTGTTTTTGCAAGCGCTGTTCGGTACTTTCCTGTTCACGATCCTGATGCTAAACGGACTGCGACATACGAGTGCCGTGGCTGCCGGGGTGATGACAAGCGCAATACCTGCGGTCGTTGCGATTTTTGCCTGGATTTTGCTAGGTGAGCGGTTAGGTATTCGGGCGATTGTGTCGGTCTTGCTTGCAGTCTCGGGTATCGTTGTCGTGAACCTGTCACGCAGCGGTGACGCAAGCGGATCTGGCCGAGAAACGCTTGTTGGCAATCTCTTCGTCTTCGGCGCCGTGTGTTGTGAAGCCCTTTATGTTATCTACTCTCGTCGGACAAGTCGAAATCTTCGTCCCATTGATGTCTGCATATACACGCATGCGATAGGGCTATTGCTAATGCTACCCATCGGCGGAGTGGCTTTCGCCAGTTTTGATTTTGGTGACGTACCCGCGAAGATATGGGTGTTATCGGTGTGGTATGGATTGGCCGCCAGCGTCTTCGCTTTTTGGCTCTGGATGCGAGGAATCCAACATGTGGCCGGGAACGTTGCTGGGGTTTTCACGGCCATGGTGCCAGTTGCGGCAAGCTTCTACGGAATAGTCTTCAATAAAGAGCCCTTCAGGGTAGCCGATGCTGTGGCGTTAGTCCTTGTCATAGTGAGCATCCTCGTTGCTAGTGGGTCGGTATCTGGCGCCTCTCACGAGAAATAGTGTTTTACCCCAGGCCGGAGCATCCTGCCGTTTTAGCAATCGCCTCACTAAGTTCAGTGAGCCGACGAGCACGCTCACTGTGCGGCGTACAAGCACGAACTTTCGCGCGACATGGAGACGTACAAAGACGAATTAGCTTGTGCGCAGAGTACGGAACGGTTAGAAGCCGAAATGCGTAAGACGGTGGCAGAAAAAATGCTCGCGTTACGCCTGAATGCATTCCATGATCTTCATGCTTTGGTAAAGGAAATACCTTACTTGATTATCAGAAGCCGAGAACAGGTGCAGGAGTCGCGTTTCGGTTTGGACGGCAAGATCGACAGAGTGATTGAGATGAGAGACGCACTACGGCGTCATCGCCTTTATGTCGACGATAAATTCGCAAATGCATACGAAGACCTCACGGCCGAGCTGGCTGAACTTGTCAAAGAGCCTGACTGGCGTGAAGCGCCGCCGTTGCCCGCGGAAAGTAAGTCTTCGCAAAGAATCCGGCTACGCGCGATGTTGTTGCGAAAACTGCTTGAGGAGATGCATCGAGACTTGCCGCACCAGCTTGCCCGGCTCGTTGTCCAAAAGGGTGAAAATCGGGTTGTCAAGGCGGAAGAATCGACTTCCGCGTGAGAGAACACGCCTACATTGACTCTCGCGGGTGCTCGATGCTGCCACTGTCAGCAATCTGCCACCTTGCTGACGTAGAACCCTACTCGCCCGAACGTCCGCTAAGGCCGGCGGCAACTGACTCGATATGGGCGGGAGTCCGGTAGACCTTGAAAGTGGTAATTCGAGGGTTGACGACTCGCTTGTCGGCAACGGGACCAGGAACAACCGCAGATCCTCTTTGGCGCCGCTTCTCGGCTTGATGGCAGCAGCGAGTCTCAGGCACGAGAAACGCGGGTCATCCCGTAGCGTGGGGGCAAGTGTTCCGCGAACAAGGACGGTCGGCGACCCACGCGTTGCTGGCGAGCAGTGCAAAGGATAGGGCATGTGGGTTGCGCGCATCCTGTCGGGACACTGAAAAATTCATCGGTCGTGGACTGCGGAGTGAGCGACTAAAGTCGCGTTACTGACGCGCGCGACCTTTGCTGCTCGCTATGTGTTCATGTGCGGCTGGTAACCGGGTGCACAGATCCTTGACCAGCGTCCCCACCCACGCGCGATCGTCGCTGCTGAGCCGCTCGAGCTGCTCAGCGATCTCCAGGCTGACATCTGTTGGTCGGTCGGACGCGCGCGTGAGCAACGTCGAGACCGGAATTTTGTAGAGGTCCGCGAGCTCCAACAGACGCGGGATGGTCGGCCAATGCGCGCCGCGCTCAAAGCGGCTTACGGTTTCGACAAAAACACCAAGATGCTCGGCCACCTGCTCCTGCGTCAGTTTTGCATCGGCTCGGGCCGCTGCCAACGCGCGCCCCAGATGCTTTGCGGTCTTCTGCTCGTTCACGGCAGTCAAAAGTCACCATTCCATGTTGTCATTCAACATGGAATGGTCTCTTCAATGTGTTGATCTGATAACATCGCTTTATATTGGTAGGCAACATTAATTGTTGCTTTATCGTTGTTTCTGCCTCCCGTGCCCTCATAAGGAAGATAAATGTTGTTCACAGATGCAAACTGGGCCGAGTCGAGTGCCTTCCGGCGCGCCATCGCGAAGCCGTTCCTGCCGTGGCGGTGTGTGGGATGGACGGACGACACGATCTGTTTCTGGGTTTTCCCCGCCTCCGAGTCGGACCGGCCCGGCACTCTTCCCGACGGGTTGCTGGTTGTCGACCCGGCGGCGCTTCTCGATATCGCGAGCCACCTGACGCCGGGGAGCTTCTCTGTGTACGTCATGGATGCACCGGCCGAAGGTCGGCCATCTGCGCGAATGCAACGAGTGACGGGCTTGCTCACTCAGCAGCAAATCAATGCGCCGACGTATGATTACTGGTACAGGACGGGGGAGGGTGATCTGAATCACTGCTCCCGGCTGCAGCATCACCTTCCCAACGACGCCCCATTGCAGATCGCGCTCAACCTGGACGCACAGGATTGCAATGACCCGATTGTGGTCGCGAGGTAGTCGAATCCGACATGGAGGACATCAACCGGGTGGTCCAGCTTCTGATGGATTTCGCCCCACGCGGCGAGCCGCTCGATTTAGGCTTCCTCGCCGGATACGGCGTGACGGCGGTCGAAGCATCAGATCTCATAACAGGCGGCTGGCTGCGGCGACTTTCTGACGACGCCTATCTCCTCAGAGGTGATAGGCCGGCGCTCGAGGGCACAGTTGCCTTTTTTGCCCGACGCATTCCCGGGCTTCATGTGAGCGGCAAGGCCGCGCTGGACATGCGAGGCATACGCCATTACCTGTACGCACGCCCCCGGATCAATTTGTGGGGCGCCGTGCCCTTCGAATTTCCTTCGTGGGCAAAAGAATTGCTGTTGCTCACGTACGAGCACGACCGCCTGTTCGATGATGCGTTGCCGGCGACGTTCGCGATTTCAGCCTTGCCGGCGCGTAGTGTGAGGATGCCGGTAGCGGCAACGGAACGTGCCATCCTCGAATATCTGGCCGGTTCTGTGCATGACGAAAGGCTGCGCGAAGACAACGTCAATCTCGTGGGCATGCTGCGAAATATCCGCCTCGACGTACTGCAAAAACTGGTTGATCACTGCCTGCGGCGCGATGTTGTCCGGACGCTCAAGTTTATCGGGGAAGATGAAGATTTCGAGTGGGCGACGCAGCTCGTATGCTGAAACTTTTCACCGTGAAAACGATGGGCCATCATCTGCTCCTGCCCTGATCAGATCCGTTCTACGGCGAACCTATCGGAGGCAAAGTAAAGCTCCGCGCCACAAACGTCGAGCCTAAGAGAGATCCGTGCTCGCATACGATGCAGCCGTCTGCACAGATGCGTGCCCGAACAGCATCTGCACGACCGGTAGCGGTACGCCCTGTTCGACCACCAGCGGCGTGCGCATATGAGTGATGTAACCAGTGAGGCGAGGCTATCAGCAGGGCGCTGCGACTGGCAGATTCCGTTGCAGGGAGTACGGTCGACATCTCGTGCTACGCCGCCTTTACTTCGAGGTAAAGGCCACTTCGTCCCAGCGACCCGCCACGATGTCCCTGAAGGAGCGGGAGCGTTTCCGTTGGCGAGGGAACCGGCGGCAGTCCGCTCGCGACGCGATACCGCTTGATAAAAGGCATGCACCCATCCGGCAGTGGTATCACGTGTAACTTGCGTCCTATACCCATCACTTCGATGGTCCACCCGTCCGGTTCGATCCTCAAACGCAGATATACTGCCCATATCAATGGGCAGTTCGTCTCTGCCCGGCCGCACGGATGATGGCTTCCATGTCGGCCATCACGTGATCATGTGGAATGCTGGGACGCGGGTCGTCGGGCGACGCCTGAACCCTTGATGTGAAACCCGCGTCATACGCCTCGGCTTCTTCAACCCTTGGCGAACTCCGGCTCGATGAGGGAAAGGACGTGTGCCATGAGCGCAGCATGGTCGTTTGGAGGGGGATGCGGTGGTAACGAAGGATGAATTGCGTGGCACCGTGCTGGCGACCGAGTTCCGTGACGAACTGCTTGAGCAGGGGTGGCCAGACGCTCGCCGGGTTGCCGAACTGGGCGCAAAGGCGCCCGGTCCGGAATCCACAATGTACGCGATCCGGGCGCAAGAGAGCGGTGACCTGCTGGGAGCATGGTCGGCGCCCCGGCATTGCTTCCTCTACCCGGACTTCCAGTTCGACCGCTCAGGCGTCATACGGCACGACGTTGCCGGACTCCTCGCCGTGCTGCCCGGCGAAGATGATCGCGGAGGCTGGAGACGGACGTTCTGGCTGTATTCGCCGAACGCGTTGCTCGATGACCGGACACCCGCGGAGATCTTTATTGACGATCCAACGCGCGTGATCGCGGTTGCGCGAGAGGAATTTCTGGGCGATCGCGAGGCGGCCTGGTGAATCGTCAACCGGCCCCTGCCGCCCCGTGCGGCCGACGGGATTTCGATCTCGCGTATGCCTCGGATTCTGCGCACTGGGTCCGCGGCACGCCGAGTGGTGCGCGACAATTGGGAAGTCCGCTTTTGCGACAACTATGATGGCCGGTGGTGAGGAGTCGAAGGCGGCGTAGCCGCCGCAGACGACGAGCCACCGGCAGCGCCGATTCGGCGGGGGCTTAGGATGGCTGACTGAAGCTAAAAGAACAGTCAACCAATGCCTGGTACTCACATTACCGATCGACAGGTTCATCTCTACATGACCAAGCGCAAAGATCACACCCAGGAAGTTGCCGCCGCGAAAGCGGGTATGAGCGTGCGCACTGCACGTCGCGCGACGAACGCCACTGAGTTGCCCTCGCAGAAGCCAGAACGTCAATGGCGCACGCGCGCCAATCCGTTCGCTGATGTTTGGGATAGCGAAGTCGTGCCATTACTACGCAGTTTCCCGAAACTCAAAGCGGTCACCTTGCTGCGCAAACTGCAGGAAGACCATTCTGGTCGCTTCCCCGACGGAATGCGGCGCACGTTGGAGCGGCATGTCAGCCGGTGGCGTGCGCTGGAAGGGCCCAGCAAGGAAGTGTTCTTCCCCCAGACGTATCAGCCCGGCGTACGGGGCTTGTCCGACTTCACGCATATGGAGAAACTGGGTGTGACGATCGCCGGCGTCGCGTTCGGACACATGCTCTATCACTTTGTGCTGGCGTTCTCGCGCTGGGAGTACGCCAGCGTCGTTGATAGCGGAGAGAGCTTCCAGGCTCTTGCGGCAGGTTTGCAAAACGCTCTATGGCAGGCGGGGGGCTGCCCGAGCGAACACCGCTCTGACAGCCTGTCGGCCGCCTTTAAGAATCTTCAGGAAGAAGAAGACTTCACGGTTCGCTATAAGGCCTTGCTTGAGCACTATGGGATGGAAGGCACGCGCAACAATCGAGGCTTGGGCCACGAGAACGGTAGTGTCGAATCCTCGCATCGATGGCTGAAGGAAGCGGTCGATCAGGCCTTGTTACTGCGCGGTCATCGGGATTTCGACGACCGGCCAGCCTATGACGAATTTGTGCGCAGTGTGGTGATGCGCCGCAACCGGCGCAATGCCGCCGCATTCCAGGTCGAGCGTGAGTACCTGCGGGATCTGCCTGAGCACCGTACCACCGACTTCGTCGAGGACGAGGCGCGCGTGACGCGCTGTGGCACTTTTACGGTGGACAACAGCCTCTACAGCGCGCCGTCACGCCTGATCGGACATCGCCTGAAGGTGCGGCTCTATAACGATCGGCTTGACTGCTATCTGTCTGGCGCGCTGGTACACAGCACGGCGCGCGTCACACGCACGAGCAAAGGCCGCGGACGCGCCATTGACTACCGGCATTTTATTGAGTCGCTCAAACGCAAACCTCAGGCCTTCAGGGGTCTCGTGTTTCGTGACGATCTGTTTCCGCGCGAAGCTTACCGCCGGACATGGGAACGCCTGGATCAAGCGCTGAGCCCGCGCAACGCCTGCAAGACCATGGTGGGCCTGCTCGATCTGGCCGGGAACCACGGCGTGGAGGCTCAACTGGCAGAACGGCTCGACGCCTTGCTCGCGCTCGGGAAACTGCCCGATCTGAAGGCGCTCTTCGACGAATTCGCGCCGCGTGAGGCCGAATGTCCCGTTGTGTCGGTCGAGATGCCGGATGCCTCGATCTACGACGCGTTGCTTGATGAAGAGGTGTTCGCATGAGCGCACCAACTTACGACATCGGCCGCATGGGACTGATGCTCAATGAACTGCGTCTGCCAACGATTGGTCGGCTGTGGTCTGACTTCGCCCAGCGCTCGGATAAAGAAGGCTGGCAAGCCTCGCAACTGTTGGGCGTATTGTTCGAGCATGAACTGGCTGAACGGGCGAAACGCAGACTGGAACGTCATCGTGTCGAATCACAATTGGACCCGACCAAGACTCTTGCCACGTTCGACTTCAGTGTCGTGCCCATGGTATCGAAGGCACACGTCATGGCGCTGGCCACCGGCGATGCGTGGCTCGAGAAGGGCGCCACGATCCTCCTGTTTGGGCCACCTGGCGGGGGCAAGAGCCATCTTGGAAGCGCCATCGGACACGCGCTGATCGATGCAGGGTACCGCGTTCTATGCACGCGTACCAGTGACTTGGTGCAGAAACTTCAGGCTGCGCGAAAGAGTCTGCAATTGCCCTCGGCACTCGCCAAACTCGACCGCTTCGATCTGATCATCCTGGACGATCTGTCCTACGTCAGGAAGGACCAGGCTGAAACCAGCGTGCTGTTCGAGTTGATAGCTGAAAGGTATGAGCGCAAAAGTCTTCTCATAACGGCAAATCAGCCGTTCTCGGGCTGGCATAACGTCTTCCCGGACCCCGGCATGACGGTGGCCGCCATAGACAGGCTTGTTCATCACTCGACGATCTTCGAGCTGAATGTCGAAAGCTATCGGCGCCGCAACGCCAGCGACAAACAGAAAGAGCGGCGGCGTCAATTACCCACGGACGACCACAACGGAGCGACAACTATAGCCAATTGACAGCGACAATTACCCCCGTCGACCGGCCATCATAGTTGTCGCGCAACCGGACATCGTAGTTGACGATATCCACGCCGAGGCAGTAATGAACAACAGACTGTTCGCCATCAGTCTGAAGTGCGCGCTGCCTGGGCAAGTGGCATGCCGAAGCTTTCCTGCATGACCTGCCTCAGGCGGGAGGTGTCCGCACGGGCGTAGGTCGCCGTCGTCGCCACGGACTGGTGGCCGAGCAGCACCTGCGCGACCGGCAGGGGTGTCTGGGCGTCTATGACCAGTGTTCGCCCGACAAGATGGCGGAGCCAGTGCGGGGAGGCCTCCTGCAGCGCGAGCCGGGCAGCGACGTCCGCTTCCGGTACGCTTGCAGCCATTTCTGCAAACGCCTTGCGGACCTCGTCATAGAGCCCCCTCGGTCCAAGCGCGTTGTTTCGTTGCCCATGGATCAGCGGCAGGTTTTCCCGGGGCGCAGGATCAATGGACCGGCCGCAGGCCAGCCGGTACTGGCGCAGAAACATCACGCAGGCGTCGGGCAGGGGGATCGACCTGACACGCTGCCCTTTTCCCTTGACGTGCATGGTCCACCCTGTCTCGTCGGCGACGAGCTGCGGGAATCCATCCCGCCAGGCGAGTTCGTCGAGCCGGATACCCGAAAAGCGGTAGACCGCCACGATCGCGGCGCGACGCGTCGCAGCGGGCGGCGGGTCGTGCTGGTTCAGCCGTGCCAGCAACCAGTCATCAATGGCCCGCACAGCACCGGCCGGCAGGATGCGGTCTGGCGAAAACTGCGCCCGCGCGGCGGCGGTGCTGCCGAGTCCGGCGGCCGGATTGGCGCTCAGGTAGCCGGTCTTCCACAGATAGCTCGTGAGGCTGCGAATCACCGCCAGGGCGCGCCTGCGGGTGCTGTCGGCCGGTTCGCGCAAGGCGCCCCGCGTTGCGGCCTGCGCAGCGGGAAACTGGTCGCGGTACCGGATGACGTCATCCCGAGAGAGTCCGGAGAACGGTCCGGTGATACCTTTGTCTTCACACCACCGGATGAAGCGGCGGATTTCGCAGACGTAGGCCCGCCGGGTATGGGCTGACGCGCCCGCCCGGTCGCGGATGAAGGTGCGCACGGCGGATGCGTCATCCTGGACGCCAAGACTGTTGGACGCGGCATTGCGATTCAGCAAATGTCCCGAGCGAGCCAGCCAGACCTCGCCATCGAGCGAATCCGAAGCCGCCATACGCGCGGCAGGCGTTGCGTTTGCGCTGCCGGCGCCACCTGGTCGCGACGCGTCGGACGTGGCGCGGCGAAAGCGCACACGCATCACCTGCAGCAGACGGTGGACTACGATATCAACCGACGGCGCCCTGCTTTCCGGCAGGGTCTGGAGTTGCCCTGCGTTCCAGAACTGGACTACGGGCGTGCCAGCTAGCAGCAGGGCAAACACGTCGGGCAACGCGGCCTTCGCGGCCGGCATGGAGCCGTAGCGCTGCAGCAGTGCCGACGGCGTCCAGCGGGTGTAGACCGGGACATGCAGGACGTCCGATAGATACGCGACAGCCTCGTCGAGCTTGGCGGGCAACGGTCTGGGGGGGACCGCGAGCATATCAATCCAGTCGGATGGCGTCATCGCACAGGCCTGTGTGCAGTCCCGGTCCGCCTATCGCCGCCGGGCAGGATCGCCCGGCCCGGCCAGGGGGCGGGTTCACCCTCGGCGCGCGGCGTAAACAGGTCACGCGCGCGTGAGCTGCTCGATCAACTGGCGGCATGCGGCCAGCTCACCCTCCAGCGCGCGCCGGTTTTCGACGAACGTCTGGCGCAGCATATCGGTCTCCTGTAGCAGCTGCCGGCGCAGCCCCTCATATTCGGTCTGCACCGCCAGAAGAGCCGCCTCGTGCTCCTCGCGATCCAGCGTGCGCTCGCGCCGCAACTCGTCCAACTGCGCCTCAGCCTGCTGTCTGCGTGCGCGCTCTTCGTCGAGCCGCTGCGTCGCGAACCGCCCGGTCGCTTCGCTCTCTCCGAGTTTTCGCTCGCGTTCTCCGATCTGGTCGCGCAGGTCGGTGCATTCCGTGCGCAGCATCGCGGCCAGCGCGCTGGCTTCGTCGCGCTCGCCCCGGGCAGCCTCGATGGCCTGGGTGGCTTGCTCGCGCGCACCGGCGAATTCGTCGCCGGCGGCGCCGAGCGCCGTGTGCCAGAGCGCGCGCATGGCGCCGCCAACTGCCACCGGGAGATCCGCGATCACGTCGCGCGATGACGACGTGCTCAGGACGTCTGCCCTGACGACGTTGATCTGCCGGGAAATCCAGCCGGGGTCGCCGCCGCCGAGCAGCTCGCGCACGCGGCGGGTGGACACCGCACTGCGGAATGACAGGGGGGTGACGTGCTGGCCCACGCCGCCCTCAGTCAATAACTGAAGGACTGCGGCCTTGACGGATTCAGGTGAATTGAGTGGCGCGCGTCCCATGGCGTCATTATCGCGCAAAACCGGTAGTCCGCAACATTCCCACAATTAATTACGCGCACTCCGTAATTAAATGGAATCTGTGAGTCAATTAAATCCTGATAATCCGATAAGTTCTGTTATCGGATGAGTTGGCCTCGCGGATCACGCCAGTCCGTTCTGTCATGCGGGCGACACGCCGGGCGCCTGCGATGCCGCGCATGGTGGGTCCGGAAAACGTTTTTCTTTTCGTAATCTGCTTAACCGGCAGCACGCAATGCAAAATAATGATGGCGCATTGCACAAAATAATTTGTGCATAACAGTATCGCGTAATATTGATGATTATAGATTTAAATCAGCGGCCGTATATTTTCCTGTAATCCGGCCGGGAAAAGACTGCCGGCGCGCGATGCGGAAGGGCCAGACTTTTTCCCTGGGCGTGCGCTGCCTGCCGGCCTGAGCATTCAGCGCCGGATAGCGCACATCGGGTTCCACCAGCTGATCCGTTCCAGTGGTCGGCCTGCGGCAACGCAACGTCCCACCGGCACTGCTGATGACCTACAAAGCAGTACGTGGGCGACGCCATCGGGCCGCCCATTCATGCGCCGGCCGTCACCCGGGCATTGTCGCCATAGATGGTTGCCCACGGAACGTTCCAGGAGGCGTTGTGGAAACAACCCTGTCAGAGAAGCTTGTCGCGCGCCTGGCAAAGGAGCGGCGCGGGGAGGGAAGTGGCGCATCGTATGTGCCGGGGCTCACGCAGCGGCAGATTGCGCGCGGCGTCGGCCGCATGCACCGCTTCTGCTGCACGCGCTGCGGTGGTCGACAGATCATTCTCGGCTCCGACGCGGAGCTCGCAACCTTTCTTCTCGCACACTGGAATCCCCAAACGTGCGACCTGAATGAGTATGTTCCTCTGACCGATCCCGCTGAAACGGAGTCGATCGCGTTACGGCTCGGTATCGCGCATCCGCGCATGCGCGACGGCAGCCCGTCCGTGTTGCGTACTGGCCTTATGGCGTTGCGCAAAACGGATAAGGGCCATGCATGGACCGCCTTCGACACGCTCGCATGCCAGCTTGACCCGGCTCGTGCGGCTCCTGACTCGATGCGGATCGTCAGTGAGTACTGGCGCCAGCGTGGCGTCAGCTGGCAGCTGAACCGCTCGGGCGGATTCAACGACTGCCGGGTGCGTAACCTGTGGCAGCTGTTCCCGCACAGCGAGTACATGTTGACGGCCAGTCCGGACGCTGACGATCAGGTGCAGCAGGATGCGCTGCTGGCCGAACTCCGGCGGTGCCGGTATCGCAGCCTGCGTGAGGCGTGCCATGCGGCAGCCCGGGCGACGGGCAGACCACTGGGCGATGGCGTGCGAGCCGGGTTACAGCTGCTTGCCACCCGCAGGATTGTGGGCCGTATCGATCTCCCAGACCTGCTGCTCCAGCCGCTCGGTGGACTGAAAGTCACCCGGGCCACGCGATGCGGCGGCTGAACCCTTCCAAAGAGCACGCCATGAATGATCGCTTCCACCGCGTCAGCCGAACCGTGCTGGGCGTACCGTTCCGGCATAGGGCCATCGCGCCATCTTGCCGGGTCAGCCCCAGTATTGTCTATCCGTATAGCCGACAGGTTCGGCGGTGCGGAACGGGTGTGATGCAGGGCGACCAGGGCCGACACAGGTCGACTTGTCTGCTGATCTGCCCCTATGAACACGATGGCCGCCCGTCCGCACTCCTGAACAGACTGCTGGCGCGCTTCCGCAGGCAGTCTCGCACGGCCAGAGACCGGACCGTGAAATGGGGCAAGTCAACTGGGCTGTCAGGGCCATTCTGGATACCCAGCATTCTTTTCGACGAATGTCAGACGGAGCGGCCCAGGATGTCGGTCATTCCGGACCATCGCCGCCTTGAGCGGCACGCCACTCCGGATGTTTTTGTGCGGGTCGCCTTCTACATGCGAAGGTGCCGCGACATTGTGGTGTGTGAGTGCGGTCGGGCGCGAACCCCGGGCCGCTGCTGCTGGCAGATTGTTCCGGGATCGCACCATGGCAGACCACGCCCGTAGTTTCAGGCCGGTTTCGAAGAACGATCTGTTTCACGAGGAGGCCACCGGAAAGCTGTATCGGGTGGTCGACACGGCCGGCGGCCAGCTCGAAACGGTGCTGTGTGACGTGCGCAGCGATCGCACGGAAACCATCTGCCTGCTGACGTGGGACCTGTGCCGGCGCGCGGCGCCCGACTATGCAGGTGCGGACAGATTTGTTGCGGTTGAGCCTAGGGACGATCCGTATGACAGATTCAGGAAAATCCAGTGTGACACGCAGGGACATGTGTGGCAGTGCGAAGAGAACTGGCAACACATCGAATCACTCGTGAAAGATCCTGAGTTTCGCAAGACACTCTTTTACGGGCTACAGCGCAAACTCATCCTGGAAAAGCACGCTGACGCCAGCAAAATAAGCCTCACGACGATGCGCAGATTGCACCGCTGGTATCTGCAGCGGGGCATGTGCCGGGCAGCGGTGACCAGCAACCGGTTCCGGTGCGGGCGGAAAGTCCAGTTGACCAGCTTCCGCAGCGATGAACTGCCCGAGCGCCGCGAGCGCACGTACCGGAAGCGGCCCGGTCGCGAGCCGCTCCATCCCGGTCAGGACGCGCGTCCGTCTGAACTTCTGCGCTGCCTGTTTGCGCAATACACCGATCTGTATCTGACCTGCAAGGAAGGTCCCTGGCAGGTGGATATTCCACCTGAACTGATGAAGGAGATCCAGCGCTCGAAGCCGGATGCGAAGCTTTACGGAGCCCGTAGGCGAAATCGCAAGACGGGCGGCGTTGCGGGGTCCGGTAAGGCCAGGCGAAAACGCTCCCGTGCGGTTGGCAAGGCTGGAGACCGCAAGCAGATCACCATGGAGATGTGCGTCGACCATCTGAACTACGTGTGTCGCTGTACCCGTCAGGTGCGAGATGCAACGGGCCAGATCGTCGATCTCGAGCTTGCGCCATTTGGAGAGGTTACGGTCAGGCAGTTTCAGCATCATTTCCTGACCAATGTGCCCTTGCCCATCCGTATTAGGCGCAAGGTGGGTGAGCGCCAGTACCACCTGACGCACCGGCCGAAGCGGGGCCATGCGCTGCAGCACTCCAAGGGCCCTGGTACACAGTACCTGATTGATGCGACGGTCGCAGACGTCTACGTTGTCTCGAGGCTCAAGCGCACTGTTGTCGTGGGGCGTCCGACGATCTATCTGTGCATGGATCTGTTCAGCCGCCTCATCGTTGGGGTCCACGTAACACTGGAACCCCCGAGTTTTGATGGTGTTGCGCTCGTGCTCGAAAGCATCGTGACGCCGAAGGTCGAACTGTGCGCACGCTACGGCATCACGATCACGAGCGCGCAATGGTCTTGTGAAGGATTGCCGGGCAATGGATTTCTGGCGGATCGGGGTGGGGATTTCATGAAGGCGGTGGGGTGGCGGAGGGTTAATCGGGAACTGGGGGTTCCGATCAGCAACGCTCGTGCCAGTGATCCGACGATGCGTGGATTGTCCGAGAGACGGTTCGGATCGGTCCCAAGCCGGTATCAGCGTGCGGCTTTCGGGGTGGTTGAAAAAGATGTGGCAACACGATGTGCGCCGCGCTACGCCTGGGACGCAACGCACACCGTGACGGAAATCATGAAGAAAATGCTCAGGGCGATACTGCTTCATAACGATACGCCAATTGCCCACAGTGGAGCGATTCCCGATTCCGCGCTCGATGGCGACGCCAATACGCCGATTAACCGCTGGCACTGGGGAATCGCGAACATGGGCGGAAGCCTGATATGCCGGTCGGTCGACGAAGTGCGGCTCGCCACGTGGCCTCAAGATCACGCGAAGCCGACCGACAAGGGGCTGTTGTGGAACGGTGCGTACTACACATCGCCTTATATCCAGTCGACACTGATCCACGTCTGGCACAAGCACGGAAAGGACCGGATTGCGGTGCAGTACAACCCGGACAACATGTCCACGCTTCTGTTCAGGGGCGAAGAAGGCTACCCGCAGTATGCCGTACAGAATGCCACCAACCCTGTATGCCCGGGCGATGCGTCGCTTAAGGAGTGGAACCAGTACCGGTGGCAGACCCGGCGCAACAACGCCGAGAAGAGACGCGCGCAACAGCCTCAACGCATCATGGATCAGTTGAACAATGCCGAGGAGGGCAGGAAGGCCAGGCTCGACCAGAGAAGGGCGCTCCGCGAGGCCGGCCTTCATCATCCGCGGACCAAAGACATGCGCGATGCGCGGGCCGCTGAAGTCGCGATCGAAAAACAGGCGCGAGGATTCGGCGTCTTCGCGTCGGAGCGACACGACCATCATTCACAGCCCGGTGATGATGCCCGTACTGCAGAGAAACCCGTGAATGACGTGGGCGACATTCCCGATGCAAGATCCGCCATGCGTCGCCGGACGATGGCAGCTCTCGCGCACAGGAAATGAATCAGGGGTGACCAGGAGGGGGCCAAGTAGTGAAATCTTCGTTCAATTTACTTAGTATGCCGGAGGATATATGAGGGTTCGAGATGAATGCCATGACAAAAAACAGTCTTTGTCCGTCATCGATGACTATGTTTTCCGAAAGTTCAATCCGTGTGTCGTGGCCGACTACCGTGACGGCCAGCAGGAGCTGGAGGAAAACGCCAGCAATCCTATGATTCTGGCTCTTCCCGCTTTCGTGCCGAGAGATGAGGTGATCGCCGCCATGAAAAAGGCATTTGCAGTGCCACACATGGATACATGGCGACAGTGGCCCCTGGTGCGAAAAATCCTTGGTATCGAACATGTGCTGCAGGTGCTGGTCACCTGTCCCGAACATCTTGAACTGTATGACTGGATGCACGTCACGTTACGGCATCGATATCGGGATGCAGTTCCGACCGCTGCCCTCGCACCACTGATGCAGAAGAACTACGAAGCATCGCAGGCGCTCCATGCGACGGTGATCCGGCATCCAGGGAAGTCCCACTCCCGGTGCCATTCGATCATCGGTCTTTCGGGCGCTGGCAAGACCACGCTGATGGCGATGGTGCTAAGCATATTCCCAATGATGATCGAGCATCGGGAGTTCGCGGATGTGCCGGCCTATTTTGTGCAGGTGACGTGGCTGGTGGTGTCGTGTCCGTCCACTGGGAGCGTCGAAACGCTGATGCAGCTCATTCTCCAGTGGTTCGATGACCATCTCCCCACACACTACGTGGATGAGATGCCGGCGAACGCGAAAATCGGACGCTACATCAAGAAGGTTCACACTGTTTTGAAAAGGCATATGGTTGGATTCCTAATTATCGACGAGTTCCAGTTTGCACTCAAGGCGGCGAAAAAGACGGGGATCGTCGATTTTCTGACGAATTTTTTCAATGAAGACTGTTGTGCGTACATATTGATCGGTACGCCAGAGGTGAGGCGTATCATCGGCACCCTGTCCATGCGCGACGCAAGGCGGACAATCAGTGGTGGCAAGACGGAATTGTCGCCGTACCGGTACGGGCGCGAGTGGTGCCGGTTCGTCGATGAGCTGATACGTATTGACTTCCTGCCTTGCGCACCGGCTGATATCAGACCTATCCGCAAGGCTTTGTACGAAGTCAGTGCAGGCTTGTCCGCATTCGCGAAATTGGCGTGGGAAATCACGCAGTATGTGGGATTGCGGGCGGGGTATCAGGCCGTCACGCCAGAGCTGGTCCGACAGAGTGTGGCCGACACGTTCTCGCCCGTCAGCGGGCTCATCGATGCACTGCTCAGGCGTGACTACACGAAGCTCGTTGGGCTCGAGGACATGGCGATCGAAGAGGTGGAAAAGATCAAGGCAGTGATCGAGCGGCAGTTCGCCCGTCGGGATCTTGAGGCAGGGAATGGGTCTGTCGAAGTGGGGAAGGTGTTTGCGCTGTGCGTTGCGATGCTCGTTGACCTCGGAAAGCCGGTGGTCGAAGCGGAGACCGAAATCAGGGACATTCTCCAGACGCATCCTGGGTGGACAGCCCAGGAAGTGATGAAGAAGGCACTCGTTGGGGGACACCCGAGCGGAAAGTCTCCTGCCTCAACTCGGAAAGTGGCGCACGCGCCGGCAAAGAACACCCGGACGCGCAGAGGGCTGGCGCGAAATTCGGCGCACCCGGTGTAGTCATGGCTGTCTTTCTGGAGTATCCCCTTCCGGACGAGGTGCTTATCAGCGTGGTAGCTTGCTATGTGCAGCACGACGAGGTAAGTAACGTAACTGCATTTTGCCGACGACTGTTTGGAGAAGGTGCTGGGCTCGAGATGCCGGTAGCGATTGTTACAAATCTCCGACATCTGGAAGCCGAAACCCGACAGTCGTGGGGAATGACCGCTGAGCAGATCCGTGACCGCCTGACACTGTTTCCTTATTACGCGGCTTTCTGGCCCAAGGCAAAAGTTGATTCTGTTACCGCCTTGTGCTTTCAGGTGCCGGAGCAAAGGAGGTCTGAGGACGGGCCACCGCCATGGAGATCGAATACGCTCCGTACGGGGGTCTATCGGCTTGGTATCAGGTTTTGCACCGCATGCTGGCTCGAGGACGATGCGAAGCGGGTGCGCCGTTACTGGAGACGGGCACATCAGTTGCCGGGCGTGGTGACCTGCCATGTTCACGGCTGCGCTTTGAGCACTATCGGTCCTGCCGCGAAGGGGATGCTTTCTACGCGACACCCTCGTGCAGATACATCCCTGGATGTTCCAGGAACCCCTTTTCAGCGTGCCGCACGACACGAGGTTGGTGTCCTCTCGGCGGCGGTTTTAAGGGAAGGGGCCACTGCGCTTCGGCTCGCAGATTGTCGCGAGCGGCTGGACTGTCTGCGGGTATTGGGTTACGGCGCAAACAACCGCCATCTTATAGACGAAGCCCGGCTTGTCCGCGACGTCGTGCATACCTTTGGCAAGAGCTATCTGGAGCTTGTTCGACTCTCCCCCAGGGAGCCGCGCAGCTGGATTCACGACTCCGTAAATAGCAGCCCGCGACAGAAGAGGGTGGGAAATCTGACCGCCATTCTGATGGATGTGTTCCTGTCCGGTGTTCTGCGCCGCGTGAAAGATTCACCCGGTCCAATCTGCCCGTCAGCAGAGAGCGCGGACGATCCGTGCCACCGTCTCGTGATACGTGATGCACCTGATCGTGGCTTTCACTGTTTTTGCTCCTGTGGATACTCCTTTCTTTTCGAGGAGGATGCGCAGCAATACAACCGGCGGCTTGAACCGACGTCCGCTGGGCCGGATTATGCGCGCGCGGCGGCATTGCTGGACGACAAGGGATGGCCGCGCGAACGGATCGCGCGTGTCTTTGGTGTGAGCGAGGAAAACCTCGCGCACTGGATGCGATTCGAGGCTGAAGCCAGTGGCCGGAAATTATGTCTAGCAAGGGCGAGACTCCTGGTCCAATGGACTGAGCTTGTCTATCGCTGCGGAGCAGCCGATCGGGCGCCAGCTGAAGACATTCGGCTGTGGCGGCTGGTCCAGAAACTCTGGGACGTCCTGCCGCAGAGCTTGACACCGCTCGATTGCCGCGACTAGTGGAGGCACCTATGCAAGACTTTCCGCCGTTGCGATGCGTGCACACGTTCGAAGTGCTGGCGCGATCGATGAGCTATCATCTGGCGATCAAGGAACTTGACATTGGTCGCGAAGAAATCCGCAGTCAAATCCAGTTGTTAGAGCGCGAACTGAGTGTCCGTCTCTTTGAGAGTGCTCAACCGCTCAAGCTGACACCGGAGGGGCAGCGATTTTTCAAAGTCGCCACCGTAGCTTTCGACGCCTTCCGGAAGGCCACGGTCGAATTCCGGGAGAGCCAGTCTGCGTGGCGTTTGCAAATCCGGGCAGCGGTGACATTTTCAAATTGCTGGCTGGCGCCCAAACTGTCCGAATTCCATGCAGGTAATCCCGCTGTTCAGGTTGTCCTTAAGGCGCACGCCGATCACGAGGGGCTAGCCGGCATTTCGGTTGATGCAGAGATACGTTTTGCTCCCTCCGTGAGGACGGATCTGTGTTGCGACAAGATCTTCCGGAGCCTCGTCGCCCCGGTATGTGCTCCGGCGTACCTGATTTCCCATCCAGCACTGACGCACGGCGAAGCAGCGACACTTCGCGACTGCACGTTGCTACGCACCTTGACCAGGCCGACGGACTGGCCCGACTGGTTGCGCGCCGCTGGAATAAGCGATTTCAATCTGACCAACACGTTGACCTATGAAAGCTCTCTCGTTGCTCTTCGGGCGGCAAAGCGGGGGCACGGGATCGCGATTGTTACTCTGGCGTTGGTGGCCGCTGAGTTGACCGCAGGGGAACTCGTTGCGCCCTACGCGTTGACACTCGACCAAGGCGACGCTGCCTACTATCTGATGTACGGCCCAAGCAAGTTGACGATGCCTGCGTTTGCTGCTTTTCGTGACTGGCTGTTGTCAGGGCAGAATTGATCTCGAATGTTTGACGTCAATGGGGCACAGGGGTCGATTGATTGTCGCGGCGGGCGCGAACATCACCGAGCTGATTGCACTTTCGAAATCTTAAAGGGCAACCAAGAATGCGCAACAACCACGATGTTAAGAGATAAGCTAGCCGTCGTCATGGTTCGGCGCCTTGCGGACTGAAGGTGAAAATTTCCGTTAGATCCGCGAAGAACTCGTCGCCAGCATCGTTATAAAGCCGCTGTACAGACCGCGTAAGCCGTCCACCAAGCGTCATGCTCTCGAAGCACCCTGTGCACCCCGCGCACCTCCAAGGCCGCCGGGATGCGTTTCGCGTCGGGCGGGCACGGTCGTGATGTTGGCTGCCCACAACTCTCGGCCGGTGTTATCGTGGATATTGGCGAAGACACCAGCGGGGTTACGAGGAGCCGACGATTCAGAGCATAAGCACGGATCAATCGTCCAAACCATCGAAGACGGCAGCTCGGCCATAGTCCAGAAGCGCCTACAGGATCACGTCCTGTCAATTGCGGGTGATGCGGTGAAAACGCCTGTTGGGCGACTGACGTGTTTACGCCGACCGAAAATTCAGCCACATGTAGGGATCGCGCCGACTGAAAATTGAGCCGGGCAATCAACCTATCCTGCTAGTTTTTCTGGCAGGGTTTTTGGGGATGATCCCGATGACGATGATTGGCAAGGTGCGGCGGATGTTCCACCGCCAGAACAAGTCGGTACGCGAGATAGCACGTCTCACAAGCCTGTCGCGCAACACGATTAGTAAATATCTGAACATGGATGTTCAGGAGGAGCCGAAGTATCAGCGGCGCGCCCAGCCGACCCGGTTGACGCCGTTTCATGAGGTGCTGGTGCAGGCGCTCAGTGTCGACGCGCGGCGACCGAAGAAGGAGCGGCGCACCGCCTGGATGCTGTTCCAGGAAATCAAGGCCGGCGGCTACGACGGCTGTTACTCGCGGGTGACCGATTTCATCCGGGCCTGGCGGCAAGGCGAAGGCAAGGCGGTTTCGAAATCGGCGTTTGTGCCATTGCGATTCGAGCTGGGCGAGGCATTCCAGTTTGACTGGTCCGAGGAAGGACTGGTTGTCGGCGGCATTTACCGCAAGCTGCAGGTGTCGCACATGAAGCTATGTGCGTCGCGGGCGTTCTGGCTGGTTGCCTATCCGAGCCAGGGGCACGAGATGCTGTTCGATGCCCATACGCGCTCGTTCGCGGCCTTCGGCGGGGTGGCCCGCCGGGGCATCTACGACAATATGAAAACGGCCGTAGACAAGGTTCACAAGGGCAAGGGTCGCACGGTCAATCCGCGTTTCGCAGTGATGTGCTCGCACTACCTGTTCGATCCGGACTTCTGCAACGTCGCCAGTGGCTGGGAGAAAGGCGTCGTCGAAAAGAACGTGCAGGACAGCCGTCTGCGCATCTGGATTGAGGCGCGTGCGCAGCGCTTCGGCAGTTTCGCTGATCTGAATGCATGGCTGGCGACCCGGTGCCGGTCGTTGTGGGATCAGGTGAAGCACCCGGACTATCGTGACCTGAGCGTCGCCGACGTGTTCGAGCAGGAGCGCGCCCATCTGATGCCGATGCCGACACCGTTTGACGGTTATGTTGAGCGTGCGGCACGAGTCTCGTCGACCTGCCTGGTGGTGATTGGCCGCAATCGCTACTCGGTGCCATGCGAATTCGCAGGCCAGATGCTCAGCACGCGGCTCTATCCGGGCCGTGTGGTGGTGGTGGGCGATGATGCCGTGGTGGCCGCCCATGAGCGACTGGCCGACGAAGGACTGGTGCGATACGACTGGCAGCACTATATCCCGCTGATCCAGCGCAAGCCCGGCGCGCTGCGTAACGGTGCGCCGTTCCAGGGCATGCCCGAGCCGCTGCAACGCCTGCGTCGGGCGTTACTACGTGAGCCAGGTGGTGACCGGGTAATGGCGAAGGTTCTGGCGCTAGTCCCGGAAAGCGGTCTGGATGCCATAGTGGTTGCAGTCGAACTTGCATTGGAGCAGGCGCCGCCCTCCGGGCGCGTGAGCGTCGAGCATGTGGTGAACGTGCTGTCGCGCATGCGCAGCGTGCAGATGCCGCCGAAGATCGATACTGCGCTACAACTGACGACACCGCCGCTGGCCGACACATCGCGCTACGACGGGCTGCGCCCGGCGCTGCAACAGCCGGAGGCCGGTCATGCGTGATCTGATCGTCGAACTTAAACACTTGCGGCTGCACGGCATGGCTGCCGGCTGGGCCGAACTGCTCGAACAGGTGAATGTCGAGGCGGCGTCTTCGCAGTGGCTGCTCGAACGGCTGCTGCAGGCCGAGGTCGCGGATCGGGCCGTGCGTTCGGTCAGCCACCAGATGAACGCGGCGAAGTTCCCGGTGCATCGCGACATCGCCGGCTTCGACTTCGATGGCTCGCCGGTCGACCGCCAGCTCGTCACGCAACTGGCCGGTATGACGTTCACCGAGGGCGCGCACAACCTGGTTCTGGTTGGCGGCCCGGGCTCGGGCAAGACGCATCTGGCGACCGCCATCGGCGTGTCCGGCATCATGCACCACGGCAAGCGCGTGCGCTTCTACTCGACCGTGGATCTGGCCAACGCACTGGAGCAGGAGAAGGCGCAGGGACGCGCCGGGAGGATCGCGGCGAGCCTGCTGCGCCTCGACCTGGTCATTCTGGACGAACTCGGATATCTGCCCTTCAGCCAGGCCGGCGGGGCGTTGCTATTCCACCTGCTGAGTCGCCTGTACGAGCACACGAGCGTTGCGGTGACAACGAATCTGGACTTCGCCGAATGGTCCAGTGTGTTCGGCGACGCGAAGATGACCACGGCATTGCTGGACCGGCTGACGCATCACTGCCACATCGTGGAAACCGGCAACGAAAGCTACCGTTTCCGCCATAGCAGCGCCAGTGCAAAGAAGCGTATCCGCTCGCGTGAAGCAGCGCGCAGAGCCGACAGTGCGAGCGCGAACGAATCAGCCTGATCGTCGCTTGCCGCGCAGTGGAAGCCGCTACGGGCTACGCCCTTCGCAGCTTCCACTGCGCAATACATCCTCACACGAAGGAGGACAAGCCCTCCGCAAACCCATACACTAATCCACAACCGGTCCTGCTTCGGACCGGTCTCCACCCCGGCTCAAAGCTCGGTCGGCGCGGTGGCTCAAAATTCATTCGGCGCGGACACTGGTGGTGGAATGCACGGCGGAATCGCCGGTGCGAACGTTCATCTCCACCATGCGATCTGTCTTGTTCGGGAATATTCCAATTATCCATGCCTGGACGGAACCACTTTGTAGTGCCGGCCACGTCGTATTGACCCAGCCGGCAGTACCGTGGCCGGTCGACGACCCGGCGGACACGCTGGTCAACGCCAGCGATCTTCCAGCACGCGATACGCGGGTCGATCTGCCGGCCTGTTCGGATGGTTTCCACCCGTACGGCGCCGCGGACATTCAGCTAATCGCGGCGTTCGCTGCCGAACGCGTGATTGCCGTTCTCGATGACATGGGACAACCATCGACTGTATGGTCATGGGTCCGCTCGAGCGCCTTCTTCGATACGCTGCCTGCACCGGTTACGACACGCTCGATCGTGCCCCTCTCTTCGTCGCGATCTGACAGCGCAGCAACGACTCGGGAACTTTCAAAAGTGCTGCGCGGCAAATGACGTATCGTATCCTCAAATATCGTCTGCCCGGCGCAGCGTGGTCGCTTGAGCTCAGTGAAACGGCCATTGGGACACTTCTCGGTCATGTTCAGCGTTCGCCTTCGAGCAAGGAGTCCGTCGGGCAGCTATTCACGAAAGATCTCACTTCTAACCCTGTCGTCGCGGAGGTAGCAACGGTGTTGACACCTACACGGGCTGCATGGGCGCGGGTGACCTTCAGTACTGACCGTGCAAGGAACGAACGGGAGTCGCTTTTCACGAACGGACTACATTGCATTGGCTTCTGGCATACGCATCCGGAGCCGTCGCCTACGCCCTCCATGGAGGATCGTCGCCTGGCACGCGATCATTCGCTGGCGGCAAAGCCACAGCTCTCAGGAATTGTCTTCGTCATAGTCGGAAATGCGCCACCGCCCATCGGCGTGCGCGTCTGGATTGATGATGGAATCGACTTGCGTGAAGCTCTATTTGAAGATATTCACCGCTCGGACTGACGCGGGATCATCGCGTAGCGCTCGATGTACCGTGCCTACTGTCTTCTGCATGCAGCTCATGCAAGACGATCTCGGTCTGCCGGCCATGCCGGTGCACTGAAGGCCGGACACGCCGGTCATTGGCAGCCTTGAGGCCGACAGCGGCGCGGCGATCAGCAATGTGCGGCTCTTGGGCGTGCTACGACGCTTTGTCCTGTTGGCGCGACACAGGCGTTGGGCCACGGTACGGAGTTGACCACGGTGCGCGACTACCTTCGGCACGCATCCGTGTCGACGACGTCTATCTACCTGCACAGCGACGACGTCGAACGCATACAACAGGGGGACAGGCCTTCGGTGCGGGTCAACAGGAGCGAACCGGACGGAGCTCGCGGCACCTGATGCTATCGTGCGGGAACGGACGTCAGGCATGTTGCTGAGAACGCCGGGCATCGCGTACCGGTGCGTGAATGTGTCAGGGGTACTGCAAGCGGTGATATGCGAACCTCCCTAGCGTGCTGCTCGTCGCTACGGACTTCTGACTCATATAATGAAGCCCGCAAGATTGGTCAACGCATGGCCGCATCTGCGCCACAGATGCAAAACGCATTGTTGCCTCTGACGCATGCCACACCAACCGACAGGCGGTGCCGCCGGAACAGTGTGTCGGGCATGCAACGCCTTTCACCACGGCCGCGAATCGCGGTCTGGTAGGCAATCAGGCAACAGGAAAACAGGTGGAATAGTCAGGAATATTTACGGTTGAGTCGAGGTTGGATAAATTTTCTGGTTTCGG
This sequence comes from Paraburkholderia sp. MM5482-R2, assembly GCF_050436125.1. NCBI lineage: Bacteria > Pseudomonadati > Pseudomonadota > Betaproteobacteria > Burkholderiales > Burkholderiaceae > Paraburkholderia > Paraburkholderia sp. MM5482-R2. The sequence goes on along the minus strand of NZ_JBNDLP010000003.1, from coordinate 2,232,235 downwards.
AGATTGATCGCATGCGTGATGAGTTGATGACGGAGGCACTATGCTGGCAGGTGGAATCAAAAGTGAATGCGGACTATGCGTACAAGGCAAAAGCAGCATTTGACCTTTCGTGCTATTGCCCAAACAAAGACTGCCTCGTCAAGGTGCATCCCAAGAAACTGAAAAACACCTATTTCTACGCTCCCGAACGGCACGTCGCTGGCTGCCCCAACGAGGCCCGATCTACCGAACCGTCGATGTATCCCGGAGAGTCTCACCCAAGACCTGCGGATGAGCCTCGCAAATCCGTGCCAAACCTTCTCGGTCCTGGTCCGACCATCAGAAAAAAAGCTGCTGAGCCTACGAGAGAAGAGTTGCAGCAACTGGCAGTGACGGTCCGTACACTCCCCGCGTACTACCCGGGAACGCTGGAAGAGGTGATTGATGCCTGGATCCAGTTGACGCCCGGGGAGCGTGCATCGCAGCCACTGACTATCGGGAATCAGCACCTGACGTACGAGAGTGCCTTTATATTTCTTGGCAGTGCCTCGGATGAAATCAGTTCGCTTAATCCGCCCGAGCGGATCATTTTCGGTGCTTCAACCGTCAGAGAGGCGGACTATAGCTTTCTTATAGAAAGCAGAAAGCGATTCCTCCATGAAGCGAAGAAACTCCCCTTGCTACTGGTGTCGAGCAAAAAGAAAGTGCTGCCCAATTATCTTCCGACACTGGTTGACAAGAAGGCAACGTTGTTCTGGCATGGCGCCATTCCCAGGTTGACAGACAAGAAGAACGCTTTCCGCTTCGACGTTGATTCCAGTTCTCCATATGCGGGCGTCGCGCTCAGGTCCGGAGAACTGGCGCCCTGGATAAATGCAGGGTCGACGGACGCGCCGGCATAGCCCCAAGCGCCCCGGGTCCGCACAAGGCAGGCCGTGTTCAGCCGGATTCGTTTCCATAACGATTGGCTGCGTTTGGACGCGCATGCTGGTCCCGACCATCTGGGTCCCCACGTCCATGAGACGGATGCTGCCGTCTGCGCGATTCACGTTACCGTGGATGCCCAGGGCCAGCCTCAAGCAACGCCGTACCGGGTATCGCCCGTCGACGCCTGGCGAGAAGGAGATCACCGCAGAGTTCGTTTGCCGACGATTGTGCTCTAACGCGGCGACAGGGACCACAAACACCCAAAACAGCAGGACATAATTGAGATCTCATCGAGAAACTCGCGGCCGCTGACATTCCATCAGTCAAGGGTTGGCAAAGTCCGGCGACAGTTCGCAAAACAACGCCGGTCCACTCAAAATTCTCGCTCAAGAACCGGATGAATCTGCCGATATGAAGCCGTGGTCCCGGCTGCAATGCAACCAGACTTGTGTGCTCACGTCGTTTAAGCGAATGTTGCGCGAACTGCGTGCGCCAGGACAGACTCCTGGAAAGCGAGCGTGATCGAAACGCGTGCTACCGCAGAGCGCTCTCCGATAGGACCTCATGCATTTTGCATGTCTGTTATAACAAGTGACGCACGCGAGGGCAATTCACCACCGCATACGATTCCTCTCAAGACGCTGTCTCTATACGATCATCGCTTCCTCCATTGCTGGTACCGCGATGTCGACTTCAGACGCGTGCAAACGTGGAATGAGAACTGGCCAAAGACTGGTTGGACGGACATGAAGATCGAATCGACCGCTCTGGCCATTCACAATGAGGCGCATATGTAAGGCGCAGCCGATGCGGCAGAGGTATCAATGCTCCTGCAGGATCAAGTCTGCCAGCTCGTCGATAGATGCCGTAGCGCCGCTTTCGCTACGCCCGCGGTGGAAATCGGAACAGGTAATGCGCCACACCAGAAGAAGACAACGACAGTGAATACGACTACCACGGCTGCTGCAAGCGAAACGAAGCGTGATCGCTGGAAGGAGGCTGCGACAGCCTTGAATTTTTGGCAAGCGCTCGAGTACCTTGGGCCTCAATCGCCGCCTGATGTAAAGCTCGAAGAGTCTGTGTGGGCGTTGAGCCATGATGCGGCAGAGCGCGAGATGCCGTGGCTCGATCCGAAGAAGCGCGCGATTCTGGATGCCCAGATCGGGCCCAATCGGAAATTTCAGATCTTCGCTGGCATTCTCGATGGCAGTTACTTTATCGAGGTCGCTCGCAAGTATCTCGCAGCTCCTCCCATCGACGGTTCCGAGCGCCGCCCCCCATCGCCGGCGGCGTGCGTTGTGCTGGATGCTAACGGAGAGGGGATGGCAAGTGGTCAGGTGTTTATCAGCACCGTGCCGTGGGCCCTTGCTCAGATTTCGAACGCCTCGGGGAAAGCTGGGAAACTCGATTTTCAAGGTTTTTTCGGAATCCGTGGGCTTGAAGAGAAGATCCGCGCGAAGTTAACCGACCTGATGGTCGAGCGCAGGCTAATTCGCAGAGCAGCAGACGATGAGCACACGTCGCCTGAAACAAGCGAAGAGCGCGATCCGATACCAGCACCGGCAGCACCAGTATCCGCGGCACTCATCGCTGAGATTACAGCGCTGTCCGCGGAATCCCGGCCGGAACCGCCACCGCTTCGTCCGGTGACTTCTGCGGACATCAAGGCGATTAGTGCGCTAGTGTTCGACATGTGCGGTTGGCGCCCTGAGCGCGAGGAGTCGTGGCGAATTCAGGCACGTTGGGTGCCAAAGAACGAAACTGAGAGTGCTACCACCCAGGACGATCCGCTGAACAGCTTCTACGCTGAGGACCTGGAGCACGTCGCTGGAGCGGTCGAAGCGCGACACGTTGGTGCTGGCCTCACCGCTTATCTGCAAGGCGAAGATTCGTCGGGGCGCATCGACCTTGAGCGACAGGTCGACAAGTTGATCGACGGTGTTCACCCGTCTCTGCAACCACCAGGCTGCTGGCCAGCGAAGTTTCCGCTGGTGACCGCGCAGCAGTTCGCCGTCAACACGGCCTTGCGTGATCTCACGGATGCGGGCGGTCTCTTCTCGGTGAACGGGCCGCCCGGAACCGGCAAGACGACGATGCTCAAGGACATCATTGCTGCGGTCGTTGTGCGTAGGGCGGACGTGCTGGTCGAATTCACCAACCCGGAGTCTGCATTTCGCAAGCGTCTCGACATTGAGCGGTATCAGTATCCAGCGTATGAGCTTGATGCGCGCCTCAGGGGTTTCGGTATGGTGGTTTCGTCGGCCAATAATGGCGCGGTCGAGAACATCACGAAAGAGTTGCCAGGGCGCTCAGAGATCGACGAATGTTTCGACGTTGACTACTTTTCGGTAGTCGCCGACTCGGTGGCCGCACCACAGAAGGCCCAGCAGGTCTCCGCGCAGCGCCAGCGCTGGGGCCTTGTTACCGCCGTACTGGGAAACAAGAGCAATCGCAGCCAGTTTGCGACCCGTTTCTGGCTGTCAGGTCTGCCAGCGAAGACGAAACCGGGGGAGCCTCCTCCTCCGGTTGATCCGCTGCGTTTGCGTTCTCTCCAGGATCTCATGAGGACAGGCGAGCATGGCGCCCTGTCATGGGATGTCGCCTGCGCACAGTACCGGCGCGCCCGCGAGAAGGTCGAGATTTTAACCCGTCAGGCAACGGCTGTCGCCGATGCAATACAGTTACGCGTGGGCGCAACCGGCAGGCGGGGGCAGGCCTTAAGCGAGCTCACCCGATACGCGCAGTTGCTGCCGGGCCAACTCGACGTGCTGCGCAGCGCCCAGGCGGCACTCGTGGCTGCCAGGAACGCGCATACGAGCGCCAGACTGAGCCTGAGCGCCGGTCAAAAGTGGATCGAAGCCGAACAGCAGGTAGAGGCGCACCGGAAAGCGTGCGAAGCGATCGCCGAACGGATCTTGCCTGGAGCATTGGACGACGCCAAAGATCAACGCGTTCGCGCCGATACAGCCTACCGGCGCCTGCAGGCCGACATCGAGTTTCATCAACGGAACAAGCCGGGGTTTCTCTCAGAACTCTTTCGCACGGCATACAGCCGCCGCTGGAACGAACGCAGCGCCGAACTGGATTCCCGGCTGCGTGAGGCGCGCGAGCATGAGTCGCGCATGATTGACGCGTTTGCGAACCAGGAGAGTCTCCAACGCGCATTTGAGGCGCGCGCCGAAACCTTGAAGCTGGCGCGGCAACATTCGCTGTCCTGCAAAGAGGAGGCCCGCGACCAAGGTGTCGAATTTGATGACGCATCAGGCGATGCACAACCGTCAGCGGGGTTGCTTGGTCGCCTTGAGCGAGCCGCAATCGACGCAGGCAAGTCCGTCGACATTGCTTCCGCTGCTGTGCAATCGGCACAAACCACCGCCGACGCCACGAAGCAGCGCATATCGAAAATGCAGGCGCAGCAGGCTCGGGCCGAAGCGGATATTGACCGCGCCGAACAGGTGCTTTCGTCCGCTGATGCTCCCCCCGAAAAGATCGGGCATTGGGACCTTGCCCAGCTCAATCGCGAGGCAATGCACAGCGCTGCGCCGTATGAGTATCCCGCCTTGTTTCAGGCACGCCGCGAACTCTTTATCGCAGCCATGGCGCTCCATCAGGCTTTCATCGTTGCAGCGTGGAAGCGGCTGGCGCGCACGCTCAGCGCGTTTGTCAATCTGCTGCAGGGTAACCTGAGTCCCGCGCAGATCACGAAAGGCTCCATCCATCTCTGGGACGCGTTTTTTTTGGTTGTGCCTGTGGTCTCGACGACCTTCGCCTCGTTCCCCCGGCTGTTCTCAGGTATTGGCCGTGAGGCACTGGCGTGGCTGATGATCGACGAAGCTGGTCAGGCTGCACCCCAGCAGGCCGCAGGTGCGATCTGGCGCAGCCGCAACACAGTTATTGTCGGAGATCCGCTGCAGCTCGAGCCGGTCGTCAGCGTGCCGGAAGAGATGATCTCACCGTTGCTGAAGCGTTGTTCGGCGGAAGCTCAGTGGGCTCCTCCATTTGCGTCAGCGCAGACGCTAGCCGATCGCGCGAACCGTCACGGAATGTACCTCGGGGAGCCTGGCTCGGACGAACAGATCTGGTTAGGCTCGCCGCTTTTAGTCCACCGCCGGTGTCTGGACCCCATGTTCCGGGTCTCTAACAGCATCGCGTACGAGGACAAAATGGTCTACGGTGCGGGCGACGACGAGGGGCCGCCCGGCATTGGACCCAGCAAATGGGTGCATGTGCCGGCCGAGCATTCGGAGGGGCACTGGGTCGAAGCTCAGGCACACCGGACGATGGAACTGGTTCACGCGATTACCGGGGGCAGGCTCAAGGAAAAAGGACGCTTCAAGGTCTACGTCATTACGCCGTTCCGCACTGTTGCGTACAAGATTCGACTACTTCTGCTCAGGCGCTATGGAGAAGAAAGCAAAGGTATGTCCGGAACCGTGCACACGTTCCAGGGAAAGGAGGCGGAGCATGTCGTCTTCCTCCTGGGAGGTAACCCGTCGAGTCCCGGAGTCATATCAATTTTCGCGGGTGCCAAGCCGAATCTGGTCAACGTTGCGGTGACGAGAGCTAAACGACGGCTATATGTTGTGGGCGACCGGAAGTACTGGACCGGCGCATCTGATGTGCACCGCATTTTCAGCCGAATGGCCGAGCACCTGGATGAATCGGAGATGGAGTGGCATCGAAAGCGCACTGCGACCGACTTTCAAGAAGCTGGGTTTAGTACGGATGCCGAAATATAATTGAAGTATCAGGACGATGGGCGTTCGCAGAGCCCCGAGGGGTGAGCGTGTGCAACACCGACGTATCAAGAACCAGGCTGAACGGTCGGCTGTCGGAAGACCGGCAGGCCGCGTTGGCAGGTGCCGATGCGTTCAGGCTTCGTGTGTGAAAATCTTGCGATCTGCTCGTAGCTGGTGACGCCGCAAGGCGTTTTTTTCACAAAATAATTAGTGAGACCGGGAAACCGACGAACATGAGAGAGCTAGGCAAAGAAACCGGACCGTTGGCCGCGGGCCGATTCGTACCAGATAGCGAAGTGCTTCAGGTGGGTGATGCGAAGACAGGGCGGGCCAATGTCCGGACGGGCACGGACAGCGAGACGGGCGCCCAGGTTATCATCAAGCAATGGGAGCGCAATAGCGTCTCATTCGATCCAGTGATTCAGGAAATCTGGCGCCAGGAAATCAGACAGATTCATCGACTGATGGGATATCCAGGTGCGAAGGATTTCATAGCCCCGCTGGTCGATTCCGGATTCGATGAAAGCGGCTTCTACCTGATTCTCGGGCCGGGTCAACGGTTACCTCTTCCCGTCATTCTCGACCACGTCGCGTCGAATCACTGGTTGAGACAGCCGCGTCTGGAAGCGAACCGGTTGCAGATCTGGAGCAATCTGGACCGGATAGCGTCTGGCTTGAGCCTTCTGCATGTGCAGGGTCTGCTGCACCGCAATCTGGACCAGTGGGCGATTCTCACTTCTGGTGAGGCGGACTCTGATTTCCAGCTTAGCGGGTTTGAATGGTCCGTGCGACTTTCAAGCGCCGCGCGGATCGTACCGTTGCAGGGCAGTAACATGGCCGGCGACCGCAACGTTCATTCTTTTCTCCAGGACTGGTACGCATTCGGCGTTCTCGCCACGACGCTACTGGGGATTGACGCGAAGGTTTTTCTGGAACGAAAGACGGATGACGGGCGTGACGCAGCGGTTCATCTCACTGGTCTGGAGCGGGCTCTCATCATGCGTTTGCTTCGTGGTGATCCGTTCAGTCGCGTGGATGGCGACTCTGTACGGCAGGAAATTGCAGAGATACAAGGCGGTCTGAGGGCCATCGTCGAAAAACGCCAGGAAAGGTTGTGCCTCACCCCGAGCCTGGGCGTCGATTCGAGAGTTTCGCAGGCGATACGAATCGCTTCCGACCGGACAATAGACATCGACGACATCGAAGCGCAGATGGAATTTATCGCAGGCGATATTGCCGAAGGGGCGCAATTGGTCGTCGCTACCACTCGTGGCGAAAACCCCGCGCGCCGCCATCTGCTGATCGGACGCGTCCTTGTCTACCACCTCAGCGCTTATCGTCACCAGGGACCTGCGGGCAAAGCACCTCCGATCTGGGCGATTGCTTTGTGTGACGGCGTATCGAAGCAGCGACCTGTTGCTGCTGACATTATTGGCCAGAAGCGACTCGCAAATGGATCCATCGACATCGTGAAGCTGTCGGAAATGGGCGTTCGTTTTCCGAAGCTCCAGGGCCGTACTGGTCATTGGGACAGGCAGGTACAGATATCGGAAGACAACGGACTAAGCGGGCACCGGCAATATCGTGCACTTCTCCTTGTCCAGATTCTGGAGGCTTTGCATATCGCCTCCGAGATCTGGCCGGTGAAGGTGCACTCGGTGGAGGAGAGGCAGGGCAAATATACGGTCTCCCTGATCGCTCGCGAAGATGAAGAGCGCTCCAAACTTTCAGCCGCTCTCGGGTTAAAAGCGACCACCATCCGAATGCAGGATGCGTTCGGTACAGATCAATGGCAGTCGGAAGAGGCATGGAAACTAACCGAAGTCGGCGTGCTGGGTGAGAAGGAGACGGGACGCCATGAATGGAGCTTTCTGGAGGTAGTCGAAAAGTCCGGCGAGCCCGTTTCTTATCTATTTGAGGGAAACAGCCCGATGGAGGTCGGCGAGAAACTCTTTCTGAGACGCAGCAGTTACGTTGGCACCGACCGGTTGCTGAACCGCAGGGTCAAGGCATTGCTCGCATTGCGGGAGCATGCGGAATTGCTGGACGCACTGGAGGACCCTCGAGGCGTCGTACGGCCCACTCATGAGATGCCTGGCGAGGACGAGCAATACAGGCAACTGGACGAATCAAAGCAGGCCGCACTGCACGACATATGGGCGGTGATGCCACTCTATCTGCTGCAAGGCCCGCCTGGTGTCGGGAAAACACGCCTCGTGAGGGAACTCGTCCGGCGAAAGATCGCGGAGGACCCAAGCGCACGACTCCTGCTTTCCGCGCAAAGTCACGACGCAGTTGATCATCTGCTGCAAGAGATCGACAAGGAATTTGATACCGGTTCAGACGATCTCCTGATCGTGCGGTCCCGCCCGCGGGATGATAAGCGCCCTCCGGGTAAGTACGATCTCCACAAGCAGGCTGGCGAATTGTTGAGACGCGTTATCAAAGGGCGCCTGTTCGCAGAACTGCCGCCCAACATCAGGATCAAGCTGGATGATCTCGATCCTGAGCAGTTGTCCGCAGCTACAGAAGATTCTGATCCGACGGCATTGCGGCGCGCTGACCGGTCAATCGAGGCACTACTGCTTCGCGCTGCAAACTTGGTATTCGCATCGACCAATGCCCGCGATCTCGAGCGCCTGATAGAGGAGCGTTCCCAGTTTGACTGGAGCATTGTCGAGGAGGCGGGCAAAGCTACCGGACCGGAACTGTTAGCGCCTTTGTTGCTGTCGCATCGACGGTTGATGATCGGTGATCACAAGCAGCTTCCGCCTTTTGGTGCGGATCGGCTACAAAGTCTCCTTGGTGACCCGGAGGCGATAAGACGCGCACTGGAAGTGGGTACATCGCTGGTCGGCTGGGTCTTTCGCGAAGCGGGACTGGACGAGATCATCGATGACTCCAATGCGATCGATGACTTCGCGGCGGCGTGCGGCGACGCCGCTGCCGCACTGGTCATGTTTGAAACGTTAATCGAGCAATCGCTTCCGAAGAAGGAAAGCACGAAAAAGCGGCGCGAAGTGGCAAAGCAGCTCTCGTTTCAGCATCGCATGCACCCCGCCATCGCAACACTCGTGTCGACAACATTCTATGATGGAGAACTGCTTACGCATACGGGCACCCTTGATCGCTACACAAAGGAAACCCCACCATTTGACGTAGCTGTCAACGACATCCGCGTGAAGTCGCCGATCGTATTTGTTGACATGCCGTTTGTTCAAAGCACAATCGGCAAGCAGGAGATCGAAAAGAAGCCACGTTACTACAACGAGGAAGAGATTGATGCGGTAATCAATATCCTGTCGACCCTGAGAGTCAATGGCGGCGACGGGAAGCCAAGCGTGGCAGTTCTCGCTCCCTATGTCGAGCAGGTAAAGCGGTTGCGAAACCGATACTTCGAAGAGAGAAAACTACGCCTACGTGAGTTATCCGGTTTTTCTTTCGAGGGCGGTGCTGATAACCCGATCGGGACAGTCGATTCATTTCAGGGCAACGAAGCCGATGTCGTCATCGTATCGCTTGTCCGCAATAACGCTCGATCCGGAAAACGGGCATTGGGCTTTCTGGCCGATCCGCGTCGTATGAACGTGCTGCTCAGCCGAGCAAAGTGGAAGTTGTTCATCGTGGGCAGCAGGGAATTTCTCGATACGCGGTTTGATGCCAAAACAGACAACGGCGACCTCGATTTTCTTCGCCGAATGCTTGGATCGCTAAAAACACAAAGCGAGTCCAAGTCGGTCAATGATGTTGTTGACGTCAGTTTTGTCAGCCCCGAGATCTTCGGCAAGGAAAAGAAATGAGCGTGCGTATCGCAATACCCGTGTACTACTCCACGCTAAAGTTGCACATCGAGAAGGGCCGCCAGTGGAACGCCATCGAGCACATGCTCCTGTATGCGGTCTGGCGTGAACCCTTGACGGGGCGCCAGCTTGCTGACCTGTCGAACACTCCGATCCGGCTTGTAGTGGAAGTCATGATCCGACTGATGCGTGCCGGTTGGGTTGAGCTAACAAGCGAAGACGACTGTGACCAGTTCAGGGCCACTGCGGCCGGAAAAGCTGTGGTGGACCGTGAGAGCCTTCCCGCGGTCACACGACCCGGCACCCGCTGGGCCAGCTTTGCAATTGATCGGGTCACTGGCGCGGTATTCCGCGCACGAGATCTGACGCTCTACAACAGATATACCTTCGAAAAGCTGTCGAGGGGAGGCGAGATCCCGACACTGGACCCAGAGTCGGTAGAGCCGACGATGCGGCAGGATGCCATTATCTCGACACTTCTGGACGACGACGAGCAATGCACTCACGTCGACTCGGGAGTAGCACGTCTGGCCGATCGCTTTGCTGTCGTTTCCGTCACGGGAGAGGTCATCGAGGGCCTGCCCCCGCGTGCGCCCGAAAAACTGAGGCAGAAGATTCTTAGTCTTGCAGCAGCGGTTCCCGGCCCCGATCAGCAATCCAGCGCAGCAACGATCCAGAGCGCTGAACCCGCGCAAACACCTACGTTCGACGTCCGCTTCGACAGCGGAGATTTTATCGTAGGGGCGGAGGAACACCGTCACCTCATTGAATTGATGCTTCGACGGGCACGCTCCAGGGTCGTCATTCATTCAACGTTTTTGAACGTAGACGCTTTCAAGCGTCTGCTTCCCCTGATGCACGACGCCGCGAAGCGCGGTGCGCAGATTGACATTCTGTGGGGAAAACTGGACTCCGATGAAAGCGGTGCGGCAGCAAAAATCGCAGCCGATTGCAGGTCTCTCATCACAACGGATGAACTTAGACAGCGCATCACCATACATAGCTATTCGACCGGCTCGCACGCAAAGATACTTGTGGCGGATAACGGCAAGGGTAGCTTTGTCGGCGTGCTAGGTTCATGCAACTGGCTCAACACGGACTACAAGGGTATCGAGGCATCGTTGCGGTTCACTACGCCGTCCGTAGTGGCTGAGATGCTGGGTATCCTGTCAAAACTGGCAGGGGGACCGAGTCTCAACTGGTCGCCGTTTTCTACCGATCTTGCCGCCCTGGCCTGCAAGGTGCGAGCGACGCCGCCCGGTCCTGCTTCTGGTGTGAGCGCGAAAGCAAAGTTCATCTTTGGCGCGGAACATGCCCGTAGCGTCCGGGAAGCGAGAGATGCGGCTAAGTCAAGAATAGTGGTGGTGAGCCATCGGTTTAGTCACAATGCGGAAACGCTTGTCCTCATCCCGGCCAAAGTTGCTCACCGTGAGAAGAACGTCAACATTCAGCTCTATTACGGGCGATTCGACGGAACGAACGACGGAGCCGTGGCTGCGACCCTCGAACGGCGAGCCATCTCGGAGGGCGTCAAGTTCGATCAAGTACTGGATCCAAGGCTTCACGCAAAAATTCTCGCGTGGGACGAGGATTCAGTGGTCGTCAGCAGCCAGAACTGGTTGTCGGCAGATCCAGGAGACGACGCACACACTTCCGAGATCGGAATATCCCTGAGCGGCAACGGGCTGGCGAGAGAGCTGGTGGCACAGCTTGAGGCCAAGATAGGGAAATCCACTCAGGTAAAGTACTAACGATCTACGAGGCAGGCAACGACACTGCCTTTCGGCATGAGTGAAATTTCGGATGGCGTGGCTCCGGGTCTGCCGCAGAACTCCCCCGTCCTCGCGGCGGCCGGCAGCCCGCCAAAAAGGTACCTGATGGACAACTCTGCGCACGAACAGGCGATTCGCGATGCGATTTTCGAGCATGGGATTTTTGCCGCCGGGCAAATAGGAAACTGGCAGGTTCAGCCGGACGCGTTTCGGCGTCATGAAGCCGCGTGGCGCTTCGAAACGGCTGATATCGAGGCCGAACTGCGCCGCATGCAGGCTGCGGGACTGGTGACTTGCAATGAGGCTGGCTTCTGGCATGCACTGCCAGCTGGTCTTGTTGCCCGCGAGACCCGGTGGCAGGCGACAGGTCGACGGCATCGATCGCTTGGCGCGGGGGAAGCGGCCGCCGACGATCTCGTGCTTGCGATCGTCATGAGTGGCGGGTGGGAAATACATCCCAACGATTCGCCTCAGTTTCCGGAACATGAACTGGCGGTGTATCTTGCTCACGTATCCCCGGCAGAGCGCGAAGGGGCTACCCAGTCGCTGGTTGAACGTGGCTTGCTCACCCGCGAAATCGATTGGGATGATTTCCGTTTTAACGGCGTACCGTTGCGCACCACGCCGGATGGCGATCGCTACTACGCCCAAGAGGTCGTCCCTCGGCTTGGGTTGACATTGCCCGCGACGATCCTCGCCCCGGCTGCTGATGAACGCCTTCCGTTCGACGAGCTTGGCCTGCCGCCAATCGTGGCCGATAATCTGCGCTTCCGATGGGAGGAAGCCGCACGCTGTGTCGAGGCACGAGCCTGGTTAGCTGCGGCGACCGTATATGGATCCATCCTTGAGTTGGTCCTTCTTGACTGGCTGCGCCGCGACCAGCCAGCCGCCAGGATGGCCACCGCTGCTCCCAAGGACAGCAAAACCCGGCAGGTATTGCCGATCGACTACTGGTCGAGCGCGGCGCTGATCAAGGTCGCAGCCGAACTTCAGTATCTGGATCCAAGTCTGGCTCGCCACGCCAACGCGGTACGTGACACGCGCAACCTCATTCACCCGGACCGACATCTTCGGGAACGCAGCGCGCCTGACGGTGATGTTGTACAGATCACCCAGCAGGTGGTTCAGGCCGTCCTGCAGGCTTTGGCGCGTGCAACACGCGAGATACGGTGATATGAGCGCTCGCGCCGGTCTGCTTGGATCGCTTTCACCGACAGACTCTCGTCGGCGATGATTTGCGGCGCTGGGGGTGATGGAGCCTGATTTGTCGCGACGATGACAATACGCCAACAACAGTGGATTGCCGCATCGACGCTGCTCCCCGACACAGAACAACAGAACAACTGATCCCGGTGTCACGGATCGCCGTATAGGAGCCAATTGATGATCGGCGCATAGGCGCCAGCGCAGGATCGGCGTAATGGAGCCAGTCGATGATCGCCGTAATGGCGCCACCGGATGATCGGCGTATAGGCGCCACCTGCGCCATGTAGCAGAACGCGGTTCGAACTTTCCCAACTGGGTACGCTTCGCTCTTTTCTGAGCGGAGCGCCCATGGCCAACCGGAGGTTCGAATTGTTTGAGTACCGCCAAGTCCTTGTCCGCATGCGGCAAGGCGATTCCGACCGCGACATCGCGCGCGTCGGGCTGATGGGTCGCAAGAAGCTCACCGCCGTGAGGCGCGTCGCCCTGGAGCTCGGCTGGCTCGATCCGGCACAGCCGCTGCCGGAAGACACCGTGATCGCCGGACGCTTCGGCCGCACGCCGCACCTGCCCAGCACCTGCGTGTCGACGCTCGAACCCTTTCGCGAGCAGATTACCCGCTGGTTCGAATCCGACGTCCAGGGCACGACGATTCACAGCGCCCTCAAACGCAACCACGGCTACACCGGCAGCTACTCCGCGGTGCGCCGCTTCCTGACGCATCTGAGCGCCGGACGCAGCGTCGACGCAACAACGATCCTGGACTTCCCGCCGGCCGACGCTGCCCAGGTCGACTTCGGCGCCGGCCCGGCGCTTGCGCACGAGTCCGGACAGGCGCTCAAGACATGGTTCTTCGTCATGATACTGTGCTGGTCGCGTCATCAGTACGTCGAGCTGGTGTTCGACCAGACGGTCGAGACGTGGCTGGCGTGCCACCGCCGCGCCTTCGAGTGGTTCGGCGGCTGCCCCGGCCGGATCATCATCGACAACGCGAAGTGCGCGATCGTCAGGGCCTGCACGTATGACCCCGAGGTTCAGCGCTCCTACGCGGGCCTGGCTGAGGGGTACGGTTTCAGGATCGATGCCTGTCCGCCGCACGACCCGCAGAAGAAAGGCGTCGTTGAGTCGGGCGTCAAATACGTCAAGAAATCCTTCGTGCCGCTGCGCATGTTTCGAGATCTGGCGGACGCCAACCGGCAGTTGCGCGAATGGATCATGCAGGAAGCCAGCGTCCGTGAACACGGCACGACACGCGAACAGCCGCTCGTGCGTTTCGCCATCGAGAAGCCGTTGTTGACGGCGCTGCCCGATGTGCCGCCGGTGCTTGCCGCGTGGTCCACGGTCACCGTTCATCGTGACGCGCACATCCAGCATCACAAGGCCCTGTACTCGGTGCCGTTCGCCCTGGTTGGCAAGACGCTGTGGCTGAAGGCGACCGACACGGTCGTGCAGCTGTTCCATCAGCATGAGCTCGTCGCCACCCATCCCCGGCTGCGCAAACCCGGCGCGCGCTCCACCGTACGCGATCACCAGCCGCCGGCGGCGCAGGCGTGGCTCGAGCACGATCCGCAATGGTGTCTGACTCAGGCCAAGGAGATCGGCCCGTCCTGCCATGCGCTGATTCTGGCGCTGTTCAACGATCAGGTGCTCGTCAACCTGCGGGGTGCGCAAGGCATCGTCCGACTGCGCAGCAAGGTCGGCGACGCCCGGCTCGAGGCCGCCTGTGAACGCGCGATGGCGCATGCCAGTCCCAGGTGGCGAACCGTCAAGACGATTCTGGACAAAGGCCTGGAGAGCCAGCCCGCGCCGCAGTCCTCGCCAACGCTCACCGACACCTACGTCAACGGCGGCCGCTTCGGTCGCGACCTTCAATCTCTGCTGATCCATTAAACCGCCCATGAATCCCAGTCCTGAACTGAACACGACCCTCAAGCAACTGCGCCTGTCCGGCGTGCTCGACTCGCTCGAGCAGCGCAACCGGCAGGCCATCGACGGGCAGCTCGCGTACACCGAGTTCCTCGCCATGCTGCTGCACGACGAAGTCGCGCGCCGCGACCAGAAGAAGCTCGGCACCCGGCTCGCCCGTGCCGGCTTCGCAATGGGCAAGACACTGGAGACGTTTGACTTCGACCGCCTGCCTAACCTGAACCGCACACACATCCACGATCTGGCCACCGGCCGCTATATCGACGAGAAGGTCGCGATCCTGATTGCCGGGCCAACCGGCACCGGCAAGTCGCACCTGGCGCAGGCACTGGGCAATTGCGCCGCGCGGCAGGGGCGTGATGTCGTGTTTGCCACGCAGACCAAATTGCTGAACAGTCTGCAGGCCGCGCGTGCGACCGGCACCTACGAGCGCAAGCTCAAGCAACTTGCCGGCGTACCGGTGCTGATCGTCGATGACTTTGCCCTCAAGCCGCTGCGCTCGCCGCAAGATGAAGACTTCCACGATCTAATTGCAGAGCGCTATGAGGCCGCCGCGACCATTCTCACCAGCAACCTGGACTTCAGCGAATGGGGCGAGGCATTCGCCGGCAACCGCATCCTCGGTGCCGCGACGCTCGACCGCCTACGTCACGGCGCCTACCGCATCGTGCTCGACGGCGACAGCTTCCGCACACCCAAACCCATGCCCGAAGCCGACCACACGCGTCTTGCGAAATCGGCTAAAAAAACGCATCCTTGAGCCCGTTCGAATCCGCGTTTTACTCCACTTCCAACTGGCACCATTACGGCGATCATCCCCGGCGTCATTACGCCGATCCGTGACACCCGGTTCACGAGGCGTTCGAAAAAGTGCACGGTGCGGTCGAGCAGTAATGTCTTCCTCAGCGTTGCCAACAAACACGTCACACTTCTTCAAGCCACTCGACATTGGCGGCAACCTTGCCGACCATGCCGGCAGCGAACTGGTGATTCGGTCGTCCACGATGGACGCTTTGTGAACTACCAGATCAAGCTCGGCATCGCCGAAGAAGGCATGGTAGTTCCAATTTACCTCAGGATGGCATGGCCGCGGTGTACCCGCTGCAGCCCTGTCTGGCCTGCGCCACGCATCAATGTCGAGGTCACCGGGCACAACGCGTTCGAAACAAAATCCGACGCCGTTATGCCAACGATGACGGAGCAAGGCCGATCTACGCCAACTAAATGAGTCTCGACAAAGAGCTCCCCTTTTCTCGAGCCCCGTTTATATTGCCCCAATAAGCGGCGACGCGGAATCACCCGCGCCGTTAGGGAAGTGCAACTTATCGTGCGTTAACGGACGACTACTCGCCGCCATGCGACCAAAAGTCCAGATTTTCCACCCTTTCCGCTCTGGTGCTGAGGGCCCGGAAGCGCCTCCGGATAAGAAATTCACGTTCAGCCTTTTTTGAATGCTCACAATAGGCATCGAATGCAGCAGGCAATGCTGGCGCTGCATCGCATGCGCGAGCAACTTGTGAAGTTCCGGACCATGCAAATCAACGGCTTGCGCGGACGGCTAACCGAGTACGGCGAAGTTACGGCTAAAGGACGGGCGTCGATTGACAAGGCGATACCCGAGATTCTTGTCCGGGTTGCTGACCGCGACCGCGGCGGTTGCGATGATAGGCGACGCGAAGGCGTTTCGATCGGGGCAGGAGTTTGCCGCGTGGGCGGGACTGGTGCCGAAGCAGACCGGTTCGGGTGGCAAGGTAAACCTTCACGGCATAAGTAAGCGCGGCGACACATATTTGCGAACGCTGCTAATCCACGGTGCACGCAGTGTGTTGATAAATGCGAAAGAACCAGGCGCGTGGGTCGAGCAGCTGAAAAAGCGGTGCCATCCGAACGTGGTGATTGTCGCACTGGCAAACAGAATGGCGCGGACGATCTGGGCGGTACTAGCCAATGATCGTCCGTACCAGAAGGGATACGTGAGCATACATCCAGCGGAAGTGGGAAACGTCTCGTAAGAAATTGACTCTGTTGAAGTGGAGCGAAGGTTGCGTTGGGAATCGAGAGTGATGGCAACACAGGTCGGACCGTGATTCGCTTCCCCGACTACCTGTCAGGTCCGGTCCAGGCTAATACACATTAACTCAAACCAACCAGCCTCCACGATTCCCGGGGCGGTTCACCGGTGCGCTTGACGTGAATCCCCACTTGCGCATCTGGATTGCTGTTCGTACGTCAACTCTTTCGTCGACTCTGCGTCCGGAACTCAGTAGGCGACATCGAGAGCTCTTTACGGAAAAGCTTCGACAGTCTCTCTCCGTTGCTAAGACCGGTTCTACGAGCGATCTTGTCCACCGGAAGATCGCTGTTGGCGAGCAGCTTGCACGTAAGATCGAGCCGCGCACCAAGAAGGTACTTTGAAGGCGTAACACCGAGCTCCCGTTTGAACAGACGCAGGAAATTGCGCTCACTCATCGAAGACGTGCGCGCCGCATCGCCCACCGATATGGGCTTCGCGCAATTCTGGACGATCCAACGCGCCGACGCACGTGCTTTCTCGGCGAGCGTCTTTGCATCCATCTCTTCGAACGCGGGGGCCAATGTACGCCCGCTATCCGAGCCGAGACGGTCCGCCACGCGCGCGGCCAACTCCGCTCCCAGATCCATCTTGAGCAGTGCGAGCGAGGTCACCAAAGCCTGATCGCGATCATGCTCCGCAGCGCTCGCGGATAACGATCGGAGACGGATATCATGCTTCACCGAAGGCCAATCGCATCGCGCCACGCCGGCAGCCGACAAAACCATGTGCCCATTCCCGATCGCGGTCACACGGACGCCTCTTGCACAAACCAGTCGCAACAGATCAATGAGGTTGTCGTCGACGGAGGCGTGCGCGACACCACTTCCGCTGGGAACGAAGAGGTTGTCGAGACGATCGAAATCGCGCGTGGAAAAATGCTCTGTCCAAACCATCATCGATGACGAGCACGCAACCGCTCCACCGCCAGCCGAGATGAGGTTCACGCGATATGTCACGGAATGATTCGAACTTTGCGATTGTAATTCATTAGCGACATGCAGAGCTTCGGCGAGCGTACCGGCGTCCAGCAACGAAAATCCGTCATACAAAATAATCGCCACGTGCTTCACGATTGTCGAACATTGAACAGACCGAATGTCCTGTCTCGGACAATCAAGCGGTGCTAGCGCGTCAGATAAGATTGGCGTCATGCGGCCTCCAGTTCGGCAGGTTTCTATTCGTCACACGGAAAAAAGACAGGATTTCCATGTGGTGTCGGACTTCGATTCTCTCGTTTTCAGATTTATCCTTGCCGTTTTAATCGACAAGGTTTCTGGCGAGAAAAATACGTTGCCGAAGGGCGGTGGTGCAAGCCCGACATCCAGGTCGCGGCGCGCGATAAAAACGACTGTCAGCAGAAAATGCAGCGGCCTTGCCTCAATGTCGAGATGCAAGGTGTCCGCTTCAAAATAGCGGAGGCGTCACTGCAATATGGGCAGCAACCCGGTAATCAGAAAGAAAATAGTAACAACAAGCATCGACTTCTCGTTTCGTATAACGATATCGGGAGTCTGCGCCTGATGCGAATCAGCGAGGTTCCCATATATCGGTATTCCTGGTTCAAGCGTATTCTTCATATAGTAGACTTTGAAGATAAACTGGCGAGATAATGAGAAGTTGTGCCACGTAAATATCGTTACACGCCATAACTTACCGCGTGAAAAAAAATCCCACCAATTACTTTCAACCTTTATCGGCCGGACAGGGCTAAGTTTTGACTTAATGAAACTACGGCGCGTTCAACTGGCCGCATACCCTGGTGAATTAGTAGGGAAGGTCTGCAAAAGTCCAGGTGTTGACGTCTGGGTGGACGAAAAGCGCTGCAAGGCGAAGCCGCTTCAGATCTAGTCCCGGCTAATACATCTGATTGAATCATCCATGCCCATGGCTTCACCGAGTCTCGTGACCGCAACCATACAAATCCGGTCTCCGGCCTCTTCGAGCGTGATGGTCTGTTCTTTGTAGGCCAGTGCGATCGCCTCCACTGCACGCATAAAGAACTCCGACTCCTCATCCGTCCAGTCCACGGGAAGGTCAGCACTAAGCCATTCTGAATTCATCCCTGCCTCCTTAGGATACCTTGTGAGGTCCACGAAGCAAGCTGGATCTCGCTCATTTGCGCTAGCACCGGATCCGAAGACTGTTAAGTGGGCCTACGTCGTCGCGCGGTCTCCGAGGTCTCGTTTGCCGAGAACTGAGCTGCGAAGCCGTGCCTCAAACTGGAGGAGAATCGTTTCTTTCGAGAAATTGGATGCGGCGTATTGCCGTCCGAGGGTGCCAAGGCGCTCACGAAGCGACGGGTCGTCGGCGAGACGAAGGATGGCGTGTGACAATGCCGTGAAAGAGCCGGGCTCGACTGCGACGCCGACCGAGTTGATGACGCTCCATAACTCGGTACCTTCATTCGCAGTCGCAATTACCGGTCGGCTGCTCGACAGCATTGGGCCAAGCTTCGAAGGCATGACGAGATCCGCGGCGCCCGCAACCTGTGGAAGGACGTGTATGTCCGCAAGCGATAGCAATTCATTGAACCGCTCTTTAGGTTGCAGCCCGAGAAACTTGACGTTCGGTACGTCACGGGCCTTTTCGAGCAGGACATCTTTTGCTGGTCCAGCGCCACAGATCAGGAACATGATGTCCGCGCGCCACGTGAGAAGCTTTGCAGCGTCGACAATGATTTCCAGACCTTGCTTAAGTCCGAGATTGCCTGAGTAGAGGACGACCAGCGCTCCGTGGCCGATGGTGAGCTGTGCGCGATAGGGGTTGTCCGTGCTGTTTGGATGCGCGTGTTGAGTATCGACCCAGTTGGGAAAGGTGAAAGCTTTTTCCGAGGAGACCCCCTTCTGCACGGCGAGCCGTGTCATCGCTGCGGAGGGTGTCGAGACGACGTCGGCGCGTGACATCAACCATCTTTCCACGCGCAAAGCCAGCTTTCTTGCGACATGGCCTTTCAGTATGCCCAGTCGAAACGCTGCGTCGACTTCGTAGTCCTGTACATGAAGCCAACATGAGGCGCTGGCGACGCGGGCGGCGAACAACGCGACGGGAGACGCGAACAAAGGTGGCTCTACGAGCCACACGGCGTGCGGACGCCACGCGATCTGCCACAGAGCGGCCGGACTCGCGAAAACCGCGAAGCTCATCAGATGTAGCACGCGCTTCAGACCCGACGGGCGCTTGGGGCACCAGAAGGGAACGCGTATGACGGAAACGTTGTTGATTTGCTCAGTCGAGTACGTCAACGCGTTATAGCCAGCCTTGATGCGCCACTCAGGATAGTATGGAGACGCGGTTATCACGCGTATCGTGTGCCCCTGTAATGCGAGCCACTCCGCAAGCTCCGCGGAGTACTTTCCCACCCCTGTCACCTCTGGGGCATAGTTGAGCGAGATTATCAGCACTTTCATTGAGTAATCCACATCTTGGGAAAAGAAGATCAAGTCTGCGTTGGGCACGGGAACGTACGACCCATGCGTTCGGACTCTGATGGAGGCTATCGTGTCAAAGCTGCGCGTTCGCCTTCTTGATTCGAAGATCGCAGATATCAAATTGCCCGGTCGGACAAATGCTTGTCGTGCCTCGCCTAGATGGGCTTCGCCAGCGAGGACATATGATCGCAAGTCGTGTGGGCGCAGGAGGCCTGGTGCCGGTCTCTTGCCACTCGCGGTGGGCGAAAGCCGACAACTTCTTGCCAATTTCCGTCTTGACCGGGGGAATCAGGGCGCGGCGCTTATATTCCTTTCACGTCGACGAGATTCAAGTTCGCCACATGCGATCGCGTGAACACGCTGTGCTAACCCATCCAGTGCCTCGGCACACAGCGGCTTTGACGGAGAGCTCGTACAACCATGCCATGGATACTGACACGGTTAATCTGGCGGACTACGCACAGACCTTACTAAGGAACTGACGTCTTATCGCCGCGGTAACGCTGATCGTCGGTAGAACATTCTCGTCATTCAATTCAAGGCGCGGGCTTGACGAGCATTTAGCGGGAGCTAATCGTGCAAAGCGTTCAGTTGACGGGGACTCCCATCATACTTTCGAGATTCATATTCGGCACCGCCAGTCTTTTCAACAGTGGCTCCGAAAAAGCAAGGCGACGACTATTATTCTCTGCGGTGGACGCCGGGTTCACCCATTTCGACACGGCCCCCTACTATGGCTTTGGCTTGGCCGAGCGCGATCTTGGCCACGTTCTCAAAGCACGACCGGAGGTCACTGTCACCACCAAAGTCGGTATCTATTCGCCCGGCGGCGAGGAGCAAAGCGGGGCCGCTGTTTTTGTTCGCAAGGCGACAGGGCGCTTCATAAAGACCATCTCGGGTCCAACGGTGGATTTCTCAGTCGCCCGGGCGAAGAGAACACTCGAGGGCAGTTTGCGTCGTCTGAAGCGTGACTCTATCGACATCTACGCGCTGCACGAGCCTGAACTTTCCCTGCTCAATACTGATGAATGGTTGAAATGGCTCGAGAGTCTCCTACGTGACGGAACGGTCCGTACTTTCGGCCTCGCGCTAACTACGGATAAGGTCGAACCGTTCCTCGCTGCCGGCTCCGAACTGACCCGCTTCATTCAGGTCCACGACAGTCTCACCGGTCGCGAGGCTGACGTACTGACCTGCTACCGCAAGCCCTTCCAGATCACTTATGGTTATGTCTCCGCGTCCCGCAAGGAGGGGTCGCCGCTGTCCGTGACAGAGGTTCTGCGTCGGGCACTACTTCGCAATACCAATGGCGCAATCATCGTGAGCACGAAGCAGTTGGCCAGGCTGCAGCAATATGCCCGGCTCGCGGAGGAAACGGCCGATGCTCAATGACCTGGGCGGGCAGGGCGCGATTTCGCGGGCAGCCGATTTCATAGTCATCGGCGCGGGAACCGTCGGCCTACCGATCAGCGTACTATTGGCGCGGAAGACAGGCGCAACCGTCATCTGCCTGGAAACCGGCGGATTGCGCCAGGAAGAGGACACGCATCCGCTCAATGAAGTCGTCCAGCAGGGGATGTTCTACAAGGGTGCCTCGCACGGACGTTTCCGATGCCTGGGCGGTACCTCGATGCGATGGGGCGGTGCCCTCATTCCCTTCCAAAACTCTGATCTCTGCAATGCCCACTGGCCGATCTCACTCGATGAACTAACCCCTTTCATCGGAGACGTCGAGCGGCTATTCTCCCTGGAACCGGGCCCGTATTCCGACGTCTCCTTTCCGTTCGAACTCGGTGGGACCCATGTCAATCGTCTCGCCAAGTGGCCAGAATTCCGGAAGCGCAATGTAGCGGCGTTGTTGGACGCTGACGTCGCTGCGGCAGCCAACCTTCAGGTCTGGTTGAATGCCCATGTCGTCAAAATCAAAACTCAGACTGAAGGCGTCCGACTGGAAGCGGTATCGCCAAATGGTGACAGGCTAGCTATTTCGGGGAGGAAGCTCATCGTCGCCGCTGGCGCGATCGAAACAACCCGTCTGGCATTGCTAATCGACCGTCAGAACAATGGAGCCGTCTCGGCCCTTACGTCTGCGCTCGGTCATAACTTCACGGATCATATTTCCGCAGAAGTAGCGGAAATCGTCGCCTCCGAAAGCGCTTTGCTAAATAAGATCGTCGGCTTTCGATTCGGCGCCGCCGGTTCAATGCGCAATATTCGTTTCGAGCTAGCGCCACAAGCGGAGGCGCGGCGGCATCTGCCGCCAGGTTTCTGCCACATCGGGTTCGAGGTTGAGAAACCCGGTGGCTTTGATGTGCTACGGGAGATATTCCGGAATGTACAGCGTCGTAAGTCACCGCCGCCACGAGTAATGTTCGATTTGATTGCGAATACCCCCTGGCTTGCGCGCGCCATGTGGTGGAGGCTCGTGAACAAACGTCTACTGTTTCCCGCCCACTCGCGCCTGATTGTCCATGCGGTGGTTGAGCAGCTTCCATCTCCCAACAATCGTATCACTCTCAGCGATACGTGCTGCGACCGCTTCGGCTTGCCACTCGCTGAGATCAACTGGAGGTTGTCCACGGAAGACAAAGAAAACGTAATCGAGACATCGGAACTATTTGAAAGAACTTGGAGAACGAGCAAATTCGCCTCGCTTGGCGTATGGAAATCGATCGAGCCAGAGCAAATCTGGGCCAACATCGATAACGCAGAGGGCATTTTCCATCCCACAGGTTCGACTCGCATGGGTGCTTGCCCCGCCGATGGCGTGGTGGACAAAAACCTCAACCTCTTCGGTGTCGCGAATGTCCAGCTGCTTGCCACATCAGTCTTGCCGACGGGAGGTGGGGCGAATCCGACTATGATGCTCCTGCTGCTGGGGATGCGATGTGTCAATCAGCACGCTGCCGGCAGCACCCCGCCAAAAGCTTGATGCTTTCCGCCAACCGCGGGTATTGAGCCGTGTGGACGCTACGATGGTCCGTTGAGAGAGGAGTCTATGCCTAAAGATGCAATCAACCGGGAAGGCGTTCGTCCGAGCATAATCCTGAAAGGCGTGAATTCGAGACAGGGACCTTCATTTTCGTTGTCGAACAGATTTCTGAGGGTTCTTTGGGGCGTCATCTACGTCGTTTTCTTCGTGCCGACGCCGCGTGTCTTTCATGCGTGGCGTCGCTGGATTCTGCGACTATTCGGGGCCACTATAGGCGCAGGTGTTCACGTCTATCCGCGTGTGCGCATCTGGGCGCCATGGAATCTTTCGATCGGCGACTTTACAGGCGTTGCCAATGGAGTGAACTTGTATTCCATCGAACGCATCACGTTAGGTGAGCGTTGCACGATATCGCAGGGCGCGCAGCTCTGTACAGGAAGTCACGACTACAACCATCCGACGTTTCAGCTAACTGCAAAGCCGATTATTGTGGGATCGGACGCGTGGGTGTGCTCTGAAGTCTTCGTTTGCCCTGGCATTCATATCGCGCCGGGAGCGGTTGTAGGCGCGCGATCAGTGGTAACGCGGAGTCTGCTGGATGAGTGGACTGTGTATGCCGGCATGCCAGCAAGGAAGATTTCTCTTAGAGTCAAGCACGGAGAGCCCAATGAGCAAAGTGTCTGTACTAGTGCTGACGAAGAATGAAGAACAGGATTTGCCTGGTTGTCTTGAGACCGTCATCGGGTGGTCCGACGACATCCACGTATTTGATTCGCTCAGCACAGACGGGACCGTCGCGTACGCTCGCTCGGTATGCGCGAACGTGATCTCCAGACCATTCGACGACTGGTCCACTCACCAGAACTGGGGATTGAAAAACATCCCATTCAAGCACGAATGGGTGCTGTATCTGGATGCCGACGAGCGCGTTCCCCCATTGCTCGTACCGGAGATTGAAACGGCGGTCTCGAACGCCGGCGATGCGGTGGCGTTTCAGATTAGACGCCGCGACTTCTTCGATGACAGGTGGCTCAGGCACGTGCAGGCTTCACCGTACTTCGTTCGGCTTTTCAGGCCCCAGCATATCCACTATGAACGGCTCGTCAATCCCGTCACCGTGGTGGATGGCAAGACTGGCCGGCTCGACGGCTATCTCGATCACTTCCCTTTCAGCAAGGGGCTATCGCACTGGCTTTCACGGCATAACGCCTACAGTTCGCTGGAAGCAGATCAGTTCCTTCGCAATAAGGCGAACGGCAACAAGTTCAGCCTTTCCAAGGCGCTGTTTGCGGCCGATTTCCAGACTCGCCGCTATCATCAAAAGCGCCTGTTCTACCAACTTCCATGCCGCCCGGTGATCAAGTTCGTTCTACTTTACTTGGTTCGTCGAGGCTTCCTCGACGGACACCCGGGCTTGGTGTATGCGACGCTGCAGTCGGTCTATGAGTACTTCATCGTTCTGAAAGTCAGGGAGAAGATGAGGGCGGCGAGAACGCAAGTCGATCGCCCTACGTTAAGCGAAGAATTGAAGAGTTGAACCGCGCATGCGCGTTATGATGAATGTCAGTGTCAGCCGGAGATCCCGCCTTGAGAACCCTTCACATTATCTCGTCAATCGAGCGAAGATATGGTGGTCCTGCTGAGGCGCTCAAACGGCTCGCGACGGAGCTCCGGCTTTCCGGACACACTACCGACATTGTCTGTCTTGACTCATCTATTGATGCTGACAAATCGGACGACAATGCTTTCGATCTGGTTGTCAGGCTAGGCCACCACGCTGGCAAATACGCGCTCAACTTCAGGCTTGTTGGGTGGCTGACACAGCATGCGAACCGGTACGATGCAATTATCGTAGACGGCATATGGCAGTTCCACAGCGCGGCGGCCGTTCTCTCGCTTCTTCCGAAAAAGATCCCATATTTCGTGATGCCGCACGGCATGCTCGATCCATGGTTCAACATCGGCCGCCCGTTGAAACATGCCAAGAAGTTAGTCTATTGGATATTTGTGGAGCGTCATGTCATCAGCAATGCGAAGGGGGTTCTCTTCACCACCGACAGTGAGCGCGAACTGGCGCGCTTGGCGTTTCCGCTGTACAGGGCGAAGGAGCTGATGATGATGATTGGCACGGCACCGCCACCTTCGACGGAAACCTTGGACGTTGCACAGCGGCATTCGCTAGCGACGCCGGGCAAGATTATCCTCTTTCTCGGGCGAATTCACGAGAAGAAGGGCTGCGACTTGCTAATCCAGTCGTTTCACGATCTCCAGAACTTGAGCACCGACTATCGCCTCGTCGTCGCAGGCCCCGACGATCATGGACTCGGGGCGAGATTGCGTCGCGAGGCCGTGCGGCTCGGCGTCGCGGATCGTGTTAGCTGGCCTGGCATGGTAACGGGGGCGCACAAGTGGTCCCTGCTGCGCGCTGCCGACGTCATGGTTTTGCCCTCGCATCAGGAAAACTTCGGCGTGGTGGTGGCCGAAGCACTAGCGTGCGGCGTGCCGGTGCTCTTGACCGACAAGGTTGGAATCTGGCAAGAGGTCGTTGCCGATGGAGCCGGGTTCGTGGACGACGACACGCGAGAGGGTATCACCCGCCTTCTGACGCAATGGGCAAGGCTGCCGGACGACGAGAAGGTTGCGATGCAATGTTCGGCAAAGCGGTGTTTCAACAATCGGTTTCATATCTCCAGAGTCGCGCAGAACTATATCGCGTTGATGAGCAAGCAGGTCGCGTAAGCATTTCTGCTTTAACACACGCGTGCAGGATGGCTGTCGCAGGAAGTTGATTTCGTCAGCGCGATTTTACGCTCAACCGTTGCTGCCCCTTCCAGGACATCTCATTCGCGGAAGAGCAGCGTCAGAGGATCACACGCTCCAATGCCGCTTGCAGATAATTTTTTCGTGCGCGCACCGGTCTCCATCCTGCGGCTCTGTTTTCGTCGCTTGCCGTTTGGTATCGGAGCCTCGGAAGGGCGCGACAGGGATCGCTATGTGCGCGCCGCGCGTTCCGCTGCATGCAATGCGGTGAGTGCCGCGATGGGCTTTGCGGTAGTGCTGCTCTCGGTCTCTTTGACGCTTCCGTATCTCGGGCAAGAGCGCTTTGGCATCTGGATGACAATATCAAGCCTCGCAGTGATGTTGTCGGTGCTTGACCTTGGCGTGGCGAATGGCCTCGTCAACCTGGTTGCGGACGCGAAAACGAGCGGCGATCAAGAGAAACTGCAGACGATTGCGACTCGCGGCGTACTGCTGCTCGTGGTGATCGGCGCCGCCGCCGGGGCTGTGCTCGTTGGTGCCGTGAGGTTGCTGGACTTCCAAAGGCTGCTCAAGATCGAATCGGCAGACGTCACAAGAGAAGCGGTGGAGTCAACCGTGGTTTTCGTCACGCTGTTTTGCGTGAACATCCCACTAAGCGGCGTGAGAAAGGTTTTTTATGGTCTTCAGCGAGCATGGGAGCCACATATCGCTGCTGCGATCGGATACTTTTTCTCGCTACCGCTTCTTTATCTCTGCAACCGCTATCGCGCACCGTTGCCGTATCTCGTGCTTTCTACCTATGGCATGCAGGTCGGCACGACGTTGATTCTCGTTTGGCGTCTTCGCCGGGAGCGGATTTTTCGCGTTCATCGCGGCATATGGCTGGGAACGGGGTGGCAAGACTCGAGGCTGCTACTGCGGACGAGCGGCATGTTCCTGATTCTTCAACTTGGCATGATATGCGGCAGCGCATGCGATCCCCTGATCGTTTCAAACATTCTCGGCGCGAAGGAAGTGGCGAGACTGGCCGTTGCGCAGCGGTTGTTCCAGGCGATCACCGTCGGGATGGCCATGCTGTCGGGGCCGCTCTGGGGTCTCTATGCCGACGCACACTCGCGCGGTGAGAAGATGTTCATCAGGCACACGCTGAAGGTGTCCATGGGCGTCACGGGCGGCATCGCGGTGCTGACAAGCGCGCTGATTCTGGCAGCTTCCCCCTGGCTTCTGAAGGTTTGGACGGGCAATCACCTGGCTGTACCTTTCCCATTGCTGTGCGCGGCGGGGGTGCTGGCGGTGGTCGAAGCAATGGGAAACGCTTTCACCATCTTTCTGAATGGAATGAGCGAATTACGCCCCCAGTTGCTTGCCGTGCTGATCTTTAGCGCGGTATCCATTCCGCTCAAGGTATGTCTGCTCTTGAAGTTCGGCACAGTGGAATGGGTGGTCTGGTCCTCCATCATTGCGAGCATCATCGCCGACTATGGCGTCTATATCGGCCTCTGCAGGAAGCAGATTCTTGCGCACGCGTCGCTTGGTCCGCTTTCGTGACTCTCACACCCACCTTCTGAACGTATGGCCGACTTCCAGGAAAAGTTGCGGTTGGCGGGGGACGCGCTCAAAAACAGACGTGGAGCCTTGAGGAGAATCATGGCCGCCTGCTTCGGCCTGTCTGGCGCATCTGCACAAGCGGCGCAGCGGCAGGCATCGGGACAGCAGCCGTCGCACATGCAGAGCGGTTCGACCTCGATGCAGCCCGTGAGCGACTTGTCGCCCGACGACAGGGTGATAGTCAGCAGGTCTTCGCTCGCATACACCGAAATCCGACACCTCGCTGAATTTGTGCTTGCGCAAGGTCCGATTCAGGGCTACGCCAGCTTGCGTGACTACGGCGGACCGCTTACGAGACTGCTCGTTTTCCAGCACGCTGCGGGCGAACGCGATTTGGATGCTGCATATTATTGGCTCGATCCTACCGACGTCTTGAGCCGGGACAATGGTGGCACAGTGCTGGTTTCGAAGAGCGGAAAGCGTTGGAAGCGCGTATTCGAGGGCGACATCCATGCCCGATGGTTCGGTGCACGCGGTGACGGCACGACGGATGACGGTGACGCGATCAATCGCGCCGTCGCATTCGCAGGATCGCTCTATGCATCGACGGGCCGGACTCAGTGCGTTGTGCTTGATAACGGCACGTTCTACCTTGCAGCCGCGCGCGGAACGCTGGCCATCCCTTGTCACGACGATGGCACGGTTAAGCAGGGAAAAGGCAGGAGACTCCCGTCTGAGCCTGCCATGCGACAGCCCTATTGCGTAGGCGTATGGCCGGGGGTCAAACTATATGGGCATAACGCCGTGGTGAAGGGCAACTATCGCTACGGCATGGCGGACGCGTCGCAGCCAGTCACTTTCGGCTTGCTAGACCAATTCGACACGGCGATGGATGCAGGGCTCGAGAATCTGACATGCGTGGATTGCTTCATGGCTTTTGGCGCCCTGTCCGCGACGCTCGCAGGCTGCATCTTTGACAGACTTCACTTTGTCGGCTGCGGGGTGGGTATCTATGCGGCTGTGCTGGAACAGTGCACGTTCAGCAATATCGAGGCGCTGCGCACGGGCGTCCCTGTTCTTGTCGGAGGGCAATGGGTCGATCGCAACGACGACTACAACGAACGAGGCGGCTTCGCGGACAAGTGCACCATCATCAACGTACGTAACATCTATGACCGCGTCTATGGCGACGATGAGCGCAAGATCGATCAATGGTTCGATGCCACGTTCTTCAAGTCAATCAACAGCGAGCGCAGACTCAGCGCGCCGACTAATGCCGCGTCACCGGCGAGGGCGTATCCCTATCGGGGCATTTGCGGATTCTGCATACGCGTCATGGCGCGCTATGCGCGCCCTTCGAATAGCAATGTCTTCATGCAAATAACGCACGCTTACTCGCCGCGTCCCGCGGTGCTGGTTGATGCATGCCAATCGGCTGTCTTCAACGGCGTTTATATGGAACGCGTCGGCTATCGCGACCATCGCAAGCGAACCGGTGCCGTTGGCGCCGGATGGGACGATCCTTACCTTGGTCATGGCGTCCTCGTCCCGGGGTTCATCGGAGAACTCGACGTCTCCTCCTGCGTTTCCGGTGTCAACATCCAGCAGTCTTTCGGCGTTTCGGTCGTTCGATCTGACGGCCCTGTCGGATCCGTCCAGTCATCGGACTGTGTTTTCAAAGAACCGCAGCCTCGCTACACCCTGCCTGCCACCACTTTCACCGACGATGTGACGATACGCAGTGGAGCGCTTCGCGCATTGGAGGATGCCAGGCATCGGATCGGTGGATTGGGCCTCTACACGGTGCATTTCGATGGCGGCAGTTTCGACACTGAGATTTCCTGCCCGAAGGACGAAGAAGGGCATGCAGTCATGGTGTTGGTGTCACGCGATGCGAACCGCGTAGAGAGCGCGTCGTCCGGTCTCTATCTGCTGCAGCTTTCGCGTAATAGTACGAGCGCTCCGGTTGGAACGCTCGTGTCGGGAAGCGATGTCCTGCGTTTTGCTGTAAGTCCGCGGAACATGCTGGAACTACGAGCTACTGTCCGTGGCGCACACCACGTCGTGATGATCGGCAACCGGCCGTTCGAGACTTAGACCGACCCCGCATCTGAACGCCTCTTCAAGCAGCACTTCGTCACCGCTGGTAGCAAAACCGATTAATGAAACGAATTTCCAACCCACGACACCAAGGGTCACGCTACTGGCCAGTGGATCGTTTCATTCTAAACGACCGTCCTATCATGCCCGACAACATCTTGGCAATTTCGGTCTCGACACGGCGCAAGCAGCAGGCTTATCTAAAATAGACTGCGGCGGCGAATGTTCCGCATTCTCGAATTTCAGTCATTGAAGTAGTAGCAGAGTACCTGTCTAAATGGACGCACGGTCAACGCGTCGCGTCGTCGCTCCCGTAACTGGTTGCCCCTGGCGTTATCCCGCTGGCGGGCGCAAAGCACTCCACCCGAGAAACCATGGCCTCAAGGAAACAGATCACGCGCGATGATCCGCTGCAGGGCGACGAGATCTCCATCTCGGATTACCTTCGCACAATCGGCGAGAGCTGGCGTCTAATCGGCATGATTGCGCTCGGCGTTCTCGCGCTGGGATCGTTGTACGGCCTGATGCATCCGACCTTGTACCGGGCCGATGCGCTCATACAGATTGGCACTCCCGCGTCCAGCTCTCCCGAAGCCGAAGCGTTGGGCCGGCTCGCCTCGATATTCGATTCGAGGGTGAAAGCCGGTGCAGACGCCGAGATGGAACTCATTCGCTCACGCATGGTGGTCGGCGAGGCGGTGCAGCAACTGAATCTCCAAACTACGGCGCAACCTCGGTACTTCCCACTTATTGGCCGTTGGATCGCGCGACTCCGCAGCGGATCCGCCAGCATGAAACCCCTGTTTGGACTGCGGCAGTTCGCCTGGAGCGACGAGTCGATCGAAGTATCGAAATTCGATGTTCCTCATGCTGCAATCGGCCACGAATTCATCGTAAAGGCGAGACAGGCCCCGTACTTCAAGTTGATTGCACCTGACGGCAAAACGCTCGGAACAGGAGAAGTCGGCCACGAGCTGGTAGTGCCTTTCGGCGACGGCAAGGTGCATCTTCTCGTCAATAAGTTATCCGCTTCTCCCGGCGGTGAATTTACACTGAAGTCAAGTTCGGTAGAGGCCACGATTCTCGCGCTGAAAGATGCTTTGGTCATTTCAGAAAGAAAGTCGCAAACCGGCATGATCGGTGTTGCCCTGGAGGGACCCGACCCGGCGCGCACTGCGGACATCGTCAATGCGGTTGCTCAGCAGTATCTCGCTCAGGATCTTGCAAGGCGTACGTCCGAGGCCGAACACTCGCTTCTCTTCCTCGAGGGTCAATTGCCGAAGCTGCGGGACGAATTACAGCAAGCCGAGGATAAGTACAACGCCTTTCGTAATAGCAATGGAACCGTCGATCTGAGTGTGGAAAGCCGGTTGTTGCTGCAACAGGTTGTCGATCTCGATACCGCCTTGCGCGGACTCTTGCAGCAGCGCGACGACATCTCGCAGCATTACAAGGAGGGTTACCCGCTACTTACGGCGGTGGACTCGAAGATCGCCCGATTGCAACAAGACCGCGAAGCGCTGAGCCAGCGTGTTGCCAGTTTGCCGGATAAGGAGCAAAACGCAGTGCGTCTGATGCGCAACGTTCAGGTCGACACAGACCTCTATACGAATCTCCTGAACAGTGCGCAACAGCTTCGTGTCGTCAAGGCGGGCAACGTAGGCAACGTGCGCATTGTCGATCTCGCGGTGCCCGCCGAGAAGTCGAGCAAGCCTAACTGGCAGGTACTATTGTCGTTGTCTGCCGTGCTTGGGCTTGTACTGGGAATCGTCACCGCGTTCCTTCGCAAGGCGGTGTCTGGCGGAATCGAGCGAAGCGCCGAGATCGAGGCAGCCCTTGGAATACCCGTTTGCGCTGTCGTGCCGCACAGCGAACGGCAAATTCGTTTGCAGGAGGCAATGCGCCGCAAGGCTCCGGGCATACATGTGCTTGCTGCGGTATGGCCCGGGGATGTCGCGGTCGAAGGCGTGCGAAGCTTGCGAACAGCATTGCAATCGATCGGATCGGAAGTCAGGAACAATGTCGTGATGATCACAAGTTCCCGTCCCGGGGTAGGAAAGTCGTTTGTCGCGGCCAATCTTGCAATCGTGTTGGCGACAGGGGGGAAAAAGGTGCTCCTGATCGATGCCGACATGCGCATGGGCGACATACACAGATCCTTCAACCCGGCTGGCGGCCCCGGCTTGACCGAGTTGCTAAAAGGTGCGGCGTTTGACGACGTGGTCGTGCGCGATGTCATGAATGGCGTCGACCTGATCCCGCGCGGGGGCGAGACGCCAAACGCCGCGGACTTGCTCACGACCCGGAGACTGAGCGAGATACTCGATGTTGCATCGCGGCGGTATGACGCTGTCGTCGTCGATACGCCGCCTGTGCTTGCTGTCACCGATGCAACGCTGATCGGCCGGCAGGCCGGTACAACGCTGCTGGTCGTTCGGCACGGTCGGCATCCGGTGGACGAACTGTATGAGGCGCTCAACCGGTTGCGCAGTAGTGGCGTGAACGTGGCAGGAACGCTCTTTACCGATGTTCCGCTCGACAAGGCGCGATACGGTTCAGGCTACGGCAGGTCGGACGGGTACGGCAAAAGTGGCGGCGAGTCCAATGTCAGGACAGCCTGAACGAATCGCAAGAAGTATCACGCACAGCGAAGTATCAAAACAAGGAGAAGGAACCATGTCGAACAAGGTTGCACTGGTCACCGGTATCACAGGCCAGGATGGCTCTTATCTTGCTCAATTCCTGCTCGACAAAGGATATGAAGTGCATGGCGTCAAGCGGCGCACCTCGCTCTTCAACACGGATCGCATCGACCATTTATACGAGGACGACCACGCGTCGCAGCGCCGCTTTCATCTTCACCATGGTGACCTGACCGACTCGTCGAGCATCTTGCGAATTATTCAGCGGGTGCAACCGGATGAGATCTATAACCTCGCCGCGCAAAGCCATGTTGCGGTTTCGTTTGAAGAGCCTGAGTACACGGCGAACGCGGACGGCCTGGGTGCGCTGCGCATGCTAGAAGCCGTGCGAATTCTGGGCTTCGAGAAGACGGCCCGGTTCTATCAGGCGTCGACATCGGAGTTGTTCGGACTCGTGCAGGAAGTGCCGCAACGGGAGAGCACGCCCTTTTATCCGCGCAGTCCGTATGCGGTAGCGAAGATGTACGCGTACTGGATCACGGTCAACTATCGCGAGGCGTATGGCATATACGCTTGCAACGGCATTCTGTTCAATCATGAATCACCCGTTCGGGGCGAGACGTTCGTCACGCGCAAAATTACGCGCGCCCTCGCACGTATTGCAATCGGTTCGCAGAATTGCCTTTACCTTGGCAATTTGTCGGCGAAACGCGACTGGGGACACGCGCGCGATTACGTCCAGATGCAATGGCTCATGTTGCAACAGGACGAGCCGGAAGACTTTGTCATTGCATCTGGCGTGCAATACAGCGTTCGCGAATTCGTTCAGCAGGCGGCGTGCGAACTCGGCATCAAGCTTCGGTTTGACGGAAACGGAGTCGATGAAGTCGCGATCGTCGAAAGTGTGAGCAGCCGGGAATGCCGGGTCGCGCCCGGGACGGTCATCGTGCGAGTGGATCCTCGCTATTTTCGACCGACAGAGGTCGAGACCTTGCTCGGCGATCCGTCGAAAGCCCACGCGAAGCTGGGATGGGCACCGACCGTGACGTTCGGCGCTCTTGTCAGGGAAATGGTGTTGTCCGACTATCAGATCGCCAAGCGGGATGCGCTGATCACGCTGGCTGGCTACAGAGCGTTGGAGCATCACGAGTAAGGACGAAGTTTGGCCGAGTCGGCATGTAACTCAGGAGCGTGTGGAATGTCGCCGCGTTTCGTATTTTCACTTGCAGTCTTTACGGTCTTCGCGGCAGGCTTGGCGCAATACGCGGATCAGGCGCTTGGCGCGCTCGGCACCGGAGCAATCAACGTCTGGAACTTAAATTCGGCCGCCATGGATGACGCAGGTGCTGTCAAGTACGTGAAGGACGCGAGCATCGCCTTGATCGGAGTCGGGTGGCCTCTTGCGCTCGGTTTGAATCGCTTTCGGGGGGGAATGCGTACGTTTATTCTGATGTTCTTCACGTGGATTCTTTGCATCGTATCGGTGGGACTCGTGCCGTTCATCGCAGGTTGGACGCCATTGTTCTTCCTACCTGCGGGATTGCGCTGGGTTCTGCTGATTCATGCGTCATTCGGCCTGTTTGTGTTCGCGAGTTTGCTGCCGGCCGAGAAGCGGGGACAAACGGCCCTCGTCCTCGCGTTGCTCGCGCTTGCCGCATTGGACTTTTACGTTGTCCTGCGACAATGGATACAACTCGGACAAATACAGCAAGTTCTATTTACGCAGGATCGGTACACGGGCCTGTTCAGTAACGCGGCGCTAGCAGGCATGTATGCGATTTCGCTTGCAAGCATGGTGCTCATTCTGGACCGCGCCCGGCTGTGTTATCGGCTTATATTGCTCTGCCTCGCAGTCGCGATTGCCGTCTCTTCGGGAACGCGATTCGCTATGCTCAGTATCGCGTCCATCGTCGGCGTAGTAGTTTGGGAAACGCTTGCGGGACGGCTGAGCCGTAATGATCGGATGCTGCTGGTGGTGACTGCGCTACCGATTGCTATTTGCCTCGCAATCGTTGGCTATTCTCACATGGTGGAAGCGGTCGGCCGCGGTGATGTGCTGACTGATCAACTCGACGAAGGCGGTCGTTTATCCAACCTCGGGAAGATAGCGGAGCAGTTGTCAGAGGCAACGCCGGGAGAACTCTTTTTGGGGCGGGGCCTCGGGGTAGGCACGAACACAGCCGTCATGCTCCTCCAGCGTGCGGGCGTCGACCCTGAGCAATACCGGTTCAATCAGATCATCGATAACGCCTTCGTGACGATGCAGTTTCAAATCGGAATTGTGGGTATGTTAATTTTCTCGACGGGTGCGACGGCCTTTTTCTGGCGCATCCGTCCGCGTCATTCGAGGCGTCAGTCAGTTCGATATGTGGTGTTCGTTGGGATCACGATTGCAGCCTGCATGGACGTCAACCTGTTCGAGCAGTATCCACTGGTGACGACTCTGATGCTCTGCTTTGGGGACATCTACGGGTGCTCTCTCGGCGCGTATTTGTCCACGCGTCGATCACGTGGCGTTGACTTGCCTGGCACTGAAGCAGGAGTCGCTGACGTGGAGCAGCAGAAATGCTTGTTTTCATAGCGCCTTACAGCGCCTCTAACCGTGGGGCGAACGTGAATCTGGGCGCCGCACGCAAGGTGGAGTTTTTTCTGGCGTTGGCATCGCAACTTTCCAAGGATGTTCTTTTGATCAATACGGGCCACATAGAGGCAGGATGGTCACGTAGAAAATGTCGGGATTCCGTCATCGGCACGCAACGCATTCGGGAGATTTCGCTTCGCTGCTACCCTGTAAGGCCCATCGGCAAGCTGCTGAACCTCTTCGAAGTCTTGGCGCTGAGCGATGAGATAGCGAAGGTCGGCAAGCCCGAAGCCGTATGGATCTATAACGCGTACGCGTTCGAGTCGATGCTCGCTCGCGTGCTGACGCACCGGTTCGGTGCGCGTCTGATCCTCCAGTTCGAAGATTGGCTGCTTTCTCGTCGCCGCTGGCATCCGAAGCCGTTGCTCGACTTCATCGCATGGCGATACGTGTTACCCGCTCCATCGTTATGTCTTGCGGTTAACGATCACTTATCGACACGCGAACATCAACGCAGCGGTTGTCCCGTGGTGCTGTGTCCGGGCGTGGTGTCGGACGATCTCATTGAAGCTTGTGGACAGCGGCGTCCATTCTCGCGAACGGCAGATGCTAGAACGATGGTTGGCTATTTCGGTGGGCTGAGCGTCGAGAAGGGTGCTGACGTGGTTCTCGACCTGATCCGGAAGTCCGGCGGACGCCTCATGTTTCACGTCTGCGGAACGGGTCCTCTGGCACGCGAGTTCGTCAGGCTGTCCGCCGAAGATTACCCCGTGCACTTCCACGGTCGGGTGGACGAAAGAGTCTTGTTCAAATTGATTTCCGACTGTGACGTGCTGGTGAACCCGCATGTTTCGATAGAGAAAATGGGTAACGGGGTCTTTCCTTTCAAGGTTGTCGAATATGTCGCGTCGGGAAGATTGGTCATTTCCACCGAACTTCCCCCGATGAGCATGAAGGAGATTCACGACGCCATATGCTTTGTTTCCGCGGATGCAAGGTCCATCGCCGATGCGTTGGCAAACGCAGAGCAGACGTATCGCCGCAAACGCATGAGCATCGAGCGGGCAATGAAAGCAGCCGCCCAACTTTTGACGCGGGACGCGCTAGAAAGGACGATATCCAGGGCTTTGAGCAGTCGAATCAAGGACTAGTCCATTGAACCAATGAAATTGCACTGAGCTAATAGTGCATGGGAAAAATGAATCTGAGTGAAAGCGAGCGCGACGAGCTGATGTCGATGCAGCGCAGCCGCACGATGGCCGTTGGCCAGGTGAGGCGTGCGCGGTTGATCTTGCTGCTCGACGAAGGAGCCTCGCGTGCGGCGATCATGGCGGAATTGCGTTGCGATTCGCGTTTCATTACAACGTGGCAAATGCGTTTCACCTGTGAGCGTTTGGCTGGGTTGTACGGCAGACATCCAGGCCGGGCACCGCGACCTGACCTGGCGGTCCTTGAAGCGAGAGTGCTCGAGTACACACTGCGACGTAAGCCGGCCGACGGCTCGACACACTGGAGCAGCCGCAAACTGGCGGCACAGTTGGGCATGGCCTTCGTGACGGTGCAGCGTATTTGGCGCAAGCACGACATTCGGCCACATCGTCTCGATACCCACATGATGTCCAACGATCCCGACTTTGAGGCGAAGGCAGCCGACGTGATCGGGCTGTACCTCAATCCGCCGTTGCATGCGGTGGTGTTCTGCGTGGACGAGAAGACAGCCATCCAGGCGCTGGATCGCAAGGACCTGATGTTGCCGCTCTCGCCTGGACGCGCCGAGAGCCATGGCTTTGAATACAAACGCAACGGCACCCTGAGCCTGTTCGCCGCATTGAATGTTGCCACCGGTGAGGTGCTGGGCGAAACCGCGTCACGCCATACCGGTGCCCAGTTTGTTGCGTTCCTCACGGAGGTGGTATGGGCACAGCCGCGCGGAAAGGAGATTCACGTGATCTGCGACAACGTGAGCAGCCACAAAACCAACGCCGTTCAAACATTTCTGGTTGACCATCCGAAAGTGTCGATACATTACACCCCGACGTATTCGTCATGGCTGAATCATGTCGAGAACTGGTTTGCACGCATCCAGCGCGACGACATTGCGCGTGACGTATTCACCAGCACCAAGGATCTCAACAAAAAGCTCATGCGTTATATCTGTCAATACAACAAGCAGGCGCGCCCATTGAAATGGAAGTACTCCGATCCATCGCGGCGAATCCGGTGCAATTCATCCGGTTCAACCGACTAGGCCGACGCTTTGATCAAGCCGCTCTAACTGGAATGACCTGTCGTGGCCTTGAAAGTGACATGATTTGCTGGCATCGAGGGACAGGAACCGCAGTCGGCAGACGGGTACCCTGGATACCAGGGGCGGAACTTCAATCCGTGGTGCAGGATCGCGCATGCCGCGTGAATTCGTCAGGCGCTGGCGAGCCCGGTACGCTGCACGTCATTCTCGAAGTCGGCGTAGGTTGAGGCGATGCCCTCTCTGAGCATAATCGTGGGCGCCCAACCCAGAGCGGCGAGCTTCGATACGTCGAGCAACTTTCGCGGCGTCCCATCGGGCTTCGACGAGTCGAATCTCAGCGATCCAGAAAAACCGACGACATCGCAGATCAGTCGTGCGAGGTCGGCAATCGCTATGTCCTTTCCATATCCGACATTAAACATGCCCTCGACCAGGTCGTTGCTCAGGAGGACGAGAACCGCGGACGCCAGATCGTCTACATGAAGGAATTCCCGTCTCGGCAATCCGGAGCCCCATACCGGGAGCGATTCGAGTCCGTTCAGCTTTGCCTCGTGCGCCTTGCGGATGAGCGCGGCCAGCACATGGCTGCCTTGAAGATCATAGTTGTCGTTGGGGCCATAGAGATTCGTGGGCATCACCGATATGAAGCGCGTTCCGTATTGCTTGTTATACGCTTCACAAAGCTTGTGACCCGCGATCTTTGAGATGGCATAGGCCTCGTTGGTTTGTTCGAGAGCGCTCGTGAGCAGGTAATCCTCTTTTATGGGCTGAGGGCAAAGCTTTGGATAGATGCACGATGAACCGAAGAAGACGAGCTTCTGTGTGTGACTCTTGAATGCTGCATGAATCACATTGGTTTCGATGACGAGGTTCTCGTAGAGAAACGAAGCCGGCTGAGTCGAATTGGCATGAATTCCGCCGACTTTGGCTGCGGCCAGGAGGACGACGTCTATATGCTCTCGAGCGAAAAAATCCATCACGGCGCGCTGATCCAGCAAGTCGAGCGACTGTCTCGAGGCCGTGATCACGTCATCATATCCGGAACTGGCAAGGCGCCGAAGGAGAGCCGAGCCGACCATTCCCTTATGTCCGGCGACATAGATGCGAGAGTTTCTGTTCATGTGAATGGCCAATAGTCGAGAGAGACACGTCGGTCGGAACGTGAGTTGCCCCGCCACTTGATTCAAAGGGCTACGACGTGCGGTTTCATCAGCTTAGCAATGCATATGGACCATTCAAGGTCATGGCGGACGGTGCCAATATATTGGCGCGGTCCGTGTGCACCTCTCCGCGGTCGTTGCCGAGGATATAGAGATGCGCGAGGTGACGCTGCAACGTAATACCCCGGTCAGCCAACTTCATTCCGTATTCGGCCATCTGACCGTGTGACCGCCGAACCGATCCTATGCTTCGGGGACGCATGAAGGACCTCCGTGGGCCAATTTATGTCGTAAGCGGCCCTGCTCCCGGAAGGTTCGGTGTGTCGGGATACTACCGGCTCTCTTCGAGGAAAAAAATGGAAGCTCTACCGATAACGGGCAACGCAGAGGTCGTTCATGACTCGAATTTCGAAGTAGTCTCGTTCGAAGGTGAAACGCTCGCCATGATCATCCGGGATTCGTTCTCGAGAAGTGGTGTGAGTTTCTTTACTCCGAAGGAGTTTCCTCAGCAACTCGCGTACATGGAACATCCCGCCGGAAAAGTGATCGACGCGCATCTTCACTGCAAGTTGGTGCGGCAGATCGAATGGACGCAAGAGGTGCTCTTCGTCAAGCGTGGCCGTGTCCTGGTGAAGTTCTATACGCCCGATAAGGACTACCTGTCGAGCCGTGTATTGTACGCGGGCGATGTCATCTTGCTGGCGTCGGGCGGTCACGGCTTCGAGATCCTTGAGGACGCGTCTTTCTTCGAAGTCAAACAAGGTCCCTATATGGGAGAGCAGGAAAAATTGCGCTTCGCGTCCGCAAACCTGAGCCGATGCAGTGAAGCGAGCAACGGCCCGGGCGTCGAGCTTGAAGTTAAGGACGGCGCGCGATGATTCCGGTCAACGAACCCCTGCTCGACGGAAAGGAGCGCGTCTATCTGAACGAATGCATTGAAAGCGGGTGGATTTCTTCGGACGGGGCGTTCGTCGAGCGTTTCGAACGTGCGATGGCGGGTTACGTCGGCCGCAGACACGCGATTGCCGTCGCGAACGGCAGCGCTGCGTTGGACGTGGCGGCGGTGGCTCTGCGGCTCGGTCCCGACGACGAAGTTATCATCCCCACGCACACGATCATATCGTGCGCATCGGCCATTGTTCGCACCGGTGCCCGCTTGAGACTGGTCGACTCAAGTCCGGATACGTGGAACATGGACGTGACGAAGATCGAAAGCGCTATCACGAGCCGGACACGGGCGATCATGGCCGTGCACACTTTCGGTCTGCCGGTGGACATGGCTCCGTTGCTGGATATCGCAAGAAAATACGGCCTCGTTGTGATCGAAGATGCTGCGCAGGCAATCGGACAAACCTATAACGAAGCGAAGTGCGGCAGTTTCGGCGATATATCGTGCTTCAGTTTCTACGCCAACAAGCACATCACGACGGGGGAAGGGGGCATGATCGTCTGCGACGACGACGAACTGGCTACGCGCGCGAGAAGTTTGCGGAACCTGTGTTTCAAGCCAGAGAGGCGATTCGTCCACGAAGAGCTTGGCTGGAATTATCGGATGAGCAACCTCCAGGCGGCTGTCGGGTTAGCGCAATTCGAGAAGCTAGATGCGCACATCGCGCGAAAGCGCGAGTTGGGCCGCCGCTACGAAAGCCTTTTGCAGGGAGTGCCGGGAATCGGGCTGGCGCCGGTGGCATTGCCATATGCCGAGAATGTCTATTGGGTCTTCGGTATGGTATTGGACGACAGCTTGCCCTTTGATGCCGACGAGCTCCGGTCCATGCTGGCGGAGGCAGGTGTCAGCGCGCGGCCGTTCTTCTGGCCGATGCACGAACAGCCGGTTTTTCTCAAGCAAGGGATGTTCAAGGGAGAGAATTTCCCGATTGCCGAACGCATGAGTCGCAGGGGATTGTATCTGCCGAGTGGTCTCGCGCTTACCGAAGCACAGCAGGACTACACAGTGGGCGTGGTGCGCGACATGCTGGCCACCGCCTTTTCGCGAAGTTTCTGCAACAGCAGGTCAAGTTCAGCGCGGTGCTGACCGACTGCTCGCCGCAGCGAATATGGCCCGTCACGCAACGGAACAAACACTTGATCCGGGTGGCAGGTGGTGGCACGCGGCTTTCGGCGAGCCGCTTTGACGCGATGCGCTTAGCCAGCGCAGGACTGCCTGGCGGTTCAGCCTCGACTCATCGACGAGGCTGGCTATGACATGCCATTCGTTGTATTTTCCGACGTTTTCTCGCTCGGGCTGTTTCCGAGCATCACCGTTTTCTCGCGACGAATGTCGCTGAGAGATCGGTAGCACTCAACTCGCCGCCCATGCACTTCAAACTGTCCAGGACCTCGAATCCGCTGAGGTCCAGCATCAGTTCGATCTCGGGCTTGAACATGTAGCGCATCACATGCGTCTCGAGGACGGTCTCGACCGACTGCGTTTTCAAATCCGTTAGCAGGACGGTGTAGCTGAACGCGACAGTATTGTCATGAGGACGCATCGTGGGCTCGGCGATTTGTATCACCGCGGTTTCTTCGCTGGAGGCGCGTTTGATGCGTACGTCGGGCGGAGCGGCGAGGACCGCGGGTCCGTACCAGCAATCGAACACGAACAGTCCTGATGGCCGCAGGTGCGTCGCGGCGGTGTGACACATCGCCATGAAATCGGAGTTGGTCGTTTGATAGCTCGCAACATGGAAGAGCGAGACGACTGCGTCGTAGAGTTCATTCGTGCGGACGATCCGCGCGTCGCCTTGCTGAAACGTCAGTCGCTTCGCTACTGCGCCTGGCAGAGTGGTACACCTGGCAGCGGCTCGGGCAAGCATATCGGCGCTCATGTCAACGCCAGAAACACAAAATCCCGCGGCTGCGAATTCCGCCGCGTGGCGTCCGGTGCCGCAACCTAGATCCATCACGTGACGTCCAACTATTCCGTACCGCCCGAGCAATCCGGTGACAAACGACGCTTCCGCCTTGTAGTTCTTGTCATGATAGAAAAGATCATAGTATTGCGAATATTTCGTGCTGAAGCTCATGAAGCGACTCCATGTCTGGTCGTATGGCGGTGGCGAAGTCACGCGTGACGCGAACGCACTCTTGTTTATCCGAAGGCAACCAAAGCCAAAGCCAAAGCCAAAGCCAAAGCTCAGGGTGCTCATGAGAAAGGGTATCTAGCGGGGATTTTCAGACTACATGCATGACCGTTTTCAGCAAGGTGTTGACGGGTCGTTTCCTTGCTGAAGCATTCGCCGTCTGATCGGTCTATCGCTCAGCAAGTCCAGTGGGTCGGGAAACCCTGATGAGCGGCTGTATGGTTTTCACTTTCAGCACTGAAGAAATCAGAGGATGTTTTGGTCTTGTTGATACTGGGAGCGACGTTCTCGGCCAGAAACATGCTTTTGGCGGACACCACGGCAATGGTGGATCGAATATGGCACTAAGCTCACGAGGTCATACGCTTTCCACAGCGTTCCAACGCAAGCCAGAGCAGCGATCTAGAACCGAAGCAAAATGGAGGTAACGGCATGTCCCACGCTACTAGCTTAGGCGATGCAGGAGATAACGGTATTTTCCACCGATTTAAAGAACGCGCGGTCAAGCTCATAGGAATTTTGTTGTACGACGGTTTTTCGCTGCTGGAAGCGGGCACCCTTGCCGAGGTGCTTCATATCGCCAACGAGATTCAGTCTCGCAGTCTGAGAAGAAACGCGACTTACAGCGTCCGTCTAGTCTCTGCCTGCGGTGGGATGATAGCCTGTTCGTCATCCGTTTGCGTTTGGACGGAGCGCCTGGGCGGCCAGCGGTTCCAAGGCTTCGACGCACTGTATATTGCGGGCGGACCCGGCGCAAAGCGTGCAGCCGCCGACGAGGTGCTCATTGGGTTATTGACCATAGCATGTTCGCAGACCGGCGTCGTCAACCCTCTCGGCAACGGCGACTTGCTGCTGGCGGCAGCGGGCATTTCTCGCCGCGATTGGGCTTCGGTCGATCCGGGCATCTGGAGTCCGGAGACGTCTAACGTCGCGGCGTCGACCGAAGGCGGCGATGCGCTGATCAACTCGCTCGCGCTCGTGAAGCGGGACCTCGGATACGACATCGCGACAGCGGTTGCCGATCACTTCACCGTCTCCAAAGATCAGAATTTGACGACCATGCTGAGCACCATGGGAACGAACACGCAGGCGGAAAAGGCACAGGAATCCGCGCGCTGGCTCGAGCGAAATTGCGGACGCCCGGTTTCAATAGGCGACGCGGCTCGTACGGTGGCGATGAGCGAGCGGAACTTCCTGCGTCTGTTCAAGCGCGAGATGGGAGTGACACCGTCGCAATATCTGTTGCGAGCGCGCCTCGATCTCAGTTGTGAACTGTTGGTCAGAAGCGACTTGCCGATAGACAAGATCGCTCGCAGGGTTGGACTGACGAATGGCGAGCGGCTTTCGAAAGTGTTCAGGAGGCAATTCTCGATGTCGGCGACGGAATACCGCTGTCGAAAGAAAAGCGGCGCCACGGCCGATCCTGTGGAGAGGTCCGCTTAAGGAGCTGGCGAGGGAAAGTTTCGCCGCGAGACGAGGAGGCCTTCGAATCAGTTGGTCGGCATTCAGATTCAAATATTTTCGAGGAGAAACAGATCTTCACGCATCTGTTCGCCTCGGAAGCTCGATGTCCGAGGGCCGCATGAGCGTCATATGAGCCTTGCACAAGGGCTTTTCTCAGGAAGCCGTCGGACCGGCCAAATACCTGCCTTAATCAGTCACGAACGGCACCAGCAAGCTCGCGCAATCTAAATTCAAACAGGGCGCGAGAACCGTTGTCGAGCGCTGCAATCGTCATATAGATGGCCAAGAAACGTGGAGCGAGGAGTGACGAATTCAAACGGTTCCTTGGAACGGCCTATTCGCATGGTCGCGTTTATAGACTATGAACATACCTCTGGTGGGGGTTATCAGCAGGCGAAGAATGCTGCCTTGCTGCTAAAGAGTCTTCCGCCGGAACTTTGCGCGGTTGAGTTTGTGACGACGCGGCGATCCACCATCGATGATCTGCGACGCAGCGGCATTGAGCCTATTTTTTTCCCGGTGCCCCGCTTGCGCGGACTGGCGGCGAGACTCGGTTCAATATATAGCCGTGGAGGCCCGCGCGCGTTTCTGCGGAAACCGGGCAAGATGGCTTCGGTGGACCGCTTGCTTTCGGTGATGCGCGCGGACATTGCGTACTTCACAACGCCGTCCAACCTCGCACTGGCGATTGATCGATTCAACTACCTGTTCACCGTTTGGGATCTGTCCCACCGCGACGACGTCGAGTTTCCCGAAGTCCGGATCAAGCACGAATTCGAGCGTCGCGAATTTCTGTACGGATCTGCCTTGAAGAAGGCCTGCGGCATCTTCGTCGATTCGCAGGCCGGCCGCGAGAAGGTTGTCAGGCGATATGGAGTAGACAGCGAACGCGTGCATTTGATGCCATTCTCGCCCGCCCGCGCGACAGTGCTTTCCGAGGAGGCGTACGTGGAGCACTTCGTCGATGTCAAGACGAAGTACAAAATTCCGCGCGATCTGAAATACGTCTACTATCCCGCGCAGTTCTGGTCGCACAAGAACCATGTGTTTCTGTTGAAGGGACTGCACGCGCTGGAGTCCCGCTATGGCATCCGTGTAGGTGCGGTCTTCACAGGAAGCGATTTCGGCACCATGAGATACGTGCGT
Organism: Paraburkholderia sp. MM5482-R2; assembly: GCF_050436125.1. NCBI lineage: Bacteria > Pseudomonadati > Pseudomonadota > Betaproteobacteria > Burkholderiales > Burkholderiaceae > Paraburkholderia > Paraburkholderia sp. MM5482-R2. The sequence goes on along the minus strand of NZ_JBNDLP010000003.1, from coordinate 2,188,723 downwards.
TCGGTCGCCGCCGATCTCGGTCTGGGCGAGCGTGTGTTCTTTCTCGGTTTCGTTCCGGACGGCGACGTGCCTTACTGGTATCGCGAGTCGAACGCGTTAGTGATGCCCACATATTTCGGCCCGACGAATCTGCCGCCACTCGAGGCGTTCAGTCTGGGCGTACCGGTCCTTTACCCGGACCTCGAGGCGCTGCGCGAGCAAGTCGGCGACGCGGGACTGCTGGTCGATCTGGCTCGGCCCGACAGCATGGCGGATGCGCTTTTCAGTCTGATCGACCAGCCTGCATTGCGCCAGTTGATGATCGAGCGCGGCACGCGGCGTCTTGCGAGCAACGATGACGCAGCCCGCTTGTCGACGCTAGCGCGGGTGCTCGAACGATATCGCACCCGTGCGGTGTGTTGGGGAGAGGAAGCCTGGATGAATTAGAGTACGGTGAGGTCACAGACGAGACGGGCGAGATCCGCGATTGCAGTGTCCCCGTCCCTATCCGATATTGAAGACGCCTTCGGCCCCGTCGGCGTCGAGCAAGGCCAGTGCGGCCGACCCGGGGTCGTTGACGTGCAGGAACTCCCGGTTCGGAGAGTCGGAGCCCCAGACGGAAATCGACTGAACGCTTTGTGCGCCCAGGACGGCGAGATGATGGGCGACCGACGCGCCGATGACACCAGCGCCAATCACGATGAAATCGTAGTGGCTCATGTGGACCTCTGTGTGGGCAATGAGGCGAATTCTAGGAAAACGTTGGCTGCACCAATTTTGTATTAGGCAAACTTATGCCGAGCCAATGCAATTACTCATCCTGCACACCAACCCTGTGAACCCCGGCACCATGCTGTCGTGCCGCACAGGATGACCGGCAAGTCACCCATGCGAGCGGAGCATTTCAAGAGACTAACCCCGACCCCGATCGATCTGCGCGCGCTACAGGCATTCGTCGCCGTGTGCGAAAGCGGCTCGATGACGTGCCGCGAAGCAGCTCGGCCTGAGCCAGAGCGCGGCCCGAATGTAACGGGGCGCGCGTTGGTGGAGTTGGCGGGGCCATTGATCGAGCATGCGCAGATGGTCAGAGCCCGCATCGGCGATGCCTCGCATACGGGCAAGATGCCGGTGCGGCTGGGTTGCGTCGATTCGTTCGCGGCGACTTTGCCACGATTTCACGATTCTTGCTCGTTCTTCCATAAACAGCAGATCAAGCTATAGCCTGGTTGGATACGAGGCGCTCCAGTGCCTCGTCAAACAACGGCCGAAAGTCAAGAGAGTTGTCAAAGCAACTAAGTGCGCGCCTTCGGTAACCTTCGTAATCTTCGGCGATGCGAGAGAGCGCATCCAGTATCTCGGAGGGCTGACTGACAGCGATTCCGCATCCGCTGACATCCATCATCCGCTGTAGCGAAGGCAGATTTCGCACTACGACCGGGATCCCGTTTCGCAGGCAAAATGCCAACTTCCCAGATGCCGCTGCCATCTGGTGAAAGTTTGGCCCTATATCGTCCGCGTAATAAACCACCCCTGCCCATGCGGATGCGTAGATGCTATCGAGCTGGTCATAAGGAACTGGATCAAGTGACAAGATAGCCCGATTCTGGCTCGCGTTCGAAACTTCGCGGATGTACGGATCATCGATGGTACGGCGGCGCCGTTCATGAAATAGCAATCGATAGGGGTCTGGCCACGAAGCTGCGGCGCGAGCCAGTTCAATGGATTGCATTTCTCGAGAAATCATGCCTGCATGTAAGACGATCCTGATATTGGGCGGCAGTGAAAATCGGCGATGAAGAAAAGCAGTGTCGACACCGCCTGGACGACCCATAGGGGAATTAGGCACATATGCTATGCGCTGCTCAGTGAATCCGTTCTCGAGAGCTAGCGAACGCGCCCGCTCTTCGTCTTGAGCTATGACGAGGTCTGCTCCACGACTCAGCGAGATCTCGCGCTTCTTCGCCCAGCGTATGACTGGGTTTCGGATAGTGCTGAGTAGATATATTTCGAGTGACCAGTAAGCCAGGCGACGAACCTTTGATTTACGAGCCACCGCGTTTGCCGCTATCAAACCAAATAGGTCAACACCGAATGCGACGTCGTAGGATCGTCCCCGCAGCTCGTCTACCGCTCCGAACGCGAAATCATGTACGCTAACCGCCAATGCTGCACAATTCAATGCGCTTCGTATCCACGCCGGGCACCATCGTTGGCTTTCTAGGCCCCGGTTCTTTTTCTGCAGAGCTATGATCGTCACACCCGCTGGGAACCCGGGCGCGTCCGGATAATCCGCACCAAGATCTCGCACGACTACGTCGACTCGATAGCCATTTTCAGCCAACCGACGGATCGCATTGATGATGCTCGGGGCCGCCCCGATGTACTCTTCCCAAAAACAGATCAGCGCTCGCGGGGCGGGCGGGTTCGGCATGGTGGTCTCCGCATTCGTTTGTCGCCTCGAATCGACTTTCCGTAGGTCGTCTTCTGCTATAGGCCGGGCTATGCAGAAAAATCGGCTTCGTTAGCGATATCTTGGTAGCGAAATCTTAATGTAACTTCAGGTTCAGCCGCCGGTACTGGCGGATAATGGCAAGTAGTTGGCCGACGACGCGGCGCGTTTGCAATAGCAATGTGAAACAGACGGCGCGATCAAATCTGAACTGCAACACCTTCCTCGTGTAAGGTGCGCACATGCAAAAAAGAAGAACGTATCAGCAGCTTCAGCCTGAAGAGCGCATGACCATTGCAAGCATGAAGCAGCAGGGTTCGAGTGTTCGGCCATGGCCCGAACTGTGAGCCGCGAGCTGACCAGAAACACGTGTTCTGTCGTGGGCTATGCGTCTGCCCCGGCGGAGTCGCTCAGCACGAGCCGACGCCGGCAATCAGTCTTCCGTCGGCGTGCTGGTTGAGCGCACCAGTCGCCTGGTGCTGCTGGCGAAGATGGAAGACGCCACCGCCGCTTCGGCACTGGCGGGCTTCACTGCCAAACTGAATTCGATCGCCGCCCCACTGCGCCAGAGCTTCACTTACGACCAGGGTAAGGAAATGACCCGGCATCAGGAGCTCAGCGCCGCCACCGGCGTGCGTGTGTACTTCTGCGATCCGCACGGTTCATGGCAACGCGGTACCTGCGGGAACACCAACGGGCTGCTGCGGCAGTATCTGCCCAAGGGTACTGACGGCACTATCACGTTGCTGAGACGGTCGGGTAAGCTTGGTACAGAACCATACCTTTGACAGGTGAGGCACAAGCGAGTCCATTAAAAGGCTTCTCGGAATCTCTGTCTCGCCGCAGTCCTCGAAGTTTTTATTCAGTTCCCGACCAATGACAATATCAGGAAGTTTCGCATCGAGGCAACGGCGCAGCGCTTCGATGATCTGTTTATTGAACTCTAACCCACGCTTATAGCACCCTCGAAAATGTGCGCGATATCCAGTTCGCGCATTGAAGAACCAATCGAATAACCCAACGCCCACGGCGAATTGGACAATAGCGCGGGAGTCGTCCGGTTGGGCCTCTGCGTGTTCGCGTCCGAATCGCACTACGCCGAGACCGAACGCCTCGTCCAATGCCTTCACGGTTGCCTCCAGCTGTGCGCTTGGCGGTCCTGCCATTTCGGAGATATTCACAGCAACAGCATGAAGCCGCTCAACAAATAAACCGAGCCGGATTGCGGGAAAGGTCAGGGTTTCGGGGATGGTTTTTCAGGGTTGTATATCTCAATGCAAGGCAAGCCCGCGACGCGGGCGCGTCAGCCCGTAGGGAAAGCATCGCGGGGAGTCGGTGTGCAACGTTGGAACCCCGGCCCTCTGGCCGACGAAACCGCAGGACGCTTCGTCGTCGCCGAGATAGTCAGCGAAATTATTGAACGCCCACCACGAAGCGCGCGCGAGTTCCACGTTCTGGCGCACCGAATAGTGCGTGCGCAACAGGCCGGACGACTGTGACGTGCTGCCCGCGCCGATCATGCCCTGTTCGATAATCAGCACCCCGTTGAGCTTTGCCTCGTGTGCCGTACGGATGAGCGCAGCTAGCACATGCCCGTTCTGCAAATCATCGTTGTCGTTCGGACATCACCGATATGTACCGCGTTCCGTGCTGTCGGTTATACCCCTCGCAGAGCTTGAGCCCGGCGACCTTCGCGATAGCGTAGGCTTCGTTGGTATGCCCGAAGCTGCTCGTGTGCAGGTACTCTTCCTTGATGGGCTGCGGGCAACACTTTGGATAAGTGCATGATGAACCAAAGAAGAGCAGATCAGGTGGTGCGTGTGAGACCACCTGGTACCGCGAAACTCGCTTCAGCCAACGTCATGGCATATTCGGTCAACCCGTCTAGTGACCCTGGAACTGCTCCTATGCTTGCAGACGCGTGAGGTCGTTCCCTCTTCATCAAGCGGGGCCCCTATGTGGGAGAGCAGGAGAAAGTGCGCTTCACGGCGAACCCATAACCGATGAATCGAATTGGCGATGCCGGGAAGTACGTGTTCGACGCAAGACCAGAGGGGTGGATGATGGAAGACGCGGTGAGTTCTGAAGACGCAATGGCAGCGGCGATCGCAGAAGCGTCGCTCGGGCACTCCTGTCGGCGCATCGTCCCGGTCATTCTCGCAGGCGGATCGGGCACGCGCCTCTGGCCGATGTCGCGTGAGCAGTTTCCAAAGCAGTTGATCGATGTGGTCGGACGGGATTCATTGCTGCAGGCTACCGTCACACGGATGGAGGGTTTCGTCGGCGGCTTCGACGTCGACACTCGGCCGATTATCGTGTGTGGGGAGGAACACCGGTTCCAGACAGAAGAGCAGGTGCGGGCGTGCGGCGTCTGCGCGAAGATTATCGTCGAGCCTGCGCGGCGCGATACGGCGCCGGCGCTCACGCTCGCGGCGCTCGCAGCCGTTAATCAGGATGACGACGCGATCATGGTGGTGATGCCGTCTGACCATTCCATCTCAGACATTCCGGCGCTGCATCGTGCGATCGCAATTGCCGCTGAATATGCCGAACGCTCCATGATCGTGACGCTCGGCGTTGCGCCCACACGGCCGGATACCGGCTTTGGCTACATCCGAATCGGCGACGCCCTCGAAAACGGCGCACATCTGATCGACCGCTTCGTCGAAAAGCCCACGACCGAACTCGCCGCGCAGTACGTCGCTGCAGGCACCTACTGGTGGAACAGCGGCATCTTCATCGTGCGAGCGGGCGTGTGGCTCGAAGCGCTAGCCAAGCTCAACGGCGACATGCATGCGGCCTGCACCGCGGCGTTCGCGGAAGGCAAGGCGGACGACAACTTCATTCGTCCTTGCCCGTTTCAGTTCGGCCGTGTGCCGGCGGATTCCATCGATTATGCGGTAATGGAGCACATCGGCGCGGCCGGCTCGCCTTGCAAAGGCGTGGTCGTGCCATTGGCGGCGGGATGGTCGGACCTTGGATCCTGGGATGCCGTGTGGGAAGCGATGGAGAAGGACGGGCTCGGCAACGTCGCGAGCGGGCGTGTCGTTTTCGAAGGCGCGACCTCGAGCTATGTGCGCGCCGAGGGCGGGCGGCTGGTTGCATGCGTTGGCACCTCCAACGTAGTCGTCGTCGACACGGACGACGCCGTGCTCGTCGCCGACCGCTCACACGCGCAGGACATCAAGACGCTGGTAGCGCGCTTTCGCGAGCAGCGCGCGCCTGAAGCCGAGACGCACCGGAAGGTGCGCCGTCCGTGGGGCTTCTACGATGCGATCGAGCGCGGCGAGCGGTTTCAGGTGAAGCGCATCGTGGTTGCGCCAGGCGCTCGCCTGTCATTGCAGATGCACCACCATCGCGCCGAGCACTGGGTCGTCGTGCGCGGCACCGCGCTCGTGACACGGGGCGAGGACCAGTTTCTTCTTTCAGAAAACCAATCGACCTTCATTCCGCTCGGCGTGCAGCATCGGTTGGAGAATCCGGGCAAAGTGCAGCTCGAAATCATCGAGGTTCAATCGGGCAGTTATCTCGGCGAGGACGATATTGTGCGCCTGGACGACTGCTACGGCCGAATTTGACCCTCGGTTGATACGCACGTGAGACACCAACGTCTCACCAACTTCTATCCGCCGGTGTCATGCCGGCCTCATCCTTTATGCGCGCTGCGCCGGACACTGCGATCCGGGAGATGTGCCCCATCTGATTATCGGTTACTTTCAGCAACCCGTCGGCCCTCCGGGCACATCACACTCCAACCTCGTGAATGTCGAACTGCGTGCCATCCGGCTGGTTTCGGCTTCAGCCCTGAATCAGCGGGAGCCTGAGCAAAAGCGTCGACCTTTCTGACGACGCTCCCGGCGTTGGCCAGCGCCTTTGAGGCCGATTTCACCGACGTGCCGTACCCTGCGGCCGTGCAGTTTCCCCTTGATGCCCAAGCGCACGCGACAGATTGCCCACCTCGCGCTTGAGCAACTCCGCGAACTGCGCGACGCGCTCATCGGTTACGCGCACGCTCGGCCCGAAGATGCACACCGAACCTGCCACCTGGTTCGCGCCGTTGAAGAACGGCGCGGCTACCGCGACTGCGCCGGCGATCAGCTCGTGATGGCTGGTACCGAAGCCTCGTGCGCGGACCGCGTCGAGATCGGCGGCTAGCGCCGCGACGTCCTGATCCGGATCGGTCAGATAGCGCCGCAGATCGTCCTCCGACAGCGGCATCTGCGAAAGAATCGTGCGGCCGCTCGCGCCGAGCACGAGCTTCTCGCGATAGCCGACCCCGCGCCGGAAACTCAGCGGCTGCGGACTTTCCAGTTCGGCCACGCAGATCCGGTACGTCCCCTCCGGCACGAACAACGCGACCGTCTCAGATGTCGCTTTCCAAAGCTCACGCAGCATCGGCTGCGCGAGCTGCGCGATCGTATTGTTCGCCATCCACGCGTGCGCGAGCTGCGCGACCGAACTGCCGAGCCTGAAGCGTTGCGGCTCGCCCGACGAGGCGAGAAAGCCGTTCTGTTCGAGCGTATTCAGCAGGCGGTACAGCGTCGGTCGGCTCAGGTCCACGCGGGTCAGCAGCTCCGCGACGGTCAATTCTTTGTCCCCGGGTCGGAACGCCAGAAGAATTTCTAGCGCCCGTTCGACGGCCCGCACGTTTTCGTGCGGCTTTTTTTCTTCCATTTGAAATTTCCTTTCTGCGGCGGTCCGCGTCGATTGCACATTGTAGTGAAAGTCCCTAGCCGCAAGAACTTGACGTCGATCAATCTGTCCGTACAATGAGACTACATTCTCATACAACGGACAACAGGATTCGGAGGAATGATGGACAAGAACATGTCGGAAACTCTGGTTCGCACTGGCCCAGGCACGGCGATGGGCGATCTGATGCGCCGCTACTGGGTGCCGGTGCTCCTCGCCAGCGAAATCGCAGAGCCTGATTGCCCGCCGGTGCGCGTGCAGATCCTCGGCGAAAAGCTGCTCGCTTTTCGCGATTCCGACGGCCAGCCGGCGCTGATCGACGAGTTCTGCTCGCACCGCGGCGTGTCGCTGTACTTCGGCCGCAATGAAGAGAACGGCATCCGCTGCTCGTATCACGGTCTGAAATTCGACCGCAACGGCAACTGCGTGGAAGTGCCGTCCGCGCCGCAGGCGTGCAAGCACATGGGCATCACCGCGTATCCGTGCATCGAACGCGCGGGCATCGTGTGGGCGTACATGGGGCCGAAGGACCGCCAGCCGGCGCCGCCGGATCTCGAGTGGTGCAATCTGCCGGAGAGCCACGTGTTCGTCTCGAAGCGGCTGCAGGAATCGAACTACCTGCAGGCGATGGAAGGCGGCATCGACACGAGTCACGTGTCGTATGTACACCGCTACGAAGTCGACGAGGACCCGATGCATCAGGGCACGAAGGCACTCGACTACATCAAGGCGGACGGCAACGTGATCTTCGAGATCGAGAAGCAGCCGTTCGGCCTCACGCTGTTCGGCCGCCGCAACGGCGAGCCGGATTCGTACTACTGGCGCGTCACGCAGTGGCTGTTCCCGTGGTACACGCTGATCCCGCCGTTCGGCGATCACTCGCTCGCGGGCCACGTATGGGTGCCGATCGACGATCACACCTGCTGGGCGTGGAGCATCAACTTCCGCCCGGACCGTCCGCTCGACGAGCAGGAACTGGCCGACCTGAACGCCGGCAAGGGCATTCATTGTGAGTACGAGGAGGGTGGCACGTTCCGGCCGAAAGCGAACAAGGACAACGACTACCTGATCGACCGCCAGGCTCAGAAGGAAAAGCGCGCGTACTCGGGCGTGTTCGGCTTTGCGATGCAGGATGCGTCGCTGCAGGAAAGCATGGGTCCGATTCAGGATCACAGCAAGGAAAAGCTGCTGCCGACCGACCGCGCGATCGTGATGGCGCGCCGCATGATGTACGAGGCGGCAACGGCGCTGGTGCCCGACACCGATCCGCCCGCGATCGACGCCGACCAGCAGCGCGTACGTGCTGCCGGCGTGCTGCTGCCGCGCGATCAGAAGCCGCAGGAATGGGCGGTGATCCATCTGCACGACGGCAAGGACCAGCCGATCTACTCGATCTGATGCACGGCGGGGCCGGACTCTGGTCCGGCCCCGCGTGTCGTCGTCTGGTCCGACTGGACCTTCTGCCCATTCCGCAAAAGGAGGCCGGCTGCGCGCCGGTATGCAATGCAGCAACGTAAAAGACTCGAGGACAAGGTCGCGCTGATCACCGGCGGCGGAGGCGGCATCGGTGCCGCGACCGCGCGCGTGTTCTGCGCGGAGGGCGCCGCGGTGGTGCTCGTCGATGCGAACCCGGAGGCGCTCATGCGCGTCGCCGACGAACTGAAGGCGGCTGATCCGTCCGCGCGTGTCGAGACGTTCGCGGCCGACGTGTCGCACGACGCCGATGCGGTGCGCGCGGCGCAACTCGCCGCCGATTCGTTCGGCCGGCTCGACGTGCTGGTGAACAACGCGGCGATGCGCAACTACAGCGCACTCGCCGACGCGACGCCGGCCGAGTGGCAGGCGATGGTGTCGGTCAATCTGGTCGGCACATCCAACTATTGCAGGGCAGCGCTGCCGTTCCTGCGTCGCGCGGGCCGCGCGAGCATCGTCAACGTGTCGTCGTGCTACGCGGTGACCGGCCGCAAGGGCATGGGCCTGTACGACGCGACCAAGGCCGGCATGCTCGCGATGACCCGCACACTCGCGTTCGAGGAGACCGCGAACGGCGTGCGCGTGAACGCGGTGTGCCCGGGTTCGACGCTGACCGAATTCCACATGAACCGGGCCATTGCATCGGGCAAAAGCGTCGAAGTGCTGAAGACGCAACGCCAGGACACGTCGTTGATCGGCCGTTGGGCGTCGCCCGAAGAGATCGCATGGCCGATCCTGTGGTTCGCGAGCGACGAGGCTTCGTACATAACCGGCACGACGCTGATGGTCGACGGCGGCCTGTCGGCGATGTGAGCGGAGGAGGTGGCATGAACATGACCGATTCCACGCTGATGGTGCGTGTCGCCGCACGACGCGACGAAGCCGACGGGATTGCCGGCTTCGAGTTCGTCGACATCGACGGCCGCGACCTGCCGCCGTTCGAGGCGGGCGCGCACATCGACGTCTACGTGCCGGGCGGCCCGGTGCGGCAGTACTCGCTGTGCAACGCGTCTCGCGAGCGTCACCGGTATCAGATCGCGGTGTTGCGCGCCGCCGATTCGCGCGGCGGATCGCAGCGCATGCACGACGCGGTGAACGAAGGCGACGCGATTCGCATCGGCGTGCCACGCAATCACTTTCCGCTCGCCCGGCATGACGCGAAGCCGCTATTGCTCGCGGCCGGCATTGGCGTGACGCCGATTCTCTGCATGGCGGAGCAGCTGGCGGCAATGGGCGCGGCGTTCGAAATGCATTACTGCGCGCGCTCGAAGAGCCGTGCGGCGTTCGTCGAGCGAATCGCCGCGTCGTCGTGGGCGGGCAACGTGCAATACCACTTCGACGACGCGCACGGCATGCTCGATCTGAATGCACTGCTGACGGACGCCGGCGCGGACCGGCATCTATATGTGTGCGGTCCGCAGGGCTTCATGAACGCGGTGCTCGACACGGCCCGCTCGCTCGGCTGGAGTGACGAGCGTCTGCATTACGAATACTTCGCGGCGGCGCAGCCGTCGGGTGATGGCGCGTCGTTCGACGTGCGGCTCGCGCGCTCGGACCGCGTCGTGTCGATTGCGGCCGATTGCACGGTCACCCAGGCGCTCGCGGCGGCGGGCGTCGACGTGCCGGTGTCGTGCGAACAGGGCATTTGCGGCACCTGCGTCACGCGGGTGCTCGAAGGCGAACCTGACCACCGCGACCTGTTCCTGTCGCCAGAAGAGCAGGCCCGCAACGATCAGTTCCTGCCGTGCTGTTCACGCGCGAAGTCGAGGGTGCTCGTGCTCGATCTGTAACCGTAATCGCCGGCCCGGCCGCGAGGCGCGGTCGGCGCCATCCATCAGAAAGAAAACGGGCGGCCGCTGGCACGCCCGGCATCGGAGGAGTCATGGAGAAGAATCTGGCGTCGTCGGAGGGTATGCCCGCGAGCGTCTGGACCGGGAACGATGCGAGGGCGGCGAGTAGCGCCGACACGAGCCCGTATCGCTGGGTCGCGCTGTTCATCGTCTGGGCCGCGTTTCTGCTCAGCTATGTGGTCCGCGTTGCATGGAGTACGGTAGCTGCGCCGGTCGGCGCGTCGCTCGGCATTGGCGTGTCGATGCTCGGTGCGTTCGTGACCGCGTTTTACGCGGGCTATGTGATCGCGAACGTGGTTGGCGGCATGCTGACCGATCTGCTCGGCGGTCGCGCGATGCTCACCCTTGCGCTGCTGCCGCTCGGCGTGCTCACGTTCACGTTCGGCTATACGCATTCGCTCGCATTCGGCATCGTGATTCAGGCCGCGATGGGTTTCGCGGCGGGCGCCGACTACTCGGCCGGCATGAAGATCATTCCCGCATGGTTCACGCGCGACCGTGGTCGCGCAATGGGCCTCTACACGACCGCGACGTCGCTCGCCGTCGTGATCGCGAACGCGGTCGTGCCGTCGCTCTCCGCGCGGCACGGCTGGTCGAACGCATTCCATATGCTCGGCATCGTCACGTTCGCGTGGGGCATCGTCACGTTGCTGCTGCTGAAGAACCGGCCTTCGAACGAAGCGAAGCCCGCGCGCAACAGCCTCCAGGAAATGCTTGGCCTGTTGCGCAACCGTAACCTGATCGCGCTGTCGATCGCGGGCTGCGGCGGGTTGTGGGCGACCGTCGGCTTCGGTGCATGGGGCAACGCACTGATGACGCGCCAATACGGCATTGCGCCGATCGTCGCCGGATCGATCGTCGCCTCGTTCGGCATTGGCGCGGTGATCGCGAAGCCGACGCTCGGCTGGATCTCCGACCTGCCTGGTGTGTCGCGGCGGATGATGTCGATCGGTTGCCTGATCGCCTTCGCGATCGCGCTGCTGGTGTTCGGCTACTGCTCGACGGTGCATCAGTTCTATCTGGTCGCGCCGATTCTCGGTGCGTTCTCGTTCGGCTATCTGCCGGTGCTGATGGCTCAGGTCAGCGACGCATCGGGCAAGCGTCTCGCGGGCGCGAGCGCCGGCTGGACCAATGCTATCTGGCAGTCCGGCAGCGCGGTGTCGCCGATGGTGGTCGGCTCGCTGTATGGCGCGAGCCATTCGTTCATGCTCGCGCTCCTCACACTCGCGATCGGACCCGCTATCGCGGTCATCGCGATGTTCTTCGTCAACCCGCACATCGCACGCGAATGACCGATTCTCCGGTAGCCGACGCGGCCCCGCGCCGGCTACCGCGACGACAGAGGTCGAACGATAACTAATCCGCATCACAAAACAACTCACTTTCCAGCAGGAGACACATGGTGAAGCACAAGCCTCTCGCCAGGCCGTCGAAGGTCCTTTTTGCATGTGGTATTGGTATCGGCATCAGCGGCGCGGCGCATGCGCAGTCGTCGGTCACGCTCTATGGCATCGTCGACTCGGGGGTGACCTACGTGACTCACGCTGTCACGTCGCAGGGATCGTCGGGCACGCAGGTCGCTCTCGGCACCGGCAACCGGCTGAATTCGCGTTGGGGTTTCACGGGCAAGGAAGATCTCGGCGGCGGACTGCGGGCGATTTTCACGCTCGAATCGGGCATGTCGATGAACACCGGTGCCCTGCAGCAAGGAGGGCGGCTGTTCGGCCGGCAGGCGTTCGTCGGACTCGAATCGGACCGCTACGGCGCGATGATGCTCGGCCGGCAGATGACGCCGATGTATCGCTACTTCCTCGCGCTCGACCCGCTCGGTTATTCGAGTTACGGCCTTTCCGCGCAGGACGCGCAGTTCGTCGGTCGCGCGGATAACGCGGTGTCGTATCTCGGCCATGTGGGACCATTCGAGCTGAATGCGCTCTACAGCCTCGGCTATGACGCAGTCACCTACAACGTGCCGGTGGCGGGCTCGTTCCGCGTCGGCAAGCAGTACGACATCGGCGGACGCTACGTGCAGGGGCCGCTGAATCTGACGTTCGTGTACGAGCAGCGGCAAGGCTCGGCCATCGCGTCATCGGGCGACAGCGAGCGCCGCTACGTGGCCGGCGGTTCGTATCAGATCGGCAAGGCGACGCTGTACGGCGGCTACGAATTGCTGCTGAACGACGTCCGGTCGACGCTCGCCGCATCGCCGCCGCAGTCGATGGCGTTCGCGGGCGTGCGCTACAGGGTGGCGCCGGCGCTGGACCTCGCAGCCGCGACTTACTACCACGCGTATCGCCAGGTCGATGCGCACGCATTGAGCACCGGTGTCAATGCGGACTACTGGCTGTCGAAGCGCACGGCGCTGTACACCGACATCACGTATGTGATCAACAGCTCGAAGGCCGCGCTGAGTGCGACGGGGTGGGCGACTTCGGTCGCGACGACGACCGTGAAGACCGGCGCGAACCAGCTCGCTGTTGCGGTCGGCGTGCTGCACAAGTTCTGACTTGACGCTGCAAAGAGGGCGACCGAGGCCGCCCTCTCAATCGCTCAGCGCGTCGCGATGATCGCGCCGGCCTTTCGCCGACGCGTAATACCGCTGCAAGGCGTCGGTCGAGCGCGCGCTCAACGCGCGGATCTGGGCGTGCCAGTCGGTTTCCACTGGCCACTCACCGGCGATCACGCGTGGATAGATCTGCCGCGCGTAGCGATGCAGTGCCTTCGCGCCGATGTTGCCGCTGACGCCAAGCAACGCATGCAGGCTCGCGTGCGTCGCCTTGATATCGACGGCCGCGCTGTTGCCTGCGAGGCGCACGACGAGCGAGCGAATCTGTTCGATGCCGTTCAGGAACGATTCGTCAAGCAGATCGAGCGAGACCAGTTCCTTGAGGTGCGCTTCGTCGAGCAGGCTTTCTTCAGCGATGGTGGCGGCCGCGGGCGCGCTCGCAGTGGGAGGCAATGCCACCGGCGTCGCCGCAAAATCCGTTTGCGCGGCTCCGCCCGCGGTTTCCATGATTCGTTGTGGAGCGTCCGCAACCGGCGCGCCGCGTGTGCCGAACTGCCGCGCGAGACATGCGTACAGCGAGCCGGCCTGCACCGGCTTGATCAACACCTCGTTGATCCCGGCGGCAACGCAGGCCTGCACCGCCTCGGCATCGGTGTGACTGGTCAGCGCAATGATAGGCAGCGTCGCGTAGGCATCGGTGCGCGCGCGAATCGACTTCGTCGTCTCGATGCCGTTCATGCCCGGCATGTTCACGTCCATCAGGATCGCGTCGATGAAGCCGTCTTCGTGCAGTTTGGTCAGCACCGCCTGACCGTGGTCGGCCTCGACGACGCTCGCGCCGCAGCGCTCCAGATACGCCTTCGCGACAAGCCGGCTGTAGGTGTCGTCGTCGGCGATCACAAAGGTTCTGCCGGCGAAGACATCGGGCAGTTCGCCCGGCTGATGATGCGCACCGTTGTCGAAGAGGGTCTGCAACGCGGTGAGCAGCTCCTGCACACTCGACGTCTTGCTGATGATCTCGTCCATGCCGGCGCGCCGCGCGCGCAGTCGCACCGCGATGCCCGGTTCGGCGGTATAGGCGGCGATCAGCACGTTGCGGTTCGGGCAGTCTCTGTCGGCGCGGAGGCGTTCGGTCGTCGTGTAGCCGTCCATCGCGGGCATGCTGATGTCCATCAACACGAGGTCGTAGAGCGGCGCGCGCCGCAACGTGGCGAGCGCAAGCTCGCCGCCCGACGCCTCGCTGACATAGGCGCCGGCCTGCGTCAGCACGCGGCGGGTGCGGGCGCGCAGCGTGTCGTCGTCGTCGACGACGAGCACGCGCTTGCCCTTGAACGCCGGCATCGCCCGTTCGAACAGGCGCCGCTCGTGCTCCTCGACCTCGTCGGCCGCTACCGGTGGAAAGCGCAGCGTGAACGCGGTGAACTTGCCGAGTCCCGATTCGCAGTCGATGCTGCCGCCGAACGCGCGCATCGCGCGCTGGCAGTACGCGAGCCCGAGCCCGGTGCCGCCCGAGTTGCCGGCCGTGCGAAACGGCTCGAACAGATGCTGCAGGATCTCCGGCGCGATGCCGGGGCCGGTATCGCGTACGATCACCGAGTCGCGGTCGACGGTCAATGTGAGCGTCGCCTGCGGATACGCGACGATGTGATGCAGCGCGTTCTTGATCAGGTTGAACAACGTGAACAGATAAACCGTCTCGTCGACCTTGAACACGAAGTCGCGCCTGACGACGACGCTCACCTTCGCGCGTTCCTTGTCGTTGTCGAAGCCGTATTCGGCGAGCGCCTTGCGCGTGGTCGCGCCAGCATGGAGGTAGCTGAGACTATCCGGGCGGATCGATTTCGCGGCGACTTCGTCGAGCGTCATCGCGATGATGCGCAGGCCGCGCTCGATCGACAATTGCCCCTGCGCGAGGTGGTTGTACATCAGCGAGGCCGTGCCGTCGGTCAGCGTCGGCGCCGCGCCCGCTTCGGTCGCCGCGGGCAGCGCTTCCTCGACGCGGTCGAGCACGTGCCGCAACTGGCTCAGCGGATTGCGCATCTCGTGCGCGATGGACCCCGCGAGCGCCTGCAACGCGCGGTTCTTTTCGACGAAGATGCGTCCCTTGCTGATCGCATGACTGAACGCCATGCTGCACAGCACGACCACCGGCAGCAACGCGAGGTTGGACTTGTCCTGCGCGCTGAGAACGACCGGCGTCGGCGCGCTCAACACGCCGGCGAGCCCGCCGGAAAACACGCCAATACCGATGCACGTTATCAGCAGCAGGGGGTTGTCGATACACAGCGCCAGAATGAAGATCATCATGACCTCGGTCATCATCCACATCGTGGAGAAACCGTTTCTGACGGTCAGAAACGTGCAGACGAACGGCAGCACGTAAATCAGACAGCAATGCCAGTAGATCAGCAGCGCAGGGTTGTAGCGCCTCGGCCAGCGCGCCTGGAACAGCAGGGGAACGCAGACGGCCGCCGCGCTGAGCCGCAGCAGCAGGTTGTCGTAAGGCTGCGGAAGGATGTAGGTCCAGACGACGTAATAGATGGGGTGACACAGGAGGCCGAGTGCGCCTCCCCATCGAATTGCGAACCTGCTTCGTTCCAGCATATCCCGCATGCTTTCGCGCGGTATCGCCATCAGGCCTCCGAGTTCATTAGGAACCCATCATTTCATGCGTATTGAATTGCTGTGATTCGACGACTTCGGCGAGCGAATCGCCGTTCTTGCCGTGAAACGGTCCGACCGAAAAGCCATACTTCTTCAGGAGACCATGAGTATAAGAGACCGACCACACGGGCGGGCTGCCAATGATGAAATCGGAGGCGATACCTTCCTGCCATGCCGAATAGCCTTCGGCGAAGCAGGTATAGCAGTCGCGGGTGGATGGCAGCCTGAACGGGAACGCGGTGTCGAGTCCGGCGGGCCCGCGCGCGAAGCATTCAATATAGAGCGTATGACCGCGAGAAGCGAGTTCCGCTGCGACGCTTGCCGCGCGCGGATGCGAGTCGTCGATCCAGAATTGCGCGCGTTTGAGATCGGCCGCGCTCAGGTAAGGCACGCTCGTGCTGCTCGCGAGAATCGCGCCGTCGAAGTCCGGCAGCGGCGTGTCCGGGCTGAACGTATGCACCGAGACTTTCGATTTGCCGAGCAGGTCCGACGCGAGCAGCTCGTTCGCCTGATCGATCAGCAGGTTGATCTTGTCGGGCAGATCGATCAGCACCAGCTCCTTCGGCGCATCCTTGTAGAGCAGATACTTCGCGACCGTCGTGCCGAGCCGGCCGGCCGCGCCGAACAGCGCGAGCTTCGTGTTGCCGAGCTCGAGGTCGAGCTGTTCGCAGCAATGGATCGCCCAGTCCTTCAGCATCGCCGCGGTCGCCGCGTGGCCCGTCGTGATGTGAGGCGGCTTGACCGGCCGGGGCAGCGCGCCGTAGTTGCACGCGTAGGGCGTCGACGCGCCCATCGCGACCATGTTCAAGCCCGCCTTTCGGGCGAGCTCGAGCGCCGGAAAGAATTGCGTCTCGCGAAAGCGCTTGATGCCGCGCGGGCTGCCGAGCCACATTTCGAGCGGCACCGGGCAGGCGATATTCGCGCCGATCACCTGCGCGCCCGAATAGATCGGCGATGCGATGAAAGGCCTGGTTTTCCACAACTCCTCTTCGAACGATTCGCTTCGTTCGCGAACGTTGTGAAAAGAAAATGAAAGGGTTTCCCAATCGGTCGCGTGGAACAGAAAGCCGACTCCCCCCTGACGGGCCGGCAGGCTATCCCGGATCTGTTCCGGGTGAATTTCGTGCTTGAGCGCAAGCGGTGCACTATTCCGATGCAAAAGAAGTCCGGTTGGCTCGTTTGAAACAGGCGACACGTCTTTAAGGAGAGCGGTTTTCATTGGTTTTTCCGTGGTTTTGATTAGACGCTGGAAAAGTCAGCGCGCGGCGTGGCCAGCCGGTTGGACCGGCGACCCTTCAACTCTAGAGAAATCCACACTGATATGCCCGTCTGTTCGTGCACATAGCATTCACGAGCGGTCCATGACGGGTTGCCCGCCGGGTGGAGGGCGGCTTTGGGCAAACTTTTGAAGGATTACGGCAGAAGTTTCGATGTATTACGGCGCGTCGTGGGCCGTCATCGAATGGAAAAGGGCCGCTCGGCGGCCCTTTGCTTGCATGCCGGGCGAATTCCGGATTAGCGTGTGATGCTATAGCCGATTCGCGCGATCCAGCGATGCTGGTTGTAGTCGAGAATGTCCTCGCCATAACCGCTGAAGAAGCCGAGCCACAGATAACCGCCCCAGCGGCTATTGATCAGCTTCGCCAATGGATAGGTGAACTGCGTATCGACGCTGCCTTTGCCGCCTTGCGTTCCTTTGCGCAGCGTCGTGTCCAATTGCGCGCCGTCGGGGCTGCCGTAGATGAACCGCAGGTCCACATAGCCGCGGTAGTCGGCGATGTCATGGTTCTCGCCGGCGATGTGCGTATAGTAATAAATCTTCGGCTGGATGGTCAGATGGTAGCTGTGGATGTCGCCGAAATCCCAGATCGGCTTGAGGAACACATAGTCGACGCCGCGCGATTCCGGACCGTCGCGTCCATTCGATTCGTGTTCGTAGCCGGCCATCACGCCCATTCGGCTCCACCACGTGCTCTTCCAGCCGGTGTCTTCGAGGTAATAAAAGAGTGCCGGCATATAGCTGGTGTCGCGGAACGGCGCCGAGTACTTCTTGAGATCCCACAGCGAGGTTTGCGTATAGGCGAAGTACAGGTTGTCCGCGAAACCACGCGAGCGCGGGTCGTCCGGAACGACGAGGCGGAACTTGAAGCTGAGCTGGAATTTCGCGAGGGACTCGCTACCGCCGCCATCGGCGAAATACATCGGTTCGAAGGCGGAGAAGCGGCTCAGGAAAGTGTTGATTTGCGGCACGGGCGCATCCGGTCGTGATGGCGCGGGCGACGACGCGATCAGGCTCGTCGACGACGGTGCGCCGCTCGCGGTGCCCGCCGCCGTTGCTCCATTGGCGCTCCCGGCCGACGCGAGCGCCGCGTCCTTGCCGGAGCGCGGCGGACGCGTCAGCAGCACGTACGATGGCGACACGTCGAGATCCGGCACGTCGATCTGCATCGCGCCGCGCGCCCATTCGGGCCACGTGCCGGTATAGCGCACTGCCTTCAGTTCGCCGGCGGCGAGCTTCAGATGCTCGGGTGCGCCGCGTTCGCGCGTGAGCGCGAGCCGATGCGGTACCACGTCGGTATTGCTGATCGCGATATTCAATTGCGCCGGCACGTCGACTTCGGTGCCACCGGGTTGATCGCCGGCATAGACGATCGTCACTTCGAGTGGACTGCTCGATAGCGCTGCGCGCGGCGGACGCAATACGGAAACGCCGGCGACGCTATACACGGAGTAGCTGCCGAGCACCAGCGCAGTCATGCAAAGCGATAACCGGGGGAGAAGCCTGGAAAGCGAGCTGGAAACGGAGCCGGAAAGCGGACTTGAAGATAATCGGGAAACACGCGAGCGGTGGCTGCGAACGGCGGACTGGCGGTCTTTCCTCACGCGAGACATCGATCGATTCCGCACACGAAGCTCCTGGTGGTCTACGAGAGTTCAGGTCGCAAAGAGACGATAGCGTTAATGCGTGCAATTGGGTAGAAAATCGCGGCCGCCGTGTTTCATTGCGGAAATGGCGACGCATGCCGGTTCCCGCTATCTGGCGTTCTGCTCATTCTGCCAGTGCGATTACGGATTGCGTGAGTGGAAAAATGAATTAGGAGCGCTATCGGTGCAAATAGCGGGGGGAAGTGGGGATAATGCCGGTGTGTCGTTGCATTTGCGCAACGAAGGCTTAAATGTCAAATCGATTGTCATTCGCGACCCGGTGTATTCCCGCGGTCGCCTCAGTCATTTCCGTTATGGCAATTGCGCGTCAATTGGCGATTCGCTTTCGTGACAATTCGTTGCGCGGCCAATGCGGCGACTGAATGCTTTCTTCAATAGGCGAATTTCCGGTATTGCTCCGGCGCGCTTGCATTGTCGAGTTCGCTCACGCGCGGCATATGGCGCAGCAGGCGTTTCCCCCGTGGCGCCAATTGCTGATAGACGGCGCCGGGTACGTCGATGTGGACTTCCGAAGCGGACGGTTGTCTCTGGGGATGCCTAAGATGCCTGAAGTTGCCTGGATGTGCCTGGATGTGCGGCTCATTGCCTCGGCGAGACCAGCAGCGACACCGGCACGCCGTGACAATCGACCTCCGCGAGAACCGTCGCGCCGAGCTCGGCGCCCGACCTGGTGGGCGCGTCGAACGGGCTCGCGTCGTGATCGATGCGCAGAATGTTCAGCGGCCAGGACGGCCGCGTCAGCCGCTCGTGCGCGAACGCGCCGACCCAAAGCGGCGCCGCGGAGGTGCCGTTGTCGACCGCGTAGCCGCTCGGCCAGAAGCGAAGCACGTAGCGTTCCTCGCGCGAATTGCCCGGTCGCATGAAGACCAGCGACGACGGCACGCCATTGTTCAGCTTCGGCAGCACCGGCAGCGACACCGCCGCGACGTCGGGCGAAGCGAGCGACAGCAGGCTGTGCGCGGACACGTCGGTGCCCTCGACCCAGCCCTGCGCGCGCAACTGCTCGCGTATCGAAGCGGGCTCGGAGACCCATTGCAGCGTCAGCGGCTCCTTGCGATCGCCGCCCATGTCGGAGCGAAAGCACGGCAGCCGCTTCCACCCGGAGAGCTTCCACTGCGTCTGCGTGAACTGCACGGGGGGTGGTTGCGGCGCGCCGTCCGGCGGCGTCGGCATTGCGACGCCGAGCTGCAGGCCGACACTGAGCGCTACGACCGCGAGCACCACGAGCGGCATGAAACGGCGCGGCGGCGGCGGCCGCGGATGCCGCCAGATCGCCGTCAGCGCAATCAGCGCGACCCACACATACGCGAGCGCCGCGCCGCCGATCGCGTCGGACACCCAGTAGCGGCCGAAGTAGACGCCCGCGAGCGCGACCACGATCACGACGATGATGCTGGCGCCGGCAACCAGCACGCCTCCGAGCTTGCCGATCCGGCGCGCGAGCAGAAACGCGAGAAAGCCGTAGATGATCACCGTCGCGGCGACGTGATTGCTCGGAAACACGAAGTGGCCACTCATGAGTTCGTTGGGCGGGGCGCGGCGCATCGCGAGTTGCAGGCCGAGAATCAGCAGCTGCGAAAACACGACCGCCGCGAGCCAGTAGACGATCGTGCGCCAGCGCCGCTCCCACACCATCCACAGGGCAACCGTGACGACCAGCGCGAACAGTGTGATGCCGCTGCCGAGCGTCGCGAGCGCCGCGAGCAACGTGTCGCCCCACGGCGTGCGTATCGATTGCAGAAAGTGATAAACGGACAGGTCGATGGTCGTCAGCGGATCGCCGCTGACGACGTCGTCAAGGATCCCGAAGAAAAGCGCGCCGGCCACCAGCACGATCAGCGACGTCGCGAGCAGGTGGGTCGCATCGGGCGTGTCGGGGTCGAGCATGCGGCGCGCGATGCGGCCGAGCGGACCCGGATGGCGGCATGCCCAACTGCCGAGATGACGGCCTGCCGCGCTCGACCAGGCATTCGCGTGCGACACCAGAAACCCAGCGCCGCGAAAGCTGAGCCACACGATGCACGCCAGCATCGCGATGATCACGACGAGCCGGAACGACACCGCCCCCGCGAGCAGCACCGACGCGCCGAACACGACGCCGGGCAGGATGTGCGCGGGCGCCCACAGCAGCGCGGAGAGCACGTTGATCGAGAGGAAGCGCAGCGGCCGCATGCCCATCATGCCCGCGACGACCGGCACGATCGCCCGCAGCGGGCCGATGAAGCGGGCGAGCACGACGCTCTTCGCGCCATGCTTCAGAAAGAAGCGCTGGCCCGCGTCGAGTACGCCGGGGTGTGCGCGGAACGGCCACAGCGTGACGATGCGTTCCCTGTAGCGGTCGCCGAGCCAGAAGCTGGCGCCGTCGCCGGCGACCGCGCCGACGATCGCCCACACGAAGACCCAGGCAAGGCTCAGCGAGCCGGTGCCCGTCAGCGCGCCGGCGAGGAACATCGCGGTGCTGCCGGGGACGAAGGTGCCGATGACCGCGATCGCTTCGAAAAAAGCGGCGAGGAAAACGACCGCGAGCATCCACGTCGAGTGGCCGGCGAGCAGATGCAAAAGGTGGATGTAGGCGTGCTCCATCGTGCGCGATCGGCCGTTCGGGCGTAACGATCGATCATAACGCGCACGGACACGCCGTGGGCGCGGGCGGGAGCGGCGCCGCTGCATCGGTCGCGCGATCGGCTCAGAATAGATATCGTGCTCGGCGGATCGATGCGATTGGGGGTGGCTATGAAGACAGCAACAGGTGGGATCGTGTGGTCGGCGTTGCTTGCGGCGCTGTTGACGGTGGGGGCCGCTGCAACGGTAGAGGCCCAGCAACCGGGCAATCCTGGCGGCAGCCAGAACGGCACTCATGCGGGCACGAACGCGGGCACCAGCGGGGGTAGCGGGGGCAGCGGCAATGCGGCGGTCGGCGGCGCGATGGGCATCGGTACCGGCGTCAGTCCGAGTGCCATGCCGGGGCCCGGCATGTCGGCGGGCGGCTCGTATGGGCTCGGCTCGGGTGGCGCGACCGGCTCGGGCGCCGCGCTCAACAACATGCGCGCGAACGGCACGGCGCTCTATATGAATCCCGACCCACGCGCGCCGAACGTGACCGGCCGCGCGGCGCCGCCGCGCTAGTGTGGCGCGGATAGAATGCAGGTCCGATCCGACCAAAGGGGAAGCGAATGGCGCACGGCGAGCACAAGTACCACGTATCGGTGAAATGGACCGGCAACCGCGGCAGCGGCACCTCCGGCTACCGCGACTACGACCGCGATCACGTGATTTCTTCCGGCGGCAAGCCCGACATTCCGGGCTCGTCGGATCCGGCGTTTCTCGGCGACGCGACGCGCTGGAATCCCGAGGACCTGCTGGTCGCGTCGGCGAGCGCGTGTCACAAGCTGTGGTATCTGCATCTGTGCTCGGAGGCGGGCATCGTCGTGCTCGACTATCGCGACGACGCCGAAGGCACGATGCTCGATACTGCGCAGGAAGGCCGCTTTTCGCAGATCGTGCTGCGCCCGCGCGTGACGATCCGCGCGAGCGGCGATGTCGAGCTGGCCACGCATCTGCATCACGTCGCGCATCAGAAGTGCTACGTCGCGAACTCCGTCAATTTTCCGATTCTCTGCGAGCCGGTGGTGGAGACGGACGCGCGTTAAGGCGCATGCGGCGGCGCGAAGCGTGCGAGCCGGCTGGCGAGCGGGGCGCCGGCCAGACGCTCGCTAGCGCTCAACGATTGCCGTCGAGCAGATCGCCGAGCAGTTCGTCGAACGCGGCTTGTGCGTCTTCGAGTTCCTGCAGCGCGGCGTCGAAAGTCTGCAACGCAAATTGCGAGGGCTTGCCGCTGCCTGCCGGCGGGAATTGCGATTGCAGCGACGCGAACGCGGTCTGCACCCGCTTGGTGGCGGTCAACACGCGTTCCATTGCGGCGGTTTCTTCGGCTCGCGCCTTGTCGTGATCCATGAGAACTCCGGGGTCGTCGGGTTGCGTCGGAACGGCTCGTGCCGCTTCAAAAGGGGACTAAAGGGGGGACTATGCCACGTTCGCGCTCAGGACAGCGGCAGACCGCCAAACGCTTTCACTTCGCGCAACGATAAGGCCGATTCCACCGACGTCACGCCCGGCAGGCCGCGCAGTTCGTCGCGCATGAACGTGCCGTAGTCGTCGAGGTCGCGCGCGACGATCTGCAGGATGTAGTCGGCGCTGCCCGACACGTTGTGGCACGACAGGATCCGCGGGATCGCCTGCACCTCGCGCTCGAAGCGCGTGGCCACCACGCGGTCGTGCACCGCGAAGCGCACGAGCACGAACGCGATCACGCCCAGACCGAGCCCGGCGCGCGACAGCACCGCGCGGTAGCGGTCGATGTAACCATCGTTCTCCAGACGTTTCAGACGCCGCGCGCAAGGCGTCTCGCTGAGGCCGACCATCTCGGCGAGACGCGCATTCGACATGCGGCCGTCGTTTTGCAGCGCGGCGAGAATCGCGCGGTCGGTTTTGTCGAGATCGTCCGTGGACATGGTCGGGAGGGGGGCTGCAGGGTGGTGGAAGGCGTCGTCAGATGTCGAAATATTAGCGCATTCCGCTATTTTTTGAATGCAGAGGACTGAAAGTCGCCAGCAAACGCTCCGCATCCGATAGCAACATGGAGCCTCGAACAACAAGGAGGCTCCGATGATTTCCGCTCACCTGCTGGCCGTCTACGTGGCGGCATTGATTGTCGTTTATGCGGTGCCTGGGCCGGACATGGCGCTGATCCTGCAAACCAGCATCGCGCGCGGCGTACGCAGCGGCTTCGCGGCCGCGGCGGGGCTCGGCGTATCGCGCGCGACGCACGTGACGCTGTCGGCGTGCGGCATGGCGGCGCTGCTGCGCAACGCGCCGTGGCTGTACGACGCGGTGCGCTATGCCGGCGCGGTCTATCTCGCGTGGGTGGGGATTCAAATCTTCCGCTCGCCCGGGTTCGCATTGCCGGCCGGGTCGCGCGACAAGCAAGCGGCCGGCGCGCCGCGAGTGGAATCCACTGCTTCGAGCGATGCGGTGCGGCCGTTGCGGACCGCGTTCGTCAAAGGTCTGCTGACGAACCTGCTCAACCCGAAGGCGCTACTGTTCTGCTCGGTGCTGTTGCCGCAATTCGTGCGGCCGGAAGCGGGGCCGGTAGCGTGGCAGATGATCGAGCTTGGTGTCGTGCTGCTCGTGATCGGCGCATGCTTCGACGCGTTGTATGCGATCGGCGCTGCGCGCATCGCCAACTGGATGCGCGTCCATCCTTTGGCGCAGACGGTACAACGGTGGACCTTCTCGGCTGCGTTGATCGGCTTCGCGCTGCGGCTTTCGCTCGATTGAACTTTCGCTGGATTGAAACTTGGAGCTGGCTTTTGCATTCGTCGCGCGTGCGCATACAGCCGATGCAAAGGCCGCGGTGCCAGGTGATTGTGTTAATAAAGCCGATAGCGCGGCCGGCCGCGCGCACGCGCGGCGACACAACCACCTTCTCACGCTCATCGATGCAAACCTTCCTGCTGTATGTCGTGACCGCTGTCGCCGAGATTCTCGGCTGTTACCTGCCGTGGCGCTGGCTAAAACAGGGCGGCTCCGCGTGGCTGTTGCTGCCAGGCGCGGCAAGCCTCGCGCTATTCGCGTGGCTGCTGACGCTGCATGGCACCGCAGCGGGCCGCGTATATGCGGCCTACGGCGGCGTGTACGTGGCGGTCGCGATTGCGTGGCTGTGGGTCGTGGACGAGGTGCGGCCCACGCTGTGGGACGCGGCAGGCGTCGCGCTGACGCTGGCCGGCATGGCGGTGATCGCATTCCAGCCGCGCCTGCACGCGTGAGGGCGGCCGCGCGATCGACGACCCGCCTGCTCCGTTTACTGCTGCATCCCGCCCAGATAGTCGAGCTTACCGAGCTCGACACCGTTATGACGCAGGATGTCATACGCGGTCGTCACGTGGAAATAGAAGTTCGGCAGCACGAAACCGAACAGATATGACGCTCCGGTGAACTCGATCGAACCCGTCCGCATTTTCAGCGTGATGGTGCGGCTTTCCGAACCGTCGATCTGCGCCGCGTTGAATTCCTTCAGGTAATCGATCGTTTTCTGGATACGGGCCTGCAGTTCATCGAAAGTCTGCTCGACGTCGTCGAACTTCGGCGGCTCGACGCCGGCGAGGCGCGCCGCGCAACCCTTCGCGGTATCGCTCGCGATATACACCTGGCGCACGAACGGCAGCATGTCCGGCGCGAGCCGGGCATTCGTGAACACCGACGGTTCGATCTGCTTCGCGGCCGCGTGCGCTTCGGCCTTGCCCAGGATGGCCTGCAGGTTCGTGAGGCCGCGAATCAGCACAGGCAGTGATGCTTGATACATCGAAATTGACATGGGTTCCTCTGATTTCTCGATCGTGCGCGCAGTCGGCGCGCGCGGCAATGAAACGGCGGGAATGCCGCTTCAGCATCATAGCGTGTCGCATCCACGCCGCGCATTAGACCCTGGCCATGCGGACGACTGTCGCGCTGGCCGGAACTGTGTTCGAATGCTTTGGTCGGACGCTTGGACGAAGTTCTTGAACAACCCCTGCCGCGTATCGCCACGATGCGCTTCATGCAGGCGCGTGGCGTGCCTGGCCGCCGCCGGGCCGCGCGGTCGTGCATGACCGCGTGCCAAGCCACGCTAAAAGGAGAGTCGATACCATGGTCACCAAGCATCCATTGCCGGGCAGCGAGCGAAAGGTCGCGCAGGGCACGACGGTCATCGGGCAATGCGATCCCGCCGAGCGGATCGAGGTCTTCGTGATGCTGCGCCGCCAGCAGCAGGCGCAGTTCGACGCCTTGATGAAACGCATCGAAGCCGGCGACGCGAGCGTGAAGCCGCTGTCGCGCGAGGCGCTCGCCCAGGACTACGGCGCCGCGCCCGATGACATCGCGAAGGTCCGCGCGTTCGCGGCCGCGCATGGGCTCACCGTCGCGCGCGAGGATCCGGCGGCGCGCTCGGTGCTGCTGAGCGGCACGATCGCGCAATTCCAGAGCGCGTTCGAGGTCAAGCTCGAGCTCTACCGGCATCACGCGGCCGGCCAGTTCCGTGGCCGCACCGGCACGATCAGCGTGCCGGACGATCTGCATGGCGTCGTGGAGGCGGTGCTCGGACTCGACAACCGGCCGCAGGCGCGTCCGCACTTTCGCATCCGGCCGCCGTTCGTGCCGGCGCGCGCCGGGCAGACGTCGTACTCGCCGCCGCAGCTCGCCTCGCTCTACCAGTTTCCGCAAGGCGACGGCGGCGGTCAGTGCGTCGGCATCATCGAGCTCGGCGGCGGCTACAACACGTCGGACCTCAAGACCTATTTCTCGAGCCTCGGTGTAAGCGAGCCGACCGTGACCCCGGTCGGCGTCGATCAGGCTGGCAACGAGCCGAGCGGCGATCCGAACGGGCCGGACGGCGAGGTCACGCTCGACATCGAGATCGTCGGCGCCATCGTGCCGGGCGCGGCCATCGCCGTGTACTTCACGCAGAACAGCGACGCCGGCTTCATCGACGCGGTGAGCCGCGCGGTGCACGACACAACTAACAAGCCGTCGGTGATCTCGATCAGTTGGGGAGCGCCGGAATCAGTGTGGACCAGCCAGTCGATGCAGGCGCTCAACAGCGTACTGCAATCGGCGGCGGCGCTCGGCGTGACCATCTGCGCGGCCTCGGGCGACAGCGGGTCGAGCGACGGCTCGGGCGGCGGCGACGCGGTCGACTTCCCGGCGTCGAGCCCGTATGTGCTCGCCTGCGGCGGCACGCACCTGAGCTCGTCCGGTTCGGCGATCACGCGCGAGGTCGTGTGGAACGACGGCGAGCAGGGCGGGGCCAGCGGCGGCGGCGTGAGCAGCGCGTTTCCGGTGCCGGCGTGGCAGCAGGGTTTGTCGGCCACGGCGACGGGCGGCGGCAGCCAGCCGCTCGGCGGGCGCGGCGTGCCGGATGTCGCGGGCGATGCCTCGCCGTTGACCGGCTACGACGTGCTGGTCGACGGAATGCAAACGGTGGTGGGGGGCACCAGCGCGGTCGCGCCGCTGTGGGCGGCGCTGATCGCGCGCATCAACGCGGCGAAGGGACAGCCGGCCGGCTTCGTCAACGCTAAGCTGTACAAGGCGCCGGGCGTCTGCAACGACATCACGCAGGGCAACAACGGCAGCTTCGCGGCGTCGAAGGGGTGGGATGCCTGCACGGGACTGGGCAGCCCCAATGGCGGGAAGGTGGCGGGCGCACTATAGTCTGCAACACAGCGCATAACACAACAACGAGACGTAAGAACGAGGACGCATGGCAATTAAAACGAACCCTTGGAGCGATCATGACGAATACAGAATCAGCTTCCGGTAGCCAGCATTCGCCGCACAACACGCATGCCACGGCCTCGGCAGGCGCGTCCACCGCCACGAGCGCGCCGCACAAGGCCGGCGACCAGCCGCTCTTCGACCCGCTCGCCTATGGCAACGGCCCGGACGATTCGGTTACCGATACAGTCGAGACGGCCGCGATCACGCATCATTCGGTGACGATCGGCGCTCACAAGATCGACTACACGGCGACCGCGGGCCATCTGGTGATCGTCGATCCGAGCAGCTCGCAACCGTCGGCGAGGATGTTCTACGTCGCGTTCACGCAGGACAATCAGAAGGAAGAAACGCGGCCGGTCACGTTTTTCTATAACGGCGGGCCGGGGTCGTCGTCGGTATTCGTGCTGCTCGGCTCGTTCGCGCCGCGCCGCATCAAGACGTCGATGCCGGGGTTCACGCCGCCCGCGCCTTATTCACTCGAAGACAATCCGGACAGTCTGCTCGACAAGAGCGACCTGGTGTTCATCAATCCGGTCGGCACCGGCTATTCGGCGGCGATCGCGCCGAAGAAGAATCGCGACTTCTGGGGCGTCGATCAGGACGCGGATTCGATCAAGCAGTTCATCAAGCGTTTCCTGACGAAGAACAACCGCTGGAATTCGCCGAAGTATCTATTCGGCGAGTCCTACGGCACGGCGCGTAGCTGCGTCCTCGCGTACCGGCTGCACGAGGATGGGGTCGATCTGAACGGCATTACGCTGCAATCGTCGATTCTCGATTACACGCAATCGGGCAATCCGGTCGGCGCGCTGCCCACGGCGGCCGCTGACGCGTGGTATCACAAGAAGCTCGGCGTCGCGCCGCGGCCGACCGATCTCGGCGCGTTCGCCGAGGAGGTCGCGCAGTTCGCGCGCACCGACTACCTGGCCGCGCTGCGCAAGTTCCCGACCACAGATTCCGCGACCACCGAAAAGCTCAGCGAATACACCGGCATCGACAAGACGACGCTGCTCGCGTGGAGCCTCGACATCGCGGGCTACGACAGCCGCGGCAATTCGCTGTTCCTGACCACGTTGCTGAAGTCGCAAGGCCTCGCGCTCGGCGCCTACGACGGCCGCGTAACGGCGATCGACACCGGCATCGCCGGCAAGATCGACCCGAACTCCGGCGGCAACGATCCGACGATGACCGCGGTCACCGGCGTCTACACGACGATGTGGAACGTCTATCTGAACGAGCAGTTGAAGTACACGTCGAACTCGTCGTTCACCGACCTCAACGATCAGGCGTTCAAGTACTGGGATTTCGGCCATATCGATCCAACCGGCGCGCAGAAGGGTCTCGACTCGACAGGCAACATCATTCTGTACACGGCCGGCGACCTTGCCGCCGTGATGGCGCTCAATCCCGACCTCAAGGTGCTGTCGGCGAATGGCTTTTTCGATTTCGTCACGCCGTTCTATCAGACCGTGCTCGATCTGCAGCAGATGCCGCTGGTCAGTCAGCAGGTGCGGCAGAACCTGTCGGCACGGTTCTATCCATCTGGGCATATGGTGTATCTCGATGGCGGTTCGCGCACCGCGCTGAAAGCCGACCTCGCAAAGATGTACGAAGAGACGGTGTCGAACGCGCAGGCGCTCGGGCGGATCCGCGCGTTGCAGGCGCGGGTGGCGAAGTAGAGGCGGCGGGGCGCCCCCACTCATCGCGACGTCGCGCTGGGTTGGTCTGCGCCGGCTCGCGGCGGCTGCCGCGAGCCGGCAAACGCCGCGCCCTCATGTCCGGCTTTTGTACTCATCCATATTGAATGTGTTTTAATTGCCTTGCGAATTGAACTACCGCGTGCCGCCGCCGGCGCGCCGACGAATGAACGCAGGCATCGCAGACACCCATCGGCGCGGTCTTTCCCGCGACACGACCAGCAGCAATGACGCGGCCAACGCGCCGCGGCTCGGACGCACGCGCGTCCTTCGTCCGCGCGTGCGCATCACGCACCGTGCGCTGCTCGTCACCGTTGGCGCACTGCTCGCGCTGCGCATCGGAGATGCCGCCGCGCAACCGAGCGCCATGCTCGACGAACGCGTGAGCCAGCAGTCGATCGGCCAGACGATTTGCCGCCCCGGTTATGCGGAAACCGTCGCGCCGCCGTTCGACGAACTGATGGCGCACAAGGATCGCATGCTTGCCGCACGCGGCATCGATGCAGATGACGTCGCCGCGTTCGCGCTCGACCGCCGTGTGCCGATCATGCTCGGCGGATCGCCCGATGCGCCGGCCAATCTCGATCTGTTGCCGTGGTCCGGCCCGCAGGGCGAGCGCCGCAAGGCACGCGCGGCGGCGCTGCTCAAGCGCTGCGTCTGCGAAGGCAAGCTGAGTCTCGCGCAGGCGCAAGCGGTGATCGTCGGCAACTGGTCGGCGGTGTATGCGGGCTTTGGCCAGGCGTCCTGCGACGTGAGCCGGCTCGAGTTCGCGACTCGCGACGACGATGGCGTCGACAGCGAAGACAGCCGACGCGGCGACGCGCATGCCCGCCAGCGTTGAGCGCGCCGCGCGTCCGCACGCTTGCGCATTCCTCGCGGAACCACGGTTCGCTGCCCCTCACTTTTTTTCGGAGAAACACGATGACCCATTCCCGTCTCGCCGCCGTCGCGCTGACGATCGGCTGCCTGAGCGGCAGCGCCGCCGCAGTTGCCGTCGCGCCCGCGCATTGCGCGCGCGCCAATGAGCTCGAGATTCGCGGCGACGTGCCCGCGGCGCTCAGCTTCGACGTGTATCGGCAACTGCGCCCGCTGGATGCGCAGCGAATCGCGCTGTTCGAGGCCGCTGGCGAAGTGAAGCGTCTGCCCGACGGCCTGCCGGTATGCCAGATCGCCGATGACGGCGTCGAGGATCCTTCCGCGGTGCTGGTCCGTCTGCCGCAAGGTAAGAATGCGTGGTGGGTGAGCGCGGCGAACGTGCAAGCGGCGGACTGATCGGCGCGATTTGGCGCGACCGATTCAGGTACAGTGCATCGACGGGGACGTTTCGCCATTGCCTACGACACTGCGTCACAGTGTGTTCGCTGTCGAAGCGGGCTATCCTGACAACAGGATGCAATTCGCACAGGAGATTTGAACGATGGCCTTTTACTTGTCATGGCTCGCTATGGGGTTAGCCGGCGCGACCGGCGTGGTCGCACTTCGCGCACTCGGCGCGACTCAGACGAAGCAGCGTGCCGCGCTGCGAGCGGTGCGTATCGCAAGCGCTGACCAACGGACGGACCGCCAGGCGCGGCGAGGGTAGGCCGCATGAACCTGACCGTGCGCAATATCGCCGAATCGTGCAGCGAGCAGGACGTGCGGGAATTTCTGAAGCGCGAACTCGGCCGTTACGCGAAACACGTCGAGGTGGTGGACGCCGGCAAGCCCGGCGCCTACGCGACGATCGAACTCGACGCGAGCGTGCCGTATGTCGGCGACGTGATCGCGCGGCAGATTCACGGCAAGCAACTGGGTGGCCAGCCGCTCGAAGCGAGCGCCGATCTGTTCAGCGACGAACCGCCGCCCGAGCAGTAAGCGCCGCGGATGGTGCAGTAAGCTCTATTGTTTTCGAAGGCGGTGGACAGGCGCGACGACGCGCGCATGTCCACCGCCTTTATTCGTTTGAGAGCGCCGTTCGCGGCCGCATCATTGCCCATCCGGCGACGCCGGCCAATCGAACGGCGTATACGGCAGCGCCCGCTTGTGACGCGTCGCGTTGTAAAACTCCAGGACCACGTCACGCACGGTATCGCTGACCGGATTGCCTTCGAGAAAATCGTCGATCGCGTCGTATGGGATGCCATATGCGTCTTCGTCGGGACGAAGCGGCCGCAGCATCTCGAGGTCGGCGGTCGGCACCTTATGCGCCAACGCGTCGGGCGCGCCGAGCGTATTCGCGACCGCACGCACGCGGCGCTTGCTGAGCCCGGCGAGCGGCAGCACGTCGGCGCCGCCGTCGCCGAACTTCGTGAAAAAGCCCATCACCGATTCGGCCGCGTGGTCCGTTCCGATCACGACGCCCGAGCGCGCGCCAGCCACCGCGTATTGCGCGATCATCCGCTGGCGCGCCTTGATATTGCCGTGCACGAAATCCCGCTGGGATTCGTCCTTGAACGACACGCCGCTTTTATCGAGCGACTCGAGCATCGCATCGGCTGCGGGTTTGATATCGATAGTCAGATTTTCGTCGGCGCGAATGAAGCGCAATGCCTCGAGCGCATCCGCTTCATCGCGTTGTTTGCCGTAAGGCAGACGGACGGCGACGAAACTCGCGTCGTAATGGTTCGCCCGCAAACGCTCGACCGCGAGTTGCGCGAGACGCCCGGCCGTAGTCGAATCGACGCCGCCGCTAATGCCGAGCACATAAGTTCTCAGGTGGCTGTCGCGCAGATAGTTCGCCAGAAAATCGACCCGGCGCTCGATTTCGCGGCTTGCGTCGAATTCGGCGGCGACGTGCATTTCGGTCGCGATGCGGGCCTGGCGCGCGGCTGGATCGGATTGAGCCATGATCGTTGTTGTCCTCGCGAGAGAAAAAGCGATTGAAGTGGCTTGAAACAGATTGCAAGCAGGTTGAAAAACGGCGTGAGTATCGGCACGTGCCGCCGTCTTCTGTCTACCTTTCGTCGAACGAAATCGTATATTGCCTTTTGGGGTTTGATTTTCCGATGACCGATTTAATTGCGTATTAATTGCGTTTTCGCTGGCATGTCGATTGTCGAAAAATAGCCGATCATTTTTGAAGAGTTCGCAGGTTAGAAGGTATTTTCATCGACACGCCTCGCTTCGCTGAGTAACATCGGTCGTGCCGAACGCCGCAGGGACCCGGCGTGCGATCAATAATAATCATGTTTGCTCCAAGACGCGATGAGATACCCAGATCGGCCTGGCCAGCCTGGATTGAACCGCCTGAGGATTTGCGCGTGGGTTTGCGCAGCCGTCGTCTCGAGTGCCGGTGCGATGGCGGCGCCGGTTCATGCGGCGGCGCCCGGTAGCGCTCAGTCACCTGCATCCACGACATCAGCGGCGCATACGGTGAATCTGGCCAATCCGGGCAACGCATGGAATGGCGCGAGCCGGCCGTTGCCCACGATCGACGCCGCCACCATCGCCGCGCCCGACGCGGCTGGCGTCGTCGATCCGCGCCGCGCGTTCCTGCTGCGCGACGTATTCGCGCGGGACGTGACGCGCCGGCTCAGACTGCCCGTCGCGGCGCAGCGAGCGTACGCCGACCGTCTGGAGACGGCGCTCAATGAGAACGAGCTTGGCAATCTGTCGGGCGAGTACGTGGTGCTCGTCGATCGCAATGCGAACGTGCAGGCGCTCCTGATTTACTTCCGCCCGGCGCCCGCCGACAACTGGCAGATGATCGGCGCATCCCCCGTATCCACGGGACGGCCCGGCGAGTACGACCACTTCATCACGCCGCTCGGCGTGTTCGAACATACGCCCGACAACATGGATTTTCGCTCCGAGGGCACGCAGAACGAAAACCATATTCGCGGCTACGGACGGCGCGATATGCGCATCTTCGACCTCGGCTGGGCGCTGGGTGAACGCGGCTGGGGCAAGGGCGGCATGTCGCAGATGCGCTTCCAGATGCACGCGACCGACCCCGAGCGGCTCGAACCGCTGCTCGGCATTCGTCATTCGAAGGGCTGCGTGCGGATTCCCGCATCGCTGAACACGTTTCTCGATCACTACGGGATTCTCGACGCAGCATATGCGCAGCTCGTCGATTCCGGCCAATCGCTGTGGGTGCTGAAAAGCGACCGGCAGATCATGCCGTGGGCGGGGCGTTTTATCGTCGTGGTCGATTCGCAGCGCAAGAGTCGGCCGGCGTGGTCGCCAGCACCGGGCGCGGTTGCGCGAGCGAAAATGCCCGCGCGCGCGGATACGGCCGACTGACGGGCGCTTGGTGGCGATGCTGGCGCGCGGCGCCCCTCACGACCTCGCCAACAACACGCCAGCCAGCGCGACCGCAAATCCGGCGATCTGCACTGGCAGCAGCGTTTCGCCGAACCCCAGATACCCTTCGAGCGCGGCAAGCGGCGGCGCAAGAAACAGCAGAGCAGTCGCGCGCGCCGCATCGCCGCGCCGGACCATCCAGACGAGCAACGTGACGCTGATGCCGGACAGCATCACGATGCCCCACGCGAGCGATGCCCACAGCGTCGGCGACGCGATCCAGCGATGCTCACCGAGCGCCAGCGCCAGCACCCCCGCGACGATCGCCGCGCCGACGTTCTGCACGGCGCTCGCGCTGCGAATATCGGCCTTCGCGAGCGAGGTCTTCTGGAACAGCGTGCCCGCCGTGATCGCCCCCACCGCGACGATCGATATCAGCACGACCAGCCACGCGGGTGCGTTGCCGCACGTGGGCGGCGTCGCGGCAGCGAGCTTCGGCGCGAGCACCAGCACGACGCCGGCGAGGCCGAGCGCCATGCCGCTCCAGCCGCGCCGCGACAAGCGCTCGCCGAACAGCGGCGCGGCGACGGCGGCCGTCGCGAGCGGCTGCAGCGCGCCGAGCAGCGCCATCACGCCGGCGCTCAGACCTTGCGCGACGGCCCAGTAGCCGGCGCCGAGATAGACGCCTTGCAGCAGCGCGCCCGCGGCCAGGTGCTTGCCGAAGTCGCGTCCGGTCGGCCAGGCTGCGCGCGCGACCAGCGTGGCCAGCGCGAAGACCAGCGCGGTGCCGCCGAAGCGGGCAAGCAGAAACAGATTGGGATCGGCATAAGGCGTGATCGCGCGGGCGACCACGAAACCGGTCGACCACAGCACGACGAAGACGGCGGCAAGAAAGGAAGCGAGCATCGAGGCGGGAGGCGTGAAAAAGCCGCCATGTTGGCGGCACGGGCGGCGCGCGTCTTGTTCAAAGCTGCAACGCGCGCGGGACCGTCACCACGCGAGCAGCGTCATCCCCGCTCCGAGCACGCCGCCACAGACGACGCATGCCCACAGCAGCCAGCGCGTGCGCCGGTATTCGCGCGCGAGATCCGCGAGCAGTTGCGCGTTCTGCTGCGGGGTGCCGGTGCGATCGTGCTGCTGCAGATAGCGCACCGCCAGTTGCGGCACGCGCGGCAGCATATGCGCGAGATGCGGCAGCTCGTGTGACAGTCGCTTGAGCCAGCCGCGATGATCGAGATCGCGTCGCGCGATATCGGCGAGCACGCCGCGCGCGATGTTCCATGTATCGATGCCCGGATGCAGCGCCCGCGCGAGCATCTCCGCCTGCTGGAACGAGCGCTGCGCGGTCGCGAGCGCGCCCGGCACGTGGCCGTCGAACGGTTGCACGCCGTGCAGTAGATGGTGAAACAGCGAACCCGCCGAGCGATCCTCGGGCGCCGCCGCGAAGTGCGCTTCGGCGCGCGTGCGCACCTCGGCTTCGAGCAGCTCGGCGCGCGTGTCGTCCGGCACGTGGCCGGCCTCGCGATGCATGTCGGCGAGCCGCCCGTAGTCCTGGTCGAACAACGCGGTCGCGCCGTGCACGAAAAATTCGCGCTCGTCGCTCGACAGCGTCGCCATGATCGAGAACTCCGCGAGCACGAGGCGCCCCAGCGTGTCCGGCTCGATGCTGACGCGCACGCGGCGCGCATCGAGCGTCGCGTGGAAGAAGCCATGCTCGAATGCCTGCTCGGTGACGACCTCGACGATATGCGCGGCGAGCGGCGCCAGCTTGATGCCGTGCGCGTGCAGACCGGGCAGGTCGCTCGCGGACAGCGTGTTGACGCGCTGCATCGTCAGCGTGTGGTCGGTGCACAGCTCCCAGATCACGTCCGGCACGACGATGCGCTTGTCGCCGTCGAAATGGTGGCCGGTCTGGCTCAGATTCGCGGCTTCGGCGCGCAGGTCGAAGCGGCGCAGGATGTCGTCGGTGAAGGTTTGCGCGAGCGCGCGCAACTGCAGCCGGCGCGCGACGCGCGACAGCTTTTCGAGCCAGCGCGCGACCCAGCGCAACAAAGCGAGTTCATCGCCGATCTGTTGCAACTGCTGCGCGCGCACGAGCTTGACGGCGACTTCGTGATGACCTTTGAGCGGCATCGCGAGCCGCGCGAAATGGGTCTGCTCGGCGAAGCCGCTGCGTACCGGCACGAGGTCGACCGCGCTGAACAGCTCGCCGAGCGGCCGGCCGAACGCGCGAGTCAAAGCCAGCGCGGAGTCGTCCGGCGACAGCGGCACTTCCATGTGATCGATGGCGTCCAGCGCGTCATGCAGCGTGCCGCTCGCGAGCTCGGGGCGCCTGGCGAGCGTCTGCGCGAAGCGGCTCGCGAGCGGACCGAGCGCCGGCAGTAGACCATGCAACTGCGCGCCGCTGCGCTCCGACGCATGCACGCGGCCGATCAGTTCGATCATCCAGTGCAGCTTGTGGTCGGGCGGGGCGGCGAGCCAGATCAGGCGCGCGCCGTAACGCAGCGCATGGAACAGCAGCAGTAGACGGCGAAACAGTGGCGGCATCGGCGGTTCGGTTGACGGGCGAGGCGTTGTGCGCGGGACTCGGCCGGGCGGCGGCGTTGCGTTCGCCGCATGGCCGGCGAGTCCAGCCGTCAAGGTTAGCAGGTCGGCGCGATGGCTGGCGTGTTCGCGCGCAAGGGCGGCTCGATGCAAGCCGAGCGCGCCATGAACGCGCCCCCACGCCACCCTGAGCGCCACCTGCACGCCAGCACCGACGACGCGCAATACGCGTAATACAATACGGCGGCCTTCCTCAACCACGGCGAAACCCAAGCGTGCCGGCTTCCGGCCTTCTCAGATGCTCGCAGAACAACGTCATCAATACATCCTCGCGCAAGTCGCAAAGAACGGCGCGCTGTCGGTCGCCGAACTGGTGCGCGAACTGAACGTATCGCGCGAAACGATCCGTCGCGACCTCAACGCGCTGGCCGGCCGCGGCCTGCTCGTGACGACACACGGCGGCGCGTTGTCGAGCGATCGGCGCGAGCCCGATCTCGATACGCGCGAAGCCGAGAACGCCGGTGCGAAGCGTGCGATCGGCGAGCGCGCGGCCGAGTTCGTGCCGGACGGCG
Source organism: Paraburkholderia sp. MM5482-R2 (assembly GCF_050436125.1). NCBI lineage: Bacteria > Pseudomonadati > Pseudomonadota > Betaproteobacteria > Burkholderiales > Burkholderiaceae > Paraburkholderia > Paraburkholderia sp. MM5482-R2. The sequence continues at coordinate 2,152,817 of NZ_JBNDLP010000003.1, read as the reverse complement.
CATCGCTGATCATCGATTCGGGCAGTACTACGCAGTCGGTCGCGCGGGCGCTGCTCGACCGGCATCGGCTGACGGTCTACACCAACGACTGGCGCATCGCTTTGCTGCTCGGCCGACGCAACGACAATCGCGTGACGCTGCTCGGCGGCGAGCTGTCCGATATCGAAGACGCGACCTTCGGCCTCGACACGGTTCAGCAGCTCACGCAGTACCACGCCGATTTCGCGTTCATTGGCGCGGGCGGAATCTCGCCGGACGGCTATCTCACCGACTACAGCCGCATGGCGGCCGAGGTACGCAGCCGCATGATCGCCGCGGCCGACATGGTGGTCGTCGTCGCCGATCATTCGAAATTCGGACGCGTGACGCCGGTGCGCATCAACGGGATCGAGTCGGCGCGGTATCTGGTCACCGAACTGGCGCCCGAGCGCGCGCTTGGCATGGCGATCACCGCGCATGGTCCGGAGATTCTGATCGCCTGAGACGGGCTGGCGGGGCGGTTCCCGCCGCGTTCGTACGCCGCTCGCGCTGAGCGACATTCCGCGCCCGCCAAAATCTAAATACAAAAAAGCCACCCGCCGCCTCCGCATTTTCCCGACGCACCGTGCATACATCGTCATTTTCGCCATGTACGATCCACACGGGATCGGCGCGCGGGGTCCGCTTTGGGGTGGCGCGACGAATTCCGTCGGTTGGCGCGAGTTGGCAATTTGTGTCTTTTTTTGGAATTCGGCGCAATCGTCATGGCCTTGTCATCGAAACCTGTGATTCTTGCCGTGCCCGCTCAGGCGCGGCAGGCAGCGCGGGTATGGTAGGGGGCTGTCAGTCAGGCTGGGCGAGAAGCGGCAAAGTTGTCGGCAATCTGCAATCCACGACAGACCGGCGCGGCAACCGCAGCGGGCAACACGCAAGCGGCGCGTGCCGCCGTTCAATCACTACAGGTATGGGTTATCCCGACCGTCTGGTTTTTAGCTTCGGAGAGAGCGACATGAAAAAGACGAATTCCCTTCACGCCGCGGCCGGCCTCGCGCGCAAACTGTTGCCGGCGCTGGTCGCCGCGGCCGCGTTCGGCGGTGCCGCGATGCAGGCTCATGCGGCCGACGCCGTCGTGCTGTACACGGCCGACGGCCTCGAAAATCTGTACAAGGATGTGCTGCCGGCCTTCGAAAAGAAGGAGGGCGTGAAGGTCAATATCGTCACGGCGGGTAGCGGCGAAGTCGTGAACCGCGCGACGATCGAGAAGGATCAGCCGAAGGCCGACGTGCTCGTCACGCTGCCGCCGTTCATTCAGCAGGCCGACCAGAGCGGCCTGCTGCAGGCGTACCAGAGCGCCAACTACAAGAACGTGCCGGCCATCGCGAAGGCGCCGAACGGCGCGTGGGCGACCTTCGTGAACAACTACTTCACCTTCGCGATCAACCCCGAAGTCACGAAAACCGAGCCGAAGACGTTCGCGGACCTGCTGCACCCGGACTTCACCGGCAAGGTCGCGTATTCGAATCCGGCGACCGCCGGCGACGGCATGGCGGTGATCATCCTGACCTCGTCGCTGATGGGCGAAGACCAGGCGTTCGACTATCTGAAGAAGCTCGAACAGAGCGCCAAGTTCCACACCAAGGGCACGGGCTATCTCGACGTGCTGCTGTCGCGCAACGAGATCGCGGTCGCCAACGGCGATCTGCAGATGGATCTCGACGACGCGGCCAACGGCGGCCTGTCGCTGAAGCCGGTGTTCCTCGCCGCCACGCCCGGCGGTCAGCCGACCACGTTCCAGCTGCCGTACGCGATCGCGCTGATCAAGAACGGTCCGAACCAGGCCGAGGGCAAGAAGCTGATCGACTATCTGATGTCGACGCAAGTGCAGTCGAAGGTGCCGGACATCTTCGGCATTCCGGGTCGCAGCGACGTGCCGCTCGCCGGCAAGAACGGCGAAGCGGTCAAGCAGGCGATCAGCGGCGTCAAGCTGATTCCGGTCGACTGGAACCACGTGATGGCGAAGAAGGCCGACTGGACCGCGCGCTGGAAGAGCGACGTGATCGGTTCGTCGGGCAAAGAGATCGAAGTGGTCAAGCCGAAGTAAGTCGATTCAGGCGGCGCTTCGCACGTAATGCGCGGCGCCGCATCAGCATTAATCCTGTTGGAGGACGACTCCGGTGAATACGGCCAGTCTCGCTCACCCCACTGCGCCTGGCGCTCCGCTGGATGCGCTCGACGCCGCGCGTTCGGACGCGCCGGGCGGCGTGCAGATCGATCACCTGACGGTGCGCTTCGGCGCGCGCACGGTGCTCGACGATCTGTCGTTGACCATCCGGCGCGGCGAGTTGCTCACCGTGCTCGGGCGCAGCGGCTGCGGCAAGACGACCTTGCTGCGCTTCATCGCGGGCTTCATCGAGGCCGACGGTCTGGCCGGCACGCTGACGGTGGCCGGCCGCGATCTGACGCACATGCCGCCGCACAAGCGCAACCTCGGACTGCTGTTCCAGAGCTACGCGCTGTTTCCGCATCTGACGGTATTCGAGAACGTCGCGTTCGGGTTGCGCGCGCGGCGTATTCCGGCGCGCGACGTCGCGCGCCGCGTCGCCGAGGTGCTGAAGCTCGTGCAGCTCGGCGATGCCGGTCACGTGATGCCCGCGCAACTGTCGGGCGGCATGCAGCAGCGCGTGGCGCTCGCCCGCGCGCTCGTGATCGAGCCCGACGTGCTGCTGCTCGACGAACCGCTGTCGGCGCTCGATGCCAATCTGCGCGCGTCGGTGCGCTCCGAACTGAAGGCGCTGCATGAACGCCTGCCGAATCTGACGATCGTCTGCGTGACGCACGATCAGGACGACGCGCTCGTGCTGTCCGACCGCACGCTGCTGATGCGCGATGGCCATATCGCGCAGCTCGGCACGCCGCAGCAGCTGTACGACTCGCCGGCCGACGGCTTCGTCGCGCGCTACCTCGGCGCGGCCAATCTGCTGCCGCCGCAGGTCGCGTTCGGCATGGACGACGCGCGCTACAACGAGCGCGAACGTGTCGCGTGTCTGCGTCCGGAGGCGCTGCGCATCGTGCCGCTCGGAGAGGGGCAGTTGCACGGCGCGATCGCGTCGGTCGAGTGGTACGGCGCGGCCTTGTCGGTATCGGTCGTGCTCGATGCGCTGCCGAACGACCCCGTGCTCGTCACGCTGCAGCGTGGTCTCGGCATGACGCCGGAGAAGGGCGCGCGTGTTTCCCTGCGTTACGAGGCTGGCGATGTCGTCCTTATCAAGCCCTGATACGTCCAACCCACTCGACCTTGCCGCGCAAGCCGAGGTCGAAGCCGCCGCCGCGCGCCGTCTCGCGAGCGCGGCGGCGCACGCGGCCGCCGTCAAGCGGCGCGAGCGCCTCGCGCAATGGCATCTGCTGTTCATTGCAGTCGTGGTGCTCGGACCGCTCGTCATCTATCCGCTGGTGCGGCTCGTGATGCTGAGTCTGACCGGCGCGCATGGCCTGTCTGGCCACGCGTACGTAACGTTCTTCGGTAACCCCGAAACGCGCGGCGTGATCGGCACCACGCTCGGCATCCTGTTCGCGAGCGCGAGCCTGGCGTCGCTGCTCGGCGTGGCGCTCGCGTCGCTGCTGTTCTTCAAGCCGTTTCCGGGCGCGCGCATGGTCACGCGCTTTCTCGAACTGTTCGTCGCGTTCCCGTCGTTTCTGGTTGCGTTCACGCTGATCTTTCTGTACGGCTCGCAAGGCTCGGTCAGCATCGGGCTGCAGCGGCTGTTCAATCTGCAGGCGCCGCCGCTCGATTTTCTGTTCGGCATCGGCGGCGTGATTCTCGCGGAAGTCGTGTTCTATACGCCGTTCGTCGTGCGTCCGACGTTGGCATCGTTCGCGCTGCTCGACCAGCGACTGATCGAAGCCGCGCGCAGCCTCGGCGCGAACGGCCTGATGGTCGCGTTCAAGGTGATCCTGCCGCTCGCGTGGCCGGGCATCGCGGCCGGCACGATCCTGTGTTTTCTGCTGACGCTCAACGAGTTCGGCATTCTGCTGGTGCTCGGCAGCGCCCATCTGATCACGCTGCCGGTCGCGATCTACAGCGCCGCCACCGTCGATCTCGATCTGCCGACCGCCGCCGCCGGCGCGGTCGTGATGCTGCTGATGTCGTTGTCGTTGTACGCGTTGTACCGGCGTGTCAATCGTCGCAAGGTGAAAGGAGCCGGTCATGGCCGTTGAACTCGATCCGACCGTGCTGCCGGTCATGCACAAGAAGGGCCGGCCGGTGCGGCACAGCCTCGCGGTGCGACTGCTCGGCGGTCTGTTTCTCGGCTTTGCCGCGCTGCTGTGCTTCTGGCTGTTCGTGCTGCCGGTGTTGGTCGTCGCGCTATCGAGCGTCGCGTCGCACTGGTCCGGCACGATCCTGCCCGACGGCTTCAGCATGCGCTGGTTCGAGCGCCTCGGTTCGAGCGACTTCGACGCGCTGACCACCAGCCTCGAAGTCGGCATGGGCGTCGCGGTGCTCGGCACGATCCTCGGTTTGTGGCTCGCGCTCGCGCTCGAAGGACGCGACCGGCGCGGCCTCGGCGCCGTCATCGACACGATCGCGATGATGCCCAACGGCGTGCCGAGCGTCGTGCTCGGCCTCGCGGTGCTGATCGCGTATCACAAACGGCCGCTCGATCTGTCGAGCTCGGCGGCGATCGTGGTGTTCGTGCAGCTCGCGCTGGTACTGCCGTTCTGCTACCGCTGCGCGGCCGCCGCGCTGCGCCCGGAGGTGACCGTGTTGCGCGAAGCGGCCGCGAGCCTCGGAGCGCCGCCGTCGATGGTGCTGCGCCGCGTCGTGTTGCCGCAACTGGTGCCGGCGATACGCGCGAGTCTCGCGCTCGGCTTTGCGCTGTCGCTCGGCGAACTCGGCGCGACGCTGACCGTATATCCGCCAGGCTTCGCGACGGTGCCGATCGTCGTCGTCGGGCAGGTGGAACGCGGCTATTACCTGCCGGCTTCCGCGCTGTCGCTGATTCTGCTGCTGGTCTCGCTGGTCGCTCTGCTGCTGATCGCGGCGCGCGCTCCGCGGCGCCGGATCGACTGAGCCGACTGAGCCCCGACTGAACCGAGTGATCGGCGAGCGATTTCGTTGATCTGAAGCACGCGCGCGAACCGGTGAGCATCGATGTAGATGTGGCAAAAGTTGTCAAAATGACAGAATATATGCACTCTGCTTCCGTCGATCCGATCGAGGTCCTGCGCCGCCATTCGCTGACGACGCTGGTGCGCGACGAGATCGAGCGGCATATCGTCGGCGGCATGCTGGTGCCGGGCGACAAGCTCAACGAAGCCGACTGGGCGGCGCGATTGCAGGTGTCGCGCGGGCCGGTGCGGGAGGCGTTTCGCGCACTAGAGCAGGCGGGTCTGGTGCGCACCGAGAAGAATCGCGGCGTGTTCGTGCGGACGGTGTCGCTCGCGGAGGCGGACGAGATTTACGCGGTGCGCGCGGTGCTCGAAGAGGGGGCGTGCCGGATGCTCGCGTCGAGCATCGATGCGGGCAAGCTCGCGGTGCTGCGCGACTGGGTCGACGCGATGCGCGCGGCGCTCGCGTCGCACGATCACGATGCGTATGCGCGCGCGAACGTCGCGTTTCACGATGCGCTGGTCGCGGCGGCGGGCAACACGAAGTTGTACGACACGTATCGCAGGCTCGTCAGCGAGCTGAGCCTGTTTCGGCGTGCGGCGCTAGTCGTGCAGGCCGACGCGATGGCGCGCTCGCTCGCCGAGCATCGCGCGATTCTGACAGCGCTCGCGTCGCGCGATGCGGAGCAGGCCGCGCAGTTGATGCGCGCGCATGTGCAGGGCGGGTTGCAGCGCGCGCATGCGGCCTGCGAGGCGGCGGGCGATGCGGCGCACGAGCAGCGCCTGCCGGCAGGCGCGGGTGCGGCCGGCTCGCGCGGGCGATGACGGCGCGGCGATGAAGCCGAGGCAAGCGTACCGGCAAACGCCGCGGCAGCTTCGCCCCACGAACAGACAACCCGGCGATTAAGACGTTGCAATGACAACCCCGGCAATGGAAAACCACGCGATGACACACCCCGAGCAACGCACGATCGAGGTCAACGGCCGGAGCTACCGGCTGCCTTCGCAACCGACGGTCGTTGTCTGTGTCGACGGCTGTGAGTTTGCGTACCTGGAAGCGGCGGTCGCGGCCGGCGTCGCGCCGTTCATCGGTTCGATGCTCGAGGGCGGCGCGGCGTTTCGCGGCGACTGCGTGATCCCGTCGTTCACGAACCCGAACAACCTGTCGATCGTGACCGGCGTATTGCCGTCCGTGCACGGCATCAGCGGCAACTACTTCTGGGACACCCACGCGAACGACGGCGCGGGCTCGGCGGTGATGATGAACGATCCCGCCTACCTGCGCGCGCCCACGCTGCTCGCGGCCGCCGCCGACGCGGGCGCCGCGGTCGCCGTCGTCACTGCGAAGGACAAACTGCGCGGGCTACTCGGCGCGCAGTTGAAGGGCATCTGCTTTTCGGCGGAGAAAGCCGACGAGGTGACGCGCGAGGAAAACGGCATCGACGACGTGCTCGATCTGGTTGGCCTGCCATTGCCCGACGTGTATAGCGCGGGGTTGTCGGAATTCGTGTTCGCGGCCGGCGTGCGGCTCGCGCAGACGCGCAAGCTCGACCTCATGTATCTGTCGACGACCGACTATATCCAGCACAAATGGGCGCCCGGCACCGAAGGCGCGAACGCGTTCTACGCGATGATGGACGGCTATCTCGCGAAGCTCGACGCGCTCGGCTGGGTGATCGGCCTCACCGCCGATCACGGCATGAACGCGAAGCACGATCCGCAAACCGGCGAGCCGAACGTGATCTATCTGCAGGACTTGCTCGACGACTGGCTCGACGCGTCGACGGCGCGCGTGATTCTGCCGATCACCGATCCGTACGTCGTGCATCATGGCGCGCTGGGTTCGTTCGCGACGGTCTATTTGCCGCGCGAGGTCGATGCTGCGTCCGTGATTGCGCGGATCGGCCGCCTGCCGGGAATCGAAGTCGTGCTCGATCGACGCGCCGCGTGTGCGCGCTTCGGGCTGCCTGAGGATCGCATCGGCGATCTGGTCGTGATCGGCACGAAGCATGTGGTGCTCGGCACGCGGCGCGACGAGCACGACCTGTCCGGGCTCACCGTGCCGTTGCGCTCGCACGGCGGGATTTCCGAGCAGGAAGTGCCACTGCTGTTCAACCGGCGCGTTCAGCCGTCAGCCACCGGCAGCGAAGGCAAACGGCTGCGCAATTTCGATATCTTCGACGTCGCGCTCAATCGCGTGTCGACATCATGAACACGGCGCCGCGGGACCATCCTGAGTTCCGCGCCGAAGCGCTGCGGCTGAGCGGCGAGCGCGCGACGCGCGCCCGGACGCTCGACGTGTTCGATCCTTATACCGGCATGCGCGTCGGCACGGTGCCCTTCGCCAGCATCGACGATGTGCGCGCCGCGTTCGACTACGCGCTCGCGTATCGGCCGACGCTGTCGCGCTACGAGCGTTCGCAGATTCTCGAGCGCGCGGCGGTGCTGCTGCGTGAGCGGATCGAACCGGCGTCGGATCTGATTTCGCTCGAGTCGGGTCTGTCGAAGCAGGACTCGCGCTACGAGATCGGCCGCGTCGCCGACGTGTTCCGCTTTGCCTCGTTCGAGGCGTTGCGCGACGACGGTCAGAGTTTCTCGTGCGATCTGACGCCGCATGGCAAAAGGCGCCGCGTGTTCTCGCAGCGCGAGCCGCTCGCGGGCGTGATCGTCGCGATCACGCCGTTCAATCATCCGATGAACCAGGTCGCGCTAATGAGGCGGTGGCCGCGGGCGCGCGCCTGCGCCTCGGCAACGAGCGCCGCGGCGCGTTGTATGCGCCGACCGTGCTCGACAACGTCGATCCGTCGATGACGCTCGTGCGCGAGGAAACCTTCGGGCCGGTGTCGCCGGTCGTCGCGTTCGACACGCGCGACGATGCGATTCGCATCAGCAACGGAACACCGTTCGGGCTGTCGTCGGGCGTGTGTACGAACCGGCAGGACGCGATCACGCGTTTCATTAATGAGCTGCGCGTGGGCACCGTCAACGTGTGGGAAGTGCCAGCCTATCGGATCGAGCTGACGCCGTTTGGCGGCATCAAGGATTCGGGGCTAGGCTACAAGGAAGGCGTTCAGGAAGCGATGAAGAGCTTTACCAATCTGAAGACGTTTTCATTACCTTGGGAGTAACAGGTGGCATTGAGTCTCGACGATATCCGTGTGCTCTTCGAGCGACACGGCAGCCTCGCGTATAGCGGCGAGCCGGTGACGCAGCTCGAGCACGCGTTGCAGAGCGGCGCGCTCGCCGAGGCGGAAGGCGCGAGCGACGAACTCGTCGCCGCGGCGTTCTTGCACGACCTCGGCCATCTGCTGAACCTGCAAGGGGAGACGCCGACGGAACGGGGTGTCGACGATCTGCATCAGTATTTCGCCTTGCCGTTTTTGCGGCCGGTGTTGTCGGATGCGGTGGTGGAGCCGATTCGTCTGCACGTCGACGCGAAGCGCTGCCTGTGCGCGATCGACGCTACCTATTTTGGCCAGCTGTCCGCCGACTCGGTGCGCAGCTTGCAATTGCAGGGCGGGGTCTTCAGCAGGGAAGAGGCGCAGGCGTTTATTCAGAAACCGTACGCCGAAGACGCGATGCGTTTGCGCCGATGGGACGATCGCGCGAAAGAGAAGGATCGCGCGACGCCGGGGATTGACCATTATCTGGTCGTGGTCGAACGGGCGATGCGCGCGCATGCGACTGCGTGAGTCGAGGTGTTTTGGGTCGCGGTAGGTTGCGCGCCGAGCGGTCAAAATATCGCTTGCAAGTCCCGATGTCGGCGACTAGAATTCCGCACTTTCGCGCTCCGGACGCCGGGGTGCGGAGAAGCGGGAAGCCTTTGATGGCGTGGGCTTCGGCGGCGTGGGCAGGTTAGGCGAGTGATAAAAACCTGTTGACGATCCGACGGAAGTTCTCCATAATCTCGCTTCTCTGCTGCAGACGCAGCGACGCAAACGAGGCAGTGCCGGGTAGTGGTGGTTCAGGCGCGGCGGGTTTGGCGGACCGATCTTTAAAAACTAACAGTCGATAAGTGTGGGCGCTTGATGCGGGATGCGGCGGCGGATTCTCCGGAGTCTGCTGTCAGGCAGAAGTATCAGAAGCCTCACACAGTATTGGAGGAAGGTTTGTCTGTCGAAAGACGGATCAATCATCGTCAGTACGTTGAGTGAGCGACCGGGTTCGAGAGAGCCCGAACACAGTAACAGGTTTGAACTGAAGAGTTTGATCCTGGCTCAGATTGAACGCTGGCGGCATGCCTTACACATGCAAGTCGAACGGCAGCACGGACTCCGGTCTGGTGGCGAGTGGCGAACGGGTGAGTAATACATCGGAACGTGTCCTGGAGTGGGGGATAGCCCGGCGAAAGCCGGATTAATACCGCATACGCTCGGGAGAGGAAAGCGGGGGATCTTTCGGGACCTCGCGCTCAAGGGGCGGCCGATGGCAGATTAGGTAGTTGGTGGGGTAAAGGCCTACCAAGCCGACGATCTGTAGCTGGTCTGAGAGGACGACCAGCCACACTGGGACTGAGACACGGCCCAGACTCCTACGGGAGGCAGCAGTGGGGAATTTTGGACAATGGGCGCAAGCCTGATCCAGCAATGCCGCGTGTGTGAAGAAGGCCTTCGGGTTGTAAAGCACTTTTGTCCGGAAAGAAAACCTCGTGGCTAATATCCGTGAGGGATGACGGTACCGGAAGAATAAGCACCGGCTAACTACGTGCCAGCAGCCGCGGTAATACGTAGGGTGCGAGCGTTAATCGGAATTACTGGGCGTAAAGCGTGCGCAGGCGGTGCTGTAAGACCGATGTGAAATCCCCGGGCTTAACCTGGGAACTGCATTGGTGACTGCAGCGCTGGAGTATGGCAGAGGGGGGTGGAATTCCACGTGTAGCAGTGAAATGCGTAGAGATGTGGAGGAACACCGATGGCGAAGGCAGCCCCCTGGGCCAATACTGACGCTCATGCACGAAAGCGTGGGGAGCAAACAGGATTAGATACCCTGGTAGTCCACGCCCTAAACGATGTCAACTGGTTGTCGGGCCTTCATTGGCTTGGTAACGTAGCTAACGCGTGAAGTTGACCGCCTGGGGAGTACGGTCGCAAGATTAAAACTCAAAGGAATTGACGGGGACCCGCACAAGCGGTGGATGATGTGGATTAATTCGATGCAACGCGAAAAACCTTACCTACCCTTGACATGTATGGAATCCTGCCGAGAGGCGGGAGTGCCCGAAAGGGAGCCATAACACAGGTGCTGCATGGCTGTCGTCAGCTCGTGTCGTGAGATGTTGGGTTAAGTCCCGCAACGAGCGCAACCCTTGTCCCTAGTTGCTACGCAAGAGCACTCCAGGGAGACTGCCGGTGACAAACCGGAGGAAGGTGGGGATGACGTCAAGTCCTCATGGCCCTTATGGGTAGGGCTTCACACGTCATACAATGGTCGGAACAGAGGGTTGCCAAGCCGCGAGGTGGAGCCAATCCCAGAAAACCGATCGTAGTCCGGATCGCACTCTGCAACTCGGGTGCGTGAAGCTGGAATCGCTAGTAATCGCGGATCAGCATGCCGCGGTGAATACGTTCCCGGGTCTTGTACACACCGCCCGTCACACCATGGGAGTGGGTTTTACCAGAAGTGGCTAGTCTAACCGCAAGGAGGACGGTCACCACGGTAGGATTCATGACTGGGGTGAAGTCGTAACAAGGTAGCCGTATCGGAAGGTGCGGCTGGATCACCTCCTTTCCAGAGCTGTGCATTCCCTGCACTCAAGTGCTCACGCTTATCGGCTGTGGTTAGAAGCAACGCAGACAGGCTCAGGGTCTGTAGCTCAGCCGGTTAGAGCACCGTCTTGATAAGGCGGGGGTCGATGGTTCGAATCCATCCAGACCCACCACGGTCTTGTCTGGTGAGCTGAAGGGCTGGGGCCGCTGGACTATCTGTGGGACTGGGGGATTAGCTCAGCTGGGAGAGCACCTGCTTTGCAAGCAGGGGGTCGTCGGTTCGATCCCGTCATCCTCCACCAATCCTCAATGCGCAGGGTTCTGCATGAAGGCAGAGCGTTGCGCATTGGCGATTGAGCCAGTCAGAGCGGTATGAGGCACAGGCTTCATACCGGCTGCCGTTCTTTAACAATCAGGAAGAAGTAGTAAAGAGATTCACGAAAGCATACCTGGAGATGGGTGTGTGAGTAGGTGAATCAGGGTTGTGATTGTATCGATGTATTTTAAAGGTGATCGAAAGATTGCTTTGGAATACGGCGCAACACGAATACTCAACCTGTAGCGAGTGCGTCTATCCCCTCCGGGGATGGGACCCACGTAAGCGCTAAAGCGCTAACGTGGGTCGACACAGAGACACACCCGTTATAGGGTCAAGCGAACAAGTGCATGTGGTGGATGCCTTGGCGATCACAGGCGATGAAGGACGCGGTAGCCTGCGAAAAGCTCCGGGGAGCTGGCAAACGAGCATTGATCCGGAGATGTCCGAATGGGGAAACCCACTCCTAATGGAGTATCCGTAGCTGAATCCATAGGCTGCGTGAGGCGAACGCGGTGAACTGAAACATCTAAGTAACCGCAGGAAAAGAAATCAACCGAGATTCCCAGAGTAGTGGCGAGCGAAATGGGATCAGCCGGTACACGTTATCTGTATTGTTAGTCGAACGCTCTGGAAAGTGCGGCCATAGCAGGTGATAGCCCTGTAGACGAAAACAGCATGGAAGAACTGGGTGTACGAGAAGTAGGGCGGGACACGTGAAATCCTGTCTGAAGATGGGGGGACCATCCTCCAAGGCTAAATACTCGTGATCGACCGATAGTGAACCAGTACCGTGAGGGAAAGGCGAAAAGAACCCCGGGAGGGGAGTGAAACAGATCCTGAAACCGCATGCATACAAACAGTCGGAGCCTCTGCGAAGGGGTGACGGCGTACCTTTTGTATAATGGGTCAGCGACTTACATTCAGTGGCGAGCTTAACCGATTAGGGCAGGCGTAGCGAAAGCGAGTCCGAACAGGGCGTCCAGTCGCTGGGTGTAGACCCGAAACCAGGTGATCTATCCATGGCCAGGTTGAAGGCACGGTAACACGTGCTGGAGGACCGAACCCACTAACGTTGAAAAGTTAGGGGATGAGCTGTGGATAGGGGTGAAAGGCTAAACAAACCTGGAAATAGCTGGTTCTCTCCGAAAACTATTTAGGTAGTGCCTCGTGTCTCACCTTCGGGGGTAGAGCACTGTCATGGTTGTGGGGTCCATTGCGGATTACTACGCCATAGCAAACTCCGAATACCGAAGAGTGCAATCACGGGAGACAGACATCGGGTGCTAACGTCCGGTGTCAAGAGGGAAACAACCCAGACCGCCAGCTAAGGTCCCCAAATATGGCTAAGTGGGAAACGAAGTGGGAAGGCTAAAACAGTCAGGAGGTTGGCTTAGAAGCAGCCACCCTTTAAAGAAAGCGTAATAGCTCACTGATCGAGTCGTCCTGCGCGGAAGATGTAACGGGGCTAAGCCATATACCGAAGCTGCGGATGCACAGTAATGTGCATGGTAGGAGAGCGTTCCGTAAGCCTGCGAAGGTGCACTGGAAAGTGTGCTGGAGGTATCGGAAGTGCGAATGCTGACATGAGTAGCGATAAAGGGGGTGAAAGGCCCCCTCGCCGTAAGCCCAAGGTTTCCTACGCAACGTTCATCGGCGTAGGGTGAGTCGGCCCCTAAGGCGAGGCAGAAATGCGTAGCTGATGGGAAGCAGATTAATATTTCTGCACCATTGTGAAATGCGATGGGGGGACGGATCGCGGAAGGTTGTCCGGGTGTTGGAAGTCCCGGTCCTTGCATTGGAGAAGGCGCTTTGGCAAATCCGGGCGCAGAATTCAAGGGTGCGAGGCGAGCCACTTCGGTGGCGAAGCAACTGGAAGGGGTTCCAGGAAAAGCCTCTAAGCTTCAGTTTCACAGTGACCGTACCGCAAACCGACACAGGTGGGCGAGATGAGTATTCTAAGGCGCTTGAGAGAACTCGGGAGAAGGAACTCGGCAAATTGGTACCGTAACTTCGGGATAAGGTACGCCCTCATAGCCTGACTGGCCTGCGCCAGAAGGGTGAAAGGGTTGCAATAAACTGGTGGCTGCGACTGTTTAATAAAAACACAGCACTCTGCAAACACGAAAGTGGACGTATAGGGTGTGACGCCTGCCCGGTGCCGGAAGATTAAATGATGGGGTGCAAGCTCCTGATTGAAGTCCCGGTAAACGGCGGCCGTAACTATAACGGTCCTAAGGTAGCGAAATTCCTTGTCGGGTAAGTTCCGACCTGCACGAATGGCGTAACGATGGCCACACTGTCTCCTCCCGAGACTCAGCGAAGTTGAAGTGTTTGTGATGATGCAATCTCCCCGCGGCTAGACGGAAAGACCCCATGAACCTTTACTGCAGCTTTGCATTGGACTTTGAACCGGTCTGTGTAGGATAGGTGGGAGGCTATGAAGTTGGGACGCCAGTCTCAATGGAGCCGTCCTTGAAATACCACCCTGATCTGTTTGAGGTTCTAACCTTGGCCCGTGATCCGGGTCGGGGACAGTGCATGGTAGGCAGTTTGACTGGGGCGGTCTCCTCCCAAAGTGTAACGGAGGAGTACGAAGGTACGCTAGGTACGGTCGGAAATCGTGCTGATAGTGCAATGGCATAAGCGTGCTTGACTGTGAGACTGACAAGTCGAACAGGTGCGAAAGCAGGTCATAGTGATCCGGTGGTTCTGTATGGAAGGGCCATCGCTCAACGGATAAAAGGTACTCTGGGGATAACAGGCTGATACCGCCCAAGAGTTCATATCGACGGCGGTGTTTGGCACCTCGATGTCGGCTCATCTCATCCTGGGGCTGTAGCCGGTCCCAAGGGTATGGCTGTTCGCCATTTAAAGAGGTACGTGAGCTGGGTTTAAAACGTCGTGAGACAGTTTGGTCCCTATCTGCCGTGGGCGCTGGATATTTGAAGGGGGCTGCTCCTAGTACGAGAGGACCGGAGTGGACGAACCTCTGGTGTACCGGTTGTCACGCCAGTGGCATCGCCGGGTAGCTATGTTCGGAAGAGATAACCGCTGAAAGCATCTAAGCGGGAAACTTGCCTTAAGATGAGATATCCCCGGGGCTTCGAGCCCCTTGAAGGGTCGTTCAAGACCAGGACGTTGATAGGTCAGGTGTGCACGTACAGTAATGTACTGAGCTAACTGATACTAATTGCCCGTAAGGCTTGATCCTATAACAGGTGTGTCTCGACCCGCGGTAGTGCTTCAGCACTTACGCGGGTCCGATCCCCGAAGGGGATTGGTGTGAACTCCCGCGGGAGCTCACAGAAACGCCCGGTTGGGATTCAGTGTTGTGCCAGAAACAACACAACCCTCCCCACTCGAATCCTTTACGCTTCTTCCCGATTGGCTGTGGCGCAACCGGTTGACTCCAGCCCTGCGACGCAGCAACCCGTCATGCCTGATGACCATAGCGAGTCGGCCCCACCCCTTCCCATCCCGAACAGGACCGTGAAACGACTCCACGCCGATGATAGTGCGGATTGCCCGTGTGAAAGTAGGTAATCGTCAGGCTCCCCCCCAGTCAGAAACCCCACCCGCCGCGGTGGGGTTTTTGCGTTTATGCGGCCCAAATCAACAGCAACATGCTCGACCGGGCACGAACAATAAGCGTGGTCGGACGCCGTTGCCAGCCATTGCCAAAAGTAGCCTGTTGATCGACGCGTTTTTGCACATACTGAAGTTGATCCAGAAAAACGGACATCTATCCTTTGGAGAAGGAGGTGCCGATTATGGGCAAGCATCGTACCCCGTACCCGGCGGAATTTCGGGCGCAAATGGTCGAGCTGGTGAAGGCCGGACGCAGGCCGGAGGAACTGGAAAAGGAGTTCGAGCCGACTGCACAGACCATCTACAACTGGGTGGCGCAGGCTGATCGCGATACAGATGTTCCGGTGCGACGATGGCACGCCGTTGCGCGTAACGTTTGCACTCGACTGCTGCGATCGGAGAGGCGATTGGCCGGGCGGCGGGGACCGGCGGGTATAGCGGTGATGTAGTGCGCGACGCGATGCTGGCCGCCGTCGCGCAGCAATTCGGCACCGGGCAGGTCGCGCTGTCCATCGAATGGTTGACGGACAACGGCTCGGCTTATGTCGACCACCGCACTCGCAGCTTCGCTCGCGAATTGACCCCGGGAGTCATTGACAACGCCGGCACGTTCTCCGCAGAGCAATGGCATGGTCGAATCGTTCGTGAAGATCATGAAGCGACAATTACGTCGCCTGTATGGACGAGCCTGACGCGCCAGCGGCGCTCTCGAGTCTGGCTGTTGCATTTGAACACTACAATGAGCGCCATCCGCACAAAGCCTTGGAATACCGCTCGCCGCGTGAGTTCAGGCGTGCTGCCGCGATTTCATCGATCTAACGGTGTCCGCGTGTCCTGAGTTGCAGGGGCAACTCCAACCAGCTGCACTGGGTCATCTCCGCCCCCCAGTTGCCCGACCTCAGCAAGCAATGCTTCGTCGCGCGCAATCACCTTCGGCAGATGCGAGCGCAAGAATTCGACCCACGTGCGCGTCTTTGCATCGATGAATTTGCGCGACGGATAGAGCGCATAAACAGTCGTCTTTTGCAGCGTATATTCCGGCAACACGCGCACCAGCGTGCCATCGCGCAACCCGGAAATGGCCGCGTAGAGCGGCACCATGCCGATGCCCATGCCTTCGCGGATCGCCACGATCAATGATTCGGCGATGTTCACATGCACGGGGCCGTCGACTTCCCGGCGCGCGTCAAGCAAGTTGTCGCCTCACTCATGCAGCCAGAGGCTGTTTATTTGCGCTGATCGACGCCATCTCGACGACTGAGTCGCGTTCGGGGTTAAGCGTCACGGCACCAACCGGTGTCCAGTTGCGCGTGTGGCGCGACCAGCGGGCCGGATTGCGCTCGCGGGCCCTCTCGTACAGTGCATGCCGAGCGGCGAGAAGCGCACGATCGTCACCGGCGTGACGCTGCGCAGGCGTCACGTAGTGGATGCCACTATGACGATGCTCGAAGTTGTACCACTGCACGAAGCCGGCAGCCCAGGTGCGAGCAGCGTTCAGGTCCTCGAAGCCTGTGACCGGAAACTCCGGCCGGTACTTCGCGGTTCGGAACAGCGCCTCGGCATAGGCGTTGTCGTCGCTGACCCGGGGGCGCGAGTACGACGGCTTGATGCCCAGCCAGTGCAGCATCGCCAGCACGGTAGTGGCCTTCAGCGTCGCCCCGTTATCGCCGTGCAGCACCGGCCGGGCCTCAAGGGCGGCAATGCCTTCGGAGAGCGCCGTACGACGTACGAGATGAGCAGCGTGTTCGGCCGCGTCGCTGTCGTGCACCTCCCAGCCGACAATCTTGCGGCTGTACAGGTCCAGAATCAGGTACAGGTGGAACCATCGCCCTGTGACCGTTGCCGGCAAATAGGTCATGTCCCAGCACCACACCTGGCGCGGCGCGGTTGCAACGTGCGTGGTCGGCGGCCGGCCGCTCGAAGGAGTTCTGGCACGGCCACGGCGCCTCATCTGCCCATGCTCGCGCAGCACGCGTGCAAAGGTCGATTCGCTGGCGATATACACGCCTTCGTCAGCCAGCATCGGCACGATGCGCGCCGGTGGCATGTCGGCAAAGCGCGGCTCGCTGGCTACGCGCAGCACGTTTTCCCGCTCCTGCGGGCTCAAGGTGTGCGCGGGCAGCAGGCGCATCGCGCCGGGCCTGGCGTCGCCAGTGACGAGCCCTTGATTGGCCCTCCAGCGCTGCAGGGTACGCACGTCGATTCCGGCCACCTCGCAGGCCAGGCGCAACCGTGCGCCAGCCAGTCTTGCCGAATCGATTTCCCGGGCCAGGAACTGGCGATCTTCGAGGCCGATCATTCGTCCTCGCCCTTGTCCGTGTTGAAGATCGCCCCGAGTTTTTTTGAAAGAACCAGCAATGCGGCTGCCTCGGCCAGTGCTTTCTCCTTGCGCCGCAGTTCGCGTTCCAGTTCCTTGATGCGACGCTGGTCCTGCTTCGTCTGCTGTGGACTCGCACGGGCCTCTTCGGGCTCGGCCAGCGCCTGCGTGGCCGCTTGCCGCCACTGCGCCAGTTCCTGCGGATACACGCCATGCTCGCGGCACCACGCATTGCGGGCCGTCTCGTCCATCGCTGCCGTGCTCAACACCGCTTCGAAACGCGCGGCCGCTGTCCATGCCCGCTCGCGAGCGGGCATGGACAGCGCATCACTGCGCCAGCGCTCCAGCGTCTGCGCGCCCACACCGATCTCTCGCGCAACCTCTTCCACTGATGCGCTCTCCGGCGGCAGCAACCGCGCCACTGCTCTGTCCTTGAATGTCTTTCCGTAACGCGCCAACTTGTTCTCTCTTTATCGCCCCCAGATTCCAATTTTATCCAGGCGACAACCATTGTGACGCGGGGGGTTCCATCAACTCACTGCCGTTCGGGCCGTCGAGCGTCCATTCATGTGGCGGGAACGCCGGCGTATGCAGGATCAGACATTCGTGATGCGCAAGGTCAGCCGGTTCTTGCAGCGCGCCGTGCGCCCGCACGTAGGCCGGCGATGCGCACAGGATGCTGAACGTCGTCCCCAGCGGAAACGATACGAGGTCCGAATTCGGCAGCGTCGATGCGCCGATCACGGCCACGTCGGCGCTGCCCTCGAACAGATCGGGCATGCGCTGCGATAGCGTCAACTCGACGGTCACATCAGGATAAAGCTCGCGGTAACGCGAAATGGCCGGCAGGACGTAGTGCTGGCCGATGCTCGCAAAGCTATGCATGCGCAGTGCGCCGGTTGGTCGCTCGTGTGCGCAACTGGCTTCTTCTTCCGCAACATCGACATCCGCGAGGATCTGCTGCGATCGTTTCAGATAGCGCTCGCCGGCGGTGGTCAGCGCAAGCCGACGCGTCGAGCGATTCAGCAGGCGCGTGCGCAGATGTGCCTCAAGCTCCGAGACCGCGCGAGACATCGCGCCGGTCGTTGAATTGAGCGATTGCGCGGCCGCGGTGAAGCTACCGGCTTCAACCACGCGCACAAACACTCGCATATTTTGTAGCGTGTCCATCAAACCTTCTGTTTCATGATCAAGATCATATTTTCCGTCAGTCTCAGAACACTATTGTTGTCCGTTCTGGAACAGATGTTCTGCACCCATCGGCTTAATGTACACATCGCGGACTCCTACAATCGGCGCCTCGCCTGCCGGTGTCGGCCATTCTGTCCGGAGGCTCTCTCAGCGACCACGTAGGGTGCACTGTTTTCAGATGAAACCCGATCATGCGATCGAACCGTCGGCGGATTTCTTCGGTCCGCGCGGCGTCATGCGGCGACGCCTCAGCCGAGCCAAACTCAATCGCGCCATGTGCGACTGGGCCAGCAGCGACGGTCTGACCTGGCTGCATCTGCTGAAGACGGTCACCGCCGGTCTGCTGGCGTTGGGCATCGCGATGCTGCTCGATCTGCCGCAGCCGCGCATTGCGATGACCACTGTCTTTGTGTTGATGCAACCGTTCAGCGGCATGGTGCTCGCGAAGAGCTTCTACCGGATTCTCGGAACGGCAGTAGGGACCGTGGCCGCGCTCGTGCTCGGCGGGCTGTTCGTTCAGCAGCCCGAACTGTACATGCTCGGCATGATCGTGTGGGTGAGCGCCTGTATTGCTGCGGCGGTCCGGTATCGGCATTTCAGATGGTACGGTTTTGTGCTCGCGGGTTACACCGCCGCGCTGATCGGCATTCCAAACGTGACGACGCCTCAGGGACTGTTCCTCGCCGCACTCACGCGTGCCGCGGAAGTGGCGGTCGGCATCGTGTGTTCGAGCGCGGTCAGCGCGTTGCTGCTGCCCCAGCGCTCGATCCTTGCGCTGCGACGTAACCTTCAGATCAGGTACGCGAATTTTACTGCGTTTGCTGTCGACATGCTCGCACGCGGGCTCGAGCGCAATCAGTTCGAACGGCGTTTCGCGGATTTCGTCGACGAAATCGCTGGCTTCGAAGCAACCCGCACGTTCGTCACATTCGAAGATCCGGCGATGCGCTCGCGCAGTGCGCATCTGGCGCGTCTGAATAGCGAATTCATGGATGCGTGTGCGCGTCTGCATGCGCTGAATCAGTTGCTCAAACGGTTGCGCGCCAGCCGCGCTGTGTCGATACTCGCGGCCATCGGTCCGTACCTCGACGAACTGGGAGTCTTGTTCGAAGCACAAGCTGAAGCCGGCGTCGAAGCATCGCACGCAGCAGCCGATCTGCGCCCCTTTCGAGCGAGCTTGCCACGCCGGGTACGCGAAACCAGGCGGCCACTCGAAGCCGCGTCCACGGAATCGCTTGCGGACTTCGACACGGCAGCCGAATTGCTGTATCGATTCGTGGGCGAATGGATAAACTATTCGCAAACCTATGCATGCTTGTGGCGCAAAACAGCAAGCCGGCAGTACTGCCTACGATGCAGCTCAAGCCCAACTAAGAGCCACCGCACAAGCAGACTTTAAGCCGCACAAACCACTTCGCCGTATTGTTCACATTCGTGCGCTCGGCTGTCGTCATCGGAATCGCCGGTGCGTTCTGGATCGCGACCAACTGGCCGAGCGGCGGTCTCGCCGTGATTGGCGCAACACTGGTCTGCGCGTTGACGTCCACCGCGCCAGGCGCCACCAGAATGGCCATCCAGATGGCGATCGGCGCGGTGCTCGCGACGCTGGCCGGCTATGTGTTCATGTGCTACGTGTATCCGAACATCGATGGTTTCCCGCTGCTTTGCGCGGTACTCGCGCCGGTGCTCGCGCTCGGCGCATTCATCGCGACGCGTCGCGGCGCGGCAGGGCTTGGCATCGGCTTTTCGGTGTTCTTCTGTCTGCTGGCCGGGCCGGACAACGTCGTCAGCTACGTGCCCGATCTGCTGATCAACAACGGCATCGCGCTGACCGCGTCGATGCTGCTCGCAGCGGTTGTTTTCGCGGTGGTCTTTCCCGCCGATATGCGCTGGCTCATCGACCGGATCATGGGCGACCTGCGAGCGCAAACGGTGTCGGCATGCAAGGACGCGCTGCCGGGTCTGAACCAACGTTTCCAGTCGGGCACGCATGATCTGACTTCGCAACTGCGCGTGCTGTTGACGCACCGTTCACGACGACGGCGCGACGCACTTCGCTGGATGCTCGCAACGATCGAAGTAGGTCACGCCGTCATCGATCTGCGCAACGAAGCCGCACGCGCCGATTATGCCGACATCCTTCAGCCGCGTTGGCGCAGCGTGATCGAACACACGTGCGACGATCTTGCCCGGCTCTTCGAACGCCCAGGTCCACGGTCGCTCGAACGCGCACTCGTCGCCGTGCGCTTGGCCACCTGGTTCGCGCAAGACATGCTGCAGGCAGTGCACGCCGAGCGCGCCCGGCATCACGATCTGCAACGTATCTTGAGCTGTCTGCACTTCATTCGCAGCGCGTTGCTCGACAAGGACGCGCCCTTCAATCGTCGCTGAGCAATGCTGCGTGGATCTTTCTGCCAGATGGAAAGATCCCTTCCGGGATGCCCCGTTTATTCGCGTAGGTGGCGGTCATATAGTTTCGTCACTGCCTCGCAGTATTCGTCGCAGTAGTCGTAAGTCCTGGAGAACGAGATGAAAGTGTTGAAGATGGTCCTGATTGCCTGTTCTTTGTCCACCGCTGCCGCCGCCTATGCACAGACGGCGCCGGCCGCGCCGGAGCAGCAGGTTGCGCAAGCGGATGGCCAGCGCACCGATAAGGTTGCCCCGCGCAAGCATGTGGAAGCGCCGAAAGCGAAAGCTGATGAATGTGTCGGCCCGATGAGCTTCTGCAACATCTACTTCGGCAGCTAAGTCCGGCTGCCTCACGCGCAACACCTGTCGCGGATCCTATCGCGCGACCCAACACCTGCTCGCGACGCCGTCCGATCGAGACGCCGCGGCGGGTGCGGCAACCGCCTATTGAGCGAAGCACACCGCAGACGTGCGCACCAGTAGACGGAGCTGGCGACTTTGGAGAGACTCCCTTTCATGTACGAAGACCGAATTCGCTGCGCCGCGCTGCGCGGAAAAATCACCACGGCCGCCGACGCGGCGCTTCTGATTCACGACGGCATGCGGGTTGGCGCAAGCGGCTTCACGCGCGCGGGCGACGCGAAGGCCGTGCCGGTCGCGCTCGCCGAGCGTGCGCGCCGGCTGGGCGAGCCGCTGCGCATCACGTTGATGACGGGCGCCTCGCTCGGTCATGACGTTGACCGCATGCTGACCGAAGCGCATGTGCTCGCGCGCCGTCTGCCGTTTCAGGTAGACAAGACGCTGCGCGACGCCATCAATCGCGGCGAAGTGATGTTCGTCGATCAGCATCTGTCCGAGACCGTCGAGATGCTGCGCGCGAACCAGCTCGGCAAGCTCGATGTCGCGATCATCGAAGCCGCCGCGATCACGGAGAGCGGCGGTATCGTGCCGACGACGTCGGTCGGCAATTCGGCGAGCTTCGCGATTCTCGCGGACAAGGTCATCGTCGAGATCAATCTTGCGCAGCCGCTCGGGCTCGAAGGCTTGCACGACCTCTGGATTCCGGGGCGCCGGCCGCATCGCGAGCCGCTGCCGATCGTGCGCGCGCAGGATCGCGTCGGCACACCCGCTATCGAGATTGCGCCCGAGAAAATCGCGGCGATCGTGATGACGGACATGGCCGACAGCCCGTCCACGGTCTTGCCCGCGGATCGGGAAACCGCGTTGATCGCCGCTCATTTGATCGAATTTTTCCAGCACGAAGTCACGCGTGGCCGCATGCCGAAGCAGTTGCCGCCGCTGCAGGCGGGCATCGGTACGATCGCCAACGCGGTGCTGGCAGGATTCGTCGATTCGCCTTTCGAGGTGTTCGAAATTTATTCGGAAGTCCTTCAGGATTCGACGTTCGATCTGATGGACGCTGGTAAGGTCACGTTCGCGTCCGGCGCGTCGATCACGTTGTCGGCCGCGCGGCAGGCGCAGGTATTTGGCGATATCGAGCGCTATCGCGACCGGCTCGTGCTGCGTCCGCAGGAAGTCAGCAACCATCCCGAGGTGATTCGGCGGCTCGGTCTGATCGCGCTCAATACCGCGCTCGAATTCGATATCTACGGCAACGTCAATTCGACGCATGTCGGCGGCACGCATATGATGAACGGCATCGGCGGCTCGGGCGACTTTGCGCGCAATGCGTCGTGCGCGGTGTTCGCGAGCAAGTCGACCGCGAAGGACGGCCGCATTTCGAGCATCGTGCCGATGGTGCCGCATTGCGATCACAACGAACACGACGTCGACGTCGTCGTCACCGAGCAGGGTCTCGCCGATCTGCGCGGCCTCGCGCCGCGCGAACGTGCGACGCTGATCATCGAGCATTGCGTACATCCGCGGTATCGCGAGCTGTTGCGCGACTACTACCGCGATGCGTTGCTCTGGGGAGGGCAGACGCCGCATTGCCTCGATCAGGCGTTTGCATGGCATACACGGCTGCGCGATACGGGGTCGATGCTGCCGGCCTGATTCTGCGGCGGCGACAACCGCGGCGATAAAAGCAGAAGCAACAGGCCATAAAAAAGCGCCAGCGATTCGAACCCGCTGGCGCTTGATGACGTCGGATGCCGTGCTCAGGACCCTCGTCGCACGAGCCGGATAATAAACAGCAGAATGACCGCGCCGATCAACGCGGTGATGATCGAGCCGATCCAGCCGCCGCCAAGCGAGATATGCAGCACGCCGGCGAGCCACCCGCCGATGAACGCGCCGATGATCCCGACGATGATGTCGACGATCAGGCCGAAGCCGCCGCCCCTGACCAGCACACCCGCGAGCCAGCCCGCGATTGCGCCGATGATGATCCATGCGATGATGCTGTGTTCCATATTCGAGACTCCCTGGTTGAGTGTGAACAAATCACAGTGACAGAGCTTAGTCGAAGGTTATGGGACCGTCCACGTTCACGACGCGGAATTAACATTATCTGAATCTGCTGCCCGCTAAGTGTAGACGATGCGCGCGAACAAAGGAGACTTACGCGCCGCGCTTCACTCGGGCGTCGGCTCCGCTTCCCGCGCGGTCCAACTGACGCTGGACACGCTCTTTTCCATGCTCAGGCGGCTCGCCATCTGTTCGAGCTTCGATTGATCCTTCGGATGCATCGTCAGCGTCGCCGTCACGCGAATGCGCGCCGGTTCGTCCTCGACATCCTCGCTCGTGAGGCTCTGGAACGACAGCGGCGCCGAGTACATCGAGTTGGAAATCGCGGCGCGAATGTTGATCTCGTCGGCTTCGCGGCAGACGATCGTCAACACGTACTCGCGCACGAGGTCGGCGTTTGAAACCGGCGTCGAGTTGATCATCCGGCTCACTTCACGCAGCGCGGTGTTGGCCAGCAGCACGACCGCGGTGCCCGCGAGCGCCGGTCCGTAATGTCCCGCGCCGCTCAATACGCCGACGGCCGCCGAGCACCACAGCGTCGCCGCTGTGTTGATCCCCTGGATCGAGCCTTTGTCGCGCATGATGACGCCGCCGCCAAGAAAGCCGACGCCGGACACCACATAGGCGGCAATCTGCGTGACGCCGCTGACGCCGTTGCCGGTCAGCACGCCGAGCGTGACGAACAGGCACGCGCCGCTCGCCACGAGCGTGATCGTGCGCAGGCCGGCAGTGCGCTGGCGCATCTGTCGTTCGAGGCCAATCGCGACGCCGCAAGCAAAAGCGGTCAGAAGCCGCAGGAAGAATTCGAGTGTCATCGTTCAGAAAGGTTGGCGTGCGCGCTGCCGCAGGGTGAAGCCTACGCGTGGGAACGTCAGGTCGTCTACCTCGTGCACGCTAAGCGCATGAGGGTGGAACGAAATACGCGCGCACACGCGTGCAGCGGCCGGAAGCGTGCGGCATCGGCATGGCATCGAGCCACGCTGCGCTTCACCGACAGTACGCGAATGACAATGAAATGAGAGCGACGTGCGCCATCGAGCCCGAGGGCAGGACGGCGACGCGGACACCTGACGCGGAAATCCTGCCGCTCAGGCGAGCGGGCAAATCGATACTCGGCTGGTACAGCTGCTACTGTCCAAGATCGTGATTCCGGTTAAAAGAATTGCGCGAATTTTAGAGGGCGGCGCAAAGTTCAGTCAAGCCGCGATCGGCGGAGAGTGCGCATGTGGGTTTGCTACAGCCGTATCGTAGACAGGCCGTAATTAATTGCTCCGGACTGCGAATGTTGAGTTCAATCCGGTTCGCCCGGCACGAGTCTCAAGCGCGTGATTTCCGAAGGCGCACCGAGTCGTTTCGGCGGACCCCAATAGCCCGTACCGCGACTCGTATAAACCCAGAGTCCGTTCAGGCGCGCGAGGCCTGCCGTGAACGGCTGTTGCAGGCGCACAAAGAAATTCCACGGAAAGAACTGACCGCCGTGCGTATGACCCGACAACTGCAGCGTAAAGCCGGCCGCCGCGGCCGCTTCGGCCGAACGCGGCTGATGCGCGAGCAGCACCCTGATCAGCACGTCGCCCGGCGCGCCGGCGAGCGCCGCGACCGGGTCGCTGCGATGCGCGGGGTCGTGATGACCCGCCGAGTAATCGGTGACGCCGGCGATGACGGCGCGCGCGCCGTCATGGTCGACGATCACGTGTTCGTTCAGCAGCACCCGCAAGCCGAGCCGGCGGAATTCGGCGATCCACGAGTTCGCTCCGGAGTAGTACTCGTGATTGCCGGTCACGAGAAACGCACCGTGCCGCGCGGCGAGCCGCGACAGCGGCTGCGTATGCCGGCTCAACTGCGGCACGCTGCCGTCGACGACGTCGCCCGTCACCGCGATCAGATCCGGCTTGAGCCGGTTCACCGCGTCGACGATCGCATCGACATAGCGGCCCTTGATCGTCGGGCCGACGTGGATGTCACTGATCTGCACGATCGTGAAGCCGTCGAGCGCGGCAGGCAGATCGTCGATCGGCACGTCGATCGTGACGACGCGCGCGCGACGGCGCGCGTTGAACAGGCCAATCAGCGTCGACAGCAGCGCGAGCAGCGGCACCGCCGACGCCGAGCCGGTGCGCCAATGCGCGATCGTGAGCGTGTTCGGCCAGATCGCGTCGATCGTCAGCAGCGACGCCAGCACGAGGTCGCGCGCGAACGTCAGTACCAGCAGCGACGAGAAGAAGCCCATCGCGAGCAGGCCCACCCACGCGAGACGGTCGCCGAGCGGCTGGCGCTTGAAGCCGCGCGCCATCATGCCGACCGGGATCAGGTAGATCGACAGCACGAGCCACAGCACGCACAGCCCGCGGCCGGCCGCGTCGATCGGCATGTCGGGAATCAGGCGCAAGCCGACATAGATATGCAGCAGGATGCCAATCAGGATGATGCGGACAAGAAACGATGAACGTCGCATAAAGAGGATCAGAGCGGGAAGGGGCCGAAGGGCAGCGATAGCGCGGCGGCGATCGGTTGACGGAACGCGGCGAATCATTCTACCGACATGTTCGGTCCCTTGCCGTAGCCGCAAAATTCGTGCTCCCGCACCGCACGACACGCCGGCCCCGAAGCCGCCGGGACGCGCCACGAAAGGTGTTTGCCGGGGCAGGCGCATTCCGTGCTCAGCACGTACTTACAGGGCCGCGCGCCACGCATTCAATGCCTATGCAAGCGAATTAAATGGGCTTTGAATTGTATTCATGCGTGGAGTATGCTGGAAACAAGCCAGCTTGTTGCCGGGGCAGCGTAGGGCGCTTCGGCCATGACTGGTTCTGTCGCCGGGAAAGATCGGGCGGGGGGAGGCACACCATGAAGCTGCTCAAATCGGGCCACCTGTGGCATCACGCGCACGACGTGCATCATGTTCATCATGAGCATCATGTCGGGCACGAGGGCAGCCACGTGATGCTGCCGCTCGTCGGCATCTCGCTGATGGCGATTGCGCTTTACGTCGGCGTACGCAACATCGATTTCTCCGAACTCGGCAAAAGCGCGCTGTTCGACGTCGTGATGGTGTGCGTCGCGCTTGGCATCGCGGGCCTGTTCGGTGCGGTCGGCGCGTGGCTGCGCTCGAATGGCGACGAAGCCGAGGAGGGCTTCTGCTTCATCGGCGCGCTGATCGGCACGGTGGTCTTTTATATCGCGGTGCTGACCTGACGCGATCCGATCCGGCGCGTGGCGCGCACCCGCAGCGCCATCCATCGTCAACGCCCCGTCACACTATGCGCGCCGCTTCGTCGAACGAAAAACGCGGGCTGCGCGCTAACAGCTTTGACGGATCGCCGTGGCCAAGATTGATCAGGAAGTTCGACTTCAGCGTCGTGCCCGCAAAAAACGCTTCGTCGACCTTGGCCTGATCGAAGCCCGACATCGGCCCAGTGTCGAGACCGAGCGCACGCGCCGCGAGAATCAGATACCCGCCTTGCAGCGTCGAATTGCGAAACGCCGTGTCCGCGATCAACCGCTCGTTGCCGACGAACCAGCTGCGCGCATCCGCATGGGGAAACAGTTTCGGCAGATACTCGTAGAAGGCGATGTCCATGGCGACGATCACCGTGACGGGCGCGGCCATCGTTTTCTCGAGATTGCCAGCCGACAACGCCGGGCGCAGTTTCTCCTTGCCCTCCGGCGTCCTGACGAACACGAAGCGGCCCGGACTCGAATTGGCCGAGGTCGGGCCGAGCAGTACGAGCTCCATCAGCTCGCGCAGCACGGCGTCGTCGATCGGCTTGTTCTGCCAGCCATTGTGCGTACGCGCGTCGCGAAAGAGCTGCGCGAGCGCCTGATCCGAAAGTGTCATGGAAGTGGTCCGTGCGAAAGAACAGAGGGAACGCGGAGAGCCGCGTCGAATGAAAGAGCAACGCGCGTGAATCAGCGGGTGAGCCGGTGTCGCCATAATAGTCAGGGTTTTGACTTGTCCGCTTGCATCAAGACATTCCGATGAGCACCGATTTATTCAACGACCTGCCGACGCCCGACGTCGACTGGTATCCCGACTGGCTCGCAGCGGCCGACGCCGAACGCCTGCTGGCCCGACTGATCGACGAAGTGCAATGGCGCCAGGACATGATGGGCACGCCCGCCGGCCGTGTTGCACTGCCGCGTCTGACCGCCTGGCAGGGCGAGCCGGACGCGGTGTACGTGTACTCGGGCATTCGCAACGTGCCGCAAGCATGGACGCCCGCCGTCGCCGAACTGAAGGCGGCCGTCGAGGCGACCAGCGGCGCGCGTTTTAACAGCGTGCTGCTGAATCGTTACCGCAGTGGCGCCGACAGCATGGGCTGGCACGCGGACCGCGAGCCCGAACTCGGCAAGCAACCGGTGATCGCGTCGGTGAGCCTCGGCGTCGCGCGCAGGTTCGATCTGCAGCACAACCGCAGCGGCGTCGTGCAATCGTTCTCGCTGAAGGGCGGCAGCCTGCTCGTGATGAAAGGCGACACCCAGGCGCAGTGGCGTCATCGGGTGCCGAAGGAGCCGCGCGTGAGCGGCGAGCGCATCAATCTGACGTTTCGCTGGGTCACGCCAAGAATGACGCCGACCTGAGGCAGCGAGCGGCAATGCTCTGACCGACGCGCCATACCAAAATTGATATCGAGGGCGCGAATCATATGATTGGACGGTTAACGCCTCGCACAGTACGCTACATCACGATCCATGTGCCGAGAGGGCCACGAGGGCCGGGCAGACCGCTGGGTCGTCTACACAACAACGATTGGAGACTGTCATGGCGAATACACGACGTGCCGCGTGTCGCGCTCTGGGCGCGCTCGCGCTTTGCGCGAGTCTCGGAGCGCTGACGCTGGCCACGCCCGGCGCGCATGCCGAGGACAAGAAAATTACGCTCGGTTTTGCGCAGGTCGGTGCGGAAAGCGCATGGCGCACCGCGAATACCGAATCGGTGAAGTCGGCGGCGACGGAGGCCGGCATCAACCTCAAATTCTCCGACGCGCAGCAGAAGCAGGAAAACCAGATCAAGGCGATCCGCTCGTATATCGCGCAGAAGGTCGACGTGATCGCGTTCTCGCCGGTCGTCGAATCGGGCTGGGAACCGGTGCTGCTCGAAGCCAAGGCCGCGAAGATTCCGGTGATCCTGACCGACCGCAACATCGACGTGAAGGACACGTCGCTGTACGTGACGATGATCGGCTCGGACTTCCTCGAAGAAGGACGGCGCGGCGGCCACTGGCTCGCGGATCACTACAAGGACGATAAAGGTCCGGTCAACATCGCCGAGCTGCAAGGCACGGTCGGCTCCGCGCCGGCCAACGACCGCCACGCGGGTCTGATCGAAGTGATCAAGAGCGATCCGAAGTTCAAGATCATCGCGTCGCAAAGCGGCGACTTCACGCTCGCCGGCGGCAAGCAGGTGATGGAAGCGTTCATCAAGACCTACGGCAACAAGATCAACGTCGTCTATGCTCATAACGACGACATGGCGCTCGGCGCGATCCAGGCGATGGAAGAAGCCGGCATGCATCCGGGCAAGGACGTCGTCGTAGTTTCGTTCGACGCAACCAAGGGCGGCTTCCAGGCGATGGCCGCCGGCAAGATGAACGTCGACGTCGAGTGCAGCCCGCTGCTCGGACCGCAGTTGATGTCGGCGGTGAAAGACGTCGTGGCAGGCAAGCCGCTGCCGAAGCGCATCCTGACTCAGGAGACTGTCTTCCCGATGAGCGTGGCCGCGCAAACTCTGCCGTCGCGTAAGTACTGACGCGGCGCGCAACGTCGCCGCGGCAGCGCTCGCGCGAGCGCCGCGGCGTGTGCGGTGTTCAGGCGCCGGGGCCAACGGGCTCACGGCGCGAAGGAGATGTGCAGTACGGACGCATCGAACAGGTTTCTCCAGTGGTGCCTGACCGCCCGGGCTGCTTTCTTCTGCAGCGGGCGGTCTCTTTTCAGGAGCATGCGCCCGCGGGAGCATGTCACTGGGGCCTGCCGAACCATGCATAGCCGATCGAGCGAGGTCCATGACCCATTCCGCTACCGAACCGAATCAGCCGGACCAGCCGCGGCGCGGCACGCCGCCGGGCGCGCCAGGCCAACAGAATGACATGAGCGCGCGCGAACCGATTCTGGCGACCTCCGGCGTCAGCAAGACATTTCCGGGCGTCAAGGCGTTGCAACACGTCGACTTCCGCCTGTTTCCCGGCGAGGTCCATACGCTGATGGGCCAGAACGGCGCCGGCAAATCCACGTTGATCAACGTGCTCACAGGCGTGCTCGCACCCGATGCCGGCACGATCCGCCTCGGCGGCGAGTTGGTCGCGTTCGCGTCGCCGCAGGAAGCCGAGGCGGCCGGCGTGCGCACGCTGTACCAGGAAGTGAACCTGTGCCCGAATCTGTCGGTGGCGGAGAACATCTTCGCGGGCCGGCAGCCGCGCCGCTTCGGCGCGATCGACTGGCCCGACATCAAGCGGCGCGCGCAGGAAGCGCTCGCACGCCTCGACGTGTCGCTCGACGTCACGCGCTCGCTCGACGCCTACCCGATCGCCGTGCAGCAGATGGTCGCGATCGCGCGAGCGTTGTCCGTCGATGCGCGCGTACTGATTCTCGACGAACCGACTTCGAGCCTCGACGACAGCGAAGTCGCGCAGCTATTCAAAATACTTCGACATCTTAAGCGATCGGGCATTGCGATCCTGTTCGTCACGCATTTCATCGAGCAGACTTATGCGATCTCCGATCGCATCACGGTGATGCGCAACGGCGAGCGCGAAGGCGAATATCTCGCGCGCGATCTGTCCGCGGATCAACTGGTCGCGAAGATGGTCGGCCACGAGCGCATGAGCGCGCGTCTGCGCGAACCGGCGCACGAAGGACAGGCCGCCGACGATCAGGAGGTCGCGCAAGACCACACG
The DNA here is from genome assembly GCF_050436125.1 of Paraburkholderia sp. MM5482-R2. Lineage (NCBI taxonomy): Bacteria > Pseudomonadati > Pseudomonadota > Betaproteobacteria > Burkholderiales > Burkholderiaceae > Paraburkholderia > Paraburkholderia sp. MM5482-R2. Next base: position 2,122,880 of record NZ_JBNDLP010000003.1, on the reverse strand, counting down.
GAAGCAACGGCCACGCAGCCGTTCATCGAGCTGCGTGGCGTCGGCCGTCGCGGCACCTTGCAGCCGATCGATCTCGAGATGCAGGCCGGCAAGATTCTCGGCCTCGCGGGTCTGCTCGGCTCGGGCCGCACCGAAACCGCGCGGCTTCTGTTCGGCGCGGATCGCGCGGACAGCGGCACGATCCTCGTCGAAGGGCGCGTCGTGCGGCTGCGCACGCCGCACGACGCGGTGCGCCACGGCATCGGCTATTGCGCGGAAGACCGCAAGAAGGAAGGCATCGTCGCCGAACTGTCGATCCGCGAAAACATCATGCTCGCGTTGCAGGCGCGGCGCGGCTGGTGGCGCAAGATCAGCCGGCAACGCGCGCGCGAGCTCGCCGATATGTGGATCGAGCGGCTCGGCATCAAGGCGTCCGACGCCGAGCAGCCGATCGCGCTGCTGTCCGGCGGCAACCAGCAGAAGGCGCTGCTTGCGCGCTGGCTGGCAACCGATCCCAAACTGCTGATCCTCGACGAGCCGACCCGCGGCATCGACGTCGCCGCGAAGTTCGACATCATGGACCGGCTGCTCGCGCTGTGCGCGAACGGCCTGTCCATCCTGTTCATCTCGTCGGAGATCAGCGAGGTGCTGCGCGTGAGCCATCGCGTCGCGGTGCTGCGCGATCGCCGCAAGATCGCCGAGGTGGCCGGTAAGGCATCGAACGAGGACAACATCTACCGACTCATCGCAGGGAGCGGCGAATGAAGCTATCGAACTGGTTCGCGCGCGACGGGGTGGAGCGTCCGCTGCTGTGGCCATGCGTGACGCTCGTGTTGCTGGGCGGACTGAACCTGCTGGCCAATCCGCATTTTCTCGCGCTGCGCACGCTCGACGGCCACCTGTTCGGCGCGCCGATCGACATCCTGAATCGCGCGGCGCCGCTCGTGCTGGTCGCGATCGGCATGACGCTCGTGATTGCGACACGCGGCATCGATATTTCGGTCGGCGCGGTGGTCGCGATCGCGGGCGCCGCGGCCGCGACGATACTCGCGACCCAGGCCGTGCCGAGCGGTGCGCTGATCGCGCAGGCGCTGCTGGCCGCGCTCGTCGTCGGCATCTTGAGCGGCATGTGGAACGGGCTGCTCGTGGCGTTCGTCGGCATGCAGCCGATCATCGCGACGCTGATTCTGATGGTCGCGGGCCGTGGCATCGCGCAACTGCTGACCGCCGGGCAGATCATCCCGATCGGCGCGCCCGGCTATCTGTTCGTCGGTGGCGGCTACTGGCTCGGCGTGCCGTGCTCGGTATGGATCGCGACCGTAGCCGTGCTGGCGACCGCCGCCCTGGTGGAGGGCACGGCGCTCGGTCTGTTCATTCGCGCGATCGGCGTGAACCCGGTTGCGACACGGCTCGTCGGCTTGCGCTCGAAGGCGATCGTATTCGCGGTGTACGGCTTCTCGGGCTTGACCGCGGCGCTGGCCGGCATCCTGATCAGCTCGAACGTGCGTAGCGCGGACGGCAACAACGCGGGCTTGCTGCTCGAACTCGACGCGATTCTCGCCGTGACGCTCGGCGGCACGTCGCTGCTCGGCGGCCGCTTCAGTTTCGCGGGCACGGTGCTCGGCGCGCTGATCATCCAGACGCTCACGTACACCACGTATTCGATCGGCGTGCCGCCGGAAGCGACGCTCGTCGTGAAGGCGGCCGTCGTGCTCGCGGTCAGCGTGATCCAGTCGCCGGTGGCACGCGCGCTCGCGGTGTCGTTCGGCGCGTCGCTCGTCAAATCGCGCGGGGTGGCACGATGACGCGCGTTCTCGAAGCACTCGCCCGCGTGGTCGATCCGCGCACGCTGCCGATCGCTGTGACGGTCCTGCTGTTCTGCGCGCTGTTTGGCTTTGGTTCAGTGATGTACACCGGTTTCTTCGCGTGGCAGGTGTTGCTCGATCTGCTCGTCGACAACGCGTTCCTGCTGATCGTCGCGATCGGCATGACGTTCGTGATCGTGTCGGGGGGCATCGATCTGTCGGTGGGCTCGATCGTCGCGCTGACGACGATCGTCGAAGCCGTGCTGTCCGAGCACATGCATGTGTCGGTGTGGCTCATCATTCCGATCGTGCTGTTGATGGGCACGGTGTTCGGCGCGGTGCAGGGCGCGCTGATTCACTACTTCCGCCTGCAGGCGTTCATCGTGACGCTGGCGGGGATGTTCTTCGCGCGTGGCCTGTGCTTTCTGATCACGACGCAGTCGATCACGATCACCGATCCGACGTTCAAGGCGATCTCCGCGTTTCGTCTCAGTGTCGGCGTCGGTTCGGTATCGGCGAACGTGCTGATCGCGGCCGTGACGCTCGCGGCCGCGATCTATGTCGCCCATTTCACGCGCTTCGGACGCAACGTGTATGCGGTCGGCGGCAATCCGCGCTCGGCGCTGCTGATGGGCCTGCCGGTCGCGCGCACGCGGGTCGGCGTGTATGCGCTGAGCGGCTTCTGTTCGGCGCTCGGCGGCGCGGTGTTCACGTTCTACGTGCTGTCGGGCTATGGGCTGCAAGGGCAGGGCATGGAACTCGATGCGATTGCGGCCACGGTGATCGGCGGCACGCTGCTGACGGGCGGCGTCGGTTATGTGGTCGGCTCGCTGTTCGGCGTCGGCATTCTGGGCACGATCCAGACGCTGATTACGTTCGACGGCACGCTCAGTTCGTGGTGGACGCGCATCGTGATCGGCGCGCTGCTGTGCGCGTTCTGTTTGCTGCAGCGATTGATCGAGCGGCACGCGAAATCGGTGCGTCGGCCCGGCGGCACCAATGCGGTCACGACGACGGGGCATGGGCACGGGCGTGACGAGACGTCGACGACGGCGTCGTCGGATTCGCAGGTGTTGGGGCGGGCGCCGGGCTAGCGCGCGGTCTTCCAGTCGCTTCGAACCACGGCGGCGCGGCGCAAGCCGCGCCGCGTTCACGTTAGTCCGCGCGGCCGCTTCCGAGCGTCCAGCTCATGCCGTTCGCACCGGCATGGACCGCGAACTCGGCGCCTTCGCGGCTTTGCGCGTCGCCAGCAGGTGCATGCAGCGCTTGAGCGCTGCAATCGCCAGCGCACTGAGCAGCAGACCCGCAATCACATCGGCGAGATAGTGACCGCCTTGCGTCGGCGTCGACAGGATCATCGTCACGTTGAGAGGAATCGCAAACAGCAAAAGCCGTGGCATGCGACGCAGCGCATAGATAAAGACAATAGCGGGTAACGCCCACCACTCCGCTGTTCCCCGTGTTCGTGTTCGTGGCTCGACATTGTGCTCGTCCATTTTTTTGTTGGCGCTGTCTGGTGAAGGATAAGCACAGGTAATGCCTATCGTCTGACGGCCTTGTCGCGACTGGGTCGACGGGGCCGACAGGCGGTGATCGACCGGCAGTGCGGTTCGGAACGTGGCAGCGTTGAGACGTGTGTTTCCCGTCGCTACGCGGGTGCGCAGCGTCGTTGCCGATGAGCACGTTTCCGTCTGCGTGACCTATTATCAGAAAGAGTTGTGAACAGTACGACTGCGGTTGCGATGCAATCCGCGAATCGTGCAAATGAATGCAGATGCCGTGGAGAAAGAGCGATGGTTCGCACGGAAATACTCGACGCGCTGCGGGCATACACCGATCCGTTCCGCGTCACGAGCGGCAAAGATTTCTTCCTGAAGAATTTCGATCCCGGCGAGACGGTGGGACTCAGAATGCATAAGGAAGAGGCGCAGCAACTACTCCAGCGCGGGTCGAAATGGCTCGCGATGGAGCAGGAGATCCTCTACGCGCAGGATTCCTGGTCCGTGCTGCTGGTGTTCCAGGCCATGGACGCCGCGGGAAAGGATGGGACGATCAAGCATGTGATGTCGCGCGTCAATCCGCAGGGGTGCGATGTCATCTCGTTCAAGCAGCCGTCGGATGAGGAGCTCTCCCACGACTTCCTTTGGCGCTATTCGAGGAAAGTGCCCGAGCGCGGGCACATCGGCATTTTCAACCGCTCGTACTATGAGGAGGTGCTGGTGGTGCGCGTGCATCAGCATCTGCTCCATGCGCAGAAGATCCCGCCGGCACGGGTCGGCAACAACATATGGGACGAGCGGCTCGCCGACATCGCGCGCTTCGAGGACTATCTGACGCGCCAGGGCGTGGTCATTCTCAAGTTCTATCTGAACCTGTCGTACGGGGAGCAGAAGAGGCGATTCATGGATCGCCTCGACAATCCCGACAAGCACTGGAAGTTTTCCGCAGCCGACGTTCGCGAGCGTCGCTACTGGAACGACTATATGCACGCCTATGAAGAGACGATCCGCGCGACGGCCTCCGAAGCGGCTCCGTGGTTCGTCGTGCCCGCCGACAACAAACCTTTCACGCGCCTCATCGTCGCGGCCGCGATCGTCGAGGCCGTCGAGAAGCTCGACCTCGAATATCCGAAAGCCACGCAAGAGCAGATGAAGGATCTCGCCGCCGCGAGGGAGGAATTCGACGCTGAAGCGGTGGACGAGACGAGACCCGATCAACCCGGGGACGATCCAGACCATTGAGAGCGGCCCCCTGACCCGAAATCACTGGAACCGGGAGACACGAGGATGAGCTCAGTTGAGAGTGCGACGCCGTGGCATGCGATGCCGGCCGGTGACATCGAACGGCAGTTCAACGTCGATCCCGCGCAGGGCCTGGATGCAACGGAAGCGACCGGGCGGCTGGCCACCTATGGGCCGAACCGCCTCCCGCAGGGCAAGAAGAGGGGGCCGGTCGTACGCTTCCTGATGCAGCTCCACAACGTTCTGATCTACGTGCTGCTCGCGGCCGGTTTCGTCAAGTTGATGCTGGGCCTGTGGCTCGATGGCTCGGTCATTCTGGCCGTCGTCATCCTCAACTCGCTGCTCGGCTTCCTGCAGGAAGGACGCGCCGAGAAGGCGCTCGACTCGATTCGCAACATGCTGTCCGCGGAAGCGCGCGTGATGCGTGGCGGAGCGGTTCGCTTGATCCCCGCCGAGGAACTCGTGCCTGGCGACATCGTGCTACTGGAATCGGGCGACAAAATCCCGGCGGACATGCGTCTCGTCGACGCCAGGAACCTGCGCACGGAAGAAGCGGCTCTTACGGGGGAATCCCTCCCGGCCGAGAAGGGCACCGCGCCGGTACCCGCCAAGGCCACGGTCGGCGACCGCGAGAACATGGCGTTCTGCGGCACGATGGTCTTGTCGGGCCGGGCAACCGGCGTCGTGGTGACGACCGGGAGCCAGACGGAACTCGGCCGGATCAACCAGATGCTCGCCGAGGTCAGCGCGCTCGAGACGCCGCTGCTGCGCCAGATCAAGAAGTTCGGCTACGTCATCACGGCAGTGATCGCCGTTGTCAGCGTGCTGCTCTTCTCCTGGGGGCACTGGCTCGGACACATGACCTTCGTCGAACTGTTCCAGGCCATCGTGGGGATTGCGGTATCGGTCATCCCGGAAGGCCTGCCGGCGCTCATCACCATCACGCTCGCCATCGGCGTGCAGCGCATGGCCCAGCGCAACGCCATTATTCGCCGCCTGCCGGCGGTCGAAACACTGGGCGCCGTCTCGCGCATCTGCTCGGATAAAACGGGCACGCTGACCCTGATGGAGATGATGGTGACCTCCGTCGTAACGGCCGAAGCGGCCTATGCCGTTACGGGCGACGGCTACGCCAGCGAAGGAGAGGTCAGCGCGGATGGCAAGCCGCTCGGCGCTGCGCCGGACGTGCTCAAGCTGATGGGCCGCGTGTCGCTGTTGTGCAACGACGCCGAGCTCTTCGAGGAAGACGGCAAATGGAAAGTGGAGGGTGACCCGACCGAGGGCGCGCTCTATCCGTTCGCTTCCAAGCTGGGCATGGACCGTGCCGCCGAGACGGCCGCCGCGCCGAGGATCGACGCGATCCCCTTCGAGTCCGAGCACAAGTTCATGGCGACGCTGAACCGTTCGACGGACGGCGAAATGCTGCTCGTCAAGGGCGCGCCAGAGGTGATCCTCGACCACTGCGACCGGCAGCAGACGGCGCAAGGCCCGGCGCCGCTCGATCGCGAGCACTTCGCGAGGGAGGGCGACCGGCTCGCCGCGCAAGGTGAGCGCGTGCTCGGGCTCGCGTGGCTGTCGGACCCGGGCCTGCGTACGGGCGGCCTCGGGCCGCAGGACCTGCCGCGTACCCTCGTACTGCTCGGCCTCGTGGGCCTGATGGACCCGCCGCGCAAAGAGGCGATCGACGCCGTGCGCGAATGCCACGGCGGCGGCATTCGCGTGACGATGATTACGGGCGACCACAAGATCACGGCGGCGGCAATCGCAAGAATGCTGGGCATCGGCGACGGCAAGACCGCCGTGTCCGGCACCGAGATCGAGGCGATGAACGATGCGGCGCTGCAGGAATGCGTGCGCGGCGTCGACGTGTTCGCGCGCGCGAGTCCCGAGCACAAGCTGCGGCTCGTCAAGGCGATCCAGGCGAACCGGCAGATCGTCGCGATGACGGGCGACGGCGTCAACGATGCGCCGGCGCTCAAGAAAGCCGACATCGGTGTCGCGATGGGGATCAAGGGCACCGAGGTGACGAAGGAGGCGGCGGGTATGATCCTCGCCGACGACAATTTCGCGTCGATCTCCGCGGCGGTGAAGGAAGGGCGCACGGTCTACAACAACATCGAGAAAGCGATGCTGTTCATGCTGCCGACCAATGTCGCGCAAGGCGCGGTGATCGCGGTGGCGATCCTGTTCTCCTTCACGCTGCCGATCACGGCGCCGCAGATCCTGTGGGTCAACATGGTTACTTCCGTCGCGCTCGGCCTGACCATTTCGTTCGAGCCGCACGAGGCAGACGTGATGCGCCGCTCGCCACGCGCAATCGACCGGCCGATCGTCACGCGCTTCGGCATCTGGCGCATCCTGTTCGTCGGCGCGGCGCTCGTGATCTATACGCTGTCCACCTTCTTCTGGATGAAGTCGCAAGGGGCGTCGGATCAGATGGCGCGCACGGCCGCGGTCAACGCCATTACGCTCGGCCAGGTGTTCTATCTGCTCAACATCCGGTATCTGCTCGATTCGTCGCTGTCCGTGCGCGCCCATACAGGCAATCGCTATCTCTGGTACGGAATAGCCGGCGTCGTGGTCTTGCAGCTTCTGTTCACCTATACGTTCCCGTTCCATGCCGTTTTCCACACCGAGGCTCTGCCCTTGTCGGCGTGGGGGTGGCTCGTCGGTGGTGGCGTCCTGTTTTTCCTCGTGGTGGAGATCGAGAAGCTCGTTTTCCGGCTCACCCCTGCATTGAGAGGATTTGTGACGTCGCAACAGGAGGGCGCGGCCTTGCCCAATGATCCCGCGAGGTAGGCCGCCTTGGCGGCCGCCTGCTACATCTCATGCACGCGGCGGAGGATGAAAAACAGATTAGCCGAGACTGCATTCACGATCGGTATCCGCTCGAAAGGCCGGTTCAGCTTCATGCCGATATTGGCCAGTGCGTTGAGCGCTCCGCCGCCCTTTATGCCTTTTGCGAAGGTGGGAAAGACCTGGTGATAGCCGCATTCTTCCAGTACGAATCCCGACCGGAGAAACAGGCGCTTCGCGTCGCTGAGACTGTACAGTCGATTATGGCCCGTGTACTTCTTCATGACTCTGCACGCGTTTTCGGTCACCGATAAGCGGTTAGGTAAAAATGTGATTATCAGCAAACCGTCGTTTTTCAGCACGCGCCATAGCTCATCGAGGCTCTTTTGCTCGCGGGCCACGTGCTCGAGTACACCGCTTCCGATCACCACATCGAATTGATTGTCTTCGTAGGGCAGCAGAAATTCATGATCGAGCGATGCGAAAGATAACCCGGCGTACTCATGGAATTCCGCGAATTGCCCATCCTTGCAGATGTCGCAGCCATATATATCGATGTCATGGTAGAGCGTGCGAAGCATGCACGAATCTGGCGCGTGCCGGCATCCCCAGTCGAGCACTTTCATGCCACGCTTGATATACGGTGCGTAAATTTCGAACGCGCGCACGTGGCGATCGAGACTCGCGTTGTTGGCAATGACCGATTGCACATAGTCCCGGTATTCACCATCGCTACGATGTGCAATGTAGTCCTCGCAAAGCTTGGCATAAGTCGCCTTGACCTGCTGCAATTCATTGCTCGGGATCGTTTCAGTGTCGATGGGTTTATGCATATCTCCCTCATGGCGGTGCGAACGATACGACGAATTTCAGGCTCTACCGGGCCAGTATGCTGGGAATCCTTGGTCCATGTTGAGGTCTGCGCAATCCGTTTCCGCAGTACCGGCTTTCGCTGCCCGAGTGACATCGGGGTTGAGAGGTTCGCGGGATGTTGACCACTCCGATTTTGAGCGCTGATGGACTGCGTTTGGCGAGACCTGCGGCAGCAACTAGCTGGATAAAGCCGCGATAGTGAACGGGTTCAAGTTTTGAAGGATAGCAGTTGAATTTGTCAAAACTGGTCGGGGAACCTCTCCATTTCGCGCCTTATTCTGATGGTTTTGCGCCTTGACGCTCATCCGTTGTGTTCGAGCGAACATCAGTGCCAACCTCCCCATGCTCGGCCGTCTTATTCGGCGTTAACTTAACAATGCGGTCGAACAGTGCGATGTGCGTCCTCCAACCGGCCAGTACCTCGTAGCTATCCATGTGCGCATCGACCGGCGATAGCGCTCTATCTAGCCCCCACGACCAGCGATGCGGCGACCCAGAAGGCGTCTCGACCCCAAATTTTTATGTTGCGGCGCATCTAAAACCATCCTATAACCATCCATATGGATGGTGAAAGGATGGTGCGATGAAGAAACCCGCGGTATTGGACACCCCCCGCTCGAAAGGCGGCGACTCGGAAAAAATCACGATCAACCTCGGACCGGTCGACCTCGGGCAGATCGACCTGCTGGTTGAAGAAGGCTTCTATGCGAACCGGACCGACCTGATCCGAACGGCGATTCGCAACCAGCTCGCGCTACATGCGCGGGTCGTCCAGGAAACGGTTGCGCGTCGTTCGCTCGTGCTCGGGCTGCAGCATTTTTCCAGGCAGGATCTCGAGGCGATTCGAGCCGCGCGCGAGCGTCTCAACATTCAGGTCCTGGGATTGGCCAGCATTGCCGCCGATGTCTCCCCGGAACTCGCGCTCGCGACTATCGAAAGCGTCGTGGTGCTGGGAGCCTTTCACGCTTCGCCCGCAGTCAAGACGGCGCTTGCCGGCAGAATCCACTAGCCGCGCGAGGCCCACCCCCTCAACACCGGTAATCGGACAAATGTGATGAAACTCAACGAAGGCTTTCTGAACTCAATGCACGAAGCGATGACTTTGCTGCGTACCCGCGGCGTTGCCGAAGCGACAGAAGCGATACAACGCGCACTGCGAGGGGAAAGCGTCGGTGCAGTGAACGAAACTGCGTCGCGGGACAAGACGCCAGAGCCCGTTGTCTTCCCGTTTGCAAAGACCAAGGAAGCGACCGCGCACAAGACGCGAGAAGACTGCCTGGACGTGGAGGAACGAGGACATTTCATCACGCTTGCGTATGCGAATGCCGCCGGTCGCCGTCAATATCGGCTGTATGTGCCGGCGGGGGGCGTCGGCGAGCCGCTGCCACTGATTGTGATGCTGCACGGGTGCACGCAGGACGCCGACGATTTCGCAGCAGGCACGCAGATGAACGCGCTTGCCGAGCGGCATCGATGTCTTGTAGCTTATCCGGTGCAACCGCAGCAGGCGAATCCGTCGAAGTGCTGGAACTGGTTCAAACCTGACGATCAGCATCGCGAGCGCGGCGAGCCGTCGCTGATCGCAGGCATCACGCGCGAAATCATCTCGGCCCACAACGTCGATCCCGCGCGCGTGTACGTCGCGGGGATGTCCGCGGGGGGCGCGATGGCGGCGATCATGATCGCCGAGTATCCCGAACTGTATGCCGCGGTCGGCGTGCATTCCGGTCTTCCGGCACGGTGCGCGCACAATTTACCCTCCGCGCTCGCGGCGATGAAAGGCGGCAAGCACCCCCGAAACGCACGGCGCGTGCAAGGCGATACAGACTTGTCACCGAGACGGCCCATGATCGTCTTTCATGGTGACGCGGATGCCACCGTTCACGTAGCGAATGCCACGCGGCTCGTGCAGAGGTTTGACGCACGGCCGGACGCCGGCAGCGAACGGCGTCGGGTCGACGCGGGCCGACGCGCCTGTACCGTCTCGCGGCTGGTTTCCGGCGACGGTATCGACGCCGAGTTGTGGACCATTCATGGCGCAGGGCACGCTTGGGCAGGCGGCAATGCACGAGGCAGTTATACGGACGCTACTGGTCCGGATGCGAGTGCCGAAATGCTGCGCTTCTTTCTTGATCATCCGCAACGGCAATAGTGCAGGCCTCTCTTATGGTTACTATGATTGCGACGGAGTGGCGTCCGCTGTGCATGTAGAGCAAGTCCGCTTGCTCAACTGCATATAAAGGCTGCCCGATGAATCACTTCCGCGGCGAATCCTCGGCGGCAGGTCGGCGAAGCCGGATTTGCGCCGCAATCAATGTACGGCGGGTTGCCATTCAATTGGAGACATCCACGCGTGTTCGTCCATCGTCAACAACGGGTCGCGTGTCGCCGATCGCGGCCTTGCGAAGTTCGAGCGATGTGTGCCCATTGCGTGAGGCAGTCATCGGCCATGAACGGCCATTCGCCCGCCTCATCGCTCGGACGTTCGGACGTCGGATCCACTCAGCAAACGGCCATTCGATTGGCCGAAACGGTCCTTCCTCCATCGGCCAATCCAGATGTCAAAGCTGTCCGTCGATTTGCGCAAACGACTGTGCGAGATCCGGGGTTTCTGGTCTTCGCGGCTTTCCGGATTGTCAATCAACAGTGTTGTACGACTCGCGTCTTATATCGTCCTCCAAACAGGCGCGCACAAATCGCGTTTGATCTTCGCTCGACGGGAGACTGCTCCTGCAATGGGAGCAGCGAAAGGGACAAGGCGTGAATTGGACGTTGGGCAACGACTTTGGGATGCTGGACCCAATCCGCCAGGACTTCCCGCAGTAACAAAGCCCCGACGACGGCGACAACGGGTCCAGTTACGTGCCCCGGGATCTGTCGAAAAGGGGAGGTTCAATGCGCAAGCGGACGGGCCTACCGTCCCGTCCGCATTTGAATTCGTGTTCAGCTGAGCGGCGGTGAAACGCCTCGCGAGCACCTGAATCCGCCTAACCGCCACCTGCCAGCGTCATCAAGCTTGGGGCGAACACGTAGAAACCCACCCCGATGACGATGAGGTAGAGCAGCATGATGAATGTCCATCCCATGTTGTGTCGGATGACTTCCCCTTCGTTACGCACGAAACGGCTGGTCGACACGCCCACACTCGCGGTCTGGGGCGCAACCGGCTTTCCAACCTCGGCGCCCACCGAGTTGAGCGACGGCAGGAGCAGCGTGGGGAAGCCGAGCAAGCGCCCGACCGTTACCTGGAAGAAGCCGAACATTGCGTTGGTGGACGTATTGCTGCCAGACAGCGCCACGCCGATCCAGCCAAGAATGGGCGCAACGACGATGAAGGCGACACCGATCTTTGAGAATCCCTGGGCGAGAGAGGCCGCCATCCCCGAGAAATTGAAGATGTACGCGAGGCCGAAGATGAAGACGCCCACCAGCAAGGCGCCCCACATCTGATGCCAGGTGCGGCGGAAGGCTTCCGCATATTGCGCGGGCTTCATGCCGATCAGTAAGGTGGTGATGAGCCATGCGGCGAAGATCGCCGTACCGCCGATGAAGGGCGAGAAAGCGAAGACGGCGCCCACTTCAGCGCCCTGGCGAATCGAAGAGCCTGCCGTGACCGCGAACTTGAACCAGACTATCTTGGGCAGCGGCGACCATGGGCCGGTCCACAGGACCACCACCACGATCAGCACAATGAAGGGCAGCCAGGCGCGGAACACCTGCGCCCTCGAAAGTCCGTGCGGCGCGTTGCCGAGTGCCGCTGCCGCCGCATCGACCGGCTTGCCGCCATAGCCGAGCACGGTTTTCGGGCGCCAGAATTTGAGCAACACGAGCAGGGCGGCAAAGCAAACGATCGAACCGGTCACATCGGGCAGATAGGGCCCCAGGTAAACCGCGACCGGGTATTGTCCGGCGATGTAGCCTAGCGAGCCCACCACCGCGAGCGGCCAACCGTCGCGCAAACCGGTTCGTCCGGAGACCAGATAGATCAATACCCAAGGCGGCAGCAACGCGAGCACCACCACGATATGCGCGACCGAGGCGGAAAGTGCGAGTATTGGCAGGCCGGTCACGGCTGCCAGGGCAATGATCGGCACACCGAGCGCGCCGTAGGAGACCGGGGCGTTATTGGCGATCGCGGCAACTCGGATCGCGTCGAGATCGGGAATGCCAAGCCCGATCAGAATCGGCGCCACGAACGCCCAAGGGTAGCCGAATCCGACCAGCCCCTCGAGCAAGGCGCCGAAAGCCCAGGCAAACAGCATGGTCTGTGCCCTCACGTCCGCAGTGCCCTGGGCGGTGAGCCAGCGCCGGAAATGGTCGAACACACCGGTGAGCGTCAGCGAATTGAAGAGCATGACACCCCAAAACGTGATCCAGTCTACCGCCCAGATGCCCGTCAGCGAGCCATAGAGATAGGCCCGGATCCCGGTGCTCAGCGGCATCCCCCATACCGCGACGGCGAGGATAAAGGTGACAATCGCGCCGAGCAGGACGGAAAGCCAGGCAGAAAGCTTGAAGACTGCGAGTAGTACCAGGAGAATGACCACGGGTACCAGCGCCAGCAGCCACGACGCGAACAAGCTGCCGGTCGGATTGAGAATTTGCTGGAACATAGATCAGACTCCGTTTTGTTTTTAAATTTCGCTGGGAGACGCGTGATCGCGGTGTGGTACCTCTCGCAGTGTAGGAAAGATACTTGATATTGCAATAAACGCTTGTATGGATGCGTGTGCCGTTGCCACGGAACGATGTTGCTCGGGCATTTCCGTACAGGCTAACAGTAGAGGGCGTTCAGATCGCAGTCCTCCTATTGCGACGAGGTGCTACGTTGAAGAGCTTTCGGTTCGCGGACGAGAGGATCCTGTTCGGGCTGGGGCAAGCCGCCAATTCCAGATTGACATGCCGAAGTCGAGGCTACGTGTGTCCCGTGCCGTCAGCGCAGGCGCCCCTACGTGATAAGCGTTTCGCGACGGATAGCCTTTCTCCGCAGCGGAGCGGAGTCATCGCCGCATTAGCGGAATTAGTCGGACAAACCAAATGCGTTAGCCCTCCGAATCCATAGAGACACGGAGAAATTCGATTGTTGACCAGGCTCGCCGTCGGTCGGTTGTACTTCCATAACTGCCGTTCGGTTTCATGATCCTCTATGACCGAATCGGGTCGCCTTATGCCCTTTGTATGAGAGGCCGCGCACGCGGCGATCGCCGCGCTTGGTTGTCGGGCGCTAGCCGGCCAAGCCGGGTCGTGCGAGGAAATCACTCACGTAGTGCCTGGTTGCCCGGCCCAGGATGGCGAAACCGCGAGCGGGGAATTTCGGCGATCGCCGCGATCTCGATTAGCAGTTCAGGCCGGTATAGACGTTGCACCTGGACGGTCGTCGTGACAGGATACGGCGCACCAAAAAACTCTTGGCGAATGTCGCCGGTGGCCATAAAGGCCTCAATGTCCGTTGCATAGTGAACCATCGAAATCACATCCGCCATCTGTCCACCAATCGACGCTAGGACGCTGCGAATATTCTCCAGTACCTGCCTTACCTGCGCGCGGATGTCCCCTTGCCCGACGATTTGTCCATGTCGATCGAGCGACACTTGGCCCTTCAGGTGAGCGATACGGCCATCGCCTTGAATGACCGCCATAGAGAAGGTGCCGAACGGCGCCCAAACTTCTATCGGGTTCACTGCATCTACCATTGCCAAACTCCTACGATGGGGTGTTGCGCGGCATCATACATGGCCATCGAATGGCCGTTATCAGGCCGGGCGAAGGTCCGTTGCGGGTCGGAAGCCGGCGTAAAGGGCACGCGGAATTCGGAGGGCACTTGAGTGTCGATCTGGGGCGATCGCGTCAACTACCGACCGGCCACATCTGCTCCCTTGGTTGACGAAGTATTCGGCTGTTCGAATCTCTTCATCCCTTGGAAGTCATCCTTCAGAAACGTCGCTTGCGCTACGTTTCGGGGCCATCGAGTGGCTCGCCATCTGGCTATCCACGCTCCATCACCGACAACGCGATCTCCTTCTGCGCCTCGAGACTCGCGAGTTGCTTTGTCAGCGACGCACGTATCGATTCGTACGCAGACTTGCCCAGCGCAAGCCGTAACGGAGGGGACGGGCTGTCGATCGCGGTGATCATTGCGTCGACAGTTTTCGCCGCATCCGCAAAATCGAAATAGCCAGCGTCGAGTGCGCGCCGGATTTCACCGACGGGCGTGTCGTCGTACACGCGCATCGGCGCCGCGCGGTCGAGACCCGCGCCAAAGTTGGTGCGCGTCGGACCGGGCTCCATGATCACGAAGTCGATGCCGAACGGTCCGACTTCTTGCGCGGCAGCTTCGACGAAACCCTCGATTCCCCATTTCGTCGCGTGATAAATGCTAAAAGCCGGATAGCCGATTCGGCCGCCTTCCGACGACACCTGCACGATCCGTCCGCCGCCCTGTTCCCGCAGACGCGGAATGACCGCGCGTATCAACTGGATCGACCCGGTCAGATTCGTCTCGATCTGCCGTGCAATCTGGGTGTCGTCGAGCTCTTCGGCCGCGCCGAACAGCCCGTAGCCCGCGTTGCTGACGACGACGTCGATGCGCGCGAGCGCAGCAAATGCCTGCGCTACAGCGGCTCTGATTGCATCGACGTTCGTCAGGTCGCAAGTGACGACCTCCAGTCGATCGCCGTGTTGCTTGCGCAGATCGTCCAATGCGCCGGGCCTGCGCAGCGTCGCGACAACGCCGTCGCCGCGTGCCAGCAGCTTCTCCGTCAGCCCACGCCCCAGCCCGCTCGATGCGCCCGTGATCAGCCAGTTCTTCGTCATGCTCATGCTCCGTTGGAAGGATCAGGAGTTCATGCTAGAACAATGGAATTCGTCGGAGAAGCCAGGCCGATCGGCATGACGTGTTGAAGGAAATTCACCAATGGGCAAACCGACTCTCAACGATCTGCAGGCGTTCATGGTCGTCGCCGCGCGGCGGAGCTTCGTGCAGGCCGCAGGCGAACTGGGCGTGTCGCGTTCGGCGCTGAGCCATGCGATGCGCGGACTCGAGAACGATCTGGATGTGCGCTTGCTGCACCGGACCACGCGCAGCGTATCCCTGACAGAAGCGGGGGAGCGTCTGCTTGCACGTCTGCGCCCTGTGCTGAGCGATCTCGATCACGTGCTCGACGATGTCGCGCGGGAAGATGAGGCGCTTCGCGGCACGCTGCGCATCAATGGAAGCGACGGGGCGATCCGTCAACTGCTCCAGACTGTCGTGCCGCGCTTTCTGGCGATGTATCCGCGGATGGAGCTGGATCTCGTCTCGGACGGACGTTTCGTCGATATCGTCGCGGAAGGCTTTGATGCAGGCGTAAGGCTCGGTGAAGCGGTACCCAAGGACATGATCGCGGTACGGGTCAGCGAGGATTCACGCTTTGTTGCAGTGGCGTCGCCGCGTTATCTGCGCAAGCATGGCCGGCCTGCCGTGCCGGACGAATTGCAGGCCCATCACTGCGTCCGGCAACGTCTGCCCAGTGGCAAACGCTATCGATGGGAGTTTGCGCGTCACGGTCAGGCCTTCACGATAGATCCGCCCGGCGCGCTCACGATGGACAGCAATGCGTTGATGATCGAAGCGGCACTGCGGGGACTCGGTATTGCATACGTACCCGAGCCGTATGCGCGCGACGCGATGGCACGCAAGCGGCTCGTTGCGGTGCTGAGTGATTGGTGCCCGCTCATTCCCGGACTGTTTCTCTATTTTCCCGGAAGCCGACATATTCCCGCCGGGTTGCGGGCATTCATCGAGCTGGTGCGGCAACTGCCCGGCAGCGTGTCCGAGCCGTCGAGGTAGCTTCCGCGAATCAGCAAGAGCGACCATTCGCCGACGCCGGCTTGCGAGCGGCGTCTGGCCGAAGCTCCCAGACGCCCCTGGCCCAGCCGCATTCGCACACCGCAAAGCACACCCCGTCAGCCACGCTCCAACCGCCTGCGTACCGTCCCCACCAACCTGTCAAACGGCAATGTACTCGCAGCCAGCGCACTGACCTCAGAAAAATTCTCCCTCACGATATCTGTCAACACCTGCCCCGGCGGCGCCTCGACCAGCACCTGCGCGCCCATTTCCTGCATCACGGTCAGCGCATCGAACCAGCGCACGGTGTAACGCATATTTGTCGCAAGATCCTCGCGAATCGCATCGGCCGTATATAACGGGCGTCCACCGCGATTGCCGATATAAACACCGCGCGGTCTTTCAACATGCAACGTGCGCGAGTACGCCAGCAGTTCGTCGCTCGCACGCGCGAGCAATTCGCAATGCGAGGGCACGCTGACCGCGAGCCGCGTGGCCTTGCGCGCGCCGGCCGCGAGCGCGCGTTCGATGAACCCGTCGAGCGCATCGTCCGCGCCGGCCATCACGATCTGGCGCGGTGCATTGACGTTGCCGATATACACGCGTTGCCGTTGCTCCGCGGCCTGCTGTGCAACGAGCGTTTCCGCCTGCTGCTCGCTCAAGCCGGAGACGGCCGCGAGACCATAGCCCGCCGGATAAGCGGTTTCCATCAGCTCGGCGCGTCGCTGCACCATCTTCAGCGCGTCGCGGAACGCCACCGCGCCACAACTGACCGCCGCCGCATACGCGCCGATCGACAGTCCCGCGCTGATCTCCGCCGCCAATCCTTCATCGGCGAGCGCGCGCATGATCGCGACGCCCGCGACGGTCAAGCCCAGTTGCACCGCGACCGTCGAATCGAAAGCGTCGGCTGAGTCGAGCGTCAGCACGTTGATGCCAAGTGTGTCGGAGGCTTCAGCGAGCGTGTCCTGTACCGCGCGATGCTGCGGCAGTCGATGTAGAAAGCCTTCGCTCTGCGCACCCTGGCCGGGGAACAGAAGCGCGAGCATCAGGCAATGCCATTGTGAGCAACCGCCGCCCACGGATCGGCGATCAAGCGGGGGCCGCTCGCATCGCGGGCAAGCACGCGCGCCTTGCCCGCGGCCCATTCCGCGAGCGCCACGCCACCCGCGGGCGTTTCGAGTTGCGCATCGATGCGGATACCGATATGCGCCGCGAGCGTTTGCAGTTGCTCCAGCAAAGCACTCGCGACATTCAGCGCCAGCGGTTGCGGCACGCGGATCAACAGATCGAGGTCGCTCGTTTCGTTGACAGTCGGCACGTGCGTCGCCAGTTCAAAGCCGGTGCTGCCAATAGGTCCCCAAGCGAATCCAGCAAGCGGACCGCCCGAATCACGTTGCAACGAAAGCAGTGCAACGAACGAGGGCAATGCATCACGCCCAGCATCGGCTTGCGTCTGCGCGAGCGATTCCGGCGGCACGGCACCGACGATATCGTCCGCATGCACCCATGTGCCGTAGCGTTGCGCTCGCTTCGCACCGCGTACGCCGATCGCGACGAAACCATCAGCGGCGAGCGCGCGTCGGACGACCGCATACGGCGCGCGTTCGAACGCGTCGCGAACCCACGCTGGTTCGTCATCGGGCGAGTCCAGCCGCCGCAAGCGCAGCAGATCATGCGGCCGCCACCGCGCGTCGCACGACGTGGCGTGCACGGTGGAGAAGGGCGCAGCCGCACACACGCGCATCACACGGCATCCCATTGTTCGGCAAGACGCCGCCGCACCTCGATCGACGCCGCGCGAGTCTGCCGCGCCGCCGCCGATTCCAGCCGACGCGCGAGCGTACGATCCCCCTCGCGCGCGCTGCGAATCTGCTCGACCAGCACCTTGCGCACGCGCTCGATCTGTGCCGCGTCGGGCGCGTCCGCGTCGATGCCTTCGATCAACTGATCGAGCAGCCCCAACTTCGCGAACGACGCCATCGAATACGACATCGGCACGATCGTGTCGCCGAGTTCGTCGAGTTCTTCGACCGTGCGGCGCGTGACGCGCGCGGCCGCTTCCTTGCCCATCGCGTGGACCATCGTGCCGGGCGCGTCGAGCGCGACGATGCGGTTCGCCTGATAGCCGTGCGCGAGGAACGCGCCGGACATCGCCGGACCGACGATCAGCGCGATCACCGGATGGCCGGCGTCGCGCGCGCTCGCATAGGCGTCGACGGCGGCCGCGCAGGCGAGGTGGATGCCGAGCATTTCCTCGCGATAGCCGTACGCCTGGCTCTTCACGTCGACGATCGCGACGATCGGGCGGCGCGTGCCGGCGTCCACACCCGCATCCGCTTCGATCGCTTCACGCACCGCGCGCGCGAGTTGCCAGCCTTGTTCGAGCCCAACCACGTTGGTGGTCGCGCGCGGAAAACGGTTCGCGGGATCGGGCACGACCGTGATGAAGCGCGCGGTGTCGCCGCCGAGCGGCGCATCGCCGCTCCAGACGGGCGCCGCGCTCGACGGTTCACCGGCAAGTGCATTGAACCAGCGCGCGCCGCGCGTGAGTATCGTGTCGTTCATGCCTGCTCCTTGTTCGACGCATCGCGCCCTTGCGGGTTGTACACATCACGCAGCGTCTCGGGCGTGACGCTTGCCGGATCGATCCGCGCGAGCCTCTGCAAGAACATGTCGACCTGCTCGCTGCGATGCGTGTCCGGCACGCCTTGCGCGAACGCGGCGCGTACGGCGGCGCGCACGGCCTCGGCATCGTCGTCGACGAGTGTGTCGGCGAGCGCGCTCGCGACGCGCTGCTCGCCGCCGATCAGTTGCCATACGCGGCGGCGATCGCTCGCATCGAGTTCTTCGATACCGGCTTCCTGTTCGATTACTTCAGGTCCGTTCATGCCGAGCCGTCCCTGCTTCGTCACGATCAGATACGAGCACAGCGCGGCCGCGAGCGACATGCCGCCAAAGCAGCCGACCATGCCCGCGATCACGCCGACCACCGGCACGCGCCGGCGCAGCGCGACGATCGCCGCCTGAATCTCGGCGATGACCGCAAGCCCAAGGTTCGCTTCCTGCAACCGCACGCCGCCGGTCTCGAACAGCACGACCGGGCGCACGCGCTTGCCACGCTCGCAGTCGCGTAGCGCCATCTCGAGCGCCGCGGCGATCTTGCTGCCCGACACTTCGCCGATGCTGCCGCCCTGGAACGCCGATTCGATCGCGGCGACTACGGCCGGTTCGCCGTCGATCGTGCCGCGCGCGATCACGCAGCCGTCGTCGGCCTGGCAGACGATGCCCTGCAAGGGCAGCCACGGCGACCCGATGCGATCGAACGGTCCGAGCAGTTCGCGGAAGCTGCCCGCGTCGAGCAGCGAGCGGGCGCGCTCGCGCGCGGGCAGTTCGATGAAGCTCTCGCGCAGCAGCGGCGCGCTATCTACGCTGGCGCTCGTGCTCATACGCTGTCTCCTTCCTCGGCCGCTTCGACCGCTTCGGCGAGCCGCAACGCGACTACGCCCGGCGTCGCGCCGAAGTCGTTGATCTCGATGTGCGCGGCGCCGTCGTAGCGCGTGAAGAAGCGGTCGAGCACGCTCTTCCAGATGTGGCTATAGCCGTCGACGCTGGTGCGCACCACCACGTGCGCGGCGAGCGCCGAACCGCCTGGATCGGCGGCGGCAGGCGACAGCAGCACTTCCAGATCGCCCGAGCCGACCACGCCGACGTGCGCGCGGGTCGTGACGGCGCGTTGCGCCGGATAGTCAAAGGTCAAATGTTCCATGAGGCTCAGCTCCGGCTGGCGTCGCGATGCGCCAGCATGTCGAGAAAGAGGGTGGCGGCGAGCAGATCGGCCGCGCCGCCCGGCGATGCGTTCAGCGACAGCAGTTCGCGTTCGAGCGCGTCGAGCGCGACGCGGCCCGCGGCTGTCGAACTGCCGCCCGCGTCGAGCACGCGCCGCGCGCCGCGCTGCCCCGCATGCAAGCCGGCGAGTCCCGCGCGATGCAGCAGGCAGGTATCGTCGAGCGTGCTCATGATCGCGAGCAACGCATCGATGCGCGCGGCGTTTTCGTCGAGGCCGCGTGCGCGGGCCGCGTGCAATGCCGGCAGGCCGACCTCGAGCGCGTGCGGAAAGCCGTCCTGCGCTTCGCGCCGCGCGCCGCCGACCTGATAGCGTCGACGCGCGCGTTCGCCGTGGCTATCGGACGAAGCGGCGAAGCGATCCGGGAAGCAGGCGATCTGCGCGGCCAGCGTGCAGACGCGCGAGCTATCGAGATGGTTGGGATCGCCAGGTCTGTGCGCACGCATGGAGGAACTCGAAGCCGTTTCGAGCGCCACGCCCGCAACCAGCAAGCCGATGATCCAGATCGCGCCGCGATGCGCATTGCTCCCTCCTGTCGCCTGCATCATCTCCTGTTCGCCCGCGCGGCCGATCTGCGCGAGTTCGGCGCGCAGCAGCGCCGAGGGTTCGCCGCGGCGGCGCGCCGTGCGCGCCAGCGCCGCGAAGGTCGGTTCGAGCGCGTGCGCGGAGCGCCGCATGATCGCGAGATCGAGGTCGCGATGCGCGCCGCTGCCGCGCCGGTCGACGAGCGCGGGCTTCGGCGTGAGCTCCGCCTCGTCGATCAGCGCGGTGATCGCGTCGCGCGCGAGTTGGGCGTCGGAAAACGGCGCGACCGGCGACCTGCCACATGCATCGTGTAGGACCGAAGCATGCGGCGCGTCCAACCGTTCGGGAAGAACAGCAGCGGACGCCATCGTCACCAGCTCCGGAAGCGCGCGGGCGGCGCGTACAGTCCACCCGACCACGTGACCAGATCGTCGATGCTGCGCGCCGCGAGCAGCGAACGCTTCGCGTCGCCGCGCCGGATGCCGAGATCTTCCGGATACGCGACGATGCCGCGCCGGCGCAATTCCGCGGTTTTCTCGGGCTTCGCGCGCAGACCGATCGGCGTGACACCGGCCACCGCCGCGACCGCCGCGCGCCGCTCGTCGATGCCTTCGGCCTTGTGCAGATGCGCGATGCCTTCCTCGGTGACCACATGGCTCACGTCGTCGCCGTAGATCATCACCGGCGCGATCGGCATGCCGTTTTTCGCGCCGACCGCGACCGCGTCGAGTTCATCGACGAAGGTCGGCTCGCCGCCTTTCTTGTACGTTTCCGCGAGTTGCACGACGAGCTTCTGGCCACGCGACACCGCGCCGTCGCCCTTCAACAGCTTCAGCCACGCCTCGCTCGAATGACGTCGGCCGCGCGGATCGTGGCCCATGTTCGGCGCGCCGCCAAAACCGGCGAGGCGTCCGCGCGTGACCGTCGACGAATTCGCGTCCGCATCGATCTGCAGCGTCGAGCCGATGAACAGGTCGACGCCGTATTGCCCGGCCAACTGACACAGCACGCGGTTCGAGCGCAGGCTGCCGTCGTTGCCGGTGAAGAACACATCGGCGCGCGCCTCGATATACGCCTCCATGCCGACCTCGCTGCCGAAGCAATGGATGCTGTCGACCCAGCCCGATTCGATCGCGGGGATCATCGTCGGGTGCGGATTGAGTGTCCAGTTGCGGCAGATCCTGCCCTTCAGACCGAGCGATTCGCCGTAGGTGGGCAGCAGCAGTTCGATCGCCGCGGTATCGAAGCCGATGCCGTGATTCAGCGACGTGACGCCATACGGCTCGTAGATGCCGCGTATCACCATCATCGCGGTCAGCACCTGCAAGTCGCCGATATGACGCGGATCGCGCGTGAACAGCGGCTCGACCGCGAACGGCCGGTCCGCCTGCACGACCACGTCGACCCACGAGCCCGGAATGTCGACACGCGGCAATTCGTCGACGATCTCGTTGACCTGCACGATCACGATGCCGTGACGGAACGCGGCGGCCTCGGCGATCGTCGGCGTGTCCTCGGTATTCGGGCCGGTGTACAGATTGCCGTGACGGTCGGCCTTGTCCGCGCACAGCAGTGCAACGTGCGGCGTCAGGTCGACGAACATGCGCGCATACAGCTCGACATACGTATAGATCGCGCCGATTTCGAGCTGGCCGTCTTCGAGCAGTTGCGCGACGCGCAGACTCTGCGGCCCCGCGAACGAGAAATCGACCTTGTGCGCGATGCCGCGCTCGAACAGCGTCAAGTGCTCAGGACGACTGATGCTCGAAATCAGCAGATGCACGTCGTGCAGCTTGTGAGGATCGACCGTGGCGAGCGAGCGCGACAGGAAGTCGGCCTGCTTCTGGTTGTCGCCTTCGAGCGCGACGCGCTCGCCGGGCTGGATCAGCGTTTCGAGCGCATCGACGATGCGGTGCGTAGGCAGCACGCCGTCTTCGAGCCACGGCGCGATGGCCGCGAGGCGGCGGTTCTTTTCGTCGCGCCGGGTCGTCCACGAGCGGGCAGTGGACCGCGATGCGGCGGCTTCGGCGGGGTGTTTCATCGGCTCGGTCATCGGTTCGATCAGCTCCCGGTGGTGACGCGCGGACGGCGGCCGCGCGGCTTCGGTTGATGCGCAAGCGCTTCTTCGCGCGCGCGCTCGGTCAGGAAACGATGCAGAAGCTCGCCGGTGCCGAGCAGATGCGCGACCACCAGCGACTGCGCGGTCGCGATATCGCGGCGCTCGACGGCATCGAGCAGCGCGGCGTGCTCACTGTCGGACTCGCCCTTGTATGACGGCAAGCCGAACTTCAGGCGCAGATAGCGTTCGCCGCGCCGGTGCAGCAAGCCGATCATGTCCTCGAGCTGCGGCCGGCCGGCGGGCGCGTAGAGACACATATGAAACGCGGCATTGCGCGTGACGTATAGCGACGGATCCTCTTCGCGCTCGGCAGCGCGGCACAAGTCCCTGGCTTCGCGCAGCGTCGCGGCGGTGTGATGCGGAATCGCAAGACCGAGCGCGAGACTTTCGAGCGCCGAGCGGATCTCGTAGATCTCGCGCGCTTCGTTGGCGGACAGCGGCGCGACGCTCGCGCCTTTATGGACCGCCGCGCGTGCCCAGCCCTCGCTTTCGAGCTGGCGCAGCGCCTCACGCACGGGAATCGCACTGACCGAGAAATGCCGGGCAATCGCGTCCTGGCGCAGCGGGGCGCCAGGCGCGAGCGTGCCGTCGACGATCGCCGCGCGCAGCGCCTCAGCAATCATGTGCGAGGTGCTTTCGCGCGGCGCGGCGGCCGGAAGAAACGAACCGGACATGGCGGCGTCCAGGGGAAAACCTTCAGTTGCGTCGGTCATGGTATCAAATATTATATATGAAAAGACGCGCATTTCGGCGCGGGCAAACCCGGAAGTCTTGAACCACATTCCAGGCAGGTGCTCGCGCCGTCCTCTGAATGAGTTGTACGAGGACATCGCCGATCAATCAACGTCGTCGAGCCATCCCCAAGCGCGCCCGTCCCTTTCTTCGTTACGTTCAACTATCGTAGGCCGGAGGAGCATGATGAATACAGTAACCGACCGACGAGCGGTCGCGCGTCAGCGCACACCGCTCAATCGTTCGCAGATCGCAGGGTTCTGGGGAGCGTGGGCCGGCTGGACGCTCGACGGCATGGACTCGTTCATTTACGCGCTGGTGCTCACGCCCGCGCTGACCGAGCTGTTGCCGCGTTCGGGCTTCGCGGCGACGCCGTCGAATGTCGGCCTCGCGGGATCGATCCTGTTCGCGCTGTTTCTGGTCGGTTGGGGACTGTCGTTCATCTGGGGACCGCTCGCCGATCGCTTCGGCCGCACCAAGGTGCTCGCCGCCACCATCTTCACGTTCGCGATTTTCACCGGGCTCGCCGCGACCTCGACCAATGTGTGGCAGCTCGGTATTTTTCGCTTCATCGCGGGCGTCGGGATCGGCGGGGAGTGGGCGCTCGCGGGCACCTACGTTGCCGAGGCCTGGCCGGAGGATCGTCGCAAAATGGGCGCCGGTTATCTGCAGACCGGCTACTACGCGGGCTTCTTCCTCGCGGCTGCGCTCAATTACACGGTCGGCGTGCATTTCGGCTGGCGCGCGATGTTCCTGACCGGCGCGGTACCGGTCGTCGTCGCGATTCTGATTCTGCTGCGCGTGAAGGAGCCGGAGAAGTGGCAGAAAGCCGACGCAAAGACGGTGCGCGTGAAGCCGTTGCGCGAGATCATGGGGCCGGCTTACCGGCGTCGCACATGGGTCGCGTGCATTCTGCTGACGATCGCGATCATCGGGCTGTGGGCGGGCGCCGTCTACGAGCCGTCCGCGGTGATCCAACTGGCGGCGCGCGCCGGCATGTCCAAGGGCGATTCGATTCGCACCGCGTCGCTCGCGACCGGCTTGCTGTCGATCGGCACGATCCTCGGTTGTCTCGCGCTGCCGCCACTGGCCGAGCGCATCGGCCGCAAGATGACGCTCGCGGTGTACTTCGCGGGGATGGCGGTGTCGATCGCGGCGAGCTTCGGTTGGGCGTTCTATCTGCCGAACGGGCTCGCGCCGTTCATCGCGTGGCTGTTCGTGCTGGGCTTTTTCGGCGGCAACTTCGCGTTGTTCAGCCTGTGGCTGCCCGAGCAGTTCGAAACCCGCGTACGCGCGACGGCGTTTGCGTTCTGCACGTCGTTTGGACGCTTCGTCGGCGCCGGCGTCAACTTTCTGCTCGGCGCGGCGGTGCTGCATATGCAGACGCTCGGCGTGCCGATCGCGTTGACCGCGCTCGTGTTCGTGCTCGGCCTGTTCGTGATTCCGTTCGCGCCGGAGACGAAGGGCGAGACGCTGCCGCAGTAAGAACCGGGCGGGCGGCGCGCTTTACTTCGCGTGACTGCGTGCCCGCCCACCCGGATGCAGCAGCGTCAGCAACGGCCAGCCGAGATTGACGCCGAGACTCGCGGCGACGATCAGCGCCATGCCCGCCAGTTGAGACAGCGATAGCGCACGGCCATACACGAGCGCATCCACGACGATCGCGGTCAGCGGATAAACGAACAACAGCACCGCGATCACTGGCGTGCTGAGCTTGGGCAGCGCGCCGTAAATCAGCACATACGACAATCCCGTGTGCAGCACGCCCATGCCGATCAGCCAGAACCACTGCATCGGACCGATATGCGTGAGCGTCAAAGGCGCGATGAGCGGCGCGATCAGAGGCAGGCAGATCACGCCGACCGCGCATTGCGTGAGCGTCAGCAGATGCGGGCGCATTTCGCCGAGGCTCTTCGCGATCAGCGTGACGCTCGCATACAGCAGCGAGCCGAGCAGCGCTTCGCTCAAGCCGATCAGATAGCTGCTGTGGCCTTGCAGGTTTCCGGCCGCGATCACGCCCGACGCGAGCACGAGCCCGACGAACGCCGTCGCGATCCAGCCGAGCCGGTCCGCGCCGAGCCGCTCGTTAAAGAGCGCCGCGCCGATCAGCACGACCCAGAACGGCTGCACATGAAATACGACGGTCGCGACCGCGATGCTGGTGCGATGAATCGCATCGAAAAAGCCGACCCATTGCGTGACCATCAGCACGCCGGAAATCAGCGCGAGCGCGACCGTGCGGCGCGTGAACTGTGCGCGCGTGAAAAAGCCCTTCCACGCGCAATAGGCGGCGAGCGAGAGAAAGCCGAACAGGCAGCGGAAGAACACGAGCGTCAGCGCATCGAGCCGCGCCTCCTCGACGAAAACGCCGATCGTGCCCATCAGCAGGCCGCCGCTCGCCAGCGTGATCGCGCCTTGTTGACGTGAGGTGAGGGACATGCGCAATGACTCCGAAACATGATGCTTGCGAGTATTGCGCCGCTTGCGACCTGTTCACAAACGAATTAAATTGAGCAATTCCATAAGCCCGGTTGATAAATCGTGAACCCTGAATTCGACGTCGATCTGTTGCGCAGCTTCGTCGCGGTCGTGGAGGCGGGCAGCTTCACGAAGGCGGCGGCGAGCGTGCATCGCTCGCAGGCGGCGGTCAGCATGCAGATCAAGCGGCTCGAAACGATGCTCGGCACGACGCTGTTCGCACGCAACACGCGCAACCTGTCGCTGACGCGGCCCGGCAGTACGCTGCTCGAATACGCGCGGCGCGCGCTTGCGTTGCAGGAGGAGGCGTGGTCGGCGATCGTGCGGCCCGAGGTGACCGGGCGGGTGGTGCTCGGCGCGCCGGACGACTATGTGTCGTCGCTGCTATCGCCGGTGTTGCGGCGTTTCGCGACGCTGTACCCGCGCGTCGAGATCGAGATCGTCTGCGCGCAGAGCACGGCACTCGCGCCGATGCTCGCGGACAACAAGATCGACCTCGCATTCGTCACGCGCGACCGTAGGATGCGCGGCGAATTCGTGCGCAGCGAACCGATGGTGTGGGTGGGGGCGTCGGTCGACACGCCGGTGCTGAAGGCCTCGCCGTTGCCGGTGGGGTTGTACGAGCCGGGCTGCGTCGCGCGCCAGCACACGCTGGCTGCGCTGGATGGCGCGCGCATCCGTTATCGCGCGGCGTTCAGCAGCGCGAGCCTGATGGGGCTCGTCGCGACCGTGGATGCCGGTTTGTCGGTGATTGCGCTGACGCGGTGCAGCGTGCCGCCGCGGCTCGCGATACTCGGCGACGCGCAGGGCCTGCCGAGAATCGCGCCGCTCGAAATCGTGGTCGCGCGCAGCGCGAAATCGGATCGGCCGACCTGCGATTATCTGGCGCAGCAGATGGTGCAGGATCTGTCGCTGCGGTAGCCGAGCGCGCCAGCCTTAGCCGTTCAGGCACGCGAATAGGCGGTCACTTCACCCTCGACCGCGAGCCGCACGCGCTCACCCGGACGCGGGCACAGATAACCGGGCACGCGCGCGCGCACCATCGCCCGCGTCGCGGACTGCAATTGCAGCGCGACGCTTGCGTCCTGCCCCTGGAAGATCACGTCAGTGACGAGCGCGTCGTGCGCGGCGCCTGTGCGCGCGGTTTCATCGGCGCGCAGCAGGCGGATCTGCTCGGGACGCACCATCACGTCGACCGCACCGTGGCCGACGGGCGCGACCAGTGCGAGTTCGCCGAGCTCGCAACTCGCGCGATCCCGTTGCGCGATGCCCGGCAACAACACCGCCTCGCCAATGAACGACGCAAGCTCGCGCGTCACCGGCCGGCGGTATAGCACTTCGGGCGTCGCGGTCTGGATCAGCCTCCCGTTCCACAGCACCGCGACCTCATGCCCGAGCGACAACGCCTCGGACTGATCGTGCGTGACCAGCACGGCAGTCGCGCCGGCCGCGGCCAGCGCACTTGCGACCGCCAGGCGCGTTTCGACGCGCAGCGCGGCGTCGAGCGAGGAGAACGGCTCGTCGAGCATGATCAGCGTCGGCGCGGGTGCGAGCGCACGGGCGAGCGCGACACGTTGCTGTTGACCGCCCGACAGTTGCTGCGGCGCGCGCTCGCCAAAATGCGCGGGCAGGCCGACCAGCTCCAGCAACTCAGCGACGCGATGGCGCGCGCGGCGCTGCGTGCGTGGCAGACCGAACACGATGTTGTCCGCGACCGACAGATGCGGAAACAGCGCGCCTTCCTGCGGCACGTAGCCGATGCGGCGTTGCTCCGACGGTACGTGCAGGTTGTCGCCGACGACGCGCCGGCCATCGATCTCGACGCTGCCGCCGTCCGCGCGCTCGAAGCCGCACAACAGCCGCAGCAGCGTGGTCTTGCCGCTGCCCGAGGGCCCAAGCAGCGCGAGCAGCGTGCCGCGCTCGACCGAGAGATCGAGGCCGTGCAGCACCGGGTGACCGTCGAACGATTTCTGCAGTCCGCGGATACGAAGTTCGCTCATGAAAATCCGAAGTAGTCGAACAAAAGCAGCGATGAAAAAGCCGGCGCGTGTCAGCCGCGCTCGCCGAGCAGCGCCGAGCGGCCGAGCAGCGCGAACAGCAGCCCCGACGCGCACAGCGAGATGCCGGTCAGCAGCGCCGCATACGGCGCGGCCGCGGCGAACGCCATCGTCGACGTGTCGGCCCACACCTGGGTCGCCAGCGTTTGCGTGTCGAGCGGCGACAGCAGCAGCGTCGCGTTCAGTTCGGTGACGACCGAGATGAACACCATCGCCGCGGCAGCGCCGAGCCCGGGGCCCGCGAGCGGCAGCACGACGCGCACGAGCGTCTGCGTCCAGTCAAGGCCGAGCGCGCGCGCGGTTTCCTCGAGGCGCGGCTGCGCCTGCATGAATGCCGCGCGCACGCTGACGAGCGCGACCGGCATGAACAGGATCGCGTAGGCGACGATCAGCAGCGTCGCACTTTGATAGAGCGGCTGCAGCGCATGCACGGCGAGCGAGACGATCGCGAGCGCAATCACGAGCCCCGGCACGCCCTGCGCGAGAAACACGGTGCGCTCGAACAGCGTCGCGAAACGCGTCGGATAACGCACCAGCAGAAACGCGAGCGGCACCACGAGCAACGTGGTCAGCGCGGCGGCCGCGAGGCCGAAACCCAGCGACGAACACGTCGCGTTCCACAGCAGTTCGGGCGATACGTCGGCGGGCGTCACGGCGGCCGCGCCCGGCTGCGTGAGCCAGAAGCCGATCATGCCGAGCGGTACGCCGAGCGTCGCAAGCGTCAGCAGCGCAAAGCCCGCGACGACGAGCCAGCGCCACCCGCCGAGCTCGTAGCGCAACACCGCGCGGCGCGTGCCGCGGTCGACGCGCTCGTAGCGCGCTGCACCGCGCACGCGAAACTCGAACGCAAGCACGACGAGGCAGATCACGATCAGCAGACACGCGAGCAGCGATGCACCGCCGCCGTCGAAGCTGGTGCGATATTCCGCGTAGATCTGCGTGGTGAACGTATGAAAGCGCAGCAGCGTGAACGCGCCGAATTCCGATAGCACGCCGAGCGCGACGAGCAGCATGCCGCCGAGCAGCGCCGGCCGCAGTTGCGGCAGCACGACGCGCGCGAAACTCGTCCAGCGGTTGCAGCCGAGTGCGCGCGCGCTTTCTTCGAGTGCCGGGTCCATGCCGCGCAGCGCGGCGGCGACCGGCAGATAGACGAGCGGAAAATACGCGCAGGTCAAGACCAGCAGCGCGCCGTTGAAGTCCTGCAAGTCCTCGCTCAACGACACCCACGCATAGCTCGAAATGAAGGCCGGCATCGCGAGCGGCGCGGCGCACAGCACGGCCCACGCGCGCCGTCCGGGAAGATGCGTGCGCTCGACGAACCACGCGGCGGCCGTGCCGATCACCGCGCAAACGAGGGTAGTCGTGACGGTGATCAACACCGTATTGACGAGCAGCTCGCCGACGAGGGGCCGCCAGATCAGATCGAGCGCGTCGCCGATCCCGAAGCTCGCCGCGCGCCAGAACGTAAACGCAATCGGCAGCAGCACCAGCAAAGCGCTGAGTGCTGCCGCCGCAAAAAGGCTGCGCGGCGCGCGCGTCCGGCCGCGCGCCGGGGCTGGGGGGACAGCCGGCGGACCGGCTGACAGTGCTTCGCTCATTTACAGCAGGCCTGCCTGACGTAGCAGCTTGCCGGCCTGGCTATCGTCGCCGAGCTGCTGGATCGTCAGCGTGGGCGGAGTCAGTTCGGCAAACGGCTTGAGGATCGGGTCCGGCGCGACACCCGCATGCAGCGGATATTCGAACATCACGTGGCTGTTGGCCATCAGCTGCTGTGCGCGTTCGCTGACCAGATAGGCGAGAAACTTCTGCGCGCCGTCCGCGTTGTGGGCGGACTTCAGCACGCCCGCGCCCGATACGTTGACGAGCGCGCCGGCGTCGCCGTGGCCGAAGTGATAGATCGCGCTGCGGGTTTTCGCATCGCCGATTTCCGCATGCAGACGCGACCAGTAGTAGTTGTTGATCAGACCGGCCGCGACCCCGCCGCGATTGACCGCGGCGACCACGCCTTCGTCATCGTCGAAGATCTGCGAGTTGGCTTTGAGACCCTTCAGCCACGCGAGCGTCTGCTCTTCACCCTTCAGGGCCAGCACCGCGCTCACGAGTGGCAGGAAGTCGGCGTCGCTCGGCGCGATGCCGACCTTGCCTTTCCATTCAGGCTTCGCAAGGTCGAGCACCGATTGCGGCAGTTGCGACGGCTGCAGCTTCGTCGTGTTGTAGGCGAGCACGCTCTCGCGCGCGGTCACGGCGACCCATACACCGCTCGGCGAATTGAAACGTGCCGGCACCGCGCGGAGCGTCGCTTCGTCGACCTTCGCGAGCAGCCCCTTTTCCTCGAGCAGCATCAGCTCCGGCGAGTTCTCCGTGAAGTACACGTCGGCGGGCGAGGCCGCGCCTTCCGCGACGATCTGCGCGGCGAGCGCCGGGCCTTCGCCGTTGCGCACTTTCACCGAGATGCCCGACTGCTTTTCGAAGTCCTTTGCGAGCAGATTGACGACCTGCTCGTGCTGCGCGTTGTACAGCGTGATCGACGCCGAGTGAGCCGCCGAGGGCATCGTCGCGAGCGCGGTGAGCGACAGCGCGGCCATGCTGCCGAGCGCGCGCAGACGGGTGGCAAACCAGGAATGAGCCATGTTGCAGAAGTCCGTTTTGATTGTGTTGAGTGAGCCAGGCGCTGCACGCCCGGCGTGCTTCATTTGCTGCATCACGTCTCGAACAGCCCCGCGCCGACATACGAACCCGGCTTCGCGCCCGGCGGCACGACGAAAATCGCGCTGCCGACGTGAGTCGTGAACTGGTTCATCATGTCGAACTTCGCGAGCCGGTCGTTGATCGGGATGAAGCCGGTGCGCGGGTCGCTCTGGTGCGCGATGAAAATCAGCCCCGCGTCGTACTCGGTTTCCTGGCGCCACGGCGGCCAGCGCTCGATATAGAAGTTCGTGCCTTCGTTGTACGAATACGAGCGGCGCAGAATCTGCGCGCCGTTGTTGCTCGCCGGATTCGACAGACGCACGTGCGAGTTCTCGGGGATCACCGGGTTACCGTCCTTGTCCTCGGCCTTCAGATCCACCGCGTCGAATTCATGCTTGCTGCCGATCGGCGCGCCGCTGTATTTGTGGCGGCCGAACACCTGTTCCTGGAAACCGAGCTCGGTGTTGTCCCAGTGTTCGAGCGTGATGCGGATGCGGCGCACGACCGTGTAGGTGCCGCCTTCCATCCACGGCGCGTCGTCGGTGGCGCGAGCCCACACGAACTGGTTCATCAGCTCAGGCTTCGCGGTCGCCGGATTGTTGGTGCCGTCCTTGAAGCCCATCAGGTTGCGCGGCGTCTGAGCGCGCGGACCGGACAGGAAACCGGCCTGGCCCCAGCGCATCGCCGCGACGCCGTAGGCACGGCGCGTCAGTTGGCGTACCGCGTGAAACGCAACCTGCGCGTCGTTCGCGCACGCCTGGATGAACAGGTCGCCGCCGGTCTTCTCCTTGATAAGCTGATCGCCGTTGAAGCGCGGCAAATCGACGAGCGCGGCGGGGCGGCGCGACGCAAGCCCGTAGCGGTCCTTGCCGTCCTTCGTGAAGAGGCCGGGGCCGAAGCCGAACGTGATCGTCAGACCGTTCGGGCCGAGGCCCAGCACGTCGCCGGAATCGGGGGCGGCCTGGTCGCCGCCGCCGTCGCCGGCGGGCAGAGCGAAGGCCGTGCCGCCTTGCGTCAGGCGCGCGGCTGCTTCGGTCCACGTGCGCAGCAGGGCGATCACTTCGTCGCGCTTGTCGGTGGTCAGATCGAGCGCGGCGACGTAGGTGTGGCTCTGCTGCGGCGTGACGATACCGCCTTGATGCGGACCGTAGAACGGCTCGGCCGCGAACTGCGGATCGGCGTTCTGGGCACTATGCGCGGGCGCCTTCGCGAGCGCGGGCGGCGAGGTCGCGAGGCCCGCGCCGAGACTCGCGCCGGCGGCGACCGCCGCGCCCCCCGCCTTCAGGAAGCCGCGTCGTGACGGCCGTGGGGGGTGATCGTTTGTCATGGTCAGTTCACCTTCCTGAAACCTGGGTGCCGCCTACTTCGCGAGCACCAGTGTGTTCACGTCGTCTTCGACGTAGTAGAAGCCGTCGCCTTCCGGCGTCATCGCGATACCGAACAGGTCGCCGTTGCCGGGGGGCGATTGCGCCTTGTCGGTATCGATCCAGCGTGCGTACAGCTGCTTGCCGGTCGCCGGATCGATCTCGACGACCTGGCCGTTCAACGCGTTGGTCACCAGCAGGTGGCCATTGGGCGCGGTGACCATCG
The DNA here is from genome assembly GCF_050436125.1 of Paraburkholderia sp. MM5482-R2. Lineage (NCBI taxonomy): Bacteria > Pseudomonadati > Pseudomonadota > Betaproteobacteria > Burkholderiales > Burkholderiaceae > Paraburkholderia > Paraburkholderia sp. MM5482-R2. The sequence continues at coordinate 2,090,822 of NZ_JBNDLP010000003.1, read as the reverse complement.
CGAGCGGACGATGCAGCAGGCCGTCGGCGGTCAACTGGCGGCCGACGCCCGCGCTGCTGTCGCGCGTGAGCGGATCGTCGATCGCGGTGATGCGGTTGCCGATCGCGTCGGACACGTACAGCAGTTTCTGATCGGCCGACAGCGCGAGGCCGGTCGGCCCGACGAGGAACACGCCCTTGTCGGCCTGCGCGCCGAAGCCGCTGCCGATCACGGTTTCCTGCTTCACGACGGGCGGCTTGCCTGCCGGCACGTCGAGGTCGAGGCGCAGCACGGTGGCCTGCTTGAACACGGGCGGATTGCCTTGCGCGTCGCCGACGCCGAAGCCCGCGTTGCTGACGAACAGCGTTGCGCTCGTGCCGTTGTCGACGACCGCCATGTTGCCCCACGGATCGTTGATGTTCGGCGTCGAGATCGTCGACGCGATCTTGCCTTGCGGGTCGATCACGATCAGGCAGCCAGCGCCCTTGGTGCCGGTCGTGCCGTCGTTGCTCGGCGTGCTGCCGACGATCACCCAGCCCGACTTCAGCATCGTCATCGCGGTCGACAGGCCGATGCCGCCCGGGCATTCCTTCAGATCGCGCGGCACGGTCGCGAACACCGTCATCTGTCTGGTGTCCGGGTGATAGTTGATGATCGTGCTGCCGGTGCCCTGCAGGTTCGTCGAGTTGTTGAAGTTGCCGACCAGCACGTCGCCTTTCTTCACGGTGCCCGCGCTGACCGGCGCGACCACGAGCGCGTACGGATTCTGGTCGCCGTTATCCGGCACGGTGTTGATCAGCGTCGTGTGATGCTTGATCGTTTCAAGGAAGCCTTGCGGCTCGGCCTGCGCGCTGGCGGCCATCGTGAGAGCGGCGGCGCCGGCCATCGCGGCGAGCAGGGCTCGCGCGGCGCGCGCCGCAAGCTTGCGCGTGAGTTGATTCACGATTGGGCCTCCGTGCGGGTGCACAAAGCGGGAGTGGCGGCGACGATAGAAAGCATGGGAAGCGCTGGTCCGGTTGCGTGGGGTGGCATGTGCTTGCGAGGATGAAAGCGCGCGGCGGGCGGCGTCAGAAGTTGATATTGGTCCGCATGCCGACGACGAAGGTGTTGCGCAGCGGCTGCGTCGGGTCGTTCGGGTTCTGGCCCGCACCGGCGTTGAACGTGTATTGCGCGTCGGCCTGCAACTGCCACCACGGATTGACCTGGTACTGGTAGGTCGCCTCGAGCGTGGTTTCGCTGGTGCGCACGCCGTAGGGGCTGCCGTTGAATGCCAGGAAGTCCTTGTCGAGTCCGTTCACATGACTGCCGACCTTGATGTAGGTCAGCGCGAGACCGGCGCTGTCGTTGTCACGGCCCTTGAACGGCGCCTTCAGCACGACGCCGAGGTTGGCCGCGACTTGCACGAGGTTGCGGTCGCCCGGCGCGCCCATCACGCGTGCGAACACGCCGAGACTGCGTGGTTCGTCGGAGTCGGGGCGCCACACCATCTGATCGGCGACCGCATAGAAGCTGTAGTTGCCGCTGCGATTCACCGGAATGCCGGTCGACGCCGGATTCGCGAGCGACAGCCCCATGTTGTCGTAGCGCTGATCGGCGAACTTGTTGGTGTTGTACCAGACGCCGAGCTTGTAGGTGCCCGGCAGACCGCCGCCGCCCGTGCCGACCATTTCTCCTTCGGCCGGCTGGTTGATCGCGTACTGCAACTCGCCGATCCACAACGCGCCGTTATGCAGGTTGAAGTTCGTGCCGCTCATGTTGTCCGGGTCGTTGCCGAGCGGGTCGCCCGAATACGCGCCGGCAAGCGCGGTCAACGAAGGGGTGATCTGGCCGCGCACGCGCACGCCGAGACCCGCGAGCGGATAGGCGGGACCGCCCGACGGCATGTCGTACGAGGGCAGCGCGGGCCAGCCGAACATCGTGTTGAGGAACAGGGCCGCATACGTGCTCGTGATGAATTCCTGGTCGAGACTCTGCTGACCGATCTTCACGTCCACGCGTTTGTTCAGGAACGACTGCTGATACCAGAGCTCCCACAGACGCGTCGCGTCGTCGGCCTCGATGCCGCTCGCGGTATTCAACGTGCCGAGCTTGTTCGCGCTCAGGTTCGCGCCGTGAATTTGCAGTGCGCTGACGTTGAAGAGGCCGCCCGGCAGGCCGAACGCCTTTTGCGTATCCATCTGCAAGGTCGCGGTGGTCAGGCCGTCGTAGTCGACGCCGCGCGCGAGACCGCCGCGCAGATTGGCCAGCACTTCGCTGGTTTCGGTCAGCGTGAAGGTCATGCCGTACTTGCCGAGCCACGGACGCAGGCCGCCCATGTCGCCGAGCAATTGCTGGCGGTTCCAGAGGCCCGTCCACTGGTTGGTTTGCGTCGCCTGAATGTTCAGGTCGGCCTCGGGCGCTTCCGGGTTCGCATCGGGATTGGCTTCGGCCAGCGCCGCGTGGCCGGTCAACGAGGCACACGCGAAGGCCGTGCACAGTGCGACGCGCCGCATCGAAGGCAAACGCGTACGATGAGTTGCGCCGGGACCTGCGCAAGCGTCGCAAACCGGACGCGCATTGGCACGCGATCCATTGAGTTGGGCGAACTTCATCGAAATCCTTATGAGTGTTGTTTCGATCGATGTGATCAATCTGCGACTGCCTGGCGCGACATCGCGTGTTGTCCGAGGCTGCCAAAGCGGCTGATGGCGTGATCGTACGCAGGCGTATTGCGGCAGTCAACACAAATGAGAACGATTCGCAACAATATTACTAGCATGTAATTCCCGGATTTACGGACTGCGTCTAAACTTTATGAGGACGTAAACAGATATTCATTGGCGCGTAATGAAAATGTATTGATGTAGTCAGGCCGAACGTGCGAAACGGCGAGGTGTCGAAGCGCACGAGTCACCCCGAAAGTCAAAGTAAGGAGGTAGAGATGGGCAAGCGCATTCTTCTGGTTTCGTTGCTGGTGAGTGGTGGTCTGTTGCTGGGCGGCGCAGCGCACGCGCAGTTGAATCTGAAGCAGTTCGGCATCGGCGGGGGTGGCGATAGCGCGGCGGGTGCCGGGGCGTCGTCGGGCGGCGTGTCGCAGTTGCTGCAGAGTTACGTGGGCGCGAACCAGCAGGTGCTGAGCGGACAGTCGAGCCTCGCGTCGGCGATGGGCATGACGAGTGCCGCCGGCCAGGCGCAGCAGGCGGCGGGGCTGCTCAGCGGCGGCACGCCGTCGGTCAGTCAGTTGACGCAGGTCGGCAGCACCCAGCAGTCGCTGTCGCAGAAGCTGACCGATGCGTTCGCGAATCATGCAAGTGGCGGCGCGTCTGCGACGCCGGTCAACAAGGAAGCGTTCACGCAAGGTCTGTCGTCGCTCGGCAAGGGTGTGAGCCAGTATTCGAGCTTGCAGTCGGGGCTCGGCAGCCTCGGTCAGATGAGTCCGTCGTCGCTGCTGCAATCGGGCCTCAATCCGCAGACTGCGCAAAGCGCTTCGTATATCGCGCAATCGGCGCCGGGGCAGTTGCAGTCGCTGATGTCGACGCTGGGCTCGGCCGTGCAGTTCGCATCGAGCCACGGCATCACGGTGCCGTCGATCGCGACGTCGGCGTTGAAGGGGTTGTAGGCGCGTTTTCGCTTCGTCCCGCGCGCGGTCGAGTCAGCGCCGAAAGCCGCTATGATCGCGTCGAACCCGCAGTCCAACCGGAATTCCGCCGATGTCCCACACCATCAATCTGGAAAACTACTTCGCCCGGATCGGCTATCAGGGCCCGCGCGCCGCCACGCTCGACGTGCTGCGAGCGATTCACCGGCTCCATCCCGCCGCGATCCCGTTCGAGAACCTGAACCCGTTGACGCGCCGGCCCGTCAGGCTCGAGCTCGAAGCCGTCGAACGCAAGCTCGTGACCGAAAAGCGCGGTGGCTACTGCTTCGAGCAGAACATTCTGTTCGCGAACGTGCTGATGCAACTCGGCTTCAGGGTCACACCGATGCTTGCGCGCGTCGTGTGGGGCCGCGAGCCCGGCACGATTGCGCCGCGCACGCATATGGTGCTGCGCGTCGATATCGACGGCGACGCATGGATCGCCGACGTCGGCTTCGGCGCCGTGACGCTGACCGCGCCGCTGCGGCTGACCGCCGGCCTCGCGCAGCCGATTCCGCTCGGCACGTTCCGTCTCGCCGACGCGGGGCGCGACACCGTCTATCTCGAGGTGCTGGCGCCGGACGAGAGCTGGACCCGCGTTTATCACGTCGATCTGCGCGCAGTCGAGTGGATCGACTACGAAACCTCGAACTGGTACACCTCGACGTCACCGGATTCGAAGTTCGTTCATAACCTGCTGGCGTGCCGCGTGTTGCCCGAACTGCGACTGGCGCTATTCAACGATCAGTTCAACGAGCGCGACGCACGAGGGCAGATCGTCAACGAACGGCGCCTCGCGAGCGCCGCCGAACTCGCCGACTGTCTGCGTGAGCGTTTCGGCTTGAATCTGGAGGACATCGATATCGCCGACGTGTTCGAGCGCGTGCGCACGCGCGATGAGGCCGCATGAGCCGACCGCTCGAGGGAGCCGCGATGGTCGCACGTCTGATCCTGCAATCGCTGGCGTGGCTGGTTTTCATGGGCGTGCTGCTGTTCGGCGCGGCCGGCACGCTCGCGTGGCCGGCAGCATGGTGGTATCTGTTCGAGCTGGCGGTATTGAGCCTGTGGCTCGGCTTGTGGCTCGCGCGTCATGATCCCGCGCTGCTCGCGGAGCGGCTCGCGCCGTTCGTGCAGGCGCAGCAGAGCCACTGGGATCGTGTGTTCATGGCCGCGATCGGGGCCGCGTGGTGCGGCTGGCTGATCCTGATGGGTTTCGACGCGATGCGGTTTCGCTGGTCCGCGCCGCTGCCGTCGTGGCTCATGGGCCTCGGCGCGTTGTGCGTGTTCCTGTGCATCTTCACGTGCCGGTTCGTGTTTCGCGCGAACAGCTATGCCGCACCGGTGGTCAAGATTCAGTCGAGCCGCGGGCACAAGGTCGCCGACACCGGGCCCTACGCGTACGTCCGTCATCCGATGTACGCGGCCGCGCTGGTGTTCTTCGTCGGCACGCCGCTGATGCTCGGCTCGTGGTGGGGGCTCGTGGCGCTGCCCGTGATGGGGTACGGGATGGGCTGGCGCGCGGTGCGCGAGGAGCGGCTGCTCGCCGGGCAGCTCGACGGCTACACCCAATACATGGCTCGTGTGCGTTACCGTTTCGTGCCGTATATCTGGTAGCGCGTTCCAGCCGTCTCCCCACCGTCGAACCGGGTAAGATTGGGCCCGGCCGTCGGAGAACCGGCCACGGTGTACCTCATGTACCACCGGCGAACCACCGATGAGGTTTGGAGTGAAAACAACGACACAGGCGCGTATAGCGCCCGCCGCACAGGCCGGGCAGAAACAGCATTCCGCCGAACGCGATCGCGATCGCGATACGCCGGTCAAGGCGATGCCCGCCTACGAGCAGATCAAACGCTACGTGCTTCAGCGCATCAGCGAAGGCGCATGGAAGCCGGGCGGGCTGATCCCTTCCGAAACGGAACTGGTCAAGGAGTTCGGCGTCGCGCGCATGACGGTGTCGCGCGCGCTGCGCGAGCTGACCGCCGAGCGCGTGCTCACGCGCGTGCAAGGCTCGGGCACCTTCGTCGCGCCGCAGCGGTATGAATCGACGGTGCTGGAGATCCGCAATATCGCCGATGAAATCGCCGCGCGCGGTCATCGTCATTCGGCGCGCGTGCTGACGCTCGAACCGAGCGACGACGCCGACGCGCTCGAAGCGCTCGGTCTCGCGAGCGGTCCCGCGTTTCACTCGTGCATCGTGCACAGCGAGGAGGGCGAGCCGATCCAGTACGAGGACCGCTTCGTCAATCCGAAGGTGTTCCCTGAATATCTGCAGCAGGACTTCTCGGTCGAAACGCCGAATCACTACATGGTGCGGCTCGCGCCCGTGCAGCGCGCCGAGTTTCGCATCTACGCGCAAAAGCCCGACGCCCATGTGCGGCGTCATCTGATGATGGATATCGGCGAGCCGTGTCTGCTGCTGTGGCGGCGCACGTGGGTCGGCGAGAACGTCGCGACGTCGGTGCGGCTATGGCATCCGGCGTCGCGTTTTCATCTGGCGGGGACCGTCTAGGGCCTGAAGCGCGCGTTATCCCTGGCGCTGCGAGGTATTCGGCGAAAAGCGGCAGCCGAGCCGATAGCGCGAACCCGGATGCACGAAACGCGCGAACGTCACGGCGACGCCGCCCGTCCACGTGCGGCGCGTCAGCGTCAGGCACGGTTCTTCGGCGTGAATTTCGAGCAGCTCTGCTTCGGCAGGCGTCGGCAGCGCCGCGTCGACCACGTGTTCGAGATCGTGCATCGGCACGACCGTCAGCAGATACTCGGACGGCTTCAGCGCCGAGAAATCGTGCTGCAGAAAATCCGGCGCGACGGCCGGATTCACATAGCGATCTTCGAGCTGCACCGGCAGACCGTTCTCGCGATGCACGCAGATCACATGAAACACCGAAGCGCCCGGCGCCAGCCCCAAGGCGTTCGACACCGTGACCGACGCGGTCTCGCGCTGCAACAGCACCATATCGCAGCGATAAGCGTGGCCGCGCGAGCGGATCTCGTCGCCGATATGGGCGATCATCAATAGCGTGGACTGCGGCTTGTTCGGCGCGACGAAAGTGCCGACGCCCGATAGGCGCGTGACGAGCCCCGCGTCGGCGAGTTCGCGCAGCGCGCGGTTGACCGTCATGCGCGAGACGCCGAGCGTCGCGACGAGGTCGAGCTCCGAAGGCAGACGGTCGCCCGCCTGGCGTTCGCCCGAGCCGATGATCTGGCGAACGTGCTGTTTGACCTGCTCGTAGCGCGCGGCCGGCGCTTCGTCGCTGCCGCGCGCGATTTTGGCCGCGGCGCTGGCCGCGCTGGCGGACGATTTGCCATGAGGCTTGTTGCGAACGGTGGCGCTCATAGGGGCGGGGTGTCGTCGGGGCCGCGCGTCCAGAACGCATTGCGGTCGAAGTAGTTTTGCAGAAACTGCCGCAGACGCGGCTGCGCGGCATCGTGAAACACGTCGCGCGGTTTGCCCTGCACGGCGATGCGGCCTTGATCGATGAACACGACCTTGTCGGCGACCTGCGCGGCAAAACCCATTTCGTGCGTGACCACGGCCATCGTCATGCCGTCGCGCGCGAGCTGCTTCATCACCTGCAGCACCTCGCCGACCAGCTCCGGATCGAGCGCCGAGGTCGGCTCGTCGAACAGCATGATGTGCGGCTCCATCGCGAGTGCGCGCGCAATCGCGACGCGTTGCTGTTGACCGCCCGACAGTTTCGCCGGATACGCGTCGCCCTTGTGCGAGAGGCCGACCGTCTCCAGCATCGCGCTCGCGCGGCGGCGCGCTTCGTCGTGCGACAGGCGCCGCACGCGCAGCAGCGCTTCCATCACGTTGCCGAGCGCGGTCATGTGCGGCCACAGGTTGAACTGCTGGAACACCATGCCGACGTTGCGGCGCACGCGGTTGATCTCGCCCTGCGAGGCGCGCACGCGTTTGCCGTTGCGCTCGGTATAGCCGAGCAGTTCGCCTTCGATGCGCACGTCGCCGTGATCGTAGGTTTCGAGCGCGGCGAGGCAGCGCAGCAGCGTGCTCTTGCCCGAGCCCGACGGCCCGATGATGCAGACCACTTCCGAGCGCGCGATCTCGAGATCGACGCCGCGCAGGACCTCGACATCGCCGAAGCGTTTGCGCAGATCGCGCACCTCGATCAGCGGCGCGACATTCGATGCGTTCGCCGTTGCGCTGGCGGACGGCGCGGAAGATTGCGCGGGGGAGGACATGTCGGCGATGGCGTTCATAGGTGTTCCGGAATCATGCCATGAAGCGTGCGAGGCGGGCTTCGGCCCACATGCCCGCGCGCGAGGTCAGCTCGACTAGAGCGAGATAGCACACGCACAGCACCAGCAGGGTTTCGACGAAAGCGAAGGTGGCCGAGCCGATGCCGGTCAGCACGAACGTCAGTTCGGGCACCGTGACGATCGACAGCACTGCCGTTTCCTTGCTCAACACGATGATCAGATTGGTCAGCGCGGGCACGATCAGCACCAGCATCTGCGGCGCCTGGATGCGCAGGATCGCCTGCCAGCGCGTGAGTCCGAGACACGCCGCCGCTTCGAGATGGCCTTTGGGCACCGACTGGAAGCCGGAGCGGAACGCCTCGGCGAAATACGCGCTGCCGTAGAGACCGAGGCCGACGATGCCGGCCGTCATCGGTTCGAGCGTGATGCCGATGGACGGGCCAGCGTAGTACAGCAGAAACAGCTGCACGAGAAACGGCGTGCCGCGCAGCAACTCGATGTAGACACGCAACGTGGCGCGCAGCCAGCGTCCGCAGAACAGTTGCAGCACCGCGATCAGGAAGCCGATCACGAGACCGATCGCGACGCCCGCGGCCCAGCTGGCGAGCGTCGTCGCGAGGCCGGCGGCGATCGGCTGCAGGTTGTGCGTGATGACGGTCGGGTCGAACGTTTGCATGGCGAGGTTCGCTTAAACGTGAGTCGATTCAGGCGTGCTGCAAACGGTGTTCGGCCGCATGCGCGACCAGCGCGAGCGAACCGCAGATCACGAAGTAGATGAGCCCGGCCGCGACATACGCTTCGAGCGGCCGGTAAGTGCTCGCGGCGATGTTCTGCGCGGTGCGCGTCAACTCGGCGACGCCGACCACCGAGATCAGCGAAGAAGCCTTGATCAGCAGCACCATTTCGTTGACGAGCGACGGCAGCGTCAAACGGAATGCTTGCGGCACCAGAATGCGCCGCAGCGTATCGAGCGGGGAAAGCCCGAGCATGCGCGCGGCTTCGAGATGTCCGGGCGGAATGCTCAGAAAACCGCCGCGCAGAATCTCCGCGATATACGAGGCCGAGCACAGCGACACCGTGCTGATCGCGGCGACGATCGGCGACACGTTGATGCCGGCGAACGGCAGCAGGTAGTACACGAGCAGCAGCTGCACGAGCATCGGCACGCCGCGAAAGAAGAACACGTAGGCGCCGCCCGCGAGGCGCGCGGCGCGATGCTGCGACAGCCGCGCGGTGCACACGCCGATGCCGACGAAGAATCCGATCACGAGCCCCGTCAGCGAAATGCCGACGGTGGCGAGCGCCGCATGCAGCAGCAGCGGCAGGCCCTGAACGAAGACGGTCGTGTTGAACATGAGTCGCGGCCGGTGGAACGGGAAGGGCGATGCGCGCCGCGCTACGGCGAAACGATTGCGCGACGCGGGACGCCCACGTTGAAGACGCTCAGTAGTTCGGCGTGGGCATCGTGGACGGCATCTCCATCGCGACACCGAACCACTTTTTCTGCAACGCGGCGAGGCGGCCATCCTTCTGCATCTTCACGAGCGCTGCGTTGAACGCATCGGCGAGCGGTTTGCTGTCGGCGTCCTTACGCAATGCATACGCGAAGTACACCTTCGCGCCGAACGGCGGCTGCACGACCGCGAACATCTCGGGGCGCTGCTTCGCGACATATGCGATGTTGGTCATCGAGTTCGCTGCCGCGGCGATGCGGCCCGCCGCGAGGTCCGCGTAAGCCTGATTGTTGTCGACGTACTCGCGGATTTCAGGCTGCTTCGGCAGCGTGGCCGCGTAGCTCTTCAGCTGGTCCAGCTGCGCGGTGCCTTTGCCCGCGCCGACCGTCTTGCCCGCGATATCCGACGATTGCTTGATCGACGCATCGTTCGCGCGCTTGAGCAGCGCGTCGGTCGCATCGGCGACGGGCAGCGTGTACGTGTAGCGTTCCATGCGCGCCTTCGTGACCGTCAGCGGGCCACCGACCATATCGAATTTGCCCGCTTCGAGACCGGGCAGCACGCTCGGCCACGGCAGATCGATGAAGCGCACCTTCACGCCGATTTCCTTGCCGATCTCCGCGAATAGATCCTTGTTGAAGCCGGCTTGCTGACCGTTCTCGAGAAAGTCGAATGGCGCGAACTGCATTTCGGTGCCGACCACCAGTTCGCCGGCTTTCTTCACTTTGGCGAGCTGGTCTTCGGCGTGCGCGGCGACGCTTGCCGCGCACAGCGCCAGCATGACCAGACGACATTTCCAGCCTGCAAGGATACGCATGGGGTTCTCCGGGGGCGAATTGGTGTTGGGTCGCCGGCGTGTCGAAGTGTTCGTTCCAGATCCGCCGCGCCGGCGGCGCGATGCGGGCCTCGCTCGGCAGTATATACCGCGTTTCCGGCGAAAAATAAATGCTCGCTTGAGTAGAGAAAAGCCCTGATATCGACGCGTGCGAAGCAACTTGCGGCGCTGCTTTTGGCGGTATATACCACTGCAATACCGATCCTCGAAGGAGCCGCGCGATGGCCGTGACCCGCATTCCGATCATCGATGTCGCCGGCGTGCGCGCGGGCGATCAGCAGGCGCTCCGACGCGTCGCGAAGGAAATTCATGAAGCCTGTACGACGATCGGTTTTTTCTACATCGTCAATCACGGCGTGCCGCAAGCGAAGATCGATGCCGCCGCGCAGGCCGCGCGCACTTTCTTCGCGTTTCCGGTCGACACGAAACGACGCGCGGCGGTCAATCATCGGCATCGCGGCTTCAATGCGCTTGGCGACGCGACGATGTATCAGGCGAAGCGGCCCGATTACAAGGAGTTCTTCAGCATCGGCCTCGAACTGCCGGAAGACGATCCCGACGTGCTGGCGGGCCAGGCACTACGCGGGCCGAACAATTGGCCGGACTTCATGCCCGGGTTGCGGCCGGTGCTGTATGACTATTACGAAGCGGTCGGCGCGTGCGGGGCCGATCTGCTGCGCGCGGTCGCGGTGAGTCTCGGCATCGAAGAAAATTTCTTCGCGCCGCGCTACACGAAGCGCATGCAGCGCACGCAAATGGTCTACTACCCGCCGCAGCCGCCGCAGTCGGGCAAAGATCAGTTCGGCGTCGCGCCGCACACCGACTACGGCTGCATCACATTGCTGTGGCAGGATCAGGTCGGCGGCCTGCAGGTGCGCGAAATCGCCAACGATACGTGGGTCGAGGCGCCGCCCGTCGAAGGCAGCTTCGTCGTGAACGTCGGCGATCTGCTCGCGCGCTGGACCAACGACCGCTTCCGCTCGACGCTGCATCGCGTGATCAATGCATCGGGGCGCGAGCGCTATTCGATCGCGACGTTCTACGATCCGACCTACGGCGCGCTCGTTGATCCGCGCGAGCTCGGCGCGAGCGACGCGCAAAGCAAATATCAGCCGGTCGCCGCGGGCGACTATATCCTCGGCCGCATCAACGATTCGATGGGCTACCGCAAGAAACTCGCTGCTACCGCACAGTAAGGACCACCTGCATGACAGAACCGAGCATCACCGACGACAAGACGACCCAGACCGCAACCGCACCGCTCGCGACGACGCTCGAGGCCTTGCGCGCCGTGCTCGGCGTCGACGCGGTGCGCGTCGGCGAACAGATCGGCGAACGCGCGCTGACGGACTGGACGCGCCACGAGCCGACGCGTCCGGCGGCGCTGCTGATGCCGCGCACGACCGACGAAGTATCGCGTGCGCTCGCGATCTGCCACGCCGCGCATCAGCCGGTGGTACCGCAAGGCGGTATGACCGGACTCGCGGGCGGCGCGATCGCGCGCGCCAACGATATTGCGTTGTCGCTGGAACGTCTGGCCGGCGTCGAAGAACTCGACACCGCGTCGGCCACGCTGACCGTACGTGCCGGCACCACGTTACAGGCCGCGCAGGAAGCCGCCGAAGCAGCGGGCTTCGAACTCGCGCTCGACCTCGGCGCGCGCGGCTCATGCCAGATCGGCGGCAATCTCGCGACCAACGCGGGCGGCAATCGCGTGATCCAGTCCGGCACCGCGCGCGACCAGGTGCTCGGGCTCGAAGTGGTACTCGCCAATGGCGACGTGCTCAGTTCGCTCGGCAAGATGGTCAAGAACAACACCGGCTATGACCTGAAGCACTGGTTCATCGGTTCGGAGGGTACGCTCGGCGTGATCACGCGCGCGGTGCTGCGGCTGCATCCGCGACGTGCGGCGCGCCATACGGCGCTCGTCGCGCTCGACGATTACGATGCCGCGGTGAGCCTGTTGCGCCGTCTCGCGACGCGCTTCGGCAACGACATCGGCGCGTTCGAGATCATGTGGCCGGACTTCTACGATTTCGGCGTGAAGCTGACCGGCGCGCGCTCGCCGTTCGACGCCGCGCATCCGCTCTATGCGCTGATCGAACACGCGGGCTTCGATGCCGACGACGCTGGCGAACGTTTCGCCCAGGCGCTGACCGATGCGCTGCAAGCGGGCGCGCTGCGCGACGCGGTGATCGCGCAATCGGTCGCCAATGCGCGCGCGCTATGGGCGATCCGCGAGTGCACCGCGGAGTTTCCGCTCAAGCTCGATCCGATCAACTTCGACGTGAGTCTGCCGATCGGCGAGATCGGCACGTTCGTCGACCGTTGCCGCGCGGCGCTCGATCAGCGCTGGCCCGGCAACGAAGCGTATTTCTTCGGGCATATCGGCGATTCGAATCTGCATTTGACCGTGGATGGTCATTCGATTCCGGGCGTCGAACATCACGCGGTCTATGCGTTCGTCTACGAGATGCTGAGGCCGTTGCGCGGGTCGGTGTCGGCGGAACATGGCATCGGTGCGCTGAAGCGCGAGTTCCTGCCGATTTCGCGCTCACCGGCCGAGCTTGCGGCGATGGTCGCGATCAAGCGTGCGCTCGATCCGAACGGCATTTTGAATCCGGGCAAGCTGTTCTGAGTTTCGATGAGAAGCAAATCAACGACTTCTGCCTCGCGTGCAAGTCCGCCATATTTTCACGATCAGCACATAAAGAACGATCGCCACAATCAGATCTATGGCCGTCATTGCGCCGATGTAAAGCAGTTCATAATCGGCCACTTCGAGCTTATCGGAGATTTCGATCAATATTTGCTGCTGCTCCAGCGTCATGGGTGATGGGTACGTGTGGACATACCGCACCGATAACAAAAACAAAGCCAAAAAAAGAAACAGCTTGCAAAGTCTACGGGCAAGTGTCGCCAATTGTCGTTACCTCGATCCATCCGTAAGCGTGTAGCCCTGAACTTTGCGCCTCGGCTTTACGAGAGGGTCGATACTAACGTATTAATCGCGCCTCGTGATTTTGAGATAATGGTCGAACGAATCCACGCAATATTGCGACACGCCGGCTTCTATCAAAATCTCTTGTTTTATGCCTGGCTTTATTGTCCGAATGCGTGGCGCATCGGCAATGCAGCCGTGTCAATGCGCATTCAGATAGCCGACGATCAACGGATAAACATCGACCGCCGCGTTCTTGCCGAAGATGCAGTCGATATGCCCATACCCCGGGATCAGATGCCGCTCGTACGGTTGCTCGGGGAAGCGCTCGCGCAGCAGGTCGTAAGTGCGCGCGGTGCTGACCGGCAGATAGGTTTCGTTCTTCTCGCCGTGAATGAAGCCGATCGGCAAACGCATGCCCTCGAGTCCTTTCATGCCGTCCGCGCCGGTCAGATACACGTCGTCGCCGCGCACATCGACGACCTGGCCCGCGCGCACCATCGTGGCCAGATGCTGGAACACGGCCATGTCGTGAATGCCGAACAGTTCCTGCAGGTTCGCATGCAGCGCCTCGTTCAGCTTGTCGTGCTCGTAGAGCAGGCCATACAGGAACGTCGCGCGATGACAGATCGGATTGCCGCAGCCCTCGCCGTGATCGAGCGGATAGAGACGCAGCGCTTCGTCGAACAGGTTCGCGGGCCACGAATCTTCCTGCGTATAGGCGGTGAGGTCGCGTATGCGCAGATGCTGCATCAGGTCGGGAATATGCAAGCCGGCCTTGATCCGTTGCAACGTGCCCGGCACCGGATGCGCGGACACCTGCGAAATCACCGCCGAGCGCACGCCGTCGAGTCCATGGAGAAGCGACATGCTGAGCGCGAGGCCGCCCAGGCAGTGGCCGAGTACCTGAATGTTCGGCGCGCCGGTCACTTCGCGAATCTTCGCGACGGCGGCGGGAATGTCCTCGCGCGCGACTTTGTCGACGTTGGTCGGCACGAGCACGCTCGGCAGTTCGATGCTGACGCGCAGATCGACGAGCCACACGTCGTAGCCCGACGCGTACAGATATTCGACGAGGTTGGTCGGTATCAGATCGGTCGAGAAGATGCGGCTCGATACGCCCGAGCCGTGGATCAGCAGGATCGGCTTCGCGGCTTTGCCCGCGGCCGGATCGCAGTAGCGCGTGAGCTTGAGCCGCGTGCGGTCGGGTGTGTCGAAATACGTGACCTGCGGCGCCGGCGCGCGCAGCGTGCGTTTCGCGCGCGGCGGTATGTACGGATCGTAGAACTGCAGCGGCGCGGCCACGCCGCCGTATTCGATGAACAGCACGCCCGCGAAGAACTTGCCGAACTTCAGCGTCCATTCGAGGCGCGTCTTCAGGTCGGGCGCGTGTGTGACTTCGAGCGTGCGCTGCTGCTTCAGGAAGTTTTCGGGCGTGATGATCAGCGTCGCGGTGCCGACGACGGGCGCATCGTCCTGCGCCGCGGCGCGAATCTCCGCATACAGCGTGTTGGTCTGCTCCCACAGGTTGATCGGCGACGTGCGCGTGATGATCTTCTTGCCGGTCAGATACCAGGTGTTGCCTTCGACCGCGTCGAGCGTCATCCGGTAGTTCATGTTGCGTTCGTCGAGATCGGATTCGTCGACGACGAACAGGTTGAAGGTGCCGTCGCTGATCGTCAGCGGTTGGGCGGACAGGGCGGGGCAGGTCAGTGTGCCGGCGGTGCGCGCGAGGTGATTCGGGTTGCTCAGCATGTCGGCGAGATCGTCGGACTCGACCGTCAGCGTGAATTCGATCGGGCTCTTCGCGGCTTCGCCCGCCACGCTGGGCGTGTAGGTGCCGACCATCGTCTCGGTGAAGCGCAGGCCGATCTTCTGTGCGGGCGGCGCGGCGGCGGTGCCCTTCGACATGTAGTCGATCGACCAGTCGTGCGCTTTGGCCAGCAGCGCGCAATTGCGCTCTGCGAGCGCGGAGATGGTCAGGAGCGGATTGACGCCGAGCGACATCGGCATCACCGCGCCGTCCATCACGTAGAGGCCGTCGTGCACCGCGATGCCGACCGTGCCGCTGAACACGCGGCCCAGATGATCGACCACCCCATGCGCGGCGTCCTCGCCCATGCCGCAGCCGCCGAGCGGATGCACGGTGACGGTGTGCCGGCCGGCGATCTTCGTCGAAATCGGGTTGCGCAGATATTTGCCGCCGAGCGGTTTGGTCGCCTCGATCAGCACGTTCTCGATGCTCTGGAAGATCGGCTGGCGTCCCGCGTTTTTCCATTCAATGCGCGCACGGCCTTTGTCGCCGACCGTGATGCGGCCGCTTTCGTCGTCGTGCGCCATCACGAGGTAGCTTTGCGTGTGATTCAGCGCACCGTGGTACGGGCCGCGGATCAGGCTTTCGAGCGCACGCGCGTCATAACTCATGCGCTCGAGCAGCGACGGGGCCCCAGCCGCATCCACGCCTTCGAGCGGCGCGAGCGCGCCGAGCATGCCGACGAGCGCCTCGCCGACCGCACCGGCCAGCGAGCCTTCCTCGATCACATAGCCGTCCTTGACGTTTTTCTCGTCGGCGCGATTGTCGATCAGGCCGGTGATGGTCGGCCCGACCGGCGGAATCTGCCCCGGCTTGTGTTCGCCCCAGCCGACGCCGTTGATCGTGTCCCCGGTGTTGTACGCGAAGGCGAGCACGTCGCCGTTGCCGGTGAAATGCTGGCCGAGCATCTCCGACGTGCTCAAGCCCGCGTCGCGCGAGCGCAGCAGCAGCGCGGTCGAGCCGATCGTGCCCGCCGCGACGATGATGATATCGGCCAGCACGAACAGATCGGGCGCGTCGTAGCTTTCGCGGCCGAGCTTCACGAGCTGGAAGTTGACCTTCCATTGCTGCGTGTCGGGATCGCGCAGCACCGAATGCACGGCCGTGCCGGTGAAAATCTGCGCGCCGTGGGCGAGCGCGTCGGGCAGATAGTTCATGTGGGTCGAATTCTTCGCGTCGTAGTTGCAACCGGAGTTGCAATCGCCGCAACCGACGCAGCGCTGCTGCTCGACGCCCGCCGCGTTCGGGCCGTCCTTGAACGTGACCGTGATCGGCGGACGGCTGAAGCGGTCGGCCATGCCGAGCGCCTGCGCCGATTTTTCGAGCGCCTGCAGCTTCGGCAGCGGCGGGAAGTCGTCGGGCACGGGCGACGGTGACAGCATTTTCCAGGCGAGCGCATAGCCGTCGTCGCGTCCGGCTTGGTCGGCGCGCAGCGCGGCCGGCCAGCGCGGGTCGTCCCACAGGCGCGGATCGGCTTCCAGCGCTACGTTCGCATTGATCAGCGACGTCCCGCCGAGCCCACAGCCCACCACCGCGTTGACGTCTTCATTTAAGTGCACTTCGAGCAGCGCGAGCGGCGAACCGATCTGCGCCTCGGCCGTGTTGTACTGGATCTGCTCGGCGCCCTGCACGGGCGTGCGCGGATACTCGCCGGCCATGAATTCGCGGCCGCGCTCGAGCACGCACACGCGACGGCCCGCGCGCGCCATGCGGCTCGCGGCGATCGCGCCGCCGTAGCCCGAGCCGATCACGACCACCTCGTAATGCCGTTGCAGCGCCGTCGGCGCGCTCGATAAGCGGTTCATCAGGACCACCTCGTCTGTAATCGGATGCGGGGAACGGAAGCTCGACTTCGGAACAAAGACGGCGTGCTGCGGGAGCTTTTTTATCGTAGGCGGAATATCGGCGCAAAAAAAGCGCGCCGTGGAGGGCGCGCCGAAGTCGTAGCGTGCGAGGTTCAGGGCGGCACGCCCGGCCGGCCGTTGCCGGGTGTACCCGGCCGTACGGGCATGCGCACTTATCGCGCTTCTTATGTGGCCTGTTGGTTATCCGAACTATTACGCGGCCACTTCATTGAATTCGCTATCGCTCGATTCCGCCGCGAGCAGATTCAGCGCAACCAGAATCGCCGCGCGATTGTCGACGTCGATCTCGATGCCGAGCGCGTCGGTGAGCCAGCGGCCGAGCTTGGTGTTGGAAAATTCCTCGGCGCCGGCCGTCTTTTTCATGGTGACGCCGAGTTTGACGGCGCGATAGTGATAAGAGGGCACCCGATGCCGAGCCGCGACCGCCGAAAGCCCGCCTTTGCCTTCGGAGCACCAGCCGAGGCTGCCGGCCAGCACGATCCGCTCGGGTTCGTCGAGCCCTTCGATGAACTCGCGCGCCGCGCGCCGCACGCGCTGTTCGTCGAGGCCGTATTGCAGCAGCACGCTTTCCACCGGGTCTTCGAGCGCGTGCGCGTGCAGATCGATTTCCTGCGCGACGCCCTCGGTCTCCATCGACACATTGCGCTGATGGCACGCGCTGCGCAGGCAGTCGATCAGATAGCGGCGGAAATACGCGCATACCGCGTAGCTGTTGGACGGTGCGCTGTCGGCGCGCGCGTTAGTTTCGGTGTGGCCGGGCGCGAGGCGCAACACCTTCGCGTAGATGAACTGAGCGACCAGTTCTTCCTTGTCCTCGCCGAGCGCCTGCAATTCGAGCGGGTGGTAGGTCCGCAACGCGCGCTTGACCAGGTCGACCATCGACACCATTTCGTCCGCTGAGAGCCGGGTGCGCCTGCGCCACAGATCGGGGAGGATCGCGTCGTCGAGTTGGCGGGCGAACTCGTAGCTCGGGACTGCGCCCATGGAAAACCTCCGTCGGTTGGCAGGGAGCGCGGCGAGCCGCGGCGCGTGGGCCGCGAGTCGAGGGAAGGTGGCTGAAATGCCGCGCTGAAACGTGAATGCAGTATGGTTCGCGGCAAGGCCTTCGCCTATATGGATTAAGTGTTAGCCGATGGGTAAACCGCCGGGTAAACCAGCCTGATTTTTAAGCGCGCGCAGAAAACCCTTGGACATCAGGCGCTTACGGCGATAGCTAGTCAAGCGAAGAGCCTGAATTTCTCAGTAAATAGCGCTGGAACTGCTGCGCGCCATCGAGCCGCATCTCGACGCGGTTGTGTGTTACGCGAGCACGATGAACGAATACGAGCCAAACCGGATCGTGTATAGAATCCGGGGATTGCTTGCCATGCAACCGGAAACCTGTTCTCACGGCGAGGATTGGGATGACTGCCCTGACTGCCGTCACTGACAACTTAATTGTGATTTTTTGTTAAGTCGAACCGGTCTTGTAGACAAGTAACTTGTTGTAGGGTATTCGCATGAATGTTCGTTGTACGACTCAAATAACAAAAGGAAAGGCTGGCGAGCATGGCTAGACAGGGATGTGAAAACCCGAGATGTCCGATCTGTTACCCCAACTGGAAGGAGGAAGAGGCCGCCGCAAAAAAGCGAGCGGAAGATGACAAGCAGGACTGTATCGACTGCTGGCGCTTCTATCAGAAGCAGGCCGAAGCCATCGTCGCCGTAGACGATCCGATTGCACGCAACCGCCGTATCAACGCCGCCTATGCACAGTTGTGGCTTGATGATCATCGCTTCCAGTGGGCCGGGCTTGCTGCGTTCGCGTCGAAGCAGGTAGGTTGCGGGTTGTTGAACGCTGCCGAGTTGATTCACAAGTCCAATCAGCAGCGCAACGCCTATCAACAATGGGAACGGCAAAGCTCGCCTCTGGAAAGGCTGTCGCCATATGGATCGCCCCGCATGCCTGTGCCGGATCAGGCAACCGGCGAAGGCGCGACCAAGGTGTATCAGATGCTCGCCAAGGGCAATACGGCCTTGTTCCTCGACATCTGGCCGCTGCACATGTTCTATAAACGATTTGGGCTCCAGCGGTTCAAGCGGTGTCTCAAGGAGCGCGCGGCGCTGCGTGGCTCGGTCGTATGGCCGATTGCGGATAAAGTGCCTTTCGGCGAGCCGCAACTTGAAACCGTTCAGGGCTTTGAGGCAATTGATGCCGGTAACATCACGAAAGGTGTTGAACGGCTGGCATGGCATGAACAGGTCAATATCTTGCAGCCGGCTATGTACAACGATCCGATGTTTGCGATGCTGATGCGGGCTAATCAGTTCGCATGGGCGTTAAACATTCCGACTAGCTCGGCACGCGAGATTCAGTTGACGCTTGCGAACCAGTGCACTGTAACGGGAGCGAACGCCCAAATTGAAATTTTCAGTAAGCAGCCGCTCGCCAACCTTGCCGATCCTGGTCAGCGGATGGCGTTCGTAATGCGCGCAGCCCAGCGGTTTGACGACCTATTGCGCAACCCGACAGAGAAGCACATGGTCGAGAATTCCATCTTTCTAGTTGCGCATCCGAGATAGCTATGTCGCGTAAAAAAATCAGACGGCTCGTGTATCTGGGGTGCTTGGTGATTGGCTGCACTATCGTAGGGGGTATCTACGCGGTGACTAGACCTGCTGATGAAGTTCTACTGACGATCGGGGAGCCTTACGAACAGGTGCGCCAGCAATCGCGCTCGACCCTGCCGGCCGCCGAGCCGGGCGCGAATTGGGGCGGCGTAATCAACCGTCCGGCTAGGCTGCGTTTTACCGATCCTCAGTACGGGTTCTCGACCCCTGTTGCAAAGTTCATGGCTGTGAGCTACGACGAGCACGGTAAGGTCGATTCCGTTCGGATGTCACCACAGGTCACGATCTTGCCGCTCGACGAGACGATGGCGATTGTCTTGGACTTGCAGGAGCAGCTTCGTCGAGGCGGCTGGCGGCAGATTCTGGTTGAAGACTCCCCGCCCCTTGAGGACACGCCGACTGTGCGAGCTAAGATACGCGGATGCGCGGCCCCTACTGGCTATTGGCAGGCGGGCGACAAATATCAGCTTGGCCTGAACGTCCGTTGTTTCCGGACAGATTCTCATCCGGACTTAGAGCGTTACCTGATTACCTTGGATGTCGCTTCGCCTTGGCTGGAAGCCAATCGGTAACCAGAAATCACAGGGTGTGATCGAGTAGCAGCGTTTCGACGTCGAAGCTATCAACAGGCGTTGACAGTAGTGTGCCGAGGTAGTGCCCCAGGCGTTGCCAGGCATCGCACATTTCGTTGGCGTAGCCGTACTGCTGGTAGACGCGCACCAGTTTCGGATTGACCTCCTGTCGATCCCGCTGTGGCGCGACGTGGTTTAGACACCGCTCGATCACGACAGGGGAGATGCCGAGCGATTGCATGAAAGTTGCGCCGGTGCGTCGCAGATCGTGAGGTGTCCAGCCACCCCCGGAGAGTACGAGCGAATCCCACAGTGGAGATGGTTTGCGATCCATGTTCCGCTTGCGCGTCGATAGATCCATATTGCAGCCTCAGTGTCCTCGCCCAGCGGAGTGTGCCGCACGCGACCCCACGTTTCCCGGTCGGGAGTCTCACGGGTTGCCGCGACCTTCAAATTGAGGTCACGCACTTCGTCTTCGGAGAGGGTCCGTGTCCGCAAGGAGACGTACCCCTTGCCGAACAGGCGGTCCAGATCGATCAGTTCGGTAGGCAGCACATCGATGAGGTCACGCCACGGCTTGCCGCGCTTGCCCCATTTGAACATGTGGTGCAGCTCGCCAAAGTGAGCGAGTGCGGTCGGCTTACGACCCGATGAGATGATCGCTTGCAGCACTTCAAGGAGGATCGAATCACTTACGTCGTGTACACGTTTCTCCCCGAGTGACGGCAGGATGTTTTTCTCGAACGTGAGCTTGAGCCGCTTCTTGCATTTCCGGTTTGACCCCGTGTTCCAGCCATGCGTCGCAGAGCTGGCGGAAGGTGGACCGCGTAATCTGTTCCTGTTCGACGCGGGCCGTATGCTCTGCAAGCAGCCGTTTTTCCAATGCCCGCTCGAGCGTGATCTGCTGGCGTACTGCTTGTTTTTGGCCGTTGGGATCAGCGCCAAGTGAGACACGAAGCTTGATGGCTTGATGTTTTTCGCGAATGGCGTTCAATGTGTCACGGGGCCAGGCACCCAGCGCCACTTCCTTCTGTTGCCCGTCGAACCGATAGCGATAGCGGAAGTGCACACTAATCGCGCCGGTTGCGGACACGTGAACCTTTCCTGCGACTCCATTGCCATCCCGGAGGACGCGTCCTTGGTCTATCGGCGTGAGTACGGCCAGTAGATTTTTCGGTCAATTCCCCCACAGCATTCCCCCACAGCGAACCGTTATGTCGGGGCAGTGTATAGAAGGCAGGAGTAAAACGGTAAACATGTTATTTGTTTTTAATCAACAGCTTAGTGTCTTTAAAATTGGTGCGACGCGTCATAAAAACTCGCGATGGTAAACTGCCGGGTAAACCTTCCGGTGGATTGCTGACGATTCGTCTGAAGAGCGGGCATTCCGCCGTAGAATAGACCGCGCGGGCGGCGCATTCGGTCGCCCGATTCGACCCGCGGTTGCCACGAAGTGCCGGAGCGCCGCCGCTTCGTCAGTGTTTCGTCTCAACGAAGTTGCCATGCCCGCGCGATAAAGCTGCGTGGGATCGGCGTAAGCGCTAAAGCGCTCACGCCGATCGACAGAGGAGACCGCCCCATGCGGGCCGACCCGATCCAGCGTGCCATCGACGAAGACCTCGTGCGCGTGCTCTACGCGCAGGATCCGATCGCGTTCTTTTCGCACTGGTTTTCGATCGCGGTGCTGGTGGCGATCTACTGGCCGCATGTGCCGGCCCCGCCGCTGTTTATCGCGTGCTTCGTTTTTTATGCGCTCGCCAATTGCGCGGGCCTGGCGCTGTGGATTTGCAATCGCCGTTATCCGCAGCTCGTCTCGCCGCGCGACTGGATCTATCTGCACGCGCTGCGCGGCGTGCTCCTCTATAGCGGGCCGGGCTTCGCGGTGTGGTTCGCGTTCCAGAGTCCGCAAACCGATCTGCCGTTATTGCATACCGTACTGCTGGTGACGCTCGCGGCCGGCGTGTTCATGTCGAATGGGTTCGATCTCCTCAATTTTTCGACCTCGATTCCGTTTCTGCTGCTGCCGTCGATCGTGCTGCATTTCGGCTCGCATACGTTCGATCGCACGATTCTCGCGATCGTGCTCGCGTTCTTCTTCTGCGCGATCAACGTCTACGCGATGAGCTATCGCAAGCTGTTTCGCCAGGTCGTGCAGGCGCGTGTCGATCAGCAATACCTCGCGGAATCGCTGGCCGCGCAAAAGCGCGTCGCCGAAGAAGCGAGTCTCGCGAAGACGCGCTTTTTCGCGGCGGCAAGCCACGATCTGCGTCAGCCGCTGCATGCAATCGGCCTGCTTGCGGCATCTCTGAACGATCCGGCGGCGACGCCCGCGCAGCACGCGAAGACGGCCGGGCACATCGTCTATAACGTCGAGGCGCTCAATCAGCTGTTCAACCAGGTGCTCGATCTCGCGCGACTCGAAAGCGGCGTGACCCAGGTGATCCGGTTGCACTTCCGGCTCTCCGAACTGTTCGAACGGGTCGGTAGCCAGTATCGTCCGCAGGCCGCGGCGAAGGGGCTCGCGCTGCGCATCGCGCCTACGACGATGGTCGTCTACGACGATCCGGTGCTGCTCGAACGCGTGTTGAGCAATCTGCTGTCGAACGCGGTGCGTTATACGGAGCAAGGCGCGATCTGGCTCGGCTTCCGGCGCGCGGGGCGACAGAAGGGCGGCTATATCGAGGTGCGCGATTCGGGCGTCGGCATGGCGCCGCAAGAGCACGAGCGCATTTTCGAGGAGTTTTACCAGGTCGAGAATCCGCAGCGCGACGCGCGTCAGGGGCATGGGCTCGGGCTGCCGACCGTCAGGCGGCTCGTCGGCCTGCTCGGCGGCGAGTTGCAGCTGCGCTCGGCGCCGGGGCGCGGCTCGGTGTTCCGCTTTGCGGTGCAGGCGGGTGACGCGAGCGGCATCGTCGCGAGTCTGAACGATTCGGTCGCGGGCGGCCCGGCCGCGCAGGGGTGGCGCGTGCTGTGCATCGACGACGAGCCGTCGATACTCGAAGGCCTCGCGAGTCTGCTCGAGCGCTGGGGCTGCGACGTGCGCGGCGCGCGCGACGAAGCCGGCGCGCTCGCCGCGCTCGCGGACGGCTTCGTGCCCGACGCGGTGCTGTGCGACTACCAGCTCGCCAATCACCGCACCGGCGCGCAGGCGCTGAGCGCGATACGGGGCGTGCTTGCGCGGGAGGGGCACGGCAATGTGGTGACGCTGCTGATCACCGGCGATATGGCGTCGGCGGAGCTGACGGCGCTCGCGTTGCAGGGGATTCCGGTGCTGCACAAGCCGGTGACGCCGGCGCGCTTGCGGCGCACGCTGGAAATGCTGTGGCAGCAGGCGGAGCTCGATCAGGGGCGGCCGGCGGGTGCAGTGGTGTTGGGGGGCGGAGCGCCGGACGACCCACCGCCGTCGCCCGCCGCGGCCGGCACGCCGCAAGCCGAAGCGGGCTCAGGCGCGCAAAGCGAAACGCAGCCTTAGAGGCTGGAAACCAAGACGGGTTGGGCTTGCGGCGCAGCACAAAGCGCTACAACGTCTTCCCGGCCTCCAGCCATCCATTGATTACGGCGATCGCCGTCGACCGGTTATGCACACCGAGCGCCCGAAAGATCACCGACAGATGCACCTTCACCGTGCCTTCGGCGACGCCGAGATCGCGCGCGATCATCTTGTTGGTCCAGCCGCGATGCACGAGCCGCATGATGTCCTGCTGACGTGGTGACAGGTTCTCCAGCAGATGCTGCTGATGCGGCTGCAGCGACGGCACCTGCGTGACCGGTTCGAGCTGCGGGACGGTGCCGGGGCCCGGCCCGCGGACGGCTTGCGCGGCGGCGCCCGGGGCCGGCACACGTGCCGATCCATCCGCATCGGCCCTCGCCTGCGTCTCGCGCGAGCCGAGCAGACTCAGCGCCTCCATCGGCACATAGGCACCGCCGGACAGCACCAGTTCGATCGCCTTCAGCATCACGCTGGCGGGCTGGCGCTTGGGGACGAAGCCGAGCGCCCCGGCCGCGAGCACCGCGCGCATCTCGTCGGGCGACTCCTCGGCGGACAGCACCACTACCGGCAGCGCCGGATTCGCCTTCAGCAGCGTTTCGAGCGACGTCGCGCCGCTCATGCCCGGCATATGCAGATCGACGATCGCCAGATCGTGATTCGCGTCGGGGCGCGCGGCGGTCGCAAGGGTTTCCCAACTGTCGGCTTCGTCGAACTGGGCGTCGGGATCGAAGCCGCGCAGCATGCCTTTGACGCCTTGCCGGATCAGTTCATGGTCGTCGGCTACAAGAAACTTCATGATGTCTCCGCGAGTCGAGCCTGTCCGTTGAGGGCTGCCGCCGTTGCACATGCCGCAGTTGCAGGCTGCGCAGTTGCGCTGCGACGCGCGTGGCCGGCTGCCGGCATCGTTCGATGCGCTTCGTGATGTTAAGGCAGGTCTCCCGCGCATAGGTTCCGGCTTGCTACGTAGACGAGCCGCGCGCCCCGTTTTTGAAGCGCTGACGCGCACGATCCGGAAGGTTATGCTCGCCGGATCGACATGGGTTCGCGCGCCGCTATCTGACCGCGAACAGCGTCGCATTCATCAGAAGCCTGAAGGCGAAGCCGAGCGACATCGCTGCGGTCACGCCGAAGCACCATAGCGCGATGAACCAGAGCCAGCCCGGCAGTTTGCGGCTGGGCGTTGCGGCAGTGGCGGTGGGAGCCGACGCACTGGCACCCCGCGTTTCAGTGATAGTGATGTTGGTCGCCATGACGCACCTTGCCTCGAAAGACCCAGTAACCCATCGTCGTATAGGCGACGATGATCGGCAGGATCACCGCCGCGCCGGCCAGCGTGAACGTCTGGCTCGAGCGTGGCGCGGCGGCTTCCCATAGCGTGATGCTCGACGGAATCGCATACGGCCACAGACTCACGAGCAGCCCGAGATAGCCGAGCAGCACGATCGCCAGCGCGAGCACGAACGGCGTGTTGTGATGGCGCGCGCGCACCGCGCGATGCATGAAGAACGCGCAGATCGCGACGAGGAACGGCACCGGCAGCAGACGGTAGAAGATCCCGTCATGGAACCAGCGTTGCGCGATGCCCGCGTCCATCAGCGGCGTCCACAGGCTCACGAGCGCGACGAAGCCGAGCAGCACCAGCGTCAGCGGCCAGACCACGCGATGCAGCCTTCGCTGCAGATCGCCCTCGGTCTTCGCGACGAGCCAGCAGCAGCCGAGCAGCGCGTAGGTCGCGACGAGTCCGAGGCCCGTCAACAGGCTGAACGGCGTGAGCCAGCCGAACGCGTCGCCGGCATAGGCGCCATCGGCGACCGGAATGCCTTGCAGGAACGCGCCGAGCACGATGCCCTGGAAGAACGCCGCGCCCGCCGAGCCGCCGATGAACGCGAGATCCCACAGATGCTTCGTGCGCCGCGACTTCGCGCGGATCTCGAACGACACGCCGCGAAAGATCAGGCACACGAGCATGAACACGAGCGGCAGATAGAGCGCCGACAGCACGGTCGAGTAGACGACCGGAAACACCGCGAACAGCGCGGCGCCGCCGAGCACGAGCCAGGTTTCGTTGCCGTCCCACACTGGCGCGACCGTGTTCATCATCAGGTCGCGTTCCTTTTCGTCGGGGAAGAACGGAAAGACGATGCCGATGCCGAGGTCGAAGCCGTCCAGCACGACGTACATGAAAAGGCCCAGCGCGATGATCGCGGCCCATACGACGGTTACGTCCATTTTTTCTTTCTCTCGAAGCGTAGGTTAGACGGCGTCGATCATCTGATCGGCGGCGGACAGCGGGCGGCGCGCGGTCTGCGCGGGCGTCGGCTGCGGCAGGCCGTGGGGCATGTCGTGCGACTTGCCGCCAGGCAGCGCGGGACCGGAGCGCATCAGCTTCAGCATGTAGTAGATGCCGGTGCCGAACACGAGGAAGTAGACGGCCACGAACGTCATCAACGACAGACCGACCTGCTGCGTGGTCAGCGGCGACACCGCCTGCGACGTGCGCATCACGCCGTACACGACCCACGGTTGACGGCCCGCTTCGGTGGTGACCCAGCCGGCCAGCAGCGTGATGAAGCCGCTCGGCCCCATCGCGACGCACAGCCGCTGGAACCACTTCGCTTCGAACAGGCGCCCGCGCCGGCGCAGCACCCAGGCCGCGATCGACATCGCGATCATCAGGACGCCGAGGCCGGCCATGATGCGGAAGCTCCAGAACACGACGGTCGAATCCGGCCGGTCCTGCGGCGGAAATTCCTTCAGACCGCGGATTTCGCCGTCCCAGCTATGCGTGAGGATCAGGCTGCCGAGGTGCGGCACCGACACCGCGTAGCGCGTGGTCTCCGCCTTCATGTCGGGGATGCCGAAAAGGTTCAGCGCGGTACCGCCTTTTTCGGTATCCCACAAGCCTTCGATCGCCGCGATCTTCGCCGGCTGATACTTGCGCGTATTGAGGCCGTGCTGATCGCCGACGAATGCCTGGATCGGCGTGAGGATCAACAGCAGCCACAGCGCCATCGAGAACATCTTCTTGACGGCGGGATCGCGCCGGCCGCGCAGCAGATGCCACGCGCCGACCGCCGCGACCACCAGCCCCGCGACGATGAACGCCGCGAGCGCCATATGCGCGAGCCGGTAGGGGAACGACGGATTGAAGATGATCTTGAACCAGTCGAGCGGCACGACATGACCGTCGACGACTTCGAAGCCCTGCGGCGTCTGCATCCAGCTATTGGACGCGAGAATCCAGAAGGTCGAGATCAGCGTGCCGATCGCGACCATCAGCGTTGCGCCGAAGTGCGCGCGCGGACTCACGCGCTGCCAGCCGAACAGCATGATGCCGAGGAAGCCCGCTTCGAGAAAGAATGCGGTCATCACCTCGTACATCAGCAGCGGACCGGTGATCGGTCCGGCGAAACTCGAGAAGCCCGACCAGTTGGTGCCGAACTGATAGCTCATCACGACACCGGAGACGACGCCCATGCCGAAGGCCACCGCGAAGATCTTCGACCAGAACAGACAAAGATCTTTGTAGTAGGCCTTGCCGGTTTTCAGCCAACGCCATTCGAGAACGGCGATGAAACTGGCGAGACCGATGCTGAGCGCGGGGAAAACGATGTGAAAAGAAACGGTGAACGCGAATTGAATGCGCGCGAGATCGAATGCCGATAGTGCGGAGTTCATGATCCTGTTGTGCGTGATGGCCCGCGTGAGCGGACTTACGCGCGTCGACCGATGTCGGTGCGCACTGCGCTGGGCAGATGGCGCAAGAGTAGGGGATCGAAACAAAAAGTGTTGCGATGCGATGTGCGTCAAAAAACCGCCTTGTTTTATGCGAAATACGCTTATCGATGAGGCAAGCCGTTGTTGAATATCAAGTTTCTTTTGGCGGCTGATACGTGGCCGTGTGTGCCTCGGCGCGTGAGCTGCGTCAATCGACCGCGCTGCAGCAATGCGTTTCGCGCAGCCTTGCGCGGCAAGGTCGCGGGCGGTGTCTGTCGCCAGCCGACAATCGATCCATCCAAACCGACTTCGTCGGTGGGCGTGCTGGTCAGGCGATTTTTTTACTTCTACGATGCACGCTGCCGCGTGGCCGTTTCAGCTTTTTCTCTTCAGTATTCGTTGCGCATTATCCGTTCGCCATTCGTTTGGTGTTGATGTTATTTCGCGGCGGAATTTCTCAATAGGTCATGACTCATTGCCGCATTCGCACGGCGTTCTGTCATGCGTCGCGCGCATACTTCGTGAGCAGCTTGCGCTTCATCCACCTGCCGGCGACGGCAGACTTCATCGACAAGGAGTCAGCAGATGAGCACGATCAGAACGAAAGACGGTACCTCGATTTTCTACAAGGACTGGGGCCATGGACGCCCGGTCGTGTTTTCGCACGGCTGGCCGCTGACCGCCGATGCGTGGGATGCGCAGATGCTGTTTCTCGGCAGCAAGGGCTTGCGCGTGATCGCGCACGACCGGCGCGGTCACGGCCGCTCGGAGCAGCCGTGGGACGGCAACGAGATGGACACCTACGCCGACGATCTCGCCGCGCTGATCGAACATCTCGATCTGCAGGACGCGACGCTGGTCGGCCATTCGACAGGCGGTGGCGAAGTTGCGCATTACATCGGCCGGCATGGCACGGGGCGCGTCGCGAAGGCTGTGCTGATCGGCGCGGTGCCGCCGCTGATGCTGAAGACCGCCGATAATCCGCTCGGCCTGCCGATCGACGTGTTCGACGGCATCCGCAAGGGCGTCGCGGACGATCGCTCGCAGTTCTTCAAGGATCTGGCCGTGCCGTTCTACGGCTACAACCGGGAGGGCGCGAAGGTGTCGCAGGGCGTGATCGATTCATTCTGGCGCCAGGGCATGGCCGGTTCGATCAAGGGGCTATATGACTGCATCGAGCAGTTCTCCGAAGTCGACTACACCGAAGATCTGAAGAAAATCGACGTGCCGACCCTGGTGCTGCACGGCGACGACGACCAGATCGTGCCGATCGACGCAGCCGGCCGACGCACCGCGGAGATCGTCAAGAACGCAACGCTGAAGGTTTATCCGGGCGGCCAGCACGGCATGTGCACGGTGGAGGCCGACAAGGTCAATGCCGATCTGCTCGAATTCATCGGCGCCTGAGCGAACGTAACGAAGTGATCCGTTGAGGGCGCGGGCGGCATACGGACGCCGCTCGCGTCGGACGCCACGCGCCCGCTGGCGTCGGGTAAATCCACTCCTGGAACAAAAATCCACTTCAGGTTATACGATGTCGCACGAAAGCGACGTTCCTATGCCTTTGTTTTTAAAAGAGGTACGAAACTGCCGCGCAGTAATTTAAGGGTAAATGCGGAGTTGAAATCCGTTTGTCCATCGTCGATAGTACGTTATCGTACAACTTGAGTGTGTTATGCGACGCGCGCAGCGCGATTTCGCCGGCCGCTCAGATCCTCTGTCTGTTCTCTGAAGACCTCGCGCGCGGCGCAGTAAAAGGAACCCCTATGAAGAAGATTGCCCTGAGTGGCGCCGGCGGCCAGCTCGGCTCCGTGGTACGTGCTGAATTCGTCGCGCGTGGCGTGCCGTTGCGCTCGGCCGCGGGCTCCAAAGTACTGACGCCGCTCGTCGACGGCGAAGACGTGATGAACGGCGACCTGCGCGATCCGGCGGTGGTCGACCGTCTGCTGAACGGCGTGGACGTGCTGATCCATTTCGCCGGCACGAGCGTCGAGCGTCCGCTGCCCGAGATCATCGAGAACAACCTGCGCGGCCTCGTCGAAGTCTACGAAGGCGCGCGCCGCAACGGCGTGAAGCGCATCGTGTTCGCGAGCTCGAACCACGCGATCGGCATGTATCCGGTCACCGAGCATCTGAGCCTCGACTGCGAACTGCGCCCGGACGGCTTCTACGGCCTGTCGAAGGTGTGGGGCGAAGCGCTCGCGCGCATGTACTGGGACAAGCACGGCATCGAAAGCGTGTGCGTGCGGATCGGCAGCTGCCTCGAGCGTCCGACCGAGCAGCGCCATCTGAGCACCTGGTTCGGCCACAAGGACCTGATGCATTTCCTCGAGCGCTGCATCGAAGCGGAAGACGTCGGCTTCCTGACCATCTGGGGCGTGTCGGCCAATACGCGCAGCTGGTGGGACAACAGCGGCGCCGCGCGCCTTGGCTACGAGCCGAAGCAGAACGCCGAGGACTACGCGCAAGACATCCTGTCGCGCCCGAATCCGCTCGATGAGCTGTGCCAGCGCTACCAGGGCGGTAGCTTCGTCGGCATCGACTATTCGCGCAAGGCTTGAGTCCCGTTCGGCTTGACGGGCAATGCAACACGAGGAGTAGCAGCAATGAAGATCAAGGGTATTCGCTGGTGGATGGTCGCGCTGGTCGCGGCCGGCCTGATCATCAATTACCTGGCGCGTAACACGTTGTCGGTTGCGGCTCCGACGATGATGAAGGAGCTGAACATCACGACCGAGCAGTATTCGCACGTGGTCGTGGCGTGGCAGCTCTGCTATGCGTTCATGCAGCCGGTCGCCGGTTTCGTGCTCGACACGATCGGCACCAAGGTCGGCTTCGCGGTGTTCGCGCTGGCGTGGTCGGTGGCGTGCGCGGCGGCGGCATGGGCGACGGGCTGGCGCAGCCTCGCAGTGTTCCGCGGGATCCTGGGTCTCGCCGAATCGGCCGGGATTCCGGCTGGCGTGAAGGCAACCAGCGAGTGGTTCCCGGCGAAAGAGCGGTCGGTTGCGATCGGCTGGTTCAACATTGGCTCGTCGATTGGCGCGGTGCTTGCGCCGCCGCTCGTCGTGTGGGCACTGTTTCACGGCCGCTGGCAACTCGCGTTCGTGATCGTCGGCGCGGCGGGTATCGTATGGAGCGTGCTGTGGATGATCATCTACAAGCATCCGCGCAACCAGAAGCTGCTGGGCAACGCGGAGCGCGACTACATTCTGAGCGGCCAGGAAGCGAAGCATCACGATGACATCAACGCGCCGAAGCGCAACTGGCGCGCGATGCTGGCGAGCCGCGATTTCTGGGCGATCGGTATTCCGCGAATTCTGTCCGAGCCGGCCTGGCAAACGTTCAACGCGTGGATTCCGTTGTACATGATGACCGAGCGTCACATGAACCTGAAGGAAATCGCGATGTTCGCGTGGATGCCGTTCCTCGCCGCCGACATCGGCTGCGTGCTCGGCGGTTATCTGAGCCCGCTGTTCCACAAGTACGCGAAGGTGTCGCTGTTCACGTCGCGCAAGATGGTGTTCGTGGTCGGTGCGCTGTTCATGATCGGGCCGGCGTGCGTCGGTCTCGTCGAGAGCCCGTACATGGCGGTGGCGCTGCTGTGCGTCGGCGGCTTCGCGCACCAGACGTTGTCGGGCGCACTGTACGCGATCACGTCGGACATGTTCGGCAGGCACGAGGTCGCGACCGCGACGGGCATGGGCGGCATGGCTGGATATCTGGGCGCCGCGGCGTTCACCGCGCTGTTCGGTGTGCTCGTCACGCAGATCGGCTATAGCCCGCTGTTCGTCGTGCTGGCGGTGTTCGATCTGATTGCCGCGGTCGTGGTCTGCCTGATGGCCAGGAGTTCGGAAAAGATGCCGGAGCCGAAGTGGGCGTCGGCCGGTGCGGTGACGGCGAAGTAAGGCGAAGTGCGGTCGGCTTTAGTGGGCCGATGTTGTGAAAGAAGCGGCGCCCATGAGTGGGCGCCGCTTCTTTGTCGGTTTTGCGGCCGTTTGCAGGATGGCGCTGTTGCGCCGTGAGCGTTGCAGCCGGCAAGCAGATTAGTCGCCCAGCAGACGTTTTAATTCGTCAAAGAAGGATGCGGTAGTGTATCCCCACAATTTCGGATGGAAATTAAATCCATAATCTTCGTAAAACTTTTGGTCAAGTTTTTCGCCTGCTTCTTTTTTATATTTATCTATTTCGCGCAGCGTCTCTGCAATTTCTTCTGTAGAACTGTCTCCCTTGAAGCACGATACAACCTGCTCCAGAGTGTCACCCCAGAGATCGCTGTCTTGGTTGAGATATCCCCCGAACAGGACATAGAACTGGGGATATGATTCTTCGTTCATCATTTCAGTAGATAAGACGTCAAAATGTAATATGGCATTCCATTGTATTTCTCATATTTCAACACAACCTGAACCATACTCATACCCTTTACTTGCCCGGTTTCTCGGTTAATTCCATAACCTACAGTTTTTCCAACGTTATGGAATAGAGTTAACGCATGTCTCGGATTTGATTGAGCCCAACTCCTGATTTTCAGTGTGTTGGATTCCATAACCTTGGAGATCGCCCATTCCGCCGTCGGTAAATCCCGAAACGACGATACTACGTCTCTTTTTGGTTCCAGGCGCAGCCTCTCGCGCAGTTGCGCCTCAGTCCGCCCGACATGCTTTTCGATTGTATGCCCGCCGATCCGGCTACCGTCCTTCGCTTCGTGCTCCATCAGTCTGATCCGGCCCATCACGATCTGCGAAGTCCGTACAGCCTTGATCGAACCAGCAAAGCCAAACGGCACGACCATATCGAGCCACAGACCGATATTGTTCGCCATATCGGGACTGGCATTCATCGCTTCGGCGAGTTTCGTCGTGCCCTGCTGGGTTAGCGTCGCCGTATCTCGCGCCGTCCAGATCTGACGCAAGCCAGCGGCCGCTGTGTCCGAGCCGTGAACGCCGAACACAACGCATCCGGCCTTGCTTGCCATGGTCGGTTCTGGCATCACACACAGCGCGCCGGCCCCGACCATTTCCAGCAGACCGCCGACAAGTTGCAATCCGCCCCATAGCCGGTTGGAAAGCATTTCGCTGTGGCTGATCGATTGGCGGGTCAGCACCGCCGCCAGTTGTGGCGCACTGAGTACGACGCGCACGCCATCCGAATCCTGGTTATATGACACTCCGGACTCCTCTGTCATTGTTGGGGCCATCAAGCTAACAGCCGGGTACAGAGCGAGGGAATGGGCGAAGGATGATTCTTGTGCCAGCCCGTGCGTCCCGATGGTTCGCTCGATCGGACGTTAGTTGGATTGGATGGCGCAAGGGCATGGGGCGAATGCCATGGCAGCCCGGCCACTACCCACGCCGTACGCTTTGACAGCCGCAAGAGGGGCGCGTAGCTCGCAATAAAATTGCGAAAGCATCGGCCGTTAATGAGGAGACGAAAGGTCGCGAGCTATGCTCACGCGTTGATGGTCATACGCTGGTTAGAAGCGCTGGATCAGGCGGCAATTCAGAGCGATGCCGCGGCGGAAGCCGTTATGGTCGACCGTGAGAAGAGCATCGCTCCCGATCAGACGACGAATTGCGATCGAGCCGGCCATCGGTCACATGCGGACAGACGGAAAACCCGATCGCAACTGTGAAGTGGCGCCGTGCAACAGCGCGCTTACGCGCTCTTCTGACCGATCTCGTGATTCGCGAGCACTTCGAGCGCGCGCACCATCGCCGAGTGGTCCCACGCCTTGCCGCCGTGCGCGACGCACGCGTTGAACAGCGCCTGGCAGGTGGCGGTGTTCGGCAGCGACACGCCGAGCGCCTGCGCGGTCGACAGCGCGAGGTTCAGGTCCTTCTGGTGCAGTTCGATGCGGAAGCCCGGATCGAACGTGCGCCTGGTCATGCGCTCGCCGTGCACTTCGAGAATGCGCGACGATGCGAAGCCGCCCATCAGCGCCTCACGCACGCGCGCCGCATCGACACCCGCCTTCGACGCGAGCAGCAGCGCTTCGCCGACCGCCTCGATGGTCGCCGCGACGATCACCTGGTTGGCGACCTTGCACACTTGGCCCGCGCCGACCGCGCCGATCAGCGTGACGTTCTTGCCCATCATGTCGAACAGGGGCTTCACGCTGTCGAACGTGGCCTGTTCGCCCCCGACCATGATGGTCAGCGAGCCGGCCTTCGCGCCGACTTCGCCACCGGACACTGGCGCGTCGAGATAATCGGCACCGGATTCGCGCACGCGCGCCGCGAAATCGCGGGTCGCCATCGGCGAGATCGAGCTCATGTCGACGACCGTCTGGCCGGCGCGCAGCGCGCTCGCGAGGCCGTTCTCGCCGAACAGCACGCGTTCGACGTCCGGCGTGTCAGGCACCATGATGAAGATCACGTCCGCGTTGGCGGCGACCGCGGCGGGGTTGTCGCATGCGAGGGCGCCGGCCTGCGTGAGCTCGGCGGGCACGCCGCTACGCGTAAAGGCGGCGAGCGACACGCCGTTTTTCAGAAGGTTGGCGGCCATGGGCTTGCCCATGATGCCGAGTCCGATAAAGCCTGCTGTTTGCATGGAATGCTCCGAAGATGTCGTGGCGGCCGCGTTCAAGCCTCACCCGCCGGTTTCTGCATGAAGTGTTTCTGTGCCGCCTGCGCGGCGCCCTTGAGCAACCCGAGATCCGCGCAGACCGCGACGACGCGCGCGCCCATCGACAGATATCGTTCCGCGTCGGCCTGCACCGGCGCGAGAATGCCGCTCGACTTGCCGGCCGCCTGCGCGCGGGCGACCACATGCGCGATCGCCTGCTGCACGTCCGGATGGCTCGCATTGCCGAGGTGGCCATACGACGCCGCGAGGTCGGACGGACCGATGAAGACCGCGTCGATGCCGTCCACCGCGAGGATGCTGTCGATATTCTCGACCGCCTTGCGGCTTTCGATCTGCGCGATCACGCAGACATTGTCGTCGGCGATCGCGAAGTAGTCGGACACGGTGCCGTAGCGATTGCCGCGATGGCCGACCGACACGCCACGAATGCCCTGCGGCGGATAGCGTGTCGACGCGACCGCGCGGGCGGCGTCGTCGGCGCTGTCGACGAAGGGCACGAGGAAGTTCGAGAAGCCGCTGTCGAGAAAACGTTTGATCACGACGCTGTCGTTGGCCGGTGGTCGGACGACCGGTGCGCTGCCGCTGTCCTTGAGCGCCATCAACTGCGGGATCAGCGTGAGCACGTCGTTGGGCGCGTGTTCGGCGTCCAGCAGCATCCAGTCGAAGCCGACCGTGCCCAGCAGTTCAGTGGCGATCGGGCTGGCGAGCGACGCCCAGCAGCCGATCTGGGTTTTTCCCTCGCGCACCGCGCGCCGGAAGCGGTTGGGCAAGGATTCGTAAGGCGTGACGGCGGGCATGCGGTGTCTCCTCGAACTGCGATGGATCGGGAAAAGCTGCGACAATGCTAAACCGCGAAATGCGAGTTATAAGTCGTCGTACGACCAGTTGTAGATTAGCACCGCACGGCCCGGTTGTAATGGCCGAGTATACCCGTATGCGCCTGTCAGACAAGCGTTTCGGGTTGCATAGGGCCCCCGCGATGTTGTAGGATGACCTATATCTTCAGCCTTCATTAAAGGAAAGTCAAAAATGCCTATTACCGGCGAAATGCTGATCGGTCGCAAAGCCGTGCGCGGCGAAGAAAAACCGCTGCGCGCGTTTAATCCTGCCACGGGTTCCGAGATTGCCGAGCCGGTGTTCGGCAGCGGCACCGTCGAGAACGTCGCGCAGGCCTGCGCGCTCGCGCAACAGGCGTTCGACGCCTACCGTCAACTGCCGCTCGCAGTGCGCGCCGAGTTCCTGGACCGTATCGCTGACGGCATCACCGCGCTCGGCGACGAGCTGATCGAGCGTGCGCAGGCTGAATCGGGACTGCCGAAGGCGCGTCTGGAAGGCGAGCGCGGCCGCACCACCGGCCAGTTGAAGCTGTTCGCGCAGACCGTGCGCGCGGGCCAGTGGCTCAACGCTACGCTCGATTCGCCGCTGCCGGAGCGCAAGCCGCTGCCGCGCTCGGATCTGCGCATGCAGAAGATCGCGCTCGGTCCGGTCGCGGTGTTCGGCGCGAGCAACTTCCCGCTCGCGTTCTCGGTAGCGGGTGGCGACACCGCCGCGGCGCTGGCTGCTGGCTGCCCGGTCGTCGTGAAGGCGCATCGCGCTCACCTCGGCACGTCGGAGCTGGTCGGTCGCGTGATCCAGCGCGTCGCGCAGGAAATGGATCTGCCCGAAGGCGTGTTCTCGATGATCGTCGGCGCGGGTAACTCGGTCGGCGAGGCACTGGTTGCGCACCCGGCCATCAAGGCGGTCGGCTTCACCGGTTCGCGCGCGGGCGGCACTTCGCTGATGCGCGTCGCGGCGGCGCGTCCGGAGCCGATCCCGGTGTACGCGGAAATGAGCAGCATCAATCCGGTGTTCCTGCTGCCCAACGCTCTTGCGGCACGCGGCGACGGCATCGCGCGCGGTTTCGTCGACTCGCTCGTGCTCGGCGCGGGCCAGTTCTGCACCAACCCGGGCCTCGCCATCGCGATCGACAGCGACGCGCTGAAGGGCTTCGTCGCGACCGCATCGGAAGCGCTCGCGGCGAAGCCGGCGCAGACCATGCTGACCTCGGGCATTCACGCCGCGTATGAAGACGGCGAAGGCAAGCTGGCCGCAACGAAGGGCGTCGAAGTCGTGGCACGCGGCGTCGCCGCGACCGGCCCGACCCAGGCTTGCGCGGCGCTGTTCGTGACCGACGCGCAGACGTTCCTCGCGAACCCGGCGCTCGAAGACGAAGTATTCGGCCCGGTGTCGACGATCATCCGCTGCAAGGACGAGCAGGAAATGCTGAAGGTCGCCGAACACTTCGCCGGCCAGCTGACCGCGACGCTGCAGATGGACAGCGCCGACGTGGCGGCTGCGAAGAAGCTGGTGCCGATTCTCGAGCGCAAGGCCGGCCGGATTCTGGTCAACGGCTTCCCGACCGGCGTCGAAGTGTGCCATGCGATGGTCCACGGCGGCCCGTTCCCGGCAACGTCGGATAGTCGAGCGACCTCGGTCGGCACCACGTCGATCGACCGCTTCCTGCGCCCGGTCTGCTACCAGGACTTCCCGGCCGAGCTGCTGCCGGAAACGCTGGCTGACGGCAATCCGCTGGAACTGTGGCGTCGTCGCGATGGCGAACTCACGCGCGGTTAATCGCGTGACGCCGTCCTGAACGGATGCGTGCCCGGGCCAGTCGGCCAGGCGCGGATCGAAGGGAGGGGCGGACGCAATCGCAAGATAAAAAAAATGGCCGGGAGATTCCCGGCCATTTTTCTCGCCCGCGAGCTTCGTGAGAATCAGCTGTTCGCTTCGCTCACTTCATTCGCGCGACGCAGCCGCTCGCGGCTATTCGACAGATGCATGCGCATCGCGGCGCGTGCGCCTTCGGCGTCGTGCCGGCTGATCGCCTCGAGGATGCTTTCATGCTCGAGGTTCACGAGCGACAGATACGCATCAGGATCGGCGCGCGCGATGCCGGCCGAGTCGAGCCGGTTGCGCGGAATCAGCGCGCTGCCCATTTGCGACAGTATGTCGACGAAATAGCGGTTGCCGGTTGCGCGTGCGACCGAGATGTGGAACTGCAGGTCGGCCTGCACGCTGTCGAGCCCGTTGTGGCGCGTGGCCTCGATCGCGTCGAGCGCGGTGCGCATGCGCGCGAGGTCGTCCGGTTTCGCGCGTTGCGCGGCGAGACCGGCGCATTCGGTTTCGAGGCTGATGCGCAGCTCCAGAATGCACAGCACGTCGCGCAGCGTGGTGGCGGGCACCATGTCGATGCCGAGCTTTTCGCGTTGCGGCTCGAGCACGAAGCTGCCGATGCCGTGCCGCGTCTCGATGACCTTGCCTGCCTGCAGGCGCGAGATCGCCTCGCGAATCACCGTGCGGCTCACGCTGAGTGTGCTCATCAGCTGCGATTCGGTGGGGAGTTTGTCGCCCGGCTTCAGCAAGTTGGCCGCGATCTGCTCGGTGACGTAGTTGACGACGAACTCGGCAAGATTGCGAGCGCGTCGTGGCGGTGCCGCGGATGCTAGTGGTGTAGCCATCGAAAACGCTCCTTGTTTGAAAGATCGCGGGGAATCGTGCATTTTTATTATATCGTCGTCTGACGACTGATTATAGAAGGCCGGCTCGTTTCCGGCGCAAATGTCACGTATATCGGCGCAGGCCGGAAGTTTGGCGCCTCGGCGCGAATAGATCGCGCGAGGCGCCGGGTCGGTCGGCCGGAAGTACGATAACCGCGACGATAACCCAGCCTATAACGGGCTCACGCCGGACGCAACTCGACCCGCCGGATGTCCTTGACGATCACCAGATAGCTGATCACGGTCAGCAGCGCGTTCGCGCCGACGAACACCAGCGCGCCATTGAACGAGCCCGTGCGCGCGACGAGATAACCGATCACGATCGGCGTCACGATGCCGGCGATGTTGCCGAACATGTTGAAGATCCCGCCGGACAAGCCGAGCGCTTCCTTCGGCGACGTATCGGCGACGACCGCCCAGCCGAGCGCGCCGATGCCCTTGCCGAAGAACGCGAGCGACATCAGCGCGACGACGACCCAGTCGGTCGACACGTAGTTGCAGCCGATGATGCAGGTCGACAGCAGCATGCCGCCGACGATCGGCACCTTGCGCGCGACGGTCAGCGAACAGCCGCGGCGGATCATTCCGTCCGACAGCACGCCGCCGAGCACCCCGCCGAGAAAGCCGCAGATCGCCGGCAGCGAGGCCACGAGGCCCGCATGCAGGATCGTCATGCCGCGCGCCTGCACGAGGTAGATCGGAAACCACGTCAGGAAGAAGTAGGTCAGCACGTTGATGCAGTACTGCGCGAGATAGACGCCGAGCAGCATGCGGTTGCTGAGCAACTGACGCACGAGCGTCCAGCCGCCGGCCTTCGAAACATCGTCCGGGCGCGTCTTGCGCGCACCGCTGACGAGGCCGCCGCCTTGCTCGATGTACTCGAGCTCGGCGCGCGACACGCGCGGATGGTCGGCGGGATTCTTCATGACCTTCAGCCACGTCAGCGCGAGCAGCAGCCCGGCCACGCCCAGTACGACGTAGACCATTTCCCACCCGAACGCGTGCGTGAGCCACGCCATCAGCGGCGTGAACACGACCGCGGCGAAGTATTGCGCGGCGTTGAAGATCGCCGACGCGGTGCCGCGCTCGTTGGTCGGGAACCAGCTCGCGACGACCTTCGCGTTCGCCGGGAACGCCGGCGACTCGGCCGCTCCCATCACGAAGCGCAGCGCGAACAGGCCGGTAATCGCCGCACCGGCGCTGCCGAGCAGGCCGACCGAGCTCTGCAGCAGCGTGAATAGCGACCACGAGAAGATGCTCGCCGCGTACACGCGGCGCGCGCCGAAACGGTCGAGCAGCCAGCCTGCCGGCAGTTGCGACAGCACGTAAGCCCAGCTGAATGCGGAAAAGATATAGCCCATGCGGACCGCGTCGAGGCTGAACGCGGTGCGCATTGCGGAACCGGTGACGGACAGCGTCGCGCGGTCGGCGTAGTTGAGGGTGGTGATCACAAAGATCAGCAGCAGGATCCCGTAGCGGACCTTGGTGCGTGCCGCGCTAGCAGCGGCGTCGGTGGAACTGGCCGAGCGGCTCAAGTCCATGGGTCATCTCCTGTATTGTCGGGCGAGGTGTAGTCTGCACACCGGGTGGCCCGCAGACCACCTGCCTGTCGGGCAAACACACGAACGCCCGGCGACGTTGCTGTGCCGGGCGTTCGCCACGCGGCCGTCTAGGCGGCCCTCATCGATGAGGCTCGCGAGCTACTTCGCTCGAAGCCCTGACGCCGGTGCCTTACTGCGGTCCGAGCTTCTTGATCAGCGCGTCGAGCTGTTCCATTTCTTCCGGCGTCAGATCGGTCAGCGGTGCGCGCACCGGACCTGCGTCGTGGCCGACCAGCTTCGCGCCAGCCTTGACGATGCTGACCGCGTAGCCGGCACGGCGGTTGCGGATCTTCAGGTACGGCAGGAAGAATTCGTCGATCAGCTTGCCGACCGTTGCGTGGTCGTCAGCGGCGATCGCGCGGTAGAAGTCCATCGCGGTCTTCGGAATGAAGTTGAACACCGCCGACGAGTACACCGGCACGCCCAGCGCCTTGTAGGCGGCAGCGTAGACTTCCGCGGTCGGCAGGCCGCCGAGGTACGAGAAGCGCTCGCCGAGGCGGCGGCGGATCGTCACCATGTTTTCGATCTCGCCCACGCCGTCCTTGAAGCCGATCAGGTTCGGGCAACGGTCTGCCAGACGCTCGAGCATGTCGGCGTTGAGCTTTGAATTCGCGCGGTTGTAGATGATCATGCCCATGCCCGGAACAGCCTTGCAGACCTCTTCGGCGTGCTCGGCGATACCGTCCTGGCTTGCTTCGGTCAGGTAGTGCGGCATCAGCAGGATGCCGTGCGCGCCGAGGCGCTGCGCTTCCTTCGCGTAGGCGATCGCCACGCGGGTCGGGCCGCCGGCGCCGGCGAGGATCGGTACCTTCCCCTTGCAGACCTCGACCGCGGTCTTGACTACTTGCGTGTAGTCGTCTTGCGTCAGCGAGAAGAATTCGCCCGTGCCGCCGGCGACGAACAGCGCCGATGCGCCGTACGGAGCGAGCCATTCGAGACGCTCTGCGTAGGTGTCGGCGCGGAAGTCGCCTTTAGCGTCGAAGTCGGTGACGGGGAAGGACAGGAGGCCTTCCGAAACGATCTGCTTGAGTTCCTGCGGTGTCGTCATGATCAAAGTATCCAGGCGTCGGATTGGGTCGTTGTTGGTTCCAACCAGTACAACGGACGTCGTACTAGTAGAAAATCTTTGGAAATCAGATTTCTTATACGTCATCGTACAACAACAAATCCGGTAACTCAACGGGGTTTTCACGGCATAATTCACGCTATAGGGTAAATACGGAACATCCGGGCGAAACTTCACGTTGTAGGATGACGTATGATTAATGGCGAAGCAGGTCTATCACGCCTCAAGGATCGATCAATGGAACAAACTCCGCTCTACATCCGCGTTCATCCCAATGACAATGTCGCGATCGTCGTCAACGACGGCGGTCTGGGCGAGGGCGCGGTATTTGCCGATGGCCTCAGGCTGCGCGAGCGTGTGCCGCAGGGCCACAAGGTCGCGGTGGCCGATCTCGCCGAGGGCGACGAGGTCATCCGCTATAACGTCGTGATCGGTTATGCGCTGAAGCCGCTGCCGAAGGGCAGCTGGATCAACGAACACGTGATCCGCATGCCGAGCCCCCCGGGACTCGAAGACCTGCCGATCGCCACCACCAAAGCGCCGGACATGCCGCCGCTCGAAGGCTATACGTTCGAGGGCTACCGTAACTCGGACGGCTCGGTGGGCACGCGCAACATCCTCGCGATCACGACCACCGTGCAGTGCGTCGCCGACGTCGTGCAACACGCGGTCACGCGCATCAAGGCCGAGCTGCTGCCGAAATATCCGAATGTCGACGATGTCGTCAGCCTCGGTCACACCTACGGCTGCGGCGTCGCGATCGACGCGCCCGACGCGATGGTGCCGATCCGCACCGTGCGCAACATCGCGCTGAACCCGAACTTCGGCGGCGAAGTGATGATGGTGAGCCTCGGCTGCGAGAAGCTGCAGCCCGAGCGTCTGATGCCGCCGGGAACGATTCCGATCGCGGCGGCGGCGGTCGTCGACGACGTCGCGGACATCGGTGATGTCGCGCTGGAGCAGAACGGCGACGTCGTGGTGTTGCAGGACGAATCGCACGTCGGCTTCCAGTCGATGATCACGTCGATCATGAGGATGGCCGAAGGGCATCTGAAGCGCCTGAACAACCGCCGTCGCGAAACCTGTCCGGCGTCGGATCTGGTGATCGGCGTGCAGTGCGGCGGTAGCGACGCGTTCTCGGGCCTGACCGCGAACCCGGCCGTCGGATTCGCAACGGATCTGCTGGTGCGCGCCGGTGCGACCGTGATGTTCTCGGAAGTCACCGAAGTGCGCGACGGCGTCGATCAGCTGACCGCGCGCGCGGCCAATGCGGACGTCGCACAGGCGATCATCCGCGAGATGCAGTGGTACGACGATTACCTGAAGCGCGGCGGCGCGGACCGCAGCGCGAACACGACGCCCGGCAACAAAAAGGGCGGCCTCTCGAACATCGTCGAAAAGGCGATGGGCTCGATCATCAAGTCGGGCAACTCGGCGATCTCCGGCGTGCTGTCGCCGGGTGAGAAGGTCAACCAGAAGGGCCTGATCTACGCGGCCACGCCGGCCAGCGACTTCATCTGCGGCACGCTGCAGGTCGCCTCGG
This sequence comes from Paraburkholderia sp. MM5482-R2, assembly GCF_050436125.1. Taxonomy (NCBI): domain Bacteria; kingdom Pseudomonadati; phylum Pseudomonadota; class Betaproteobacteria; order Burkholderiales; family Burkholderiaceae; genus Paraburkholderia; species Paraburkholderia sp. MM5482-R2. The sequence goes on along the minus strand of NZ_JBNDLP010000003.1, from coordinate 2,049,372 downwards.
GCATCACGCTGCACGTGTTCACGACCGGCCGCGGCACGCCGTACAGCCTCGCCGAAGTACCGGTCATCAAGGTCGCGACGCGTTCGGACCTCGCGCGTCGCTGGCACGATCTGATGGACATCAACGCCGGCACGATCGCGACCGGCCAGTCCAGCATCGAGGAGGTGGGCTGGGAACTGTTCCGCCTGATGCTCGAAGTCGCGAGCGGCCGCAAGGAAACCTGCGCGGAGAAGCTCGGACTGCACAATGCGTTGACGCTGTTCAACCCGGCGCCGGTGACCTGAGCAGGCACCGTGCCCCGTCAATACTCGGGCGAGCGCCGGTCCAGCCGGCGCTCGCTTTTCCGTTCAGAAGACCCGCTCGCAATCACAACAGCAAAGAGACATGACCGATTTGAACGTTGACCGCTCCGCGGCAAAGAAACCCTTCCGCCGTCTGCTGCTCACGGGCGCCGCGGGCAACCTCGGCAAGCAACTGCGTCCCGCGCTCGCGCAATGGGCCGACATCGTGCGCGTGTCCGATATCGCTGCGCTCGGCGAAGTCGCCGCGCACGAGGAAGCGGCCGTCGTCAATCTCGCCGATGAAGCAGCCGTGCACGCGCTGCTCGAAGGCGTGGACGCGGTGGTGCATCTCGGCGGCATCTCCGTCGAAGCGCCGTTCGAAGACCTGCTCGAAGCGAACATCCGCGGCCTCTACAACGTGTACTCGTCGGCGCAAAAGCATGGCGCGAAGCGCATCATCTACGCGAGCTCGAATCACGCGGTGGGTTTCCATCCGGTCACGTCGGTTCTCGATACCGAAGTGCCGCTGCGTCCGGACGGCATGTACGGCGTGACGAAGTGTTTCGGCGAATCGCTGTCGCGCTACTACTTCGACCGCTTCGGTCTCGAGACCGTGTGTTTGCGGATCGGCTCGTCGTTCGAGCAGCCGAAGACCGCGCGCATGCTCATCACGTATCTGAGCTACCGCGATTTCATCGAGCTCGTGCGCTGCTCGCTGTTCACGAACCGCGTCGGTCACGCGATCGTCTACGGCGTGTCGAACAACCGCATCTCGTGGGTCGACAACACGAACGCCGCGTTTCTCGGCTACCGTCCGCAAGACAGCTCGGCGCAGTTCGAACACCTGTTCCCACCGAGCGCCCCCGACACGCGCTACGACGACCCGACCCAGCTGTACCAGGGCGGCCCGTTCGTGCTAGCCGGTCCGAGGGAGCCGAAGCCGGAGCCTAAGCGGGAGCCTAAGCAATGAGCGCGAATCCGCAAGTGGAGCGCTTCGAAGCGGCCGGTCCGTTGCCCGCGGCCACCGGTGAAAGCCCGGTCTGGCGCGCGGCCGAGCAGGCGCTGTACTGGGTCGACATTCCGGCGAAAAAGATCGTGCGCGGTTCGCTCGCGACGGGCCAGCGCAGCGAATGGCTGCTGCCGGAGCAGGTTGCCTGCATCGCGTTCGATCACGCCGGCACCGTGCTCGCCGGCTGCGAGACCGGGTTGTTCGCGGTCTCGCTCGCAGACGCGTCGAAAGCGGCGAGCGGCGAGCCGCTGACAGCGTCGCTGCGCGAGCTCGCGGCGCCTGAATTCCCGCACGGCGGAATGCGTTTCAACGACGGCCGCTGCGACCGGCAAGGGCGTTTCTGGGCCGGCACGATGGTGATGGACATGGCCGCGGCGATCCCGGGCGGCGCGCTGTACCGCTTCGACGAGAAGGGCGTGCTGTCAGCGCCGGTCGTCGATTCGCTGATCACGCAGAACGGCCTCGGCTGGTCGCCGGACGGCACGACGATGTATCTGTCCGACTCGCATCCGCTGCGCCGGCTGATCTGGGCGTTCGACTACGACGTCGACAGCGGTGAGCCGCGCAACCGCCGCGTGTTCGCCGACCTGCATCACTATTCGGGCCGTCCGGACGGCGCGGCGGTCGATGCCGACGGCTGCTACTGGATCTGCGCGAACGACGCCGGTCTGCTGCTGCGTTTTACGCCGCAGGGTAAGCTCGACCGGCAGGTTCCGGTGCCGGCCATCAAGCCTGCCATGTGCGCGTTCGGCGGCCGCGATCTCGATACGCTGTTCGTCACCTCGATTCGTCCCGCCAACGGCGCGAGCGAGCACGACGGCCACGTGTTCGCGCTGCGGCCCGGCGTGAGCGGGCTGCCTGAGCCCGAATTCGCAGGGCAACTGTAACGTTGCTTGCATGAAGCATGCGCCGGGACGAAGTTTTTCTCCCGGCGTTTTCATTTTTCAGGACCATTCGTATGGCCCTTTATTTGTCACTCGTCGTACAACGTGTTGTGTGAAGACCACGCCGGCACGTATTTCTTAAGCAAAAATACCACAGCTCCGCAGACTGTACCGATTCCGTCCCCATCCAATGCCGGACGGCGCGGGACCCTGTGGCATGCCACGCCGGTCATCCGTGCCGGCGCTTTTCTTGATGCGGGTAAATACCGTCTGTACAAGATAAAACCCCTTTTATAGACTTCGTATGTTGTCGTACAACATATAAGTCCAAACAAATGGCTTTCTGTGTTCGTGTGACAGTGCAATTCGGTGGGTTTTCAAGGCATTCGTGCCGCCGCGGTCGATGCGGCATGCATGTCCGAAGCCGGCCGGCGTGATTGAAGTAAGTAGTCGAGTTGTCGACTGGAGTGCTGGGTGAACTGTGCCGGGGAAGTCGCACAGCCAGTACGGCCAACGCCCGCACCTGCGAAGGCAGTGAGCGTGAAGCCGGAGACGCGTCAAAACCATGTCACATCCGCTGTTGCTGGGATGGTCTATTTTTCAAGGAATGTCACGATGAACAAGAAGTTTGCCTCTTCCCATATTTCGATGATCGTCGCGGCCGCGGCGTTGGCGTTCAGCACGATGTCGGCTGAAGCGCGCGTGTTCCGCGTCGCCGATGTGCACGGCGACACCTTCCCGACCAACATGGCCGTGAAGTACATGGGCGAGGAGATCAGCAAGGCGACCGGCGGCAAGGACTCCGTGAAGGTGTTCGGCAACAGCGCGCTCGGTTCGGAAAACGACACGATCGACCAGGTCCGTATCGGCGCGCTCGACATGGCCCGTGCCAACGGTGCTGCGTTCAACGAAATCGTGCCGGAATCGATGATCCCGTCGCTGCCGTTCCTGTTCCGCGACGTCGACCATTTCCGCAAGGTCATGTACGGCCCGGAAGGCCAGAAGATCCTCGACGCCTTCACCGCGAAGGGCATGATCGCACTGACGTTCTACGAGAGCGGCGCACGCTCGATGTACGCGAAGAAGGCGATCAAGTCGCCGGCTGACATGAAGGGGCTGAAGGTCCGCGTGCAGCCGTCCGACCTGATGGTCGACGAAATCAAGGCAATGGGCGGCACGCCGACCCCGATGCCGTTCTCGGAAGTCTATACGGGCCTGAAGACCGGCCTCGTCGACGGCGCCGAAAACAACCTGCCGTCGTACGAAGAAACCAAGCACTTCGAAGTCGCTCAGATCTACTCGGAGACCCAGCATTCGATGACGCCGGAAGTGCTGGTGTTCTCGAAGAAGGTTTGGGACACGCTGTCGCCGCAAGAGCAGCAGATCATCAAGAAGGCCGCGGCTGACTCGGTGCCTTACTACGAGAAGCTGTGGACCGCGCGCGAAGCCGACGCACAGAAGGCCGTCACGAAGGGTGGCGCAACGGTCATCGCGGCTTCGCAGATCGACCGCGCGGCTTTCGTGAAGGTGATGCAGCCTGTGTGGGCGAAGTACGAAAAGACCCCGCAAATGAAGCAGATCGTCGACGAGATCGAAGCAATCAAGTAAGTCACGCGTCCCGGACGCAATCAGCAATAGCAACGCTTGTCGCAACAGCGGCGTGAATGGTCCCGCGAGGAAACTCGCGAGACCTTCCGCCGCGCGATTTCGCGCGCGCGTGCGGATCGTGTCGCATCGGGACGGCTGAATCTCAAGCACAGGTCGGTCGTAAGCAAGGACAGGGTCATGAGTTTCCTGAAACGCCCAAATGATTTTCTTTTTCGCGTGCTGCTGGTCGTGGCGTCGCTTAGCCTCGCCGTACTTTGCCTGCTCGTGATTTATAGCGTGGTGATGCGCTACGTGTTTAGCGACGCGCCCGATTTCGTTGAGCCCATCGCATTGTTGCTGGTGATCCTGATCGCGATGTTCGGCGCCGCGCTGAAGGTTCGCGAGGGCGGTCACATCGGACTCGACTCGCTCGTCAAGAAATTGCCCGAGAAAGGCCAGGTGATCGCGAAAGGGATTCAGCACCTGTGTCTGGTCGCTTTCGCGGTGGCGGTCTTCGTCGGTTGCCTCGAGATGGCGGAAACCACGATGGGCGATCGCATTCCGATCATCGGCGTGCCTGAAGGCGTGCGCTACTGCATCCCGATCTTCGCGAGTGTGTGCATCGCGTTGTTCTCGATCGAGCATCTGCTCGAGCTCTTCGCGGGGAAACGGGAAGAGCCGGTGCTCGAACTCTCCGCCACGGAATAAAAGTAGAACCATCATGGAACTTGCCCTTCTTACCGCCAGTTTTCTAATCTTCCTCTTCCTCGGGGTTCCGGTTTCATTCGCGTTGGGCCTGTCCTGCGTTCTGACGTACCTGTTCGAAGGCTTGCCGACCGCGACCGCGATGCAGTCGATGATCTCGGGCATGAACGGTTTCTCGTTCCTCGCGGTCCCGTTCTTCATCTTCTCCGGCGAGCTGATGCTCCACGGCGGCATCGCTGACCGCATCCTGCGTTTCGCGCAGGCCTCGGTCGGCCATTTCCGCGGTGGCCTCGGCATGGCCAACGTGGTCGCCTGTACGCTGTTCGGCGGCGTGTCGGGTTCGCCGACCGCGGATACGTCGGCCATGGGCGGCGTCGTGATCCCGCTGATGAAGCGCGAAGGTTATAGCGCCGCATACGCGGTCAACGTGACCACGCACTCGTCGCTCGCCGGCGCGCTGATGCCGACGTCGACCAACATGATCATCTACGCGTTCGCCGCGCAAGGCGTGAGCGGCGTGCTGAACGGCAAGCAGATGAGCGGCGTGTCGATCGGCGATCTGCTGTTCTCGGGTCTGTTGCCGGTGCTGTGGGTGATGGGCCTCGTGCTGATCGCCGCTTACTGGCAGGCTGTCAAGTTCGGCTATCCGCGCCGTCCCGACGGGTCGACCGAACTGCAGCGTTTCCCGGGCTGGATGGCGGTGCTGCGTACGTTTGTCGGCGCGGTGCCGGGTCTGATGGTCATCGCGATCATTCTGTTCTGCGTGGCGCGCGGTATCGCCACCGCGACGGAGGCGGCCGCAATCGCCGTGGGTTATTCGCTGATATTGACCATCGTCGTGTATCGCTCGCTGTCGATGAAGAAGCTCGGCCATGCGCTCGGCAAGGCCGCGAAAACGACCGGCGTGGTGCTGCTGCTGATCGGTGTGTCGAACATGCTGCGCTACCAGATGGCCTATCTGGAGATCCCGGAGGCGATCGAGCGCATGCTCGACGGCGCGACCTCGCTGCCGTGGCTGATGTTGTTGTACATCAACGTGATTCAGGTGTTCCTCGGTACGTTCGTCGACATGGCGGCGCACATCCTGATCACAACCCCGCTGTTCCTGCCGATGGCCATGCACAACGGGGTGGGCCCGGTTCAGTTCGGCATCATGATTCTGCTGAACTGCGCATTGGGTCTCGTGCATCCGCCGATTGGCTCGGTGCAGTTCATTGGTTGCGCAATTGGCAATGTGTCGATAGGGGAAACTACTAAGGTGGCTTGGCCGTATTACCTCGCTATCTTCTCGGCCATCAATATTGTCACCTATGTCCCGTGGTTCTCGACCTGGTTGCCGAGCATCATCAACGGTCACCCGGTGTTCTGATCCAAATAAAACGTCTTACCCACACTCAGCGGCGCTCGCATAGGCCGCATTAGAAAGTTTTTAACAGAGGAGTAACAATGAAAAAGACTCTCTTAGCTTCTGCCTTGGGGTTGGTCGCCCTGGGCGCACATGCGCAAAGCAGCGTGACGCTTTACGGTATCGTCGATACGGGCCTGGGTTGGCAGAACAGTTCGGCGTCGCTGACCACGGCGGCGAAACCGCAGACCGTCGCTGGCAACTCGCAAGTCAAGATGATCAACGGCATCTGGGCAGGCAGCCGTTTCGGTTTGAAGGGCTCGGAAGATCTGGGTGGCGGCACGAAGACGATTTTCCAGTTGGAAGAAGGCTTTAACAGCGCAACTGGCGCGCAAAGTGTGTCGGGTCTGGCATTCAACCGCCAGGCATGGGTCGGTCTGACGAACGCTCAGTTCGGTACGGTGACGGCAGGCCGCGGGTACACCTCGTACTACACGCTGCTCTCGCCGTATAGCCCGACCACGTGGCTGACCGGTGCATACGGTGCGCACCCGGGTGATATCGACTCGCTGGATACGACGTTCCGGGTGAACAACCAACTGGTTTATACGTCGCCGAGCTTTGCCGGTCTGACGGTTAGCGGTTCGTACGCACTGGGCGGCAACGCGGGCAGCTTCGCAGCCGGCCAAACCTGGAGCGTTGCGGCACAGTACCTGAACGGCCCGATCGGTCTCGCGGCAGGTATCCAGCGCATTGACAACGCGGCGACCGTTGGCACCCCCGCGTGGAATTCCACGGCGTCGAACAACGGCGCTCAGCCGTCCGTCTCGGCAATCAACAACGGCTTCCAGACCGCAGCGAAGCAGCAGCGCATTGCGGTGACGGGTGGTTACGCGTTCAACTCGCAGTGGGACGTTTCGTTCGCATACTCGAACGTTCAATACGCCGCGGGCCAGGCTTCGCTGTTCCACGACACGCAGATCTGGAATACCGGTGGCGCAGTGCTGCACTGGAAGCCGATCTCGGTGCTGGACCTGGCCGCTGGCTATAGCTACACCCGTGCAACGTCGTCGAACGGCATTCAGAGCACGGCTAGCTACAGCCAGTTCAACCTGTCGCAGTACTACTCGCTGTCCAAGCGCACCGGCCTGTACGCACTCGAAGCGTATCAGCGCGCTAGCGGCCAGACGCTGTCGGGCAACGGCAAGTCCATCATCAACGCAGTGGCAAGCATCGGTGACGGCCAGAACGGTTCGCCGTCCTCGTCGCGCAGCCAGACCGCGGTTGGCGTGGGTATCATCCACAAGTTCTAAACAGTTACTGAATACGTGGCGGCACGTTGTTTTGCCGCCACATCGACGCGTTTTTTTCGCGTCGTGTGTCTCGCAAAGCTGCGCACATTACGTGCGCAGCTTTTTTTTTTGGATGCTTCATTTTGATGCATCGCAGGCGCTGGTCTCGCCAGCGGTGCCAGATCTGGGTTGGGATTGCCTCGCGCGCGGGCTTTCGCGTTACGATGAGAGCCCGGCGCGCTTTCCTGCGCCGTTTCGCGAGGAGACGCCGATGCGTGAATTACGATGGGCTTCGGAAGAGGGCGACGGCATCGAACATCTGGTATTCGATGCGCGCGACGATGGCTTCGCCGTTGAAAGCGTCGTGGTCGGGCAGCGCTACGGCAAGGCGTACGGGCTGCATTACGCGGTGCGCTGCGACGCGCGCTGGCGCACGCGCTACGCGCGGCTGAAGATCGTCGGCGGTGGCGAACTGGAGCTGCATGGCGATGGCGACGGCCACTGGCACGACGGGCACGGCCTCGCGCTCAGCGCGATCGAAGGCTGTATCGACATCGATATCGCGGCGACGCCGTACACCAATACGTTGCCGATCCGTCGGCTGCAACTGGCGCAAGGCGAACGTCAGCCGATCGAAGTCGCGTATATCTCGACGCCGGACTTGCAGGTCACGCGCGCCGAGCAGGCCTACACGTGCATCGAGTTGAATGGCGAGTACCGCTACGAAGGCATTTTTCGCGAGTTCACCGCCAATTTGCGCGTGGATAGCGATGGTCTCGTGATCGACTATCCGACCTTGTTCACGCGTTTGCCGCGCGCGCGTTAGGTTGTGCGTTCGGCGTCGCCTGCTGCGTTTGACTCGTCGGCGGGCCCAGTCGATGCGCCGCGGCCGAGCGGGCGTTGCATCAGCGTCGTGTCGAGCCAGCGGCCGTGCTTGTAGCCGACAGCCTTCAACGTGCCGGTCAGCTCGAAGCCGAGTTGCGCGTGCAACGACAGTGAGCCGCCGCTGCCGCCATCGGCGATCACTGCGATCATCTGACGCCACGGTCCGGTCTCGCAACGTTCGATCAGCGCCTGCAGCAGCACGCGTCCGATGCCGCGTCCGCGATACGCGTCGTTGACGTAGATTGAGTCTTCGATCGTGTGGCGATAGGCGGCGCGCGGGCGATACGGCGTCGCATAGCAATAGCCGGCCACGTCGCCGTCGATCTCCGCGACCATATATGGCAGTCCGTGGCTGCGCACGCTTGCGAGCCGCGCGCGCAGATCGTCGACGGACGGCGGGGTTTCTTCGAACGACGCGACACCGGTCAGCACGTGATGCGCGTAGATCGCCTGGATCGCGGGGAGGTCGGCTTCGCTGGCGTCGCGGATCAGCGGGGCGTCGAGCGGAGGGCGGGGTGAACTCATGCGGGGTCCTGTCGTGGCGGGCGCAGTTTGGCGGAAGTCTTCACTATGCCTGTCGCCGGGGCGGATTTGAAGCGGGTCAAAGATCGAATTGATCGAACTCGCTCTGCAGCTCGCGATTACGCGCCACGCGTTCGTCGATAGCCGGTCCACGCCGTTCGACGACCGCTGAGATCAGCGAATCGACGTAGGAACCCGACATGCCGTCCGAATAGAACACGCGCGGGCGGATGTATTCGAGATAGCTGTAGAACGCGTTGCTGATGCCGCGCGTCGATTGGATGCCGAGGATGTAGACCGCATCGGCGTTCGCCATGCGCTCGGCGACGCGCGCGAAGGCCGGCGAGCGCGCGAGTTCATACACGTGCCGGATCGCGCCGATCTCGAGTTCGAGCGATTGGGCGAGCGCGGCGTCGCGCGGCGAGGAGCCGTCAGCGACGCTCGGTTCATGAAGCTCAACGGTTTGCGCGCAGTCGCTCGGGCCACGACGGAACGCGGCGCGGGGCGCTGGTTGTGCCAATCTGCGAAATGATGACAGATCGATCCACGGCTCGCGCAATTCGATCCTGAAAAAGTCTGTTCGCCGTGCGACGGTCGAGCCGCGTCAGACCGGCCGCCGCACCGGCGCGGCGCGCGAAAAATGCCGTGCGCCAGCCACGCAGGCGACCACGATCACGGTGACGATGATCATCGATGGCGGTACCTGCTCGTGCAGCAGCACGCCGGCGAGCAGCAGCCCGAAAAACGGCTGCAGCAGCTGCAGTTGGCCGACCGCCGCGATGCCGCCGAGCGCGAGCCCGCGATACCAGAACACGAAGCCGATCAGCATGCTGAACAGCGACACGTACGCGAGTCCCCACAGCGCGGCGGCGCCGACACCGTCGAACGACACGGGCCGCGTCCACCATGCGAGCGGCAGCATCAACGGCAGCGACAGCACGAGCGCCCACGAAATCACCTGCCAGCCGCCGAGATGACGCGACAACCGCGCGCCTTCCGCGTAGCCCAGCCCGCACACGACGATCGCCGCGAGCATCAGCGCGTCGCCGAGCGGCGAGGCGTCGATGCCGTGACGCAGCGCGAACGCGGCCACCGCCGCGCTGCCGAGCGCCGAGAACAGCCAGAACGCCGGCTGCGGCCGCTCGCCGCCGCGCAACACTCCGAAGATCGCGGTGGCGAGCGGCAGCAGGCCGATGAACACGACCGCATGCGCGGCGCTCACATGACGCAGCGCGAGCGCGGTCAGCAAAGGAAAGCCGACCACGACGCCGAGCGCGACCACGACGAGCGGCAGCAGATCGCGCCGCTCCGGGCGGGTCTCGCGGAACACCAGCAACAGCAGCAGACCAAGGATGCCCGCGATCGTCGCGCGCGCCACGGTCAGAAACACCGGATCGAGGCCCTGCACGGCAAGCCGCGTGGCCGGCAGCGAGCCGCTGAAAATCAGCACGCCCGCGAAACCGCTGAGCCAGCCGTTGGTGGTTTTGTCCATGGCAAACATCCCTGCGCTGAAAGAGTCTCATGGTGCGCGCCGCGGCCGTAAACGTTAAGCTACAGATCAGTACAGTTCGTACAAACTGTACCGAACATGGGAGCAGTACAGATGGCGGAAAACGAGAACAACGAGACGGTGCCGGGCACGCGTGTCGGCCTCGTGATGAACAATCTGCGGGAGCGTATCGCGAGCCGCTCGCTGATGCCGGGCGCCCGCGTGCCGTCGATTCGCGCGATGACCGACACGCTCGGCGTGTCCAAGTCGACCGTGGTGGAAGGCTACGACCGTCTCGTTGCGGAAGGGGTGATCATCGCGCGGCGCGGCTCGGGCTTCTTCGTGTCGGGCCATGCGCCGCCGCTCGCGCTCGCCGATCTCGGGCCGCGGCTCGATCGCGAGGTCGATCCGCTGTGGCTCACGCGGCAGTCGCTGGAGACCGGCTCGAAAGCGCTGAAGCCCGGCTGCGGCTGGATGCCGGCTTCGTGGTTGCCGGAAGATGGCGTGCGGCGCGCGCTGCGCGCGGTCGCCCGTGATCCGCAATCGCTGCTCGCGGATTACGCGAGCCCGGCGGGCTTGCCCGCGCTGCGTCAGCAGCTTGCGTGGCGGCTTTCCGCGCACGGGGTCGATGCGCCGCCCGAGCAGATCCTGCTGACCGACGGCGGCACCCATGCGCTCGATCTCGTGTGCCGCTTCCTGCTCGAACCCGGCGACACGGTGCTGATCGACGATCCTTGCTATTTCAATTTTCAGGCGTTGTTGCGCGCGCATCGCGTGCGGATCGCGAGCGTGCCGTACACGCCGCAAGGACCGGATCTCGCGGCGTTCGAGCGCGTTCTGGTCGAGCAGCGTCCGCGGCTCTACGTGACGAACTCGGCGATCCACAATCCGACCGGCGCGACGCTCGCGCCGGCCGTCGCGCACCGGCTGCTGAAGCTCGCCGGCGAGCACGATCTGCTGATCGTCGAGGACGACATCTTCGCGGACTTCGAAGACGAAGCCGCGCCGCGCCTTGCCGCATTCGACGGCCTCGCGCGCGTCGTGTCGATCGGCAGCTTTTCGAAGACGCTGTCGGCGGCGGTGCGCTGCGGCTATATTGCGGCACGCGCCGAATGGGTCGAGCCGTTGATCGATCTGAAGCTCGCGACATCGTTCGGCAATGGTCAGCTCGCGGCGAGCGTCGTGCATCGGATGCTCGTCGACGGTACCTATCGGCGTCATCTAGAGGCGATGCGCGCGAAGCTGGCCGATGCGATGGGAGAGACCATCAGGCGTCTCGGCTATGCGGGCCTCGATATCTGGACACGGCCGCGCGCGGGCCTGTTCGTGTGGGCGCGCTTGCCCGGGGCGCTCGATGCCGCCGACATCGCCCGTCATGCGCTGACGGCGGGCGTCGTGTTCGCGCCGGGCAACGTGTTCAGCGCGTCGCAAGCGGCGGCGGGCTTTCTGCGTTTCAACGTGTCGCAATGCAATCGCCCGAAGGTGTACGAGGCATTGCAACGGGCGATGCAAGCGTGCACGGTGTCGGCCGGCGCGGGGCGCGAGCGGGTCTGAGACGAACTCAGGCGAAGCAGGCGTTCGCGGTCCCCCGCTACAGCGTTATTTGCACAGCAGAAGCATCCGTTCTTCTTCCGAGCAAGGCGTGTGCGGTTTCGGCGCGGGTTGCGCGGCCGCCGCGCTCATCGCCGCGCTGCGGTTCGCGAGACACGCGCGCAGATGCTTCTCGACCGGACCGTAGTACTTCCACCCACGAACGAGCGTCGGCAATTCGAGCTTCACCTGTTTCCATTTCGGATGGCCATGCTCCTGCAGATTGTCGAAGTTCGCGCACAACGAGTCGGCGAAATGATTCAGATTGCTGACTGTGTCGCGCAAGCCGTAATCGTAGGTGACCAGAAACGCTTTGACGGTCAGACCCGGCACGTCTTCCTTCAACCAGCCTGGGTAGCTGCTTTGGTGGATCGTAGTCGGAAAGTAGGTCTGCTTCGCGCGGTTCGTCTCCGGCGCGTTGGGATCGACGGGCAACAGACGCAACTGTGACAGCAGGTCGGGTTTCATGTCGTTGAACAGCTTTGCCGGCTGCCCGACCACGATGATCGCGACGTCGATCTTCTTCACGATCAGCGCGGCGAGCGCGTCCTCGTTGCTCAGATGCACGACGTTCTGCTCCGGAATCGGCTGGCCGAACATCAGGCGATAGAGCGTCGTCGCCGACTGCGCGGTGCCGCTGCCTAGCAGGCCGACGCTGATGGTCTTGTCCTTGATGTCGGCGAGCGTTTTCAGCGGCGAATCCGCCCGTACGACGACGTTAATTTCCTCGTCGTAGAGCGGCATGATCAGTCGCAGCGGCCGGATCGTCGTGCCCGCATCGGGGTTGCCCGAGTTGGCCATGTCGATGAACGCCTGGTACACGTCGGACTGCACGAGCGCGAGCTTCACGCCGGGCTCGAAACGCATGCGCTGCACGTTTTCGGCCGAGCCTTTCGACGCCACCACTTCGAGGTCGATGCCAACCGGCTGGGCCACCCATTTCGACAGGTCATTGCCGATCTGGATATATGTGCCGCGCTCCGGCCCGGTGACGATCTTGTAGTGCGCCGGTTCCGCGCCGGCCAGCGAACATACGACCAGTACCACCAGGCCCAGCCAGCCCGCGAGGAGTCTCTTCAGCATGATCTTTCTACCTATCGGTCAGGTTGATCCCGCTTCACGCGTGGCGCGTGGAAGCACCAGTGATCCGGTTGCCATGTCATGTTCAAACTGCTGCCAGGGTCGCTCTGTCTGTTTCCGCTCAGAGGACGCACGATAATGTGCGAATCGGCACAGACGGCGGCCATTTGATCTGGTATGCGAAGCAATGTTTTTGCGCGACGGCGCAGCAGTTTGCGTCTCCGGGACCCGGTTCGGACCGTCGCGTCGCGCGTGAGCGCTAGTTGCTCCGCGGCGTCACGGTTCTCACGACGCCGACGTTCGTTGCAGTCACGACCGGTTCGCCGTGCGCTTGCATGCCGACGGGCAGCGGTGCCTGCGCTTGCGCTTGCGGCGCGCCCGGCGCGGCATCCGTCGTCGCCGCATGCGGCGGAGTCAGCGGCGCCCAGCCGGTCTCGCGAATGACGCGCTCGAGGATCACTTTCGCCGCGTCGTTGCCGCTGTCGATCGCGAGCGCCTCGTTCGCATGCTGACGCGCGCACGGCCACGACTGCTGCGCGACGCAGGCCTGCGCGGCCTGTAGCGCAGTATCGCGACGCTGGACGAGCGGCCGCATCTGATCGGCCAGACCCTGCGCGTCGCTGTTTCCGGGTTGTAACGTTTGCGCGGCGGCGAGAGAGGCTTGGGCGGCGGACAGATCGTTCGCGCGGAACGCTGTCTTCGCGACCTGCAATGCTTGTCCGGCGTCGTGGAATTGCGGCGCGGGCCGCATGGGCGTCGCGGCCATCGGCGGCGCGGCTGGTGTTGCTGGAATGACAGGAGCCGCGGGCACGACGGGCGCGGGCTTCGCCGCCAGTGCGGTCACGGGCGGTGGCGCAGGCTTGGCCGCGGCCGGCGCGTGCATGGTCTGTGCTTGAGCAATCACCGGGGCGGACACAAGCGGCGCGATCATGCCGGTCGTTGTTCTGGCATCCGGCGTAATCTGCTCCACGCCTTGATCCTCCGATTCGCCGCCGTCGCTGAATAGCGTATAAGCGACATACGTCAGGCCGATTGCGACAACCGCGCCGATCACGTACAGCACGCGCCAGATCGTCTGCGCAGTGTTGGGCGGCGCATACATCGGATCTTCGTAAGGTGGGATAGTGGTGTCGGTCGACACGAGCGCCGTGTGCATGACCGGCTCGGTCTGCAACAGGGGTTCGGACGCCATCGCGGCAGCGGCGATGGCGGGCTCGTCCCGTCTGCCGAGTTCGTCGTCGAAACGGGGCAGGGGCTTGTGCGTGGCGCTCGCACGGCTGCCTGGAATACCGGTGCGGATGTGCGGATCGTCCTGGTCGAACGGATGCGCAGCGCCACAGTAGGGGCAGGCGTCGACTTGTCGGTACAGTGCGCCACCGCAGCGTTTGCAGGGCGTGGGGAAAGTTTGGCCGGTTGCTGTCTGGGTGGACATGCCGTGGACCCACCTTTGGAAAACGATGCCGTAAAGGCATGCTTCGGATCGTGTAGAGGCAGGAGCCTTGTCCGCGGAATCACGATCCACATGCGCCGGAAGTCGTGGAGACGTAGGCAGCGGCTGCGTTTCCACGGGTTCCAATATGTGGCGTTTCACGGGGGACGTCAACGCGGTTGGTCCCTGGATTGTGTGCGCTACCGCTCATTCGGAGGTATGAAGAAACCCTGGCCATACATTCGAAACGAGTGTATGTGTCTGTTGTTTCACGACAAATGGAAGGTACCCGGAAGCATCGCGCTGCATGAAGCGAGCGCGACAAAAAAACAACGAGGCCGACGCGTCGTGCGTGCGGCCTCGTGATCGACCTGCTATCTGGCGCCTGCCGGTACGCGTTTGCATCAGCTTTCCGATCAGGCGTCGAAGTACGCTCAGTGCTTGCGCAACGGATGATCCTTCAGCAGCCATGCCAGCACGAAGGCGAGCACCACGACGCATGCGGCCGACAGATACACGGTGTGCAACGCACCCGCGAACGCATGCAGATAGTCGTTGCGCAATGCTTCGGGTAGCTGATGAATCGCTGCGGGACCCAATGCCTGCGGAAGTTCGGTGTCGGGCGGGATCAGCTTTTCGAGGCGTCCGGCGAGGCCGTTCGAGAACACCGCGCCGAAGCCGGCCACGCCGATCGAGCCGCCGATCGAGCGAAACAGCGTGACGCCCGATGTCGCCACACCCATATGCTTGAACTCTACGGTGTTCTGGACCGCGAGGACCAGCACCTGCATCACCATGCCGAGGCCGCAGCCGAGCAGACCCATGTACAGATACATCACATGAATCGGCGTATCGATCTGCAGGCGCGCGAGCAGCAGCATCGCCACGGAGACGAGGAACGTGCCCATGATCGGGAACAGCCGGTACTTGCCGATCTTGCTGATCACGCGGCCCGTCACCATCGACAGGATGAACAGGCCGCCCATCATCGGCAGCATCTGCATGCCGGCGTGCGACGGCGTGGAGCCCTTCACGACCTGCAGATAGAGCGGAATGAACGTCACGGAGCCGAACAGCGATACGCCGATGATGAAGCTCACGAGGCTGCTGATCAGAAACGTGCGCTGTTTGAACAGTCCGAGCGGCATGATCGGTTCGAGCGCGCTGCGTTCTTCGTGAATGAATCCCCAGATCGCTGCGAGGCCCATGCCGAGCGTGAACCACAGTTGCGGCGACGACCACGGCAGGATCGTGCCGCCCTGACTCGTGAACAGGATGATGCAGGTCAGCGCGCCGGCGAGAAACGCGGCACCCATGTAATCGATCGTGTGCTTCACGTGGCGCACGTGCGGCTTGAACACCGCGCCGATCACGATGAGTGACAGGATGCCGAGCGGCAGGTTGATGTAGAAGATCCAGCGCCACGTCAGATGCTCGACCAGAAAGCCGCCGAGCAGCGGACCGATGACGGTGGCAAGACCGAAGATGCCGCCGAACACGCCTTGGTAGCGGCCACGCTCAGCGGGCGGAATCACGTCCGCGATCGCCGCCATCGTCACGACGAGCAGGCCGCCGCCGCCGAGCCCTTGCAGCGCGCGCAGCACGATCAGCTGGCTCATGTTCTGCGCGATGCCACACAGCGCCGAGCCGACGAGAAAGATGACGATCGCCGTCTGCAGCACGATCTTGCGGCCGAACAGGTCGCCGAACTTGCCGTACAGCGGCACGACGATGGTCGAACTGAGCAGGTAGGCGGTCACGACCCACGACAGGTTATTGAGCCCGCCCAGTTCGCCGACGATGGTCGGCAGCGCGGTCGAGACGATCGTCTGGTCCAGGGCGGCGAGCAGCATGACCAGCAGCAGCGCCGGAAACAGCAGCCGGATCGGCGGATGGTCGGCCGCGGGCGCGGAGTCGACTGACAGGGTCGTAGCGGGTTGTTCCATGGCGGCAACGCGTTGAAATTAATTAACTGAGCGATTAATATATGTGACATCGCCTCTCACGTCAAATTCAATGCAATGACAAGGATCTCGCCTGACGACGCCGCGGCGCACAATGCCGTGGCAGATACGGGGCCGCCCGCGCGAATGGCCGCGAAAGAGCGCGACGCGTCGAAGCCCAAACTCACGGCAGCGGCAACGGATATTCATGCCGCGAATATCGGCAGCAGCGCACCGGCTGGATCGGCCGCCCGCCGCCCCGGCCGGCCGTCGGGCGCCGCGCGCGGTCCCGCGCAGCGTGCGCGCTTGCTCGACGCCGCGCTGACGCTGTTCGCGAGGCAGGGCATCGTCGAGACATCGCTGGGTGAGATCGCCCGCGAGGCCGGCGTCACGCCCGCGATGGTGCACTACTACTTCAAGACGCGCGATCAACTGCTCGATGTGCTGATCGACGAGTGTTTCGTACCGTTGCGCGCGAGCCTCGGGCTGCCGTTTCAGGAGAATCCCGACGATCCGGTCGCGGCAATCACGCAACTCACGGAGCGGCTCGTGCAGATCGCGAGCGACAACCCGTGGTTCGCGTCGCTGTGGGTGCGCGAAGTGATCAGCGACGGCGGGCTGCTGCGCCAGCGCATGCATGAGCGCTTTGGTTTCGCGCATCAGAACGCGTCGCTGCTGGCGATCGCGCGCTGGCAGAAGGAGGGGCGCCTGAATGCATCGCTCGAACCCGCGCTCGTGTTCGTTACGCTGCTCGGCATGACGATTCTGCCGCTTGCCACCTCGAAGCTGTGGCGCAACGATCCGTTGCGCCACAGTATCGGCGGTGCGGACATTGCGCGGCACGCGGTGGCGTTGCTGTTGCAGGGTATCGGGCCCGGCAAGGGCGATTGAACTGGCGCCCGTGTGGCGCACCGGTCGCCGCGTCGTTTGAAAGGGCCCTAGATTTTGCGATTTTTCTTCCACTCGTCGAACGCCGCCTTCGTCTCGTCGTTCGGCGGATAGGTGCCGGGCAGCGCGGCGCCGGCACGAATCCTTTCGGTGAGAAACGCCTCGAGCTGTTCCTGCCCGACGGCGGCTTGCGCGACGTCGTCGGCCATCTGCAGCGGAATTACCACAACTCCATCCACATCGCCGACGATCACGTCGCCCGGAAACACCGCGACTCCACCACAGCCGATCGGCACGTTGATATCGACCGCGTGATGGCGGATCAGATTGGGCGGCGCGCTCGCGCCGGCGCAAAACACCGGCATGTCGAGCGCGGCGATCGTCGCGCTGTCGCGCACCGGGCCGTCGGACACCATCCCGGCAACACCGCGCACCTGCAAACGAAGCGACAGAATCGAACCGAACGACGCGCTGCCGCGCTCGCCGCGGCAATCCTGCACGAGCACGTGGCCCGGCGCAATGGTCTCGACGCATTTGCGTTGCGCGTACTCAGGGTCCGCGAATAGCTCCAGTACGTCGATGTCTTCGCGCGATGGGATGTTGCGCAGCGTGAACGCCGGCCCGACCAGATTCGCGCCGCGCCGCGGACCGAGCGGCGCGACGCCCTGCATGAAGGTGTTGCGCAGACCGCGCTTGAATAGCTGCGTGGTCAGCGTGGCGGTGCTGACGTGACGAAGGATGTCGAGCGTCGCGGCGGAAAGCGCGGGCGATGTGGCGGACATGGTGTCGGTTGACCTCGGGTTGAGATGAGGGGGCATCGGTAGGCGCGCGTGCGCGCCCACGATGATAGCGCCGCGACACCACCGGTTAGCAGGCCAGCGCCATTCATCGCGCGACATCGGCAACCGCGACCGAGCCCTTCTTTACGTGTGTGGTGACGCGAACCGCTGCAACGAGGCACGCGACGTGCTTGCAGTGTCGTCGGATGCGAGCGACACAAAACGAACGGGGGCGCCGCGTTGTGCAAACAATACGAAGGGCAGAATCGATACCGGGCGGGGAAGGCCGTACGAACGGGGTTCGTACGAACCGCGCCGGAACTTCGGGTGCCGGCGATCGGCGAGCCGCGGAAAAACTGCGGACACTGAGCAGCTAAATCGCGGTGTGCGTCGAGCGCCGTTTTTTCATCGACGTGCAATTTTGGCGCGTTACCGTGCGCAAGCGTTGTACTCGGGAAGATGTTGCGCAATGTTTTACAAGCGCGGACCTGTCTGCAACTCGGCGTGCGAAATCGGGTCGGAATCATGGACAGCAACACCCTGGCCGCGCGAATCGGCGGCAATCAGCAAAGTGAAATACAAAGTGAAACCTCCGCCCCCTCGGACGGCCAAACCGGTTTTTCAGAGCAACAACATTACGATGAACGCAGCAATGAGGCTCGATCAGGCCACGATCGTGCTGGTGGAGGACGACCCGGACAGCCGGGAATCGTTGACCTTGTTACTCGAGGCGGAAGGCGCGAAGGTTTGCGCGGTCGCCGATGCGGAAGAGGGCGTCGTGGCGGCGATGCGGCTGCTTCCCGACGCGGTCGTCTGCGACCTCGACTTGCCGGCCATGGATGGCTTCTATCTGATCCAGCGGCTGCGCGACCACGAGATTTGCGGCGGTCATTGCCCTTCGGTGGCGGTGGCCCTCACCGGCCATACCGACGACGCATACCGCCTGCGCAGCATCGGCGAAGGCTTCCAGCATTTCATGACCAAACCTGCGTTACCCGAAGCGCTCGTGACGCTGCTGCACGACGCGATCGACGCCCGCGCGGCGGGTTGATCGACGCTTCGCAGCGGCTCTCGTGGGAGCTGGTTTTAGACAGGGCAGGCCGGCGCGCGGCGGGGAGATGTCGTTTCTCGAAGCAGCGCACGGCCATCGACGCTTTGCAGCGCGTCACACAGCGTTGCGCACCCAATGTGGCGCGCCGCTATTTCGCCGCGGCCACCGGCGCGGCCGCGCTGGCCGCTTTGGCCGCCTGACAGGCGGCACACAATCCCTTCAATTCGATTTCGTCGCTCGCGAGCCGATAGCCCGCGTCCTCGATCTGCGCGACGAGGGCCTGACGCAGCTTCGGTTGATGCAATTCGGTGACACTGCCACATTGCTGGCATACGACGAGAATGCCGTGCTGGCATTGCGTCAGATCATGGCAGACAGTGAACGCATTGATCGATTCGATCCGATGCACGAGCCCCGCCGACAGTAAAAAATCCAACGCGCGATAGACGGTCGGCGGCGCCGAGCCGGCGTGGATCTGGCGCATTTCGTCGAGCAGCGAATAGGCCTTGGTCGCGCGTCCCGAGTTCAGCAGCAGTTCGAGCACCTTGCGCCGGATCGGCGTGAGTTTTTCGCCGCGTTCGCGGCAATATTCCTCGGCGAGTGCGAGAGCCGCTTCCTGCGACGGGCCATGTGCGTGCGACGGCTCGTGCACGTCGTGATGCGCTCGATGATCGTGTGCATCGGCGGCGGGGGAGGCAGGTGTGGGAGCGACCGGACGGCCGGTCGCGGCGGGCTTGGCGGTTTTCATGCGTCGATTATAGAGGCAGGGGGATGCAAGTGCCGCGCCGGTCGAAGCGTCGAGAGAATCGGGATTCCCCAGATTTGGCTTACAACTGACAACAAACGAAAAATAGGGTCTTTACTGGCAAAAAATGCCTATTCTTTGTCAGTCAGTCTCTGAATGTGTTTGATGGGATCTCGATGAGACAACTGCTTCACCCATCGCGGGCAGTAGCCTTAGCCTTTCTCTTTGCGATTGCCGCAGGGACGCTCCTTTTGAGGTTGCCCTTGTCGCAGGCCAAAGGTGAGGCAGCGCCGTGGCTGAGCGCTTTTTTTACCGCTACCTCCGCGGTCTGCGTGACCGGACTCGTCGTTGTCGATACGGGCACCTACTGGTCAAGCTTTGGACAGTGGGTCATCCTCGGCCTGTTTCAGATTGGCGGTTTCGGCATGATGACCGCAGCCACCTTGCTGGGACTCATGGTCAACCGGTCCTTGCCGCTGCGAGCGAAGCTGATCACCCAGGTCGAGACGCACACGCTCCGTCTCGGGGACATCGGCAGCGTGGCGCGCCTCGTGCTCGTCGTGACGCTCGTCACTGAACTGACCACGGCACTCTGGCTGACGGTCAGGCTTCATTTCGGGTACAACTTCCAATGGGGCGAGGCCGCATGGAGTGGATGGTTCCATGCGGTCTCCGCGTTCAGCAACGCGGGCTTTTCAATTCACCCGGACAGTCTGATGCGCTATGCCGCCGACGCGTCGATGCTGGTACCGGTGATGGTCGCGATTGTCGTCGGCGGAATCGGGTTTCCGGTTCTGTACGATCTGCGGGAAAAACTTCGGGGTGCCCGTCGGCTTTCATTGCACACCAGGCTCACTTTAGTGGTCACGGGGGTGCTGCTGCTCGGTGGATTTCTTGCGTTGCTGCTGTTCGAATGGACCAATCCAAAAACCCTGGGTCCGATGCCGTTCGGAGAGAAGCTCCTTTCGGCAGCTTTCGCCTCGGTATCCGTGCGCACGGCGGGTTTCAACTCGCTCGACGTCGGCGCAATGCGTCATGAAAGCTGGGCCCTGCATTTCTTCCTGATGTTCGTTGGCGGGGGCAGCGCGGGAACGGCAGGGGGTGTCAAGATCGGCACCATCGCCATTCTGGCCTTGCTGGTGATCGCAGAGATCCGCGGGCTTGGCGATATCGAAGCGTTTGGGCGCCGTGTCAGCGCGTCGGCGCAGCGGCAGGCGATTACCGTCGTGGCGCTGGGCGCCGTGATGATCACGGTCGGCACACTGATCATTCTGCACATCACCGATTTCCCTACCGATCAGGTCATCTTCGAAGTTATTTCGGCGTTCAGTACGGTCGGTCTGTCCACGGGTGTCACGGGTGATCTGCCTGCGCCGGCACAGTTCGTGATCATCGCGCTGATGTACGTCGGCCGGGTTGGAACCATTACCTTTGCAACGTCGTTAATACTGGTTGAGCGGCGTGCGCAATATAGCTACCCCGAGGAGCATCCAATTGTTGGCTGACCTGTTCAAGATTTCGCTCTCTTTTTCGAAAGGCGACAGTGTGGTCGTCATCGGTTTGGGGCGGTTCGGCTGTGCCGTGGCCCAGTCGCTGCTTCGGCTTGGCCATGACGTGATGGGAATCGACCGGGACGAGCAGCAGGTGCAGTTATGGGCGGACCGGTTGACGCATGCCGTCCAGGCCGATTCGACCAACGTGAATACCCTGCGTCAATTGGGCGTTGCCGATTTCCCTCATGCGATCGTGGGCATTGGAAGCGACCTTTCGGCGAGCCTGATGACCCTGATGGCCCTAACGGAACTTCAGATCAAGGACATCTGGCTGAAGGCGGTGACCACGGAACACGCCCAGATTGCCCAGCGCATCGGCGCGCATCACGTGGTTTATCCGGAAGCGGAAATGGGTGAACGGATCGCTCACCTGATCACAGGCCGAATCGTGGACTACATTGAATTCGGCGAAGGATTTGCCGTCGCCGCGATTCATGCCCCGGCGCCGACACACAACCGTCCGCTCGCAGATTGCGGCGTTCTGGAGGCGTTCGGTGTCATGGTCATGGCCGTCAGGCGCGCCGGCGAAGAGTTCCAGCACGCGGGGCCTGACACGGTTGTTGTGCCGGGGGATCTGCTGATCGTGTCGGGCCCCGCGAGCAAGGTTGAAGAGTTTGCGGGTCGCGCGCATACCTGAACTGTTTCAGCCGACCCGCGCCATGCTCAGGTCAACGGGAAATCCACATACTTCTTGAACCCGGAACGCGTCGTGAGACGCGAATACCAGCGCTCCAGATTCGGCAGCGGCGGCCGCTGCAAACCGTCGAGGCCGAACCAGCGCTTCGCGTACGCGCCGATCACGATATCGGCGAGCGTAAACTTGTCGCCTTCGAGAAAGAAGCGGCCCTGCAGATGCGTGTCGAGCAGGCGCCACAGGACGGTGACCGCCTTCGCGTCGGCGGCGAGTTTGGCGGCGTCGCGCTCGGCCTCGGGCGTGCGCACGAGGGTCCAGAACACGGGACGTTCCACTGGCTGCAGCGTCGACAGCGACCAGTCCAGCCAGCGGTCGATGCTCGCGCGCAGTTTCGGGCCGGCCGGATACAGCAGGCTCGATTCGCCGTATTGCATCGCCAGATAGCGCAGGATCGAGTTGGATTCCCACAGCACGAAGTCGTCGTCGACCAGCGTCGGGATCTTGCCGGTCGGGTTCATCGCGAGATAGTCGGGTTCGTTGTTGCGGCCGAATTGCAGGCCCGCGTCGATGCGGTCGAACGGCAGCACGAGTTCGTCGCAGCACCACAAGACCTTCTGGACGTTGACCGAATTGGCGCGTCCCCAGATCGTAATCATCCGGTAAATCCTTTTCTCTTACGGTTGGCAAGCCGCGCGGCGTGCGCGGCGTTCAGCCTGTAACGATACACGATGCGCGCGCCTTTGCGCGACGGGCCGCCCGGCCGACATTGCGTTGCGTACAATGACCGCACTCCGGATTGCCCGCTGAAAACACGCATCCCAACTCATTGAGGCACCGCATGGCCCGCATTGTTCCCGACGACTGGAAGAGCCTCGAAGCGACCGGCGCGGCGGCGCGCGAACGTGAAACGCTCGCGCTGCTCGAAAAGGCACTGCCCGCCGACTACACCGTCTACCACGGCGTGCATTGGACGCGCCTGAACCAGAACTTCTCCGTGTTCGGCGAGGCCGATTTCGTGATCGTGAGTCCCGCCGGGCGCCTGCTGATCATCGAGCAGAAGACCGGCTTTCTGCGCGAAACGCCGAAGGGGCTCGTCAAGGTGTATCTGCAAACCGAACGAAACGTCGCGATCGCGCTCGCCCATACGATCGAGAGTCTGCACCGGCGTTTTACCGCGGCGTTCGGCGCGGGCGCCTATTTCATCGAGGAACTGCTGTACTGTCCCGATCACATCGTCAAGGATGCGGCGATCGCCGGCGTGAATCCCGCGCGCATCGTCGACGCTACGCGGCGCGAGCGTCTCGCGGCGATCGTCCGCGAAGCACTGCCGGCCGATGAACCGCGGCTTCCCTGCGCGGCGAAAATCCACCACTTTCTCGCCGACGAACTCGCGTTGACGCCCGACACGAGCGCGCTCGTCGGGCAGGCGGGCACGCTCGTCACGCGCCTTTCGGGCGGACTTGCGACATGGGCCCGGCGGCTCGAATTCGCGCCGTTCCGTTTGCGCGTGATCGGCACGGCGGGCTGCGGCAAGACGCAACTCGCGGTGCAGGTGATGAAGGACGCGGTCGCGCGCGGCGAGCGGCCGTTGTACGTGTGCTTCAACCGGCCGCTCGCCGATCACATCGCGCGGGTCGCGCCGCCGGAGGCGAAAGTCGCGAACTATCACCAGCTTTGCGACTGGATCGCGCGCGACGCGGGCCGCGCGCCCGATTTCCGGTTGGCGCAGGTGTTCGATCAACTGGAGGCCGTATTCGCCGACACGCCGATCGAACCGCGCTGGCAATTCGACGTACTGATCGTCGACGAAGGGCAGGATTTCCAGCAGCCATGGTTTGCCGCGCTCGAGCGGCTGCTGCGGCCGGGCGCCGCGTGGTGGTGGCTCGAAGACCCACTGCAGAATCTGTACATGCGTGAGCCGGTCTCGTTGCCCGGCTGGACCACGCTGAGAGAAACCACCAATTACCGCAGTCCTCGCGACATCCTCGATTATCTGCGCGACGTGCTGGGCGCGTCGGTGCCGCTGGCCGCGGCACTTACGTCGGGCAGTCCGTTCGACGGCTCCGAGGTTTCGGTGTCGGTCTACGACGAAGCGCAGGGCGCCGAAAGCAGTATCGACGCAACCAAGCGCGCCATCACGCAGGCGCTATCGCTCGGTTTTCGCAAGCAGGACATCGCGGTGCTGTCGTTCCGCGGCCGCGAGGGCTCGGCGATGAGCGCGCTCGATCATCTCGGACCGCATCGGCTGCGCAGTTTCACCGGCAAATACGATCTGTTCGGCAACCCGGAGTATCGTGAAGGCGACGTGCTGTTCGAGTCGATCTACCGCTTCAAGGGGCAGGCGGCGCCGTGCGTGATCTTCACCGAGATCGACTTCGACGCGTTCGACGAACGCAGCGCGCGCAAGCTGTTCGTCGGCGCGACGCGCGCGACGATGAAGCTGATCGTCGTCGCGTCGCAGCGGGCCGCGCGGCATTTGCAGTTGCGCGAGGCGAAGGACGGGTAGCGGCGGCGTTCGGGCGCTGCGCCCACTCGGAACGTTGCGCTCAACTCCACGCCCTTGCGCTCACCAAAATCCCCGTGCGCGTCAGCGCATCCCACCAGATCACGCGCAGCAGCGGCGCTTGCTGCGCGATCAGCAGCGCCTGCACCGGATCGCTTTCGACGAAGTGCGTGACACCCGCGCGCAGCGCCGCGCTCGCCTTGTGCGCGGCCGCGCCGGCGGGGCTGTCGTCGTGCAGGCCAGGCGTGCGCATCGCCAACTGCATGTGAGCGAAGCCGTGTCGCGCGAGCCACGCTTCGGTGCGCGCGCGATCCATCTCCGGGCGGCCCGTGATGATCGTGCGCACCTGCTGCAGGTCGAGGCCGGGCAGCACCTCGAACGGCAGCAGCGCGTCGCGCTCGGCGAGCGCGGCGGCGAGGTCCTCGTCGTAGCGCGCGAGCGGTACGTCGGGCAGCAGGATGCCGTCGAGGTCGATCGCGTAGGCCGCGTACTCGTGGTCGTTGGCCATCGCGGGCGCGGCGCCGGCTTCGACGCGCGCCCAGTCGTCGCGGTAGCGCTCGGTGTACGCCTGGCGCTCCCATGGAAAGAGGGCGAAGTAGCCGCGCGCATCGATCGCGTAGTCGGGCTGTGCGCGGCTCAGATCATCGACCGCGGCGGTCAGGGTTTTGACTTCGAGCCCGTGCGCCTGCAGAAACGCGATGCAATCGACGAGCGTAAAACCGCGTCCCGCGATGTCCTCGCACAACAGCACTTTCGATCCGGCGGGCGGGATCGGCAGCGTCGAATCCCATGCGACCGCGCGCGTCTGGCGGTCGTAGCGCAGGAACGCGACCGGCGCGCCGACCGCGTGTGACACCATCAGCGCGAGCGGCGCGCCGCCGCGCAGAATCCCGAGCGCCATCGAGAAACGCTCGGCGAGCAACGCGGGTTGCAGCGATTCGATCCAGTGATCGAGCTGTTCGTACGTCAGAGGCAGGACCGGCTTGTTCATGACTATCGAGGCGCCGCGTGGCGCGATGGAAGGCGATGGTCCGCGGGGATGCGCGCGCGGCGCGCGCTGACGCACTGGCGCGACATCGCGGGTCCCCGTTTTTGAGTCAGCGCATTTTGGCGATATTATGCATGCGGGTCAAAGGTCGCGTGTCGGGGTGGCACGCGTTTGACGGCACGGTACGGCGCAACACTTCGCGTGGCATGAGATCGGCTGACCGTGGCGCCGCCCGCGGTCCGGCGAATCAACGAAATCGGATAAAAAAAGCAAATGGCCAATCTGATTGCAACGCTGCGCAACGCAGCCAGCGGAACCGGTGTGCCCTGGCGGATGCGCTGGCTGACGGGGCTGGCGGGACTGATCGTCGGGCTTTCCGTCTGTTGCGCGCATGCGCAGCCGGGCGCGCGGCAGTCGCCGGCGCTGGCGCTCGACGTGCAGGGCAAGATCGCCAATACCAACGACGCCGCGCATCGCACCTATCACTTCAACGAGGCTCAACTGCTCGCGCTGCCCGTGCATACGATCACGACCTCGACCACCTGGACGCCGCGCTCGACGTTCACCGGGCCCAGGCTCGCCGACATCCTGAAGGCCGTCGGCGCGCACGGCACCCAGATCGAACTCCACACGTTCGACGACTACACCTACACCGTGCCGGTGTCGGACTGCGAACGCTACGGCGTGATCGTCGCGTACAGCATGAACGGCCGGCGCCTGAAACTCAGCGACTTCGGGCCGCTGTTTCTGATCTATCCGCGCGACGCTTTTCCAGATGAACTGACTGGCGCGGTCGGCGACTCGAAATTCGTATGGCAGATCAAGGCCCTCATCGTCAAATAGCGCGCCGTCCGTGGCGGCGCGTGTTGAACGTGCTGATCTGGCTGATGGCGCTCGCGGCGCCCGCCGGCGCGATCGGCTATCTGCTCTATGCGAACCTGTTGAACCCGCGCGCGACCGAGCAGCTGACCGGTACCTACGACGGTTTCTACTGGGACGCCGCGCAACTGCAGATCGCGTACGCGCGCTTCGAGAACCAGCTGCTGCTGTATCAGTCCGGTGCCGACGACGATTATCAGCAGTTGCAGCTGCGCTTCCAGCTGCTGCAATCGAAGCTGCGCGTGATGGCCGGCTCGACGCAGCGGCTCTCCGCGCAGCTCGCTCTGTTGCAACGGCAGCTCGACGAAATCAAGACGCTCGAGACTGTGCTCGACGACATCCAGCCCGAGATCGACGTACTGCAGCGCGACCGTGCGCGTGCCGCGCGGATCGACGCGCAGCTGCGCCAGCACTGGAGCGAGGTCAACGATCTCGCGCTGTCGCGCCGTTTCGCCGATGTCGCCGACCGCGAGGCGATGAACCGCGATTTCATCGACAAGCGCCGCTTTCTGTTCGCGGGCGGTCTGGTGCTGCTATTGCTGTCGGCGGCGGCGACGCTGCTGCTCGTGCTCAACGGCCGGCGCCGCACGCGGCTCATGCGCCAGCAGCGCGCGGCGCTGGAAGCCGAGCATCAGGCGAGCCGCGCGGCGCGCGAGGCGAGCCTCGCGAAGGATGCGTTTCTCGGCATGATCGGCCATGAACTGCGCACGCCGCTGCATGCGATCGTCTCGTCGGTGGAACTGCTCGGCTTCACCTATCACTCGGAGGCCGACCGCAAGGTGATCCAGCGGCTCGAAACCGCGGCGCGCCATCTCGAGGCGCAGATGAAGGACCTGACCGACTACGCGCGCCTTGGCGCCGGCAAGCTCGAACTGCGGCACCAGCATTTCGAGCCGCGCGAGCTGCTGGCGTCGATCGTCGATGAACACACGATGTCCGCCAGGACGCGCGGGCTCGAGCTCGAAAGCGAGGCGAGCGGCGCGAGCGGGCTCGTCGAGTCGGACCCGCACCGCATCCGGCAGATCGTCAACAACCTCGTCACCAACGCGATCCGCTACACCGAGACCGGCACGGTGCGCGTCGAACTGCGGCAAGAGCCGGCGCTGCTGGTTTTCGTCGTCAGCGATACGGGGCCGGGCGTGCCGTCCGAACAGATCCCGCTGATCTTCGAGGAGTTCACGCAGCTCGACGCGTCGCGCACGCGCCGCTTCGAAGGCGCGGGGATGGGGCTCACGATCGTGCAAGGGCTCGTGAAGCTGTTCGGCGGCACGGTGGATGTCGCGAGCACGGTCGGCGAGGGCACCAGCTTCACGGTGACGATCCCGGTCGTGCCGGTCGCAACCGTCGAGCCGGCCGAGGTCGCGGAGCAAGCCGAGCCGGACGGCGCGCAGCCGTGCGTGCTGATCATCGACGATAACCGGCTGATCCGCGAGTCGCTCAGCGAAATGGTCGCGCACATGGGCTACGACTCGCTCGCATTCGGCAATGCCAACGACGCGCTCGCGTGGCTCGACACCCACCGCTGCGAAGTGGTGCTGCTCGATCTGCACAT
The DNA here is from genome assembly GCF_050436125.1 of Paraburkholderia sp. MM5482-R2. Classification (NCBI taxonomy): domain Bacteria; kingdom Pseudomonadati; phylum Pseudomonadota; class Betaproteobacteria; order Burkholderiales; family Burkholderiaceae; genus Paraburkholderia; species Paraburkholderia sp. MM5482-R2. The sequence continues at coordinate 2,021,759 of NZ_JBNDLP010000003.1, read as the reverse complement.
GCCGGAGCGCGATGGCTACACGTTTCTCGAAGACTTCGCGACGCGCGACGGACCGTCGGCGGGCGTGCCGGTGATCGTGGTCAGCGCGTACGCGCCGGAGGTCGTGCGGAATGGCGAAAGTGGCGCGAGTGGTGTGCCGTCGGTGTTCGAGGCGCTGTTAAAGCCAGTCCATTACGAGGATCTGAAGCACGCCCTGCAGCGGGCGCTGGCGGCGCGGCATCAGGCGTGAGCGCGTGAAGGCGGCGCTGCCGCGAACGGGGCGCGCATCGGCGCCCGCGCTTCAGGGGCGGTTCAGCCGCTTCGACAGATCGGCGACGAGGATCGCCATGCGCGCGGGCTTCTCGTAGCACGCGACGTCGAAATCGCGGATCACCTCGCTGATCTCCGATTCGCTGGCCTTGCCGGTCAGCAGTTCGCCGGTCAGCACGAAGATCGGCGCGTCCGGGTTCTCCGACGCGCGCACCGCGCGAATCGCGGCCGCGGAGGTCTGCGAGCCGAACAGCCAGTCGATGATCACGCCGTCGAACACCTGCGTCTGCAACTGCTCGCTGAAGGCCGCGAGCCCATAGATCGCGACCGCCGTGAAGCCGCTGCGCTCCAGATAATCGCGCAGGTTATCGGCGCTTGCACGATCGTCGTCGACCACCGCGATGGCCGGCTTGTCGGTCTCGGCGCGGCGCGGATAGATCTCGATCTTGTGGACTTCGTACGCGCTCTGATACAGCGCGCCATCATGACGCGAGACGCGCCATTGACCGAGCCGCGAATAGGCGACGAATTCCGGGCGGCTACCCGGTTCGAGCGCCGCGCCGACCCACGCGGTGCAGGCGATTTCGGTCGCGCCGATGCAGAACACCGCCTCCTGGGCGATCGCGCCGACGACGCCCGGATCGAGCGACTGCGCGCCGAACAGCTGCGCCGCGGGTTCGTCGAATACCTCGGCGACTTTCTTGATCTGCGACAGCGTCCACGGACTATTGCCGCGCAGTTTGCGGTGCCCCTGAGAAAAACTCAGATCGAGGATGCGGCATAGCTCCGTGGTTTGCTGTCGCTTGCCGATTCCATGCCTGCTCATCAACTCGCGCACGCGCTCGGCAACCGCGATGGAGTCGGGTGAGTGTGTTTCGTTGGCCATGCTGGGTGAAAATCCGCCGGGTTAAAAGGTACATCTGGAGCGCGGTCGGCAGGCGCAAGCCGACCCTGCGCATGCTATGCGCATGAATCGGTCACGCGGGGACAGCAAATGTACCGTAAAAAAAATCACCATTTATGATTTTGTCAGACCGGCCGCCGAGTCCGCTGATGCAAGCGACGCCATGGCCGTGCCGGCGACTTTTGATGCATTGAGCATCAAAAGGCATTCTACCGGTGAAACGATGACGAAACCGTAGGGAATCCACGAATGAGTAGTGCGCAAGGCGACGGATCCGGCCGCTTGCCGCAAAGCCCGGCAGGTCCGCCCTTGCGGAAAAGCCAGGCGAGAGGCGCAATGAAAAGTGTGTCCGGAGGGATCGGGTTTGCGCCGGCACGCGCGGTCCGCGTTCAGCTTGCCGGCATCGTGTCGAGCCGGGCCGCCGAATTTTGAAGTCCTTTGAAAATCCGCTCGGCGACCTTGCCCGGAAAGCGCTCGGGCAACTCCGCCGAGACCCGCTCGATCACGCCAGGTGTCTGCTCGATCAGACGCTGGAGCAGCGGCTCGGCGTCGGCGCCGTACGAGCACTTCAACGCCATCGCGTTGAAGTGTCGCCGCTGCACGTCGCGAAACGCATCGTGCTTGCTGCGCGACCATAGACCCATCGCAAGCCGCGCCTTGTACCACGACCACTGGTTCGGGCCGTTGCCCTCGACCGGCCAGATCGACATCACGTCGTAAAGCGGCGTCAGACGGTACTGGCCACCGGCGAGCAGGCGGATGCTGAAGTTCTTCGCGTGGCCGTCCGGCGCGGCCAGAATCCAGAACAGGATCTGGCTCGCGAGCAGGGTCTCGATGTCCTGCCGCGCCTCGACCGATTGCTGCAGAATCCGCGCGAGGTCGAGCACGCCGGGGCCGCCCTCGTTTTCGTACTTGCGATGCGACGGCACGCCGTAGACCTGGCAGAAATCTTCCTGCGGCAGACGCAGCAGCCAGCGGCCGCTCGAATGCATCTGCCGGTCGAAGCGTTCGACGGCGAGCACGCGCTGCTTGCCGAACCTGAGCACCTCGGTGTTCGCGACCGGCAGGCCGAACGCGCGCAGAATCCGCAGACACAGCCACTCGTTTTCGACCGACGTGCTGAGATCGGCGAGCCGGTTGCCGACCAGCCCGAGCGGCAGCTTGAAGATATGCGTGGTCGGCGTCGCGCCGTGCGGCCGTTGCCATTGGCCGTCGTGCCACAGCAGCGCGGTTTTCTCCTGCGCGCCGGCGAGCGAGATGCGGAAATCGTCAAATTCGTCGGGCGCGCCGAGCGTCGGTTTGCCGACCGTCTGCGCGAGCAGCGCCTCGATGTCGTCGTCGGAAAGCGGCGTGCCTTCGATGCGCTGGACCCCGGCCGGCGCGTCGTCTTCGGCGAGCAGCTGGACCGCGCCGACGCAGTCGCGGCCGATGGCCTGCAGCAGGTCGAATGCTTCGAGCGTTTCGGTCCGGTAGCGCTGCGCGATGCGTTTGCGGATGACGTCGCTGTCGGGCAGCAGGTTGTCGAAGTAGTTGAGCACCCGCGGCCCTTTGTGCGTCATGTTGCCGGGCGTGAACGGCAGCGACAGCGACAGCGGACGACCCGCGGGCGACGCGATCCAGGCGGCGTCGTAGGCGAACTCCATCGGGCCGCGCGCGGGCAGCCGCCAGAGCCCGACGCGCTCGCCGTTGGCCCACACCGACAATGCCTTCGAAGCGGTTTGCCGGGCCATCTCACCACTCGACGTTCGGTGCCGGCTCGGAGCTCGGCTGATTTTTGTCGCGCAACTGCAGTTGCAGGCCGTAGGCGCCGCACAGCGCGAGCAGTTGGGAGAGCGTGAGCCCGCTCGCATCGGTTTCGAGCGCGGAAATGCGGCTTTGGCTCACGCCGACGCGCGCGGCGGCCTCGGTCTGCGTGAGGCCGGCCTGGCGGCGGCTGGCCGCTAGCAACTGCGCGAGCTGGTCCGACGTGGCGATCAGGTGGAGCATGGCGGATTATCTGCGAGACGAATAAACGCAATTTATGCGTGAGACGAATATTTGTCAAATATTTGCGTGACGCATAATCGACGAATATTCGTGTGACGGATAATCGGGCATTCCGGCAGGCGCCGGCTGCGCTGTCCCGGCTGCGACCAGCCGCGGTGCCGACGTCGCTCGTCATTGCGGACAATGGCTCCCACTGCGAAGATGACGCCCACATCGCCAATCCGCCCACCCATGACCACGACTTACCCGCTGCACTCGACCTTCACGCCCGCCGACCAACCGTTTCCCAGCCACGCCGACGTCGTGATCGCCGGTGCCGGCATCATGGGCTGCGCGGCCGCTTATTACCTGGCGCGGCGCGGCCTGTCGGTGGCGGTCCTCGACAAGTCGCGGATCGCCGGGCAGCAGTCATCGCGCGCGTGGGGCTTCGTGCGTCAGCAGGGTCGCGAAGCCGCGGAGGTGCCGCTGATGATGGCCAGCATTCCATTGTGGAAAGAACTCGAACGTGAGCTGAATTTCGATCTCGAATGGCGCCAGGGCGGTTGCCTGTATGTCGCCACCCATGATGAAGACTGGACATCGTTTCAGCAATGGACCGAGGTCGCACGTCAGTATGGCCTCGATACCCGCACGCTCGAGCGCAGGCAGATCGACGCCGTGGTGACCGGCATGCAGGGCCCCGCGCTCGGCGGCCTGTACACGCCAAGCGACGGTCAGGCCGAGCCGCGCCGCGTCGCCGCGGCCTTCGCGGCACGGGCGGCCGAAGCCGGCGCGCTGTTTTTCGAGGGCTGCGGCGTGGTCGGCGTCGAACGCGCGGGCGGTGCGATCGCTGGTGTGGTCACCGAGCGCGGCACGATTCGTACCTCGCGTCTGATCTGCGTGGCCGGCGCGGGCAGTTGGCGGCTGCTCGGAACGCTCGGTCTCGAACTGCCGCAGCAGGCCGTGCGCGGTACCTGCATGCGCACCAATCCGTTGCCGCCGATCACGGCGTCGACCTTCTGGGGCCACGGTCTCGGCATCCGGCAGCGCGCGAACGGCGCGATCAATCTCGCCGACGACATGCAGGTCGACGTCGACATGACGCTCGGTCATTTCCGCGCGCTGAAATGGTTTTTGCCCGAACTGTGGACGCAGCGCCAGAAGTTCAGCTTCCATCTGAACGGCGCCTGTTTGCACGATCTGCGCGAACGTCTGCCGGGCGGCGTGCCCGACGCCGAACGCGTGCTCTATCCGCGCGACCCGCATCCGCAGCCGAACGCGCGCCACGCGCCGCGCGCGCTGAAAAAGCTGCGCGCACTGTTTCCGGCGTTGCGCGACGCCCAGGTGGTCGAGGCGTGGGCGGGGCTGATCGACGTGTTGCCCGACGGCATTCCGGTGATCGATGCGCCGCCGCAGGTCCCGGGCCTGACGATCGCGACCGGCTTCTGCGGTCACGGTTTCGCGATGGGGCCGATCGTCGGCAAGCTGCTGGCTGAACTCAACGATGGCGGCGAGGCGTCGCTCGATCTGTCGGCGTTCCGTTTGCAGCGTTTCTTCGACGGCACGATGAAGCGGCCGCGCAGCATGCTGTAACCCCGCGCGACCCGACCCGATACAACCCAACCCGACCGATACCACCGATGACCGAACCCGTTCTCCGCCACGCCGACGTCCCGTACTACACGCAATGGGGCAGCCCCGAGTGGGTGCGCGCCATCGTCGAACAGCAGCGCGACCCGTGCGACGATCCGCACTGGCAGCGCAGCGGTTTCGCCGACCCCGAGCGCTATCGCTTCTGGGCGCAACGCCTGTGCGGGCTGACGTGCCTCGAGTCGGCTCTCGACTACTGGAGCATCGATCACGCGCCGCGCGCCGCACTGCTCGACGACGCGCTGCGGCACGGCGTATACCGGTTGCGCGACGATGGTGGCGTCGACGGTCTGATCTACCGGCCGTTCGCCGACTGGGCGGGCCCGGCGTTCGGCCTCGATATCGAGGTGCTGCCGCAGGCGTCGCTCGAGGAGATCGCGGCGCGGCTCGACGACGATACGCTCGCGATCGTGTCGGTCAGTCCCGAGATCCGCTATCCGGAGCGGACGAACCAGCGGCGGGGCGGTCATCTGATCCTGCTGCACGGGCGGGATCGCGGCGGCGTGTGGTTTCACAACCCGTCGGGCGTCGCGCCGCACCAGTCCGACGTGTACCTGCCGTTCGCGACGATCTCGCGTTTCCATGCAGGGCGGGGGATGACGCTCAGCCGCGGCACGAGGTAGCCGGCGCGCTGGGCATGAAGCGGAGTTCGCGATTCGGCGGGCAGTAGACGTCCACACGACTGGTCAATTTTTTCGCGCTCGGTTACGGTGACGTCATGCCCACTCCATCCCCCATTGGATCGTTCCGCCCATGACCCGCCCGATCACGCAGATCTTCGACGCCGCCGCCACCGCGCGGCTGATGCCTTACGCAGCGCTTGTCGACGCGTTGAGACGCGCTAGCATCGACTACGCGCAACGACGCATCGTGAGCCCCGAGCGGCTCGTCGTGCCGCTGAACGCCGGCGGCGTCATGCTGTCGATGCCCGCCACCGCGCCCGATCTCGCGATCCACAAGCTCGTCAATGTGTGCGCGAGCAACGGTGCGCGCCATCTGCCGACGATCCACGGTCAGGTCATGGCCTTCGATGCCGATACCGGCGAGACGCTGTTCATCCTCGATGGTCCGACAGTGACGGGGCGCCGGACCGCTGCGATGTCGATGCTCGGCATCGCGACGTTCGCCGCGGGCGCGCCGCGTGAATTCCTGCTGATCGGCACCGGCACGCAGGCGCTCAATCATCTGGAGGCGATCGGCGAACTGTTTCCCGACGCGCGCGTGTGGGTCAAGGGCAGCGCGCCCGCGCGCGCCGAAGCGTTCTGCGCGGCGCAGCGCGGCAAGGTGCGTGAGCTGCGGCCGCTCGCGGATGCGGGCGCGACGATTCCCGCTTCGGTCGACGTCGTGATCGCGTTGACCACGAGCAAACAGCCGGTCTACGACGAGACGGCGCGCGCCGAGCGGCTCGTGATCGGCGTCGGCGCTTTCACGCCGCAGATGGTCGAGATCGGCGCGACTACGATCGCGGGCAGCGCGCTGTTCGTCGACGATCAGGCTGGCGCAATGCACGAGGCCGGCGATTTCATCCAGGCCGGTGTCGATTGGGCGCGGGTGGGCGGGATCGCCGCGGTGCTCGAGCAGACGCAGCCCTTGCCGGCGGGGCCGGTGGTGTTCAAGAGCGTAGGCTGCGCGGCGTGGGATCTGGCCGCGTGCCGGGTCGCGCGTGACGCGCTGGCGCGCGGCTGACCGTCAGCGGCCCAACCGGCAAATAATCCCGCAAAATATCCCGAAAAAACGACTGTCTGGCGCGCAAGGTTGGCAACTTGCGCTAACCTGCGGCAGATGCTGCCGTGCAAACTATCTCAAAACGTTGCACCATAGATGTTTGCCGGAAAAAGCGCCATAGCGGACGTGAGCCGTAGCCCGTCCGCCCGCCGCCGATTCCTGATCGACGCCTTCCCCCTAGACGCTGCGACCGTGCCATGACGACCCAACAAGCTCCTGCCACACCTGACCTGCCGCTCGACATGATCATCTTCGGCGGCACCGGCGACCTGTCGTTCCGCAAGCTGCTGCCCGCGCTGTACATGGCGCATCTGCACTGCAACCTGCCGCCCGACACCCGCATTCTGACGATCGGGCGCAAGCCCTGGTCGCGCGAGGAATACATCAGCGAATTCATGGAGCAGAAGGCCAAGCCCTTCATCGACGAAAAAGCGTTCGACGCGTCGGCGTGGGACAAATTCCTCGCAATTTTCGAATACGTGCGGATGGACGTCGATGCGGCCGAGGACTACCTGCGCCTGAAGGAAGCGTCGCGCGACGGCGTGAACCGCGTGTTCTATCTGGCGACGTCGCCGGATCTGTTCACCCATATCTGCGACAACCTGTCGTCGGCCGGGCTCGTCGATGGCAATTCGCGGGTGGTGCTCGAAAAGCCGCTCGGCCACGATCTCGCGTCCGCTCAGGAGATCAACAACGCGGTCGGCAAGCATTTCGAAGAAGCGCAGATCTACCGGATCGACCACTACCTCGGCAAGGAAACCGTGCAGAACCTGATGGTGCTGCGCTTCGGCAATCCGATTTTCGGGCCGCTGTGGCAGGCGCCGTACATCAAGAGCGTGCAGATCACGGTGGCCGAAACGGTCGGCGTGGGCAGCCGCGCGGGGTTCTACGACAAGACCGGCGCGCTGCGCGACATGGTGCAGAACCACCTGCTGCAACTGCTGTGCATCGTCGCGATGGAGCCGCCGGTGTCGCTCGATCCCGACGCGGTGCGCGACGAAAAGCTGAAGGTGCTGCGCTCGCTGCGGCCGATGACGCCCGAGGACATCGCGCGCGACACGGTGCGCGGCCAGTACACGGCGGGCGCGGTGGATGGCGAGGCGGTCAAGGGCTACCTCGAGGAAGACAACGTGCCGGCGGGCAGCCGCGCCGAAACCTTTGTCGCGTTGCGCGCGCGGATCAACAACTGGCGCTGGGCCAACGTGCCGTTCTTCCTGCGCACCGGCAAGCGGATGCAGAAGAAGCTGTCGGAGATCGTCATCGAATTCTCCGATCTGCCGTTCTCGATCATCCCGAGCGGTGGACGAACCTACGGCAATCGCCTGGTGATCCAGTTGCAACCCGAAGAGTCGATCCAGTTGCAGGTGCTCGCGAAAGAACCGGGCAGCGGCATGCACATGCTGCCGGTGAGCCTGAACCTCGACCTGCAGCAGGCGTTCACCGAGCGTCGCGCGGAAGCCTATGAGCGGCTTCTGATCGACGTGATCCGCGGACGTCTGACGCACTTCATGCGCCGCGACGAACTCGAAGCGGCATGGGCGTGGGCCGAGCCGGTTCTCGAAGGCTGGGCGAAGTCGGGCGAGCGGCCGCGCTCATACTCGGCGGGCACGTTCGGACCGGCGGCATCGACCGCGTTGATGACGCGGGAGAACGCCGTGTGGGCGGAGGAATCGCAGTAACGGGCTTTTGACAGCGCGCTATTCGAAGCGGCTCGCGACGTTGCAGTGGCGTCGCGAGCCGCTTTTGCGTGTGCTGTCGTTGCCGCGCTGATCATTCGTCATTCATACGGCTTGCGCCTATGATGGTTTCCTTGTCCGCGTCACTCAGCGGCATTCCAAACGGGGCATCGATGGGGCGAATTCTCGTGGCATTGATCTGGGCGGCAAGCGTGGCAATCACACTCGATCTCACGGCTTGCGCCAGCAGCAGTCTCGATGCCCGGAGCGATCCGCCGAAGGTGATCATCGACAGCGACTACAACACGCTCGGCGACGACGGCCAGCTCGGGGTGATGGCCGCGCAATTGCAGGCGCAGGGCTCGCTGAAAGTGCTCGGCATTACCGTGGTGTCGGGCAATCAGTGGCTGAAGCAAGGTGTTGCCGATGCGCTGAAATCGGTCGAACGACTCGGCGTCGAACAACAGATCGGCGTCTATGCGGGCGCCAACTACGCACTGACGCACGACTTCAAAACGATCCAGCGGGAACTGAAGGAATTCCCCGGCGGCGATGGCTATGTTGGCGCATGGAGCAAGCCCGAGCCGAAATCGGCTCGCGACCTCGTCGCGCCGCCGGACGGCTTCGCGACGCACACGAAGGTGCAGAGCCAGAGCGCGATCGACTTCATCGCCGAATCGGTCAAGCGGTACCCGGGCGAGGTGACGATCCTCGCGATCGGCCCGCTGACCAACATCGCGTTGGCCACGCGCGAGCATCCCGAGATCGTGCCGCTGATCAAGCAGATCATTTGCATGGGCGGCGCGATCGACGTGCGGGGCAATACCACGCCCACCGCCGAATTCAACTGGTGGTTCGATCCCGCAGCGGCGAAAGCGGTGCTGCGTCTGCCGATCAAACAGACGGTGATTCCGCTCGACGTGACGGATACCGTGAAAATGGACAAGGCACTGTACGATCGCGTCGCGCACGATCCGGCGAAGCAGACCATCATCACGCAACTGTTCAGGAAGCTGAACGGCTACGGATACGACGGCAAGAACGGCTTCGAGACCAATCCGAACTACACGACGAACATCTGGGACACGCTGACGCTCGCTTATCTGATGCATCCGTCGTTCGCGACGCAGACCGTCGAGGAGTGGGTGGATGTGGATACGGGCTTCGGCGCCAACGATGGCAAGGCCACGGGCTACACGAGTTCGCCGCCGCCGGGTTTGCAGAAGATGACGGTCGTCAAACGATTTGATAATCCGGCGTTTTTTAATTTCTATGTCGATCTGCTGACGCGGCCGGTGCCGGTGCGGCCGTTGGACTAGTCAACGCGCGAGCGCCGCGCGCCCGCACCCGCTTCACGCGGGATGCAGGCCGCGCAGCAACTGACGCACGCGCGACAGATCCTGCTCGACGTGCCCGGCTTTCTCGAACCGCTCCGCGAGCCAATCGACGAACGCGCGCACGCGCGGCGACACGCGGCGGTTCTTCACATACGCGACCGAGACCGGCATCGGCACGGGTTTCCATTGCGGCAGCACTTCATGCAGCAAGCCCGAATCGAGGTAAGGCTGTGCGGCGATGCGCGCGGGCTGGATCATGCCGAGGCCTTGCAGTCCGCAGGTCAGGTACGCCTGTTCGTCGCTGACTTGTACGAAGCCGTTGAGCTTGACCTTGCGCGCTTCGCCGCCCACTTCGAAATCGAAGTCGCATTCGCGGCCGCTATGCGGCGACACGCAGTTGACCGCGACGTGCGCGCGCAGATCGTCGAGATCGGCGGGCGTGCCGTGGCGGGCCAGGTAGGCCGGACTCGCGCAGGTGACCTGATCGAGCGTGCCGAGTTGCCGCGCGATGAGATTGGAATCGGGCAATTCACCGAGCTGGATGCTGCAGTCGATTGCTTCGGAGACCAGATCGACGGTGCGGTTGCTGACGCCGATCGCGAGGTCGAGGTTCGGGTAACGGGTGTGGAAGTCGTCTAGCGACGGCAGCACGATTGCACTCGCTACCGCGCTGGGCATTTCGATGCGGAGGCGGCCGGTGAGGTTGTCGGTCGAATTACGGAGGCTGGCTTCCATTTCGTCGATGTCGGCCAGGATTTGCGCGCAGCGTTCGTAGTAGGCGGCGCCCTCCGGCGTGATGCTCAGGCGGCGCGTCGTACGGACTAACAGCGCTGTGCCCAGCAGGGCTTCCAGGTTCTGGACGATCGTCGTCGCCGTTGCACGCGGAATGTTTAATGACTCCGCTGCGCGGGTGAAGCTGTTGGTGTCCACAATTCGGATGAATGTGCGCATTGCAGTTATTCTGTCGATCACTGGGATGCTCCAAATGGTTTTCTGTTTTTTTGCCTGCGGCGGATCTGTCTTTGTTCTTAGGGCGTTGGCCTTTCCTTGATTTCTTGTCGGTCTATTGGCGTTGCCCCTGTGCGGGGCGGCACCTACTTTCTTTGCTGCTGCAAAGAAAGTAGGCAAAGAAGACAGCTCAAACCGCTAATTCTTAAGCGGGCACCGTGCTCCACGAATGGCAGTGGTGCATCTGGAATCCGTGCCCCCGCACATTCCACGGCAGTGACAAAGCCGTCATCCATCCCACTCCGCACTACGTGCGTCGCGGACGCGTATGCAAGGGAAACCAGGCTGTTTTTTATGTTAGTGGGATCATCGGCTGCGCCTCGGCGACGCGCCGAAACGACCAATGGTTTGAGACCAGCGCTTCGGCGCGCGCAGCGCCGCCGGAAGAATGACAGCCTTGTCACTAACGCGGAGTGTGCGGAAACACAGATTCCAGATGCACCACTACCCGCGGTATACAGAGGGACCCGCTTAAGAGTTAGCGGTTTAAAGCTGTCTTCTTTGCCTACTTTCTTTGCAGCAGCAAAGAAAGTAGGTGCCGCCCCGCACAGGGGCAACGCCAATAGACCGACAAGAAATCAAGGAAAGGCCAACGCCCTAAGAACACAGAAAAAAGTGCGAAGGCAAAAAAACACAACAACAAAACAGAACCCCGCGCCGCAGGCGCAAAAAAACCACCCGCTGCGCGGCCAAAAAAGTTGCTATTACTTCCGCATCGAATCCATATCAACCACAAACCGATACTTCACATCGCTCTTGAGCATGCGCTCATAAGCTTCATTAATCTTCTGCATCGGAATCATTTCAATATCAGAAGTAATGCCATGCTCGCCACAGAAATCGAGCATCTCCTGCGTCTCGGCAATACCGCCAATCAGCGAACCAGCAAGGCGCCGCCGCTTGAAGATCAGATTGAACACCTGCGGCGACGGATGATCGTGCTCCGGAGCACCCACCAACGTCATCGTCGCGTCACGCTTGAGCAGATTCAAAAACGGATTCAGATCATGCTGCGCAGCCACCGTATTGAGAATGAAATCGAAGCTATTCACATGCGCTTCCATCTCCTGCGGATTCTTCGAAACCACGACTTCATGCGCGCCAAGCCGCTTCGCATCCTCGATCTTCGACGGCGAAGTCGTAAACAGCACGACCTGCGCGCCCATCGCCCGAGCCAGCTTCACACCCATATGGCCGAGTCCACCGAGGCCGACAATCCCGACCTTCTTGCCCGGGCCCACGCCCCACGTGCGTAGCGGCGAATACGTGGTGATGCCCGCGCACAGCAGCGGCGCGACACCCGCGGCGTCGAGATTCCGCGGCACGCGCAGCGTGAAAGCCTCATCGACGACCAGTTGCGTCGAATAGCCACCGTAAGTGACCTGTCCGTCGACGCGATCGACACCGTTATACGTGCCCACCCAACCGTTCTCGCAATACTGCTCGAGACCTTCCGCGCAGCTCGAACAGGTGCGGCACGAATCGACCAGACAGCCGACCGCGACCAGTTCACCGACCTTGTACTTCGTCACGTTCGGACCAACCGCGGTCACACGGCCTACGATCTCGTGGCCCGGCACGACCGGGTAGATCGTGTTCTTCCATTCGTTGCGCGCCTGATGCAGGTCGGAATGGCACACGCCGCAGTACAGCACTTCCATCTGCACGTCATGGGCGCGGGGTGCGCGGCGCTGGATTTCAAATGGGGCGAGCGGCGCGGTGGCGTCGGTCGCTGCATAGGCATACGTCGTGCTCATGGATAGCTCCAGCAAAGAGGGTGATGGCGCAACATGCGACGCGCCGACGATGCGCAACACTGGGTTGCGGATGCGGCGGGCCGCAGCATGAACCGGGATCGGGGCGCGAGCGTTGGGGGCCGCCATTGGCAAGCAGTCGGCGCATGGCGGTCGATGACCGCGCACGCTGCGCGCGTCGAAAAAGGCGATCCGGCAGGGTTCCCATCTTAGGGACCCGGCGCCGCCCGGGGAATACCTGATCGTCTTGAAGGTTTGCCTAAAACTCTGGAGGGGCAGCGCGACAGGCTGTTTGATGCTAAATTTCAAGCATTATTCTCCTGGCCGTCGCCATATCGTCATGTCCACTCAAGCTGTCGGTTCCATTCCGGAAGACCCCGCGCAACGCCGCTTGCTCGAACTGTTCAACCTGCTCGCGCCGAATGCCGGCATGACGCGCTCGAGCCTCGAAGGCGTCAGCCTGCTGCGCGCGAATCGTCCGATGCCTCGCATGCCGGTCATGTACGAGCCGAGCATCGTGATCGTCTGTCAGGGGCGCAAGCGCGGCTATCTCGGCGATCAGGTGTTCCAGTACGACGCACAGCAGTACCTGGTGCTGTCGGTGCCGTTGCCGTTCGAATGCGAGACCGAGGCAAGCGAACAGGAGCCGTTTCTCGGCATGTCGGTGCGCGTCGATCTGACGATGGTCGCCGAACTGCTGATGGCGCTCAACGAAACCCAGGGCCTCGCGCAATACGAACCGGCCGGCATGTATTCGACGCCGCTCGATGCCGCACTGAGCAGCGCGGTGCAGCGTCTGCTGGAGGCGCTCGCGTCGCCGCTCGACGCGCAAATCCTGGCGCCTGGCATCGTCCGGGAAATCTGTTATCGCGTGTTGACCGGCGAGCAGGGCGGCGCGATTCGCGCGGCGCTCACGCATCAGAATCACTTTGGCCGCATCGCGAAGGCGCTGCGGCGCATTCATGCGGACTACCACGCGTCGCTCGACGTCGATACGCTCGCGGCCGAGGCCGGCATGAGCCTCGCGGTGTTTCATGCGCAATTCAAGGCGGTCACCGCGACCTCGCCGATGCAGTACGTGAAGACCACGCGTCTGCATCACGCGCGTCTGTTGATGGTGCAGGATGGCTTGAATGCGGGCGCGGCCGCCGTGCGGGTCGGTTACGAAAGCGCGTCGCAGTTCAGCCGCGAGTTCAAGCGGCTGTTCGGCCTGAGTCCCGTCGACGAGGTCAAGCGCATGCGCGTCGCTCACGATGCGCCGCCGCCGCGCGCGCGCAAGCCGGTGCCGCGTTATGTGACCGCGGTCTAAAGCCCGCTGAACCAGTTGTAGCCCTGATCTTCCCAGTAGCCGCCCGGGTTCGTGTTGGTCACGAAGATCGCGGCGATGTGCTTCGGGTTCTTGAAGCCGAGCTTGGTCGGCACGCGCAGCTTCAGCGGATAGCCGTATCTGGCCGGCAGCGGCGCGTTGCGGAAATCGAGCGTCAATTGCGTTTGCGGATGCAGCGCGGTCGCCATGTCGAGGCTCGAGTAATAGCGGTCCGCGCATTTGAAACCGACGTAGCGTGCGCTCAGATCGGCACCGATCAGTTCGAGAAACGTGCGAAACGGCACGCCGCTCCATTGTCCGATCGCGCTCCATCCTTCGATGCACACGTGACGCGTGATCTGCGAGACCTGCGGCAACCTGCGCAGCTGCTCGAGACTCCAGCCGCGTTTATCCGCGACGAGCCCCGATACTTCGAGCCGATAGGTCGAGCCGTCGATATCGGGCGCGTCGAACTCGGGATAGAACGCGTTGAACGGAAACGGATCGGTGATATCGCGCGCCGAATAGGTCGGCGCGAGTTTGTTGCGATTGAACAGCCACGCCTGCACGCGGTCGTTCCAGCGCGACATCGCCCATAGCACCTTGTCGACGGAATCGTTGTCCTGCAGGTTGCAGCCGGACAGCATCGCGAGCGCGCCGATCGATAGCGAGGAGCGCAGAAACAAGCGGCGTTGCAACTGCTCGATCCGCGGCCGGTGCTCGGCAAGCACGATGCGTGAGCGGCGCGCGTCTTCTGTTTGGGCGTGGGTATCGTTCGCCGTGTCGGTTCGTTGCGGGGCGCTCATGCGCGAGTCCTCTGGGAGGCTTGATCGATGCGCTGCGCGCTGCGCCGGGCGCGTCCGGTGAACATCGGCGGCAACGTGCGCGGCACCAGCAGCACCAGCAGCAGATGCACGACGACAAAGCCGACCACGCCGGCCATCGCGACGAAATGCACGCGGCGCGCAAAATCGAAGCCGCCGAACAGCGCGGTTATCCACGACAATTGCACCGGCTTCCAGATCGACAGTCCCGATGCGACCAGCAGCAAGCCGAGCAGCAGTACCAGCAGATACAACGCGCGCTGCACGGCGTTGTACTTGCCGGTTTCGTGCGGCAGTCTTAGGTGCAACGCCAGCGCCGCGTCGCGCGCCAGCTCGCGGGCACGCACCGGCAGCAGCTTGCGACGCAAATGGCCGCTCGCGACGCCATGCGCGAGATACAGCAGGCCGTTCGCGCACAGCAGCCACATCGCCGCGAAGTGCCATGCGATCGAGCCGCCGAGCCATCCGCCGACCGTCGCCCACACGGGGAACCGGAACGGAAAGATCGGCGACGCGTTATAAATCGCCCAGCCGCTCATCACCATGCAGACCATCGCGAACGCATTGATCCAGTGCGTCACGCGAACGACGAGGGGATGAACGACCAGAAACGCTTGCGAGTCGGGCATTGGCTTCAAAGACGAGAGGGATGAAGACGATCGACGGGCCGCTTTACATCGGCGGCGTCACGCCATGCTCGCCGGCCGAAATGAAATTTGCCGCCATCGCGCCGTCCGCCTCCTTGTGCGCGAACAGCACGACCTTCGTGCCGGGCGTGAGCAACGCGCGGCTGCCCGGCTCCAGACTGACGATGGGTACGTCCTGCGGAATCACGATCTTCTTTTCGCCATCCTTGTACTTGACGGTAATCGTGCGGCCGTTGCTGACCAAGAGCGAGCCGACCGTGCCGTTCGTCATCGTGCTGTTCGCGCCGAGATCCCACGGCCGATGACCTTCGCCCGAACCGCGCATGCTCGGCGGGAATACATGCACTTCGAGCGCCTTCAACGTGCCGTCGGGCTGCGGAATCGCGGCGGTGCCGACGTAGCTGTCCGGCTTGATGTCGCTCACGTTGGCGAGCGTGACGCCGCGAATCGGCGTGTCGGCGGCGAGCTTCACGTCGACGTCCTGACCATTGCGCGTGTGGACTTTGAGCAGATCGCCCGACAGCGACGTCACCGTGCCGCGCACGCCGGTCGGCGCGGCGGTCTGGGCCGAAGCCGCGAACGTCGTCGCGAGCAGCGCGGCGGCGAGTGCGGGGACGGCGAGGGCGCGCAGCGTTCGTGCGCGGGCGATCTTGATTCGGGTCTTCATGAGGCAACTCCAGGAAGGGATGCAGCGTGGTGGACGGTGCGTTCAGACTAGCCGTCGCATCGGCTCGTCAGAGTGACGGGAGGATGACAAAAACGTCATCAAGGGTCGATGGCGGCCACGTAGAATGGCCGCCGGGAGCGCTGCGGTTGTTCTCGAGCGCTGTCATCAGGCTTTTTTGCGCGTGCGAGCGCGGCCTTTACGGTCGCATCGCGCGAGAGGAGCAGCGAGCATCATGAGCATTCTGGTCATCGAAGACGATCCGAAAACCGGCGACTATCTGAAGAAGGGCCTGCGCGAGCATGGCTACGCGGTCGACCTCGCGCGCACCGGCACGGACGGCCTGCATCTGGCGCTCGAGCATGAATACGAACTGGTCGTTCTCGACGTGATGCTGCCCGGCATCGACGGTTGGGAAATCATGCGGGCGTTGCGTGCGCGGCGCGATCTGCGGGTGATTTTCCTGACCGCGCGCGATCAGGTCAGCGACCGCATTCGCGGTCTCGAACTCGGCGCCGATGACTATCTGGTCAAACCGTTTTCGTTTACCGAGCTGGTGCTGCGCGTTCGCACGCTGTTGCGCCGTGGCGTGATCCGCGAGAGCGACGTGTTCGAAGTCGCCGACCTCAAGCTCGACGTATTGCGCCGCCGGGTCACGCGCGAGGGCGTCGACATTGCGCTGACCAACAAGGAGTTCATGCTGCTGCATCTGCTGGTGCGGCGCGAGGGCGAAGCGCTGTCACGCTCGCAGATCGCATCTGAGGTGTGGGACATGAACTTCGATAGCGACACCAACGTGGTCGACGTGGCGATCAAGCGCTTGCGCGCGAAGGTCGATCACCCGTTCGAGCGGAAGCTGATTCACACGGTGCGCAGCATCGGCTACACGTTCGGCGACGGTGCATGAAACGCTGGACCGAACGCTCGCTGATCGCGCGCACCACGTTGCTGTTCGCGCTGATCGCCTGCGCGGTGATCGGCTCGCTCGGCGCGTATTTCTATCATTCCGCCGAAGTCTCGCTGCAACGCCGCGCCGACGTCGTGCTGAGCGGCCGTGTCGAGCATTTCAGCCGCATCGTGCACGACCTTTATTCGGTCAGCGAATTAAAAAAGCGCCCGCTGCTGTTCGAGACGATGCTCGGCGCGGAAGAGGACGTGCTGATCTTCCGGCGGCCGGGCGAAGCGCCGTTCGTCGACGTGAATCCGGGCAGGCTCGCGGTGCCTGATCTACCGGTCGGCCCGGTGGGCAATCCGCCGGGTGCCGCCGACATGCGTCAGACGCGCCTCTCCGACGGCGTGCCGGTGCATTGGGCGATTGCGACCGCGACAGCGCGCGAGGATGGCGCCGAAGTCGAGGTGATCGCAGGCCATCCGATGACGAACGAAATGCGCATGCTGGACGAATACCGCAACCGCATCGTGCTGGCGACGCTGAGCGGCATGCTGGCCGCGACGCTGCTCGCTTACGGCGTGCTGCGCCGCGCGCTGCGACCGGTTCGCGAGATCGCCACGCGGGCCGCGCAAATCAGTCCGACGAACCTGGCGGTCCGGCTCGACGACGAAGCGGCGCCGGTGGAACTGCGTCAACTCACACACGCGTTCAACGCGATGCTCGATCGTCTCGCCGACGGCTATCAACGCCTGCAGCAGTTTTCCGCCGATCTCGCGCACGAGATTCGCACGCCGGTCGGCGCGCTGGTCGGCCAAACCCAGGTGGCGCTCGCCCAGCCGCGCGAAGCCGACGAATATCAGCAACTGCTCGAATCGAATCTCGAGGAGTTGAATCGCCTGAGCCATATCGCGGAGAACATCCTGTTTCTCGCGCATGCGGATCATGCGGCGTTGTCGATCGAGCGGCAGCCGGTCGATCTGCATGGCGAGCTCATCAGGATCGCCGACTATTTCGAAGGCCTGGCCGACGAACGCGGGATGCGTTTCGAAGTCGACGCGGCGGGCGTCGCGTCTGCGAATCCGATGCTGTGCCGGCGCGCCATCAACAATCTGGTCGTCAACGCGGTGCGTTACGGCGCGGGCGACACGATCGTGCGCCTGCGCGGCGCGCAGGACGAAGCAGGCGCGCTGGTGACGGTCGAAAACGAGGGCGAGCCGATTCCCGCCGTGCAACTCGACCGGCTGTTCGACCGCTTCTATCGCGGCGACGCGGCGCGCAGCGCGCTCACCGAATCGAACGGACTCGGGCTCGCGATCGTGAAGGCGATCATGCATCTGCATGGCGGCGGCGCGCGTGTGGTGTGTCCGCGACCGGGCGTCGTGCGCTTCGAGCTGCGCTTTCCGGGTGCGTGACTTGCTAGCGGGGTAGGTCCGGCGCAGCCTCAGCCGACGCCGCCTATACTTTTCAAAGCGCTTTGAAAGGACCGTTCGCTGCCGAACTCACCAGGAGTCGCATCATGGTCAAGCTCGCTTTGTATGTCCGTCTGGAAGCCAAGCCCGGCAAGGAAAAGGAAGTCGAGGCGTTTTTGCTCGGCGGCCTGCCGCTCGTCGAGCAGGAGCCGGCCACCGCCGCGTGGTTCGGTCTGAAGCTCGGTCCGTCGACGTACGCCATTTTCGACGCGTTCGAAGACGAAGCCGGCCGCGACGCGCATCTGAACGGCAAGGTCGCGGCCGCGTTGATGGAGAAGGCGGGCGAGCTGTTCGCGGCGCCACCGAGCATCGTCAAGCTGGATGTGCTCGCGGCCAAGCTGCCGGGCTGAAGTCGAGCGTTGCGTTGGCGTGAGAACGCCTGACGCCGGCGAGCGTTACTTCGCCGCCGCGTCCGCCCCCGGCTGCGCCCCGTAGTGCGCGCGCTTTTCCTCGTACATCAGCAGGTCGGCGCGCTGCACGCCCGCTTCCAGCCGATCGCCGCGCTGGCAGGTTGCCGCGCCCATCGAGAAGCTCAGCGGCGAGCCCGGATAGAACTGGTTGTTCATCTCGACGAGCTGGCGGATCGCGTCGATCATCGCCGCGCCGCCGCGCTCATCGGTATCGGGCATCAGGACCGCGAACTCGTCGCCGCCGATGCGGGCCGCGTGGAACGGTGATTCCATCGCCTTCGCGAGCACTTCGCCGGCACGCCGCAGCAGCGCGTCGCCGGCCGCGTGACCGAGCTGATCGTTCACGCGCTTCAGGCCGTTCAGGTCGGCCATGATGATCGTCACGGGCCACGGTCCCTTGCGTTCGAGCCGGTTCAGCTCGTCGACGTAGAACGAGCGGTTGCGCAGCTTGGTCAGCACGTCGTGCTTGCCGAGGAATTCGAGGTAGGCCTCGGCCTTCTTGCGCGCGGTGATGTCGGTCAGCGCGACGAGTACGAGGTCCCAGTCCTGTTCGTGGCCTGGCAGCACCGAGAATTGCAGGTGTACGTGCACCTCGTTGCCGTCGAGTGAATAGTTGAGCACCTCGCGCTGCTGGAACAGCTTGTTGTCCCACAGTTCGATCAACTGCTCGCGGAAATGCGGACGCATGTCGTCGCGGAACACGTCGGCGAGGCGCGCGAGCAGCGTTTTCTTGTCCTTCGCGCCGAACATCCCGAGCGTGTGATGGTTGACGTCGAGCACATGGATTTCAGCCATGCAGCGTTCGACGAACTCAGGATGGACGTCGGTAAACACGCGGAAATCGTTGATGCCGGCCGCGCGCGCGCCGTCGAGCAGGCGTTTGATGGCGCTGAAATCCTCGACCCACAGCGATACCGGCGAATGCTCGAAGAGCCCGCGCGCGTATTCCTCCGCTTGCGCGACGCGGCGCCGCGCGCCTTCGAGCTCGGTGATGTCTTCGGTCGACACCAGCACGCGGTCCCAGCGTTCCTCGTGACCGGGCAGCACCGCGCCTTTCAGCAGTACGTCGAGGCGCCGTCCACCGAGCGTGTAGTTGACCGTGTGGCTCGTGAAGTTCGACTGTCCGGCCCACAGCTGGCACAGCTCTTCGAGGTGCGTTTTCAGCATGTCGTCGCGGAACACCGAGGCGAGATTGCTCGTCAGCGTGTCGAAATCGGCGGCCTCGAATTGCGTGAGCGTCTGGCGATTGACCTTGATCACGTGGATGCGATGAGCGCATTCGGCGACGCGGCGCGGGTCTTCGGCGAAATGGGCGCGCAGATCGGTCACGCCGGCGGCTCGCCACGCGTCGAACAATGCGCGCACGCCGCTGAAATCTTCGAGCCACAGCGACACGGGCGCGAGTTCGAACATCCCGGAGTCGTCGTTGATGGGCGCGGAGCCGCTCGTGAGGGTATCCAGCATGAGGTTCTCGGGGGCGGAAGTGCGGCTATTTTAGACAGGTTGGCGCCGGCCGAAAATGAAAGACGATTGGCCTGTCGTTTTTGCGCAGATGTGATATGAAGCGCAGGCGGCGACCGAGGTCCGCTATTTCTGATCGTCGCGCGCCGCGCGCGTGCCGATGTACTCGTATTCCTCGGTATTGAGCCGCGAAATGCGCAGTTCGACCGCGCTGCGGCGATACGAGTACGCGATGCGCCGGATCTCGAGCAGCGGCGCGCCGACTTCGACGCCTAGTTGTGTGCTTTCGAGCTCATTGGCGAGCGCAACGCTCACATGCTCATCGGTCTCGACCACGTTGATGCCGAAACCGTCCTGATAGAAGTTGTACAGTGTGTTCGGCCGGTTGCGCAGCTTGCTTTCCGTCAAGCCGGGAAACAGCGCTTCGGGCACGGTGATATGTTCGATCAGCACGGTCTTGCCGTGCAGCGCGAGCCCGTTGACGAACTGCAGAACGCGCGCGCCGGTGTCGATGCCGAGCGCGGCGGCCGCCTCGCGCGAGGCACGCGCCTTCCTGAACCCGATCAGCGTGACGACCGGGTAGGCCTTGTCGCCGTCGCGCCGCACGATGCGAAAGAAGCGGAAGAAGTGCCGGTCGCGCTGATGCATCGCCACGAACGTGCCGAGCCCCTGATGACGGATCAGAATGTTCTCGGCGCACAGTTCGTCGATGGCTTTGCGCAGCGTGCCGATCGACACGCCGAAGCGTTCGGCGAGGCGCTTTTCCGAAGGAATGCATTCGCCGCCTTTCCATTCGCCGGCCGCGAGCGCCGCGAGAATCGCGCTCTTGACCTCCTTGTACCGTGTGCCTCCCACTGCGGGCGCATTGATCGCGAGCGTGCTCATGAAAACCTCTGGGATACGCGAGTCGTGCCGCTCGCCGGGGTTGAACCTGCCCTGATTCTAAACGACCAGATCATCTAATCCATCTGGATGAATCGTATGTTGTCGGTGAATCGCGACAACAGCCCGGTTCTCGCCCAGTCGTCTAACACATATATATGACCTAGTTGACATTGGGTAAGTCGCCGCCTAATATCGATTCACCGCGGCGCACCTGGCTGCGCTGCCCCGGCGGCACCCTCACCGCATTCAAACTACGAATGGAGACGCTCATGAGCAATCCCACGGCAGACATCAACGACACCGCAGCGGGCGCGTCGGCGCCGCGCAGAACGATCCACATCGTGCTGCACGAGGCGAAAGACACGGTCGGCGTGGCGGTGGTCGAGGGCATCAAGGCGGGCACGCTGCTCAACGCATGGATCATGGACGACGACGAAATCGTCACCGTGCCGGCGAAGCAGGACATTCCGATCGGTCACAAGATCGCGCTGAAGGACATGGCCGTTGGCGACACGGTGTTCAAGTACGGCGTCGACATCGGCAAGGTGGTCGCGCCGATCAAGGCCGGCGAGCACGCCCACGTGCACAACATCAAGACGAAGCGCTGGTAGGCCGAGCAGCGCCGCGCGCACCGCGCTCGATGGCATGATGCTGCCGTTCGGCAGCGCGAAAGGCGCGATGCTCGCGCTCGTGGTCGAACTGCTGGCCGCCGCGCTGAGCGGCGCGAACTTCGGCTACGAAGCGGGCTCGTTCCTGACCGAGGAGGGCGAGCGCTCGCGCATCGGCCACCTGTTCTGGGTGATCGACCCGGGCGCGCTGGCCGGCGACGACGCGTATCTGTCGCGTGTCGAGGCGCTGATCGAGATGATGCTGATGGATGACGACGTGCGCCTGCCCGGTTATCGCCGGGAGCAGCTTGCGCAGGCGGCATACGAGGAGGGCGTCGAAATTCCGGATGCGCTGATCGCGCAACTGGAGGGCCGCGCTTAAACGAGCGTCCCAGCGCACCCAACCGATCTCACCCGGCTGGACACGCCGTCGAAAAAAGCGCATAGCTGAAAGCGAAACCGAAACTATCGGTGCGCCAGATAGTTTTGCTCGCAAATCGCGATTTCCCTTGTGAGGCAGGTGCGAATACGATGGTCGGTATCGTATGAGCAGCGCGTATGACGCGCGCTTCGGCCCACCAGAAGCAACGACGGAGATGGCCATGGAGCACCACGCCCGCACGCAGAACGAACGGCTCGATGTCAAGACCACCACCTGCTACATGTGCGCGTGCCGCTGCGGCATCCGGGTGCATCTGCGCGACGGCGAGGTGCGCTATATCGACGGCAATCCGGAGCATCCGCTCAATCAGGGCGTCATCTGCGCGAAGGGTGCCTCCGGCATCATGAAGCAGTACTCGCCCGCGCGCCTTACGCAGCCTTTGATGCGCAAGGCCGGCGCGCAGCGCGGCAGCGCGCAGTTCGAGCCGGTCTCGTGGGACACCGCGTTCGACGTGCTCGAAAAGCGTCTCGCCGCGATTCGCTCGAGCGATCCGAAGAAGTTCGCGCTGTTCACGGGCCGCGACCAGATGCAGGCGCTGACCGGCCTGTTCGCCAAGCAGTTCGGTACGCCTAACTATGCGGCGCACGGCGGCTTTTGCTCGTCGAACATGGCGGCCGGCATGATCTATACGATCGGCGGTTCGTTCTGGGAATTCGGCGGACCGGATCTCGACAGCGCGAAGCTGTTCTTCATGATCGGCACCGCGGAAGATCATCATTCGAATCCGCTGAAGATCGCGATTGCGAAGTTCAAGCGCGCGGGTGGCCGCTTCATCGCGATCAATCCGATCCGCACCGGCTATGCGGCGATCGCCGACGAATGGGTGCCGATCAAGCCTGGCACCGACGGCGCGCTGTTCATGGCGTTCCTGCACGAACTGATCGCCGCCGACGCGTGGGATCACGAGTTCGTGCAGCGCTACACGAACGCGGCGGAGCTGATCGATCTCGACGAAGCGAGCGAAAACTTCGGTTTGTTCGTGCGCGATCCCGAACGGGCCGAAGGCAATCCGCTGTTTCCGCAGAATCATCTGTGGTGGGACCCGGCCACCCAGCGCGCGATGCCGCATCATGCGAGCGGCGTGAGGCCCGCGCTCGACGGCCGTTACACGCTCGACAACGGCAAGCCGGTAACGCCGTCGTTTGCGTTGCTGCGCGAGCGCGTCGCCGAGTGCACGCCCGAATGGGCGGCGGCGATCACCGGCATCGCGGCCGAGACGATCCGGCGGCTCGCCGGAGAGATGATCGAGACGGGCCGTCGGCACCGCATCACGCTGCCGATCCGCTGGACCGACGCGTGGGGCGAAACGCACGAGACGGTCACGGGCAACCCGGTCGCTTTTCATGCGATGCGCGGGCTCGCCGCGCATTCGAACGGCTTTCAGTCGATCCGCGCGCTCGCCGTGCTGATGTCGCTCCTGGGCACGATCGACCGGCCCGGCGGCTTTCGTCACAAGTCGCCGTTTCCGCGCGCGGTGCCGCCATCGGCGAAACCACCGAACGACCCCGCCGCGGTGAAGCCCAATACACCGCTTGCGACGGGCCCGCTAGGCTGGCCCGCCGCGCCCGAGGATCTGTTCATCGACGAACACGGCGCTCCGGTGCGCATCGACCGGGCGTTCTCGTGGGAATATCCGCTCGCGGTGCACGGCGTCATGCACAGCGTGATCACCAACGCGTGGCGCGGCGATCCGTATCCCATCGACACGCTGATGATTTTCATGGCCAACATGGCGTGGAATTCGTCGATGAACACGATGAAGGTGCGCGAGATGCTCGCCGACAAACACGCGAACGGCGACTACAAGATTCCGTTTCTCGTCGTGTGCGACGCGTTCCAGTCGGAGATGACCGCGTTCGCCGATCTGATCCTGCCGGACACGACTTACCTCGAACGTTACGACGCGATGTCGATGCTCGACCGGCCGATCTCCGAGTTCGACGGCCCCGTCGATTCGGTGCGTGTACCGGTCGTGCCGCCGACCGGCGAATGCAAGCCGTTCCAGGAAGTGCTGATCGAACTGGCGTCGCGCCTGAGGTTTCCGGCGTTCACCAATGAGGATGGCGGCCGGCGCTTTCGCGACTATCCGGACTTCATCGTCAATCACACGACGTCACCCGGTTCCGGGGTCGGCTTTCTGATCGGCTGGCGCGGCAAGGATGGCGACAAGGCGCTCGTCGGCGAGCCGAATCCGAATCAATGGGAGCAGTACGCGAAGAACAACTGCGTATTCCATTACCGCTTGCCCGAGACCTTGCAGTACATGCGCAACTGCAACGGACCGTATCTCGACTGGGCGGTCAAAAACGGTTTTCGCAAATTCAGCGAACCGATTCTGATCCAGCTTTACTCGGACGTGATGCAGAAGTTCAGGCTCGCCGCGCAAGGACGCACGAGCGGCCGGCAGCCGCCCGACCATCTGCGCGCGCGCGTCGACAGGTACTTCGATCCGCTGCCGTTCTGGTACGCACCGCTCGAAAGCGCGGCGACGGATCTCGCGCGATTCCCGCTCGCCGCGGTCACCCAGCGGCCGATGGCGATGTATCACTCGTGGGATTCGCAGAACGCGTGGCTGCGGCAGATTCATGGGGAAAACTACCTTTATGTGAATCCGAAAACGGCGAGCGCGAACGGCATCGCCGACGGCAGCTGGATCTACGTCGAATCGCAATGGGGCCGCGTGCGCTGTATGGCGCGCTACAGCGAGACCGTCGAACCGGGCACCGTATGGACGTGGAACGCGATCGGCAAAGCGGCGGGCGCATGGAATCTCGGTCCGGACGCGAACGAATCGCAGCGCGGCTTCCTGCTCAATCACCTGATCACCGACGAACTGCCGGGCTGCGACGAGGCACCCGCGCGCATGTCGAACTCCGATCCGGTGACGGGCCAGGCCGCCTGGTACGACGTGCGCGTGCGCATCTATCCGGCCGAAGCCGACGCGCGGCACACGCTGCCGCAGTTCGAGGCGATGCCCGAATTGCCCGGCGCGGTTGCACAGAAGAGTGTGGTGTCGCGCATCGTCCAGACCTATTTCGCGGGACGCGGAGAGTTCGCGGCTCGCCTGCGCGGGACGTTGCGCCGCGCCGAAACTAACGGCGACGACCGCTAAAGCCACGGCAAGGAGCTTGCAATGACCCAGATGGCGCTGGTGATCGATCTGAATGTATGCGTGGGATGCCAGGCGTGCGTGACGAGCTGCAAGGAATGGAACACGTCAGGCGAATCGGGCAGCCTCGCCGATTTCAATCCTTACGACGCGGACCCGTCAGGCACGTTCTTCAACCGCGTGCAGAGTTTCGAAGCGGGCAGTTTCCCCGACACGGAGATGATCCATTTCCCGAAGTCGTGCCTGCATTGCGAGGACCCGCCGTGCGTGCCGGTGTGTCCCACGGGCGCGAGCTACAAGCGCAAGGAAGACGGTCTCGTGCTGGTCGATTTCGATCGCTGCATCGGCTGCAAGTATTGCGCCTGGGCGTGCCCGTACGGCGCGCGCGAACTCGACGAAGCGCGCAAGGAGATGACCAAGTGCACGCTGTGCGTCGATCGCATTCATGACGAGCATCTGTCCGAGCGCGATCGCAAGCCGGCCTGCGTGCTCGCATGTCCGACATCCGCGCGGCTGTTCGGCGATATCCACGATCCGGAGTCGGTGGTGTCGCAAGCGATCCGCGAGCGCGGCGGCTATCAGTTGATGCCGGAGTGGGGCACGCGTCCCGCGAATCACTATTTGCCGCGCGTGCCGATCACGTCCGCGAGTTGCGGCGGCGACGGGTGCTCGTGCAAATCGTCAGGAACGACCACCGGCGATGCCACGCACACGTCGGGCTCGCCCGACTCGCAGCTCGAGGGGCAGCTCGCGCATGGCGAAGTGCATCTCGCGTCGATCGCGAAGCGCATTTGAACGACAACGAGGCCATACGATGAATCCGGCTTTTTCCGTAGTCTTCCTGACCACGCTGAGCGGCGCGGCGCAGGGGCTGTTGATCGCGCTCGTCGGCGTCGAGAGTGCGGCGTGCCTGGGCGTCGTTGCGCAACCCGCCGCCACCGCGTTCTACGTGAGCGGCGCGGCGCTCGCGGTGCTGCTGGGCGGTCTTGGTCTGATCGCGTCGTTCTTCCATCTAGGCCATCCGGAACGCGCGTGGCGCGCGATCGCGATGTGGCGCACCTCGTGGCTGTCGCGCGAATGCCTGTGCCTGCCGGCGTTTCTGGCGTGCGCGTTCCTGTATGGCGTCGCGCACTGGCTCGGCTCGCCGTGGTCGCTCGCGCTCGGCTGGCTCGGTGTGCTCGCGAGCGCCGCGCTGTTCGTCTGCTCCGCGATGATCTATGCGTGCCTGCGCTTTCTGCAGGAGTGGGCGACGCCGCTGACGCTGGTGAACTTCGTGCTGCTCGGCTGCGCATCGGGCTTGACGCTCGCGACCGCACTGAGCGCATGGTTCGCGCCCGCGCTGACGGCGGGACTGGCGGTCTGCGCGTGCCTGCTGACGCTCGCCGGTTGCGCGAGCCGCTACGCGTCGCTCATGCGCAATGCGCGCTTGCGGCCGAAATCGACGGTGCAGAGCGCGACGGGCATCCGCAATCCGAAGCTCGTGCAGGTGTCACGAGGCTTCACCGCCGGTGCGTTCAATTTGCGGGAGTTCTTTCACGGCAAATCGGCGCGGACGTTGCGTGGCGTCAAATGGGGCTTTCTCGTGGGTGCGTTCGTCGTGCCGGTCGTGTTGATCGTGCTGGGCGCGGGGCTGCGTTCGCCTGGCGGGTCGTTCGGCTTGCTGGCCGCGGCTTGTCTCGTGCAGTATGCGGGGCTCGTGGCGGAGCGCTGGTTTTTCTTCGCGGAGGCGAAGCATCCGCAGAATCTTTACTACGCGAGGGTGGGGTGAGGCATAGCCTTCAACGAGCGCGTTCGGCCTGGGTGCCAGCGCGCTCCTCGCCTCACACTACCCGCACGCCCCCACCTCCCCACACGCGGTGCAAAAATCGCAGCCGTCCTTGCGAATCACCGCATTCGCGCCGCACGAAGCGCATTTGCGTCCGAGCATCGTGTGCAGTCCTTGCGTGCCGTTCGGCTGCAGCAAGGTGTCGGCGCTATCCGCTGGATTCGGACGGATGCCGAAATCGGCGGACAGCGCCATGTCGGTTTTCATGTGCCCGCGCGGCAAACGCGCGAGCATCCGCGACGCGACCTGATTGCCCTCGGCGTCGAGAAAGCCGCGTCGATACAGGATTTGCTGGATCGCGAACGCGAGCGCCGCCACTTCGGAATCGTGCCAGCGCGGCGCGCGATGACCGTCGAGACGCTGCACGTCGCCAAGCCGCACCTGTCCGCGATCCCATGACACCTTGCGCATATCCTGCAGATTGCGCGCGACGAAGCCGCCGCGCGCGGCCAGCGACAGCGAACGCATCGTCGCGGTGATCCACTGCTGCGACTCGTCGCGCTGACCGGTCGGAATGAAGAACTCGATCGGCCGCTCGATCGTCACGTCCTCGCCGCCGAGCCGCCCCGTCACCTCGATGAAGGACGCCGCGACGTACAGCGACTTCTTGCCCGCCTGGGTCAGATACTCGACCTTCTCGATGATCGCCGGCAACTCGCCTCTGGGCCGATGATCGATCGCGATACGCAGCGGGTCCTGGTCCATCTCGGCGAGCGTGTCGTCGGCCTGCGCGGGCGTCACGCTCAGCACCGCGCCGAGCGTGTCGTTGGGGCGATAGGTGGCAAGGCCCTTCAGCCCGCTTTTCCATGCATCGAAGTAGAGGCTTTCGAACGCGTCGAACGGATAGTCGGCTGGCACGTTGACGGTCTTCGAGATCGACGTGTCGACGTATGGCTGGACCGCCGCCATCATGTCGAGATGGTCGCGCGCCGACATCTGCAGCGCGCTGACGAAGTAGTCGGGTAGCCGGCTCACGTCGCCGCCGAGTTCGCGATAGAGCCGGTACGCGTAGTCCTCGACGTCGAACGATTCGCGGCCGCCGTCGGCCATCACTTTCACGCGCGTATAAGTCCACGAGAACGCCGGCTCGATGCCGTTCGACGCGTTGTCGGCGAACGCGAGGCTCACGGTGCCGGTCGGCGCGATCGACAGCAGGTGGCTGTTGCGAATGCCGTCGCGGCGAATCGCCTGCTGAATGTCATCGGGCAGGCGCGACGCGAACGTGCCGGCTTCCAGATAGCGCGCGGCGTCGAACAGCTCGAACGCGCCGCGCTCCTTCGCGAGTTCGACCGATGCGCGATACGCCTCGTCACGCATCAGCCGCGCGATGCGCACCGCGAAATCGCGGCCTTCCTGCGAGTTGTAGCGCAGGCCCAACATTACGAGCGTATCGCCGAGGCCGGTGAAGCCGACGCCGATGCGCCGCTTCGCGCGCGATTCGTCGTATTGCTGCGGCAGCGGCCACAGCGTGACGTCGAGCACGTCGTCGAGAAAACGCACCTGCGTGCGGGTGCGCCGCGCGAGGCCGTCCCAGTCGAACGACGGCTGGCGGCCCTGCAACTGCGCAAACGGATCGACGACGAAGCGCGTCAGATTGAGCGGCCCCAGATTGCAGCAGCCGTACGCGGGCAGCGGCTGCTCGCCGCACGGATTGGTGGCTCGGATCGTTTCGACGGCGCGCAGATTGTTGTCCTCGTTCATCCGCGAGATGAACACGATGCCGGGCTCGGCGACGTCGTACGTCGAGCGCATGATGCGGTCCCAGATCGCGCGCGCCGGGTGTTCGCTGTAGACCCACAGGCCGTCTTCGCGCTGCCGCACGTCGCCGGCCGCGCGCAGCGCCGGCGACGGCTCGGCGCGATGGACCAGTTGCCACGGCTCGTCGTTTTCGACCGCGCGCATGAACTCGTCGGTGACGCTGACCGACACGTTGAAGTTGTTCCAGCGTCCCTTCGAATGCTTGGCCTCGATGAATTCGAGCAGGTCGGGGTGGTCGCAGTCGAGCACCGCCATCTGCGCGCCGCGCCGCGAGCCCGCGCTTTCGACGGTACGGCACGACGCGTCGAACACGTCCATGTAGCTGCACGGACCCGAGGCGGCCGAACTCGTGGTGTGAACGCGCGCGCCCTTCGGCCGGATCGCGGAGAAGTTGTAGCCGACGCCGCCGCCGCGCCGCATCGTTTCGGCCGCCTCCAGCAGCGCCACGTAGATGCCGGGCAAGCCCTGTTCATCGACGCCCTGGATCGAATCGCCAACCGGCTGCACGAAGCAGTTGATCAGCGTCGCGGCGATACCGCTGCCCGCCGCGCTCATGATGCGGCCCGCGCCGAGCGCGCCGTGGCGCATGTTGTCGACGAACTGTTCCTCGACCGACGCGCGCATCTCGGGCTGCTCGGCCTCGGCGACGCCGCGCGCGACGCGGCGATATACATCGTCGGCCGATTGCTCGTCGCCTTTCGCATACTTTTCGAGCAGCACGTCGAGAGAGAACTGCTGCGGCGGGATTAGCAAAGCGGGAGGAGCGGAGGAGGCGGGAGGCGTGGAAGCGGCGTTGGCCGCGCGGGTTTGCGGCGTGTCTTCTGCCATGATCGGCCCTCAAACGGCGTCGCGGCGGGCGCGGCGCGGTGGTGGAAGGCGCGCGGCCGGCACCGGATAGCGAGCCGGCGGTCGGGCGGGCGCAACGAGTCCACCTTAACGCACGAGGCGCGGGGCGGCAACCGGCAGCGGGGCCGGCGCGGCGCCGCATCTTGCGATGCCGCGGCCGCCGGGCACGCGCGCGCTAAGGGCACGTGGGCAGTAGGGAGATCGCCCCCGGAACAACGGGTTGAAAACCGCGCTTAGTGCGCGGGACTCGGGAACGTTCCGTGCGTCAGGCCGCTTCAAGCAGCGGTTCGAGGATTTCCGCGCAGATCATGGCGGACGCATTCGACGGCGCCGGGCGCTCGGCCGGCTTGAACACCGGGTCACCGCGACGGATCTTGCGGCGCGACACCGCGCAGGTGCCGGAAGAATGCGCCGAGCGACGGCGCCAGCGCTGCTCACCGTAGTGGCAGCGGCCCGGCTCGACCCAGCGGATCACCAGCGTCGTGTCGGAGCTCTCGAGAATTTCGATGCGTACGCCATTGCTACCGTCGAGGGGGATGGACTCCAGGGTCATCATCGGCTCCGTGTTGTGGAGTGCCGAATGTAGTCCCGCGCGCGCCGGATAGCTATTGTGTCACCGTTGAAACACCGTTCCGGAATTAGCAATAATCAGACTTGACATTAGCGATTTGCCGAAACCACAGGCGTTGCAAGCATTTTTTATGTGATTTTTTAATAAGGCATATTTTTGCAACGCTGTGTTGCCTGTGGCGCGACGGGGAGGGCGGCCGGGAAAGAGGCGGCAACGCTTCCTTTAAGATGTCGAATGTCGGGCGGCGAACTGAGCCGTCAGTGTAGCGGGTTTGAATTTTTCAGGTCGGCTCGCGCGCACACCGTTCAAAAACACAAGAGTTCACATGATTCCACGCCCTCCCGCCGTCCCCCCCAACTCTCCCGAAGCGTCGTCCGTCGCCGCCGAGCGCCTGAAAAAGCAGAAGGCCGCATCGATCGTGCTCTATATCGGTCTCGCGCTGCTCGCATTGTGGGTGGTGCGCGATTTCATCGTGGTGGTGGCGTGGGCCGGGGTCGTCGCGATCGCGCTGTGGCCGCTGCTGCACAAGGTGGCGGGCAGCCACTGGTTCAAGGGGCGCGCGACCTTGCTCGCGACGGTCTTCACGCTGGTGATCGCCGTGCTCGTGCTGCTGCCGGTCGGGCTCGGCATCGCCCAGGCGCTGCGCGAGGCGCACGATCTGAACGACTGGTTCCGCAGCGTGCAGGAGAACGGCATCGCGCTGCCGGACTTCATCAACCGTCTACCTTTCGGCGTGCAGCAGATCACTTCCTGGTGGCAGGCCAATCTTGCTCAGCCGCTGCGCGACTCGGCCGCGATGAAAGGCTTGCACAGCAATACGGTGATGACGCTCGGCCGGCATTTCGGCGCGCGCGCCGCGCATGCGGCAATGGTGTTCGCGTTCATGCTGGTCACGCTGTTCGTGATTTTTCAGGCGGGGCCGCGGTTGTCCGGCTCGCTGCTGAAGGCCGCGCGACGCGGTTTCGGCGATAGCGGCGCGGACCTCGTCGCGCATATGGGTACCGCGGTGCGCGGCACTGTGTCGGGGTTGATCGTGGTCGGCGTCGGCGAAGGCCTGTTGCTTGGCGTCGCCTACTTCGTGACCGGGCTGCCGCATGCGGCGCTGCTCGGCTTCGTCACGGCGATCGCCGCGATGCTGCCGTTCTGCGCGCCGATCGTGTTCGGTCTCGCGGCACTGTGGCTGCTCGTGCAGGGCTCGATGGTCGCGGCGGCCGGGCTGCTGGTGTTCGGCGCGGTCGTCGTGTTCGTCGCCGAGCACTTCGTGCGGCCGGTGCTGATCGGCAGCTCGACGCGCCTGCCGTTTCTGCTCGTGCTGTTCGGCATTCTCGGCGGCGCGGAGACGTTCGGGCTGCTAGGGATTTTCATCGGCCCCGCGTTGATGACGGTGCTGATGGTGCTGTGGACCGATCTCGTGGAGTAGCGCGGGCGTCGAGGGCCGCGGGGCTGGGCGGCCGTGCGCCTCGCGTGCCGCGCCGGCTCAAGGGCGCTGATTCGACGGATGCTCCTGCGCCGGCGGCTTCACGCAGCCGAGCGTGTATTTGAGCGCGGCGGGCAACAGCGCGCTCCACACGTCCCACGTGTGGCCGCCGTCGATGATGCGCAGCGCCGCCGGATTGCCCGCGAGCCGCAGATGCGTGTATAGCAGCGAGGCGTCGGCCTGGATGTCGAGGTCGTCGTCGCCGGATGCGATGAACATCGGCAGGCGATACGCCTGGCTCATGTAGCGGTCCCACTGCGCCGGATAGTTGAGCTCGTGCCACACGCGCGGATCGAACCGGCGCTCGCCGAACACGCCGACCCGCCGTGCCGCCGACGCGCGCGGCGGCTCGTTCGCGTAGATCGCCGGACTGAGCAGCAGCGCGCCGCAAAACATCCCGGGCTGCGTCAGCGCGTAGCGCAGCGCGCCGAAGCCGCCCATCGACACGCCGCCGATCATCCGGCCGCCGCGCTGCGTCGCGACCGCGTAGTGCGTTTCGATCTCGGGCAGCAGATCGTCGAAGAACGCGCTCTCCATCTTTTCCTTGCGGTCGACGTACCAGTCCGTGCCGCCTTGCGGCATCACGATGACGACCGGGGCAATCTCCTTGCGCTCGATCAGCGTGTCCGCGGCGTTCTGCAAATGACCTTGCGTGAGCCAGTCGTTGGCGTCGCCGTTATTGCCGTGCAGCAGGTAGAGCACCGGCAGGCGCGGACCGTCCGCGCGATAGCCGCCCGGCAGGTAGATCGTGTAGTTCCAGTCGCGGCCGAGCGCATCGGAATGGAAGCTGCGGCTCGCGACCGTGCTCGCGAATGCGGGCGCGCCGACGGCGCAGGCAAGCAGTGCGAGGGCGAAACTGAGGAATCGACGCATGTCAGTAGGGAAGGACGGCGGGCGCGGGACTCGCGCGCGGCCGTCATGCTATCAGCATTGGCGCCAGATTTGAGATGGAAAGTGGCGCAGAGAAGGACGGCGCTTTATGCGCGCAAAGTTCTTCGGGCGCCAAGGGGACGTCAAGTGCCCCGAGAATCGCGACGCGTCAGGGACGCGCTCGAAGGGCGCTCGAAACGTTGCCGAAAAGTTCTTCAGCCCGACGTCCGCAGCCGCCCGTCCACGAGCCGCCCGACGACCCGCTTCAGCGGTTCCACGGCCAACGCGACGGCAAACAGCGCGCCGACCGCGGCCGCATCGGCGAGCAGTCCGAGCGGATAGTTCAGGTAACCATCGGTCGCCGCGTAGAGCAGCGAGTCGATCACCAGCGAAATCACCGCGCCGGCAATGAAGCACAGCAAACCCTGACGCCCGATCACGCCGACCCACGGCAGCCGCCGCGCGACCTTCTTCGCCCAGCCGAGCTCGACCAGATTGGCGACGAGCCACGCGATCGCGAGGAAGTTCCCAGCGCGCAGGTAGGACAGGTTCTGCTTGAGGCTCGCGGCAAGTGGCGCATGCAGCACAACGAGCTTGTAGTACGCGGCGCCCACGACCACCGCGAACGCCAGCACGCTGACGAGCCACCCGGATCGATGCGCGCTGGTGCGCTGATATACCGGCTGGCAGCGCGCGAGCACGCCGAGCACGAACATCAGTTGCCACGCGAACGGGTTGAAGTCCCAGTGCATGTCGGGCGCGGCGGGAAGGTACTGACTGATCGCCGGTGCGCCGGCCCACAGCGCGACGCTGCCGGCGACCAGCAGCCAAGGCTTGCTGCGCGCGAGCGGCAGGATCGCGGGCACCAGCAGCGCGAAGAACGCGTACATCGGCAGCACGGACGCGAGGTACGGCTGGCGGCGTAGCAGCACGATGTCGCGCAGCGCGGCAAGCGGCGTGTCGATCAGGTCGTCGAGATCGGTCGTGGCGAGATTCGGCCCGTCGATGCTGAATGCGGTTAGCACCGCGCTGACCAGCAGCATCAGCCCGGCGGTGACGAGAAACGCGCGATAGATCTCGAACGAGCGGCGCAGGAAGCGGCCGCGCGCGATCGTCTCATTGCGCCGCTCGGCGAGCGTCGCATAGGCGGTGGCGGTCGCGAAGCCGCCGAGGAACACGAATACTTCGGCGGCATCGCACAGCGCGTACGCATGCAGCGTCACGCGCGACAGGATGCTGCCGCCGATGTGGTCGACGACGATGATCAGCAGAACCAGTCCGCGGAAAAAGTCGAGCTCGATCAGGCGGGAAGATGACTTGGCCATTGTTTGCGTCAAAAGCAGCCCCGTGCGACGGCGCGCTGATCCAGCGCGGCGGGCGTCTCACAAGGCTTTTTAATATGGGATTGGGTGCTGCGGCGGTGAGGTGATCCGTGCTGGCGTCGCCTGTGGCCCATCTCGCCACGCTCGACCGGTATCGCAAGGCGGCCGTGTCAGCGGGCTGTGAAGATGACCTTCGCTGTGACGCCGAGTTCCGTTGCATCGCAGCAAGGCGCAGGATTATATTTCTTTTCATGACAATGACGCAGCGAGACGGGCAGCAGCGGCTGCTGTTTACCTGAAGCGACGTTACGAAAAAAGAGGCAGCAACACGCAGTGGAGAATTAGCAACATTCTCGATGCTTGGCGCATCCACTCATGGACGCCCGGACGATGTCATGTGAGGATTTCCGGAAAAGCGCAGCCATTGGAGCAGTCTTCAGAACTGCTGGAAAAGTGACGAGAATAAAGAGCAAAGAGAACAAAGCGGCCGGATCGAGTTGTCCTATCACTCGCGGTGCAGGGAGATCATCATGAACAAGCAAGTGTTCGCGCTGGCTGTCTCCATTGCTGCGTCTGCCGTTCTTGCCGCGCCTGCCGCCGCGCAGACTAGCGTCACGCTGTACGGCGTGATCGACGAAGGCATCAACTACACGAACAATGTCGGCCACGGCCATGTTTATGAACTCGCCAGCGGTCTTGCGCAGGGAAGCCGCTGGGGCCTGAAGGGCTCCGAAGATCTCGGCGGCGGCCTGAAGGCGATCTTCCAGCTCGAGAATGGTTTCGATCTGAATTCCGGGCGGCTCGGGCAGGGCGGCCGCCTGTTCGGCCGGCAGGCTTTCGTCGGACTCAGTTCAGAGGCGTACGGCACGCTGACGTTCGGCCGGCAATACGACTCGGTCGTCGATTATCTCGCGCAGACCACGGCCAACGGCAACTGGGGCGGCGAGCTGTTCTCGCATCCGTACGACAACGACAACACCGACAACACGTTCCGCCTCGATAACACCGTCAAGTACACGACCCCGTCGATCTCGGGCTTCCAGTTCGGCGGCACCTACAGCTTCAGCAACGACACGAACTTCGCCAACAATCGCGCCTACAGCTTCGGCGGCCAGTACACGTATGGCGGGCTGCTGGTCGCGGCCGCCTATCTGCAGGCCGACAATCCGGGCAACGGCTCGAACGGGGCGATCACCGCGAACGACGCCGGCTTCGTCGCGACGCGCCTGCGCGTGTTCGGCGGCGGCATCACCTATACGTTCGGACCGGCGACGGCGGGCTTCGTCTATAGCAACTCGAACTACCTGGAGCCGACCGCAAACGGCTATCTCGGCATCGAGCCGCTGGTGCCGCTCGTGCCCGTCACACCGCCGGGCGTGCTGCTGAATTCGCTCAAGTATCAGAACTTCGAGATCAACGGCAAATATCAGATTTCGCCGGTGCTGTTCGTCGGCGCGCAGTACGTGTACACGATGGAAACCTACGACGCATCGAACGGCGGCGTGAAGCCGCGCATCCATACGTTCGGCCTGATGGCCGACTACAACCTGTCCAAGCGCACCGACCTCTATCTGCAGGGCGCCTATCAACAGGTCACCGGCGATTCCACGCTATCGATCCTCGATTTCGCATTCATCCCCGGCACGCAGTCGCCGTCGTCGACGTCGAAGCAGGTCGTCGTGCGTGCGGCGATCCGGCATAAGTTCTAGTTCGCTGCCCTTCAAACGCAGATCGGCCAGCCTTCGGATTTCGAAGGCTGGCTTTTTTGCGCCCTCCGACGCGACGCATGGCTATTCAAGTTCCCCTCGCGCCTGCCGATAAGTCGAATGTCAACAAGTCTGAACGCGCCGCGGCGAAGCGGTGATGTGTGCGTCGTTGGCGTCCCAATACACGTGCGGTCGTAACGCGGAAATACGGCTCGTAACGTCTGTATCAGAGTGTGTGGGGCAGGGCATTTTTGTTAAACGACACTTTAGAATTCCGCGAGAAATTTGATTGGCAGGCAGGCAGGAAATGAGCGCCATACGAGGCGGCTTCGCCGTGCCGTCGGGAAGGCCGCGCGGCCGAAGATCGCGCACCTCGTCCGCGGCATCGGGCTATCCGGCTTGCGCATTCATACAGCAGGAGTCGAACAGGATGAGAAAGCGTTTCGACAGAACGTTATTGGCCAGTCTCGCTGGCGCGTGGGTCGCGCTGGCCGTCAGCGGTTGTGCGAACGTCGGGCAGCCCAATGCGCAGAACGGTGCGGCAACCAGCGCCAACGCGGCGTCCGGCGTGCCGGCGGCGAATGCGACGGGAGCGGCGTCCGGCGACCCGGCGGCAGCCGCGCCGCTGTCGATCGACGCCAGCGATAACGCGCCGCTGAAAAAATCGCCGCCGCTCGTGTATCGGGTCAGGCGCGGCGACACGCTCGCGCGGGTTGCGCAGCATCATCACATCAGCGTCAAGCAGTTGCAGGCATGGAACGGGTTGAAGGTGTCGGCGCGGCTGAAGCCGGGGCAGGTGCTGCACGTTGCGTCGCCGGAAACGGTGCGCGCGGTGAAGGCGGCCAATGCGGCGGCCGCCGCGAAGGCGGCGGCGCAATCCGCAGCGCAGCGTGCGTCACAAGCGACAGCGCAAACGTCGGCGCAAGCTTCGACACAGTCCGCCGCGCCGGCTGCGGATGCCACCGCAGTGCGCGAAGTCACGCAGGAAACCCGCCGGCACGCGAGCAGCGTGACGCTCGCATGGCCTGCCGCGGGCGGCGTCGTCGAAGCGTTCCAGCCCGGCGAAACACGCGGCATCGAAATCGGCGGCAACGCGGGCGATCCGGTGCGAGCCGCCGCCGACGGCAAGGTGATGTACGCGGGCACCGGACTGAACAGCTACGGCAGTCTGATCATCGTCCAGCACAACAAGGATTTTCTGACCGCGTATTCGCACAACCGCAAGCTGATGGTCAAGATGGGCGACATCGTCCGCAAGGGACAGCAGATCGCGGAGATGGGCGACGAGAACAACTCGCGTGTGTCGGTGGGGTTCGAAGTGCGGCGCGACGGCAAGCCGGTCGATCCGCTGCCTTATCTGCCGCAGGGGCGCGGCTGAGCTTCCACGTTCCCGCAAACGCTCACCTTGGATTTATTCAGCTAAACCAGGTAATTTGATCGACCGCGCATTCCGGCGGTCGACGAATCGTTGCAAAAGTACCTTCACGTCAGAGCATTCCGCTCGATCTGCGCAAGAATACCGACGATCAACCATGCGGCCTCGACCCGCAGCCGTTTATGAACGGTGAGGCAATGCAGGAGCCGGCAGGCAGCGCACGCGCCGCCGCCGTGCCTGGTGCGAATCGCCGTTACGTCGTTTGCCCTCCGCGCAGCAGTCGCGATACCTCACCGTGGTAATGCAGGATCGCGGGATCGGCCTGCAAGAGCGGCAGATAACGCGGCAGGAAGTGATTGTGCGGTTGATCGGGCGAAAACAGGCCGACCACGGCCTCGGCGGTCGCGAGACGGTCGCCGGCCTCGGCTTCCGCGTCGTCGAGAACTTCGTCGACGCTCGCGATCACCGTCGACAGCGGCGTCAGCCAACGAAACCCCGAGCCGTTGATCAGCACCTGCAGGAATGCCGCCGGCGTTACCGGGCCGAACTCCTTTTCGTACGCGGCGCGTTCGTGATCGAGAATCGCCTTGTGCAGCGCAAGCAATGGTCGGCGAATGTCCGTGAGGAATTGAGTGCATTGCGGGTCGTTCATCGGCGGCTCCAGCGGCTGAGGTGATTCGACGGAATCGTGCGTCGCAACACCACGCAGTGCGATGCAGCGGGTCGCGCGATCACGCTAACGGATCGATCCGTCGATGGTAACGCATCGCTCCAGCCCACACATGCGATCCACCGCGCACAGCATGCGATGTGCCGCCTGACACCGCCAAAGCGAACTTCTTTCGACACGACTACAATCGGCCGGTTTTCTTGCGACACCCGCTCGCTCACAGGCCGCATTTCATGGCTTATTAGCGCGACACGCCGAACAAAACCGGTGCATGTCGGCGCTCTGGTGCGGTGTCGCGATCTAAACCGCTTGACCACAACAACATCCCCATCCGGAGCCGCTCATGACAACGCTCAATATCAACGGCGAAACCCATACCGTCGATGCCCCGCCCGACATGCCCCTGCTGTGGGTGCTGCGTGATCTCGTCGGGCTGACCGGCACCAAGTTCGGCTGCGGCATCGCGCAATGCGGCGCATGCACCGTGCATCTCGATGGCGTCGCGGTGCGTTCGTGCGTGTTCCCGGCGGCGGCGGTCGGCGACCGCAAGATCGTCACGATCGAAGCGCTCGGCGCCACGCCCACGGGCCAGAAAGTGCAGCAGGCGTGGCGTGAGCTCGACGTCGTGCAATGCGGCTACTGTCAGTCGGGGCAGGTGATGTCGGCGGCGTCGCTGCTCGCGCGCAATCCCAATCCGAGCGACGCCGACATCGACGCCGCGATGGCGGGCAACATCTGCCGCTGCGGAACCTATCACCGCGTGCGCGCGGCGATCAAGCACGCCGCGAAGGGGGCCTGACATGTCCCAGGGATTGCTCGATGCACAGAACGGCGCGCAGCCGGCTGACACCGACACGCGGCATGCGCGCGGCATCTCGCGGCGCGGCTTCCTCAAATTCGGCGTGACGGTCGGCGCCGCGGCCGGCGGCGGTCTGCTGCTCGGCTTCAGCATGCCGGCCGCGAGCCAGGATCAGAAGGCGGGCAAGAGCGTGATCGGCGGCGACGCGAACGAGGCGCCGCAAAGCGGCGTGTTCGCGCCGAACGCGTTCATCCAGATCGACAACGCCGGCAAGGTCACGCTCGTGATACCGAAGGTCGAGATGGGTCAGGGCGTCTATACGTCGATTCCGATGCTGATCGCCGAGGAACTCGAAGTGCCGCTCGGCACGGTCACGCTCGATCATGCGCCGCCCAACGAAAAGCTCTTCATGGACCCGCTGCTCGGCGGCCAGTTGACCGGCGGCTCGACGTCGATCCGCTTCGCGTGGGAGCCGATGCGCCGCGCGGGCGCGACTGCGCGCGTGATGCTGATCAACGCGGCCGCGCAGCAGTGGCAGGTCGATCCGGCGAGTTGCCATGCGCAGGCCGGTCAGGTGATCCACCCGGCCAGTAATCGCAGCGCGAGCTATGGTCAGCTCGCGCAGGCCGCCTCCGCGCTGCCCGCGCCGCAGAACGTGCCGTTGAAAGACCCGAAGGACTTCAAGCTGATCGGCACGCCGGCGAAGCGTCTCGATTCGCCGGAGAAAGTCGACGGTACCGCGCAGTTCGGCCTCGACGTGCGCTTGCCTGAGATGGTTTACGCGGCGATCGCGAACTGTCCGGTGTTCGGCGGCACGCTCGCGAGCGTCGACGATACGCATGCGAAGACGATCCCCGGCGTGCGCGAGGTCATCAAGCTCGACAACGCGGTCGCGGTGATCGGCGCTCACACGTGGGCCGCGAAGCGCGGCCTGCAGGCGCTCGACATCAAGTGGAACGAAGGCGCGGGCGCGCAAGTATCGATGAAGCGCATCGTCGACGATCTCGCGGCGGCCTCGCAACATGGCGGCGCGGTGGCGCGCAAGGACGGCGACGTCGGCCGCGCGTTCGGCGATGCGAAGTCGCGCGTCGACGCGGTCTACCAGCAGCCGTTCCTCGCGCACGCGACGATGGAGCCGGTCAACGCCACGGTCCACGTGCGCGGCGACGCCTGCGAAATCTGGCTCGGCTCGCAGGTGCCGACGCGTGTCGTCGATGCGGCGGTCGCGGTCACGGGCTTGCCCGCCGACAAGATCATCGTGCACAACCATCTGATCGGCGGCGGCTTCGGACGGCGGCTCGAAACCGACATGGTCACGCAGGCCGTGAAGGTCGGCAAACAGGTGTCGACGCCGGTCAAGGTGCTGTGGACGCGCGAGGAGGACATCCAGCACGACATGTACCGACCGTACTACTACGACACGATCTCCGCCGGGCTCGACGCGAACGGCAAACCGATCGCGTGGCAGCATCGCATCGCCGGGTCGTCGATCATGGCGCGCTTCGCGCCCCCCGCGTTCAAGAACGGGCTCGACCCCGATGCGGTGGAGGTCGCCGCCGATCTGCCCTACGACTTGCCGAACCAGCTGGTCGACTACGTGCGCGTGGAACCGCACGCGGTGCCCACCGCGTTCTGGCGCGGCGTCGGGCCGACGCGCGGCACGTTCGTCGTCGAGAGTTTCATCGATGAACTCGCCGCGCACGCGAAGATCGATCCGGTGCAGTACCGGCGCGATCTGCTCGGCAAATCGCCGCGCGCGTTGAACGTACTCAACCTGGCCGCGCAAGCGGGCAACTGGGGCAGCGCGCTGCCCAAGGGGCAAGGGCGCGGCATCTCGGTGATGCACGCGTTCGGCAGCTTCTTCGCGATCGTCGTCGAGGTCGCGGTCGAGCAGGGCGAAGTGACGGTCAAGCGCGTCAACTGCGCGGTCGATTGCGGGATGTTCGTCAACCCGAACACGATCGAAGCGCAGGTGCAGGGCGGCATCATCTTCGGTATCACGGCGGCGCTTTATAGCGAGATCACGATCAAGGACGGTCGCGTCGAGCAGAACAACTTCACCGACTACCGGATGCTGCGCATCAACCAGACGCCGCCGATCGACGTGCATATCGTGAAGAGCGGCGAGGCGCCCGGCGGCATCGGCGAACCCGGCACCGCGGCGCTCGCGCCCGCGCTGACCAACGCGATCTATGCGGCCACCGGCACGCGGCTGCGGCAATTGCCGGTTGGCCGCCAACTGCACAACGCCTGACGCGAAAGGAGCCCGACATGAAAAAAATGCTGAAGGGTCTTGGCGCGGCGCTATGCGTCGCATTGCCGTTTATCGCCCAGGCGCCTGCTGATGCCGCAACTGCGTCAGCCACCGGCGCAGCCGATCAAACCCTCGTGCAACGCGGCGCTTACCTCGCTCAACTCGGCGATTGCGCCGCTTGCCACACCGCGCCGAAAGGCAAGCCGTTCGCCGGCGGCCTGCCGATGAACACGCCGATGGGCCGCATCTACGTGACCAATATCACGCCCGACGCACGGACCGGCATCGGCGGTTACACGGAAGCCGACTTCGCGCGGGCGCTGCGTGAGGGCGTCGCGAAAGACGGCCACAACCTGTATCCGGCGATGCCGTATCCGTCCTACGCGAAGGTCGACGACGACGACGTGAAGGCGCTGTACGCGTTCTTCATGCACGGCGTCGCGCCAGTGCAGCAGGCGAATCGCGAGTCCGACATCAAGTGGCCGTTGAACATGCGCTGGCCGCTGATGTTCTGGAACATGGCGTTTCTCGAGAAGGGTGCGTATCGCGACAAGCCGGGCAAGGACGTCGCGTGGAATCGCGGCGCGTATCTGGTGCAAGGGCTCGGACATTGCGGGTCGTGTCACACGCCGCGCGGTGTTGCGTTCCAGGAAAGTGCGCTCGACGAAAGCGGCAGCGCATTCCTGAGCGGCGCGCTGCTCGACGGCTGGTTCGCGTCGAACCTCACGGGCGAGCACAACACCGGGCTCGGCCGCTGGAGCGACGAGGATCTGCGCACGTTCCTGAAGACCGGCGCGAATCGCCATGCATCGGCGTTCGGCGCGATGACGAGCGTGATCAACAACAGCACGCAAGCGATGAGCGATCAGGACGTCGCGGCAGTCTCGACGTATCTGAAGTCGCTGCCGCCGGTCGGCGGCACCGGCGCGGCGGCCTATACGTACGATCCGCAGGCGACGAAGGTGTCGCTCGATCGCCCCGCGAACGATGCCGGCGCACGCGTCTATACGGCGTATTGCATGCATTGCCACGGCGTCGACGGGCACGGCTTCGCGCCGATGCTCGCGCCTCTCGCCGGCAATCCGAACGTGCTCGCGAAGGACGCGTCGTCGCTGATCAACGTCACGTTGAACGGCACCGGCGATCTCGTGATCGACGGCGTGCCGTCGCCGTTTCCGATGCCCGGCTTCGCCGCGGTGCTCGACGATCAGCAGATCGCCGATGTGCTGAGCTTCG
The DNA here is from genome assembly GCF_050436125.1 of Paraburkholderia sp. MM5482-R2. Taxonomy (NCBI): domain Bacteria; kingdom Pseudomonadati; phylum Pseudomonadota; class Betaproteobacteria; order Burkholderiales; family Burkholderiaceae; genus Paraburkholderia; species Paraburkholderia sp. MM5482-R2. Next base: position 1,980,065 of record NZ_JBNDLP010000003.1, on the reverse strand, counting down.
TGCGGGCTGGCTGGAACAACGGCGCGCCGGCGGTCGGTGCGGCGGAGGTGGCGAAGTTGCGGCAGTCGACGCAGGCGGGGCGTTGATCGGTCGCTAAGTGCGGCGCAGAAGCGCGCTTGCCGACCTCGCGCCGTTTCAGGTTGTGGGCCAACCGACGGCAGCTATCATAGTGGGCCGGCCACACCGCGCCTTCGTCGATGGACTCGCTGTCGGCCAATGCCGACATTTGCACCACGATCGATACAGGCGCATTGGTCCTATCGGAGTCCCCGTCGTGTTCGAACGGCTCTCAGAATTGGCCACGACCTTCGTCCGCGGTGCGGCGTCGAAGTCTCTGCGCGACGCTCATGGACTTCCGACATGACCCTATCCAGTCAAGCCCGAAACGTGTCGGTCACACCGTCGGCTTCTCGCCTGTCGACGCTCAGTCACATACAGATCGCGTCGCTGTGGTTTGCGCTCTTTACCCAATGGATGACGGTCGTTCCGGTGCTCGTGCCGGCACAGGTCGCCGATATGCTCGGACGCGATGCCGCGTTGAAGGAAGGCGTGGCCGGCTCCGTCATTGCGTCCGGCGCATTCATTGCGATGATCGTGGCGCCACTGGCCGGCGCTCTGTCGGATCGCTGCTCTGCAAAACATGGACGTCGGCGACCGTTTCTCGTCACCGGCGTGTTCGGCATTGCGGTTGCACTGGTATGGCTTGCTTCATTCAACGGCGGGGGGAGCGTAGGGATGTATACACTCGCGTTCCTGCATCTCCAGTTCTGGTGGAACTGGGCGGCGGGGCCGTACGCCGGGCTGGTGCCCGATGTCGTGCCAAAACAGGAAACCAACCGCGCGAGCGCGTGGCTCAACGTGATGACCGTGCTCGGCACGATCACTGGCAACGTGGTGCTCGTTGTCCTCTATTCGCCGGGCCACCTGTATCCTACGGTTGCCGCGTTCATTGCGATCATGTTGCTCTGCCTTTGGCTGACGATTCGCGGCTCGCGCGAGCCGACACCTGTCAGATCCCCACAACGGTTCGAGCTCGTCACGTTCATGCGCTCGTTCTATCTCGATCCACGCCTGCACCGAAACTTTTACTGGGTGCTGGTAACCCGTCTGTTCGGCAACATGGGAATCTGGTCGATCTTCGCCTTCATGTTGTACTACCTGCAGGACGTGATCGGCATTCGTCATCCGACCAGTCTCCTGAATGGGCTGCTTGGCGTCGGCGTGGTGCTAGCGATCCCGGCCAGCCTGCTGGGCGCACGGCTCGCCGACCGGCACGGCGTCGTTCCCGTTGTCCGCCTGACCAGCTGGATCATGGCCGGAGCTGCGATTGGCTTTGTCCTGCTGGCGTTGCATCCAAACCTGTTGCTGGTGATCACAGTCGGGCTGGTTTTCTGCGCCGCTTACGGAACCTATCAAGCCGTCGACTGGGCACTCGCGCTGCAAGTGTTGCCAGACGATGCGTCCAGCGGCAAGGACATGGGCATCTGGCAAGTGTCGATGGTGCTACCGCAGATCCTCGGCCCTGCCGCGACCGGGTGGATGCTGTCATGGGTCAAGGCGTTTGCCGGTGCCGGACCCGCCTATGTCGTCGCGTTCGTCGTCGCAGCAGGGTGGTTCGTGCTCGCGGCGTGGTTCGTCTCGCGCATCAAGATTGCTTCCCGGCAGCAGGTATCCGTGACTTGAACTACAGAGCGCGAATCACCTCACCTCACCGATGCTGTCCCACCTTCTGCCGCTTTTCGAGCACGCGAGCATACCAGGTCAGAGGAAAACACATCGCGAAGTAGATCATCGCGACCATGCCGTAGATCGGAAACGGCCGGAACGCGGCATTCGTGATCATCGTGCCGGTCTTCGTCAGTTCGGCGAAGCCGATGATCGACGCGAGCGCGGTGCTCTTGACCACCTGCACGAGAAAACCGACGCTCGGCGCGACCGCGATCTTCAGCGCCTGCGGCCACACGATGTAGCGCAACTGCTGGCCGAACGTCATGCCGAGGCTCGCACCCGCGGCCCACTGACCGCGCGGCACCGCTTCGACGCAGCCGCGCCAGATGTCGACCAGATACGCGCTCGTATAGAGCGTCAGCGTGACGGTCGCGGCGGCCCACGGCGACACGTCGATGCCGATGAGCGGCAAGCCGAAGAAGGCGAGAAAAAGCTGCATCAAGAGCGGCGTGCCCTGAAACACCTCGACGTACAGCACGACGATGCGGCGCAGCCACGCGATCGGCGACACGCGCATCGCGAGCAGCACGAGCCCGACGATCCCGCCGCCGACGAACGCGATCAGCGACAGCAGCACGGTCCAGCGCGCGGCGAGCAGCAGGTTGCGGGCGATGTCCCACAGCGTGAATTCGACCATGATCAGCGCTCCGTCGGCAGGGTGCGCGCGCCGCGCCACATCAGGCGGCTGCGCCAGTTGCGCGGCAAGCCGTCGTTGCCGCTACTGCTGCGGTTGTTACCTCGCGCCGCCCGGCCCGCGAACAGCCCGCGGCCGAAGCGGTTCAACAGCTGCCGCAACACGATCGACATCAGCAGATAGGCAGCCGTGATGATCACGTAGCTCTCGAACGAGCGGAAGTTGCGAGACTGGATGAAGTTCGCCGCATAGGTCAGGTCGGGCACCGAGATCTGCGACACGACGGCCGAGCCGAGCATCACGATCAGCACCTGGCCGAGCAGCGCGGGAAACACGTTGGCGAGCGCCTGCGGCAGCACGACGTAGCGGAACACCTGGCGCCCATGCAGGCCGAGCGCCTGGGCGGCCTGCACCTGGCCGCGCGAAATCGAATCGATGCCGGCGCGCACGATCTCGATCGCGTACGCGCCGAGATTGACGGTCATCGCAAGAATCGCGGCCTGTATCTCGTCGATATGAATGCCGAGGCTCGGCAGGCCGAAAAACACGAAGAACAACTGCACCAGAAACGGCGTGTTGCGGATCAGCTCGACATAGCTCGCGACCAGCCAGCGCGCCCACTTCGGCCCGGCCGCCGCGATGCTCGCGCCGGCGATCCCCACCATCCCGCCCGCCAGGGTCGACACGGCCGTGAGGCCGAGCGTCACGGCGGCGCCGCGCGCGAGCATCCCCGCATACAGGCCGAAGCCGCTGAAATCGAACGCGTAAGTCATGGCCTCGTGCCCATCGTAGGATCAGATCGCGGCGCGGCCTTCACGGCGCCACGCCACAGGTTTCAAAAATCGGCCGGCAGCGGCGCGCGCAGCCACTTCTGCGAAATCGCGTTCATCGTGCCGTCCTTGCGGGCCTTGGCAATCGTTTCGTCGACCTTCGCCTTCAGGCGCGGCTCGTTCTTGTTCAGACCGACGTGATCGGGCGAGCTGAACAGCGCGAACTTCTGCTCCGGATCGTTCGCCGGATGCCGCGCGAGAATCGTCGCGCCGACGTCGTTGCCGACCACCATCAACTGTACCTGACCAGAAAGAAACGCCGAAATAGCGCCGTTCGGATCGTCGAAACGTTTGATGTTCGCCGACGGCGGGGCGATCTTCGTCACGCTCAGGTCTTCGAGCGTGCCGCGCGCGACCGAGATCGACTTGCCGCCGAGGTCGGCGGCGGTCTTCACCGGCAGCGACTTCGGGCCGAACACCGCGAGGTAGTACGGCGCGTAGGGTTGCGAGAAGTCGATCACTTTTTCGCGCTCGGGCGTCTGGCCGACCGACAGCAACATGTCGGCCTTGTGGTCGGCGAGAAAGGCCATGCGGTTGTCGCCGGTGACCGGCACCAGTTCGACCTTCGCGTTGAGCGCCTTGCCGATCAGATTGGCGACGTCGATGTCGTAGCCGACCGGCTTCATGTCCGGACCGATCGAGCCGAACGGCGGATAGTCCTCGAATACGCCGATGCGCACGGTGCCCGACTTCGCGATGTCGTCGAGCGCGTCGGCATGCGCGGCCGACGGCAGTGCGCACAGCGCGCCGAGCGCGGTCATCGCGAGCGTCGCGGCGAGCGTCGCGAACACGCGGCGGGTCGATTGGAGAGCGGGGCGCTGGTTCATGATGTGTTCCTCTGTCGTAATACGGTAGTTATTCAAGCAAGGCCGTGTGATGGGTTCGGGTATCAGGCGGCGCGCGCGGCGATCAGCTTGCACGCGTGCGGCGGCAGCTCGGCGAGCACCGGCATGCCGAGCGCGAGCCCGGGCGTGTCGCGCGGCGTGGTTGCGGCGGTCAGCGTGAAGCCCACGCAATCGATCGTCGCTTCGAGCGAGGCGCCGACGTCGCGAATGAACGTGACGGTACCGGGCAGCCGGTTCGGGTTCGGTGCTTCCGTGGCCGCCTTCACGCAGATGTCCTCGGGGCGGATCAGCAAGCGGATCGCGTCGCCGGCCGCACCCGGCTGCCGCGCATCGGCGAGCGGCGCGCTCGGGTGCGGCGTCACCGCGATGCGCCGTCCGCCCGGCAGGCTCACGACGCCCGCGCCGTCGTACCGCACCGGCAGAATGTTGCCGAGCCCGATGAAGTCGGCGACGAACTCGCTGACCGGATCGCGGTAGATGTCGAGCGGCTTGCCGACCTGCGCGATGCGGCCTTTCTCCATCACGACGATCTCGTCGGCCATCGTCATCGCTTCGCGCTGGTCGTGCGTGACCATGATCGTCGTGATGCCGAGGCGTTGCTGCAGCAGGCGGATTTCGACCTGCATCGCTTCGCGCAGCTTCGCGTCGAGCGCGGACAGCGGTTCGTCGAGCAGCAGCAGTTGCGGCTCCGAAGCGATCGCGCGCGCGATCGCGACCCGTTGGCGCTGACCGCCCGACAGTTGCGTGACCGGCCGGTTCGCCATGTGCGGCAGCTGGATCAGTTCGAGCAGTTCGGCGACGCGGCGCGTTTGCCGTTCTTTCGCGACCTTGCGCAGCTTCAGCGGATACGCAACGTTCTGCGCGACCGTCATATGCGGAAACAGCGCGAGCGACTGGAACACCATCCCAAAGTCGCGCCGATTGGCCGGCAGTCGCGTGATGTCGCGGCCGGCGAAATGGATGCTGCCCTCGGTCGGCGTTTCGAGGCCTGCGATCATCCGCAGCAGCGTGGTCTTGCCGCAGCCGGACGGGCCGAGAAAGCACACGAGCTTGCCGTCGGGCACGCTCAGGTCGACGTCGTCGACGGCACGCACGGCGCCGAAGCGCCGCGTGACGGCCTGCAAGGTCAGATGGGTCATCGGAAGCTCCAGCAAGGTGACGGGTTCACAGCGCGACGCCTTCGTCGCCGATCAGCTTTTCGAGCAGCCAGATCAGCGCGAAGTCGATCGCGACGATGACCACCGCGAAACAGAACACGGTCGGATCGAGCGACGACACCGTGCGGCTATAGAGCCATACCGGCAGCGTCATCGTGTCGATGCTGTAGAGAAAGAACGTCACCGTGAACTCGTTGAACGACACGATGAAGGCGAACAGCATGCCGGCGAGAATGCCGGGGCGCATCAGCGGCAGCACCACGTCGATGAGCGCGCGGCCGGGGCTCGCGCCCATCACGAGCGCGGCTTCCTCGAACTCGGGGCCGATCGACGCGACCGACGCCGCGCAGTTCTTCACCGTGAACGGCAGCGCCAGGATCACATGCGCGATGATCAGCCGGCCGACGCCAAGCTCGACCGGCAGCACGTTGAACACCAGCAGCAGCGACAGGCCGAGCATCACGAGCGGATAGACGAGCGGCAGCGCGACCAGTTGCTCGACCACCGGCTTGCCGTGAAAACGGTAGCGCGACAGCGCGTACGCGGCGGGCACGGAGACCAGCGTCGCGATCAGCATCGTCGATAGCGCGACGACGAGACTCGTGCTCAGCGCGGCGCCCATCGACAGCGTATCGGTCGCGTCCGGTGACACGAAGCTGTGCCACGCCGCGCGGTACCAGTGCAGGCTGTACGCGTGAGGCGGGAATTCGAGCGTGTCGGCCGCGCTGAACGACATCGCGATCATCGTCAGGATCGGCAGCGCGGCGAGAAACAGCACCACGCCGGCGACGAGCGCGGTCGCGCGGCCGAGCTGGCCGGGCATCGTCTGCGGCAGGCGCGGGAAGCGCGGCGAACGAGGTTCGGTGCGCGGCAGGTGCGAGGTCGGCAGCGGCGTGCTCATGCGTGAGGCTCCCCGGTCAGGCGTTGGGTGCGGCGCACGAGCCGTTGCGACAGCGCCATCACGGCGAGCGTCGCGATCATCAGCACCACGCCGGAAGCGGAGGCGGCCGGCCAGTTCAAGAGCGGCGCGACCTGATCGTGCACCAGCACCGCGAGCATCGGCACACGCCGGCCGCCGAGCAGCAGCGGCACCGCGAACGCGCTCGCGTTGTACGCGAACACCAGCAGCGCGCCCGACACGAGGCCCGGCATCGCGAGCGGCAGCAGCACGTGACGCAGCGTTTGCCAGCGTGTCGCGCCGAGAGTCGCGGCGGCTTCCTCGTACGAGAGCGACACCGCGCGCATCGCGCTGGACAGCGGCAGCACGGCGAGCGGAAACGCGGTCTGGATCAGCCCGAGCAACACGCCATGCTCGCGATACAGCCACATCACCGGACGCTCGACCAGTCCGCTCGCGAGCAGCGCGTGATTGAGCAGACCCGCCGGGCCGAGGATCACGAGCCAGCCATAGCCTTGCAGCAGCAGATTGACGAGCAGCGGCAGCAGCACACCCGCGAGCAGCAGCCGGCGCGCGAGCCGCGATGTCGTGCGCGCCATCGCGAGCGCGACCGGAATCGCGAGCACGACCGCGCACAGCATGCTCTGGAACGCGAGCCGCAGCGTTAGCCACAACGATTTCAGGAAGTAGCCGTCGAGCAGGTCCGCGTAGTTCTGCAGCGTGAAGCTGCGCCATTCGTTGCCGGACGTGCCGAAGCTCATGCGCAGCACGACCAGCGCGGCCGCGCCGAGTATCGCCAGAAACACAAGGATCGGTGCGAGCAGCAGCCACGGCCGGGCTTTCGCGAGCGTCGTTGCGCCGGCAGCGGGGTCGGTCACGGCAGTCTCGACGACTGCGCAAGCGCAAGCAGCGCCGCCGGGCGTCGGGCCCGGCGCCGCTTCGTCCGGCATCATCGCGGCACGCCGCGGGAAGCGCGCGAGCATCGTGATTACGCCGAGAAGATTTCGGTGTAGCGCTTGATCCATGCCGGCTGCACGGCGGCGAGCGCCTTGTCGTCATGCAGCACGGCTTTCTCGGCGATCTGCTGCGGGCTCGGCACGAACGCGCGGCTCTCGGCCGGAATCATCGCTTTCGAATTGACTGGGCCGTTCAGCACATCGGCGGCCATGCGGCCTTGCACGCCGGCGTCGAGCGAGTGATTGATGAACGCGTGGATCAGGTCGGTGTCGCCCGGATGCGCTTTCGGAATCACCGTGAACATCAGTTGCGTCGCGAAGCCTTCCTTCATGCCGTAGGTCACGCCCATCTTGTATTCGGGCTTGCGGATCTGATCCGGGAAAAACGCGGGCGAGTAGATGCCGCCGATGTCGAGCGAGCCCGTGCGGAACAGGTCGGCCACCTGGTTCGGGTTCTCGCCGAGCGTCATCACGCGGTCTTTGAGCTGCGCGAGCTTCTTGAAGCCGGGCTCGATGTTCTGCTGCGAGCCGCCGTTCATCTTCGCGGCGATGATCGCGAGATCGACCGCTTCGGCCCACTCGGGCGGCGGCAGGAAAACGCGACCGGCGTACTTCGGGTCCCACAGCGCCTCGTACGACGAAGGCGACGTCTTGACCGTCGCGGTGTTGTAGATGAGGCCGTCGGACCACAGCAGATAGCCGACGCCGAAACCGTTCGCGCCGGTGCGGTATGGCGGCGCGACTTCTTTCAGGTTCGGCAGGCGCTCGAGGTCGGGCTTCATCAGCAGGCCCGCGTCGGCGAGGCCGGAGGCGCCGACGCCGGCGAGCGTGATCACGTCATAGGTGGGGCGCTCGCCCGCTGCCTTGACTTTGGCGACCATGCCGGAGGTGCCGTCGGCGCGATCGGCGATGACCTTCGCGCCGGTCTTCGCCGTGAAGGTCGCGGCGATGTTGCGCAGCGCGGCCGTGCCGGTATCGTCCGACCACGTCAGGATGCGCAGCGTCTTGCCGCTGAAGTTGTGCTCCTGCGCGCGCAGGTTGAGGAACGGCATCGGCAGCGCGGATGCCGCGAGCGCCGTACCGATTGTCTTGATGGCCTGCCTTCTACCCCGTTTGATCTGCTGCATGGCGGTCTCCTGTGTTGAACGCCCGTTGCCCATGATTCGCCGTGACCGCTGCCGGATCTACCGTGCGTGGATGCACTGTAGGTTTGCCAAAATCACGCAACAATCGAAATATGCGCATGGATCGCATGACGTACGCTCATGGCTCGCCGCCGGCGAACGCGGTGGCGAGCGATTTGGCGACACGCCGGGAAGCTACGGGCGATGGCTTATGCGGGTTAACGTCCAGATCTGGCTGAGGAATCCCAGCGTGCGTCGAGGTATGAGGAAAGCTCGGTTCTGGTGCGATTGCTGAAGGCTTCTTTGCACCGCGCCGGTGCGACATTCCTCGGTACGGGCGTTTTTCACGCATGCCATGAGTCGAACGCATGCGGGTTTGCCCCGCGCCCACTCGTGCGCGCATAGCCGATCGCGTATGCTGTGGGCTTGACGGGCAGGGCGGCGAGGGGCGCTGCCGCAGCCACGCAATGATTTTTTCTGATCCTGGACATCCGATGCGACGCCTACCGCCGCTCAACGCGCTGCAGATTTTCGAAACCGTCGCGCGCCATCGCAGCTTCACGCGTGCCGCCGACCATCTGTGCCTGACGCAAGGCGCGGTCAGCCGGCAGATCATCGCGCTCGAGGAGTACTATAAGTTTCCGCTGTTCAAGCGTCACGCAAAGGGGCTGACGCTGACCGCCGAGGGCGAAATGCTGCTGCCGGCGGTCAAGGAGAGCTTCGCGCGGATCGAGGAAATGTCGCTGCGCTTGACGAGGCAGCGCACCGATCTCGCGCTCAAGGTGCCGACCTGCGTGATGCGCTGGATGCTGCCGAAGATCATGCGCTTCCAGTCCGACTATCCCGATCTGCACGTGCAGATCACGACCACCTGGCAGCACGACGTCGATTTCCAGAGCGAGCCGTTCGACGCGGCGATCATCTATGGTTCGTCGCCCGGTGCGGACGTGCAGGCGGTGTCGCTGTTCGAGGAGCGTCTGACGCCGGTCTGCACGCCCGAGCTGCTGAAGGACAAGCCGCTCGCGCAGGTCGCCGATCTCGGGCGCCACACGCTGCTGCATCCGACGCGCGATCACCGCGACTGGAAGATGTGGCTCGCGAAAGTCGCGGAAGCCGATTCGGCGGGCGCCGCGACGATCGACGCGGAGCTCGGCCCGAGCTTCGATACGCTCGACATGGCGACCAACGCCGCCGCGCAGGGTTTCGGTGTCGCGATCAGCGACCTCGCGCTAATCGACGAGGACGTCGCCGCCCGGCGCCTCGTGCGGCCGTTCGATACCGTGCTGAAGACCGGCTGGCGCTATTACTTCGTGTATCCGGACTCAGTCGCGCAACAGCAGAAGCTGAATCTGTTCCGCGACTGGATCGCCGAGCATTGGGAAGAGTGAGGTTGCCGTCCGCCCGTGCCGGATAAGGCATCGCGTCACGGCGCGAACGACAGAAACAGATAAGCCGCGAACAGCGACAGATGCACGGCGCCTTGCAGAATCGTCGTGCGCCCGGTGCTGAGCGTCAGCGTGGCGACCACCAGCGTGAGCGCGAGCAGCACCATGTCCTTGCCATCGATGCCGAGTACGATGGGCTGACCGATGTACAGGAACACACCGGCGACGGTGGGAATGGTCAGGCCGATACTCGCCAGTGACGAGCCGAGCGCGAGGTTCAGGCTGGTCTGCAGACGGTCGGCGCGCGCCGCGCGCAGCGCCGCGAGTCCTTCCGGCAACAGCACCAGCGACGCAATCACGATACCGACCACCGCCGGCGGCGCGCCCGCGCTCAGCACCGCGGACTCGACCACCGGCGACAGCACTTTCGCGAGCAGCACGACCGCGACGAGGCTCACGAGCAGCAGCGCGCCGCTGATGGCGGCGAGGCGCACGCCGGGCGGCTCGGCATGGACGTCTTCGTCGGGCACGCCGGCGAGGAAGTAGTCGCGATGGCGCACCGTCTGCACGAACACGAACACGCAGTACAGCACCAGCGACGACACGCCGGCAAACGCGAGCTGCGACGGCGACAGGACAGGCCCGGGGCTGGTGGTCGTGAAATTCGGCATCACGAGCGTCAGTACCGACAGCGACGCGAGCACCGCCAGCGCGGCCGCCGCGCCGCGGCTCTGGAAGTCCTGTTCCAGATGACGGATGCCGCCCACCAGCAGACACAGCCCGACGAGCCCGTTGCAGACGATCATCACGGCCGCGAATACCGTATCGCGCGCGAGGCCGGCTTTCTCGGGACCGGACGTCAGCATCACCGAGACGATCAGCGCCACCTCGATCACCGTGACGGCGACCGCGAGCACCAGCGTGCCAAACGGCTCGCCGACGCGATGCGCAACCACTTCGGCATGATGCACGGCGGCAAACACGGCCGCGCATAGCGACATGCCGGCCAGTGCGAGCAGCAGCGTGTTGCCCGGCATCGCGTAGGCGGCGGCGAGCACGATCCAGCTAACGATCGGCGCGACGAGGGTCCAACGAGGCAAGACGGTCGCGGACGAAGTCATGCGGCCTTCCTTTCGGTGCGTGTATGAACTTGAAGTAATATCTTAACAAGTGACGTTAAGCTATTAAATTATCGGGGATAACTCGTTACGAGAAGCCGTCGCCACGCGGTCGGGTCGTCATCGCGACGCGCGTAGCGCATTGAAAATATCGCGGTTTCGGGGGGGCGGGGAATCGCCGCGTCGGATGGTGCGATGGCCGCACCGTGAGGCAATGATGTCGAGCGCTGCATCGGAGGGGGAATTGGCGTCGCGGCGGAGCTTTCCGCCGTCGACGCCAGCTTGCTGCTGTTACCGCAACTTCTTCGGCCGTTCGACCGGATTACTGGCCCATGGCGCGGATCGACAGCGCGCTCTTCACCGACGTCACGCCTGCCACGCCTTGAGCGGCGTTCGTCGCGAGTTCGATCTGAGCCTGTTCCGGCACCGAGCCTTCCAGCGTGACGGCGCCTTCGCGTGCGCGCACGGTGATGTTGCCGACGGTCAGGCCCTTCGTACGTGCGAGCGTCGCGCGGACCTTCTTCTGCAGCGCGCGATTAGCCGCGCGAGTCTGCTTGGCGGTCGGTGCCATTGCCGCCGGCGCTGCGGTCGCGGCCGCCTCGCTGCTTTGCGCGTACGCGTTGAGGGAAGCGAGAACGACCAGTGCGCCGCCGATCATCTTGATTGCCGAGAATGCTTTCATTCAACCATCTCCTGTTGTCGTAGAACGTCGATCCCCGGATGGGGTCGATTTTTTTACACCAGCGGGTACGGCGGGATTCAATGCCAATGGAACAGGTACAGCAGTCTGCGAACGCTTTCAGCCGACACGCGGTTTCAGCGAGCCGCGAAGCGCGCGCCGAAACATGCAAACGGCCGTGTGACCGGCCGGATGAACACAATACAACAATTGGTGCCATGTTGACTTCCATGGCGCAGAAAATGAGGCTTCGGTACAACGAATTTGTCGAGCGTAACCGGTCGATGACGTGGGAGTGGGGCGACTGCGCGCTTGTCGCGAGGCCGTAGGTTTCAGCACCGATTTCAGCACCGACTCAAGGACACCCAGCGCATGCGAAACGAAGCTCTTCCGATCCGACCGTTGCGCCGCGAGGATCTGCCGATCGATACCGTGGAACTCGCGCGCTTCATGGTCGGCAAATATCTCGTGCACGATCTGCCCGAAGGACGCCTGAGCGGACGCATCGTCGAGACCGAGGCGTATCCGCTCGGCGACTCGACGAGCCATGCGTTCATCGGACGTCGTCCGTACAACGGGTCGATGTTCCTCGCGCGCGGTCATGCTTATGTGCGGCTCACCTACGGCGTGTCTTACATGCTCAACATGTCGTCCGAAGCGGAGGAGATCGGCGCCGGCATCCTGCTGCGCGCGATCGAACCGCTCGAAGGACTCGCGCTGATGGAAGCGCGCCGTCCCGGCGTGCCGCTGCGCGATCTCGCGCGCGGACCCGGCCGGCTGACGGTGGCGTTCGGCATCGGCCAGGCGCTCGACGGCCGCGATTTGTGTACGGGGCGGGGGCTATGGATCGGCGTGATCGAGACTGGCGACGCGCCGATCGGCGTGACGACGCGCATCGGCCTGTCGCGCGAGATGCACCGTCCGTTGCGATTTTTCGAGCCGGGCAGCGCGTTCGTCAGCGGCCCGCGCAAGCTACTGACGATTCCGCATTCGGGCGCATGACGTCGCAGCTACGCGCGTACATCGATTCAGACGTTTCGGCGTGCGTGCGGGCGAATTTTTTCTTCGATCAGACGTATTTCGGAAACATCAGACGCAAAGGTGACGATCCGGGCAATTGTTACCCCGAAGATCATGCTAACGGAGGCGGTTCCACGATATTTCCCGAGATCGTTGCGAACCGAGCAATTTTCTATCTCGAAATTAAGGGTTTTCCCTTGGCAGTGCGGTGACTAGACTCAAGTCATTCGCTGGACACCGAGGTGTCGGCGATGCAGATAAAACCACATTGGAGGGAAGTCACCATGAAATCGCTGATCAAGGCAGTTGCCATTGCGGCCCTTGTCGCCGCGCCAGTCGTATCGTTCGCGCAGTCGACCCAGCAGCCGGTCACCCGCGCGGAAGTCCGCAGCGAACTGATCCAGCTGGAGCACGCGGGCTACAACCCGGCGACCTCGAGCGACCCGAAATATCCGGCCGACATCCAGGCCGCCGAGCAGCGCGTGCAAGCGCAAAATCCGGCCGTCGCGCAAACCCAGCCGAGCGCTGATACCAGCGGTTACGGCGCGCCGATGAGCGGATCGACCCAGGCGGGCGGCATGAAGCAGCCGATGAGCGGCCCGAAGAGCGTCTATTTCGGTAACTAATTTCGGTAACTAATTTCGGTAACTAAGCAGGCAGCAGAATCTGTGTGCGCGTCGTTTGACGGCGCACACAGCGTTTCATACCCGGTACTGTTTCAAACGAGCGCGCCGCACTCATGCGCCCGAGAGCGTGTGATCCGCGCGCGTAGCGTTCCTCTTTCCGAAGGAACCTCCGCTGCCGCAAGGTAGCTTGGCCCAAGCTCTTAGAGGTTTGGGCTTTTTTTGCGCCTGGTCCCGCGCGGATGATCGATGCGGTGTCGCTCAGCGAAAACCGTGCTGCCTGTCAGAGCCGTTCGCCGTGAATATAGAACTCGAGTTGCTGAATCGTGAACTGCTGTTCCGCGATGATGTCCTTCACGAGGTCGCCAATCGACACCATGCCGACCAGCCTCTCGTTGTCGATGACAGGCAGATGACGCATGCGCCGCTCGGTCATCAGCGCCATGCAGTCTTCGGTCGTCTGGTCCGGACGAACGAAGCGCACCGCCTTGCTCATGATGTCGCGCACCGGCGTCGCCTTCGACGACCGGTCCATCAGCACGATCTTGCGCGCGTAGTCGCGCTCCGTGATGATGCCGGCGATGCTGTCGCCGTCCGTCACCACCAGCGCGCCGATGCTTTTCTCGGCCATCAACCGGATCGCCTCGTAGACGGAATCGTCGGCGCCGATCGTGTAGACGTCGGAGGGGTTCGGTTTCGTTTTAAGAAGCTGTGCAACGCTTGTCATGGAGCGGCTCCGTTTCGCAATGCAGCACGCCGAAGTGGCGCACTGTCGTGAGGGACAGGCGATACCAGTATAGGCGCGACGTGCGCCCGCGGTACACCGGGAATACCTCGGGCGCGCCGGACGATGCGCGCTGGATTGACGCGGTCCGTGCGGGCTTGTTTCGGGTCTCGGGCTCGTGTTTCGCGTGATGCGCGTCTGCCGGGTGCGGCTTGTCGCGGGGCAGCGTCCCGTGCAAGCGAAGGGGCATCCACGTGCTGCATGCGGATTAGCGGTAAACTCGCAATCCACACCTTATCCCCGGCTCGACCGGGTTCATGCCAGCACCATTGTTCAACGCCATGCTCACGTCTCAGGATCCATCGCCCGCAGCGGACGGCGCCGTCACCGGCGAATGCGTCGTGCTCGACGCCACCGCCACGCTGCCCACGCGCTACGGCACGTTCACTTCCTATGTGTTTCGCGTGGTCGACAGCGGCGCCGAACATCTCGCGCTCGTGATGGGCGATGTCGCCAACCAGTCGTCGGTGCTGACCCGCCTGCATTCGGAATGTCTGACGGGCGACGTGCTCGGCTCCTATCGCTGCGACTGCGGCGAGCAGCTCGATCTCGCGCTGCGCTATATCGCGGCAGAGGGTTGCGGCGTACTGCTGTATCTGCGCGGCCACGAAGGACGCGGCATCGGTCTGTCGAACAAGATCCGCGCGTATGCGCTGCAGGAGCAGGGGCGCGATACCGTCGAAGCCAACCTCGATCTCGGTCTGCCCGACGATTCACGCGAATACGATTCGGCCGCGGGCATCCTGCGCACGCTGAAGGTCACGTCGGTGCGGCTGATGAGTAACAATCCCGAAAAGTTCGACACGCTGTCGAAGCACGGCATTCCGGTGTGCGAGCGTGTCGCGCTCGCGATTCCGATGCGCGAGGAAAACGAGCGATATATCCGCACGAAGCAGCTGAAGTTCGGGCATTACTTCGACGAGAATGAGTAGCCATGTTTTCAGGCTTGTCTCGGTAAGCCCAAAGCCTTCCCAGGATATACGGCAAGTAACTGAATTTTAAGAAAAATATTAACGCTTCAGGCCCGTCGGTTGGTGTGTCGACGCGTGTCTCCGCTTACCCAAACTTGTGATGCTGGCATAGGTTTTTGTGCCGTTATGCAGAAAACCTGCGCCGAGGGAAGAATGCGCTTTGATGCACGTGCCGTGGCCAAGCTGCCGAGCGGCAAGCACATGACGTTTGAGGGATTTCCAGGCCTACGCCTACCAGGCTTCAACGAGCCGCAAGTCATGGAGGTATCGCTATAAGTCGCCGATCGACGGTCGCATGCGACAGGTGAACCTCGTGAGTGGCCGTCGACCTCATTTGCCGCAGCGATCGCTGCGTGGCAAACGAAGCGCGTCGAACGCGATTCCGGAGCCGAACCTTCGACACTGCGGAGAACGGGAATCAGCGGCTGCGCACCCAGGCGATTACACCGTCAGACAGCGGTGCCGCGACTATCTGGAAGGGTATGTAGAAGTAAATCGGAAGACAAAGGGAGCGGTCGAGGTCGCACGTATATTCAAGGCGAAGCTGGGGCCTATAGGGGATATGCGCGTCACAGCCGTCACACGCGCCCAGGCTTTCGATTTCCTCGAGTCGTACCGGTCGACGCCGGTGCTCGCCTCGCGCCTTCGCATGGAACTGGGTAGCGCCTGGCATTACGCGCTTGATGCTGGTCGTCTTCCTGAACAACATCAGCAAGAAGTGGACGATGCCGATCCGCGACTGGAAGGCCGCACTGAACCGCTTCACGATCCAGTTCGAAGAGCGGCTGGTGCCGGGTTAAACCTCAACCCGTTTACACAAAATTCCGGACACCCCCCGCGCTTGCCCGTCACGCATTGGTCCGCCCACGACCTTCGACGCGCAACTCGGACGCTTCTTGCAACGCTGGGATGTCCCAACGATATTGCCGAGGCAGTCCTCGGCCACGTACAGCCCGGAATCATCGGCGTCTACAACCGCGATACTTATCACAGGGAAAGGCGTGAGTGGCTCACGCAGCTGTCGCATCGCCTGGCGGCTCCAGCGCCGCCCAGATCTCGTTGCTTATTTTTCGTCTTGTCATCCTGCCAGGATATGGCGTGTGGGCCCAGCCGCGCTGTCCAGGTTGTATTAACGACTCTTAGCGGGAAACGGTATACCACTACACCGCGTAGCTGATCACGTCGGGTGGAAATCGATAGCCAACATAGGAGAGCGGGTTGTCGACGGCGGTATCGTTCTGTTGGGCGGCTGCTTTCATGAACGAAATCATCGCCGGGCCCCCTTAAACCTGCCAATACGTGAACAAAGCCTGGAGAGTGTCTCCGTCTTAAGCATCCTTTCAGTTTCGTCTGCATACCATACGATTGTCCATTTCGTCCGGTGGCCCAGCCGATGTCCACGTGATTTGGTGGCGGTCGAGTTGATCACCAGGAAAAGAGTCCAGGGGCACCTTCATGACCTTCGGGGACTTTCGTGTTCCGCCTGACTCGCGGCGGTTCCCATGATCCATAAAAGTTCGACCGTTAGCGTACCGGCCGTGACCGATGTGCCGCGGCACATTGCAATCATTATGGACGGCAATGGCCGCTGGGCGGCGCAGCGCAGGCTGCCCCGAGTGGCCGGTCACGTGAAGGGTGTCGAAGCGGTCCGCGCAATCGTCGAGGGCTGCGCGCGGCGCGGCGTCGAATTCCTGACGCTGTTTGCATTCAGTTCGGAGAACTGGCGCCGGCCGGAGGACGAAGTGTCGTTCCTGATGCGTCTGTTCGGGGCGACGCTACAGCGTGAAACGGCACGGTTGCACAAGAATGGCATCCGCTTGCGCGTCGTTGGTGATCTATCGGCGTTCGATGCGCACCTTCGGGCGCTCGTGAAGCGAGGGGAAATCAGAACCGCCCACAATACGCGTATGACGCTGACCATTGCGGCGAATTACGGCGGTCGCTGGGATATCCTTCACGCTATAAGCGAGCTACCCGCACGGAGTGCCGTCGATGGTCACGCCGTGCCGGTCGACGAAGCCAGCTTCGCGCAATATCTGGCGATGGCGTACGCGCCGGAACCCGATCTGCTGATCCGGACCGGAGGTGAGCAGCGCATCAGCAACTTCCTGCTATGGCAGCTCGCGTACACTGAACTCTACTTCACCGACATATTCTGGCCAGATTTTGACGACGCCGCGCTTGATGCCGCACTCGCATCATATCGGGCGCGCGAACGTCGTTTTGGGCGCGCAAATGCATGACAGAGGTGTGAAGTATTCACTCATGCTAGACGCCTACTTTATCGGGAGGAGATGGGTCACTCAGACAATCTCCTGCTGTACGAAATGGCCGGTGCCATTCTGTCAGCCGCGCCGCGATCGCGGCACGCCACTGGCGAATTGCGCAACCGCTACTTTTCCACGCTCGTCGAAGGGCTTGAGGTCGTCGAGGCCTGTTTCCGACACTGGATCAGGTCAAACGAGATTTTGCGAAGATTATGCTGCATTATTCAAGACGCTCTGTTTAGTTATCGCGACCCAGCGACATTTGGCTCAAAAGCTGTGATTTGCAGGAGACGAACGATGGGCTACTGGCGCTCATAAGGAGGTTCGGTCCATGCATTTTCTTGGGACTCGGTGCTCGCCGTGCAGGATTCGCTCAGGCGGGCTGGCCGGTGGTTGCTGCAATGCGGAGACGCCGGGTCATTTGACCAACGTCAAAACCCTGCGGTGCAATGAGAAGAACGTGAGAGAAGTCCAGGATGCGAAGCTTATCTGATGCTTAGCGAAGTCATGTTTGGGATGACTGAACAAACCAGAGTGATGCTTCGAGCCGTGGGATTTCTCATGTAATCAGCGTACTCCTGGGCAACTTAAGGCGAGGTTAACGATGCGCATCAACGGCGAACGTGTCGAAGCGTGCATTGTCGGCGCGCTATTGGTGTTCAATGCCGCGCCCGGCCTCTTTCAGGAAGAGCAGGCAAATGGTGTCGTCGATGCATTGAGGCAGCGCAGAGTCGGCTCGGTGTCGATCCGGCTCCCGCGTTATCGTGATGATGTGGGCCGCCGGCCTTCAATGCTTCAGGCAAGTGTCGGCGTTCTTCCATGTGCAGACGTCGAGTCCGGTGTGAATGACCGGAGGTACCGACTTCCCTTCCGCGAGGTCACGCATGACCATCGCGGCGCGGTAGCCCATTTCCTCGGGCCGCTGGCCGACGAGCACATTCACCTTGTGTTCCTTGAGCGCTTGCAGTTCGGGCCCGAGCGTATCCGCCGAGACGATCACGAACTTGCCGTTCTTGATCTTGTCCATTATCGGCGCGACAACCTGCGAAAAGGCCTGCGGCGCAAAGAGAGGCCAGCCGCCCGCTAGCAGAAAGGCGTCGAGACCGGTAGGATGGGCGGTCAGCGTGTCCTGCATCATCTGGTTCGCCTTGGCGGCGTCGTCGTTCACGTAGAGCGGACAGCCACTGATCTCATGCCAGCCGTTCTCGCCAGCGAGCTTCGTGATCCCTTTCTTCCCGGAGAGCACATCGCGCGCGCCCTGGGCCCGCTGGTTGATGTTCTCCGCTGCCGGATTGCCCATCACCAGGCAGACATTGCCGCCTTTCGGCATCAGCATCTTCAACTGCTCGCCAAGCTTGGCGCCCAGTTCGTAGTTGTCGGTGCCGACATAGCTCTTGCGCAGTGACGCATCCTTCGGCAGCAGATCGGCATCCGCGGTGATGACCGGGACCGATCCGCCGCGGCGGCGCAGCACCTCCGCCACAGCCGGCGCGTTCGCTGGCGAGATCGCCATGCTCGCGACGCCCTTGGTCAGCAGGTCGTCGATGATCTGCACTTGCGCGCTCTCGTCCGCGGCGGTCGCGGGACCGGTGTAGTAGCAGTTGTAGCCTTGCTTGTTGAGTTCCTTGTTCGCCCGTTCGCATCCTTGATGCATGAGGTCGAAGTACGGGTTGTCGAGACCCTTCACCACCAGCGCAAGGGTCTTATCGGCCGCGAAGCCAGAGGACGCCAGCATCGCGAGTCCTCCAGCCGCGGCAAGACACATCCACAGTTTCTTCATTGCTTCCTCCTGTTCGGCGCCGGCTCTACGGTGCCCATGTGGGCCTACACAGTCTTTAACGATCGAACGTCAGGCCCGAAATCGGAACTCGGCCTTGGAGCGGATCCTCGCGGTCTTGTGAACCCATGCGTGCGGCAGTTCCGCGCCTAATCCGGCCGCACCCGCTTCCCGCGGCACCGGCCGGGAAGCGGCCGGCGCGTCCAACGACATTTCAATCTCCTTGCCGCTCGCCACCGAGCCTGTTAAAAAGCACCGCGACGACGATGAAGCTGCCGACGACCGTGCCCTGCCAGAACGCGTCGACGCCGAGCAGGATCAGGCTGTTGCGGATGACCTCGATGAGCGCCGCGCCGACGATCGTGCCGAAGGCGCTGCCAACCCCGCCGATCAGATTGGTCCCGCCGACCACGGTAGCAGCGATCACGCGCAGTTCGTCGCCCGTGCCGAGGCCTGTCGTCACCGCGCCTAGCCAGCCGACTTCGAGAATCGCCGCGACGCCCGCCATGAGGCCGCAGAGCATGTAGACGGAACAAACGATGCGGCGCACCGGTACGCCGGTGAGAGTCGCCGCATGACGGTTGCCGCCGATCGCGAACACATAGCGGCCCCAGCGGGTCCAGCCGAACGCGAACCAGAACAACAGCCCAAGCAGGATCAGGAACCACACCGGATTGGCGACGCCGAGCGTCGCGCCGCCGCCGAGCGCGAGGAGCTTGCTGCCGTCGGGGCCGAAATCGAAAATGGTCCGGCTGCGGGAGATCACGAGTGCGAGGCTGCGGCCGACGCTCAGCATGGCGAGCGTCACGACGAAAGGCTGCATGCCGAGATATGCGATGAGCAAGCCGTTGACGAGGCCGACCAGCCCGGCGGTCAGTAGTCCCATGCCGATACCGGCCCAGATCGGGTAGCCCGCGTTCATGACGACCGAGAGCACGATACCGCTGATGCCGATCGTCGAGCCAACCGAAATGTCGATGCCGCCCGTGACGATCACCGCCATCATTCCCAGCGCCACGATGGCGACGAAGGCGAAGTTTCGCGTAACGTTGAAAAGATTTTCGGAGGTCGCGAAGGTCGAGGTCGCGAAAGACAGGGCGATACAGGCGACGATCGTTGCCAGCACGACCCAGAACACCTGGCTTGCGAGCATTCCCGACCAGCGAGTATGCGTCCTCGCGGACTGTGGATCATCGAGCAATGGCGGGGTTGTAGGGGGCCTTCGCGGCGCGTCGTTCAATGTGGTGGCTCCGATGCGAGGCAGTTTCAGGCAGCGGCGATGGCGCCGGTGATCAGTCCGGTCACTTCTTCCGGGGAGGACTCTTCGGTCTTCTTGTCGGCGACCTTGCGCCCGCGCCGCATGACAACCACCCGATGGGCAACGGCGAATACGTCAGGCATGCGGTGGCTGATGAGGATGACGGCGATACCGTGTTCGGACAGGCGTCTGATGAGATCCAGCACCTCGACGACCTGGCGCACACTGATCGAGGCGGTCGGCTCGTCCATGAGGACGAGCCTTGCTTCCGAGAGGCGTGTGCGGGCGATGGCCACCGCCTGCCGCTGTCCCCCCGACATTTGCCTGACGAGGTCGCGCGGGCGCGTCTCGGACTTCAGTGCCTTGAACAGTTCACCCGCACGCCGATACATGGTCGCGTGATCGAGCACGCGGATAGGCCCGAACCCGACCCGCGGTTCGCGGCCAAGGAAAACGTTGGCGGCTGCCGTCAGGTTGTCGCAGAGCGCGAGATCCTGATAGACGACTTCGATGCCGCGCGCGCGCGCGTCGACCGGCTTGTTGAAATGCACGGGATTTCCATCGATGAGAATTTCGCCGTGCGAAGGTGGAAAGTTGCCGGCGACGACCTTCACCAAAGTCGATTTCCCGGCCCCGTTATCGCCCATGAGCCCCACGACCTGACCTGACTCCAGACTGAGCGTCACGTCGGTCAGGGCCTGAATGGCGCCGAAATGCCTGGAAACGCCTCTGAGCTCAAGAAGACTCATGGACAGTCGTGCTCGCTGGAGTGGGGGCGTCCATGGCATTGGCCGGACGGCCAGTAGACACGCGAAGGAAGTAAATATTTTTTAGCGCACGATAGGGCATTTAGCAAGGCACTTCGGCCACCTGTCGAACGTGCCGCCGAATCGGAAGGCGCGTGCATTGCGGCTGCGCACGAAGCGGCGAGCGGTGGCCGCTGAGGGGCGTCGAGCCACTCGCGTCCATCGGAAAATGTCATCCAGCGGACTTCGCGGCACAGGCGCCGCTCCTGGCATGACAAGTACGATCGCCCCAATTAAGGCAGGCCTGAAAGCTTCTGGCGCGTCCGTCCGAGGGTAATCACCCATTAGCCCAAGCGGTCTTGGATGTCTTGAGAATGGGTCGGACGGACACGGGCTAAAGGGCTGGCACGCGGAGATCGTCGCTGGCGCGCCGGCCGTCGACGAATGCTCATCCCTGGCGGCGCTGCATGATCACCAATCTGGCGATTTGGCCGCTCCGCCAACCAATGGTGTCTGTTGAACCTGAAACTGCCCCAGCGCCCAACCGAATGACTCGATTTCCCGCTTGTGCAGCATCGCGAGCTTCAACAGGCACCGCTCGCCTTTTTCCGTCAGGTGGACCTGCACGAGTCGCCGGTCGGAAGCGTCGGGGCGACGCTCGACGAGCCCGGCGGCTTCGCAGCGGGACACGAGCGCCGCGGTACCGTTGGGCGCTGCCTGCAACCGTTCAGCCAGTTCGCCGATACTGGCCCAGGAGCGCTCGGGAAATCCCCTGACGTGAAGGAGCATCTGATATTGCAGAGGCGTGACTCCTTCCGCGTGAGTAATTTCTTCCGAATACCGCAGGAACCTGCGTAACTGGTAACGGAATGCCGACATGGCTTCGAGATCCTGCTTGTTGGGCATGCCGACCCGGATGTGCGGTGATGTTTGCTTCACTTTGCTACCTGTCTCGTTCGGAACATGGACCAGGCGCCTGAAACCGGATTCTCTGCAGCCTTGCTGAAATCCTGTTGCTCTATCGCAAGGCGCACCGGCAATGCGGCGTGACGGGGTGACAGCGCAAAATCGTATCAGATGGATTGCGTGCCCGCGCCGGATCTGGATGCGGTGAACGGTGGGTGTTCCGTATCGCCACGAGCGTCAAGGTTGGTGAACACGCGTTGATAGGACTATAGTGCATGGCACGGCATGACATGATTGCCGAGGCCTGTCTACCCGGTCGCACCGACCGATTAAGGCGGGCGGTGCGATGTTCGATCATCCCCCCAAGACCGCTCGGCTTCTTTCTGCGTGGACCTTGTATTGCGTGCATGGGACCGATCGAGGCCCCCGCGCCGAACGATGACGCGGTGTTGTCATGCGAGGAGAAGCGGGATATGGCCCCCACGAAGCTCGACGGCAAGGAAGGAGATTCGGCGCCTCCTGAAAACGCGCAAGAAGTCGTGAAGCCGCTCGACCTCTATCGCATGAGCATGCTGGGGTTCTGCCTCGGGATCGTGACCGGTTTTGGCGCGGTCGTGTTCAGGATGCTGATCGGCACTATCCATAATGCGGCGTTTCTCGGACGCCTTTCGCCGCTCTACGACGCGAGCCAGTTTACCCCGCCGTCGCCGTGGGGCGCATGGGTGATTCTCGTGCCGGTAGCAGGCGGCTTCGTGGTCACGTGGCTGGTAAGCCGCTTCGCACCGGAAGCAAAAGGGCATGGCGTGCCAGAAGTGATGGACGCGATCTATTTCGGGGGCGGCGTGATCCGTCCGGTCGTGGCGGTCGTCAAGTCGCTCGCATCGGCGATCGCGATCGGCACCGGTGCGGCGGTGGGCCGGGAAGGTCCGATCATCCAGATCGGTTCGGCACTGGGCTCGACGCTGGGTCAGTGGCTGCGGATGCCCGCCAGTCAGCGGATCATTCTCGTTGCGAGCGGCGCGGGGGCCGGCATTGCCGCGACGTTCAATACGCCGATCGGCGGCGTACTGTTCGCGACCGAGCTGATGATGCCGGAAATCAGCGTGGGGACTTTTCTGCCCGTCGCACTGGCAACGGGCACTGCCACGTTCGTGGGACGGCTGTTCCTTGGCGGAGCAGCGGCTTTCCTGGTTCCCCCTCAACTCGGAGCGCTCGATAACCATCTCGCGAGCGGCTTCACGCTGCTGCTTTACGCGCTGCTCGGGGTCGTGGCCGGCGTGGCGGCCGCGTTGCTGATTCGCGGATTGCACTGGGCGGAGGACGCCTTCGATCGCGTTCCGGGGCGTTTTGCGCGCCACGCGCTCGGCATGCTGTTCGTCGGCGTAATGATGTATCTGCTGATGCGCTACGCAGGCCACTACTACGTGGAAGGCGTGGGCTACGCCACGATCCAGGCGACGCTCAATGAACAGTTGCAAGGTGGCCTGTTCCTGCTGCTGCTTGCGCTGTGCAAGATGGCCGCGACGTCGGTTAGCCTCGGCTCCGGCTCGTCGGGCGGCGTGTTCTCGCCGTCGCTGTTCATCGGCGCGACGTTGGGCGCCGCGCTGGCGTCCCTGTTCCATCTGCTGGTGCCGGCCGCTCCGGTCAGCGTGCCTGCATTCGCGATGGTCGGCATGGGGGCGGTGGTCGCGGGCGGCACGGGTGCCGCGATGACGGCAGTGGCGATGATCTTCGAAATGACGCGCGATTACGACATCGTGCTGCCGATGATACTTGCGGTTGCGTTCAGCATCGGCACCCGCCGGCTCCTCTCGCGCGAGACGATCTACACGATGAAACTCGTCAAGCGCGGTCATGTCATTCCAGATGCGTTGCACGCCAATATGTTTCTCGTGCAGAACGCGGGGGCGATCATGGAGGCCGACATACTGGTGCTCGACGCGGACGTCCCGTTTCGCGATCTCCTCGATCGCATGGGCGTCGCGCCGTTCCGGCACATCGTCGTCACGAAGGCAGGCATGCTGTACGGCGTGCTGCGCATCAACACCGGCCTGCGCCGCGCGGTCAGCCATGACAATCCGACGGTCACGATCGGGCAACTCGCGCATCGCAACTTCATCGTCGTGAAGCGATCCGATGCGGCGTTCGAAGTGATCAGCGAACTCCGGCAGCGCCGCGCGGTGATGGCGGTGGTCCTCGTCGATGCCGCTGTCGATGGCGCGTTCGACGTGTCCGGCGTGATTGCGAAGGAGCATATTGCGGACGCCGTCGCCCGCAGTATCGATATTTTCCAGCCCCGGGTTCGCGGAAGGACCGCCACGTCGACGCAATCCGTGCGCGTCAACGACGCTTCGTATGCCGTGCACGGCAGGGGTCTCAAGGTGAGCGACCGTGAAGCTGAAAACTGAGTGGCGGACGTTGCGCGAGCGGCTCAAGGCCGCGGCGCACCTTGTGGATTCCGGGAGCACACGGGAAGACCGTTCGCCCGACGCAACCCCCGACCCGCGCGAGTGGGTGATCGTCTATCGCACCGAGCGCGGGTTCTGCTGCATGTACCGGGGCGAGCCGGTCGAATTCGACGAGATGCTGGACGTGCAGATATGGTCGGAGGAAGAGGACGTGCGGCTCTGGTACTTCGGGCTTTGAACTGGTCCGCGCGTCGTGCGCTGCGCAATTAGCGGTACACCAGGTCGGCGCGGCGATTCTGCGACCACGACGCCTCGTCGTGCCCCAGCGCAACCGGTTTTTCTTTGCCCAGGCTGACGGCTTCCAGTTGAGTCCCGGGCACGCCAAGCGTTTCCAACTCACGCATGACGGCCTGCGAGCGCCGCTCGCCCAGGGCGAGATTGTATTCGGTGGTGCCGCGCTCGTCGGTGTTGCCCTGTATCAGCACATGCTGGGACGGATGCCGGCGCAGATAGTCCGCATGTGCCTGGAGTAGCGCCTGATAGTCATCCCTGACCGTATAGCTGTCGAAATCGAAATAGATGCTTCGCTTTGCAAGCGGACTGTTGGGATTGTTCAGTTCGTCGATCGTCGAGGGACCGGTACTGAGCGCCGACGCATTGGCAGCCTGGCCGCTCGATGTGACCGTTTGCGGCGTTTTCGTTTCATGACATCCCGCGAGCAGCGCGAGCATCACGAACGTGAGCCGGATCGTGCATTTTTTCATTCTGTCTCCGAGAAAAGTGACGACGTGGAGCAGGGCAGTACGTCGAGGGAAGCGACGTCTTGAAGTCTATGTGGCGTTTGCGTGGTGTGCCTCCGTATTTTCCCAGGCGATGCCGCCATCGGAGCAGCCGCCGTTATCTCGCGAAGGTCATCTGAATGAACTCCTGCCGTGTTCCCCCTTCCTGGCTTTACGAAAAAGGTGCAGGAATCGCTTGAATAAATGTCACAACGTGCTTATTCTAGGGGCTAGTGGTGTGGGACCTGGCGTGCCGATATTGCATGTTATGGCGTATGGTCCGGCAGCAAGCCCACTCGTTTTCAGGCGACAGAAGGCGATTCCCCTCCGCCCAGCTTCACGGCTGGGCTTTTTTTGCGTTGATCCCTATCTGACGTTGAAACCGTCTGCCACTTTCTTCCGCGTCCTGGACAGAAGAACGCTGCAAGATGTTCGGCGGCTTTGGTTCCACTATGGAATCTTCTGGGTGGGCCCGTTGGTCACCGCTCTCGTCGCAGTGCTGGAAGCGCATCTGATTGATGCAGATTGTGACATATTGCGGCGTGCCGACGATCCACGTCGGCGCATCGCTGATGCTTAACCTGCGGCACTTCCATCCCGCGCGATTTCGGACCATCCGCGGCGTCGATCTCGAGCACAGGCTCGCGTTCGCCGGCGCCCCCGCAGGTCTGTCGGCGGCGTTCAATGCGCCGCTTGTGAACGCGGTCTTTGCCATCAAGGAATTGACCCGCAGCTTCGACGCACGCATGAGCGGCGTGATCATTACGGCGCAATCGAAGTAGGCAATTACATGCCCGGTCTGCTCGCCGTCGCGGTGCTGCTGATCGGCGTCATCTCCGGGTTGGCAAGGCCTTCGTGATTGTCATCGCGATGATCAATAGGGAGCACCGGGTGCGGGATCCATCGGTGCGCTGCACTCGCAGATAGGGAGTAAACATAGATTTATTTGGCAGAGGCCACCCGCTATCATGCAGCGACTGTGCCGTGAGGCGGCAAGTTCCAAACGTCTGAATTCTGAAGTGACACAGCGATCATTCATGAAGTCTGCGCCAGACTCATCAAAACTCCTTCGCAAGCTCACCAAGGCCGTGCTGTTGGTCGCGACAGCCATTTGCGGCAGCGTGAACGCGATGACAGGTGATCGTATGCTGGACGAGTTAGTGCCGCTGGATTCCTCTGGTCCATGGGCCAAGATGAGGTCTTCGAGCAGAGGCTCGACCTCTGAGGCAGTATCCTCTCCAACGACACCATGGTATCCGGAGCGCGCCGATCCGTATTCCCGGTCTTCTTTGGCGGACATATCGCTGGCAGCGCACGGCGAAATCCTGGCGTTTGACGATGCGTACACGCCGTCACGTAATGCGTTTGGCGCAGGAAGTTTCGCACTCAGCGCGTTGGGTTTCGGGGCTTCGAGCCTCGATTAATCAACTCAATCGCGGTAGCGAGGGCCGTGGCTCGTCTTGCCTGATTGCGGAGGGGAACTCACCCATTCGAAATCGGCCATCTCTGTAACGGACGCCGCGCACGAAACGCCGATGTGGTCCCACAATTTTGCCTTCGCTTTGGCGCAATCTTTGACAAGCGAATCGGTTGCGAGCGCGACCACTGCCTACGATGCTGCCAGATCTCCCAACACCCGGCGCGAGCATCGGGGTTGTTCCAGATGCCTCAATGGAGGAAGGGTTCTTCAGAGTGGAGGTTTTCCCGAGTCTCTTTCATGCGCATCCCGGGACATTTACTGAAGCGCTTTACCCGCGCACCGCGCCGGTGTGCGTTGAATCACCGCGATAGACCGGCTGGCACTCAGACGTTTCGTTACGTCTCATGGAATTATGTCATATCGTGCACTAACATTTGATATGCGTTGGAAATCCGAAGCGTAGAAATCGGACCCAGCTTTCCCAGGAGGAGAGCGCGAGCATTGCTCGGACGTGTCCATTCTGTGGGAGACCGAAATGGGAAGACTATCGACCGCGGGCCGACGGCATCGCCGGCTCGTACTGAAGGCTGCTGCCGCAGCCGGAATTGCGCAGATCGGCGCACCCTTCATCATCAAGGCGCGCGGAGAGGTTCCAATCAAATTCGGGCTCGACGATCCGTTGACAGGTACCTATGCCGAACTCGGCAAGAACGAGCAAATGGGTTGCGAATACGCGATCGATCAGATCAATGCGCGCGGGGGCATATTGGGTCGTCCGGTTCAGCTCATCGTGGAGGATTCCACCAGCGCGGATACTGGCGCTGCTGTACAGAAGGCGCGCAAGCTGATCGAACGTGACAAGGTGGACTTCCTGCTTGGCAATGTCAACTCGGCTATGGCGCTTGCGATCGGGCAGGTTTCAAACGAATTGAAAACACTGCATATTGTGACGGGTGGGCATACCGACGCCGTGACCGGTACAGATTGTCACTGGAACGTCTTTCGGGTCTGCAATACGACGAGGATGGAAACCAACTCGGTATCGAAGGTCCTGTTCGACCGGTACGGAAAAAAATGGTTTTTCATCACCCCCGATTACGCATTTGGCCACACCTTGCAACTCGGCTTCGAGGCGAGCCTGAAGAAGTTCGGAGGGGTGGAGGCTGGAGCCGCGTTGGCGCCGCTTGGCACCACCGACTATTCGTCATATTTGATCAAGGCGCAGGCTGCCGATCCTGACGTCATCCTGTTTCTTACCGCAGGTCAGGATGCTGTCAATTCGCTTAAGCAGGCGGTGCAGTTCGGCCTTAACAAGCGTTTCCACATCGCCGGGGCGCAGCAGGAACTGGAGGTGCTCGAGGGCTTGCCGCCGGATGCGCGAATCGGTACGTGGGTATTCGAATGGTACTGGGACCAGCCCAACGTACCCCACGTAGCGGAATACGTGGCCGGCATCCGTAAGAAGGCCGGGAGAGTGCCGACTGCCAGACACTGGTTCGGGCACGTCGCTGTCAATAGCGTTGCACTCGTCGCTAATCAGGAGAAGACGCTTGACGCGGTGAAACTGGCACGGGCGCTCGAAGGCTTCAAGTTGCCGCCGGACGTAGGGCTGATGCCGGACACACCGTTCTATCGGGCCGGCAACCATCAGCTCATGCCGGATCTCTATGTGGGACATGCGGTAGCGCAGGGACCTAGACCTGATGATCTATTCCACGTCGATCAGCTGGTAAAGGGCATCGACGCGGCGCTGCCGGTCGGCGAAACCGGCTGCCGTCTGACATGGGCATGACCGGTTCGGGGAGCCAGACAGGGGGCTGAGTGCCTAATGATGTCGCGCTGCCGCAACGGCCGCGCGACCGATGAGCCGGGACATCGGAAGCGGACGTCGGCAGCACAGGTAACGGTATGACGCAACTGATCCTGTTCAACGTTTTCAACGGTATCGTCATTGGCGCGTTTTACGCGCTGATGGCGCTTGGCCTGTCGCTGATCCTGAATCTGAGCGGTGTCATCAACTTCGCGCACGGCGGATTCCTGGCAATCGGCGCTTACCTCGCCTACACGATCATGCCGTATGTCGGCTTTTGGGCGGCGCTTGTTATTGCACCCTTGCTGACGGCTGCTCTCGGACTGCTGATCGAGCGGGTACTGATTCGCCGGCTGTATGGAAGAGATCCCCTATACAGTCTGCTGCTCACGTTCGGGCTCGCGTTTCTGCTGCAGGACGGTAGCCGCTATATCTGGGGGCCTCAGACATTGCCATACCAGATTCCGGACGCGCTGAACCAGCCATTGACGTCCTCGTTCTTCTTTCTAACGGGCTATCGTGTGTTCATGGTCGTTCTGGTCGTGATCGTCGTGGCGGCGCTCTTCATGTTCCTGAAGTTCACTCGATCCGGCATTCGTATCCGCGCTGGTGTCGGAGACCTCGAAACGGTCGCGACACTGGGCGTGAATGTACGGTGGCTTCGCAGCATGAATTTCGGCCTCGGCATCTTTCTCGCGGGGCTGGCTGGCGTACTGGCAGCCGGCATGCTCGGACTGCAACCGACAATCGGGGATTCGCTCATCATGCCGAGTTTCGTTGCGATCATCGTCGGGGGACTGGGCAGCCTGCCGGGTACGCTGCTCGGCGGCATTCTCATTGGCGTCGCTTCTGGCCTGACTTCTGTCTTTTTCCCGTCCGCGACCGAAGCGGTGATTTACGTCCTGATGGGTCTAGTGCTGCTCGTACGTCCGCGCGGACTGCTGGGTGAGGAAGGGAGGGTCCAGTGAGATCATCACTGCAACTCGCGGGGGATGCGGCGGTCTGGCTGGCGCTCGCAGCCATGCCGTACTGGATCACCTGGCTCGGCGGCTATACGGCACTTGGTACACGCGTAGTAGTGATGGCATTGGCGGCGATGGCGCTCAATTTTCTACTCGGTTTTACTGGCGTGTTGTCGTTCGGTCACGCGGCATATTTTGGTCTCGGCGCGTATGGCGTTGGTATGACGATCCGTTATCTGGTGCCGAATACGCCGCTTGGTATCGTCATTGGGGTCGCGGCCGGCACGCTGGCGGCGGCGCTCATCGGCGCGCTGATTGCCAGGCTTCGGGGCGTCTATTTCGCGATGGCGACGATCGCATTCGGCCAGGTGTTCTACTTCGTCGCCTTTCGCTGGAACGCCGTGACTGGCGGCGACGATGGACTCTCCGGATGGCATCGCATGCCTCTCCACTTTGGCCAGCAGAGAATCGACATTCTTGGCAACAGCACCGTGTTTTACTATTTCGTTCTGCTTTGCTTTGCCGTGTCGGTTGGCGTCATGACTGCGCTGTTGCGCTCTCCGTTTGGCCGTACGCTTCTGGCGATACGCGAGAACGAAAAACGGGCGCGCTTCCTGGGGCTGCCGGTGGAGCAGCATATCTGGCTGTCGTTCGTGATCTCCTGCTTTTTCGTGAGTTTTGCCGGTACCCTGTACGCGCTGCTCAATAACTTCGCCGATCCGCATGATCTGCGGTGGGACCAGTCAGGCGATTTTGTGATCATGGCCGTGCTGGGGGGAATGCGCTCGTTGTGGGGACCGCTGATCGGCGCGGCCGTCTTCGTGCTGGTTCAGGATTACATCTCCACACGGACTGAGAACTGGATGTCGTTTATCGGCCTGCTGTTCATCCTCGTCGTTCTGTTCTTTCCCCGTGGCGTGCTGGGCATCCGGACGGGCGGGGTGCGTTCATGAGCCTGCTCGTAGTCGATCACGTATCTCACCGGTTCGGCAATCTTCGCGCGGTTAGCGATGTTTGCCTGACTGTGGAAGCCGGTGAGCTTCGCGCGGTGATTGGGCCTAACGGTGCAGGAAAGACGACGTTCTTCAATCTGATCAGTGGGTTCTTTCCGCCTACGTCGGGGCGTATCGTGTTCGACGGACGCGACGTGACCCGGCTTGCGCCTCATCGCCGCGTTGCCATGGGAATGGCGCGGACTTTCCAGATTACGGAAGTTTTTCCTGAGTTGTCCGTTCGCGATAATCTGCGGATTCCGGTCGAACTTCGGGCCGGGCACAGGCTCTCGCCGTGGCTATCGAGGGCGGCGCGCGCGACCGTCAACCAGCGGCTGGAAGAATTGCTCGTGCTCGGCGGACTCGAGCAGCGTGCGCGCCGGTTGGTGGGTGAACTGTCGCTTGGCGACCAGCGAGCCACGGAAATCATCATGTCGCTCGCACTCGAACCCAGGCTCCTGCTCCTCGACGAACCGACCGCGGGGATGGGAGATCAGGAAACCTACGACGTGACGCAACTGATACGACGCCTGCACCGCGATCGATCGCTGACGATGATTCTGATCGAGCACGACATGCGCGTCATCTTCCAGCTGGCACAGCGGATCATGGTGCTCGCCGAAGGCAGGATTCTGGCAGAAGGAACGCCCGAAGAAATCACCGGCAATCAAGCCGTGCAAGCAGCCTATCTGGGAACAGCAAAATGAGTGCCCTGGTTGCCGAGGGACTGCAGACCTGGTACGGCAAGAGCCACATTCTGCATGGCGTATCGGTGGACGTTGACGACGGCCAGATTGTCGCCCTGGTAGGGCGCAACGGTGCCGGCAAGACGACAACCATGCGAAGCCTGATGGGATTGACCCGGCCACGCGCGGGAAGGGTGAACATTCTAGGCCGCGAAACGACCGGTTGGCCGCCAGACCGGGTCGCGGCGCTCGGTGTCGGATATGTGCCGGAGGGTAGGCGCATATTCGCGGGTCTCAGCGTGGAAGAAAATCTGCTTGTGCCCAACGGGCGCACCGGTCCTTGGACGATCGCACGTGTGTTTGAGCTTTTTCCCCGGTTACGCGAGCGTCGGAACAGCAAGGGCCGGCAACTCTCCGGAGGGGAGCAGGAAATGCTCGCGATCGCACGCGGCCTGCTGCTCAACCCACGCGTACTGCTTCTCGATGAGCCGTCTCAAGGTCTCGCACCGCTGATGGTGCGGGAAGTGTTTGATGTTATCGTCAGAATGCGCGCCGAAGGCATGTCGGTGCTTCTGGTTGAGCAGAACGTTCGAGCGGCTGTCGAGATTGCCGACGCAGCTTGCGTGCTGGACGATGGTCGGGTCGTTTTTTCCGGATCCGCGCGAGAACTTGCGCGCGACGAAGCTCGTGTGCGTACTCTGGCCGGGGCGAGTGCGAGCGATTGGCGCATGCTCGACGATGCTTGAATCGCATGAAGCCATGCCACGAATATGAAATGGCACAGTGTGAACTAACGCTCGTCGAGGCGCACAGGCATTTCCAAGCCCTTTAATTGTTGCTTCGGTTCACGGCGGGAATTTTATCGCCGTCTTTGCGGTCGAAGCGTTCAGGGTGAGCCGTTCATGTATGACGGTGCGCGAATGCGCACCGCCTCTTTCGCGCAACGCCGGTTCAAAAACCGAACTCCGGGGCAGGCGCAAGGAGACCAGAAATGAGCACGATTTCCGACCTGACGCTAACGGGCAAACTGCGCCGCGATGCTGGGATAGTGGGGTTGCTGTTCGCAAGCACCACTAGCATGATTGGTTCAGGGTGGCTGTTCGGCGCCTACCATGCATCGAGAATAGCCGGTCCGTTGAGCATAGGCAGTTGGGCGCTTGGCGCTGTCATCATCATGCTGATTGCGCTATGTTTCGCGGAGCTTGCCGCCGTTTTTCCTCGTAGTGGGGCGCTGGTTCATATGAGCCACGCGAGCCATGGCGACGGACTTGGAAGGTTGTGGTGCTGGCTGCTCTTCCTCGCCTATGTCCCGGTGCCTGCAGTCGAAGCCGAAGCAATCGTCACTTATGCAAGCAACTATCTGCCATGGCTGATCCGTCCTGGGTCCGCCGGGGTGCTGAGTTTGGCGGGCTTCTTCGTGTGCGCCGGTTTGCTCGGAATCACCGCGCTGCTGAATCTGATGGTGATCAGATGGCTGCTCAACGTCAATTCAACCATTACGTGGTGGAAAATTCTGGTGCCGATACTGACCATCGTTGGCTTGATGGCAGCGAGCACCCACTGGGATGTCGTGCGTGCGGCGCCTGACACCTACAAGCTCTCCGGCATGTTCACGGCACTTCCCGCAGCAGGTATCGTTTTCAGCTATTTGGGCTTCCGTACTGCGATCGACCTCGGCGGCGAAACGGCCAATCCACATCGCGACATTCCGCTAGCCGTGATTGGCTCGGTCGTGCTCGCTGCAGTGGTTTACATCATGTTGCAAGTGGCCTTTATCTGGGCGCTGTCGCCGGTCGATCTCGCGCACGGATGGGCACACCTCAGCTTCAAGGGGGAAATGGGACCGTTCGCTGGACTTGCCGCGACGCTCGGGCTCGGCTGGATGGCGACGCTTCTCTATATCGACGCCTATATATCGCCTGGCGGCACGGGGCTGATGTATGTAACCGGCGGATCGCGCGTCCTCTTTGCTACGGGCGAAATGGAGGCAGGTCCTCGCGTGCTGACAAAGCTGAACCGCAACAAGGTGCCATGGCTGGCGGTTCTCGTGATGTGGGTGGTTGGCACCATTTTCCTGCTGCCGTTTCCTGCATGGCAGAAGATGGTCGACTACATTACGTCGGTTACGGTGCTGACATATGGTCTTGGTCCGGTCGCGTTGCTTGTGTTGCGCCGTAATCTTCCGGAACTGCATCGTCCATTTCGCATGTGGGCCGCCCCCGTGCTGGCGCCAGTCGCATTTATCTGCAGCAACCTCGTAATATATTGGACTGGCTTTGCAACGAACACCTTTCTGTTTGCGCTGGTGGCGATCGGTTTCGTACTCTACGCGGCGTACTACCACATCGTCTTGCGCAAAGCTGCGAAAGACTTCGGCTGGAACAACATTGCGTGGCTGTTGCCGTGGTTTGGGGGCATCTGGTTATTGTCGTGGCTCGGCGGCGTCGGTGGCGGACTCGGTGTGATCGGATTCGGTTGGGACATTCTTCTAGTGGCGCTCTGGAGCGTGATCGTGATGAGGCTCGCAATGCGCTGCGCGTTGGGCGTCGAGCAGACGCGAGCAATGATGGAGCGAATGGACGCGACGAGTTGACTGGCAACGCCATCGTTCAGCGAGGGAGGAGTCAACGGAAGCTCTATCCGTTAGCGGGGCGCTTGAAGGGACTACCCGAGTACCCGCCTGAACTGCAAGCCAGACTTCCAACGGTGAGATCTGGTCAGGGAGTCGCGCTCATGTAATGCGCGGCGATCGAGCAAGACTTGTCTAACCGGAAGCGAAGGGCAGAATGAGCGCCCTCTAACGCCGATGATCACGAGTATGTGCGATGAACCTGACGTCATCGCGCATCAGAAGCGGCTGTGGTCGCTTCGCGCTGCTACCACATCATGCGAACGCTAACTGGCGAGGTCCGGTTCTTCGCACTACCCAGTGCTGCCGCCTTGCGTCCGGATGGCTCCTTCTTAAGCGTCCTTTAAGCACCACGGCCTAGCTTTAAAGCGTCAACTGTTCGAAGTTCAAGCCCTGTGAAAGTCTCGCATGCCATATGCGCCGCCGATGTGAGCGCGCAAAGCCGCATGCGACGTCGGGAACTGGACACTCGCTAAGGAGAATGAACCATGAAAAGGCATCAGGTTATCGCTGTCATGTGCGCGTTGCTCTCCGCCGCCTATTGTGGTGCGGCCGTGCAGGCCGCCGAGTCCCCGCGGGCCGTCGCGTCGGACATGGGCAAAGTCTCGGGGAAAGGAAACGAGGCCTTCCAGCAGATCGAACTTGCGCGGCTCGCAATCTTCAACGGTAACGGTTCGGAGGCCGCCACGCTTGTAAAAGCCGCCCAGAAATCACTGCAGGAAGCGCAGGCTGACAATACTGCTTTTACCAAGGCTGAAAAAGACTTGAAACTTCCACCCACGGCTTCCAGCGCGCCGCATGTCCAAGCGGACGTCGCTCGCGCTTCGCAGGAGTTGATGTGGCTTCCGGTTGGCGCTGACGTAACTATCACCGACAATCTCGCCCAGTCTTCCGAGAAATCCAAAGCGGTGGCATCCGCGAATGAGCACATCAAGCAAGGTCAGCGGGATCAGGCGCTCAACGCCCTGAAGGTCGCGAATATTAACGTTGCCTACACCATGGAACTCGTTCCGCTAAAACTGGTGATCGCGGACGTCAATGACGCTGCGAGGCTGATCTCTCATCACCAGTACTATCAAGCAAATGACGCCCTCCGGCAGGCGGTGGCGAGCGTGCGGTATGACTGGGTCGACCTGGACGCCATTCCTCAGCACGCACAAACCGCACAAATGGCTTCGAAGCCTGCCGAGCATCCCGCCTCGTCCGCGAGCGCACGATGAATCTGTCCGCGATGCCAAAGCGTCCCTGGCGGTACAGAGGGACAATTTAGCGTTAGCTTATTCTGAAGGGTCATCACGCCCCCAAAGAGCAGTCGATCATGGCATTTATTGCCTCCGCTTATGCCACGACACGACGAACGTCGTGCGCAGCTAATGAGCGCTGCCCGCGAGTTAGATTCATGTCGACCTGCCTGCGCGCCGGTAAGGTATGGTCCGCGCATCTGATCTTTATATAGCACAATGTGACATATTGGCCTACACTTTGGATATCGAGATTGGCGCAAGCCTCGTTGCTGCTTATAAGCGTCGATTGCATCAGGCGGCCGTCTCGGCGGCCGTCGCAACGGCACAGTTGTCCTTCGCGGAGAGGTCTGTATGCTTGTTACGTTCAAGTGCCGTTCAACTCCGGACGTCGTCATGCTGCGGAACCTCGCGGAATATCTCCTCGCAGCCATTGGTAAGCAAGTCGCCACTCGTGGCGTCATCAGCCACGATGAACTGGGTACGGTGATAACGCGGCTTGAACGCGCTATCGAAGATCAGGCACGCACTGAATCAGCCCTCAACGTCCTCCATCACGTGCCGAACGACCATAGTTCAAACAGTGCGGCCGCGACCGTCGAACATCGCGCCTGGCCATTGCTCGACATGATGCGCGAGGCCCATCGCCATGGCGACGATATTCTCTGGGGTATTTAGACCGTTGGAGCGCTGCGGCGCAGGCGCATGTCTTCTCGTTATCGCGAGACAGCGCCGATGCCGTTGTCAGCGCAAGGGCGTTCCAGGGGATAGACGCGATAAGTCTGCAGATGCGACCTGACGTTCAAAGGATCATCGTCGCCACGCGCATCGAACCCAGCGCCGACGCATCATTTATTAGCGACCTGCCGCATCGGACCAATAATTCTCGACATGTCGCGAAGCGAAATGATTGCGATCCGACGTAATCTGCGCGAGCGGTAAATCGCGCATGCCCTTCGTCGTGCGGGCGGCGGTGCCGCGCGCGACACGAGCGAGGGCTCATGGGCCGGGTTTTAAGTTTCGTTTAAGTTTTCGCGTCTAAATTCTGAGAAATGTCATGTCGTGCCATAATATTGCACCAGGCTTTCAGCGGGTGCGGCGCGGAATCGCGTGACTTCGACGTGTCCTCAGCTTGCCGGTCAAGCACGTTCGACTGCAGCATCGGCAGCTATCTTCACCCAGCGACTGCTGGGTTTTTTTTTACACGATATGAGCGCAACTTCCACATCGGCCACTTCCCGCTCGCGCATGAGTGCGCTTGAGCTGCGAGCGACGCTGTCGCTCGCAGCGATCTTTGCACTGCGCATGCTCGGTCTCTTCATGATCATGCCGGTGTTTTCGGTGTATGCGAAAACCATTCCCGGCGGCGACAATCTCCTGCTGGTCGGCATCGCGCTGGGGGCGTACGGCGTCACTCAATCGCTTTTCTATATCTTCTACGGCTGGGTTTCCGACAAGGTTGGCCGCAAGCCAGTTATCGCGACGGGTCTCGTAATATTTGCGATCGGCAGCTTCGTCGCCGCGGGGGCGCACGATATTGTGTGGATAATCGTCGGTCGCGTGATCCAGGGAATGGGCGCCGTTTCCTCCGCGGTGCTCGCTTTTATTGCCGACCTCACTGCCGAGCAGCACCGCACAAAAGCAATGGCGATGGTGGGGGCCTCGATCGGCATTTCCTTTGCGGTGGCGATCGTGGGTGCGCCTCTGGTGTTCCACTGGCTCGGGATGAGCGGCCTGTTCTCGCTGGTCGGCGCGCTCTCGATTCTCGCGGTGGGCGTGGTGATCTGGGTCGTGCCGGATTCGCCGAACCGGCCCGTCCATTTGCGGGCGCCATTTGCCGAAGTGCTCCACAACGTCGAGCTGCTGCGCCTGAACTTCGGCGTGCTTGTACTGCACGCCACGCAAACGGCGCTGTTCCTTGTGGTGCCTCGCCTGCTCGTCGACGCAGGGCTGCCGGTCTCGTTGCACTGGAAGGTCTATCTGCCGGTCATGGGTATTGCGTTCGTCATGATGGTGCCGGCCATCATTGCCGCGGAGAAGCGGGGGAAAATGAAGGCCGTGGTCGTCTCTGCAATCGGTCTGATCCTCATTGGCCAGCTATTGCTTGGCTCGCTCGAACATACACTCGTTATCGTGCCCGCCGTCCTGTTCGTGTATTTCCTCGGCTTTAACATCCTCGAAGCGTCGCAGCCCTCGCTCGTCTCGAAGCTCGCGCCGGGCGATCGGAAGGGTGCGGCCACGGGCGTATACAACACCACGCAGTCGATCGGCCTTGCCCTCGGCGGCGTGGTTGGCGGCTGGCTTCTAAAACACGATGGCGCGAACGCGGTGTTTTACGCGTGCTCCGGGCTCATATTGTGCTGGCTCGCAATCGCGTTCAATATGAAGGTTCCGTCACCGCGGAAAGCCTGAGTCGCGCTTCTGGCGCGAAATGCAGCCGGTGAGGGCGTCGCCGGAAAAAACCCAGAAGAAAAACAGGGGAACAGATCGTGCGCATTCTCGCGCTGATGGACCGTCGAAAGCTGCAGCGCATCAACCGGTTATGGCTCCACTATGGCGTGTTCTGGCTGGGGGCGATCGCCGTAGGCCTGGTCGCGGTGCTTTACGCGAAGCTGATCGATTTCGGCTACGCGGTGTTCCTTCGCTATGCGGCTGACCGGTTCTGGCTGCCTCTGATCGTGGCGCCCGCAACCGGCGCCGTTACGGTGTGGCTTACACGGCGCTTTTTTGACGGTTCCGAGGGCAGCGGTATCCCCCAGGTGATCGCCATGCTGCACGGGCCGAACGAACTCGGGCCACGGCTGCTTACACTGCGTATTCTCGTTGGAAAGATTCTGGTCTCGTTCCTGGCCCTGCTCGGTGGCTTTACCATCGGCCGCGAAGGTCCGACCATTCATGTTGGCGCCGCCCTGATGTTCAGCCTGAGGCGCTTTTACCCGAGGCGTTTTCTGGCGATCCGGCCGGGCGTGCTGGAGCGCAGACTCGCGCTCGCGGGTGCGGCCGCCGGTTTGTCGGCGGCATTCAATGCTCCGCTCGCAGGCGTGGTGTTCGCCATTGAGGAACTGATGCGCAGCTTCGAGGAGCGCGCGAGCGGCGTGCTGATCACGGCAATCATCTTCGCTGGCGTCGTTTCACTTGGGCTTCAGGGAAACTATGTGTATTTCGGCACGATCGATATCGGGTCGGGATTGCCCCGATGGATTAGCCTCGCCGTAGTGCTGATCGGTGTCCTTGCGGGCGCGCTAGGGGGATGCTTCTGCTGGCTGTTGCTCAACACGAAGCGCTGGATGCCCGAAGTTCTGCTCGAACTGCGCGTGAAGCGGCCTGTGCTATTCGGCGCGCTATGCGGCCTGGTCATTGCGGTCGTCGGCGTGAGCGCCAATGGCCATACATTTGGCAGCGGCTATGCCGAAGCGCGGAGCATGCTGGAAGGCAGCGCGCATGTCAGCGCGGCATACCCGCTCCTGAAGATGGTCTCG
Source organism: Paraburkholderia sp. MM5482-R2 (assembly GCF_050436125.1). NCBI lineage: Bacteria > Pseudomonadati > Pseudomonadota > Betaproteobacteria > Burkholderiales > Burkholderiaceae > Paraburkholderia > Paraburkholderia sp. MM5482-R2. The sequence continues at coordinate 1,941,953 of NZ_JBNDLP010000003.1, read as the reverse complement.
ATGGTGGGGTCGTATCTGCCAGGCGCGCCCGGAGGCCTGTTCGCCCCGTCGCTCGCGATCGGGGCTGGCATCGGCAACACCGTTCACATGGCGTTCTCGCAGATCCAGCTTCCGATGCTCATCGCGCTCGGCATGGTCGGCTATCTGGCGGCGGTCACCCAGAGCCCAATCACGGCGTTCGTGATCGTCATCGAGATGATCAACGGGCACGCGCTCGTTATCTCGCTGATGGCCACGGCGCTCATCGCGAGTCGCGTCTCGCGCTTTTTTGCGCCACCGCTGTACGAGGCGCTCTCGGAGCGTTATCTGCGCAAGCCGTGAGGCAAAGGCGACGGTAGGTCGAACAGACATCGACGGAGTTCATATGGGGATCGCAGACAGAATCGAAAAGCGTCTATTGGGCATGGCGCGCGTGCTATGTCTGATCGCGCTAGTTGGCGCCATCCTGGCGATGATCGCATTAATGTTTGCGCTTGGCGTTCCGAGGACGGCAGCTGTTATCACAGATCCGCCCGTCAGCGCGAGCGAGGTACTCTCTTCGATAGCGGGTTCGGAGGCGGCCAACGACGGTCTGAAGATCGACAGCGCGTACGGCAACGCCATGGCGGATGTCGCTGGCGCCGCGGGATTAATTATCCCCGCTCCGCTTAATGCCCTGTTGAACCAGAATAATGCAAGCCAACCGCTGCTCAAGGCGTGGCTCGAGCGTATTCCCCAAGCCGACCGACAGCAGTTCCTGGATGAACTGTCCGACGTCGTTGCGGCTGCCGGGCAGCACGCTGCTACGTGGGAATGGGACAACCGCGAGCGGTATGTTGCAGCGGCCATGGATCAGTATGCCCGTGTCAAGATTGGGCGGATTGATGCGGCCCAAAGCGCCGTTCAGGCGGCAGAGGGCAAAAACGCTCAGTTCGGTTCGTCGCTGGGAATTCTTCTCGCGTTGACAGGTTTCCTGACTTTGCTGCTACTGCTCACAGCGATCGAACGCAATACGCGTAATAGCGCGGTGAAAAGACAGGAATGAGCTGGCGCGACTTGAGATGGGATGCCGATGTAAGGTGTTTTCTGTTGCACCAACTGTTCTGAACCGGCGCGACCTCTCGCCACTCGCACAGCGCGGGCCGGAGACGCACGCCGGATTAAAGTCGAGACAGGTGGCGCGGTCGCTCCTCTGACGGCAGAGTCGATCGCTCGACCTGCTGGTTTGATCTGTCGGAGCGTTTCGGAGGCCGCGCCAACGCGAGGCCAAACTCACTTCTTGTGATTCTGACCGATGGCCCGGGCAACGTGCCGAGCGGGAGATCACCGCGAACAGGAGCCTATCTGCAGAGCAGTCCCTGGGTAGATAAGGGTCCAGGTTTGCATCGCGAAGCTCGCGCAACTTACAGCTGTGCAGCCGTTAGCTTCGGGCGGCGCGCTGGCATGTGCGTCGCAGCACCGCAATGGGCACGTCGTGCGACGCAGGGTTCAGAGAAGGTCGGTTTCACAGAAACGATTGGAAAAACCCGATGGGCAATTGCGGAGGGCTATCTGATTGACGTTACGTGGTCAGAGCGCTGTCATCGTCGCTACTCTCTGATCGTCTTTTTCGCGCGCGGCGAAATATTGTCCGAGCTGCCCAGGATCGGCACGTTTCCCATGCGTTAAGCCTACATCGGTCGACGTTACAAGTGTTCACGACAAACGGTCCACGACAAACGACGTGCTTAACGATGCATCGCGACCGTTCGGTTGACGCGCAATCCCGCTTGGTCATCAGGAGACCCGTAACCGGGCGTCTGCCCGAATCGAGCCGTTGTTCATCAGCCAATCTTGCAGAGCCGGAACGGCAGTTGCTCTTCTGTGCGCTATCGGTGCAAAGCCTTTCAAGACCAACGATGACTTACGGTACTTTTCCAGCGTGGCTCCATAGTCTGTCAATCACCTGGATTGTGTTAGGCGTGGTGTGTGCCGCCATCATTGTGACTGACGAGGTAAGACATCCGCAGAAGATGTGGATCATGAGCCTGGTTTGGCCGCTGACCACGCTATTCGGCACAGTTCTCTGGCTTGCTGCCTATTATGCATGGGGACGCAACGTGCTCGCCGCCGAAGCTGGCGATAAAACGCAACCGTTCACAGTGATCGTGATGAAAGGCACTAGTCATTGCGGCGCTGGTTGCACACTCGGCGACATTGTTGTCGAATGGTCAGCGTTTGCGTTTCCAGGGTTGGCGGTGTGGTTCGGATGGCACAGCGTATTCAACGAGAAAACTTTTGCCGTCTGGATCCCAGACTTCATGATCGCCTTTCTGCTAGGAATCGGTTTTCAGTACTTCACCATCAAGCCGATGCGCGACCTGTCAATTGGACAGGGCGTGATCGCTGCAGTCAAAGCGGATATTGCCTCGATAACCGCGTGGCAGATTGGCATGTATGGAGCAATGGCGACCATTCAGTTCTTATGGTTCAAGCCGGTTTTTGGCGGCATCGCGAACGTGACAAGTTCGGAGTTCTGGTTCGCCATGCAGATCGCCATGCTCGCGGGCTTCGTAACGAGCTACCCTGTGAACTGGTGGCTGATTCGTTCCGGTGTGAAGGAGAAGATGTAGACCAAACCCTCAGCGAAAAGGGCGCTGATGGCGACAGGCAAAATCGCAACTGACGTGAAGGCGGTCCCACAGGATGTGCGGCGATTGGATACTAGCTGCGTCCCAAACGCGTTCACCCGGACAAAACGTGCATTGTGATGGATGCCGGATGACCGTAGTAATCTGGACCTCACCCCCAATACAACCAACGTGCGACTTCACGCGCTCGTGAGTCCGCGGAGATGGGCAGGCGTCGAACAAACCTCAAGACCACCCGCCGGCCGACTCAGTTAGGCAAGTGGCGTGGTTGTACCTTAAAAGTCGTCGTTGTGGTCAGAGAAGCTCGAACCGTGGCTCAGGGTTGATCGCGTTGAAAAAGGCCGTGACCCGACTGTATCGCTGACGGTATCAACCTCTCAGTCAGTGGTCCGGCGTAAGCGTTGGCGTAGGTTTGTACGAGAAAGCTCGCCCGGGTCACTATTTCGACGAGAACGAGTAAACCGGCTCGATAAGCGGGTTGGTGGCGGCTTGCGGCGCGGTGCTTGCCACCAGCCCGGCACCTTCAGCGCCGCTTGACCCGCCCGCGGCTCATGACTGAGAACCTGGAACACGCCGAAATCGTCATTGCTGTCGGGAATCGCGGCGAGCAGGTTGGCAAGCGCGCGCCAGCCCATGAAGCTCGATAGCCTTATCGCTATGCGCAGCCAGCGCTCGGCGCGTGAGCTCGGGTGCGTTGACGGTGTTGACGCTACGCACTGCATCCGTCGCATTGCGTTTTTCGTTGATCTGGCGTCGATCGATGCGTGAAGCAACGGGCAGGTCTGCATGCTGTCTCTCCAGTGTTGAACGCCTTCGACGCTGTTCGCGCGGCGCCACGCCGTCCGCTTGCCCTACATCCACGCGGATCACCGCGCCGCCGCTGCCGTACCGGCCACGCCCGATAGCAGCGCCCTCAACACCTGTCGCAACGTGGTGGCGCCGAAGCGTCGCTCGCTGATATTCGCCTCGACGTCGATGCGTCCAGCGTTGTGCGCGTCGTACAGATCGACGATCAGTTGGGCGTGCCGCTCGCCGAGCCCGGCGCCGCGCAGCACGGCACTCCATTCGTCGCGCGGCACCCGGTGGGCGATAACCGGCCGCCCGGACAGTTCCGCCAAGGTACGCGCGACGTCGAGCGCGCTTACCCGCTCTTTCCCTTCGATACTGACCACCCGTGGCGTCGCGCGCGAAGGCCCTTCATCGAGCAGCAACTGCGCGGCAAGCTCGCCGACGTCCTGCGCCGCGACGGTCGGAAACAGCTTGTCGAGCGGATCATGCAGACTCGGCAGCGCGCCCCGGCCGAGCGCGACCGGCAGCACGCGTGCCCAGTTCTGCATGTGCTCGGCGGCGCGCAACAAGATCAGCGACGACGCGACGGTGCGCAACTGCGTTTCGAGGTAGTGGAACAGCGTCGTGATGCCGGTGCCATCCGCGTGCTCGGCGCCGTAGTCGGACAGCGCGAGGAGCCGCGGTGGCGCGCTGATGCGCAAAGCCGCGACGCCCGCGTCGATGATGCGCCGCATGGCGGCCGCGGGATCGTCATGCGCTCGCGGCACCGGACAGAGCCATTGCACTGCCTGCGCGCCGTCGATCGCGCGCGCGACCAGCTGTGGGTCGTTCAGGTCGGCGATCGCGATCTCGCAGCCGATTGCCGCGAGCGCTTCGGCTTGCGTGGCGTCGCGCACCACCGCGCGTACCTGGCGGCCCGCGCGACGCAAGGCGGTTGCGCTCGCGTGTCCCACGTGACCGGTCGCTCCGAAAATGACGAACACGTTGTGCTCCTTTTGAGGATCGCTATGACGTGATGGTAGGGACGCGGTGCTCGCGAGGCGCTCAGATCTGGATGACTTTGCGCAGATCTGGATGATTTTTTACGCCGATGCCGCGCAGGTCGCGCGAGTCGCGTTGGCTGTTCGCGAGCTACCATATTCCGTCACGCCGGCGAACCTGCCAAAAACGCCGCACAATGCAGGCATCTCGCCGTCATTCAGCTCACTCAGGAGACAAGCGATGAACGCCGTCACCCCGATGCCCGCGCCTGCGCCGCACAGCGGCTCGCGCATCACCGTGCGCACGAGCAGGGCGCTTGGCTGGCAAGGCTTCGGTGCGGAGCTGGTCAACGTGTCGGCCGGTTTGCATCGGATGCCCGCGTTTCGCCATCATCGCGTGGGCGTGCACGTTGGTGCGCCGGTGACTGCGCGCTGTCTGTGCGATGCGCGCCGCCACACGCGGATTCAGGCGCACGGCGACGCCGACGTGATCCCCGCGGGGCTCGAAGGTCAGTGGAACGATGACGCCGCCTGCACGATTTTCAGCGTCTGGTTTGCAGAGGACTTCGCGCGACGGACGGTCGAGCAACTCGCGTTGAACTCGGCCGACGCGCAGCTGCGCCCGCGCTTCCAGATGCGCGATCCGCGCTTTCAGCATCTCGCCTGGGCGCTGCGCGCGGAGCTCGAAGCGGACGATGCGTCCGATCCGCTCTACGCCGAAAGTCTGTGTACGGCGATGCTGGTGCGTCTGATCGGCGTCGAACCCATGCCGGGCAACCGGCGGCGTACGCTCGCGCCGCGCACGGCCGCACGTGTGATCGAGTTTATCGACGCGCATCTCGATCAGCGTCTGACGCTCGACGAGCTCGCCGCGCAGGCGCAACTGAGCGTGCCGCATTTCAAGGCGCTGTTTCGCGACACGCTCGGTGTGCCCGTGCATCAGTACGTGGTACAGCGCAGGGTTGAGCGCGCGCGAACGCTGCTGCTGCAGGGACGCCTCAGCGCAAGCCAGATCGCGCTCGAAACGGGCTTTGCGCATCAGAGCCATATGGCGCACTGGATGTTGCGTTTGCTCGGTGCAACGCCGCGTGAACTGCGCGGCGCCGCGCGCGATGACACGGCCATGTCGGGGCAGGAGAGGACACGACGTTGATGCGCGAACCGCGCGGCGCGGAACCCATCCGCTTCAACCGGGCGCGGCCCCCGTCAACTGCGCATAGACATCATGCGCGAGCTGCAGCAGCTCCTTGCGATCGATCCCACCCGACACCGCATAGCCAAAATCACCGTCGACCCAATAGAACACGTTGACGGGCCCCGCCTGATACAGCTTGAACGCGGTCGTATTCGCGTTCTCGCGACGATGCGAGATGCACAGCGTGACGCGCTCGCCGTTCGGTCCGCGATACATGAACTGCGCGGTCGGACCGTCGTCGCCAGGCAGCAGGCGGCCGCCCGACAGCATGAATCCGCTCTTGGACAGCATCGGCGGATGGACCTCGGTGCCGAGCCGGTGCGCGAGCCATTGCACGAAGTCCTGCTCGCGATCGGCGCTCATGTCGCCCGGCCGGTCGATCGCCGGCATGTAGACGACGTGTGCGAGCGCCGCCTGGCGCGCGAAGCCCTCGGCGCTGTCCGCGCTGACCGGACGATTTCCGGCTTGCGTTTCGGCCCCTGGGTCGGTTCGATCGATCGCAACCGGTGCAATCAGATCGTTCCTGTGCATGCCGATGCCCACGCCGAGCACGAGCGCCGCGGCCATGCCCGCGAACTGCGCGGCAAAACGCGGCCAGTTCGCGGCCGCTCGCGCGCGGCGCGGCACACCGGTCTGCAGACGCTTCGGCACAGGCTCGCTGAGCACGCGGTCGTAGCGCTCGTGAAGCAGACCATTGAGCGAAAAGTAATCGCTGACGCGCGCGGCCAGCTCCGGATTCTGTTCGAGCGCGCGCTCCACCTCGTCGCGCCGCTCGCCGGACAGCGTGCCGTCCACGTACGCGTGCAAGTCTTCTTCGCCGATCGGCATTTGCGGCTCGCTCATCGCACCACCTGTAATTTCGCACCGGGCTGGGCGCCCGCCATCAAAGCCCGCAGCCGTTCGCGTCCGCGCGAGAGCCGCGACATCACCGTGCCGATCGGAACGTTCAGCGCGAGCGCGACATCGGCATAGCTCATCTCCTCGAGACCGACCAATAGCACCACCTCGCGCTGTTCGACCGGCAGCCGCTGCAACGCGTAGTCGAGGTCGCGCATTTCGAGCGAACGCGTCTGGCCCGACGGCACCGCGAGCTCGCTTTCGGCGATGCTGTCGTCGTCGACCGCGACGTGGACCGCGCGCGCCGACGCCTTGCGCGCCTGATTCGCGAAGACGTTGTGCATGATCGTGAACAGCCACGCGCGCAGATCGGTGCCCGGCTGGAACAGACGGGTGCGGCCGAGCGCGCGCTCGAGCGTGTCCTGCACGAGGTCGTCGGCGAGCTCCCGATTGTTGATCAGCGCCCGCGCATAGCGCCGCAGACGCGGCACGTGCTCGATCAGCTCGTCACGGACATCCATGGTTGATCCCGGTCAAGCGGCGTGGGGGTGGCATCGGCTTCATTCGCGTCGGTATCGATACGCGCCGGGCCGGTCGCGGAGGCTTCCGTCGCACGATGCGTTCGAACTGCAAACACCTGTCAGCGCATTTTATTCCGCGAGGGCCGCGCGCACCGGCGTCAGCGCGCGCTCATCACGTCGGCGGCGCGCATCAGGCCGTGGGTGCGCGCATTGCCCGCGACGACGAAACGCTGCCGCCGCGCGGTCCACGTCAACAGCCGCAGTTCGCCGATGCGGCGCGCGGCCCACTGCGGCTCTTCCCGCGCAAACGGCGCCGCGGCCGACAGCACGACCACTGGTTGCTGATCGCCGTTCAGATAGACGAGTTCGTCCGCGCGCTGCAATGGCCCGAGCCGCAGCACGCGTTGCTCGACGAGGCGCAGGCCGATCGCGCCGAGATCCGGCGCGGCTGGATCGACGCGCGTCGGCGATGCCGAGGAAAAGGGCCGTGCGGTGGCTTCGGCGAGCGCCATCACGGCAGCATTATCGAGCGCTCGTGCCGACACCTGAGTCGCCAGGAGCCAACCGCTGATGGCGCTCAGCATCAGCGCGAGCGCGACGAGCGCGACAAGTGTTCGGCGTGCGCGACCACCCGGTTGCGGGCGCATGCGCAGCGGGCGCGATCCGCCGAGGCGCCCAGGCGCGGGCTCCTCGGCGGTCTGAAACGTGGCCTGGATCTGTGCGTTCAAGCGGTCGTAAAAGGCGACACGCCGTGCTTCCGCCGGATGCTTGACGAGATAGTCGCGCAGCGACGCGGCGCGCTCGGGCGTCAGCGTGCCGTCCGCATAGGCCTGGATGTCGTCTTCGGAGGGCGGAGCGCCGGAGGGGCGGTGAGTCGAGGTCATGATGACGCGCGGTCTTGATTGCTGCTATCAGACGGCAAACACGGCGGCGGAGACATTTATTCCCCGCGCCGGCGATGTTTTTTTCACGCCACGAATACAGGAATAAACGCTGCCCACCCGTGGTTCTCCCTGGTGCGAACCCGCACAACTCTCCAAGGAGTCGATCATGAAAAAGCTTTCGTTGGTTGCTTTGTCGCTCGTCGTTCTCGCCGCTTCGTCGAGCGCGTTTGCGCAGGGCAAGACACGCGCTCAGGTGTACCAGGAACTGATCGAGGCGCAGCAGAACGGTCTCGACTACATCACCGACGCGTCCTATCCCGATGTCAGTCCCGTGTTCGCACGTCAGGTCGAGCAGCGCAAGCAGGCGCTCGCCGCGCAAGCGGCGCTCGCCGCGAGCCACGTCGCGAACTCGGGAGCGCCGGCTGTTGGCACCCATTGAAGCAGCATCGGCCACTGGCGCGCGAATGGGTTTGAATGTGCGCGCCAGGGCCGGATGGAATAGACCGTAGCGAGGCGTGTTCGCCCGTACGGTCGATGAGTCGATCGACCCATCGATCGAATCGTCGATCCATCCGGCAAGGAGTTTCCGTGACACCACCCTTCGCACCCAAACCCAACCCCGCCGGCTCCGACCCGCGGCCGATCTGCGTGACATGCCGGCTCGCCGCGATCGGCGCGGTCGCGCTCGCGCTCGCGGGCGGCTTCGCCTACACCGCGGGGTGGCTGACGCCCGCGCGTCTGACCGCCCCGCGCATCATCGATACGTTCGAGGCGGTCGCGGGCCCGCATCCGGGCTATCGACGCAATCACGCCAAGGGCCTGTGCGTCGACGGCTATTTCGACAGCAACGGCAATGGCGCGGCGCTGTCGCACGCGGCAGTGTTCGCGCCGGGCCGCACGCCGGTGTCGGGTCGCTTCGCGGTGCCCGGCGGTAATCCGTCCGCGCCCGATACGAGCTCGCCGGTGCGCAGTCTCGCGCTGCAGTTCCGGCTTCGCGATGGCGAACAGTGGCGTACCGGCATGAACTCGACGCCGGTGTTCGCGGTGCATACGCCAGCTCAGTTCTATCAGCAATTGCTGGCCGCGAAGCCCGACCCTGCGACCGGCAAACCGGACCCCGCGAAGCTGAAGGCATTCTACGCGGCCAATCCCGAGACGCAGCCGTTCCAGCGCTGGGTCAAGTCGCACGCGCCGTCGTCGAGCCTCGCGAACGCCGCATACTACGGCATCGACGCGTTTCTGTTTACCGATGCCCACGGCACGACGCGCGCCGTGCGCTGGGCCGTCGTGCCCGACACGCCTTACGCGCCGATCACCGCGGCGCAGCAGGCCGAAAAGAACTTCCTCGCCGCCGATCTCGACGACCGTCTGCAACGCGGACCGTTGCGCTGGCATCTGCTGTTGACCGTCGCGCAACCGGGCGACCCGACCAGCGACGCGACGCTGCAGTGGCCCGACGACCGCCAGCGCGTCGACGCGGGGACGCTCGTGATCGAACGCACCACGTCGCAGGAGGACGGCGCCTGCCGCGACATCAACTTCGATCCGACGATCGTGCCCGCCGGCATCGCGCCATCGGACGATCCGCTGCTCGCCGCGCGCTCTGCGGCCTACGCACAGTCGTTCCAACGCCGCACGCGCGAGGAGGCGCTGCATCCCGAGATCCATCGAACCCAGCCAAACGGAGAGCCTTCATGACGCGCACCCGCACTCACTTCAGTCCGCTCGCGCGGCTGCTGCACTGGACGATGGCGCCGCTGATCGTCGCGATGCTGTTTATCGGCGTGGGCATGGTGGCGACGGTATCGCGTGCCCATGATGCGTTGGTCGCGCTGCATCGGCCGCTCGGCATCGCGTTGCTGCTGCTCGTGCTGGTGCGGCTCGCGGTGCGCGTGATGCGCGGCAGTCCGCCATTGCCCGCGCGCATGTCGAAGCCGCAACGAATCGCGGCGCATGCGTCGCACCTCGTGCTGTACGGGCTGATGCTCGCGATGCCGCTGATCGGCTGGGCGATGCTATCGGCGGCCGGCTATCCGGTCACGCTGTTCGGTCCGCTGCATCTGCCGCCGATCGCACCGCACGACGTCGCGCTGTTCGCGCTGCTGCGCGCGCTGCATACGTGGCTCGCGTTCGCGTTGTTCGCGACGGTGCTGCTGCATCTGGCGGCGGCGTTGTTGCATGGGCTGATCCTGCGCGACGGAGTGTGGGGCAGCATGGCCCGCGGCGAACGCTGATATGGGTCGAACCGCGGCTTGACCGGGTTGCTCCCGAACTGTCCAGATCGCCCGCCCTGGCGATTTTCGTCCAACGCGTAAAATGGCCGGTTATCACTGGCAAATCGCAACTGGACAGAATCGGCCGGGCGTCGCGCGGCGCCCCGTCATGGTCCACGCGCGCTTGCCTTCGCCGGTTTGAACAGGAATGCACGCGGATGTCGTCAGTTTTCTTCGATCGGGAAAGGATTGCGGAATGGCTCGGTGAGCGCACCGTCGCCAAGGCGCGCTCGGTGGGCGCGGTCAGCAACGTCAAATGGCAGGGGGACACGCTGTCGGGCGACGTGCAGGGCTCGCAGCCGCGGCCGTACCTGACGCGGGTTCGCTTTCGTACCGATGGCGGGTCGCCGTCGGCCGAAGGCAAATGCACGTGCCCGGTCGGCCGCAATTGCAAGCACGTCGCGGCGCTACTGCTTGCGGAACTCCACTACCACGACGAGATGGATCACATCACACAGGTCGAGGACGGCAGTGACCCGGCGAGGTCGGAGGTATTCATCGCGCGACGGATTACGGTGCCGGGCGCGCCGCCGGCGCCGTCACCGTCTCCATCTTCATCTCAAGGTGTGCGACCCGAACTGGTCAGCTGGCTCGAGCGTTTTCGCGCGCGCGCCCGCGTGGCCGACGCCGCCGAAAAAGACGCCGCCCGGAAGCTCGACGCCACGCGCAAGGAAACGCTCGCCTATCGGCTCAACTGGTCGCGTTTTCATATGCGCCACGAAGTCGTGCTGCATCGCGCGCGTTGCGACGCGGACGGCGTGATCGTCGAAGTCGGCGACAGTTGGGGCGACGTCGAAGGCGCGCTGCTCAGGCAGCCGCGCTTCGTGTCCGACGAAGACCTGTCGATCCTCCGCGGCCTATGGCTCGGTCGCTCGCGCGAGGACCTGGGCCAGTTCGTGCTGCGAGGCACGAGTGGCGCGGAAACGCTGCAGAAGCTGATCGCGACCGGGCGCCTGTTCTTCGACTTCGGGATCGCGCCGGGCCAGGCCGGACCGACGCCGCTCGCGCGCGCCGCCGACCGCCTCGGGCGCATCGAGTGGGAGCCGCTCGCCGACGAGCGCCTGCGCCCGGTACTGCGCACCGAACCGCGCGCGAGCATGGTGCTGCCGACCGAGCCGGTCTGGTACGTGGACGGCGTCGCCAACGAGGCGGGCGTCGTGCCACTGTCGCTGCCGTTCCAGCAACTGCCCGACTACCTCGCGATGCCGCCGATCTCGCTCGCCGAGGCGCCGCTCGTCGCGTCGGTGCTGCGCGAGATCGCGCCCGAGCTGCCGCTGCCGCCGACCCACGACGCGCCCGCGATTCGGGTGATCGACGTCGAACCGGTGCCGGTGCTGACGCTGAACAGCCATGCGCTGCCCGGCGCGGGGAAGGGCATCAAAACGGCGAAAACGGCGAAGGCCGCGAAGGCCGCGGAGCGCAAGTCCGCCGCGCTAGAGCTGGCGGCCGCGAGCTTCGACTACGACGGTGTCAGCATCAACGCCGACAGCAGCGTGACGCTGGTGCCGTTGCCGGGCGGCGACGTGATTCACATCCGCCGGCGCTACGACGCCGAGAAAAAGCGTCTGCTGGAATTGCGCAAGACCGGTCTGCAAAAGGTGCCGACGCGCAACCTGCATGCGTCGCGTCTGTTGCCCGACACGATGCTCGGACTGCCCGACACCGACGCGTGGTCCGAGTTCGTCAACGACGCGGTGCCGGATCTGGTCGCGAAGGGCTGGCGCGTGACGATGGCGCCCGAGTTCCGCTACAACGTGATCGAGATCGACGCGATCGACGGCACCGCGCAGCAGGCCGGCGACGGCTGGTTCGATCTGGAGATGGGCATCCGCGTCGGTGAGCGCAACGTGCGGCTCGAACCGCTGCTGGCCGATCTGTTCCGGCGCGACCGGCGCTGGCTCTCCGGCGCGCTGGAGCGTATTCGAGACGACGAGCCGATCGAGCTGAAGACCGAGGAGAACAAGCGCCTGCGGTTGCGCGCCGATCGTCTGAAGCCGGTGGTGCGCGTGCTGGTCGATCTGTTCGATTCGCTCGGCGGCGCGCTTGCCGAAGGCGCGCCTCTGCGCGTGCCCGCGGTCGATGCGGGTCGCCTCGATGCGCTGCACGACACCGGCCGCTGGCAGTTCAGCGGCGACGATTCGATCCGCGAGCTCGCGCGCCGTCTGCAAGCCGGTCCGGGCCTGCGCGAAGTGCCGGTGCCGCGCGGGCTGAAGGCCGAGCTGCGCGGGTATCAGCACCAGGGCCTGAACTGGATGCAGTTCCTGCGCGAACAGGATCTGGCCGGCGTGCTCGCCGACGACATGGGCCTCGGCAAAACCGTGCAGACGCTCGCGCACGTTCTCGCCGAGAAGGAAGCGGGGCGGCTCACGCATCCCGCGCTGATCGTCGTGCCGACCACGCTCGTGCACAACTGGCGCGAGGAAGCGCGCCGCTTTGCGCCGGAGCTGAAAGTGCTGGTGCTGAACGGGCCGCAGAGAAAGGAGCGTTTCGAGCAGATCGGCGAAGCCGAGCTGATCCTGACCACTTATGCGCTGTTGTGGCGCGATCAGAAGGTGCTCGCCGAGCACGACTATCATCTGCTGATTCTCGATGAGGCGCAGTACGTGAAGAACGCGACCACCAAAGCCGCCCAGGCGATTCGCGGCTTGCAGGCGCGGCATCGGCTGTGCCTGACGGGCACGCCGCTCGAGAATCATCTCGGCGAGCTGTGGTCGCAATTCGATTTTCTGCTGCCGGGCTTTCTCGGCAGCCAGAAGGACTTCACGCGACGCTGGCGCAATCCGATCGAAAAGAACGGCGACGACGTGCGCCGCGCGTTGCTCGCGCGCCGCATCCGGCCGTTCATGCTGCGCCGTCGCAAGGACGAGGTCGCGAAGGAGCTGCCGCCGAAGACGACGATCGTGTGTCCGGTCGATCTCGAAGGCGCGCAGCGCGACCTGTACGAAACCGTGCGCACCGCGATGCAGCAGAAGGTGCGCGCGGCGGTCAGCGCGCAGGGGCTCGCGCGCAGCCACATCATCGTGCTCGATGCGTTGCTGAAGCTGCGCCAGGTGTGCTGCGATCCACGGCTCGTGCGCACCGCCAGCGGTATCGGGGACGGCGCTGCTACGGGCGGCGGCGAGCGCGCGATACGCTCGGCCAAGCTCGATCTGCTGCTGTCGATGCTGCCCGAGCTGATCGAGGAGGGACGCCGCGTGCTGCTGTTCTCGCAGTTCACCGGCATGCTCGCGTTGATCGCCGAGGCGCTCGACGAAGCCGCCATCCAGTACGTCATGCTGACGGGCGACACGGCCGATCGCGTGAGCCCGGTCGAGCGGTTCCAGCAGGGCGAGGTGCCGCTGTTCCTGATCAGCCTGAAGGCCGGCGGCGTGGGGCTGAACCTGACCGCCGCCGACACGGTGATCCACTATGACCCGTGGTGGAACCCGGCCGCCGAGAACCAGGCGACCGACCGCGCGCATCGGCTGGGACAGGACAAGCCGGTATTCGTGTACAAGTTGATCGCGGCCGGCAGCATCGAGGAAAAGATCGTCGCGTTGCAGGAGCACAAGGCCGGGCTCGCCGACAGCATTCTCGCGGAAGATGCGGCCGGCGCCGCAAAGTTCTCGGACGACGATCTCGACGCGCTGTTCGCGCCTATGCCGGACCTCGAAGGCGCGCGTTGAACGCGCGGGCAAGCGACCGAACGAGGCAACGCAGACGGGCCACGCAGACACGCAAGGGGAAATCTGACGCGCCGCGGCAACGCCAATCGGGGCCACACTGTAACAAAGCGTCTGTGTATGTAAATTACCGTCGATGGGACTTCAAACTCATACCAATTTCGAACTCGCGCTGTGTAAGGCTTGCGCGTCGCGCGCGGCTGGTGCGGCGCGTAATAACTACTTCGCCAACGGTTACAAAGGAAGTTCTTTCATCTTGAGCACGGCTGTTCTTCCAGCTAACGTGACGTTACTCGTGCGGTTAGACCCCGGCGAGCGTGTGTAGTGTTTGTGGGCGGCGTTGCTTCGACAGGGGCAGCGCCGCATTTTTTTGCCTGCGACCCTAACGCTGCGCATCACCCGCTGACGGCCCGTCTCGCGGCGCGTCATCGCGTCGGCCGACAATGTGAAGCAGTCGAATGCCTCATGCAAAACGAGGGCTTTGAGTCGCTCGCCCGACCAGGCCGACTGCCTCGAATGACAACTCGACCGGGACAAAATCTAACAATGTTTAAACGATTTATTTTGAGATTATTCTTATACTGAACGCGCAATTGTTAAATAAGAGTACCTGAAAGGAATCTTAAAGCCGATAAGCGAGCATGGTCAAAAAGCCGCTCCAGCAAGGATCTTCCGTCCACAGTGTCGCTTCCTTCCGGCGCCGGCTAGTGGTGGCAGACCAGAAAAACCTGAAAAGCGCGTCAGCCATTTCTGATTAGGGTTTTTCGCGACGGATTGCCGGTACACGGCAAACGGGAAGAAAGAAGGTTTTCGATTATCATGATCTGCCCTGCATAATCGCTATGGAAATTACATTTATGCGCTGATTTCCGCTTCATGAAAGCAGCGTCATGGCGGGGGACGGCGAGGGACCATTAATCAGAAAGTAACAGCCGGAATTTTTTGGGAAGCCGGATCGGCGGTGCTGCGCCGTCATCCCGGTCGTCAGCCGGTATACCGGCCGTCAGCCATGAAGGCGCTGTTGCGTTGTGGGGTGTTATGAGAATTGCAGTCCTCGATGATGATTCGGCTCAGGCCGACCTTGTGTGTCAAACGCTGTCCGCCGCTGGACACGTCTGTCACGCGTATGGCGCAGGGCGCGAACTCGTGCGCCAGTTGCGTCGTCAGACGTTCGATCTGCTCGTGCTCGACTGGAACGTTCCCGACATGTCCGGCGAAGAAGTGCTTCGCTGGGTGCGCGAAAGCCTGTCCGAGCGCCTGCCGGTGCTGTTCATGACGAGCCGCGGCCGCGAAACCGACATCACTTCGATTCTGAATACCGGTGCCGACGACTATCTCGTCAAGCCCGTGTCGGGCGCCGTACTGCTCGCGCGGGTTGGTTCGCTGCTGCGGCGCGCGTATTACCTGAAGCCGCCGGCAACGAGGGAAGTATTCGGCGACTTCGAGTTCGACCTGAGCGTCAAGCACGTCGTGGTCCGCGGCACCCCGGTCTCCGTCACGCAGAAAGAGTTCGAACTCGCGCTGCTGCTGTTCCAGCATATGAGCCGGCCGTTGTCGCGCGCACACATTCTCGACGTGATCTGGAAGCAGGCCACGGACATCCCGTCGCGCACGATGGACACTCATGTGTCGATGTTGCGCAGCAAGCTCGGTCTGCGCCCCGAGCACGGTTATCGGCTCACGCCGATCTACGGCTATGGCTACCGCCTCGAGCGGATCGAAACCGGCACACCACCGGCCGCCGACGACGAACCCACTGAAGAAGCGGGGGAAGCGTGACGGTCTGCGTGGATGGGGCGGCATCGGGCAGCGCCGCCATGCCCGGCCGCCGCGCCGCCGCGTGGCTTGCCGCGGCCTGTCTGATGGCAACGGGCGCGACCGGCTGGAGCGCGCTCGCGCACGCGCAGCCCGCGCGCGGCAAGACCGGAGCGAAGGCGTCGCCGGTCTACGCTTCGTACACGACGCACGAGGGCGACACGCTGTATGACATCGCCGCCCGCTACATGGCCGATCCGACCGACTGGGCGCTGTTGAGCAGCCTCAATCACGTGCCCGCGCCGCGCCGCATGGCGGCCGGCATCGTGCTGCGTTTGCCGTCCCGAAGGCTGCGCCAGGATCGGGACACGGCTCGCGTGATCGCGACCAGCGGTCCAGTCGAGCACGCGTTCGACTCGAGCCCCTATCTGCCGCTGAAAACCGGTGAAACGCTTGCCGAAGGCGATCGCTTGCGTACCGGCGCGAACGGGTTCGCGACGCTCGAGCTGCCCGGCGGCTCATACGTGACGATCGCGCAGAACGGCGAACTCAATATCGAGAGACTGCGGCACGTCACGCTGACCGGCGTCGTCGATCGCGTCTTTGAGCTGCGCGCCGGCGAGGTCGAGAGCCAGGTCACGCATGCGAAGCGACGCGATGATCGCTTCCAGATCCGTTCGCCTTCGGTGGTCGCCGGAGTGCGCGGCACGCGTTTTCGCGTCGATTACGACGGCGACACGCAAACCACCGCGGTGGCGGTGCTCGACGGCGCGGTCGGCGTCGATCCGGCCACGCAGCATGGCCAGAGCGCCGCGCCGGCGCCAGGCAGGCCGTTGCAGGCGTCCGAGCAGCTGGTCGAGGCAAGCTTCGGCAACGTCACGCACTCGGGCGGCGCGGTCGGCAGTCCGGTCCAGCTGTTGCCCGCACCCGCGCTCGCGCGGCCGGCGCGCGTGCAGGACGGCAAGAGCGTCGCGTTCGACGTCAACCCGGCCGAGCACGCGGTCGGCTATCGGCTGCAGATTTCGCACGACGCCGATCAACTGGACCTGGTGCGAGACCTGCGTGTGAGCGCGCCGCATGCCGACTTCGGCGATCTGCCCGACGGCACGTACTTCGTGCGCGTCGCGTCGACCGATAGCAACGGTCTCGACGGCCTGCCGAACGTGTACGCGTTCGAGCGCCGCCAGCTGGGGCTGGACGCTTCGGCCGCGCAGCGCGCGGGTGGCCGCGACTACGAGTTCCGCTGGTTCGTCAGCCGCAGCAACGTGCCGACCCGTTTCCGCTTCCTGCTCGCGAACACGGCCGAACTGAGCCATCCGGTAATCGATCGCCCCGATCTGCCGGGCGGCGAACTCGTGATCAGCGATCTGCCTCCGGGCGTCTACTACTGGACGATCGTCGCCGAGCAGTTCGACAACGGCCGCTTCTACGAAAAGAGCAGTCCGGTCCGCTCCTTTACGCTTGCGCGCTGACGCTGGTAGATTCTCGGGGCCGGCCTGCTGGCCGGTCCGTCCTCCCGTTCCCGACTACATCGTCCCGTGCCCGCCACTTCTACGCGAATGAGCCTCGATCCGCGCGCCCGTCTCGGACGGCGGGCGGGCCGGCGCTTTCTGATCGAGTGGGTCAGCGTTGGCTGTCTCGGCTTCGTGGTGATCCTGCTGACGTCGTTCGGGCGCGTCGGCGCCGGCATCGATCTGCTGGTGTACGACCAGTTTCTGAAGCTGCGCGAGCAGCCGCGGCTGTCCGACATCGTCGTCGTCGAGATCGACAACGCGAGCATCGACGCACTCGGCCGCTGGCCGTGGCCGCGCAGCGTGCACGCGCGGCTGCTCGAGCAGATCGCCGCGGCCAAACCTGCCGCGGTGATCTACGACGTGCTGTTCACCGAGCCCAATGTCGACGACGCCCAGCTCGCCCACGCCATTGCGCTGAGCCCGACCTATCTGCCCGTGCTGCTGACGCCGCCCGATGCGAGCGGCAAGCGCACCGTCGATGAACCCGTCGCGCCGCTCGCGCAGGCTGCTGCCGGGCTCGGTCACATCAATTTCGAAGTGGACAGCGACGGCATCGTGCGCAGCGTCGCGCGCTTCCAGGGCGATGAGCGCTCGCGCTGGCCGCAACTGACGGTGCTCGTCGCCGACGCGGTCGAACACGGCAAGCTGCATCTGCGCGGCGGCCTGCCGCCGCGCTCCTCGAACGAGCCCGCACGCGGCAGCGACGACGGCGGCGAAGAGCGCTTCCTGATTCCGTTCGGCCCGAACGCCGCGAACTACCCAAGGCTCAGTTTCGCCGACGTGCTCGCCGGCAAGGTGCCGGCCGATCAGTTGCGCGGGCGCATCGTCGTGATCGGCGTGACGGCGTCGGGTCTGTACGACCGCTTCGCGACACCGGTATCGGGCGAGCTCGGTCCGCTGCCCGGCGTCTACATCCACGCGAACGTGCTCGACACGCTGCTGAGCGGCCGCGAGATCCAGCCGGTCGCGCTGTGGGTCGTGTTCGCGGCGGCGCTCGGGCCGCTCGCCGCGCTGCTCGCCGGCTTCCTCGTGCTGTCGCCGCGCCGCTCGTTGTTGCTGACCGGCGCGCTGGTGCTGCTCGCCGCGACCGGCAGCGCGCTGCTGCTGTACGGCGGCAGGCTGTGGATCTCGCCGGTGCCGGCGATCCTCGGCGTCGTGATCGTCTATCCGATCTGGAACTGGCGACGCCTCGAAATGACGATGGCGTATCTGCGCGGCGAACTGCAGCGTCTCGCCGACGAGCCGCATCTGCTGCCCGAGACGCCGAAGCGCCGCCGCGAGTTCGGCGGCGACGTGCTCGCGCAGCACATGGCGCTGATGGCGCAGGCCGCGCAACGGGTGCAGGACATGAAGCGCTTCGTGTGGGGCAGCCTCGATAGCGTGCCGGAGCCGATTCTCGTCAGCGACGTGGCCGGCGTCGTGCTGATCGCGAATCACGCGGCGAAAGCGCATTTCGCTCGGCTAGGCGCGCCGATGCCCGAAGGCCAGCCGATGCATTGCGTGCTCGGTGGTCTCACGCTCGTGAAGACGATCGATACCGGCGCGGCCACGGACAACGAGCGCAGTCTGTCCGCGCACGCGCACTGGCCGGCGCTCCTCGATCCGACGCGCGGCGAGTTCGCGGCGCTGATGGCGCAGGGCGTCGAGGTGCGCGACGCGAACGAGCGCGACCATCTGCTGCGCTATGCGACCTGCACCAACGCGCAGGGCGAGACGACCGGCTGGATCGCCGGTCTCGTCGACGTGTCGGCGCTGCATGCGGCCGAGCGTCAGCGCGAAGACGCGCTGCGGCTGCTGTCGCACGACATGCGCTCGCCGCAGGCGTCGATCATTGCGCTGGTCGAGATCGAGCGCGCGCGGACCGAGCCTGCGCTCGCGCGCA
The DNA here is from genome assembly GCF_050436125.1 of Paraburkholderia sp. MM5482-R2. NCBI lineage: Bacteria > Pseudomonadati > Pseudomonadota > Betaproteobacteria > Burkholderiales > Burkholderiaceae > Paraburkholderia > Paraburkholderia sp. MM5482-R2. Next base: position 1,923,052 of record NZ_JBNDLP010000003.1, on the reverse strand, counting down.
GCGTGCTGGAGCGCATCGAACGCTACGCGCAACGCGCGCTCACGCTTGCCGACGACTTCGTGCAACTGGCGCGCGCCGAATCGCAGGCCTATGTGCTCGAGCCGCTGAGTCTGACCGAACTCGTCATCGATGCGAGCGACGAGGTCTGGCCGCAGGCGCATGCGAAGCGCATCGCGCTGCATACGGAATCCGCCGACGACGCCGACGACGATCCCTGGATCTGCGCCGACCGCTCGCTGATGACACGCGCGCTCGTCAATATCTTGAACAATGCGGTCAAGTACAGTCCGCCCGACACGCGCATCGTATGCAGCTTCGCTGGCCAGCCGGCGGCAAAGCGCGCGGGCAGCGAGGCGCCGCGCGTGTCGTGCACGATCCGCGACCAGGGCTATGGCATTCCTGAGGAGCAGCAAGCGGGATTGTTCGAGCGCTTTCGCCGTTTTCACGAGGCGGAGCGGCCGGAAGTGGGCGGCGCGGGACTCGGCATGGCGTTCGTCAAAACCGTCGTCACGCGCCACGGTGGCAGCGTCGAAGTCGTCAGCGCGCCCGGCGAGGGGACGGCCTTCACGATCTGGCTGCCCGCGCTCGACGACGCGCCCCTCGACGAATCGATCGCACCGCGCGTCTGATGCGCCTTTGATGTATTCGATGTACTAGAGAGAAAACAAACAATGGCAAAGATCGCTCACCTCTGTGCCGCGCTGGCCGCGGCGAGCCTCACCGCTTGCGCGGGCCTGAGCGCCGACGTGCACACCGTCTCCGCTAACGGCGCCGACCGCGCCGTTGCGCTGCAAGGCGAGCAGACCTATTCGCTCGCGCGCACGCAGCCGCAGGACGACAGCGCCGACCATCCGCAAGTCGAAAAGCTGTTGCGCGACGAGTTGGCGAAACACGGGCTCGTCGATACGGCGGACAAGCCCGCGCATTATCTGCTGTCGATGGCGTATAGCACGCGGCCGGCGTCGATCGGCATCGGCGGTGAGGATTGCGCGCCCGCCGATTGCGGCGCGGGCAGCGACGGTCCAAGCGCGCTGTTGTTTGGGCGCAAGTATCAGCACGCGCTGACGCTGCGCTTTTTCGACTACGCGAGCGGCGCCGAGCGCTACAAGGTCGGCGCGGTGTTCATGGATCGCGACGCGGACCCGCTGCATGCACTGCCGTTGCTCGTGAAAACCGCGCTCGCGAAGCTGCCGTTCGATGCGCCGGCCGACTGGCGTGTGAAGCTCAGCATCGACAAGACGAGCGGTGTGCCGAACGTCGAGTCGATGGAGCCGCTGCAGCGTTAAAACGCAGCCTCGGATCGCCGGGGCCACGAGTATCAGTTATTCCTGCGCCGGCTCGTCTTGCGGCCAGCGGTTTTCGAACACGCAATCGGCGAGCGGCAGACGGCTCGCCCAGCGCTCCGTTTCGAGCATCGGCTCGCTATAGAAGGCAGCGACGTGGCCGAGGCACAGAATCGCGACCGGCCGCGCGCCTTCCGGCATCCCCAGTAGCTGGTGCACCGCGTCGACATCGAATAGCGACACCCAACCAAGCCCGAGTCCTTCCGCGCGCGCGGCGAGCCACATGTTCTGGATCGCGCACGCGACCGACGCGAGATCCATCTCCGGCAGCGTGCGGCGGCCGAAGACGTGTCGCTCGCGCCCGTCCATCAACGCGATCACCAGCAGCTCCGCGCATTCGCGCATGCCTTCCACCTTCAGCTTCATGAACTCGTCGCGGCGCTTGCCGAGCGCATCGGCGGTGGCGAGCCGTTCGCGCTCGACGATGTCGCGCAAGCCCGTGCGCAGCGCCGCGTCGGTGATGCGCACGATGCGCCACGGCTGCATGTAGCCGACGCTCGGCGCGTGATGCGCCGCGTCGAGCAGACGCCGCAGCACCGCCGGATCGACCGGATCGGGCACGAAGTGGCGCATGTCGCGGCGTTCGTAAATCGCGCGATAGACCGCTTCGCGCTCGGAGTCGTCAAAAGGCTTCGCCATGAAAGAGGGCGGCCGTGAAAGCCGGGTTGGAGGGCCAGTAAGCGTGCATATAGGTTGCCACAATCGGGCCCACGCGGAACACCGCTTCGCCGGGCGTGTCGCTGTGCGCGCGCGTGGCGAAGCGCTGCGGCGCGAGCGGCGTCGCGAGCTTCGAGTAGTGGAACGTGTGGCCGGTCAGCGTGCCGTGGACGCCATCGATCTGCTGCATGCCGAGCGACGTGAAGCGCGTTTGCATCGTCGCGTGACCGGGCAGCAGGCCCAGCATCGGCGTGCTGGTGCCTTGCGCGTCGGTCAGCGTGTCGAGCAGATAGAGCATGCCGCCGCACTCGGCGACCACCGGTTTGTCCGCCTCGACGTGCGCGCGGATCGATGCCGCGCTGGTCGAGTTGCCCGCGAGCGTCGCCAGATGCAGCTCGGGATAGCCGCCCGGCAGATAGAGCGCGTGCGTGCCGGCGGGCAACGCTTCGTCGGCAAGCGGCGAGAAATAGCTGAGCCGCGCGCCGAGCGCTTCGAGCAGCGCGACGTTGGCCGGATAGATGAATGAGAACGCGGCGTCGCGCGCGATCGCGATGTGCTTGCCTTCGAGCAGACGCGGCAGCACTTCGGGCGAGGGCACGCCGAAATCGACCGGCGCCGGCAGTTCGGCGAGCGCGGTCGACGCGAGCGTATCCGCCGCGCGTTCCAGGCGCGCTTCGAGATCGTCGATTTCATCGGCCTGGTGTAGGCCGAGGTGGCGGTCGGGCAGCGTGATCTCGTCGCTCGCGGCGAGGTGGCCGCACCAGCGCAACTCGGGCGGCAGTGCTTCCTGCAGCATCTGCGCGTGCCGAGCCGAGCCGACGCGATTCGCGAGCACGCCGTGGAACGGCAGTTGCGGTCTGAAGCGCGCAAGGCCGAACGCGACCGCGGCGAAGGTCTGCGCCATCGCCTGCGCGGAAATCACCGCGAGCACCGGCACGCCGAACGTGGTCGCCAGATCGGCGCTGCTCGGCGTGCCGTCGAACAGGCCCATCACGCCTTCGATCAGGATCAGATCGGCTTCTTGCGCCGCCCGCGCGAGCAGGTTGCGGCATGCGCTTTCGCCGACCATCCACAGATCGAGCGACAGCACCGGCGCGCCGCTCGCGCGCGCGAGGATCATCGGATCGAGAAAATCCGGCCCGGTCTTGAACACGCGCACGCGACGTCCGAGCCGCCGGTGATAGCGCGCGAGACCGGCGGTGATCGTGGTTTTGCCTTGTCCCGACGCGGGCGCGCTAATGAACAGCGCGGGGCACGCCCCGAAGGAAGTCCCCTGGGGGGACGCCCCGAAGGAAGTCCCCTTGGGGGGCGCCCCGGACGAAGCCCCGTTAGGGGACGCCGACATCGCTCAGAACTCCACGCCGCGCTGCGCCTTCACACCTTGCTCGCGATACGGATGCTTGATCGCGCGCATTTCGGTGACGAGGTCGGCGGCTTCGATCAGCGCGTCCGGCGCATGGCGTCCGGTCACGACGACATGCAACATCGGCGCACGCGCGTTGATCACCGCGAGCACTTCGTCGAGCGGCAGGTATTCGTACTTCAGCACGGTGTTCAGCTCGTCGAGGATCACCATCTGGTAGTCGCCGCTTTCGATCATCCGCCGCGCTTCGTTCCAGCCTTTGCGCGCGGTCGCCATGTCGGCCTCGCGGTTCTGCGTGTTCCACGTGTAGCCGTCGCCCATCGTGACGAAATCGCATTGCGCGATCGCGCCGAGGAAATCGCGCTCCGACGTATGCAGCGCGCCCTTGATGAACTGCACGACGCCGAGCCGCATGCCGTGGCCGAGCACCCGCACGGCCATGCCGAAGGCGGCCGTGCTCTTGCCCTTGCCGGTGCCGGTGTTGACGATCAGCAGGCCTTTTTCGACGGTCGCGCCGGCCTGCTTCTTTTCGTGGCCTTCGCGGCGGCGTTCGGTCATGCGTTGATGCGATTCCGGATCGGTTTTCATCGAGGGTCCTGGTTTTGAGGGGCGGGATGGGATGGGGGCGCGTCGCTAAGGGCAGCATTGTTCGCCGCTGCGATCGCCACCGTGATGCCAGCGTGCGCGGTCTTGCGTACGATTAGGCGCGCGTTTTGCGCGGTTGTGGTGGAGTCCGGCGCCGTTGCCGCCAGCAGCGCGCACGGCTCGCACACACCATCGACACCGAGATGCGCGTGTGCCGCCGCCGACGGCGACGCGACCGATACCGCGGCGATCTGCTCGCGGCTGAACAGTTGCAGCGGCAGCTGATGACGTGAGCAGAATTCGAGCAGACCGGCTTCGTTGGCTTTGGTGTCGATCGTCGCGATCGCGCGGATCTGCTCGAAGGCATTCGATCCGAGCGCTGCGCGGACGGCGGCTTCGATCTCAGCGGCTTTGCTGTGCAAGCGGCAACCGATGCCGACGCTCAGCGTTTTGATCGCGCGTCCGAGTCCGTGTCGTGTCGCGCTCGCTGCCAGTTCGTGAGCAACGCCGGCGTCGCGTTTGGCCGCATCACGCGCCAGCGCGAGCGACGCCACACCGCCGATCACGACGATCGCCGGCGAGCCGAGCCCCGCACGCGCCACCGCCTCGGCGAACTCGCGAAGCGGCGCGAGCACATGACGCTGCTCAGGCCGCGTCGCCGACTCGATCGCCGCGCACGGCGTGTCGGCGGACATGCCGGCCGCGAGCAATGCGCGGGCGATCTCGCCGAGCCGGCGCATGCCCATATAGATCACCAGCGTCATGCGCGTCGCGGCGAGCGCGGCCCAGTCCGGTTCGCCACTGCCGCCGGCGCCGTGGCCGGTGACGAACACGACGCCCTGCGCGTGATCACGATGCGTGACCGCGATACCGAGCGCCGCGGGCGCCGCGATGCCAGCCGTGATGCCGTTGATCACGTCGACTTCGATACCCGCGGCCTGCAGCGCCTGCAACTCTTCGCCGCCGCGGCCGAACACGAACGGATCGCCGCCCTTGAGCCGCGCGACGCTGCGCCCCGCGCGCAGATGCCCGAGCATTTGCGCGACGATGTCGGCTTGCGGCGTCGACGGATGGCCGCCGCGCTTGCCGACGTACACGACTTGCGCGTCGGTGCGCGCGAACTGCAGCACGTCGGGATTCACCAGATCGTCGACGAGCACGACATCGGCCTGCGCGAGCGCACGGGTGGCCTTCAGCGTGATCAGTTCGACGTCGCCGGGACCGGCGCCGATCAGCCAGGCGCGCGTCATCGCGGCGTGCATGGCGCGCGCCATGCGGTGATGGAAGAAGAGACGCGGCGTGCGACAGCGCGCGCGGCGGTGAATATAGAGGTCATGCGGAACTGCGAATCCGGGCACGCGCGATGCCGCGCTGCTACGCCTTCACATCCGTTCCCCGCGGATTCCGGCGGCCGGCGGCGCCGCGTGATGCACGGATGCAATGCGGCACCGCCTCCGCGTCTGGCCGGTATCCGGGCTGGCGGCCTCATGCGCTTCGCCTTCCCGTCCCGGTTTGTGGATTCGCGGGACAGTGGCATCAAAAAACGCATGCGCGGCACGGCGGAATCGAAGGCGAATCGAATCGCGCGCCGCAGGTCGCTTACCGTTGCGGGGACAGCACAGGTTGAACGCGCGAGGCGCTGCCTGTTTCCCGTTTAACTGCACACGCGAGCGCATGTGCGGGCACCAAACGCGCGCATACGATAGCACATGGCGCCTTGCCGGATAAGCCTCGGCGGCGCTTTCCGGCTCGGTGCGTTGCTTGACTGCGCAACGCCGCGGGCCTACACTCGCACGCACTTTGGGTGCTCGCATGCGCGCTCGTGCGCATGCAGTTAAACGGGAAACAGGGAGCCACCTGCTCTGGAGCGGCTAACCTGTGCTGTCCCCGCAACGGTAAGCGAAAAGCGGTTCCGGCTTGATAGCCGGGCACCGCAGTGCCGGCTTCGATGTCCTCGCGCAAGCTCGCGTGGACATTTCACCACTGGACGAGAAACCACTCGGCCGGGAAGGGGAAGCGGCGCTTTCGCCAGCCCGGATACCGGCCCAAAGAAGCAGAACGACCGCCGCGGGGATGCGGCGGCGCGTTCATGACCTCAGTTCCGCTTTCTGTATTTCCGTTGTCGCGGCAATGCCGTCGTTCGTCCCCGTGTCTGGTGATCGCTGGTACTGCTGCGCGTGCTTCATTCGCTCCATTCGCCAGCCGACGCGGACCCACGCGCGGACTTTCCGGCATACCGATCAACGCCAAGGGATGGACCTCACGATGCAAACTCAATTGCGCAAGATCCCCGTCACGATCGTCACGGGCTTTCTCGGCAGCGGCAAAACCACGCTGCTGCGGCACATTCTTCAGCATGCGGGCGGCAAGCGCATCGCGGTGATCGTCAACGAGTTCGGCGAGCTCGGCATCGACGGCGAAATCCTCAGGGGCTGCGGCATCGGTTGCGATGAAAACGGCGTCGAGACCGAAGGGCAATTGTATGAACTCGCGAACGGTTGTTTGTGCTGCACCGTGCAGGAAGAATTTTTCCCGGTGATGGAAAAGCTCGCGGAGCGCCGCGATGAACTCGATCACGTGCTGATCGAAACGTCGGGGCTCGCGTTGCCGAAGCCGCTCGTGCAGGCGTTCAACTGGCCGCAGATCCGCAATGGCTTCACGGTCGACGCGGTGGTGACGGTGGTGGACGGCCCGGCCGCCGCGAGCGGCCAGTTCGCCGATAACCCGCTCGCCGTCGATGCGCAGCGCAAGGCCGATCCGAATCTCGATCACGAGTCGCCGCTGCATGAACTGTTCGAAAACCAATTGTCGGCGGCCGACCTGGTGATTCTGAACAAGACCGATCTGATCGACGACGCGCGGCAGCACGAGGTCGAAGCCGCGATCCGCGCGGAGATTCCGCCGCAGGTGAAGATCGTGCGCGCTCAGCAGGGGCGGCTCGACCTGCATACGCTGCTGGGCCTCGAAGCGGCGTCGGAAGAGACGATCCACCTGCGTCATGACCACCACGGTTCCGCCGACGACCCCGATCATCACCACGATGAATTCGATTCGGTCGTCGTGCAGGCATCCGTACCGTCGCGCGACGCGGCGCTCGCCGCCTTGCAGGCGCTCGTCGAAACCCACACGATTTACCGTGTCAAAGGCTTCGCGGCACTGCAGGGCGCGGCGATGCGTCTCGTGATCCAGGGCGTGGGCCGGCGCTTCGACAGCTACTTCGACCGGCGCTGGCAAGCGGGTGAAAATGGCGACGGCGCGTTGAGCCGCTTCGTGCTGATCGGCGCAGACCTCGACCAGCACGCGCTGCAACAGGCGTTCGACGCGGCGCTCGGCGCGACGTCGAACGCGACGGCATAAACGGGCGCCCCAGCATGCATCTGCTGCGCACGACGCCGGGCGGCTTCGTCGACGATACGCAGGGCGTGATCCGCATCGATCAGCAGCCCGCCGAGATCGTCGTGCTCAGTTCCGCCGACACCACGCTGTCGCTGCTCGCGAGCGTAGTGCCGCGTCTCGGCGACGGCTTTCCGAGCGTGCGGCTCGCGAACGTCACGTATCTGCGTCAGCCTGCCTCGGTCGATTTCTATCTGGACGACGTGTTGCAGCATGCGCGCGTGGTCGTCGTCGATCATCTCGGCGGCGAAACGTATTGGCCGTACGGCATCGAGCAGGTGGTCGCGCTCGCGCAGCGCAAACAGCAAACACTCGCGATGTTTTCCGGCGATCTGCAGGAAGACCCGAACCTGCTCGCGCGCAGCACCGCGAGCGCCGAGTTGTGTCAGCAGCTGTGGCGCTATCTGCGCGAGGGCGGTCCGCAGAACGCCGAGGCGTTTTTGCGCTGCATCGCGTATCGCGCGCTCGACTGGGGGCGCGAACCCGATCCGCCGCGCGCGTTGCCGGCCGCGTCGCTGTATCACCCCGAGCGTGATACCCCCATCGTCGCCGACTGGCAGGCGCGTTGGCGGCAAGACGCGCCGGTCGTCGCGATTCTGTTCTACAAGGCGCATCTGCAGGCCGCCAATACCGCGGTGTTCGATGCGTTGATCGACGCGCTCGAAGCGCAAGGGCTCAATCCGCTGCCGCTCGCGATCACGTCGCTGAAGGATGCGGTGAGCCGCGATGTCGTGCAGTCGCTGTGCGCCCAACATGGTGTCGCGCTCGTGCTGAACACGACCGCGTTCGCCGCTTCCGCGATCGACGACCCGGAGCCGCTCGCGCTCGCCGGCGACGCGCCGGTGTTTCAGGTGATCCTGAGCGGCGGCAATCGCGAAGACTGGCTGAAGGACAACCACGGCCTCAATTCGCGCGACATCGCGATGCATATCGCGCTGCCCGAAGTGGACGGGCGCATCATCACGCGCGCGATCAGCTTCAAGGGGCTCGCGTATCGCTGTGCGCATACGCAGGTCGACGTGGTCCGCTATCAGCCCGACCTCGAACGGGTGCGCTTTCTCGCCGAGCTGAGCCGGCGCTGGTGCCGTTTGCGTTCGCTCGATAACGCCGACAAGAAAGTCGCGTTGATTCTCGCCAACTATCCGATGAGCGAAGGGCGCATCGGCAATGGCGTCGGGCTCGATACGCCGGCGTCGGTGGTCGGCATTCTGTCGATGCTGCGCGATGAAGCTTATCGTGTCGGCGAACTACCCGAAAACGGCGACGCGTTGTTGAACAGGCTGACCGAAGGCGTGACCAACGATCCGGTCGTACGCGATCTGCGTCCGGCCCTGCAAAGCCTCGCACTCGACGACTATCTCGCGCATTTCAACGCGTTGCCGGCGAGCGTGCGCGACGCGTTGAACGCTCGCTGGGGCAAGCCCGAGCAGGACCCCACGCTGCGGCGCGGCCGCTTCATGATCGCCGGCTGGCGCTGCGGCCAGGTGTTCGTCGGCATTCAGCCTGCGCGTTCGCGCGAGCACGGCGACTACGCGAGCTATCACGATGCGGAGCTCGTACCGCCGCACGCATACCTCGCGTTCTATTTCTGGCTGCGCCATCAGTTCGGCATCGACGCGGTCGTGCACGTCGGCAAGCACGGCAACCTGGAATGGCTGCCGGGCAAAAGCGTCGCCTTGAGCGACGCGTGCTGGCCCGATCTGATTCTCGGACCGATGCCGCATCTGTATCCGTTCATCGTCAACGATCCGGGCGAGGGCAGCCAGGCGAAGCGGCGCGCGCAGGCGGTGATCATCGATCATCTGATGCCACCGCTTACACGCGCCGAAAACTATGGGCCGCTGCAGGACCTCGAACGCCAGGTCGACGAATACTACGAAGCATTGATGGTCGATTCGCGTCGCGCGAAGCTCTTGCGTCGCACGATTCTGACGACGATCGTCGAGCATCGGCTGCACGAAGAGCTGAGTCTCGCGGCGCCGAACCGACAGGACGATGAAGACGCGCTGCTCACACGCGTCGATGCGTGGCTGTGCGAGCTGAAGGAAGCGCAGATTCGCGATGGCCTGCATACGTTCGGGCAGTCGCCGCGCGGCGTGCAGCGGCGCGACACGCTGCTCGCGCTCGGGCGCTTTCCGGTCGGCGATGGGCAGGGCGGCAAGGCGGGGCTCGTCGACGCGTTGGCGCGCGATCTGCGCATCGATCATCGGTTCGACCCGTTGACGGTGGATTGGGCCGCCGCATGGGACGGCCCGCGACACGAGGTATTGCAGCGGATCAGCGATGCGCCGTGGCGACATTACGGCGATACGCGCGAGCGGTTGGAATTGCTCGCGGGCGAGCTGTTGCGCGGTGTCTGCAATGTCGATTGCGATGATGCGGATCGTTCGCAGGCCGTCCCCGTAGCCGACGAAAGTCTGCCGCAAGCGGCACAGGTGATCGCACGTCTGCGCGACGACGTGCTGCCGCGTCTCGACGCCTGCGGCCCGCAGGAAATGACGCAGTTGAAACGCGGCCTCGAAGGACGTTTCGTGCCGCCAGGTCCGAGCGGTTCGCCGTCGCGCGGTCGGCCCGACGTGCTGCCAACCGGCCGCAACTTCTATTCGGTCGACACGCGCGCGGTGCCGACGCAAGCCGCGTGGGCACTCGGCCTGAAATCGGCGCAGCAACTGATCGAGCGGCATCTGCAGGAGCACGGCGATTATCCCCGCGCGATCGGCCTGTCGGTCTGGGGCACCGCGACGATGCGCACCGGCGGCGACGATATCGCGCAGGCGCTCGCGCTGCTCGGCGTGCGGCCGAAATGGGCGCCGGGCAGCCACCGTGTGACGGACTTCGAGATCATGCCGATCGACGCGTTCGATCGGCCGCGTATCGACGTCACGTTGCGCGTATCCGGTTTTTTTCGCGATGCGTTCGCGAACGTGATGCATCTGTTCGATGCGGCCGTGCAAGCGGTTGCCGAACTCGACGAGCCCGCGGAGCTGAATCCGATTCGCGCGCGCGTGCAGCGCGAACGCGATGCGTTGATCGCGCGCGGCATGGACCCGGTCGAAGCGCGCAAGCGCGCCGGCTGGCGCGTGTTCAGCGCGCGGCCGGGCACGTACGGCGCGGGTCTGCAGCAGATGATCGACTCGCGTCAATGGCAGACCGACGCCGATCTCGCGAACGCGTATCAGGCATGGGGCGGATATGCGTACGCGCAGAAGAGCGCGGGCGAGGAGGCGCATCAAGCGTTTGGCACGCGCCTCGCAGCGATGGACCTCGTGCTGCAGAACCAGGACAACCGCGAGCACGACGTGCTCGATTCCAACGACTACTACCAGTTTCAGGGCGGCATGGTCGCGGCGGTGCGGCATCTGGCAGGTCAGCAGCCGCGGGTCTATCACGCGGATCACAGCAATCCGGCCGCGCCGCGCGTGCGGACGTTGCAGGAGGAGATCGCGCGCGTGATCCGCTCGCGCGTGGTCAATCCGAAATGGCTCGACGGCGTGAAGCGCCACGGCTACAAGGGCGCGGCCGAGATCGCCGCGACCGTCGATTATCTGTATGGCTACGACGCGACAGCGCGCGTGATCGCGGATCATCAATACGCGCTCGTCGCCGATGCTTATCTGAATGACGCCGATACGCGCGCGTTCATGCAACGGCACAATCCGCATGCGCTGCATTCGATCTGCGAGCGTTTGCTCGAGGCGATGCAGCGGGGGCTGTGGCAGCAGCCGGGTGACTATCGCGCGCAGGTGGAAACGCATCTGCTTGCGAGCGAACAGCAGATCGAAGGAAGACAAACATGAATGGAGCGATGCGAGGAGCGGGCGACGCAGGTAGCTCCGCCTGTGTATCGGGTACGGCGGCGCGCCCCTTTTTTCCGTTTGCGGCGCTGATCGGCCAGGCCTCGTTGCAGCAGGCGCTGGTGCTCGCGGCGATCGATCCGGGCTTGGGCGGCGTATTGATCAGCGGGCCGCGTGGCACCGCGAAGTCGACTGCCGCGCGCGCGCTTACGGAACTGCTGCCGGAGGGAGAGCTCGTGAATCTGCCGCTTGGCGCGAGCGAGGATCGTCTGATCGGCACGCTCGATATCGAAAGCGTGCTGCGCGACGGCTCGGTGCGCTTCTCGCCGGGGCTGCTCGCGAAGGCGCATCGCGGCGTGCTGTACGTCGACGAAGTCAATCTGCTGCCCGATGCGCTCGTCGATGCGTTGCTCGATGCGGCGGCGAGCGGCGTGAATACCGTCGAACGCGATGGCGTGTCGCATAGTCATGACGCGAGCTTCGTGCTGATCGGCACGATGAATCCCGAAGAGGGCGAGTTGCGGCCGCAATTGATCGACCGCTTCGGTCTGATGGTGGAGTTGCAGAACGCGTTCGAGCCGCAGGTGCGGCAGGCGATCGTCAAAGCGCGGTTCGCGTTCGATCTCGATCCCGCTGGGTTTCGTACCGTTCACGCGGAGCAGCAGGCTTCATACGTGCAGCGAATTCGCTCGGCGCGCGCGGCGCTGCCGCTGCTGTCGTTCGATGACGCCGTCCATGCGCGCGTGAGCGCGCTATGCATCGACGCGGCCGTCGACGGTTTGCGCGCCGACCTCGTGATGCTGCGCGCGGCGCGCGCGCTGGCCGCATTCGAACGGGCAGGTGCGGTGACGGTGCGGCATGTGGAGCGCGTTGCCGATCCGGTGCTGCTTCATCGGCGGCGTCAGCATGATTCGCAACATGCGAATCAGCGCCGGCCAGAAAGCGAGGCGCCGGCACGGGACGTCGCTGAGGGTGCGTCTGGCGATACGGCTGCATCCACGACACCTTCCGCCGACTCCGACTGGGGCTACCTGCCGCCCGAGCCGACGGCGGCTTTGCCTGTCAAAGGCGTCATTGCGCTCGACGCAAAAAAACGCTGAGCCATCGGAAAGGCGCCGCCGCTGACTCGCGCAGCGGTTTTCGATGGCGACAAGGCGTGGGGGCGGATTCGCGCGACACGTCGCGCGGCGAACCGGGCAGGCGCATTGCATGGCCACCGACGCTCGCCGCGATGCGCGAGCACACGCTGCGTCGTGAGCATCTGCGCTTCGTACGGGAAGTGCCGCGTGGCGGTGTGCTGCATTGTTTCGTGCTCGATTGCTCCGGGTCGATGCTGGCGGGCCAACGCCTCGCGTTGGCGAAGGGTCTACTGACTGCCTTGTTCGACCGTGCGAGTGCGATGCGCGCCGAGGCTGCGCTGATCTGCTTCGGCGGTGCGGGAGCGGATGTGCGCTTCGGCCCGGCCGTGCCGCGCTGGTGGAACGAGCGATGGCTCGCGCCCGTGGGCGGAGGCGGCGGTTCGCCGCTCGCGTTGGGCGTGCGCCGCGCCGCGCAACTGCTCGAACGCTGCGCGCGGCGACGGCCGGCCCAGCAGCGCTGGTTATGGATTCTGACCGACGGCCGCACGAGCGACGAACCCGCGCGGCCGGCCGACGTCGATGAAGTCGTGTTCGTCGATTTCGAGCGTGGTGCGATACGGCTTGGTCGTTGCGAGGTGCTCGCCAATGCCTGGGGAGCGCGGCGGTTGACGCCGGAAGAGTTGCTCGGCTGATCGATGTGTGCGCAGCGAGGTCGGCGCTGCTGTGTCCGCACGCGCGTTGCTTTTGTGGCCGTACCGCTTATTTCAGTCCGTTGGACCAGTGCTGCACATCCTCCTGACGATCGAACACGAACACCTTCATCGCCATCTGTTGAACGGAATCGAGTTGATCCAGTTCGAGCCCATGCATGGACGGCTCGCCAGGCGCTTTGCCCTTCTGAACGTTGCGGATCACCGCCGTCGTCTCGATCTGTGAATCGTATTCGGCCGACTTCAGCCGGAACGCGATGCGCAGCCGCTCGCCGACTTCGCCCAGTGTCCATGACGCACTCAACGACATGCCGAGCGCGCTGATGCCCTTGGCGAGTCCAAGGCCTTCGTAAGTGTCACCGCTCCCGCCGATGCCAAACCGCACGGGCAGGTGCGCATGGACGCGGATCGATTTGCGCTCACGGAGCCGGCGGACCATACCGGGCCTCGACAACACGGCATAGTCGAACGGCACGCGGCAGACCGCATCGACCGTGCAGACGAAACGGAACACGGCCTGACTCGCGATCGCGACGACCTCGACGTTCTCGCCGGGCGTGAGCGGCAGCGGTTGGCCCTGCAGCATCGGCGGCGTGACGAACAGCGCATGATTCGGCGCGAAACCGATGATGCCGCAAGGTTGCATCGGCGCGCCGCTGCCGAGTTGCGAACGCATGCCGATCAATGTGCCGATCTCGAGGTGCATGTCTTTCAGCGTCAACTCACCGGCGTGGTCAGGCTGGGCGGTTGGCGCCGGCGGTTGTTGTGCGCCGAGGTCGAACAGGTCGCCGCGTTGCGGGCGGAAGTGTTGAAACAGAAAGGCGCGCTCGTCGGTGGTCGCGAGCGTCGTCGCGCTTGCGAAGAGCAGCGTGCCGTCGGCATCGACGATCGGCCATGGGAGCGGCGTGCCTACCGGCACCGTATCAGGCTCGAGCATCGGGGATGCCGCGGCGGGCTGGGTGTCCTCGACGTGTGCGTCGACGAGATTGTCCATAGTCGGCAGCTAATTTAAGTGGCGGGATGATCTGATTGACGGCGGGGAAGGGTAGAACTTTAATTTGGGGAGCCGTGGTGAGTTCGAGCCGTGCTCGGACTACTTTGTTTTGTCGGTATCAGGACTTCGGCGGGTTGAATCGGATGACTAACTATTTCCGCCGATTTTTGATCTGGCCAGAGTTGACTCTTTTTTAGGGCTGGCGGCAATGCGATGGAGATGGCAGTCTTTGCTCACAAAAGAAATTCGCAGAAGGGTATTGACGTGTTGTTGACCGCTCTCCATAATCTCGTTTCTCTGCTGCAGACGCAGCGACGCAAACGAAGCAGTGCCGGGTAGTGGTGGTTCAGGCGCGGCGGGTTTGGCGGACCGATCTTTAAAAACTAACAGTCGATAAGTGTGGGCGCTTGATGCGGAATGCGGCGGCGGATTCTCCGGAATCTGCTGTCAGGCAGAAGTATCAGAAGCCTCACACAGTATTGGAGGAAGGTTTGTCTGTCGAAAGACGGATCAATCATCGTCAGTACGTTGAGTGAGCGACCGGGTTCGAGAGAGCCCGAACACAGTAACAGGTTTGAACTGAAGAGTTTGATCCTGGCTCAGATTGAACGCTGGCGGCATGCCTTACACATGCAAGTCGAACGGCAGCACGGACTTCGGTCTGGTGGCGAGTGGCGAACGGGTGAGTAATACATCGGAACGTGTCCTGGAGTGGGGGATAGCCCGGCGAAAGCCGGATTAATACCGCATACGCTCGGGAGAGGAAAGCGGGGGATCTTTCGGGACCTCGCGCTCAAGGGGCGGCCGATGGCAGATTAGGTAGTTGGTGGGGTAAAGGCCTACCAAGCCGACGATCTGTAGCTGGTCTGAGAGGACGACCAGCCACACTGGGACTGAGACACGGCCCAGACTCCTACGGGAGGCAGCAGTGGGGAATTTTGGACAATGGGCGCAAGCCTGATCCAGCAATGCCGCGTGTGTGAAGAAGGCCTTCGGGTTGTAAAGCACTTTTGTCCGGAAAGAAAACCTCGTGGCTAATATCCGTGAGGGATGACGGTACCGGAAGAATAAGCACCGGCTAACTACGTGCCAGCAGCCGCGGTAATACGTAGGGTGCGAGCGTTAATCGGAATTACTGGGCGTAAAGCGTGCGCAGGCGGTGCTGTAAGACCGATGTGAAATCCCCGGGCTTAACCTGGGAACTGCATTGGTGACTGCAGCGCTGGAGTATGGCAGAGGGGGGTGGAATTCCACGTGTAGCAGTGAAATGCGTAGAGATGTGGAGGAACACCGATGGCGAAGGCAGCCCCCTGGGCCAATACTGACGCTCATGCACGAAAGCGTGGGGAGCAAACAGGATTAGATACCCTGGTAGTCCACGCCCTAAACGATGTCAACTGGTTGTCGGGCCTTCATTGGCTTGGTAACGTAGCTAACGCGTGAAGTTGACCGCCTGGGGAGTACGGTCGCAAGATTAAAACTCAAAGGAATTGACGGGGACCCGCACAAGCGGTGGATGATGTGGATTAATTCGATGCAACGCGAAAAACCTTACCTACCCTTGACATGTATGGAATCCTGCCGAGAGGCGGGAGTGCCCGAAAGGGAGCCATAACACAGGTGCTGCATGGCTGTCGTCAGCTCGTGTCGTGAGATGTTGGGTTAAGTCCCGCAACGAGCGCAACCCTTGTCCCTAGTTGCTACGCAAGAGCACTCCAGGGAGACTGCCGGTGACAAACCGGAGGAAGGTGGGGATGACGTCAAGTCCTCATGGCCCTTATGGGTAGGGCTTCACACGTCATACAATGGTCGGAACAGAGGGTTGCCAAGCCGCGAGGTGGAGCCAATCCCAGAAAACCGATCGTAGTCCGGATCGCACTCTGCAACTCGGGTGCGTGAAGCTGGAATCGCTAGTAATCGCGGATCAGCATGCCGCGGTGAATACGTTCCCGGGTCTTGTACACACCGCCCGTCACACCATGGGAGTGGGTTTTACCAGAAGTGGCTAGTCTAACCGCAAGGAGGACGGTCACCACGGTAGGATTCATGACTGGGGTGAAGTCGTAACAAGGTAGCCGTATCGGAAGGTGCGGCTGGATCACCTCCTTTCCAGAGCTGTGCATTCCCTGCACTCAAGTGCTCACGCTTATCGGCTGTGGTTAGAAGCAACGCAGGCAGGCTCAGGGGTCTGTAGCTCAGCCGGTTAGAGCACCGTCTTGATAAGGCGGGGGTCGATGGTTCGAATCCATCCAGACCCACCAGTGTCTTGTCTGGTGAGCTGAAGGGCTGGGGCCGCTGGACTATCTGTGGGACTGGGGGATTAGCTCAGCTGGGAGAGCACCTGCTTTGCAAGCAGGGGGTCGTCGGTTCGATCCCGTCATCCTCCACCAATCCTCAATGCGCAGGGTTCTGCATGAAGGCAGAGCGTTGCGCATTGGCGATTGAGCCAGTCAGAGCGGTACACAGTTTGACTGTGATATCGGCTGTCGTTCTTTAACAATCAGGAAGAAGTAGTAAAGAGATTCACGAAAGGCACCTGGAGATGGGTGCCGAGTAGGTGAATCAGGGTTGTGATTGTATCGATGTATTTTAAAGGTGATCGAGAGATCGCTTTGGAATACGGCGCAACACGAATACTCAACCTGTAGCGAGTGCGTCTATCCCCTCCGGGGATGGGACCCACGTAAGCGCTAAAGCGCTAACGTGGGTCGACACAGAGACACACCCGTTATAGGGTCAAGCGAACAAGTGCATGTGGTGGATGCCTTGGCGATCACAGGCGATGAAGGACGCGGTAGCCTGCGAAAAGCTCCGGGGAGCTGGCAAACGAGCATTGATCCGGAGATGTCCGAATGGGGAAACCCACTCCTAATGGAGTATCCGTAGCTGAATCCATAGGCTGCGTGAGGCGAACGCGGTGAACTGAAACATCTAAGTAACCGCAGGAAAAGAAATCAACCGAGATTCCCAGAGTAGTGGCGAGCGAAATGGGATCAGCCGGTACACGTTATCTGTATTGTTAGTCGAACGCTCTGGAAAGTGCGGCCATAGCAGGTGATAGCCCTGTAGACGAAAACAGCATGGAAGAACTGGGTGTACGAGAAGTAGGGCGGGACACGTGAAATCCTGTCTGAAGATGGGGGGACCATCCTCCAAGGCTAAATACTCGTGATCGACCGATAGTGAACCAGTACCGTGAGGGAAAGGCGAAAAGAACCCCGGGAGGGGAGTGAAACAGATCCTGAAACCGCATGCATACAAACAGTCGGAGCCTCTGCGAAGGGGTGACGGCGTACCTTTTGTATAATGGGTCAGCGACTTACATTCAGTGGCGAGCTTAACCGATTAGGGCAGGCGTAGCGAAAGCGAGTCCGAACAGGGCGTCCAGTCGCTGGGTGTAGACCCGAAACCAGGTGATCTATCCATGGCCAGGTTGAAGGCACGGTAACACGTGCTGGAGGACCGAACCCACTAACGTTGAAAAGTTAGGGGATGAGCTGTGGATAGGGGTGAAAGGCTAAACAAACCTGGAAATAGCTGGTTCTCTCCGAAAACTATTTAGGTAGTGCCTCGTGTCTCACCTTCGGGGGTAGAGCACTGTCATGGTTGTGGGGTCCATTGCGGATTACTACGCCATAGCAAACTCCGAATACCGAAGAGTGCAATCACGGGAGACAGACATCGGGTGCTAACGTCCGGTGTCAAGAGGGAAACAACCCAGACCGCCAGCTAAGGTCCCCAAATATGGCTAAGTGGGAAACGAAGTGGGAAGGCTAAAACAGTCAGGAGGTTGGCTTAGAAGCAGCCACCCTTTAAAGAAAGCGTAATAGCTCACTGATCGAGTCGTCCTGCGCGGAAGATGTAACGGGGCTAAGCCATATACCGAAGCTGCGGATGCACAGTAATGTGCATGGTAGGAGAGCGTTCCGTAAGCCTGCGAAGGTGCACTGGAAAGTGTGCTGGAGGTATCGGAAGTGCGAATGCTGACATGAGTAGCGATAAAGGGGGTGAAAGGCCCCCTCGCCGTAAGCCCAAGGTTTCCTACGCAACGTTCATCGGCGTAGGGTGAGTCGGCCCCTAAGGCGAGGCAGAAATGCGTAGCTGATGGGAAGCAGATTAATATTTCTGCACCATTGTGAAATGCGATGGGGGGACGGATCGCGGAAGGTTGTCCGGGTGTTGGAAGTCCCGGTCCTTGCATTGGAGAAGGCGCTTTGGCAAATCCGGGCGCAGAATTCAAGGGTGCGAGGCGAGCCACTTCGGTGGCGAAGCAACTGGAAGGGGTTCCAGGAAAAGCCTCTAAGCTTCAGTTTCACAGTGACCGTACCGCAAACCGACACAGGTGGGCGAGATGAGTATTCTAAGGCGCTTGAGAGAACTCGGGAGAAGGAACTCGGCAAATTGGTACCGTAACTTCGGGATAAGGTACGCCCTCATAGCCTGACTGGCCTGCGCCAGAAGGGTGAAAGGGTTGCAATAAACTGGTGGCTGCGACTGTTTAATAAAAACACAGCACTCTGCAAACACGAAAGTGGACGTATAGGGTGTGACGCCTGCCCGGTGCCGGAAGATTAAATGATGGGGTGCAAGCTCCTGATTGAAGTCCCGGTAAACGGCGGCCGTAACTATAACGGTCCTAAGGTAGCGAAATTCCTTGTCGGGTAAGTTCCGACCTGCACGAATGGCGTAACGATGGCCACACTGTCTCCTCCCGAGACTCAGCGAAGTTGAAGTGTTTGTGATGATGCAATCTCCCCGCGGCTAGACGGAAAGACCCCATGAACCTTTACTGCAGCTTTGCATTGGACTTTGAACCGGTCTGTGTAGGATAGGTGGGAGGCTATGAAGTTGGGACGCCAGTCTCAATGGAGCCGTCCTTGAAATACCACCCTGATCTGTTTGAGGTTCTAACCTTGGCCCGTGATCCGGGTCGGGGACAGTGCATGGTAGGCAGTTTGACTGGGGCGGTCTCCTCCCAAAGTGTAACGGAGGAGTACGAAGGTACGCTAGGTACGGTCGGAAATCGTGCTGATAGTGCAATGGCATAAGCGTGCTTGACTGTGAGACTGACAAGTCGAACAGGTGCGAAAGCAGGTCATAGTGATCCGGTGGTTCTGTATGGAAGGGCCATCGCTCAACGGATAAAAGGTACTCTGGGGATAACAGGCTGATACCGCCCAAGAGTTCATATCGACGGCGGTGTTTGGCACCTCGATGTCGGCTCATCTCATCCTGGGGCTGTAGCCGGTCCCAAGGGTATGGCTGTTCGCCATTTAAAGAGGTACGTGAGCTGGGTTTAAAACGTCGTGAGACAGTTTGGTCCCTATCTGCCGTGGGCGCTGGATATTTGAAGGGGGCTGCTCCTAGTACGAGAGGACCGGAGTGGACGAACCTCTGGTGTACCGGTTGTCACGCCAGTGGCATCGCCGGGTAGCTATGTTCGGAAGAGATAACCGCTGAAAGCATCTAAGCGGGAAACTCGCCTTAAGATGAGATATCCCCGGGGCTTCGAGCCCCTTGAAGGGTCGTTCAAGACCAGGACGTTGATAGGTCAGGTGTGCACGTACAGTAATGTACTGAGCTAACTGATACTAATTGCCCGTAAGGCTTGATCCTATAACAGGTGTGTCTCGACCCGCGGTAGTGCTTCAGCACTTACGCGGGTCCGATCCCCGAAGGGGATTGGTGTGAACTCCCGCGGGAGCTCACAGAAACGCCCGGTTGGGATTCAGTGTTGTGCCAGAAACAACACAACCCCCCCCACTCGAATCCTTTACGCTTCTTCCCGATTGGCTGTGGCGCAACCGGTTGACTCCAGCCCTGCGACGCAGCAACCCGTCATGCCTGATGACCATAGCGAGTCGGCCCCACCCCTTCCCATCCCGAACAGGACCGTGAAACGACTCCACGCCGATGATAGTGCGGATTGCCCGTGTGAAAGTAGGTAATCGTCAGGCTCCCCCCCAGTCAGAAACCCCACCCGCCGCGGTGGGGTTTTTGCGTTTACGCGGCCGACTTTGCGCGCTTCACTACTTTCCGATCCGCAACGCATCCGCGTAACCCGTCAGTTCCAGATAGGCTCGCCCCACATCCGCATTCTGTTGACTCACCCGTACCGCGCCTTCCCAATACACGGCACCGGTCGACTGTCGTGAGTCGAGTTCCTGATCGTCCATCAGTGGATCGAGTTGCCATGTCAGCGTTCCCGCTCTAACTGTCATCGAGACCGGATACGAAGTATTCGTGTGCGGCGAGCGCCACATGCGACGCGGCGTGAAGTCGACTTCACCGGGGTCGAAATTCGTTACCTGACCATCGGGTCTGCGAAGCGTCGCGTGGGCCCATATTGCATGTCCGTCGCGGCTACGGATCTTGAATGCCATTAGCGCCGAGCCGTCCGTCAAATTGGCGCCGAGCCAATCCCATCCGACCGCATTGGCGTCGAGCAACGTGCTCGACCACTCGTGATCGAGCCATGCGGTCCCCGTCACTGCTGCATCGCGCGTCGTGTCGTTTCCACCTCCGGCTGGGCGCACCACAGTGCCCGTCACGCGGAGTTGCGGTTCGCTGTAGTAATAGCTCGCCTGTTCGGGCCGCGGTCCTTTGCGCGAGTAACCGCGCTCGCCCTGAATCAGCGGAGGCTGCGTTGGCGTGAGTTGGAGGTGTAGCGAGAATCCACTTGCATCGGCGGTGACGTCGTAGTGGCCGTCCGCGGCGCGAATCATTTTCCAGGCGTCGAGTTTGACGTCGGTGTTGGCGGTCTTCGCGTAGGCGAGCCCGAGACCCTGCCGAGCGATGCGTTGATCGTGAACGAGGTGTCCGATGGCCGGATCGCTCAGCGCAGCGTGCGCGATGATCAGTTGCGACGGGGCGAAATCGCTTGGATCGGCGGCATCGTGACCAGTCGCCGTACGGAAGAACGTGATCTGGAATCCGAGCGGTCGGTTGTCGGGCGTCGTGAGCCAGCCTGTCGCGTACCACCATTCGGTGCGGAAAGCCGGATGAGCACCGCTGTCCCGCGGAAACGAGATCGGATGGTCTGGCGTGACTGCCGCGAAGGCGACCGGGGTGGATCCAGTGGAGTCGCTACTAGCGGCGAAAGAGGGCGACACAGCGGCGATGCCAATCCAAAGTAGCCCTCGGAAAAAAAGCTGAAGGCGCCGCGGAGGTGACCCGCCGTGTCGGCGCGCGATGCACGTCGCGCAGCCATCAAGCGCAGAGCAAACCTCGCGAATGGCCGCGCTATCCCGGATCAACCGCATTTCACACGCACGCCGCGCAACTGGCATCACCAGTCCTCCTTCACCGCGCGCACTGCATCCACCGACACCGCGCCGCGTCCCGCGACCACCGCCGTCGTACACGACAGCACCAGCATTACCAACGCGACTGTGCCAAGCACTAACCACGGTACATGCAGCGACATGCTCCAGTGAAACGACTGCGGATTGACGACGAACACGAGAATCAGGCTGATCGCGAAACCAAGCGCGAAACCGAGCGCAATGCCGCATGCGGTGAGCAGACCGCCCTCCGAAGCGAGGATCGCGAGAATCTGCGCGCGCGTCACGCCGACGTGGCGCAACATCCCGAACTCACGGGCGCGCGCGAGCGTCTGCGCGGAAAACGTCGCTGCGACGCCGAACAATCCGATCACGATCGCCACCGCCTCGAGCAGATACGTGACCGCGAAACTGCGATCGAAGATCACCAGCGTGCGCGCACGGATCTCGCCCGGTTGCGACACCTCGAGCGAAGCGCCGAACGGCAGCGCCTTCAAACTTGCGACGACGCGTTCGACAGTCACGCCCGGCTCGACGGTCACGGCGACATCGGTTGCGGTGGAGTCGCCGGTCAGCCGCCGATAATCGGCAAGCCGTATCTGGATCGCGCCGCTCTGCCGCGCGTAGTCGCGCCAGACGCCGGCTACGACGAACGTCTGGCCATGCTCGCCGAGCGACAACCGCACGCGTTGACCTAACTCATACCCATACAGGTCGATCATTGCTTCGGAGACCCAAATAGGTATGTCGCCGGCGCGAAGCGCGGACGGCGGCAGCACCGCGCCGGTCATCTGCAGAGTCGCGCCCGGATCGGTCGCGTCGATTTCGCGGGCGAGCAGCGCGACGTCCGGGCGCGCGGGATCGAGCGTCAGATGTGTAATGCGCGCGAACGCGGCGTTGCCGATGCCGGGCACCGTCGCGATGCGCGTCTGTTCGTCGGGCCGCAAGCCGCCACTGTCGCCGCTATTGCCGCCCGACGCTACGCGCACATACAGATCGGCGGACAGCAGATGCGTGATCCAGTCGTCGACAGACACGCGGAAGCTGGCCACCATGATCGCCATCGCGACGATCAGCGCGAAGCTCGACAGCACGCCGCCCATCGCGATCGACGCCTGCCCCGGCGCATTCGCGAGACGCGCAATCGCGAGCGTGCCCGTCGCGCCCGCGCGGCGTCGCGTGCCGCGCGCGCGGCCTGCCGCGCCGAATATCAGCGCGGTCACGCGCGGCATCAGCGCAATGCCGCCGACGAGCAGCAACGCGACCGCCAGATAACCGGCGATCGGCGCATCGAACCACGGCGGCACGCGCGTCAGCGCGGCGGCCGCCAGCAAACAGCCGAATGCCGGCCACGGCGTGGCGAGCCGCGCCAATGCGCTTTCCTCGGCACCGGCCTTGAGTGCCGGGGCAGGCCGTGCGCGCGCCGCGTCGATGGCGGGCGCGACGCTGCCCAACACCGACACCGCGACCCCGAGCGCGAGAAACACCACGCTCGCGAGCGGCTCGAAGCCGACTCGCGGTTGCACGCCCGGAAAATAGCCGCCGCCGAGATCGCTGCCGAAGAAGCGCAGCGCACCGCTGGCCATCGCGTAGCCGAGCGCAAGTCCACACAACGAGCCGAGCAACCCGAGCAGCGCGCCTTCAAGCAGGATCTGCCGCAATAGCTGAGCTCGCGTGAGCCCGAGCACGCGCAGCATCGCGAATTGCGATCGGCGTCGCACGACACCGAGTGCCTGAGTCGAAAACACGAGGAACGCGCCAGTGAACAGCGCGACCAGCGCGAGCACGTTCATGTTGATCCGGTAAGCACGCGACAGGCGATCGGTGCGGCTCTCGGTGTCGCGCGTCTCGGCGACTACCCATGTGCTGCCGAGCTGCTGTTGCAGATCGCGTTTGAAGCGTTGCCGATCGACACCCCGTGCGAGTTGCACGTCAACGCGCGTCAGCTTGCCCACCTTGCCGAATCGCCATTGCGCGGCGGCGATGTCCATCACCGCGAGCCGTTGACCCGGCCGCGTGCGCACGAGCCCGCCCGCGACGCGCAGATGCAGATCCGACGTACCGCGGCGTAGCGTGACGTCGTCGCCGGTCTTGACGTTCAGCCATTGCTGCGCGGCCGTCGACAGAAATATCGCATCGGAGGCGAGCGTGTCGAACGGGCGATCAGGCGAGGGCACGCCGATCAGATCGGGCGTGATCGACCTCGCCTTGAAGACGTCGATGCCGAGAACGGGCAGTGCACCGGTGCGGCCCGGCACCGCGACGTCGAGCGCGAGCACGGGACTCGCCAGCACCACGCCCGGTTCGTTGGCGAGTCGCGGATAGAGGGACTCGTCGACGAAAGGCTGCGCGCCGCGCACCTGCAGATCCGCTTCGCCTGACAGACTGCGCGCGGCCGCCGAGAATTCGTTGAAGGCGGCGCTGTTGATCAATTGCACCGCGTAGCCGAGCGCGACGCCTAGTGCGATCGTCGCGATGGCGACGATCGCGCGTCCGCGATGACTGCGCCATTCCGCGAACATCAGCCAGCGCGCGAGAACACGATATCCCGGCGCGCGCGGCAGTGGACGAAGGTCAACGGCCATCGTGGGTCGAGCGGGCCGCGGCGTGCGCGACGTTCGCGGCCTTGTCGCGCGCGCCATGCAAGTCGCCGTCGCTGAGGATCAACACGCGGTCCGCCACGGCGGCCGCGGCCTCGGAATGCGTGACCATGATCGTCGCCGCGCCGGTCGCCTTGCATTGCGCGCGGAACAGGCCGAGCACGTCGCGCGCGGTGGCAGGGTCGAGGTTGCCGGTCGGTTCGTCGGCGAGAAGCAGCGTCGGACGATGCACGAGTGCGCGTGCAATGGCTACACGCTGCAATTCGCCGCCGGACAGATCACGCGGAAAGTCGTCGCCGCGTCCGCCGAGGCCGACCGCCGCGAGCATGTCGAGCGCGGCGGCCGTCGGTAGATCATTGAGCAGCAGCGGCAGCGCGACGTTCTGCGCGAGCGTCAGATGCGGCAGCACGTGAAACGCCTGGAACACGAAGCCGAGCTTCTGGCGCCGCAGTCTCGTCGCGGCGTTGTCGTCGAGTTGTTCGACCGGGCGTCCGTCGATTAGCACGCTGCCGCTATCGGCGCGGTCGAGCCCGGCGACCAGGTTGAGCAATGTCGACTTGCCGACGCCCGAGTCGCCCATGATCGCGACGAACTCGCCCGCAGCGAGTGTGAAGTCGAGCTGCGCGAGCACGATGCGGCCGGTGCCGTACCGCTTGCTGAGGCCGCGGCATTCGAGTGCGGGTACGACGTCGTCACGAAGCGCCATGCGAGGAGGTCCGGAAAAGGAGTCGGGCGAGGGGAGCCCGTTGCGCGAATTGAGTGTGCCTCGCCGCGCGAGTTTCTGCAGCAGTTACCATGGCGCGGCGCCGGTCCGTGTAAGGAAAACGGAAGATTCGTGCGCCTGGAGTGGAACAGTTTCAGCGCACCTTGATCGAGGCGCGCGGCACCGCTAGCGACCTCCTCGTCGGTCGGTTTAGACCGCTCGTACAAAAATTTTTTTATCGCCGACGAGGCAAATTTTTGTTTGGTTGCCGCTCGTCAGCGGCCGTCAAAAAGCATTCGACAGCACGATCCGTTCCAGTCGAACCAGCCCCATAAACAGCGAATGTCTAACAGCGGCCAACCTCCGGCTAATTGCCAGCTTTTGCTGCCAAACTGCCAAGGCCTAACGACGCATTTGTAACAATGTGCAAGTGCACATTTCGATCCATTTTGCAAGCGCCCACGTCGCAACAATGTATTGTGGCGCGGATTTCGCGGCTGTTGCGATGCAAAATTATTCTTATCTTGGTAATCTCCCACCCTTGGTCAGTCGGCTGCGGGTAAACGTGTAGCGGGAAACCGCTCCACGCGTCAATTTCAGCGAACTCCAACTTACATTTCCATTTCAATGTCTGCTTGTTTCAGGGGGCGTTGACGCGGCGTTTTGTACTTCAAGTTTTGACAGAGCACATGCCATTGCCTCTCCTAAGTCTTCTCATCTGGATCCCCATCGTCGCCGGGTTCGTGGTTCTGCGCGCCGGGTCGGACGCGGCGCGTAATCGCACACGCTGGCTCGCGCTGATCGGCGCGGTGGCGGGTTTCTTGCCGGTGATCCCGCTCGTGACGAGTTTCCGTAACGACGTGACCTCGATGCAGTTCGTCGAGAACGTCCGCTGGTCGCCGACGTTCGATATCGCATGGCATGTGGGAATCGACGGGATTTCGCTGTGGCTCGTCGCGCTGACCGCGCTGACGACGATCATCATCGTGATCGCATCGTGGGAGTCGATCACGCAGCGCACCGCGCAATACTTCGGCGCGTTCCTGATGCTGTCGGGCTTCATGCAGGGTGTGTTCACGTCCCTCGACGGCATGATGTTCTTCATTGCGTTCGAGGCGACGCTGATCCCGCTGTATCTGCTGATCGGCACCTACGGTCACAAGAACCGCACGTACGCGGCGGTGAAGTTCTTCTTCGTGTCGTTCCTCGGCTCGCTGATGATGCTGATGTCGCTGCTCTATCTGTATAGCCTGACGCACAGCTTCGACCTCGCCGTGTGGCGCGAAGCGCACCTCGACATGGTGCCGCAGGCGCTGATCTTCCTCGGCTTCCTTGCCGCGTTCGGCGTGAAGGTGCCGATGTGGCCGCTGCACACGTGGCTGCCCGACGTGCACCTCGACGGCCCGACGGGCGCCGCGGTGATGATCGGCATGCTGAAGATCGGCGGTTACGGTCTGCTGCGTTTCGCGCTGCCGATCGCGCCGCAAGCGAGCCATTTCTTCGCGCCGATGATGATCACGCTGTCGCTCGTCGCGGTGATCTATTCGAGCCTGCTCGCACTCGTGCAGACCGACATGCGCCGCCTGCTCGCGTATTCGACGGTCGCGCATATGGGCCTCGTCACGCTCGGTCTGTTCGTTTTCAACCGCTTCGGCCAGTCCGGCGCAATCGTGCAGATGATCTCGTACGGCGTGGTGTCCGGCGCGATGCTGTTGTGCACCGGCATGCTCTACGACCGCACGAAATCCGCGTCGATCGCCGAATACGGCGGCGTCGCCAACACGATGCCGCGCTTTGCCGCTTTCGTGATGCTGTTCTCGATGGCCAACATCGGTCTGCCGGGCACGTCGGGTTTCGTCGGCGAATTCATGGTGCTGATGGGCGCGATCCGCTTCAACTTCTGGATCGGTGCGATCGCCGCGACCACCCTGATTCTGAGCGCGGCCTACACGCTGTGGATGTACAAGCGCGTGATCTTCGGTGCGATTGCCAACGCGCGCGTCGCGAAGCTGAAGGACCTCGGCAAGCGCGAGTTCGCGCTGCTCGGTGCGTTGGCGCTGCTGGTGCTCGCGATCGGTCTCGACCCGAAGCCGTTTACCGATGCGATCGATCCGTCGGTCGCCACGCTGCTCGCGCAATCGGAACGCTCGGCGCTGCCGTCGGACTCCGTGCCGACGGAGGGCGGCGAGCATCTGCAGGCAGCGGCGCCCGGACCGGTTCCCGTCGCCACGCAGACTCCGGGTTGAAAGAACAGAGCGCAAGAGTCGTTGTCGCATCCGCGCGTCAGGATGCGGCGACGCTCTTGCGCTTTTGCGCGTCGTTATCAATCCCTTTGTGAATGCATGCGTGTTGCAGTACGTCGAAAACCGCTGCGCGTCCAGCGATTTTTAGCGCTTATTTCAGGGGACTTTTGCGATGCGTCAGCTTTTCGATGCTTCGTTTCGAAGCGTCGCAAACGACGCTGGTGAATAGGGTGCGCGGGGAGATGCGGCAACGTGTCGCACTGCGTCGCGACGCAATAGTTCGTTGCTAAATCGAGTGTTTATTAGCACCCGATGCCCCCCTATTATGCGAGCGCTTATTAATGGAGAGCCGTCGAATGACGTTCGTTGAAGTCAAAAAAACGAGGCAGTGGATATGAAAGGACGGACGCTGAGAAGGCCGGCAAGTTTCATTTCCGCCAGCCTCATGTTGCTGCTTTCGGGTTGCAGCAACCTCGATATTCTGAATCCGAAGGGGAGTGTGGGACTCGCGGAGCGTGATCTGATCGCGACTTCGGTGTGGGCCATGCTGATCGTCGTGGTGCCGGTGATTCTGATGACACTGTTTTTCGCGTGGCGTTACCGCGCATCGAACAGGAACGCCGACTACCAGCCAGGGTGGACGCATTCCACCGCGGTTGAAGTCGTCGTCTGGACGATTCCGACTTTGATCATTCTGTTCCTCGCAGTGTTGACGTGGCGGACGACGCATGAGCTCGATCCGTATCGCCCGCTCGAATCGCAGGTCAAGCCGATCAACGTCGAAGTCGTCGCGCTCGATTGGAAGTGGCTCTTCATCTATCCGGACCTCGGCATCGCGTCGGTGAACCAGCTCGCGATCCCGGTCGGCACGCCGGTGAACTTCCGGATCACGTCGGACACGGTGATGAACTCGTTCTTCATCCCGCAGCTGGGCGGCCAGATCTACGCGATGGCGGGCATGCAGACGCGCCTGCACCTGATCGCCGATCACGCCGGCGACTACGCGGGCACCTCGGCAAACTTCAGCGGCAAGGGCTTCTCGGACATGAAGTTCCGCACGCTCGCCAGCTCTCCTGAAGACTTCAACGCGTGGGTCGCCAAGGTTCGCGCTTCGTCGGATCGTCTCGACATGGACCGCTATCACGCGGTGTCCGAGCCGAGCGAAAAGGACCCGGTGCGGTACTTTTCGACGGTCGATCCGAAGCTGTTCAACAACATCATCGCCCGCTACAACAACGGCAACGTCCTCGACAACAAGGACGCTAACTGTGCGCCTAAGGGGTAACGCATGTTCGGAAAACTAACGCTCGATGCGATCCCGTATCACGAGCCAATCATCGTTACGGCGGGCGCGGGGATGATTCTCGCTGCGCTGGCCGTGCTCGGCGCAATCACGTATTTCGGCAAATGGCGCTACTTGTGGGCCGAATGGTTGACCTCGGTCGACCACAAGAAGATCGGTGTCATGTATATCGTCATTGCCTTCATCATGCTGCTGCGCGGCTTCGCCGACGCGATCATGATGCGTATGCAACTGGCGCTGTCTTACCTGGCCCCGGGCTTTTTGCCGCCGCATCACTACGACCAGATCTTCACCGCGCACGGCGTCATCATGATCTTCTTCATGGCGATGGCGTTCATGGTCGGTCTGATGAACCTCATCGTGCCCCTGCAGATCGGCGCACGCGACGTCGCGTTCCCGTTCATCAACTCGCTGAGCTTCTGGATGACGGCAATCAGCGCGATCCTGATCAATATCTCGCTGGTGATCGGTGAATTCGCGCAGACGGGCTGGCTCGCTTATCCGCCGCTGTCCGAATTGCAGTTCAGCCCCGGCGTCGGCGTCGACTACTACCTGTGGAGCTTGCAGCTCTCCGGTATCGGCACGTTGCTGACCGGGGTGAACTTCTTCGTGACCATCGTGAAGATGCGCGCGCCGGGCATGTCGTTCATGAAGATGCCGGTGTTCACGTGGACCGCGCTGTGCACCAACGTGCTGATCATGGCGTCGTTCCCGATCCTGACCGTCACGCTCGCGCTGCTCGGTCTGGACCGTTACCTCGGCATGCACTTCTTCACGAACGATGCCGGCGGCAACGCGATGCTGTACCTGAACCTGATCTGGGCATGGGGTCACCCCGAGGTGTACATCCTGATCCTGCCGGCGTTCGGTATCTTCTCGGAAGTCGTCGCGACCTTCGCTAAAAAGCCGCTGTTCGGCTACAAGACGATGGTGTGGGCGACCTGCGCGATCATGGTGCTGTCGTTCCTCGTGTGGTTGCACCACTTCTTCACGATGGGTTCCGGCGCGGACGTCAATGCGTTCTTCGGTATCGCGACGATGATCATCTCGATCCCGACTGGCGTCAAAGTGTTCAACTGGCTGTTCACGATCTACAAGGGCCGTCTGCAATTCACGACGCCGGTTTTGTGGACGATCGGCTTCATCATCACTTTCACGATCGGCGGTATGACCGGCGTGATGATGGCGATTCCGGGCGCGGACTTCATGCTGCACAACAGCCTGTTCCTGATCGCTCACTTCCATAACGTAATTATCGGTGGCGTGCTGTTCGGCTATCTGGCCGGCTTCAACTACTGGTTCCCGAAGGCGTTCGGCTTCAAGCTGAACGAGAAGCTCGGCAAGGCCGCGTTCTGGTTCTGGCAGATCGGCTTCTGGGTTGCGTTCACGCCGCTGTACGTGCTCGGCTTCATGGGCATGACGCGTCGTCTGAACCACTACGACAACCCGACCTGGCATCCGTGGCTGATCGCCGCCGCGTTCGGCGCGGTGCTGATCGCAATCGGTATCGCTTGCCAACTGCTGCAACTGGTCGTCAGCATCCGCGATCGCAACCTGAAGGAAAACCGCGACCTCACGGGCGATCCGTGGGACGGTCATACGCTGGAATGGGCGACGAGTTCGCCGCCGCCGGCTTATAACTTCGCGCACATCCCGGACGTCCGCTCGCTCGACGCGTTCACCGAAATGAAGTCGCGCAAGGGCGGTGTGAAAGTGCCGGCGTATCGCGACATTCACATGCCGTCGAATACGTCTGCGGGTCTGTTGGTGGGTCTGTTCTCGCTGGTGCTCGGTTTTGCCGGTGTGTGGCACATCTGGTGGCTTGCGATCGTTGGCGCGGTCGGCGCGATCGCCACCGTGATCATCTACAGCTTCATGGACAACGACGGCTATTACATTCCTGCCGACACTGTTGCGCTGATTGAAGAGAATCGCAACGGCGGTGCTGGTGCCGTGGCCGGTGTCGGCGCAAGCGCCGGCAAGCAGGTCGCGCTGGAGGTGGACTGATGTTACAGAAGACAATTGCGGTTGAGCCGCAACTCGCGCCGGACCATGTGCCGTCGCACTCGGTGTTCGGTTTCTGGCTGTACCTGATGACCGACTGCATCATCTTCGCGGCGCTGTTCGCGGTGTTCGCGGTGATGAGCCACCAGTTCGCGGGCGGTCCGAGCGGCAAGGACCTGTTCGAGATTCCGGGCGTCGCACTTGAAACGACGATGCTGCTGCTCTCGAGTATCACGTACGGCTTCGCGATGCTCGGCGCGCACAAGAACCGCAAGGGCGTGCTGCTCGGCTGGCTCGGCGTGACGTTCCTGCTGGGCCTCGCGTTCCTCGTGCTGGAAATGCGCGAGTTTTCGCACCTGATCGCCGAAGGCGCGGGTCCGAGCCGCAGCGCGTTCCTGTCGTCGTTCTTCACGCTGGTCGGCACGCACGGCCTGCACGTGACGTTCGGCCTGATCTGGATGGTCGTGCTGGCGCTGCAGGTGATGCGTCATCGCGACCTGACCGAACGCGACATGATCCGTCTGACGTGCCTGAGCCTTTTCTGGCACTTCCTCGACGTCGTGTGGATCGGCGTTTTCACCTTTGTCTATCTTGCGAGCGTGATCTAAATGGACCATAGTCATAGCGCCCATGGCGCACACTCGGAAGGCGGTCACGGCAGCTTCGGCAGCTATACGGCGGGCTTCGTGCTCTCCGTCATTCTGACCTTCGCGGCCTTCGCGATCGTAATGACCGGCACGTTGACTGGCCAGAGCGCGTTGCTCGCGATCGCGGGTCTCGCGTTCGTGCAGATCCTCGTGCATCTGGTGTTCTTCCTGCATATGAACACGTCGTCGTCGCAGCGCTGGAACGTGACGGCGTTTGCGTTCACCGTGCTGACCGCTGTGATCGTGGTTGGCGGGACGTTGTGGGTGTTGCATAACGTCAGCATGAATATGATGTCGCGCTAAGCGGATAACGCTTTAGCGTCAGCCTCGGAAAAAAGCCCCGCAAGATTTCGATCTTGCGGGGCTTTTGTTTTGTCTGGACGGTTTGTTTTTTTACTAATTAAAGTCAAATGATCTCTTGGTCAATTCGAGCTTGTTGATATCATTGAGAAAATTTAAGAATGGTATTCCAGATCTTTTTGTTCATCACTGGTGACTGGCGGCCGTAAGGTTTGGAAGGCGAGGACTATTGGAGCTTGCTTCTTGAGAGTTGGAAGAGGTTTGTCGCTGATTCGATCGGTAAATTTAACTGGTGACCGACGGATGCCAGTTGGCCCACTGCGGTCGCGTGTGAAAATCTGCAGCAGATCCTCAGGTACAATGCAGCCGGCCTAATTGAGTTGGGTGTCGTTGACTCTTGGGCGGCCGGTCTTGCATCAGGTCATACAGTTTCGGTCTCGCATATTCCACAACTTTTGCTATCGCATGAATTCGATTACAACGGAACAAGATCCTGTGTTCTCCTCGCTTGCAGTAGCGACTGAAGAGCGCCCGGACGCGCCAAATACCGTGGCAAACGCGGGATCCTTAGATACAGCCCAGCACTTCTGGCGCAAAGACGAGAACCGTCTAATGCTGCGCGACATGATTCTGGACGAGCGGCGCAGAATCAAAGCGATCGAAGGCCGATATCGCGCGATCGCGGATGCGGCTGCGGCCGAAGTGGCGACAATGCGCGAGACATCTGCGCAGTCCATCACAGGGCCACGTCGTTCATGGACGCGATTCCTGCATCCTCTGACCAAGCACTTGAAGCGGGTCATGCCGTCCGTTCAGTTAGAAGGCGCTCCACTGCCGCCGGTGACGCCTCCGGAGGCAGGTCGTGCTATCGAAGTCGACTATAGCGTCAAGGTTCCGTTTCAGTTTCCGACGTTGAATCAGATAAAAACGGAGCGCGTCGCTGCGATCATTCATTTGTTTTATCCTGAACTCGCGCCAGAGTTCCGTGTGTATTTGAACAACATTCCGGTCGGTGTCGATGTATATATATCGACCTGTGATTTATTCTCGGCCGGATTAATCCAGAATGCTTTCAAGGGCTGGACGAAAGGCACGGTCGAAGTTTGTGTTGTCCAGAACCGCGGTCGCGATATCGCGCCAAAATTGCTCGCGTTCAAGAGCGTTTTCGAGCGCTATGACTTCGTTCTATGTCTGCATGGCAAGCGTTCACATCATGCAAGTGCATTGGCTCAATGGCGTCACTTTCTTCTCGAAAGTCTTTCCGGTTCGGCTGAAGTCGTCAGCAGTGTCCTTTACGCATTCGAGCATGATCCCAACCTGGGGATGGTCGCCGCTCAGCATTTTGAAACAATGCGGCACTGGACCAATTGGGGGGGCAACTTCGACGGCGCGCAGGGGCTTGCAAACCGTCTCGGTTTCGCTATAGACAAATCGACACCGCTCGATTTTCCATCGGGATCGATGTTCTGGGCGCGGACGGCGGCCCTGAAAAATCTCGTCGAGTTGAATCTGAGTCTCGAAGATTTTCCGGCTGAAACAAATCAGACGGACGCCACGCTCGCGCATTCAATCGAACGGCTTTTCTTCTACGCTTGCGAGCGTGCAGGTTTTCATTGGATGAAAATTGCGCGGCCAGAGCTGTATGAGAAAACTCCGGCGATGATCGCCATTGCCTCCGCGCGGGAGTTGAAAGCTTTTGCAAAGCATTATGTTTTTCATCTTCTTGACCCAAAGGGTGTCAAGATCCGCGCCGTTCGGCCGACACCGATCGCAGAACCGCCTCGACGATTGGCCGACATCATTCAGCAACGCGCTCTCGGTCTGCAGGTCAAAACGCCACACAACGCAAAGGTCGTTATCGGGATCGTCACCTATAACAATGACCGAGCGGAACTTCAACGTGCGGTCGAAGCGGCTCGTATCTCTCTCTCCGAGGCCGACCTGCCAGTAGCGAACAGTCTCTTCCTGCTCGATAACGGTGACCCCACCGAACATTACGATTTAGACCGCAGCTTCCTGACACGTTTTCAATCCGAGGGCAATGTTGGCTTTGGCGCTGGTCACAATAGGTTGATGCGTGCGGCTTTCGACGACGGTGCTGACATCTATATTTGCCTCAATCCGGATGGAGTTTTGCATCCGGACGCGATTGGCAGCCTGGTTAAAGCCGTATTCACGGCAGACGGAAGATCATTGGTCGAAGCACTTCAATTTCCTTCAGAACACCCCAAACCCTACGATTCATTGACGCTCGAAACTCCTTGGGTTTCTGGTGCGTGCCTGGCAATTTCCAAGACGTGCTTCGAGGAAGTGGGTGGGTTCGATGAGAGCTTCTTTATGTATTGCGAGGATGTCGACCTTTCCTGGCGTGCCAGAGCGCTTGGATTCAGTCTGAAAACTTGTCCGCAGGCACTTTTCCTTCATCGTGTCACCAATCGCAAGATGAGCGCGTCGACGGTAGAAATGATCTACACAGCTGCTTGCTTGTTAGCGAGGAAGTGGCGTGGCGCGGAGTTCGAGCAGTGGTTGCGGAGCGAAATGGATGGCTTGGGGAAGCAATTACCTCAGCATTATCCAGAGCCTGTTCCCGTTGAGTGGAGCAAGATCGCCGATTTCACCGCACACACAAGCTTCGCGAAACCGCGTTGGTAAAACCATGATTGAAGATCAAGTAGACTGTATCGTTAGGCTTCACGACGTCAAGCGCCTTAATGAGCTGGAACGTTGCGTTTTCTCGCTTGTCGGTCAAACCTATCGTCCACTCAATATTATTGTTGTGTTACAAAGGTTCTCGCCTTCTGATATCGCACAGGTCGAGGCATCGCTTGCTCGCTTGCTCAAGATGCACGACGCTCCTTCGCTGGAGTTAGTGAATTTCGCTTCGGAAGAACCAAAAGATGCGCGAACAGAACTGTTGAATCTGGGCCTATCCAAGGCTAGCGGTCAGTATGTCGCTTTTCTTGACTACGATGATGTGTTGTATCCGGAGGCTTACAGTCTTCTGGTCGACCGATTGAAGACAAGCAACGCCGCAATTGTCTTCTCATCTGTCAGAGTGGTGCACGCCGATGTATCCCCGCAATTTATCGTGGCTACGCGCGCAGATTCTGCGGTTTTTCCTGGCGAAGGTATCGAGGATCTGTTCGTGGCTAACTTCTGCCCGATTCATTCCTATATGATCGATAGATCGATTACTTCTGCCGAACTCTATTTCGATCCTCTGCTGACTTGGGAGGAAGATTACGATCTTCTGCTACGCATTACGGCCGCATATCCCTCAGATTTCAAATTGGTTGGCACCATCGTCGGTGACTATTACATCAAATCTGATCTGAGTAATTCGACAGGCGTTGCAGGGGCGGAAGGCAAGCTGAGTGGCGAGCGCTTACGCGAATACGAGCAGGTCGCCGCGTTGATTGAGGCTCGACGCAGAATTACCCGACTCAGTGAGACTGTTAAAAATCAGCTGGGTCTGCGAGACCGTGCCGAAAATCTGACAATCCGAAATGCTCTGAAAGAATTAGGTGTCGATGAGGTATTCGCCGAGTCTGTCGCCGCCGGTGCCGCCGATAGACCGAAAGTCGAAATCGCAGTTGCGGCACCGATCCACCCCAACGACGACGTGTTCGAGGGTTCTATAGCCCACTATGAATCGGCCGGTTCGCAGATGGCGGAATTTGTGGAGCGGGCTGCCAGGTTGGTCGGTAGCAAAAATCCAACAATCCTTCAGCTTCCCTGTGGTTACGGACGCACCACCCGGCATCTCGTTAAGAAGTTCACGTCATCTGATGTCCACGTTGCAGATATCGTGGCGCCGGCTGTAGACTTTTGCCGTTCGACCTTCGGCGTACACGGGCATGACATCATTGCCCCGTTCTTTGAATTTGCCTCAATCGAAAACGGAAAGTTCGACGTCGCTGCACTGGAGTCCCTCCTCACCCATCTGTCGCTGGCAGACGGCCGATCTGCAATGAAGCATTTCTTCGGCAAGCTTCGGTCTGGCGGCATTGCTGTCGTAACCACACACGGCGCGCGGTCGAGAGAGCGTCTAAGTGAAACCGATTGCTATTCGGTAGGAGAAGAAGCGCGAAAACGCCTGCTTTCTTCTTACGATGCGGGAGAATACGCCTTTGTTGAATCTCAACCTAAAAATTCGTCGCGAGCCAGAGTCGCCAAAGATTTCGGGGAAAGTTACGGTGTTTCGATGATTCCGGAACGCTGGCTTCGGACTTTCTGCGAAGAAAACAAACTTACGATCGTGGAACGTATCGTTGGCGGCTGGGACGACAACCAGGACGTTTATTTCATTCGGAAATAACTACTCGGCGCTGAATAATCGCATCACGCTGGCGAGCACGGCCCACTTCGTCCGCCTGATGAACAACGACATCGAAGTCATCAACGCCGACTGGCTCGAAAAAATGATTTCGTTGTCGCTGCAGGCGAACGTGGGCGCGAATCGGGCGTAGCCGGTTCAGCACAGCAGCGTGGTGCTCGGCGTCGGCGATTTGCGAACCCATACGCCGAAAAAAATCAGCCGCTTCAATCAGGAATTCGAGGTGGTCCGGCAGCGCCGGGGCGATCTGGTATTGAGCGCCCATCATTGCTCGCCCAAACCGACGCTGACCGCCGACGACTTTCCTTCGCATGGCCTTCAGGGATTGCAAAACTTGGTTAATCTGGGACCGAACAACAAGACAGAGTGGCTGGCAGAGTACTGGCACCCGTCGCCGGCAGAGCAGTTCTGCCTGCCGAGCGCGATCTACTTTCTGGTGAAATTCAGAGCCGACCTCGCGCCCTTCGATTCGAATACGCTGGACGATCGGGTCACGCTGTACTTCTGGTGGGAAATGACGGCGCGTGAGACATACCCGGATTTCCACTGGGCGCTTCGTCAGGAAGATCTTGAATATCTGCATCAACTCGATAACGATACGCTGATCGATCAGCATCCGGACGCAGTTACATACTGGCTGGGCGCGACCGCACCGAGCGTGCTCGACACAAAGCACCTCGCCGAAACCTTGCTCGAACCGATTTCCTGGCCCGAACTGCTGGAGCCGATCGACTCGCCCCAGTCCAGCAACATACCGGTTCCGCGCTTTCTCGCGCTCATTACGACCGGGCGCCCCGATCTGCGCAGCGCCTTCGACCTGACTACGCTGACCGGCCGGCTCGCTTGCCTGAGCTGGTGGGCGGAGCACGGTTACCTCGAGTACAAGCGGATCAAGTGGGCCCAGCCGCCTATCGGCGGCGGGCTACTCGAACCCACGCAGCCCGCTGTTGACGACGGCCCCCACGTGCCGCGCTTTCTGTCGCAGATCGTCGGGGAACGGTCGGACCTCCACGCCGCGTTCGGTTCGCTGTACACTTTTGTCGGTCGGCTCAATTGCCTGTCGTGGTGGCTCGAACATGGTCAGTCCCAGTATCGCGCGATCAAGTGGGTCCCGCCCACGGTGCCCGCGCCGCTGTTCGAGATGGAATGGGGCGAGCATCCCGACTGGCTGCCGGTGCCGCGCTTCCTGCGAATGATCGTCGAGGAGCGAACGGATCTGCAAGAGTTCTGCTCGCTGGACAGCTTCGTCGGACGCATCAAGTGCTTGTCGTGGTGGGACAGAGACGGACAACACGAGTATCGCGCCATTAAATGGTCGGCTGTCCGTCTGGCCGACGTGCTGTCCAACATCGACAACGAGCAGCAGGCTGATACCTCGTTGCTGCCGCGCTTTCTGATTCTGATCGCGAATGACCGCGCCGATCTGCGCAGCGTCTACGACATGAACACGGAAGCGGGTCGCGCTCAGCTCGTGAGCTGGTGGAACGAGTGGGCCGAAGTCGAATATCCGTTGCTTGGATCGCTCAAGATACGGCGGGTCGAGAGCGCCGAAGACGACAGCGATGACCACGAGCGCGAGCCGGCCCGCTATCGCGCGCGTCTTGAAGGGGTCGGCTATGACCACGGCGTGAACGTGATCGGCTTCCCGCAAGGCGTGCTCGGCCTGGGCGAAGATGCCCGCATGGCCGGGCGCGTGCTGCAACTGTCGTCCACGCCGGTCACGCTGATCAACGCGCCAATGGCGGGACCCGCGCGCCTCGAACACTCGGTCGATCATCTGATCAGCGACGAGCTCAAGTACAACATCAGCCTGATCTGCCTGCCGGCGCCGGAAATGGTGCGCCTTGCGCTGGAGGGCGGCCGTAAATTTATCGACGCACCGACGTACAAGATCGGCGCGTGGCCGTGGGAACTGCCTCACTGGCCGAGCGCGTTCGGCAAGGTGCATCAGATGGTCGACGAGATCTGGGCGCAGAGCCGGTTCGTCCAGAGCGTCTACAGCCGGCTCGGCAACACGCCGGTCTACCAGATGCCGATGGCGGTCGAAGTCCCCGCGCCGCTTGAGCCGAAGCGCGAGCGCTTTGGCCTGCCGGCCAACGAGTTCCTGTTCTACCTGATGTTCGACGGCAACTCGTGGCTGAGCCGCAAGAATCCGCTCGCCGGCGTGCAGGCGTTCAAGCAGGCGTTCGGCGAGAGCTCGCCGGGCGTCGGGCTCGTCATCAAGGCGATGAACGTGCGCGACGACGACCCGGTGTGGCGCGCCGTGCTCGACCTTGTCGCGGGCGATAGCCGCATTCACATCGTGTCCGAGCGCCTGAGCCGCCAGGACTCGACCGACTTCATGGCCTGCTGCGACGCCTACATTTCGCTGCACCGTAGCGAAGGCTTCGGCCGCGTGATCGCGGAGGCGATGGCGTTGGGGCAGCCGGTCGTGGTCACGAACTTCTCTGGCAACGTCGACTTTTGCGAACCCGACACCGCGTTCCTCGTGGATGGCGAACTCGTGCCGCTGCGCCCCGGCGACTACCTGTTCGCCGAAGGTCAGTACTGGTGCGATCCGGAGGTATCGATCGCGGCGGAACAGCTCAAACGCATGATCGACGATGCGCCACTCCGTGAGCGCATCGCACTGGCGGGGAAGGCGCGCATCGAGCGCGACTACTCAGTTGAGGCAGTCGCACGCGCGTATGCGCGACGGTTGAACGACATTGCGGAGGCGAAGACGATATGACGCTGCGGGTATGTGCTCCGGACATTTTCTCGGCCGATGCGGTGGGTAACCACCGCATCGGCTTTGTTTGAATGGCTGAGCGTCCTGGTTTCCAGGCCGAGCTGTATGCAATTGGCTTCGATGCCCTAGATGTAGATCCTAAGCAGCACGCCAAGATGGTAGGACGGGCGTCCGGTGACTCTGGAGTGGTACCGTTAAAACCGAGGTCGTCAAAGTTTAGCTCGTCGACAAAAGCATCTGCGACCCTGACCGGATTGTCCTGTCGGATGTAGTCATCGACGCATTCGGGAAGCAGTGCGACCTGCTAGCGGTCATCGCCTTCAACAAATCGCTTCATGATTCACCCGGTCTCAGTGCGTTGATTCAGTTTAGGCGATCAATGCGTTTTCGCACACTCTGGGTCCGGCTACGGCCGACCGCGTGGGGCGACAGTTGGCCAGAAACGGTCTTCGG
Source organism: Paraburkholderia sp. MM5482-R2 (assembly GCF_050436125.1). Classification (NCBI taxonomy): domain Bacteria; kingdom Pseudomonadati; phylum Pseudomonadota; class Betaproteobacteria; order Burkholderiales; family Burkholderiaceae; genus Paraburkholderia; species Paraburkholderia sp. MM5482-R2. The sequence goes on along the minus strand of NZ_JBNDLP010000003.1, from coordinate 1,884,531 downwards.
TGTCCGATTGTCCTTGGAGAGGCCGACAAGCCTCATACCTCGCGTGGCGAGCGGTACTTCAGCTCGCTATGAGGGTGATGTTCGTTGAAGTGCTCAAACGCGAGTGGGCACGACCGGAGCAGGACGGCGTCTCACGCCATATGCCAACCCCGCTGCCAAGTCCCCGCACATTGTATCGTTTGCACAGACCCTGCAATCTTAACCCTGAATCCCTCCTGCGCCTCCTCCGGTAACCGAACAGCAAAGCCACAACGATCGGACCCATAGCCCGCAGCAGCCACATCCGGCCGCGGGTTGCCAGTCAGCGTCGTCGCAACCAGCTTTTCCCGTACCCATATTTCAATCGGTACGCATTTGTCCGGTACGCTCAGATTCACCGCCCAGCCGTGCACCATGTCGTCATTCACTGCGTCCACGAAACCATCGAACAGGTCGCCGCATTCGCGGCGACGCGAATGCGCCAGCTCGATATATGCATCGATCGGAGAGAGATCAGCCGAGGTAGCGACTTCGCGCACCATGCGCAAATGATTTTCGTCGAATCCGAACATGTTCGACTTACCGGTATAAATATAGGGATTGTCGAGAGCATCGATCTGCCGCTGAATCAGGCGAACAGCGTCTATGGCCCGGGTATAAATAGCGCCGTACGACTCCCGTTCCCGTGTGATGTCATCGCACACGTATTGGTACAACTCGTAGTCCAGTTGGTTGTCTTCGACAAATTTTTTACGGGCTCGTTCGGATAGCGGCGAGCGCTCCTTGGGCACGCCTTCCGTCACATTCGTCCGGATGAAGAACGGCAAACGCATTCCGGTTCTACCGCAAAGACGAAGCAGAAAATCGCTCATGTCTTCACAGAGACCGACTGTCGGGATATGTTGCCGGACGTTCTCAATCGCGATTTCGAGGCTTTCACGGTTCACGCGGCCATGGCCGCTCAGCATTTGCACGAACAGATTCTTGCCGCTGCACGATTCGCTCACCCAGTCGTCCAGCGACAATTCACCGCCTTGCGCCAGCGCTTCAGCCTCGGAAACCGAAACTCCGCGCGCGACGCCCCCGTTTTTTCCGTTACGCGCGAACCAGTAATGCGAGGTCTGCCGACTAAGCGGGTTGCGCAAAATACTGCAATATTCCAACGGCATCTTGAGGTCTCGATGAATGCCGATAGGATCATGACCGCCGCCGATTCCGCTTGCCAAAAATCGCTCTCGTGTTTTTTCCCGAGATACCCCACCCCACACGAAATTGATGAATTTATCGCGATCGAGATTAAGGTCAAAAAAGGAAATAACAGTGGAACCGCCACATTTCGGCGGATGTATGAAGAACAGAGGTTTGTTCACGTAGGACATTGGTATGTGTTGGGGAGCCTCAATCTTAAATCCAATGGCGGACTCTAGGTGTAACAACCAATTGTCACATGAGGTCGGCAATCGGGTGCTCGGCGGCATGCGCGTGCCCGACGAGTTCGTGCGGCACCGCGTGCTCGATCTGGTCGGCGACATGGCGATGGCCGGCGCGCCATTGCTGGGCCGCGTGAGCGCGTTGCGGCCGAGTCACGAAATGAACTACCGGCTCGTCGCCGCGCTGCTCGCGGATCGCGACGCGTGGGAATGGGCGGAATTCGCCGTGTTGGTGAGCAACAAGCGCGCATACGCGCTGTACCGGCGTCTCGGCTTCGTCGAATTGCCGCGCCGCGCGCCGGTTTCGGCGCGCTTGCCGCGCGAGCTCGAGTCGGTGCGAATGGAGTGGCTTGGCAAGCAATAAGTGGCGCGGAAAAAAAGACGGCCAGCAACGGACGACGCAAGCAAGACGCAGATGCTCGATGCAGTCGATTGATAAGACACAAACGAGGACCTGAAATATGCACATCCATCCCGTAATTCTTTGCGGCGGCAGCGGCACACGACTGTGGCCGATGTCGCGTGGCGGCTACCCGAAGCAGTATCTGGCACTGACCGGCGAACACACGCTGGTCCAGCAAACCGCGTTGCGCCTGCGCGGCATCGATGATGTGACCGCGCCGATCGTCGTCACGAACAACGAGCAGCGTTTTCTTGTCGCCGAGCAACTGCGCCAGGTCGACGTGGGTTCGTCGCGCATCGTGCTGGAAACGGCGAGCCGTAACACGGCGCCGGCCATCGCCGTGGCGGCATTGCTCGCGTTGCGCGACGCGCCCGACGCGTTGCTGCTGGTGCTGCCGTCCGATCACGTGATCGCCGGCGAGGCCGCGTTCGTGAAGGCGGTCGAAGCGGCAGCACAGATCGCGAAAGACGGGCATCTGGTCACGTTCGGCATCGCGCCGACCGAGCCGCATACCGGCTACGGTTACATCCGCGCGGGCGCGGCGCTGATCGACGGCACGCAGACGTTCGCGGTCGACTCGTTCGTCGAGAAGCCCGATGCCGCGACCGCTCAGCGCTTCATCGACGAAGGCCGTTACTACTGGAATAGCGGCATGTTCATGCTGAAGGCGTCGACGTATATGGACGAACTGCGCCGCTACGAGCCGGAGATCGCGCGTCAGGCCGAACTGTCGCTGCACAGCGCGCAGCAGGATCATGATTTCGTGCGACTCGATGCCGAGGCGTTCGCCGCCTGCCCGAACCTTTCCGTCGACCACGCGGTGATGGAGAAGACCCAATGCGCGGCCGTCGTCGCGGTCGCCGATCTCGGCTGGAACGACATCGGTTCGTGGACCGCGCTCGCGGACATCGCCGAGCGAGATGCGCAGAACAACGCGCTGATCGGCGACGTGCTGACCGAGGCGGTCAGCAACTCGTACATTCGCGCCGAGCATCGGCTGGTGGCGGCGATCGGGCTCGAGAACGTCGTGATCGTCGAGACCGCGGACGCGGTGCTGGTCGCGCATCGGGATCAGGCGCAGGACGTGAAGAAGATCGTCGCGCAGCTCAATGCGATGGGGCGTCACGAGTCGGTCACGCATCGTCGCGTGGTGCGGCCGTGGGGGTCGTATGAAGGCATCGATAGCGGCGAGCGCTTCCAGGTCAAACGCATCGTCGTCAATCCGGGCGCGCAGCTGAGTCTGCAGATGCATCATCATCGCGCGGAGCACTGGATCGTCGTGAAGGGCACCGCGCTCGTGACGAACGGCGACAAGGAAATCATGCTGACCGAAAATCAGTCGACCTACATTCCGCTCGGCGTCACGCACCGGCTGCTGAACCCCGGCAAGATTCCGCTCGAGTTGATCGAGGTGCAGTCGGGCGCGTATCTCGGCGAGGATGACATCGTGCGGTTCGAGGATACGTACGGGCGTGTGGCGAAGGTTTAACGCCGTCGACTTTTAGCCTCGGCGACGTGTTTCAAAGGCCACCGGTCGAAGGACCGGTGGCTTTTTTCATTTGCGTGAGCGCATCCGGAACCCGACTTACCGCACGCGAAGGGACCTTCGAAAAAGAGCATGAAGCGCGCGATGCGGCCCGATCGTACCAACCCGGGCCGCAACCCATGCGTGATTGCGCCGTCGTACGCAGCGGCGCTGGGCCTCGTGCTTACAGCGGCACGATCTTGACCGGCTCCGGATGGCAGACCGGGGTGTAGACCGGCCCGCAGCCGTAATGCACGGGCTGGCAGGGGTTGTAGGAGGGCGGGTTGTAGTACGACGGGCCGCGAACCGGCGGTTTTTCGCCGTAACACGAAGGCGGGTATTCGTGCGGGAAACACGAGTGGCCGCCGCGCACGGACTGTGCAGCTGCGTGGTCGAGGTCGTCGCAGCGCGACAGGTCGGCAAGGGTCAGGATGGTCATGATGAATCTCCGGCAACGTTGGATGGGTATCGAGCGCGCAAATGCTTTACGCCCGGGCGTTCCAGTTGCACGCACCATGCCATGCGGCGGAATTCAACGTCTGTGCTGGGTCGAGCGCTGATCGACCGGATCTGCGCAGTCGAAAACTGATCGGCGTTGGCCAACTTGCGGCAAGCCGGTGTCGTTCAACCGCCAACACGTCGGTCGATCAGCGCGTGCCCCATCCCGCGAGCAACGCCGGTAGCGCAGCCATCTCCCTGAACACGTGCACCGCGCCCGCGCCATGCAACGCGGTCGCGCTGCTATGGCCGAGGTGCGTCGGGCAATAGCCGAATACCGTCGCGCCGGCCGCGACGCCCGCGGTCGCGCCCGTCACCGTATCCTCGATGACCGCACAGCGTGTCGGCTCGACGCCCAGTGCCGCGGCTGCGGCGAGGTAGACGTCGGGAAACGGCTTGCTGCGCGGCGTTTCGTGGCCGCTGAAGATGCGTCCGTCGAAGCAGTCGAGGATGCCAGCCTTCACAAGCTGCAATTCGATCTTCACGCGATCCGCGCCCGACGCTACCGCAATGCGTCCGTTCAACGTTTGCTGCAGCGCGCGCACCGCGGCCGGCGCGCCGTCGATCGCGCGCAACTCATTGTCGAGCGCCACGTTGCGACGCGCGCGGAACTGCGCCAGCCACTCGGCCGTGATCGCGAAGCCGGTGCGCGCCTCGATCAACGCGGCTTCGTCCCTGACCATCTTGCCGACGAAAATGCGCATCGTCTCTTCGACGCTCAAATGCCAGCCGAGCTCGCCGAGCATCTCGGTGAGCACGCGATTCGTGATCGGTTCGGAATCGACGAGCACGCCGTCGCAGTCGAAGAGCACGGCGTCGAAAGGAAAATCGGCCATCGGGGAGGGTAGGGATAAGGTCGCGGACCGGCAAGGATACCGCACCGGGCCGCGTGCCGCAGCCTGGAAGCTGCAGCGGCGGCGTCCAGCGCGGCTGCTCAGTCCTTGTACCCGTCGCTCAGCGTCTTCATGAACGCGATGATGTCCTGGATGTCTTGATCGGTCATTGCGGGCTGGTCGCCGAACTTGCGGTCGAACGGCGCATCGGCGACATCCACGTTCGCATGGTATTGCGGCGGCAGATCGTCGTACTTCTGCACCTTGCCCGACGCATCGCGCGGATAGATTCTGTCCGGCGACGTATTGCGCAGGTTGTAGAAGTCCAGCACCTGCTTGAGGTCGTGATACACGCCATTGTGGAAGAACGTCTTGCGTTCGGCGGCATTGCGCAGTGTCGGCGTCAGGAACATGCCGCAATACTGCGTCTCCCTGGCCATGTCGGTCCGGAAGGGCCCACAAATGCCCATGTCGTAGAACTTCGGATTCCTGTTCGGCGCAAGTTCGCGATTGCGCGGCACGCCGAGCGCTTCATACTGCGTGTCGGTAAAAAGAGGTGGAAGGCCGTCCGACGTCGGCTGGCTCAGGTGGCAACCCGCGCAATTGGCCTTGTCCTTGTCGTTGAACAGACGCAAGCCACGTAGTTCGGCTCGCGTGAGGCGTGCACGTCCTTCGAGCCAGGCGTCGTATTTGCTCGAGAATGGATGGAACGCCGGGTCTTCGAATTCATACCGACCGATCGCGAACATGGCTTCCGACACGAGCAGATCGGGATCGTTGACGACGTGCGGACCGAAAAGTTGTCTGAGTGTATCGATGTGCTTCGAGTGCCTTAGCTTGTCGGCAACCGAAGCCAGGTCGGGGTTCGCCATCTCGACCGGGTTGGTCAGCGGCCCAAGCGCCTGGTCCTGCAGCGTGCTTGCCCGGCCGTCCCAGAAGAGTCCCCCTTGCGGCACCGTAGCCGGCGCGGCAGGCGCAACGCCCGCGGTTTTCTGGGCGCGCTGCACGCCTAGCGCGGCCGATGCCTGCGTATCGAGGCTGACCGGTGCGGCGTCGGTATCGCCCTGGTCGGGACCGATGCTGAACGGCGCCTGGCGATACAGGTACGCGAGCGATGGCACCGGCCGATAGCCCGCTTCCGTCATGTGAAGTCCGCCTGGTTGTACCGTCAGGTCGTTGGGAGGCGAGAAAGCGTGCGCGGCGCTGTGGCACGACGCGCACGACTGTTTGCCCGACGCCGAAAGCGACGGATCATTGAACAGGTCCCTGCCGAGTACCGCGACCGCGCTAAGGGGCGCGACGGGGGGACGCAGGAGCTTGACCGGATGGGCGTTGAGGCCCGTCAGATTCTCGACCGCATCGCCGATCGCCGCGGGCATACGCTCGGGATAGATCAGCGCGTAGCCAACCAGAGCGGCGCCCAGCAGCACGATGCCCAGAATTATCCGGAGGATCAGGCGACGCCACATGCTGCTCGCAGCGCGAGGGGACGGGGCGCTTGCGGTGGGTAGTTGCGAAGACAAGGTGGCGTTCGAACGACGATTCATGGCGATAGCGGTAGGCAAGCTGAACTGCAAACAAGCACGTCGAGCCACCGTACCGGCTGGCTCGACGTCATCACTGATTGACGGGCATCAACAGCTCCGTTCCCTGAACGTCACACCGCGTACTTCCCTGTGCGGCAGAACGGACGGATAAACGGTGGCTCCTTAGTTCGTTGCAGGAGGAGCCGACAGCTTGGTGCCAAGGTTCGTGTCGAGGTACAACGCCGGCGTTTTGCCACCGTTGGTGAAGTCGAACAGCGAGGCGATGCTCCCCGTCGCCGCATCGTGCGATCCGTTGCCGATGCGGGTGCCGCCGAGCCAGTTGTCTTCGATGAACCTGACAACCGAAGCCTGAGTGATCGCCGTGTGGTCGACGTAGTTGCTACGTGCGTACGGCGAGATCACCAGAAGCGGAATACGCGTTCCCGGGCCGCAACGGCCGTTGACTGCCGCGCCTGTCACGCCGACGCCTTGCTTCGCGCCCGTTGCGTTGCAGGTGCCGGCGCCGTTCAGCTGGTCGGCGGTGGCGTCAAACGACGAAGTCGTCGGCGTCGCATAAGCGTGGTCGTACCAGCCATCCGAATCGTCGTACGTGATGATGACGGCGGTGTTCTTCCAGTCCGGCTGTTGTTGCAGGAAGTTGACGACCTTCGTGACGAACGCCTGCTCGTCGATCGGATCCGAGTTGCCCGGGTGCGCATCGCCGACGGCCGGTGCCTTCAGGTAGCTGACCGACGGGAAGTTGCCCGCCGAGACGGCCGTGAAGAAGTCGTTGACGTCGTATTGATGGTGCACCGGCGTCGCCGTCGAATCGAGCGGGTCGGTCTGTCCAATCAGCGCGGTCGACGTCGGGCGCGTGTGCGCCAGGTTGGCCGTCGTAGCGTAGTACTGGAACCAGTTGTGGTGAGGTACGTAGTCCGTCTTCGTTGCGCCGAGGACCGACGAGTAGGTACTGCGCTTGCACGCCGTGGTGCCGTTCGAGTTGGTGGCGCTCAGGTCGAAGCCGCCCATGAAGCCGCCCCACGTAATGCCTTTCGCGTTGAGGAGGTCACCAATGTTTTTGTTATTCGAGCTCAGCGTGGCCTGGCCGCTCGACGTCGAGGTGTTGCACACGTCCCCGGTCGGGTCGGAATCGCCGTTCATCGTGAAGCTGCCCGCGCCGTCGGCAATCACGTTGTCGCCTTGAGCGGCACCGTTCGCAGGAATAGCGCCGTTGGTCTGGCCGGAAACCACCTCGAGCGCGCCCGGTGTCGACGGACCGTACGTGTCGGTGTACATGTTGTCGCTCATCGCGAAGTTCTGCGCGTAATTCCACAGCGCAGTGACCGTGTTGCCGTCGAAATAGCCCATCACGAGACCCGGCGTGCCGAACGTCGAACCGCTGCCGGCGCTGTTGTTACCCGTGTACTTGGGGAACAGGTCCGCCGCGCCATTGTCGTAGGCGAGCTGTTCCTTCATGTAGTCGTGCGACTGGCCGTTGGTGTTGGCCTGGCTGCGGTCGAGGCGGAACGGATTGATACCGCTGCCTGCGGAGGCCGCGTTGTTCGCCGTGTTCAGGAAGTTCGGGTTGCTCGTCAGAAGCGAATTCTGATTCAGATTGTTGATCTGGGCCGGCGTGTTCGCCGCCGTGAACGCCGGTTCACCGACCGGGTTCTGCGCGTTCGGATAGGTGCCGAAGTAGTGATCGAAAGAACGATTCTCACCGAAGATCACGACGAGGTGCTTGATCGGCGTTGCCGTGGCCAACGCGTCCTGGGCGGATACGGTAGCAGCCGGTGTGGAGGCCGGCGCGGATGCAGTCGAAGGAGAGCTGACGCTGCTGTTTCCGCATGCGCTCAGCACGAACAGTGCGGCGGCAAACGGAATGGGCAAAAGGGCTTTACGAAACATTTTTTGGTGGCTCCACATTCGCGGTCCAGCCCTTCCATCGATAGGTATGAACGGTGCTGGAAATTGTTGTTAGAAGCGTAACGGCCGACGCCATTGATTGCAGCCCGGGCATTGGACCATCAAAAAATGAAAGTTTTCGGGCAATACGCCGACTATTGCCTTTCGTGAACCCGACTGTATTCGTGCTTTTTTGCCAATAGCGCGACGGATTTCTTCCGCTGCTGCGTTCAAGTAGAAACGGGGCCGTCCTGGGCGCCGACTTGTTCCAGCTTTGAAGGGAGAAATCGACATGAACACCAACCGCATCGCTCGTCTGCTCGGTTCCACGCTGAGCGCCGCGCTGTGCTGCGCGGCCACGCTGACGGCCGCGCCCGCCTCCGCACAAGTGATGATCGCGCCGATGGCACCGCCGCCGCCGCGCGTCGAAGTCGTGCCCGCGCCACGGGACGGCTATGTGTGGGATCAGGGCCGCTGGCGCTGGGAGCACGGCCGCTATGCGTGGGTGCCGGGCCACTGGCAGCCGGTGCGCGTCGGCTATCACTGGGTGCCCGGGCATTGGGCGCAACGTGGGCCGCACTGGCGCTGGATCGAAGGACATTGGGCTTGAACGAGTCTTGCGATGAAAACACTCGTGATGATTCTGCTGGCGGCCTCGCTCGCCGGCTGTGTGGTCTATCCGGCACGCCCGGCCTATTACCGGCCGGCGGTCGTCGTATATTGACCGCGTACGTGATACCTGGCCGGATAGCGGCGTAGCGGCACGACAACATAACGACACGACAGCTGAAGGAGCGGCGGCAAGTGAACGACGTTGATCCCGTGATGCGGTCCTCACGCGAAAGCGCGCGCGTGATGTCGCGACCGAGCCGCACGCCTTGAGCGACGCACCACCCGATCCGGACGCCGACCCGGACGCCGAGCTGATCGCGCGGGTGGGCCGCGCGGAGCCCGGCGCGGTCCGCTCGCTGGTCGCGCGCAAGCTGCCGCGGCTACTTGCGCTCGCCACGCGCATGCTCGGCGATCGCATGGAAGCGGAGGACGTCGCGCAGGAGGTCTTCGTGCGAATCTGGAAACAGGCGGCCCGCTGGCGTGAAGGCGAAGCGAAGTTCGACACGTGGATGCATCGGGTCGCGCTCAATCTTTGCTATGACCGTCTGCGCGGCCAGCGCGAAGACCCGAGCGACGAACTGCCCGATTCGGCCGATCCCGCCGCGCCGCCCGACGCGCGGCTCGAAGCACGTGCCGACCACGCGCGCGTGCGCGCGGCGCTCGCCGCGCTGCCGGCGCGACAGCGCGAGGCACTCGTGCTGACCTACTACCAGGAGATGTCGAACCTCGACGCTGCCGCCTTGATGGGCGTCAGCGTCGATGCGCTGGAGAGTCTGCTGAGCCGCGCGCGGCACAATTTGCGCGCCCAACTGGCCGGCAGCGGCCTTAGCAAGGACAAGTCATGACGCCCGAAAGATTCCATCAGATCGTTGCAGCGTACGGCGCCGACGCGCGCCGCTGGCCGGAGCGCGAACGCGAAGCCGCGCAGGCGTGGGCGCGCGCGCATCGCGACGAAGCCGATGCGGCGTTGAGCGACGCGGCCAGCCTCGACGCGTGGCTCGCCGCCGACGAGCTCGAGCCGCCGAACCTCGAACTGCAGCGTCGCATCATCGACCGTGCGCCGTCGCGACGCTCAGCCGCGCGCTGGCGTTTGTGGTGGTCGGGCGCGGCGGTGGCAGGTGTCGGGCTGCTCGGCGGCGTGGCGGGGGCGTTCGCGGTGTCGTTCTTCGTGCTGACCGGGAACGCGCCGGTCGTGCATGAATCCTCGTATCTGACTTCGAGCTTCGGCGGCAGCTCCGCCGATTGGAGCGGCGAATGAACGGGCGCTCGTGGAAATTTGCGCTGCTGGGCTCGGTGGTGCTCAACGTGTTCCTGCTCGGCGCGATCGCCGGCGGCGCGTATCAATGGTTCGCCGCGCACGGTGCGAATCCGCCGGCGGCGGCGCAGGACCGGCGCGCGCTGCGGTTCGCCGCCGAGCCGCTGTCGGCGCAGCAGCGGCAGGCGTTTATCGACGGCCTGAAGAGCGCGCGGCGCGACGGCCGCCAGTATGCGCGCGACGCTCGCGAAGGGCGTCGTGAGGTGCTGCGTCTGCTGGCCGCGCCGAAGTTCGATCGCGCCGCACTCGATGCCGCGCTCGCGCGCACGCGCGCGGCCGACGTCAGCCTGCGCGCGATGGTCGAAGCGAGCGTCGCCGATTTCGCGGCGACGCTGACGCCCGAGGAGCGCGTCGAATTCGCCGAGAGTTTGAAGTTGCGCGGGCAATGGCGCGAAGCGCAGCCGGCGCCGAACGCGAAAAAACCGGCGGCGAATGCCGCATCGAGCGAATAAAAAATGCGCGCGATGGCGACGGATTTCAGCGTGTCGGCCGTTTAACGGACATGCAGGTGTCCTACCTGCGACGAGGATCGTATGGCCAACTCACCGAACCTGAATGCCGCGGCGATCGCACTGAACCGCTTCGGCCTCGGCGCGCGCGCCGACGACACGCCGCCCGCCGATCCGAAGGGCTGGCTGCTCGCGCAGTTCGAGCAGTATCAGCCGCGGCCCGACGCGTGGGCGAACCAACCCGATTCGATCGCATTGTCGACGCAGCTCGTGCAGCAGCGCATGCAGATGGAGCAGCAGTCGAAACAGAAGGCGGGCGAGGAGACCAACCCGAGCCAGAATGCGAACAACACCGCAGCACCCAGCCAGACCGACGCGCAAGCCGCCAGGCAAGCCGAAAGAAAAGCTCTGCGCGTCGAAATCCTCGACATATACCGCTCGTCGGTCAATGCGCGCGTCGCAAGCGCGCTGACCACGCAGACGCCGTTCATCGAACGCCTCGTGCATTTCTGGGCGAATCACTTCGCGGTGTCGACCGAAAAGCCCGGCGTCGCGGCGCTCGCCGGGTCGTTCGAAGCGGAGGCGATTCGCCCGCACGTGCTCGGCCGTTTCGAGGACATGCTGGTGGCCGTCGAGCGTCATCCGGCCATGCAGCTGTTCCTCGACCAGACCCGCTCGGTCGGTCCCGACAGCATGGCCGCGCTGCGCGCCGCGCAGCGCAATCCGGACATCAAACGCGGACTCAACGAGAACCTCGCGCGCGAGATCATGGAGCTGCATACGCTCGGCGTGCGCAGCGGCTATAGCCAGGACGACGTGACCGAGTTCGCGCGTGCGCTGACCGGCTGGAGTCTCGTCGGCAATCCGCGGAACGGCGGCGCCAATGCGAACCGGCGCGTGCTGGAACAGAACGGCGAACCCGGCAGCTTCGTGTTTCGTCCCGCGCTGCACGAGCCCGGCTCGCGCACGATCATGGGACGCCGCTACGACGAAGCCGGCGAACAGCAGGCGCTCGCGATCCTGCATGACCTCGCGCACGCGCCGGGCACCGCGCAGCATATCGGCACGAAGCTCGCGCGCCATTTCGTCGCCGACAATCCGCCACCTGGCGTCGGCGAACGTCTGGCCGATGCGTTCGCGCGCAGCGACGGCGATCTGCCGACCGTCTATCGCGCGTTGATCGATACGCCGCAAGCGTGGTCGCCGGCCGCGGTGAAGTTCAAGACGCCGTGGGAGTGGACCATCTCGTCGATGCGCGGACTCGGCTGGCACGAGCCCGGCAATCTGCAGAGCGCGCCGATCCTCACGCAGCTTGGCCAGCCGGTGTGGCGGCCCGGTTCACCCGCCGGCTACGACGATATCGCCGCGAGCTGGGCCGCGCCCGATGCGCTCGTGCGCCGCGTCGAAGTCGCGCAACGTTTCGCCGCGCGCGTGGGTGACCGGCTCGATGCGCGCTCGCTCGGCCAGACCTTGCTGGCTGGCTCGCTCAGCGAGCCGACGGCCACGGCGGTGGCGCGCGCGGAAAGCGCATCGACGGCGATCGCGCTGCTGCTCGTATCGCCCGATTTTCAACGGAGATGAACGCCATGCTGTCACGCCGTCAGTTTCTGAGCGTCGCCGCCACCGGTGCCGGCGCAATGCTCGTGTCGCCGCGGATTGCGTTCGCGCATGTCGCGACCGACCGCCGCTTCGTGTTCGTGATCCAGCGTGGCGCGGCCGACGGGCTGAACATCGTCGTGCCGTACGCGGACCCCGCGTATGCGACGCTGCGCGGGCCGCTCGCGATCGATGCGTCGAACGCGCCGCATCTGGACGGCACGTTCGCGCTGCATCCGGCGCTCGCGCAGATGGCGAAGCTGTACGCGCAGCGCGAGGCGTTGTTCGTGCACGCGGTCGCCTCGCCGTATCGCGACCGCTCGCATTTCGACGGACAGAACGTGCTGGAAACCGGCGGCACGTCGCCGTATCAGACGAAGGACGGCTGGCTCAACCGGCTCGCCGCGCAACTGCCCGCCACCCGCGAAAACGCGATCGCGTTCGCGCCGACCGTGCCGATGGCGCTGCGCGGGCCCGCGGCGGTGACGTCGTATGCACCGTCGGCCTTGCCGCAGGCGCCCGATGATCTGCTCGCGCGCGTGTCGCAACTGTACGAGCAGGACGCGCAACTGCGTGCGCTGTGGGAATCGGCGATGGCGGCGCGCGGCCTTGCGGGCGACGCTGGCGCGCGCCAGGACCCGGCGAGCCTCGGCAAGCTCGCGGCCAGTTTTCTGGCGCGCGACGACGGTCCGCGCATCGCGATGATCGAGACCGGCGGGTGGGACACGCACAGCGCGCAGAACGCGCGGCTCGCGAATCAACTGAAGGCACTCGACACGATGCTCGCGGCGTTGCGCGACGGCATGGGTTCATCGTGGCGCAAGACCACGGTGCTGGTCGCGACGGAGTTCGGCAGGACCGCCGCCGCGAACGGCACGGGCGGCACCGATCACGGCACCGGCTCGGTCGCGATGGTGGTGGGCGGGTCGGTGCAGGGCGGACGCGTGATTGCCGATTGGCCGGGTCTCGCGCCGCATCAGCTGTATCAGTCGCGCGACCTGAAGCCGACCGCCTCGCTCGATGCGTTGATCGCCGGCACCGCGAGTGAAAGTCTCGGGCTCGATCCCGAACGGACGGCGGCAGCGCTGTTTGGCCGGACCATGGCGGGCAGACCGATGACGGGTGTCGTGCGGGCGTGACGCGTTGATCGCACAACGGCGTGCAATGACGATGGCACGCAGGTGTGATGGGCGATCGAGGGTTCCGTGGGCGAGCGACCTGCGTTCGCGGCGGACGGGGGTTCGCGTCGCATCGGCATGGCGAGTCGCGTGAGCCGACGCTGACTGCTTTGCTCGACGCGTTGATCGTCGGTGCAGCGAGCGAAAGTATTGCGCTCGATCCGGAGCGCACCGCGGCCGCGCTATTCGGCCGGACGATCGCGGCCGGGCCGTTGGCGAGGCTGGGGCGGGGCAGGTGAAGCGACGGGCGTCGCGTGAACCGAGCGCTCGCCGACGCGATGATAGCGGCGGCCGTAGTAGATCAGCGCATCGCCCGCGCCCTGCGTGCGCGCGGCTTTCACCGCGCAGAAGAACACCGTGTGCGTGCCGACTTCGGTCACCGACTCGATCTCGCAGTCGAGCGACGCTAGCGCGTCCTGCAACACCGGCGCGCCGGTTGCGAGGTCGTCCCATTGCGCGGCGGCGAAGCGCTCTTCGATCGCGAGCGCGCTCGTGGCGAAGTGCGCGGCAAGCGCCTGCTGCTCGGCGCTCAGCACGTTCACGCAGAGCTTGCCGTTGCTGCGAAACGCCGCGTTGTTGCGGCTGCTGCGGTTGATGCAAACGAGCAGGGTGGGCGGCTCGTCGGTGACGCCGCAGACCGCCGACGCGGTGCAGCCCGCAAGGCCGGCTTTGCCGTCGCTGCTGATGATGTTGACGGCCGCGCCAAGCCCGGCCATCGCGTCGCGGAACGTGCTCTTGTCAAGCATGGGGGCCTCTGCTGGAAGTCGGGTTCGCCAAAACAACGGTGGTCGAGTTAGCCGCGAGCCTCGTCGTCCGGCGCCGCCGCGCAAGCCGGCGAACGGAAGCGCGCCGCCGTGTGGCTCGCAGGCAGCCGCGCGTGGCCGAACAGCTTTTCGCGCAGCGTGCCGTCACGATACGCGCGCTTGTACGCGCCACGTTCCTGCAGCAGCGGCACGACCAGTTCGATGAAATCGTCGAAGCACTCGGGCACGACGGTGCGCGACAGATTGAAGCCATCGACGCCGGTTTGCTCGGTCCACGCGATCAGATCGTCGGCGATCTTGTCGGCCGAACCGACGAGCGGCTGCTGGCGGCTGCCGAGCACCATCTGTTCGAGCAGCTTGCGCTTCGTCCATTGCGGACCGGCCGCGCGCGTCATCGCTTCGACGTTCGACACGATCGCCTGGCTCTTGCCCGTTTCGATCGGCTCGTCGAGGTCGTAGCGCGCGAAGTCGATGCCAAGCGACGCGGCCGCATGCACCAGCGCCGCCTCCGAGCTCACATAGCGGCGGTACTCCTCGAATTTCTCCCGCGCTTCCTGATCGGTGCGGCCCGTGATCACGGTCTGGCCGAGCAGTACCTTGATGTCGTCGGCACGGCGGCCGCCGGCGACCGCGTGCGCGCGGATGTCGTCGACGATCGTCTTGACCGCCGGCTTCGCCTGGCCGTTGACGAACACGCACTCCGCGTGTGCCGCCGCGAACTGTTTGCCGCGCGCGGACGAACCGGCCTGATACAGCACCGGCGTGCGCTGCGGCGACGGCTCCGCGAGATGCATCGCATCGACGCGGTACTGCTTGCCGTGGTGATGGATCACGTGGACTTTCGACGCGTCCGCATAGACGCCGCGCGCCTTGTCGCGCAGCACCGCGCCGTCTTCCCAGCTGCATTCCCACAGCTTGTACACGAGCTCCATGTACTCGTCGGCGAGATCGTAGCGATCGTCGTGCGCCATCTGGCCGCTCAGGCCGATCGCGCGCGATGCGCTGTCCAGATAGCCGGTCACGATGTTCCAGCCGACCCGGCCGCGCGTCAGATGATCGAGCGTCGACATGCGGCGCGCGAACAGAAACGGCGGCTCGACCGACAGATTCGACGTGACGCCGAACGACAGATGCCGCGTGAGCGCGGCCATCGCCGGAATCAGCAGCGTCGGATCGTTGACCGGCACCTGCACGGCGCCGCCGATTGCCGCGTCCGGGCTGCCGCCGTAGACGTCGTACACGCCGACCACGTCCGCGAAAAAGATGCCGTCGAACAGGCCCGCTTCGAGCTTGCGCGCGTAGTCGGCCCAGTACTGCAGGTCCGTGTAGCGCGTGGACTGATCGCGCGGATGGGTCCACAGCCCTTGCTGGATGTGGCCTACGCAGTTCATGTCGAACGCGTTGAGAACGATTTCCTTCGGCATGGTGTGTTCCTGCTGACGAGCGGGTTCGGGCGATGGCGTGGTGTTTAATATAGTGGACGAAAAATCACTATGCAAGACATGGTTGGCTGGCTGTGCCGGTTGCGGTGGTCGTAGCGGCCTGAACTGGTCGGCGCTGATCCTGGCGCTGCTGCGTCAAAGGTAATCAGCCTCGCGTAGTCCGTGCCGGGGCAGCAAGCCCGCCAACGCAACCGGCATGGCACGGGAGGTGAAGGCATTGCGAGTCTCGACTCAATCGCTTATCGTCTCGATGAGTTTCGATAAGAAAGGATGCCCATGCGACCGTCCGTTGTTCTCGACATGAAGCGCAGCGTAGTGCGCGAAGCGACGAGTCGCTTCCGCGCAGCGAACCCGCGCGTGTTCGGCTCGGTGCTGCACGGCACCGACCGGGACGGCAGCGACCTCGATCTGCTGGTCGATGCGCTGCCAGGGGCGACGCTGTTCGACCTGGGGGGGTTGCAGGATGAACTGGAAGCGCTACTCGGCGTCCACGTCGATCTGCTGACCCCGGCCGACCTGCCGCAGAAGTTCCGGGCCAAGGTGCTTGCGCAGGCGCAGCCGGTATGAACGAGAACCGCTTGCCGGACTACCTCGACCACATGCAGCAAGCCGCAACCGATGCTTGCAATGCAAACGGCGCTACCAGAGCTACTGAAACAACTGCCTGCCGCGTGCCAGGATGCCGAAGATGAAGACCGCAAGGACGACGGAATAAAGCAATGACCGAGCGGATGGAGTTAACGGAACTGAAGGCAACTATCTCGGCCGCCGGCGGCAACGAACTCGTCAATGGGCTCTGTCACGCCACGATCATCGGCTACCCCCGTGTCTCGACGCAGGATCAGAACCTTCCGTTGCAACAAGAGGCCTTCCAAAGCCGGTTGTCGGAAGGTCTTTGAGGATAATTCCCCCCACTTGCGCAACGACAACCCGCCATGTCCGAAACTTCCGCCATCGATCTGACCCAGGCGATCTCCGCGCGCGTGAAGACCGAGCGCGAGGCGCGCAACTGGTCGCTCGCCGAGCTGGCCGAGCGCTCGGGTGTATCGAAGGCGATGATCAGCAAGATCGAGCGTGGCGAGGCGAGTCCGACCGCGATGGTGCTCGGGCGGCTGTCGGGCGCGTTCGGGCTGACGCTGTCCACGTTGCTCGCACTCGCCGAGCAGACCGGCGAGCGGCTCGTGCGTCATGCGGACCAGTCGCTGTGGGAGGACCCCGAAACCGGCTATACGCGGCGGCGTATTTCGCCGCCGACCGGCGGCGTGCTGGAACTGCTCGAAATCGAATTGCCGACTGGGGTGAGGGTGCCTTATCCGTCGGATGCGTTCGTGTTTCAGCATCAGCAGATCTGGGTCACGCAAGGGGTGCTGACGTTTCGCGAGGGCGCGCTCACGCACCGGCTCGAAGCGGGGGATTGTTTGCAACTCGGTGCGCCGGTCGAATGCGAGTTCTTCAATGCGGGCACCGAGGTGTGCAGATATGTGGTCGGGTTGGTGCGGCGCTGAGTTTCGTCCAGCTTGTGCTCAGCTCCCGCCACTCCCGCGGGATGGCAGGTTCAGGGTGAGTCTGTTGGTCACCGAGGCCACGCCCGGCACGCCTTTCGCAACATCGCCGGCCTGCTGAATCATTTCGCCCTGAGGCACCGAGCCGGTCAACGTCACCGCGCCGCCGCGCGCCCGCACGAACACGTTCGATACATTGAAGCCCGGCGCTTTACCGAGCGCGCGCCGCACGTCGCGGCCGAGCTTGCGATCTGCTGCACGCGTCGATTGGGCGGTCGTGGCCGGCGCGGCTGCCGTGGCGGCAGGCGCTTGCGCGTCGCTCGCCTGGGCATAGGCGCTGGATGCGGTTGCCACGCACAATGCAATACCGAGCACCTTCAAAAGTTTGACTGTTTTCACTGTTTCACCATCCTCGATAAGTTGATGTCGCTTCGTTGCATGTTAGAAACGCCGCGCTTTGTCGAGCAGGTCTGGACTCTGGGAAGCGTCTGTCTTGTAGAGGAGTGGTGGTGTTGGCGCTTCCGGCGCGGTTAAAAGATACTCCTGACGGCGCGGACATGCCAAAAAACTGAATCGCGGAAGGAAGTGTGTGCGGCTTGATTCCAGCACGGTGGGACACAGGCGCCGGCATACGACGCAGCCGACTATAAGCGCGGGCGCGCGGCGCCGGGGGCCGTCCACGCTCCCGACCCGCATCCCGCTATTTGGCAGTAAGCTCCCGTAGACGGGTTCGCGTGGAGGCTGCGCGACCCGGCGTGTGGTTCACGATTCGCAGCCGCAATTCGTACGTTATTGCCAATTTTTTCAGGGGATATCAGTGATGAAAAGCTTCGCTATTAAACGAATCATGCTGGGGGTTTCGGCCGTCGCACTGATGGCCGGTACGATTCCGCTCGCGCTCGCGCAGGGCTCGACGGATGCCGCAGCCCAGGAAGGCGCGACGACGACCACCCCAAAGCCGACCAAGGCCGAGCGCAAGGCAGAGCGCAAACAGGCCCGCGCGAAAAAGAACGCCGAGTTGAAGAAACTCGAAGACGCGGGCTACCAGCCGGCGCAGAACGATCCGAACTATCCGGACAAGCTGCAGGCAGCCCAGAAGAAGGCCGGCGTTGGTGTGCCTGCCAGCCAGTAACGGACAGGCGGACGCCCGGCGTGGCATTCATCGTTGATGAGGCGCCGGGCAGTTGCGAGGCGCGATCATGGCAACGAAACATGAAGTGAAACGCTACAAGGCGAATCTCTCCGACGAACTGCACAGCGCCGCCCTCTATGAGACGCTCGCGCAGGTCGAGAAAGACGAGACCCGCAAGCAGGTCTATCAGGATCTCGCGCAATCCGAACACAGCCACGCGCAAGTGTGGGCCGACAAGCTCAGAGCCAATGGCATCGAACCGAAGGGCCGTGGCCATGCGGTCAAGACGCGTCTGATGAAGGGGCTCGTGCGCGTGTGCGGCGCGGACTTCGTGCTGCCGACGCTCGCCGCAGCCGAATACGCGGACCGCAACAAATATCAAGGCCAACGCGACGCGGGCCACATGTCGGCCGACGAACATCATCACGCGGCAGTCGTGCAGACGCTCGCGAGCACCGGCAATGCCAACCTGTCGTCCGGCGCGCGCATTGCCGCGGCCGAATCGTGGCACAAGGGCGCCGCGTCGGGCAACGATCTGCGCGCGGCGGTTCTCGGCGCGAACGATGGCCTCGTGTCCAACTTCTGCCTGATCATGGGCGTCGCCGGCGCGGGCACCGGCAACAAGGCGATCCTGTTGACCGGCCTCGCCGGGCTGATCGCCGGTGCCTGTTCGATGGCGCTCGGCGAATGGCTGTCGGTCACCAATGCGCGCGAACTCGCGAGCACGCAGATCGCCAAGGAAGCCGAGGAGATCGAAGAACAGCCCGAAGCGGAGGAGCACGAGCTCGCGCTGATCTACCGCGCGAAAGGGCTCGACGCGAGCGAGGCGAAACGCGTGGCCTCGCAGATGATGCGCGACAAGGACAAGGCGCTCGACACCCTCACGCGCGAGGAGCTCGGTCTCGATCCGGCGGAACTGGGCGGCAATCCGTGGTCGGCGGCGGGTGTGTCGTTCTGCTTGTTCTCGCTCGGCGCGATTTTCCCGGTGATGCCTTTCCTGTGGACGCGCGGCGTCAGCGCAATCGTGCAGTGCGTCGTGCTGAGCATGCTGGCGCTCGCATCGATCGGCGTGTTCACGTCGTTGTTCAATGGACGCAGCGCGGGGTTTTCGGCGCTGCGCCAGATCGTCATCGGGCTCATCGCGGCAGGGTTCACGTTCGGCGTCGGGCGCTTGCTGGGCGTGTCGATTTCCTGAACCCGGCGCCTCTCAGGCGCCTCGCGCCCGCCGCCGTCCGGGAGCGCCGCTTGCTATGTCGCGACACGCTCCGCGCGCGGGCCAACCCGCGTCAAGCCTTTCTCCCACAAGGGTTTGCTCGCCGCGCCGAGCGTCCACGGCATGGCCGGGTGTCGCATTTCCTCATGTGGTTGTCGGAATTAGTCGGTTAGCCGCACTTTTTTCTGGCAACTATGTAGGCACAGCGCGGACGGACGTCCGCAAGCGAGGAGAGCACTCGATGAATTCCCCCAAGGTCGTGGTCGAAGGGCTGTGCAAGGTGTTCGGCAGCAACCCGAAACAGGCGCTCGCGATGCTGGCCGGCGGCGCCACGAAAGAAGAGGTGTTTGCCCGCACCGGTCAGATCGTCGGCGTCCACAACGCGTCGTTCGAGGTTCGCGAGGGCGAGATCTTCGTGCTGATGGGCCTGTCCGGCTCGGGCAAGTCGACGCTGATTCGCCTGATCAATCGGCTCGTCGAGCCCAGCGCCGGCAAGGTGCTGATCGACGGCCGCGATGTCGCGGGCGTGCCGCGCGCCGAGCTGACCGCGCTGCGCCGCAAGGACATGAGCATGGTGTTCCAGTCCTTCGCGTTGATGCCGCAGCGCAGCGTGCTGGCCAACGCGGCGTTCGGCCTCGAAGTCGCGGGCGTCGGCCGTAAGGAGCGCGAGGCGCGGGCGCTGACGGTGCTCGAACAGGTCGGCCTTGCACCGTTCGCGCAGAAACTGCCGGCCGAGTTGTCGGGCGGCATGCAGCAGCGCGTCGGGCTCGCGCGCGCGCTCGCAGTCAACCCGTCGCTGATGATCATGGACGAGGCGTTCTCCGCGCTCGATCCGCTCAAGCGCAAGGAGATGCAGAACGTGCTGCTCGATCTGCAACGCGAGCAGCAGCGCACGATCCTGTTCGTGTCGCACGATCTCGAGGAGGCGATGCGCATCGGCACGCGCATCGCGATCATGGAAGGCGGGCGCGTGGTGCAGATCGGCACGCCGCGGGAAATCATCAAGAACCCGGCCGACGACTACGTGCGCGCGTTCTTCGAAGGCATCGACACGAGCCGCTATCTGACGGCCGGCGATCTGATGCAGACCGACGACGTGCCGCTGATGCACGCGCCGCAGATCGACGCGTCGAGCGTCGCCGCGACGCTCGACGGCAGCGCCGACTACGCGTTCGTGCTCGACAGCGAGCGCCGGATTCGCGGCTTCGTGTGCCGCGATGCGACGGGCAGCGCGTCGCCGAAACTCAACCAGATCGAATGCATCCGCCGCAGCACGCCGCTCGACGACGTGGTCGAGCGCGTGGTGGCGAGCCGCGCGCCGCTGCCGGTCGTCGAAGCGGACGGCTCCTACTGCGGTTCGGTCAACAAGACGAACGTGCTGACCGTTCTCACGCGCCATCGAGGTTCCCATGTCTGAAGTCATTCCACTTGGCGCCTGGGTCGATCACGGCGTTCACTATCTGCTCGATCACGATGCGAAGACTTTCGACACGATCGGCAAGGTCATCGAGAGTTTTGCCGCGGCGGTCGAGCACGGTTTGCAGGCCGTGCCGATGTGGGCGCTGATGGCGTTTTTCGTCGGCATCGGCTTGTGGCGCGTCGGCTGGCGCTTCGCGCTGTTCACGCTGGCGGCGCTGCTGCTGATCTACGGCACCGGCTTCTGGGATCAGATGGTGATCACGCTCGGCCTCACGCTGTCATCGACGGTGATCAGTCTCGTGCTCGGCGTGCCGCTCGGCATCTGGATGGCGAAGAGCCGCGCCGTCGAAATGATCGTGCGCCCGGTGCTCGATCTGATGCAGACGATGCCCGCGTTCGTCTACCTGATTCCGGCCGCGATGCTGTTCGGTCTCGGCCGCGTGCCGGGCATCCTGTCGACGGTCATCTTCGCGATGCCGCCCGCGGTGCGTCTGACCGCGCTCGGCATCAGGCACGTGAATCGCGAAATCGTCGAAGCGGGACAGGCGTTCGGCTGCACGCCGTGGCAACTGCTGTACAAGGTGCAGTTTCCGAACGCGCTGCCGTCGATCATGACCGGCGTGAACCAGACCATCATGATGGCGCTGTCGATGGTGATCATCGCGTCGATGGTCGGTGCGGGCGGCCTCGGTAACGACGTGCTCGCGAGCATCCAGCGGCTCGATATCGGACTCGGCTTCGAAAGCGGGATGTCGGTCGTGATGCTGGCGATCATTCTGGACCGCATCACCGAGAGCTTCGGCCGGGCGCCGGGCAAGGTACGCGCGCCCCTGTTCGCCGGTTTGCGCAATGCGATGAAAGTGCGCCGCGAGCCGGCGGCGCAACACGGTTGATGGCCTGATTCGATACGTCCATGAAGCGCGACGCAATCGCCTCCGCCGAAGCCGATGCGCGGCTGTGCGCCGTCGCGCACGTCGGCTTCCTGACGCTGCCGAACTTCTCGATGATCGCGTTCACGAGCGCGGTCGAGGTGCTGCGCATGGCGAACTACGTGGGCCGCGCGCAGCACTACCGGTGGTCGGTGATCACGCCGGACGGCGAGCCGGCGCGCGCGAGCAACGGCATCACGGTGAAACCGACCACCACGCTCGCCGAGGCCGGCATGCCGGACCTGCTGTTCGTGTGCGCGGGCTGGCACGTGCGCGAGTATGTGAACGACGCGGTGATCGCGCTGCTGCGCGAGGCGGCCGCGCACCGCGTGCCGCTCGGCGGCATCTGCACGGGTCCGTATGCGCTGCTCGCGGCCGGGCTGCTCGACGGCTATCGCGCGACCGTGCATTGGGAGGACATGTCGCCGTTGCACCAGCGCTATCCGCATGTGCATTTCGACGACGAACTGTTCGTGATCGACCGCGACCGGCTGACCTGCACCGGCGGAACCGCGCCGCTCGATCTGATGCTGCATCTGGTGGGCATGCGGCTGGGGGCCGCGGTGGCCGCGCAGGTGTCCGAGCAATTCATCGTCGAGCGGATTCGCGGCTCGACCGATTACCAGCACATTCCGGTCGACGCGCGGGTCGGCCTGTCGCGCACCGAGCTGATCGAAGCGGTGCGGCTGATGGAAGCGAACATCGAGGAGCCGCTATCGCTCGACGAACTCGCCCGGCTCGTCAACCTGTCGCAGCGTCATTTGCAACGGATGTTCAAGCTATTCCTGAACATGTCGCCGACGCATTACTACCTGAGCTTGCGGCTGCGCCGCGCGCGCGATCTGCTGCGCAATACCGATGCGTCGATCGCGCGCGTGACCACGGTGTGCGGTTTTCATTCTCCGTGTCATTTCAGCAAGGCCTATCGCGCGCAGTTCGGACATGCGCCGAGCGTCGAGCGGCGCATGCCGGAGTAGCGGGTGCCGCGGCCTCGCATGCCGCGCGGATTCAGATCGCCTGCGCGCGGCCCGGAAACGTTTCGTCGTAGCAGGAGCCGTCGTCGGCTTGCTCCGCCGTGCCGCGCTGCTCGCGATACATCATCGGCGGCACGCCGAACTGTTTGCGAAATTCCCGTCCCAGGTGCGAGGCGTCCGAAAAACCGCAGCTCGACGCGATATCGGCGACGGTTTTGTCTGAGCTCGTCAACAACCACGCGGCGGTGCGCAGGCGCACCTGCTTCGCGTAGGCTTGCGGCGCCTTGCCGGTCTGCGCCTTGAACAGCCGTTCGAGCTGACGCGGCGACAGATCGAGCTTGCCCGCCAGTTCGTCGAGCGGCAGCGCGCGGCCCACGTGCTGCTCCATCAGCAGGATCGCGCGCTTGACCTTTGGATGCGAGGCCGGCGCGAGACCGGGCGGATGCGGCTGCGGCGCGTTGCCTTTCTGCAGGTCGTCGACGAGCAGGATGCGCAGCGCCTTCTGCACCGTGGCGGTTTCGAAATGACGCAGCAGGATCGCGGCGGCGACGTCGATCGACGCGCGGCCGCCGGAACAGGTGATGCGCCGCCGGTCGATCACGAACAGCCGGTCGGCGACCAGCATCTGTTCGTCGACCGACGGAAAGCGCTCGATGAAATCCCAGTAGTGAAACCAGCTCACGCAGATCCGATGGCCGTCGAGCACGCCCGCGCGCATCAGCGAGAACACGCCGGTGCACATGCCGACCAGCGTCGCGTCGCGGGCGGCGGCGCGGCGGATGAACGCGAGCGTCGCCTCGCTCGCGGCCGGCCCCGAGTGCAGCAGTCCGCCGACCACCACCACGTAGTCGAACTTCCCGGCGGTCTCGAAGGTTTCCCACGGCGTGATCTGGATGCCGCAACTCGCGCGCACCGGAGCCAGGGTTTCCCCGATCACGCTCCACGAACAGCGCACCGGCTTGCTGAAGTCGCCTTCGTCGGCGGACAGGCGCAGCAGGTCGACGAAACCCGCGAATGCGGTCAGCGTGAAGTTCGGCAGCAGGATGATGCCGAAGCGGATGCGCTGCTTCGCGGCCGTGTCGAGTGAGGGAGGGGCAAGCGTTTCAGCGGAATTCATGCGCGCGGCGGGTCGGTGAAAAGAACGGCGAAAGAGGAACGAACGTTGACCGTAACGGTGAAGCGAGGATAGCACCACGGACCTTCAGCATTGCCGGCCGCAATCGGGCCGCCTGTCGCAAATGCGTCCCAAGTCATCGCAAATGCGCCGGAAGACCCGCCTGGCGGTTCACCTGACGACGCCATCCCATTGCGATGCCGTTTTTATTCTATCGATCCGGCCCGGCGTGCGGTGCAATAGACGCACATTCCGTCCGGGCGCATGAGTCGAGTCGAAGCGCTTCCGGCCATCGCAACACGCAAGACACAACGCACAAGGCACGCCATGAACGTCAGCGTCTTCGATCTGTTCAAGATCGGCATCGGTCCATCCAGCTCGCACACGGTCGGGCCGATGATCGCCGCATGCCGCTTCGCATCGCACATCGAGGACGCGAATCTGCTCGGCTTCGTGCGGCGCGTCAGAGCCGAGCTGTTCGGCTCGCTCGGCGCGACCGGCAAGGGTCACGGCACCGACAAGGCGGTGCTGCTCGGCCTCGAAGGCAATCTGCCCGACCGGCTCGATCCTGAGCTGATCGAGCCGCGGCTGCGCGCGATCCGCGAGACCCGCCAGCTCGTGCTGCTCGGCAAGCATCCGGTCGCGTTCGACGAGCGCGAACATGTCGGCTTCTTGCGCAAGCTGATGCCGGGCGCGCCGGGCTCGGGCGTCGTGCATCCGAACGGCATGCGCTTCCAGGCCTTCGACGAGAACGGTCAACTGCTCGTCGAAAAAGAGTACTTCTCGATCGGCGGCGGCTTCGTCGTCAATCGCGACGGCGATCGCGTGAACGGCCGGCGCGCCAACGCGGAGGTGCCGTATCCGTTTCGCACCGGCGACGATCTGATGCGCGTGTGCCGCGAAAGCGGCCTGTCCATCGCCGAAGTGACATTGCGCAACGAATGCGCGACCCGGCCCGAGCACGAAGTGCGCGAGGGCCTGCTGGCGATCTGGCGCACGATGGCCGCGTGTGTCGAGCGCGGTTGCAAGGCGCGCGGCGAGTTGCCCGGCCCGATGCACGTGAAGCGTCGCGCGGCCGAGCTGTGCGAGCGCTTGCGCGCACACTCGGAGGAATCGCTGCGCGACCCGCTGTCGATGCTCGACTGGGTCAACCTGTACGCGATGGCCGTCAACGAGGAGAACGCCGCGGGCGGCCGGGTCGTCACCGCGCCGACCAATGGCGCGGCCGGCGTGATCCCGGCAGTGCTGCACTACTACGTGAAATTCATGCATGCGGCGAACGACGCCGGCATCGTCGACTTCCTGCTGACCGCCGCGGCGATCGGCATCATCTACAAGGAAACGGCGTCGATCTCCGGCGCCGAGGTGGGCTGCCAGGGCGAAGTGGGCGTGGCCTGCTCGATGGCCGCCGCCGCGCTCGCGGCCGTGATGGGCGGCACGCCCACCCAGGTCGAGAACGCCGCCGAAATCGGCATGGAACACAACCTCGGCATGACGTGCGATCCGGTCGGCGGGCTGGTGCAGATTCCGTGCATCGAGCGCAACGCGATGGGCGCGATCAA
Source organism: Paraburkholderia sp. MM5482-R2 (assembly GCF_050436125.1). Taxonomy (NCBI): domain Bacteria; kingdom Pseudomonadati; phylum Pseudomonadota; class Betaproteobacteria; order Burkholderiales; family Burkholderiaceae; genus Paraburkholderia; species Paraburkholderia sp. MM5482-R2. The sequence goes on along the minus strand of NZ_JBNDLP010000003.1, from coordinate 1,859,231 downwards.
GGCGATCAACGCGGCCCGCCTCGCGATGAAGGGCGACGGCCAGCACGTGGTGTCGCTCGACAGTGTGATCCGCACCATGCGCGAAACCGGCGCCGACATGAAGACGAAATACAAGGAGACGTCGCGCGGCGGACTGGCCGTGAACGTCATCGAGTGTTGAACCGCTACACCGCATCTGCAAAACCGCAAAGGAACGACGATGAGCCGCTATTCGATATTCAGCCTGCTACGCAACGGGATGTCGTATCACGAGAACTGGGAGCGGCAATGGCGCAGCCCCGAGCCTAAACGTGAATACGACGTCGTGATCGTCGGCGGCGGCGGGCACGGTCTCGCGACCGCGTACTACCTCGCGAAGGAGCATGGCGTGCGCAATGTCGCGGTGCTCGAGAAGGGCTGGATCGGCGGCGGCAACACCGCGCGCAATACGACGATCGTGCGGTCGAACTACCTGTGGGACGAATCCGCCGCGCTCTACGAGAAGGCGATGAAGCTGTGGGAAGGGCTCGCGCAGGATCTGAACTACAACGTGATGTTCAGCCAGCGCGGCGTGATGAATCTCGCGCATACGCTGCAGGACGTGCGCGACACCGAACGCCGCGTCAACGCGAACCGCCTGAACGGCGTCGACGCCGAATTTCTCACGCCCGCGCAGATCAAGGAACTCGAGCCGACCATCAATCTGAACAGCCGCTACCCGGTGCTCGGCGCATCGATCCAGCGGCGCGGCGGCGTGGCCCGGCACGATGCGGTGGCGTGGGGCTTCGCGCGCGGCGCCGATCAGGCCGGCGTCGATATCGTGCAGAACTGCCATGTCGTCGGCATTCGCCGCGACGGCAGCCAGGTGACGGGCGTCGACACGACGAAGGGTTTCATCAAGGCGAAGAAGGTCGCGGTGGTCGCGGCCGGCAACACCTCGACGCTCGCCGACATGGCCGGCGTGCGGCTGCCGCTCGAAAGCCATCCGTTGCAGGCGCTGGTGTCGGAGCCGATCAAGCCGGTCGTCAACACGGTCGTGATGTCGAATGCGGTCCACGCGTATATCAGCCAGTCCGACAAGGGCGATCTCGTGATCGGCGCGGGCGTCGATCAGTACACCGGGTTCGGGCAGCGCGGCAGCTTCCAGGTCATCGAGGGCACGCTCGAGGCGATCGTCGAGATGTTCCCCGTGTTTTCCCGCGTGCGGATGAACCGGCAGTGGGGCGGCATCGTCGACGTGTCGCCGGACGCGTGCCCGATCATCAGCAAGACCGATGTGAAGGGACTGTATTTCAACTGCGGCTGGGGGACGGGCGGCTTCAAGGCGACGCCCGGCTCGGGATGGGTCTATGCGCACACGATCGCGAACGACGAACCCCATCGGTTGAACGCGCCGTTTTCGCTGGACCGGTTCTATACCGGTCATCTGATCGATGAGCATGGCGCTGCCGCCGTGGCCCACTAGTCGACAAGGAGACACAGATGCTGCTGATCGAATGCCCCTGGTGCGGTCCCCGCGCCGAAACCGAATTCTCGTGCGGCGGCGAGGCGGACATCGCCCGCCCGCTCGACACGGACAAGCTCACCGACAAGGAATGGGGCGACTACCTTTTCATGCGCAAGAACCCGCGCGGCGTGCATCGCGAGCAATGGTTCCACACGCAGGGCTGCCGCCGCTGGTTCAAGGCGCAGCGCGACACCGTCAGCTATGCGTTCCAGGGCTATCAGACGTTCGAGCGTCCGTTGCTGGCGCTGGACAGTACCGATACACAGGCAGCAAACGCACAGGTAAAGGCACAAGAGGGCAAAGCACCATGAGCCAGAAAGACCGACTCCCGACCGGCGGGCGCATCAATCGCGCGATCGCGCTGAGCTTCACGTTCAACGGCGTCGAGTATCAGGGTTATCAAGGCGATACGCTCGCGTCCGCATTGCTCGCGAACGGCATGCATTTCGTCGCGCGCAGCTGGAAATATCATCGGCCGCGCGGCATCGTGACCGCGGGCGTCGAGGAGCCGAACGCGGTCGTGCAACTGGAGACCGGCGCCTTCACGGTGCCGAACGCGCGGGCCACCGAGGTCGAGTTGTACCAGGGGCTCGTCGCGAGCAGCGTGAACGCGAAACCGAGCATCGAGAAGGACCGCATGGCGATCAACCAGAAGATCGCGCGCTTCATTCCGGCGGGCTTCTACTACAAGACCTTCATGTGGCCGCGCAAACTCTGGCCGAAGTATGAGGAAGCGATTCGCGACGCGGCCGGCCTCGGCACCGCGCCGCGACAGCGCGACGCGGACCGCTACGACAAGTGCTTCGCGCATTGCGACGTGCTGGTGGTCGGCGGCGGCCCGACCGGGCTCGCGGCCGCGCACGCGGCGGCCTTGTCCGGCGCGCGCGTGACGCTCGTCGACGATCAGCCCGAGCTGGGCGGCTCGCTGCTGTCCTGCGGCGCGGAGATCGACGGCAAGCCCGCGCTGCGGTGGGTGCAGAAAATCGAGGACGAATTGCGGCAGGTGCCCGATGTGAAGATCCTGAGCCGCAGCACCGCGTTCGGCTATCAGGACCACAATCTCGTCACGGTCACGCAGCGTCTGACCGATCATCTGCCCGTGTCGCAGCGCAAGGGCACGCGCGAACTGCTGTGGAAGATCCGCGCGAAACGCGTGATTCTCGCGACCGGCGCGCATGAACGGCCGATCGTGTTCGGCAACAACGATCTGCCTGGCGTGATGCTCGCGTCGGCGGTGTCGAGCTATTTGCATCGGTATGCGGTACTGCCGGGTCGCAATGCGATCGTGTTCACGAACAACGACGACGGCTATCAATGCGCGCTCGACCTGAAGGCGGCCGGCGCGCAGGTGAGCGTCATCGATCCGCGCGCGGGCGAATCGAAGGGCACGCTGCCCGCGCTTGCGCGCCGCCATGGCATCAAGGTGCTGAACGGCACGGTCGTCACGGCGGCGCATGGCAAGCTGCGCGTCGCGTCGGTGTCGCTCGCCTCGTATGCGAAAGGGCAGATCACCGCTCAGCAGGGCCAACTGCCGTGCGATCTGCTCGCGATGTCGGGTGGCTGGAGCCCAGTGCTGCATCTGTTCGCGCAGTCGGGCGGCAAGGCCCATTGGCATGACGACAAGGCCTGCTTCGTGCCGGGCAAGGCGGTCCAGCCTGAGACCAGCGTCGGCGCCTGCGCGGGCGACTTCACGCTCGGCCAGGGCATCCGCTTCGCGCTCGACGCCGGCGTCGAAGCGGCGCGCGCGGCCGGGCACATCGTCGCGCGGCCAAAGCCGGTGCAGGTCGCCGAACTGAGCGAAACGAAGCTGGAACCGCTGTGGCTCGTCGGCGGACGCGAGTTGGCCACGCGCGGGCCCAAGCAGTTCGTCGATCTCCAGAACGACGTCGCGGCGGCCGACATCTTCCTCGCGGCGCGCGAAGGCTTCGAATCCGTCGAACACGTGAAGCGCTACACCGCGATGGGCTTCGGCACCGACCAGGGCAAGCTCGGCAACATCAACGGCATGGCGATTCTCGCCCAGGCGCTCGGTAAGACCATTCCCGAGACCGGCACGACGACGTTCCGGCCGAACTACACGCCGGTCACGTTCGGCACGTTCGCCGGCCGTGAATTGGGCGAATTGCTCGATCCGGTGCGCAAGACGGCGGTGCACGAATGGCACGTGGAACACGGCGCGGCGTTCGAGGACGTCGGCAACTGGAAGCGTCCGTGGTATTACCCGAAAGCGGGCGAGGATCTGCACGCGGCGGTTGCGCGCGAAGCGCTCGCGGTGCGCACGAGCGTCGGCATCCTCGATGCGTCGACGCTAGGCAAGATCGATATTCAGGGCCCCGATTCCGCGAAACTGTTGAACTGGGTGTACACGAATCCGTGGACCAAGCTCGAAGTCGGCAAGTGCCGCTACGGCCTGATGCTCGACGAAAACGGCATGATCTTCGACGACGGCGTCACCGTGCGCCTCGCCGAGCAGCACTACATGATGACGACCACCACCGGCGGCGCGGCGCGTGTGCTCACGTGGCTCGAACGCTGGCTGCAAACCGAATGGCCCGACCTGCGCGTGCGGCTCGCGTCGGTCACCGATCACTGGGCAACTTTTGCGGTAGTCGGCCCGATGAGCCGCAAGGTGCTGCAAAAGGTCTGCGACGACATCGACTTCGCGAACGCGGCGTTTCCGTTCATGACGTATCGTGAAGGCACCGTCGCGGGCGCGGCGGCGCGCGTGATGCGCATCAGCTTCTCGGGCGAACTCGCGTATGAGGTGAACGTGCCGGCCAACGTCGGACGCGCGGTGTGGGAAGCGTTGATGGCCGCGGGCGCGGAGTTCGACATCACGCCGTACGGCACCGAGACGATGCACGTGCTGCGCGCGGAGAAGGGCTATATCATCGTCGGCCAGGATACGGACGGCTCGATGACGCCGCACGACCTCGGCATGGGCGGGCTCGTCGCGAAGTCCAAGGACTTTCTCGGCAAGCGCTCGCTCGCCCGCTCGGACACCGCGAAGGCGGGACGCAAGCAACTGGTCGGGCTGCTCGCGGAGGATGCGTCGTTCGTGATACCCGAGGGCTCGCAGATCGTCGCCGGTCCGTTCCAGGGCGACACCGCGCCGATGCTCGGGCACGTCACGTCGAGCTATTACAGCCCGATTCTGCAACGCTCGATCGCGATGGCGGTCGTCAAGGGCGGTCTCGACAAGATCGGCACGACCGTCACGATTCCGCTCGCGAGCGGCAAACAGATCGCGGCGAAGATCGCGAGTCCGGTGTTCTACGACAGCGAAGGAGCACGTCAACATGTGGAATGAAACAGGCGGGACGGTGTCCATCGTGGACCGCACGCTCGGGCGGCAAAACGGCGCGTGGCAGGAGTCGCCGCTGGTCGGTGTGGATGGGCTGCTGAAACAGCATCAGGCCAACGCGACTGCCGCGTTCCGGCTTGGCGAGCGGCCATTTCTCGAACTCGTGAACGTGCGCGGCGATACGCGCGACGCGGCGTTCATTCGCGCGGTGGAACAGGTGATCGGCTGCAAGCCGCCGGAGAAGCCGAACACCGTCGCGCGCGGCAACGGCTACGACATGGTCTGGCTCGGCCCGGACGAATGGCTCGTGCGTTCGGAGGCCGCGCACGATGCGACGCGCACGGCGCCGTTGCAGGCGAAGCTCGGCGCGGCGTTCGCGGGCGTGTTCGCATCGGCGGTCGATGTGGGCAGCGGCTATACGGTGCTCGAAATCACCGGCACGCGCACGCGCGACGTGCTCGCGCGCGGCTGTCCGCTCGACCTGCATCCCAAACTTTTCGGCCTGGGGCAGTGCGCGCAGAGCCACTATTTCAAGGCGTCGATCACGTTGCTGCCCACGGGCACCGACAGTTTCGACATCGTCGTGCGTCGCAGTTTCGCGGATTACTTCGTCAGGATCATGCTCGACGCCGCCGAGCCGTTGATGTGCTGAGCGACGCGCGCTTCGCTTTGCCGATTTCGCCATGACGTCGGCACGCGCGGCCACCTCGCTTCTCACGGCACGCGCGTGCGATGAGCGCGATGCCGGCGCCGCGCTCGCGCTGCTCGATCAAAGTATCGCGCTGCGTCATCGGCGCATTGCGCTGATCCGCTATCTACTCGCGCGGGAGCTCGGTGCGCCGCTCGAAGCGCGGCATCATGCGTACGTCGAGAAAATCGCGGCCCGTCTGAGCGCGGATGCGCTCGCGCGGATCGCCGGCGCAGCGCGTGCGCGGCTGCGCCCGTAAGTCCACGCCGTATCAGGGCTTGCCGCCATCCAGCGCCGTCAGGATCTGATGCGCGGCGCTCACGCGCGCTTCATTCGGGAAATTGCGATTGGCGAGCATCACGATACCGATGCGTTTTTGCGGCACGAACGCGACATACGCGCCGAAGCCGTTCGTCGATCCGGTCTTGTTGATCCAGACGTTCTGCTGCGGCTGCAGCGGCGGTTTGATTGCGGTCGACGGCGTGCCGTTGAGGACCATCTCCGGCGAATTGCCGGCCAGCAAGGTCGGCAACGCGACCGGATACGGGTACTGCTCCCAGATCAGATCCTGGGTCAGCACGCCGGACTGGAAGTAGCCGGTATGCGTGTCCGTGATCGCGCGCTGCCACTGACTGTCGAGCGGAATCAGATTCATGTTTGCCTGCACGTAACGCAGCATGTCGGCGGCGGTCGACTTCACCCCGTACGCTTCGGCGGAAATCACGCCGCCCGTCAGACGGATCGGCGCACCGTCTTTCGCATAGCCCTGCGCGTAGTCCGGCATTTTCGCCGCGGGCACGTCGATATAGGTGCTCTTCATACCGAGCGCCGGAAACACGCGTTGCTGCATCAGCACGGTGAAGTCCTCGCCCATGCTCTTCGCGGTGATCAGGCCGAGCGTGCCGATGCCGGGATTGGAGTAGGTGCGGAACGTGCCGGGCGCGTGAGCGGGCTGCCAGTCGTGGAAGTACTGCAGCAATTGGGCGTTGTTGTGGATGTCGTCCGGTACCTGCAGCGGCAGGCCGCCAGGCGTGTGCGTGCCGAGGTTCAGCAGGCTGACTTTGCCGAACGGGCGGCCGCGCAGCGTCGGCAGATAGCGCTCCGTGCTATCCGACAACGACAGCCTGCCGTCGAGCTGCGCGTACGACGCAAGCGTCGCCGTGAAGGTCTTGCTGACCGAGCCGAGTTCGAACAGCGTATCGCGTGTGACCGGCTTGCCGGTTTGCGTCGACGCGACGCCGTAGTTGTACACGTAGGGCTTGCCGTCGTCGATCACGCCGACCGCCATCCCGGCGATATGGTACTTCGCCATCAGCGGCCTGATCGCGGCATCGATGGTCGGTTGGAGTTGCGCGGCGGTGGGCTCGGCCGCGTGGCCGACGGGTGAGATCGCGCAGAGCGTGAGCAGCGCGAACTTGGCGGTTGTTATCAGTTTGAGCGCTCGGGTCTTCATTGCAAACGGGTCCTCGGTCGGGGGAGTGTGAATCGGTGGATCGGCGATTCGGCTGAGGCAGCACTATCCGGCTTTTGAGAACCGCTGGCAAACGAGGATAAGTTAGGCGACGGTAAAGAAAAAGTTGTGGGCGGCAATCCGAGCGGCGCCGGCGTTGTCGGCTGAAGCCAAACGCGTGTCGGGTTCGACACAGGTGTCGCTCCGGGCGGCCGCTACGCTGGTGAAACGGTGCGCCGCGCGGCGTGCGGGGCGTGCCGCTCACGAACATGGAGACGAGACAATGAGCAGCAATCGCGGCGTCGTGTATCTGGGGCAGGGTATGGTCGAAGTGCAATCGATCGACTACCCGAAGATGGTCGATCCTCGCGGCCGTTCGATCGGCCACGGCGTGATCCTGAAAGTGGTCAGCACGAATATCTGCGGCTCCGATCAGCACATGGTGCGTGGCCGCACGACCGCCGAGGTCGGCCTCGTACTTGGGCACGAGATTACCGGCGAAGTGATCGAGGTCGGGCGCGATGTCGAGACGCTGAAGGTCGGCGATCTGGTGTCGGTGCCGTTCAACGTCGCCTGCGGGCGCTGCCCGACCTGCAAGGCGCAGCATACCGGCGTGTGCCTGAACGTAAACCCGTCGCGCGCGGGCGGCGCGTATGGCTACGTCGACATGGGCGGATGGATCGGCGGCCAGGCCGAATACGTGCTGGTGCCGTACGCGGACTTCAACCTGCTGAAATTTCCCGACCGCGCGCAGGCGATGTCGAAGATCCGTGACCTGACGTGCCTGTCCGACATTCTGCCGACCGGCTATCACGGCGCGGTGATGGCCGGCGTGCAGCCCGGTGCGAGCGTCTACATCGCGGGCGCGGGCCCGGTCGGCATGGCGGCGGCCGCGTCCGCGCGCCTCCTGGGTGCGGCCTGCACGATCGTCGGTGACATGAACGAGGCACGCCTTGCGCATGCGCGCAAGATGGGCTTCCAGACTATCAATCTGTCGAAGGACGTGACGCTCGGCGAACAGATCGAGCAGATTCTCGGCAAGCCCGAAGTGGATTGCGCGGTGGACTGCGTCGGCTTCGAAGCACACGGTCACGGCAGCAGCGCTTCACACGAGGAGGCCCCGGCCGCGGTGCTCAATTCGCCGATGGAAATTACCCGCGCGGCCGGCGCGATCGGCATTCCCGGACTCTACGTGACCGACGATCCGGGCTCGACCGATGCCGCCGCGCGCCAGGGCAGCCTCAGCTTGCGTTTCGGGCTCGGCTGGGCCAAATCGCACTCGTTCCACACCGGGCAGACGCCGGTCATGAAGTACAACCGCAATCTGATGCAGGCGATCCTGTGGGACCGTTTGCCGATCGCCGACATCGTCAACGTGACGGTGGTGTCGCTCGACGATGCGCCCGAGGGTTACCGGCAATTCGACGGCGGCGCGCCGAAGAAGTTTGTGATCGACCCGCACGGGTTGTTGAAGGCCGCTTGAGGTTCGTTGGCCGCTGGTATCAAGCGGCCATCACCGGCGCGTTCGATAGCGAAGGCACCTGCTTGCGACGCTCGCGCGTCGGCGCGGTGCCGAACGCATCGCGATAGCTCTTCGAGAAGTGGCAGGCCGACTGGAAGCCGCACGCCATCGTGATGTGCATGATCGACATGTCGGTCTGCAACAGCAGCTCGCGCGCGCGCCGCAGGCGCAGTGTCAGATAGTAGTGCGTCGGCGTCATGCCCAGATGCTCGCGGAACAGCCGTTGCAACTGCCGTTGCGACATGCCGGCGAGCCGCGCCAGTTCTTCGCGCGACAGCGGCTCCTCGATGTTGTTCTCCATCAGCGAGATCACTTCGAACAGCGATTTGTTGGCCGAGCCGAGCCGCGCGACGAGCGGCATCTTCTGCTGCGCGCTGGTGTCGCGCACGTGTTCGACGATGAACTGCTCGGCGATCTGCGTGACCCGAGCGGTGCCAACACGCGGCGCGATCAGGTTCAGCATCATGTCGAGCGGCGCGACGCCGCCGGTACAGGTCACGCGATCGCGATCGATCACGAACAGTTCTTTCAGAAAGCGCGTATCGGGAAACTCTTCCTTCAGCGCCGACATGTTTTCCCAATGAATCGCGCACGCATAACCAGCCAGCAGGCCGGCGCGCGCGAGCGCATAGGTGCCCGTGCAAAGACTGCCCAGCACGCAGCCCATGCGCGCGAAACGGCGCAGCGCGGACAGATGCTCGGCGGTGGTGGAGCGCTGCACGTCGATGCCGCCGACCACGAACACGATGTCGGGTTGCCCGACGCATTCGACCGACCCCGTATCGACGGATAACCCGTTGCTCGCCATGACCGGCCCGCCGGCGGGACTCACGATCGACCAGCGGTAAAGCGTCTGGCCCGTCAGATAGTTCGCCATGCGTAGCACTTCGATCGCGTTCGAGAAGGCGATCATCGTGAAGTTGGGGACCGGCATGAATGCGAAATGCGACAACGATGCCGTGCGATCGGTGGACATGGGAACGGTGATTCCTGATGTAAATGTCGCGTCGCCGTGGGGAGGGCGACTATCTGAATTCTGAGTATCAGGGCAACTACCGTGCCATCAGGCTAAACCCTTGGATACTGCGCACAAAGCCTGGAATAGCTAAGCAATCGACTGATGAAAGCATCCGCGCGGCACCGGAACAGCGCGGCGACGCTCTTGCAGCGCACCCGATCGGCGCAGGAATACTGCGTTGTAGTGCAGCGCTGAGCGCGCGGATTGCGCCGACTTGTCGAAAAAGGTTGCGCATGGCGGAAAAGGCAAAGAACGCGTCTGAATTCGTAAATAGACGCGCCGGGTGACCGTCAAGAATAGACCCAGGGCAAAGCGGTAGCGCGATCCCGCCGGCAACCCGTAGCGGCCTTCCCGTCAACGTTCTCACGGACCTTCCATGTCGAACCCGAATCCCTTCTTCGAAGACTCGCTAGCGGCGCGCGACGCGGCCGTGCGCGGCGCCATTCTGAAAGAGCTCGAGCGTCAGCAGTCGCAAGTCGAGCTGATCGCGTCGGAAAACATCGTGTCGCGCGCGGTGCTCGACGCGCAGGGCTCGGTGCTGACCAACAAGTACGCGGAAGGGTATCCGGGCAAGCGTTACTACGGCGGTTGCGAATACGTCGACGCGATCGAGACGCTCGCGCTCGATCGCATCAAGCAGCTCTTCAACGCGAAGTTCGCCAACGTGCAGCCCCATTCTGGCGCGCAGGCCAACGGCGCGGTGATGCTCGCGCTCACCAGGCCGGGCGACACGGTGCTCGGCATGTCGCTCGACGCGGGCGGGCATCTGACGCACGGCGCGAAACCCGCGATGTCGGGCAAGTGGTTCAACGCGGTGCAGTACGGCGTGCGGCGCGACACGATGCTGATCGACTACGAGCAGATCGAGGAACTGGCGCAACAGCACAAGCCGACGCTGCTGATCGCCGGCTTCTCCGCCTATCCGCGCGCGCTCGACTTCGCGCGGCTGCGCGCGATCGCCGATGGCGCCGGTGCGAAGCTGATGGTGGACATGGCGCATATCGCCGGCGTGATCGCGGCGGGCCGCCATGACAATCCGGTCCCGCATGCGCACGTGGTCACGTCGACCACCCACAAGACCTTGCGCGGTCCGCGCGGCGGATTCGTGCTGACCAACGACGAGGAGATCGCAAAGAAGATCAACTCTGCCGTGTTCCCCGGCTTGCAGGGCGGCCCGCTGATGCACGTGATCGCCGGCAAGGCGGTCGCATTCGGCGAGGCACTGCAGCCGGGCTTCAAAACCTATATCGACAGCGTGCTCGCGAACGCGCGGGCATTGGGCGAGGTGCTCACATCGGGCGGCGTCGATCTGGTGACGGGCGGCACCGACAACCATCTGCTGCTGGTCGATCTGCGGCCGAAGGGGCTCAAGGGCAATCAGGTCGAACAGGCGCTGGAGCGCGCGGGCATCACCTGCAACAAGAACGGCATTCCGTTCGATACGGAGAAGCCGACCATCACCTCCGGCATCCGCCTCGGCACACCGGCGGCCACGACACGTGGCTTCGGCGTCAGCGAGTTTCGCGAGGTCGGGCGTCTGATCGTCGAGGTGCTCGATGCGCTGCGCGTGTCGCCCGAAGGCGATGCCGCAACCGAACAACGCGTGCGCCGCGAGATTTTCGCGCTGTGCGAGCGCTTTCCCATTTACTGAGTACGCGTGGAGCAAACGGTGAGTCAACTGCACGAAAACAGCATCATCATCGACGGGCTGAACATTTCGAAGTTCGAGCGCTCGGTGTTCGAGGACATGCGCAAGGGCGGCGTGACCGCAGTGAACTGCACGGTGTCGGTCTGGGAGAGTTTTCAGAAGACCGTCGACAACATCGCCGAAATGAAGCAGCAAATCCGCCAATACAGCGAGATCCTCACGCTGGTGCGCACCACCGACGACATCTTCCGCGCCAAGAAAGAGAACAAGACCGGCATCATCTTCGGCTTCCAGAACGCGCATGCGTTCGAGGACAACCTCGGCTATATCGAAGCGTTCAAGGATCTCGGCGTCAACGTGGTGCAGCTTTGCTACAACACGCAGAACCTGGTCGGCACCGGCTGCTACGAACGCGACGGCGGTCTGTCCGGCTACGGGCGCGAAGTGATTCAGGAAATGAACCGCGTCGGCATCATGGTCGATCTGTCGCATGTGGGCGGCAAGACGTCGTCAGAGGCGATCGCGGCGTCGAAGAAACCGGTCTGCTATTCGCATTGCTGCCCGTCCGGGCTCAAGGAGCATCCGCGCAACAAGACCGACGAGCAGCTGAAGGAGATCGCGGACGCGGGCGGCTTCGTCGGCGTGACGATGTTCGCGCCGTTCCTGAAGCGCGGACCGGATGCGACCGTCGAGGACTATATCGAGGCGATCGAGTACGTGGTGAACCTGATCGGCGAGGACCAGGTGGGGATCGGCACGGATTTCACGCAGGGCTACAGCACCGAGTTTTTCGACTGGATCACGCACGACAAGGGCCGTTATCGCCAGTTGACGAACTTCGGCAAGGTCGTGAATCCCGAAGGCATTCGCACGATCGGCGAGTTTCCGAACCTGACCGCCGCGATGGAACGCGCCGGCTGGAGCGAGACGCGCATCCGCAAGATCATGGGCGAAAACTGGGTAAGGGTGTTCGGCGAAGTCTGGAAGGTGTGAGCTTTAGCCCTTGTTTTCATAGCGGATACGAAACGGAGTCTCCACATGCAACCCCAACTGCCTATCGACGTCGATCCGGACTCCGGCGTCTGGACCACCGACGCGCTGCCGATGCTGTACGTGCCGCGCCACTTCTTCACCAACAACCACGTCGCCGTCGAGGAAGCGCTCGGCCGCGATACGTACGCCGGGATTCTCTACAAGGCCGGTCACAAGTCCGCCTATTTCTGGTGCGAGAAGGAAGCGAAGCAACATGCTCTTGCCGGCATGGCGGTATTCGAGCATTACCTGAACCGTCTGTCGCAGCGCGGCTGGGGCATCTTCAGGATCATCGAAGCCGATCCGGCCAGCTCGCATGCGCGGATCGAATTGCGGCACTCGTCGTTCGTGCTCGCGCAACCGGGCAAGACCGGCAAGCTTTGCTACATGTTCGCCGGCTGGTTCGCGGGCGCGATGGACTGGGTCAACGATACCGCGCCCGACGGCGCGCGCAAGGGCCCGCCGTCGCAGTCGAAAGAAGCGCGCTGCGCGGCGGAGGGACACGAGCACTGCGTGTTCGAAGTCTCGCCGCTCGCGTCAATTTAATCCGGGCATTCCGAGGTCGATCGCGATGCGTTACCCGAACCTTTTCAAGCCGCTCACGTTGAACCAGCTGACGCTGCGCAATCGCATCGTCAGTACCGCGCACGCGGAGGTCTATGCGGAGCCGGGTGGTCTGCCCGGCGACCGTTATATCCGGTACTACGAGGAAAAGGCGAAGGGCGGAGTCGGACTCGCCGTGTGCGGCGGTTCGAGCCCGGTGTCGATCGACAGCCCGCAAGGCTGGTGGAAGTCGGTGAATCTCGCCACCGACCGGATCGTCGATCCGCTCGCGCGGCTCGCCGAAGCGATGCATGCGCATGGCGCGAAAATCATGATTCAGGCCACCCACATGGGACGCCGCTCGGCGTTTCACGGCGAGCACTGGCCGCATCTAATGTCGCCGTCGGGAGTGCGCGAGCCGGTGCATCGCGGCAACGCGAAGATCATCGAGGTCGAAGAGATCCGCCGCATCATCGGCGACTTCGCGGCGGCCGCGAAGCGCGTGAAGGATGCGGGCATGGACGGCATCGAGATCTCGGCGGCGCACCAGCATCTGATCGATCAGTTCTGGAGCCCGCGCACCAACTTCCGTACCGACGAATGGGGCGGCTCGCTCGAAAACCGCCTGCGTTTCGGCGTCGAAGTGTTGCAGGCGGTGCGCGAGGCGGTGGGAGCCGACTTCTGCGTCGGCCTGCGCATGTGTGGCGACGAATTCCATGAAGACGGGCTCGATCACGAGCAGCTGAAAGAGATTGCCCAGGCGATGAGCGAGACCGGTCTGATCGACTATCTCGGCGTGATCGGTTCCGGCGCGGACACCCACAATACGCTCGCCAACTGCATGCCGCCGATGGCGCTGCCGCCCGAGCCGTTCGTGCATCTCGCGGCCGGCATCAAGCAGGTCGTCAAGGTGCCGGTGATGCACGCGCAAAGCATTCGCGACGCCGGCCAGGCCGAGCGCTTGCTCGCGAGCGGCATGGTCGATCTGGTCGGCATGACGCGCGCCCAGATCGCCGATCCGCATATGGTCATCAAGATCCGCGATGGCCGCGAGGACGAAATCAGGCAGTGCGTCGGCGCGAACTACTGCATCGACCGTCAGTACAACGGGCTCGATGTGCTGTGCGTGCAGAACGCGGCGACCTCGCGCGAAGCGACGATGCCGCACGTGATCGCCAGCTCGCGCGGACCGAAGCGCAAGGTCGTGGTGGTCGGCGCGGGGCCGGCGGGGCTCGAAGCGGCGCGCGTCGCGAAGTCGCGCGGTCACGACGTGGTGCTGTTCGAAAAGAGCGATCACGTGGGCGGCCAGATCATGCTGGCGGCGAAAGCGCCGCAGCGCGAGCAGATGGCGGGCATCGTGCGCTGGTTCGACATGGAGACGAAGCGTCTCGGCGTGGACCGCCGCCTCGGTGTCGCCGCCGACGAGCGGACCATCATGGCCGAGAAGCCCGACATCGTCGTGCTCGCCACCGGCGGTTCGGCGTTCACGTCGCAGGTCGCGGCGTGGGGCGTCGACGCTGGGCTCGCGGTCAGTTCGTGGGACGTGCTGGCCGGCAAGGTCGAGCCGGGCAGAAACGTGCTCGTGTACGACGGCGTCAGCACGCATGCCGGCGCGGGCGTAGCCGATTTCATCGCGAGCCGCGGCGCCAACGTGGAGATCGTCACGCCCGACGTTAAGGTCGCCGACGACGTCGGCGGCACCACGTTCCCGATCTTCTATCGCCGTCTGTACGCGCAAGGGGTGATCCATACGCCCAATTACTGGCTCGACAGGGTGTACGAGGAGGACGGCAAGAAGATCGCCGTGATCCGCAACGAGTACACCGAGGAGCAGGAGGAGCGCGCGGTCGACCAGGTGGTGATCGAAAACGGCAGTACGCCGAACGACCGGCTTTACTGGAAGCTGAAGCCTGAATCGGTCAATCGCGGCCAGGTCGACGTGCACAAACTGTTCGCGTCCGAACCGCAACCGTGTCTCGACGAGCAGCTCGGCGACGGCCGCTTCCTGCTGTTCCGGGTCGGCGACTGCATCTCGATGCACAACATTCACGGCGCGATCTACGATGCGCTGCGCCTTTGCAAGGATTTCTGACGATGAGCCCCGTGTTTGTCATCACCGTCCTGCTGTGGGTGTCGGTGGCCGGTCTCGCGTTCGCGCTGGCGCGCCGCGCCGCCTACTGGCGCGAGGGCCGTGCGACGGTCGCGGGCGCCTATGGCTGGGCCAATCTGCTCGCGATCCCGAAGCGTTACTTCGTCGACCTGCATCATGTGGTCGCGCGCGATCCGTATATCGCCCGCACGCACGTTGCCACGGCGGGCGGAGCGATCCTCGCGATGGCGCTCGTGTTCGTCAACTACGGTCTCGCGATCTACTCGCCGTGGCTCGACAAACTGATCTTTCTCGCCGCGCTGGCGATGCTGATCGGCACGGTGTTCGTGTGGCGCCGCCGGCATGGCGCGAAGACGGTGCCGGCGCGACTCTCGCGCGGCCCGTGGGATCAGTTGCCGCTGCTGCTCGGCGCGTTCGCGCTCGGTCTCGTGCTGTTCATCGCGCTGCCCGCGACGGCGATGTCCGGCGCGCTCGCGGTGATCGTCGCGCTGCTGATCGCGGCGGGCGCGTTCACGATGACGTTCGGCGCGGCGCGTGGCGGTCCGATGAAACATGCGGTGGCCGGTCTGCTGCACCTCGCGTTTCATCCGCGTCAGGAGCGCTTTGCTGGTTTTGCCGCTGCTCGCGATGCCGTGCCGCCCACCGCGCTTAAAACCCCGCTGCTCGACGCGAAGGAATACGGCGTCGGCAAGCCGGTCGAATTCCGCTGGAACCAGTTGCTCAGCTTCGACGCCTGCGTGCAATGCGGCAAATGCGAAGCGGCGTGCCCCGCGTTCGCGGCCGGTCAGCCGCTCAATCCGAAGAAGCTGATTCAGGATCTGGTAACCGGCATGGTCGGCGGCACCGACGCGCAGTACGCAGGCAGCCCGACGCCCGGCATTCCTGTCGGCAAGCACGCGGGCGCGCCCGGCAAGCCGCTGATCTCGACGCTGATCGAAGCGGACACGCTGTGGTCCTGCACGACCTGCCGCGCCTGCGTGCAGGAGTGCCCGATGCTGATCGAGCACGTGGACGCCATCGTGGACATGCGCCGCAATCAGACGCTCGTCGAAGGCAGCGTGCCGGGCAAGGGGCCGGCGACGCTCGCGAATCTGCGCGAAACCGGCAGCCTCAACGGCTATGACATCGGCGCGCGCTACGACTGGGCCGTCGATCTGCAGGTGCAGGTCGCGCAGCCGGGCCGTCACGTGGACGTGCTGCTGATCGCCGGCGAAGGCGCGTTCGACATGCGCTATCAGCGCACGCTGCGCGCGCTCGTCAAGGTGCTGAACCGCGCGGGCGTCGATTACGCGGTGCTGGGCGGTGTCGAGACCGATACCGGCGACACCGCTCGGCGGCTCGGCGACGAAGCGACGTTCCAGCAACTGGCCCGTACGCTGATCGGGACGCTCGCGCAGTACTCGTTCGCGCGCATCGTTACCGCCGATCCGCATGTGTTGCATAGCCTGCGCAACGAGTATCGCGCGCTCGGCGGGTTCTATCAGGTCCAGCATCACACGGCGCTGATCGACGAACTGATCGCGAGCGGCAAGCTGTCGCCGCGCGCGGCCGCCACCGTCGCGGAGCGCAACGTCACATATCACGACCCGTGCTATCTGGGCCGCTACAACGGCGAGACGGAAGCGCCGCGCCGGGTGCTGAAGAGCATCGGCATCAAGGTGGTCGAGATGGAGCGTCACGGCCTGCGTGGACGCTGCTGCGGCGGTGGCGGCGGCGCACCGCTGACCGATATTCCCGGCAAACGGCGGATTCCCGACATCCGTATCGACGACGCGCGCGCGAGCGGCGCGGAGATCGTCGCGGTCGGCTGTCCGAATTGCACCGCGATGCTCGAAGGGGTGGTGGGGCCGCGACCGGAAGTGCTGGACGTCGCCGAACTGGTCGCCGCGGCGCTGGAATAACGCG
The DNA here is from genome assembly GCF_050436125.1 of Paraburkholderia sp. MM5482-R2. Taxonomy (NCBI): domain Bacteria; kingdom Pseudomonadati; phylum Pseudomonadota; class Betaproteobacteria; order Burkholderiales; family Burkholderiaceae; genus Paraburkholderia; species Paraburkholderia sp. MM5482-R2. The sequence continues at coordinate 1,842,525 of NZ_JBNDLP010000003.1, read as the reverse complement.
ATGATGAATACGCTCAAACGAATCGATCCGCGCCGGCCGTTCACGGTGACGGCAGAGGGACTCAGGCGCATCACGCTCGGCGTCGTTGGCATCGCGGACGCCGACAGTGCCACACGGTCCGATGCGCGTCATGCCGGGCATCGCGAACAGCCGAAGCCGCGCCGCACGACGGCCGCCCCGCGCCATGTGCTGCTGGTCGCGGCGCACGCGGACCGCGGCGCGCTCGATGAACATGCGCGCCAGACGCTCGCGGCCGCCGCGCTGATCGCGGACACGCACAGCGAAGTCGTGCTGCTGGTGTTCGGCGAATTCACCGGCGATGCCGCCGCGCTCGGCGCCGACAAGCTGATCGAATTGCCGATGTTCGATCGCCGCACGTACGCGCCGAACGATGAACTGAATGCGCTGGCGGCCTGCGTCGCAGCCTATGCGCCAGCCCATGTCTTGCTGCCCGACAACGCGACCGGCGACGGCGACCTCGGCCGACGCTATGCGGCGGCGGCCGATGCAAGCGTCGCGACGCACGTCGTCGAGATCGCTGCCGGGCACGTGTGCACCTATATTCGCGCGGATACGGCGCTCGCCAGCCGCGCGCTGCCCGAGGTCGTGCTGCTCGAGCCGAATGCGGTCGATCCGAAGCTGCCGTTCGTCGGCGCGGGCGAGCGGGTCGCCTGGCGCTTCGAGCGCGAAGCGGACAGCACGGTCGCGCAACGCGCGATACACGATCTCGGCATCGACGAAATCGACGCGGCGCAGGTCGCGCTGGAGGAGGCGGATTTCATCGTGTCGGCGGGCAACGGCGTCAGCGACGTGTTCGCGTTCGAGCGACTCGCGACGACCCTCGGCGCGGCGATCGGTGCCAGCCGGGTTGCCGTCGACGACGGCAAGTTCACGCGCGACAAGCAGATCGGCGCGACCGGCAAGACCGTCGAGGCGAGCGTGTATATCGCGTTCGGCATCTCGGGGGCGGTGCAGCATCTGCAAGGCATCAAGGATTGCCGCCATGTGATCGCGGTGAATCTCGACGCGAGCGCGCCGATCGCGAAGCGCGCGAATCTGACCGTGATCGCCGACGCGCAGGAAACCATCGCGGCGCTCGACGAGGCGGCGGCCGCGGCGCGCGGTGCCCGCGCCACCTCGGCCGCGCTGCTGCGGCCGGGCAAGCTTGCCGAAGGAGTGCTCGCATGAAGATCGCCGTGCTGGTTTCAGTCGGACGTCACCCGGTCAGCGGCGTCGCGCGCTACAGCCGCAACGATGCGGCGGCGTTGACGCTGGCGCTGTCGCTCGTCAGAACGCATGGCGCGACGCTCGACGTGCTGCACGCGGGCGATCCGTCGAACGCCGCGTTGAACGAGTATCTGGCGCTCGGCGCGCGTTCGGTCGAAGTGCTCGAGATGCCGCCCGACGCCGATCCTGCGCCGCAACTCGCCGGGCGTTTGCGTGGCTACCAGCTGGTGCTGACCGGCACGCGCGCCGAAGGCGGTTTCGATAGCGGCATGCTGCCGTATCGCGTCGCGCATGCGCTGGCGGTGCCGCTCGTCGGCGCCGCCGTCGATGTGGCGCTGCGCGACGGTCGAGCGCAGGTCCGGCAGTTCATGCCGAAGGGCCTGCGACGGCGCGTCGAAGTGCGGCTGCCGGCATTGGTTGCCGTGCATCCGCTCGCGAACGTCGCGACGTCGTACGCATATGCACGGATGCGCGAAGGCACGATCGAGCGCGCCGTCGCGCCGCTCGCCGACGCGCGGCACGGCACCACTCCCGAACAGTCCGCATGGACGATCGGCCCCGCCACAGCGAAACCGGTGCGCCTCGCCGCCGCCGAAAAGCGCTCAGGCCACGCGCGCATGCTGTCGGCGACGACGACCGAGAGCCGCGGCGGCAGCGTCGTAATTGAAGGGAGTTCCGTCGAAAAAGCACAAGTGATACTCGCGTATTTGCGCGAGCATCAACTGGTGGATTACTGAATTCCGGCTCGGGCCAGCATGCGACCAGGAGGGCCTGGCGCGGCGCCAGACGTGACACGCAACGGAGCAAACAATGAAAGTTTCCGCAGACGTTCGCGCAATGATCGAACGCCGCAAGCAGAATTACACGCTGGAAGCGCCGTTCTATACCAGCGAGCCCATCTTCGCGCTCGACATCGACGCGATTTTCCGTCGGCACTGGATTCAGGTCGCGGTCGAGCCCGACGTGCCCGAGCCGGGCGACTATGTGACGGTCGAGATCGGCGACGATTCGATCCTGATCGTGCGCGACGACGACATGCGGGTGCGTGCGTTTCATAACGTATGCCGCCACCGCGGCGCGCGTCTGTGCAATACCGGCAAGGGCTCGCTTGGCAATATCGTCTGTCCGTATCACAGCTGGACGTATAGCCTCAATGGCGACCTGATGTTCGCCGAGCACATGGGCGAGCAGTTCGAGCGCTGCAAACATAGTCTGAAAGCGGTGCATGTCGAAAATCTCGCCGGACTGATTTTCATCTGCCTCGCCGAGCAGCCGCCCGCCGATTTCGCCGTGATGCGCGCCGCGATGGAACCGTATCTGTTGCCGCACGATCTGGCCGGCTGCAAGATCGCCGCGTCGATCGACATCATCGAGGAGGGCAACTGGAAGCTGACGATGGAAAACAATCGCGAGTGCTATCACTGCGTCGCGAACCATCCGGAGCTGACCATCTCGCTGTACGAATACGGTTTCGGTTATCAGCGCACGCCGGCGAACGAGGAGGGCATGGCCGCGTTCGAGACGACGGTCGCGCGCCGCACCGCGCAGTGGGAGGCGATGCAGTTGCCGTCGGCGGAAATCGAGCGGCTCGCCGACCTGGTCACCGGGTTTCGTACGCAACGTCTGCCGCTCGATCGCGACGGCGAATCGCAGACGCTCGACGCGAAGGTCGCCTCGAAGAAGCTGCTCGGCGGTTTCAGGCATGCGGATCTCGGCGGCCTGTCGTTCTGGACCCAGCCGAATTCGTGGCATCACTTCATGAGCGACCACATCGTCAGTTTCTCGGCGATTCCGCTGTCGGCCGGCAAGACGCTGGTGCGCACCAAATGGCTCGTGCACAAGGACGCGCGCGAAGGCATCGATTACGACGTCGACAATCTGACCGCCGTATGGCGCGCGACCAACGACCAGGATCGCGCGCTCGTCGAATATTCGCAGCGCGGCGCGACGAGCAGCGCGTATGAGCCCGGTCCTTATTCGCCGTTCACCGAAGGACTCGTCGAAAAGTTCTGCGAGTGGTATATCGGCCGTCTCGCGGATTACGACGCGAACCCACGGGCGGTGCACGACGAGAAAGTCGTGTCGTTCGTGCGCTGAGCGCAAGACCGCAATGAGGAGCGGGGGGACAACCATGATGCGCGATCAGGCCATGTTTCAACCGGACATCGAGCAGACTTCACAGAATCCAGCGGACGCGCCGAGCCGCGTCACGCAGCCGCGCTTCTGGGACGCGCTGCCGGCGCGCTGGAACAGCGACGCCGACGACACGCTGGAGTGCTGCCAGGTCCGCAGCGAAACGCACGACGTGAAGAGTTTCTTCTTCCGCGCGCCATCCGGTCGGGCGTTCGTGTTCGAGCCGGGGCAATTCATCACGCTGGAGTTGGAGATTGACGGCGAGCGCGTCAATCGCTGCTATACGATCTCGTCTGCGCCCACCCGGCCGCATACGATTTCGATCACCGTCAAGCGCGTGCCGGGCGGCCCGGTGTCCAACTGGCTGCACGACCATCTGCATGCGGGTATGCAGGTACGCGTGCTGGGCCCAGCCGGCGAATTCACCTGCGCGCGGCATCCGGCGCGCAAGTTGCTGTTTTTGTCGGCGGGCTCGGGCATCACGCCGCTGATGTCGATGAGCCGCGCGCATCATGAACTCGGCGAGGACAGCGATATCGTCTTCGTGCACAGCGCGCGTACGCCGGACGACATCATCTTCGCGCGCGAGCTCGATCTGATCGCCGCCAATCAGGCGCATTTCCGCACCGCGTTCGTCTGCGAACGCGTGGGCACGCGCACCAATTGGCCCGGCATCACCGGCTTTCTGACGCTGCCGCTGCTGAAACTGATTGCGCCGGATTTTCTGGAGCGCGAGATTTTCACGTGCGGCCCCGCGCCGTATATGCAGGCGGTGCGCAATCTGCTCGATGAAGGCGGCTTCGATCGCCAGCACTATCACGAGGAAAGCTTCTCGTTCGAGACCGTCAGCGAAGTGGCCGCGCAATTGGCCGAAGCGCCTGTCGCGCACACGCTGAGCGATGCGTGCGCGCCGGCCGAAACCGCCACGCGTTTCAAGGTGAGCTTTACGCGCAGTCATCGCGAGATCGAGTGCGGCGGCGGCCAGCATGTGCTCGATGCGGCGAAGCAGGCGGGCGTGCGGCTGCCGGCGTCGTGCACGCAAGGCATGTGCGGCACCTGCAAGGTGAAGCTCGTGTCCGGCGAAGTGGCGATGAAGCACGCGGGCGGTATCCGTCAGCGCGAGATCGATCAGGGCATGGTGCTGCTGTGCTGTAGCAAGCCGCTGACCGATCTCGTCGTCGACAAGTAATACGACTGATAACACCGCAAGAACACGGCAAACACTGGGCGGATTTGCGTGGATGTCGCATGCGGACAACTGCATGTCGAAAAACAACGCTACCCGGCAATTCTGGTTGGCGATTCTAAATACGCGATGTGCGGTTCGATGGCAAACGCGTCAATGGGCAAATGGATCAACGGGAGAACGTCGATGAGACTGATCGGAAAGGTAGTGGTGGCAAGCGCGTTGGGGGTGATGCTGGCGGCGGTCAGTGCGGGCGTGTCGGCCGATTCGAAACCGACCATCAAGATCGGTTACGTGGAGGGCTGGGACGATAGCGTGGCGACCTCGAACGTGGCTGCCGAGGTGATCGAAAAACGCCTCGGCTATCAGGTGCAACTGGTGCCGGTGGCGGCCGGCGTGATGTGGCAGGGCGTGGCGCGCGGCGATCTCGACGCGACGCTGTCCGCGTGGCTGCCGGTCACGCACGGCGCCTACTGGAACAACTTCAAGGACAAGGTGGTCGACCTCGGGCCGAACTTCAACGACGCGAAGATCGGTCTGATCGTGCCGGACAACGCGGACGTGAAGAGCGTCGGCGATCTGCAGGCGAAGAAGGCGGAGTTCGGCGCGCGCATCGTCGGCATCGACGCCGGCGCGGGTGTGATGCAGAAAACTAGCGAGGCGATCAAGGCCTATGGGCTCGACTATCAGCTGATGCCGAGTTCCGGAAGCGCGATGACCGCCGAACTGGCGCGCTCGGAGGCGGCCAGCAAGCCGATCATCGTGACCGGATGGAAGCCGCACTGGATGTTCGCCAAGTACAAGCTGAAATTCCTCGACGATCCGAAGAAGGTATTCGGTGAAGCCGAGCACGTGGATAGCGTGGTGAATCCCGAGCTCGAGAAAAAAGCGCCGACAGTGGTCGCGTTCCTGAAGAAGTTCCAATGGAAGCCGGGCGAGATCGACACGGTGATGCTGGCCACGCAGAATGGCGAAAAGCCGGCTGCAGCGGCCGACGCGTGGGTCAGCGCGCATGCGGACCGGGTGGATAGCTGGGTGAAGTAACTCGGCCACGCGTCGGCGCAGCACACGAAAACGCCGCTTTTCAGCGGCGTTTTTCTGTTTACCGCAGCACGACGGTGCGCTCGCCATTGATGAACACACGCCGCTCGACGAACGCCTTGACCGCGCGCGCGAGCGTAATGCATTCGACGTCGCGTCCGGTCGTCAGCAGCCGTTCGGGGCTGTACGAGTGATCGACCGGTTCGACTCCCTGCTCGATGATCGGACCTTCGTCGAGATCGTCGGTCACGAAATGCGCGGTGGCGCCGATCACCTTGACGCCGCGCGCATGGGCCTGATGATACGGTCTCGCTCCCTTGAAACCGGGTAGGAACGAATGGTGGATATTGATCGCGCGCCCGGCGAGCGCCCGGCTCGTTTCGGCGGACAGGATCTGCATGTAGCGCGCGAGAATCAGCAGTTCCGCGCCGGACGTATCGAACAGCTCGAGCAGGCCGGCTTCCTGTTGTGGCTTCGTGTCGGCTGTAATCGGCAGATGATGGAACGGCAGGCCGTGCGCTCGCGCGAGCGGTTCGAGATCGCGATGATTGGAGCCGATGCCGACGATGTCCATCTTCAGTTCGCCCATGCGCCAGCGAAACAGCAGGTCGGCGAGACAGTGTTCGAGCCTGGAAACCATGATCAGGACTTTCGGCCGGCTCGACAGATCGTGGATCGCCCACGTCATCCGGAAGCGTTCGGCGATCGGCGCGAATTCCTGCTTCAGCGTGGCGATCTGCAGCGCATCGTCGCGATCGACGTGGTGAAACACGCAGCGCACGAAAAAGCGCTCGCTCAGTTCGTCGTCGAATACGGTGAGTTCGTCGACATAGCAACGATGCCGTTCGAGAAAGCCAGCGGCGGCGGCAACCTGGCCCGCCGCGCTCGGACACGCGACGGTGAGAACCCCTTGAGCAGAACGGGAAATGGCGGACATCAGCTCTCCACATTGACGATCAGGCGAGGCCGCGGGGTGCGGCGCGCATCGTCGCAGTAGAGCAAATCGGGCGATAACGCGGATAGAAGCTAACCGCCGTTGCGCTGGAATGGGAGCGCCAGGAGGATCTGCCGTGCTAATCCGCAGGCTCCGCCGCGAGCCTTCGCTTCAGTGTATCGATCAACGCGCGCACCTTCGCCGGCGGGTGACTCGTCGGCGGGAACACGGCCTGAATGCTCGCCGGTGCGCTCGCCCATTCGGGCAGCAGCCGGATCAGCCGTCCCGCCGCGACGTCGTCCGCGATCGAAAAATCCGTCAACAGACCGATGCCCCCGCCCGCGAGCGTCGCCGCGCGGCAGGCATCGGCCGTGTTGACGCGCAACGCGGACGCGCAGCGCACGCTCGCGATCTTGCCGTCGACGTGCCGCAAGTCGAGCGTCAACGGATGCGGCAGCACCGACAACGCGCAATAGGGCAGCGTCTCCAGCGCGGCCGGCGTGCCCGGCATGCCCCACGTCCGCAGGAAGTCCGGACTCGCGACAAGCCATTTGACGAAGCTGCCGAGCTTCACCGCGCGATAGTTGGAATCCGCGAGGCGACCAAGCCGGATCGCTACATCGATGCCATCGGCGATCAGATCGACGTAGCGGTCGCTGCTCAGCAGCTCGACGTCGAGCTGCGCATGCGTGCGGCGCAGTTCGACCAGCGCGGGCGCGACGACGAGCGTGCCGTAGTCGTTCGGCGCACTGACGCGCAGCGTGCCGCGCACCGGCGAGGTTTCCCCGCCGAGCGCGTTCAGCGCGTCCTCGGTGGCGCGCAGAATCTTCACGCTCGCCTCGTAGAACGTGCGGCCCGCCTCGGTGACGCCGAGCCGCCGGGTGGTGCGCACCAGCAGGCTCGCGCCGACTTCCGCCTCGAGCCTCTGCATGTGCGTGCTGACCATCGTCTTCGCGAGCCCGAGCCGCGTCGCGGCGGCGCTCAGCGAGCCCGCGTCGATGACCGCGACGAAGATCGCGAGGCGGTTCAGGTTCACGTTGCGCACATCGGCCATGATCGATTGTCCATTCTCGCTTGACTGTGTTTCCCGGATTATCGGGCTTCCGCACGACAGTGCCTACGCCTTATGCTGGGCGTGTCATTCAACGTATCCGGAGCCATCCATGCCCGCTGCCAGACTCGCCGAGCCTATCAAGCTGCATACGACGCTGCTTTCAGGCCACGGTCATCGCGTGAAGCTGTTTCTGACGCTGCTCGATCTGCCGTTCGAGGTCATCGAGCTGAACATGAAGGCGGGCGACAACCGCAAGCCCGAGTACCTCGCGCTCAACCCATTCGGTCAGGTGCCGACGATTCAGGACGGCGAGCTCACGCTGTTCGATTCGAACGCGATTCTGGTCTATCTGGCGAAGCGCTATGGCGACGCATCGTGGCTGCCGGACGATCCGCGCGGCGCCGCGGCGGTGCAGCGCTGGCTGTCGCTCGCGGCTGGCCAGATCGCCTACGGGCCGTGCGCGGCACGGCTCGTGACCGTGTTCGGCGCGCCGCTCGACCACGAACGCGCGAAGCAGATCGCCGTCAAGCTGTTCGACGTGATCGACGAGGAGCTTGCCGGTAAGCCGTTCGTGGCTGGCGCGCACGTCACGATCGCCGATATCGCCGCGCACACGTATATCGCTCACGCGCCCGAGGGCGGCGTGTCGTTGCGGCCGTATCCGAACATTCGTGCGTGGCTGCAGCGCGTGGAGGCACTGCCGCGTTTCATCGCAATGCCTTCGACGAAGGCGGGCTTGCTGGCGGCGTGATACGCGTTGACGGCTGCGTCAGATCTTGCAAAGGAGTCCGATCATGTCCGAGTTCGTCCCGTTGAATAACTGGGGAAGCGACGCGTCGCCGTTTCATGCCGGCGAGCAGGATGCGCAGCAGCGCGCGGGTGTGCGTGAGGTGGCCGAGTCGATGGGACGTCGAGGCATTCGCCGATTCATGCCTGAGCAGCATCGCGAGTTCTTTGCCGCGCAGCCGTTCGTCGTGATTGGCGGCGTCGATGCGAGCGCTCAGCCGTGGGCGACGCTGCGTGCGGGTGCGCCGGGTTTCGTCTCGTCACCGGATGCGCGGACATTGCGCATCGAAGGTGGCACATTGGCTGGCGATCCGCTCGCCGCGGGTTGGCGCGAAGGCGCGCAGCTTGGTGCGCTGGGCATCGAGCCGCGTACGCGGCGGCGCAATCGGGCAAATGGCGTAGTCCGGTCCGTGGCAGGCGACACGTTGCAGGTCGAAGTCACGCAGAGCTTCGGCAATTGCCCGAAGTATATCCAGAGCCGCGCGCCGTCTTTCATCGAGCGGGACCCGGCCGCGACGCGCGCGCAGCCCGAGATCGCCACGCTTCTGAGCAGTGCCGACCGCGAGTTGCTCGCGAGCGCGGACACGTTCTTTATCGCCAGCGCGAATCTGAGCGAGGAAGCGGGGCCGGGAAAGGGGATCGACGTTTCCCATCGCGGCGGTGCGCCGGGCTTCGTGCGCGTGGACGACGCAACGACGCTGACCACGCCCGACTACAGCGGCAACCGCTTCTTCAACACGATCGGCAACCTCGTGCATGATCCGCGCGCGGGTCTGCTGTTTATCGACTTCGCAACCGGCGATCTGCTTTATCTGGCGGTGCGAGCAGAGATCATCTGGGACGGCGACGAACTCGCGGCATTCGCGGGCGCGCAGCGGCTCGTGCGGTTTCATGTGAGCGAAGTGCGGCGCAGTCGCGGCGCGTTGCCGTTCCAATGGTCGGAGGTCGAACTGGCGCCGCAGTTTCTGCCAAAGGTACGAGAAAGCGCTTGAGCCGATGCGCACGCGCGTGCTTTAGCTGGGTACGGGCGCCGTTTTACTGCGCATTCCGGCCGAGCCGATAAGACACGCCGAGTCTGGTGGCCAGTTGCCATACATAGACTCGCGAGTACGAAATGCCAAACTGACGGCTTATCAGCTCCCGCATGCGCGCATTGCTCCAGCCATCGGCGTCGAAGCCGTAGTCCCGCGGCGAGGCCCTCAGCGCCTGGGCCAACCAGTCCAGATCCGCCACCGCGAGTGCGGAATGGCGGCCGCCGACGCTCATGTTTCTCAGCGCCTCGAGCCCGCCTTGCTCCAACAGCTTGCGATATCGCTCGACGGTGGTCTTGGCCATCCCCATCTGTCTCGCGACCTCGGCCGCAGCGACGCCGTCGAGCAGTTTCTTGCCCGCCGTGAGACGCCGCGCGACGGTCGGCAAATCGTCATTTGGTCGATGCATCGGAGAACTCCGCCGTTGGGTCGCTGACCGGACTGCAATCGGTTATGGGGTAGACAGTGAGGAGGGCGCGCCACCTACAGATAATCGAAAAGTCGCCCGTTGTGTCCAAAAGAATAAAAAATCAATCGCGTCTTTCCTCTGATAGAAAATCACGCAAGCCGCCCGTAAGGCGGTTACGCGATGTTTTCTTTCTAAAATCTTAAATATCTCTCTTGCGATTGAATTTAACGTTTGCTAACCTGATTGACGTGATTTCAAACAGTCGGCTCGCTCTGGCAGCCCGGATAGCGCTAGGCCGCATACGGCTTGACGTCGGGCGCTTTTAAGTGCGGGCAGCAGGTCGGAAGACTGAACCGTTTGAGTGCGCGGATTCCTGTTTTGCGAATGTAATTGGAATGCATTTTTCGGTGCAGGGTGGCGATTCGCCGAAAAGCTGCGAAAAGGTGCTGAAGATTGAAAATCCTTCGCGGCGTTTTTCCAGCGGATTATATGTAAACGGGACATTCGCGCAGAGTGGCGTTGTGAAGCCCGAATCCAGTAACCACCCGCTTAATTTTAGCTGCGTCGTTCAATACCGGAAATATTTTATGCCGGGCAGTTTCCGACTCGATACGCCTAACCGCGATAAAAGCTGACAGCGCTTTCATCGGTTGCCATTGGGCGCTTGCAAGCAGGCGGTAAGGAGAACGACATGAACATGGATAGGACCCGCGATATTGCCGCGATGCTACTGCGTGCCGCGAAACGCAAAAGACTCGTGACTTATCAGGAACTGCACGCGCTTTTCGGTCGCGACGAACCGTTGCAAAGCCGCTATCGCGCATTGGAGGACGCGGCGCGCTCACTGAGCGATTGCGCGTCGCTCGACTACGGCTGCCTGATGAGCCTCGACAACGGCCTGCCGGGCGATGACTTCTTTAATCGCTTCAGGCACGGCAGGCCGCGTGAGTACGAAAAGGTGATGGGCTTCGGATCGGCGGGACGCTCGATGACGAAGAAGCGACTGATTGCGGATGCCGAGCGTCTGCGCGTGTTCGAACATGCATCTCAGATCGCGGCAAGTGGGAGGGTGGCGAACACGTTGCGCCCGTACGCCACGTCGAAATGCACGTAGCCCATTCACAGTCGCTCAACGACGACACGCTCGCCGGTTGAGAGAAATGCGAAACGTCTCTAAGCCACAAGGCAATAGCCGACGATAAAAATCCGCGCGAGCTGCGATAGCGGCATTGGCTTTCGCTACAAAGCTTATTCTCGTGGTGCGCAAAAGCTGTATTTAACAGTTGTCTAATTTCGGCATGTCGCGTGCATAAATTGATCTGTACGCACAGCCGCGTCTTAATTCGTGAGGGCTCTGATTGGGCCCGCCATAGAAATTGGAATTGAATTGCCGCGCCAGTTTTGTTGATCACTGAACCGGGCTGCACCCGGTGTCAGTTGTGGCAGGCGAAAGAGTCGCGGTTCGGACGATTCGCGATGGTCACCGCGCACCGGCGTGCATCGCTTGTGGCGGAGGGCCGACACGCGGCACGCGCATCGACGGTGGCCGATGCGATGCGTACTGGAAGCCTTTTTCTGAAGAATCCACAATTTGACATAAGATAAATTATCAACGTTTTGATGTGTAGAGGCTAAGTTGTAATGTCCGCTTTTAGCCAAGTTCAAATGTCCGCTTTTTCGCAGCGTAAGCTGACCGGCCGCCGGCGTTTCGGCGCGGGAGGCTTCCATGGCTGCGACCGAACGGATAACGATGACGATGCGCGAACTGGACAGGTTCAAGGTCATTCAGGACGTCGCCGACGGCAGGCTCAAGCCCTGGCGCGCGGCGGAACGGCTCAGGCTGACGACGCGGCAGGTTCGCCGTCTCGTTGGACGGTTGCGCGAACATGGACCGGAAGGTCTCGTGTCGCGTCGGCGCTCGAAGCCCAGCAACAACCAGCTGGACGCGATGACGGCTGATCGGGCACTCTCGATCATCCGTGAGCGCTATGCCGATTTCGGGCCCACGCTGGCCTGCGAGAAGCTGTACGAATGTCACGGCATCCGGCTTGCAAAGGAGACGGTCAGGCGCCTGATGACGGATGCAGGTCTCTGGGTTCCCCGCCGGCAGCGACCACCGAAGGTCTACCAGCCACGCGCGCGGCGCGCGTGTCTGGGCGAGCTGATCCAGATCGACGGCAGCGATCACCGGTGGTTCGAGGAACGGGCGCCGGCCTGCTCGCTGCTGGTGTACGTCGACGATGCAACGAGCCAGCTGATGATGCTGCATTTCACAGCCACCGAGTCGACCTTCAGCTACTTCGAGGCGACGCGCGCGTACATTGAACGCCACGGCAAGCCCGTCGCGTTCTACAGCGACAAGTACAGCGTGTTTCGCAAGACCGGCGCGAACAGGGATGGCAGCAGCGTGACCCATTTCGGCCGGGCGATGTACGAGCTGAACATCGACACGTTCTGCGCGAACAGTAGCCCCGCCAAGGGGCGCGTCGAGCGGGCACACCTGACGTTGCAGGACCGGCTCGTAAAAGAATTGCGGTTGCGTGGCATCAGCACGGCTGCCGGAGCCAATGCGTATGCGTCTGCCTTCATGGCAAATTACAACGTGCGCTTCGCGAAGCCACCGAAGAGCGGCTTCGATGCTCACCGCCCACTCAGGGCTGACGAGAATCTTGATCTGGTGCTCACGTGGCGCGAACCGCGCAAGGTGAGCAAGTCGTTGACTGTGCGGTATGACCGCGTCATGTATCTGCTGGACGACACGCCCGGGCACCGCAAACTGATCGGCCGCTACATCGACGTGTGGGAGTATCCGGACGGGCGTATCGAACTCCGCGCCGATGGTCGTGCACTGTCATGCAAACAGTACGACCGGCTGACCGAAGTTGACCAGGGCGCGGTTGTTGAGCATAAGCGGCTGGGTCACGTGCTTCAGGTCTCGCAGGTGATCCAGGCTCAACGCGATAACAGCCGGATCGGCAAAGCGCCTTCGCGAACCCACCTGGGCGTCGCAACGAGGGTTCAAAGCCGCTCGCCAGGCAAGAAGAAGCAACGCGAGTTCACGCAGGCCGATATCAATGGTGTGATTCTGGAACAGTCGCAGCAGCGGCAAACGCAACAACCACGCAAACCTGGCCGTCGGTCTGCAAAGGTGGTCGACGCAGACCTAAGCGCCCTGCCAGTTCAGGCGTCGTCCTTCAACAATGTGTGAGACAAAAAGCGTTAGAAACACCCCCCCAAACCTGGACATTTCAACTTAGCCGGAAAGCGGACATTTCAGAATGGCCTCGACATGATGTGTTACGGCAGAGCTGTAATGTCGTACCTAAGCAAAGCTGAAGCGTCGCAGTCGCAGCATTTTCCAAATCGGCCCAACGAGATTTACCAAAGCTGTCAGAGAAATCCGCTTTAGATTTAATGATCGAGCTCAATCGCCTGATGACTTTATGTACGCTGGCGCACATTGTGCGCGCCTCGGAGGGAATATTTTTCAATACGGTCGTAGAACAAAAAGCGAATGGAAATTTGGGCTATGGACACCCTGACAGACGTGCGTGGGCATACAGAGACTAAGCGGATTCGAATCGACAAAAGCGTCGCGTTGAACTCTTTTGATGACGTGATTCCGCAGGAGACGATCGTCGAAATCAACGACTTCATCGACCACCTGTTTGGCACGACGGCACCGCGCTCGCAGTCCGGCGCAAAGATTGCAGAGATGCTGCGTCGCGGTCAGGCCTTTCGCGAACTCGAACAGACGATCTGCGCGAATGCGCGCGCGATGGCCGCGAAGTTCGGTCGGACAAACTTACCGACTGAGCCGTTCCACGTACTGCGCTGTGCGAGCAAGACTTCGTTGGCCGAGAGCCACTGCCGCCACTACGACTCGCACCTGCTGACGCTGCTGATTCCGCTTCAGCTCGCACCCGACGGAGTTCACAACGGCGACCTCGTGATGTACCGCAAGCCGCGCCTGTCCGTAACGACGCTGACCAACATGATCTGCAAGATGCGCCATGGCTTCCTGCAAAGCCTGCCGCTCAGCTGGCGCAGCTGGCATACCTTGCATGATCTGCGTGTCGGCAACTGCAAGCGCATTCCGGTCAAGCCGGGCAGCGTCTACGAATTCAACGGCTTCGCACTTCAGCATGCGAACCTCGACGTACAGAACGGACAGCGGCGCACGCTCCTCATTCACTACTACGACCCAGGCCACTCGCTCGGTCTGAGCGGCGTGCTGCGGCGCGGACGGATCGGCTGAGGTCCGCCCCGCAAGCCTGAAATCGTCCACGTTGGCTTGCCGATTCCGCAATCGCACATCGTAAGTCCTCCTGAATCGAACCAGAGGCCTTGCTTGCGATCGCCAGCCATCGCACTGCCCTATCGCGCCGACAAAGCAAGCGGATTTCACTTTGCCTTTAATCCGGCATAGACTGAATTTTCCGTTAGACGCTTTCTCCGCACTTGCCGTGGCCATTGCCGTGCACGGCGACGGATGTTTTTGTCGTGCTCCACGAGCCGATGGCAGCCTAACCGGTTCGTGCCTGATCAACACTGAAAAGGGACGACTCATCATGGCCGATACCGGTTACATGGCACGCAAAACCGTTGCTGATATCGTCGCCAGCGCCGACGCCGAAGAAGGCCGTCACCTGTCGAAAACGCTGGGCGCGACGAGTATCACCGCGATGGGCATCGGCGCGATCATCGGCGCAGGCATCTTCGTGCTGACCGGGACCGCCGCCGCGCAGTTCGCGGGGCCGGCCATCACGCTGTCGTTCGTGCTGGGCGGCATCGCGTGCGCGTTCGTCGGCCTGTGCTATTCGGAGCTTGCGGCGATGCTGCCCGTGTGCGGGAGCAGCTACACGTACACGTATGCGACGCTCGGCGAGATCTTCGCGTGGATGATCGGCTGGGACCTGATCCTCGAGTACGCGATGGGCGCCGCGACCGTCGCGGTCGGTTGGTCCGGCTATATCGTGAGCCTGTTGCGCAACGTCGGCATCGACATTCCACCTACCCTCGCCGCCGCCCCCGGCACCGTCGTCAAACTGGCCGATGGCTCGACGATCACCGGCGTGATCAACCTGCCGGCGGTGTTGATCATCGCGATCCTGACCACGTTGCTCGTGTTGGGGACCAAGGAGTCGGCGCGGCTCAACAACGTGATGGTCGCGATCAAGCTGACCGTGGTGGTCGCGTTTATCGCCGTCGGCGTGTTTTTCATCAAGCCGGAACACTGGCATCCGTTCATTCCTGCCAATACCGGCCAGTTCGGCAGTTTCGGCATGAGCGGTATTCTGCGCGGCTCGGCCGTGGTGTTCTTCGCGTTCATCGGCTTCGATGCGGTGTCGACCGCCGCGCAGGAAGCGCGACAGCCGCAGCGCGACATGCCGATCGGCATTCTCGGCTCGCTGATCATCTGTACGGTGCTGTACATCCTCGTCGCCGGCGTGCTGACCGGCCTCGTTGCGTACCCCGAGCTGAACGTTCCTGATCCGATCGCCAAGGGCGTCGACGTGATCGGGCTCACGTGGTTCTCGATCCTGATCAAAATCGGCGCGTTGACGGGGCTGACCACCGTGATACTCGTGCTGCTCTATGGACAAAGCCGCATCTTCTTCACGATGTCGCAAGACGGTTTGTTGCCGCACTTTTTCTCGAGGGTCCATCTGCGTCTGCATACACCCTATCTGAGTCAGATCCTGATCGGCACCGTCGTCGCGATCGTCGCGGCGCTGACACCGATCGGCGTGCTCGGCGAGATGGTCAGCATCGGCACCCTGTTCGCGTTCGTCCTCGTGTGCGGCGCGGTGATCTATCTGCGGCGCAGCGACGCCGAGGCGACGCGTCCATTCCGGGCGCCCGGCGTGCCGGTCGTGCCAGTGCTCGGCATCCTGTTCTGCCTGCTGCTGATGGTCGGCTTGCCGCTCGTCACGTGGCTGCGGCTCGTCGTGTGGCTCGTGATCGGCATGACGATTTATCTGTCATACGGCCGCAACCATTCGGTGTTGCGGCATCCGGAGCGCAAGCGTACGTGAATGTGTGGCGACTCGGAATATTTTTTCAGGCGCCTCGATTTCGATGACAATTGCATGCCTTTGAATTGCGGCAATTGCTGGATGACAATTGACATGTAATTGACAATTACCATTCAACACCTCGTCTGCGAGCGGGAATCACCCGCTCGTGCCCACCGCATGCGCCGCCTGGTCGTTGCGAGTCCATTCCACTCGCGACCACCAAGAATAAATTGACAAGCTACCCAGACACGGTAGGATCAACAGAAATCTTTTCCCCGCATTAACGCACCCACACACGTTCTGAATAGTTAATTCGACCGCAAACCGTTAAAACCGTCACCGATCTCACGCGCAAAAAAGACTGCCTTGATCAAAGGAGTTTCTCTTGCTTTGCTCCGCATGCCGCCTGCGTAGTCGTGCCGTATCGCTTCTGATCACCGGTTTGCCGCTCCTGCTTGCCGCCTGCAACGACCGGTCGCAGACGCCCACCGCCGCGTCGATGCCACCGGTTCCCGTGCTGGTCGAAACGGTTTCCACCACCCCTGTCGCCGATGTCGTCGAGTTGCCTGGCCGCATCGAGGCCGTGCGCACCGCCGAGATTCGCGCGCGCGTCGACGGCATCGTCCAGCGCACGCTCTATCGGGAAGGCACGGACCTGCCGGCCAACGCCCCACTCTTCCAGATCGACGCGAGCGACTATCGCGCGCAGTTGCAGCAGGCGCAGGCCGCGCTCACGCGCGCGAGCGCCGTGCGCGACAACGCGGCGTCGGTGGTGGACCGGTTCAAGCCGCTCGTCGGCCGTCATGCAGTCAGCGCGCAGGAATACGACGCCGCACTCGCGACCATGCAGCAGGCGCAGGCCAATGTCTCCGATGCGCAAGCTGCGGTCTCGCTTGCGCAATTGCGGCTCGATCGCTGCATCGTACGCACGCCGATCGCCGGACGCGCGGGCCGCGCGCTCGTCACCGAAGGCGCGCTCGTCAGCGCGGGCGCCGCCACGCTGCTCACGCAGGTCAATCAACTGACGCCGATCA
Source organism: Paraburkholderia sp. MM5482-R2 (assembly GCF_050436125.1). NCBI lineage: Bacteria > Pseudomonadati > Pseudomonadota > Betaproteobacteria > Burkholderiales > Burkholderiaceae > Paraburkholderia > Paraburkholderia sp. MM5482-R2. The sequence goes on along the minus strand of NZ_JBNDLP010000003.1, from coordinate 1,825,670 downwards.
ACGCGGTGTTCACGCAGTCGAATACCGCGATGCTCGACGTCGAGCAGCAGATCCAGTCGGGCGCGCGCAAGCCGACCAGCATGAAGCACGTCGAGGTGCAACTGATCCTTGCCAACGGCCAGGTCTACAACGAGCGCGGTTTTCTGGACTTCGCCGATCTCGTCGTCGATCCGTCGACCGGTACGCAGACGGTGCGCGCGCAGTTCGCGAATCCGGACCGCACGCTGTTGCCGGGGCAGTTCGTGCGCGGGCGCATCATCGCGGCGGGCAATGCGCAGGGCATCCGTATTCCCGAGCGCGCGGTGCAGCTCGACAACGGCATTGCAAGCGTTGCGTTGGTCGCCGACGACGGCACCGTGGTCCGCCGCAATATCGATCTCGGCGAGCAGGGCGAAGGACGCTGGACCGTGCGCGACGGTCTGAAGCCTGGCGAGCGCCTGATCGTCGATGGCTGGCAGAAGGTGCAGCCCGGTCAACGGGTCGACGCGCGGCCCGCCCCCGATGCGTCGCCAGCGGCGCATTCGGCCGCGTCCCCCGCTCCCGCTTCGACCGCGCACTGACGGGCTCGCCGATGAATCGATTCTTCGTCGCCAGGCCGGTTTTCGCGTGGGTCATCGCCCTTTTCATCGTGCTGTTCGGCTCGATCGCGCTCGCGCTGCTACCGGTCGAGCAGTACCCCGACGTCGCTCCGCCGTCGCTCACCATCAGCGCGGTCTACAGCGGCGCGGACGCGAGCACGCTCGAGCGTACCGTCACGTCGATCGTCGAAGACGAGATGAACGGCATCGAGAATTTCCTGTACATGTCGTCGGTGAGCCGCTCGAACGGCACGATGCAGATCACCGTGGTGCTAAAGCCCGGCACCAATCTCGACATCGCGCGCACTCAGGTGCAGGACCGTCTGAGCCGCGTCGAACCGCGCCTGCCGCTCGAAGTCCGTCAGATCGGCTTGAGCGTGACGAAGGCGTCGTCGGGCTTTCTGATGCTGCTTGCACTGCAGGCGACCGACGGCACCACCGACGCCGTCGCGATGGGCAACTTCGCGTCGAACAACATCGTCAACGAGCTGCGCCGTATCGACGGCGTCGGCGACGTGCAACTGTTCGGCTCGTCGTACGCGATGCGGATCTGGCTCGATCCGCGCAAGCTCGCGGGCTTTGGGGCTGTCGGCCAGCGAGGTGTTGCAGGCGATCCAGGAGCAGAACAGCCAGACCGCGGGCGGCAGCCTCGGCGATCAGCCGATCGCGCCGGGCTCCGAGTTCACCGCGCAGATCGTCACGCAAAGCCGCTTCACGACGCCCGAGCAGTTCCGCGAAATCATCGTGCACGCGAATCCGGATGGCTCGACCGTGCGGGTGGGCGACGTCGCGCGCGTCGAGCTCGGCAACGACAGCTACGGCAACCGCCTGACCGTCAACGGCAAGGCGTCGGCCGGGATCGCGATCCAGCTCGCGAGCGGCGCGAACGCACTTGCAGTCGCCAACGCGGTGCGCCAGCGCATGGCCGAATTGCAGCCGATCTTCCCGCGCGGCGTCGTGTGGACCGTGCCGTTCGACACCACGCCGTTCATCACGACCTCGGTGCATGGCGTGATCCGCACGATGGTCGAGGCGCTGTTGCTCGTGACGGTCGTGGTATTCCTGTTCCTGCAGGACTGGCGCGCGACCGTGATCCCGACGATCGTGGTGCCGATCGCGTTGATCGGCACGTGCGCGGGACTCTACCTGTTCGGGCTGTCGATCAACATTCTGTCGCTGTTCGGCATGGTGGTCGCGATCGGTATCCTCAACGACGACGCGATCGTCGTCGTCGAAAACGTCGCGCGCATCATGCGCGAGGAAGGGCTCGGCGCGCCGCGCGCAACGGTGAAGGCGATCGGGCAGATATCGGGTGCGGCGATCGCGAGTACGCTGGTGCTCGTCGCGGTGTTCATTCCGATGGCGTTTTTTCCGGGCTCGACGGGCGGCATCTACCGGCAGTTTTCGGTCACGCTCGCGGTGTCGATCCTGCTGTCGACGATGTTGGCGCTGACACTCGGCGCGGCGTTGTGCGCGGCGCTGTTGCGCAGCGAGGCGGCCGCCAAAGAGCGGCCGAAGAACGCGGCTTCGCGTCTGCTGCATCGCGTGTTCGACGGCTTCAATCGTGGGCTCGACGCGGGCACCACACGCTATATCGTGGGCGTCGATGCGATGCTGCGCTCGCCGCTGCGCTGGCTGCTGGTGTTCGTCGCGGCCTGCGCGATCACCGTGTTTTTCTTCACGCGGCTGCCGACGGGCTTTCTGCCGACCGAGGACCAGGGGCATATCTTCATCACGTATACCGGCCCGCCGGGGTCGACCGACCAGCGCACGCAGTACGCGATCGACCAGGTCGAGGCGTTTCTGCGAAGCCAGCCGCAAGTGCGCAACGTCGCGTCCGTGACGGGCTTCAGCTTCTTTGGCCAGGGGCAATCGGCGGCTCTGTCGTTCGTCGATCTGAAGCCGTGGGACGAGCGCTCGGGCGAGGCCAATTCGGCGAGCGCGCTGGTGCGTCGCGCGAATGCGGCGTTTCGGCAGATTCCCGAGGCGATCATTTTTGCGCTCGACCCGCCGCCGATTCCGTCGCTCGGCAACGCGACCGGCTTCACGATGAAGATCCAGGATCGCAGCGGCATCGGCGGCGAAGCGCTGCAACAGGCCGCGCGGCGGATGATGATCGAGGCGTCGCAAAGCCCCCTTCTCGCCGGCGTGCGCGCCGAGGGCATGCCGGAAGCGCCGCAACTGTATGTCGAGATCGACCGCGTGAAGGCGCGCGCATTAGGCCTGCAAATCGGTCAGGTCAACCAGGCGCTTGCGCTGACGTTCGGCTCGAACTACGTGAACGACTTCGTGTTCGAGGGCAACGTGCTGCGCGTGCTGTTGCAGGCGGACGCCGAGCAACGCATGCGTGCCGAGGACGTGACTTCGCTGCGCTTGCGCAATAACCGCGGCGAGATGGTGCCGTTCTCGGCGTTCACGCGCGTGCGCTGGATTTCTGGACCGCAGCAGCTCGAACGCTATAACGGCTTTCCGTCCGCGACGCTGTCGGGTCAGGCCGCGCCCGGCCGCTCGAGCGGCGCGGCGATCGCCGAGATGGAGCGCATCGCGTCGCACGTGTTGACCGGCAACCTGACTTACGAATGGACCCGGCACCGCGCTCGAGGAAAAACAGGCGAGCGGCCAGATCGGCATGCTGCTCGGGCTGTCGCTCGTGGTCGTGTTCCTGTTGCTCGCGGCGCTGTACGAGAGCTGGGCGATTCCGGTCGCGGTGTTGCTGATCATCCCGTTCGGCGTGATCGGCGCGGTACTGTTGACGATGCTGCGTGGACTGTCCGCGGACGTGTATTTCAACATCGGCCTCGTGACGATCATCGGCCTTGCCGCGAAGAACGCCATCCTCATCGTCGAATTTGCGATCAAGGAGGAATCCGAAGGAAGGGACGCGCTAGCCGCCGCCAAAAGCGGCGCACAGCAGCGTCTGCGCCCGATTCTGATGACGAGCGTCACGTTCGTGTTGGGCATGCTGCCGCTCGTGCTCGCGACCGGCGCGGGCGCGGCGAGCCGCCGCGCGGTCGGCACCGGCGTGATGGGCAGCATGCTAACCGCGACGATGTTCGGCGTCTTCTTTACGCCGCTGTTCTATGTCGCCGCGCGACGCTGGCTGAGCCGCAAGAAACGCAGCACCGATCTCGACGATGACGATCTGCCGACAGGCATGCCGCGCGATTCGGGTGGAGGGCCGCGCGATGCGTAAATGCCTTCATGTGCGCCTGGTGCTGCCCCTCTTCTGCTGCTCGCTCGCCGCCTGCAACTTTGCGCCGAACTATCAGCAGCCCCAATTGCCGATCGCCGATCGTTTCGACACGACGGAGACCGCCAATCCGGCCGCCGCGCATCTGGCAAGCGAAGTCGACTGGCAGACCTTCTTCGCCGATCGGCAACTGAAGCTGCTGATCGAGGCGGCGCTCGAGCACAACCGCGATCTCGCCGCGTCGATCGCGCGCATCGAGCAGGCGCGCGCGTTTTATCGCATCCAGAACGCCGCGCGTTTGCCGCAGGTCAATGCGAACGCGGGTGCGACCCGCACCAGGGCGCCACTCGGTTCGATCGATCCCGAGTTCGACAACACGGACATCTCGGTCCAGTTCAACCAGTACAACGTGCAGGCCGCAGTGACGTCGTTCGAACTCGACTTCTGGGGGCGCGTGCGCAACACCAGCGAAGCCGCGCGGCGTCGATATCTGGCCACTGTCGACGCGCAGCACGCGTTCCGTTTGTCGCTGATCGGCAATGTCGCGTCGAACTACTACGCGATCCGGTCTGGCGAGGAAGGCATCGAGCTTGCACAACAGACGCTCGAGAGTCGGCGCTACGCGCTGGAAGTCGCGAAGATGCGGCTCGACGCGGGCGTCACGTCGATGGTCGATTACGACCAGGCGGCCATTCTGGTCACGCAGGCACAGACGCAGCTGGCCGAGCTGCAACGGACCACCGCGCAGCAGCGCCATCTGCTCGAGGTGCTGATCGGAGGGCCGCTCAGCGGGTCGCTACCGCCGGCGCCGCCGATCGCCGACGCCGCGCAGTTCCGCGAGCTCGATGCGGGCCTGCCCTCCGCACTGCTGATCGACCGGCCGGACATCCAGCAGGCCGAGCAGCAACTGCGCGCAGCCAATGCCGACATCGGCGCCGCTCGTGCGGACTTTTTTCCACGCATCGCGCTGACGGGTAGCTTCGGATATGTGTCGCCCGAACTCGGCGATCTGTTCGTGCCGGCCAAGCAGGCGTGGTCGTTCGGCGCGCTGGTCGGCATGCCGATCTTCGATGCGGGACAGCGCCAGGCGCAACTATCGCAGGCGCGCGCGCGACGCGACGAACTGGTCGCCGATTATCAGCGCACGGTGCAGAACGCGTTTCGTGAAGTGTCCGACGCATTGGTCGCGCGACAACGTTACAAGGAACAGATCGCGGCGCAGGAGCAGGCGGTGCAGGCGCAGCGGCAACTCGCCGAAACGGCGGAGCTGCGCTACGAAAACGGGATCTCGATCTATCTCGAGGTGGTGGATGCGCGACGCAATCAGTTTGCCGCCGAGCAGCAGCTGATCCAGCTTCGGGCGACGGCCTTGCAGAACGGAGTGTCACTTTACGTCGCATTGGGGGGCGGGCCCGACGAGCCGCGGAACGTCACGCAAAGCACGTCTCACGCTGCGGGGGTCCACCCGTCCAACTGAGGCACGCGCGCCACAGCAGCGCGTCGTGTCCGCCGCCGGCATTGCACCGGCGGGTTCTACTCATCAGCCAAGCGTTACGTCGACCGATGCTTGTTCACCATCGCGCACCACGGTGACAGACACGCTGTCGTCCGCCTGAGCGATCATGCGGCGCAGTTGCTCGACGCCGTGAATCACCTTGCCGTCGACGGCAACGATGATGTCGCCCGCCTGAATGCCGGCTTCGGCGGCCGGACCGGTGGACTGCTGCACCACCACGCCGCCCGGCAGCTGCGCTTGCTGCTGTTCGTCCTGAGTCAGCGCACGCACGGCGACGCCGAGACGCGGACGGTTTTGCTGCTGCGGTTGTTCCTGCTGCTCTTCGCGTGGCGCGGCCGACGCCATGTCCGACGCTTGCTGCGCGCCCACCGTCACCGCCAGCTTGCTTTCGCCGCCGTTGCGCCACACGCTGATCGTCGCTTTGCTGCCCGGCGACAGTTGCGAGACCTGACCGATCAATTCGGTCGTGTTACCAATATGCTTGCCGTTCACGCCGACGATCACGTCGCCCTGGCGCAGACCGGCTGCGTGCGCGGGACCATTCGGATCGACCGAGCCGACCAGTGCGCCGCCCGTCGAGTCAAGGCCGAGCGCCTTGGCCTTGTCGGCGCTGAGCGGCTGCACGCCCACGCCGATGCGGCCGCGGCTTACGTGACCGGTACTCACGAGTTGGTCCTTCACGTGCATCGCCGCGTCGATCGGAATGGCGAACGACAGTCCCTGGAAGCCGCCGGTGCGGGAGTAGATCATCGAGTTGATGCCGATCACTTCGCCGTTCAGGTTGAACAGCGGACCGCCCGAGTTGCCCGGGTTGACCGGCACGTCGGTCTGGATGAACGGGATCGGGCTATCGTCGGAGAACGAGCGCGATTTCGCGCTGATGATGCCCGAGGTCACCGTGCTGTCGAAGCCGTACGGCGAGCCGATCGCCACGACCCATTCGCCGACCTTGCTGCTGTCCGGGTTGCCGATCTTCACGGTCGGCAGATTGGTCGCGTCGATCTTGACGACGGCGACGTCGGTGGCCTTGTCCTTGCCGATCACGCGCGCGTGGAATTCGCGGCCGTCCGTGAGTTTCACGGTCACGCTGGTCGCGCCGTCGACGACGTGATTGTTGGTCAGGATGTACCCGTCCTGGCTGATGATGAAGCCCGAGCCGAGCGCTTCGCCGCCGCTCTTGCGTTGACCGTTCTCGTCGACCGACGCGGCTTGTTTCACGCCGATATGCACGACCGCCGGGCCATAGCGCGTCACGATGCTGGAGAAGTCCGGTGCCGACGAGCGCGAGCCGACGACATCCGCCGCCGCGTGCAGCGACGACGTCGATCCCTGCGCGTCGTTTACGGACGCATCGGCATTGCGATGGCTGAGCGCATACGCGCCGCCGATTGCGAGGACAGCGCAGATCGCGGCGCTACCGCGCCAATAGTTTTTGGTGGTCATAGTCAGGGAGTCTTGCGGAGGGTTACGTGGTGGATGCGTAATGTAGTGGCCTCCACTTAAAGCAGACTTAAAGATGGTGTTCGATCAGAATGCGCGCGCAGGCCTTGTTTTAGGCGCTTTTTGCGTGTCGTGCGGCTTTTATGAGATAGCAACATCTGCATCTTTCGCGCGATTCGAGAACGAGTGCAGCGTCGCTTTATCGTGCCTGACCAGTAATTTCCCCAGGATTGACCCCGCCCAAAGCGGTTCGGATAATAACCATATCGTGGACTTGTTATCCACAATGTGGACATTTCTTTTTTCTGCACACTTCGCGAGGAATTTCCCATGCCAGAGGCCAATCAATCCGACCTGACGCCGTACCAGCTACCGTTCCCGAAGGAAGCGCAAAAGGAAATCGTCGTGCCCTTCGCGATTCCGACCGACGAACGCGTGTGGGTCCCGCAGGCAGAAAACGTGTCGTTCCGCCCACTGTGCCTGAATGCGTCGCAGGGATACTGGATGAATCTGCTGCGCGTACGCCGCTCGGGTGTGTTGAGCCGGCATCGTCATCCGCAGGCTGTGCACGGCATGGTGCTCAAGGGCCGCTGGCGTTATCTCGAGCATGACTGGGTCGCGACCGAAGGCAGCTACGTGTACGAGCCGCCGGGCGAAACGCATACGTTATATGTGCCCGAGGACGTCGAGGAAATGATCACGTACTTCCAGGTCAACGGCGTGATGTTCTATTGCGATCCGTACGGGAACTACACCGGTTACGAAGACGTATTCACGAAGATCGACATGTGTCGCAAGCACTACGCGGCGGTGGGCCTCGGCGAAGACTACGTCGACCAGTTCGTCCGGTAAAAGGCCGCGCAAGCCCCCAACAGAACCAACGGCCAGGACACCGCAATACCGACAGGCACGGCAACACCATTCCCACACAGCAGGACCCATTGCGCAGGAGACAAACATGCTTCAGAAGTCGCAGCGTCTGAAACGTATCCAGGTGGTCGCCGTCGTCTTCCTGACGGTCGCGGGCATCGTCAATTATCTCGACCGCAGCACGCTGTCGATCGCGAATCATCTGGTCAGCGAGGAATTGCATCTGTCCGCTTCGCAGATGGGGCTGCTGCTGTCCGCGTTCTCGTTGTCGTATGCGTTCGCGCAGTTGCCGGTCGGCGCGCTGCTGGACCGTTTCGGATCGCGCGTGATGCTCGGCCTCGGCATGCTCGTGTGGTCGATCGCCCAGGTCGCGGGCGGCTTCATCCAGACGCTCAATCACTTCCTCACGGCGCGCGTCGTGCTCGGCATCGCCGAGGCGCCGCTGTTTCCGGCCGGCGCGAAAGTCGTCAGCGAATGGTTCGCGGTACGCGAACGCGGCACGCCGATCGGCACCTTCATCTCGTCATCCACCATTGCGCCGATGATCGCGCCGCCGCTGCTCACGGTGCTGATGCTTTCCTTCGGATGGCGAACGATGTTCGTCATCATGGGCGTGGTCGGCGTTGTCGTCGCGCTCGCGTGGTACCTCGTCTATCGCAATCGCAGCGAAATCGCGCTGACCGAAGAAGAAACCGCGCATCTGAACGAAGGCGCGACCGGCCAGGAGAATCCGCAGGGCCTCAGCTGGTCCGAATGGGGCGCGCTGTTCAAGCTGCGCAACACGTGGGGCATGATCTTCGGCTTCATGGGCGTGATCTACATGGTGTGGCTCTATCTGACGTGGCTGCCCGGCTATCTGGAGCGTGAGCGTCATCTGAGCATCGCGCACACCGGCTGGCTCGTCGCGATTCCGTATGTGTTCGGCACGATCGGCATGGCGAGCAGCGGCGTGATCGCCGACTATCTGTTGAAGCGCGGCATGGCGCCGATCCGCAGCCGCAAGTGGCCGCTGTGCGTCGGTCTCGTCGGCGCCGCCGCATTCACGGTGCCGGCCGCCTACACACCGAGCACGACGCTCGCGATCGTCTACGTGTCGCTCGCGATGCTGTTCGTGAACCTGTCGAGCGGCAGCGCATGGGCGCTCGTCAGCGTCGCCGCGCCGCGACATCTGGTGGCGTCGCTCGGCAGCATGCAGAACTTCGGTGGCTATCTGGGCGGCTCGTTCGCGCCGGTGATCACCGGCATCGTCGTCGATCGGACGCATTCGTTCGTCAACGCGCTACTGATCAGCGCGGCCGTCGCGTTCGCGGCGGCGCTCGTCTATCTGTTCGTCGTCCAGGAAGTGGCGCCCGCGCCGCTCGCGAACTCGATCGAGACCCAACCCACCTGAGGCGGCTTCTCCCATGACGTTCCAGAACCAGCTCCTCGAAGGCAAGACCGCGCTCGTGACCGGCGGCTTGTCCGGTATCGGCGCGGCGATCGCCAACACGCTCGCGCAGCTTGGCGCGCACACGGTGGCGGCTGGTTTGCCGCTTCCCGAAGGCACGCCCGATACGCTCAATCGCGAGATTGCGCGCGTCACGCTGGATGTCCGCTCGGGCAACGCCGTCACGGCCGCGGTGAACGCGTTCGAGCGTCTCGACATCGTGGTCAACTGCGCCGGCGTGATCAGCCGCGTCGAAGAACATCGGCTCGACGTGTTCGAACGCGTGATGGATATCAATCTGAACGGCACGATGCGCGTGTGCGCCGCCGCGCGCGATTCGTTGAAGGCGTCGGCGGGCTGCATCGTCAATACGGCGTCGATGCTGAGTTTTTTCGGCGGCGGTCTCGTGCCCGCTTATAGCGCGAGCAAGGGCGCGGTGGCGCAGCTAACGAAGTCACTCGCGATCGCCTATGCCGTCGACGGCATTCGCGTCAATGCGGTCGCGCCGGGCTGGATCGCAACGCCGCTCACCCAGGCGTTGCAGGACGACGATGGCCGCTCGCTGGCGATTCTGGAACGTACGCCGCTGCGTCGCTGGGGCACGCCGCAGGAAGTCGCGCAGGTCGCGGTGTTCCTGTGCTCGCCGGCGGCGTCGTTCATGACGGGCGCAATCGTGCCGGTCGACGGCGGATATCTCGTCGCGTGATCGAGTCGGCGCGTGAAGCGGCGCCGCCGTCGTTCGTCGCCATCGATAAAGGCATAATTGCGTACCCCTGCCCTGCCCTGCCTCTGTGTGATGTCGAGTTCCGCTTCCAAACCCCGTTCCCACGCCAGCGCCGCCGGCCATGACGCTGTCGGGCACGCCGACGACAAAGCCGACTCCAAGGCCGTCGCCGGCGCCGCCGCGTTCTCGAAGTTCATCGCGGTGCTGCAACTGATCGCCGATGCGCCAACGCCGCCCAACGTCGCGAAGCTGAGCGCGGCGAGCGGCTATCCACGCCCGACCGTCCATCGCATCGTCGCGGCTTTGCAGGCTGAAGGGCTGATCGTCGCGAGCGGCAGCGCCAACACCTTCGGCCTCGGACCGCGCCTGATCAACCTTGCGAGCCATAGCTGGGAGCGCTCGGATCTGCGGCTCGCGGCCGTCGATGCGTTGATGGCGTTGCGCGACTTCACATCGGAGACGATCCACCTCGCGGTGCCCAGCCAGGGCGAGATGGTCTACATCGAAAAGCTCGAAAGCCCGCACGCGGTGCGCATGGCATCGCGCATCGGCACGCGCGTGTCGCTGACGTCGAGTTCGGTCGGCAAGGCGTATCTGGCGACACTCAGCGTAGCCGAGCGCGAGGCGCTGCTGAAGAACGCGCCGCTCGAGCGTTTCACCGAGCACACGCTGACCGACCTCGACGCCGTGCGCCGCGAGCTCGACGCGACCGCGCAACGCGGCTACGCGGAAGACCACGAGGAGAACGAAGTATCGATCTGCTGCTACGGCGCCGCGATTCGCGGCCCGGACGGCCGCGCGGCCGGCTGCGTGAGCATCAGCATGCCGACCTTTCGCCGCCGCGACGATGTGCAAGCCACTTACATCGAGCCGCTGCTTGCGGCATGCCGCACGATCGCGGCGCGGCTGGGGCCGGCGAGCGGCAGATAGCGGACGATAGTGCGGCCGCGCCCGTCGATAAACTGCTATTCTTGCTGTCGCGCGGCCGCTCTGGCCGCCCGCCGCGTGCAAGCGGCAGACCCCGACAAGCTCCCGGCGGCGCTCACGCGCCCGCCTTCGCAAAGACAGGAATACGCATGTTCGGTTTTCTGCGCGGCTACTTTTCCAACGACCTGGCAATCGACCTCGGTACGTCGAACACGCTGATCTACATGCGCGGCAAGGGCATCGTTCTCGACGAGCCGTCGGTCGTGTCGATCCGCCAGGAAGGCGGGCCGAACGGCAAGAAGATCATCCTCGCCGTGGGCCGCGAAGCGAAGCAGATGCTCGGCAAGGTACCGGGCAACATCGAGGCGATCCGCCCGATGAAAGACGGCGTGATCGCCGATTTCAACATCACCCAGCAGATGATCAAGCGCTTCATCCAGATGGCGCACGAGTCGCGGCTGTTTGCGCCATCGCCGCGCATCATCATCTGCGTGCCGTGCGGTTCGACCCAGGTCGAGCGTCGCGCGATCAAGGAGGCCGCGCATAGCGCGGGCGCCTCGCAGGTCTATCTGATCGAGGAACCGATGGCCGCGGCGACGGGCGCCGGCCTGCCGGTGTCGGATGCAACCGGTTCGATGGTCGTCGATATCGGCGGCGGCACCACCGAGGTCGGCGTGATCTCGCTCGGCGGCATTGTGTACAAAGGTTCGGTGCGCGTCGGCGGCGACAAGTTCGACGACGCCATCGTCAACTACATCCGCCGCAACTACGGCATGCTGATCGGCGAGCAGACCGCCGAGGCGATCAAGAAGGAAATCGGCTCCGCGTTTCCGGGCTCCGAGGTCATGGAGATGGAAGTCAAAGGCCGTAACATGTCCGAGGGCATTCCGCGCAGCTTCACTGTGTCGAGCAACGAGATCCTCGAAGCGCTGACCGATCCGCTGAATCAGATCGTGTCGTCGGTGAAGATCGCACTGGAACAGACGCCGCCGGAACTCGGCGCGGACATCGCCGAGCGCGGCATCACGCTCGCGGGTGGCGGCGCGCTGCTGCGCGATCTCGACCGTCTGCTCGCCGAGGAAACCGGCCTGCCGGTGTTCGTTGCAGAGGCGCCGCTGACCTGCGTCGTACGCGGCTCGGGCATGGCGCTGGAGCGGATCGAGAAGTTCGGCAGCTCGTTTTCCTACGATTGATGCGCGTGCCGAACGCTGAACGATGACGACCCTGCCCGCCTACGAGCCGCCCGTCGACGAAACCGAGCTGCTGTTGAAATGGATTCGCCGCGCGCGCGAATCGCAGATGAGCCATTACGACATGGCGGATCTGCTGTCGGCGCGCGAGCGCCGCATGGGCTGGCTCGTGACCGCGCTGACCGCGTTCGTCGGCACGGCGGTGTTCGCGTCGTTGAGCGCGCCGCCGGTGTCGATCGAGATGCGGATAGTCGTTGGGCTCGTCAGCGTGGCGGCGGCGCTGTCGGCCGCGTTGCAGACGTTCCTGCGCTATGCGGAGCGTGCCGAGAAGCATCGCGCGGCCGGTGCGCGCTATGGCGCGGTGCGTCGGCGGCTCGAAGCGGTGTTTGCCGGCGACGCCGATGCGCGCGAAGCGCACTATCTCACCGGGATCCGTACCGAACTCGACCGTCTCGCCGAAGACTCGCCGAACGTGCCGCCGCGGATCTTCTATCGCACGCAGCGTACGTTGCTGGCGGACAGGCCGCGTCGGCGTGATGCGTGATACAGGCGGCCGGGCGCGCCTTCGCCTTCGCTTTCGTTTCCGTTTCAGATCACAGATCGTCCGCGCTGATACCCAGCTCGGTCGCCATGCGCCGCACGACGGCCTGCAGACGGCTGACTTCATCGGCGAGACGCTTCTGCTCGGCCTTCAGCGCCTCGAATGCCGACAGCGGCACGCTGTCGTCCTCGGCGAGCGCGGACTGCGCGGCTTCGGTGATGCTGAGCTCGCCGCACAACAGATGCATCCAGCGATTCTCACGCTCGCCCGCCATGCGCGGCAGCCGGACGACGCGAGGCGGATCGTTCGCGGCCAGCTCGTCGAGGAACGCCTCGACCGACGAAATATCGGCGAAGCCATGCAGGCGCGCGCTGTTCAGGCGCAATTCGGCGGCCGTTTGCGCGCCGCGCAGCAGCAGCGTGGTCAGCAGCGCGATCGACTGTCCCGGCAGCCCGAGCACGCGGTTCATGTTGTGCTCGAAGCGCGGCACGCGGCTGCTGCTGCCCTCGAACACGAGGCTCAGGCGTTTCAGGCCGTCGACGGCGGTCAGCACCTCGGCCTCGGTCGCGCTCATCACCGGCGCGCGGCCGGTCTTCTGATTGCAGCCGAGCGTCAGCGCGTTCAGCGACAACGGATAACTGTCGGGTACCGTGTGCTGTTTTTCGACGAGCACGCCGAGAAGACGTCCTTCGAGCGCGGTCAGCGCGCGCAGCGAGGGTCGGGAAGGAGCGTCGGGAGTCGAATTCATGGGATTGCGAGATCTCGTGGAAGATGCGCGCGCCGTTCGCGGCTGGACGGCGCGTTCTGTCAGGTGGGCACTATGATAAACGTGGCGAGCCCGGCGCGGCGAGCGAATCTGCGTTGCCGGCGAAGCGCGCACGCCGGCAAAACCCGCCACATCTGCTAGTGTGAGTTGATCGACATTCTGTTTCGCGGAGACGCCATGCGGTCCACAAGCTCGAGATCGAGCGAATCTGCCCGCCTGACCGACGCGCAGATCGCCGCCGAAGCAGCGCGCCGTCTCGCGTGGGATTCGGCCGTGCCGCCGCGCGCCGTGCGCGTGAAGGTCGCGCGAGGGCGCATCACGCTGTCGGGCGAGCTTCAGCGCGAAGCACAACGCGCCGCGATGCTCGAAGACGTGACGCGTCTGTTCGGCGTCACTTCAGTCGCGGACCGGACCGTCGTCCGCAAGGGCTGACCTCAGTCAGGCGAGTCAGCTCCCGCCCGCTTGCAGCCGCGCCTTCGAGCAGCAGTGTTTCGTCGTTGGCCGAGTGGGCGAACAGCCCGAACTTCAGCGATGACGACCCGCTATTCAGCACGAGGATCGTCCGTTCCTGATCGTGGTCGTGCATGGCGCCTCCACGCTCAGCCTTTCCACGTCCAGTTGCGGATTTCCTCCTTGTCGATCCCTTCCTCGTGCGCATACGCGAGATGCTCGATGATCTGCCCGCGCAGCCACTCCTTCGTATGATCGCCGACGCCGCGCAGCGACGGCACGCGATCGATCGCATCGATCGCCAGCGTGAAGCGGTCGACGCCGTTGATGATCGCGAGTTCGAGCGGGGTATTGATGTTGCCCTTCTCGTTATAGCCATGCACGTGCATGTTTCCGTGATTCTGTCGGTTGTACGTGAGCTTGTGCACGAGCGCCGCATACGAGTGGAAGTTGAAGATCACCGGCTTGCTGGTCGTAAACAGCGAATCGAAATCGCGGTCGGACAGTCCATGCGGATGCGCATGCTCGGGCATCAGGCGGAACAGATCGACCACGTTGACGAAGCGGATCTTCAGCGTCGGGCAGTGCTCCTTGAGGATCTGCACGGCGGCGAGCGCTTCCATCGTCGCGATGTCGCCCGCGCACGCGATCACGACGTCCGGCTCGACGCCCTGATCGGTCGACGCCCAGTCCCAGATGCCGATGCCCTTGGTGCAATGCGTGACGGCCGCGTCCATGTCGAGATAGTCCAGGTGCGGCTGCTTGTCGGACACGATCACGTTCACGTAGTCGCGCGAGCGCAGGCAGTGATCGGCGACGCTCAGCAGACAGTTCGCGTCGGGCGGCAGATAGATGCGCACGACGTCCGGGCTCTTGTTGGTGACCACGTCGAGAAAACCGGGGTCCTGGTGCGTGAAACCGTTGTGATCCTGGCGCCACACGATCGACGTGATCAGCAGATTGAGCGACGGCACCGGCTGCCGCCAGCCGAGCTCGCGCTTGGCTTTTTCGAGCCACTTCGCGTGCTGGTTGAACATCGAGTCGATCACGTGCACGAACGCTTCGTAGGTCGCGAAGAGTCCGTGACGGCCGGTCAGCGCATAGCCTTCCAACCAGCCTTCGAGCGTGTGCTCGCTGAGCATTTCCATCACGCGGCCATCGGGCGACAGTTCGCCGCCGTCGGCGTCGCCCGGTTCGAGCGCGGCGAGCCAGGTCTTGCCCGACGCTTCATAGACCGCGTGCAGCTTGTTGCTCGAAGTTTCGTCGGGACCGAACAGCCGGAAGTTCGACATGTTGTTGCGCATCACGTCGCGCAGGAACGTGCCGAGCACCGCAGTCGGCGACGTATACGCCGCCGCCGGTTTCTTCACGGCCACCGCGTAGTCGCGGAACGGCGGCATATCGAGCATCTTGCACAACAGTCCGCCGTTCGCGTGCGGATTCGCGCTGATGCGGCGCGCGCCCTCGGGCGCGAGCGCGCGCAGTTCTTCGACGAGCCGGCCGTTCGCATCGAACAGCGTTTCGGGGCCGTAGCTGCGCAGCCAATCCTCGACGATCTGCAGACTCTTGCGATTGCTCACCGCATCGGCCACCGGCACCTGATGCGAGCGCCACGAGCCTTCCACCTTGTGACCGTCGACTTCCTTCGGCCCGGTCCAGCCCTTCGGCGAGCGCAGCACGATCATCGGCCAGCGCGGCCGCGTCGTGTCGTTGTTCTGCCGCGCATGCTGCTGGATCGCGCGAATTTCGCCGATGCATTGTTCGAGCGTCGCGGCCATCTGCTGATGCATCGTGTCGGGATCGTCGCCTTCGACGAAATACGGCTTGTGCCCGTAGCCGACCATCAATGCTTCGAGTTCCTCACGCGGAATGCGCGCGAGCAGAGTCGGGTTGGCGATCTTGTAGCCGTTCAGATGCAGCACCGGCAGCACCGCGCCGTCGCGGATCGGGTTCAGGAATTTGTTCGAATGCCACGACGTGGCGAGCGGGCCGGTTTCCGCTTCGCCGTCGCCGATCATCACGGTGACGATCAGCTCGGGGTTGTCGAACGCGGCGCCGTAGCCGTGCGACAGGCTGTAGCCGAGTTCGCCCCCTTCGTGAATCGAGCCCGGCGTTTCGGGCGTGCAATGCGAACCGATGCCGCCCGGGAACGAGAATTGCCGGAAAAAGCGCCGCATACCGGCTTCGTCCTCGCTGCGGTCCGGATAAATTTCCGAGTAGTGGCCTTCCAGGTAGCAGTGCGCGAGGCTCGCGGGGGCGCCGTGACCGGGGCCGGACAGAAAGATCACGTCGAGATCGTGTTTGCGGATCAGCCGGTTCAGATGCACGAGCACGAAGCTCTGGCCGGCGTCGGAGCCCCAATGGCCGAGCAGCCGGTTCTTGATGTGCTCGGCCTTCAGCGGTTTGCGCAGCAACGGGTTGTCGCGCAGATAGATCATGCCCACCGACAGGTAATTGCATGCGCGCCAGTAGCGATCGAGGTTGCGCAGCGTATCGGGGTCCAGAACTTCCGGTGGGGTGGGATGCGAGGTTGCTTCGGCCATGGCGTCACTCCTCGAAAAGAACTGTCAGGCTGGTTGGCGGATGATGCGGCGCACTCGAAACGAAGCCGGGCGGTGCGAGTCGAATGTACTAAGCTGCTCAAACGGGGGCGAATGCTTTCTACCCCTCCCAGTATGTCGCGCTGAATGTGGCATTCGTGCTGCAACTCCTTGCGCTGTCTGCTTTCTTTTCGTGATCTTCTGTCTCAGGTCAATGGCCGCCATGTCGACATCTCCCAGTGCGCTCAAAGTGCTCGTGGTCCTGGTCCTTACGCTCGTGTTCACATGCCTGGCTGTCGCCATACCGATCGGCATATTCGGGCTGCTGGTCAAGCTGTTCAGCCACGTCTAGCACAGCGGCGCGGCTGCCAGCGTGCGAACGCGAGCGCCACGGAATGTGTATGCTCGCTGAAAGACCGGGCGCGGCATTGGCAATGCGCCGCTCATTCATCGCAAGGAGAGTGCCTTGACCGACCGCACCGACAACCCGCCCGCATCGCAACCCGATCCCGAATTGCAGGCGCTCGCGCGCGAAGTCTTCGACCTCGCGCGGCGCGGCGATGCGACGATGCTCGCGGCCGTCATCGAGAAAGGCGTGCCGCCGAATTTGCGCAACGAGCGCGGCGACAGCCTGCTGATGCTCGCGAGCTACCACGGCCACGTCGACGCGGTGCGCACGCTGCTCGACCGGGGCGCCGATGCGAACCTGCGCAACGACGCGGGCCAGACGCCGATCGCGGGCGCCGCGTTCAAGGGCTTCGACAAGGTGATCGAAACCTTGCTCGCGCATGGCGCCGACGTCGAAGGCGCATCGCCCGATGGCCGTACCGCGCTGATGATCGCGGCGATGTTCAACCGCACCGCGATCGTCGATCTGCTGCTCGCGCACGGCGCGGACCCGCATGCGCGCGACGCGAACGGCGTCAGCGCGGCCGATGCCGCCGCACGGATGGGCGCGGCCGATACCCAGGCGCGCCTGAAAGCGCTGGGCGCATGAGCCCGCGATGTCACCCATGAAACGGCGCCCGCACCACGCGCGCGGCGCCGCCTAGTTGCCCTTCGCGCTACGCAACAGCGTGTCCACGTCGAGCTCCGCCAACTCGCCGATCCGCCCGACCGTCACGTCCGCGGGCGGATTGCTCGCGATCTGCTTCGCATCGAACGCATAGTGTCCCTGGCGCGGAAACACGGTGGTCAGCTCCGCGCCCCATGCCTTCTTCATCGCGCTCAGAATTCGCAGCTTGTCGTCGACCATCACGTAATGGCGCGCCGGATAGCATTCCATCACCTGGTCGAGCATCAGCTCCTTGTGGATGTAGATCAGCACGCGCCCGTCGACTTCGTCCCACAGGCCCGAGCGCGAAATCTTGCGCGGCTGGAACACGACGTCGCCATCCGACAGGATCACCGTCGGCCCGTGCTTGCCGAGATGCCGCAGCGCGTCGAGCGCACCCGGATAGAGCCGGTTCGCAAACGGATACTCGATCAGGAACGACGACATCAACAGCAGGCGCGTGTCGCGTGGATGCTCGGTCCGGTAGCGCTGCAGCGCGCCGAGGTAGTCGGCGTAACCGAGTTCGGTGCGCAGGTTCTCGAAGATTTCCCAATAGCGCGCACTGTTCTCTTCGCCGAACTGGCCCATCATGTGCGCGCGCAGATCCTGCAGCACGTGATCGTTGTCGAGCAGCGTGTTGTCGCAATCGAACAGAAACACGACGTCGTGCGGCGTGGCGGAGGTGACTGGCATCGGGGTTCCTTGTGGCAAGTTCGGCGGGCCGGTTCGGCGGGTCGGCGTGATAGCGCACGCGTGGATGGCCTCGGCTACTTCAGCCCGCCGTCCGGCGCAACGGGTTTTTCCGCGTGGCCGCCGAAATCGTGCCGCATCGCCGACAGCACGCGATTCGCGAAATCGGCTTCTCCGCGTGAACTGAAGCGCGCGAACAGCGCCGCGCTGAGCACCGGCGTCGGCACACCTTCGTCAATGGCCGCCGTGACGGTCCAGCGCCCCTCGCCCGAATCCGATACGCGGCCCGCGTAGCCTTTCAGTTCGGTGTCGCTGGCGAGCGAGCCGGCGATCAGGTCGAGCAGCCACGAGCCGATCACGCTGCCGCGCCGCCAGACCTCGGCGATATCCGCGAGATTCAGATCGTACTGATACAGCTCGGGACGGCGCAGCGGCGACGTCTCCGCATCGGCCTCGCGCGCGTGCCGGCCGGCGTCGGCGTGGCGCAGCACGTTCAGACCCTCGGCGTAGGCGGCCATCAGCCCATACTCGATGCCGTTATGAACCATCTTGACGAAATGCCCCGCGCCTTGCGGGCCGCAATGCAGAAAGCCCTGCTCAGCGGTGCTCGCGCCCGCCGCGCGGCCCGGCGTCGCGCTCTGCGTGCCCGCGCCGGGCGCCAACGTCGAGAAGATCGGTTCAAGCCGTTTGACGACCTCAGCCTCGCCGCCGATCATCAGGCAGTAGCCGCGCTCGCGCCCCGCGACGCCGCCGCTCGTGCCGACGTCCACGTAGTGAAGCTGGCGCGCGCCGAGTTGCTGGCCGCGGCGGATGTCGTCGTGGTAGTAGGAGTTGCCGCCGTCGATCACAACGTCGCCCGGCTCGAGCAGCGGCACGAGCTTGTCGAGCGTCGCGTCGACCACGGCGGCGGGCACCATCAGCCACACGGCGCGCGGCTTGTCGAGCTTCGCGACGAGGTCTTCGAGCGAGCTCGCGCCGGCCACGCCTTCCTGCTTCAGCCTGTCGACCGCCGCCGGCTGCACGTCGTAGACGATGCACTGCTGAGCTCCCCTGGTCAGGCGCCGCACCATGTCGGCGCCCATTCGTCCCAATCCAATCATGCCTAGCTGCATGGCTCGCTCCTAAAGATGCTGCGTTGCGCTGCCCGATTTTCCGGTCATCGTGTTGCGGCGGCGCGGCTGCCCTTAAGCATAGGCGCTGTGTCGCGAGCTACGCCGCATGTATCGAAGCAAGCCGCACTTTTTTGCAGAGGCGCAGCGCGGCTCAAAGTTCCACGCAACTGGAGGCGCGCCGCATCCGCACGAAAGCGAACGCGGCGAGCCCACGTGTCATTCGCTACGCTCGGGCACGCGCGTGCCGCGGCGGGCGGCCAGCTTCGCGTATTGCTCGGCCGCGAAGCGCTTGACCGCGCGCCACATCAGCGGATAGCGATAGCCGGGCACCGCGAACAGCACCAGCGCGCCCAGCGCCAGCAGTCCGCAGAACAGGAACGTGCCGCGATAGCTGAACGCCTGCACGAGCAGCCCCGACAGCACGCCCGACAGGATCGAGCCGACCCGCGCCGCATTGAAGAACAGCGCGGTCGCACGCCCGGGCGAATGCGGCATCAGATCCTGCACGTAGGTCATGCCGAGGCACGAGGTCACGGCGACCACGAACGCGTTCAGCATCTGCATCGGGATCAGCACGCTGACGTTGCCGGCCAGCGACATCGCGACGAAGTACACCGCATGCACGGCCGCGCACGCGGCAAGCCAGTTCGGCTTGTGCAGCGACGACGACTTCGCGCCGAGCGCGAGCATCATCGGGATCTCGGTCAGCGCGCCGAGACCGAGCATCACCGACACGTCGAGATGCGTGCCGTTGAGCCCATGCACGATGTACAGCGGCAGTACGATCATCGTCGCGTTCGCGGCGAGGCCGAGTAAGGTCAGCGCGGTCACCGAGCGCAGGATGTCGTTCGCCGACGCGACCGGCAGTGTTTCGTGCGCGTCCTCGCCGGGCTGCCTCAGCGGCGGCACCGTGATCGACGCGGACGGCTCCGACGCGGTGTCCTCGACCGTGTGATCGCCGAGATGGCTCTGCGGCTCCTGCATGCGCCAGACGATGAAGCCGCAGGTCGCGAAGCTGGCGGCCGCGAACAGGAAGAGTCCGGTGAAGCTCGTCGCGGCGAGCACCAGCGCGCCGACCGCCGGCCCGAACACCCATGCGGCCGAGAGGATCGTACGCAGCGTCGCGCTCGCGAACACGCGCTCGGCAGGGTCGGGCACCGGCAGCGCCGCGCGGCTGAACGAGAACACCATCGAAATCGCCGAACCGCCCGCGCCGATGAACACGATGCCGACCACGAGCAGCAGTCGGTAATCGCGCACCACGCACAGACACAGGTAGCCGAGCGCGGCTGCGATGAGCGCCGCCAGCAATAACGGTCGATGCCGCCCGCTCCGGTCGCTCCAGCGCCCCGCCACCGTGCTCGCGAGCACGCCGCTCGCGGCGATCAGCGTCATGAATACGCCGAGCCGGAACGGCGTCATGCCGGCGCGTTCGATGCCGAACAGAGACAGATACGGTGCGGTGAAGGACATCGCCACACCGAGCATCAGGGTGGCGGCGGCGAGCGGCTTGAAGCCTGGAATGCGAAGCAGGTCGAAAAAACGCGCAGTTTTCAACACGGGGCGGTGGGTCAGGTGGAGCGGGCCTCGATACGCAGCGAAGCGCTCGAAGGCACGTTAGGCGTCGCAGGCAGGGGGCCGGAACGACCGGGGCATTATCGACCCGGAGCGCGGCTCGCGTAAACCCGCTAATAGCTGTCCCAAATCCGTGAGGCGTGCGCGGATGCATCCGGCGACTCGCGCCGCGCCGTGCCGATGCGTGCCGTTAGCGGCAAGCTGTTGGCACGCTCGCCGCTACTTGCCCTCAGTTGCGCGCATTTGCTGCGCCTGCGCCTTGTAGTCGTAGGTCGGATAAAACTCGGTGTGATAGCCGCCCCACGCGGTCGATTCGATCGCGCGGTTCACTTCGCGCAACCGGCTCGCGGGCACGCGCAGCGTCACGACCTGCCCGATGCCCATCATCACGTACCACGACACGACTTCGATGCCTGGCGGCGGGAAGGTCTTGAAGAAGCCCTGCTCGCGCAGTTGATCGTTGATTTTCGGCAGCGGCTTCGATTCGTCGTGGCGCAGGAAGATCGTCAGCAGGAAGGTGTCGTCGGCGGGGGCGGAGGCTGCCGTGGCTGAGGTGGCCGCCATCGTGGCGGGGGGCGCCGCGTCGGCGCCGTGCGCGAGCGGCGCGATGGCCAACATGACCAACGATGCAGCCAGCGCGACCGCCCGCGCGCCGCGCGTCGAAAGCCGATCAGCGGAAAGACCAGCGATTGCTGATGCAATGAGCATAAAACGCCTCCATGACGGATTGAACTCAGCTTCGATCACACCCCTGCGCGCAGCAATCCCCGCTCCAGCGCGAACGCATCACACCACGACGTAGCCGCGCTGTTCGAGCGTCCAGCGGTGCCACCGGTTGCCATACGCGCCGCATGCGAACGCGAACACGATCGACAGCACGAAGCCGATCAGATCGGCCGTCTCGCCCCACAGCCCGATGCCGAGCAGGATCACGTTGATGCCTAGCATCACGAACGCGGCGAACCACATTCTCTTCGACAGCGCCCAGATGAAGCCGAGCAGGCACGCGCCCCAGCTGAAGCCGGTCGCGACCGCGATAGCGTCCTTGTGTTGCGGATGTTGCAGATAGATTCGTGCGTTCATGTTTTGCGAGGTTCCGTGCGATGACGCGGCGCGTCGATCGATCGAGCGCGCGCGCACCGCTTTTTAACATGCCGCGGTGACACCGCGCGCATCGGCAGCATACGGCCGCTGCGCTGACGATCCGCGGCATAGCTGCTACCCTTGGCAGATCACGATCAGCGGAGCACGCATGACCTCGCCGACAGCTTATTCCCCGAAAGGACCGACCCGCGCCGAGCTGGACTCGCTGCCCGGCGTCACCGTCGTCGAATTCGGCACCGACTGGTGCGGCTATTGCCAGGGCGCGCAGGCATCGATCCGCCAGGCGCTCGCGCCGCACACGGGCCTGCGGCATCTGAAGATCGAGGACGGCCCGGGCCGCCCGCTCGGCCGCTCGTTCAAGGTCAAGCTGTGGCCGACGCTCGTGCTGATGCGCGACGGCGCCGAGGTCGCGCGCGTGGTGCGGCCACGCAGCGCCGAGGATATCGACGACGCGTTCGCGTCGCTCTGAGATTCGAGCTCCGTCATGCGCCAGGTCATCCATCATCTGAGTGTCCAGGCCCGCGGCCGCGGGCTCGTCGAATTTACCGACGACGCGCGCCGCTTCGTCGACGACACGGACATCCGTACCGGTCTGCTGACGCTGTTTTGCCGGCACACGTCGGCGTCGCTGCTGATTCAGGAGAATGCCGATCCGTCCGTGCGGCGAGATCTGCAGCGCTACTTCGAGACCCTCGCGCCCGAGGACGACACGCGCTACGAGCACGACACCGAAGGCCCCGACGACATGCCCGCGCATCTGCGCACGGCGCTCACCCAGGTGCAGTTGTGCGTGCCCGTCGAGCATGGAAGGATGGTGCTCGGCACATGGCAGGGGCTGTATCTGTTCGAACATCGGCGTCACCCGCAGCCGCGCGATATCGTGTTGCATCTGCTCGGCGAATGAAGTCCGCTTTCGCACCCACTCGTCACGCAAAGGAAACTGTCACCGGCACTTCTCCGCACACCGCATCGACCGGAGCCTACCCAAGGGAGCACACCTCATGGACACCCGTAGCGAGCTGCAAGCCACCGTCAAGGCGATGGTTCAACCGGGCAAGGGTCTTCTCGCCGCCGACGAAAGCGGCCCGACCATCGCCAAACGCTTCAAGACGATCGGCCTCGAGTCGACCGAGGAAAACCGTCGCGCGTATCGCAACCTGCTCCTGACGACGCCCGGCCTCGGCGAGTTCGTGAGCGGCGTGATCCTCTACGAAGAAACGCTCGGCCAGAAAGCCGACGATGGCACGCCGTTCCCGCAGGTGGCCGCGGCAAACGGCATCGTGCCCGGCATCAAGGTCGACCTCGGCAAGGTGCCGCTTGCGCTCGCTCCCGGCGACGAGATCACCGAGGGCCTCGACGGTCTCGCCAAACGCTTCGTCGATTACAAACGGCAAGGCGCGCGCTTCGCGAAGTGGCGCGCGGTCTACAACATCACGGCGAGCCTGCCGAGCCGGCTCGCGATCGAGGCGAACGCCGATTCGCTCGCGCGCTACGCGGCGATCAGCCAGGAAGCCGGCATCGTGCCGATCGTCGAACCCGAGGTGCTGATGGACGGCGAGCACACGATCGAGCGTTGCGCGGAAGTCACCGAGGCCGTGTTGCACGAGGTGTTTCATGCGCTGCATCGGCATCGCGTGGTGCTCGAACATATCGTGCTGAAGCCGAGCATGGTGCTGGCCGGCTCCGAGCATCAGCAGCAGTCGAGCACGGCGCATATCGCGGCGGCGACCGTGCGCGTGCTGATGCGTACGGTGCCCTCTTCGGTTCCCGGTCTCGTGTTCCTGTCGGGCGGACAGTCGCCCGAGGAGGCTACCGCCAATCTCAGTGCGATGAACCGGCTCGGCGCGCTGCCGTGGAATCTGAGCTTTTCGTACGGGCGCGCGTTGCAGGAGCCGCCGTTGAATGCGTGGCGCGGACAGCCGGCCAACGTGAAGGAAGCGCAGCAGGCGTTGCTCAAGCGCGCGCGTCTGAACGGCGCGGCCGCGCTCGGCAAGTACGACGCGGCGATGGAAAAGGATTGAACCCAGGGATTGAACCCGGGCGCGGGCGCAGGCTATCCGGGAGCTGTGGAAAAAGGCTTCTGGATCGCGTCCGCGCATAACATCCATCCCGCACATATCACAGCCGACAGTACGAATTGACGGTCAGCGACTGTTACGGGCTTTGCAGATAATCCAACGCCGAGATTTGCCTTTTCCTGGGGACGTTCGTCACGATAAAGACCAGGGATCAACCTTGCCGCCCTCGATGATAAAGTGCTTCGCATTGGAGGTTGGGTCAAAAAAGCGCCAGTCTTCTTCGTCAGGCGCACTGTTCGGGCTGATGACAAGCCGCAAGCCACCGGACAGTAAAATGTCTGCACCGCCTTCTTCGCTTCCCGATACGCCTTTCACAATGGCAGGGCCCTGTTTGACCAGCAAATCGTCAATACGCTGAGCCGAACGGTGTGCCTTTTCATCGGGACCGAAAAGATCATCTTGCGTTGCAATCGCACTGCCAGCCTGTTCTATTTTCCAGTTGCATTGGATGTGTAACGACCACTCCCCAACGTGCCTGATCGCACCTTTGAAATTGGCTACCGGTCTTAGGGAGCCAAACTGCATCGTCAGCGTGCCTGCTGCATGATGTACCGCACTTATCGGCAGTCCTTCAACAGCTGACAGGCGGCGCTCAATCTCGTCTCGTGTGTTAATCATTCGGTAATTCCACTGTTTGTTGGCCGCGTTACCACAAGTTGAACATATCTTTGGCGCGTTCCATTATTTCGTGATAGCCGAGCCGTTGACCGCCAATTTCCCGATGAAGCTGCTGCGCCTGATTTTTGTTCAGGCCCAAGGCAGTTGCTACATCACGAGTCTGCCTGTTTTGCGCCTGATTATTACCCGGCATTCCCTCGGCGCCCGCCAGTACCTCAACGTCGCCACTTGCCGCGTCCGGTGTGTACTCGAACGGCTTTACATTGGCGAGATTCTGCGGCACGCGCGCGCTGTTGCTACGAAGAAGCTTTGCCATGTCCGCGTCGGCTGGCTGTTGCGCGCGCGCGGGCGCTTGCCTGGAACCCTTGTCTCGCTGCTCCTGTATCGCCTGCACGCACTTGCGCATATCCTGCCGCTCCGGCACAAAGAGCAGGCCACCGTTCTGCACTTCGTTGTAAAGGGCCTTTGCAACCTCATGGTCGTCCATCCGGCGCATATCGAATCGGTTGTCACTTCGGCCAAGCACGTCGCGCAGCTCGTACGACTGGAGGGACAGCAGCATCGAGGGGGCGTGTTGCAGCCACGCTGCGCGCGCTTCCTCCATGCCTTGCGCCAGGTCGTCGTTTCCCGCGCGGGGTGCGCCGGCTGGCAGGGCAAAATGAAACCAGCGGTCCGCGTCAAACATGCGGGGCGACTCAATGTGAAGGTAGATCGATTTGCGAACGCTCTGCCAGAAGAAATGTCCGTGCCGTCTTTCACGGACGTCGAGGTGAGGAGCGGGAAAAAGTGAAGTCATCGTGCCTCACAGTCAATTGACGAGGCACGATTGTGCAACATGGCACCATCTCATAAAACCCCCGTTGCCGACAGTGCCGGGTTCTGGCGGGGACTGCGGCGCACAGAAAAACTGCCGGAGCCGACGCGCCAGACGATGTTCGACGCGGGGCGCCAGCCGCCCTTCTGCCTTGACACGCTGCGCTTACTGCCCCTTCGTATCGCTGCTCGCGTCGGCGCCCGGCGTATTCGTCGAGTCGGTCATGGGCTTCTTCGACTTCGAATGCTTCTTCATGTGATGGTGAGTCGAAGGCGTGGTCTCCCCGGTCGCGCCCGCATCGCCGCCCTCGCGTGTCGAGGTCGCGGCGTTGCTGTTCGGGTCGTTGCCGGCCGGCCCCCCGCCGCCGCCTGCGCCACCGCCGGCCCCTTGCGCCATTGCGAGCGACGAAGCCGCGAGCAAGGTGGAAACGAGCACTGCGTGTCTGATCTTCATGGCGATTCTCCTGGGTGTCGAGAGTGTCGAAAGGAAGTGGGCGCGCGGTGACCGCACGCGCAAACCTCGCGCTCTTTTCAGCAAGGGCTGTGCCGCAGCACAGCACGCCAGGAAAAGCCCATGGATGCGATAGACGAACGGTGCCGCGGCTTCAGGTGCCGCAAGCCACCAGCGCATGCAGTTCGTCGATATTGAACGGCTTCGCGAGTATCGCAATGCCGAGCCGACGCGCGCGGTCGAGCTCGTCGGCGTAACCGGTCATCAGCGCGATCTTCTGCGACGGCCACGCGCTGCGGATCTTCTCCGCCAGGTCGATACCGTTCAGCTTGCCCGGCATCTGGATGTCCGACAGCACGAGCTCGAAGCGCTCGCCAGCGCTCAGCACGTCGAACGCCTGGTCGGCGGTCGGCTCGTGATGCACCTCGCAGCCGAAGGTTTCGAGCACCGCGGTCACGCCGGCCGCGACGTCCTCGTTGTCCTCGACGAGCAGCACGGCCCCGGCCGCGGTCGGCAGCGGCTGGCGCGCATCGGCGCCGGCCAGCGCGGCGCCCTCACGATAGCGCGGCAAAAACATCCGCACCGTCGTGCCGCTGCCCAGCACGCTGTCGATCTTCGCGGTGCCACCGGCCTGCTCGGACATCGACAGCACCTGGGCGAGCCCGAGGCCGGTGCCCGAGCCGCGCAGCTTGGTCGTGAACAGCGGCTCGAACGCGCGTCGCGCGACCGATTCGGGCATCCCTTCGCCGTCGTCGGAACAGGCGATCAGCACGTACTCGCCGTCCGGCAGCAGCGTATCGCTGCCGACCAGCCGATTGTTCTGGCAGCGGATCACGAAGCGTCCGCCGCGCGGCATCGCATCGCGCGCGTTCATCGCGATGTTCACGATCGCGAACTCGAGATCGGTCGGATCGACGAGCACCTGCCACAGGTTCTCCGGCATGCGCAACGCCAGTTCGACCGTGTCGCCGAGCGCCGCGTTGATCAGCGGCACGGCGGCCGGCAGCCAGCGCGCAAGCTCGACGGGCTCCTGCTTCAGCGGCTGCTTGCGCGCGACGCTCAAGAGACGCCGCGTCAGCGCTTCGGCCGTGGCAGTGGCACGCTCGACCGCATGCACTTCCTTCTCGAGATCGTTGTAATGCTTGAGGCGCGCGAGTTCGGTGTTCGCCGACACCACCATCAGCAGGTTGTTGAAATCGTGCGCGACATTCGCGACCAGATTGCCGAGCGCGCCCATGCGCTGCAGTTGCCGGCTCGACGCCTCGGCCGACAGACGCATCGCGACCTCGCCCTGCCACCGCTCCCACGCGCGCCGCTCCGCCTCGAGCTGACGCAGCGAATACAGCACGAGCCACCAGATCGCGATGCAGGGCACCGCCGTCAGCGCCGCGATCAACATAAAGTGCGTGCGCCACGCCGCCACGATCGATGACATCGCGTACGCGCTCATCACATACAACGGATAGTCGCCGACACGGCGAAACGCGAGCAGCCGCTCGACGCCGTCGACGGTCGAATTCAGGTGCACGTGGCCGAACAGCTGTTTGTCGCGCAACGCGGACATGAACGCGCTGTGCATCGACGGCCGGGCGCCGGCCGGCCACGGCGGATAGCGCACCAGCAGATTGCCGTCCTGCCGGTACAGCGCGAGCGCGAGCGACGGATCGCCGTTGGTCAGCTCGCGATAGAAGCGCGAAAAATATTCGCTGCGCAGCGCCACCGTGACCACGCCGAGAAACTGACCGTCCGTACCCGAGCGGCCGATCGCGGTCGTGAACACGTCGACCTTCGACAGCTTGCCGAACATCGGCAGCGAGAAATACGGCTGCGGACGCATTGCCTTCGCGGCGAGAAAATCGTCGCGCAAGCCGCTCGTCACTGCCGGCGCCGGATACGCGAGGCTCGACGCAAGTAACTGGCCGTTCACACCGAGCAGCGAGATCGACGCCACCTGCGGAAAGTCGCCGCCGATGCTCTGCAGACGCTCGTGCAATTCGCGCTCGCGCGCGCGGATCTGCGCGTCGTCGGAATTGCCGAGCAGCTCGATCACGCGCGAGGCCATCTGCCGGTTCAAATCCAGCACCTTGACGGCCTGCTCCTGCGCCACGCGCGCGAGGCGGTCGAGCGCATCGTTCGCATCGGAGATGCGGCGCTGGTAGTCGAAGTAGCCGTAGCCCACGAGGCAGGCCAACGGAAACACGATCGACACGGCCAGCAAGATCAGCAGCATGCGCTGCGTCGCCGCGAAGTTGCGTGACGGCATCGGCACATCGACTGCGACACGTTCTGCACGCTGCACGGTCCCTGCTCCATCAAAGTTGCATACGGTCAGGGAAGGCATTGCCTGTGAATTCGCACGCCGCTGTTCGCGCGCTAATTCCCCTGCCTCGAAATTTACCGCAACTCGGCCTATCTTCCCAAGCAGCTTCACGGCATCACTCCGCCGACGCGTCCGGGCACGACGATTGCTGGCTTATCGCTGCTTGATGGCAAGCGTACTTCCGTCACCGCTCGCGACGCGTTTGCGTGCGCTGCGCGAGCTCTTTCTTGCGCGAGGCCTCACCATGTCCACGACTGCCCGCCGCGTCGCGCGGCTCCCGGAATTGCCAGCGGACCGCGCGGTGCGCGTGATCGTGGACGGCACGCCGATTCTGCTCGTGCGCGATGGCGACACCGTGCGGGCTTACTCGCCTGATTGCCCGCATGCCGGGGGCCCGCTCGAAGAGGGCGCGCTGTGCCACGGCCGCATCATCTGCCCATGGCACAAGGGTACGTTCGACGTCGCGACCGGCAACGTGCTCGAGCCGCCCCCGCTGCTGCCGCTCGATCGCTACCCGGTCACGCTCGATGGCGACGACGTGCTCGTGTCGGCGGAAAAAATCGCAGCACCGGAACCGGCGGCGCACACATCCCCGCCCGATGCCACCGCGCAAGTCAAGCACTACGTGGTAATCGGCGCGGGCGCGGCCGGCGCCGCTGCCTGTGCCGCGCTACGCGAGTTCGGCTTCGAGGGCCGCATCACGCTGATCGGCGACGAAGCGCACGCGCCCTATGACCGCACCTCGCTGAGCAAATTCGTCCCCTCGTTTGAAATGACGCCCGCCGACGTGCCGCCGCTGCTGCCGCCCGACTGGCTGCACACGCACGGCATCGAGCGCATCGTCGCGAAGGTCGCGCGGCTCGACGTGCCTGCGCACACGATCCATTTCGAAGCCGGCGCGGGTGGTAGCGAGCAGAGCATCGAGCCGCTGAAATACGACACCGCGCTGCTCGCGACCGGCAGCGTGCCGAAAGTGCCCGACATGCCCGGCTGCGAACTCGGCGGCGTGCATGTGCTTCGACACCTGGACGATGCCGCCGCGTTGATCGACGCGCTCGGCGACGATGCATCGCAAACCCGCGTCGCGATTCTCGGCAGCAGCTTCATCGGCCTCGAAGTCGCGTCCGCGTTGCGCAAGCACGGCGTGCCCGTCACCGTGATTTCGCGCGACAAGGTGCCGTTCGCGAAGCAGTTCGGCGAGCGCGCGGGCCAGATGTTTCGCGCGCTGCACGAAAGCAATGGCGTGAAGTTTTATCTCGACGCCAAGGTCGCCTCGCTCGAGGGCGAGGAAGGCAATGTGCATACGGTGATGCTCGCCGGCGGCGAGGCCATCGCGGCCGATGTCGTGCTGCTGGGCACGGGGGTTGCGCCGGCTACGGGGTTTGTCGAAGGACTGCCATTGCAGAAGGACGGCGGCGTGGTCGTCAATGCCGGCATGAACGCCGCGTGCGGTCTGTATGCGGCCGGCGATATCGCCGTGTTCACGCTGCATGAGAACCAGGAGCCGGTGCGTATCGAGCATTGGCGCGTCGCGCAGCAGCATGCGCGCATCGCCGCGCAGAACATGTGCGGTTTGCGCAATCGCTATGCCGACGTGCCGTTCTTCTGGACCTATCACTACGGCAAGAACTTCGAATACCTCGGCCACGCGAGCGAGTGGGATGAGATCGTCGTCGATGGCGACTTCGATCATCACCAGTTCATCGCGCTGTACGTGCGCGACGGCCACGTCGACGCGGTGTTCGCCTGCGAGCGCGAAGCGCTGACCGCGCGGCTTTCCGACGCGATGCGCGGCGGGCTGTCGCGGGCCGACGCGCTCGCGATCATCGGCGCGCCGGAAGCGGCGGCGTCGTGACCCATCGTGTTGCCGTTCAACCTTGACTAAGGAGCCACCATGACGACGCACAAGGAAAAACATCCTCACTCGGAAAAGAGTGAAAAGCAGATCGACAAGCAGGTCGAAGACAGCTTCCCGGCTAGCGACCCGCCGTCGACGGGCGGCACCACGAGGATCGAGCCGGAGCAGGACAAGGCAAAGGCAAAGGCCGGGCACGACAAGCCCGCCGGTCAATAGCCGCGTGGCAGCGGTTCGCGCTGCCCGCGCTTGCCGAGCGCCCGCGGCCTCGCCCATCATTGTGTTCGCGGCGGCCGCGGATGGCATCTATTGCACTCCCCCATTCTCAACCCACTGGAACGACGGAAACGACTCACCATGTCAGACGAGACCGGCTCGGCCAGCACCGGGCAGGAAGCATTCGGGCGTGATGCGCCGCACGGCGATGATCGCCGCGACGGCAACGACGAACGCGATGGCGTCGGCAAACGCGGCGACCAGGGCCGCGCTGACGGCAAACATGGCAACGGCAACAGCGACAAGGACAACGGCGACGACGGTCAGCAGAAAAAGACGCCCGGCAAGAAGCCGCTGATCATCCTCGGCGCGGTCGTGATCCTGATTGGCATCGTCGGCTTCGTCTGGTGGTTCGCGACGCGCAACGAGGTGACGACCGACGACGCCTACACCGATGGCAACGCGATCACGATGGCGCCGAAAGTCTCCGGCTACGTGGTGACGCTCGCGGTCGACGACAACCAGTTCGTGCACAAGGGCGACCTGCTGCTCGTGATCGACAAGCGAGACTACCAGGCGCAGGTCGATCAGGCGAAGGCGCAGCTTGGTCTTGCAAAGGCGCAATTGAACGCCGCGCAGGTGCAGCTCGACATCGCGCGCGTGCAGTATCCGGCGCAGTATCGCCAGGCGAAGGCGCAAACCTCGTCGGCGGAAGCGAATCTGCGCGAGGCGCAAGCCTCCTGGCAGCGTCAGCACACGGTCGATCCGCGCGCGACCACGCAGCAGAACGTCGATACCGCCGACGCACAGCGCCAGTCGGCCAACGCGAGCCTCGAGCAGGCGCGCGCGCAGCAGCGGACCGCGAGCCTCGTGCCGCAGCAGTTGCGCGAGGCCGAGGCCGCCGTCGACGAACGCCGCCAGCAGGTGCATCAGGCCGAGGCACAGCTCGAACAGGCGCAGCTGAATCTGTCGTACTGCGAAGTGCGCGCGCCGTCGGATGGCTGGATCACGCGGCGCAACGTGCAGCTCGGCAGCTTCCTGAGCGCGGGCGTGTCGCTGTTCTCGATCGTCACGCCGCAGGTGTGGGTCACCGCGAACTTCAAGGAGTCGCAGCTCGACCGCTTGCGCCCCGGCGACAAGGTCGAAGTCGACGTCGACGCGTATCCGAAGCTCGATCTGCGCGGCCACGTGGATAGCGTGCAACTCGGCAGCGGCTCGCGCTTCTCGGCGTTCCCGACCGAAAACGCAACCGGCAACTTCGTGAAGATCGTGCAGCGGGTACCGGTCAAGATCATCATCGACGAAGGTCTGCCGCGCGATCATCCGCTCGGGCTGGGCTTGTCGGTCACGCCGAAGGTGTACCTGAAATGACGGCGTCCGACGCGCCCGGCGAGGCGTCGCCCGGCGATGCGTCGAACTGGAAGCCATCCGCGAATCCGTGGTTGATCGCGATCGTCGTCACGCTCGCCGCGTTCATGGAAGTGCTCGACACGACCATCGTCAACGTCGCGCTGCCGCACATCGCGGGCACGATGTCTGCCAGTTACGACGAAGCGACGTGGACGCTGACCTCATATCTGGTCGCCAACGGCATCGTGCTGCCGATCTCGGGTTTCTTCGGTCGGCTGTTCGGGCGCAAGCGCTATTTCCTCCTCTGCATCATTGCGTTCACCGTGTGCTCGTTTCTATGCGGCATCGCGACCGATCTGTGGCAGCTGATCATCTTCCGCTGTTTGCAGGGCTTTTTCGGCGGCGGACTGCAACCGAACCAGCAATCGATCATTCTCGACACGTTCCCGCCGCAGCAGCGCGGCCGCGCGTTTTCGATCTCGGCGGTCGCGATCGTCGTCGCGCCGGTGCTGGGACCCACGCTCGGCGGCTGGATCACCGACAACTTTTCGTGGCGCTGGGTGTTCCTCGTGAACGTGCCGTTCGGCGTGCTGACCTCGCTCGCGGTGATGCAACTGGTCGAGGATCCGCCGTGGAAACGCAAGGGCGATCTGCGCGTGTCGGTGGATTACGTGGGCATCCTTTTGATCGCGATCGGCCTCGGCTGCCTGCAGGTGATGCTCGATCGCGGCGAGGACGACGACTGGTTTTCGTCGAACTTCATTCGCACGTTCGCAGTGCTCGCGGTGTCGGGCATCGTCGGTGCGACGTACTGGCTGCTGTACACGAAGAAGCCGGTCGTCGATCTGCGCTGTCTGAAGGACCGCAACTTCGCGCTCGGCTGCGTGACGATCGCCGCGTTCGCGACGATTCTGTATGGCAGCGCGGTGCTCGTGCCACAGCTCGCGCAACAGCAGCTCGGCTATACGGCGATGCTCGCGGGCCTCGTGCTGTCGCCTGGCGCTGTGCTGATCACGATGGAAATTCCACTGATCAGCAAAATGATGCCGTACGTGCAGACGCGTTTTCTGGTGGCCACCGGCTTCGGGCTGCTCGCGTGCGCGCTCGCGTATTCGCACACGCTGGTGCCGGACATCGACTACTTCACGCTGGTGAAGATGCGCAGCGCGCAGTCGCTGGCGATCGGCTTCCTGTTCGTGCCGATCACGACGCTTGCGTATCTGACGGTACCGCCGCGACTGAACGACGACGCGTCCGCGCTGTTCACGATGTTCCGCAACGTCGCGGGTTCGATCGGTATCTCGCTGTCGACCGCGATGGTTCGCGAGCGCACGCAGGCACGCATGGCGCATCTGTCGGAGTTCATGTCGCCGCTTTCACAGAATTACAACGATACGTTGCAACGCAACGCGCGGACGATCGCGGACATCAATGGCATGCCGCTTTCTCAGGCGCTGCAAACGGCCAACGGTCATCTGTACACCACGTACATCTCGCAGGCGACGTTCCTTGCCTATGTCGACGTGTTCGCGTTCCTCGCGATTTTCTGCACGCTTTGCATTCCGATCACGATTTTCTTTTCACCGGCCAAGGCGTCCGGCGGCGGAGGACATTGAAGTGAAGCCTGGTTTGAAGCGCGGCGTTCCCGAACCCGCCACGTGTTTGATTGCCTGTGTCGTCGTCGGCATGTCCGCGCTGCTCGCGTCCTGCACGGTCGGCCCCGACTTTCATGCGCCGTACGCCGACGTGCCGGCGCAGTGGCACGATACGCAGCGCACCGCGGCGAATGCCGCCGCGAGCGACGCGTCCGTAACGAGGCCCAACGTCGCTTCGGTGCCCACCCTCGACACCGATCCCGACCCGCTCTGGTGGCGCAGTTTCAACGATCAGACGCTCGACGCGCTGATCACGCGCGCCGCGCTCGGCAATCTGGACTTGCAGCAAGCGGTGCTGCGCATCGTCGAAGCGCGCACCCAGGTCCAATCGGCGGCCGCGCAGGGTCTGCCGAATCTGCGCGCGACCGGCAGCTATCAGCGCGAGCAGCTTGGCCTCAAGGGTTTTCTGCAGGAGAACGGCGCCTACGACAAGGTCGATCAGCTCGGCGCGCCCAATTCGCCCGTCAATGCGATCGCACCGGGCGCGGGCGCCGCGTTGCAAAAAGGCGCGAACAACCTGCTCGACCAGTTGAGCGCGCCGATCAATCTATGGCAGGTCGGCTTCGACGCAACCTGGGAACTCGATCTGTTCGGCCGCGTGCGTCGCTCGGTCGAGGCCGCGAGCGCGCAAACCGAGGCCGCGTACGAGAGCCGCAACGACGCGTTGCTGTCGCTCGAAGCCGAGGTCGCGCAGACCTATATGCAGCTGCGCGGCGCGCAAACCTTGCACAACATCGCGATGAGCCTCGTCGAGCAGCAAGCCGAGACCGTCGGGTTGACGCAGAACAAGGCGAAGGTCGGGCTCGCGAGCGAGCTCGACGTGCAAAGCGCGCGGGCGCAGCTCGCGCAAACGAAAACGCAGTTGCCGCAATACGATCAGCAGATTGCCCAGTCGCTCAACGCGCTCGCGTATCTGATCGGCGAGCCGCCCGGCGCGCTCGAAGCGCAACTGAGCACGCCGCAAACCGTGCCGCCGGTGCCGCCCGTCGTGCCGATAGGCTTGCCGTCGACGCTCGCGCGGCGCCGGCCCGACATCCGCCGCGCCGAGGCGAATCTGCATGCGGCAACGGCCAGTGTCGGCGTCGCGGTCGCGCAGTTCTACCCCGACGTGTCGCTGACCGGCCAGGCCGGCATGCGCGCGACGAATGCCCGCGATCTCGCGCGCTGGTCGCACCTGTTCTATTCGTTCGGGCCCACCGTGTCTCTGCCGATTTTCCAGGGCGGCGCGCTGGTAGCCAATCTGCGCATGTCGAAGGCCCAACAGGCCGAAGCCGCGCTCGATTACCGCAAGACCGTGCTGAGCGCGCTGAGGGACGTCGACAACGCGCTGGTCGTCTATCGCACCGATCAGGCGCGGCGCGATGCGCTCGCGGACAGCGTCACCGCGCAGCAGACCTCGTTCGATCTGTCGCGCGATAGCTATCGCAAGGGCCTGACGAGCTTCATCAACGTGCTCGATGCGCAGCGGCAGCTCGCGCAGGCACGAGAGCAATACGCTCAGGGCACGACCCAGGTCAGCACCGACCTGGTGGCGCTGTACAAGGCGCTAGGCGGCGGCTGGCAGAGCGATGCCGATGCGGCAGGAGCAACGGGCGCGGCGACGCCGTCAGGCAGCGGCGGATAACCAGCCACGCTGCCGCAAGGCTTCAGCCATCCTCGAACTGCGGCTCCGCGATCACCGTTCGCGTCGCATCGAGACGACGGCACGCGGCCAGCATCTGCTGCAACGACATCACGGCGCACTCCGCTTCCAGCGATTCCTGCTGTTCCGCGCTCCACTGCTGCGTATCCTCGGGTGTCCAAAGGCCGACCACGATCGACGCATTCGGCAAGCGCGTGCGGATGCGCCGGATCAGATTGCGCAGATGCGACGGAATGCCGTCGATCTGCAGATACAGAAGGCAGACGATGCCCACGTCGTCCGCCACGAGGCTGTCGATCGACGCGCGCGACACCGCCTCGTGCGGCAGCGAGCGCGCCGCGAAGCCGTGCTTGCCGAGCAACTGCAGCAGAATGATCGTCGCGAGCGCATCGAGCGGGCCACGGCCCGGCAGGCACAACACGCGGCTCGTCGGCGCATGCGAGGCGAACACGGCCGCGGCGTCGACCGATCGTGGCATCGCCCGCGCGGCCTGCGTTTCGTCGGAAGGTGCCAGCGGCCCCACTGCGGCCGGCTTCGCCTGCGTCGCGAGCGGCGCGGGCTCGCGATCCTCGTAGCCGTCGAGGCCGTCGACCAGGTCGTTGGTCGTCGACTCGATGCGCGCGAGTTGCGTGCTCGTCACGCTGCCGCGCGTCACGTCGTTGGCCGCGAGCCGCAAGCCCTTGATCGCGACTTCGTCGTAATAGGCCGACAGCGAGCGGTCGCGCAATAGCACTTCGGCCTGCTCGATCGCGTCATCCGGATCGCCGGCGAGCGCGCGTTGATAGAAGTTTTCGACCGGCGTCAGCGCGGGCTGATCGCCGAGCAGCACGTCGAGAAACTCGAGACGCCGCACGTGCCGGCCGAGCACCAGCAGACACAGCGTCAACGGTGTCGACAGGATCAGTCCGATCGGCCCCCAGATCCAGCTCCAGAAGATCGCCGCGACCACCACCGAAAACGGCGACAGGCCGGTGCTGCGCCCATACAGCAGCGGCTCGACCACCTGCCCCACCGCTAGCTCCGCGACCACGAACAGCACCAGCGACCAGATCGCCATCGCCCAGCCGGGACTGACCGCGGCGGCGAGCGCGGTGGGCAGTATCGCCGCGATCCAGATGCCGACGTAGGGCACGAGCCGCAGCAGCGCCGCGAGAATGCCCCACAGGATCGGGCTCGGCACGCCGATCAGAAACAGCCCCGTCCCGATAACGACGCCGACGCCGGTGTTGACGCCGAGTTGTGACACGAAGTAGCGGCTCAGGCGCCGCGCGGTCTCGTCCATCACCGTGGTCGTGCGGTGCAGGTCGCGCGAGCCGAACAGCCGGATCGCGCGATCGCGCAGGTCGTCGCGTTGCAGCAGGATCACGATCGTGACGACGAAAACGATGAACGCGGTTGCCAACGGACTGATGGCCGGCGACAGCACCCGTCGCGCGAGCTCGAACGGCGTCGGCACCGGCTCGCGCACTTCCACCGGCACCGCCGTCGACGCCTGCGGACTCGCCGCGGCCGCGGCGCCGTTCGGCGCTCGCGGCTGCGGCGGCTCGATCGTCGCGCGCTGCAATGCCTGCCCCGCCTCGCTCGCGAAACGGTTCAGCTTGCCGATCGTCAGACTGTGCACGGTGTCGATCTTGTGCTGGATGGTCGCCTGATAGCGCGGCATGCCGGCCGCGAGATCGGTCAGCTGTGTGGCGATTACCGCGCACAGCAGCGCGATGACCGACACCGAGATCAGGACCGCCGCGCACACCGACGCGACATGGCCGAGCTTGAGCCGGGACAGCGCATCGGCGAGCGGTGCGACGAGAAAGCTCAACAGGATCGCGAGCGTGATCGGAATCATCACCGCGCTCGCGACGTACAGGCATGCGACCGCGATCACGCCGACGCCGAACGTGACGAGGCCCTCGATACCGAATGCGGTGGAGGCCGCCTGAATGCGCGAGGCGGCGCTCGTGCCGCGCGGCTCGGGTGTGTCGTTCATGTTGCGAAGCGAAAATCGGGCATGGGAAAACGGTCTCTGAGCCGCACGCGGTTCGCCGGCTCGGAGTCTTATTACTCAATACCGTTGAGCAATGTCTATTTCATCGAATCGTCCGACACCGGCCCGCTCTCGACCGGTGGTGCCTCCTTCTCGATCTCACTGCGGGCCTGCTCCCAGTATTGCTCGGGCGTGCCCTTCGGCTCGGCCGCCTGCTCCCACAGATAGTAGGCGCGCGTGCGGATCTGCTCGTCGACGCTTGGTTCCTGTTCCATTTGTTCACTCCAGCTTGGCCATTTGCGTGCGCACGCCTGCCGTGGCGAAGCTCGGAGACGCGTGCGTATCGTCAACAACAGCGGGAGCAAACCTTGTACCTGTGCTGCGGCCCGCTTTTGCAACAGGGCTGGCGTCGCTCGCCAGCCTGCACTAGCCTGGCGCGGAGTCGCCTTCGTCGGAAGTCAACTGCTCTTCGAGGCGGTCGAACACGCGCTGCGTCGCGCGGCTCGGCGCTTCGAGCGCGAACAGCAGCAGCGAGCGGCCGGTCACCTGGTAGGCATCGCCCGCGCTGAATTGCGGCAGCTCGGCGCGCACCGGCATGTTGGTGTCGACGAGGCAGGTCCAAAAATCGCCCTCGGGAATGTCGGGCAGCGTGAAGTTGACGACGTCGTGATACGCGTTCAGCACCAGCAGCAAGGTCGCGTCGGACGCGAGACGGCGAATGCCGCTCGCCTGCGCACGTCCGTCGATCACGAGGCCGAAGCAGCGCATCGCCGGATCGGCCCACTGCTCGCCCGTGATGTCGGTGCCGTCCGGCGATAGCCAGCGCGTGTCGGTCACGTCGAGCGTCTCGTTGTATTCGCCAGTCAGAAAACGGCCGCGCCTCAGCACCGGCAAACGGTGGCGCAACGTGGTCAGATTGCGCACGAACTCGGTCAGCGCGCGGCCGTCGTCGTCGATCGCATCCCAATCGACCCAGCTGATCTCGTTGTCCTGGCAATACGCGTTGTTGTTGCCCTGCTGCGTGCGGCCGAATTCGTCGCCGGCGAGGATCATCGGCGTGCCCTGCGACAGCAGCAGCGTCGCGAGCAGATTGCGCTTCTGGCGCTCGCGTTGCTGGCGGATGTCGGCGTCGTCGGTCGGTCCTTCGGCGCCCATGTTCCACGACTTGTTGTCCGAATGGCCGTCGCGGTTGTCCTCGCCGTTTGCCTCGTTGTGCTTGTCGTTGTACGAGACCAGATCGTTCAGCGTGAAGCCGTCGTGCGCGGCGATGAAGTTCACGCTCGCCCACGGCCGCCGGCCGCGATGATTGAACTTGTCGCCCGACGCGGTGACGCGCGTCGCGAGATCGGCGGCGGTGCCCTCGTCACCCTTCCAGTACGCCCGCGCGGTGTCGCGGAAGCGATCGTTCCATTCGGCCCAGCCCGGCGGGAAACCGCCCACCTGATAGCCGCCGGGGCCGCAATCCCACGGCTCGGCGATCAGCCGGATGCTGGAGAGGACCGGGTCCTGGCGGCAGCTGTCGAGAAAGCCGCCGCCCTCGTCGAAGCCGTGATCTTCGCGGCCGAGGATCGTCGCGAGATCGAAGCGGAAACCGTCCACTTTCATTTCGGTGACCCAGTAGCGCAGGCTGTCGGTCACCATCTGCAGCACGCGCGGATGCGACAGGTTCAGCGTATTGCCGGTGCCGGTGTCGTTGATGTAGTAGCGCGGCTCGTCGGGCATCAGCCGGTAGTACGACGCGTTGTCGATGCCCTTGAACGAGACCGTCGGGCCGCGTTCGTTGCCTTCGGCCGTGTGGTTGTACACGACGTCGAGTATCACTTCGAGATCGGCCTGGTGAAACCGGTCGACCATCTCCTTGAATTCGCCGACCGACTCGGTCGACGACGCGAAAAAGCGCGGATCGGCCGCGAAAAAGCCGATCGTGTTGTAACCCCAGTAGTTCGTGAGACCCTTGTCGAGCAGATGGCTGTCGTTGACGAAAGTCTGGATCGGCATCAGCTCGACCGAGGTCACGCCAAGGCTGCGGATATGGTCGAGCACCGGCTGCTGCGCCAGACCCGCGAACGTGCCGCGCAAACGCTCGGGCACCCGCGGATGACGTTTCGTGTAGCCGCGCACGTGCGTCTCGTAGAGAATCACGCGCTCCCACGGCAGCGCGTTGCGCTCCGGATGGCTCCACGAAAAATTCGCGTCGACCACCTTGCACTTCGGCACGAAAGGCGCGCTATCGCGTTCATCGAATGACAGGTCGAGCTCTTCCGAGCCGAGCGTATAGCCGAAGATTTCCGGCGCCCATATAAGCTCGCCGATGTGCGCCTTCGCATAGGGATCGAGCAGCAGCTTGTTCGGATTGAAGCGATGCCCGTTTTCGGGCTCGTAGGGACCATGCACGCGATATCCATAGACGGCACCCGGTTTCAGATTCGGTACGAACACATGCCATACCTCGTCGGTGTATTCGGGCAGCTCGATCCGTTCGAGTTCGTGTTGGCCAGTTTCATCGAACAGACACAGTTCGACTTTGGTTGCGTGCGCGGAGAACAACGCGAAGTTGACGCCACTGCCGTTCCATGTCGCGCCGAGCGGAAAAGGCGTGCCTTCGGCAATGCGTGTCGAGTAGCTGGCTGGGGAAGACATAGGTGTTCTCAATGGCTGCAAGGAGGTGTGTATCTCAGGGTCATGCATGTGTTTTTTTCAACTGCCTTTCCACGTGTTCTTTGCTGCTCATTGTTCCAGTGTAGGCATTGGAGGCCCGCGCGCCGGACATTGCACCGCGCGAGCAGCGGGCCGGTGCGTGTAGCAACTTGTGGGCCTGATGCGCCTCGCTTTCCCTCAGCTCAAAGTCGCGGCATGAGATTTGCAGCATACCGGCAAGGCGCACGCATTGCGCGCCGTCGAAACGCCACCACACCAAACCGGGAGAACACAGATGATGCGCAACCCGCAGATCACACCGCTGGCCGCTTCCGCATCGCTTCTCGCCGCCATGACGCTGATTTCCGCGTTGGGCACGTGCGGCAGCGCGTTCGCGCAAGGCGCGCCGCAGGCGATCACCGAAAAACGCACGGACGTCGTGCAGCTCGCGAGCGGCTATCGCGCGTCGAAGCTGTCGGGCGCGGACGTGTACAACCGCAACAAGGACAACATCGGCACGCTCGACGATCTGATCGTGTCGCCGGGCACCGAGCGCACCACGTATGCGATCCTGTCGGTCGGCGGCTTTCTCGGCATGGGCAAGCATCTGGTCGCCGTGCCGTTCAACGATCTGCAGATCGACAACCGGCGCGTCGTGCTGCCCGAGGCGACGAAGAAATCGCTCGAGGCGTTGCCGGAGTTCAAGTACGCGAATTGAGCGCGGCGTTGCCGCGTCGAATCGATCGACGCGGCAACGGGCCGTCCATGCACAGGCGTTCAGGGGCGTAGTCAGCCGAGCAGCTTGTCGGGCGTAATGGGCAAATCGCGGATGCGTTTGCCGGTCGCATGCCAGATCGCGTTGCACACTGCCGCGGCCACGCCCACCACGCCGATTTCGCCGACACCTTTGACGCCGAGCGGATTGACGATGTCATCGCGCTCGTCGACGAATAGCACGTCGATCTCGTGAATGTCGGCATTCACCGGCATGTGATATTCGGCGAGGTTGTGATTCATCTGGCGTCCTAGCGCGTGATCGAACTGGCCGTGCTCGTGCAGCGCCATGCTGATGCCCCACACGACGCCGCCCGCGACCTGATTGCCCGCCGTCTTCGGATTGACGATGCGTCCCGCCGCGACCGCGCTGACCACGCGCGTCACCCGCACAGTGCCGAGCGCTGCGTCGACGCGCACTTCGGCGAACACCGCCGAATGCGTGCCCATCGAATACGCCTGCTGCTTTTCGTGCGGCTTCACGCTGGCCTGCTCTTCGAGTTCGTCCAGCCCGGCGCGCTGCAACAGCGTCGCAATCGCGATCGAGTCGTCCTCGTGTGGGCCGCACACGAGCCGGTTGCGCTCGCGCCGTACGTGTTCGCGAGTCGCCGACGCGAACCGTGCCCCACCATGTTCGCGCGCCAGTTCAACCAGACTGTTGTGCAGGCGCGTGCACGCGGCGTCGACTGCGCTGCCCACCGACGACACGGTCCACGATCCGCCCTCGATCGGCGCCTTCGGCAGCCGGGTGTCGCCGAGTTCGAAGCTGACGTCGCCGAGCGGCACGCCGAGCGCATCGGCGGCGATCTGCGTCATCGCGGTGTAGGTTCCGGTGCCGATATCGGCGGTCGAACTCGACACGCTGACGCGGCCATCGGGCGTCAACACCGCGCGTGCGGCCGCTTCGTTCTGCATCGCGTCCCACGCACCGGTCGCCATGCCCCAGCCGATCAACTCGTTGCCGTCGCGGCGTGCGCGCGCCTCGAGCGGCCGCCCCGCCCAGCCGAAGCGGGCCGCGCCTTCGCGATAGCAGTCGCGCAGCGCCTTGCTCGAAAACGGCAGGTTCTTGTTCGCGTCACGCTCCGCATAGTTGACGAGCCTCAATTCGAGCGGGTCCATCCGCAATGCCTCGGCCAGTTCGTCCATCGCGACTTCGAGCGCAAAGAGCCCTTGTGTCGCGCCGGGCGCGCGCATGTCGGCCGGTGTCGGCACGTCGAGCTTCGCGACCCTGTAGCCCATCGACACGTTGTCGCATCGATACAGCTGCCCCGCCCAGTTGACCACCACGTCGCAGTAGTCCTCGTAGCGCGAGGTTTCCGACACCGCCTCGTGGATCACCGCCTGCAGGCGGCCATCCGCCGACGCGCCGAGCGCGACGCGCTGCACCGTTTGCGGACGATGCGCGAAGGTGAACATCTGCTGCCGGGTCAGCGTGACGCGCACGGGTTTCTTCAGTTCGCGCGCGGCCATTACCGCGAGCGCCAGATGATATTGCGGCCGCAAGCCGGAGCCGAACGCGCCGCCGACGAACGGCGACACCACCTGCACTTCGTCGTCTTTCAAACCGAACACACGCGTCAGATAGCCCTTCGTATTGACGACGCCCTGAGTCTTTTCATAGACGGTCAAGCGTCCTTGCGCATCGGGCACCACGGTGCATCCGTGCATTTCCATCGGATTGTGATACTCCGGTGGTGTCGTGTAGAACGCGTCCACGCGCGCCTTTGCATCGGCCAAGGCCTTGCGTGGGTCGCCACGCTCGGGCGGAGGCGGATCGAAGCCGCCCTTCTCCACCGACGGCGGCACGGCGCTCGTCAACGCTGCTTCGATATCGGTCTGGTGCGAGCCGGCCTCGTAACGCACCTGCACCAGCGACGCCGCGTAGCGCGCCAGTTCCAGCGATTGGGCGACCACCAGCGCGACCGGCTGCCCGCTGTACCACACGCGCTCGTCCCACAGCGGCCTCAATGGCGTGCCGCCGGGCGCGACCATGTCCTTGAACGCGTCGACGTCCGACGGCAGCGCCGGGCGCTTGCGATGCGTGAGCACGAGCAGCACGCCGGACAGCGCCTCGGCGGCCGAGGTATCGATCGACACGATCTTGCCTGCCGCGATCGTGCCCGACACGACGACGCCATACACGAGCCCTTCGACGCAGAACTCGGCGGCATATTGCGCGGCGCCGGTCACTTTGACGGGCCCGTCCACACGCGAATGCGGCACGCCGGTGGCAGGCTTCGGGCTGCCTGTCGACGGCAAGGTTTCGGCACGGTTCATCGCGCGGCCTCCTCGAACGAACGTTGTGTGGCCTCGCCGAAGGCGCGCACGATCACGCGCGCCGCGAGTTCGATCTTGAACGCGTTGTCGCGCTGAGCGCGCGCACCGCGCAGCAGCGTCGCCGCAAAGTCGCGCAACGTTCGCGCGTTCAGCGTCGCGCCGCGCAGTGCGGTTTCGGCGGCGGGATCGCGCCACGGCTTGTGCGCGACCCCGCCGAGCGCGCAACGCGCGTCGACGATCCGCGACTCGTCATCGAGTTCGACGCCGACCGCGGCCGA
Organism: Paraburkholderia sp. MM5482-R2; assembly: GCF_050436125.1. Lineage (NCBI taxonomy): Bacteria > Pseudomonadati > Pseudomonadota > Betaproteobacteria > Burkholderiales > Burkholderiaceae > Paraburkholderia > Paraburkholderia sp. MM5482-R2. The sequence goes on along the minus strand of NZ_JBNDLP010000003.1, from coordinate 1,783,032 downwards.
CACCAGCGCGAACGCATACGATGCGCGGTCGCGCACCTTCACGTACGCGTGATGCGCGGCAAAACCTTGCGGCGGCAGTTCGATCGCGGTCACGAGTTCGTCGTCGCGCAGGTTGGTGTCGATCTGCGGCGTATCGCCGGGCAGCCGGTGAAAATCCGCGAACGGCAGCGTGCGTGCGCCGTCGTTGCCGATCAGATGCACGGTGGCGCCGAGCGCCGCCAACGCGACGCACATATCGGACGGATGCACGGCGATGCAGTGCTCGCTGGCACCGAGGATCGCGTGAATGCGGTTCACGCCGTGCAGCGCCGGACAGCCGCTGCCGGGTTCGCGCTTGTTGCACGGCGTGCCCACGTCGTAGAAGTAGTAGCAGCGCGTACGTTGCAGCAGATTGCCGCCGACCGTCGCGACGTTGCGAATCTGCGGCGACGCGCCCGCCAGGATCGCTTTCGCGAGCAGCGGGTAGCGTGTCGCGACGGTATCGTCATACGCGAGCGCGCTATTGGTGACGAGCGCGCCGATCTTCAGGCCGCCTTGCGCCGACGCTTCGATCTGCCTGAGCGGCAAACGGTTGATGTCGACGAGCAAAGCCGGGCGCGCCACGTCTTCGCGCAGCAGGTCGACCAGATTCGTGCCGCCCGCGAGGAACGCGGCGCCCCTGTCCGAACGATGCCGTTCGAGCGCATCCTGCACCGCATCGGCGCGCGTGTACGAGAAGCGGTTCATGGCCGCGCTCCAGATTTATTCGCGACCGCACTGTCTTGCCTTGCGTCATCGTCACCGAAATTCGCAGCGTCGAGAATCGCCGCGACGATGTTCGGATACGCGCCGCAGCGGCACAGATTGCCGCTCATCTGCTCGCGCACATCGTCCGCGCAGCGCGCATGTCCTTCTTCGAGCATCGCGTACGCCGAGCAGATTTGTCCGGGCGTACAGTAGCCGCACTGGAACGCGTCGTGATCGATGAACGCCTGCTGCAGCGGATGCAACGTGTCGCCGTTCGCGAGACCTTCGATCGTCGTGATCGATGCGCCGTCGTACACGACCGCGAGCGCGAGGCAGGTATTGATCCGCTGGCCATTGACGATCGCCGTACAAGCGCCGCATTGACCGTGATCGCAGCCCTTCTTGGTGCCGCTCAGGTGCGCATGCTCGCGCAGCAGATCGAGCAGCGAGGTCCACGCCTCGACGTCGAAGCGCCGCGTCTCGCCGTTGATCTCGAACGTCAATGCATGCGACGCGGGCGCGTCGCCCCGGGCGGTTTCAGCATCGGGGGTAGCCATCGGATTTCCTCCTCACAAGGCTCGCGCAAGCAGTGCGGCGCGCGACGGAACTCAACGCAATTCGAACCAATGCAAAGCGGCGACAGCGCGCGAGCGCGATGCCGCCGCGGCGTCCGGCGCGTCGCGAGGCAGGCCGACGCGCTCGACGGATCGCTTATTGCCCCGCCCCACTACCCGCGCGCGGCGGCGTCGCGCCTTTGAAGCGCCTGTTGGTGGTTTTCCCATTGCCGCCGCCGGCGACGCCATTGGTGGCGCCCCCCGATTCGCCGACATTGCCGTTCGCGTTGTTCGCGCTGGTCGTGTCCGGCGTGCGCGATTCTTCCAGGCTTGCGCCGGGTTGCGCGGCAGACTTGCTGTTTTGCATGGACGGATTGGTACCGGTCTGCGCGAAGCCCGCCTGCGCAAAGCCTAGCGCGAAGCAGCCTGAAACGAGCGCGGCAGCCAGTTTGACGGATACATCGATCTTCATGGCACTCTCCCTTAAGACGTTATGAAAACCCACTGCGCGAACCTCGTACGTGAGCGCAGGCGGCCATGCCGCCATCAGTTCGACAACCTAAATAATCGGCGCGCCGCCCGTTACCGCAATCGTCGCGCCCGAGATGTAGCTCGCTTCATCCGACGCGAGCATCACGTACGCGGCGGCCAGTTCGGCCGGTTGGCCGGGGCGCTTCATCGGCACCTGCTTGCCGAACTGCTCGACCTTGTCTGCCGGCATCGTCGATGGAATCAACGGCGTCCAGATCGGTCCCGGCGCCACGCAGTTCGCGCGAATGCCCTTTTCCGCGAGCAATTGCGCGAGGCCACCGGTGAAGTTCTGGATCGCGCCCTTGGTGGTCGCATACGCGATCAGACCAGGATTCGGATGATCGGCATTGATCGACGAAGTATTGATGATCGCGCCGCCCGGCTTCATATGGCGCACCGCCGCGCGCGTGATCCTGAACATCGCGCCGATGTTGGTATCGAAGGTCTTGTCCCATTCTTCGTCGCTGATCGCATCGAGCGACGGATAGCTCATCTGATACGCGGCGTTGTTGACCACCACGTCGAGCCGGCCGAATGCCTCGATCGCCTTGTCGACGATCGCATCGCAATGCGTGCGATCGCGGATATCGCCGCCGACCAGCACCGCCTTGCGACCCGCGTCCTCGACCCAGCGCGCGGTCTCGCGCGCATCGTCGTCTTCGTCGAGATAGGCGATCAGCACATCCGCACCTTCGCGCGCGAACGCGATCGCGACCGCGCGGCCGATGCCGCTGTCGCCGCCGGTCACGATCGCCGCCTTGCCAGCGAGACGCCCCGAACCTTCATAGGTTTTCTCGCCGTGATCCGGTTGCGGGTTCATGTCGGCCGTGCGGCCGGGCCTCTGGTCCTGCTGCTGTTCAGGAAACGGCGGTGCCGGACGTTGCGTGTCGCTCATGTCGGATCTCCCTCGGTGCGAATGACCATGGGCGGCGCGCACGAGCGCGCCGCGTCATCGGTCTTTCAGCAACGAGTGGGCCTGCCTGCAATAGCGAGAGGAAACTGCTGCGCGCCGGGCGGCGCAGGGGCACGCATGGCTTAAGAAACTGCGTTGGACAGAACGGTGGCGGACAGATGGCAGATTGATGACAAATAGATTCGCAGAGCGACGAGTGCGATTTTCTGGCGACGACCGTGCAGAAATAACAGAACTATCAGTGAGTTTTCGCTAACAACGTGATTCAGATGATGGCTCCGCCGCATGCAACGCCGCCGCCGATTCGAGCACGCGCAGCAGACGCTCGGGTGTCAACGGTTTGGCGCAATGCGCGTCGAAGCCGGCGGCCTTCGCGAGCGCGCGATCGTCGCGCGACGCAAACGCGGTACATGCGACCAGCAGCATGTGTGAAGTCTGCGGATGCGCGCGCAGCCGCCGCGCGAGTTCGAGCCCGTCGAGTCCAGGCATCTTGATGTCGAGCACCACCGCGAACGGCTGCCATTCGCGCGCGGTCTCGCACACGGCAAACGGATCGTCGAGCGCGCGGCATTCGAAGCCGTCGGCCATCAATAGCATTTGCAGCGCATCGGCCGCTTCCCGGTAATCGTCGACTACCAGCACGCGACGATGCGCGGCCATCGCATAGCGGATTGGTCGCCATACGAGCACGTCGTCGCTGCTGTCCACGTTGTCGTTGAACACAGTCATTTTTTCTCGCCCTTTTACATTGGCCCTGAAGGGCATCCGCGCCACACGTGCAAGATTCGATCCCGTTGCGTCTGCCGGACTACGACCGGTTTTTTGTTATTTCCGCTTCGCTCGGACGATGCCGCGGCCAGCACGCCTGGTCGCGCATTCCGACGTTGCAATCACCTGGAATGCGGGATTCAGCGTGCCCATTCATCACGGCGTTTGAATGACGGCGCCTGCGATGTGCGCGCTGCGCAACATCGATCGACGCACTGTCCTTGTGCGATCCGTCTCGTTCAGAGGCGTCGCACGATATCGGTATTTCAACGGATTGAGGGGTCCACGCAATGCAAGCCGCAATCGCACTTATGGCGCGAATCGATGACGCGGTCTTATCAAAAGAATAAGCGACGATGCCGATAAAAAAATGCTCGACATGTTAGGGGTTTGTGCTCTGCGGGTTATCCCGCACGATTATCGATAAACCCCTTCAGCATCGCGAGCGTATCTGCGTCGTCGATGTGTTTGTCCGTGCGCCAGCGCAGCATGCGCGGAAAACGCACGGCCACGCCGGACTTGTGACGCGAACTCGCTTGTATCCCTTCGAAGCCGATCTCGAACACGAGCGTTGGCGTCACGCTGCGCACCGGGCCGAATTTATCGACGGTGGTCTTGCGCACGATCGCATCGACCCGACGCATCTCTTCATCTGTGAGCCCTGAATAGGCCTTCGCGAACGGCACCAACGTGCGCACGCCGTCGGCCTCGTCCCACACCGCGAACGTGTAGTCCGTGTAAAGACTCGCGCGACGGCCATGACCGCGCTGCGCGTAAATAAGTACAGCGTCCACCGCATAAGGCTCGATCTTCCATTTCCACCACGTGCCCGACGCCTTGGTACGACCGACGCCGTACATCGACTCGCGCTCCTTGAGCATCAAACCTTCGACGCCGCGCGCGCGGCTCTCGTCGCGCAACGCCGCGAGCGCGCTCCAGTCCGCTGCAAGGACGAGCGGCGATATGCGCAGCAGACCACGCGCGAGCGTGCCATCGACGGAGCTGGCCAGCGCATCGAGGCGTGCGCGCCGTTCAGCGAGCGGGTTCATGCGCTGGTCCTGTCCGTTTGCTTCGAGCAGGTCGTATGCGAGCAGCGCGGCGGGCGAATCCGCGAGTATCTTGCGCGTCAGCGTCTTGCGCGCGATGCGCGGTTGCAGCCGCGCGAACGGCAATGGCGCTGCCGCGCCTGGCTCCCACGCGAGAATCTCGCCATCGATCACGTAGCCATCGGGTAATGACTCGCCCAATGCCGCGACTTCGGGAAAACGATCGGTAATCAGATCCTCGCCGCGCGACCACAACCACACGCGGCCGCCGCGTTTGACGAGTTGCGCGCGTATGCCGTCCCACTTCCACTCGATCAGCCAGTGCGCGGGATCGCCGAGCGTCGCCGGATCGGTCTGCAAGGGATGCGCGAGAAAGAACGGATACGGCAGGCCGAGGTCGCTATCGTGTTCAGGCGCGTGCGCTTGCGGATCGTCGTCGGTCTGCGGCGCGATCAGACGCAGATAGCGCGCCGCATCGGGCTTCTGTTGCGAATCGGTCCAGCCGACCATTCGTTGCGCGATCCGCTTGTGATCGACGCCGGCCACTTCGGCGAGCGCACGCACCACCAGTTGCCGCGCGACGCCGACACGAAAGCCGCCGCCGATCAGCTTGGTCAGCAGGAAACGACCGCCCCAGTCGAGTTCGTCCCAGTAGCTGAGCAGACGCCTGCGCAACTCGTCGGGCGGCAGGCCGCGCAGCGGCAGCATGCGTTGCTCGATCCATTGCGTGAGACCCAGCTCGGAGTTGCGCGACGCGGGCGGCAGGATATGCGCGATGGTCTCGGCCAGATCGCCCACCGCGTGATACGACTCCTCGAACAGCCACTCGGGCAAGCCGGCGCGCTCGCGCGCGATTTCGGTCAGCAAACGCGTCGGCACGAGTTGACGCGGCTTGCCGCCCGCGAGGAAATACGACGCCCATGCCGCGTCTTCGGGGTCGGCCACCGAGAAATAACTGGTCAGCGCCGCGAGCTTGTCGTGCGTCGACGTGGTCGCATCGAGCGCGGTGTAGAGAGCCGCGAAGCGTTTCATACGGTGCCCGTCATGATTCGCTCGCCGCCGGCGCCTGGTCGGCGCCGGCCGCATCGGCTTCGACGGTATCGTCGCCGTATTGCGTTTCGAACGCGCTGGCGTGCAGGCCCTGCTCGTTGAGCCAGCGCACCATCGGTTCGATCGAGCCATGCGTGACGATCACGCGGGAGGCGCCGCTCTCGCGTATCGCCGTTTGCAAACCCGGCCAGTCCGCGTGATCCGACAGCACGAAGCCACGATCGACGCCGCGCCGGCGACGCGCGCCGCGCAGGCGCATCCAGCCCGACGCGAACGCATCGCTGTAGTCGCCGAAGCGCTTGAGCCACGCGCTGTTCTGCGCGGACGGCGGCGCGACGATCAGCGCCTGTTTGAATACGCCCTTGTCTTTCGCGGCAATCTCGCCGATCAGACCGAGCGCCGGCAGACGCACGCCCGTGTCGCGATACGCGCGATTGAGCGGCTCGAGCGCGCCGTGGCAGAAGATCGGCCCGATCGCCGCATCGACGCTCGCGAGCACGCGTTGCGCCTTGCCGAATGAATAGCAGAACAGCACCGACGCGCGCCCTTCGGAGGCGTTGTGACGCCACCATGAATCGATCGAATCGAACACGCTTTGCGGCGTATCCCAGCGATAGATCGGCAGACCGAAGGTCGATTCGGTGATGAACGTATCGCAGCGCACCGGTTCGAACGCGGCGCAGGTCGGATCGGCTTCGAGCTTGTAGTCGCCCGACGCCACCCACACGCGGCCCGCGTATTCGATCCGCACCTGCGCCGAGCCGAGCACGTGCCCGGCCGGATGCAGCGACACGCGCGCCGCGCCAATCGTCAGCGGCTCGCCGTAGTCGAGCGTGTGCAGCGCGATGCCGGGCAGCCGCGATAGCAGCACGCTCGCGCCCGCGCGCGCGGCCAGGTAGCGCTGATGACCGAAACGCGCGTGGTCGGAATGCGCATGTGTGATCACCGCGCGTTCGACCGGCCACCACGGATCGATGTAAAAATCGCCGGGCGGGCAATACAGTCCCTCCGGCCGCGCGATCACCAGATCGTTGGCTTGCGGCGCGGTGTCGGTCTGACGCGGCGACTGATCCATCGGCTGTCCTCGGCAAGGGAACGCGATCTTGCGAACGCGGCCAAGCAAACTATATGCCGCGCCATTGATGGCCCCGTTTCTGCTTACGGTATATAAAGCACACAGGCGTGTCGAGAGCGGCTGCCATCCGGCAGTGCCCGGCGCGCACCGCGAGGCCTCATGCCGATCCTGCTCGACCAGCAAGCGCTGTATATCGCCAGACATCCCTGGCGCTTCCTGCTGCAAACGCTGAAAGCGTTTCGCGCTAACCAGGGGCTGCTGCTCGCGGGCGCGGTCGCGTACTACGCGTTGCTGTCCATCGTGCCGCTGCTGATCCTGATCGTCATCGTGTTGTCGCGCGTGGTGCCGCAGCAGCTGGTGCTCGACGCGCTTGCGCATCTGCTGCGCTGGCTCGTGCCCGGACAATCGGCCGCGCTCGTGCGTGAGCTGTCGAACTTCCTGCTGCACCGCGCGGTAATCGGCTGGGTACTGCTGCTGACGATGATCTTCTTCAGCTCGCTCGCGTTCACCGTGCTCGAAAACGCGATGTCGCTGATCTTCGTGCATCGGGTCGTCGTGAAGCGGCGCCACTTCCTGATCTCGGCGCTGCTGCCGTACTGCTACATCCTGTTTCTTGGCGTGGGACTGCTGATCGTCACGTTCGTGTCGAGCGCGCTCGACACGATCGGCGCAGAAGGACTCAGACTGTTCGGCCTGCACGTGTCGTTGCAGGGCTTCTCGCGAGTGATGCTGTATCTGTTCGGGCTCGCCGGCGAAATCTTCGTGCTGACCTCGGTGTATCTGGTGATGCCGGTGGGACGGCCATCGCTCAAACACGCGCTGATCGGCGGCGTGGTGGCCGGCGCGTTGTGGGAGATCACGCGGCACGTGCTGGTCTGGTATTTCGCCACGCTGTCGCAGGTCAGCGTCGTCTATGGTTCGCTGACGATGGCGATCGTGATCCTGCTCAGCTTCGAATGGCTCGCCACCTTGCTGCTGTTCGGCGCGCAGGTGATATCGCAATACGAGCGCTTCGGCCACGAACCGCTCGACGCGCCGCAGCCGAGGATCAAGACCGGGTAGCAAGCCATTCGCAAGGAACAACCCTTGCTCGCCGATACCGACGACGGCCGCCCGTTTCGCAGGGCGGCATCGACTGTCTATCGAGGAGCGAGGATCATGGCTGAAACCGTCGGCGATTTCATCATCGGGCGGCTGCACGCATGGGGTGTGCGGCGAATCTACGGCTATCCGGGCGACGGCATCAACGGCGTGTTCGGCGCGTTGAACCGCGCGCAGAGCGAAGCGAAGAAACGCCACAAAAGCACGGATCAGCCGGGCCCGATCGAATTCATTCAGGTCCGTCACGAAGAAATGGCCGCGTTCATGGCCTCCGCGCATGCGAAGTTCACCGGCGAGTTGGGCGTGTGCATCGCCACCTCGGGGCCGGGCGCATCGCATCTGCTGACGGGGCTGTACGACGCGCGCATGGATCACATGCCGGTGCTCGCGATCACTGGTCAGCAGGCGCGCGCGGCGATCGGCGGACACTATCAGCAGGAGCTCGATCTGCCCGCGATGTTCAAGGACGTGGCCGGCTCGTTCGTCGGCTTTGCGACGATGCCCGCGCAGGTCCGTCATCTGGTCGATCGCGCGGTGCGCATCGCGCTCGCCGAGCGCGCGGTCACGGCGCTGATACTGCCGAACGATCTGCAGGACATCCCCTACGAGCCGCCGGGGCGCAAGCATGGCACGCTGCATTCGGGCATCGGTTACGCGCGCCCGCGCGTCGTGCCGAGCGACGAGCAGTTGCGCCAGGCCGCCGACGTGCTGAACGCGGGCCGCAAGGTCGCGATCCTGGTCGGCGCGGGCGCGCTGCACGCGACCGACGAAGTGATCGCGATCGCCGAGAAGCTCGGCGCCGGCGTCGCCAAGGCGCTGCTCGGCAAGGCCGCGCTGCCCGACGATCTGCCGTGGGTGACCGGTTCGATCGGCCTGCTCGGCACGAAGCCGAGCTACGACATGATGACCCATTGCGATACGTTGCTGATGATCGGCTCGGGCTTCCCCTACTCGGAATTTCTGCCGAAGGAAGGCGACGCGCGCGGCGTGCAGATCGACATCAAGGCCGACATGCTGAGCCTGCGTTATCCGATGGAAGTGAACCTCGTCGGCGATAGCGCCGAGACGCTGCGCGCGCTGCTGCCGCTGCTCGAGGAAAAGAAGGATCGGCTGTGGCGCGAGCGCATCGAAGGCTGGGTGTCCGACTGGTGGAAGACGCTGGAGAAACGCGCGCACGAACCCGCGAAAGATGGCCTGAATCCGCAGCTCTCGGTATGGGAGCTGTCGAAGCGCATTCCCTCGAACGCGATCGTCACCAGCGATTCGGGCTCGGTCGCGAACTGGTACGCACGCGATCTGCAAGTGCAGCGCGGCATGATGTGCTCGCTGTCGGGCGGGCTCGCGTCGATGGGCGCGGCCGTGCCCTATGCGATCGCCGCGAAGTTCGCGTACCCCGAGCGGCCCGTGATTGCGCTCGTCGGTGACGGCGCGATGCAGATGAACAACATGGCGGAGCTGGTCACGGTTGCGAAGTACTGGCAAGGCTGGAGCGATCCGCGCTGGATCTGCATGGTGCTCAACAATGGCGACCTGAATCAGGTCACGTGGGAGCAGCGCGTGATGGAAGGCGATCCAAAGTTCGAGGCCTCGCAGAGCATTCCGTCCGTGCCGTATCACCGCTTCGCGGAACTGATCGGTCTGAAGGGCATCTATGTCGACAATCCCGATCAGATGGCCACCGCCTGGGACGACGCGCTCGCGTCGAATCGTCCGGTCGTGATCGAGGTGAAGGCCGATCCGAACGTGCCGCCGTTGCCGCCGCACGTCACGCTCGCGCAGGCCAAAGCGTTCGCCGAGACGTTGATGAAGGGCGACCCCGATCAGCGCAACGTGGTGGTCGAAACCGCGAAGCAGGTGCTCGGTGCCGTGCTGCCGGGGCATCACGACAAATGACGCGGTAGCGGCTCGACGACGCGTGTGCGCGCCAACGTTCGACGCAGAACGTGGCTGGTAAAATGGCGCGCGCTCCGTGCACGCGCTCATTGGGTCTGCTTCGCCGCAGGCCATCACGTCGGCCGTTATCTCATGCTCACACACGTCCTCGCCGTTTTCGCGGCGGCCCACACTGCGTCATTCGCGCAAGTCGCATCATTCGCGTCATCAGGCATGCACGCTCTTGGCCATGCTTGACGAAACCCGCATCGCGCGCGCATTGACCGCGCGCGGCATCTCTGCCGATGCACGGCAGCGCGAGGCCATCGGCGCGCTCGTCGGGTTGGTCGGCGCGCAGCAGCGCGCGCGGCAGGCATGGTCCACCGCCGCGTTCGGGCCGCAAGGCGTCTACTGTCACGGACTGCCGGGCCGCGGTAAGAGCCTCGTCGTCGATACGCTGTTCGAGCTTGCGCCATGCCGCAAACGGCGCCTGCATTTCCACGAGTTCCTGCGCGAAATGAACCGCCGGCTCGTGCACGCGCCGCGCGGCGACAACCGGCTCGGCGACGTGTCGCGGCAATGGCTCGACGGTATCGAGCTGCTGTGCTTCGACGAATTCCATGTGCACGATATCGCCGACGCGTTCCTGATGGGCCGCTTTCTCGACACCGCGATCAAGCTGGGCACGCGTATCGTGCTGACGTCGAACTACGCACCGGACGATCTGTTGCCCGACCCCGAGTTTCACGAGCGCTTTCTGCCGACCATCGCGCAGATCAAACGCGGCTTCACGGTGATCCATTTCGACGGCGTGCGCGATTACCGCTTCGGCGGCGAAGCGGCCGAGGTGCCGCGCTTTTTCGCGCCGCTCGACGCATCGAGCGAGGCCGCGTTGCGCGATATCTTCACGGGCCATGAACGCGACGCTGCGATCGAGCCGGTCAGGATGAGCGCGGCGGGCCGGCCGCTCGAAGCGCGGGCAGCCGGCCGCGCGCTGCTGTGGGCGGACTTCGAGCAGTTGTGCGTCGCAAGCCGCTCGCACCTCGACTACCTCGATCTCGCCGAGCAATGGCAAGGCTTGATCGTCGATCGTCTGCATACGGAAGCGCTGAGGCAGCCGCATACGCTGCAGCGACTCGTCTGGCTCATCGACATCTTCTACGACCGCAAGCGTGCGCTCTTCATCGCCTCCGATCAGCCGATCGAGACCGCGTTGATCGGTCTCGAAGGCGCGCATGATCTGTCGCGTACGCTGAGCCGGCTTGCCGAGATGCAGTCGCGCGCATATCGCAGCACGCTTGAACGAGGCGGCGAGGACAACGCGCAAGACGGCATCAACGCCAAGGCTTGATGGCCGGGCATCGGACCCGCGCGCATTTCTGCAATTCTTGCAAAGCGACGGTAAAGCGTGCCAACGCCGTTTCGCGTCGACGCACGCGCCACGGCGCCGGGCGATGCATCGCCGGCCCCCCGAAACAAGCCTACACTCAACCATGCCATGCCCTGCGGTACCGGAAAACTCGCCGCCAGATCAGTTCGATGGGCGTGGGCGAACATGTTCGCTCTTCATCGCGCCGCTCTTTCGCGGCAAAGGAGAAGCCATGGAAAAGATCCCAAAAGCCACGGCCTTGTTCATCGCAGGTTTTGGCCCGATTGTGATTGATGCCCAGGCAAGCCGCGATCTCTACGGTCGGGCCTTCGGTATCCCCTTCAAGGAAGAGAACGGCGGCTATCTCCATACGGAGGGTCTGAACGGCGCAAACTCTTTCGCCTTGTGGCCGCTCTCCCACGCCTCCCAGTCGTGCTTCGGCACGGATTCGTGGCCTCGCGACGTACCCATCCCGCAAGCCTGGATCGAGTTTGATGTCGACGACGTCCAGGCGGCAACGGCGGAACTTGAATCGCAAGGGTATCGGATGCTGGTCAGGAACCGGAATGAGCCGTGGGGCCAGACGGTCAGTCGCTTCATCGGGCCGGAAGGATTGCTGGTCGGAATCACGTTTACGCCGTGGATGCGGGAACAGAAATGATGGGCAGCCACAGTGGCAGTCTTGCGCGCGGTGACTGATAGCCTCAGATTGGGGACCAGCGCGCGTCAGGTTACCGGTTAGCGCCGAAAATCGATATTCACCATTGTGAATAATGCGCGTAACTATCAGCCACCGCTTTCCTAAACTTGGCATTAGGCGAGCACGACGGAAACAGTGCGGAAGCATCGTTTGCGTCGAAATCGCAGTCCAACCAAGGAGAAGCGTGTCATGAACAAGTCAACCACCACATTGATCGCGGCCGTCGCCGCACTCACGCTGTCGGGCGGCGTATATGCACAAAGCAACAACACGCTGGCGACTCCGAGCACACAGTCGCCGGCCGCTGCAACGAGTGGCTACGGCACGCCTGGTGCCACCAACACGGACAGCGGCGCCGGGTCGCCGACCTCGGGCCAGCCGACCTGGGGCCAGCCGAATAGCGCCAACAGTAGCTCGACGGCCCGCCCCCCCGCTTACGGGGTTAACAACTCGCTGGCGACCCCAACCACAAAGTCGCCAGCAGGCCAATGAGAGCAATCAAGGCTGGCAACCGGGCGCAAATGAGCGCAATGCGACCAGGCGGTTCAATTTCGTCGGGCGTAGCGTGACCGGATAGCCGCGACTGGCAACACAGATCGCGACGGTAGAAAAAAGTTGGTGTGACTGGCCGGTCATAACGCGCCAGAAGGTCGAGTTCGCCCCAACGTGTCGGCCTGTGTGCCAAAACGTCTCGATTGAGCTTCCCCCGAAATTTCGCCTTCCAGTAGGTCGTGCATAAAATCGACCCAAAGGAAGGAAAGAAGAGATGTTCAAGGTACCAAACCAGGTGTACACGGCGGAGTTCAAGGCGGCGGCCGCGCAACGAATCAAGGACGGACCTCGGTCAGTTAATCCGTTGGCTCGGTGGTTTGCATCGCCGCTTGAAAACGGCCGCCGTCCCTGTATCCCCCTAACTTTCGGACAATCGGCGTGACATCGAACAATCGCGCTCACCGGTGCGGCAAATTCAGTGCGACGAGACATAAGCCGTATCAGCGAATACTGCCGGGATCGCGAAGCTCTCGCGCATACGCTTAGCCTCTGCGGCAGGCGTCAAGCCAAACAGACGCCTGAATTCCCTGCTGAACTGGGACGGGCTCGCATAACCCACAGCGTGTCCCGCCGCCTCCGCGGTTAGTTCCTTGCGCACCATTAACAGGCGAGCCTGATGAAGGCGCGTCGACTTCACATATTGCATCGGCGACACCTGCGTAATCGCCTTGAAGTGGCTGTGGAAACTCGGAATGCTCATGCCCGCTTCGTCGGCCAGTTGCCTCACGTCGAGGGGCTGCGCATAGCTTGCATGAATCAGGCGGAGTGAGCGGCCTATCTGGCCGAACTGTCCTCGCATCGCCAAAGCCTCGCGCAACGAGCCTCCCTGGGCTCCGGTGAGCACCCGGAAATACAGTTCACGCAGCAGCCCGGCGCCCAACACAGCAGATTCGAGTGGCCGATGCATCGCCTCGAGGAAGCGCAGCACGGACGCTTGCATTGCGTCATCCATCGGCGTCGACATCATGCTTTGAGGTGCTGGTGCGCACTCCCCCACGCCTTCGCGGTCGATCCGCTCCGCAAGTTCGGCGGCCAATGCGAAATCGAGGTGCAGATACAGCGCGAGCAGTGGGCGCTCCTCGGTTGCGTCGGTCTCCATGCTGAACGGCACGGGCACGGACACGGCCAGGTAGTGACGCTCGTCGTACAGGTAGAGCTGGTCGCCGAAATAACCTCGCTTGCGGCCCTGGCAGACGATCACGATACCGGGATCGTACAGAACGGGCGTGCGCGATAGCGCCCGGTTCGACCGCAAGATGCGGACGCTCGGCAGTGCCGTCAGGTTGTAGCCCTCGTCAGGCGCCAACGCGCGTAGCAGGACAATCATGCGTTTCTGGCTTCGAGAGGATAGAGCTGGATGCTGGGCCAAAGCGCGTATCGTGTTCATAGTTTTATGCAAGAAAATCAGCGGAATTCGGCTTAATTTGCCTCGCTGGTCAGATTAGTATGCACTCTCCAATCGACATTCGGGAGAAGCTTCAATGGCAACCAGCAAAACACTGCTCATCACCGGCGTCAGCAGCGGTTTTGGCCGCGCGCTCGCACAGGAAGCGCTGGCGGTGGGTCACAAGGTCGTCGGTACGGTGAGAAGTGCCCAGGCAAAGCGTGAATTCGAGTCCGTATCCGCGAATGCCGCTTGGGGACGCGTGCTCGACGTGACCGACTTCGACGCGATCGACGGCGTCGTGGCGGAAATCGAGACTGGCGTCGGACCAATCGATGTGCTGGTCAACAATGCCGGCTACGGCCACGAGGGCATCATGGAGGAATCGCCGCTCTCGGATATGCGCCGACAGTTCGATGTGAATGTATTTGGTGCGGTCGCCATGATGAAGGCCGTCCTGCCGTTCATGCGTGAGCGCCGCCGCGGCCACATTCTGAATATCACATCGATGGGCGGCTACATCACGATGCCGGGAATCGCTTATTACTGCGGCAGCAAGTTTGCGTTGGAGGGCATCTCCGAGGCGCTTGGCAAAGAGGTCAAGCCCTTCGGTATTGCCGTGACGGCCGTGGCGCCGGGCTCATTTCGCACTGACTGGGCAGGTCGCTCGATGACGCGGACCCCCCGCTCGATTTCGGATTACGACGATATTTTCAATCCCATCCGCCAGGCCCGCGAGGAAAAAAGCGGCAAGCAATTGGGAGATCCCAGGAAAGCGGCGCGCGCAATGCTGGCCGCCATGGCAGCGGATCATCCGCCCACGCGTCTTTTGCTCGGTAGCGACGCACTCGGGCTCGTTCGCGACAGGTTGTCGGCATTGAACGTGGAAATCGATGCATGGGAGGCTACCACCGTTTCGACGGACGGCTGATGAGCGCCGAGGCTGAGAAGCTGTCGAGAACCGTATCCCGCGGCGTCGGGTGCGAACGAAGCGATGCTTGCCCGATCTGAAAGTCCGTTGGCAGCGAGGATTTGTTGAGCCAGACGCGAAAGCTCATCGAAGGCGGCTCGATGCTCGAATGGATTAAGGGGCGAAGGAGATGTATGACCAACGTCCCGAGGATCAGCAACATCGCGCCTGCAACGCTGTTGTTAGTGCGCAGCAATACATCGGCGACGTAAAGTGTCAACGAGGTCAACACCATGTGGCCGGCGATGCGTATCGACCGCGGGTTCATCATTTCACCTGGAATTCGTTGCGCAGGGTCCGAAGATTCGGACGCCACCGGTGAGGACGCCCCCCGACGATCCAGGCACGTTACCCGGATCGTCGGGGCGGTGTCGGGCGAGCCATCTGCGGTCAATTACCGAAGAAAAGGTTGCAATAACTTGCGGGGCCGACGCACGACGATGGCGAGGGCGTCGACACATGCTCGACACTGCCGGAAGCTGCGGTGCCGTTGGTCGTCGTACCGCCAACGTCACTATTGCCCGCCTGCTGGCTGTCCTGTGCAGCGATCTTCGCTTCAGCAGCCTGAATTTGCTCGGGATACTTCGTATGGTCGCCGTCGCCCATGTGATAGCCGGCCTGCTCGAGAAGGATCAGTTCCGCGCGCACCTGCGCACGGGTGACGGGCGCGGTGCTCTGAGCGAAGCTGACGACTGGGCTGCCAAGCGCACAGCTGGCGAGGACAAGGCATGCAAGGGTTTTCATCGTGGAGCTCCTTGATTCATGGCTAACTTAACAATCGGGAAACCGAATAGCACACTGCAGCCAGTTCTGCAGACAAACTGGAAGTTGTGGTTGATATGGGGGCATTCGACAAGAGAAGAACGCGGGCCATTGTGCGGTGATTGACGCCCTCCTTGTATCGAATTATGTTGCATTATTGCGCCGTGTAATCGTGTCAGTTGTAGTTACGTCGATAATTTGATGTTCGGCATTAAAAGTTCCTTTTCTGGAGAATAAATGTTCGGTGTCGCTTTACGATTATTCGTTAGAGTGATTTCTTGAGCGTACGGCGCACGCCTGGTTACGGATGCAGTTCGACGCGGCACACACGGAGCGAGCACCCAATATCGCAATTGGCGAGCCGTGCTTGATCAGGACAACCGCGAGTTACTGGTACTGCGCAGCGCTAGAGATCAGCCTCATACTTACCCTCGTTCAGCAGCTTTGACGGTCTTGCGCCCAACGCTCTTCACAGCGGGCACAAATCTCCGGTAGGGACCACCTGCGTGGATCACGAACTTTTGTTCGGCAAAAAACAGAACACTTGTCCATCGACTTGCTGGCGGACCGCTAGCACAATGGCGTGTAGCTGCACCTGATGCCCGGAGGCCTGTTATGGCGTCCTGTACTCGAACACCACGTGATTCCGACGCGGGCGAAAAGCCCGGGGCCAGAACATCACTGTGCGCGGGCGAAACGGCTCACACAATCGAGCGCCGCAGATTCGCTGAATTCATGAATCTTTTTGCGGGACCGGTTGCAGCACTCAGTACTGAGCAGAATCTCCTCGTCAAACGCGAGTTATTGCAATCGCTGTCCCGCCGATCGGTATATTGGATCGCGCTACTGCTGGTCGGAAGCCCGTTCTGGTTCGTATTTGGATCGTGGATCCAAACATCGGATATTTATCCATTGTTCCGTGTCGTCTGGATCCTGGGACTGTGGGGGATAGCCGCTCCTTTGGCAGCATACTTGCTGAAAAAGACCATGACGCTCCCGAAGCACGCCAGCGTCAACGCGGTCGAGCAGATGCACTGGGCATGGGCTGCATTGATCATGCTGACATCTTTCTGGTGGGCGGCGGCCAGCTTTGGGCTCATCCCACCCAAATTCGTGGTCCTCCATGGTTATTACTTTAGATTCGGCCGGTATGGCTTTCTGGAACTGACGATGATCTGCCAGGCATTTACGTTGCTGCTGCTCGCACCCAGTCTTCGTGCGGCTTTAGGCGCACTCGTGATTGGCACTATCCCATTCGGATTTAACATGGCACCACTGTTCTTTATTAACCGGCCAGGAATGTTTGACTGGTATACGGCTCAAATAATTGGCTATTGTGTCGTCGCATGGTTCATTTGCAACGATCAGCAACGCACATGTGTAAAAGAGGTTGTTCTCGAGGAGGCGCGATCTCTGGCTGTAGCGGCAACGGCGGAGAAGAACCAATTTATCGCCGCAATAAGCCATGACCTGCGTCAACCGCTCACCACGCTCGGCCTGAAGTTAGATTTCATCGAGCGGGGCATTAAATCGACCAATCTGGTTGAAGACGTCTCGATTGCGCAAAGGCAAGTGGATGCAATGGAAGGGATGATTAACGGGGCACTGGATATCTGCCGCCTCGAGTCCGGCACCTGGAATGTAGAAATTCAGGAGGTGGCGCTGCCTTCCCTTTTACGCGGCATAGTCGTGGATATGCAGCCGCTGGCTGAGGCAAAGGGGCTGAAGTTAAGACTCCGTAGTCGCCCCTATCTGGTCCGTACGGATCGACATGCGTTGGACAGGATCGTCCGGAATATGGTGATCAATGCGGTCCGTTACACGCCTTCCGAACAGGGAGGCAAGAAGGGACATGTTCTGGTGAGTTGCCAGAGGCGAGGCAGCGGCATAAAGATAAGCGTCTGGGACAACGGGATCGGTATCCCTGAAGGTCGACAGGCGGATATCTTCAAAAGCTATGTACAGGTCGATAATCCCGAGAGGAATCGTGAAAAAGGGTTCGGCCTGGGTCTGTCCATTGTCCAGGGTCTCGCGAACCTTCTTGGTCACAAACTGGACGTGGACTCGACACCAGCACGTGGATCGCGTTTTTCGGTTACGGTCCCGTTCATGGGACTCATACCGCCGGAGTTGCCCGAGGTTCAAACGGTTGAAGACGGCGACCCGGACCTGACCAATATGGTCGTGGCGATCATCGAGGACAACAGCGACTTAAGAATCGAAATATCGATGCGCCTGATCGAGCATGGCTGCTACGTCGTGGCGGGGGAATCGTCATCCGACGTCATCGAGCAGTTGCGCATTGAGGCTTTGGCAAGCGGTCCGCACTTCATCCTCTCTGACTACCGGCTGGAAAACGAGGACGGCATTGCGGCGATTACGGCGGTCCGCGCTGCTACCGACGCTTCGATCCCTGCGATCCTGTGGTCGGGCGACACCTCGTCAGCTGTGCTCAAAAAAGTAGCCGTCAGTGGCATCAAGCTTTTGTCGGGACCGGATTCTAACCAGACCTTATTGACCATACTTGCAGAACATAAGCCAAAAACATTGACCGAAGGCGGGTGAAAGAGATGGCAGGGGAACACAAAGCTAGCGCAACGGAGCGTAGCTGCACTTGATTCTCGGAGGCCTGCTATGGCGTCCCGTATTCAAACAAGACGTGATTCCGACGCGGGCGAAAAGCCCGGGGCCAGCACATCACTGTGCGCGGGCGAAACGGCTCACACAATCGAGCGCCGCGTATTCGCTGAACTTGTGAATCCTTTTCTGGGACCGGGTGCGGCACTCAGTACCGAGCAGAATCTCTATGTCAAACGTGAGTTATTGAAATCGCTGTCCCGTCGAGCGGTATGTTGGACCGTGCTAGTGTCGGTCGGAGCCTCGCTGTTGTGCGTATATGGATCGTGGATCAAAACGTCGGATAGCTACCGTTGGTTCCGTGTCGTCTGGGTCCTGGGACTGTGGGGGATAGCCACTCCCATGGCAGCATACTTGCTGAAAAAGACCATGGCGCTCCCGAAGCACGCCAGCGTCGACGCGGTCGAGCAGATGCACTGGACATGGGCTGCAGTCGTCACACTGACATCGTTCTGGTGGGCGGCAGGTAGCTTTGGGCTAACTCCACCCGATTTCTCGGGCCATGCTCCCTACGTCAAATTGGCCAGTTCTGGCTTCCTTGAGTACACGCTAATCAGCCATACATTTACCTTGCTGCTGCTCGCACCGAGTCTTCGTGCGAATTTAGGTTCATTCGTGCTCGGCGCTATCCCGTTCGGATTCAGCTTGGGACCACCTCTATTTATTTACCGGCCAGCAATGCTGGGCTTTTATAAGGCTCAACTAATTGGCTATTGTTTCCTCGCGTGGTTCATTTTTTACACTCAGAAGCGCGCATATGTTAAAGAGATCATTCTCGAGGAGGCGCGATCTCAGGCTGTAGCGGCAACGGCGGAGAAGAACCTGCTTATCGCTGCGATAAGCCATGACCTGCGTCAACCGCTCACCACGCTCGGCCTGAAGTTAAATTTCATCGAGCGGAGCGTTAAATCGACCGATCTGGACGAAGGCGTCTCGATTGCGCAAAGGCAAGTGGATGCGATGGAAGGGATGATTAACGGGGCACTGGATATCTGCCGCCTCGAGTCCGGCACCTGGAATGTAGAAATTCAGGAGGTGGCGCTGCCTTCCCTTTTACGCGGCATAGTCGTGGATATGCAGCCGCTGGCTGAGGCGAAGGGGCTGAAGTTAAGACTCCATAGTCGCCCCTATCTGGTCCGTACGGATCGACATGCGTTGGACAGGATCGTCCGGAATATGGTGCTCAATGGGCTCCGTTACACGCCTTCCGAACAGGGAGGCAAGAAGGGACATGTTCTGGTGAGTTGCCAGAGGCGAGGCAGCGGCATAAAGATAAGCGTCTGGGACAACGGGATCGGTATCCCTGAAGGTCGACAGGCGGATATCTTCAAAAGCTATGTACAGGTCGATAATCCCGAGAGGAATCGTGAAAAAGGGTTCGGCCTGGGTCTGTCCATTGTCCAGGGTCTCGCGAACCTTCTTGGTCACAAACTGGACGTGGACTCGACACCAGCACGTGGATCGCGTTTTTCGGTTACGGTCCCGTTCATGGGACTCATACCGCCGGAGTTGCGCGAGGTTCAAACGGTTGAAGACGGCGACCCGGACCTGACCAATATGATCGTGGCGATCATCGAGGACAACAGCGACTTAAGAATAGAAATATCGATGCGCCTGATCGAGCATGGCTGCTACGTCGTGGCGGGGGAATCGTCATCCGACGTCATCGAGCAGTTGCGCATTGAGGCTTTGGCAAGCGGTCCGCACTTCATCCTCTCTGACTACCGGCTGGAAAACGAGGACGGCATTGCGGCGATTACGGCGGTCCGCGCTGCTACCGACGCTTCGATCCCTGCGATCCTGTGGTCGGGCGACACCTCGTCAGCTGTGCTCAAAAAAGTAGCCGTCAGTGGCATCAAGCTTTTGTCGAAACCGGTTTCGGAACGAACCTTATTGACCACACTTGCAGAACATAAGCCAAAAACGTCGACCGAAGGCGGTTAAAAGTGATGGCAGGGAAACATGAAGAGCGTTAGCAGAGATCTTCACGACAGTCGCGTATCTGCTGCCCCCGTTCCAAGGGTAAGTTCGGCATTGACTCGAAGTGCAGCTTCAACGCGGTTTCTGACTTGAAGTTTGTCGTAAATAACACAAGAAACCTGTCTGACATGTCCCTCGGAGACGCCAAGCTCTCTTGCGATCTGTTTACCTGAGAGGCCACGTGCAATGCAACGCGCCAAATCCCACTCTCGCGGAGAAAGCCCAAGATGATGCTGATTCCGGCTAGCTGAGGGCGCTTGTGTCGAGCATGCAAAGCGGAGCAAGACTTCTTCCGGAATCCAGAGTTCACCTCCTAAGATTCTGCTCAGTCCAATGAACATTTTTTTGTGCGCGCCTCCTTTCAACAGGATTCCTCGAGCGGCGTAGTCACGCATGCACATTCGCAAAATTTCAACTTCATGATCGTTTCCAGGAGCAAGTCCTGTGCAGATGACCACGGGAACATTGGATGGATTTCCGGCCTGAAAATGTTCAAGTGTCGCGGCGCCACGATTCTCACCATCCAGATTAAGATCCAGGAATACCAGGTCCGGGGGCGGTGTCTTGTTGACTTCTTCAAGCGCGCTGGCAAGTGTAAAGACGGGCGTGATGTCGATTGGGGCTGCGCTCAGCTCCGACGCGTGTGTTTGGACATATTCGGAAAGAGCAACGCAAAGAATTTCGTGGTCATCGACCCATAGGATTTTCATGGTCGCTTCTCCTCTTTATACATCCGAGAAAAGCATCGATCGTGCGCTACGTTTGCGCGGAGTACTGCCTGACAGCTTAGCATATCGAACGAGGCCGCAGATCCTTGAACTGCAGAGTGTTGCGGACCCACGGTCTCTAGCGCACAGGGTGTGCCATGTTCGCGCCGTGTGCCGCGCCCCGGGCGGCACACGGCTTTGCGCGATCGAATCGGTTTGCGCGGCAGCCGCCGGCATGAAGGCGATTCGCGAGTGGTGGTGGCGCACGGACAGCCTCGCGGCGAAATGTCTGCGGCGTGCCGACAGTTCGATGCTCCGAACACGTGCGAAGTGCGTCGACGTATGCCCCTATCATTTCGTCCAGGCGGTGTCGAACGACCGATGTACCTTGGAAACTGTCCCTTCTGCTGCGGACAGGAGGTTGGAGTGGTGAGATCAGTATACGGCGCGATATTCACCGCCTTAATCGCCGCGGCGCTGTTCGGCGCCGCGACACCGTTGGCCAAGGCGCTGCTCGGCTCAGTCAGCCCCTTCATGCTCGCAGGACTGTTTTATCTCGGTAGCGGCCTGGGGCTTGGCGTCGGCATCGCGTGGCGTGCCTTTCGATCGCGCGGGCTTCAGTCCGCCGCGGACCACCGCATCACCAAAGGCGAGTTGCCTTGGCTGATCGGGGCGATAGCGATGGGTGGCGTCGCCGGCCCCGCATTGCTGATGCTGGGCCTGTCCACCACTCCAGCGGCAACGAGTTCGTTATTGCTCAACCTTGAGGGTGTGTTGACCGCAGTGATTGCCTGGGTGGTCTTCCAGGAAAATGTCGACATTCAGGTTTTTCTCGGGATGGTGGCGATCGTTGCGGGCGGCGTACTTCTGTCGTGGCATCCGGGACAGTCAGGCGTGCCGGTGGGTGCGTTACTGATCGTCGGCGCGTGTCTGTGCTGGGCAATCGACAACAACCTGACGCGCAAGGTCTCGGCGAACGACGCGATGGTGATCGCGTGTCTCAAAGGGATGGTGGCCGGTCCCGTGAATCTCGGCATTGCGATCGCGGCGGGCGCTTCGCTTCCGTCAGCAGGAACCATGGCGGCAGCGATGCTGACCGGGCTTGGCGGTTACGGCATCAGCCTCGTGCTGTTCGTTGTTGCACTTCGCCATCTCGGTACGGCGCGTACAGGCGCGTACTTTTCCGTTGCGCCGCTTTTCGGTGTCATGCTTTCGCTGATCATATGGCCCGCGCTACCCAATCTGTCTTTCTGGATTGCCGCCGCCCTGATGGCGCTGGGTATCTGGCTACATGTGCGCGAGCGGCATGAGCATGAGCACAGCCATGAGTTTCTTCAACACACGCACCGGCATCGCCATGACGAGCACCATCAGCACGCGCATGAGTTTCCTTATGCCGGTGAAGAGCCGCACACGCACCTTCACGTGCATCTGCCTATTACACATTCGCACGCGCATTTCCCCGATATCCATCATCGGCATCAGCACTAGCTGTCCTCCGAGGTCGACATTTCCCCAGGGCGGCGCAGCATCTTGTCGACTTCGCCCGCGTGCATCTCCTCGACGTGGATCATCTGACGGGCGAACTCCTCGAGTGCAACCGAGCGGTCCTCGACGAGCGCCAGCAGGTCGCGATACAACTGCAACGCAAGATTCTCGGCTTGCAACGACTCGCGGAGGATCGAAGAGATATCGAAGGTGTGCGAGTCGAGCAGAGGACCGATCGCAAGCGACGGATAGGCACCCAGAGTCGTGATCCATTCGCCGGCCTGCTGTGCGTGCAATAACGATTCATCGGCCTGCGCGCGCAGCCACGACCTGATCGGAATGCGTCCGAATCCGAAAACAAGGAACGAATAGTGCGTATATCGGACGACGCCGGCCAACTCGGATTCGAGAATCCGGTTCAGCACCGCAACAACGTCTTCCTTATTGATCTCGGCCATTTGAAGTCTCCTTTCATGGCGTGGCGAGGCGTCCGGCCTCGCGACCGAGTAGGCCGGCAAGCGGCCGCAAACCGTGGCCGCACGCCTGATCGAAACGGATAGATTCCGCCGGCCCACCGCTTTTCGCATCAAGCGTTCACGACGTCGTCGAGCGCCGCACGCTCAAGTGCCCTTCCCCTTCTTCACCCGCTCGATCTGCTGCTTCGCCGCCTGATACACGACTTCCGGCGTGAAACCGAATTTCTTCTTCAGATCCGCGATCGGCGCCGACGCGCCGAACGTATGCATGACGACCTGCGCACCGAGCCGTCCTGTATACCGATCCCAGCCGAGCGACGCAGCCTGCTCGACCGCGACGCGCGCCTCGACCTCCGCGGGCAGCACCGACTCCTGATACGCGCTGTCCTCGCGCTCGAAGATGTCCCACGACGGCATCGACACGACGCGCGCCGCGATGCCCTCGCTCTTCAGCTTCTCGTACACGTCGGCGCAGACCGATAGCTCGCTGCCGGTCGCCATCAGGATCACCTCTGGCTTCTTGCCAGCGGGCGCATCGGCGAGCACATACGCACCGTGCCTGACGCCGCTCGCGGGCGCATAGCGGCTCCGGTCGAGCGTCGGCAGCGGCTGGCGCGACAAGACGATGCACGCTGGCCGATGCGGCTGCGTCAGCGCAACGCGCCAGGCCTCGGCCGCTTCGTTCGCGTCGCCGGGACGCAGCACCGTTAGGCCGGGCACGCCGCGCAACGACGCGAGCTGCTCGATCGGCTGATGCGTCGGACCGTCTTCGCCGAGCCCGATCGAATCGTGCGTGAACACAAAGATGGCCGGCACTTCCATGATCGCGGACAGGCGGATCGGCGGCTTCATGTAGTCGCTGAAGATCAGGAACGTCGAGCCGTACGCGCGCAGATTCGATAGCGCAAGACCGTTGACCACCGCGCCCATCGCATGCTCGCGAATGCCGAAGTGCAGATTGCGGCCGGAATAGTGATCCGCCTGGAAGCTGCCGGCGCCTTCGAACTTCAGGTTGGTTTTCGTCGACGGCGACAGGTCCGCCGCGCCGCCGATCATCCACGGCACACGCGCGGCAATCGCATTGAGCACCTTGCCCGACGATTCGCGTGTCGCGATGCCCTTCGGGTCCGCGTTGAAGCTCGGGATGTCGCTGTCCCAGCCCTGCGGCAATTCGTGCGCCTCGATCTGCGCGAATTCGCGCGCGAGCTCCGCATACTGCTTTTTGTAGCTGTCGAACTTCGCCTGCCATTGTTCGCGCGCCGCCTTGCCGCGCGCGCCGATGCCCTGCGCGAAGCGCTCGTGCACGCCCTCGGGCACGTAGAAGAACTTGTCCTCGGGCCAGCCGTAGAACTTCTTGGCGAGCGCGACTTCCTCGACGCCGAGCGCTTCGCCATGCGCGGACGCGGTGTCCTGCTTGTTCGGCGCCCCCCAACCGATGATGCTGTGGACCACGATCAGCGACGGCCGGTCGGTCACGCTCTTCGCTTCGACCAGCGCCTTTTCCAGCGCGGCGGTGTCGTTCGCATCGCCGACGTGCAGCGTGTGCCAGTTGTAGCCGTGAAAGCGGCTTGCCACATCGTCGCTATACGCGAGGTCCGTATGGCCTTCGATCGTCACGCGGTTGCTGTCGTAAATCCAGATCAGGTTCGACAGCTTCAGATGCCCCGCGAGCGAGGCCGCTTCGTGCGAGATGCCTTCCATCATGTCGCCGTCGCCGCAAATCGCGTACACGCGGTAGTCGAACAGCGGCGCGTCCGCGCGATTGAAGTGGCTCTCGTACCAGCGCGCGGCCATCGCCATGCCGACGCTATTGCCGAGCCCTTGCCCAAGCGGTCCCGTGGTGGTCTCGACGCCGGTCGTCATCCGGTACTCGGGGTGGCCCGGCGTATTGCTGTCGATCTGGCGGAAATGCTCGATGTCGTCGAGCGACACGGCCGGCGCGCCGGTCGGCTTGCCGTGTTCGTCGACGGCTTTCACGTTGGCCAGATGCAGCAGCGAATACAGCAGCATCGACGCATGCCCGGCCGACAGCACGAAGCGGTCGCGATTCGGCCACAGCGGCTCGTCAGGGTCGTAACGCAGGTGGTGTTGCCACAGGTGATAGGCGACCGGCGCGAGCGCCATCGGCGTGCCGGGGTGGCCGGAATTGGCTTTCTGCACGGCGTCCATCGACAGCGTGCGGATCGTGTTGATGCACAACTGATCGAGGGCGGAATCGTTTTGCATGGGACGCTCCTTGTTCGGCAATTCGCAAGACGGCCGACGCGCGCCGCGGAGCGCGCGGACGGATCGGCGCATCGTGTCGACATGGAATCGCGCGCGTCCGGGCATGTCAATAAGGACGCGAAGCCGCACGTGGAACCGCCCACGTGCCAGCGTCAGCGCCGAAAGCGCGCGGGAAAATCGCGGCAAAGCCCACAGATGATGCGCCTAACCGCGCGACTCTGCACATCACGCTGCGGCAGGTCGGTTGCTTCGCGAACGACGAAGTTCAGGCCGACTGCAGCCAAAACTCGATGACGGGACCATGCTTGCCGTCGATCGGATCGAGCGGCGGAAACGGCAACGCCAGCATCTCGGTGAGTTCCTGCGGCGTCAGCGCTTCGCGGCGAATGTCCCATTGCTGCCCCAACGGATAGCCCGCCACCACCTGAAAATGCCGCTCGAACGATTGCAGACAATGGCCGGTGCCGGCCGGCAGCAGCAGCACGTCGCCCGCGTGCAGCGTCACCACGCGTCCGCCCGGCCCGCCGACGATCACCTCGGCGCTCGCGTCTGTCACACCGAGCACCTCGTGCGCGGTCGCGTGAAAGTGATGGAAGTCGAAGATGCTGTTGCGCCACTGCGCGGGCCATGCATTGCGCTCGAAGAGGATTTCGAACGCGGCGGGCAGATTGCCGCTGCCGGGCGACAGCGCGCGCCGGTACAGCACGACCGGCAGCTTGCTGTTGTTCGGCACCCAGTCGTGCGGCTCCAGCATGAACGCTTCGTATTCGGTCTGCGCGGCGTCGAAGCCGTGCCTGGACTCGTTGAACATGGTTGCTCCTGGCTTGTGATGCGGTTGCCGCGAACCTGCGGACGAGCAGCCGGCTAGCCTCCGCCGATGCCCTGCAGCACCTTGCCCGTGCCGCCGCACACCGCGCAGCGAGCGCCCTCGACCTTGCCCGTGCCGTGGCAGGCGCCGCACAGGTCTTCGCCAGCGCCCGGCGTGTTGGGCGGCGCTTCGTCGCCGGGGTTCATCGATGGGGTTGGATTGTCCGGTTGCATGCGCTTTCTCCGGTTGGGTGTTGACGGATTGGATGCACGGCTGGCACGCAACGCGCCGCGTCATTGCTCGCCCGGCTGCTTGTGATGGGATTCGCGCCCGCCGCCGCCCGGCGGCTCCGCGTGCTCGCCGGTGCCGAGCGGCACTTCGGCGCCCTGGCGCGGCCGCTCGCTCGACCGTGGCGGATTGGTCGCTTTGTCCACGCCGGTCTGCACGACCGGTTCGATGCCGAGCGGACTCGGCTCGACGTAGTGCGTGCCGCTCGGCTTGTTGCGGGCTTTGACTTCGTCGGACAGCGTGGGCGCGGCGCGGTTATCTGGCCTCGCGGACTGCTCGCCGCCTTGCGTCGCGCTCTGCTGCGGGGTGTCGGTCGATTGGGGATCTTGCATCGCGCCCTCCTCGTTTGCTCTGCCGTCGATTCGCGTCGTTACGCGCCATCTCGAACGGGCACCTGGTTCATGCAGCAACATTCGAGCCTTGCCGGAGAAGGCCGCGCGCAGCGCAACAGGCACGGCCATTGCGATCTCGAAGGCAGTAGCGCGGCACGTTCGCTTTGTAAAAAAGCGCCCCCGAAGGAGAACCTCATGAGCATTACGACAATTCGCGTATCCGATACCGAGGTGCAGGTCGAGCGCACGCTGTACACGTTCGCGCAAAAGAGCGACGCCGATGCGTTCCAGTACTGCCTCGTCGACGGTTCGGTCGACACCTGCTATCGCGATCATCCGCCGCTGTCGGCGCGCCCTACCCTGCCCGACGAACATCCGGGCGATCCCGCGCGCGGCAGCACGATTTCCCCGTCGCTCGGCGGTATGCCCTGATGGCTCTGCGCCTCTCACGCACGCACTGCGAAACCTGCTGCGCCCGCTCAGCCTTCGGGCGCGGCACGATCGGCCGCGACGAGCTTGCGGCCGTACGCAATCGCGGCGCGGCGTGCTTCGTCGGCGGTCGCATAGGGGCCGATCTGCGGTGCGCCCTCGAACGGGAACAGAATCCGCCGGTCCGCTTTCCTCACAACCTTCAGTCCACCTATGTATCGGCCGTCGCCTGTTCCGTGATAGCTGGCGAAAATCTCGAAGTCGTCGTCGGCAACGTCGGCCTTGTGTCGCGCCATATGCGCTCCTCGTCCTGTGCTTTGCGTGGGCGATGTCCAATGTGAGCCGGGCGCGCGCGGTCATCGCGATGCGGCGCGCGTGCCGGGTTCCAGCAATTGGCGTTCCACGCGAACGACATCTGTCGGCATGCGGCACGAGCATTGCGCGTCTGAACGAAGACTAGGAGAGGACTGATGGATTTACCTGATACGAGCCGGCAAGCGCCCAGTGCAATCGGCACATTCGACCAGTCGCTGCCGCTGCATCCGCATGCGCCGATGCCGCCCGAAGTCGACCCCGACATCGCGCCGAACACGCCGCCGCCGAAGATCGACCCCGATCCGATCCCGGACGATCCGGTCGACGTTCCGCACGAACCACCCGAAGGCGATCCACCTGCGGCGCCGCCGCCACAGCGTGCATGGCGCCGGCATGCGGCGCTAGCCCGCCGGCGGGCGCATCGTCGCGATCGGAATCAGGAATTCGGACACGCCGGTCAGAATGATCTGCACGCCGATGCATAGCAGCAGGAACGCCGACACCCGCAACGCGACCTTGGTGCCCTCGACGCCGAGATAGCGCGCGAGGATCGTCGCGCGGCTGTAGATCAGATACACGCAGACGGCCACCGCGAACGTGATGGCGACCGACGCGATGCCCGACATGACGAACGCCGACAGCTTGTGCGTGCGATTCGCCGACAGCGCGATCGCGGTCGCGATCGAGCCAGGCCCGGTGGTCAGCGGCACGGTCAGAGGAAAGAACGCGCGCGATTTCGCGGTTTCGGCGTCGACGCGCTTGACTTCCGTCTGCTCGACTGCCGGCGTGTCCGGCGCATTGAGCATTTGCCAGCCGCCCACGGCAAGCGCGAGCCCGCCGCCGATGCGCAGCGCCTCCATCGAGATACCAAAGAAATGCAGGATCGGCGTGCCGATGAAGAATGCCACCAGCAGCACAACGGCGGCGTTGATCGCGATCTTGCGGGCGAGTAGGGTGCGCTCGTCGAGGGTCAACGACGCAGTCCGGTCCAGAAACACGAACGCGCCGCTGAACGGATTGATGATGCTGATTAAGCCGATAAAGCCAAACATGATGTCCGAGATCAGACTTTCGACCATGTGGGTGTCCGTGTGCCTGCTTGTCTGCGTGTGCTCGCGCGGGTTCGCGCCTGGGCGCGCCGCCGGTCATGAACCCGGCTGGAATCGCGCGGTCCGGAAAATGCTGCAATGCTCGCAGATCATATCGCGGCGCGCCAGTCGGCCTGCAGAAAAGCCGCGCGACGCCTTGCGCGCCACGGCGCGTCCCGCTTTGCACTGCAGCAATCCGGGCTGGAAAGATGCAATTGCAGCGGTCGAAACTCCGACATTTATTTTGACCTGCTTTACGGGACCGAAGTATCCGGCATACAGTCCTCAGCGAAGCCGGAATTTCAACGACACATACCTACTGGTTCGAGGAGTTGTCCACATGCTGCTTCGTGTACTTGCCGCGTTGCCGTTCGTCGGCATCCTGGTCGGCATTTCGTTTGTCAATCGCGTCGAGCCGCTCGTGCTCGGCATGCCGTTCGTGCTGGCCTGGATCGTCATGTGGGTGGTGTTGAGCGCGATCATCATGGCGATCATCTACAACCTCGATCCGTCCAACCGACACGTCGCCGCCGATGGCGAGGAGGTTCGCCCATGAGCGCACTCGTCATCATCGCCGCCGTTACGCTATTCGCGCTGTTCCTCGGCGTGCGCGCAAGGCGCGGCCACGACATGAGCCTCGAGCAGTGGACCGTGGGCGGCCGCAGCTTCGGCACCGCGTTCGTGTTCCTGCTGATGGCCGGCGAAATCTATACGACCTTCACGTTCCTCGGCGGCAGCGGCTTCGCGTACGGCAAGGGGGCGCCGGTCTACTACATCCTCGCGTACGGCACGCTCGCGTACATCCTGTCGTACTGGATGCTGCCGCCGATCTGGCGCTACGCGAAGACGCACCGCCTGGTCTCGCAGCCGCACTTCTTGAGGCGCAAATACGAGAGCCCGGCGCTCGGCACGCTGGTCGCGCTGGTCGGCGTGGCCGCGCTGATCCCGTACCTGGTGCTGCAACTGAAGGGCCTCGGCATCATCGTCGCGACCGCGTCGTACGGCGCGATCTCGTCGACGGCGGCGATCTGGATCGGCGCGATCGTCGTGACCTCTTACGTGATCGTGTCGGGCGTGCGCGGCTCCGCCTGGAACTCGGTGGCCAAGGATCTGCTGATTCTCGCGATCGTGCTGTTCCTCGGCATCTATCTGCCGCTGCATTACTACGGCGGCATCGGCGCGATGTTCCGCACGATCGACGCCGCCCGTCCCGGCTTCCTGACCTTCCCGGCGCGCGGTTCGAGCGTCGTGTGGTTCCAGTCGACGGTGCTGCTGACCGCGCTCGGCTTCTTCATGTGGCCGCACACGTTCGGTTCGATCTTCACGGCGAAGGACGAGCGAATCTTCCGCCGCAATGCCGCGATTCTGCCGCTCTATCAGCTGATCCTGCTGTTCGTGTTCTTCGTCGGCTTCGCGGCGACGCTGCGCGTGCCGGGCCTGAAGGGCGCCGACATCGACCTGTCGTTGTTCCGCCTGTCGCTGCAGACGTTCGATCCGTGGTTCGTCGGCGTGATCGGCGCGGCCGGTATCCTGACCGCGCTGGTGCCGGGCTCGATGATCCTGACCTCGGCGTCGACGCTGCTCGCCAACGACGTGTATCGCGGCATGGTGAACCGCAACGCGTCGGATGCGTCGGTCACGGTGATCGCGCGCTTCCTCGTACCGGTCGTGGCGCTGGTCGCGGTCGCCTTCACGCTGAACGGCGGCGAAACCATCGTCGCGCTGCTGCTGATGGGCTACAGCTTCGTCACGCAATTGTTCCCGGCCGTGCTCTGCAGCCTGTTCCCGCACAACCGCGCGACGAGGCAAGGCGCGTTCTGCGGCATCGTCGCGGGTGTCGCGGTGGTCACACTGACCACGACGCTGCACTGGAGCGTCGGTCAACTGATGCCGTTCCTGCCCGAGGCGCTGAAGGACGTCAACATCGGCTTCCTTGCGCTCGCGGTCAACGTGATCGTGTTCGTGATCGTCAGCGCGGTGACGCAGCCGAGCGCAGCCGAGCAGGAGAAGCACGCGTCGGCGCATTGAAAGACCTGGCCGCGGGCGTGATTCGAGGCTTGCTGTTTCGAGCGCCCGCATTTGCGTACGCTGGCGCCTGACGCATCTGAAGGGGCTGTTCGTTTCGGCGACAGCCCCTGATTCTTTCTGTGCACGGCTCGACCGCGCTCTCGACGATCCACGGAGCCCCGAATGTCCTACGTTCTCTACTACTCGCCCGGCGCGGCCAGCATGCCCGTGCACTGGATGCTGCTCGAAATGGGCGTGCCGTTCGAAGCGCGCCTCGTCGATATCGACGCGGGCCAGCAGCGCGATCCCGAGTATCTGCGTCTGAATCCGGCCGGGCGCGTGCCCACGCTGGTCGTCGATGGCGTGCCGCGGCATGAATCGGCCGCGCTGCTGATGCTGCTCGCCGAGCGCCACGCCGAGGCCGACCTCGCGCCCGCGCCCGGCTCGGCCGCACGCGCGGAATGGCTCGAATGGATGATCTACCTCGCGAATACGCTGCTGCCCGCGATGCGCGACTGGTTCTACGCCGGCAGCGACGGCGACCCCGCGGGCGCCGAGGCGGTGCGTGCGCTCGCGCAACGCCGCATCGAAGAAGCGTGTGCGCGGCTCGACAGGCATTTCGCCGACGGCCACGCATACCTCGCGGGCGGCAAGCTCAGCACCGCCGATCTGCTCGCGCTCGTGCTGATGCGCTGGACCCGCAACATGCCCCACCCGGCGACGGTGGGCTGGCCGCATCTCGCGAGCTATATCCGCAGGCTGCGCGCACGGCCGGCGTTCATCGAACTCAACGAGCGCGAAAAGCTGACGGAGTGGCGCAACGAAGGCCAGTGACGTTCAGGCGGTTCACAACGTCGCTTCCCTGCCCGTCTGCGCCGCGAACGCGAAGCCGTTCTTGCCGTCGCGCTTGACCTGATACATCGCGGCATCGGCGGCGGCGACCAGACGGCGGTGATCGTCGACGTCGTCGGGATAACTCGCAATGCCCACGCTCGCGCGCACGCCGCCGATTCCCATCTGTTGGTCGGTGTCGACCACGCAGGCCATCAGCCGGCGCGCGATCTCGGCGAGCTCGTCATCGCCCGCAAAGGTGCGCACCAGCACCGCGAACTCGTCGCCGCCGATGCGCGCGACCAGATCGCCTTTGCGCACCGACGCGCGAAACCGGGCGGATACCGCGGCGAGGAATTCGTCGCCGGTGCGATGCCCGAACGAATCGTTGACCTGCTTGAAGCCATCGAGGTCGATATACAGCACCGCGAGGCGCTGCTCGACGGCCACGGTCCGCGCGTGCCTGGCGGCAGAGTCGAGCGCGGCCAGCAGCTTGCGGCGGTTCGACAGGCCCGTCAGCGAATCGTGCAGCGACGCCAGCTCGAACTCGTGCGACTGCCCCGCGAGCTGGCGGGTGCGCTTCGCGTACATGCCGAGCGCCGTGATCAGCATGCAGAACAGCAGCGCGGCGAGCGCGATCAGCGTGCGCGCGACGTGCGCGACGCGCAGCCGCACGTCGGCGCTCGACGCGTCGCGTTGCGCGCGCCAGTAGGCCGACACGCTGCCGAGCGCCGCCGCGACGGCTTCGGGCGTCGCCTGTGTCGGTGACATCAGCGGAATGGGCGGCGCCGGCGACGGACTCGCGTTGACGAGCGCCGCGAGCGCCGCGAAACGCCGCGCGAGTTCGGCGCGCGCCGCGTCATAGGCCGGCACGAACGACGCGTCGTGACTCGCCCGGGTGTCGGCCATACGCTGCCACGCGGCCAACTGTTCGCGCGCGCTGTCGACGCGCCCGGCGGCTTCGAGCACGAGGCCCGCGTACTCCTGCTTCAACTGATCGGAAAACACCGTGCGGATCTGCATCGCCACATACAGCAGGCCGAACAGCAGACACAACAGCGCGGCCACGCCGACGCTCGCGGGCCCCGGCCGGAAGCGCCACACCGGCGCGCGTGCGCGTGCGGCGCCGCGCAGCCCTGCTCGCCCCGCTGGCCCGACGACCGCGTGCTCAGGGATGGGAGTAGGGATCTTGTTGCCGTCGGCCGTTGTCATGTTGACGATAGCTCACGCGTCGAAAGAACTGTCCGATCCGCGCAAACAGACCGCCCTTGTGCTGCGACGACGCGCGCCGCTCCTGCTGTGCGAGCCGTGCTTCTTTCGCGTCGTGACCGGCCGCGGGCTTCGCGGTGGAATTGGCGGCATTGGCGACGTGCCGCGTGTAGCCCGGCGGTGGCGTGGGAACAATGGGGGCTGTGGGTGGGGTGGCCGACATATCTGCCGACATATCTGCCGACATATCCGCCGAGGTATCGACCGGCGTATCGGCCAGCGTGGCGGTGAGATTCGGGTCAGGCGTACTCGGGCGGATCTGCCCGGACCACACGGCCGGGTTGGTGTCCTCGAAGCCGCCGTTCGCGCCGGCCGCTGCGAGCGCGACCTCTGGCGCGGCGGGCTGCCTGGCTGACGGCATGGCAAACGGCATGGCAAACGGCGCGGCGGCCTCCTCCGACGCGTGCGCGACGGCCACCGTCGGCACCCGGGCCGATGCCGATGAGCCGAGCGCCTGGCGCGCGCCCGCAATGGCATCCGCGTACGTCTGCTGATCCTGGTTGAACCAGACGCCGTAGGCGACGGTGCCCACCACACCGAAGGTCAGCGCGCCGGCCGCCGCGAGGCACAGGGCGAGGCGGCCGAAGCGCGGGGGCGGCACGCCCGATTCGTCAGGGCCGTCGGGTTCGAAGGAGGACCGGCCGTCCGTTGTGGAATGACGCAAGTCGATATCGTCGGGATCGGTAGCCATCGCAATACGCTCCGGGTATGCCACTTCTTGCAGACAAGCTGGCGCGCTGACGAGCCGGCGCGTAAACCGAGCTCGCAGGCTGCCGCTGCACGCAATGCTCAATGAATGTAATCCTGTCGCGAACGGCCGACAACATAGCAGCGTTGCGTTTCCGCCTCGCTCCGGCGGTGCTTCAAACGGCCCCCCAGATGCCGTGTGAGTTGGCAAAAAAGCGTGCAAAGCAGGTAAAAACTCCAACCCAGCACAGAGCCCGACAGCCAGCCGTGCGCCTGCCGTCGGCCGCTACGCCCGATGCGACGCGGATTCTGCGAAACGCGCCAACGCGGTCGCCGTTTCGCACGCAACAACCGGGCCTGGCGGCGAACGCGCACGCGACGCCGAAACCGCCGCTTGAAACCCGCGTTGGACTGCGCGCGCCGCGCGACTCGAGCCGCATTCCGCGAACCTGCTACCGTGCGAATTCCCGAAGCCGTCCGCGCCGGATGATAAGGTCACGTGCGCGCATGTCGCGAACGCCGCGCCGTGCCGGGCCCAACGGTGCCCAGCCCAAGGGCGCCCGGCCCAACGTCATCGGTCAACATAAAAATCATGTCGAACAGGTATCTGCACCAGCCACTCACGCCGTTGCGCCGCGCGCTCGCGCGCTTTTCTCTGTCGGAAACCGCCAAGTACACGAAGCTGACGCTCGGCCTGTGGATCGGTTTCGGCATCCCATACCTGCTCGGCTTTCCCGACGCGGCCGTGCCGCTAGCCGGTTCGACGATGCTGACGCTGGCGCTCGGTAGCTCGATTTCGGCGGCTCGAAGCTACTTCTACAAGCGGGTGTTTTCGAACGTGGTGGCGATGCCGATCGGCACGC
Organism: Paraburkholderia sp. MM5482-R2; assembly: GCF_050436125.1. Classification (NCBI taxonomy): domain Bacteria; kingdom Pseudomonadati; phylum Pseudomonadota; class Betaproteobacteria; order Burkholderiales; family Burkholderiaceae; genus Paraburkholderia; species Paraburkholderia sp. MM5482-R2. Next base: position 1,749,228 of record NZ_JBNDLP010000003.1, on the reverse strand, counting down.
TGCTGATCTGGCTGACCGCGCCGCACCTGTGGATGGGCGCGGCGCTGCTGCCGGTCGTGATCTTCAGCATCGTCGCGCTGCGGCCGTCGCTGTTCCAGATGACCAGCATCACGGTGCCGATCACGCTCGTGCTCTATACCGGCGAACATCTTCCGCTGCTCGAACAGCGCCTGATTGGCGTGGTACTCGGCATGTTGCTCGGCTTCGTCATCCAGCAGATCGCGTTTCCGCCCGATCACGGCTACTGGGCGAACACGCTCGTCAACGACGGCAACGAACAGGCCACCGATGTCGTCGCGCAACTGGCCGCGGGACAGCTCGACAAAGCGCAGATCAAGCCGGCGGCCTCCAGGCTGCGCACGCTGAGCACGAACCTGAAGCAGGCGCACCTGTTGCTGAAGACCGACCTCGAGCAGGCGTGGGTGTCGCCACATCTGAAGCGCAACGCGGCACGGCTGCCGGTGTTCGCGAGCTATCAGGAGACCTTCGATTCGCTGGTCAATTTTCTTGAAACGATGGACACGTTTCACGATCAGTTCGCCGCGCTCGACGCCGCGTGGCGCGAAATGTTTCTCGCGCGGCTCGCGCGGCTCGTCAACGCGCACCGGCAACTGGCCGGGGCGGCGGACCTGCGCGTCGAGCGTCCGTCGCTCGACGCGCCGCCGCTGCATATGGAGGACCTGCGTCAGCTGACCGAGGATCTGCCCGCGTCGAACGTGTTCACGAGCGTGTACCTCGGGCATCTGACCGGCTATGGGATTCTGCTATGCCGGTTGAGCGAGCTGCATACCGCGTGAGGGGCCTTCCGCACAGTCAGAACTACCAGGACCGCAACACGATGCACGATGGACAACTTCCAGTCGCGTACTACCTGTGTTGACAGTTTTCCACGATGTTCCAGGGTGCAGGAATTCGTCGAGCGGTGCCTTCCCGTACCGGCCAAGGCTTGCTATCGCATTCGCGGCGGCCTCAGGGACTCATTCTTTTTGCGGTACGCAATTCGACGCCATGATAGGTTCGCTGGCGGATCTGACATGTACATGGAAGACAGATGGCGATCGATTTCAAAGTCGGAAACCACCGGAGCTGCACGCTCCATACTCGGCAGGAATATCGCGGCAACGTCTTTAGCGACGAGGTGGGTACCGGGCGCCGTCTCATTATCTCGGCAAGTTCATGGGAGCTTACACACAACACGCGCCAGCTAGCGCAGCTCGCCGAGTTCATGCGCAATTCGCCGGGCCGCGCATATGCGAGCGGCGCTGCTCCGGAGCAGATCGCCCGCACGCTACAGACCGCCGTCGAGCGCGGCGATGTGATTGCGGTCGCGCCCTCGCTCCGCACCTCGCGCGGAGGGAGCGCACCCATCCAGCAGCAGATCCGGCCGTACTACCCAACCATCACGCCGTAACAGCTCGTGCGAGGCGCACTGCCCGTAGTGCGTGCCGCGCGCTCGTTCGAGCGCCCCAAATTGCCGCGGCTGCCAGCCGAAGATGGCCTGGCGATCTGGTATGCCCGCCCCGGCGACGTGCTGCTGGACGGAACCATCGCTACGCCAGTATCAACGCCACTCGGCAATGAGCGGCCGTTTGAGTACACTGAAGATCCGCAGTTCGGCGATGCGCAGGAACTGGCCGCGCGTGGCGTCAGTGAAGTGCATGAGGCAAATTGTTTTGCCGAGTACGAATTGGATTTGGAGCAATGCAACTTCGTACGAGCGATGACCCAAGACCCCCGTGCTTATGCCATGTGCAAACAGACGGCATTTCAAAATTACCAGAGCTGCAGAGGTTTCTGAGATGACAAAGCGCCAGCGCGCCACCGTGATTTTTTATAACGAGGATGCCTGTGAAATCCAGGTATGTACCGTGTCGCGCGAGGAAGTCGAGGGGGCAATAGATCGGCAGATAGCGCGCGGAATGGCAATGACTGTGCCTCTGGGTTCGGACGATTGCCGCGCGCCGATCACGGACGAAACCTTGCGTCAAATCGGAGGCATGGCTGTTCTCAACCAGGCGTCTGTCCATCCCGAATTGCGCGATCGTCTGCACATTTCGCTGCACCACCCCGTCGACTGGGGGCAGGCCAAGCCGCCTACGGAATAACAGTGCTCGCGATCCAGGGTTGAGTTCGGAGCAAAATCCGAACTGCCCTTGCTGAGCAAGGGCTTGGCGGCAATTGGATCATTGCACGGTAATGGTCGCCTTCATGTTCGGATGGATGCCGCAAAAGATCTTGTACACGCCCGGTTTATCGAATTTGAACCGATAGGTGTCGTCCTGATCGAGCGCGGCCGAGCGGAACAGGCCCGCGTCGTTGACCACGGAGTGCGGCTCGCCGTCGAGATTCTTCCATGTGACCGTCGTGCCCGCCTTGATGGTCAGTTCCATCGGCGAGAACATGAAGTTCTTGATGACGATCGCGTTAGGCGTCGACGCGACGGTCTGTTTCTGCACCTGCATCGGCATCGTCGTTTGCGCAAAACCGAGCCCCGCCGACACCGCCAGAATCGCGACACTGCCGAGCAGAATCGCGAGCGCGCGGCCCATCATCCTGGTTAGCATCATTGATCTCCTCGAGCGTAAAAGTAGCGCGTGTCGTCAGGCGAGCGTCGTGTCGTCGAGCATCGCCTTCAGCGGATGACGCGCGATGCTGACGCTCGTCACGCCGAGCATCTTCGGCAGCTGGTCGCTCGCGACCTTCAGCGGCCCAGGGCCATCGCCCTGGCCGGCGGTCGGCTGCGGATAGGCGGTCGAGCGCGCGGTATGGAACGTAACGTTGCCCTCGACCTTCGTCACGATCTGATGAATGTGGCCGTTCAACACCGTCACGGAACCGAAGCGCTTCAGATAGCTCATCGCCTGTCCCGCGTCGCCGGTGCCCCAGCCCCACGGCTCGTAGATGGTCCACATCGGCATGTGCGCGAACACCACGACCGGGGTGCTCGACGAGCGGCCTTTCAGATCGTTTTCGAGCCATTCGAGCTGCTCGTCGCCGAGACCGCCGAGGCCGTTCGGCTTGAAATGCATCACGTTGACGAGCCCGACGAAATGCACGCCCTGGTGATCGAAGCTGTAATAGCCGCGGTTATCCGAAGCCTTGCCGAAGCGGCTGAAGTACTCCGTGCCGGGGCCGTCGGTGACGTCATGCTCGCCGGGGACCGTGTGCAGCTCGGTGATCTTCAGTCCCGACATCAGCTGCGCGGCCAGATCGAATTCCGCGGGCTTCGACAGATGCGTGATGTCGCCGGTGTGAATCGCGAGCGGCGGACGCGCCGGCATCGCGTTGACGTAATCGATCGTCTGTTTCAGCGTGCCCGCGACGTCGGGATTCGCCTCCTTGTTGAAGCCGATATGCGTGTCGCTGATCTGCAGGAAAAGCGGCGTGCCAGCCGCTGGCGTCGCGGTGTTCGCGTCGGCCGCGAGCGCGAGTTCGACCGGCGTCAGCACGCCGCCCGACAGCATGAACACGGTGCCGAGGCCACCGAACGCAAGACACTTCAGCGCGCCGCGACGCGCCGGATCGAATGAATGATGTGACGACATGATGACCTCACGATAAGGATTCGCCGAACCGAACCCGGTTCGTGAGGCATGACTGGCGTGGGGCGGGTTTTATTCCCGTATCGTGCGGCATTTGTGGGAGGCGGCACCTGTATGCGAATAGCAAGCGGCAAGTAATCGCCGTGATGGATTGCGCACTGGATTGCGCATCGAGTCAGCCGCCGACCGCCGCGATGATCCGAGCGCGCATCGCGTCGTCGGGTAGCGGTCCCGATCCGGCGCGCACGTTGTCCGCCATGTATTGCGGCCGCCCGGTGCCCGGAATCACGACCGTCACCGCCGGCTGCGCGAGCACGAATTTCAACAGAATCTGCGCCCAGCTCGTGCAGCCGATTTCGCCGGCCCATGCGGGCAACGGCGTTTTCATCACGCGCGCGAGCAAACCGCCGCCGCCGAACGGTTGATTGATCACGACGCCGATGCCGAGATCGGCCGCGAGCGGCAGGATGCGCTGCTCGGCCGCGCGATCGTCGGCGGCATAGTTGATCTGCACGAAGTCGGGCTTCTCGCTGCGCATCACCGCCGCGACTTCGTCGAACGCGCTCGATGTGTAATGCGTGATGCCGAGATAGCGAATCCGGCCGCGCGCTTTCCAGTCGCGCAAGGTCGCGAGCTGCGTGCGCCAGTCGAGCAGATTGTGGATCTGCATCAGATCGACATGCGGCTGCTGAAAACGCCGCAGCGATTCCTCCATCTGCGCGATGCCGGCCTCGCGTCCCTCGGTCCAGACCTTGGTGGCGACGAACGCCTTGCGATGCGCGTCGAGCTGCGTGAGCAGCGCGCCCGCGACCGCTTCCGACGAACCGTACATCGGCGAGGAATCGATCACCGAGCCGCCCGCTTCGAACAGGATGCGCAGCACCTCGGCGAGTTGGGCTCGGGCGGCGGCATCGTCGCCGACGTCGAAGGTGCGCCACGTGCCGCAGCCGATCACCGGCAGCGCTTCGCCGGTGGACGGGATCGCGCGGTGGCTCATGCGGGGTAAGGCGGCACCGGATTGCGCGTGCGCCTCGGTTTGCGCGGACGTGACGCGCGACAGCACAAGCGCTGCCGGCAGCCCGAGCGCCGTGCGCAGAAAGCGGCGGCGGTGATCGTGGTTCGACGAATGTGCCATAGCGTGTATGGTGCCCTCGTGCATGAAAGTTCGACCACCGTCCACGCTGGCCTGGCTGTCGTCGATGAATGCGGGCAGCCTGCGATCGCCGCGAGACGCTCGACGCCAGCGGCGCGGTCGTGCCAGGTGAAACAGAAGCAGCGTGACGCGTCGCGCTGCGCGCCTAGCGCGCTTTCCGCCGCAACGGCCTGAAGAACTTTCGAATCTCGGCCGCGAGCAACGCGGGCTTTTCCATCGCCGCGAAGTGCCCGCCGGCTGGCATTTCGCTCCACTGCGCGACGTTGAAGGTTCGTTCGAGCCAGCTTCGCGGCGGATGATTGATCTCCTTCGGAAACAGCGCGAAGCCGACTGGTGTGTCGATGCGCTCGCCGTCGGAGAAACGCATCGGCTGCAGGCGGTTTTCCCAATACATCTGCATCGCCGGGCCGATGCACTGCGTGAACCAGTACAGCGAGATATTGGTCAGCAGATCGTCTTTCGAGAACACGCTTTCCACCTCGCCGCCGCAATCGCTCCACGAGCGAAACTTCTCGCCGATCCATGCGGCGAGTCCCACCGGCGAATCGTTCAGCGATGCGGCGAGCGTCAGCGGTTTGGTGCCGTGCTGATGCGCGTAACCGCCTTCGAGTGCGGCCCAGTCGTTCTTCTCGCGCAGATAGTCCTGCTCGGCCGGCGTCAGCTCCAGTTGCGCCGCGCCGATCGCGGGCTCATAGGAACTCGGCAGGAAGTTCAGATGGATGCCGTCGACCACCCGCGGATGATGCGCGGCCAACGCGATCGACACGCCCGCGCCAAGATCGCCGCCCTGCGCGCCGAAGCGCTCGTAGCCGAGCCCGCGCATCAGTAACACCCACAGGTCCGCGACCTGGAACGCGGACATGCCGGCCTGCGCGGGCGCAGGCGAAAACGCGAAGCCCGGCAGCGACGGCGCGACGACGTCGAAGGCGTCGGCGGGATCGGCGCCGAACGCGACCGGATCGCACAACTGATCGAGCAGCGCGTGAAACTCGAAGAAGGAACCGGGCCAGCCGTGCGTGATCACCAGCGGATAAGCCTGAAAGCCGGGCGCGACACTCGCGGCGCGCCGATGCGCGAAGTGCACGGTCTGGCCGTTCACGTCGGCGAGAAATTGCGGCAGCTGGTTCAACCTGCGTTCGGCCGCGCGCCAGTCGAATTGCCCGGCCCAATAGGTCGCGAGTTCGCGCAGCCAGGCCGGGTCGGCGCCCTGCTGCCAGGCGGGCGCGGGCGTCGTGGGCGCCCAGCGGGTGGCGTCGATGCGGCGGCGCAAATCGTCGATATCCTGATCGGCGATCGCAATCTCAAACGGGTCGATCTGCATGGGGGTCGTCCTGGGTCGTTGGCGGCTCACCGTCATCGTACGCGCGTCGGACGGAAGCCCGATAATGGGCGTCCCTTCCCTACGATTCATTCACCGAGCCACAGGAGATTGACGCGATGTCCGCTTACGAATCCAAGCTGCCGCGAGTGCTGCTGACGAACGACGACGGTATCGACGCGCCCGGCCTCGCCGTGCTCGTAGCCGTGGCCGCCGAGCTCGCGCACGAAGTCTGGGTGGTCGCGCCCGAGCACGACCAGAGCGGTACGTCGCATTCCATCGGCCTGCATTCGCCGCTGCGCGTGAGCCGCCAGGGCGAACGCCGTTTCGGCGTGACCGGCACGCCCGGCGATTGCGTCGTGATGGGCGTGCGTCATCTGATGCGCGAGGCGCCGCCGTCGCTGGTGCTGTCCGGCGTCAATCGCGGCGGCAACCTCGGCATCGAAACGATGTTCTCGGGCACGGTCGGCGCGGCGATGACGGGTCTGCTGCTCGGGCTGCCGTCGTTCGCGCTGAGCCAGGCGTTCAGCGATCGCGAGCGCGTGCGCTGGGACACCGCGCGCACGCTCGCACCCGGCGTGATCCGTCAATTGCTCGCGATCGAGCATGCGGCGCCGACCTGCCTGAACATCAACTTCCCCGACGTCGATGCCGCCGACGCAGGTCCGCTGACGCCGACGCGCCAGGGCGTCGGGCTCGTCAGGGACATCGAGGTGCTGCCGGAAGTCGACCCGCGCGGCATTGCGTATCACTGGCTGCGCTTCGATCGTGGCCCGCGCGAGAACGATGCCGACAGCGAAACGGCAACCGTCGCGGCGGGGTGCGTATCGGTCACGCCGCTTGCGTTCGATCGCACCGACGAAGCCACCTTCGCGCGGCTCGCCGCGTCGTTGATCTAACGGTTGTCGGGGACGCGGCGCAAGGTCCGCTTCAGTGCGCCCCAGGTCCCGATGGCTCGGGTCTGCCGAACGCGGGCATCGTGCCGTTCTCACGCGCGCGCACGAGTTCGGCCTCTACTTCGGCGCGGGTTTTGGGGCCGTTGCTGGCGACCGCCTGAGTTGCGGACGGGCTGGTCAGCCCCGCGCGCGGCATCGACCAAGGCGACTCGACGCCTTGCGTTGCATATTGGGGCAACGGCCGCGCCTCTGGCACGACGCTGGCCGCTTTCTTCCCAGACCGCTCAGCAGTAGAACTTTTCCGGTGGCTGCCGCCCCGCGCATGACTACCCGATGTCGTCGCAACACTTTGCGCTGAGTGCGGTTTCGTCGTGGTACCCGACGCAACGCGGCTATGGTGTGCGTGCCCGGTCTTTGCCGTGGGTGGCGCCTGGGTCCAGTTCGAAGTCACCGCAGGCTGCGGCGGCAAACTCGTCTGCTGCGGCTGCGGCTGCGGGTGCGGCTGCTGCTGCGCCTTGTTCGACTCCCGCGCGAACTGTAGCGCCGCGATGGCCAGAGCATCGCCCGCCTGCGCTCCAATCGACGCGGCCGGCTGAGCCCGCAAGGCGGCCACGTCGTCGCGCAGCGCATGGCGGCGCGTTGCCGGCGCGACCGTCGCCGCGCCGGGCCGGCCTTCGCTCTGCCCCGCCGCCGCCCCCGTCGCGCTGACACCCCGTTCGCCGTCGGCGACGAGACTCACGTCCCGACCGGACGACCAGTCGTTGTCCAGCTGCGACACATAGGCCCCGATCGTCACCGCGCCGAAGACGAGGCCCATCAACACGATCATTCTCGGTTCGCTATACAAGGCACGCTCCCCATTCCAACCGATCGACCGACCCATTAGTCAAAGTGTGGGCGATACGAATGACAGTGTTTTCCTTTTTAGACCCAACAACAGACGAATCGGCGGATCTGGTCGGGGATGTGTCCGAAACCGACGGGTATTCTTCCGTTCAAACGCGCGCCTTGATCGGAGTCCCAAGCGATTCTTCCGGCGCCCCCTTCGACCCTGTTTTCAGCGACGCAAGCGCAGCTCAGACGAGCGGCCCTTCCTCGGGCTTGCCGCGCATCGCGACGGCGATCGAACTGCCGACGATCAACGCGATACCGAGCATCGATATTGCGCCGATCGTCTCGCCCCACACCAGGTAGCCGAACAGCGCGGCCCACACGATGCTCGTGTAGTTGTACGGCGCGAGCGCACCGGCATCGGCATCGCGGAATGCCATCGTCATCAGCAACTGGCCCGCCGTCGCAAGCGCGCCGAGCAGCGCCATGATCGCGAGCGCATCGAACGACGGTGTGCGCCATGCGAAGACCAGCGACGCGCCCATGACGGCCGTGCCGACCAGCGTGAAGTACAGCACGGTCGTGCCCGAATCGTCGCTGGCTTTGATGCGCTTGATCTGGATGATCGACAGCGCGCCGCACAACGCACTCGCGATCAGCAGCGCAGGCCCGAGCCAGCTCGCATGCGAGCCGTCAGGGCGCACCACTAGCAGCATGCCGGCGAAACCGACCGCCGCGGCCAGCGCGTCGCGCGGCTTGAGCGTTTCGTGCAACAACAGCGGCGCCAGCACGATCACGAGCAAGGTCTCCGAATAGACGATCGCGACCGCCTCGCTGAGCGGCATATACGGCAGCCCGCAAAGAACAGCCCCGATGCGCCGAGCAGCGTCAGCGCGCGCAGGGTCTGCCCGCGCACGTCCAGTTGCCGCAAGCGCGTGGCGAGCGGCTTGCCGCGCAGGCACATCGCGAGGGCCGGGAACAGACCGAACAGCATGCGGAAGAACGTGACCTCGTTGGCCGGATAGGCGAGCGCAAGCGATTTCGCGAGGGCGTCGACGAGCGCGAAGCAGAACATCGACACCAGGATCAGCGCGACGCTGCGCAACGGTATGGCGCTCGGGCGGACGGCGGCGACGTGCGGCATGGACAATTCGGTGGGCGTGGGTGATGGAAAACAGGATTATGCCCGCGCTCCCTCGCGCCCACTTTGGCAAATCAGGGCGTCGATCAAGGTCGAGTACTTGCACGGCACGAGCGCGGCGAGCATGCATCTGCTGTGGTCGAACCCGGCTGCGAAGAGCCCTGGTGTGTTGAAGATCGTGCCGTCGGATTCGCTGGTGTCGTCGAGCTGATAGGGATGGTTGTGGCGGGCGGCGCGGTGGGGTTGAAACCGCGCCGCCGCGCCGGCTTTTAGCAAGCCGAGTGTTAATCCCGCAAACTAAAAACCCGTTTTAATGCCACTTCAACTCGCACAAATTTCCCGATTATCCGCAAGCGGCAAGAAGTTACCGGTCTTGCCATCGAGCGCAAGCATTTCACCGCTTTCGATATTGAAGATCCAGCCGTGCAGCCGCAGCGTCTTGTTCACGAGTCCGACCGCCACCGACGGATGCGTGCGGATGTTGCTGAGCTGCGCGATCACGTTGTCCTTGACCAGCGCCTCGAGACGCTCCGCATCCGAGCAGTAGTGGCGCGACGCGTTGATCGCCTTCGCCGCATCCGCGTGACGCAGCCAACTCGCGACCGCCGGCATGTGCTCCAGATTCGTGCAGCTCGAGATCGCCGTCATCGCGCCGCAGTTCGAATGGCCGCAGATCACGATGTCGGTCACGCCGAGCACGGCAATCGCATATTCGACGGTCGCCGACACGCCGCCCGGCTCCGGACCGTACGACGGCACGATGTTGCCCGCGTTGCGGATCACGAACAGCGACCCCGGTTCGGTCTGCGTCAGCAGTTCCGGCACCACGCGGCTGTCCGAACAGGTCACGAAGAGCGTGCTGGGATTCTGCGCGGTCGACAAACGCTTGAAGAGTGCGCTTTGCTGTGGAAAGACCTCGCGTTGAAAGCGGATCAGACCTTCGATGATTTCCTGCACGATATTCTCCAGAGAATCGAAGAGACGGATTTAAAGTTGCCGCGACTATACCGCAGCCTTTCAATCGTCGCGCGAATCACCGTGCTAATCGTCGGACGCTCCTGCGGTGAACTGCCAGCGAAATAATGGAATGCTTGCACGCGCCATAAAAAAAGACCCGGCTGCCGGCAGCCGGGTCCAACTCTCTCGCTCACACGCGTTAAGCGGTGTGTGCGTCGATACTGTAGCCGCGCCGACGTCGCGGATATAGTCGCCGCGATGGAAGAGTCCTTTCCACCGCGGCACGAATCGCTTGACCCGATACAAGCAAGCGGGTCGCTCAATCGAAGTCGCGCGTCTCGAGCTCCACGGACCGTCCCCCGTTGCGTTCGAGCACCCGCCGCGTAGCATTTTCAATGCGGGCGCGGTTCGCCTCGAACGCTCCCACCAGATCGTGAGCAGACGGGGCGCCGTTGCCGAGGCTGCCATTGCCGAAATGGTCATTGAGCGCGTCCAGCGACACGCTGCACCATACGTCCTTCCCGTCCACATTGGCCTCGTAGGCGACGCGCGCAGCAGCCACCACTTCCCGGCGTCCGGTGAATTCGATCCTCATGATTGTCCTCCGTGTGTCAAAGGGAAATCCGAATACGCAACGGTCGTGCCCAATCCGGCCGGCTCGCCGGCTGCCCGGGCGCGAGCGCGCATTCTCCGCAAGGTGCATACTCCTGACCGGCCGCCACGCGCGGCCGCGCCGATGCGTCGCAGCAAGGCCTCCTCCGGGCCGTCGACGCATTCAACATATCGATACTACGCCCTTCATGTCCCGCAATACTCAATCTTCACGCCCGCTCGTGATCGCCGCCGTGATGGCCTCGATGGCGATGGTCGCGATCGAAGCGACCATCGTGTCGACCGCGATGCCGCAGATCGTCTCGCAACTCGGCGACCTGCATTTATACAGTTGGGTGTTCTCGTCGTTCCTACTGACGCAGACCGCGATGACCGTGGTGTTCGGCAAGCTCGCCGACCTCTATGGGCGCAAGCCCGTGATCCTCGCGGGCATCGCGATCTTTCTCGTCGGCTCGGTGCTCGCCGGCTTCGCGTGGTCGATGCCGGCGATGATCGTGTTCCGCCTGATCCAGGGGATCGGCGCGGGCGCAATCCAGCCGGTCACGCTGACCGTCGTCGCCGATCTGTACCCGGCGCGCGAACGCGGCAAGGTGCAGGGTTATCTCGCGAGCGTGTGGGCGATTTCGGCGGTCGTGGGTCCGATGGTCGGCGGCTTCATCATTCACAACCTGTCGTGGGCGTGGATCTTCTGGATGAACGTGCCGATCGGGCTTGCGTCGGCGGCGGGCTTCATCGCGTTCCTGCGCGAATCGGAACGGCACGCGCGGCCGTCCATCGACTTCGCCGGCGCCGCGCTGTTCATGGCCGCGATCGCAGCGCTGATGATGGCGCTGACCTACGCCGGCGACGACGCGTTGGCGCCAGCCTCGTTCGCAGCCGGCGTCTTCGTGCTGTGCGTGCTGCTGTTCGTGCGGCAGGAGCGTCGCGCGGCCGAACCGATGATCTCGTTCGCGCTATGGAGCCGCCGCCCGATCGCCGCATGCAACAGCGCGACGGTGCTGGCCGGCATGATCCTGATGGGCGCGACCACGTTCCTGCCGATGTACGTGCAGGGCGTGCTGCATCGTTCGCCCGTGGTGGCCGGCCTCGCGCTGACGATGATGATGGTCGGCTGGCCCACCGGCGCGACGTTCGCGGCGAAGTCGTTTCACCGGCTCGGTTTGCGGCGCATCCTGATCTGCGGCAGCGCGTTCGTGCCGCTCGGCGCGGTGCTGCTGCTGTTGCTGTCGCCGGGCGCGTCGCCGCTCGTCGCCGGGTTCGCGTCGCTGATCATGGGCTTTGGCATGGGGACGTCGAGCGTCAGTTCGCTCGTGCTGATCCAGGAGATCGTCAGGATGGACGAACGCGGCAGCGCGACCGCGTCGAACCTGTTTTCGCGCAATCTCGGCAGCACGCTCGGCGCGACGCTGTTCGGCGCGGTGCTGAACTTCGGGCTCAGTCATTCGCAGGGCGTCGCGACCGTCACGTCGGATCAGCTGAAGGCGCTGCTGCAGAACCGCGCCGCCGATCTCGGCGACAGCGATCTGGTCCGGCTCGTGCTGCACCAGTCGCTGCATCTGACCTTCGTGTCGATGTTCGTGATCGCGCTATTCGTGGTCGCGCTGCTCGCGCTGGTCCCAACGATCCGATTCGGCGACGACAAGCCGGCACCACTCAAGGCATTGTCGCCGCTCGAGGACTGAGTCGCGCGGCGTCGCGAACCACGTGCGTTCGCGAGCGCTACGGGCCGCCCGCCGGCAGCGTCGCCGCGAAGAAATCACGCACCTGTGCCGCGGTTCGCGCATGAATCGCGGCGCGATCGACACCCGGCCCGTCCTTGCAGATCGGCGCCAGACGCTCCATCGCCTCGGGCTCGCACACATCCATGAACGTATAGTGCGAGGCGCCCGGCACCATCGTCACCGTCGCTTGCGGCATGAAGCCCGCGATGCGGTGAATGTTGGTGTTGACTGGCGCGGTCGTGTCCGCCTCGCCCGCCAGCAGCGCGACCGGAATCGTCACTTCCTTGAACGACGAACTGTTGAATGCCTCGCCGAGCGCGGGCGCGATCGCGAACGCGGCTTTGACGCGCGGATCGCGATACGAGTCGCCCGAGCGCGCGCGCGATGCGTTCGTTTCCGCCGATAGCCCCTCGACCGTTAGCGCCGGCGTGCCCGGCGCGTGCGCGAGATTGGCGGCTTCGGGCGGCGAGCAGATCGCATCGGCTTCGGGCGACGTGCAGAAGCGCTCCAGCGCCGCGCGATCGGTCCGTGCGCCCGCGACTTCGAGCACCGTATAGCCGCCGAGCGAAAAGCCCAGCGCGCCGATCCGCGTCGTGTCGACGCGCGGACCGAAACGCGGGTCCGCGAGCACCCCGTCGAGCACTTCGCTCAAATCGGTCGCGCGCTCCCACCAGAGGATGAAGCCGTCGCGCGTGCGCGGCTCCAGCGCGTTGTTACCCGGATGATTGACGCCCGCGACGATATAACCCTGCGCGGCCAGCGAGGCCGCGAGCCAGTCGAGACTGTCCGCGCTGCCGCCGGTGCCGTGCGATAGCAGCAGCAACGGGTATTTGGGCTGCGCGGCGGACAGCGGGGCATCGTCGGCGGCCGCGTGGCCGACGAACATCGGATGGCCCGGCGCGCCGATATCGTGAGGCGTCTCGGGTTGCGCCGCATCGGCCGGGTACCAGATGCGCGTGATCAGCGCCTGCGTTTGCGCGCCGCGCCAGTTGCGGGCCACGGCGGGGTGAAATACGCGGCTCGTTTCGCCGACATGCCAGCCGGCGGAGGCGGTTTGCGCGATGGCGTTCGCCGGCAACGAAGCCCACATCGCGCCAGACAGCGCCGCGGTCAACGACACCACCACCGCGCTCGACAGCGCGGCACAACCTCGACGCATCATGGTTAGTTCTCGCAAATGGGGATCAGCAGATCGGTGACGCAGGGATGTTGCGCGCCGCGATCGGGCGTGCTTCGATACAGTTCCAGCCCCGGCCGCTGATCGCGCCGGTAGCCGCTGCGCGGCAGCCAGCCGCTGTACAGCGCCCTGAAAGTGGGCGAGATCAGCGCATAAGGGCCGACGAGGCGGTGCACCGCATACAGCCCGCCTTCGAGCCGCAGCGGCTCGATGCCCGGCGGCGGCCCGGCAACACGCGGGCGTTGCGCGGCTTCGTCGAGCCGCTCCATCGCACTGCTCAACGCCGCCTGCGAGCCCGCGACAATTGCCGCGTGATAGCAAAACCCGCCAGCCATCGACGGATCGCGCGCGCAAATGCCGACCCGCTGTTGCAACAGCGGGTTCTTGTCGCAGCGCAGCGTCGTCATCAGCGTGTGGAAGGTCTGGCCGATCGTCGCGATCGGGCCGTCATGGCGAAGGCATAGCACGTCGAGCGGCGCGAGCTCGGTGACTTCGACGGACGGCAGCGCGGGCGGGCTTTGGCTTTCGGTGCTTTCGTCACGGTTACCGTCGACGCCATCGTGAATGCGGGCGCCATCGCCGTCGCCTCGCTGCGCGATGCGCGCTTGCGCCGTTCGCAGGGTCCGCGCCGAAGCTGTCGAAACCGCCGGATTCGCCACCAGATGCCGCTGCCGGGTTCTGAATTCGCTCGGCGACACACCGCTGAAATCACGAAACGCGCGCGCGAATGCTTGGGGACTGTCGTAGCCGGCGTCGTGCGCGACCGCGGTGACCTGCGCGGCGTCGGTCAACCGCTGGGCCGCCTCGGCGAGCCGCAGACGCTTGACGGTGTCGCCAACGCTCTCGCCCATCAACGCGCGATAAATCCGGTGGAAGTGATACGGCGACATATGCGCGACGGCCGCGAGGCTGTCGAGCGTGTGTCGCGCGCCGGGCTCGACCAGAATGGCCTCGACCACGCGAGCGATCCGTCGACGGTAATCACGTTCGGTGCTGGGCTTCATCATGGCGCCACGATAGCGGTCTGCGCGCCGCGAGGCGGTGCAGAACTTGCGGATTTTCGCGTTTTCGCGCTTCGCGTTTTGCCAGCAGACGGGCGGCCAGGCTCGCGCGCTGCGTCACATTATGATCGACAACCCAAGCGGCTTCCTGACGCCAGAACGGCTTTCACGGCGCCGTCAACTGCCCTTCGCATACAGCGTCGAATCGGCGAACCCTTCGGCGGCCAGCACCTGGCCGACCAGAATCAGCGCGGTGCGCTCGATCGCGCTGCCCTGCACCTTCGCGACGATATCGTCGAGCGTGCCAGTGATCTTTTCCTCGTCGGGCCAACTCGCGCGATAGATCACCGCGATCGGACACGCGCCGCCGTAATGCGGCCGCAACTCATCCACGATGCGCGCGAGATGCCGCACGCCGAGGTGAATCGCCAGCGTCGCGCGATGCCGCGCGAGATCGCCCAACTGCTCGCCTTCGGGCATCGACGTTTTGCTCGCGTAGCGCGTGAGGATCAGCGTCTGCGACACGCCGGGCAGCGTCAACTCGCAGCCGAGCGCCGCCGCGCATGCGGCCGTCGCGGTCACGCCGGGCACGATTTCGTAAGGAATGGCCAGCTCGCGCAAACGGCGGATCTGCTCGCCGATCGCACCGTACAGCGACGGATCGCCCGAATGCACGCGCGCGACATGCTGGCCCTTCGCATGCGCCGCCGCGAGCAGCGCGACGATCTGGTCGAGATCGAGCTCCGCGGTGTTGATCACCTGTTGCGCGCTATGACCTTCGAGCACCGCGGCCGGCACCAGCGACCCCGCATACAGGATCACCGGACAACTGCGCACGAGACGCTGCCCTTTGACCGTGATCAGTTCCGGGTCGCCCGGACCCGCGCCGATAAAAAACACTGTCATTCAGTACTCCAATTATTTGCTCACTTACCCGAATCCGCATTCGCCTGCTCGGGCAACGCATCGAGAAGATCGGCAACGCCGGCGAACTCGCGATCGACCTCGGGCAACACCGGCCGTCGCAGCATGATCACCGGCAAGCCACGTTCGCGCGCGACCTCGAGCTTCGCCTCGGTCGCGCCGCCGCCGCTGTTCTTGCTGACGACAACGTCGAACGCCTGCAGCGCGAACAGCGCGCGTTCGCCGTCGAGCGTGAACGGTCCGCGCGCCGCGAGGATGCGCGAGCGCGCCGTGTCCGGATGCGAATCGAGCACGCGCACGGTCCAGAATTGATGCGGCGCAATCTCGTCGAGATGCGCGAGCGGTTCGCGCCCGAGCGTGAAAAGCGGCCGCCTGAACGGCGCGAGCGTGTCGATCAGTTCGTTCCAGTCATCGACCATGCGCCAGTCGTCGCCGGCTTGCGGCTGCCACGCTGGACGCCGCAGCGCCCAGCACGGCACCTTCGCCACGCGGCACGCGTCGACGGCATTCGCGCTGATCCGCGCCGCGTACGGATGCGTCGCGTCGATCACGAGGCCGATCGCTTCGCTCGCGAGGTAACGCGCCAGACCCGCGCTGCCGCCGAAACCGCCGACGCGCACCGCGCACTTCAAGTCGTCGGGGACCTTGCCGAGTCCCGCGAGGCTGTACACATGCGCGGGACCGAGTTGGCGCGCGATCTTCAGCGCGTCGCCGGTGCCGCCGAGCAGTAGGATGCGCGTCATCGCGCGACTCCGACGATGTTGCCCTGCCGGTCGATCGCGAAGATTTCGACGCTGACCTGCGGCGGCACGATATCGCGAGCAACGGCCAACGCGTGCCGACAGACGATATCGCCGAGCGGCACCTGCCGCGCGTGAGCAAGCGCGAGCGCCTGCTGGCTCGTGTTGGCCGCGCGCATGGCCGCTTGCAGCGCGGCGTCGGCGCCATGCGCGGCAGCCCAGCCGGCGAGTTGTTCGAGATCGATGCTGGAGTTGCGGCTATGCAGATCGAGATGGCCGGCCGCGAGCTTGCTGAGCTTGCCGAAGCCGCCGCAAATGCTCAGTCGCTCGACCGGCGCGCGCTTCACATGCTTGAGCACCGCGCCGACAAAATCGCCCATTTCGATCAGCGCGATATCGGGCAGGCCGTAGTGCGCGCGCATCGCGTCCTCGCTCGCGTTGCCGGTGCAGGCGGCCACATGCGTATAGCCGTTCGCGCGCGCGACGTCGATGCCCTGATGGATCGACGCGATATATGCCGAGCACGAAAACGGCCGCACGATGCCGGTGGTGCCGAGGATCGACAGTCCACCGACGATCCCGAGTCGCGGGTTCATCGTTTTCAGCGCGAGCGCTTCGCCGCCTTCGACGCCGATCGTCACTTCGAAGCCGCCGCGATACGCGTGGCGCGCGGCGAGTTCGACGAGGTGCTGCGTGATCATCTGGCGCGGGACCGGATTGATCGCCGGTTCGCCGACCGGCAATGTAAGCCCCGCGCGTGTGACCGTGCCGACGCCCGGCCCCGCGCGAAAGATCACACCGGGCCCGGGCACGAGGCGCACGCGCGCGAACACGAGCGCGCCATGGGTCACGTCGGGATCGTCGCCGGCGTCCTTGATCGTGCCGGCTTCGGCGATCCGCTCGCCGTCCAGCGCGGTAAGCCGGCAGAACGTGAGCCGCATCGGCACATGCTGGCCCTTCGGCAACACGATCTCCGCGACCTCGCTAACCTCGCCCGCCAGCAGTAGACGAGCGGCCGCGAGCGACGTCGCGGTCGCGCAACTGCCGGTCGTATAGCCGCTGCGCAGCGGCGCCGGCTGCTCGGGAGTCTCGTCGCGCATCACGAATCGGCCGATGGTTTGGCGGGTTTGGTCACGTCGAGCAGGGTGATCGGCAACGCCTGGCGCCACGTATCGAAGCCGCCGAGCGGTTGCGCGTGAGCGAGTCCGATGCGCGTCAGCGTACCGCCATGCCGCTCGCGCCATGCGGCGAGCACCGCCTCGCCTTGCAGCGTCACCGCGTTCGCGACGAGCCGGCCGCCGTCGCGCAGTTGTGTCCAACAGGTGTCGAGCACGTCGGGCTCCGTCACCCCACCGCCGATGAACACCGCGTGCGGCGCCGGCAATCCCCGCAACGCGTCAGGCGCGCGGCCGGCCACGAGTTGCAGCCCGGGCACGCCCAAAGCATCGCGATTCTGTTCGATGAAGCGCTGCCGCGCTTCGTTCGCTTCGATCGCGATCGCGCGACACGTGGGATGCGCGCGCATCCATTCGATTCCGATCGAACCGCTGCCCGCGCCGACGTCCCACAGCAACTCGCCGGGCGCGGGCGCGAGGCGCGCGAGCGTGATGACACGCACGTCGCGCTTGGTCAACTGGCCGTCGTGGATAAAGGCGTCGTCGGGCAAACCGCAGGTCAGCGGCAGACGCGGCGCATGCGCCGACGCGCGGCACGCGAGCGCGATCAGATTCAGCGCGGCCATCTCGCCGGCCGGCCATTGACCCGCGCGGCCATCGACACGCCGTTCGCGTGCACCGCCCAGATGTTCGAGCACGGTCATGGCAGTCGCGCCGAAACCGCGCGCATCGAGCGAGGCCGCCAGTGCCGCGGGCGTGTGCCCGTCCGCGCTCAGCACGAACAGGCGCGCGCCGTCACGCAGATGCGCATTCAGCGCGGCAAGCGGTCGGCCGACCAGCGAGACGGTCGCGACATCCTGCAACGGCCAGCCGAGCCGCGCGGCCGCGAGCGACAACGACGACGGCGCCGGCAGCACGCGCAACTCGCCGGCCGGCAACTGCCGCGCGAGCGTCGCGCCGACGCCGAACAGCATCGGGTCGCCGCTCGCGAGCACGCACACCGCGTGCGGACGCTCGGCGAGCAACGGCGCGAGATCGAACGGACGCGGCCACGCGGCACGGCGCGCGGCGAGCCGCGCGGGCAGCATCGCCAGATGGCGCTCGCCGCCGTACACGACCGACGCGCCCAGCAACGCACGCCGCGCGGGCCGCCCCAAACCGGCGAAGCCGTCGTCGCCAATGCCCACTACGGTCAGCCATGCCGGCATGCATCCATCCTCATCGGTTGCGTCGATTCTTTAGCGATTGCACCGGCTCACGCATGCGGCTTTGCGCACGCTCGGAGCGCCGGTTGCGAAAGTCCGCATGATACCGCCGCCATGCGGCCCGCGGCTTCGCGGCGGAGCGCCATGCACCCGGGATCACCGGCATCGCGCGATGGCCGGCAAACAGGCGCTGCGGCCACAGCGTAAAGATATAATGGCCGCTTTCATTGCCCACGGTCGGCCCGAAGCGCCTTTCGGCCGCACAGTTCACGCCGGCCCTCGTCGGGCAGCATGCAGCGAGGCCGCAGCCATGCCGTCGCGCGACGCTAAACCCGGTGCCCCTTTGAATCGAGCTTCGCCTCCCACCGTTTCGTCCCACGCGGTCACGACACCGCGGTCCTCGACATGTCCGGGGTTGCTGCGCATCGTCTCCGCGCGCGACGGCGGCATCTGCCGCATCAAACTGCCCGGCGGCGTGCTGAGCGCGGCGCAGGCACGCGCGATCGCCGATGCCAGCACGCGGCACGCGAACGGCGTCGCCGAGCTGACCAATCGCGCGAATCTGCAACTGCGCGGCGTGCGTAACGGACACGAAGCGGCGTTGAGCGCGGCGCTGATCGGCGCGGGGCTTGGACCGGCCGGCGCGCTCAGTTCCGCCGACGACGTCCGCAACGTGATGATCAGCCCCGCCGCCGGCCGCGATCCGCACGCGCTGATCGACACGACGCCGCTGTGCGGAGAACTGCTGACGCTGCTGCAAGGCGATGCGCGCTTGGTAGCGTTGTCGCCGAAATTCGCGCTGCTGCTCGACGGCGGCGAACACCTTGCGCGGGTCGATCATCCGCATGACGTGTGGCTCGCGGCGTCGGCTGACGAAGAAGGCGTGCGCTTTGTGTTCGGCCTCGCGGGGTGCCCGGCTCCGGCAGGCGAGAACTCGAACCCGCGCGACCATCACGATTCCAACGGCACGGGCGCGCTCGCGGCGGTGCCGGCGTCGCGCGTGCCCGCGCTCCTGCGCGCGTTGCTGCACACGTTCCTCGACCTCGCCGCAGCCGACACGACCCGCATGCGCGACCTGCTCGCCACGCATTGCGCCGACGCGCTGCTGCAGCACGCGCAGCGCTACGTCGATTTCCCGCTCGCGCGCGACGCATCGCTGAGCCACTGGCAACGGCACATCGCCGCCGACCCATCGCTGCGGCTCGGCGCGCACGCGCAGCGCGGCGACGGCACGTCGCATGTCGGCGGCCAACCACCGCTCGGCCGGATCGATGCGGCCACGCTGCGCGCCCTGGCTGCGCTCGCGCAAAAACACGGCAACGGCAGGTTGCACGCGACGCCATGGCAAAGCGTGCTGCTGCCCGACATCGCGACGACAGCGGTGCCCGCCGTGCTCGCGAAGCTGATCGCACTCGGTCTCGCGTGCGATCCCGCGCAGGCCATCACGCACGTGATCGCCTGCACCGGTTCGGCCGGTTGCGCGAAGGGCCTCGCCGACACCAAGACCGACGCGCTGCAACTCGCCGAGCGCTTACCCGCCGGCGTCGACGTGCATCTGACCGGCTGTCCGCGCTCCTGCGCGGCCGCCCATCGCGCGCCTTACACGCTGCTCGCCGCCGCGCCCGGCCTCTACGACCTTTATCGACGCGACGGCCGCCCCGGCTTCGGCCAATGCGTCGCGCCCCAACTGACGATCGACGAGGCCGCCGCGCTGCTCGCGCGCCTCGCCCGGAGTACTCCACATGCTTGATTACATTCGCGACGGTCAGGAGATCTATCGCCAATCGTTCGCGACGATCCGCGCGGAGGCCGACCTCGCGCGCATCCCCGCCGACCTCGAAAAGCTCGCGGTGCGCGTGATCCACGCGTGCGGCATGGTCGACGTGATCGACGACCTCGCGTTCTCCGACGGCGCCGGCAGCGCGGGCCGCCGCGCGCTCTCGCAAGGCGCGCCGATCCTGTGCGATGCGGGCATGGTCGCGCAAGGCATCACGCGCGCGCGGCTGGCCGCGAACAACGAAGTGATCTGCACGCTCACGCACCCGGACGTGCCCGCGCTCGCGCGCGAAATCGGCAACACGCGCTCGGCCGCCGCGCTCGAATTGTGGCGCCCGCATCTGGCGGGCAGCGTCGTCGTGATCGGCAATGCACCGACCGCGCTGTTTCATCTGCTCGACATGCTCGATGCCGGCGCGCAAAAGCCGGCGCTGATTCTCGGCTTTCCGGTCGGCTTCGTCGGCGCGGCGGAATCGAAAGCGGCACTCGCGCAAAACAGCCGCGGCGTCCCCTATGTGGTCGTGCACGGACGGCGCGGCGGCAGCGCGATGGCCGCCGCCGCGGTCAACGCGCTTGCGACGGAGGTCGAATAAATGGCGAGCCAGCTAACGAGTCGCGGACGGCTGTACGGCATCGGCGTCGGTCCCGGTGACCCGGAATTGCTGACGTTGAAGGCACTGCGGCTGCTCAAAGCGGCGCCGGTGGTCGCGTATTTCGTCGCGAAGGGCAAGAAGGGCAACGCGTTCGGCATCATCGAGGCGCATCTGCACGACGCGCAGCAGCATCTGCCGCTCGTCTATCCGGTCACCACCGAAGCACTCGAACCGCCGCTGTCGTACGAAGCGATCATCGCGGACTTCTATGACACCGCCGCCGAAATCGTCGCGGGCCATCTCGACGCGGGCCGCGACGTCGCGGTGATCTGCGAAGGCGATCCGTTCTTCTATGGCTCGTACATGTATCTGCACGACCGGCTCGCGGCGCGCTACGACAGTGAGGTAGTGCCCGGCGTGTGCTCGATGCTCGGCGGCGCGGCGGTGCTCGGCGCGCCGCTCGTCTATCGCAACCAGAGCTTGTCGGTGCTGTCGGGCGTGCTGCACGAAGATGAATTGCGCCGCCGTCTGGCCGACGCCGACGCGGCGGTCATCATGAAACTCGGCCGCAATTTCGACAAGGTACGGCGCGTACTCGACGAACTCGGACTCGCGCAGCGCGCGCTGTACGTCGAACGCGCGACGATGCGAAATCAGCGCATCGTGCCGCTCGCGGAAGTCGATCCGATGGCGTCGCCGTATTTCTCACTGCTGGTCGTGCCGGGGCAAAAATGGCAAGGATGAACGCGCCCGCCATCGTGATTCTCGGTACGGGCGCGCTTGCGACCGCGCGGCGGATTCAGGCGTCGTATGTCGAGCGTGGCGCGCATGCCGCGGCCGGCGTTGCCACGGACTGCCAGGTCCATGCGCTGCAAGGGCGCGTCGACGCCGACGTCTCGTACGGCGAACTCGGCGCGCATCTGCGCGAGCTGTATGCGCGCGGCACGCCGATCGTCGCGCTGTGCGCGGCCGGCATCGTGATTCGCTGCCTCGCGCCGCTGCTGTCGAACAAAGGCGCCGAGCCGCCGGTCCTCGCGGTCGCCGAGGACGGCAGCGCGGTCGTGCCGCTGCTCGGCGGCCTCGCGGGCGTCAACGTGATGGCGCGCGACATCGCCGCGGCGTTGGCCGTACAGCCCGCGATCACGACGAGCGGCGAGCTGCGTTTCGGCACCTGCGTGCTCAATCCGCCCGATGGCTATGCGCTCGCCGACCTGGGTCAGGGCAAGCGCTTCGTGTCGGATCTGCTCGCGGGCGAAAGCACGCGCATCGAAGGCGACGCGCCGTGGCTCGAGGACGCGCAACTGCCGCGCTCGGCGTCGGCGCGTCTCGCGATTCGCGTGACGCCGCGCGCGTGGGATGGGCGTGAAGACGAGCTCGTGATTCATCCGCGCAGTGTGGTGGCGGCTGTCGCCAGCGACGATGCCGATGCCGCCGACGCGATCGTCGCGCGCGTGCGCGCGGCACTGAACGCGCAGGGTCTCGCGATGCTTTCGCTTGCGGCCTTGCTCGCGCCATCGACGAGCATGGCCGACCCGGCGCTCGCGCAAGCGGCAAGGCTTCTCGAGGTGCCGCTGCGCTTCGCCGATGCCAGCGCCGAACCGGGCGAATCGAGTGCCGCAAGGTTGCTGCATACCGCGCTACGCGTCCCCCACGAAACGCTGCACGACGATGCGCACCCCAACGTCGCGCTCGCCCTCTCCCCGCTCGCCATCGACCCCGCGACGCTCGGCCGTGCCCGAGGCCGTCTGACCGTGATCGGCCTCGGTCCCGGCCGGGCCGAGCTGATGGTCCCGGCCGCGCGCACCGCGTTGAACGAAGCGACCGACATCCTCGGCTACGACACCTACGTGAAAATGGCCGGCCCGCTGCGCGCCGGTCAGCGCGTGCACGGCACCGACAATCGCGAGGAAATGCAGCGCGCGCGGCACGCGTTCGAGCTCGCGAGCGAAGGCCGCTCGGTCGTGATGGTGTCGTCGGGCGACCCCGGCGTGTTCGCGATGGCGGCCGCCGTGCTCGAAGCGCTCGAAGCTTCCCGGAACGACGCATGGGCGGCCGTCGAACTATCGATCGTGCCGGGCGTGTCGGCCGCGCTCGCGACCGCCGCGCAGGCCGGCGCGCCGCTTGGCCACGACTTCTGCATGCTGTCGCTGTCGGACAACCTGAAGCCGTGGACGATCGTCGAAACCCGCCTGCGCCATGCGGCGCAAGCCGATCTCGTGATGGCGTTCTACAACCCGATTTCGCGCGCGCGTCCGTGGCAACTCGACAAGGCACTCGACATCGTGCGGGAGTATCGCGTGCCATCGACCCAGGTGGTGCTGGGTCGCGATATCGGCCGGCCCGGCGGCACGCTGCGCACGCTGACGCTCGGCGAGCTTCGCTCGGCCGATGTGGATATGCGCACGATGGTGATCGTCGGGTCGTCGCTGACGAGAAGATTCGCTTGCGGTCATCACGGCGCGCAGTGGGTGTACACGCCGCGGTGGTACGAGTAAGCGGACCGTACCGGGTGGTACCGGCCCGCCCCGCTCACCCCACCTTCAGATCCTGCACCGCCCGCTGCCTGACGCCCAGGTCGTCCCACAACTCCGGATGGCACGTGAACACCAGAATCTGATGCCGCGTCGCCGCGTCGATCAACGCGCGTTTGAGCGCGTCGCGGCGCGCGGCATCGGTGTGTACCGCGGCGTCGTCGAGCATCAGCAGAGTCGGCCGGCCTGAGGCCTGCAAGAGATCCGCATACGCGAGCCGCGTCAGGATGCCGAGCTGTTCGCGCGTGCCGAAGCTGAGCGCATCGAGCAGTTCCGCGCGGCCGTCGCGATCGAGCATCGCCGGAATCAGATCGTCGCCGAGCGCGAGGCTCGACTGCGGAAAAAGCCGCTTCAGGTAGTGACCGACCCGCTCGGTCAACGGCGCACGCAGTTGGGCGAGCGCGGCGTCGCGTTCGTCGACCAGCACTTCGTCGAGCAGACTCAGCGCGCTCGCGCGCAGGCGCAGTTCGTCGTTGCGACGCGTGGCCTGCTCAACCTGGGCTTCGAGCGCGGCAAGCCGTTCGCCGAGGCCCGATGCGCCCATCGTTTCGAGCTGGCTACGCAGCTCCGCGATCCGCAGTTGACGCTCGTGCTGCTCGTTGCGCGCGAGCTCCGCCGATGCGCGATAGCGCTTCGCCTCCGCCACGGGGTCGTCCAGACGCGCCGCATCGAGTTCGCGCTCGCGCTCGCCGCGCTGGTTCTTCAGCGCATCGACCTTGATGCGTTGCTCGACGATATGCGCCTGCCATTGCGCGCGGTTGCGCCGAAACGCCTCGTCGTGCAGCTGCGCTTCTTTGCGCTGCAACTGCGCCGTGAGCGAATCGGCCTTCGCAACGCCGCTGGATTGCGCGCCCGCCGCCTGCGCGAGCACCTTGCGCGCGATCTCCAACGCGTCGCGCGCGATGTCGGCGTTGCGGCGCGCGTCGTCGAGCGGTGGCGCCGCGGACACGTCGGGCAGACTGGCAAGGCGCTCGCTCGACGCCTGCAAGCGCGCCGCCGTCGATGCCAGCGCCGCACGCAACGCATCGATGCCTTGCGGCGCATGGACCTCGAGAATCCTCGCCTGGCTGTTCTGTTGCGCGACCAGCGTTTTCCATTGCTCGTGACGCGCCTGCGCATCGCCCACCGACGCGACGCCGAGCGAGCGCAGCAACTGCGCGTGCTTCGCCTCGAGCGACGCCAGCTCCGACAACCGCGCGGACAGATCGGACACGCCCGGAATCACGCGCAATTCGCCGAGCTTGCCGAGGCCGATGCGCTTTTCATCGTCGACATGCAGCACGCCCGTGCCGCTGATCGTCTGATCGCCGACGCTCAACTCGCCATTCAAGCTGTACTCGATGCGCGTCATCGCCGCTTCGGTCCGCGCGCGCAGCACGGTCAGTTCGCCGTCGAGCGCGACGAGGCGCTTGAACTGCGCGTCGTCGAGTTCGAGCGCCGCCGCGTCTCGCGCGGCCTGCAACACCGCCGCGTTCGCCTTGTCCGCCTCGCCGATCGACGCTTCGAGCCGCTGGCCCTCCGCCCGATAGAAATCGACCTGGCTGCGCAGATCGGCGGCGGTCACGGCCGCGTTCGCGAGTTCGAGCGCGCGGTTCGCCTCGGCCGATGCCTGCTCGAATTGCGCCACACGGCTTTGCGCCTGTACATGCGCGGTTTGCGCGGCCGCGACCTCCGCGCGCGCCGCGTCGAGCTGCTCGCGTTCGCGCGCGATGGCCGCCTCCAGTTCGAGCGCGCCCTGCTCCTGCTGCACCGACAACGCGAGTTCGGCCTCGCCGATCTTCAGCGACTGCGCGAGCCCTTCGAGACCGCGTTCGAGTCGTTCGACCGCCGCGGCACGTTGCTGCGCGAGCGCGGCCTTCTGCTCGTGAAGCTCCCACGGACGCCTGCGCTCGGCGTCGTCGAATGCCTGCTGTTGGGCGGCGAGGCGCGCGATGTTGTCGTCGAACTGCTGGCGCTGCTGTTGCAGCTCGTCGCGGCTCGCGATCAGCGAGGCGAGCTTCTGCTCCGCCTCGGCGAGCGGCCCGGTCGACTTCTGCGTGCGCGCGGTCAGCAGTTGCCGCAGCTCGCGCTGCACGGCCGCGATCAGCGCGTCCTCGCCGCCCGCTTCGCGGCCGCCCGACAGTTGCGTGAGCGCGTCGCGCAGATACTGCGCCGCGTGCCCGGTCGAATCGCGCATCTCCTGCGTGCCGCCTTGCTGCACCCACAACAGACCCGGCACGCCGGCGTTCTCGGCTTTCATCGGACCGCGCGCCGCGCGCGAGAAGCCGAGCAGCGCGGCGAGCTTGTCTTCGGCTTCGTCCTCGCTATACACGGCCTGGCCGATCCTCAGCTCGCAACGCTGACGCGACACGAACTGCTTCGACAGACGGCACGCCACACCATCGAGCTCGAAGCTGACCTCGACCGACGGCTGCCCGCTCGCGAGCCCCCACGGCAACAGGTCTTTCAGATGCGACGCCTTGTAGCGTTCGAGGAACACCGTGCGCACCGCCTCGGCAATCGTGCTTTTGCCGGCCTCGTTCGGGCCGATGAACAGATTGAGACCGGGCTGCAGATCGTCGATCACGATCTGCCCGCCGAACTGCCTGAATTCCTGAATCGCGATACGTTGCAGCTTCATGCGGGGGCTCCTTCACGCGGCGCTTCAGGTTGCTGCCGCTCGCGCGTCTGCGCGGGTGGTGCGGCCTGCGAATCGCGTTGCCGCTGGTCGCGCTGAAAACGCGCCAGCAGCAGCAACGCCTCGGCCGCGCGCCGCGCCTCTTGCGGATCGGCTTGCGCGTCTTCCTGCAGACCGCGCAGCCGCGCCACCACCTTCGCGAGATAGCCGCTTTGCGCGCCGAGTTCGGCGAGATCGTCGGCGGTCGGCAGCACGTGCAGACTGCCCAGATCGGCACGCAACGCGCGCACGCGCGCGCGCGCCTGTTCGACCGCGACATGCAGCGCCTCGGCATCGGCGAGCGCCGCGGTGCCGCCGACCTCGATGCGCAGCACGTCATTCGCGCCGAGTTCGGCGAGGCGGGTTTTCAATGCATCGACATCGGTCGGCACCGAAATCGTCTCGTCCCAGCGATGCCACTGGTATTGCCCGACCCGCACCGCGTCGACCTGCGGCACCGCGCCGGGATCGCTGACGGTAACGTCGAGCACGAAGCCCGGCTCGTTCGCGCGGAAACGGTCCTGCTCGTGCGTGCCCGCGTACCACGTGCGTTCGTCGACGCGCAGATGGCCGTGCCAGTCGCCGAGCGCCAGATAGTCGAGCCGCGCACTGGCGGCGCGCGTCGGCGCGATCGGATTCGACGAATCGATGCCGTCTTGCAGAATGCCGCCGACGCTGCCATGCGCAAGCCCCACGCGGTGATAGCCGGGCGGAGTATCGGTGGAATCGAACAACGCGGTGGTGTCGTCGTAGGTGATGCGCTGCGTGAGCGGCGCGCACAGCAGCGCGCAACGGCACGCGTCGAGCAGCACGACGCCGGCTTCGAGCACGAGGCGCACGTTCGGCGGCACGCAATCGAGCCGCTGCGCGCGGGTCCACACGCTTTCGACGAGCGCCGCGTCGTGATTGCCCGGCAGCATGATCCACGCTCCGGAAAACGCTTGCAGCGCGGCGAACAAACGTCGGATCACGGTGTCCGACACCGTCTGCAGATCGAACACGTCGCCCGCGACGAGCACCGCGTCGACGTTGCGCGCGGCCGCTTCTTCGGCGATGCGGCGCACGGTGTCGAAGCGCGCCTGGGCGAGATGCGCGGCCTCGTCCGGTTCGAACTGACCGAATTGCGTGCCGATCTGCCAGTCCGCGGTGTGCAGAAACCTGATCACTGTGCCTCCATTGCGATTGCGATTGCGTTGCGTCCTCTTGCGTTGATTTCGCCGAGGAGCCCGATCGCGAATGTTACCTTGCCGAAGCGCCGGCGCGTATTGCGCGCGCGTATCCAGGCTGGACGCGCGCGCGGGCCGTACCGCATCATTGCAACCGAACCGGCTGAGCCCGCCGACTTTCCAGCCCCCGCCCGACACGATCAACCGCGCCCGATGGACAAGATCACCGAACTGAAGAAGGCCAAGCGCACGCCTTTACTGCTGCTGCTCGCGGCCGCCTGCGTTTTCGTCGTCGCCGCATTCCTGCCGCGCGGCCTGTGGGTCGACGGCATCAAGGCCGTCGCCGAGGCCGCGATGGTCGGCGCGCTCGCCGACTGGTTCGCGGTCGCGGCGCTGTTTCGCCGCGTGCCGATTCCGCTCGTGTCCGCGCACACCGCGATCATCCCGCGCAACAAGCACAAGATCGCCGACAACCTCGCGCACTTCGTGCAGGACAAGTTTCTCGACGTGCCGTCGCTGGTCGGTCTGATCCGCCGGCATGATCCGGCGCAGACCATCACCGCGTGGCTCAGCGAATCGGCCAACTCCGCGCGCCTCGGCGACTACGTGGTGCGGCTCACCGGCGGCATCCTCGACGTGGCCGACGACGCGCGCATTCAGAACTTCATCAGGGACGGGTTGCGCGACGTGCTCGCGAAGGTCGATCTGTCGCAATCGCTCGGCGCGGTTCTCGACACGCTGACGCGCGACGGCCGCCATCAGGAACTGCTCGACACCGCGATCGATCAGGTGATCGCGGTGCTGCGCGGGGCGCCGGCGCGCGAATTCATTGCCGCGCGCATCGTCGATTGGGTGAAAAGCGAGTATCCGACGATGGAGAAGTTTCTGCCGTCGGTATGGCTCGGCGACAAGGGAGCGGAGGCGATCGCGAGCGCCGCGAACCGTATGCTCGAACAGATCGCGGAGAACCCCACGCACGAGCTGCGCGACAAGTTCGACCACGCGGTGCAGAAGCTGATCGTGCGGCTGAAGACCGATCCCGTGTTCCTGCAGCAAGGCGAAGCACTGAAGCGCTATCTGGTCGAAGGCGAGGCTTTCGGCAGCTACGTGAAGGACATGTGGGGCGAGTTGCGCGCGTGGCTCAAGCGCGATCTGCAAAGCGCCGATTCGGCACTGCATGCGCGTGTCGCCGCGATGGGCGCGTGGGTCGGCCGCGAACTCGCGCGCGATCCAGCGCTGCGGCAATCGCTGAACGATCACCTCGAGGAAGCGGCGCGCGCAATGGCGCCGGATTTCGCGCGGTTCCTCACGCGCCATATCAGCGATACGGTGAAGAACTGGCCCGCGCACGAGATGTCGCACCAGGTCGAGATGAATATCGGCAAGGATCTGCAGTACATCCGCATCAATGGGACGATCGTCGGCGGATTTATCGGCTTGTTGCTGTATGTGAGTTCGCTATTGCTGGAGATGCTGCGGGTGCATGTCGGCTAGCATGCGGATTGGCGGCCCCTACCGGTAGTCTTCCATGCCGTCGATCGGCCGAAGGACGTCGCACTTTTTGACTGATGCGGTTTCGATCGCAGTTTTGATCAAGGAGTGCGCATCGAGCAATTCTCTGACTCGTGCATGCCGCGTTCGCCAATCACTTCGCATTTCGTCACGCGCAAATCGGACAATGGTCTGTACAAAACGGAAAGTCGAACCAACCTGCGTCCATGTATTCGGGGCCACGTTCCCTCGCCGCTTGCCCGATGTATTATCAGCCATCCTACTTACGTCGACTGGCTATGTCCGAGAACCTGACACGCAGTGTCGAGGGGAGAGTTGGAGCCACCGGATTCCTCTTCGTCGTCGCGTATGCGGCACTTTCGTTGACAGCGATAGCGCTGGTCGGCCCGTATGGCTGGGACGACGGCGCCATCACTATTGCCTATGCGCATACACTCGGGCGACATGGGGTATTCGCGTTGACATCAGCTTCGGCGCCGGCCGAAGGTACGTCAACTTTGCTCATGACGGCAATGTTGGCGATAGGGCAGTGGATGATGCATCCAGGCTTTCTGGATGCGATCATGACGGCGCAGTTGCTCTCCTTCATCGCACTGAGCGCTACTCTGGTGCTCGTGTGGCGCGCACTTGAACCGTGCCTGCCGAGCCCAACGCATCGCCTCATTGTGGTGTGCTTGCTGGGGCTGCTGCCAGCCTGCCAGGCCGAGATCATCAATGGCATGGAAATGCCGGTCTTTGCGTTGCTGCTGTTTGCGTTCGTGCTCTCCTGGCGCGCGCGATCGACACTCGCCTATGCACTGTTGCCGCTTCTGATGCTGACTCGCTTCGAGGCGGTGTTCTATCTGGGATTCGCGCTTGGCTGGATGGTCGTGTTTTGCCCGCAGGATAGGCCGCATGCCATTCGAATGTGCGTCTGGCTCATGCTTTGCTTTCTGCTGATGACAATCTGGAGGTATCGTGTCTTCGGCACGCTATTGCCGAATACCATCCTGGCCAAGCTGCAAATGCCCTACAGTAAAAAAGGCTGGGACGGCGTATTGGTAAAGCTGCGCGGTCTCAAGGATTTCCTTTTCGTGAATGCCGCGTTTCTGGCTGGCATGTACCTGAGCCGGAAGGGAGAGAAAAAGCGCCGTCTGGATCCGATGCCTGTACTTCTAATATGTTCTTTTGCCGTATTCGCGCTCGTATCGGGAAAAAATTGGGGGTATACCGGGCGGATGTTCATGGCCGTGGTTCCCCTTTTCGTCCTTTCTCTCGCAGAACGCTTTGCGAATATGCGTCAACCATATGTATTTCGTGGGCTCTTGCTGTGCCTTTCTGGAACTTTCCTGTTCAACATTGCGTTGCTGCGCGACAACGTCGACACGGTAATCCTTTGCGGCGATGCGTGGCGTGCTGCCCGCTGCGCTGAATGCGGCAGGAGACGCGGCCCGAAAAAGAGCGTGGCACGATTTCCCCGGTGACTGGCGCGGAATTACGCCAGCGAACTACGCGATGACGGGTGCTTCGGTTGATCATCTGCGCGAGTATCTGGGGCAACCGACACTCAAGTTCATGACGCCAGACGTTGGTGGCGCCGCACTGTGCTGCGAACATCTGGACATTCTGGATTCGGCGCTGTTGACCAACCCATCGCTGGCGCGTCGCGGGTATGCAGGGTTTGCGGACTATCTGAGCAAGGAACGTCCGGAAGTTATCGAAACACATGGCCTTTGGAGCAGCAACAGCGGGATATACTCCGTCGCCGAATTCCAGACGGACTATCTGCCCGCGATTTACAATGGGACGCTTTTCTGGCTGCGTCATGACGTCCTGGAGCGTCTGGTTGCTCGCGGCGTGGCGGCCGATCCTGTTCGCCCGGGGAGGTTGCTTGATATTCGCTATGTGGGAGACAGTCGAGACGCCTGGTATCTGATGCGGTTTCCCGCTGTGACGGTACTCAGTCGGTGAACTTCTGTCGGCTTGGAAGCTGTTGCGAGCGCCCCCACGGGTAGCAACGGTTCGACGAGGGACCACCGTTCGTCGGGTATGCATTCTCTGAGCTTCGCCTCATATCGCAACAAACCGAGACAGAATAGTACGGAAGGTCTGCCGAACCCGTTTCCTGACCGCTCGGATGCTGTTCAGCAGCTTCCCGCCAATGGCGCTCTACACAACTAGAGGCTCGGTTATCAATAAAGTGAGCGCACCGGACCTATCTGTCTCTTGATAGCGATCTCATGCGATTCGCCTGATTGATTTCCTGAAGCGTGAGCGATCGAGCGGTCGCGACCTTTACCTGTGCACGGCAGGCGATCAACGCTTTGCAGAACAGATCGCTTCGCATTTCGGCTTCTTCAAAGGCGTGATGGCGAGCAACGAGCTGCGAAATCTATCAGGCGCTAGCAAAGCCGGCGCCTTGACGGCCGAGTTCGGCCTACAGGGTTTCGACTATTGCGGCGATTCCCACGCTGACGTGCCCGTGTGGAAGCAGGCCTGCAAGGCAATCGTCGTTGGAGGAAAAAGCATCCAGGCTGCGGCCTCCAAAGTCAATCACGCAACGGTCGTGTTTGATAGCAAAAGACCGCTCCTTTGGCTCGTCATCAAAGAGATGCGCGTCTATCAATGGGTGAAGAATCTCCTTATCTTCGTGCCGCTTCCCGCCTCGCACCGGTTTGCCAATGTCGAGGCACTGAGCGCCGACGCAATAGCCTTTGTTTCTTTCTCTTTCTGTGCGTCGTCCGTGTACCTGCTAAATGACATGCTCGACCTCGATGCAGATCGGCGTCATAGCCGAAAGCGCGAGCGCCCCTTCGCATCCGGTGAACTGCCGCTTGCCGCGGGCATCTTTCTGATGTTCGTTCTGATGCTGGCATCGGCAGCCCTTGCCGCCCTGCTGCCGGTAGCGTTTCAACTCGTGCTGGTCGGCTATGTGGCGATGACGCTCGCGTATTCATTCCGCCTCAAGCGGATCATGCTGGTAGACGCGTTCGTGCTGGCTGCACTGTACACCACCCGTATCGTGGCTGGAGGAGCTGCCGTTGATGTCGTACTCTCTGACTGGTTGATCATGTTTTCGGTCATGATTTTCCTCAGTCTCGCCATGGTGAAGCGTTATACAGAGCTCGACAAGATGCAGCGAGAGGGCAAGGGCTCAGCAGCGGGCCGGGGCTATCTGACTGCTGACATGAACATTCTTCGCTCATTCGGATCGGCCTCGGGCTATGTTGCAGTGCTAGTCCTTGCGCTTTACATGAAATCCACCGACGTGACGGTGCTGTACAGCCATCCCCATCGGCTGTGGATACTGTTTTGCCTGCTCCTGTACTGGATCAGCCGCGTCTGGATGGTTGCATTTCGCGGTGAGATGCACGACGACCCGATCGCCTACGCAATAAAAAACCGCTCCAGCCTTCTGACCATTGTGCTGTGCGTAGTTGCAGTGCTCATTGCGATCTAGCCCGCGACGCATGTTGCGTGACCGGCGCACGCGTTCATCGTGTCGCATGTCGGAATGTGTCGATAAGTTCGACAGCCGCTGACGCCATGTTGCCTTTGGTGACCCTGGCATGCGTCGCCCTTCGCTCACGGTCTCGCCGTTGGGTGTTGGCGTTCTCGAGTTCGAGCGTCAAACGGTAGCCAATCCTACTGTGCAGGCGGCGTACGTCGTACCAGCCCTCCTGGAACCAGACGATGCGCGGCCGGCGATCTGAATCGGCCTCTTACCGGTCGCCACGACGTGGCAAAGCACCCCCACCCCATCAAACCACCTACAATTCGGGCATCTGTCTTGCTGAGGACCAGTGCTCCGCTCGGTCGTCAACGCGTCCCAACCGGAATTCTGCTTACATGAAAATATCGCTACCGCCACCGCAGGGGCGGCCCAACCGCGTTTACCCGCCGGGCACGCCGGGCCTGCATGGCCTCGTGTCGCTGATCACCGGCGTGGTGGTCGTGTGCGGGCTGTACTTCGGGCGGGAGGTACTGATTCCGATCACGTTATCGGTGCTGCTGAGCTTCCTGCTCGCGCCGCTCGTGCAAATGCTGCGGCGTCTGCACATGGGCCAGTTGCCGTCGATCTTCATCGCGGTGCTGTTCGCTCTCGCCTCGCTGCTCGCGATCGGCGCGCTGATCGGCGCGCAGCTCGTGCAGCTCGCGGACGCGCTGCCGCAGTACCAGGAAGCGATCGAGCAGAAGATCGAAACCGTGCAGGAAAAGACCGTGGGCCGCGCCGACGCCCTGATGAGCAGCGCTGCCGGCGCGCTGCAGCGCGTGGCGCCATCGCGCCCCGCACCGCCGCGCCCGACCGGCCGGGCCGCGCGCAACGCGCCGCAGGTGCCGCAACAGGTCGAGGTTCATCAGCCCGCGCCGACGCCGGTGCAACTCGCGCAGCGCGCGCTGACGCCGGCCATCGCGCCGATCGAGACGACCTTCATCGTGCTCGTCGTGACCATCTTTATCCTGTTGCAGCGCGAGGATTTGCGCGACCGTCTGATCAGCCTGTTCGGTTCGCGCGACCTGCACCGCACGACTACCGCGATCAACGACGCCGCCGGGCGCCTGTCACGCTATTTCGTCGCGCAGCTCGGCGTGAATCTGAGCGCGGGCGGCATCATCGCGATCGGGCTCGCGATCATCGGCGTACCGGGGGCGTTGCTGTTCGGCGTGATCGCCGCGCTGCTGCGCTTTGTGCCGTACATCGGCATCTGGATCGCGGCGATCCTCGCATTCTTTCTCGCGGCCGCGATCCAGCCACAATGGACGATGGCGGTCCTCACGCTGATCCTGTTCATCGTCGTCGACGTGGTCGCCGGGCAGATCGCCGAGCCGCTGCTGTACGGTCATCGCTCGGGCCTGTCGCCCCTCGCGGTGGTGGTCGCGGCGATTTTCTGGAGCTGGCTGTGGGGGCCGATCGGCCTCGTGCTGTCGACGCCGCTCACGCTGTGCGTCGTCACGCTCGGGCGCTACGCGGACCGGCTGAATTTCCTGACCGTGCTGCTCGGCGATCAGCCCGCGCTGACGCCCGCGCAGAACTTCTATCAGCGCCTGCTCGCCGACGATCCGCACGAGGCGATCGTGCAGGCCGAACGGCTGCTGCGCGAGATGTCGCTGATCGACTACTACGACAAGGTCGCGCTCGAAGGCCTGCGGCTCGCGCGCAACGACGCGCAGCGCGGCGTGCTGATGCCCGACCAGTTGCAGCGGATCAACGACGCGCTCGTCGATATCGTCGAGAACCTCGATATTGCCGAAGGGCTGCGCGATTCGCTGTCGCCCGCCGAACCGGCGGACGCGGGTAACGCGCTGCTTGCCGGGGCGCCGGACCTGGCGTCGCCGGGCACGGGTGCCACGGAGCGATACCGCAGCGATCTGCTCGCGCGCTCGCAACAGCCGGACGGAGCGGGCAAGGCCGCGGTGTTGTGCGTGCCCGGCCGCGGCGCGTTCGACGAAGTGACGACCGCGATCGCTGTGCAACTGCTGAACCGCCAGGGCTTCGCGCCGCTGATGGCGACGCACTCGGGCTATCGCAGCGCACGCGCCGACGAGCCGAGCTTCAAGGACACGTCGATCATCTGCATCGTGTCGCTCGACGCGCCCGAGTCGCCGCTGTACCTGCGCAACATGCTGCGGCGCACGCGCGAATGGCGGCCACGCGCGACGCTGGTGGTCGGCGTCGGCGTCGGCGACGCGCCGGACGGCAGCGTCGAACTCGATGCGGGCGGGGAACTGCATGCGTCGCCGACGTTCCGCGCGATGATCGAGGCATGTCACGCGGCGACGGCTGGGCAGCCCATGCGGCAGCCGTCGCAGACGGCCAGTGCCGGCTGAGGCTGGGTAGGCTGACGCCGTGACCGCAGTGGTGAAAATCTGCGTCGTGATCGCCATTTGCCGGTCACTGCGCTCGACGCTGATAACCGCTCTTCAATGCGTCCACCACAAGCTCGACTGCCCGGGATGATTTGCGGCGACTTGGATAATAGACGTGATGTCCGACGAACGTGGGAAACCAGTCTTCCAGCACCCAATTCAAGCGCCCGGCCCGGACATGCGCCTCAGCCAGGTCTTTGGGCACGTACGCGAGGCCAAACCCGCCAAGCGCTGCGTCCATCATCTGGTAGACACTATTGAAGGTGAGCTGCCCTTCGACCCGCA
Source organism: Paraburkholderia sp. MM5482-R2 (assembly GCF_050436125.1). NCBI lineage: Bacteria > Pseudomonadati > Pseudomonadota > Betaproteobacteria > Burkholderiales > Burkholderiaceae > Paraburkholderia > Paraburkholderia sp. MM5482-R2. Next base: position 1,714,529 of record NZ_JBNDLP010000003.1, on the reverse strand, counting down.
CCTGCAGTTCTCGGCGCCCCTTCCGTAGCTCCCACGGCAGCAGTGAATCTCGCGTTGGCAATCGGAGATTGATGCAGTTGTGCAGCGTTAGATCCTGCGGCGTCTTCGCCGGTGCGGTCGATTGCAGGTAGCCTGGAGAGCCCACGATTGCCATCGTCATGTCAGGCGCGATTCGCACCGCGATCATGTCTTTGGCCACCTGGTCGCCTAGCCGCACGCCGATGTCGTACCGATCCGCGACGATGTCGGCTAACCCGTAGTCATTGAGCAATTCAATCTTCAGATCCGGATACTGGCGCAGCAACGGTTGCAGACGCGGCCAAACGTACGAGTTTGCCGCGTAGTCGGTGGTCGTGATCCGGACAGTTCCGCCTGGGCGGCTCGTCATCGCGCGCAAAGAATCGACCTCCGCTTCGATTTCCTGAAAGCGCGGTGCAATCGCCGCCAGTAGCCGTTCGCCTGCCTCCGTCAACGAGACACTCCGGGTAGTGCGCATCAGTAACTGAAGGCCCATCCGCTTTTCAAGGCCGGCAACCGTCCGGCTCAAGGCCGACTGCGAGACTCCCAGTTGCGCGGCCGCCCGCGTGAAGTTGCGCTCACGCGCGACGTTCATGAAGCCGACCAGATCGTTGAAATCCTCTTTCAATTAATGCTCCACAGCATAAGGGCATCCCGATATTGCGATCTAGTCGCATCAATTGCCAGGAGTTAGATTAACAGCAGTGGCATATCGCCCCGACGATACCGACGAGGAACAGTCATGGAATTGAAACGCGCGGGCTCCCAGCCCTCGAAGAAAGGCCCTGAAGAATGGTTGACGGGCACGGTGCGGCTCGACCCGCTGAACGCTCCGCCTCCGCCGGCACGCGTTTCGTGCGCGAGCGTCACTTTTGAGCCGGGAGCGCGGACTAACTGGCATACCCACCCGCTCGGCCAGACATTGATCGTTACGGCCGGCTGTGGCTGGACCCAGTGCGAAGGCGAGCCGCGCGTCGAAATCCGGGCTGGCGACGTGATCTGGTGCCCGCCTGGCCACACGCATTGGCATGGCGCAACTTCGACGACCGCGATGACACATATCGCCATTCAGGAAGCGCTCGACGGCAAGAACGTCGAATGGCTGGAGAAGGTCACGGACGAGCAGTATGGAAAGGACTGGAAACATGCAAGATCCATTGTCACAAGTTGATCTCACTCTCGTTTCTCCGGCATTCGCGCGTTATACGAGCCAGACCGTGCTCGGCGGCCTCTGGAAGAGGCCGCGACTGTCACCGCGAGACCGGAGCATCGTGACGCTGTCGGTGCTCATCGCCCGCCACCAGACCATCGAGATGCCTTTCTATCTCCGGTTAGCGCTGGATAGCGGTGTGAAGCCTGCCGAGATTTCGGAAATGATCACGCACCTCGCCTTCTATTCCGGCTGGGGAAATGCGACCGCAGCGGCTGTCGTCGCGAAGTGCATCTTCGATGAACGTGGCATCGGTATCGATCAGGTCCCTCGGGCCGACGTCGAGCCGCTACCACTGAACGAAGTCGCAGAGCAACAGCGTGCGCAGGCGGTCGAGCAAAGCTTCGGCTCGGTCGCTCCCGGCGTTGTTCAGTACACGACCGATGTGCTTTTCCGCGACCTTTGGCTGCGTCCAGGACTCGCTCCACGCGACCGGAGCCTGGTCACGGTGAGCGCCCTGGTTGCCAGCGGTCAGGTCGCGCAGATTCCGTATCACCTCGGCCGTGCCTTGGACAACGGTCTGACGAAGGACGAGGCGTCCGAAATGCTGACGCAGCTCGCCTTTTACGCAGGCTGGCCGAACGTCTTTTCGGCAATGCCCGTGTTCAAGGATGTATTCGCGAAGCGAGCGGCATAAACGTCGATGCCGGATCGTCCACCGGTTGGGAAGCCGCGTTTTTCCAACCGAGGTGGAAGCTCGTCGGCCCGGATGCTGCACTGGCACCGCGGAAGCTCGAACAAACATCAGTTAGGGACCGCGTCTTCACTTCATACCGGTTCTCGAACATATTCGCAGACATGCTGATTCTGCTTTCGCATCGACCTGAAATCACCCCTTTTCAGTTTGCAGTTTGCGCCAGCCACTGGTCCAGGCTCACGCGGCCGATTCGCGCCTCGCCGAGCGGTACGAGTGACTGTTCCTCGACGCGGCCGCCGTAATAGCGCGCACCCTGATCCGTCACAACAGGGCGCGGGTCGCTGACGGACTTCAGATAACGTCTGATGATGGCGGCAAACGGTTCACGGTCCGGGCCCGCGATATCGACTGTGCCGTTCAGTGGCGTGGCGAGAGCGACCTGCGCGAGGATCGCTGCGACGTCGTCCGCGGCTATCGGCTGGAACAGTCCGTCCCCAACGCGCACCGTCCCGCCTTCTGCGCCGGAATCAGCAATCGCGCCGATGAATTCCATGAACTGGGTCGCGCGCACGATCGTATAGGGCACGCCCGCCGCTTCAATCGCCTCTTCCTGCGCGACCTTGGCAACGAAATACGCATTTTCCGGCGTGCGGTCGCAGCCGACGATGGAAAGCGCGACGTGATGGCGTACCCCTGCAGCCACTTCGGCTTTGCCGAGGTTGCGCGTCGAGGTGCGGAAAAAGTCGAGCACCGCCTGAGGCTCCCAGGAAGGGGCGTTCGCCACATCCACTACGACGTCCGCGCCCGCTAGCGCGTTGCTCAGACCTTCCCCCGTCACGGCGTTCACACCGGTACGCGGCGACGCAGCAAGGGCCTCATGACCCGCCTCGCCGAGCAGCGTGACGAGGCGCGAGCCGATCAGGCCGGAACCACCGATTACGACGATCTTCATGGCACATTCTCCAGATGAGAGTCAGTTGACACGGGCAGGCGGCTGGCGGCCGTTGCATCGCGGGAAAGAACTCGCCGCCGTCGCATCGTGTGAGGCTATTGTGAGAAGATCATGAACTATCGAAAAGTGCCAAGAATTGTCGATCGGACCAGGACATCGTGATTCCGGTCTGCTTGCCGGCAAGACCGTGATGACCGTATCGCCTACCGCATTCACCGTCGATATCGATCGGCAGCTCCAGTTGCCGATCTACCTGCAGATCTGCGCGCGCTTCAGAACCGCGATCGCCGCAGGGCATCTGCGTCCAGGCGATCGCGTGCCCGCGCTGCGCAGCCTGGCTACGCAACTGAACACGGCGCGCGGCACGGTTGAACTGGCATATACGGTCCTCGTCGACGAAGGCTACCTCCAGATGCGCGGTGCGGCTGGCACGTTCGTGTCGCCCTCGCTGCCCGCTTCAGTGACGCGCTCGCGTACGCAAAGCACAAAGAGTTCGAACGGCACGCAGAGCGTTAAACCGGCTACCGCAGCTCAGACGCCAGGCGAATCGCACGGCGCTCAACCGGCGCCGCGCCAGCTTGCCATTGCCGCCGCCATGAGCGGCGAGCCCCGGCCGTTGCAACCCGGGCTGCCCGCGCTTGACGCGTTTCCGCTCAAGGTTTGGAATCGTCTCGTTTCGCATCGCGCGCGCAGCGGCGAGCGCGCGATGCTCGCGTACCCGGATCCTGTCGGCTACCGGCCGCTTCGCGAACACATCGCCACGTATCTTGGGCTGTCGCGCGGGGTGACCTGCCTGCCGGACCAGGTGTTCGTGACGGGCGGCTACCGTGCGACGCTCGAGCTCGTGTTGCGCAGTCTCGCCCGCCCGAACGACAGCGTGTGGTACGAAGATCCGGGCTATCTGCTCGCGCGCGGTTTTCTCGCCGAAACCGGCGTGCAGCTCGTCGCAGTGCCGGTGGACGAAGAAGGGATCGACGTCGAACACGGCATACGGCTGGATGCGCAGGCGCGCTTCGCGCTGGTCACGCCGTCGCACCAGAGCCCGCTCGGGCACACGTTATCGCTCCGCCGACGCATGGCGTTGCTGGGCTGGGCAGAGCAAGCGTCCAGCTGGATCGTCGAAGACGATTACGACAGCGAGTTCCGCTATCTGGGCCGGCCATTGCCGGCATTGAAGAGCCTCGATCGTCGCGATCACGTGATCTACTGCGGCACATTCAGCAAGGTGATGTTTCCCGGCTTGCGGCTCGCGTATGCGGTGGTGCCGGAGCGGGCCGTCGAGCGCGTCGGGCGGGTGGCGCGCAGCATGAACGCCGGATCGCCAACCGTGTTGCAGGCCGCTTTGGCCGACTTCATCGAGCGGGGGCATTTTGCGCGACATCTGAAGCGCATGCGTGCGTTATACGCCGAGCGGCGCGTGCTGATCGTGCGCGCGTTGGAGCAGGCGTTCGGCGAACGGCTGATCGTCGAACTGCCGCCAGGGGGAATCCAGTTCGCGGCACAGTTCGTCGAGGGCCCTGATGGCCCTGTCGACGACGTCGCGGTTGCGGCGCGCGCCCGCGAAGCGGGGCTCGCCGTTCTGCCGCTCTCGGTCTGGTACGCGAATGGTCGCACGCGTAGCACGCCGCGTGGCGTTGTGATGGGCTTCGCAAACATCGCCAATGCAGGTGAAGCGGGCCACCTCGCGCGGAGCTTGCGCGCCTGTCTGGACGGCTAACGAGCGGCGAAGGTCCAGGTCTCTACCACTCGTCACGCTCGCGCGCGGCGTTATACCCAAAATGAGGACAGCCGCGCGCGAACGCCGACGCATACTGCACCGATAACGCAAGCAAACTGGAGACACGCATGACCCGCCCGTTCAAGCCCTATCCGTTCGCCCCGCGCCGCTATCCGGCCGTGGTGCCGCCGCTCATCGACGGACGCGATCCACAAGCGCGCGCCGTCGCGATCGTCGGCGGCGGTCCGGTCGGCATGACGCTTGCGCTTGCGCTCGCGCGCCAGGGCGTGCGCTCGGTGCTGATCGAGGCGGACGACAGCGTGTGCACCGGCAGCCGCGCGATCTGCATCTCGCGACGCAGCCTCGAAATCTTCAAGCGGCTCGGCGTCGTCGACGGTTTTCTGCAAAAGGGGCTGGCGTGGACCGGCGGGCGCAGTTTCTATCGCGACACCGAGGTGTTCCGCTTCGCGATGCATCAGGACGACGAGCAGTCGCTGCCGCCGATGATCAATATCGCGCAGTATCAGATCGAGCAGTTGCTGCTCGATGAGATCGAACGGCACGCCGATCTGATCGACGTGCGCTGGCAAACGCGTGTGACGGGCCTCGAGCAACGGCCGCAGGGCGGCGCGAGCTTGACCTTGCGCAGCGCCGATCCTGCCGATCCGCAAGGCAAAAGCTGGCAGATGGACGCTGCGTGGGTCGTCGCCTGCGACGGCGGACGCAGCACGATCCGCGACCTGCTCGGGCTGAAGCTCACAGGCACGACCTACGAAGGCCGCTACGTGATCGTCGATATCGAACTCGACAGCACGCGCGCGACCGAACGGCTCGCGTACTTCGATCCGCCGTCGAATCCGGGCTCGACGGTGCTCGTGCACAAGCAGCCTGACAACGTGTGGCGCATCGACTATCAGTTACGCGACGACGAAGACCCCGACGCCGCCGTGCTGCCCGAGAACGTGATACCGCGCGTGCAAAACTTGCTCGACTCGATGGGCGAAGCCGGCGCGTGGTCGCCGATCTGGATCACGATCTACAAGGCCAATGCGCTGACGCTCGAACGCTATCGGCATGGCAGCGTGCTATTCGCGGGCGACGCCGCGCATCTGGTGCCGATCTTCGGCGTGCGCGGCGCGAACTCCGGCATCGACGACGCCGACAATCTCGGCTGGAAGCTCGGCTGCGTGATCAATCGGAGCGCGTCGCCAGCGCTGCTCGATAGCTATAGCGACGAACGTGTGTACGCGGCGCGCGAGAACCTGAGCTACGGCATGAAAAGTACCGAGTTCATGGCGCCGCCGACCTTCGCGTTCGACTTGCTGCGCACGGCCGTGCTCGGGCTCGCCGAGCGGCATGCGGCGGTGCGGCCGCTGATCAATCCGCGCCAGACGCATGCAATCGCGTATCGACAATCGCCGCTGAACTTCGCAGGTGACGGAGCCGATGCGTTCGATCGCGGCCCCGCGCCGGGTACCGTGCTGCCCGAGGGCAGGCTGCTCAAACAATCGCAAGATGGCGCACGGCTCGGCATTCATCTAACCGATCTGCTCGGACCGTGCTTCACAGCGCTGCGCTTCGACGCAGACCTCGCGAACGATGGTGACGCGTGGCAGCAACTGCAAAGCACGCTAGCCAGCCAAGGCGTTCCGTTCAACCTGATCGATATCGTCACGGCCGAAGCGCAATCGGCAAACAGCCCTCGAGCGATCGACCCAACCGGCCGCCTGCACGACATGCTCGACGCACAGCCGGGCACCGTCTATCTGATCCGCCCCGACGGCCACGTACTCGCGCGCTGGCGCAACGGCAGCGCGGCGGCCGTTCTGCGCGCGCTCGATGCCACGCTGACACAGCAGAACTAACGCGTAAGGACCTTCGACATCATGACCGATTCCGATCTCGACCTCATCTATACGACGCTGTGCAACACGCTGACCCACGAAGGCGAGGCGCAGGCGTCGCTGTATCTCGCGCGTCTTGCGCTCTTGTGCCTGACCGAACTCGACGACTCGCGGCGCGCGTTGTCGTTGATCGAAGCGGCGAAGCTGCCGGTTGCCGCCACGGCCTGGCGCGGGTAAAAAAACCGCCTCCCTGGAGGCGGTTCGCTAGAGGCGGTAACGGCAATGCCGCAGCAGTGCGAGGGAATTACAGCCATCACAACAAAACGGGCGCTGGCAGACCGACCTCACTGCCTCGGATACAAGCCCAACGTACTCGCATGCAGCCGCGCGAGTCCGAGCAACGCATCCGTATAGGGCGTCGGCACGCGCGTCAGTTGCCCGAGTTCGCGCACCGCGCCGACCAGCGCATCGAGTTCGACCGCCTTGCCGGCCTGCACGTCCTGCAACATCGATGTCTTCATCGCGCCGAGTTTCAGCGTGACCGCGTGACGGTCGTCGGGCGCCTGGTCGATCGGGATGCCGAAGCGCGCGCCGATTTCCTTCGCCTCCAGCATGATGTGCGTGACGAAACCGCGCACGAGTTCGTCGCCGAGGATCCGGTCGGTCGTTGCGCCGGTGATCGCGCTGACCGGGTTCATCGTCATGTTGCCCCATAGCTTGAACCACACGTCGCGCTGGATCTGCGCCGAAGCCGTTGCATGGAAGCCCGCCGCCTGCAACAGCGCGGCGAGCAGCTCGACACGCTCGCTCGGCTTGCCCGACGCCTCGCCGACGATCAGCCCGTTGCCCTGGTGATGCCGGACCACGCCGGGCGCGTCGATCAGGCAACTGGCATGCACGACGCAGCCGACCGTCTGCGCGGCCGGGATCGCGGCGGTGATCGCGCCGTCGGGATCGATCGTCTTCAGGCGCTGGCCGGCGAGTTCGCCGCCCAGGCCGTCACAGAACCACCACGGCACGCCGTTCATCGCCGTCAGCACGATCGTCTCGGGGCCGAGCAGCGGTTTGATATGCGCGGCCACGGTCGCCATCGCCGGGCCCTTCACCGCTATCACGACGAGTTCCTGCACGCCGAGATCGGCCGGCTTGTCGCTCGCCTTCACCTGCTCGGCGTAGATCACGCCGCCTTCGATCAGCCGCAGACCATGCTGGCGCACCGCGTCGAGCGTCGCGCCGCGCGCGACCACGCTGACCCGATGGCCCGCCTGCGCGAGCTTCACTCCCATCCAGCCACCGATCGAGCCGGCGCCGTAGATCGCTACTTTCATCGCCTGAATCCTTGCCTGTTGCTGTGATCATTGCAGCGTTGATTGTCGCGCTCTTTTACGCGTGGCTTCAATCATTGCCGGAAACTCGCATCGATCCGGTCGACCCGCCGCACCAGCGCATCGAACACGTCCTGCCCGGCGCCGTGGCGCGGATCGAACTGCAGCGCGTCGCGCGAGCAGCGAATCGCGACCTCCTCCGGCACCGGCCGAGCGCGGCCCATCGAGAACGTCGCCACCTGGACTTCGCACGCGCGATTCAGCGTCCACAGAATCGCGAAGGTCTGCGGCAACGTCCGGCCCCACGATAGCAGACCGTGGTTGCGCAGGATCACCGCCTGCCTGTCGCCGATATGCGCGAGCAGCCGCGGCCCCTCTTCCGCATGAATCGTGATGCCTTCAAAGTCGTGATACGCGATCCGGTCGTGCAACTGCGCGCTATAGAAGTTGGTCTGCTGCAGGCCCTCTTCGAGGCAGGCGACCGCGACGCCCGCCGTCGTATGCGTATGCATCACACAGTGCGCGTCGGGCAAGCCCTCGTGAAGCGCCGCATGCACCACGAAGCCAGCAGGATTCACCGGATACGGCGAGCCATCGAGCACGCGCCCCTGCGCGTCGATCTTCACCAGATTGCTCGCGGTCACTTCGCTGTAGTGCAGCCCGAACGGATTGATCAGGAACTGGCGCTCCGGGCCGCTGACGCTTTCGGGCACGCGCAGCGTGATGTGGTTGTAGATCATCTCGGTCCAACCGAGCAGATCGAAAATCCGGTAGCACGCGGCAAGTTGCACGCGCGCCTGCCATTCGTCCGGATGCATCGCGGCCGATCTGGGCGGGCTCGCCGGTTGCGCTTCGAGGGTCGTGGCCATCGTCGGTGTCTCCAAGTTTGTCGTTGTGACGGCGCGCCCGTGCGCGCCGCCCATCATATTCACGCGTGCCGCAACAGCGGCCCGAGCGCCGGAGCGCTTCAGGCGCCCGACACCACCGCCGCGATCGACGACGCGACATAGTCCGCGTTGCGCGCGTTCAGCCCGGCGACGCACATGCGGCCCGAGCGCAGCACGTACACCGCGTATTCGTTGCGCAGACGCTCGACCTGGCTTTCGGACAGGCCCGTATACGTGAACATGCCGCGCTGCGCGACATAGCGCGCGCGCATCACTTCATCGACGCGTCCGTCGAGCCCCGCGTGGATCACCTTGCGCATCGCCAGAATGCGCTCGCGCATCGCGCCGAGCTCGGCTTCCCACGACGCGCGCAGCGTCGCATCGGCGAGCACGTTGGCGACGAGGCGCGCGCCGTGCGTCGGCGGATTGCTGTAGTTCGCGCGCACCGCCGACATCAGCTGGCCCGCCACGCGCGCCGCTTCGTCGGCGCTCTTGCAGACCACGCTCAACGCGCCGACGCGCTCGCCGTAAAGCGAGAAATTCTTCGAGAACGAGTTCGCGACGATCAGCGGCACGTTCGCGTCGGCGAGCAGGCGCACCGGCGCGGCGTCTTCTTCGAGGCCCGCGCCGAAACCCTGGTAGGCCATGTCGACGAATGCGATCAGCTTGCGGCGCTGCAAAACCGGCACCAGTTCCGCCCATTGCGACGGGCTCAGATCGACGCCCGTCGGGTTATGGCAGCACGCGTGCAGCAGCACGATGCTCTTTTCCGGCAGCGCGTCGATTGCGGCGAGCATTTCGGCAAAACGCAGGCCGCCCGTTTGCGCGTCGTAGTACGGATAGGTGTTGACCGTGAGGCCCGCGCCTTCGAACACCACGCGATGGTTTTCCCAGCTCGGATCGCTGATCCACATTTGCGAGCCGGGGAAATAACGCTTCAGGAAATCGGCGCCGACCTTCAGCGCGCCCGAGCCGCCGAGCGTTTGCAGCGTCGCGATCCGGCCTTCGGCGCGCGCCGCGCTGTGGGCGCCGAACACGAGCGCCTGCGCGGTGTCGCGATAGAGCGGCAGACCCGCCATCGGCAGATACGAGCGCGGGCCGATCGCGTCGAGCAGCGCGGTTTCGGCGCGGCGCACCGCGTCGATCACCGGCAGCTTGCCGGCGTCGTCGAAATAGATGCCGATGCTGAGGTTGACCTTGTTCGGCCGGGGGTCCAGCTGAAAGTCTTCGTTCAGGCTCAGAATCGGGTCGCCCGGATAGGCGGGAATATGGTCGAACATGACGGGTCCTTGAAGACGGCCTCTGCAGGCCTGTTGTAGCGGTCGTCCGCGCGCCGCGGGACGACAGGGCAAACCTTGAGTCTAAGCGGGTTTGCCGGGCCAAGTCGACCCGCACGAGTGTCGGTCGTCGATGCGCCGCGCACAATCAATCGATTTTTCACGCTTCGTAAGTTTTTCTTTAGAATCGATCGTATGCCTCTTACCCGCGTCACGATCCGTCAATTCGAAGCGTTCCTCGCCATCGTCGATCTGCACAGCATCGGCGCGGCGGCGCAGCGGCTCGGGCTGACCTCGTCGGCGGTCAGCCAGTTGCTTGCCGAACTCGAAACGGAGCTCGGCTTCCGGCTGTTCGATCGCACCACGCGGCGCGTCGCGCTGTCCAGCGCGGGGCAGGACTTTCTGGCGTCGGCCGAATCGGTGCTGCGCCACGTGCGCGCAGCCGCCCAATCCGCCGACGATATCCGCAACCGCGCGGCCGGCATCGTGCGGGTCGGCGCGCCGCTCGTCATCGCGTCGACGGCGCTGCCCGCGGCGATCGCCGAATACGCGCGCGACAAACCGAAGGTGGTCGTGCGCGTCTGCGATACCGTGGTCGAGCAACTGGTGGAGCGCGTCGAGAGCGGCGACATCGATCTCGCGATCGGCCCGGATCGGCAAAGCGGGCCGCGCGTGCGCTCCGAGCCCGCGTTCGCGAGTCCGTGGGTCATGTGGTGCTCGGCCGCGCATCCGCTCGCCGCGCGCCGCCGCGTGCAGTGGCAGCATCCGCGCGACATGCCGATCGTCGCGACCGGCCGCGACCACGAGCGCGCGGTCGACCAGATGCTCGCCAATCTGCCGGTCGAGGCGCGCATCATTCCCGTCGATGTCGTCGACAACGTGACCACCGCGTTCGGCCTCGCCGCGCAAGGTCTGGCGGTCACGCTCGCGCCAGCCTATGTCGCACCGCTCGCGCGGACCTTCGGGCTCGTGATGAAGCGCATCGTCGAACCTGAAACGATTCGCGAGGTGTGCGTGTATCGATCGACCGAGCGTGCGCTGTCGCCATCGGCCGACGGCTTCGCGGATTTCGTGATGCCGTGGTTGAAACGCTGGGATCGGGAGGCGCAGGCCGAGGCGCGGGGTAAGCGGAGTTGAAGCGGAGTTGAAGCGAACTCGAAGCGCGATGCGACGCGCGCTTCGGCGTGAGTTTCGACAGATGTGCAGCTAGGGCTGCATACACAACGCGAACAGTTGCCGCTGATTAGAAATCCCGAGCCGCGCGTACGCGCGCTTCTGGTACGTGACGACGCTCGCCGGCTTCACGCCCATCTGCCCGGCGATCTCGGCCGCGCTCGCGCCATCGAGCGTGCCACGCAATACGTCGAGCTCGCGCGGCGTCAGCGTCGGACATGCGCGCCGCACGCGCGCGAGCATCGCCGCACCGGTGCCCTGCTGATGTTGCCCGTTCAGCGCGTATTGGCCCTTCGCCGCATGCGCGAACAGCGGCGCGACGCTTTCGATCCGCTCCAGTTCGCCCGGCGCGAACACGCCGTACGCGCGGTCGCGATACAGGTTGATCGACAGCCACACGCTATCCGCCGGCTGCACGAGCAACGACAGCCGGTCGGATACGTTCGGCTGCGCGTAGCAGGCCGCGCGATACGCTTCGTTTTCGATTTCGTCGCCGCGCTGCTGATGCAGCACCAGCGCATCGCGCGAAGCGGTGCGCCGGCGGTGGTTCGATTGACCGATGACCGCGCGATTGCCGTCGAGCGCATAGAAATGCGCGGCGTAGCGTTCGGCGACGTCGCGCAGAAAATGCCCGCCGCGATGGTCGGCCGCCGACACCGTACGGGGCCGCGCGTCGAACTCATACGCGAAGATCGTGCACTGCGAGACGGGCAGCGACAACGATTCGCCAACCGTCAGCAGAATGCTCGCGGCGAGCGCGTCGGCATCCGGGTGGGAGATTGCCATGACGAGGTCGGTGGCGCGCGCGGTGCTGATCTGACCGCTGCGCTGCGGTGATGCGAGGCGCCAGGAACGCATGATGGGGATTCGTGCTTGCGCTGCGTGAATGAGGTTGCGGCAAGCGTAGCACAGCGGGCACGCGGTGGCCCACCGGCGTGATCGCCGGCCTGGCGATGCTTTATCGCCGGGTAAACGCCCCCCGCGGCAACGGCACCGTCCTCGGCAATTCGATCGTAAAGGTCGTGCCGGACTCGTCCGTGGATACGACGCTGACGTCGCCGCCATGCATGCGCGCGATCTCCTGCACGATATGCAGACCGAGCCCGAGCCCTTCGCGCGAGCGCGCGCCGTTGCCGTTCGACGCGAACGCCTTGAACAGATGCGGAAACACCTCCGCCGGAATCGTGCCGCGATTGGACACCTTCAGGCGCACGCAATCCTCGGCGTCGCCATCGACCTCCACGCCGATATCGCCCTCCGGCGCCCCATGATGCAGCGCATTGCTGACGAGATTCGACACCGCCTGCCACACGAGATCGGTATCCCACGCGCCGGCCGTATTGCCGGTGCAGGTGAACACGATCTGCTTGCCGCTCTTCTGCGATGCGAATTCGTCGATGACCGAGCGGCACAGCGTCGCGAGCTCGATCGAGCGCGGCTGCAACGGCAGACGTCCGCCTTGCAGGCGCGCGAGGTTCAGCAGCTGATCGACCATCCGCGCCATGCGCAGGGCGCTGTTCTTCACGCGCGCGGCGACGGTTGCGGTCTGCTCGTCGGCGGCCGTGCGCATCAGGTATTCCGCCGACGCCAGCACCGCGCCGAGCGGCGTGCGCAGGTCATGGCTGAGCACCGCCATCAGCATTTCGTTCGCTTCGAGCATCTGGCGCGTCGTCACCAGTTGCGCGGCGAGCTCGCGCTTCTGCTGCTCCAGTTGCACGAACACGTCGACCTTCGATTGCAGGATGCGCGGATCGAACGGCTTGTACAGGAAGTCGACCGCGCCCGCCTCATAGCCACGGAACGTGCGCGACGCGTCCTGCGCGGTCGCGCTCAGGAAGATGATCGGAACGTGCGACGTGCGCGGGCTGCCGCGCATCAGCGCGGCCAGCTCGAAGCCGTTCATGCCGGGCATATTGACGTCGAGAATCGCCAGCGCGACTTCGTGCTTGAGCAGCAGATCGAGCGCGGCGGTGCCGCAGTCGGCGACCAGCACCGCGACGTCGGGCCGCGCGAGCAACGCTTCCAGCGCGGTGATGTTGTGGACGATGTCGTCGACGATCAGGATGTTCACAGGTGAGTTCGTCATGGCACCGGATCAGAGGGAAGTCGGCAGCGCGGCAAGGCGCTTCGCCAGGGTTTCGGGATTGTAGATCGCGTCGGCCGCGCCGCGCTCGATCGCCGCGCGCGGCATCTCCGGTGCACCGGCGCTGCCGGGGTCCTGCACCCACGCGGTGCCGCCGAGCGCGCGCACGCGTTCGAGCCCCTGCGCGCCGTCGTCGTTGGCGCCGGATAGCAGGATCGCGAGCAGCCGCTCGCCGTACACCGCGGCGGCCGATTCGAACAGCACGTCGATCGACGGCCGCGAGAAGCGCACCGCCGCAGCGGTCGACAGCGCGACTGTGCGGTCCACTTCGACGAGCATGTGATAACCGGCCGGCGCGACGTACACGCGGCCCGGCAGGATCAGCTCCCCCGCATCGGGTTCGAGCACCGGCAGCGCGCAGCGATGCGCGATCGCCGGCACCAGATAGCTCGGCGAATCGGGCGGCAGATGCGCGACGATCATCACGGCCGCCGCGAAGCGCGCGGGCAGCGCGGCGAGCAGCACCTTGAGCACCTCGATGCCGCCCGCCGACCCGCCGATCACGACCAGTTGATAGCCGCGCCGCGCGTGTGTCCGCGCGGCGGTGCCGGCGTCGGCGGCCTGGGTGGGCGGGGGTTCACTGGTCGAGCGTGGCATCGCGACCTCGCTAACGCTTCTGATAAATGCGTTCGGCCGCGCGAAACTCGTCGAACGCCGGGTAGTGACGTGAAAACCGCAGGGTTTCCTTGCTGCCCAGGCCGAGAAAGCCGCGCCGCACCAGTGCGTCCTCGAACAGCCCCAACGCGCGATCCTGCAAGCCGCGATCGAAATAGATCAGCACGTTGCGGCACGACACCAGATGCGCTTCGAGGAACACTTCGTCGGTGGACAGGCTGTGATCGGCGAACACCACGCGCTCTTTGAGCGAGCCGGCAAAGCGCGCGCCGCCATACGCTGCATGATAGTAGTCCGACAGCGAACGCGTGCCGCCCGCCGCCAGATAGTTCTGCGTGAAGCCCTGGATGCGTTCGAGCGCGTAGATGCCCGCCTCCGCGCGCGCGAGCGCGTCGGGGTTGATGTCGGTCGCGTAGAACAGCGTGCGCTCGGTGAGACCCTCCTCGTCGAACAGGATCTTCAGCGACCACAGCTCCTCGCCGGTGCTGCATCCGGCGACCCACACCTTGATCGACGGGTAGGTGCGCAAACGCGGCAGCACGTGCTCGCGCAGCGCGAGGAAATACGACGGATCACGAAACATGTCGCTGACCTGCACGGTCAGGTAGCGGAACAGCCGCGAAAACTCGTAGCCGTCGCGCATGATGCGGTCCTGCAATTGCGACAGCGTCTCCACGTTGAATTCATCGAGCGCCTGCGTGAGGCGGCGGCGCAGCGACGACATCGCGTAGTGGCGAAAGTCGTGCTGATACTTCAGATAGATCGCCTCGAGCAGCAGCCGCAGCTCGATGTCGAAATCGCTGATGCGGTGCGGTACCTCAGATGCGGACGGTTTCATCGCATTGCTCGCTTGCGTGCCAACGCTCGCGCCGTCAGCGCTGCCGCAGCCACACGCGGCACAGCGCGACGAGCTTGTCGACGTCGATCGGTTTCGACACGTAGTCGTCGGCACCCGCTTCGAGGCAGCGCGTGCGATCGTTCGCCATCGCCTTCGCGGTCAGCGCGATGATCGGCAGATGCGCGAAGCGCGGATTGCGGCGAATCTCGCCCATCGCGGTCAGGCCGTCCATCTCGGGCATCATGATGTCCATCAGCACCAGATGCACTTCCGGCCCGTTCTCCAGTTGATCGAGCGCCTCGCGGCCGTTGCGCGCGATCAGCAGTTTCGCGCCGAGCGGCTCCAGCACGTGCGACAGCGCGAAGATGTTGCGCACGTCGTCTTCGGCGAGCAGGATCGTGCGGCCCTCGAACGCGTTGTCGCGTTGCCGCACGGTGCGCAGCATGCGCTGCTGCTCCGGCGCGAGCGACGACTCGACGCTATGCAGAAACAGCGTGACTTCATCGAGCAGACGCTCCGGCGATTTCGCGCCCTTGATGATGATCGACTTCGAGTAGCGGCGCAGCCGGTGCTCCTCTTCGTCGGACAGCATGCGGCCCGTGTAGACGATCACCGGCAGCGATGCATGCGCGCTGTTCGCGGCGAGGCGTTCGAGCAGATCGTAGCCGGTGCCGTCCGGCAGCGCGAGATCGGTGACGACGCAGTCGAACGTCAGCGCCGACAGTTGCTCGAATGCCTCGGCGAGCGTCGCGACCGCGACGATCTCGGTGTTCTCGCTTTGCAGCAGCGCGCGGATGCTTTCGCGCATCGGCCCGTCGTCCTCGATCACCAGCACGCGTTTCAGGCGCTGTTGCAGCCGCGCTTCGAGGCGGCGGATCGCGGCCTCCATCGTCGAGCGCGCGGTCGGCTTCAGCGTGTAGCCGATCGCGCCGAGGTGCAGCGCCTTGTCGGCGTGATCGGTGGCCGACACGATATGGATCGGAATATGGCGAGTCAGCGGATCGTTCTTCAGCCATTCGAGCACCGTGAGGCCCGAGCGGTCCGGCAGACCGACGTCGAGCAGCACCGCGGCCGGCCGCATGTCGCGCACCAGCGCGAGGCCGCTCGCGGCATCGCTCGCGTGCACGAAGTCGAAGTCGAGTTCGTGCACGAGATCGCGCAGAATCGCGGCGAACGGCGGATCGTCTTCGACCGCGACGATCAGACGGCCCGCGCGGGTGCGATTGTCGCGATCGTCGGCTATCGACGCGGCGGCGGGCTCGGCGGCGCCGGGCAGCAAGGCTTCGCGCGACGCGGTGGGCGGCGCCCGGCCTGCCAGACCATTCGCTGGCGGGATCACCGCGGCGGGTGCGGTGTCGAGCGGCGTGCGCAGCAACGGCGCTTGCGCCGTCGCCTGCGCGCCCATGCCCGCGTTCAGCGGGTTCAGCGCGTTCAGCGTGGCGGCGCTCGTCATCGCGCTGTCCGCGCTCACGCGCGCCTCGCGCGCATCGAGCGGCAGCCGCAGCGAAAACACGCTGCCCTTGCCGACTTCGCTCGCCACCGTGATGCGCCCGCCCAGCAACCGCGAGAACTCGCGCGAAATCGACAGCCCGAGGCCGCTGCCCCCATATTGACGGCTCGTCGAGCCATCGGCCTGCTGGAACGCCTCGAAGATCAGGTCGAGCTTGTCGGCCGGAATACCGATGCCCGAATCGCGCACGTCGAAGCGCAGCACGTTGTCCTCGACCCTGGCGACCTCGAGCGTGACCTCGCCGCGCTCGGTGAACTTCACCGCGTTCGACAGCAGGTTGCGCAGGATCTGCGTGAGCCGCTGGCCATCGGTGACGAACGTATCGGGCGTGCCCGGCAACTTGTTGAAGGCGAGACGCAAGTGCTTGGTCGCCGCGATCGGACGAACCATTTCTTCGAGCGATTGCAGCGTCGCCTCGATCGACACCGTTTCGTGCTCGACCGTCAATTGACCCGCCTCGACCTTCGACAGGTCGAGAATGTCGTTGATCAGCACGAGCAGATCGCTGTTCGACGCGTGGATCGTCTCCGCGTAGCGCACCTGCTCGTCGGTCAGATTGCCGCTGCGATTCTGCTGCAGCAGCTTCGCGAGAATCAGCGAGCTGTTCAGCGGCGTGCGCAATTCGTGCGACATGTTCGCGAGGAACTCGGACTTGTAGCGGCTCGACTGTTCGAGGCGCTCCGCATTGGCCGCCAGATCGTTCTGCACGCGCAGCAGATCCGATTTTTGCCGCTCCAGCCGCAGCGCGTATTCCTCGAGCCGCACGTTGGTCTGTTCGAGCTCGGCCTGCTGCGCTTCGAGGCGCCGTTGCGATTCCAACAGCGCGCGGCCGCGTTCCTCGAGCCCTTCGTTGGAGACCCGCAACTCCTCCTGCTGGACCTGCAACTCCTCGTTCAGCTGCTGCGTCTCGGCGAGCGCATCCTGCAGGCGTTCGCGATACAGCGCCGCCTCGAGAAAATTGCCCATGCTGTGGCGGATCAGCTCCATGAACTCTTCGTCGCGCGGCGTCACCTCGCGCAGGAAGCCCATTTCGACGACGCCGTTGACCTGGCCGTCGTTGTCGATCGGCAGGATCAGCAGATTGCGCGGCGCGCCGCTGCCAGTGGCCGACACGACCCGCACGTAATCGGCCGGCACGTCGCGCAACACCAGCGTGCGGCGCGAGCGCGCGGCCTGGCCGACCAGCGTTTCACCCTCCTCGAAACTCGGAGCGGCCGTCTGCTCGCTGTCACGGCTATAGCCGTACGCGGCGATGCGGCGCAGCGTGCCGCTCTGCCTGTCGCGCACGTACAGCGCGGCGACGAGCGCATCGAGATATTGGGCGAGAAACTCGAGCATCGCGCGGCCGACGAGCGGCGCGCTCGTCTGGCCGACGACCTTGTCCGCGAGCAGGCGCTGGCCCGAGCGCAACCAGACCTGCTGCTCGAGCAGCGCGGTCTGTTCGGCCTGACGGCGCAGCACGTCGTCGTAGGTCCCGGACAGGTCCAGCAGTTCGCGACGGCCTCGCCACGCTAGCAGGCCGCTGACGACGAGGCTGAACAGCAGGAACATGCCGACCAGCGTCGCCGTCACGTTGCGCGTCGCTTCGACGCGCTGCTGGCGCAAGCGCAATTCGACGTCGAGAAAATCGCCGAATTCGCGGCGCGTTTCGTCGAATTCGAGCTTGCCGCGCCCCGCTGCGATCGCGCTCTCATAGTCCTGGTTGCGGCGGCGCGCGTCGATGATCTGTTCGGCGAAGCGGCTCCAACGCTCCTGCGAGGCCTCGATCTGCTTGAGCCGCTCGATTTGCGGCGGGTTGTCGGCGACCTGCTTTTTCAACGCTTCGAGCTGTGCCTTGAATTTCGGGCCGCCGTTTTCATACGGCGCGAGGAAACTCTCGTTACCGGTGATCAGAAAGCCGCGCATCGACGATTCGCGATCCACCGCGAGCCGCAGCATTTCGTTGGCGTCGCCGATCACGCGCCCGGAGTGCTCGGCCCAGTTCATCGTCGACACGAGATACGCGATCAAGCCGACGAACAGCGCCATCGTGACGAGGCCGACGCCCAAAGGCAGCGCGATATTGCGGCGAAGGATGCGGCGGAAACGGAGTTGATCGACGGCCGGCGATGCGGTCATTTTTTCTGTAAGTGGCATGGCGAATCGGGTCGATGCGGAATATCTTTCGGGTCTGCGCACGGTGTCGAGTGCCGCGATGCGACCGCTGTCATCATACAAGGACGACCCGCACGCGCGACGCGGAATGCAAAAAGAACCTGGCCGGCTAACACCGGCCAGGCTCCTGCATCGACGCGTATCGACGCGCCGCGTTTCAGCTACGCTCAGCACCGTTCAGCGGCTAACGCGGCAGCGCATCAGCGCAACCGGCTCGGCCCGCTCAGGCCGG
Organism: Paraburkholderia sp. MM5482-R2; assembly: GCF_050436125.1. Classification (NCBI taxonomy): domain Bacteria; kingdom Pseudomonadati; phylum Pseudomonadota; class Betaproteobacteria; order Burkholderiales; family Burkholderiaceae; genus Paraburkholderia; species Paraburkholderia sp. MM5482-R2. The sequence continues at coordinate 1,695,997 of NZ_JBNDLP010000003.1, read as the reverse complement.
CACCGATTCCGCCTGCGCCGCGCGCGACCACACGCGATGCTGTCCGGCGGCCTTGATGAACGCCTTCAACACATCGGCGGACTGCGAGTCCTCGCCGGTCGCGACGCCCTCCGGCTGCGCGGGCAACTGCGCGGCCGCGAGCAGGTCGCGCCCCGCGCCGAGCGCCGCGATCGCCTTCAGATGCTTGAACGCTTCGAGCACGAAGTGCCGCGCATCGCCCGATTGCGACAGTGCCTTCGCCCCCTCCTCGCCGCCGACGACGATCACCGCGTCGAACATCACCGATGGCAGCCCGGCGATCGTCGCGTCGGGCGCGAGGCCATCGATCTCGGCGAGCGTCGGCGCGATCAGCATCGGCGTTGCGCCTTCACCCGTGAGCGCCTGCTGCAACTGTTTGATCGCCGCGCCATCGGAGCCGGGTGCGGCGAGCAGCGCGATCTTGCGGGTCTTGATGCCGGGCTTCACGCGATTGAGCAGACTCAACGCCGGCGACGTCTTCGGCCCGACGAGTTTCGCCGTGCCCTTTTTCGGCTCCGGCAAGCCGAGTCCTTCGGCGACCTTCGCGGCGAGATCGGCGTCGAAGTTCGCGAGAATCTCGTTGACCTGACGCGCGCGAATCTCGGCCTTCGTCACCTTGCCGAGCTCGAACTGATAGGCCGCCGCGATATGGTCTTTTTCCGGCTGCGACATGCTGTTGTAGAACAACGCGGCCTGCGAGAAATGATCGGCGAACGAGTCGCTGCGCACGCGAATCTTCGTGCCCTCGACGCGTTCCTGATGGCTGTCGAAGCCGCCATCTTCAGCGGCCGGATCGGTTTCCTTCGGCCAGCCCTCGTTCAGCGAGTTCGGCTCGTACGACGCCTGGCCGACATGGATCGCCTGCCGATGCATCGCATCGCGCTGATTGTTGACGGATGGACAGACCGGCCGGTTGATCGGAATCTCGTGAAAGTTCGGGCCGCCGAGGCGGCTGATCTGAGTGTCCGTGTACGAGAACAAACGCCCCTGCAGCAACGGATCGTTGGTGAAATCGATGCCCGGCACGATATGCCCCGGATGGAACGCGGCCTGTTCGGTCTCGGCGAAGAAGTTGTCCGGATTGCGATTGAGCGTCATCTTGCCGATGATTTTCACCGGCACCAGCTCTTCCGGAATCAGCTTGGTCGGATCGAGCAGGTCGAAATCGAACTTGTGCTCGTCGGCTTCCTCGACGATCTGCACCCCCAGTTCGTACTCCGGATAATCGCCGCGCTCGATCGCTTCCCATAGGTCGCGGCGGTGAAAGTCCGGGTCCTTGCCCGCGAGCTTCTGCGCTTCGTCCCACAGCAGCGAATACGAGCCGAGCACGGGACGCCAGTGGAACTTGACGAAACGAGCTTTGCCCTGCGCATTGACGAAGCGGAACGTGTGAACGCCGAAGCCTTCCATCGTCCGAAAGCTGCGCGGAATCGCGCGGTCCGACATCGTCCACAGCACCATGTGCGCCGATTCGGGCACGAGCGAGACGAAGTCCCAGAACGTGTCGTGCGCGGACCCGCCGGTCGGCATTTCGTTCGGTGCTTCCGGTTTCACCGCGTGCACGAAGTCAGGAAACTTGATCGCGTCCTGGATGAAGAACACCGGCATGTTGTTGCCGACCAGATCGAAATTGCCTTCCTGCGTGTAGAACTTCGTCGCGAAGCCGCGCACGTCGCGCACGGTGTCGGCAGAGCCGCGCGGACCTTGCACGGTCGAGAAACGCACATAGACCGGCGTTGCGGCGGCCGGGTCCTGCAAAAATGCGGCCTTGGTGTACTCGCGCATCGATTCGTAGACCTTGAAGACACCATGCGCGGCCGAGCCACGCGCGTGCACGATCCGTTCGGGAATGCGCTCGTGGTCGAAGTGCGTGATCTTTTCACGCATGATGAAATCTTCGAGCAGCGATGGACCGCGCGGTCCCGCTCGCAACGTGTTCTGGTTGTCGGCAATCTTGACGCCCTGATTGGTCCTCAGGGCCTCGCCTTGCGGCTTCACGCGATTGCGTTCGAGATCGTTCGATTTCGCGTCGTTCGACTGCGCTGCCCCGTTTGCCTGGGCCGCGGCCTTCTGGGTATTCGCTTTACCTGCCATGGGGATCGACTCCTTGTGTTCAGGCGCGCGGCGACGGAGGCGTCGCGGCGCGCGATCACAGAGTCAGCAAGGGCTATTCCCACCAAGTCACGGCGCATTGGCTGCGCGGCGGCGGTGCGTCAGAACCGGTAGTTGATCGACACGTCGGCGACGCCGGTCGCGCGGCTGCGCGTGATCGGACTGTTGCCCGCGCTGCCGACGAGCTGCTCGAACGCGCCGTCGGCGGTCGCGAACCAGTGCTTGCTGAACAGCCAGATCGCGCTGACGCCGAAACCCACCGACTTGAAGCCCGCGCTCGCGTGATACTGCGGATACTGCGAGTGCGCGGCCTGCTCCTGATTGACTCCGAACCAGCTGTTCATGTAATTGGAGTCCGCGAGCACCACGTTCGGGCCGGCGAACCAAATGAACTGCTTCGTGCTGCCGGGCATCGGCATATAGGCGCCGAGATCGCCGATCCAGCCGTTCGATCCGCCGAAATAGCGGCGGATATCGGCGCGCAGGACGAGCGGAAAATCCTTCGACACGACGTACTCGCCCGAAAGCTTCAGACCGGGCGCCGGGTTGATGTTGCCGAGCCCGTTGAGTTCCTGCGGATCGTCCTGGCCGCGTCGCCCGAGGTCGTAGACCGCGGCGAGACTCATGCGCCAGTTCTCGCCCTGTGCGAAATTCACGCCGAAGCCTTCGCCGCTCGACAGAAAGAACAGATCCTTGTAGCGCACGTCGATGCTCGGGCCGGTCACCAGGTGATAGCGGTCCGATCCTTCGAAGCGCGGCTGGAACGACGTGGCCACGCCGAAGCGCAGTTGCCAGTCGGGAATGTTCGGCTGCCACATCTTCTGCAGCGGAATGCCCACCGAATATTGCCATTCGCCGAGCGGCGACGGCGTCTGCGCGAAGACCACACCCGGCACGCAGGCCATCGCGCCCAAGGTCGCGGCGACGAGCGAGCCCGCCGCGATGCCGGTTTGTTTATGGCGAGGCATGGCGCCCCGCTTCTTTCTACGGCTGTTGACCACCGGAAGCCTCCAATTTCGCTCGTCGCGATGAGGTTAGGTTTGCGCCCGGGGTCCAGCGCGGACCCAAAAACGCGGACGACCGCCGCGCTGTTACTTACGGCGTGTAATTTTTCCAATCGATGAAGCGGGCAGCGCGATGTGCACGAGGCGCGGCGAGCCCGCATGACCCCCGCGCTCGTGTGGCCACTGCGCATAGTCCTTGCGCGCCGCGGTGACGTGGACAATGGCCAACGGAGCATTGCTGCGCAAGATATGCGCCAACTCTGTGGAAGATTGGTGACGAGCGCGACGCAAGGCGTAACCCGAAGACGGTCCGGCGCTGCGGCGGCGCCGCTGGCGCCGCCGTTCAGAGGGATTATTGCCCTGCTTCGACGAGCACCGGCTTGTCGCGATACAGGTTGGGGAACAGGCGTTTCAGGTTGGCGATTTTCGGCATGTCATTGAACACGATGTAGGCCGAATCGGGATGCAAGGTCAGATAGTTCTGGTGATACGACTCGGCCGGATAGAAGCCCTTGTAGGGCTCCGTCTTCGTGACGATCGGCGCGGGGAACACGTGCGACTTGTCGAGCTGCGCAATGTAGCTTTGCGCGACGTGCCGTTGCGCGTCGTTCAGCGGAAAGATCGCGGAGCGGTATTGCGTGCCGCTGTCGGGCCCCTGACGATTCAGCTCGGTCGGGTCCTGAACCACCGAGAAATACACCTGCAGCAACTGGCCGTAGGTGACCTTGCCAGGATCGAACGTGACCTGCACCGATTCGGCGTGCCCCGTCTCGCCGCCGCTGACGGTCTCGTACTGCGCGGTGTCGCGTGAGCCGCCCGAGTAGCCGGACACCGCCCGCGTGACACCACGCACATGCTGGAACACCCCCTGGACGCCCCAGAAGCAGCCACCCGCGAACACCGCGGTTTCCTCGTGCGCGGTGCTGGCCGGGATCGGTTCGTCGAGCGCGGGCGGCGCGATCACGACGGCGCTCTCCGCCGCGAACGCGACGCGCTGCGCGAGCGGCAACGCGAGCGCGGCCGCGCCTAGCAGCAACGACAACACGGCCGCGCGCGTGCGTTTCGAGGTGCCGCCGAACGATGTAAGGAATTGCGCTCTGTTGCGAGTCATGATGGTCGCTCCGGAAAAGTGCCGGCGCCCGCCCGCGTTGGCACGGTGCTGCCACGGCCGCATGCGGGTGCGCCGAAGCTTGGTCGCGCGGGTGCGGCGTTTATGACAGCATGCGCGCTTTCGCGGCCGGCGGCGCGGCCGCGCGACTCACAGCGGAAATTTCGTGGTCGACAGGATTTCCTTCAGCACCATGAATGAGCGGATCTGCCGTACGCCCGGCAGATACAGCAACTGCTCGGCGTGGAGTCGATTGAAGCTGTCGCTGTCGCGCGTGCGGATCACCATGAAATAGTCGAACTCGCCGGTCACCACGTGGCACTCCATGCAGCCGGCCACTTTCTGCGCGGCCTTCTCGAACTCGGCGAACGACTCGGGCGTCGAGCGATCCAGTACCACGCCGATGATCACGAGCATGCCCGCGCCGGCCGCCTTTGGATCGAGCAGCGCGACCACGCCGCGAATCAGCCCCGATTCCTTCAAGCGTTCGACGCGCCGCAAACACGCCGGCGCGCTCAGCTTCACTTTCGCGGCGAGCGCCACGTTCGAAATCGACGCGTCGGTTTGCAACTGCCGCAGGATTGCGCGATCGATGCGATCGAGCGGGTGGTGAATCGCGCCGATGCCCGAAGGTGGCGCTCCAGCACGAACTTTCGTTGCGCTCATGACCATATGTACGAAGTTTTATTAGGAGGTGGACATTCTTTGATTTCGAAAAATACGTCTAGGCGATTTTTTTCGCAAGCTCATTTCTGGCGGTTTTTCCTAACATGAACTCATGGAAATCACCCCACCACGGAGCCGCGATGAACCTGCAACGATTCCCCCGCTACCCGCTCACCTTCGGACCGACGCCAATTCAACCGCTCAAGCGTCTGAGCGAGCATCTCGGCGGCAAGGTCGAGCTGTATGCCAAGCGCGAGGACTGCAATAGCGGCCTCGCGTTCGGCGGCAACAAGACCCGCAAGCTCGAATATCTGATCCCCGACGCGCTCGCGCAGGGCTGCGACACGCTCGTGTCGATCGGCGGCATCCAGTCGAACCAGACGCGCCAGGTCGCGGCGGTTGCCGCGCATCTGGGCCTGAAGTGCGTGCTCGTGCAGGAGAACTGGGTCAACTACTCGGATGCGGTGTACGACCGCGTCGGCAACATCCAGATGTCGCGCATGATGGGCGCCGACGTGCGGCTCGTGCCGGACGGCTTCGACATCGGCTTTCGCAAGAGCTGGGAAGACGCGCTCGACAGCGTGCGCGCGGCCGGCGGCAAGCCGTACGCGATTCCGGCCGGCTGCTCGGACCATCCGCTCGGCGGCCTCGGCTTCGTCGGCTTTGCCGAAGAGGTGCGTCAGCAGGAAGCCGAACTAGGCTTCAGGTTCGACTACATCGTCGTGTGCTCGGTGACGGGCAGCACGCAGGCTGGCATGGTCGTCGGTTTCGCCACCGACGGCCGCGCCGATCGGGTTATCGGCATCGACGCATCGGCGAAACCGGCGCAGACACGCGAGCAGATCACACGCATCGCGAAGCGGACCGCCGAGAGCGTCGAACTGGGCCGCGACATCACCGCGAAGGACATCGTGCTCGACGAGCGCTACGGCGGCCCGGAATACGGTCTGCCGAACGACGGCACGCTCGAGGCGATCCGTCTGTGCGCGCGGCTCGAAGGCATGCTGACCGATCCGGTGTACGAGGGAAAGTCGATGCACGGCATGATCGACAAGGTGCGCAACGGCGAATTTCCGGCCGGCTCGCGCGTGCTGTATGCGCACCTGGGCGGCGTGCCGGCGTTGAGCGCGTACAGCTTTATCTTCCGCAACGGTTGATAGGGTTTAGGCGATTAGCCGACGGGCGTCCGCGGTTCGGTCGCGAGCTTCTTCCTCAGATGCCTGCGCAGAAACTCGACGAATGCCCGGATCGTGACCGAGCTTTGCCGATGCTGCGGATACACGGCATAGACGCCCGTCGCCGCCGGCAGGAACGCTTCGAGCACGGGCACGAGTTGTCCGCTTGCGAGCGCATCGGCGACGATGAAATCCGGCAGCCGAACGATTCCAAGTCCCGCGACGGCCGCATCGCGAATCAGATCGCCGTTATTGGCGCGTAACGGCCCGCGCACCTCGACGCTCTTCACCACGCCCTCGACGCTGAAGTCCCAGCTCACCGCGCCGCCGTGGCCGTACAGCAGACATTCGTGGTTCGCGAGATCGCCAGGCACGGCCGGGCTGCCACGCCGGCGCAGATAACCGGGGCTGCAGCACGCCACCATCTTCACATCGATCAGCTTTTGCGCGATCAGCGACGAATCCGCCAGCGTGCCGATACGGATCGCCATATCGAAGCCTTCGCCGACCACATCGACGGCGCGGTCGCTCAGTTCCATGTCGAAGCGCACGTCGCGATGCTCGCGCAGAAACGCCGCGACGAGCGGCGACAGATGCATCATGCCGAACGACATCGGCGCGCTCACGCGTAGCAGCCCGCGCGGCCCGGCGCGGCGCAGCGACATGGCCTGCTCGGCGTCCTCGACCTCGCCGAGGATGCGCTTCGCGCGCTCGTAGAACTCCTGACCCAGATCGGTCACCGCCAGCTTGCGCGTGTTGCGGATCAGCAGTTGCACACCGAGTGCTTCCTCGAGCGCCATCACACGGCGGCTCACGAACTGTTTCGACAGCGACAGCCGGTTCGCCGCGGCGGTGAAATTGTGGGCGTCGACGGTCGCGACGAAGATGCGCATGTCATCGAGTTGCATCGTATTGTCCACTCCAATGCGACAGTGTTTCCAGTTTTATCATGATTATAGCCATGCTGATTGACCTACACTGTCGTTCATGGATCGCAGCCAAATATCTGGCCCGGATCGCACGACAAAACTCAAGGAGAAAGAGCATGCTCGAAATCAGACACGCCAACCAACGTGGCCGCGCGGAACACGGCTGGCTCAGCTCGCGGCATACGTTTTCGTTCGCGAACTATCACGATCCGAAGCAGAACGGCTTCTCCGACCTGCTCGTGATCAACGACGACCGTGTGGCGCCGGCGCAGGGCTTCGGCAAGCATCCGCATCGCGACATGGAGATCTTTTCGTACGTGCTCGAAGGCGCGCTCGAACACAAGGACACGATGGGCACGGGCTCGGTGATCGTGCCGGGCGACATCCAGTTGATGAGCGCGGGCACCGGTGTGGCGCACAGCGAATACAACCATTCGAAGAGCGAGCCGGTGCACTTCCTGCAGATCTGGATCGCGCCGGCCCAGCAAGGCACGAAGCCGCGCTATCAGCAACTGCACTTCGGCGCGGCCGACAAGCGCGGTGTGCTGCGGCTCGTGCTGTCGCCGGACGGTGCGAACGGTTCGCTGCAGTTGCAACAGGATGCGCGCGTGTATGCCGGTCTGTTCGACGGCGAGGAAACCGCGCGGCTCGAACTCGCGAAGGACCGCTATGCATATGTTCAGGTGGCGCGCGGCAGCGTCACGGTGAATGGCGTCGAGCTTGGCGAGGGTGACGGCGCGCGGGTGCGGGGTGAAGAAGCGCTGACGTTCACGCAGGGCCGCGATGCGGAAGTGCTCGTGTTCGACCTGCGTAATATCGAAACCTCGGCGTTGTGGGCATAAGCGCTCCGCTTGCGCCGCTATTGACTCAAACCTGAACGCGGCTCGCTGGACGACGATTTCCAGCGAGCTTCATCCCTCTACCCTATCGGGAAAAATCATGCGCTACACACTGTTTGAAAACCAGAAAGACGTCGTCGTTCTCGTCGCTCGAATCCTGCTGATGGTGCTGTTCGTGATGTTCGGCTGGTCGAAGCTGACCGGCTTTGCCGGCACCGTCGCTTATATGACGTCAACCGGCGCGCCCGTGCCGGCGTTCTCGGCTGTTATCGCGGTGGTGATGGAGCTTGTGGTGGGCGTCGCGCTGTTAGTGGGATTTTTCACGCGACCGCTGGCGCTGCTGCTTGCGGTGTATACGCTCGGCACCGCGATCATCGGCCATCACTACTGGAACATGACCGGCGCGATGCAGTACGACAATATGATTCATTTCTACAAGAACATCGGCATCATCGGCGGGTTGCTGCTGTTGTGCGTGACCGGCCCCGGCAAGTATTCGTTCGACCGGCGGTGATACCGATTCCCGTGCTTTAACGAAAAAGGCCCGCACGAATGCGGGCCTTGTTGCATGCGCAAACTGAAACGGCGGCCCGCGGGCCGCCGTTTGCCTCTCTGAGCTACCGAATCAAACCGCTGCTTCGGCTTCCGCTTCCGCTTCGCTGACCGCCGCGACTTCTTCGCTGTTGCGGATCAGGTGATCGAATGCGGACAGCGATGCCTTCGCACCCTCGCCCACCGCGATCACGATCTGCTTGAACGGCACCGTGGTCACGTCGCCGGCGGCGAACACGCCCGGCACCGACGTCGCGCCGCGCGCATCGACGACGATCTCGCCATGCTTCGACAGCTCGACCGTGCCCTTCAGCCATTCGGTGTTCGGCACGAGACCGATCTGCACGAACACGCCTTCGAGTTCGACGTTCTTCACTTCGCCCGAAGCGAGGTCCTTGTAGACCAGACCGTTGACCTTCTTGCCGTCGCCGGTGATTTCCGTGGTCTGCGCCTGCGTGAGCACCGTCACGTTCGGCAGGCTGCGCAGCTTGCGTTGCAGCACCTCGTCGGCACGCAGCGTCGCACCGAATTCGAGCAGCGTCACTTCGCGCACGAGACCCGCGAGGTCGATCGCCGCCTCGACGCCCGAGTTGCCGCCGCCGATCACCGCGACGCGCTTGCCCTTGAACAAGGGGCCATCGCAGTGCGGGCAGTACGCGACGCCATGATTGCGATACTCGCGCTCGCCCGGCACGTTGATTTCGCGCCAGCGCGCACCGGTCGCGAGGATGATCGTCTTCGCCTTCAGCACCGCGCCGTTGGCCAGACGTACTTCGATGATGCGCCCCGGAATCAGCGCTTCGGCGCGCTGCACGTCCATGATGTCGACGTCATAGGTCTTCACGTGCTGTTCGAGCGCGGTCGCGAACTTCGGTCCTTCGGTTTCGGTCACGGAGACGAAGTTCTCGATCGACAGCGTGTCGAGCACCTGGCCACCGAAACGCTCGGCCACGACACCGGTCGCAATGCCCTTGCGCGCCGAGTAGATCGCCGCCGCCGCGCCCGCCGGGCCGCCGCCGACGATCAGCGTGTCGAACACCGGCTTGTTCTCCAGTTGCTTCGCGGCGCGCGCACCGGCGTTGGTATCGAGCTTCGCGAGGATTTCCTTCACGCCGCTGCGGCCCTGGCCGAAGGTTTCGCCGTTCAGGAACATCGTCGGTACCGCCATGATCTGGCGCGCGTCGACTTCGTTCTGGAACAGCGCGCCGTCGATCGCGACGTGACGGATGCGCGGATTGATCAACGCCATCACGTTCAGCGCCTGCACGACTTCCGGGCAGTTCTGGCACGACAGCGAGAAATACGTTTCGAATTGATAGTCGCCGTCGAGGCTGCGGATCTGTTCGATCACCGCATCGTCCAGTTTGACCGGATGGCCGCCGACCTGCAGCAGTGCGAGGACGAGCGACGTGAATTCATGCCCCATCGGAATGCCGGCGAAACGGATGCCGGTTTCCTTGCCCGCTTCGCCAATCGAGAACGACGGCTTGCGTTCGTCGTCGCCGCGACGCTCGATCACCGTGACGCGCTCCGACAAGGTCGCGATGTCGTTCAGCAGGGCCAGCAGCTCCTGGGACTTCGCGCTGTCATCGATCGACGCGACGAGCTCGATAGGGCTGCTAACTTTTTCGAGGTACGACTTCAGTTGAGTCTTGAGATTGACGTCGAGCATGGCGTTGCGATTCCGTGACGAGGGGTGTGGGTGTCCCGGCGCCGCACGCATCCGGATAGGACGTGTTGGGCCCGGGGACGCACGAAGCGCCGTATCAGGCGATTCGCGCGGTGAAGCGCCGGGAAGATCCCGGCAGATGCAGACTGCGGGTGCAGCGTGAGCTGCGCGGACCTTAGATCTTGCCGATCAGGTCGAGCGACGGGGTCAGCGTTTGCGCGCCCGGCGTCCACTTGGCGGGGCACACTTCGCCCGGGTGCTTGGCGATGTACTGAGCAGCCTGAACCTTGCGCAGCAGTTCGCCAGCGTCACGGCCGATGCCGTTGTCGTGGATTTCGCACAGCTTGATCTCGCCTTCCGGGTTGATCACGAACGTGCCACGCAGCGCGAGGCCTTCTTCTTCGATCAGCACGTCGAAGTTGCGCGAGATAGCGAGCGTCGGGTCAGCCAGCATCGGGTACTTGATCTTGCGGATCGTATCCGACGTGTCGTGCCAAGCCTTGTGCGTGAAGTGCGTATCGGTCGACACGCTGTAGATTTCCACGCCCAGCTTCTTGAAATCTTCATAACGATCGGCCAGGTCACCGAGTTCGGTCGGGCACACGAACGTGAAGTCGGCCGGGTAGAACACGAAAACCGACCACTTGCCCTTCAGGCTTTCTTCAGTGACGGTCTGGAAATCGCCGTTGTGAAAAGCCTGTGCTTTGAACGGTTTGACTTGACTGTTGATGATCGGCATTTGCTAAATCCTCTCTTTGAGGGGGTTGGAAAGTGGAGCCAGTATGTCAGACTGCGCTTAATAGGTAAAGTGGATTGTGTTAATGAGTTAGATAGTCACACACTATTCATGTCGTCGGTTGAAACTATCGGACGATTTGCCGGGCGTTTCAGCCCTTCAGAAGCCGCCACAGCGTGGTTCTGCCGATGCCGAGCGCTCGGCTCGCGGCGGCGCGATTGCCGCCCGATTGTTCGAGAGCGCGCAGCGCAGCCTCACGGCTGGGGGTAGCGCGGGGCGCCGTACTGCCGAGCGCAGGGCCCGGAGGCGCCTGTGTGATCTGCTCGACCTCGACCGCCCTGATCCGGAAGAACTCGGGAAACACGGCCTGCCGATCTGGCAAGGCGTCGGCAATCAAGTTCCCGGACATCTCGTTGGTTGGCTCACCGATATAAATCGCCGCGCGGGCCAGGAGATTTTCCAGTTCACGGACGTTACCGGGCCACGCGTAATCCGCAAAAAGCGGGGCGAGAAACACGAGCACCCGCTCGAGCCCCGCCGCCGACAAGCCGTACTGCAGCGCGCTGCGCTCCAGCAGATGCCGCGCCAGCGGCGCGATGTCGGCACGGCGTTCGCGCAGCGGCGGCAATTTTATCTGAAGCAGATTTAATCTGAAATACAGGTCCGCGCGAAACGCGCCCTCCTCGACGAGCGCGTGCAGATCGCGGTGCGTCGCGGCGATCACCCTCACGTCGACCGGCGTCGCGCGGCCGGCGCCGAGCTTCATCACCTCGCGCTCCTGCAGCACGCGCAATAGCCGGCTTTGCAGCGCGGCCGGCATTTCGCCGATCTCATCGAGAAAAATAGTGCCGGTGTGCGCGATTTCAAACAACCCCGGCTTGCCGCCGCGCCGCGCACCCGTGAACGCCCCTTCCTCGTGTCCGAACAGTTCGCTTTCGATCAGCCCCTCGGGCACCGCCGCGCAGTTGAACGCGACGAACGGATTGCCGCGCCGCCGGCTCGCGTTGTGGATGCCCTGTGCGACCAGTTCCTTGCCGGTGCCGCTTTCACCACTCAGGAGCACGGTCGCGTCGTGAGCGGCGCCGGCGCGCGCGAGCCGGCGCACGCGCTCGAGCGCCGCCGAAGCGCCGATCAGATCGTCGAGCCGGTGCCGCGCGACCAGATGCCTCGGCCGCTGGCTGGTGCGCAGCGAACGGTCGATCCGCTGCGCAACGAGCGCGTCCTGCGCCGTCACGACGAAACCGGCGCGTGCGCCCTGCTCGACGATCGGCACACAGCCGACGATCAGTGCGCGGCCGCCGATCTGTTCGATGCGTTCGTCGACCGGCTGGTCGGCGGCGCGCGTCTCGCGCAGCAGCGGCGCGAGCGCGCGCGCCACTCGCGCGGGGGTGTCTTCGTCGTCGTTTGGGACCGCCTGCGCGGCGCCTAGACCGAGCAGTTCGAGCATTGCCGGGTTGACGGCTTCGAGCTGGGCGGCTTCGTCGAACGCGGCGACGCCGTCACGCAGATGCGCGACGATCGTGTTCAGGCGCACCCGCTTCGATTCCTTCTGGCGGCTCACCCGCGCCAGTTCGACCGAGCGCTCGAACGCTTCCTCGACCGCGGCAAGCGAATACAGGAACACGCTTTCCATGCCGGCCTCCTGCGCCAGATCGCAGGCCATGCCAGCGCCGACCACCACGCGGCAGCCCTGCACGGCGAGTTCATCGACTGCGAGCCGCACTTCGTCGAGCGACCGATACGCGCGCTGCCGCAGATCGACGTTCAAGAGCGGGCTCAGGTCGGCCAGCTCCTGTGCGATTGCTTCGTGCAGCACGAGCCCGATGCGCGCCTGCGGCCATGTGGCGGTCGCGCGCGTGATCGCGCTCAACACGTCGAAGCCATTCACCTTGACCATTACCACCGGCACGCTGAGGTTCTCGCGCAGGTACGCGCCGTTCGAGCCGGCGGACAGTACGACGTCGACCGAACCTGCGTCCACGTAAGCCTGCAACGCGGCGACGGCCGCGCCGTAGCCCTCCCGCACCGTGAAGAACTTCGCCCGGCCCGCGTAGCGCGGCGCCACCGCCTCGCAAAGCGACTGCAGTCGGCTGATACTGACGAGTGCGACACCGGGCCGCCCGGCATCGACGGCGGGGCCAGGATTCGCGACAAATGGGGTGAACGTGGACACGCAGCTCTCCTTGATTGAAACGTTCCTCGAAACGTTTCATGAAACGTTTCACCGATTGTGCCATGAACGTCCAGGCAGGAGGTCATATCGCGCAAACCCTTGTTCCAGCGGCACGACCGGCGAACTGCCGTTCAATGCCGTTCAATGGCACGCTTCCTGCAGAATGTAGGCCGCGTTCCCTTACCGATTTCCCTTCTGGAGACCTCCATCATGACCACCACTTCCGCCACCCGCCGCGCCGCGTTCCGCGCCAAAGTCAATCAGCGTCAGGGCCTGCTCGTGCCCGGCGCGTTCAACGCGATGAGCGCGCGCGTGATCGAGGACGCCGGCTTCGAGGCGGTCTACATCACCGGCGCGGGCGTCACCAACATGTCGCTCGGTCTACCCGACCTGGGCTTCATCGGCCTTGCCGAAGTCGCAGAGCACACCGCGCGCATCCGCGACGCGGTCGCGCTGCCGCTGATCGTCGATGCCGACACCGGCTTCGGCAACGCGCTGAACGTGCGCCAGACCGTGCGCGTGCTCGAGCGCAGCGGCGCCGACGTGATCCAGTTCGAAGATCAGGTGATGCCGAAAAAATGCGGCCACTTCTCGGGCAAGGAAGTCGTCGCGGCGAGCGAGATGGTCGGCAAGATCCGCGCGGCTGTCGACGCGCGCGAAGACGCGAACCTGCAGATCATGGCGCGCACGGACGCGGCCGCGGTCCACGGCATCGAGGACGCGATCGAGCGCGGTCATCGCTTCATCGAGGCGGGCGCCGACATCCTGTTCATCGAGGCGACCGAATCGCTCGCCGACATCGAGCGTCTGCCGGGGCTGTTCAATGTGCCGCAGCTGATCAACATCGTGATCGGCGGCAAGACGCCGGTGCAGTCGCGCGACGCGCTCGCGAAGCTCGGCTACGGCATCGTGCTGTACGCGAATGCGGCGCTGCAGGGCGCGGTGCTCGGCATGCAGCGCGCGCTCGGCACGCTGCAAAGCAACGGCCGCCTCGACGAGGACGCGACGATCGTCGCGCCATTCAGCGAGCGCCAGCGGCTCGTCAACAAGCCGCTATATGACCGGCTGGACAAGGAGTACGCGGGGAAGGACTGACGCTCGGGCGGCGGCGCAGCGGTGCGACGCGCTGCATGCCTGCGCGATATGGGACCCTTTATTGCGTTAGGATTCAGGGCTGGCAATCAGGCACGCTGATGTTCGCGTCAGCCCGCCGCGACCATTCGCGGCGCCGGCCTCGTCCGCGGGGCCGCTCTCCCGGCTGCCGGCAGAAGCACAAAAACGCAAACGAAAGGTAGTCGCAAGCACCATGAAGTCAAACTCTTCACGCGCCCCGCGCGGGCTCGTCAATTGTCTTTCAGCGCGCACGCGCGCAGCACGGGAGCTCGCCCGATGAACCGCAGCGGCACCCGCACCGCGCACGTCGGCTGGCTGCCGTACATCGTCGCGGCTACCTTCTTCATGGAGTACCTCGACACCACGGTGATCGCCACCGCGCTGCCGCAGATGGCGCGTTCGTTCGGCGTCGGCCCGAACAGCCTGAGTCTCGGCATGACCGCCTACATGCTCGCGCTCGCGATCTTCATCCCGGCGAGCGGCTGGGTCGCCGACCGCTGCGGCGCGCGCACCGTGTTCGTCAGCGCGATCGGCGTGTTCACGGTCGCGTCGGTGCTGTGCGGACTGTCGCAGAACGTGCCCGAGTTCACGGCCGCGCGGCTGCTGCAAGGCATCGGCGGCGCGATGATGGTGCCGGTCGGCCGTCTCATCGTGGTCCGCAGCACCGAGAAAGCTCGCATGATGCAGGCGATCTCGACGATCACATGGCCGGCGATCGCGGCGCCGGTGGTCGGCCCGCCGATCGGCGGCTTCATCACGACCTACGCGTCGTGGCGCTGGATCTTCCTGCTGAACGTGCCGTTCGGCCTCGCGGCGATTGCCATCGCGCTCGCCATCGTGCCGAACCTGCGCGGCACTGAACGCAAGCCGCTCGACGTCGTCGGCCTGCTGCTGAGCGGCGTCGCGCTGACCGCGATTCTGTACGGCGCGGAACTCGCGAGCCAGCCGGCCACCAATCCGTGGCTCGCGGTCTCGATCGTGGCGGGCGGCCTGCTGGTCGGCGCGCTCGCGTTCCAGCATGCGAAGCGTCATCCGTATCCGCTCGTCGACGTATCGACGCTGAAGGTGCCGACGTTTTCCGTGACGGTCATCACCGGTTCGTTCACGCGCATTGGCATCGGCGCGGTGCCCTATCTGATGCCGCTGCTGTTCCAGGTCGGTTTCGGGCTGTCGGCGTTCCGCTCGGGGCTGCTGCTGCTCGCGAGCGCGCTCGGCAATCTCGGCATGAAGGCGCTGACCACGCGCATCCTGCAGCGCTATGGCTTCCGGATGGTGTCGATCGTCGACGTGGCGGTGGCCGGCATTTTCATCATCGCGTGCGGACTGCTGACGCCGGACGTGCCGCTCGTGTTCGTGCTGATCGTCGTGTTCGTGTACGGCGTCGCGCGCTCGATGCAGTTCTCGACGCTCGCGACGCTCGCCTACGCCGACATCCCGCAGCCGCAGATGAGCGCGGCGAGTACGCTGTGGAGCGCGGCCGCGCAGATGACGATCGGTCTCGGCATCGCGTTCGGCGCGGTGTCGCTGCGCGTCGCGGCGCTGTTCAACGGCGAGACGACCGGCCACGTGTTCACGCTCGACGATTTCCGCCTCGCGTTCCTGTTCGCGGGCGTGCTGACGCTGCTGTCCGTGCTTGGATATATGGGGCTCGCCCGCAATGCTGGGCAGAGTATCGGTGGGGGTTCGCGCGGCGGCGAAACTCCGGCGAAGAGCTAGGGTCTGTTCACGCTAATAACGGGCTTGCGAACGTGCCTTTGCGCGCGTAGTGCAAGGAGAGAGGAGCGCCGTTTGGCCGAGCCAAACAAGCGACGACCGACGCCGCAATACGGGCGCAAAGGCACGTTCCCCTGTTTTAAAAAAACCTTCAAGGGGCTGGCCGCCAGAAGGGCCGATCGCCGCGTCATGCTCCTTGCGAATACGTCGAGTATTCGTTGCGTCGCAATCCTTGCGCTCGGCCCTTCTGGCGGCCAGCGCAAGCCCGTTATTAGCGTGAACAGACCCTATGGGACGCGCAAGCGCAGCGCGATCAAAAGGAGACGTGCCGTGCAAGCAGGCGAACTGACGATTTCCAGCCGCATCGACGATCTCGACCTCGACCTCGTCTACACATTCCTGTCGCAGGAAACGCCGTGGGCGCGAGGCATGCCACGCGCGACCTTCGAGCGCGCCGTCGCCGGGTCGCTGTGCTTCGGCGGGTTTGTCGATGGCAAGCAGATGGCGTTCGCGCGCCTCGTCACCGACGAGGCGACCTTCGCCTACCTATGCGACGTGTTCGTGCTGCCCGCGTATCGCGGCCAGGGCTATGCGTCGGCGTTGATGAAACATATCTTTGCGAGCCCTTCGCTCGTCACGCTGCGCAGAATCATGTTGGTCACGACCGACGCGCATCACGTCTATGCGCCGCATGGGTTCACGTCGCTCGAGAACCCCGAGCGGTATATGGAGCTGCATCGACCGGATGTTTACAAAGTGGCCGAATAGGCCCCGCCTCGGCACGCCTCCCACTGATGTGACCCAGCCTCAGCCGTACGCGCGCTCGCGCATCCACTTCGTCATGATCCACTTATCGCCGGCAAGCACCGGCGCGCCGCCGTGCAGAGTCGACGGATCGAGCTGGCGCTGGCCGTTCATGTAGCAGAAATACACCGCGCCGCCCGCGCGCGCCTAGTCGCGCGTCAACTGCCCGCGATAGTGCAGCAGCCCTCGGCGCGCCTGCTGCCGGAGCATCCGCTGCACGAACGGCGACCAGCCGAACAGCGTGCCGCGCACGCCCATCGCCTGGCGCATCCACAGCCACAAATCGAAGCGGTCGCGATGCTCGACGATGAGCCCATCGCGGAACACGAAACGCGCCTCGATCCGGTTCACGACGTCGCGCCCCGTCTGGACGAAACGGTAGCGCGCCACCCACTGCGCGCGGCCGGTATGGTCGTCCGCCTCGATGTCGCTGAAGCTCAGCGTGAAGTCTTGCGCATGCTTGACGAGCATGCGCCACATGTCGCGCGCTTCGTCGCCGACCAGCTCGCCGAAAGCGGGGTCGCTGAAGACGACGTCGTCGGCATAACAGGCGACCATGGTCTCGGCGTCGCGTTGCTGGAAGGCGGTGTAGAAACGTTCGATCAGCTCGGTGTTGGGATGGCTCATTGATGTCGTATGGTGTATTGCGGGAGCGCGTCATGCACGCGCAGCGTCGTGTCGCGCTCCGGAAAAACAGCCCGCGCGCGGTAGGCGGCGGGGATGGCGCACACGATATCGGAAAACGGCGTGAAAGGGGGCCGGCGCGAGCCGACGACGGCTTTTACCCTTCCGATACCGCTCCCTTGAAGCGCACCACCTCCCCCGCCCGGCGAGCTTCCACACCACCGCCGCCACCGACGCCGCGACGAGCGCCGCTACCCCCAGCGCCGCCGCAAAACCCGCGGCGAAGCTGCATTTCGAGCGTGCCGCGCAGCGCGCGTTGCTCGCCGGACGCGGCGAGGTGGGACGCATCGAGATCGGCTATGTGGCGTCGGCCGCGTACGCGGGCGTGTTGCAGAAGGTGGTCGGCGGCTTTCGTGGCACGCATGCGGGCGTCGAGGTATCGATCCGCGAAGTGCCGATGGACGCGGTCGCCGTGATGCTCGGCGACGGACTGCTCGACGCGGCCTACGTGCGTCCGCCGATGCCGCTCGCAGTCGGCATTCAGGCCACGACCGTGCATCGCGACCGCTTCGTGCTCGCGCTGCCAGCCGATTCGCCACTCGCGGACTCGGCCAGCGTGCGGCCCTCGCAACTGCGCGACCAGTGTTTCGTGCTGCCCGAACAGGAGTCAGGCACCTTCGAAGTCGCGCGGCGCGGGCGCTTCTCACCTCGGCTCGGGCCGCGTCCGGGTACGCTCGCGGCCGTGCTCGCCTGCGTGTCGCTCGGCGGTTATGTGTCGGCCGTGCCGCATACGCTCGCCGATTGCATCGCGCTGCCGGGCGTCGTCTACCGTGACATAGCCGGTCAGGCGATTGCGTCCGAAATCGCGCTCGCGTTTCGTCGGCACGAGAGAGCGCCCGCCGTCAAGGCGTTCCTGCGCTTCGCGCGCGATGATAAAGATTCACGCTGACGGCAGCGTCGCTACGTTGATCGGGGTCGCCGTCCTGTCGGATATTGCGGTAGGTCTGCCCTTCATGCAGCACTGGGCGCTGATGACCAACGCTCGTGACCATGCCGATGCGTCAGAAAGCTGGATCAACCTTCGTCCGCATAGGCGCGGCCTCGAATCTCGGCCAGCGACGTATCGACCAGCAAGCGGCCCGCATCGAACACCGTCTCGAGCGCTTCGTCCCACTCGCCCTCCACCGTGCTCCCGTCCCACGCGATCGGCAACGTGACCGTCCGGTACTCGCCGGTGCGGCGATGGCGCAGCAAGGTGAGCCGGCCTTTCATCGAGCGCTTGGCGTGATCCGTGACTGGATCCTTCGACACATCGTGCCACGTGTCGCCTAGCCGGATCGCCGAGCACTTCATCGCGAAGCGCTGCGTATCGCGGTTGATCTGCTGCAACAGCGCACCGCCCATGCCGAACACGATGTTGTCGGTGGCGAAGCCGGCCTCGTCCATCGCGGCGAGGATCGCGACGATCGAATCCGGGTTCACGCCGTCACCCTGAATCACGCGCACATGGTCGAGCACGCGCCGCCCCTTGCTGTTGGTCTGCGACCCGAACGAAGCCTCCAGCGAGCGCAGCGTGTGCAGGACGATCGTGCACGGATCGCCGGAGTCCGGGCGAATCACGAGCATGCCGCCGGAATCGAGCACGGCCTGCTTCAGCTCGCCGCCCCATGCGTTCAGCGCGGCGAACAGGTCGTAAGAGTCGGACACCACCGAAACGATCGCGCCCGGCTTGCCGAAGCGGGCGATCATGTTGCGATACGCGTCGACTTCGCGCTCGCGGCCCCACGACGTGATCGTGCTGTGCTCGGCCGCCGGCACCGAGAACGCGGCCATGCGGTCGCGGTAGTAGTGATTCGCCGCAACCACGCCGAGCACCGTATCCGAGCCCATGAAGCTGACGAGATGTGCCGCGCCGCCGATCGCCGCCGACTCCGCGCTCGACACGCCGCGCGCGCCGAAATCATGCAGCTTGAACGGTAGCTGCGAGAGATCGTCGCTGCTTTTCAGCAGATAGGCGCGGATCGTCTGGCGCAGATGCCAGCTTTGCGTCGCGACCGTGATCGGATACCACACGCGCATCAGCATCGTCTCCAGATACGACGTGAGCCAGAACACCTGCGGATCGTCGCATTCGACGGTGAGGAGCACGTTGTGCGTGGGCACGACCGAGCCTTCGGGCGCCGCGCGAATCCGCACCGGCAGATGGCCGCCGTATCGCTGCACGACGTAGCGCCAGCCCGCCTCGTTGAACGGCTCGCCGTGCGCGCTGAAGAAGGTCCGCGCCTGGTCGATCATCGCGCCGGTAACCGGCCGGCACAGGTACTCCTTCAGCAGCATCTGCAAGCCGAAGAACAGCGTGCGGCCGTAACGTCCGCCGCGCGATTCGATGTACGAGAACATCGCCGTCGCGTCGGGCGGATATTGCAGATAGTGCGATGCCTTGTACGAATCCGTATTCAGAATCGGATTGGACAGGATCGACGCGAGGTCGCTGAAACCCTGCGCGTTTTGCATGGACGGTGCTGCGCTCACGTGATTTTCTCGCTGGAGTGACCGGACGGCGCGAGCCTGCCCGACGCTTTCGAAACTCTGATGCCGCGGCTCTACGCCTACAGACTATGCCGGGGATGACTCTGTATCTCACCTTACTACGGTATGCGCGATAGCGCTCGTCGTCGGACTGTAGCTTCTCTTCGCGCAGGATGAGTCTGGCCCGCAGCGCCAACTGCAGCCGCAGACAATCATCCTCCGGATCTCGAGGTTCACCAGTAGAAGACCGGGCTAGAGCAGCGAGTAGATGTCGTCCTAGCCCCCCGGCTTCAATTGCGGCGGCAGATTCGGCCACGTCGCGAGCAACCTGCCGAGCATGCTCCTGCGGCGCTCCGCACCCCCGGGCCACAGCATGTTCGCGAGCAGCACGATACCTTGCGCGAGCCCGCTGTCGCGCGCGCACGCGACGAGCGGCACGCCGCGGCTGAGCGCATCGTTGACGTGCTGATCGTCGCGCGGCAGTTGATGCGCGACCCTCGCGCCGAGCGTGCGTTCGAGCATCGGCAGATTGATCTGCGCGTCCTTGTCGTACTGGTTGACGACGACCCGCACCTTGCTGGACGGATGCCCCAGTTCGCGAAAGATATCGAGCATGCGGCGCGCGCCATGCAGGTACAGCGGGTTCTGCCGCACCACCATGCAGATCGCGTCGCTATGCGCGAGCGCGCGGATCGTCGACGGATTCAGGCTCGGGCCGACGTCGATCAGCACCGCGTCGTAGCGCTCGCGCACCAGCGTCAGAATCCGGTCCAGCTGACCGGGCAGCAGTTCGGCGGCCTTCAACGGATCGCCGGCGCCGGCGAGCAGATCCAGGTTCGGGCACACGTGCATCGCGCACGCGTCGAACAGCGCCGGGTCGAGTTGCTCGTTGCGCGAGCACAGATCGACGAGCGTCATGGGCGGGGGGCGATTCGCCATCAGCAGGCTCGCGTCGGCGAATTGCTGGCTCAGGTCGATCAGCAGCACGCGCCGCTCACGCCGCGCGGCGAGCGCGCACGCGAGGTTGACCGCGATCAGCGTGGTGCCGCTACCGCCCTTGCTCGACGCCAGGGTGACCACGCGCGCGTGGCGCCGCTCGGGCTCGCGGCGCCGCGCTTCGATCTGCGCAAGCGCATCGACGACGGCCTGACGATCGAGCGGCCACGACAGCACCTGGCGAACGCCGACACGCAGCGCCGCGCCGATCAGCGCGGTGGACGGCGCCGGCGTCACCAGCATGCAATGGAGCGTCGGCGCGCAGGCGAGCGTTTCCTCGATGCCGTCTAGTCCGCGGACGCTCAGATTGGCGTCGTCGACGATCAGCAGGTCGGCGCCGCGGACCACGCGCGCGTGCATCGGCAGTTGCCGGGCCGGGCCGAACGCGGTGCGCAGCCGGTAACGCACGCCGCTCTCTTCGAGCCGCACGACGATTCGCTGCGCGTTTTCGATGCTCGCGGCAATCAGGAAGATGTCGATCATGGCAGCTCTGCGGCGCTTGGCGCGTCATGCGCGGGCTTTTATTCCAGTCGTCTGTTCACGATTGACGACGCAGGCTTCGGCGCGAGTTCCTTACCGCGACGCTCCCCCGTGAAAACCATGAGCCGGCAAACGGTGTTATCGAATTCCTGCGCGGTCGCTGCGAGCCGACGAGCGGCAAGCGTCAGACGTCGGTTTCATCGTCGTCGCGCCGCTGCGCCGCGCTGCGTTCAGCGCGCACCGGCATGGCGTACAGCGCGTCGCGCAGCAGGTCGCGGCGGATCTCGGCTTGCGCTCGGCGCTCGAGCGCCTCGGCGACGACGAGCGTCAGCAGATCGACCGACGAGCCCGCCGCCTGCGCGAAAAAGCGCGCGCGCGATGCCGCGACATACCGCCGGTAAGTGCTTCTGGTTCCTCCCGAAGCGGCCGGCCTGCGAATCAGTTGTGGTTTCATGTCAGCCCCCGATGTCGAGCAGATTTGCGCCAGGTCACGCCGTCTGGTCTCAGCGCCCCGGCCGTTGGGCCAGGTCGCCGTGCCCGTGCCAACCGACGGACACGGCCCCTGGTTCACCTCGTACATTCGTCTCTCTGTGGAGACTAGCGTCTCTCCCCGCTTCATCGCGCCGGCCGATCCTGATCCGGCGCTGCCCCTTCCCTTTGCGGCGCGTCGCTCGCGAACGTTGCCAGCGCGTTGCCTGTCGTTATCGCCACCCTTTTCGCGTCGTGAGGACAAAAAGTCGAAAAGGAAAAACGGCGAAGTCGTTGCCTTTTTTCGTCCGGTTTTGAATGGCCGCCAAACCGGTCCGCCACTCACCCGTTTGCTAACGTATTTAGAAGGCCCCGCCGCGCTCCCGCAAACACCTGATGGCTTCCCCGACCATGTCTGCGAGTGACTTTTTTACCGCCGGTCTTTTTTAATCCGGTTTTCCCCGTACCGTCGACCTGGCGGCAAAACATTTTTCTGTGCAGACCTTATTGCAATGGTTATGCCAACACGCATTCGAATTTGTAAGGCACCCGCCAAAGCTTCACTCTGGCGAGAAATCGGTTTGCTTTTGACGCAGTGCGAACCGGCCCGATTTTTGGCGTGGCGCGCATTGATTCGTTTCTGACACGCCAAGTCGCCGCGCGCTGGCCGCAAAGCGCGCCTCCCGCTTCCGTCTCGCCAGCCTGCTGACTGGCCGCGGGGCCGGCCACACGCGGCTTCGCCGCTCCTTCCGGTTGGCAAAGCGCCCCACCCGGCGCGGTAAAGCGCATTCGACTCGCGCTGTCCAATCTGTCGCAACTGTGAAACACGACTGCTCGCGCCCCGTCCGTTTTAGTCACGCCTTAATACCAGGACAATTGCTACGCAATGTGCGATTGCGCGCATAACCGGCCTTGACCGCTTATTCATTAGTGATCCGTGTTAATCCGAAAATCCAAGACGCATTCTTCATCCATGTTTCTTTGTCTGGCGCTTTCAGGCGCTTTCGCTTATCGTTAGGCCATGCGCCAATCAGAGCGCTTCTATCAGGTCAACGAGGCAAGCCACGGTTCAAGTGGTTTTCACGGTTCGGGGAAAAAATCGCCGGGCAGTTTCAGCAATGAACGACAAGGTCGCCGCCATTGCATGAATCGGTCCGCCATGCAGCGCGTTCCGGTTCGCGCCGCGCTTGAAGCGTGTCCCTTGTTCGTGATTGCTGCTGTCGTGAATGCGTCGCAGCCGGAGTGCAGCAACTGGCCGCCTGAATCTCACAACGTCGCACGGCAGTCCTGAGGATCGAACGGGGGGAACCATGACTACGACTTGCACGCCGGCCGATATGGAACGCACGGTTCTGTACGTGGCGAACGCGCCCGACCAGATACTCGTCGAGTTTCTGGCCGCGTCGGGATGGCAAGCCGTGCACGCAAAAAGCACGGCCGTGGCGGAACGCATGATCGAACGCGGCAACATCAAGGTCGGTCTCGTTCAGTTGCCCGAAGATTGCACGTCACAGCAGCTGTCCGCGCTCGCGCTGTGCATGCGCCGCGTCGAAACCAACTGGGTCGCGCAGATCGTGCCGGGCCAGGCCGACAACGAGCTGGTCAGCCGTTTCATCCTCGATTACTGCTTCGACTTCGTCACGCAGCCGTGGCTCAACGAGCGGCTCGTGTTCGCGCTCGGCCACGCGCATGGGCTGTCGAGCCTGCGTCAGCCGCGCGTCGTGCCGGAGCCGTCGCTCGGCCGCCACGGCATGGTCGGGCAATGCGAGCCGATGCAGCAGCTCTACCGGCGCATCGACAAATGCGGCGTGACCGATGCGCCGGTGTTCATCGCGGGCGAATCGGGCACCGGCAAGGAGCTGACCGCTCGTGCTATTCACGACCGCTCGCCGCGCGCGGGCCGCACGTTCGTCGCGATCAATTGCGCGGCGATTCCGCCGAGCCTGTTGCAGGCCGAACTGTTCGGCCACGAGCGCGGCGCTTTTACCGGCGCGGTGCAACGCAAGCTCGGCCGGATCGAGAGCGCGCATGAAGGCACGCTGTTTCTCGACGAAATCGGCGACATGCCGCACGAATGCCAGGCGGTGCTGCTGCGCTTCCTGCAGGAAGGCACGATCGAGCGGCTTGGCGGCAACGGTCCGATCAGCGTCGACGTGCGCGTGATCTCGGCCACCCACGTCGATCTGGAGCGCGCCGTCGAAGCCGGGCGTTTCCGTTCCGACCTCTATCACCGGCTGTGCGTGCTGCGCCTCGTCGAGCCGCCATTGCGCGAGCGCGGCGGCGACATCAAGCTACTCGCCAATTACGCGCTCAGCATGTACAAGCAGGACGGCGCGCGCAAGCTGCGCGGCCTGTCGAGCGACGCGATCGTCGCGATGTCGAACTATCCGTGGCCCGGCAACGTGCGCGAGCTGATCAACTGCGTGCGCCGCGCGGTCGTGATGAGCGAGGGCCGCTTCATCACCGCGAGCGACCTCGGCCTACCCGAAGCTGACAATGGCCCGGCGGTCACGCTGGCGGAAATCCGCAGCAAGGCCGAAAAGGATGCGATCGAGAACGCGCTGCTGCGGCACGGCTACAAGCTGTCCGATGCGGCGGCCGAACTCGGCATTTCGCGCGCGACGCTGTACCGGCTGATGCACGCGAACCGGCTGCATCAGGAGCCGGCCGGACGCGGCGCGAGCAGCGGCCCCCATGCCGATGACGAAGCAGAGCGCCAGACCTCTTCAGTGGCATAAGCGCGGATTTAAGCGTTTTTTGTAGTGAACGCTTAGCAGCGCACGGTCACGGCGATTGAGCATTCCCGACTTTCCGCGCTCTGCCCGCACGCAGCGTGGTCGTCGAGAACATCCTCGCGCCGCCGCCAGCATTGCCACCCGGCAAGCGGCCTCCTACCTCCTGCGCCGCCCCGCCCACGGGGCTTTCCGGGCAAGCTTTCTGCTGCCTTCGACAGGCCTGCCGGCCATCATCGGCTATCCTGTCGGGTCACCGCCCCGCCTGACGGGCGCCGCTCTCGCGGCCCTTTCGCCCGTCCGGCGGGCCTCCGCCGCAGGAACTTCAGCGCCCCGCCCCGTGTCGGTCCCGGGTCACCCCGCTGAAACAGCCCATGTTCCGGCACAATCGTCCGCACTGGCTTCATCCCGCTTTACACCCTATGCAAAAATTTCTGCGTGTCTGTTTTTTCATTTTTCTGCTCACAGGCGCGGCGCCCGTCTTCGCCGCCGCGCCTGAACCTGCCCATCCCACGCCCGCGACACCCGCTTCCGCCGCCGTCACGCTGACACCTCAGCAGGCCCGCGACGCGCTCGCTGTCCTGAACGACCCCAAACGCCGCGCGCAAGTCGCCGATACGCTGCAAGCGATCGCCGCGGCCGGCGCGTTGAGCGCGCCGCCCGCATCCGCGCCGGCGGCGGCGTCGGCGCCCGCCGCCGCAAGCGGCGCAGCCGCGCTCGTGCCGGACGCGTTCAAATCCAATGGCCTCGCCTCGCAACTCGCGCGCGAGGGCGCGCATTACGCCGGCCATCTCGCGACCTCGCTGCGCGGCTCGATCGCCGCGCTGCTCGACGTCGCGTCGGTGCGCGCATGGTGGAACTGGCAGTTCGCCAATCCGCACGCGCGCGCGGTGCTGTTCGAGGTGCTGTGGTCGCTGCTGGCCGCGCTGATCCCCGCTCTGGTGCTCGAATGGCTGGCGCGGCGGCTGCTGCGGCGCGTCTATCGGGTGATCGCCGCGCGCCGCGAAGCCGCGCTGCAGGATGACAACGACAACTCACCGCCGCCCGCGCACGCCGCCGGCGCCGCGCCGGCAGGTCATCCGCCGACCAGCACGCCGCCGCTGCCCCCGCTGTCATCAGCGCCGTCAGTGCTCGAAGCGGAGGCGCAAGCCGTCACGACTCGCCCGGCCGCGCCGTACGCGACGCCATCCGCCAAAGGCCGCGCCATCGAAGCCGAAGGCAAGCGCAACGCGACGCACCACTGGACGCTGCTGCAACGTCTGCCCCGCGCGTTGCTGATCACGCTGGTGCGGCTCGTGCCGATCGCGGTGTTCCTCGGCGCGGCGAGCGCGCTGATGTCGATCTTCACCGGCAACGGCACGCCGCAGGATCGCGCGCTCGATTCTCTGATCGACGTCTATGTGGTGTGCCGCTGCGTCGTGATCGTCGGCGCGTTCTTCCTGCAGCCGAGCGCACCGCGTCTGCGGCTGCTGCGCATGGGCGACGCGTGGGCCGCGTTCGTGCTCGGCTGGATCGTGCGAATCGTCAGCGTGGTCGGCGCCGGCGTCGCGCTAGCCGAAGTCGCGCAGGCGCTTGGCATGAACGACGCCGCGCATCTCGCGCTGCTGAAAGTGGTCGCACTCGCCGGTCACGTGATGATCTCGATCCTCGTGCTGCACTGCGCGAAACCGGTCGCCAACAGGATCCGCAATCGCTTCGCCGCTCACGAGTCGTTGGAGATGTTCGGCAACGCGTTCGCGGACGCGTGGGCCGTGGTGACCGTGGTCATCGTGATGGGCCTGTGGTTCGTCTGGGCCTTCGACGTACGGAACGGCTATCACGCGCTCGTGAATATCGGCGGCATGACGCTCGCGATACTGATCGGCGCGCGGCTCGTGTCGATCGTGATCTTCGGCGCGCTCGCGCGCATCTTCCATGTGCAGGACGATGCGTCACACTCGCTCGTGCATCAGCACGCCTACCGATACTATCCGGCGCTGCGGCGCGTGATCGGCTGGATCATCGGCAGCGTCACCGCGCTGGTGCTGTTGCAGGCGTGGGGCGTCGACGTCGTCGATCTGTTCCGCAGCGGCACGATCGGCCACCGGCTCGCCTCGGCGCTCGCGACGATCGCCGTCGCCGCGATCATCGCGCTGGTGGTGTGGGAGATCGTCAACGTGTCGGCCGAACGTCGCCTCGATAACTGGACGAGCAGCGGCGATCTGGTGCGCGCCGCGCGTCTGCGCACCTTGATGCCGATGCTGCGCACCGCGCTGTTCTGCGTGATCGCGCTCGTCGTCGTGCTGACCGGCCTGAGCCAACTCGGCGTGAACATCGGCCCGCTGCTCGCGGGCGCGAGCATCTTCGGCGTCGCGCTCGGCTTCGGCTCGCAGAAGCTCGTGCAGGACTTCATCACCGGCATTTTTCTGCTGATGGAAAACGCGATGCAGGTCGGCGACTGGGTCACGCTCGCGGGCGTGTCGGGCACCGTCGAATATCTGTCGATTCGCACCGTGCGGCTGCGCGGCGGCGACGGCTCGCTGTTTACGGTGCCGTTCAGTTCGGTGTCGACCGTGAACAACACGAATCGCGGCATCGGCAACGCGGCGGTGCGCGTGAATATCGTGTTCGGCCAGGACGTCGAGCGCGCGATCGAGACGCTGAAGGAAATCGGCGCATCGCTGCGCACGGACGACAACTTCAAGGACGGCATCCTGGCGGACTTCTCGTTCTGGGGCGTCGATGCGGTCGACGGTTCGGCGATCACGCTGGCCGGCCAGATGCAATGCCGCGATACGTCGCGCTGGGGCGTGCAACGCGAATTCAACCGACGCATCCTCGAGCGCTTCAGCGAACTCGGCATCGAGATCGCGAATCCGCAGCGTCATCTGCTCACGTGGGACCCGGCGAGCAAGGCCAGGTTCGATACGGGCCTGCCGCGCGAACGCCATGGCGACCGGCCGGACGGCGACGCCGCGGGGGACGGTCACGCTCCGCACAAGGGCGACGCGCCGCTCGACGACCAGATCCCGGTTGATCCGAGCCCGGCCGGCGGCCCTGGTACGCCCGGCAATCCGGGCTCGACCTCGCCGCACGCGTGACGCGTCGCGCGTCGCGCGCGTAAAGGTTCGCTAGCGCGGCGCGGCGCTAGCGAACCTGCCACCAGCGCGGCAACAGGCGCCGCACTTCCGGCCTGCGAAAGCGGTCGTCGATCAGATGCACGACGCCGCGGTCCTCTTCGGTGCGGATCACGCGCCCCGCCGCCTGCACGACTTTCTGCAAACCCGGATACAGGTACATGTAGTCGTAGCCATTGCCGAAGCGCGCATCGAGCGCGCGGCGCATCTGCTCGTTGACGTCGTTGATCTGCGGCAGACCGAGCGTCGCGACGAACGCGCCGATCAGTTGCTGCCCGGTCAGATCGACACCCTCCGAAAACGCGCCGCCGAGCACCGCGAAGCCAATGCCCTGATTCATCGTCCTGAAGCGCGCGAGAAACGCATCGCGCGCGGCTTCGTCCATGCCGGGTTCCTGCGCCCACACCGGCAAGCCGGGATGCCGCTCGCGCAGCAGCGCGACCACGCGTTGCAGATAGTCGAAACTGCTCAGGAACCCGAGATAATTGCCGGGCTGGGAGTCGTACTGCTTCGCGATCAGCTCCACGATCGGCGCGAGCGAGCGTTCGCGGTCACGCCAGCGCGTCGACACATGAGCGGCCACGTGCACCTGCAACTGCTCCGCGCGAAACGGTCCCTCGACGTCGAGCCATTGCGTGTCCTCGGCTAGCCCAAGTGTGTCGCGATAGAAATGCTGCGGATTCAGCGTGCCGGAGAACATCACCGTGGTACGCGCGGCCGCATAGCGTGGCGCGAGGAACGGCGCGGGGATCACGTTGCGCACGCAGAGCGTCGCACTGGTTTTGTCGCGCGGCGCGTAGCGGTCGGCGCTCAATGTCACGTCGAACATCGAGTGCTCGCCGAACTGCTCGGCGAGCGCGACGAAGTGCATCGCGTCGAAGAAAACCCGCAGCGCATGTTCGTCGATCGACAACGGCGCGTCGGCGAGCTGATCCGTTACCGCGCCGATCAGATTCTGCGCGGCGGACAGCAATTTGCCGGGCACCTCCGCGTACACCTGATAGCTGGACGTCTGCGTGCGCTTCACCGCATTCCACTCGCGCTGCAAGCGTTCGAGCGGCTTCTTCAGCGCCACCGGCGCGCTCTTGCGCGCGAGCCGGAACGCGCTTTGATCTAGCGACGCGGTATACATGCGCCGCGCGCGTTCGAGCAGGTTGTGCGCTTCGTCGACCAGCACGCCGGCGCGCCACTGGTTGATCTGCGTGAGCGCATGCAGCATCGCGCTCCCGTCGTAGTAGTAGTTGTAATCGCCGACGATCACATCGGCCCAGCGCGCGAGCTCCTGCGACAGATAGTACGGACAGATATTGTGCGTGAGCGCAGCCTCGCGCACCGCCGCGCGATCGAGCCGTGGCGTCGCCAACGCGGCGGCGCGCGCCGCATCGAGACGGTCGTAAAAGCCGCGCGCGAGCGGACAGGACTCGCCGTTGCAGGCTTTGTCCGGATGCTCGCAGGCTTTGTCGCGCGCGACGAGTTCGAGCGTTCTGAGCGGCAACGGCGCGCTCTGGTGCAGCGAGTCGATCGCATCGAACGCGAGCGCGCGGCCCGGCGTCTTCGCGGTCAGAAAGAACACGCGATCGAGCCGCTCTTCGCCGCAGGCTTTCAGCAACGGAAAAATCGTCGCCAGCGTCTTACCGATACCGGTCGGCGCCTGCGCCATCAACGGCTTGCCGTCGCGTGCCGCGCGATACACGGCCACCGCGAGCTCGCGCTGCCCGCGCCGAAACCGCCCATACGGAAACTGCAACGCGACGAGCGCCGCGTTGCGCGCGACGCGATGCGCGTCTTCCTGCACGGCCCAATCGAGAAATCGTTCACACTGGTCGACGAAGAAGATTTCGAGTTCGCGCGCGCTGTGCTGCTGCGTCAGCACGGTTTCCTTCTGACTGCCGATATCGAAGTAGACGAGCGCGATCGTCAGCTCGCCGAGCCCGCGCGCCCGGCACAGCAGATGCCCATACACGAGTGCCTGCGCCCAATGCAGCACGCGATGATTCGCGGGCATACGCGCGAGATCGCCGCGATACGTCTTCACTTCTTCGAGCCGGTTCGCGATTCCGTCGTAGCCGTCCGCGCGGCCACGCACGGTCAGACTGCGATGTGTGCCGGTCAGCGTGAGTTCGGCTTCGTAGCCGCTCGTGCGACGGCCGGCGACCATCTGATGACCCGCGATGCCTTCGAGCGAAGTCGGCGCGGGCGTGAAGCGCAGATCGAGATCGCCGCGCCGAGCGGTGAATTCGCACATCGCGCGGACGGCCACCACGTAGCTCATACGACGCGCTCCGCTGCGGCTTGCGTCGCGGCGTCCGCTTCGCTCTGCGCTTCTTGCCCGGCCCAGCGCACGTCGACGACGCGCACCGGCATGCCGTGCTGCGCGCAGTACGCGAGCCAGCGGATCTGGTTGTCCTGCAGACGATCGCCGGGGCCTTTCACCTCGATCAGTTCATAGCGACGCTCGGCCGGCCAGAATCGGATCAGGTCGGGCAAGCCCGAACGATTGCCGCGAATGTCGCGCAGCAAGCGCTCGAAGCACAGCTTCAGATGCGCGGCGGGCAGACAGTCGAGCGCGAGCGCGATGAGCTCGGGCGTCAGCAGTCCCCAGAACACGAACGGCGACTGCATGCCGGCCTTGTCGTGCAGGTGCCGCAGAATCGTGTCGCGATAGACGCCGCTATCGAGCTGCGCGAAGCACGCGGCGAACTGCGTGGCGCGACGCGCGTGAAAGTCCGGCGCGTGCAGATCGGCCGGTCCGCGTTGGAACGGATGAAAAAACGCGCCGGGCAACGCCGTGAACACCGGCTCCCAGCACAGCAGGCCGAACAGCGAATTGATCAGCGCGTTCTCGACGTAGTGCACCGGCGCGGCGTCGCTGCTCAAATGATCGCGCACCAGGTACTCGACGGCCACCGGCGTATCAGGCTTCGGCAGCACCAGCGTGCCGCGCTCCACAGGCCTCGCCGCTGCTGCGCGCGGCACCGGCTCGCCGCACTTGCGCCGCAAGCGCGGCAACATCCGGGCGACGCGCTGCGCCTCTTCTTCGCTCTCAGGCGCGGCATCGGCCTGCGAGGCCAGCGCCAGCGCTTCGCCGTGACGCTCGCTGCGCTCGAGCACGCGCATGCGTCGAAGACGCGCGCCGGGCCAAGCGCACGCGTCGTACACCGCGAGCGCGGTGTCCCATTGCCCGCGCCGCTCGCAATCCTGGCCGATCCGGAACAGTAGTTTCGCGCGACGCGTTTCGAGCCACGGATTCGCGGTGCCTATCGAGCGGACGGTCGCGATCAGTTCGTGAAGGGTGGGGGTGCCGGTGCCGACCGGTAGCCATTCGAGCGCTTCGCGGCACGCGTGCAGCGCGAGATAAACGTCGACGTCCGCGCGTTGCTGGAACGCGCGCGACAAAGGCCCGAACGCGACCTTCTCGTACTGGAACACGCCAAGATCGGCGAGCACGAACTCCGACCAGTCCTGATGCAGATTGCCGAAGAACATCAGGCGCAAGCGATCGCACAACGGCGCGATCGCGACGTGCAGCACGCGGTCCGTAGAAGCGTCGTGCCAGGCGGCGAGCGGACGTGATGTGCACGCTTGCGCGTCGCCGCTTGCGGTTTCGTAAAACTCGCGCAGCGTTTCGAGCAGATCCGGTTTGCGCAAAGCCTTTGCGCCGGGAATCCGCGCGATCGCGTCCGCGAAGATGTCCAGCAATTGCGCGCGCGTGCTGAGCGCAAACAGGTCGTCGAGAGACAGGGCCGGCTCGGTGTCGATCCAACGATGCACCGTCATCGGCATCGCCGCCTGCAACGGACAGCCGATTTCGTCGTAAGCCAGGCGGCTCGCGCGGAACAGCATGCCTTTGCGCATCAGCATGCGCACGAGCAGCGCACGCGATGCCTGCGGCAACGTCGCGAAAGTTTCCAGAAAAGCGTGCTCTTCGTCGTCGAGCAGATCGTCGTAACGCGCGGCGAGCCACGCAAGCGCGCGCTCGAAATTCAGCAGGTAGTAAGGGGCTTCAGAGCGGATCTCTGAGCGAGCGACGGTTGCCACGGACTTTGTGCGGGACCTGTATGTTTATACAGTGATGATAGCAAAGTCCGGCGCTGCAACCGCCGCGCATCAGCCCGCGAGCCACACGACCGTCAGCGAGCGCACGCCCTGCGCGCCGCGAATCAGTACGCCCTCGATATCGGCGGTGGCCGAAGGGCCGGTAACGAGCGCCGCGTAGCGCGCCCTGCGGAAATCGTCGCGACGATAGACGTCTTGCAGTCCATCCAGCAAGTGCGCCGGATCGAGCAGCACGACCAGATGCTGGACGATGTAGCCCAATGCATTGACCACATATTCGCGCTCGCTGAACCACACCGAGCCGGTTTCGGCGACGCCAAAGCGCGCACGGACCAAACCGACGTCGACGTCCTGCAGCGATGCGGGGTCCGTATCCGCGCCGATCACGCGCGTGCCCGGCACTTCGGCGCTCGCCGATGCGATCGATGCCGCCGCGCCAAAACGCTCGCGGATCAGATCGCTGACGTCGCTCGCGCTGGCCGCTTCGACGCACGTGCCGCCCATTGTTTGCAACGCCGCCGTGAAACGCGCCCGCAGATCGCCGCCAACCGCCTCGAACAGCGGCACGTCGGGACGCGGCCGCGCGGCCGGTTGGGCGGCGCGCACCTTGGCGAGAAAAGCCTCACGCGTTGTCATCGCCGCCTCCGCGATTCTTTTTGTACCAGGCATGAAAAGTCATCTTCGGCGCCTCCGGCAATTCGCGCTGCCGGCCCCAGATATTCAGCGGGTTGTACAGCACGAAATTCGGCAGCCGCCGCAACGCGCTGCCCATCGACGACACCGTCGCGCGATACAAGGTCGGACTCGATAGCAGACGCCCCGCCATCTTCAGGACCTCCTGCTTCACGAACGGCACTTCGTGCTGCTCCGCGATCACCGCGCGCCACTTATAGATCTGCTCGTGAATGTTGATCTTCACGGGACACACATTCGTGCAACTGCCATTGAGTGTCGATGCGAACGGCAACGCGCTATAGCGTTTCAGATCGAACGTCGGATTGATGATCGCGCCGATCGGCCCCGAATAGGTGCCGCCATACGACAGGCCGCCGCTGCGTCGATAGACCGGACACGTATTCATGCACGCGCCGCAGCGTATGCATTTGAGCGAGTACCAGAAGTCCTCCATCGCGAGCCGTTCGGAGCGGCCATGATCGACGAGGATGAAATGCATCTCGGTGCCTGGCCGCGGCGCACGAAAATGCGACGTGTACTGCGTGATCGGCGAACCCAATGCGCTGCGCGACAGCATGCGCACGAACACGCCGAGATCCGACACCTTCGGTATCAGCTTCTCGATTCCGATCGATGCGATATGCAGCGGCGGCACGTTCGCCGAAAGATCGGCATTGCCTTCGTTCGTGCAGACGACGACCGTGCCCGTTTCCGCCACCGCGAAATTGCAGCCGGTCATGCCAGCCGTTTTCTGGCGCACGAAATACGGCCGCGTATTCATGCGCTGACTCTCGGCCAGATAGTGGATATCGCTATTGGTCGGATCGGTGCCGATGGTCCGGCCGAACAGCTCGGCCACGTCCGCGCGCAGCTTGTGCACGGCCGGCACGACCATATGACTCGGGTCCTGATGATCGAGCTGCTGGATGCGCTCGCCGAGGTCCGTTTCCATCACGGTAATGCCGCGCGGTTCGAGATACTCGCGCATCCGGCATTCGTCGGTCAGCATCGACTTGCTCTTCACGAGCGTCGTCATGCCGCGCTCGGACATCAGCTTGTGGACGATCGCGTTGTGCTCTTCCGCGCTCGCTGCCCAATGCACGACCACGCCATTGGCCTCGGCCGCCGCCGCGAACTGCTCCAGGTAGTCGGCCAGATGCGACAGCGTGTGTTCCTTGATGCCCGACGCCAGCGAGCGCAACGGTTTCCCATTCGGCAATGCCGTGCGCCTGCGCGTCGCGCTTCTCGCGCAGGTCCCACAGACGCTTGTCGTGAAACGCGACATGCTCGGTCTTGCTGATGAAAGAACCCGCGGCTTTGGCGTGATCGATGCGGTGATGGTCGCCGCTCATGCGCGTGCTCCATTGAGAACCTGCGCGATATGAATGAAGCGCGCGTCGGCTTTCATGCGTTCCGCGCAACCCTGCTGGTGCATCAGGCACGACATGTCGCCCGAAACGATGTACTCGGCGCCCGCATCCAGATGGTCGCGCACCTTGTCCTGCCCCATGCGCACCGACACCGCCTCTTCGGTGACCGAGAACGTGCCGCCAAAACCGCAACATTCGTCGGGCCTCGCCGGCTTGACGAACTCGATGCCCTTCACGCCTTCGAGCAACGCGCGCGGCTTCGAAAACGGCGTGCCGGCGATTTCCGACGCCGACGCCTGCTTCAGATGACGCAGCGCGCTGCAACTGGTGTGTAGACCGACGCGGTGCGGAAACTCGGCCCACGGAAATTCGCGCGCGCCGATCACGTCGTGCAGAAACTCCACCAGTTCGTAAGCGCCTGCGCGTACTTTCTTCACTTCGTCGGTCTGCTCGAGCGCGGTCAGATGTTCGCGCACGTGATGAATGCAACTCGCGGACGGCCCGACGATGTAGTCGTAACCCGCGAAGTTGCGCGCGAATAGTCGCTCCGTGGCGGCGGCGTCCGCATGCGCGCCGCTATTGGCCATCGGCTGGCCGCAGCAGGTCTGCTGCTGCGGATAGTCGACCTCGATGCCGAAACGTTCGAGCAGTTCGAGCGTCGCGATACCGACCTCGGGATAGAACGCGTCGATAAAGCACGGGATAAACAGCGCGACTTTCATAGGCTCTTCAGGAAAAGCGGCGGGGACGATGTCTGTTGACCGGCGTGGTCGGCGATCGCGAGATGAAACGCGGCATCGAGTTCGGCGAGATTCGCGCGATCGCGCGAGAGCGACGCGGCCTTTAACGCCTCGAACGCCGCGCGGATTTTCTTCAGATCGGTGGCGGTTGCGCGCTGCGCGGCATAGACCGACGAAATCGCTTCGAGCCCCTGGCGCAACTCCAGAATGTCGGCACTGGTGCGCGGATTCTGCAGCAACAGTTCGGCAAGCGGCTTCGAGATGATGGGCGCGGTCACGTCGACCACCGTGAAACCGCCGCGCCCCGACGTTTCGATGTAACCGTCCGCCTCCAGCCGGATCAGCGCCTCGCGCAGCGATGGTCGCGACACGCCGAGCTGCGCCGCGAGATCGCGCTCGGCCGGCAGACGGTCGCCGGGCATCAGCGTGCCCTCCGAGATCAGTTGCTTGATCTGGTCGGACACCACGTCGGAAATGCGCTTGCGCGCGAAGGACGGAATCGGGGTGAATGGCATAAGCGGCGAACGATGAAGCCGGTTGACAGAGCGCGCGGCTACTCCACGGGTGCGGGAATTATACCGTTCGACACCATGCGACGATTCGCCGATCTCAACGCGGCTGCCCCGTATAAAAGCTCACGAGGTCACGCTTCATCGCGTGCAGCGCGGCATCGTCGAGATACACCATATGGCCGGTCGGATAGTAGGCGATGCGCACGTTCTCGCGCAGCGACCGATCGAGGCCGAGATGCGCGAGCGCATATTCGGTCGCATAGAACGGCGTGGCGAGATCGAAGTAGCCGTTCAGCGATAACACCCGCAACTGCGGATTCTGCCGCATCGCTTCAGCCAGATCGCCGCCCGCGTAGGGCAGCTCCAGCCGTTCGCCCCACCATTCGCGATGTTTCCAGTCCCATTGCTTCAACGCGTCGTCGCTGAACACCAGGTAACGGTCGGTTGGCGTGTAGTGCAGGTCGTCCGACAGATGCTGATGAAGCGCCGCATTGAACGCATTCGACACGCTGCTCACCGACGCATCGAAGTCCGGATCCTCCGATGCATCGTCGTAGTTCAGGCCTTCGAAACGCGCATCGTAGCGGCCCACGCTGCGCGACTCGTTGCGCAGCAACTCGTTTCGAAAACGCGACGGATAAAGACGCAGACGGTTACGCTTCACGAACCCTACGTCCAATCCGGTGAAGTACGCGATGCGCGCGGCGATCGCGTCGCGCTGATCGTCGGGCAGCGCATCGCCCTGTTCGAGCGCCTGCGCATAGGGTCCGCGGGCGAACGCGCGTGCTTCGTCGAGAAAGGCCGGCAGGCTCGCGGGCTTCGGTGTGACCTTGTCGTGATACCACGCGATCGCCGCGAAACTCGGCAGATAACTCTCGCTCCTGAAATCGTTGCCGGGCGCGAACGCCGCGGAATTGAGCACCGACGACAGCAGGATCACGCCGTTCAGCGCGATATTGTTCTGCCCCAACTGATAAGCGAGCATCGCGGCGCGCGCGGTGCCATACGATTCGCCGAGCAGGTACTTCGGCGAATTCCAGCGCTGATTCACCGTCAGATAACGGTCGATGAATTGCGCAAACGCACGGACGTCCTGATCGACGCCCCAGAAGTCCTTGCCCGTGCCATGCCCGACCGGTCTCGACAGGCCCGCGCCGACCGCGTCGATGAACACGAGGTCGCTGGTGTCGAGCAGGCTATCGGGGTTGTCGTCGAGCGTGTACGGCGCGGGCGGCGTGCTCGCGGGGCTCGCGGTGCGCACGCGTTTCGGGCCGACCGAGCCCATCATCAGGAATACGCTGCCGGCGCCTGGGCCGCCGTTGAACAGAAAGGTGATCGGACGCGTCGCAGGCGTCCTGCTCGGCACCGTGTACGCGACATAGAACACGCTCGCGTTCGGCGCGCCGGTCTTGTCGTGCAGCAACAGATTGCCCGCGCTCGCCGTGTAGTCGAGCTTGCGGCCGTTCAGGCGAAGCGAATGCGTGGTGACGCTGGTGGTTTCGGGCGGCACGGGAATCGCGGGCGTCGAGGCCCTGTCGTTGCGAGGCGTTGCCGTCGCGTCGGCCGAGTCCGGTGCATTCGATGCAGCCTGCGTGTCGCCACGCGCAGCCGTCCGCCTGCGCGGCTCGCCGTTCGGGCGCGCCGTCATCGCGTGCGGCTCGCTCGATTCGCCGACCGGCGACGCGTTCGCCTGCGGCCCCTGGCGTGGTGCGATCGGCGCGAATGCGGCGGCGTCCGTGCTTCCCCCCGTTGCCGTGCTTTCCGAAGTGCTCGACGCATCGGCCTGTTCGGCTGCCATGCACCGTTCGCCGAACGGCACCACACCAGCGACAGAAAGCGTCACCGTCAGCGCGGCGGCCGGTAATCCGGCTGTCCGCAAGCGGCGCAATGAAGAAGAGAAGCGATGGATCATGAAGTTTTCCGCGACGAGTCGAAACGCGCTGGAATCGGGCTAGCCGGGTTCGGGAGCACACCCGGCGCTCGATTCTTGACGCAAGTTTGCGCGGCGTCAACCGTCGGCGTCACCGCACGCCCAACATTACAAAGCGCTTTTTCCTCGACGTGGCGCAGACCTGCGCAGTCATGGCAGAATCGACAGCGCCTTCGTCGCCTTGTCGAGAATACCCAATGGACCAACTGGTACTGGATGCATTCGACGCTGCCGCGCTGATCCCCGGCTTTCGCGCGCCGCAACTGCCGCACGAGCAGCCCGACCCCTCGACCCTCGACGCCGCCGACCACGCGATGCGGCACTGGACTAGCACCGTCAGCGGCCCGCTGGCGCCCGGCTCCGACGTGCACCGGCAGGAAATGTGCCGCATGTTTCGCGAGACCTTCAATCCGTATCGCCCGTCCGTGCTCGCATGGCCGCAGCTCGAAGCCGCGACGCTCAAGCGCATCGTCGATCTGCCGATCTGGGACATCGCCGTGCAAACCGAAGGCAGGGCGCGGCTGCGCATGGCCGCCTACGCGGCCTCGCTTGACAGCCCGGAGCTGCGCGACGCACTTGCGCTGAACGCGTGGGAAGAGAACCGCCATAAGGAAGTGCTGTCGCGCATGGTGCATGCGTATGGCATCGCGCTCGCGAACGAGCCGTCGTACGTCTATCCGAAAGACACGGAACGGGCCTACCTCGTGACCGGCTATAGCGAATGTATCGACAGCTTCTTCGCGTTCGGCCTGTTCGAGGTGGCGCGGCGCTCGGGCCTGTTCCCGCCGGCACTGACCGAGACATTCGAGCCGGTGATGCAGGAAGAGTGCCGCCATATTCTGCTGTTCGCGAACTGGGTCGCCTGGCATCGCGCGCAGCTTTCATGGTGGCAGCGCATCCGCTTCGAGCTCAAGGTGGCGGGCGTGTGGGCGTTTCTGGTGTGGGAGCGCATTGGGCTTGCACGTGCGATGGATGCTGACGGCAACGTCCATGAGCACGATAACAACTTCACGGTAAACGGCGCGCAGTCGGTAACGGATGTCGATATCAGCGTGCCCGAATTGATGCAACTGTGTCTTCAGGAGAATGAGCGGCGATTTGTTGGGTATGACCCTCGGCTGTTGCGGCCCGAAACGATGCCTCGGCTGGTGCGCTTCGGCTTGAAATTCGTGCGCAGGAAAAAGTAAGCCGCGCCGAACGCACTGCCCAGCCACCTTCGGCTGGCCATGATGCCCACCGACCGGATCGTCGCAATCTACAACCCACCGCCCTCTTAGCCCCGCCCCCCTTCCACGAACCGCGCGATCCTCTCGCACGCCTCGATCAATCGATCCTCGCCCACCACCAGCCCCAACCTCACGAAGCCGTTCGCCGTCTCCCCGAACGCACTCGCGTCGAGCACGGCCACGCCTTGTGCGCGAAACAGCTGCCATGTGAACTCGGTCGTATCGAGCCCGGTCCCGCTGACGTCGACCATCATGAACATGCCCGCTTCGGGCAACAGGCACCGCAAGCCCGGCACACGATGCAAACGCTCGAACACGACGTCGCGCCGCCGCCGGTAGATCTCGCGAATATCGGCGACGATCTCCGCCCTGTTCTCCAGAGCCGTCAACGCGGCCTGCTGGATGAAACCCGGCAGGCCGTACAGCATCGCGAGCGCGAGCCGCGCCATGTGCTCGATCAGCGTCGCGGGCCCGATTGTCCAGCCGACACGCCACCCCGCCATCGCATGCGACTTCGACAGACTGCCGAGCGTGACCGTGCGCTCCGCCATGCCGGACAGCGACGCAATGCTCACGTGATCGCGTTCGAACGTGAGTTCCGCGTACACCTCGTCGGACAGCACCCACAGGTCGTGCTCGCACGCGAGCCGCGCGATGCGCTCGAGATCGGCGCGCTGCATCACCACACCGGTCGGGTTGCACGGCGTCGCGAAGAAAATCGCCTTCGTGCGCGGCGTGATCGCCGCTTCGAGCGCGTCGCAGTCGACGTGAAACGCGCGCGCCGGATCGACCGGCACCGCGACGAGCGTCGCACCCGCCGCGCGCACGCAGGCCTCGTAGGTCAGGTACATCGGCTCGGGAACGATCACTTCGTCGCCCGCTTCGAGCAGGCACAGCGACACCGCGAACACGCCGTTTTGCGCGCCGGCGGTCAGCACCACGTTGGCGGCGCTCACGTCGCATCCCGTCGTGCGCGCGTGCTCGGCGGCGATCGCGGCGCGCAGCGGCTCGCGACCGGCCATCGCCGTATAGTGCGTATCGCCGGCCCGCAACGCATCGATGGCGCGCTCGACGATCGGCGCGGGCGTCGAGAACTCGGGATCGCCAACGCTCAGCACGATCACGTCTTCGCCCCTGGCAGCCGCCTGCTGCGCGACCCGATGAATTTCCCACGCCGACGTACGCCGCCCTTGCAGTCGCTCGACCAGATTCGAATACTTCATTGCGCTCACCCGTTGTTGTGCGGCCCGTTCCGCCGATCTCTTTCCAATTGACCCGCCAATGTAAAGGCACGCCGGCGAAACGTCCAGATACGAAAAAGGGTCATGCGAGCGGATAACCTCGCATGACCCTGTGCGCAATGTACTGCTGTTTGAATGACTGCTTTGCTTCAAACCCCCGCCAGGTTTTATTTCAAACCCCCGTTAAAACTTCGGCGCGTCAAAGCTGCCGGCGCAGTTCAGCCGGCGGCACCTTCATCAGATGCCGGTATTTCGCCACCGTGCGTCGCGCGACGAGCACGCCCTGATCCGCGAGCATCTTCGCGAGCGTCACGTCCGACAGTGGATCGCGCGTATTTTCCGCGGCGATCATCTCCTTGAGCAGCGCGCGCACCGCGGCGGCCGAGCAGGTTCCGCCGCTTTCGGTGCCGAGCTCGCGCGGGAAGAAATGCTTGAACTCGAAGATGCCGCGCGGCGTCGCCATATATTTGTTGCCCGTCGCGCGCGAGATCGTGGATTCGTGCAGGCCCAGCTCGTCAGCCACGTCACGCAGCACCATCGGCTTCAGCGCGATCTCGCCGTACAGGAAGAATGCCTTCTGATGCGCGACGATGCATTCGGCAACCCGCTGGATCGTATCGAAGCGCTGTTGCGCGTTGCGGATCAGCCAGCGCGCCTCCTGCAGCTGCTGCGCGAGCGGCGAACGGCTCGCGCCGGCCGACTGCGCGAACAGCTGCGCATACATGCGATGGATTCGCGCCCGCGGCTGCACCGCCGGATTGATCGACACGACCCACTTGTTGCGCACCTGACGCACGATCACGTCGGGCACGACATAGTTGTCCTCAGTGCGGCCGTAGCAATTGCCGGGCTTCGGATCGAGCTTGCGCACCAACGCGCAAGCCACACGCAATTCCTCCGCGCTGCAGCCGATCTGTTTTTGCAACTCGGCCTGCTCGCGGCGCGCGAGCCTTTCCAGATGATGCTCGGCGATCTGCCGCGCGACGTCACGTCCCGGCGTATTGGCGGGTAGCGCATTGATCTGCAGCGCGAGGCATTCCGATAGCGAACGCGCGCCGAGCCCCGGACGATCGAGCGCCTGCACGAGGCGCAACGCCACCAGCAGTTCTTCCTCGGTCAGCGTGGGTTCCAGATCGACGCTATCGGCCAGGTCGGCCAGCGACTGCCGCAGATAGCCGTCGTCGTCGAGCGCCTCGATGATGAAACGGGCCACCGCGCGATCGCGGTCGTCTAGCCGGTACAGGCGCAACGCGTCATGCAACTGTTCGCGCAGCGTGGGTTGCGAGCGAGCCCAATCGGCCGGGTCGCTGCCGTCCGCATCGCCGTTCTGGCGCATCGAGTTGCGCGAACCGTAGTCGCCGGAAAAATCGGCGGGCATGTCGTCCTGGCCCGCGCTTTCGAGCGTATCGCTACCGGCGCTTTCCGCCGGCAGTCCGTCCGGCTCGGCGGCGGCAAGCGTATCGACGGCGGGCGGCGCGTTGGCGTCTTCACCTTCGCCTGGCGTCGTGCCGGCGAGCGCGACGTCCTCAGCTTCGGATGAGTCGTATTCGAGGAACGGATTGGTATCGAGTGCCGTGCGCAATTCCTGCTGGAACTCGAGCGCCGACAACTGCAAGAGCCGCACCGACTGCTGAAGACGAGGCGTCAGTGCGAGAGACTGCCTTGTACGAAGTTCGATTGAAGGCATTGGAGTGATCCCGTTCGTTAATAGCCTCAGACTCAACGAGCCGAGTTCACTGACCAACGCAACGTCCGTACCAGTTCGCGCAAGACGCTGTTTTGATTGCGCTTTGTTTATTCAGGCGGATGAATTGCCCTGACCGGGCGCGCCGGTTTTTACAAACGGCAGGCAATTTCCGGTCCCTTTCTTCACCTCTCCGGCGGCCTCGCGCATGGCCGCGCCGCGGCCCTATTCGTCAGTCGAAACTCCCCGGTGCATGCGGC
Source organism: Paraburkholderia sp. MM5482-R2 (assembly GCF_050436125.1). Taxonomy (NCBI): domain Bacteria; kingdom Pseudomonadati; phylum Pseudomonadota; class Betaproteobacteria; order Burkholderiales; family Burkholderiaceae; genus Paraburkholderia; species Paraburkholderia sp. MM5482-R2. The sequence continues at coordinate 1,654,747 of NZ_JBNDLP010000003.1, read as the reverse complement.
TTTCGCGAGCGGCATGGATTGGCTCGCAGCCGGCAGGCACGATGGTTGCGGAGCGACGGTGTGTGGACGGACGCCGCCCTTCGCAAACGCCTCGATCGAGCGCGGATGCGAGTACAGCGTCCGGTGTCGAGAAACGGGCCCCTGACGGTACCGTAGCGGCGACGACCCCACGTGTCTCATCAGCGGCTTCGGCCGCGATCGGCCACCGGCCAACAAGACCGCCATTTTCATTACCACCTGATGGAGAGAACCATGAAGACGATCCAGCTTCTGAAGACCGCAGGCAGCATCGCCGTCGTCGCGTTCGCGCTGAACGCGAACGCCCAGACCAGCGCTTCGGCCCCGCCAGCGTCGTCGGAAAGCATCGGCCAGCATATCGACGATGGCACCATCACGACCAAGGTCAAGGCTGATCTGCTTGCCGCGAAGAACGTCAAATCGACGCATATCCACGTGAAGACCCGCAAGGGCGTCGTGTGGCTCACGGGTTCGGTGCCTTCGGCCGACGACAAGTCCGCCGCCGAAGATGTCGTGCAAAGCGTGAAGGGCGTGACCAGCGTGAAGAACCATCTGAAGGTCGCGGCTGACTGATATCCGCGCGATGGGTTCGCACCGATTCGACTGAACAGAACGTAACAGAGCCGGCTGGCAGAGCCGGCTCTTCCTTATTGCACTGGCGCGTCGATCAATGCTTCATCGCCGCATACTGGTCGCGCAGATCGCGCACCCGGTCATGCGTTTGCAGCACGCCCTGGTACTGCCGCTCGACGATTGCCCGCACGTCCGCCGGCAAATCCTTCTCCAGCGCGTCGTGATAGCGTTTCTTCGCGACGTCCTCGCCTTTTTCGCACTCGGCAAGAATCGCATGGTCGCTGCGATTCGCTACCGCCGATTTCACGTCGACCCAGCCGCGATGCAGCGCACCGCTCATGCTGCCGCCGGTTTCGGGCTTGCCGCCCAGGGTCTGAACGGCATCCTGCAACTCACGCGCGCCGCGCGAGCAGTCCTCGGCACTCGAACGGAACAGCATCTTCAGCTGGTCGTCGTGCGCATCCTCGGCTGCCTTCATAAAGCCCTTTTCGCCATCCTTCGACGTTTCGACCAGTTCATTCAATACGGAAACAACGTTGGTAGCCATTCAATACCTCCAAGGGTTTCGTTCATCGCGGAATCCGCCGCGCGGGGCTTTTTATGTGCCTCGCGATGAATCGGTTCGACGCGCGGCGGGCTGCATTTGATAGCAAGCATCACGCGTGCCCGGCACCTCGCGCGAGCCGATGCGTAGCGAAAGGCAGCTCGAACGAGCGCAGCCGCCGCGCGATGCGCGGCAACCGCGGGTGTCGCGCGACGTCGAAACAGCGCGGAAAACGGAAAACGGAAAACGGCCCGATGATCGTCATCGGGCCGTTTTTGTTGGTATGCCGCGTCGCTCATATCACGCGCGCTTCTCCGCGAATTCCTTGATCGGCTCAGGAGTCTTCAGCGGATCGAAATCGGCCCAGCGTCCCTGCTGCCAGCGGCCGGTCGCCTTCTCGATCGACAGGCCGCCCGCTTCACGTAGCACGCGCGCGGCGTCCAGCTGATTGTCGGGCGACACGTGCACGGCGACGAGCACGCCCGAATCGCGCGACTCCTCGTGATACGGCACGCGATGGTCCGATTTGCCGCGCTCCGTGGTGCGCGACATCGCGCCGACCAGCGAGCCGACATACGCGCCGACGCCGGCCGCGATCAGCGACACCAGCAGCGGCGCGGAAAACACCGCGAAGATCGCCACGCCAATCACCGCGCCAATCACCGCGCCGATCGTCACGCCCATGCCCGCGCCTTTAGGCGCTTCTCGCGCGCCGGGGTCGGTATCGGTGTCGCCGCCGATCGGGAAACGCGCATGCTGGCCGCGCGGATTGACGAAAAACAGCGTGACGTCCTCTTCCACGAAACCCGCATCGAACAGTTTTTGCGCCGCGCTTTCCGCAGCGGGAAAAGTCGTGAAGCGTGCCGCGACGATGAGTGACATACGGCCTCCTTATCGTTAATTGCCGTTCGTGGACCATCCTGGCGCCGGTGGCGCGAGTCGGAAGCAGCGCGCCCAGTCAATGCGACACACAGCGGCGCTACGCCGCGGCGCCGCGATCCGGTTCCATGCCTTCCACCCTGAACAGTCCGCTATGCAACACTACGCCTTCTCCGTTGTTCTGGTCGAGCGCTTCCGCGCAGACCGAGCGGATGCGCTGACGGCCTCTGTCGAAAGCGGCCATCAACGCCGCTTCAAGCGCGGACTCCGCGCCGAAATGATCTTCCAGAGCCTCGGCAGTGATCGCGCAAACCACTGGCTCGCCATCGACGCGCGCAAGAAAGCGCACGGTCAGATTGGCGCCGTCGAAGGCCGCTTCGTCATCGGGGAAAGTGATCTGCATCAGAGAGTCCTCATAAGCAGGCCGTGGCAGGATCGCGTTCATGACGAGCCCTTCAATTTGCCGGCCAGTTGCTCCGCCATCTCGAGGTGATGCTTGATGGTTGGCAGCGCTTGCGCGGCCGCGGCCTTCAGTTGCGAGTCGGTGCCGCTCTCGCTTTGCTGCTGGAACAGGTCGACCGCGCGCTGATGCGCTTCCACGCCGACCTGCTCGACATAGGCCTGATCGAACTCGGTGCCCTTTAACGTCTGCAGTTTGCCGACCAGCGCGGAATCCGCGGACGGCGTCGGCTTGAAGCCCTTCTTAGCGACCAGCCCGGCCATTGCGTGCGACAGCTTCGTGTGGTCGGCGATCATCTGTTGAGCGAACTTCCTGACATGCGGATCGTTGGAGTTCTTCAGCGCGACCTTGCCAGCGGCGATTTCAGTGGCGTCCGACTTCGACGCTTCGAGCACGAACTGCTGATCCGCGGGTGACAGCGTCGTGCTGCCGGTCGGCGCTGCGCTCGCGGGCGCATCGCTCGCCTGCGCGCAGGCCGTGTCGATCGATGCCGCGCTCACGCCCAACACGGCCAGCGCGGCAGTCAACACTTGTAGGGAATACCGGAATTTCATGCATTTTCTCCCTGTTGAATCACCGATGCGCAGGCTCCGAAGCCAACGCGCCGCCCGCGATCAAGCCGCCTTGCGCTTCGTCAGTTGCGCGATCAGCGCCTTGTTGAACGCGGGAAGGTCGTCGGGTTTGCGGCTCGAAATAAGATTGCCGTCCTCGACCACTTCCTGATCGACCCACGTGCCGCCCGCGTTGCGAATATCGTCCTGCAGGCTAGGCCAGCTCGTCACCGTGCGCCCCTTGACGATCCCCGCCGATACCGGCAGCCACGTGCCGTGACAGATCACCGCGATCGGCTTCTTCGCGTTGTCGACCGCTTTGACGAACGCCTGCGCCTGCGGCAGCAGTCGCAGCGCGTCGCCGTTCACGACGCCGCCCGGCAACACCAGCGCGTCGTAGTCGTCGGGACTGGCCTTGTCGAAGGTCGCATCGACGTCGACGGTATCGCCCTTGTCGACGTGTTTGAAGCCCTGGATCTTGCCCGGCTTCGCCGAGATCACATGGACCGTCGCGCCCTCCTCGGTGAGCGCGCGTTTCGGCTCCATGAGTTCTGCCTGCTCGAAACCATCTACGGCGAGTACCGCTACCTTGTAGCCATTCAGTGCATCAGTCATGCGTGCTCTCCTTCATGCGGCGCCGCGCTCATGCACTTGCCCGTGATGCATGTGCATAGGTCTGCGCCTTCGCTAAGCGTGGTTACGCAAAACACGTGCCTGGTTGAGGCAGTGTTCAGCGGGCTGACATTACGTTGGCGATGCACCGACGCTGCGGTTGCGCCGTTCAGCTCGAGCCGCCGCGTGTGCAAAAGCGCCGTGGTCAGACGTCGTTTTCGTCTTCGTCGGAGCGTTCCGCGCCCGGCGGCACTTGCGGATCGACGACGTGGTCGGTGTCGATATCGCGGTCCATCTCCAACGTCGAATCGCCATCGGCCGACGCGCGCTCGCCTGTACCTGAGCGATCGGTATCGCTGCCGAGTGCGGCGTCGCCGGCTTCGAGCGCATGATTGTCGAGCTCCGTATCGACGTCGAAATCGTGACGCCTCGCGCCCGCCACGTCGCTGCCGCTATCGGACGAGTCGCTGGGACCCAGCGCGCCCGTCGTGCCGGACGTTTGCTTGACGGTCTGCTGCGGCTCTTCATCGGGGTTGAGTGTGCTGCTCATGAAAGCTCCCTTTCCGGTTGGTCACGTCGACTTTTCCGCAAGGACCGTTCCGCCTCAGCGCGCTGGGTCACTTGTCGATGGCATCCCCCTTGCTTCCCGCCAATCACACGGCGCACATCGCACCTACTCGGCGAACCGGTTCGAACCGGGTTTGAAACTTCTACCTGCAACAATGGCTACCGCGACTCATTCCACGACCACATCACGTAGCCCGACCACCGCGAACGGCAACACCGCACCCCAACCGATGCCGCCGGGACTGCGCCACGCCGACGACACGAGGCCCGGCTACACACGCAAGCGCGAGCGGAACGGCTTCATCTATTTCGACGTCGACGGCAAGCGCATCGTCGATGAGGACGAGATTCAACGCATCAATTCGCTCGCGATTCCACCCGCGTACGAAAACGTGTGGATCTGCCCCGATCCGCGCGGTCATCTGCAGGCGACCGGCCGCGACGCGCGCGGCCGCAAGCAGTACCGCTATCACCCCCGCTGGCGCGAAACGCGCGACGCCGACAAGTACGAACGGATGGCCGAGTTCGGCCGCGCATTGCCCAAAATCCGCGCGCGCGTGGCGCGTGATCTGAAGCTGCCCGGCATGCCGCTCGACAAGGTCGTCGCGGCCATCGTGCAGTTGCTCGACACGACGCTGATCCGCATCGGCAGCGCAGAATACGCGCGCGATAACCACTCGTACGGATTGACGACGCTGCGCAAGAAGCACGTGAAGATCAGGGCCGGTCAATTGCGCTTCCAGTTTCGCGGCAAGAGCGGCATCGAGCACGACGTGACAGTGGACAATCCGAACATCAAGCGCATCGTGCGACGTTGCGCGGAGCTGCCCGGTCACGACCTGTTCCAGTATCTCGACGAAGACGGCACGCGCCACAGCGTCGGCTCGACGGATATCAACGACTACCTGCGCCGCGTAAGCGGCGCGGACTTCACCGCCAAGGACTACCGCACGTGGGCCGGCAGCGTGTACGCGCTGGCGGCATTGCGCCGCTTGATGTGCAGCAGCGCGGCCGAAGCGCGTCGTCATATCGTCGCGATCGTGAAAGAAGTGGCGACGCTGCTACGCAATACGCCCGCCGTCTGCCGGCGCTGTTATATCCACCCAGCGATCATCAGCGCGTTCGAGGCCGACGAGTTGCAGAGCCTCGCGCCAGGCCAATCGCGCCGCGGACTCAAGGTAGATGAAGTGGCCTTTGCGGTGCTGCTCGCGCAGGCGGAAAAGCGTGCGGCGAAACTCGCGCGCGCATCCGGTGACAAAGGACGCAAGACGCGGGAGTCGTCGGTCGACGACAGTATCAACGGTTCGTTGACGAGTCTGCTAAAAAAGTCGCGCGTGGCGCGCAAGAAAGCCACCGCCGCGAAAGACAAAAGCGCCGCGGCACATTTGCGAGCCACGGCACGCGTGCGCATGCGGCGCGCTGCGCGGGAAATGGCCTCCGAACCGAAACCGCCGGCCCAGTGACGGGCTCAGCGCCGAATCGACCCCGGCTCAAACGTCTTCCTCGAACGCCGCCATCACGAGCCAAACGTCGCGTTCGCCGTCGCGTATCTCCGCCGCCAGCGCATAGGCATCGTTTGGCGAACATACGCGCGCGAGCGTGCTATGCGCGACTTCACCGTTGTCGAACACACGCTCCGTCAACGGCCGCACTTCCTGCTTGCCTTCGAACATCGGCTGTTGCCGACGATACACGAGCGTCTCGGCCTTCCAGTTGCTGAAGCACTCGCGAACATGCGCGAAGTCCCCGCCGCAGATGTTCGCCTGATAATGAATCTTCTTAGTCACGATTTTCTCCCTCGATGGGGAGCGCGATACCGCCGGCGCGTTACGATGAACGCACAGGTGCATGGCCGCGCCCGCATCGATCCAGCGTTACTGTCCCTTCGTATCGCTGCTGGCATTGGCGCCGGGCGTGTTCGTCGTATCGGTCATCGGCTTGTTTGCCTTCGACTTCTTGTGATGATGTTTCATCGACGAAGTCGATCCCATGGTGCTGCCCGTGACATTCGACGCGGGCTCGTTGCCCGCCGTCGGCGCCGCGGTCGCCGCGCCATGCGCGTTGCCGCCGCCGGTGCCGCTATTGCCGTTACCGCCGCCCGCCTGCGCGAACGCGGCGCCCGACGCGACGGCGCCCGACGCGACCACACATGCCGCGAACAGCCATGCCTTCGGATACTTGCTCATCTGGGTTCTCCCTGAAGTAAAAGGACGGATGCGATCCTTCGGTTCCCTGCTGCCATCACTGAGAGTCGAGCAAGGCCTATGCCGCGCGATGCAGTCGTCGCATGCGCGCATCGCGCTTTGCTGATCAGCGCTGGCGTCGGCACTGACGAAATAATTGCAAACGCGCTCGCATCCTTTACGCACGCGGTGCCTCGTCGCGCGGATGCGCCGCGCGCCACGGCGTAACGGCGCCGCATGGCTAGATGGAACGGCCGTTGCTAAATGCCTCGGTACATTCACCCCTTCAAAAAGGAGCCCATCATGGTGATGCAGACCCAGACACAAGGTGCGAACATCGTCGGTAAAGGCGCCGCGACCGCGGAAGGCCCAGGTCCGAATGTTATGGCAGCGGCTACGCTCGACGGCAACAAGGTTATCAGCAGCGACGGCGAGCACATCGGCAAGATCAAGGACATCATGCTCGACGTGCGTTCGGGCCGCGTCGCGTATGCGGTGCTGTCGAGCGGCGGTTTTCTCGGCATCGGCGACAAGCTGCTCGCGATTCCGTGGAGTGCGCTGACACTCGATACGCAGGAAAAATGCTTCGTGCTGAACATGGTGGCCGAGCGCGTGAAGAACGCACCGGGATTTGATAAGGATCACTGGCCATCGATGGCGGATCAGACGTGGGCCACCACCGTGCATCAGTACTACGGCAGCGAACCGTACTGGGGCGACGTCTATACGAGGCGCGACGACCTCGGCGTCGGTGACATTCCCGCGGGTTCGTCGGATGCGCCCGAGGCCGGTGGCGTGAAGCTCTGATCGCCAAATCGACCATTTTCGACGTGTGGCGAGTCCGACATTCCGCTTCAGGAGACAACACAATGGCGACCCGAAAGACCAGCAGCAAATCGAAACGCCCTGTGTCTCGTGGCAAGTCGGGACGGCCAGCGCGTCAGCGGCATGCGCAGGCGCATGCCGCACATCGCGCCAAAACCGCGAAGTCGAGCAGCGTATCCGGCGCGAAGAGATGGTCGCATCACGTAATGGAAACGAGCGACGCGATGGACATCCAGAAGGATATTTTCAAAACCGGCAGCGCGGAGTCCATCGCGCAATCGTTGAAGCACTCGTCGACGGCGAGCCGTCGACGCAAGGGCACGCCGTTTCAATCGGCGATGTCGATGCTCAATTTCTACATCAATCGAGCGGGCCGAAACCTGCCGAAGGAGCGGCGCGATACGTTGCAGCGGGCCAAGCGCAAGCTGCGCGAAGCGTTTGGACGAGAGCCGCGGTGAGGTGACCGGATGACGGCGCCATCACGCGGCACGGCGCTTCAGTCGGCTCCAGGCTGAATGCCGAAGGCACTCTGCACGGCCTCGTACCGCGAATTGACGTTCAGTTTTTCGAACACGTTCTTCATGTGCCATTTGACCGTCTCGGGTGCCAGATTCAATGATCGTCCGATTTCCTTGTTGGACAGCCCGCGAGCGACGTAGCCCAGTATTTCGAGTTCTCGCGCGCTCAGTGTGCCTGGCGTTATCTTCGTGTTGGCATAGCTCGACGAAGAAGATGGCGCGTTATCCGCCTCGTCGAAAGCCGACAGCACCGTGCCGATATACGTGGCGTGCCCGGTCGCGATTTCCGATGGCGTGCGGCGAAAGCGTTCCAGTAACGCACGCATCGGCGGCCCCTCGTCCACGAAGCTATTGATCATCCCCATCGCGCCGCCGATCCGCAGCGCGTTTCCCAGCGCGGCGAACGCCTGTTCCGAAGCACCGTTCTGCTCATGCGCGAGAGAAAGCAGCAGCGAAACGACGGCCTCGGCATAGCGCCAGCCCAGTGCAACCAGATTGTCGAGTGAGCGCGAGAGAAAACCAACCGCGCCGCCGGCGGCATTTTCAGCGAGCAGAACGCGGGCTTGCAGCACGCAGTAGCTTGCCCACGTTTCCATCGCCGAACCCCGTCGCCCTTCGCACATCATCGGTACGCTCGCGCTCAGTTCGTCGGTGACCTGTCGCGCCTCGACCACCCTACCGTCGGCAAGCAGCTGTCTGACGGTTTCCGCATCGCACGCGAGCTTCAGACGCAACCATCGACGGGTTATCGCGAGCTGTCGACCGTCCTCGAGAACGGCGAGCGCCGGCCCTTTTTTGCCATCCCGCCACAGCAGGCGCGACGCGGTAAGCATATAGCGCATCAATGCGGCGAGCGGCGAAGTCTCCAGCGCGATGGTCATGCGACCGTCGATCAACTTCCGCGCCTTGGACAGCTCGTTGCACTCGTAGTAAATCGACGCAAGGCAACCGGCTACCGCGGCCGCGCCCGCCGACCACTCTCCTAGCTTGTCTTCGGAGTACCGCATCGCGACCTCCATCACCCGCCTCGCATCGGGAAGTTCGCCGTGTATCAGCGCGGCGATGCCGTACACCGCGTCGCGCAACATATCCGCGCTGTTCGGTTTCCGGCTGAGTCCCACCTGATCGACCCGCGCTCTCCATACGCGGGAGATGTAGGCGAACTGCCCTCTATACATCAAGCCGAAAATCTCCGCGCTTTGCCCGTAATGGCGTACCCACGGTTCCGCAGGCGCCGTCGATGCCTCAACGGCACGCCCGAGTTCCAGCGCATGTTCGCTGTCGTCGTTCACGCAAGCGATCACCGCGTGGATCGCGTTGATCTCCGCCCATGCGACCTCGTCGGCTACCGACCGATCATCACGGGCCATTCGTTCGAACTCGTCGGCAATCTCGCCGATCTCCTTCGACGCGCGCGCGGTCTCAAGCGACATCGCGAGAGCCCAGGCTTTCACCAGACGCAAGCGCAGTCGACCCGCGATCACGTCCGGCGGCAGTTTGCGAATCCAGCCCGGCAGCATGAACGGGTCGCCGCGTTGGAGCATCTCCATCGCACAGTTTTCGGCCCACTGCACCGCCTGCCCGATGTCGCCCGCTGCCAGCGCATGTCGCACGGCTTCGCGCCACAGGCGAGCCCGCGCGAACCACAGGCTGGCCCGGCGATGCAGCAACGGAACCTGTCGTGGCGTCTGACGCATGAGACGGCGGCGAAGCGCATCGCTCAGCAATGCGTGATAGCGATACCAGTTCTGCGTCTCATCGAGCGGCCGGATGAACACGTTATGCCGCTCGAGCCAGTCCAGCTTTTCTCCGCTTTCGCCCTCACCGCCCATGACATCGTCGCACAGCGTCCCCGTAAGCCGCTCGAGAATCGACGTGTAAAGCAAAAACGTCAGCATGGGCGGCGGCAAATGCGCAAACACCGTATCGTTCAGGTAGCGATCGATGCCGAAGCGGGAACCGGCGAGATGACTGGCGAGCGCGGCCACGTCATCGATCCGGTTCAGTCCGAGCGAAGCCAGCTGCAAACCGGCCACCCAGCCTTCGGTCGCGCTGTTCAACAACTCGACGCTGTTGCGGTTGAGCAGCGCGTTACCGGTGTGGTCGAAAAACGCCTGAGCATCGTCGAGCGAAAAGCGCAGATCGTCGACATTCACACGCGAAAGTTTGTCGGGCGAGCGCAGCCCGCTCAGCGACAGCGCCGGTTCACCGCGCGCGCCGAGCAGCACGTGCAGGTTGTCGGGCGCGTAGCGCAGCAGGCGCGACACGATCGCGAGAACGGGTTTCGCGCTCAGACGGTCGACGTCGTCGAGCACCAGGAAAACACCGCGGCCGTATGCGGCAATGCCATTGATCAGCACTGAAATGACCGTTCTGACCGGTGTGTGTGCATCGTTATCGAGAAGTTGCTGTGCCTGCCACGCGATCTCCTTCGACGCGCGACAAAGCGCCGCCACCAGATAGGCCCCGAGTTGCTGCGGATCGTCGTCTTCTCCATCGAGACTGAGCCACGCAACGGGACGCTTCTTTCTCGTTTGCGCTTCGCTCCACGCGGCAAGCAAGGTCGTTTTGCCGAAACCCGCGGGCGCGGTCACGAGCGTAATGTGACCCGGACGCCGTTCATCGAGTCGCCGGAGCAATCCCGGCCGTTGCACGCAACCCGCGGGAAGACGCGGCGGCATCATCTTGGTCTGGATCAGCGACACGATCCATTCACGCTCGAAACTATCAGCGGTTGTATTCATGAGTTGTCCTCTCATCGGCTATCCGTGAGAGGCATGGAGGATCGTTGTGAATTTGTTTTCAAGATACGCCGAACCGTGTGAGGACTCAATGAGGAGCCGCGCAACGAGGCGCGACCAGCGCAATCCGCTTCAGGTCGCTCATGGTCTCGTGTCGGATCGCTAGCGGAGATCGCTTTGCGCGCCCTGCTCGGACCCGTCGTTCTTCGCGACAGCGTCTTCCGGCTCGGTGCTCGCCGGCGCTTGCGCTTCCGCGCTGCCAGCATCGGCCTCGTCAAGGCGGTAGCCGTGCGTATAGACGGTCGTCAATCGCACGCCGTTGTCCGGATGCAGGGCCAGCTTGCGTCGCAGCCGGTAGATATGCGTGTCGATCGTGCGCGACGTACTATCCAGCTCGCGGCCCCACGCAAGCTTCGCCAGAAGCCGCTTGGAAACGACCCGTCCGACGTTCGCGAAGAAATAGGCCGCCACGTCGAATTCCTTTTCCGTCAACAAGATCGATTCGCCGTGCAGAAAAACACTGCGCTGCGTGACGTCGAATACGTACGGCCCAACCGCGATTGCACTTTCCACCTTGATGCTGCGTCTTGTGCGACGCAACAGCGCGCCTACCCGTGCCCCCAGCTCTTTGGCCCGGAACGGCTTGACGACGTAGTCATCCGCGCCGGCGTCCAGCGCCTGCACGATGTCGACTTCCAGAAGTCGGCTGGTCACGAACAGCACCGCGGGTTCGCGGCCCAGGTGACGGCGTATCCAGTACAGCACCTCGAAACCGCTCATGCCCGGCAATTCCCAGTCGAGCACCACGAGATCGACCTCGTTGGCCTGAAGAAAACTGATTGCGTCCTTGCCCCGCTCGACCTTGTTTATTCGATGCCCGGATTGCCCGATTTCCCTTTCGACCGAATCAGCTTGCGCGGGATCGTCTTCCACCAACAGGATATTCATCTATCACCTTTTTTCTCTCGCCCTGGCGACTTGAAGACGGCCCGCTCGACAGATGCTGCGAAAGACATTCGCATCTGGAATTCCACTCACACGAGCAACCAGTTCAAACAGGACGAAAAAGCCAACATAAAAAAATCGCATACGGCACCAGGTCGGCGTGAGCGGCCAGCGGCGCCGGCTCCGTATGCGTTGTGAATTTCGAGAAGAAAGATAGAGCCAGTCGCTTTTCAAATCCCCCCCTTTCGGAGGGGGGGATGGTGTTTTCGAAGGGGGGGTCATATTGCACGATCATCCCCCCTTATCAGTGATTCGATCTGGCGCGCGAGCATCCGGCCGCGCGTCGGCGGCGGTAATGGATCGGGATCGTCGCGGACATACAGCCGGTTTCCCCGTCGCGCTCGTACCGACGCCGCCCTTGACCTTCAGGTTGGCGGTCACGCGCGCGGAAAGCCGATTGCAACGGCCGTGTAGCCCTTGTAGTTGCCCGAGCCGATTCCAACCGCGAGGGTCTTGCCGGGGTCGACGTCCGGGATCATCGTCAACGCGGTCGCGCCGGCGATGCCTGAATAGGCCTGGCGCGCCGCCGCGTTCACCCCCTGCTGAACCGAGTCCAACTGCTGCATGTTGATCGCGTCGGTCGGACTGACGCCCGGCGCGACGTTCGAGATCGTCCGTTCGTGACCGAGCGAGCCGATCGACACCGAGTTCGCGTCGCTGGCGGCGGAGCCCGCACCGAGCGCGACCGAGTTGGGCGCGGCCGCAACCGCATTCGCGCCGAGCGCCGACGAACCCGCGCCGCCGAGCGTGACTTTCGTGTGGGATGGGTCGTCGTACTGGACCGCGTCGCCGAGGCCGGTGGACAGGGAAGCGAGGCTGCTGTTGGTCGTGCTCAGCGCGGCGGAAAGCGACGTTACGTCGCTTTGTGCGTGCTGATGTCAGTTGAGGTCGACGTCGACAACGAAGTCAATTGCCTAAAATTGACGGCATCGGTCGGGCACACGCCAGCGCCGCGCATCACGACGACCTTGCCCGGTTGCACGCGGCCGTCCTTGATCGCCGCGATCGCAACGTCGGATGTCGAGAAGCGGATCGCCTCGCCGGTGAACGCGCGCTGCTGACAGCCGGCCAGGTCTGAACAACGCTCACACCCCACACTGCCGCCCACGGTCCGCTGACTCTTCCACTGCCCCTGCTGTACCTCGAACAGCGTATAAGGCATCTGATCAGATCCCCATGCGGCGGAAGCGGTGCGAACGACCGCATGGATGCCTGCGCCGCTGTCGACGCTGATCGCAACGCGCTGGATCGAGGACGGCACCGCGCAGACGATCCTCGACGCGCAGCGCGCCGAGTTGCGCGCGCGCCAGGAGATCGCGCGCGAACTATTGCCCGCCGAGCATCTGAAGAGCGACCCCGCATGCATGTTCGTGTGGTTGCGCGTGCCGCCGCCGTGGCGCTCGGACGACTTCGCGGCAAACGCGCTCGCGCGCGGGGTCAACACGATGCCCGCATCCGCGTTCGCGGTCGATCGCTCGACGGTCGAGCACGGCGTGCGCATCAACCTCGCTTGCGCCGAGTCGCGCGAGCAGTTGACGCGTGGCCTGCAGATTCTCGCGCACACGCTACGCGACCGGCCGCGCGCGCTGTTCGGCACGATCTAGCTAGCAGTGGAAGCGTAAAGCGGAGCCGCTAGAATACGGCACCCCCTGCCCAGCCGAGCCGCCTTCATCCGATGACTCCGTCCGACGATTCAAGCCCTTCCTCACGCACGCACGCCGCCGATGCGCTGTTCGCTTTCCTGAAGACGCTGCCGCTCGGCGACCGCTTGATCGAGGGCGGCTTCATGGCCGTGCAGGCGGTGGCGGGCGCGAGTCTCGCGTTCGGCATCGCTCGCGCGCTGCACACCGAGCAGGCGTTCTGGGCCGCGATCACCGCGATCGCGGTGAGCCAGCATAGTTATATCGACACCCGCAAGCTGTCGCGCGACCAGTTCATCGGTGCGATGGTCGGCGGTATTTGCGGGCTGATCGGCACGCTCGCGGGCGGCGGCCATTTTGCCGCGTACGCGGCGACCGTGGCGGTCGCGATCCTGATCTGCTGGGTCGTCAACGTCGGCAGCGCAGCGCGCCTCGGCGGCATCACCGCGACGATCATGCTGCTGGCGCCAGGCATCGGCCCGGCGTGGGACAAGGCCTTGCTGCGGCTTGCCGAAGTGACGCTCGGCACGGTCTGCGCGCTCGTGGTCGCGCGACTGATGGCGTCGTTCGAAAGGCGCGCGTTCAGCAAGGGCGGACCGCCCAGATAGAATCGCCCACGCGTTGAGTCTTTAGTCAGTCATCCAGAGCATCGTCCGTTGGCGTGCGGCGCCGGTAACGTCCCGGCGTCACACCGACGCTTTGCGCGAACGCCTTGCCGAACGCCGCCTCCGATTGATAGCCGACCGCCTCGCCGATGTCCGCCGCGCTGCGTTGTGTGCGCAACAGCAGATCGCTGGCGATCGCCATGCGGATCTGCGTCAGAAAATCCATCACGGTCACGCCCGCGCGCTCGTTGAAGTGGCGCGCGTAGGTCGCGCGCGACATCGCCGCGCGCTCGCCGAGTTCAGAGATCGTCCATGCGCGTTCGGGCGCGTCGAGCATGGCCTGCACCGATGCGCCGAGGCGTGCGTCCGTCAGCAACGCGAGCATCCCGGTGCCGTTCGCATTGCGCTCGCCGTGCACGCGCAGTGCCATCGCGAACAGCGCGTGGCTCAAGGCCGTCACGATCGCGAGCGCGCCAGGCTGACGCCGCTCCGCTTCGCCGCGCATCAGAGTGATCACCGCCTGCAACGCATCGAGCGTTTGCGCATCCCCGAGCGATACGTGCAGCGGATCGGGCAGCACATTGAGCAGCAACGCCGATGAACCGGGTGCATAGACGAAGCGGCCGCACAGCAGATCGACGCCGTCATGAATCGCGCTGTCGTTGGGCGCGTGCGCGGCCGTGGCAGTGGTTTCGTGGCCATCGTTGCGCCGCACCGGCAGCATGCCGTCATGCCCGAGCGTCAACGGCAGGCCACCCGCCGAGCGCTTTACGTCGCGCATGCGATGCGCGGCGCCACGCGGAAACAGCATGAAATCGCCGGCCTGCAATTCGAGCGGCTCGCCGGCGGCGGTCTCGATCACACAGCTGCCGTCGAGCACCAGATGAAACGGCGCGACGCCCGCCTCCAGCGGCGCGTGATCGATGTCGAATGCGCCTGATAGCAGGCAGCGAAGATCGAGACTCGCTTGCGGCCGGGCAAGGTCGATCAGGCGACTGAGCGTGTCCATGAGACGAGCGCGCTAAAAGTTGAGTCGAATCAGTATTCAGGATATCGCGGCGCGGCGCAATACTTTGTCCCACGACGCCGGCAACCGCCGGCGCGCAATGGACCAAGGAGCACTGCCATGTTGAACTGGATCGATTACCGCAAGGAACTGTTCGGCCGTATCGGCGAAATGTCAAAGCTCGCGCCCGAAAGCGTGAAGGCGTATCAGGCGATGTCGAGCGCCGGTCAGAAGACCGATCTGCTCGGCGCGAAAACGCGCGAGCTGATTGCGCTCGCGGTAGCGGTCAGCCTGCGCTGTGACGGCTGTATCACGGTCCATACGGCCGAGGCGCTGAAGCACGGCGCGACCCGCGAGGAAATCGCCGAAGCGCTCGGCGTCGCGATGGCGATCAACGCGGGCGCGACGCTGGTGTACTCGGCGCGCACGCTGGACGCGGTCGCCGCGCACACGCAGGGGTAAGCGAGACTGATGATTAGCCGCAGCGATCGCCAAGTCGTCGTCCGTCCTTACGTGCCGCATCGACCGATCATGTCCGGCGATGCGGCGCGCGGCCCTTGTTGCAGCGATCGATCAAACGCGTACCAGCCTGGTGACCGGTCCTCAGAACTGAATCGTCGTGCGCAAACCGAGAACCGCTTCGTTCTCGATGCGCTGGGACGAATCGTCCGGATGCGGAATTCCGCCGCCCGGCCGCCAGAAGTACTGGAAGTCCGCTTGCAGCATCCACCACGGCGCGACCTGATACTGATAGGTGGCTTCGAGCATCGTCTCCGCGCTGCGCGACGGATAGCCCGGCGTGTACAGCGGCTGCGCGCTCGCAAGATCCTGCGCGTGCGAGCCGATCTTCGCATAGCCGAGTGCGAGCCCGACCACGTCGTTGTCGCGCCCCTTGAACGGCGCCTTGAGCGTCACGCCCGCATTCACGCCGAGATCGATCAGATTGCGATCGCCCGGCGCACCCATGATGCGCGCGAACACACCGAGCGACCGCGGACTGTCGGAGCCCGCGCGCCACACCATCTGATCGGCGACCGCGTAGAAGCTGTAGTTGCCACGATGACTCGTCGGCACGCCGTTGCTCGCCGGATTCGCTAGCGACAGGCCGCTCGTGTCGAAACCCTGATCCGCGAAGTGGTTGCTGTTGTACCAGAAGCCGAGCTTGTAGGTGCCCGGCAGGCCGGCCGGCTTCGGATCGGACGCATTCGCCGACGGCTGGTTGATCGCGTACTGCAGTTCGCCGATCACGAGCACGCCGTTGCCGAGATTGAAGTTCGTGCCGCTCGCGTTGAGCTTTTGCGGATCGCCGACGCCTGGCGCCGGATTGCCGTCGAATACGCCGCCCAACACGGTTACTCCGTTCGCGAACGACGCCCGCGCCCTCACGCCGAGCGACGACAGCGGATAGGCCGGGCCGCCCGCCGGCAGGTCGACGGACGGCAGCACTGGCCAACCGAACGTCGCGTTCATGAAGGTGGCCGCGTACTGGCTGACCATGAACTCCTGATCGAGACTCTGCTGACCGATCTTGACGTCGACGTTGCCGAGCGACTGCTGATACCACAGTTCCCACAGACGGGTCGCGGCGTCGGCTTCGATGCCGCTCGCGGTTTGCAGCGTTTGCAGATTTCTGGCGGTCAGGCTCGTGCCGTGAATCTGCAGACCGGACACGTTGAAAGTGCCGCCTGGCAATCCAAACGCCTTTTGCGTATCGACGACGAGTCCGAACTCGGTCAAGCCTTGATAAGCACCGCCGCGATTCGTCCCGCCCGAGAGGTTGCCCATGTACTCGCCGGTCTCCTGCAGATTGAAAGTCACACCGTAGTTGCCGAGCCACGGACGCAAACCGCCCATGTCGCCGAGCAGGTTCGGGCGCTCCCACAATCCCGTGGGCGCGGCGACGCTCTGATCGGCGGGCGCCGCATTGTCCGTGGCGCCGGGAGCCGGGGCGGCCGGGGCGGTCGATGGCGCCGCTTGCGTCGGCGCGGCTTCGCCGGGTGTCTGCGCGAACGCGCAAGGAACGAGGCCGAGAGAAAGAACCGCGCTCACGGCGATGGCACCGCCGGAGCTCTGCGGTCTGCGCTTGTAGATATTTTCCATCACGTATCTGGGGTTGAAGTTATAGGCGGATCGCTCCGTTGTTGTTCGCACACGCAGATGGCAAACGTGTGTTCAATTCATTGCCGGCATGCAAGCTCGCGCGAGCCAGCGACGTTACCGTGACGCACTCCGGCGCACAACGAGCGCAATGCGAAAGCGCAACCGCCTCTGCAAGCAGAGGTTGCAGACGACGGTCAGAAAAGAGGAAGCGTGCTACGGAAAACCGGCAGCAAAGGCCGGTCAGAATTGAAGCGCGCTAACCCGAATGGGGCGAGTTAGCGGCGAAGGAGTGAACCTGCGGCGACTATCTCGCGGTTGTGTTGCCGGCGCTGGCCGGCATCGGACTTCCACTGCCTGAACATGCGTCCATGGGTGACTCCTTCGATACGTTGGGGCGAATTGTATTGACGTCGCCCGAAAAAGCGCAAGTAAAAAAACGCATAAAGACAACGTCGGGTTCTCGGGGCCGCACGCAATGATTCTCGAACTCGTTGCGCAAGCCTTCGTCGATAAATGTTGGCTCTGCTTACAGAATCTGGTTGACTCCGGGTTTTTACCGCGTCTAGAATTCGCCCGTCTTCTCAAATGGGGCTGATGCCTTGGACACCTGCAGTAGTCGATCTTCGAACAGTTTCACTGCCTGACCGGCAGAACGTCCGCGCCCCTTCCCCGCGCCGCCGTTCCGCCAGCAGGCAGAACGGTGCGCGCCGTAGCAAATCTTCTTCGTGCACCTCGATCATGAGCGCCATGTGGACGCGGCCTTCGCTCGTCCACACTGGCACGCCCTCGCAAGCCTTCGGGTTTGCGGCCGACGCTCGCCGATACCCGCGCCTGGTCGCGGGTTCTGGCGAGGCCGGTAAAACCACGCTGCGTGCCTGAGCGCAGTTCAACCCGACGAGGAGCCCCATGTCCGACAGTGACAGTTGTTGTTTATGCCCCTTCCCTTCAGCCTTAGAGAAGGAAAGCAGCTAGCAACCTGACGCCGCGCCAAGCGTGCGACGTTGGACCGTCTGCCCGCTTTCCGCTTGCCGCGTCACCTACGACGCGCGGAGAAACGTCATGTATTTCGCTCTGCTTTTGCCGCATCTGCCCTATCGCAACGAGTCGCGCGCTCACTACGAGTCGCTTCTGTCGCTCGATCCGGTCCAATCGAATCGGCTTGTCACGCTGTGGCGCCGAATCGGGTCGCTGCTCTCTTAAGTCCTGCCAGGTTTCTGTCACGAATCAACGCCATTATCGAAAGATTGTGGCGTTGCCTCGTCGTGGCCGTTGCTTGCTGAATGTGCCCTTTCATCAACTTGCGATTCGTCATGTTCCAACTCAACAATCCCTCGCGAATCGATGCATGTGTCGCCGCCCTGTACGGCGGCACGACTTCGCTGTGCGCAAATACCCAAGGCCCCGGAGGTTACTGATGGAGTTCGGTTTCAACCTGAACCGCACCGCCAATGCATCCGCACGACGGCTGCGTCCAAACGGATGGGACTTCGTTGCGTTCCCGCTGATCATCTGCCTGATCGCGATGGCGTCGATCGGCTTTCACGAGACGCTCGCGCCGATGTCGACGCTAAAGACGCAGGCGATCTCGCTCGATCCGGCCAACCTGCCCGAGTACGCGATGCGCACCACGCTGCGCATGCTCGCGGCGATGGTCGCGTCGCTGATCTTCACGCTGGTCTACGGGACGCTGGCCGCCAAGAGCCGCCGCGCCGGTCTCGTGCTGGTGCCGATTCTCGACATCCTGCAGTCGGTGCCGGTGCTCGGCTACATCTCGTTCACGGTCACGTTCTTCCTCGCGATGTTCCCGGGCCGCGTGCTCGGCGCCGAACTCGCCGCGATCTTCGCGATCTTCACGAGCCAGGCGTGGAACATGACGTTCAGCTTCTATCAGTCGCTGCGCACGGTGCCGCGCGATCTCGACGAAGTCTCGCGCGGCTTTCATCTGACTTCATGGCAGCGCTTCTGGAAACTCGAAGTGCCGTTCTCGATGCCCGGCCTGATCTGGAACATGATGATGTCGATGTCGGGCGGCTGGTTCTTCGTCGTGGCTTCCGAAGCGATCACGGTCGGCAATCGTACGGTTACGCTGCCGGGCATCGGCGCCTACCTGGCGCAGGCGATCAGCGACAAGAACCTGCACGCGATCGGCTGGGTCATCCTCGCGATGACGGTCGTGATTTTCGCCTACGACCAGTTGCTGTTCCGTCCGCTCGTCGCGTGGGCCGACAAGTTCCGCATGGAGACCACGACTTCGGGCGATGCGCCGGAATCGTGGCTGCTCGACACGATGCGGCGCACACGTCTGATTCATCAGTTGCTGACGCCGGCGGGCGTGATGCTCGCGACCACCGCACGCATTCCGTTCCGTGTGCCTTTCGCGAGCGCGCGACGCGCCAGCGGACCGCGCGGCGAGAAATCGACGCGCGTGGGGGACATCGTGTGCGGCGTGCTCGTATTCGCGCTGACGGTCTATGCGATCTATCGCGTCGTCGCCTATGTGCGTGCCGGCGTCACGCTCGACGAGGTCGGTCACGTGTTCGTGCTCGGGCTCATCACACTACTGCGGGTCGCCGTGCTGATCGCGATCTCCTCGGTGATCTGGGTACCGATTGGCGTGTTGATCGGCCTGCGTCCGGCGCTCGCCGAGAAGGTCCAGCCGCTCGCGCAGTTTCTCGCCGCGTTCCCCGCGAACCTGCTGTTCCCGGTGTTCGTGATCGTGATCGTGCGCTTTCATCTGAATCCGGATATCTGGCTGTCGCCGCTGATCGTGCTCGGCACGCAGTGGTACATCCTGTTCAACGTGATCGCGGGCGCGACCGCCTATCCGAACGACTACCGCGAGGCGGCCATCAATTTCCGCATCCGGGGCTGGCAATGGTGGCGCCAGCTGATGCTGCCGGGCGTATTCCCTTACTACGTAACTGGCGCGATCACCGCATCGGGCGGCGCGTGGAACGCGAGCATCGTGTCCGAGTTCGTCCAGTGGGGCGATACCAATGTGGTCGCGCACGGCCTCGGCGCCTATATCGCCGAGACGACCGCCGCGGGCGACTTTCCGAAGATCATCCTTGGCGTCGCCGTGATGTCGCTATTCGTCACGCTATTCAACCGCGCGCTGTGGCGCCCCCTGTATGCCTTTGCCGAAATCAGGCTGCGACTCGACTAGGAGTGAACCCATGCAAAACGTCATTCAAGCCATTCCCGCCGACCGGCTCCAGTCGCCGCCGCCCGTGGGCGCGCAAGTGCTGAACATCGAGCACGTGAGCCGCGGCTTCCATAAAAACCAGAGCGACCTGCTGGTACTCGACGACGTCAATCTGACGCTGCACGAGGGCGAAATCGTCGGACTGCTCGGCCGCTCGGGCTCGGGCAAGTCGACGCTGCTGCGCATCATCGCCGGTCTGATCCGGCCGACGAGCGGCAATGTGACCTACCTGGGCAAGCCGCTCGACGGTCCCGCCGAGGGTGTCGCGATGGTGTTCCAGACCTTCGCGCTGTTTCCGTGGCTGACGGTGCTGCAGAACGTCGAAGCGGGGCTGGAGGCGCTCGGCGTCGGCGTCGAGGAGCGGCGCACGCGCGCGCTCGCCGCGATCGATCTGATCGGCCTCGATGGTTTCGAAAATGCGTATCCGCGCGAACTGTCGGGCGGCATGAGGCAGCGCGTCGGCTTCGCGCGCGCGCTCGTCGTCGATCCGACCATCCTGCTGATGGACGAGCCGTTCTCCGCGCTCGACGTGCTGACCGCCGAAACGCTGCGCACCGACCTGCTCGACCTGTGGAACCAGGACCGCATGCCGATCAAGTCGGTGCTGATCGTCACGCACAACATCGAGGAAGCCGTGTTCATGTGCGATCGCATTCTCGTGCTGTCGTCGAACCCCGGGCGCGTGGTGGCCCAGACCGTAGTGCCGTTCGCGCATCCGCGCAACCGGCTCGACCCGGATTTTCGCGCGCTCGTCGACGAAATCTACGCGAAGATGACCGCGCGCCCCAGCGACACTGCGGCCAAACGCGAACTCGAACCCGGCAGCTGGTTGCCGAACGTGTCGACCAACCTGATGGCCGGTCTGCTCGAAACGCTCGCTGCAGCGCCCTACAACGGCCGCGCCGACATGCCCGAGATCGCGCGCACACTGCAGCTGGAAGTCGACGAACTGTTCCCGATCGCGGAGATGCTGCAGTACCTCGGCTTTGCCGAAGTCAGCGAGGGTGACGTGTTCCTGACGCCACCCGCGCATCGATTCGCCGAGGGCAGCACGCAGGAGCGCAAGATCATGTTCGCCGATCATCTATTGCAGCGCGTGCCGCTCGCCGCGCGAATCAGAAAGGTGCTCAACGAACGGCCCGGACATCGCGCGCCGCGCGTGCGCTTCGAGCAGGAACTCGAGGACCTGCTGTCCGACAGCGCGGCGCAGGAGACACTCGATGCGGTGATCGACTGGGGTCGTTACGCGGAGATCTTCTCGTACAACGACAAGACGGAGACTTTCAGTCTCGCGGACGTCGAGACCTGAGCGAGTGCCGAAACGAAAAGGCCGCGCAGAACCTGAGAGCGGTGGATCGTCTTCACGAGTTGGCGGTTTTTCCAGTCGACCGCCTCAGGCCCACGCGCGCGAGCATGAAACTCGCGCGGCCCATCGATGAAGATTCGGGCTTCCAGGGCGAACGCGAGTACGCCGTCGCGTCATCGCTGCACGACGTGCCGAACCTCGGCCAGCTGCTGCCGGCGTTGCTCGCCCTGCCGCTCCAGCATCCAGCCGGGGTACTCCGCCGGCAGCGCGCTGACTTCGGCCAGCTTCGCGAGCTCATCGGCGGATAGCGCGACGTTGGTCGCCGCGATGTTGTCGTCGAGCTGCTCGATTTTCTTCGCGCCGACGATCACCGTGCTGACGACACGCTGATGCAGCAGCCACGCCAGCGCGATCTGCGCGACCGAGACGTTTTTCGCTGCAGCGATTTCGCGCATCACGTCGATGCAGTCATACGCGCGCTCGCGATCGACAGGCGGAAAATCGAAGTTCGTGCGACGGCTGCCCGCTTCGGCCTGCTGCTCGCGTCCGTATTTGCCGCTCAGCAAACCGCCCGCGAGCGGACTCCACACCATCAGGCCGAGGCCTTCGCTTTGCAGCATCGGCACGAGTTCGCGTTCGAGATCGCGGCCCGCGAGCGTGTAATACGCCTGCAGCGTTTCGAAGCGCGCGGTGCCGAGCCGCTCGGCGATGCCGAGCGCCTTCGCGATCTGCCACGCGGCCCAGTTCGACACGCCGACGTAGCGCACGTGGCCGTGCTGCACGAGCGTATCGAGCGCGCGCACGGTTTCTTCGATCGGCGTGGCCGGATCGAAACCGTGGATCTGATACAGGTCGACGTGATCGAGTTGCAGACGCTTCAGGCTCGCCTTGATGCCGTCGAGGATGTGATAGCGCGACGCGCCGCGCGCGTTTGCGAACTCGCCGGTCTGGCCGAACACCTTGGTCGCGATCACGACCTTGTCGCGCGGTACTTGCAGGTTCTTCAGCGCCTGGCCGGTGATCTGCTCGGACAGGCCGCCCGCGTAAACGTCGGCGGTGTCGATGAAATTGATGCCCGCGTCGAGCGCCCGGCCGACCAGCCGCTCCGCGTCGTTCTGCTGCAGATCGCCGATCTGCCGCCAGATGCCTTCGCCACCGCCGAAGGTCATCGTGCCCAAACACAACTCTGAAACAAACACACCGGTACGGCCCAACTGGTTATATCGCATCGTCGACGCTCCATCGTGGGTGCAGGAAGAGTCGTCAAGCGTACTGCAATTGGCGGAGGTTGGTAGGAGTGGCGCACACGCCGCAAAAGACTACGAATTCCAGCAGCGGCGCGAAGCCCGATGCGCCGCGCACGAGCGGCGAAAACCTGCGAGACTGACGGCTATTGCGCCGTCAGCGTGGATCAGCGTGGAATGACCCACAACCGCCAAAACGGTCGACATTGCCCGGTACCGACTGGATATCGCCCGCGCCGCCCTCATCTGCACAAGCATGACTTCGGCAAAGACTTCCGCCGCACTCGACGCGGCGCTTCGCTCCCGCAAGGCCCGCTCCACCGCGAGCGCGGCGCGCGCCGCCGCGCCAGCCTTACCGCCAGCCCAGCAGGCACTCGACGGTTTTCACCCAGCCGTCGCCAACTGGTTCCGGCAAACCTTCGCCGCCCCGACCGACGCACAAGCCGCCGCGTGGCCGCAGATCCGAAGCGGCCGTTCGACGCTGGTCGCCGCGCCGACGGGCTCCGGCAAGACGCTGACCGCATTCCTGTCCGCGCTGAATGACCTGGTCTCGCGAGGCCTCGCGAACGGCGGCACGCTGCCCGACGAAACGCTGGTCGTCTACGTGTCGCCGCTGAAGGCGCTTTCGAACGACATCCGCCTGAATCTGCAACTGCCGCTGCAAGGCATCGCCGCCGAACTCGACAGGCTCGGCCTGCCGCCGCTCGACATTCGCACCGCGGTGCGCACCGGCGACACCACGCAGCAGGAACGCAATGCGTTGAAAAAGCGCGCGCCGCACATTCTCGTGACGACGCCCGAGTCGCTGTACGTGCTGCTCGGCTCGGATTCTGGCCGCCGCATGCTGGCAACGGTGCGCACGGTGATCGTCGATGAGATTCATGCGCTCGCCGGCAGCAAGCGCGGCAGTCATCTCGCGCTGAGCCTCGAACGGCTCGACGCGCTCTGCGCCCGGCGCCTGCCGCGCATCGGGCTGTCGGCGACGCAAAAGCCGGTCAGCGCGGTCGCGCGGTTTCTGGTCGGCGGCGCGAGCCTCGAGAGCGACGTACCGGCCGAGTGCGCGGTGATCGACGTCGGCCACGTCCGCGCGCGCGACCTCGCGCTCGAGATCCCGCCGGTGCCGCTCGAAGCGGTGATGGCCAACGAAGTGTGGGAGCGCGTCTACGACCGGCTCGCCGAGCTGGTCGCGCAGCATCGCACGACGCTGATCTTCGTCAACACGCGCCGAATGGCCGAGCGCGCCGCGCGTCATCTGACCGAGCGGCTCGGCAAGGACGCGGTCGCCGCGCATCACGGCAGTCTCGCGAAAGAACATCGTTTCGACGCCGAACAGCGCCTGAAACGCGGCGAGCTGCGCGTGCTGATCGCGACCGCTTCGCTCGAACTCGGCATCGATATCGGCGACGTCGACCTCGTCTGCCAGATGGGTTCGCCACGCGCGATCGCGCCGTTCCTGCAACGCGTCGGCCGCTCGGGCCACCACGTCGGCGGCATGCCGAAGGGGCGGCTCTTTCCAGCCTCGCGCGACGACCTGCTCGAATGCGCGGCGCTGCTCGATTGCGTGCGGCGTGGCGAACTCGATGCGCTACGCATCCCGCGCGCGCCGCTCGACGTGCTCGCGCAACAGATCGTCGCGGAAGTGTCGAGCGCCGAGTGGAGCGAGGATGCGCTGTTCGACATGCTGCGGCGCGCAGCGCCGTACGCGGATCTGTCGCGCGAGCAATACGACGCGGTGCTGCGCATGCTCGCCGAGGGCTACACGAGCCGCCACGGTCCGCGCGCCGCGTACGTGCATCGCGATGCGGTAAGCGGCACGCTGCGCGGCCGGCGCGGCGGCAAGCTGGTCGCCGTGACGTCGGGCGGCACGATCCCCGAAAACGCCGATTACGCCGTCGTGCTCGAACCGCAGGCGATCAACATCGGCACCGTCAACGAGGACTTCGCGGTCGAAAGCCTCGCCGGCGATGTGTTCCAGCTCGGCAACGCGTCGTATCGGATTCTGCGAATCGAGAGTGGCCGGGTGCGTGTCGAGGACGCACAAGGGCAACCGCCGAACATTCCGTTCTGGCTCGGCGAGGCGCCGGGGCGCAGCGACGAGCTGTCTTTCGCGGTCACGAGATTGCGGGAGCAGGTCGAGCGTTTGCTGACGGAGGGCGAGCCGGCGTCACACGCGGTTGCGTCGGTGCCAATCGCCGCGGCGCAATTCGAAGCAGCCGCAACGCCCGCGAAATCCGCGGCACAGAGAGGACGCAACGCGAAAGCTGCCGTGGCGCAGAGCCCGACGCAGACCACAACGGCGTCCGCACCCGCCGCAGCCACGCTGCCCGCGAACGAAGCCGAACCCACGGCCGCGCGCCTCGACCGCGCCATCGCCTGGCTCGCCGACGAGCTCGCGCTCGACGAGCCCGCCGCGCGCCAGATCGTCGAATACCTGGCGCGTGCGCGCGCCGCGCTCGGCGTACTGCCGACGCAGAGCACGCTGGTGATGGAGCGCTTCTTCGACGAATCGGGCGGCACCCAGCTCGTGATCCACTCGCCGTTCGGCAGCCGCGTGAACCGCGCGTGGGGGCTCGCGCTGCGCAAGCGCTTCTGCCGCAGCTTCAACTTCGAGTTGCAGGCCGCCGCCACCGAAGACGCGATCGTGCTGTCGCTGACCGGCAGCCACTCGTTCGTGCTCGACGAGGTCTGGCGCTATCTGCATTCGAACAGCGCCGAACACCTGCTGATCCAGGCACTGCTCGATGCGCCGTTGTTCGGCGTGCGCTGGCGCTGGAACGCGACGACCGCGCTCTGCTTGCCGCGCTACACGGGCGGCCGCAAGACCGCGCCGCAACTGCAGCGCATGCGCAGCGAGGATCTGCTCGCGAGCGTGTTTCCCGAGCAGGCCGCGTGTCTGGAGAACGTCGTCGGCGAACGCGAGGTGCCGCGCCACCCGTTAGTCGACCAAACCATCGACGACTGTCTGCACGACGCGATGGACAGCGAACGCTGGCTCGCGCTGCTGCGCCGCATCGAGCGCGGCGAGTTGCGGCTCGTCGCGCGTGATCTGCCGGCGCCGTCGCCGCTCGCCGCCGAAATCCTGACCGCGAAGCCCTACGCGTATCTCGACGACGCGCCGATCGAGGAGCGCCGCACCCAGGCGGTGCTGAACCGCCGCTGGACGGACCCTGAAAGCGCCGACGATCTTGGCGCGCTCGACGCCGCCGCGATCGACAGCGTGCGCGACGAGGCGTGGCCGCAGGCGCGCAACGCCGACGAAATGCACGAAGCGCTGACGGGCCTCGCGTGCATCACCGGGGCCGAGGCGCTCGCGCACGAGGATTGGCCGACGCTGCTTGCGGCGTTGGCGAAAGCCGGCCGGGCGACGCGCTTGCCGCTGGCCGCGCAAGCTAACGCGAGCACGGGCAACGACAACGCCAGCGACAGCGCACTGTGGCTGCCCGCCGAACGCCTCACCTGTTTCGAAGCGCTGTACCCCGGCATCGCGCGCAATCGCTACATGCCGCCGCTGAGCGCCCCGAAGGGCTACACCGAGAGCTGGAGCGCCGACGACGCGCTCGTCGACGTGTTGCGCGCGCGGCTGACCGGCTTCGGCCCGCTGACGGTCGAGGCGATCGCGCGTCCGCTCGGTTTGCCGGCCGACCGGATCGAACAGGCGCTGATCCGGCTCGAAGCCGAAGGCTATCTGTTGCGCGGCCGCTTCACGCCGCACACGAGCGACGAGGAATGGTGCGAACGACACCTGCTCGCACGCATCCACCGCTACACGGTGAGGCGACTGCGGCGTGAGATCGAGCCGGTCGAGCGGCACGACTTCATGCGCTTCCTGTTCGAATGGCAGCATCTGACGCCGACCACACGCGCCGAAGGCCGCGACGCGCTCGCCGCCGCGCTCGACCAGCTCGAAGGCTTCCAGGCCGCGGCCGGCGCGTGGGAGGAAGACATCCTGCCCGCGCGCGTGCGTGCCTACACCAGCAGTTCGCTCGATGAGCTATGCCGCGCCGGCAAGCTCGTCTGGACCCGCCTGACCGAGCGGGCGCGCGGCGCCGCCGGTCCGGTCCGCGGCACGCCGATCGTGCTGCTGCCGCGCGTCCAGCTGCGTGCGTGGCGCGCGCTGCTCGATCCGGCGCGCCAGGTCGAGTTGTCGGCGCTCGCGCAAAGCGTGCACGATACCCTCGCGCAACACGGCGCGATGTTCTTCGACGAACTGCTCGCCGAGGTGCGCGTGCTGCGCATGGAGCTCGAAAACGCGCTCGGCGAGCTGGTCGCGGCCGGCCTCGCGAACTCCGACAGCTTCGCGGGCTTGCGCGCGTTGCTGAAGCCGGTCGCCAAACGCAACGCGTTTTCCAGCAGCCGGCGCGCGCGAGCGAGCGCGCTGATCGGCGGCATGGACGACGCTGGGCGTTGGGCGCTCGTGAGCCGTCCGTCCGCCGTCGCGCCGGAAAATCCATCCGAACGGCAGCGCCAGTTACCGCCCGAGGCGCTCGAACACGTCGCAATGACGTTGCTGCGCCGCTACGGTGTCGTGTTCTGGCGCCTGCTCGAACGCGAGGCCGAATGGCTTCCGCCGTGGCGCGATCTGCTGCGCGTTCTGCAGCGGCTCGAGGCGCGCGGCGTGATCCGCGGCGGGCGGTTCGTCAACGGACTCGCGGGCGAGCAGTTCGCGCTGCCCGAGGCGATTGCGCTGCTGCGCGAGGTGCGCCGGCAGCCGAACGACGGTGCTCTTATCTGCGTTGCTGGGACCGATCCGCTGAATCTCGTCGGCACGCTGCTGGTCGGCGACAAGGTGCCGGCCGTGACCGGAAACCGCGTGCTGTATCGCGACGGCGTGGTGGCGGCCACGCTGGTGGCCGGCAAGTTCCGGTTCGACGCGGCGCTCGACGCCAACCCGCCCGAACGCGAACGCGCCCGCGCGCTGCTGGCGCGCCGCCTCTAGCGACGTCATCGTGGCGTCGTTCTGGCGGGTAATAATCGCGCCGCGCGCGGCCGCGCAGGCCCATACTCATGCTTAGCAAAACGTTAATGATTCTTCGCTCGAATTGTCACGCTTAGATACAATGAGGCAGTTTCATTTTAGTATGAGGAAGACTGTCTGCCGCCGCCCGCCTTGATAGGGACCGCCGGCACACTCCGGGGATTCCATGAGCGACCAGCTACACGACCAGGTGCTTCACGCGCGGTTCGGCACGAGCAGCCCTCGCTGGGGCCTGGCGGCGGCCAGCAACATACTGGAACTCGTGCCTGCGCACGGCCACGCGGCTGTCGGCGTCGCCATTTCCCTCACCTCTTCTCAAGCTTCCCAGGTCCGCGCGCTGAGCGGCGTGACCTCCCACGTCGTCGTCGACGTTCAGTTGGACGCCGCGCCGCTGCGGCTGCATCTGGTCGGCAAGAAACTCGATTGTCATCGCTGGGGCGGCACCGCGTCGGCCGATGGCGACACCGAATCGGTCGCGCGAGCGCTGCTGCACGGTCTGTCGTTCGCTGAACAGGTCGTCTCGGAGGTCAATTCGGTCGTCGTGATCGTCGACCGGAACGGCCGGATACAGCGCTTCAACCGGCTCGCCGAGGAGCTGACCGGGCTCAGGGAAGAGGACATCATCGGCCGCAGCGTCTGGACGTTGTTCATGTCGTCCGACGACGACCGGGTCTCGAACGAGGTCAGCGCGAATTTTTTCAATCGTGGCGAACCGTACGAGATCGAACGGCGCATCAAAACGGTGCACGGCGAACGGCTGTTCCTGTTTCGCAACAAATTCGTGCGCAGCGGCAGCGGCATCGAAGAGCAGTTCCTGATCTGCTCGGGCACCGACATCACCGAACAACGGCTCGCGCAGGACCGCCTGATCGAGCAGGCCACCACCGACCCGCTCACAGGCCTCGCCAATCGCAACGCGATCCAGGAGCGCATCCAGATCGCGATCGAACTGGCCGCGCCGGGCGAAACCGTCGGCATCCTGTTTCTCGATCTCGACAACTTCAAGAAGGTCAACGATCACTACGGCCACGTGTTCGGCGACCGCCTGATCTGCGACGTGTCGGACGCGATCCGCGACTGCCTGAATCCGGGCGACTCGCTCGCGCGTCTGGGCGGCGACGAATTCATCGTGCTCGCGGCGAAGGGCTCCGCGCATGAGCTGGAAAACACCGCGCAGCGCATTCTCGATCGTATGCGCATGCCGTTCGCTGTCGGGCTCGTCGAGGTCTATACCGGCTGCTCGATCGGCATCGCGCGTTCGCCCGAGCATGGCGAAACCCTCGAATCGCTGATCCGTTCGGCCGACACGGCAATGTACGTCGCGAAGGACGAAGGCAAGCGCACGCATCGCGTGTTCTCGCCGGACATGAATCGCCGCGTCGCGGAGTTCATGTGGCTCGACACGAATCTGCGCCGCGGACTCGACGAAGGCCAGTTGGCGCTGCACTATCAGCCGAAGCTGAACCTCGCGACGGGCGCCGTGCAAGGCGCCGAAGCGCTGGTGCGCTGGAATTCGCCGGAGCGCGGCCAGATCATGCCGGCGGAATTCATCCGTTATGCCGAGGAATCCGGACTGATCGGCGTGCTCGGCCGCTGGGTGATGGAAACCGCAGCGAAACAGGCGGCCCGCTGGAAAGCGGCCGGCTATGACCTGCGCGTCGCGATCAACGTGTCGGCGCGACAGCTCACGGATACAGCCGTGGTCCGCCATTTCACCGAGGCATTGCAGCACGCGAGTCTCGATCCATGCCTCGTCGACCTCGAACTGACCGAAAGCTGCCTGATCGAAAACGAAGCGGCCGCGATCGAGCTGATCAAGCAGTTCCGCCAACTCGGCGCGCAGGTGCATCTCGACGACTTCGGCACCGGCTACTCGTCGCTGTCGCAACTCGGCCGTATTCCGCTCGACGTGATCAAGCTCGACCGCAGCTTCACGGGCTCGATCCACGCGGATATGAAGGCACAGGCGCTGGTGCGCTCGATGGTCGCCGTCGCGCAGGAGCTCGATTTCCAGGTGGTCGCCGAAGGGATCGAAACCGAGGCGGAAGAAGCCTTCATGAAGGGGCTCGGCGTCGATTACGTGCAGGGCTTCCTGTACGCGAAGCCGATGCCCGCCACCGAGTTCGAGCGCTGGCTGCTCGATAGGCGCAGCAAGCTCAGGCTGATCGCCTGAGCCCTGCTGTCGCGCGCTTCAGCCGAGGCGCGCGGACCAACCACCCACTTCGTCTTCATCCATCCCGACGGCGCGCGCCGCGCAGTGGATTTGCGTCCACGTAGCCGCGTCGATCGGAATGCCGGCGGCTTCGCGCTGCGCGCGCGTCACGCGCTCGGGCTCGCCGGGTTCGTAGATGCGCTCCGCGCCCGCCGCGAGCGGCGACGCCTTCACCCACGCGAGGAACGCATCGGCTTCGGCTTGCGCATCGGGCGCGTCGAATGCGGTGGGATCGATGATCACCGATAGCATGCAGTTGATGATCGCGTGCGTGGTACCGAGCGTGTCCGCATGCGTCGTGAAGCCGCCCGACAGCGCGCCGCCGAAAATCTCGCAGATCGCCGCGAGCCCGAAACCCTTGTAGCCGCCGAACGGCGTCAGCGCGCCGAATGGCGCTTCGTGCATGACTTTCGGTTCGAGCGTCGGCATGCCTTCGTGATCGATCAGCGCGCCGGGTGGTGTGTGCTTGCCCTGGTTATAAGCGACGCGCGTCTTGCCGAACGCGATCGTGCTGGTCGCGAAGTCGAGCACCAGCGGCGGTTTGCCTGGCCGCGGATAAGCGGCGCAGAACGGATTCGTGCCGATGCGCCGGTCCGCGCCGCCGAATGGCGCGACGAGCGGATCGCCCGCCACGTTGACGAAGTGAAACGACACCAGCCCGGCGCGCGCGCACTGCTCGGCCCAATGCCCGATGCGGCCGATATGATGCGCGCCGCGCAAGCCCACCGCGCAGACGCCGAGCCGCCGCGCGCGCTCGATGCCCCGCTCCATCGCCTCGAACGCGATCACCTGACCGAAGCCCTTGCCGCCTTCGACGGTCAGTACCGCGCCCGCGTCCTTCACGACGTCGGCGTGTCGATTCAGTTGCAGTTGCTGGTCGGCGAGCGATTCGACATAGCGCGGGATCATGCCGACGCCGTGCGAGTCGTGCCCGGTCAGATTCGCGGCCACCAGATGATCGGCCACCAGCTCCGCTTCGCGCGGCGTACTGCCCGCTCGCTCCCAGATCGCCCTGACGTAGGCATGCAGTTGATCGGCCGGAATCCGGGGCGTGGTGGTTTGGGCAGTCTGCGAGTCGGTCATTCAGCGTGTCGGTGAGGTTCGAACGGAAGGAATGAAACGGCGGGAAAAACAGCTGCATCAAAGCAGCATCGATAAACAGCGGGCCCGGGTCACGCCCGAGCCCCACTCAAACGAAACCGGAACTCACGGCGCCGCGGCAATCACTTCGGCAACCGCGGCCGTCAGCTTCTTGCCGTACGGCACGTGCAGGAACTCGTTCGGCCCATGTGCGTTCGACTTCGGCCCGAGCACGCCGCACACCATGAACTGCGACTTCGGGAAGCCCGCCTTCAGCACGTTCATCAACGGGATCGTGCCGCCGAGACCCATGTAGGCCGCGTCGGCGCCGAAGTGCTGACGCGACGCATCGTTGAGCGCGGTGGCGAGCCACGGCGCGACCTCCGGTGCGTTCCAGCCGCTCGCCGCGCCCGCATCCGGCTTGAACGTGACCTTCGCGTTGTACGGCGGATCGAATTCGAGCAGCGCCTTCAGTTCGGCGACCGCCTTCTCCGCTTCGATGGTCGGCGGCAGCCGCAGCGACAGCTTGAACGCCGTGCGCGGACGCAGCACGTTGCCGGCGTCGGCGAGCGCGGGCAAGCCAGCCGCGCCCGTCACCGACAGCGACGGACGCCACGTCGAATTGAGCAGCGCCTCGCGCGGATCGGTCGTGGTGGGCAGCACCTGACGGCCGTCCTGGCCGCACGCCCACGGCATCTTCTTCCAGACGTCATCGCCGAGAATCTTTGCGGCGGCCTCCGCTTCGCGCAGACGATCGGCCGGCACCGTGCAGTGGAAGCCCTTCGGCAGCAGCGTGCCGTTGGCGGAGTCTTCGAGACGGTCGAACAGTTGCCGCATGATGCGGAAGCTCGACGGCACGATGCCGCCGTAGACGCCCGAGTGGATCCCTTCGTCTAGCACCTGCACTTCGAGATCGCCGCCGACGAGTCCGCGCAGCGACGTGGTCAGCCACAGCTGATCGTAATTGCCCGCGCCCGAGTCGAGACACACGACCAGCCCGACGTTGCCGAGCCGCTCGCGCAGCGCGTCGACGTAGGGCAGCAGATCGTAGCTGCCCGACTCCTCGCAGGTTTCGATCAGCCCGACGCAGCGCGGACGTTCGACACCCTGTGCATCGAGCGCGGCGAGCGCCGTCAGGCTCGCATAGATCGCGTAGCCGTCGTCCGCGCCGCCGCGGCCGTAAAGCTTGCCGTCTTCGAACTTCGGCGTCCACGGACCGAGGTCGTTGCGCCAGCCATCGAACTCGGGCTGCTTGTCGAGGTGGCCATAGAGCACGACGGTTTCGTCGCTACCCGAGCGCGTCGCGGCCGTCTCGAAGAAGATCACCGGCGTGCGGCCCGGCAGGCGGATCACCTCGAGCTTCAGGCCGCGCACCGGCTGCTGCTCGGCCCATTGCGCGGCGTCGGTGATCACGCGCTCCAGATAACCGTGTTTCGCCCAGTCGGGATCGAACGCCGGACTCTTGGCCGGCACCGCGATGTAGTCCGTCAGCGCGGGCACGATCTCGTCGTTCCACTTGCGCTCGACGAATTCTCGTAGCGTGTCCGGGTTGAGTTGAGCCTGCTGGGTCGTGTCGTCGGTGATCATGATCGGGTCCGTGAAGTACTGTTCGGTCGAAACGATCATGATAGTCCCGATGCGTGTCGGGCTGAACCCCTTGCGGTGATTGGGGTGGAGACTGGAACCCGCAGGTGCGAGGCGCGCGGCCGCCATTCGCGCGACAATCGCTACATGCATCGCGCATCAGGAGCTTGTATGGGTGGCAACGTGGCCGTTCAGGCCATCGGTGCGGCGTTCGCGCTGGCGCTGTATTTTCTGCCGGCGATCATCGCGGACCGGCGCAAGCGCCGCGACGTGCTGACGCTCGCGCTCTTCAATGCCTGCCTCGGCTGGACCGTGCTCGGCTGGGTGCTCGCGCTGTATTGGGCGCTACAGCCGAATCCGGCGGAGAGCCTCGCGCGGGACGTCGTGGAGACACGCAAGGTGTCGACCTTGCGCGCGTTTTCATCGGCGCTGACGCTGCGCGTGCGGCGACGCCAGGCCGCGCGCGACCGGCCCGAGCGCTGAAACGATTCGGGCGGCTCGACCAATACGAGCAACAAACGAACAACAGGAAACCGATTGATTGACGTGCACGGGCGTCACTCAGGGGCGTCACTCAGGCCGCGCGCCCGATGCGACTCCACTGTACCGAGCCCGCCGGAATGGAGCGCGGCTCCGCCCGCACGGCTTGCGCCGCAAAGCTTTCGTGGCGCAGTTCGCCGTGTTCGTCGAACCACTCGCAGATCACCCAGTCGCCGGGATTCAGCGCGACCGGACCTGCGTACGTCACGGTCATGCGCGGGCCCCCTTCTTTTAACTTGACGACGTCGCCCACATTGAAGGCGGCGGGCGGATGTTGTCTGGAATGCGTCAATGGTAGCGGTCAGCATATTGGGTCCCCCTATCTTGAGCGTTATTAACTTGAGCCCGGCTTTATCGACTCCGACCTGTTGAACGTACACTCTAAAGTTAAGACAGATTAACAATCGAATTTAAACGCGGCAAGCGCTTTTTTATTGATACCGTTTCCATTAGACCCGCAGTCCATGCTCGCTGGCTAAAGTTCCCGGCATTACCGAAAACAATCATCGCGACAGCTTGCGGCTAACCCTATGTGCGCTACCGCACAAACGCAACACTTACTGCAGGCCGTTTGCAGACCGGTAGAAAATGCAAGGCCGGTTTCGTCTGATTAGAGAAAGCTGACGCGATGTCGTCGAGCCGTTAATCTGAATGAGCCAGTTTGATCTAAATCAGAATTACCTGTGAACGAGTAGATCGCCGGTAAATACCATGCAGTTCGTTATACCGCTTCGTTCAAATTGAACGATTTTTTTCAGCAAGCTAACAAATGAAAACGATTACCAGCGGATTAATTTCAAACTGCCGGGGCCACCGAGCGCGGCACGCCTTGCTGATGACGTACCAGCAGCACGCTAAGGCCGATACACACGAACATCAGCACGGCATTGATAGCGAGGCTCAGCTGGAACGCGTGCGCATAAGAGGCGGGTGCCGAACTGCCGCCGAGCGCCCCGAAGAACGCGCCGCTGATCGCCGCGGTGCCGAACGCGGAGCCGATCTGCAACGTCGACGAGACCACACCCGATGCAAGCCCGGCCTTCTCGGGCACCACCTCCTGCAGCACGATGCGCATGATCGACGGCAACAGCAGACCATGTCCGACGCCCGCGCACACTAGCCCGCAGTAGAACAGCAGATCGGGCGTCGCGGATTGGGTCGCGGACCAGCCGGTCACCGTGAAGCCCAGCGTCATCATCGAGAAACCAAGCGTCAGCACATGGGCGCCGATGCGCTTGACCACGGCCGGCGACGTCAACGGCCCGATCACGAAGCCGAGCGCGAACGGCATGATCGCGATGCCCGACGCGAGCGGCGTCCAGTGCAGGCCGGTTTGCAGAAAGATGCCGTAGGTCAGGAAGAACGCGCTATTGCAATAGAACAGGAACGCGAGCACGAGACCGAGCGCGAACGCGCGATTGCGGAACAGTTGCAGGTCGACGAGCGGATGGCCGCCAGCGCGCTCGACGCGCCGCTCGGTCGCGACGAACAGCGCGAACACCGGCACCGCGAGTGCGAACATGGCGAAGGTCCACGCGGGCCAGCCCGCTTCACGGCCATGCGTCATCGGATAGATGACGAGCAGCAGCACCGCCGACAGCAGCGCGACGCCCTTCAGATCGACGCCGGTATGCGTGGCTGGCTGGTTCTCCGGCACGAACTTCCATGTGCCGACGAACGCCGCGATGCCGATCGGGATGTTGATCAGGAAGATCACGCGCCAGTCGAGCCCGAACGGGTGATACGTGATCAGCGCGCCGCCGCCGAGTTGCCCGACGATCGACGACAAGCCGAACACGAAGCCATACAGACTCATCACGCGCGTCTGCTGATGCAACGGCACGACCGCACGAATCGTCGCGAGCACTTGCGGCGCCATCACCGCGGCCGCGATGCCTTGCACGATGCGCGAGATCACGAGCATGTGGCCGCTCGTCGCGAAGCCGCACAACGCCGACGCGATCACGAAAGCCGCCATGCCCGTCATGAACATGCGACGGCGGCCGAACAGATCGCCAAGGCGGCCCCCCGTGATCAGCAGCACCGCGTAGGCGGACGCATAAGCCGACACGACGAGTTGCAGTTGCGCGTCGCTCGCGTTGAGGCCCGTGTGAATCGACGGCAGCGCCAGATTGACGATGAAGTAATCGAGCGGCGCGAGAAAGGCGCCGACGAACAGCACGGCGAGCGCGAGCGCCTGGCGCTGAAAGCCGGGCGCCGACGCGTTGGCGGCGACAGCCATGCCGGCCATCGCCGGGCCGGGACCGGTCACGGCCGCGCTCGCCGCGCAGCTGACGGATCCACCGAATGCCGCCGGAGCGGACTTGATTGCCTCACGTTTCATGACCGATCGTTCAAAAATTGGTTAAAAAATTTTTGCGCCACTGCTCGCGGACGAGGCGTTACACCAGCGCGCGCATCGCCACATCGACGATACCGATCAGCGCATCTTGCTGATGCGCGACCCGCCCCATGACCCGCAAGCCCTGCATCACGCACAGCAGGAAATCGCCGACGGCTTGTTCGTCGAGCGTCGAATCGAATGCGCCGCTCGCCTGACCGCGGATCACCGCCGCCGCGAGCAAAGTCGCCATGCGGCGCTGAATCGCGGCGACGCGCGCGCGCAGCACTTCGTCACCGGGCTGCATTTCGAGCGTCGTATTCGTAATGAAACAGCTGCGCCGGCCGCTCAATGCGCAGGACACCCTCGCGTAGTGCAGCAGCGCGTCGCGCAGCGCCTGCTCCGGCTCGGCCGTCGCGCTCAGTCGCTGCGCAAGACGCGCGACCGCGCCTTCCGAGTAATGATCCAGCGCGGCGAGCATGATGCCGTGCTTGTCGCCGAACACGCCGTACAGGCTGCCGCGCAGCAGACCGGTGGCCTTGCACAGATCGTCGATCGACGTCGCGTGGTAGCCGTGATCCCAGAACACCTGGCTCGCGTTCGCCAGCACGGTGGCCGTGTCGAACTCGCGCGGACGGCCGCGCTGACATGTTTCGCCAGCTTTTTTCGCGGCTTGCTTTGAATGACTCAATTGCGATGACCTTGTTGCCTGGTTGCGTCGGTCCGTTGATATTATGACTGGATGTTCAATAAATCAAGGATGACATTCGGAAGGCCTACTCGCGTCGGGGTCATCCGTTCATTCGACAACCGCCATCAAAAAACCGGCGGCGGACATGGCCCGTCGCCGGCTTCGTTGCGCGCTCACAGTCACAGCAGGGGCTCAGGTCTCGAGCTTCGCATCCATCGTAATCGTTGCATTCAGCACCTTCGACACTGGGCAGCCGGCCTTCGCGTCCGCGGTGGCTTTGTCGAACGCGGCCTTGTCTCCGCCCGGAATCTTCACGGTCACGTCGAGATGCACCGCGGTGATCGCGAAGCCGCCACCGTCCTTGTCGAGCGTGACGGTGGCCGTGGTGCCGATGTGCTCCGGCGTGATGTTGGCCTTGCCCAGCTCCGCCGACAACGCCATCGAGAAACATCCCGCATGCGCAGCCGCGATCAGCTCTTCCGGATTCGTGCCGATGCCGTCCGCGAAGCGCGTCGCGAACGAGTACTGGGTGTCCTTCAGGACGCCGCTGTCGGTGGAAATCGAGCCCTTGCCGTTCTGCAGGCCGCCTTGCCAGACTGCCGATGCCTTGCGCTTCATTGCTCTCTCCTGTTTGTGCCTTGCCGCGCACGCTGCTCGACCAAAGATGATGCCCGCCGCGGCGGTCCGCCCGGATGTGTCCGCGCCTGGGCATCGGTCGCAGGTGCCGCGCGGTTTGCAGGCGCGGGCGTGGACCGGATTTCATCATAGGCGCTTCCGCGTCCCGGCGCGGAAATGCGCCTTTTTCACTATCTCAAAACTGGCAATAATATTTCGCCAGAAAGCCGCTTTTTTGCTGACCTCGTAAGAAATAGACTGCGTTCAACGGATCGGGGAACGCGGTTCACACCGATCCACCACACAATCAATTGGAGGTCGTCATGAAATCGCTTCTTTCCGCAGTCGTCGTCGCATCCGCTCTTATCGTTCCGGCACTGTCGTTCGCCCAGCAGACAAACGGTCCGGTCACGCGCGCTCAGGTGCGCGCCGAACTCGTAGCCGCGCAAAAAGCAGGCCTCCTGAACCAGAACGACACCACCTATCCGAAGGCCGTGCCCCAGGACTCGACGATCGTCACCGCTTCGGCGCAAGGTTCGCAAGACGTCGGCGGCGCGAAGGCCAGTTCGTCGGACGCGGGCGCGCCGGCGACGGTGCAGCAACGTCTCTTTTCGACGTATCGCGGTAACTGATCGCGGTAACTGATCGTGATAACTGAGCGCGCAAGTCGTTAATGCATCGTGCAGTAAAAAGCCCCGGTTGCGAAGTTCGGCAACCGGGGCTTTTCGTTGGCGCGCGCGGCGCCGCTGCGCAGCCGCTCGTTGGCAAAAGCGCTATTCGGGAAACGGCAGGCTTTGCTGCCCCACTGCGCGCATGTCGAACACGTTCAGCGTCATCGCGACCAGCGCGTAGTAGCCGAGCAGGCCGACCAGGTTGATCACGACCTGATGCCCGAAACGCCCGACCGCCTGCGCATACGTCGCGGCCGTGACGCGCTTCGTCTCGTACAGTTCGCTCGCGAAGTCGTAGATCAGCGCGTCGTCGGCATCGGCGAACTCGGGGCGGCGCCCCTGGCGGATCGCCTCGGCGTCCGCTTCGCCGACGCCCGCCTGCAGCGCGATCGGATAGTGGATGTACCACTCCGCCTGGGCCTGCCAGCGCGAAGCGGTCACCAGAATCGCGAGTTCCGACAGCCGCAGCGGCAGCCCGGTCTGGTAGCGGCAAAACGCGCCGAGGCGTTGCGCGTGCTGCGCGAGATCGGGGCTGTGAATCCAGCCGAGGAACGGCCCATTCAGGTTGCCGCGCGGGCCGGACAGGATTTCGTCGAGCACCGCCTTCTGTTCGGGCGTGGCAGTGGACATGTCGAAGTGAGGCAAGCGCTCGGTCATCATCGTTCTCGCAAAAGTCGGTGGGTCGAATCTCAGCGGGCGGCGAGCGACGCGCCGATCGCATCGCTGAGGCGGCTGACGATCTCGTCGATGTCGCGCTCCGTGCAGATGAACGGCGGCGCGAGCAGCACGTGGTCGCCGCTCTCGCCGTCGACGGTCCCGCCCATCGGATACACCATCAGGCCGCGCGCGAACGCTTCGCGTTTGATCGTCGCGTGCAGTTTCAGTTTGGCGTCGAACGGCTCTTTGGTAACGCGATCCTTGACGAGTTCGACGCCGACGAACAAGCCGCGCCCGCGCACGTCGCCGATATGCGCATGCTGCGCATAGTGCTCGCGCAACCGGCCGCGCAACTGCTCGCCACGCGCCTGCACGTTCGCCAGCAGATCGTCTTCCGCGATCACGCGCTGCACTTCGAGCGCGGCCGCGCACGCGGTCGCATGGCCGATATAGGTATGGCCATGCTGGAAGAAGCCGGAGCCGCCGACGATGGTCTGATAGATGCGGTCGCTGACCAGCGTCGCGCCGATCGCCTGATAACCCGCGCCAAGGCCCTTGGCGATGGTCAGCATATCGGGCGCCACCCCATCTTCGTCGCACGCGTACAGATAGCCGGTGCGGCCCATGCCCGACAT
This sequence comes from Paraburkholderia sp. MM5482-R2, assembly GCF_050436125.1. Classification (NCBI taxonomy): domain Bacteria; kingdom Pseudomonadati; phylum Pseudomonadota; class Betaproteobacteria; order Burkholderiales; family Burkholderiaceae; genus Paraburkholderia; species Paraburkholderia sp. MM5482-R2. Next base: position 1,616,164 of record NZ_JBNDLP010000003.1, on the reverse strand, counting down.
GATCTCGTCGAGAATCAGCAGCACGCCGTAGCGGTCGCACACCGCGCGGATCTTGCGGAAGTATTCGCGCACCGGCGGCACCGCGCCCGCCGTGGCGCCGACCACCGTTTCCGCGACGAACGCCGCGACCGTGTCCGCGCCGAGCGCGAGAATCTTCTGCTCGAGTTCATCGGCGAGACGCTGAGCGAACGCTTCTTCGGTTTCGTCCGCGCGCTGCTCGCGATATGCGTAGCACGGGCTCACGTGATGCGCTTCGATCAGGATCGGCAGGAACGGCTCGCGGCGCCATGCATTGCCGCCGATCGCGAGTGCGCCGAGGGTGTTGCCGTGATAGCTCTGCCGACGCGCGATGAAATGGCGCCGCTGCGTCTCGCCCTTCTCGACGAAATACTGACGCGCGAGCTTGAGCGCCGCCTCGATCGCCTCCGAGCCACCCGACACGAAGTACACGTGCTCGAGTCCGGCCGGCGCGCTCGCGACGAGCCGGTCGGCCAGTTGCTCGGCCGGCTCCGTCGTGAAGAACGACGTGTGCGCGTACGGCAACCGTTGGGCTTGCCGCTTGATCGCGTCGATCACGCGCTGGTTGCTGTGACCGAGGCACGACACGGCTGCGCCGCCCGACGCGTCGATATAACGCTTGCCCGTGGAGTCGATGATTTCGATGCCGTCGCCCGCGACGGCCACCGGCAAGGATTGCTTCGGAGAGCGATGAAAAACGGTGGACATGATGTTCAGTTCCTGGTGAGGGCGGCGGGCGCTGAAACGCGGGCCGGTTCGGGCGTCGCGCACGCGACGAAAGTGTCGAACGCGCATTGCTTCTGGCGATACGCTTTCATCGACACACCAGCGTTGCCGATTTCGAACAGCGCGGTGGCGAGGGTGTTTTCGTCGTCGGGATCGTAAGGATCGTCGCGGTAGATCGGCAAGCCCGACGGCGCGCGATCGTGCAGTACGTCGAGCAAGGCCGCCGGTTGGAGCGGGCCGGCCGCGGCGAGGCGATTTCGCCAAGCCGGTAGCCGATGTCGTACGGCTCGCCGCTGACCTGAAAAAACACTGAATTCCTGCATCGACGCCACGGGTCGCACCATATTCAACAATCGGTACGTATTTATACGCCAATACAACATTTGTTGTCAAATGCCGTTGAACGATATCGAGCGGAGCGCGGCGTGCCTCACGCAATCGCTCAAGGCACGTACGCGCCCTTCGCATGCAACGATTGTTCGGCGAGCGCAAGCTTCTCGAGCGCATCCGCGCCTTCGAGCGCGAGCAAATGCGCGACCAGCGCTTCGGCGATCGCGGTGGCGGCCACCAGCGACGGAAAGAACGACGGGCTTTCGTGCGAGAAGATCAGTACCTTGTCGGCGTTCAACGCGATCGGCGACACGGCGCTGTCGGTGATGGCGATCAGTTTGCTGCCTTTTTCGAGCGCGGCCTCGGCGACGCGCGCGGCTTCGACCGAATACGGCGCGAAGCTGATGACGATGGTCGCGCTGTCGCGCTCGATCGTGCGCAGTTGCATTTCGAGCGTGCCGGCCTCGCCGTTGAGCAGCGACACCGACGGACGAAACAGCCGGTAGCCATAGACGAGACCGAACGCCACCGCGTAACACGAGCGGAAGCCCGCCACGTGCACGTGCGACGCACGCCGCAACACGCGCGCGGCCTCGACGATCACGCGGCCGTTATGCGCGGCGGTCGTTTCGAGATTGTGCTGCTGCGCGACGAGAAGATCGTTCGCGAGCGCATCTTTCGATTTGACCATCGAGCGCGCCCGGCTCGTCAACGGCTCGGGCCGCGTGCGCACGCGCGCGACGAACAGATCGCGCAATTCGTTCCAGCCGGGAAACCCCAGTTGCTGCGACAGCCGCACCAGCGACGCGGGCTGCACCTGCGCGCGCTCGGCCACCTTGCGCATCGACGACACCGCGACCTCGTCGGGATGATCGAGCAGGAAGCCCGCTCCCATCTGGAACTGCGGGCTCAGTTCGGGAAAGCGCGCCCGAATCAGGGCGACGAGCTGATCGAAGCTGTCTGGCATGGTGAGGTGGGTCGGCGCCGAGGTGAGAGATGACAACAAATGTTACCACCGGGCAGGCGCGTTTCAACGGCGCGAAGATGCTCGGTTCACCAGCGCTTCCCGATGCGCGTCGACGAAGTCCGCCATGCTGTCGAAGCGGAAGTCGATGTCAGGCTGCGAGCCCGGGTTCATCGTCGCGCCAAAGCCCGGCTGCGAATGACGGCGGTAAATCCAGCACGACGCCAGGCCGAACTCGTTTGCAGGCTTGTGGTCATGGAAGAGGCTTTCTGCCGTGTGAAGGATTTTTTCCTTCTTGATGCCGCGCTGATCGAGCTTCTGAAGCATGTACTCGAAGTTGCGCGGCGACGGCTTGTAGGACCCGACGTCCTCCGCTGTGATGACGGCGTCGAACTCAACCTGCAGCCTGGCGTTGCTGAAGGTGAAACTTTCGTTGTCGATGTTCGACAGGATGACCAGCTTGTAGTGCCTCTTCAGATATTGCAGCGCGAGCGCGGAGTCGGCGAATGCCGGCCAGTTTCTGATCGACTGGCCGTACGCCACGCATTCTTCGTGTGTATAGGGCAGGCCCCACTCTTCAGCCATGCGCTTATATACGATGGGAAGCAGTTCCTGATAGCGCTTCGCAGGGGTGAAGTTCTGCTGCGACGACTCGTGGCGAGCGTGCGCTTCGAGAACCTCGTCACGCGTGAGCGGCGTCCTGGCTCGCTCCAGCAGAGGCCTCAGGCCTTCAAGGATGCCACTCTCCCAGTCGATCAAGGTGCCGTAGCAGTCAAAAGTCAGTGTATCGAAATCGGTCAGTTTCACGACTCCTCCTGTCGGATGGCGTGCTCAAAGGTTGAACCCATGCCGAAGCGCAGCTAATCTGATCAAACACGGGTCCAATACCTGGAGACTATATGCGCCACCTCGTCCTAACAATGGCTGTCTTAACAGCCGCCGGCATCACCGCATCCGCCAATGCTCAATCGGTGGTCACCCTCGGTCACTCGGCTCCGCTTACGGGCCCCCAGGCGCCGAACGGAAAGGACAACGAGAACGGCGCCCGCCTTGCTATCGATGAACTCAACAGGAGCGGTGTCACGGTCGCTGGCCAGAAGGTAACTTTCAAACTGGACTCCGAGGACGACCAGGCAGATCCGAAGGTTGGCGTTCAGGTCGCGCAGAAACTCGTCGACAGCGGCGTGATTGCTGTCCTCGGCCCCTACAACTCAGGTGTGGCTATTCCGGCATCGCGCGTCTATAACGCCGGCGGGGTACCGATGCTGCCGGTTGCCTCCAATCCGGCGCTGACGAAGCAAGGCTTCAAAAACATCTTCCGTATCGGCGCGAGTGACGAGCAGCTAGGCGGAACGATGGGTCAGTTTGCGGCCAAAACATTGAAGGCCAAGACCGCCGCGGTGATCGACGACCGCACGGCATATGGGCAAGGTGTGGCCGAGCAGTTCGTCAAAGAGGCGAAGGCAAATGGAATTCAAATCGTGGACCAACAGTTCACGAACTCGTCGGCGACTGACTTCCTCGGCATTCTCACCAGCATCAAGGCCAAAAATCCGGATGTCGTCTTCTTCGGCGGATACGCTGCTCAAGGCGCGCCGATGGCCAGGCAGATGCGCGCACGCGGACTGCGAGCCAAGCTGCTTGGCGGTGATGGCATTTGCTCGGCCGACATGGGCAGGGTTGCCGGTGACGCGGCCTCTATCGTGTATTGCGCCCAGGGCGGCATCGCGCTCGACAAGACCCCAGCCGGGCGTGAGTTTCTGCAGAAATACAAAGCCGCGTTCAACACCGACACGCAGGTTTATGCGGTCAGCTACTACGACGGCGTAAAACTGCTGGCCGATGCGATGGTCAAAGCGGGAACCACGACCGACAAGGCAAAGCTCACCGCCCAGTTGGCAAAGACCAACTATAAGGGCGTGGCAGGCACCTACTCTTTCGATGAAAACGGCGATCTGAAGGGCGCACCCACGACCGTCTATGTGATCAGAAACGGCCTTCCGGTGCCCTACGGGCAGTGACGTTCAATCGAATAACCCCCAACGCACACATGAAAATCACTCGCACTATTTCGACGGTCGAGGTCCATACCGGCGGCGAAGCGTTCCGTATCGTGACGAGCGGGCTTCCTCGTCTTCCCGGTGACACCATCGTCAAGCGTCGAGCGTGGCTGAAGGAGAACGCCGACGAAATTCGTACCGCGCTGATGTTCGAACCGCGTGGTCATGCTGACATGTACGGTGGATACCTGACCGAACCCGTTAGTCCCACGGCAGACTTCGGAATCATCTTCGTCCACAACGAGGGTTATAGCGACCACTGCGGACACGGCGTGATCGCGCTGTCTACCGCGGCGGTCGAGTTGGGCTGGGTTCAGCGCCAGATTCCCGAGACGCGAATCGGCATCGACGCTCCATGTGGCTTCATCGAGGCGTTCGTGCAATGGGACGGTGAACACGCCGGCAACGTACGCTTCGTCAACGTTCCGTCGTTCATCTGGAAACGGGATGTCACGGTCGAGACGCCGTCGTTTGGCACGGTAAAGGGTGACATCGCCTTCGGTGGTGCCTTCTACTTCTATACGGACGGTGCGCCGCACGGTCTCGCAGTCCGGGAGTCTTCTGTCGAGGAACTGATCAAGTTTGGCGCCGAGGTCAAAAAAGCTGCAAACGACGCGTACCCGGTTGAGCATCCCGATATCCCGGAGATCAACCACATCTACGGGACCATCATTGCCAACGCACCACGGCACGAAGGCTCGACGCAAGCCAACTGTTGCGTGTTCGCCGACCGCGAAGTGGACCGTTCGCCCACCGGCTCAGGGACGGGCGGACGCGTCGCGCAACTCTATCTGCGCGGCGAACTGGCGAGCAACGAGACGCTCGTCAATGAGTCCATCATCGGCACGGTCTTCAAGGGGCGTGTACTCAGTGAGACGACCGTCGGCGACTTCAAGGCCGTCGTCCCCGAGGTCCAGGGCAACGCATACGTTTGCGGTTTCGCAACCTGGATCGTGGACGAGCGTGACCCGCTGGCTTACGGTTTCCTCGTCCGATAATCGGTTCCTTGCAGTCGCTTTTAGCGCGGAACGCCGTGACAGGCATTCCGCGTTGTTTGATTGGCGAATCGAGCGGCCCGACCGGTAGGTCAAAGCGCGGTTTCGTGCGCGAGGCCAGCGCGTTGGCATCACCTCATCGCCCGTTCTTGCCTTGCGTCTTCTTTGCGGTCGCTCTGCTTCGGTTCCGAAGCGCGAAGAACACACCGGCTCCGAGCGCGACGAGCAGAACCACGATCAGGCCGCCACTGATGTCGCTCATGCCGGTCATGCCACGAGATTCGCTCTGGCTGGGCGCCGCCGAGGCAGCCACGGGCGCGGAAGCCTCCGCCGCGACGGGCTGCGGAAGCGCCACACCGGCGGCACTCCCTTGACGCACCAGAGAAGCCTCCGATGTCGGCGAGGCCTGGGACACCTGAGATGCATCAGAGGCGGATACGGCTGGAGGCGCTTCGGGATTGGGACCGACAGGTGCCATCGCCGCTTCCGAGGCCGTCATGACAGGCGCGGCCGGCTGAGGCGCGGCCGCCTGAGGAGCGACGTCGACGGACCGGGCCATCGCCTTCCACTGCGCGAACACGCCATCCACGCAGTGCACATCGATACAGGCGTTTCGCGCCTGCCGCCACTTCGCCAGTTGCACGGACGAGAGTTTCCCGCTGCTCAGAAGAGCCTGTTGCTGCGCGAAGATGTCGTCGTACTCGTTGTTCAGGATCGCGTGATCGCAAATGACGCGCTCAGCGGGTTGCTGCGAGGTTGCACACTGAATGTCGTTCGCCGATGCCGCGGTCGAACCCAACGCCGCCATGGATAGCAGCAATACTCCGAATCGTCGTGCCAGGTGCACCCGTCCTCCCAGAATGTGAGTGTCAAAGTCCAGGCACCACTATGAATCCGCCTGGCTCGTCACCGTATGTTTCGACTCTGCCTTCCAGCAGATAACGTGCCGCCAACGCGCATAGCGCCGCGTCGACGTCGTCGATCGAAGTCAGCGACGCTGTTGCGATACCTTCCCGTTCGAGGATTGCCCGGCGCTGCGGACCCTTTTGCTTCGCGGATGCGACGTCCGTCCCGAGGAAAGCGCACGTGATCGCGTGGGGGAATGTCTCGAAGCACACGCGACCATTGATTTTTTCGCCGCCGCTGAAAAGCGGAAAGTGCGCGACGAATGCGTCGTAGACGCGCTCGCCGTTGAACATCCATCCATAGAAGCCGCTTTTGCTGGCGATCGCCGTTTCGCGAGCCGGTGTCGCAAACGAAAAGATTCGCTGCCGCGCGAGCGCCTTCTCGGCTAGTCGTCCCGCGGCGCCTGTTCGCCAACGACACGGCGCATCGATGCCGACCGCCGCCACCTCGAGTGCGCGACACCGTTCGAGCATCTGTTCGGGGGTCGCGTTGCCGAGATGGCTCACGATCTCGGTGCCGCGCAGGACGACCAGATGGTTTCTCTTCCGGTCGCCGCCAACATCGATGCCCGCTACCGTGGTCGGCGTCAAAGCAGCGCCACCACCCTCACATCGCCCTGCTCCGCCGACGCCACCACCTTCTCGCCGATCCGGCGGAACGTGATCGACACCGACGCATCCCCGACCCGCAGATCGCCGACCTCGAGCCAGTCGATACCTTCGGGCAGCATCGGCTGTTCGATCAGCACTTCGCGGCGCTCGGCGTCGATCGTGATGCCCAGACACGCCTCGAGCATCATGAACGGCGAGCCCGCCGCCCATGCCTGCGGCAAACACGCGACCGGATAGGCCGTGGGCGGCTCGCCGCGGCGTCGCGGGAAGCCGCAAAACAGCTCGGGCAAGCGCATGTCGAAATTGACTGCGGCCTGAAACAGCGCCTGCAGCAGCTTCACGGCCGACGCCTTGCCGCCATAGCGTGACAGCCCTCGCGCGCACAGCGCGTTGTCGTGCGGCCAGACCGAGCCGTTGTGATATGCCATCGGATTGAAGCGCGCCTGGCTCGCGGCCAGTGTGCGCACGCCCCAGCCGGTGTGGAACAGCGTCGAGTCGAGCGCCCGCACCACCGCCTCGCCGCGCTCGCGCGTGGGCAGGCCGAACGCCAGCAGATGCCCCGCGTTCGATGCCATCACGCGACACAACTCGCCATGACCGTCGAGCGCGATGCCGTAAAAGCCGACCTCGTCCATCCAGTACTTTTCTTCGACGCAGCGGCGGATCTTCTTCGCGCGCTCCGCGTATTGCGCGGCCGCGTCGCGCAGGCCGCGCAACTTCGCGTAGTGAGCCATCGTGTCGAACGCGGCGCTCGCATAGGCCTGCACTTCGACGAGCGCGATCGGGCCGTCAGGGAAGCGCCCGTCCGCATGGAACACCGAATCGTGACTGTCTTTCCAGCCCTGGTTCGCGAGGCCGCCATCCGATTCGCGCTGGTAATCGAGCAGCCCGTGCCGGTTTTTGTCGCACACGCCCGCGACCCACTGCGCCGCGCGTTCGAGCGCCGGCCATAGTTCGTCGATCAAGCCGACGTCGCCGGTGCGGGCCGCGTAGGCGCCGGCCAGCACGATGAACAGCGGCGTGGTGTCGACACCGCCGTAGTACAGCGCGAACGGCACTTCGCCGGCCGCGGCCATTTCGCCCTTGCGCATCTCGTGCATGATCTTGCCCGGCGCGGCGTCGCGAAACGGCGAGTTCTCGCGCGCCTGATGCTCGGCGAGAAAACGCAGCACGCCGGCTGCGAGATGCGGTTGCAGCCACAGCGTCTGCAGCGACGTGATCACCGCGTCGCGGCCGAACGGGGTCGAAAACCATGGGATGCCCGCGTACGGGTACGGGCCGGTCGCGAGATCCGTCGTCAGCAGGCCGAGGTCGGCGAACGAGCGGTCGATCCACGCGTTGAACAGCGGATTGCTCGAACGCACGCGCGCGCTCGCGTTGCGTCGCTCGCGCATCACCAGGTGCGCATCCACCATTGCCGCGCGTACCGCCGTGCGGCCGACGCGCGGGCGCTCCGCATCGATCTGCGAGAGATGCGCTTCGCTCAACGCATGCATCGGCTGCGACACGTCGGCGCCGGGCTTGCCGGTCATCGGCACGACATGCACCGCTATCGACAGATAGATCGACACGCATGCCTGCGCGGGCAGCTTGACGGTGTAGTCGGCGCGGTCGGCGAACAGCTTGTCCGGCTGCGGCGAGAACGCGATCCGCACGTTGCGCGCCACGTCGTCGAGACCGATGTAGCCGAGCAGCACCTCCTGATTCTCGATGCGCGCGGGCTGCACGCGACCCTGTTTGTCGCGCTTCAGGCCGCGCACTTCGAACATGTCGCGGAAATCGCTGGAAAACGAAATCGACAGCGGCACGGTCGCATCGTGTGTGCCGTAGTTCGTGAGCTCGATCGCCTCGTTGAGCACGGTGCCCGACAGCACGCGCACACGCTCGACGTGGATCACGCCTTCGGGCGTGCTGTCGCCGCCGAGCGGCGGCAGCGGGCGGTTGGTCAGATGCGCGGTGAAACTGGTGTTGTCGCTGCTGACGCTGCCCGACAGCAGCGACGGCGCGCGGCCGCCGAAGGTCAGCCGCAGTTGCGACATCACGCGCGTATCGTTGACGAACAGGCCATCGTCGTGGCCGGTGATATCGCCGAGCGGATCGTTGACGACGAAGGTGTCGCCCGACTTGAGCACGTGCTGCGTAACGCTCGCGACGTTAAGGTTTTCCGTCGGGATGAAAACGCCGTCCTGCTCGGGCTCGCGATGATCGACGCCGCCGGAGTGGGTCAGCCCGCCGAGGGCTTCTGGCTGCTGTATCAAGGTCGCTCCTATGGATTCGCTGCTGCGTTTGGTTGCACTTCGGGTCTCGCCTCGGATCGGCCGCCGGATTGCCCGGTTGCCCCGTCACCGGGGCCCCGGTTGGCCTGCTCCCCGATGGGCCGGCCCATCCGATTGTAGAGGCTCTTTCCGCGTGAGACGAGCTTATCGCCTCGGAGTTTCGGCTTTTTGCGCCGTTTTTTGACGGCGTTTCCGGTGGCACGGGACGTGCAGGCGGCAGGATGCGCGGAACGTAAAAAAACCCACGGCCTCGTGAGCCGTGGGTTGGCGACCGTCGTTGAACGCGTTGTCGGGCGTCTATCCGGCCTGTTACCGCTTCGCGACCGGCTTCGCCTCGCGCAGCGTCTCGCCGATGAACAGCTGACGCGGACGGCCGATCTTCTGCTCAGGATCGGCGATCATTTCGTTCCACTGCGCGATCCAGCCGACCGTGCGTGCCATTGCGAAGATACACGTGAACATCGACGTCGGAATGCCCAGCGCGCGCTGCACGATGCCCGAGTAGAAGTCGACGTTCGGGTACAGCTTGCGCGACACGAAATATTCGTCTTCGAGCGCGATCTTTTCCAGCGCCATCGCGAGCTTGAACAGCGGGTCGTCGTGCAGGCCCAGCTCTTCGAGCACTTCGTGGCAGGTTTCGCGCATCAGCTTCGCGCGCGGATCGTAGTTCTTGTACACGCGGTGGCCGAAGCCCATCAGCTTCACGCCCGAGTTCTTGTCCTTCACCTTCGCGATGAAGTCGGGAATGTTGTCGACCGAGCCGATCTCTTCCAGCATGTTCAGCGCGGCTTCGTTCGCGCCGCCGTGCGCCGGGCCCCACAGACACGCGATACCGGCCGCGATACACGCGAACGGATTCGCCCCCGACGAACCGGCGAGCCGCACGGTCGACGTCGACGCGTTCTGCTCGTGGTCCGCGTGCAGGATCAGAATGCGGTCGAGCGCGCGCACCAGCACGTCGTTGACCTCGTACTCCTCGGCAGGATTCGAGAACATCATGCGCATGAAGTTCGCGCTGTACGACAGGTCGTTCTTCGGATACACGAACGGTTGACCGACGCTGTACTTGTACGCCATCGCGACCAGCGTGGGCAGCTTCGCGATCATGCGGATCGCCGATACGTCGCGATGCTGCTGGTTCGTGATGTCGAGCGAGTCGTGATAGAACGCGGACAGCGCGCCGACCGCGGCGACCAGAATCGCCATCGGGTGCGCGTCGCGACGGAAGCCGCGGAAAAAGAAGTGCATCTGCTCGTGCACCATCGTGTGCTGCGTGACGGTGTTCTCGAACTCGGCTTTCTGCTGGGCGTTCGGCAGTTCGCCCTTCAGCAGCAGGTAGCAGGTTTCGAGGAAGTCGGCGTTCTGCGCGAGGTTGTCGATCGGGTAGCCGCGGTAGAGCAGTTCGCCCTTGTCGCCGTCGATATATGTGATCTCGGAGTTGCACGCCGCCGTCGACATGAATCCAGGATCGTACGTGAATTTGCCGGTCTGGCCGTACAGCTTGCGGATGTCGATGACGTCGGGGCCCAGCGAGCCCTGATAGATCGGCAGATCGATGGTCTGGTCGCTGTCGGAAAAGCTCAGCGTTGCGTGTGACTTCGAGTTCATGTACGTCTTCCTTTTGCTTGATACCGCACTCGCGCCGGCATGCATCGCGTTCGTACGGCGAGGCGCGACATCGGCGCTCCCGAAGACGGGCATGCTCAGGCTCCGCTGCGCATTCTACGGGTCGGCGTGTCGTTGATTGCGTCGATTGATCGCAACAGTCCATCTCCCTGGGCGCAACATTCGTTGTCGGCACGCGGCGGGTGCATCGCGATGCCGTTGAAAGTTGCACGAAAGTCGGAACACCAGCCGCAACAATGTTTTGCTGCCAGCACACTGCGTCGGGCGGGATCCATCTGCGATACTCAGTCCGTGCATTGATGCTTGCGGCCCGCGATTCGAAGCGGGTTTTTTTGATCACACAGAAAAGCAGGACGAATACAAATGAATGTCTCTCTCGAAACGCTGTTTCCGGATCACGTCCATACCGAAGACCACACGGTCACCGCGCTGAATCATCAGGATATCGTCGTCGCGTTGTCGGCGGCGCTGAAGACGCAGGACGTCGCGGTGCTGCACATGCTCTATCCGCGCACCGACGCGCGCACGCATCGCAGTCTCGACACGCTCGTCGACGTGCTGCATGGACACGGCCTGCATGAAGTCGCGGATCTGATCGCGCAGGAAGCGCACTATCTACTGTTCAAGGACCCGGTGAAGGCGTGGAGGGTGTTCCACGAAATCCGCAACGACTCGCTCGCGATCGGCGTACATCTGTACTATCACGGGCTCGTCGGCGAGGCGGCCGAACGCGCGCTCGACAAGGACGCGCATCGCAAGGCCTGATGCAGTAACGGGCGATCGGCGGCGCGCGCCGGCCGATCGCCCTTGGTCTTCGCTTCACTTGCTCAGCGCGCGCTCATCGCCTGAATGAAATCATCCACGTAACGATTGAACGCGGACGGGTGCGCGAGGTTCATGCCATGCGACGCACCGCGTACCGTTTCGCGGCGCGCATCGGGCAACCATCCCTGCAACGCCGTCACCGTGCGGTGGAACATGTCGGGACTCTTCTCGCCGTCGATCAGCAGGACCGGGCAGCGCAGATCGGCCGTGTCCTCGGGCATGTAGGCGGGCAGCGGATCGCGGAATTGCCGCGCGAGCGTGTGCGCGTTGTCCGTCGCCATGCGGCGAAAACCCGGGGTGCTCAGCGCCCAGAAGCCGGGGGCGGCTCACCGAATCGACGAACAGTTGCAAGCCTGCTTCGATCTCGCCGCTTTCGATCAACCGAGCCGCTTTCGCACGCAATGCGTTGACCGTCTCCGGCACGCTCGCGGGTGGACGTCCGGCGATCTGCAGCGGGCCGCCCGGATCGGCGAGCGTCAGCGTGCGCACGTGTTCGGGATGGCGTCGCGCGAAATGATAGGCGACGCAGCCGCCGCGCGAATGCCCGACCACATGCGCGGGCCCCGCGCCGAAACGCGCGATGAACTCCGCCACTTCATCGGCGTGGCTGCTCCAACTGAACGGCAGGTCCACCCGCGCGCTATCGGTCACTGGCCAGTAATGCGTGAGACTGACCGCGACGCAGCGATAGCGCTTCGACAGGCCGGCCAGTTGCGGCTGCCAGTAGCGGTAGTCGCACAACGAACCGTGCACGAACAGCAGCAAGTCGCCCTCGCCGGCCTCGCCGTAAGGCATGCGCAAGCCGCTGCGTAGTCCGATGAAGGATGGCGATGACGACAGCGACGAAGCGGAAACGGATTGATTCACGGATGAGCTACGGGCGGCGCGGCATCGGCGCGCGAATGCGCGCGGAGCCGGCAACAGGCATTGGGAAATGAGCGTACCGGTGTCCCTGAAAACGGGACGCGATGCGTATTGTCACATATGCGTCAGCGACGCGTCGGGCAGGCGTCTTCATCAAACCACTGACGCGTGGCGACAAGGATATTACTCGCCTGGAGAGTACTTCATCAGTCAGGCCGTTTCCTAAAGATCAATATAACCGGTGCGCCCCATAAAGCACCGTATATTGGGTTTCCCGATATTTTTTAGATGTTCGACGACCTCTTTAAACAGAGGCTCATCTTTGTCTGGCTCCATCATTATTCGCCAATCCTGGTCGCCGTCTCCTTTCGTCTTTAAGAAGTGTGCGTCGCCTGGTTCGTCCATATAGGCCCTGACTATATAACTGACATTTCCCTCGACAAATTCATAGATATCGCACTCGTAATAATATTCATACATTCCATTTTCATCGCGGTCACTGCAGTCGATATGGTGGCTCACAATTACTTTCATTACTTTCTCCTGCCGGCCAAAAATTTTGGCGTCAAAGCTCAAGATACGCTGTGAGCCGACGCCGTATCTGAGCCATGCACGCCGAACACGACACACGCGGCTTTGCTGGCCATCGTCGGTTCCGGCAGCACACACAGTGGCGCCGCCCCGACCATTTCCAGCACCCCGCCGACCACCTGCAAACCGCCCCATAGCCGGTTGGAAAGCATCTCCGTGGGGCTGATCGACTGGCGGGAGAGCACTGCCGCCAGTTGCGGCGCACTGAGCACCACCCGCACGCCGTCCGAATCCTGTTGATACGACGTTCCGGTGTCCTCTGTAGTTGTTAGGGCTGCTACGCTAGCAGGCATCCACAGGGGTATGGAATGGGCGATGGATGATTTTTGGATTCCGCTTCGGTCAACGAAGTGTCAATATTTGTCCGCGTCGGAGGGTCTCAGTTCACTGGGAAGCGCGTGCGCGGCATTCTGAAACGGGAGCGCTGCGGCGGCAACGCTGGCCGCTTCCTGTTCGCGGTCGCGTTCGTTAATTGAGTGTTTGCCAGCGTCGATCGAACGGCCCATCGCAAGCGCCTTCACGTGCGTCCGCAATAGAGACCTCGGGAGACACGCCGGGCCCGCATCGCGTCGCTTGCCCGTCACAGGGCCGGTAAAGCGCAGCGTCCATTTGCAGCCCGCCTTGCCAAGGGTGAGCAGCAGCCCGGTTACCTTGCCACCGAATGCCGGGTTTTTGCCGAGCTGTAGTGAAGCCCTTATCCACCGCTCACGTGCCCCCGGCTTCGTCCACCCACCCTGCCGCGGCCGCCGCGCCCGCGCCGCGCACCGCGCAGGTCAGCGGTTCGTCGGCGACGTGCACGTCGAGGCCGATTTCCCGGCTCAAACGCCGCCCCAGATTGCGCAGCAGCGCGCCGCCACCGGTCAGCACGATGCCCTTGTGCGCGATGTCCGTCACGAGTTCAGCGGGAGCCAATTCGAGCCCGCGCTTCACCGCGCCGATCACCTGGCTCAGCGGCCCTTCGATCGCCTCCGAAATATCGCGGTTGCTCAACTGCACCGTGCGCGGTAGCCCATCGTCGACGCTGCGGCCGGTTGCGTTCATCTGCTCGAGCGGCACGTCGTGCACGGCCGAGCCGATGGCTCTCTTGACGTGCTCGGCGGTCTGCTCGCCGAGCAGCACGCCATACAGATTGCGCACGTAGCCGATGATCGCCGCGTCGAAATTGTCGCCGCCGACGCGCACCGAGCCGCTATACGCGGTGCCGCCCAGCGCGATCACGCCGACCTCGGTGGTGCCGCCGCCGATGTCGACCACCATCGAGCCGGTCGGATCGCCCACCGGCAGGCCCGCGCCGAGCGCCGACGCGAGCGATTCGCCGATCAGGCTGACCTTCCACGCGCCAGCCGCCTCGGCCGCTTCGCGGATCGCGCGGCGCTCGACGTGGGTCGCGGAGGCCGGCACGCACAGCGTGAATGCCGCGCGCCGGCTGAAGAGCGAGCGCGGCCGCGCCATGTCGACGAATTGCTTGATCATGTGTTCGGCGGCGGAGAAATTGGCGATGACGCCGTGGCGCATCGGCCGCACCGCTTCGAGATTGCGCGGCACGCGGCCGAGCAGCTGGCGCGCCTCGGCGCCGATCGCGGCGATCCGCTTCGACCCGCTCGCGGGCTGCGTCTCGAAGCACACGACGGACGGCTGGTTCAGCACGATGCCGCCGTCGTCGGTATAGATAAGGGTGTTGGCCGTGCCGAGATCCACCGCCACGGCGTGGCGGAACAATCGCTCAAAGAGCGGGTAATGCGGCGTCGGTCTGGCCATATGCAGGCTCTGATGTGTCGTTATGCGCCGTCCAAGGCGGTCTGGAAATGCGCCCCCGGTACCCCGAAGCCGCGCGACACGCACCGCTGGGCGTTGCGCTTCCCGCACGGCGGGGGTGATTTTCAAGCTATTGCCCGTATGACGGCAAGCCCGTCAGAATCTTTAGGGCCACTTTCTAGTGGGTTTGTGTCAATCGCGCGACAGCTCGCCCAGTGCGCGTTCCAGCGCGTCACGGCCGAGCGCGACGCCGTCGGCGGTGATCGTGTGGCCGACGCCGGGCAGCACGTAGGCGTCGACCGCATAGCCGGCGGAGTTGAAAGCGTCGGCCGCGGATTCGAGTTCGCGCACCGGGATCACCTCGTCGTTCTCGCCGTGGACGAGCGTGAGCGGCGTCGCGCGGTTCGACGACACGATCGGCGAGGCGAGCCGCCCCGAATACGCGACGACGCCCGCCGCGCCCTCAACGCTCGACGCGACGTGATGCAGCGCCATGATCGAACCTTGCGAGAAGCCGACCAGCGCAAGCCGATCGAAAGACAGCTGCCAATGCGCGAGCTCGGCGTCGAGCACGCGGCGCAGCGCCGGATAGGCGGCGGCGACGCGCGCCCTCGCGGTTCGCCGCGCCGACGTCGCGCAGGCTGAACCACTGGCGGCCGCCGAAGCCGCCGTCGAACGGATCGGTGCCGTCGAGCGACACGAACGCCGTGCCGGGCAGCTCCTCGCTCCAGATGTCGGCGAGCGGCATCAGATCGCGCGCGTTGCTGCCGACGCCGTGCATCAGCACGACGAGGCTCGTCGCGGGCGCGTTTTGCGGCGCGCGCCGCCAGCCGTGTTCGAATTGTTGCCAGCTCATGGTGGGGTCCTTTTTTCCGTGGGATTGGGTGTACGTTTCGGCCTTTGCTGACGCAACCTCAGCCGCGAGCATACGCCGCGTGCCGCGTTCGCGCCGTCGGGCGCCGCATCGGCTGCTGCCGTGGCCGGCGCCGGCCGGCGATTGCGGGTATGCTTTTGCGCATCGACGGACCCGCCGCCGCGGTGCACGGTCCACGGCATCCTGCGCCGACCATGCATTGCGAATCGCGCGCCCTCGCCGTCCGTCCTCACGCCGTTCGCGCCGTCCGCCGCAAAACCTCCGGAGAACGCCTTTTGAGCCAGCCCAACGCCGCGCCTGATTCCGCGTCGCCGCCGCCTCAGCCACCCGCGCCACCGTCACCGCCCGCGCCTCTCGAAGGCGGCCGGCTGGTTCTCGCGACGATCGCCGTCGCGCTCGCCACGTTCATGAACGTGCTCGACACCTCGATCGCGAACGTCGCGATTCCGACCATTTCCGGCAACCTCGGCGTCTCGGTCGACGAAGGCACGTGGGTGATCACCGTGTTCGCGGCCTCCAACGCGGTGGCGATTCCGCTGACCGGCTGGCTCACGCAGCGCATCGGCCAGGTGAAGCTGTTCGTCGGCGCGATCCTGTCCTTCACGCTCGCGTCATGGCTGTGCGGCATCGCGCCGACGCTGCCGATCCTGCTGCTCGCGCGGGTATTCCAGGGCGCGGTGGCCGGGCCGCTGATTCCGTTGTCGCAGGCGATCCTGCTCGGCTCGTATCCGAAGGAGAAGTCGTCGACCGCGCTCGCGCTGTGGGCGATGACCGCCACCGTCGGCCCGATCGCGGGCCCGGCGCTAGGCGGCTGGATCACCGACAGTTACAGCTGGTCGTGGATCTTCTACATCAACATCCCGGTCGGCCTGTTCGCGGCCGGCGTCACGTGGATGATCTACCGCACCCGCGAATCGCCGACGCGCAAGCCGCCGATCGACGTGGTCGGCCTCGGCCTGCTGATCACGTGGGTCGCGTCGCTGCAGATCATGCTCGACAAGGGCAAGGATCTCGACTGGTTCTCGTCGCCGGTGATCGCGATTCTCGGCCTCGTCGCGCTGATCAGCTTTGCGTTTTTCCTCGTATGGGAGCTGACCGAGGAGCACCCGATCGTCGATCTGCGGCTCTTTCAGCAGCGCAATTTTCTCGGCGGCACGATCGCGATTTCGATCGCCTACGGGGTATTTTTCGGCAATCTCGTGCTGCTGCCGCAATGGATGCAGGAGTACCTGAACTACCGTTCGATCGACGCCGGCCTCGTCACCGCACCGCTCGGCATCTTCGCGATCATTCTTGCGCCGATACTCGGCCGCGTGCTGCCGCACTCGGACGCGCGCGTGATCTCGACGGTCGCGTTCGTCGGCTTCGCGATCGTGTTCTATATGCGCTCGAAGTACGTGATCGAGATCGACACGTGGCACCTCGTGCTGCCGACGCTGCTGCAAGGCATTCCGATGGCGCTGTTCTTCGTGCCGCTAACGGCGATCATCCTGTCCGGCCAGCCGCAGAGCCGGATTCCGGCGGCGGCGGGGCTGTCGAATTTCGTGCGGGTGTTCTGCGGCGCGGTGGGCACGTCGATCGCGGGTACCGCGTGGAACAACCGCACGATACTGCATCATGTGCGGCTCACCGAGCAGGCGTCGGTCGACAACCCGTTGTTCGCGCAGCAGATCGACAACACGCAGTCGGTGCTGCATCTGAATCCACAATCGGCGAATGCGCTGTTCGATTTCACCGTGAACACGCAGGCCGCGATGATGGGCCTGAACGACGTCTTCTTTGTGTCGGCGATCATCTTCCTGCTGATCATTCCGCTGATCTGGATCACGCGGCCGGCCAAGGGCGGAGGTGGACCGGATGCGGCCGGCGCCCATTGAGGCAGATTCGTTTTCGCGCGACGGCGACGCTCGCGCGGTGGCCACGAAGCGGCGTCAGCGGAAATAGCGCGCCGGCGTGTCGCCGAACGCATCGCGAAACACCGCGATAAACGACGAGACGTCGTTATAGCCGACTTCGAGCGCCACCTGCGTGACGCTCTCACCGGCACCCAGATGTTCGAGCGCGGCCAGCAGACGCAACTGCTGGCGCCATTGACCGAAGGTCTGCCCCGTTTCCTTCGCGAACAAACGCGCGGCCGTGCGCGCGGTCACGCCCGCGGCCGCGGCGAGTTCCTCCAGCACCAGCGATTGCGCGGGATTCGCGCTGAGCGCCTCGGCGATGCGCCGCGCGCGCGGATCGCCCGGCCAGTTCAAGCCAAGCGGCGCGGCGGGCAAGCCGGCGACGCGATCCAGCAGCACCTGCAGCAGACGGCGGGCGGGTTCATCGGGCGTGTGATCGTGCGGCAGATCGGCCGCGGCGGCGAGCAGCGCCTGCACCAGTGTGTCGGGGATCAGCGCGCCGGTCTGCGCGGGCAGCGGCGCGGCGGAGTCGGCTGCGGAGTCGTCGGTGGCGTCCATTGCGGCATCGGTTGCGACGTAGAGCGAATACGACTGCACCGGCCGCGTCGCGTGCAGGCAGTGCAGCGTATTCGCGGCGATCCACAGCGCGCGGGCGGGCGGCACGACCCAACGGCCGGATGCCGTGCGCACGGTCAGCACGCCTTCGCTGACATGAATCAGACGCGCGCGCCGATACGCGCGCCACGGCTCGTCCAGCGTCGCATGGCGCTCGCCGACCACGAAGACCGCTTGCTCGATGCCGTCCGGATCGAAGGCTTCCGTCATGGTGTCTGCTCTGACGCGGGACGTCCGCGAAGGGAGCAAGATTAGCACGCGCGCGGGGCCCGGCTGCGAGGCGGGCTAACAGGGTCCGGCCACCGTGAGCGCATCCCGCCTAGAGCGGGCAGCTCAAAAATCTCTCGAAGGCGATGTTAACTTTCTCGGCAAGCCGTTAGCCTTGAGCACCTGAACAACGAGCCCCTTCGTCCATCGGGCCAGCCGTAATCAGAGCCTGAACAAGGTTGACAAATGGCGCGATCCCGGCAACGCTGCTCACGCTGCCGGGATCGCCACGAGCCTGATCGCCGAATGGGCCATTGCACCACGCGCAACACGAGCTCGCGCGCTGAGTATATTCAGCTGGGAGCTCGTGTTGTTTTGCTTGGTGAGCATCGCAACTTGCCCACGGGGCATGCCATGGAACGCGCAAAAATCACGATCGCCTACGACTTCATTTGTCCATGGTGCTGGATCGGACATCGAAATCTGGAGGCCGGCAAGGCCATTGACGATCTTCCCGAATTAGATGTTCGTTATCTTCCGTTCGAATTGAACCCGGAAATACCGCCTCAAGGGATGCACCGGCGCGCCTACCGAAGGCTCGAGTTCGGTAGCTGGACTCGCTCGGAAATGCTGGGCGGACGTGACTTTGCCGTGACGCGCCGCTATTTGAACTTGACGAGATCCTTGAAGATCAGTTGAGCCCAGGTATTCCCCCTGGCCTGGACGAGCGAACCGCCCTCCTTGAGCGGTCCTAGCGCAATCGGCGCGAAACCGAGTTGTTCAGCCAGAGCCGCGACCGGTGCCACCGCACTTTCGTCATCA
Organism: Paraburkholderia sp. MM5482-R2; assembly: GCF_050436125.1. NCBI lineage: Bacteria > Pseudomonadati > Pseudomonadota > Betaproteobacteria > Burkholderiales > Burkholderiaceae > Paraburkholderia > Paraburkholderia sp. MM5482-R2. The sequence goes on along the minus strand of NZ_JBNDLP010000003.1, from coordinate 1,597,201 downwards.
CTCGACAAAAACACGACGCGGCTGCCGCCATTCACACTCGGATCAGCGGCCAGAACGGCGGCGGGCAGATGGTTAAAACCCTTGACGAATCTGGACCCGGCAAACGCTTTGGCGACAACTGCGGAGGACGGCAGACCTTGTAGCTCTTCGACGGGAACGCCGTAAGCATTTGTCGCGTCGATGACCGTCTTGCCCTTCCAACTCTTGATCTGCTTCGCGACCTCGCGGTGCTCCCAGAAAGGAACCGCCAGGAAGATCGTGTCGGACTCGATTGCATCCTGCAGCGTCCTGGGGACGACGGTAGGGCCAATCGCTCGTGCCTGCTGCATCAACGTCTCGGGAGGACGCCGGCTGGCGACCGTTACGTCGATGTTCTTTCTCGCAAACGCTCGAGCGAGTGCCTGGCCTACCGCGCCAAAGCCAATAATCGAATAGCTCATGCGAACTCTCCATTCAGGTGACGTTTTGATCAACCACGGATCCATGGTGATTATTGGCAACCGGGCGCGCGGGAGCGTTGCCCGCGTTAGGCGGCCCGCTGCGCGCGATGCGCCATGCGAGCCACAGCAGACACGCGGAGCCGAGCGCCTTCGACGCCGTTTGCAGCGACGACAGCGCGAGCAGACGTGACAATACCCGCTGGACAATCACCGAAACCAATCCAGGTTATTGATCAGGATTTCATATTTATAGACGCAACACGGACCATCTTCGTCAAGTTGACAGGCCCCCTACACGCTTTTCGGCGCGATTTCAGATAGCCGAGAAGCCGCCGTCGACAGACAATTCCACCCCATTCACGAAGCTCGAATCATCTGAAGCAAGAAACAGCGCGACCGTCGCAATTTCCTCAGGACGACCCATCTTTCCCCGCGGGATCAGGGATTCGAACATCCGCTTCGCCTCCTCGGTGAGAACCTGGTCCTGCATCGGTGTGGCGATCGGCCCCGGGCTCAGCACGTTCACCCGGATATTCCTGCCCTTCAGTTCGTTGAGCCAAGTGCGTGCGAATGAGCGCAACGCCGCCTTGCTCGCCGCATACACGCCGTAACCGGGAAAACCTTTCACCGAAGCAACTGACCCGGTCATGAAGATCGATCCGCCATCGTTGAACAACGGCAACGCCTTCTGAACCGTAAACAGCGTGCCGCGCGTATTCAGGCCGAATTCCGCATCGAAGTGCTGCTCGGTAATCTCGCCCAATGGGACGGCTTTGCCCATGCCAGCGCTCGCGAACAGGATGTCGATCTTGCCTTTTTCACGCCTGACTGTATCGAACAGGCGGTCGAGGTCGTCGAGATTGGCCGCGTCGCTGCGCACGCCGGTCACGTTCCGGCCAATCTGCTTGACGGCTTCGTCGAGCACCTCCTGCCTCCGGCCCGTGATGAAAACATAGGCGCCTTCTTCGACGAACCGCTTGGCGCTCGCCAGCGCCATGCCGCTCGATCCCCCCGTGATGACTGCAACCTTACCCTCAAGCTTTCCCATGACATCTCCTTTCGTGGTGTCGGACAGCGTCTCGGTTCCCATTTGCACGGATGTGCTGTATCTTGTGGATCACTGATCCAGATACAGCTTCATTTTATACGGATCACCGATCCGATTGTCAAGGCGATTTATGCGAGCCGACGCCAGAAAAAATTACAGCCATCTACTTGCGGTCGCGCGTGACGTAGTCACCGAGCATGGCGCCGATGCGTCCATGCGAGATATCGCCCGCCGGGCCGACGTCGGGTTGGCCACACTGTTTCGCCATTTCCCGACACGAGAAGCCTTGTTCGAAGCGTTGCTGCGTATGAACGTGGACGAACTGATACAGCAGGCAGCCAAACTAGAAACGTCGAATCCGCCTGACGAAGCGCTGGTGTCCTGGTTTCGCGAAGGGGTTGCATTCGTTCGTAGCTATAGCGGCATTTGCGCCCTGTTCGCGACCGCGCACGCGGACCCTGACTCCGCGCTTCACGCTTCGAGCACGGCGCTGCGTTCAGCGGGCGCGCGACTACTGCGCCGTGCTCAGGCCGAGGGAACGGCGCGCGCCGATATGGATGGGGTCGACCTGTTCGCCCTGATGTCGGCGCTCGGCTGGCTCGACGGCCAATCCGGATTCGCGCCACGCGGGGATCATCTCTTTCATATTATTACGAGCGCCATCCTGACAAACCGGTCGAGCAACGATGTCGAGAAGGCAACGTGTTGAATCAGATCGCCGACGCATACTTTCCTACCAGGAAAGCCCCGGGGATTCGAACCAGACGGCGGAAAGCTGACTGGAGCCGACAGTCGAATGGCCATTACCGCACTTGATCGATCGGCCGCTTCTGGCCGCACGGTGACATCCGGGTCAGTCCTCGATCTCTCTATCTCAGCCGGGTTGAAGGTGCTGGCACTCCGTTTGGAACCAATAGTCGACCAGGCGCTGTGCCGCTTGTAGATCATCCGGGTAATACGGATCATCAAACCACGGTGACGGGTCGTAGCCCGCTTTCCTCAAGGCAGCGAGTTCGCTTTGGTGCTGCGCCATCGTAGGGGGCGCGTTTGTCTTGAGCGCGGCCAGGTCGCGGCACTCTGTCGGAGTGAGGTGCGGCCCGGTATACGGCATGCCACCAGCGACACAGCCGGTGAGCAAAATCACCAGAGCGGGAAGTATTGACTGTGTTCCAGGCCGATTTCTCATAGTACGTCTCCTTCCCTGCGCCGCGCCGTGAACCAACTCGTAGTGCGCACCGTTGCCGCTGCGGGTGAAAATGCCCGCCTTCGACGCATGTCACTTCGAAGCCGGAACCGGCGTCGCCTTCTCTCACCACCTCGTAGATGCCACGCGTCTGAACCTTCTCGCCCGGTTTGTGCCCTTCGGCCCTATCACGCTCCTTCGGTTGATCCGCCGCGGGAGCAGCAAGCATCGTTCCTCCCGGCTACCGCGGAGCCCACGTCAGGCGTGAACGTCAACTTGTCCCGCGAGGCGCCGTCTGCAAGCCCGCGCCTCTCCACTACAGGCCAACTATCGTCGATCCAGTTGCGCAGGCGCGACGCGGCCCCCTGGCTGGGATCGGTCGCCGTGACGGCGAAACCATGAGCCAGGAAGTGTGTCACCCAACCCGCGCCAATGACATCAGTGCCGACGACGGCGACGTTGACGGCTCGCGTTGTCATCGGTTAGCCCTCCTGGCAGGCAGCGTGGATTGTTTCGCGCAACGGCCGCAGCCCAATGATCTTCCGTGCTTCAGCCGGCGTGGCCGGCTCGTAACCCATCTCGCGGACCAGGCGAACAAGCCGCTCGACCAGGTGAACATTGGTGGCCAACTGACCTTGTCTGTTAGTAGAAGTTGTCTTCGAGTCCGACGCGCACGTCCCCTCCCAGCAACGGCGAGTTCATCGCGGCAGGCAACTGCGCCGCGCCGATAGCGCTGACGTTGAAGACGCCATTGCGGGGCAGATGATCGATCATCATCTGCAACAGCCGGGGCGTGTAGGGCAACGCGCCTTGGAACGCATTGGCGCCGATCACGATATTGATAAAGTGCGGCGCGTCGTCGAGCCCCTCGTTGATGGCGCGCTGAACATCCTGGACGAAGTCGGCGAGGCTGACCGGCCACAAGGGAACCCTCGACGACGTAGGCTACATCGTCGACATTCGCCATAAATTTGACGCATGCGGGCGTCTTATCAGTTGTGTCGCGCCGTTCCGGAAGCCGATTGATCGAATCCAGGCGGCGAACAATCTGCGTTCGAATGCGCTATCAGGGATATGACACGCTCTTCGAGACCTCCCGCATCCGGCTGCAGGATGCTCCGCAACGAGGGCGGCCGAATCCGGTCGGACACTCCTCATTGCATTGCAGCAAAGGCGCCGCCGCCGTCCGCACCGGCAGGCGCGCAGTTCGCCGCTTGCCGATCCCCCGCTCCTTGCCTGCCGCGACGTCACTGGATCAGCGGCACCACGCCGAGCTTTTCGGCCAGCATCCTTTCGTAGACACCAAAGTGCAGATCGACCTCTTCCTGGGTGACCACGGTCACGAAAATAGTGATCTGCGCGGGCTGCAGGCCCAGCACCGTCGCGATCGCCGCTTCCAGCTGGGGCGCGCATAGCCGGTCATCGGCGAACGTGGTGCCGACCGCAATCTCGTAAGCGGACTCCTGCCGGAACACCACTTCAACCAGCCGCGCCCGGGCGCTCATGTTGCTGTCGATCGCCAGCCGGATGACTTCGACCGCCGTGCGCATCGTCTCAGTCGGGAACCCCTTTGTTGAGCGCAACCGGATACGGTGACGCCCAAGAGTGAGCCAATCGTATTCGAATTCCATGGTGTCCTCGCACGGTGTTGCAGGGTGTCGTGAACGTAGGGGTGTGACAATCCAAATTCAAGAACAAAAAGTCGCCATGGCCCACTTGAAATTTCTGTTTTCAGTCCTATCTTGAATATCGCTCAGGCAGTCGCGCCGGCATTCCGGCGCGCTGCGTGTTTCGATTTGTTTGCCGCAGCATGGCAGACGGACTGGAGCGCGTATGCCGGTTCGTTTTCCTGCTGCATCCAAGGAGGAAACGATCATGAGTGATCTCTACTTCGGGACCGACCTTTTCAGCGAGTTCGACCGTCTGCAACGGCAGATGGCGAGTCTCTTCGGCGGTTTCCCGTCCAGCATCCGCTCGGGGCGCCTGGGCGCCTTCCCGCAGGTCAACATCGGTTCGACCGACGACTCTATCGAGATCGTTGCGTTCGCGCCCGGTATCGATCCGGCGCGTCTCGACGTATCCATCGACAAAGGGCTGCTGACCATCAGCGGCGAGCGCCAGACGGGACAGCCGGAAGCGGCCGGCGACGACGTGCGTACTTATGCGCAGGAGCGGTTCGTCGGCACCTTCCGGCGCGTCATTGAACTGCCGCAGCATGCGGACCCTGACAAGGTCACGGCGCAGTACACCAATGGGTGCCTGACCGTGAGCATCGGCAAGCGGGAGACGTCGAAGCCGCGGGCCATCACTGTTCAATGAAACCGGTCGCAGAACTGAGGAGGACATCATGAACGACACGACAGAACTTGCCAGGAAAGACGAAACGGCGGTGGCCCGTCAGGAAGACGAGCAGTCGCAACGCCCGATCACGCTAACGCCGCCCGTAGACATCTTCGAGGACAGCCAGGGCATCACCCTGTGGGCCGATCTGCCCGGCGTTACAAAGGACCGCCTTGATGTGAAGGTACACGATGGCAACCTGTACATCGAGGCCGAGGCGGTGGTGCCCACGCCGGCGGGGCTGCGCCTGCAACATGCGGAGATCCGCCAGCCGCATTTCGCGCGGGCGTTCGCTCTTGGGGCTGACTTCGACGCAACGAAAATCGATGCGAACCTGAAAGACGGCGTGCTGAAGCTGACCATACCGCGCCGCGACGAAGCCCGGCCGCGTCGGATCGAGGTGCGGACGGACTGAAGTCGGCAGGTGGGCAGCAACGACAGGGAGAAAACCGGTGGCGGTCGTCTGGCCGCCACCTACTGACTGCGGAGGCCTGGATGCGGACGTCATACATGAATGCTGGCGCGGACGCACGCTCAGCATACGGCGCGGTGCCGGTACGCGAGCTCAGGACGCGCCGCGGATCGCGAGGCGGCCGTGGCGGCGTTCCGCAGATGCAGTCGGGAACGTCGAGGGCAGAGTCGCGACTTCAGCGCAATGACAGGAATCCGGTTCTCCGGCCAGACTGTAGAGGAGGATACGATGAATACGGATCCGAAAAAGTGGAATCCCTTCAAGTTCCTACGCGGGGCGGCTCGCAAGTCCGATGCGGACACCTCGGAAAGCCCCCCGGCGAGCGAACAGTGGCGTGACTCGTGGCCTGACATTCCGCGATTGTTCACACGCGAACCGTGGCGTGCTTTGGAAGAGTTCTTCCATGACCCGTTTGCAGGTCGCGGCGCCCTCGAACGATGGTTTGGCGACTTCAGTTCATCGCGCTTCCAGCCGCGCATCGACGTGGTCGACGAAGGAAAGGTGTTGCGCGTGACCGCCGAGCTGCCCGGGATGGAGCGCGAAGACCTGAGTGTGAGCGTCGAGGACGGGGCGATCGTGTTGCGCGGCGAAAAGAAACAGGACGTGCGCAGCGAGGAAGACGGCTGCTACCGGCTCGAGCGCGCCTATGGAAGCTTCATGCGCACAATCCCGATGCCGGAAAACGCCGACCCCGATCACGCATTGGCAAAATTTGATAACGGTGTGCTCACGTTGACCGTGCCGAAATCGGAGCCGGCGCGATCCACTAGCCGCACGATCGATATCGGCTAGGCCAAACAGGCAAGAAGTGCGCTGGTCGCGGTGGACATCGGGCGAGACGGGCCGTTAGCTCAGTTGGTAGAGCAGCGGACTTTTAATCCGTTGGTCACTGGTTCGAATCCAGTACGGCCTACCAAAAGATTCAAGGGCTTAGCGTTCGCGCTAGGCCCTTTTTCTTTTCTGACTGTCAACGAAGTGTCAACGGCATTGTTGTGGCGGCCCGCGATTTGGCTTGATTCGCCGAGTATGATTGAACCTCTTGCGATCTCAAGGGGGCTCGGGGCGTCTCCCAAAGATGGCTTCGGCCCGGAGGCGATTCATCGTTGGACTTTTTCCATGAAGTGACCTCCCTGTCGGTTAGGATCGTTTCAAGCGTCGCCGCGTTGTATGTGATGTCGGTTTTTCGATGAACCTCTTCGAAGGCATCAGACCCAACGCAAGCAGGATCAGACGCTTCTCCTGTGCACCGATGTCGCCCTTGGGATTGAATGAAGTCATGCTGCATCCGCCGAGCAGGCCGAATGCGCCGAGCGGCATAACGCGGGCTGCGGCAACGCAAAACCGTTTGACGGTATCAGATTGACCGTGCGCACTTGACCCGATACAGCGATTTCTTCTACATAAACCTGGGATTCTGCATGTCATGTACCCTGGTTGCCGGTAACACCACAGGCGGACGAACTCACCTGCGGTAGCGCCCCTTTGGCTGGCGTGGAAAGGGACCGGCCAAACTGAACCCGGCCGGCCCCACGATGGCTAGCGGCCTGTCGCATCCTGCACAGCTTCCTTCGTGGTTTCCCCAAGTGGGGCGGAGTTCGGCGCTGCCACTTCGAGATGTGGTTGCGCGACGCCCGCTTTATGGCGCCTGCGCGAGTAATGCGCTGGCTTGCTAGCACCCTCCAGTCGCGTCGCGTGAGGCGCGCCCCCGGGACGATGCACGTCGTGCGTCACGAATCCCGAATCGTGATCCGGTATCGCGAACCAGTCCGGATGCTCAAACGATGCGCGAATGTCGTCCAGGCCCGTCTGCCAGTGCTCGCTCATCGTGTCGATGCTGAATTCGTAATCCTTATAGTGCCCCTCATACGCCTTGTTCTTGTATATGAGGTGCACAACATTGACCGTACTGCCATCGGCAACTTCCCGCGCCTCCCGGATGAGCGGATGCTGCTTCTCCAGGCCCGGCGGCACATGCTTCAATAGCTCCTTGATGAGCTGTGCATGACGCTGGGTCGACCCGAGCATCGCGGTGATAGCGCGGGTCCGGCTGGAATACTGGATGTCCTTGGCGCGCTCGGACACATCCAGCATGTCGCCCGGGAGGCCACCGCTCGCACTCCAGAGGTCAACCTGGAAGACCAGGGTGTCCTTGTGCTGCGGGTCGCTTACAACCTCAGTCAACGGGGTGTTCGACACAAGACCGCCGTCCCAGTAATATTCGCCATCAATCTCGACGGCAGGAAAGCCCGGAGGGAGCGCACCCGAGGCCATGAAGTGCTCTGGCGAAAGGCGCATCTGGGTGTTGTCGAAGTAGACCAGGTTACCCGTGCGCACGTTGACCGCGCCGACGGAGACGCGAATATCGCCGTCGTTGATTCTGTCGAAATCGGCGAATTGCAGAAGGGTCGCCCGAAGCGCGGTGGTATCGTAAAAGCTCACTTCTTCTGGCGAGCGCTTGCCCATCCCTGGGATGGGCACCGGAAGGCGCGGCGAGAAAAAGCCTCGCTGCCCTTCGGTGAGTGCGCGGCCTGCCGCCCAGCAGCTCGACCACTTGCGCGACAGGTCGTGCATGCCCGCGGCGCGGGGTAGCCACGCGCCAAGGTTCCCAAGCATGTCCGCCGGCTGGCAGATGGTGTTCCAGAATCCATGCAATGCCTCGGTACGCTTGCCCGGAGCGTTGCCCGCGATGATGGCTGTGTTAAGCGCGCCGATGGAGATGCCGGAAATCCAGTCCGGATGAATGCCAGCTTCCTCGAGGCCTTCGTAGACGCCGGCCTGATAGGAGCCCAGCGCGCCGCCACCCTGTAGCACGAGAGCGACCTCGTCATAGGCCGGAAGCTTGAAAGTCTTGCGAGGTGTGCCTGATGTTTCTTGATCTTGACGCACTGGGCGGCTCCTTAGTGCATCGACCAGCCGTGGCTGACGATAATGGACTGGCCCGTCAATGCGGACGATTCGAAGCCGGCGAGGAATGCCACGGTGTTGGCGACGTCTTCCACCGTCGTGAATTCGCCGTCGACCGTTTCCTTCAACATCACGTTCTTGACGACGTCTGCTTCCGAAATGCCCAACGCTATCGCCTGCTCCGGAATCTGCCTGTCGACAAGCGGCGTGCGCACGAACCCCGGACACACGACATTGGCCCGTACACCGCGCGAACCACCTTCCTTGGCTACCACGCGTGCGAGACCGAGCAGTCCATGCTTGGCCGTCACGTAGGCAGCCTTCAGCTTCGACGCTTCGTGCGAGTGGACCGAGCCCATATAGATAATCGACCCACCGTTGCCCGCAGCGTACATGTGCCTGACAGCAGCTTTGGTCGTGAGGAACGCGCCGTCCAGATGGATTGCGAGCATTTTTTTCCAGTCGGAGAAAGCATAATCTTCAATCGGGTTGACAATCTGGATGCCCGCGTTCGAGACCAGCACATCGATGCTGCCAAGCCTGTCTACAGCCTGCTGGATGCCGGCGTTGACCGCTTCTTCGCTCGTCACGTCCATTGATACAGGCAGCGCTTTGCCACCCTCCTTGCGGATGCTCTCGGCCACGCTCTCAGCAGCCTTGAGGTTCAGGTCCGCGATTACCACCGACGCGCCGAGCGCCGCGAGCTTGCGTGCGCACTGTTCACCGATACCACTTGCAGCGCCCGTCACGAGCGCGACCTTGTCTGTTACGGACATGCCTTTTCCTTAATATGTCAGAGGGTGCTTACTGATTCGCGGCAAGCTTGAGTGCCGGCGCCTCGGCGAGGTAATCGAAAGCCACCTCCCCGATGTCGAGCGTGAGATTGGCGATAACGTGCCGCGCGCCGACGATTTTGCGCACCGGCAAATCCGCCACCGGAGCCAAGGCATGGGGGTGCAGCTCAAGCGCGGCCGGACCGCCCCACGCGCCGAGCACCGTGACATCCCGCAGGAAGTAGCGCACGAGCTCGCAGATGCGGGCTGAACCGTCGACGTGCGGAATGACTTTCAGTAGATAGTTCGGCGTGTCCGCCAGCTTCTTGCGCTCGACCTCGAGGTCAAGTGGCTCGTACTTGTAGCCCATCGTGCCCGTGGCAATGCGCTGGGTGCCATAGTCGAGCGTTCCAAGCAGCGTGTCGTTGCCGTCAACACGCAATTTCGGACTCGCCAGCTTCTTGGGGAAGCCCCAAATCTCACGACCGCCTGCAATCGGGCCTTCGTCGTCGAGGTACATCGCGTGTGTGTAGCTGCCTGGCGCGCCGGCATCATCTCTTACCGAGATAACCTGGCCGCTTTCCGTGTAATCGCCGAATCCCGACGAGTCTGGCATGCGAATGAATTCGTAATGCACGAGGGGGCTTGCGACTGTCAGTGGTTCCGGCACCACGGCGCGCAAAGCGTCCATGTCGGTCTCGTACGAAATGATGAAGTACTCGCGATCAAGGAAGCGAAACGGCGGGCGGGGGTAGGAAGGATTGTGGACGGGCATCGCAAAAGCATCTTTGCGGATTTTTTCGATTTTCAACTATCTCTCCAGTAGTGACGTCAAATGACGTCGCGTCTTTAAAGCCCACGCAAGCGCACCAGAGGTGCTGTGCTGCACACCGCGCCTCTGCCTTATCACAGCGTGTCGGATTCGAGTGGCCCTGTGCTTTGCATCGTTGTACAGAGCACGGGCAATAGTAGCGCCTTGGTCCATGCATCGGTGTCCTTGCTGGCCGTAAAACACTGTCCCCCTCGCCGCAACAATTGGTTCGATCCTTGTGCGCGCCCGCTTCTCATCGGCGAAACGCCGCGTGTAGCGATGTCGCTTCGTGATAGGCAATGTCGCACATATAGGCGTACGTATTAATTGCCACATGGCTCGTTGTTTCGTCCCCGATGCCTCGCTTGCTTCAGGCATGTCGATTCGAAACCGCGTCCCCGAGAATATAAACGCGTGCAAGGTCACAGTTGGACATTAACGGAAGCCGCGACCATCATTGCGCCTGCGTTTCGCGGCGGCGGATCGCCTCCTCTGGGAGAGTACACGGCGTCGCCCGCCTCAATCGGATGACCGCTCAACACGCACGTCCCCGGCCCCTTCGCGATGAACACCCGTCAGGGCTGGTAATCACAGCGACCGCTGCACGAATCGCACGAGGAAACCGACCGGGTCTGCAAAGGGTTCGGCGCCACTTTCAGGTCAGGCGGATCTTCGGTTGGACGAGACCGTTGATCTGTTCCGCTGTCCACAGCAGCGTCGCCTTTCGAAAGCCATGGAGAGCCTGCTGATGGCGCCGGTAGAGCATGGCGTGACTCAGTTGAGCGAAACGTCCGCGCACGAAACCGCCACGAAAGAGTCCGAAGCGCCCAAGCGTGCCGAACGCGTTGTAGTCGCTCAGCGAGACGAGCGAACCGAAATCGCGGAAACGGAAATCGGCAAGTGGCTTGCCTGCAAGCCACCCCGGAAGGTGACGCGCGAGATGCTCGGCCTGCTGCGTGGCGACCTGCGCGGTCGGTGCAAGTTGCCGTTCGTGACCGGCAAGTGTCAGGCTTGCGCAATCGCCGAGCGCGAACACGTGATCGTCACGCGAAGACTGCAGACTCCCTCCGACGACGATCTGGTTGGACCGGTTCGTTTCGAGTCCGTCGAGATTGTTCATGAAATCCGGCGCCTTGACGCCCGCTGCCCAGACCATCAGATCGGCCTCGGCAAGCGCGCCGTCGCCGTGGCGAAAACCATTCGCCTCTGCCGCGGTAACGCGCGTCGAAGTCAGCACGCGAAAACCGATATGCTCGAGCTGCGACTGGCTCGATGCCGATATCTCCGGCGCAAACGCCGCGAGCACGCGCGGGCCGCTTTCGAGCAGCGTCAGACTCAGCCGCTCTCGCACAGTCGGGTCTCCGTAACTCGACGCAACGTCAAGCAAGCGGCTCAGTTCAGCGGACAGCTCAACACCCGTTGCACCCGCGCCGACGATCGCCACACGCAGTGGTTCGTCCTTCACGACGCTTCGAAATACGCGCGCTCGCAACGCGGCGTTGAACGCTTCGGCCTGTTTTTGACTGTCGATGAAATGGCAGTGCTCTTTCACGCCCGGCACGCCGAAATCGTTCGCCCGGCTACCCAGCGACAGCACAAGCACGTCGTACCCGACCGTTCGCGGACCGAGCACTACTTCACCTTCCGGCGTCCTGAGCTCGTCGAGCTGGACCAGCCGCCGGCTTCGATCGAGCCCGTTCATTGCGCCGGGCTGATAGGTGAAGCCGTGATCGCGGGCATGGGCGAGGTAGATCACCTGCTGCTGCTGCTGAACATCGCGCGTGCCGGCTGCAATAGTGTGCAGCATCGGCTTCCATATGTGCGTCGGGCTGCTGTCGATCAGCGTGACGCTGGCCCGGCCGCTGCGCCCTAACAGGTCGCCGAGTCGGGTAGCCAGCAAAATTCCCGCAATCCCGCCGCCAACGATGACAATCCGTATTGGTTGTGACATAATAAATTCAACGCATGATGAATAAATCGCATCGTAGCCTAAAGCACGAGCTCCGTCAAACCGCGGCCCTCCTCAGCGTCTCACGCGCCGTCAGTTAAACTTCGGCTGAATTGACGATCCACAACTCACACCCAAATGAACGACGTAACGTCAGGACCCGCTAAGCTGATCGAGAAAAAGCGTACCCGCGGACGACCCGCGTACAGCGCTTCCGTCGGTGCCGACGTCCTCCTGCGACATGCCCGGCGCACCTTCGCAAAGCGTGGATTCGACGCTACCAGCGTGCGGGAAATCGCGCGCGACGCGGGTGTCGACCCGGCGCTGATCGCGCATCATTTCGGGTCGAAAGAAGCGCTATGGCTTGCGGTGGTAGAGCAGATCGCGGATCAGGCTGCGCCAATGATCGACGCCACAGCCAGGTTGCGCTCGGCCACGCTAGGTGCGCGTGAGCGTGTCGAACACGCAGTGGTTCTTTTCATCGATCAGGTTTTCGACGAACCCGACCTTGGTATGTTTTTTTCGACTGCCGCGACCGAAGAAGGCGAGCGCTTCAACATACTCATCGGGCGTCTGGTGCGCCCCTATCACGACGTGTTCGTGCCTTTGCTCGAAGATGCATCGAGGGCGAAGGAATTGAAACCGCACCACCCCGAAGTCATGTTTTCCATGCTGATGAACGCCATCAGCAATACCGTGGCTTACCACCATATGCTGCGGGCTTTCTCGTCACTTCCTGAAGATCAGACCAGGTTCAAGCGCGCGGTGCGGGACACGGCGCTGAACATGATCGGAAAGTAATCAGCAAGACCCAATGCCCTTCGCGACAAGCCCAGAATCCTCCACCTGCTTATCGTGCGCGTCGTCCCCTGACGCATTCGCTGCCCAAGAGAACTACCATGGCGATGACCGCCCCAAGGAACGTGTCCACGATCCGCTCGCCGACGAGCGCGAAGGGAGCGCTCGTCCCGCCCACCGCTGAGATGGTCAACGCGGTTGGGGTAATGAAGGTCAGGGCCAGGGCGTAGTGCCGCGCGGCCACGACTTCGATCGCGAACTGGAGCAGCGCGAGGACCCCGACGAGCCAGAGGCCTTTCGGGTCGACGAGCTGGATCAAGCCAAAGACAGCCGCGCCCAGGACCGTGCCCACAACGCGGTGCACGGCCCGAATGGCACTTGAGCGCGAGACGTGGCTGCCCTGCAGCACCGCACCCGCGACCATAACCGTCCAGTAGGCACGGTGCTCCCCAAAAGACAGGCTCAGCAAGCCGGCGCTGGCAACCGCAACGATCACCCTCGCGGCGATCGTGGCCTTTTCCCCGTCGAGCGAGCTGGGAGGAAACCGCATCCGCAAGCTGGACGCTTCGCCCTTGCGCTGGTGCACAAGCGGCAGCGCGAGGGGTGCGATCACGAGCAAGTACGCACTGAGCGCGCCGACCGCGACCAGAGAGGGGATCATAAAGACGCCAAGGGGCGAACCGCTGAAACGCGCGGAAGCGGCCAGATGACCGCTGACACCGGCGACCAGCACGAACTGCATCGGCCCGGGCGGACCCATTCCGACACCGAACAGAATGATGCTGGCGAGCGCAGCCACGGCGACGAGGCAGGCGATGGTCAGCCACGCATTCGTCGCGCACAGTACGCCCAGCGTGGAGGCGGCCACGAACCCCGCCGCGACGAACGGCAAGGCCTGGAGCCGGTCGCCCAGGCGCAGCGTCGAGCTGTAGAGAGCCGTGAAGGCGCCGAGAGAAGTGATGAGCCCGAGTGACTGGTGGCCGGCCAGCATGAACGCGCTCAGAGGCACGCCCATCGCGACGCCCCCTCCGACGCCGGCCGACCACCGCCACGGGCCGTCGTTGAAGCCGAGCAGGCTTTTCAGTACGCGGGGCGGCAAGAAAGGTCTTCTCATTTGGGATTGTTTTGTGAAGCGGCCAGGCGATTGGATAATGAAATTTGAATCGAAGGCGGAGATCGCGTTTTCGCTCCGACGGCGCTCCGGTTTGCACGTCTTGTCTGTCGACACTTCAGAGCCGCATCCCGCAGGGTCGCAAGTGACCAACCGCCTTTTTGCGGCTTCAAGACGGCCCTCTCCTGACGACGTCGGTCTACGCGTTCGTGCTACCAGTTCGTTTGTCGCAAGTGCCGCTTCCCCCGAACCCACCGAGGTTCAAGTGCGCGAGCGCGATCGAATGACGTTCACGTGACGGCCATCATGCGGACCGCTTGCCTCGCGCAACGGTGTGCGACGACGTGATGGCTCCGGTCCTCCGACTTTCAACCAACGCACGCGTACGCTGCGAGATTCGCGCCGCTGCCTCCCGGATCGATTCGACAAGACGGTCCAGATTGGCAAATTCGAGTCGCTGGGTCGGCACGATCACCGCAAGCGAACCGACTGCTTCACTGGAGTCGTCCGTAAATAGCGGCGACGCCAGTGCAGAAACGCTGCTTTCCAGTTCGCCCCTCGACAGATAAAAACCGGCACGCCGGATTTTGAGCAGCGACGCGCGAAACTCGTCGAGTGTCGCCCCAAGGCCGCTTTGCGCGATCTCGTCAGCATACTGATCGAACAGGACCGCGAGCTTGGCCTTCGGAAAGGTGGACAGGATCGCTTTTGGAGCGGCGCCGAGAAACAGGGGGCGAGGACGGCCCCGGCCGTACCGGAGGTCAAGCGCCGCGCCGTGAGTCTCACGATGCGTGTCCACGAGTTCGTTACCGTACCAGCGCGACATCACCACATCGAAGCCGGAGTGTTCACTCAACTCACGCATGATCGGCTGCCCGACCGCAAGCAGCGGATCCGACATGCGCAGGTGGTAATCAAGCTTGATGATGCGAGGGCCGAGACCATAGTCTCCTCCTGCAAACCGGATGAGCAAGCCAGCATCCAGGAGCTCGCGTACATAGCGATAAGCCGTTGGGGTTGAGCAATCGAGTTCGGCGGCAACGTCTTCGACGGACAGGAACGGCTTCGCCTCCGAAAACAGCTCGAGTATGGATAAAAGTCTCGTAATGCTCGACATCTATTGCGCTGCGCCTCCTCGTGTGTGAACGGAATTATATGCACTGGCAAGATCGCCATTGACGCCTTCAACGACCACCGTGCGGAAACAGTCGCACGCGAGCCACGCAGCGCCACGCTTATGCAAGCCCCATGCGCTCGGCCATTTCGGTTTGCCAGACACTTCGCGGCCTGAATCCCGATAGCGTTCTTGCGTGGCGTTCGACAGCCGCCATCAGTTCAGCATCGGGCAAGCCGAAGTCCACCGGCACCCGCATCGGCTGGTCGACGTACCACGGCGTGTCGATGTAGAGCTCGAGGCGATTGCCCTCGGGATCGCGCGCATAGATCGAAACCGAATTGCCGTGGGTGACGGGGTTGATTTCCTGCAGGCCTTCCGCAATGAACTGCCGATGAAACCGCCTCAACGTGGCAAGGCTGTCAGCTGTGAACGAAATCTGGTTGATCGGATTGAACGCCAAGTGCTCGGGGCGGCCGCTCGCGAGCACGATCTGGTGATGCACCGCGGGATCGCGGCTCAAGAATACCAACTGCACAGCGCCGTGCGGCGTCTGCAGCGAACCCCGATCC
This sequence comes from Paraburkholderia sp. MM5482-R2, assembly GCF_050436125.1. Classification (NCBI taxonomy): domain Bacteria; kingdom Pseudomonadati; phylum Pseudomonadota; class Betaproteobacteria; order Burkholderiales; family Burkholderiaceae; genus Paraburkholderia; species Paraburkholderia sp. MM5482-R2. The sequence continues at coordinate 1,581,687 of NZ_JBNDLP010000003.1, read as the reverse complement.
GTCACGGTGAATTCCATCACCCGCGTATAAAAGTCTTCCACGCGCGCCATGTCGCTCACATAGAAGCCCATGTGACTGAGCGACAGCCCTGCCCTCGCTTTCTTCATACCGTTCATGCCTGTCTCCAAGTAGTGATAAACCCTAGCAAAAAACACATTGTGACCTTATGTATATTTAGTCTATTCTCACCATAAGATAAATGCACCGGTTTTTTTGCGAATCCTGGCCTTGATCCTACCTACTTTTTATCTATCCGGAGCATCAATGAAACTCGCCAGCTTCTCCACCCACCTTGGCTCATCGTTCGGCATCGTTCGCGACGAAACCGTGTTCGACCTTGGCAAGCGTCTTGGCGGCCGCTATGCCGATCTGAAGGCACTGATTGCCGCCGACGCATTCCGCGAGGCCGCGCAGGCCGCCGATGGCACGCAGGGCGACTACCCGCTGTCGGAAGTCACGCTGCTGCCTGTGATTCCGAACCCCGAACAAATCTTTTGCGTGGGACTCAACTACGCAGACCACGTCAAGGAAACCAACCGCGAAACCACCGAGCATCCGGTCATCTTCATGCGGGTGCCGGCTTCCCAGGTTGGCCATGGCCAGCCGATGCTGCGTCCGCCCGAGTCGCAGAAGTTCGACTATGAGGGTGAGATTGCCGTCATCATCGGGCGCGGTGGACGACGCATCGCCGAGGCCGACGCGTGGAATCACATCGCTGGCTACGCCTGCTACAACGACGGTTCCGTGCGCGACTGGCAGCTTCATACGGGCCAGTGGGGCCCGGGCAAAAATTTCTATCGCACCGGCGCGTTCGGACCGTGGATGGTGACGAGCGACGAGATCGAACCCAACGCGGTGATGACGCTCGTCACCCGCCTGAATGGACAGGAAGTGCAACGCGCGACGACGCAGATGCTGATTCACGGCATTGCCAAACAGATTGCCTACCTGTCGACGTTCACCCCGCTCTCTCCGGGAGACGTGATCGTGACCGGCACGCCTGGCGGCGTCGGCGCGAAGCGCAATCCGCCGCTGTTCATGAAGGCCGGCGACGTGGCGGAAGTGGAGGTTGATCGGATCGGCGTTCTGTCCAATCCAATCGCCGACGAAGCGTAAAAGTCGTAGCCGGGCGCGTTCATGTGCGCTCGGCGTCTTATCTGGCGGAACAAGACATGTTAGAGAAAACTATTTCGACGCACGCGTGCGACTACGACGTGGCCGTTATCGGTCTCGGGCCCACCGGGGCGACGCTCGCGAACCTGCTGGCAATCGAAGGTTTGCGGGTGCTGGTGCTGGAGCGAGACAAGGAGATTTTCGCGCTTCCTCGCGCGGTACATTTCGACGGCGAATGCATGCGCGTGTTCCAAACCCTCGGTTTAACCGACAAACTGCTACCCAAGCTGTTCGTGGGTCCCGGCATGAAATTCGTGAACGGGGAAGGCAAGTTGCTGATCGACTGGCAACGGCCAACCTGTATCGGACCACAGGGGTGGAGTGCGAGTTACAAGTTCCATCAGCCCGATCTCGAGAATGCGTTACGCGAGCGTCTTGCGCAGCAATCGAGCGTTGACGTCCGGTTGCGCCACGAAGTGTTCGCGCTTGACGAGGCGAGCGATGGCGTCCAGTTGCGCTTCGAGGATACGTGCTGCGGCAAACTTGGACGTACCACCGCGCGATATGTAGTCGGCTGCGACGGTGCGCGCTCGATTGCGCGACGCTTCATGGGCACCGAATTGACCGATCTGAAATCGCATGAACGCTGGGTTGTGGTCGACGTATTGCTCGATGCACCGCGGCCCGATCTTGGCGACTACTCGGTCCAATACTGCGACCCGGCGCGCCCGACCACTTACACGCGTGGTCCCGGAAATCGGCGCCGCTGGGAAATCATGGTGATGCCCGGTGATGACGTGACGCAACTCACGTCCCCCGAATGGCTGTGGGACAAACTCGCTCGCTGGATTTCTCCGGCCGATGCGCGCCTCGAACGTTCTGCCATATATACATTTCACTCGGTCGTGGCGAACGGTTGGCGCCGTGGCCGACTGCTGCTTGCAGGCGATGCCGCACATCAGACGCCACCCTTTATGGGCCAGGGGATGGGAGCCGGCATTCGCGACGCGTCGAATCTCGCGTGGAAGCTTGCTGCCGTCATTCATGGCGAAGCGCCCGATACCCTCCTCGACAGCTACGAATCCGAACGCTCGCCGCACGTGCGCTTATTTATCGAAACGGCGGTACAGCTCGGCTCAGTCATTCAAACGACGAGGTCAGACCTGGCCGAAGTCCGTGATGAAGAAATGAGCGCAGCGATTCGCAATTTTGTGACCCCACAACCCAGGCTTGGCCCGGGCGCATGGATCGATGAACCATCGGGCGTGGCCGGGCATATTGCACCGCAACCCCGCCTGCTGGACGGACAACTCGTGGACGACGTGGTCGGCTATCGGTTTGCGCTGCTTGCGCGACCCGAATTGCTCCGTAAATGCCCCGACGTCGCCAATAGCGCTGCGCAAGCGGGCGTCGGGATTGTGGCCAGCGATGGAGCGGCTGTTCGCGAGTGGTTGGAGTCGATCAACGCTCCAGCGGTGCTTGTACGCCCCGACCGGTATGTGTACGGCGTCGCGCAGGACGGTGAATCCTTGCAAAACCTTCTGCACCACGCCGTACCCGGCTTGCAACAACCGAAGGTGCTGTGGCCATGTGAGCCCGCAACCCCCGTTGTCACGCGAAATGTCTCGCGGTCGACGCACGTAGACCATCGGACAAAGAATCCGATAATCAAATTGGAGGAGTCATGGGAATATCCCACAACCCGGTCGGCGGCGCCGACCGTTCACAGCCATCCGGCTTGTCCCCGTCGCAGTGGAAGATGATTCTCATCGCAAGCCTTGGCGGCTCGCTGGAGTTTTACGATTTCATCGTCTACGGCTTTTTTGCCCATAACATCGCGGCCCAGTTTTTCCCGAACTCGTCGTCGCTGGTCAGCATGCTGGCTACTTTCTCCGTGCTCGCAATCGGGTACGTGATCCGACCGCTCGGCGGAATTGTGCTCAGTAGCTGGGGCGACCGGTATGGCCGGCGTCCAGTGTTTCTCGGCTCAATCATTGTGGTCACGACCGCGACGATCTGTCTTGGTCTGCTGCCCAACTTTCAGAGCTGGGGCATGACCGCATCGATCCTGTTGATCCTGCTGCGCATGCTTCAGGGTTTTTGCGTCGGCGGAGAAATGCCCGGCGCGATTACCTATGCAGTGGAAGCCGCGCCGCATCGGGCGGGGCTCGCCGCGGGCATTATTATCTGCGCGGTGAACCTGGGTGTTTTGCTGGCCACATTCGTCAACCTCGGCATCCAGACCTACCTGTCCGCCACGGACGCGGCGGCGTATGGCTGGCGGATCGCGTTTCTTTTCGGCGGCGTTTGCGGGATCGCTTCCTACCTGATGCGCCGTAATCTGGACGAGTCGCCCGAGTTCAAGAGGATGCAAGGAGCTGTCGTCAAACAGCCGTTTCGCGAGACCTTGCGACGTCATGGCAAAGCGGTCGCGACGGGGGCACTGGCGATCGCCGTGATGGCCGGCGTCAACGGCATACTTTATGGCCACATGCCCGCCTACCTCGTCCAGCAGTTGCACTACGCACCACGGACCGCGGCAATTGCCCAGAACGCTTATCTGATCGTCAGTTCCCTCGGCCTCCTCGCCGCAGGCTGGCTCGGGGACAAGATTCCACGCCGGTACCTGCTTCGAGCGTCAGCGGCGCTGCTGATCGCATTGAGCTACCCGTTCTATGAAGCGCTGGCGAGTCACACCGTCAATCCGGTGGTGCTGTTTGTGCTTGCCGGCGTGGTTTTTTCACTGGCAAGCGGGACATGGGCGTCGGTGCTCGCCGACCAATTCCCTGTCCAGGTCAGATTCAGCGGAATCGCGCTGGCTTACAACCTGGCCGTTGTCGTATTCAGCGGCTTTGCGCCCTTGCTGGCGACCATGCTGATTCGCATGACCGGCTCCTTGGCAGCGCCAGCCTGGTATGTCATCGCCGCATGCACGGTCGCGCTGCTTGCGAGCTATGGGTTGCCGACGGGAAAGTCTCGGGCCGGGTCGCCTTCGAAGACAGATGGACTGAGCGGCGAACTGTTGCGTTGAGCCGAATCGAGCCACGACGCGGCCGGCACCGTCTCCGACAAGAGGTATCCATGCAGTATTTTCGGGAGATTTACGATGAAAGATGCGTCCATTCAGGCCGCCGTCGAGGCGCTGGAACAACAGCGCTGCGACGCCACGGTGGCTGGAGACCTGCTCAAACTCGCGTCGCTACTCGACGACGATCTGACGTTCGTCCATTCAGCTGGCTACGTTCATGGCAAGTCGGAGTATCTGTCCTTCCTTACCGAGAAGATCAAGGTGCGTCAAATCGTGCGTCCGCAACCGCTCGCATATAGGTTCCTGCCAGACACCGTGATCACGACGGGCCATCTCGAGCAATCCCTGGTGCGCAGGACCGATGGATCTGAGCTCAACATTCGCGCGCTCATAACTGAAATCTGGGTCAAACGCGAGGGCGGCTGGAAACTGCTGCATCTCCATTCCGGGCGCTTGCCGGATTGACGCAGATCCCTATCTTGCCGTCCATCTCGGGGTAAGCCTGGACACCGATCCTGAACAGGTTCGCGAACTTATGCTGCGTGCCTATCAGGCGCACCCGTCGATTCTCGACCATCCGGCGCCATCCGTCATGTTCAGTCAACTGATGCCCGACGGCATTACGCTGAGCGTCACCGGTTATGTCCGCAGCCCCCGGATCACAGGGGATATCAAGAGCGATCTGCTGTTCGAAATCCTCAAGCGATTACGTGCGGCGAAGATCCCACTGTCGAAGCCGCAAACCGTTATGGTCGGGAATCTGCATGACCAGAGTCGCGCCGCCTTTGCCACAACCAGCTTATCGGTCTAGCGTCCCCCGGAGCAGGAACGAGCCGGAGGTCAAGAAACCAGGCGGGATCAGCGCGTTTTCGTCGAAAAATCCGGCGGCATAGTGCGTCCAACTCACGCGGTCCGCTCGGACTAATAATGCTTCTCGGACTGCAGATCGTCGATCACTAATGCGAAAAGCATGCCAGCACGCGAGTCGCCCGCTCATGCGCGCCAGATAGGGTTTCGCACGGCTCGGTACGCGCGGCGATGTCGCTACCTGGTGCCCCGCAATCTGGGTGGTGCATAGGGGACCGTATTCGGCCCCATTGCAGTGCGTGCGCGTTGCAGGCGCTCGCCCGTCAAGGTGCGCACCGCAACGCGGCTACCCTCGATATGGCGCGCGATCAACGCAACGCTACGATCCGTTTCGCGACAACGAATCGCATCGAGGATCGCGACATGTTCGTCGTAGGTTTCGTCGATGCAGTCGCCGTACACGAGATCGAGCCGCCGCACGACCCGGATGCGATCGGTCACGCGCTGCATCGCATTGGTCAGTTCGGCGTTATCGGCGGCCTGCACGAGGGCGTGATGAAACGCTTCGTCGAGCGCGACCATCTCGCGGCCGTCACGCCGACGATGAGCAGGCGGGATCTTCCAGATTTGTTCGAGCTGACCGAGCATCTGTGCGACGCCTTCGGAGAGCTCTCCTTCGGCACTCGCAAGCTTCGAGACCGCAAAGGTTTCAATCAGCTTGCGCATTTCGTACAGGTCTTCGAAGCGCTTGAAATCGACCGGCACGACTTCCCAGCCGCCGCGTACATAGCCGCGCATCAGGCCGTCACTTTGCAGGCGCTGCAAGGCCTCGCGCGCAGGCGTGCGGGACACGCCGAAGCGCTCGGCGATGCTGCCTTCCGTCACGCGGTCGCCGGGCAGCAGGCGCATATCGAAGATATCTTCGCGGACACTGACATAGACATGATCAGCCCGCGAGGGGGGAATGCCGGTGATGTCGTTCACGCTTGGAACCTGAGTTGGCGAGTGTCGGGGCTGAGATTATTGTCCGACCCGAACGCGCCATGTCAACACGCGATGAAAAAACCGGCATCGCCCGGACATCAGCCGCGAGCGAAATACGCCTTTACAGCCGACAGAAACGTATCGATGTCCGCGCGCCTGCAGCACGGACGATTTCGATTGAATTGAAAATCGGGTTATGCCGCCACGCGCTCACGAGTAGCTGCTGGCGAGCGAAAGCGCCGGGTTGCGTGCTGTGCTCCAGGCTAGCGATCATCTCGCGGACCTCGCCGATCTGAAGCGTTTGCTGCTGACATGCGTCATGGATTTCGCTCATGATGCCCGTGACGCGCGCCGACGAACCCACGACCGCGGTGATGGTCGAGCCCGCGTCATCGACCTGGGTAGCGCCGTCTTTCACGCGAGCGTCGCTCGCCACGATCAGTTGCCTGACTTCCTTGGCCGCTTCTGCGCTACGTTGCGCGAGGACTCTGACCTCGCCGGCCACCACGGCAAAACCACGTCCCTGGCTACCTGCCCGCGCGGCCTCGACCGCCGCATTCAGCGCGAGGATGTTGGTCTGGAACGCGATCCCGTCGATGACCGAGATGATCTCCGCGATGCGCGCCGACGACGCCCGTATCCCATGCATCGTCTCCACCACCCGGCCGACCACCATGCCGCCTTCCCCAGCCGTTTCCGAGGCGTGCCTGGCAAGCTCGTCCGCGTGTCCCGCGTTCGCAGCGTTGGTGGCCACGCTCGCGTCGAATTCCTTGAGTGCGCCGGTGGCCTGCTCGAGCGCGCTGGCCTGGAGCTCGGTGCGCGCGCCAAGATCGGCATTGCCGGCGGCAATCGCGTGACTCATGTCGGCGACTGCATCGGCGCCCTCGCGCACCTGTCCCACGATGTCCGCGAGCGCTTCTCTCATCCGCACGACAGTCGCCATCACGCTACCCGTATCGCCGGTGCGCAAGTCGGCGCACTGGGAAAGATCGCCGCGCCGGATCGCATCGGCGAACGCGATCAGCTCACGCGGCTCGGCGCCGAGCGACCGGCCTATGTTGCGCACGACAAGCACCGCAACGCCAAGACCGATCACGCACGCAAGCCCGGTCAGCGCGAGCATCATCAAGCGGAAATCGACGCTTATCTGGCGTGCCTCGGCGCCGCCCTGCCGGTTCAGTGCTTCCTGAAAGTCGATCAACTGGTTGATTGCCGCGAGCCACTCGACCAGCGCGGGGCGCGCTTGCTGGAGCAGCACAGTGCGTGCCCCTTCGGTGTCGCCGGAGGTTTGCCGTGCAATCACCTCGTCGATAAACGGCGTGGCCTTGTTGCCCGCCTCGATCACGCGCGAATAGATAGCGCGCTCGGCTGCGGTGATGTCGGTGCGCTGCGCGTAGACGGCGGCAAGCGGCTTTGCCGCCTCGTCATAATCCGCCGCAAGTTGAAATGAGCAACCGCCACGGCGCCTGCGCGGCAACGCAGTTCAATTTCGTAGGTTTATATCGTCACCTGACGAGTTGCGCTGGAGACGACTCGGACGATCGCAGCGATAACACCGGCGAGCCGCCCGGCGCCGACTCGCAATGCGCTTACAGCGCAGGCAGCAGGCTCGGCAGGCTCGTCAGGAAGGCGCGCACGTGCATGGCAATCACCGCTTCGGCGGGCATGCTGTTTTCATTCGAATAGATGCGGCGGCGAATCGCCAGATGAGACACGGCGCCATGTAACAGCCAACCCACTTCGCCCAGTTGAGCCGGGTCGGCGGGCATGCGTAGACCCAGTTCATACGCGGTCTCCGTGACGATGATCTCGAGCGCATGGCTGACGATCGCGTTCGTATAGGCCGGCGCCGTGTGCAGGCCCTCGAGCGACGAATAAAGGAAGAGCCTCAGCCAGCGGCGCGTCAGGAGCGTGTCATAGTACTCGCAATAAAAGCGGTTGAGTCGGCTTTCAATCGGCACACTTCGGTCTTGCAATTGAACAAACCAGATTGCGTCGAAGATTCCGACGACTTCCCGCTTGTAGACTTCATCAATCAAAGCGGCCTTGCTCGGGAACAGGCTATATAACAAGCGTTGCGATACGCCGCAGGCTTCCGCGATGGCGCGGGTCTGTGCGCCGAGACCATGCTCCGCGAAATATTCCGCGGCCTTCTCCAGCACGCGCGCCTGACGCTCGGCACGCGGCAAACGCTGCGGCGCTTTTTTCATCGGCCGCTTGACCGCCACGCGGTCGGCGCCGGTTCCACGGCTCGGCTTCTCGATAGTCCCTTTGGTCTTCATAGCTCCCTGCGCTCTCGGATCATAGCTGTTATCATCACCTGACGATTTACGTTTTGATAAAGTATACGCCCCGGGCGTGGGCGGCAGTCCCGCGCTGCCCTGCGTGACCCTCGCATTATCTCAGCCGTTGCGAAGCGAGCGTCGTCCTTGCTGCTGCCAACTAACCTGGAACCGGATGTTCGTCCATGTCCGCGTTGCCACGGAGGCATCGTGATGGGAGCCGGCGTGACGGCGCCCGCATTGGCATCGAATCCCGCCCAGCCGATGGCGGGTCGCCACGAACGCTCTCTTTAGCAAGCCTGAAGCACGTTGATGACGCGGCTCACGAGCAACGGGCGCGTATTGTGTCCATATTCGGCCATATGCGCGGAGGCCCCGTGCGCCCTCAACGCTTGCGCGCTTTCCCAGCGCTCGATGACAGCGAACGTGTCCTTGCCGAGCGGTGTCTGAATCGTCCCGAACTCAGGTACGTCGATGACGGCCTCGTAGCTGATGCACCCCTCTTCGGCCAACACCGCCGGCCGGTTCTTGTTGAAAAGTGCCAGCACGGCTTCGCGTTGACCGGGCTGTGCGGTGATTGTGGCAATGACATGGATCATCCGGGTACTTCTCCTTTTCTGTTTCGGCGCCGATCGCCGCGTGAAATCATAGCCGCGTTTGCGTACGTTTGCTGAAAGAGCCTCATCGAGTTCAGACCGCACTTCCGACGTGGCTCGTCAGCGATTCGATCCGTCACTACATCGCGACGCTCAGCACGCTCTTGCCTATCTGAACATGACAGCGGCGTAATGCGGAGGTCAGCCTGGCGTCACCCCATCCGCGGACAATAGAGCTTACTCACCCTCGCGGCGGTGGCGCGGCGAGCGCCGCCAAAGCACAGGTTCGCACAGCGTTCAGGCAGCGCGATGCGGCCGATGGCCTCGCCGTCCGGTGCGAACACCATCACGCCGTTCAATGTCGGTCCTGTACCCCAGCCGGCCCACAGGTTGCCGTCGGTGTCGCAGCGGAAGCCATCCGGCGCGCCGTGCTCGCCGCCGTCGACAAAGATGCGGCCGTTGACGAGGCGTCGGCCATCCTCGACGTCGTACGCCCGGACGCGTCTTGGCGTGGATCCGGACTCGACAATGTAGAGGCGGCTTTCATCCGGCGAAAAACAAAGGCCGTTCGGATTGGCGATGTCGCCAGCGACGATCTCTGCTCCGCCGGAGCGCGGGTCCAGGCAAGTCAGTCGTTCTTCCGGATATACGCTGCGAACGCCTGCTCGTAGTCCGGATGCCAACGCGATAGCGCCGGGCGATTCTCTACAATGTCTCCCGCAGCCCAAAGGATGCGTCGCTCGTCGAGGGAGCGAGGCACATCGTTGTCGGGGCACAGAATGTAGAAATCGCCGGCACCCAGTCGCTCGATCATGAAATCGACAGTCTGCTCGGGCGTCCAGGCGGCGGCCGGTTTCTCGGTACGACCTTGAGCGGCAAGCTCCGTAAACACAAAGCCAGGGATCAGCAAATGCGCGCTGATCCGGCAGCCCGGCGTATTGCGCAACTCGTGCTGCAGTGCTTCGGTAAACGCCTTCAGGCCGGCCTTGGAGACGTTATAAGCCGGGTCGCCGGGCGGCGTCGTGATGCCCTGCTTCGAACCGGTGTTAATGACGAGCCCCGGGCGTCCGCGCGCGATCATCGCGGGCACGAAGGTCCGAGTGCCACGAATGACACCCCATAGGTTGACGTCGAGCACCCGCTCCCAGTTAGCGGCCGCGCCGAACATGGCGCTACCCGGTTGAATCCCCGCATTGTTCATGAGGATATCCGTGCCGCCGAAGCGATCCCGAACGGCTGCTTCGAGGCGGACCAGGTCTTCGATGCGGCTGACGTCCGTCTCGACGGCCAGTACCTCCTTCGCGCCTTCAGCAGCCACGCTGGCAATCGCCTGCTTCGCGTGCGCCAGGCGGTCCTCACCCAGATCCGCAATGCACACGCGAAGCCCGAGCTGCGCGAACCGCTTCGCAGCAGCGAGTCCAATGCCGGCAGCGCCGCCTGTCACGACGGCGACGGCGCCGGGAGTGAAAGTAAAGTGTGTCATCAATAGTCCTTTCTGATACGTCATAAAACGTCAGCCCGCCACCTCACAAGCAGACCGCCAAACGGCAGGTACGTCGATAGGTCGCGCGGCCGGGAAATTCGTCACTCACCTCAGTCCATCGGGCAAAACGGCACTGGCGACAGAAACACCGATTCCTGATGGACGAGATACGGCAGGATGCGCGGCGTGAAAGCTTGCCAGCGTGGATCGGCTGCGAGTTTCGCGCGCTGCGCGGCCCGATGCGCGTAGTCCTCGTAGCCCCAGCAGAACACGATCGAGTTCAACGTGCCTGAGTCCTTCGTCCAGCAACCCTTGAGCCGGGCGTACTGACTGATGATGCCGAGCCCTTCGCGCTCGTAGATGTCCAGGAACTCGCCTGCCTTTCCTGCCGTTATCTGATACGTACGCATTTCTACCAACATGGTTCCCTCTGTTTCGATCGGTACTCTCTCGCAGCACACCGCCGTCAGACCGCGTGGCTTTCGACGTGCACCTTCAGCGCGCTGAAGAACTCGTCGAGATTCTTGCTCGCGGCGGACTGAATCAGGCGCGAGCCCACGCTCATCAGCTTCCCGCCAATCTCGACGTCAGCGTCGTACACCAGCACGGTCGTATTGCCTTGCGCTTCAAGTTGCAGGCGCGTAGTGACTTTGGCAAAGCCCAGCGCACCTGCACTGCCCATACCGGCAATCGTATAGGCCCTGGGCGGATCGAGATCCGACAATTCGACGTTGCTTTTGAAGGTCGCCGCCATCGGGCCGACGCGAATCTGCACGGTCGATTCGAAATGCAGGTCGTCGAGCCTCTTCAGCGCTTTGCAGCCAGGCAGGCATGCTTCGAGTACGACGGGATCGTTCAATGCACGCCATGCGGCTTCAGGGGGCACGGGCAGGATGGTTTGATCTGTCAGCTTCATCGCCGCCGCTCAGCGCTCGTATAGTTTGAACAGCGCCTGCGTGCCGTTGCGCGCGCAGCCCCGCTCGGCCAACTCCTGGTACATTACGCGCACCAGTTCCAGACCCGGCAATTCACGTCCCATGCTCCGCGCTTCCTCGTGCGCAATCCGCATGTCCTTGATGAAATGCTCGATGAAGAAACCGGGTGCAAAATCGCCCTTGGCAATGCGCGGCCCCAGGTTGTTCAGCTGGAATCCACCCGCCGCGCCTCCGCCAATCGCGCTCAATACGGTGTCGGCGTCCAGCCCGGCGCTGTGCGCATAGGCGAGCCCTTCGCACACGCCCACCATTGTCGATGCAATGACGATCTGATTGCACAGCTTCGTGTGCTGACCCGCACCCGGGCCGCCTTGCAGGACGATGTTGGTGCCGAGGCAGCGCAACATCGGTTCCACGCGTGCGAGCACAGCGCGTGCGCCGCCGACCATGATCGACAGGCGCCCTTCGCGCGCACCGATGTCGCCGCCCGATACCGGCGCATCCAGCATGTGCACCCCGCGCTCAGCGGCGAGCGCGGCCAACTCTTCGGCCAGTTTTGGACTCGACGTCGTCATGTCGACCAGCACCGCATCGCGCCGCGCATGCGCGACCAGACCGTCGTCGCCCAGATATAGTGTGCGGACGTCCGCGGGGGTGCCGACAATCGTGAACACGACGTCCGATACTTCGGCGAGCGCCCGCGGGGTCGCTTGCCAGCTCGCGCCGGCTTCGATGAGCGGCTCAGCCTTCGCACGCGTACGGTTATAGACGTGCAGCGGATAGCCGGCGGCGGCGAGCCGCGAGGCCATCGAGAAACCCATGATGCCAAGGCCGATAAAGCCAATCGCGGGTTTGCCTGTAGATTGATTCATGATGGTTGGTCCGTTCAGAGTTTGTCGCGCAGCAAGTCGCGCAATAGCATGGGAGTCAGTGGATGACGGTCGGCAACGACGCCCAATGGCGCAAGCGCATCATTGACCGCGTTGGTCAAAGCGCCGATCGCTCCCATCACCCCGCCTTCGGCCATCCCCTTGATGCCGGCCGCCGTCGACTTGCCAGGCGTATGCAGCGGGATGATCTCGAAGTTGGGCAATTCAGTTGAAGTAGCAATCAGGTAGTCGGCGAGTGAGCCGGTCACGTTCTGTCCTGAGTCGTCGTAACGCATCTGCTCGAACAGCGCGCCCGACAGTCCCATCGCCACGGCGCCATGCTGCTGCCCTTCCACCACGGTGGGATTGAGCAGCGTGCCGCAGTCTTCGGCGACGACGTAACGCGCGATACGGATTGCGCCGGTCAAGACGTCCACCTCGATCTCGCATCCATGAGCCGCATTCGAATAGGTCATGGCCGGAGGGTCGTAAGTCAGGTGAAATTCGAGGCCCGGCGTCAAACCTTGCGGCAACGCGGTGGGATCCAGATACGCACGGCGGGCGACGTCGGCGAGCCTCAAACCCGTGTCGATCCACTCGTCCGCGCGACGACGCTCGATTCTCGCGTCGATCAGGCGCAGCGACTGCTCGTCAGGCAAACCAAGGCAACCGGCGGCGATCGCGAGAACCTTGCGGCGTGCGTCGAGTGCGCACAGGTAAAGCGCGCCGCCGCCTGCCGTGCCGCTGCGGGCGCCACGACTGCCCATACCGTATGGTGCGATATCAGTGTGGCCCATATGAATGCGCACGCTCGACGGCGGCACGCCCAGGCCCTCCGCCACCGCGTTGGCCATCGCGCTTTCATAGCCCTGACCACTGGGCCCTAGACCGACCGACGCGTTCACCACCCCGCCTGGTTCGATACGGATCCAGCTTGCCTCGTGCCCCGAACCGGGAATTCCCGCAGCCTTATAGAAGCGCGAACCATACGTGGTCGGTTCGACCACGTTGCACAGGCCAAGCCCCAGGTAATGGCCATCTGCGCGCGCCGCCCGCTGGCGCTCGCGAAAGCCCGCGTAGTCGAGCGCCGACAGCAAGGCCTCGAACGTCTGGGTCGGCGTGATGTCGTCCAGACATTCTCCCGTAGCAGTGCGGTACGGCAGTTCTGCCGGACTCAGCAGGTTGCGCCGGCGTACCTCGACCGGGTCGAGTGCCAGTTCCCGCGCGATTGCATCCAGCGTGCCGTCCATCACCCAGCTGGTGATGGACATCGGCGCGCGCATCGGTGCATTGCCACATTTATGACTGAGCACGACCTTCACATCGAAAGCGTAGTCCTGCAGCCGGTACGGTCCGCTCAGGATCATCGCAACGACGCGCGCCAGATAGTTGGCAGGAAAGAAGCAATAGGCGCCAAAGTCTTCGCGGAGTTCGAGTTCGAGAGCGAGCAGCGTGCCGCGCTCATCGACCGCCGCGCGGGTGCGGCAGAAGTCCTCACGCGAATTGGCGGCGGCCGTCAGGTTCTCGAGGCGATCCTCACGCCAGCGCACGGGCCGTTTCAATTGGCGAGCCAGCGCAGCAACCGTCAACTCTTCGCGGTACAAGGCGATTTTCTGTCCGAACGCTCCACCGACATCGGGCGAAATCACGGTCACCTGAGACTCGTCGAGCTTGAGGCGCTGCGCCAGTTGAGTGCGCAAAGGATGTGGCACCTGCGTTCCAATATGGAACGTCAGGTGGTTCCGTCCGGCGTCCCAGACCGCTGCACAGCCGCGGGTTTCGATCGGCACATGGGTCTGGCGCTGCTGCTGGAAGGTCGCTTCGACTACCCGGAAGGCCCGGCTGTTGGCGCGCTCAGGGTCGCCATGCACGTAGGTCTGGTGCGAGACCAGGTTGCCTGGCACGGCCGGGTCGACTTGCGCCGCGTTGGGTGCAAGCGCCCGCCACATGTCTGTCACCACGGGCAGCGGTTCGAACTCGACGAGCACCTGCTCGGCGGCGTCTTCAGCGAGGTACCGATCCGTCGCGACGACGCAAGCCACCAGATCGCCCTGAAAACGCACTATGTCCACTGGCATCGTCGCAAATTCGACGGGCTTCAGTCCTTCGACGGGTGGTGCGACACGGAACGGCGTCGTCCACTGCGCGAGCTCCAGGCCCGTGATGACGGTGACGACGCCGGGCATTGCGGCGGCGCCGTGAATATCGATGGAGACGATCCGCGCATGCGCGTGCGGCGAGCGAACAAAGCACACGTGAAGGACACCGGGTATCTCGATGTCGTCGAGATACCGGCCATAGCCGGTCAGCAGCCGATAGTCTTCGGTGCGAGGCGTCGCTTTGTTGAAATAACGAAACGTCTGCTCAGCCATCGACCGTCTCCGCGCGCATCCGCTCGGCCGCGAGCAGGATCGCCCGCACGATGTTCTGATATCCGGTACAGCGGCACAGATTGCCCGACAGCACCTCGCGCACCTGGGCCTCGGATGGCCACGGGTTCTCGCGCAGGTACGCTTCAAATGTCATGACGATGCCGGCCGTGCAGAAACCGCACTGCAGACCGTGGCACTCATGCAGCGCCTGTTGGAGCGGCGACAGACGACCGTCTTGCGCTACCGCCTCGATGGTCGTGATTTGCGCTTCATCCATCTGCACGGCGTAAGCCAGACATGAGCGTGCCGGGCGGCCATCGATCAACACGGTGCATGCGCCGCACACACCGTGCTCGCATCCGACATGCGTGCCCGTCAGCCGGCAATCTTCGCGCAGCACATCGGACAATAGCTTGCGAGGCTCGCAATGCACATCATGGCGCGCACCGTTCACACTCAGATAAATTGCTGTCTTTTCCATGAACGGCCTAATCGGGTTGCGTAACGCCGGCGGTTATCCGCTGCAATGCTCGCGCGATGAGCGCCTTGACGAGATCGCGCCGATACGCGGCGCTAATACCTGGCTGATCGTGCACCTCGACGGCGTTTGCGACTGCCTCGGCAATCCTGCCGACGCTCGGCGCATCGGCCGTTTCGCCGACGAATCCCGCAGCGAGATCGTCAAGCACCAGCGGCACATCTGCCACACCGCCTACGCCGATCCGCAACGAGGCGAACCTGTCATCCGCGAGCACGGCGGTGACAGCGCAAGCCGCGATCGCGAAATCGCCGTGCCGTCGGCTAAATGCTTCGAAGGCATGCCGCTCGCCGGACAACGCCGTCGGAAAGCGCACCGTGCGAATGATTTCGTCAACCGCCAGATCGGTGGTCATCACCGCGATCAGAAACTGTGCCGCCGACACCTCCCGGCTGCCGGCCGGCCCGACAATCTCGATGCGTGCGCCTAGCGTGCTCGCAATGAGCGGTAATTGCGCCGCGGGGTCCGCATGCGCGAGACTGCCGCCGAGTGTCCCGCGCTGTCGGATGGCGTAATGTCCGATCGTCGCCGCCGCTTCAGCCAGTAGCGGGCAAGCAGCGCGTACTGTGTTGCTGGTGGCCAGCTCGTGATGGCGCGTCATGGCGCCGACCGCTAGCGTATCGGGTTCAAGCGTGACGCCCTTGAGTTGAGGCAGCGCATTCAGATCGACCAGGTGCGCCGGTTGCGCGAAGCGCATATTCATCATCGGCGCGAGGCTTTGTCCTCCGGCGATCAGCTTGGCGTCAAAACCGTGAAGAGCAAGAAGCGACAGCGCGTCGTCGAGCGTGCTCGGCCGGTGATACGAAAATGCGGTGGGCTTCATACGCGTTGCGCCCGCGGACTCCGGCCGCAATTCCGGGCGAAGACCGGCAACCCGCGACAGCCCCCGCCCGCCGGTAACCGAGGCAATCGACGTCGGCCATTCCCGATTCGCTTGACGCTGCTCATGAGTCGCTCCAGCCGCGCGTGCGGCGCTGTTCACCCCGTTGGATAGCTACTGCTTCAGCCATCGCATTGGCAACGAGGATATCGCCGATAAATTAAATCGTCAATTGACGACTACATTTCCATGAACAGGCTCGACGTCGATCCAGCATGCAAGCTCGTGTATTTGCCTGTTTGTAAGGGAAATCGCGATGTGGCGTTTTTTTATCGGCCGTTTGATCGGCGCCATCCCTGCCTTCATGCCCCTCCCTTGTGAACGGGTTTTTCAAATACGTCTTCACATGACGATTTATGATTTGATAGAGTACATCGTCCGCAAGCATGAACCGGTGTCGCCATGCTCCCGGTCTAGCCATGCACTATCTCAGTGCCATCGCGAAGCGAGCTTCATCTGTGACTACCGGCATCGGCAAATACCCGCGCCAGGGCGTTTGCGAGTCTGCCACTCAACCCGTATCGGTTCTCCGCTCATGTCTTTGTCAAGCCGTCAATCGGTCATCATCGCGTTGATCGTCGCCAGTGCCTATTTCATGGAGAACCTGGACGCTACGGTGATTGCGACAGCGCTGCCCCACATGGCCGCTACGTTCGGCGTCACGCCCGTGAGGTTGAGTATCGGCATGACCGCCTATCTGCTCGCGCTCGCGGTTTTCATCCCGATCAGCGGCTGGGTGGCGGATCGCTTTGGGCAACGCTCTGTGTTCGGTAGCGCCATCGTCGTGTTCACGGGCGCCTCGATACTTTGCGGACTCAGCAACGGTCTCGTCGAATTCACAGTCGCGCGGATCCTGCAGGGACTCGGCGGTGCAATGATGGTGCCGGTAGGCCGGCTCGCGGTGCTGCGCAGCACTGAGAAGCGTCATCTGATGCGCTCGATCGCCTACATTACCTGGCCCGGGTTGGCCGCACCGGTGCTGGGTCCAGCGCTGGGCGGCTTTATCTCGACCTATTTCAGCTGGCGGTGGATCTTTTTGCTGAACGTACCGATCGGTCTGCTGGGTCTGGTGCTGACCGCCACCTTCATTCCGAACTACCGCGAATCCAGCCGCCGGCCGTTCGATGTGCCCGGATTCGTGCTTAGCGGAGTCGCGCTAACCTGCCTCATGTATGGCATGGAGCTCGTTGGGCAACCGTATGGCGACTGGCACATCACGGTCGCCGCCCTGACGGGTGGCGTGGTCGCCGCAGCCTTCGCGGTACGGCATTTCCGGCGTGCCGAACATCCGCTGATCGATCTTGCGCCGTGGCGAATCCCGACCTTTCGCGTGACCCTCGAAGGAGGTTCGTTGTATGTCGTCTCGGTCAGCGTTTCGCCCTTCCTGTTGCCGCTGTTCTTCCAACTCGGTTTCGGGCTGAACGCGTTCGCCGCCGGTTTGCTCGTGCTCGCTTACGCGGCCGGCAATCTGGCCATGAAGACCGTCACCACGCCCATTCTCAAGCGCTTTGGTTTTCGCAAGGTAATGATCGTGAATGGCCTGCTCACTGCCGCCACCATCGCCCTGTGCGCCCTACTCTCGCCGGACACGCCACGCACGCTGATCATGCTGGTGCTGCTGATCGGCGGGCTATGCCGATCGATGCAGTTCACCAGCATCAACACGCTCGCATTCGCGGACGTGCCGTCGGCGCGGATGAGTTCGGCGAGCACGTTTTTCAGCATGGTCCAGCAGATGACCATCGGTCTAGGCATCGCATTCGGTGCGATCGCGCTCCATGCTGCAGTCCTGATACATGGCGGCCACGCGCAGCTTTCGCTCGCTGACTTCCGGGTCGCGTTTCTGCTTGTCGCGGCGTTGGTACTGATCTCCATACTCTACTTTATCGGCATCGAACCCGACGCCGGCTGCGAGGTTAGCGGCCATGCGCAAGCCGCATCGCAGTAGTGCGGAAATTGTATCGAGCGCATTGACGGCTACCGATCCAAATTAAACAGAGAGAGTCCGTGCAGAATGACCCGGGTAGCGGAGATCTCGCAGCAGGCCAGGTACAAGTCCGTGCAGACGCCGCTCAGCGGAACGACGCAGCAAATGGCGATCCACAAGACGCTCGACTTCCGTCCGGCTGGCGAGTTCTACCGGACGCTACCTGAAGCCAACAAGGCGGTTCGGGTCACGGCATTGTCGGGCGATCTGGGCCGTGTAACAAACGACGCGAACAAGTACACGATGCTGTCGTACTTCTACAAGGCTGATTCCGATTACGGTACCCGCCTCGCGCGCGCCACACATGCGGATCTCTCACGCGTGCAGGATATGGCGTCGCACCTTGGCAATAACTGAAGCCAGTAGGCCCCGTGTTGCCTGAATACGATTTCCGACGGAGAATGTCATGCGAGGTTTCTCTACTGCGCGGCGAGTAGTTCGAAACGCAGCCGTGGCAGCGATAGCCGCACTCCTGACCGCGAGTTGTGCGGAGCACGTTTATCGGCCAGCAACGTATTCCGGCACGGTCGACGCGCGGGGATACACCGATGATTGGTTCGCCGCGGCGCGCGAAGGGCGCACCGATATCGTTCAATTGCTGATCGACGCACACTATCCGATCGAAACCGCAACGCCTGACGGATATACGGCGCTCATTCTTAGCGCGTATGACAATCACCCGGACACGCTAAAGGCGCTTCTTGCCGCACACGCCAACGCATGCGCCGCCGACAAGCACGGCAATACCGCGTTGATGGGTGCGCTTTTCAAGGGCGAAACGAACATTGCGCAAATATTGCTCGGGACGCGCTGCCCTATCGATCAAACCAACAACGCAGGGGAAACGGCGCTATCGTTTGCTGCGCTGTTCGGCCAGCTCGATATGCTTGCGGTGCTGGTGGCGCACGGAGCGAACGTCAATCATGTCGACGCACGCGGAGGCACCGCGCTGCAAATGGCCATTTCGCAACACAATACCGCCGCAACCGATGCGTTGCGCCGCTACGTCCGTTTCAACAGCGACGTATCCACCGGCAACGCACGAATGCGCTGGCCGGTCGCATTGAAGATCGCGTTGCAGATGGCCGCTGAAGTCGGCGGCACGCCCGGCTCGCCAACACCGCCCGGCGGCGCATCGCTCGGCACGATATACACGTGTGTCTCGGGAACGGAATCGATACGGGCAACCTGGTAGTCCGTGAAGTTCGATTGCTCCGACGCGCCGTTCCGGAAAGTGAGTTCACTGTATAACGTGTTGCCGAGCGCCATCACCACCGCACCCTCGAACTGCGCAATAACCCGATCGGGATTGACGATGCGCCCGCAGTCGACGGCCAGATCGACGCGTGTCACACGCACCGAACCGTCGTCGGCCACCTGCACATGCGCGACCGCCGCCACGTAACTCAGAAAGCTGCGATGTACCGCAATCCCGCGCCCATGCCGCGCCGGCAATACGGTCGACCACCCGGAGCGCACGGCGGCCGCGCGAACCACGGCCGCATGGCGGGCGGTGTCGATCGGATACTCGTCGATCGACGCGCCGTAGTTCGGGTAATCGACCCCTAGTGCATGCAGATCGACATGCCGCGGCGTGCCGAGCAGCGTGAGCAGGTGCTGCACCGGATCCTGCCGCGCGGCCGCGGCAAGTTCATCGACGAACGCCCCTAATGCGAAGCCGTGGGGAATGTTGTATACCGATCGATACCAGCCGATGCGCGTGTGTGCAGAGGCGGCGCCGTTCTCACACCGCACGTTGGCGATGTCGTAAGGCATGTCGGTCACGCCCTGCCCCAGTTCACCCGCCGCCCCGTAACGGACATCAGCCTTGAATGTCGAACTGATCGACGGAAACACCGTGCGGTGCAACCACGCGACCGTCTTGCCTTGCGCATCGAGCCCGCCTTCCATGTGCTGGGCGCACACCGCATGGAAATAGTCATTGTGCACATCGTCTTCGCGAGTCCACGTGAGCTTCACGGGCGCGCCGACCTCGCGTGACAGGAACGCCGCCTCGGCCACGTAGTCAGGCTTGGACTTACGGCCGAAGCCGCCGCCCAATAACGTGACATTGATCGTCACGGCCCGCTCCTGCACGCCGAGCACCTGTGCCACGGTCGTGCGAGCCTGCTGTGGATTCTGCGTCGCGGTCCAGACTTCAACCGCACCGTTCGCATAGGACGCGGTCGCGGCGAGCGGCTCCATCGCCGCATGCGCCAGGTGCGGCACGTAGTAGTCCGCCGAGACATGGTGGGCGGCGCTCTTTAGCGCAGCCGCTGTGTCGCCGTTGTTGCGAACGATTTTGCCCGGCTGCCGCGCGGTGTCCTCGAGCGCCTTGCGATAAGCCTGACTGTCATACGATGCATTCGGCCCAAGGTCCCAGTCGAGCCTCAATTTCCGCCGCCCTTGCATCGCAGACCAGGTGCTGGTTGCCACCACCGCGATGCCGCCCAGCGGCTGGAAACCGGCGGGCAACGGCGCAGCGGGAATGCGGACCACATGCAGCACGCCGGGCACTTTCATCGTTTCGGTCGAATCGACGCTCTTGAGCGTCGCGCCATAGACCGCCGAATGTTCGATCGACGCGTACGTCATTCGGGGCAACACGACATCGATACCGTACGTCGCCCGGCCGTGGACGATGTCGTCGAGATCGACGATCGGCAGCGACTTGCCGATATAGCGCCATGTACCCTCGTCTTTCAGATGCAGCGTGTCACGGCTTGGCACCGGCTGACGCGCCGCCGCCGTTGCGAGCGCGCCGTAGGCGACGCGCCGCCCGCTCGCCGCATGCACGACATGACCCGGCTCGGTGTGACAGGTCGCTGGCGCCACGCGCCATTGCACGGCGGCCGCCGCCACGAGCATCTGCCGGGCCGTGCCCCCTGCTTCGCGCAATGGCTGGAAGAACTGGCGGATGCTGCGCGAGCCATCGGTATTCTGGTCGCCATACTTCGCATCGCCTTGCGCCTGCACGACCTTGACGGCGTTCCAGTCGGCGTCGAGCTCGTCGGCAAGAATCATCGCGAGACTGGTGCGGATACCGGTCCCCATCTCCGAACGATGCACGACCAGAATGATCTCGCCGGACGGCGCGACCGAGACATACACGTTCGGTGCGAAAGCCCCTTTCGCGCCATTCGCGGATGACAGCACGCTCGCCGCGAGCGCGGTGCCCGCGCCGCCGATTTGCAAGCCCAGCACAACCCCACCCGCCAAGGTCCCTTTCAACACCCCGCGCCGGCTCAGATTGACGATTTCGCCCATCACGCCTCCGACGCTGCCGCCTTGATGGCGGCCTTGATGCGTTGATAGGTGCCACAGCGGCAAACATTGCCGGACATCGCTTCGACGATCTGCTCGTCACTCGGCTTCGGCGCCTGCTTGAGCAACGACGCGGCCTGCATGATCTGTCCCGGCTGGCAGTAACCGCACTGCGGCACATTGGCGGCCTTCCACGCGCGCTGCACCGGGTGATCGCCGCCTTTGCCGAGTCCCTCGATGGTCGTTACGGGCTTGCCCTGAACATCCGCCAGTGCGGTCACACACGAACGCACAGCGACACCGTCCAGATGGACCGTGCATGCGCCGCACGCACCGACCCCGCAACCGAACTTGGTCCCGTGCAGCCCGAGCAGATCACGGACTGCCCACAGCAGCGGCATATTCGCATCCGCATCGACGTTGTGATGCACGCCGTTCACAATGAGTTCCATCAACTGATTCCTCGTAGTCGACGCGAACGGCCCAACGTCGTCATGCGCCGTATCGCTTTACCCGCACAAGCCGATCAGGCTCTCGCCTGATAGGCGTTGCACCATCCCGCGCCGCTCACCTGCTTCGCACCGAACAGCGCGCAAAGCGCGCTCGTGTCGGCTGGCTTGCCCTGATAAAACTGGCAATTCGAGCAGTGCTGGTTGGCGCTGAAGCGCGGATATTCCGCGTGATCGACACGCGATGCGTCGGTCCGGTAGCCGAGCGCCTGCGCGGCCGGATCGCCTTCCTGAAGCTGCGTGGGCGCGGCCCACGCAGCGCCGCCGGTCATTGCCAGCGCCGCGGCGCCAACGGTATGCACAATGAAGTTTCGTCGATTGGTTCGCATGTTCAATACACTCCTTTCACGACACCAGAACACGTTGCGGCGGTGCCATAAACTCCGGACCTACCGGGTCCTTGACGAATTGCGAGACGATCGCGTCGATTTGCGCAAAGGCCTTGTCGTCGAGTCGCCAGCCGAACGCGGCTTCGAGTCCGTCCAGTTGCGACGGACGGCGCGCACCCCACAGCGCGATCGTCGGGCCGCGGTCCAGCACCCAGCGCACGGCAAGCGCAAGCACCGACTTGTCGAAGTTATCGCGCGCGAAGACGTTCAGTGCTTTCACAGCGTTGACATACTGCTGACGACGCGGCGCACGGAACTTCGGGTCATGTTGACGCAGATCGTCGCCCTCGAAACGCGTTTCGGCGCCGATGCGCCCTGCCAGCAATCCGCGGCACAGTGCGCCATAGGCGAGTGCAACCAGCCCATGCTGTTTCACATAAGGCAGCACGTCGCGGTCGATGTCGCGTTCAAACAGGTTATAAGGCGGCTGGGTGGCGGACAGCGGCGCCACGCGACGGAACGCGTCCATTTGCGCCGCAGAGAAATTGCTGACGCCAAGCGCGCGAACCTTGCCTTCCTTGCGTAGGTCGTTCAGCACCGCGGCCGTCTCTTCGATTGGCACGAGCGGATCGGGCCAGTGAACCTGGTACAGATCGATGTAATCTGTCCGCAAGCGCCGAAGTGTATCCTCTACTTCATGACGAATACGCTCCGGCGAAGCGTTGCGAAATACCTTGCCATCCTGCCATTCGAGAGCGACTTTAGTCGCGATGACTGCCTTATGGCGATATCCATCGGCCAGCGCTTTGCCGACGATTTCCTCCGACGCGCCGAAGCCGTACGCCGGCGCCGTGTCGATAAGGTTCACGCCGCTGTCAAGCGCCCGGCGGATCACCGCAATCGAGTCCTTCTCATCAGTGCCGCCCCACATCCATCCGCCGATCGCCCACGTGCCCAGGCCGATACGCGATACAGGCGTCGATAAACCCTCAACTTCAATTGTTTCAATAGTCATGCGATGCTCTCTGGTTAAAGCGCCGCATCCATGTCGAATGCGGTCCGAGAAAATGCGACGTGCCAAAAGGACGGGCAAGCGAGTCGATTATTTCAGCCGCATCCGGCGATCACAAGAAGGCACCTGAAGGTTCCATACTTTCCCCATGGAAACAAATTGCTACGACGGCCCTCACGCCGCCGAGAACCCGCAGAAGAAAACCGATGACCTCGCGCGCAACGTCATCGAGCAGATCGCCGACAAGTGGACGATCCTCGTGATCGATGCGCTGGGCACCCATGGCGAGATGCGTTTCTCGCGGCTACGCGACGAGGTGGGGGGCGTCAGTCAGAAGATGCTCACGAAGACCTTGCGGCAACTCGAACGCGACGGTCTCGTCACGCGCTATGTGCATCCCGTGATACCGCCTCGTGTCGACTATCAGTTGACGCCGCTAGGACGCAGTCTGCTCGACAAGATCTGTGGGATCTGGGACTGGGTGGAAGCGCATATGACGGAAATGGAATCGGCGCGACGGCAATTCGATCTCGGCGAAAAGCGTACCGATCGCGCGCCTTCGAACCGTGACGCGGAGTCCGGCTCACAAACGCGCCTGGAATAGCCGAACGCGTTCGCAGCGCGCTTGCCATGGGTGGTCGAGTCGCCGGTGTCTTCCTGAACCGTCTCAAGACACGCGAGGCCGGCCACGATCGATAGCGGCTGTTGCTCGGATTGAAGGCCACCATGAGCGAGGCCGAACTGCATCTCCTGCGTGCCCGGCTGGACGGGATATTCGCAACAAGGCCGCCCGTGGCGAATTGCGCCGCGGCCTGCCCACCGGGATGGGTGTGGGGCGAAGCCGACGGCGAGGTCAGGCTGCACCCCGACGAAGCCGTCGTCGGAGCATTGCGCACCGTGTTCGCACGTTTTGGTGAGGGTTCTGTCGCAGTAAGGCCTTCCACCCGTCTGATTTAAGTGAAGGCATGCACCAATGCGACGCTCGAGCTAGCGACGAAGTCTTTCGGACATCGATGAATTCATCGACCCCACGCGATGAGCCAAGGAATAGCAGACGCGAGAGAGGCCGCCCCCGACACTGTTAGCAGTCCAAGCACGATTTTCCGGAACGCGACTTCACTCATGCCAATGTAAAGCCGTGCGCCGATTACGGATGGGACGACCATTGCCGGCGCCACTACGGCAAACATTGGAAGGTCCGTTGCCGTAATCGTTCCGCTGAAAGTGTACGTGACCATGCCCCCCGCGTCACAATGGTTGTCGCCTGGATAAAATTGGAATCTGGGGGCGATAAAGAGAGAACAAGTTGGCGCGTTACGGAAAGACATTCAAGGACAGAGCAGTGGCGCGGTTGCTGCCGCCGGAGAGCGCATCAGTGGAAGAGGTTGCGCGAGAGATCGGTGTGGGCGCGCAGACGCTGGAGCGCTGGCGCAGTGATGCGCTGTCCATGCCCGCTCGCGAGCGGGCATGGACAGCGGCCGCGCGTTTCGAAGCGGTGTTGAGCACGGCAGCGATGGACGAGACGGCCCGCAATGCGTGGTGCCGCGAGCATGGCGTGTATCCGCAGGAACTGGCGCAGTGGCGGCAAGCGGCCACGCAGGCGCTGGCCGAGCCCGAAGAGGCCCGTGCGAGTCCACAGCAGACGAAGCAGGACCAGCGTCGCATCAAGGAACTGGAACGCGAACTGCGGCGCAAGGAGAAAGCACTGGCCGAGGCAGCCGCATTGCTGGTTCTTTCAAAAAAACTCGGGGCGATCTTCAACACGGACAAGGGCGAGGACGAATGATCGGCCTCGAAGATCGCCAGTTCCTGGCCCGGGAAATCGATTCGGCAAGACTGGCTGGCGCACGGTTGCGCCTGGCCTGCGAGGTGGCCGGAATCGACGTGCGTACCCTGCAGCGCTGGAGGGCCAATCAAGGGCTCGTCACTGGCGACGCCAGGCCCGGCGCGATGCGCCTGCTGCCCGCGCACACCTTGAGCCCGCAGGAGCGGGAAAACGTGCTGCGCGTAGCCAGCGAGCCGCGCTTTGCCGACATGCCACCGGCGCGCATCGTGCCGATGCTGGCTGACGAAGGCGTGTATATCGCCAGCGAATCGACCTTTGCACGCGTGCTGCGCGAGCATGGGCAGATGAGGCGCCGTGGCCGTGCCAGAACTCCTTCGAGCGGCCGGCCGCCGACCACGCACGTTGCAACCGCGCCGCGCCAGGTGTGGTGCTGGGACATGACCTATTTGCCGGCAACGGTCACAGGGCGATGGTTCCACCTGTACCTGATTCTGGACCTGTACAGCCGCAAGATTGTCGGCTGGGAGGTGCACGACAGCGACGCGGCCGAACACGCTGCTCATCTCGTACGTCGTACGGCGCTCTCCGAAGGCATTGCCGCCCTTGAGGCCCGGCCGGTGCTGCACGGCGATAACGGGGCGACGCTGAAGGCCACTACCGTGCTGGCGATGCTGCACTGGCTGGGCATCAAGCCGTCGTACTCGCGCCCCCGGGTCAGCGACGACAACGCCTATGCCGAGGCGCTGTTCCGAACCGCGAAGTACCGGCCGGAGTTTCCGGTCACAGGCTTCGAGGACCTGAACGCTGCTCGCACCTGGGCTGCCGGCTTCGTGCAGTGGTACAACTTCGAGCATCGTCATAGTGGCATCCACTACGTGACGCCTGCGCAGCGTCACGCCGGTGACGATCGTGCGCTTCTCGCCGCTCGGCATGCACTGTACGAGAGGGCCCGCGAGCGCAATCCGGCCCGCTGGTCGCGCCACACGCGCAACTGGACACCGGTTGGTGCCGTGACGCTTAACCCCGAACGCGACTCAGTCGTCGAGATGGCGTCGATCAGCGCAAATAAACAGCCTCTGGCTGCATGAGTGAGGCGACAACTTGCTTGACGCGCGCCGCATGGTTACCGAAAGTATCAAGGTCAAGGGCTCGTGGAAATATCTTTACCGCGCAGTGGATAAGGCGGGCAATACCATTGACTTTCTGTTCAGAGCAAGGCGGGATAAGCCTGCTGCGCGGCGTTTCTTCAAAAAGGCAATCGGTCAGAACGGTTCGCACGAGACGGTGACCATCGACAAAAGCGGCCCCGCGCTTAACGCGGTGAATGCCGAGCGCGAGATGCCCGTCAAGGTTCTTCAGATCAAGTATTTGAACAACATCGTGGAGCAGTACCATCGGGCCATCAAACGCCGAACCCGACCGATGCTCGGATTCAAGGATCTCAACTGTGCGCGTGTCATTCTGAGTAGCGTCGAATTAATGCACATGATCAAGAAAGGACAGCTGCAATGTTCTGGCAACAGCCCGCTGTCTGCCGCCTAGCAATTTTACTCGTTGGTTTCATAAGCTATCAGAACAGCCCGTTGGCAGGATTCATATGCGGCAACACCCAGCGTCTTACTCGCTAAAGCAGAGCAGTATTTGACCACTCTGATTTCAAAACGAAGTGATGCAACGACTGGTGCCGCGCGCTGACACGTTCAGGTTCGAGGTGGGCGGGCAGCGGCTCCACGCTTTTACGCCGCAACGGCAACATCAAGCCTTGGCAGTATCCCACCAGCCCAGCGTTGCGATCGCTGTGCCCGAGTGCCTCGCAAAGATGCTCCAGGTACTCATCGAACGACAATTTCCCGACCATCGCTTCCTCATGCCACGTCTGAAGGAGTTTCTGCAATGGCATGAATTTATCGACAGAGTAAAGTTAGTCCTTCACGGATCCGCAAGCGGCCTGGATATCGAAGGGTCAAGCGCCCAGTCGCTGTGCAGCGCATCGATAATCGCCTGCGTGATGCCGGGCCGGTCATATGACGCGCGCTGGATCATGCCGACCGTGCGCAACACCGGCGGATCCGAAATCGACAGCACGCGTAGTAACGGATCGTTTTGCCAGTTGCCGCGATGCAGAAGCGGCAGCACCGTGACGCCGACATTTTCGCGCACCAGCGCGACGATCGTCTCGATCGAGTTGAGTTCGAGGAATTCGTTGACCGTCACGCCGGCTGTCTGCAGTGCATGCTCGACGACGCGCCCGGTGCGCACCCGCCGGTCGAAGCGCAGAAAGGGGTGGCTGCGCAGGACCCTCTGCGGATCGTTGTCGCCGATTTCGCGGCTAACCACCAGCATCAGCGGCTCCGTGTATAGCGTCGTCCACTTCAGCGTGTCGGATAGCGTCGTGTCGGCATGCGCGACGATCGCCGCGATATCGACCTCACCCGCCTCCACCATCCGCGCCAGTTCGTCGGAGCGTGACGACAGCAGCCGCACGTCCAGTTGCGGATGCGCGGCCTTCAAATGCGCGACGACCAGCGACAGCGCGCCGATCACCGACACCATCGCGCCGATGGTCACCGGCCCGACCATCGAACCCGCCGGCGTCGCCTCGAGTTCGGCCAGCAGGTCGAAAATCTGCTCGACTTTCGGCCAGATCTCTTGTCCGTGGCGGCTCAGCGCAATCTGCCGACCGCTGCGGTCGAACAGCTGCCGGCCCAGCGCCTGTTCGAGCCCGCGCATCTGCAAGCTGACCGCCGCTTGGGTCAGCGCGACGCTCCCGGCCGCTGCCGCGAATGATCCGGTCCGCGCGACGGCTCGAAAGGTTCTTAACATGCGGAGGGTCGGCATCGCTCATGCTCAAGGAAAAGTTAAGTATCGGTAAGAAATATTAATATTTTCCATCGTGAAGCGCACCACATACTTTCCGCCAGCACAGCCTTTGAACAGGACTAGCAGCACGATATGGAGTTTCCCAGCATGACCGATGCCGCCCGCCGACCGGTTCTGGAGGTCCGCGGCTTTTCGTTGAAGTTCTCGCGCGCCGCCGAGGTGCCGAACCTCGTCCACGACGTGTCGTTCTCAGTCGGCACTGGCGAGACGCTATGCATCGTTGGTGAATCGGGCTGCGGCAAGAGCGTGACGTCGCTCGCACTGATGGGGCTGCTCGCGAGTCCGCCTGCGCAACGCGTCGCCGGCACCGCGCACTTCGAAGGCAAGGACCTGTTCTCACTGTCGGAGCGCGAACTGGCCGACATTCGTGGCAACCGGCTGTCGATGATCTTTCAGGAGCCGATGACGTCGCTGAACCCGGCGTTCACGGTCGGCGAGCAGATCGGCGAAAGCATCCGGCGGCATCGCGATATCGGGCGCGGGCAGGCGCGCGAGCAGGCGCTCGAGATGCTGCGGCTAGTGCGGATCCCGGCGCCGGAAACCCGGCTCGATGCGTACCCGCATCAGCTTTCCGGCGGCATGCGCCAACGCGTGATGATCGCGATGGCGCTCGCGAACCGCCCGCGCCTGTTGATCGCCGACGAGCCGACGACCGCGCTCGACGTGACGATCCAGGCGCAGGTGCTGGCGCTCGTGAAACATCTGCAAGCCGAGACCGGCACTGCGATGGTGTTGATCACGCACGACCTCGGCGTCGTCGCGGAAGTCGCCGACCACGTGGCGGTGATGTACGCGGGACGCATCGTCGAATACGGTACCGTCGCCGATCTGTTCGACGACCCGCAGCATCCTTACACGATCGGCCTGATGGGCGCAATTCCGTCGGTCGGCAAGCGCGAAGGCGCGCTCGCGACGATCCGCGGTTCAGTGCCGTCGCCCGAGTTGATGCCGCACGGCTGCCGCTTCGCGCCGCGCTGCCCGTTCGCCGAGCAACGCTGTATTGACGCCGCGCCGCCCGACAGGGTGATCGCCGGCGTGCATCGCGTCGCGTGCTGGCTCGCTCCGGTCGACCAGATCGCCGCGCCGCTATTGCGCAAGGAAATTGCATGACGACGCCCACTAAACCGACGCCGCACGCACACCCGGCCTCGAATTCGCCGACGCCGATCATCGAGGCGCGCTCACTGACAAAGCATTTTGGCGGTACGCGGCAGCTCTTCACGCGCACGCCAACCGTCTATGCACTCAACGACGTGTCGTTCGCGGTCCACCCCGGCGA
Source organism: Paraburkholderia sp. MM5482-R2 (assembly GCF_050436125.1). Lineage (NCBI taxonomy): Bacteria > Pseudomonadati > Pseudomonadota > Betaproteobacteria > Burkholderiales > Burkholderiaceae > Paraburkholderia > Paraburkholderia sp. MM5482-R2. The sequence continues at coordinate 1,552,754 of NZ_JBNDLP010000003.1, read as the reverse complement.
GACGTTCGCGATCGTCGGCGAATCTGGCTGTGGCAAGTCCACGCTGGGCCGCTTGCTGCTCCGTTTGATCAACTCGACAGACGGCCGCGTCTTCTATCAAGGCAAGGACATCACGCATCAGCAAGGCGCGCCGCTGCGGCGGCTGCGCCGCGAAATGCAGATCATCTTTCAGGATCCGTTCGCGTCGCTGAATCCGGGCATGACCATCGGCCAGATCGTCGGCGAGCCGATCGCATTGCACGGGCTCGCGCGCAACAACGCCGAGCACCGCGAGCGCGTCGCCCAACTGCTGCGCACGGTCGGCCTGCAACCGGCCTACGCGGACCGTTACCCGCACGAATTCTCCGGCGGCCAGCGACAACGGATCGGCATCGCGCGCGCATTGGCCGGTGAGCCGAAGCTGATCGTCGGCGACGAGCCGGTGTCGGCGCTCGACGTCTCGGTGCAGGCGCAGGTGATCAATCTTCTCGAGACACTGAAACAGGACCTCGGCCTCACGCTGATCATGGTTGCGCATGACCTCGCGGTGATCCGCCATATGAGCGACCGCGTCGCCGTGATGTATCTCGGCGAGATCGTCGAACTGGCCGATGTCGATGCACTGTTCGACGCGCCGCTGCATCCGTACACGCAAGCACTGCTGCGCGCGATTCCGGCGAGTAGCCCGCACGAGCGGCGTGCGAAGCCTTCGTTGTCCGGCGATCTGCCGAGTCCGACCGCGCCGCCTTCCGGTTGCCGTTTCCATACGCGCTGTCCGCATGCGAAGCCGTACTGCGCGCAAGCGCGGCCAACCAGCGAACGACTCGAGGACGGACGGCAGGTCGCGTGCCACTTCTGGCGCGAGATCCAGAACGCCGGCGGCGGCGCGCCGCTGGCCACGAGCGTCAGCCCGAAATTGATCGAACGGCTCGCGATCTACCGCAACCGCCAAACGACGCTGGCCGCGGCCGGTGGCGACTGAGCCGGTGGTCGAGATGAAATTCCAGTGAAGAATCGAGCCGCGCGCCGCGCCGCTGCCCCTTCACCAAACCATTTTATGAATTGGAAACAAAGGGAACTCCTCATGCGAAGAATGTTGATTGCCGCAGCGCTCGCACTCAGCGCCAGCGCCGCGATGGCCCAGACCGGTCAGACGATACGGATCGGCTTGCAGGACGACATCGGTTCGCTCGACCCCGCTCGCAGCGTGCAGCTCGTCGACCGGATCGTGTTTGCGTCGATGTGCAACGCGCTGGTTGATATCACGCCCGATCTGAAGATCGTCCCGATGCTGGCAACGTCGTGGACGACGAGCGCCGACGGCAAGACGCTGACGTTCAAGCTGCGTCAAGGGGTGAAGTTCCAGGACGACGAGCCGTTCAATGCGGCCGCCGTCAAGGCAAACCTCGACCGCGACCGCACGCTGCAGACGAGCAACCGCAAGAGCGAACTCGCGTCGGTCGATCACGTCGACGTGATCGACGACTACACGGTTGCAATCGTGTTGAAGCAGCCGGACGCCGCGCTGCTCGCGACGCTGACCGACCGCGCCGGCATGATGCTCGCGCCGAAGACGTTCGCCGATCCGGCCGGCGTTGCCGCGCATCCGGTGTGTTCGGGTCCGTACAAGTTCGTTCAGCGCGTGCAGAACGATCGCGTCGTGCTCGAGAAATTCCCTGGCTACTGGGACGCCGACAAATACCCGATCCAGCGCGTGATCTTCTTGCCGATTCCGGACAGCACCGTGCGCCTCGCCAATCTGCGTTCGGGTTCGCTCGACATGCTCGAGCGCCTCGCGCCGTCCGATGTGGCGTCGGTCAAGAGCGACACCAACTTCAAGTTCGCGCCGGTCAGCGGCTTCGGCTACTACTACGTTACGTTCAACATCGGTAACGGCAAGCGCAGCAACGCGGTGCTGAGAGACAAGCGCGTGCGGCAGGCATTCGAACTCGCGATCGACCGCGACGCGATCAACCAGGTGATCGGCGCGGGTATCTTCGCGCCGGCGAATCAGGCGGTGCCGAAGTCGAGCCCGTACTACAACGCGTCGCTCCCAATGCAGCATCGCGACATCGCGAAGGCGAAGGCGCTGCTGAAGGCGGCGGGCCACGAGCACGTCGACATCGAGTTCACTTACCCGAACAACACGGTGTCGAGCCAGATCGTGCAGATGATGCAGGCGATGGTCAGCGAAGCCGGCTTCAACCTGAAGCTGCGGCCGACCGACTATGCGACCGAACTCAATGCCGCGCACACCGGCGACTTCGAGGCGATGTATCTCGGCTGGTCGGGCCGTGTCGATCCGGACGGCAACCTGCATCAGTTCAACACGTGCGCCGGCAACCTCAATTACGCGCGTTACTGCAACCCCGGAGTCGACCAGTTGCTCGACGCCGCGCGCGTGAAACTGACCACCGCGGACCGCAAAACAGAGTACGACGCGGCGTCGAAGCTGCTCGCCGACGATGATCCGATCATCTATGTCTATAACCAGCCGTGGCCGTTCGAGCTGTCGAAGAAGGTGCAAGGCTTCACGCCCTATCCCGACGGCCTGATCCGCCTGCGCGGCGTCAGTATCAAGGGCTGACCGATCATGCTGCCGATCATTGCAAATCGCGTGCTGGTCGCCATTCCGACGCTGATTCTCGTGTCGATGCTGATCTTTGGCCTGCAAAAGCTGCTGCCTGGCGATCCGGTGACGGCCATGGCCGGCGAAGATCAGGATCCGCAGTTGATCGCGTCGCTGCGCGTCAAGTACCACCTCGACGAGCCGGTGCCGACGCAGTACGCGCTGTGGGTCCGTGACGTCGTGCATGGCGATCTCGGCGCGTCGCTGCGCACCGACGTGCCGGTGACGTCGCTGATCGCGCAGAAGCTGCCGGTCACACTACAGCTCGCGGCGATGGCGATGACCTTCGCGATCGGTATCGGTATTCCGGCGGGCGTCATCTCCGCCGCAAGCCGCGGCGGCGCGCTCGATTACGGCGCGAATATCTTCGCGCTATCCGGCATGTCGATTCCGAACTTCTGGCTCGGCATCATGCTGATCTTCATTGTGTCGGTGCGCTGGCATCTGTTGCCGTCGTCCGGCTACGTGTCGCCGACCGAAAACTTCTGGCTCAGCATCAAGACCATGCTGATGCCCGCTTTCGTGCTCGGCGCCTCGCTCGGCGCGCAATTGATGCGCCACACGCGCAGCGCGATGCTGAGCGTGCTGCGCACCGACTATATCCGGACCGCGCGTGCCAAAGGGCTGCTGCGCGGCACCGTCGTCATCAAGCACGCTTTTCGCAACGCGCTGGTTCCGATCGTCACCGTGCTCGCGCTGCTGTTCGGCGAACTGCTTGCGGGTGCGGTGCTGACCGAGCAGGTTTTCACGATCCCCGGCTTCGGCAAGCTCATCGTGGATGCCGTGTTCAATCGCGACTACGCGGTCGTGCAGGGTGTGGTGCTCGTCACCGCGCTGTGCTTCATCGTCGTGAACCTGTGCGCCGACGTGTTGTACGTCCTTCTCAATCCCCGACTGAGACGCAGCTGATGGCTACTCCCGCCACCCCCGTTCACGCATCGGCCGCTGCGTCGCAGACGACGGTACTGCCGCGCCGCAAGCGCCGCGGACTCGTGAAATTCATGCGCAATCGCGCCGCCGTGTTTGGCGCGGCGCTCGTGCTGCTCATCGTCTTCATGGCGGTATTCGCGCCGTGGCTGTCACACTACGACCCGGTGCAGGCCAGCTTCATGACCGTGCGGCAGGCGCCTTCGGCCGCGCACTGGTTCGGCACTGACGAACTCGGCCGCGACGTGCTGAGCCGTCTGCTATGGGGCGCGCGCGCGTCGCTGCTGGCGGGCGTCGTGTCGGTCTGCATCGCGGTCGTGATCGGCGTGCCGCTCGGCTTGCTGGCGGGCTATTTCGGCAAGCTCGTCGACGGCGTGATCTCGCGAATCGCCGATGCGTTGCTGTCGATTCCGTTCCTGATCCTCGCCATCGCGTTCGCCGCGTTCCTCGGACCGAGCCTGACCAACGCGATGGCCGCGATCGGCATCTCCGCGATGCCGCGCTTCGTCCGGCTGACGCGCGGCCAGGCGATCACCGTGAAGGCCGAGGAATACGTCGAAGGCGCGCGGGCAATCGGCCTTGGCCACGCACGGATCATCGTGCGGTACATCCTGCCGAACGTGCTGCCGCCGATCATCGTGCAGACCAGCCTGACGATCGCGACCGCGATCATCGCCGAAGCGAGCCTGTCGTTCCTCGGGCTCGGCCAGCTGCCGCCCGCGCCGTCGTGGGGTTCGATGCTCAACACCGCGAAGGATTTTGTCAGCCAGGCGCCGTGGATGTCGATTTTCCCGGGCATCGCGATCTTCCTGGCCGTGCTCGGTTTCAACCTGCTTGGCGACGGTCTGCGTGATGCGCTCGATCCGCGCGAGTCGTAACCGGATTCCATCACCGCTTCAATCGGCCGACTGCCCTCCCATCACTTTCGTTTGAGTTTTCAATGACACGTTTCAATTGGCAAAACCCGTATCCAACGCCCCGCTTGCCCGTGTTCGCGCGCAACATCGTTTCGACGTCCCATCCGCTTGCCGCACAAGCCGGCCTGCGCATGTTGTGGAAAGGCGGAAATGCCATCGATGCGGCGATTGCCGCGGCCGCGGCAATCACGGTCGTCGAGCCAGTCTCTAACGGCCTCGGCAGCGACGCGTTTGCGCTCGTCTGGGACGGCAAAAAGCTGCATGGCCTGAATGCTTCCGGCGTATCGCCGGCGGCATGGAACGTCGATTACTTCAAGCGTAAGTACGGTGAGGAAAACGGTCTCGCGAAGCACCCCAAGCGCGGCTGGGATGCAGTGACGGTGCCGGGCGTGATCGCCGGCTGGGAGGCGTTGCATCAGAAGTTCGGCTCGCTGCCGTTCGCCGATCTGATGGAGCCGGCCATCGAGATCGCCGAGCGGGGCCATGCGGTGGCGAGCATCGTTGCGTACAAGTGGGCGGCGGCCGTGCCCGAACTGAGGAACCAGCCCGGTTTCGCCGACACGTTTATGCCGCACGGCCGGGCGCCGGAAGTCAGTGAACTCGTGCGCTTTCCCGGTCACGCGAAGACGCTGCGCAAGCTCGCTGAACAAGGCCCGCGTGCGTACTACGAAGGCGAGATCGCAGAAGAGCTCGCCGCGTTCTCGCGCCAGGGCGGCGGCGCGCTCACGATGGACGACCTGCGCAACTACCGCGTCGACTGGGTCGAACCGATCAGCAAGGACTATCGCGGCCACACGGTGCACGAAATTCCGCCGAACGGTCAGGGCATTGCCGCGTTGATCGCGCTCGGCATTCTCGAACAGTTCGACGTGGGCTCGCTGCCGGTTGACGGCATCGACTCGCAGCACCTGCAGATCGAAGCCATGAAGCTCGCGTTCGCCGACGTCTACCAGTACGTCGCCGATCCGCGTTCGATGGAGGTCACGCCCGAACAGATGCTCGACGACGCGTACCTGAAGTCGCGCGCGAAGCTGATCGACCCGAAGCGTGCCACGCAATTCGACTTCGGCATGCCGAAGGCGGGCGGCACGATCTACATGTCGGTGGCCGACGAGCGCGGCATGATGGTCAGCTTCATCCAGTCGAACTACATGGGTTTCGGCTCGGGCATCGTGGTGCCGGATTCCGGCATTTCGCTACAGAACCGCGGCTACGGGTTCTCAATGGATCCGAAGTCGGCGAACGTGGTCGAGGGCGGCAAGCGCCCGTTCCACACGATCATCCCTGCTTTCCTGACCCAGCAGGCGGACGGCAGGCAGGAAGCGGTGATGAGCTTCGGCGTGATGGGCGGTGACATGCAGCCGCAGGGGCATTTGCAATCGATCGTGCGCATGCTCGACTACGGCCAGCAACCGCAGGCCGCCTGCGACGCGCCGCGCTGGAAGGTCAATCGCGACTTCTCGGTCGACGTCGAGGCGACGCTCGATGAGGACACGGTGCGCGCGCTCGAGGGTCTCGGCCATACGATCAAGTCGGTCGAGGATCCGTATATGGACTTCGGCTCCGGGCAGTACATCTGCAAGCTCGATCGCAACGACCCCGAGCGCGGTTATGTCGCCGCGAGCGACAGCCGGCGCGACGGACTGGCTGCCGGGTTCTGATTCGGCAGCCGTGCTGTTCAGAGTGCATGGGCCTCGCAGGTGGCGACCCGCCGCTTGCGAGGCTCGGCCGCCATTCATGCGCTTGGTGAAGCGCTTCACGGCACGTGAGTCTATCTGTCCCTAAGCAACTTCCTTGGAAGGCGGACCGTGCGATTGATCGGCTACCGTGTCTGTCAATCTGTCCGGCCTGTCGATCGCGGACCTCGACTTTCATACTCAGGCCGGTTCGGCATTAGTGGTTCAGACAGAAGCACGCGCTCACAGCTTCAGCAGGCGACAGGCCGGCGCGGAAAAAAGACTGCAATCGCCGGACGAACGCGTCGTCAGGTTCCCAAGGCACGCGAATGAATCCCTCTCCGAAGGCTTCTTCGTACACGGCGTTTGTCCATGCGCGCAGGTCGAGTTCGAACGAAAGAGGCAGTGCTGTCTGATTGGACTGGATGACCATGACAACCTCCACAACATCGAAGTTAGTTGGCGTCCGGTGCTGCGATCGCCGTAGACGCGTCTTTGGCCGCCTTTTCCAGCAATGCATCGCTCTCGTCTTTAAGTCCCACGCCAGTGAGGCCCAAGCGGCGCGCATGCGTCAGCAGATAGTGCAGCTTGTGCGCGGCTGCGCCGTGACTCAATCCTTCGGGGCGCACGTTCGAAATGCAATTGCGTTGCGCATCGGCGCACCCTACTTTAGGCGCGTACGTCAGGTAGATGCCGAGGCTATCCGGCGAGCTCAGCCCGGGACGTTCGCCGATCAGCATCACGACGAGCCTGGTCCGCAGAATTTCGCCGATCTCATCGCCAAGCGCCACCCGTGCTTGCCGAGCGACCACCACCGGACCGATTCTCCAATCCGCAAGGCGTGAAGAGACGGCCCTCAAAAGCGGAATGGATTGCTTTGCAGCAGCACAGGCCGACAGCCCATCGGCAATCACGAACACCACTTCCGGCGCTTCGATGGAGGCTTGCGCAAGCGCCTCGCGGCTCTCCTCCGACAGGCGTCTCCCCAGATCCGGACGCCGCAAGTAATGCTGACGGTCCGGCGCAGCACTATGCACATCGAGCGTGGTGAAGCCGTTCGCGCGCAACTGCTCATGCAGCGAATCAGCGTCGAGCGGATGATGCACCGCATCGCGTGCCTGCGCGTGCGATAGATTGAACGCGAGCAGCGGCCCAGTCGGCAGGCTGTTGCCGGCACGACCCAATGCGATACGCGCATTGGTGAACTGACGCAATGCGCTCCAGGGGTTCTTTTCGAGGAAGTCGTTGCTCATGCGATCCCCATCCATTCGCGCGCACCTTCCAGCAATGGTTGCCGTATCGCGCCATTGAGCAACACGCCGAGCGCGTCGGCGACCTGCATCGACTCCAGCCACTCTTCGAATTCCGGCGCACGCCTTAGGCCCAATACGTCGCGCACATAAAGCGCATCGTGGAATGAGGTGCTCTGGTAGTTCAGCATCACATCGTCCGCGCCGGGGACGCCCATGATGAAGTTGATTCCCGCGACGCCGAGCAGCGTCAACAGGTTGTCCATATCGTCCTGATCGGCTTCCGCGTGGTTCGTGTAGCAAATGTCGCAACCCATCGGCACGCCGAGCAGCTTGCCGCAGAAGTGATCTTCGAGACCCGCGCGCGTGATCTGCTTGCCGTCATAGAGGTATTCCGGTCCGATGAAACCGACCACCGTATTGACGAGAAACGGATTGAACTTTCGTGCCACCGCATAGGCGCGCACTTCGCAGGTCTGCTGGTCGACGCCATGATGCGCATTCGCCGACAACGCGCTGCCCTGCCCCGTTTCGAAATACATCACGTTGTTGCCGACTGTGCCGCGATTGAGCGAGAGCGCCGCTTCATAGGCTTCCTGCAGCAACGCAAGCGAAATGCCGAAGCCGGCATTCGCTTTTTCCGTACCGGCAATCGACTGAAACACCAGATCGACCGGCGCGCCCTTGCCGATTGCGGCAATCGTGTTGGTGACGTGCGTCAGTACGCATGATTGCGTCGGCACCTGATAGCGTTGCCGGAAATCGTCGACCATCAGCAGCAGCGTGGTAATCGCGGCCAGGCTGTCGGTAGCCGGATTGATGCCGATCATCGCGTCACCGCAGCCGTACATCAGGCCGTCGAGCATCGAGGCGGCGATGCCCTTGACATCGTCGGTCGGATGATTCGGTTGCAAGCGCACTGACATGTGGCCAGACAATCCCACGGTGTTGCGAAAGCGTGTGATCACCGGACGCTTGCGCGCCGCCGCGATCAGGTCCTGGTTACGCATCAGCTTCGACACCGCGGCGACCATCTCCGGTGTGAGGCCGGCGGAGATACGCGTGAGTGCATCGGCATCCGTCTCGCTGCTGAGTAGCCAGTTGCGGAAATCGCCGACCGTCAGATGGGATATCTCGGCGAAAGCTTCGGGCGAGTGATCGTCTATGACAAGGCGCGTGACTTCATCGCTTTCGTACGGAATCAATGCCTCGTTGAGGAAGGTGCGCAACGGCACCTGCGCGAGTGCCATCTTGGCTGCGACGCGTTCTTCCTCACTGGCCGCCGCGGTGCCGGCGAGCTGATCGCCCGAGCGCAGCGGGCTCGCCTTCGCCAGCAACGTTTTGAGATCGTCGAACCGGTAGGTGCGTGTGCCGATCGCTTCGGTATAGCTCATCTCGCGTTGCTCCAGAGTGCCGCGCACGTTAGTGCCATGTCAACACAGGCCACCCACACTCCTTCGCGTGCGCTGCCAGCACCCGGTCCGGATTGACCACGTGCGGCCTGTCGACCTCGCACAGCAGAGGTAAATCGTTTCGCGAGTCGGAATAGAAGCTGGCACCGGCCAGGCTTTCGTCGTGCGCCTTTAGCCATGCGCGCAGCCGAACTACCTTGCCTTCCCGATACGTCAGTACGCCAGAGGTGCGTCCCGTATAGACACCGTCCTCCGTCTGGATATCAATCGCCAGAACATGATTGATACTGACTCGCGCCGCAATTGGCTCGACCAGATGCGCGCTCGACGCCGAGATCACCAGCAGGGTGTCGCCACGCTGGCGATGGGCGTCGATCACATTCCGCGCGTCGGCCCGAATCCTCGGCTCGATCACCTGTTCAACAAACGCATCGATCTGATGGCGCACATCAACGACGCGGCGACGGGCGAGCGGTGCGAGTGTTGCTTTCATGTAATCGTCCATCGTAAGCAACCCTTCGCCGTAGGCACGCATCATCTCGTCGTTTTGCCGTACAAATGCATCGGCGTCGCCGACCCATCCGAGGCGTGCCATCTCGCTGCTCCACAAATTCGCGCAATCTCCATTGATAATCGTGTCGTCAAGATCGAAAATCGCTAAAGTCATCCGGCCTCCGTTGAGTCAAATTCTCGATGCCGCGGCAGCATCAAAATGCGAGATCCATGCCGGCCGCCGCGGCCGCTTTTCCTTAATGTGTTACCGGTACGGCGACCGTCGAAGGTGCGCGGCCGCGCACAGGCTTCGCGAACAGCCGGTCGAGCCGGGCGATCTCGTCGGTCGACGGCTTGATCGCTAACGCAAACACGACGAACACGACGAAGTTCGCTGCGAGCCCGACAATCCCGCTGGTCAGCGAACCGAGCGCGCGGATGTCGTCCGGATAGACGGAAGTCAGCACGATCGCGATTGCAATGCCCACCAGCATTCCCGCAATCGCGCCCTGCTTGTTGCCACGCCGCGTGAAGATGCCGAAGAACAGCGGGACTGCAAGCTGGATGATCCCTTGATATGAAATCTGCGCGAGTAATTGCAGTCGGCTGTAGTCGAAAGTCAGATATGCAAGGATCGCCGCTGCGACGATGAACACGACCATGCCCGCCTTGGACAACACCATCAACTGGCGATCGGTGCGCGGCGTATTCCACGTCGCGAGGTCGTTGGCGAACTGCGTGCCGCAGACCTGCACACAACCGTCGACATGGCCGATGCTCGCCGCAAGCACAATCACGATTGCCACCGCGAGAAGCCACGAGCCGCCGATATCGGCGAGTGCGACGAACCAACCGTGCTGCGGCTGTGCGGCTACGTTCGGGTCCTGACTCGCGGCAGCCGCGAACAGCATCAGGATGCAATAGAAGCCGCCAACCAGCAGCATCGTCAGCAGCGTGCCCTTCTTGACGGCCCTTACGCCGCTCGCCGTATAGATCCGCTGGAAGCTCATCGGCCAGCACATTGAGCCGATCACACCGGTGAAGATCAGGCTGAACATGTACCAAGGACCGTAACCGGTACGCGCGTCGCCGGGAATCAGCAGCATCTTCGCCGGCAGTTGCGACAGGTGCGAGAATGACGCGTGGTTGCCGAATAGCAACAGGATGCACAGCACCGCGCACAGCACGTACGCAATCAGCCCCTGGAACATGTCGGTCATGATCAGCCCCCGCATCCCCATGCTGACGGTCCAGTACTGGCGGATCAGTACAATCACAACACCAGCAGTCAGGCAAGCCGTCACGGTCCACTGGCCGAACGTTGCGAACTGGAATAACGTCGCGAGCGCCTGGATCCCCATCACGACCCACGGAAACACCGAGATGATCCCGATGATCGACGCGATTCGCTTGACGACCGGGCTGTTGTAGCGCATGCCGAGGAGGTCCGGCTGCGTCGTCAGGTTGAACTGCCGGCCCCACGACCACGCCCGGTTTGCCATCAGATACATCGCGGTCACGCCGAGCGTCGCGTAGACCATCCCGTAGAAACCGAGCACGCCGCCGACCGACAGTGCGAAGAACGCCGTGAACGTCGAGCCGGGCCACCACGAGTTCGTGTAGCTCATCGCGACGAACCACGGGCCGTACGAGCGGCCGCCGACGGCATAGTCGGAGAAGCTTGTGCTCCGGCGGTTGGTCGCATACAGAACCGCGATCATCGCAACGAGAAACACGACGATCATGCCGAACGTGACGACCGGGTTGCCGGGATTCGTGAAGTGGGTCATGTCGGTTCTCCTTCGTTGGCGAGTTCGCCGGACACGCCTTCGGCCACGTACAGCGCCCATATGCCGAGCCCGACCAGGACCGCGTTCGCGATCCAGTAGAAGATCGGCAGCGGTACGCCGAGCACGAGTTGCTTACTGCCGCTGACGCCTAGATAGAACGGCGGACACAGCGCCATCAGAAGAAGCAGGAAGAAATAGATGCCGAATACAATCTTCTTCGAATTCGGCATCGAGCTTTGGATCGATTCAGCCATGATCGGCTCCTCGCGAGCGGCGGGTTGAGGGACACGAATGGAACGCGCTGTCATCTCGCGCGCCCAGCCGATAGGCACCGCCTTCGGCGTGCCGGACCGAAGATGGCGTCAGATCCGCCCGGACGCGGCCAATCGCTTTAAATTTCGCTCTGGATTCCTTAATAACCATAATGCCTTCCCATCCTGAAAATGAAATCGGGTTCTCAATAGGTCGTCGAGCTCAAGCGTCGGCGCAGAACCAGTTTATGCACGGAGCTGTTTTCAAGCGCCTAGTCTCTTCACGCCTGCCTCAGCCATGTTTCCCACTGCGGATCCTGAAAGACGATGCGAGCGCGCATCTGTTTCCAGAACCCGTACTTATAGAAATCGAAATCGAGCCGCGACACCGCACGCTGCACCATCGCCCACGTCGACCATTTCAGATCGGCGAGCGCCTTGTTCAACTGCACACGCGCGACGACCTGGGGCGTCACGCGACCGAAATAGTCCTCGAGCAACGCGAGTTCCATCCTAGGCGCGAAGAACATCTCGCCGAACCACAGGGCGAGCTCGTAATGCCGGTCGTTGTTCGACGCGTACTCGAAATCGACCAAGCGAATCTCGCGCGCATCGTTCAGCATGAAGTTGCCGGCGAGGGTATCGTTCATGCAGGGCGCGAGATCCAGACCCGACGCTTCGAGCGCCGCACGGGCACGACGGTATTGCTGGCACAGCCAGTCGTGATCCGGGGGTTTAACCGCGTGCAACGCTTCGACCTGCTGCTGATGTTCGTCGATCATGTCAAACATGGTCTTCGTCTGAGCGAGCACCGGCTGATCATTGAACGCCTTCAGTGCACGCAATGCGTTGTGCCGGACCTCACGCTCGAGGAAGTCGAGGTTTGACGACGCGCGCCAGCCTTCCATGAACTCGAACACCTCGACGCCCAGGTCCTCGAGGAACGCGAACACCGGCGCGCCGTAGCCGGTTATCGCGGCCTTCACGCTCGCTTCGTGTGCAGTGCGGCGGTCGATAAACATCTCTGTGCCCTGACCCGGCACTTTGAAAAAATACGCAGTCTGCGCGCCGTCGACTTCGACGCGCCAGTTCGTGTTCGAGATGCCGCCACCTACCGGTGCGTAGCGAATATCGTACCCTTTCCATGCAGGCAATTCACGAATCGCAGCTTCAATCTCGTGTTCATGATGGGTCTGAGCCTGACCGAGTGCTTTCATCGAATCATCCCTTCAGCAGACGAAGCCAGCCTTCGAAGCGCGCGTCCTGAATGCCTTGTCGGCAGCGCAACGAAGTCCATTGAGCGAGTTTCGTGAATTCGAGACGGCGCGGTGACGTCGTGCCTAGCCACAATCCCCACAGTGTCCAGTACCAGTCGTTGACAAGCGCATACAGACGGCAACGCGCGTAGTCGGCTTCGTCGCAACGGCCAGCCCAGCGCACGATACCCTCCCGCCATTGCGGCTCGAACTGATACAACTCGTTCAGCGTGATAGCCACGTCGTACCAAGGGTCGCCGCAGCCACCGTAATCGAAATCGATCAGCTTGAGTTCGCCTTGCGGGCCAACCATCACGTTGCTCGCAAGGCCGTCACCGTGCAGTGGCACGACCTCTACGTCCGATGCCTGCAACGCATTCCATGCACGATCTATGCAGTCATCGGTCCGCAACCCGTCGATCGGCAATTCCACCGCATCACGTCGACACAGCGCCCGAAGTCGGGCGATGTCGTCCATCGGAGACGAGACAAACATGGGCGCTGGACCGTCATGCACTTGCCGCTTCGCCGCCCACAGCGCGTCGAGACGCTCGGGTGACGCGAGATCGTCAACGCGCGCCCAGCGCCATTCGGAGGCCTCCAATCGATCGAACAGCAGCACGCCGCGCTGCATATCAACGATGCGCAGCGCGACCGTTGCTTCCGCTTGTGCCGCACAGCGGCTCGCGTCGACGGTCCGCGCAACGTCGATCAATTCTTTCATATCGTCGTGCAGCACTTTCGCATACCACGATTGAGCGCCCACCGCGACGACGAAGCCGGCCCATTCGGTCGCGAGCCGCGTCGGCGACGCGACTGCTCCGGTACCGTGCCCAACCTGCGCGTCGTTGCCTAGCCCTACTGCATGCAGCGCGTCGAGCAATCGAAGGGATTCAGGCGATTCCGTCAGCATCATCGTCCTCAAAGGTAGCTCGACGATTCAGTGCAGATGCGCTCCAGCAACGCGCTCAACAGACGCAGGCCGTTGTGCAGATCGGCATCAGCGGTGTACTCGGCTTCGTTGTGCGAGACGCCCCCGCGACTAGGTACGAACAGCAGGCACGTCGGCGTGACGCGACTCATGCTAATCGCATCGTGGCCGGCGACGGTGACGCTATCGCCCGCTGGCAAGTCGAGTTCGAGGCTGACGTCGTGGGCAAGTCGCGACAGGCCATCATGCAGCTTCAGCGGGGCGCGAAGCTGGCGGCTTTCGATCTCGATGCGCGTGCCGGTCTGTTCAGCGATATTCCGCAACGTCGCCTCGAAGCATGTTGCAGTGCCGTCCAGCAGCGCAGTGGACGGCGAACGGAATTCAATGTGTAGTATCGTCCTCGACGGCACGACGTTCGGCGAATTCGGATATACGTCGAGGCGGCCAACCGAACTGTGCATTTGCGCGCCGTGCCGCACGGCTTCCGCATGGACCGCGGCGATCGTGTGCGCTGCCGCCAGCAATGCATCGCGCCGGTCGGCCATCGGTGTAGGGCCGGTGTGATTCTGCTCGCCGTCGAAGCGCACTCGCCATTTCAATGCGGCCCACGTCTCGCGGACCACGCCAATTGCGAGCCCCTCGCGCTCGAGATTCGACGCCTGCTCGACGTGCATCTCGACATATGCGGCAATAGGCAGATCGAGCATCGCATCGCCGAGATAGCCAATCTGCTCCAACGCACTCTTCAGCGTGACGCCTTGCCGGTCCTCGCATGCCCACGCGTCGTCGAGCGACATCGCGCCGGTGAACACGCTGCTACCCGTCAGGCTCGGCTGGAAACGCGCGCCTTCTTCGTTGGTCCAGTCAACGACCGCCAGATTGCATGGCGCACGGTGACCACTCGCGCGAAGCCTCTGCGCGATGCCGACGATCGCGGTCGCGCCGGCAAGCACGCCGTATACACCGTCAAAGCGGCCGGCGCTCGGCTGGCTGTCGAGATGCGACCCGCACAACACGTACGGCGCGCCCGGCGTCAAAGTCACAAGCCCGAAGACGTTGCCGATTGCATCGATGTGCACATCGAAACCGTGCTCGTCGAGCCAGATGCGGAACAGATCACGAACCTGTCCGTCCTGGGCCGACGCCGCGAGCCGATGCAGACCGCCGGCCGGCGTCGCGCCAATCGCGGAGCTTGCGGTGAACAGCGCGTCGAACGCGCGCAACTCATCGGCGTTGGGTTGAACCAGTTCAGGGATGGACGATATCGACATGAGCTTGTTCCAGGCGGTCTATGTAGTCGGCCGACAGCGGGCGGTTTGTGACGAGCGTCGCGATCGCGTCGAACGGTAGTGTGTTGATGAACGTGCGATGGCCAAACTTGCCATCGTCGGCGAGCACGACGCTACGCACGCAATGCACAACAAGCGTTCTGCGCAGCATGGCTTCGGATTCTTCGTAATCCATCAGCCCGAGCTTCAGATCGACCGCGCCAATGCCCATAAAGGCGATGTCGTAATGGAACTGACGGGCGAATTCGAGCGTGTGCGGGCCGATCAATGCGTTGTCGTTACGACGGACGTCGCCTGGTGTGACGAGCACGTGGTTGTCGCTCTGCTGCGTCAACAGTTGCGCAATGTCGAGCGAGTTCGTGACGACTCGCAACTGGCTGAAGCTTGTCAGCTGATGCGCGAGTGCGAGTGTTGTCGTGCCGGTGTCGAGGAACAGCGCCATTCCCTCCTGCACGAGGCCGCTTGCGCATTCGGCAATCTTCGCTTTCGCCTGTGTCCTGATCCGGTTGCGGACCTGCAGCGGTTGCTCCTCGTTAAGCCGCGGCAGGATCGCGCCGCCGTGAACGCGACGCAACTTGCCGAGTTCTTCGAGATATTTGAAGTCGCGGCGAATCGTTTCTTCGGAGACGACCAGCTGCGTAGCGAGGTCGGCGGCCTTCACGCGTTTCTGCTGGCTCAGAAAACGCATGATTTCTTCGAGACGAGGCTGATTCAGCATAGGTAGATGAGTCCGGCGTACAGGGAAGCAACCAGTGTAACGAGGTTTGCCGCGCGTTCGGATCACGCGGTGGCAGCGCCCGGATTGTGCCAACAGGCGGTGGTGCGTCGGCGTGGCATCGTCCGCGTCGAGACGTTGCGCCACTCGCAACTTCGTCTGTTGCTGGAGCACAGGTCTCGGCGGTGCCATCAGCGCGCGCCGTTCTGGCCAGGCACCGACTTGATGTGCGTCGAAATTGCAGATCGTCACGGTACGCTCCTAGCCGACGAGCAACGGCGGCAGCCGATGTTCCCACGGCGCAATTGCCTCGAACGCCGCGCAGAACTGCAGCACGTCGCCATCTGCGAAGCGCGGCCCGATGACCTGCAAGCCGATTGGCAAACCTGACGGACTCCAGCCGCACGGCACGCTCGCCGCTGGGTTGCCGGACAGATTGAATGGGTACGTGAACGGTGTCCAGCGCGCCCACGGCACCGCGGTGTCGTCGACGCCATCGAGGTCAGATGGCGCAATCCGGTCCGCGTCGAACGGAAGAATTGGCAGCGTTGGCGTCAGCAGCAGATCGAAGCGCTCGAACAGCTTGTGGACTTTGCAAGCGAACGCCGCGCGCTGCTGGACCGCGGTCAGATAGCCGGCCAGATCGTAGTCCGCAGAACGTTCGATTAGCGTCGCGAAGCCCGGTTCGAGCTCCTCCTTGCGATTGGCAAGCGACTTGCCGTACACGATTCCGCGGCCGCCGACCCATAGGGCCTCGAACGTCGGCAACGGGTCATGCCATTCGAGCGCGGGGATATCAATCGTGACTGGCAGCGTCCGCGCAATCTGATTGACCGCCGCTTCAACTGCTGCCGCAACAGCCGGATCGACGTCAACGTTGAACAGCGTCGGACAAAACGCGACGCGCAGCGGCCGCAGCGGCGAATCGCAACGCGCGAGGAACGTTTCAGTCGGTGCTGGCAACGCTTGGTGATCGCGTGGGTCGGGACCGGATAGCACGTCGAACAGCAGCGCGCTGTCGCGCACCGTCCGTGTGATCGGACCGGCATGGCTGAGCATTTCGGTCGCCGACCAAGGCCACGTCGGAATCCGGCCGAGCGAGCCCTTGAGCGCGAACGTGCCACAAAACGCACTGGGAATCCTTACCGAACCGCCACCGTCCGAACCGAGCGACGCGGGCACCATCCGTGCGGCGACCGCGATTGCCGAACCCGAACTGGAGCCGCCGCTCGTGAGTTGTGGGTTCCAGGGATTGCGGCCGTTGCCGAATACGCGCGACAGGCTCGCGCCGCTCCAACCGAACTCAGTCGTCGCGGTCTTGCCGACGATGATCGCCCCCGCATCCTTCAGGCGTCGGATAATCGGCGCATCATCCGACGGCACATAGTCGAGCGCGGTCAGCGAACCCCGCGTCGTCCGCAGACCAGCGGTCGAAAACAGGTCCTTGACGCCGAACGGAATGCCATGCAGTGGCCCTCTAAAACAGCCGCGGGAGGCTTCGAGCGTCAACGTTTCGGCCTCAGCCGCCGCCGTTTCGGCGTAGATGTCGCCGAATGCGTTCAATGTGGGATTGTGGGTTTCTATCGCTTTCAGGCTGTGCGCTATCAACTCACCCGGCGTCAGGCTGCCGTTCCTGATCCGATCAGCGGCATCAAGAACCGTCGGCGCAGAGACGCATTTTGACTCGTATTTCATCCTAAATCCTGAATGGGACAGCGCATTGGCTGGTTGGATGCATTACAGGTTGGACAAAAACTGGTGTCAAGCGCGTTTTATTGGTTTTGTTGGTTTTGTTGGATATGTTGGGTCCGACCATCCACTCAAGGGCTCTCGCTGGCAAATCAGGCGCTCGAGAATTTGCGTCGATCAGGCAGGAACAGTCTCACGAGTTCGCAACCGGAATCCTCCCGGCCCAACTATGCCCGCCCAAGGCCGCGTCGTCAGCCACAGAATTGGCGGGCAGCGCATTGGTTCTGACTGAACCTGAAAAAGTAGGTCGGATGTGACGCAACAGTCGAAAAAAGCCTACAGCGACCGGGCCGGGGCGGCGCAATTACGTGACTCTCGGCTGTCCATTTAACCGGAGTTAGGGATTTGCCTCCACGGGCGACTCGGCGAAGGTCGCTCCAAGCTGGGCGGATGCCGGTGTCCTGGCCTTCGCCCCTGGCTCACGTGGAGCACCAGAAAACCGTCGGTACCAGGCCAATGTCCAGGGGTTGAGACATCAATGTGATTGGCTGTGTGGGTATCCGTTAGAGGCATTCGATACCCCGTTCGCAGCCCGCACCTGGGTTGCAGAACTGGTGCACTGGTACAACCACGAACACCGCCACAGCGCGATCCGCTTCGTGACACCGGCCCAGCGCCATGCCAATCTTGCTCAGGACATCCTCGAGCGCCGCACAGCGCTCTACGAGGTTCGCGCGAACGTCATCCGCTACGATGGAAAGGTGCCACGCGGGACTGGCAGCGCGCGTTCATGTCGTGCACCTCAATCCCGATCGGGCTGAGCCGACCGTCGACATTCGACAATCTCATAACCAGGAGTTAAAAGCAGCCTGAATTCCAAACGTCGAGGCGACAACTAGCTGGAAAACTTCCCGTTGAAGGCGGAAATGCCAACGCACTGCGCAACTGATGACTGCAGCCGGAAAGCGGTGGCCGAATACGGTGCGGTCATTGCACAAACAGCGTTGAAAGTACGGCAGCAGCTTCCGGCGATTATTGACGACGAACACAACGAGCTAACAGCGTTGAGTCGGTCAATGATCCGCGATATGTACGAGCGGTATTGTCAACTTGACGCTTCGCGACCGCCAGACCGAACTTCGTCGCCCAGCACCGCACCGTTTCGTACATAAGCTCGATTCCCCGTGCCGCCAGCATCTCCTCAACCATGCGCCGGCTGAGCGGGAACCGGTAGTACAGCCACACCGCGTAGCTGATGATGTCCGGCGGAAATCGATAGCCCTTGAACGAGATCGGCGCCTCGGCCGACAGCAAAACGGAAACGGAAGCTTTCTTGATGCCCCATATATTCGTCGACCCCGGCGCCAACTTGACAATACCTCGACGCGTCCTGACCACGGCTGCAAGATCAGCTGGAACTTGCCACCGACCGCGGCCGCTTGAGCCGCTGAAAAATCGCCGGGAATCAGTTTCAGGCGTATGTTGGCTTCGGCGGCCAGGCTTGAGCACACGCCGTCCAGTGACGCTATGATTGCGCCTGCAGTTCCTTGCCAATCCACTGGAGTACGTCATGCCGGAAGTCGTTGTTTACGCAGTAGCAGGGCGCTCACCCGAGCAAAAGAAAGCGCTGATGACGGGGATTACCAAAGCTGTGGTTGACAGCCTCGGTGTCCTCGCTGAACAGGTTGTCGTGCAGATCGTGGAATCTCCAGCAGACTCCAAGTCAAGAGGCGGCATTCCGTTCAGCGAGCGCCAGCGCACGTCCTAATTCGCACGAATCCACATCATCACCGCCCCGTGCGCGGTGGCACCGCCGACCGGGCGCGGACGTAATCCGCCGGCGCGCTCAGGTTGCGACCGCCGCAGCCGTATCGACGTATAGCGCATACAGTGACTGCCCGGCCGCCATGAACAGCCGGTTGTGCGCTGCGCCGCCGAAGCAGACGTTCGCGCAACGTTCGGGCAGGGCGATGCGGCCAATCGCGCTGCCGTCCGGCGCGAATACCATCACACCGTTCAGTCCCGGGCCGGTGCCCCAACCGGCCCACAGGTTACCGTCCGTGTCGCAACGGAAACCGTCTGGCGCGCCGTTCTCGCCCGCATCGACGAATACGCGTCCGTGCACGAGGCGCCGACCGTCCTCGACATCGTACACACGGATGCGCCTTGGCTTCGAGCCCGATTCGACGATGTAGAGGCGGCGTTCGTCGGGCGAGAAGCAGATGCCGTTCGGATTGACGATGTCGCCGGCGACCACCTCCGCCCGGCCGGTGGCCGGGTCGAGACGGTAGACGTTGGTCGGCAGCTCGGGCTCAGCCTTGACACCCTCATAGTTGTTAGAGATGCCGAACGGCGGATCGGTAAACCAGATGCTGTCGTCGCTCTTCACGACCACGTCGTTTGGCGAGTTCAGCCGCTTGCCGTCGAAGCGGTCGAGCAACACGGTCAGCGTGCCGTTGTATTCGGTGCGCGTCACGCGCCGGTTGCCGTGCTCGCAGGTGATGAGCCGCCCCTGGCGGTCCCGTGTATTGCCGTTCGCGTACCCGGAGGGCTTGCGAAATATCGAAGTCGCGCCGGATTCCTCGTCCCACCGCATGATGCGGTTGTTCGGAATGTCGCTCCACAGCAGGAAGCGGCCGTCGCCGAACCACACCGGTCCTTCGCCGAAGCGCATGCCGGTCGCAAGCCGCTCGACCGCCGCGCTCGTGATCCGGTATTTGAGGAAGCGCGGATCGAGCACTTCCACTGCGGGATCGGGATAGGTTTCGCTTTGCTGCCACATGGTGCTGGCCCTTGAGTCAGCGGGGCTGCTTGACGAACGCTTCGAATGCCGTGGCGTAGTCCGGATGCCAGCGCGACAACGCGGGCCGGTTCTCGACGATATCGCCCGCCGCCCATAGAATGCGCCGTTCGTCGAGCGAACGCGGCACGTCGTTATCGGGACACAGTATGTAGAAGTCGCCGGCGTCGAGACGCTCGAACATGAAATCGACGGTCTGCTCGGGCGTCCATGCGGCGGCGGGCTTTTCCACACGGCCGTTCCGTGTGAGTTCCGTGAACACGAAGCCGGGAATCAGCAGATGAGCGCTGATCCGGCCGTCGGCGGTATTGCGCAGTTCGTGCTGCAGCGCTTCGGTGAACGCTTTCAGACCGGCCTTCGCAACGTTGTATGCGGGGTCGCCCGGCGGTGTCGTGATGCCTTGCTTTGAACCGGTATTGATCACGAGCCCCGGACGGCCGCGCTTGATCATGCCCGGCACGAAGACCTGCGTGCCTTGGATCACGCCCCACAGGTTGACACCCAGCACGCGCTCCCAGTTCGCGGTTGGACCGAACATGCCGCTGCCGGGCTGAATGCCGGCATTGTTCATCAATACATCTGTTCCGCCGAAGCGTTCGACGACGGTTGCGTGCAGGCGGCGAACATCGTCGGCGACAATGACGTCGGTCTCAACCGCAAAGACGTCTTGCGTACCGTTTGCGCTCAGCGCGGCGATTTCCTCCACCGCCCGCGCGAGGCGGTCGGCGCCGAGGTCGGCAATGCAGATGCGCAGCCCAAGCTGCGCAAAGCGTTTGGCAGCAGCCAGGCCGATGCCGGCGGCGGCGCCGGTGATCACGGCGACGGCGCCGGGGGTCAGGGCAGAATGAGTCATCAGAATCCTCGTTGATGCGTGCCGGATTCGCGACGCCAACCAGCGACTGCGATCGCGATCCGTTGGAACAGTGAGTCGGCGATCCTAGCATGAACTTTTTTGCGTGACCGACGGCGCTTCCGCTGATGAGTGGTCCGAAGCATGCGCGGTACCGCGCGGTACCGCGCGGTGCCAGTCAAGCGTCAGTTCGCCACCTCGGGCAATTTGAGCAAGTCCAGGAAAGCACGGGCGACGGGTATGAGCGGTTCTCCGGCGCTTCCCCTAAAAACCGCCGCGAGTTCCCAGCAGGGCTCATCGGCTTCGCGCAGGCTCGCCGTTGCGACCGGCGCCCCGCGCGTGTTGCTCCCCCTTGCGGCGGCCACCGATTCGGGCACCATACTGATCGCAAGCCCGTGCGCGGCCAGTTCAAGCAACATCGGCATGTCGTTGACCTCGAAGCTGGTCTGGCGCTGCAGTCCTGCCGCCGCAAAACTCCGATCGACGAGCCGCCGCACGCTCCACTCCGGGCGCAGGTCGGCGAATGTTTCGTCGACGAGATCGGCCAGCGCCAGCCCGCTGGCGCCCGCAAGCCGATGATGTGTCGCGCAGACGACGACCATTCCTTCGCATGCGAACATGTGCGATCCGAGGTCGTCGAGCGGCGTATCCGGTGGCTGTGTGAACGCGAGGTCTAGGCGCCCTTCCCGCACCCCGTCGATCAATGCGCGCGATCCGTCCAGTGTCAATTCGATATCGATCCCACCGAACGCGGCCCGAAACTGTCCTAGAGAAGCGGGCAGGTCGACGAAAGGCGCGAGACCGTGAATCGCACCGATACTCAGCCTGCCGCGTGCAAGCCCGTGGACCTGCGTTACGGCGTGCCGCGCGTCGCGCGCGGCAGCCAGTACCCGCTGCGCCTCGGCGAACAGCACTTCGCCGGCAGGCGTCAAAGCGACTCGCCTCGTGCTGCGATTGAACAACGGTCCGCCCAAGTCTTCTTCCAGCGAGCGGATCGACGCAGACAAGCCGGACTGCACGAGGTTCAGACGCCGCGCCGCGCGCGTGAAATGTCGCTCTTCCGCGACCGCCACGAAATGTTCCAGCTGCTTCAAATCCACGTTTGCACTCTTTCTTGCAGAGACGATTAATCACAAAAATTGCACGATTGAATCACATCTTTCTATTGGCATGATAATTCAGTCTCCGTTATCGTGGGATCCCTGGGCACGTCAAAGAACACTGGGCACCCAATGCGGGCGCCATCGGACTGAACTACCGCCCGCCGGCTGTGAATCCTTGCAACATACATGGAGATTGCTTCATCATGGACTACCGTCAACTCGGCCGTTCGGGCCTCAAGGTGTCGACCATCACGCTAGGCACGATGACGATGGGCGGCAAAGGCAAATTCGCGAGCGTCGGGGAGGTCAGCCTCGACGAGGCGCGCCGCCAGATCGACATGTGCATCGACGCGGGCGTCAACCTGATCGATACGGCGGACGTCTATTCGAACGGTGCGTCGGAGGAAATCGTCGGCCAGGCGCTCGGCGGCAAGCGCAAAGGCGGCGTGCTGATCGCGACGAAAGCCCGCTTTCCCATGGGTGACGGCCCGAATGACCGGGGCCTGTCGCGGCATCATTTGATAGAAGCCTGCGAGGCGAGCTTGCGCCGTCTCAAGACCGATGTGATCGACCTCTACCAGGTGCACGAATGGGACGGACTCACACCGCTCGAAGAAACGCTTGAAGCGCTCGAGCTGCTGGTCCGGCATGGCAAGGTCCGATATGTCGGCTGCTCGAACTACTCAGGCTGGCACCTGATGAAAGCGTTGCATGTAAGCGAACGCGATCGCCTGTCGCGCTTCGTGAGCCAGCAGATCCATTACACGCTCGAAGCACGTGAAGCGGAGTACGAACTCGCGCCTATCGCGCTCGATCAAGGCTTGGGCATTCTCGTCTGGAGCCCGCTCGCAGGCGGCTTGCTGTCGGGTAAGCACCGCCGCGACTCGACACCCGAGGGCACGCGTCAGCTCGCGGGCTGGACGGAGCCGCCGATTCGCGACGCCGAACGACTGTGGTCGATTGTCGATACACTTGTCGAGATCGCCAGCGAGCAGAACGTCTCCGCCGCTCAGGTCGCGCTCGCATGGACGCTCGGGCGCCCCGCCGTCACGTCGGTCATCATCGGCGGGCGCAACGAGAAGCAACTGCTCGACAACCTCGGCGCGGCGAATCTCAGGCTGAGCGCCGAAACGCGCGAACGGCTCGACAAGGTGAGCGCGCCGCCCCTGCTCTACCCGTACTGGCATCAGGTGCAGACCGCACACGATCGTCTTTCAGTTGCGGACCTGTCACTGCTGGGGCCCTATCTCAAGGCGTCGCGGTGATGCGGCGACATCGACCTGCGGCCGTCCTGAAGGATCGCAGGTCTACACGGCTATCGTCGGCTGTAGAAAAGTCGGTCATATTTCCATGCCCGGGCGCTCTCGAAGGTTCTGTTGCAATAGCGGAGGCGGGCATGCTGCGGGACCTTACGGAATGATGTGAACGACAATGAAAGCGCTGAGTTCGAC
This sequence comes from Paraburkholderia sp. MM5482-R2, assembly GCF_050436125.1. NCBI lineage: Bacteria > Pseudomonadati > Pseudomonadota > Betaproteobacteria > Burkholderiales > Burkholderiaceae > Paraburkholderia > Paraburkholderia sp. MM5482-R2. The sequence continues at coordinate 1,529,347 of NZ_JBNDLP010000003.1, read as the reverse complement.
GGTAGCCAAAGTGCTGAAGCGGTTGCACTATCAGCTCGAGATAATGTTGGTGTGCGTGCGTTGGTGCGTGGCCTACCCGCTCAGCTTGCGCAATCTCTAGAAGATGATGGCCGAACGGGGTGCGCGGTCGATCATTCGACCGTGCACCGGTGGGCCATCAAGCTTCTGCCGGTGCTTGAAAGGGCGTTCCGCCGCTGCAAGCGCCCGGTCGGCAAGCGCTGGCGGATGGACGAAACCTCTGTGAAGAGAGCGGTGCCAATCTGGCCGGCCTACATGCCGTGAATGCCGAGCGTGAGACGCCCATCAAGATCCGCCAGGCCAAGTATCTGAAAAATATCGTGGAACAAGGCCATCGGGCGATCAAGCGCCGTACCCGGCCCATGTTGGGATTCCATGATTTCCCTTGTGTCCGCATCTTGTTGAGCGGCATCGAACTCATGCATATGATCGCCAAAGGGCAGATGAAAGACGCACGCAAACTCAAGCCATCGGCCGCCCGGCAATTCTACTCGCTGGCGATGTAAGTAAGCCTCATCATATCGCTATCGTTCACCCAAATCGCCTTACCGCGACAGAACCCTTAGTGTTTCCAACCCACGTCTCAGAGTAGAGAAAAAATGCAACAACACACCATTGGAACGTCGGATCTTCGAATCGCACCCCTCGTCTTTGGCGGCAACGTGTTCGGCTGGACAGCCGATGAGCGCACGTCGTTTTCCATCCTCGACGCCTTTGTCGACCTTGGCTTGAACTTCATTGATACCGCCGACAGCTATTCGCACTGGGCCAAGGGCAATCAGGGCGGCGAGTCCGAGACCATCATCGGCAAGTGGTTCAGGCAAAGCGGCAAGCGGGAAAAGATCGTGCTCGCGACCAAGGTAGGCATGTGGAAGAAGCGGCCAGGGCTGTCGGCGGCGAACATCGAGGCAGCCGTCAACGAGTCGCTGCGCCGGCTACAAACCGATTACATCGACGTCTATTTCTCCCACATCGACGACGACAAGACGCCGCTCGAAGAGACGCTCGGCGCATATCAGAGGTTGATCGAGGCGGGGAAAGTGCGCGTGATCGGAGCGTCGAACTTCAGCGGCGAGCGGCTCGAGGCAGCACTGAAGGTATCAAAGGAATCGGGGTTGCCGGCGTATCAGGTTCTTGAGCCGGAGTACAACCTTTACGATCGGGAGGGCTACGAAACCGATCTCGAGCCAGTCGTGCAGGCGCACAAATTGGCGGTGGTTACTTACTTCAGCTTGGCAAGCGGTTTCCTGAGCGGAAAGTACAGTTCGAAGGCCGACGCCGCGAAGGGTGCGCGCAGCGCGCTTGTGGACAAGTATTTCAACGACCGCGGGTTACGGATCATCGATGCTCTTGTTGAAGTCGCGAAGCGCAACAACACGACACCTGCAACGGTGGCAATCGCTTGGATCATCGCGCGGCCGAGCGTGACGGCGCCGATTGCCAGTGCGACGTCCGTCGAGCAACTGAAAGGGTTGGCTGCAGCAACTCACTTGCAGCTTTCTTCCGAAGACATGAAGCTGCTCGACGAAGCCAGCGCAGCGGCGCAATAACCGAGCAGGTACTGTCACCCATTGAAAGGCGCTTGCCAACTGGTTGCGCGTTTCGAGCAGGCTCGGCGCAGCGCGGTGGGACAAGCCCATGGGATGGGAAGGAATCGCGACAGCCAGGCGTGCGATTCGACGATGTGTGTTGTTGTGTCGTTGTGCGAAGTTATCGGCATGGTGCGGGCGAGCGTCGTGCGCTGCTACGTCGACGAAATCCCGATCCACCGGCTCCCCGATTTGCGGTTGCGGCATCTGGCTTCGGCATGAAGGCGACATCGTCACGCTTCATCGTTTCCACGAAGCTTTCTGCCATGCCGTTACTTTGCGGACTGCACACCGGTGTGGTCAACGGTTTCAAACCAATGTCAGACGCAAAGGTCCTGGTTTTCTCCGGCTGTGTAGCCTGAGCCGTTGTCCGTCAGCCATTCAATTTCAGCCGGTGCCTTCGAGACGTTGCCAAAGCGCTTCTCGACGGCTGCCAGCATGACGTCACGCACCACGTCGCCACTGTGGCCACCAGTTGTCGCCACCCAGCTCATCGCTTCACGGTAAGCACCTCACGACGACCGTCGTTGACGGCGGCGAGAAGCGACATCAAAGTGGTGCCCATCATTTTCGATTTGATGGACATCACTGTGACAGAGTCGGAAGCCAAGCCGGGTAGCCGCAAGGGACGCCTGAATTATGATCGCGAGTTTCGACGCCGGCTTGCGGCCGCTGCATGCGAGCCTGGTGCATCGGTCGCGAAGCTGGCGCGGGACAATGGCATCAATGCAAATATGCTGTTCACCTGGCGGCGTCGCTATCGCGAGCAATTGCAGGCGGAAACGACGTCGCTGATTCCCGTGGCGGTGGTCCATGAAACGCCGCCGCAGTGGCGATGCCCCCAGATGCAAGGGACGTCGGCAACCGGACTGCACGAGCCGGGACGATCGAGATCCAAGTTCGGTGACGTGGTAGTCAAGGTGGACGGCATCGTCGACGCCGATACGCTACGGGTCGTACTGGGGAGCATGCGATCGTGATCTCTGTTCCCACGGGTACACGCGTCTGGCTGGTGGCAGGCGTCACCGACATGCGCTGCGGGTTCCAGGGGCTGGCGGCGAAGGTGCAGACGGCGCTCGAGGACAATCCGCTGGGTGGCAACGTGTTCATCTTCCGGGGCCGGCGCGGCGATCTGGTGAAGGTCATGTGGGCGACCGAGGACGGGCTCTGGCTTCTTGCGAGGCGGCTTGAGCGGGGCCGCTTCGTCTGGCCGCAGGCCGATCATCTGACGGCGGCGCAATTGTCGATGTTGCTCGAAGGCATCGATTGGCGGCAGCCGCGTCGCACCGCTGCACTGTCGATGTTGTAAACCGAGCAGAAGACTCGTAAACTGCGCCGCATGTCGAACGGCGCCGAACTTCCTGACGATGTTGAAACTCTGCGAGCCTTGCTGGTCGAGGCTCGTGCCCAGCTTGCCGAGCGCGATCTGGAGATCGAGCAGCTCAAGGCGCAGCTCGACAAGCTTAGGCGCATGCAATTCGGGCGCAAGTCCGAGCAGTTGGACCGGGAGGTTGCACGGCTCGAAACCGCGCTCGAGGACTTGACGGGCGAGCGCGGCGTCTCTGATGTGCGGCGCGCCCGCCAATCAAGCGCGAGCACGCCTGTGGGCAACGCATCGCCGAAAGAAGCGCTGCCGCCGCATCTGCCACGCGAAGAACGCGTACTCGACGCCGACGCAACGTGTCCGAAATGCGGCAGCGCGAGATCCGGCGCAAGACGGTCTGTCCGTGCGGCCACCACTTCTCGCAGCCGCCGATGCCCGGCCTGCCGATTACGCGCAGCATCGCCCATCCGAGCCTGCTGGCCGACATCGTCGTCTCGAAGTACGCTGACCACGCCCCGTTGTACCGGCAGTCGCAGATTGCCGCGCGCGACGGCGTGAAGCTCGATCCGGCCAGCATGGGCCGCTGGGTCGGCCAGTGCGAGGCCCTTTGCGATGCACTGACCGAGGCACTGCGCCGCCACACGATGGCACCGTCGAAGCTGCACGCGGATGACACGCCGATCCCGGTGCTCGAGCCGGGCAAGAAGAAGACAAGGACCGGGCGACTGTGGGTGTATGTGCGCGATGACACCCGTTCGGGCTCGACCGAACCGGCCGCGGTGTGGTTTGCTTACTCGCCCGACCGCAAAGGCATCCACCCCCAGACCCATCTCGCTGGATTCGAGGGCATCCTGCAGGCCGACGCCTACAGTGGCTTCAACGAACTGTACGAGAGCGGCAAGATCCGTGAAGCTGCATGCTGGGACCACACGAGACGGTACATATACGACGTGCATGCCCGAACGCCTACCGAGGCGACCCGAGAGGTGCACGAACTGATCGGTGGACTTTACGGCATCGAGGCGGATATCCGTGGCAAACCCGCTGCTGAACGGCTGCGCGTGCGGCAGGAGAAAAGCGTGCCGCTGCTCGCGACCATCAAGACGTGGATGACGGACAAGCTCGCGACGCTGTCGAAGAAATCCGACCTTGCCAAAGCGATCCGTTACTCGCTCAAACCAGTGGGACGCGCTCGCGCTGTACTGCGAAGAGGGCCGTGCTGAGATCAGCAACGCCCTGGCCGAAAACGCGCTGCGCTGTGTGAGTCTGGGCCGCAAGAACTTCCTGTTCGCCGGCTCCGACAGCGGAGGCGAGCGGGCAGCCGCGATGTACGGTCTGATCGGCACATGCAAGCTCAACGGGATCAACCCGCGCGCCTACCTCGAATACGTACTGACCCATATCGCTGACCATCCCATCAACCGTATCGACGAACTGTTGCCCTGGAACGTGGCCACGAAGCTGCCTCGGCAGTCTGGCCCATCGGCGTCTGCAGACACGTAACCCGATTCCCGATCATGCCTCACGCGGGCGCCGCGTTGCGGACGGCCGTCGCGAGGTGCTTACGCTTCACGGTCACAGCAATCCAGAGCGAACGTGAGTGTCACCAGGCTCACTCGCGCATTGAGTTGCGGGAGTTGCAGCGCAAGAGACCCGATGAACCCTGTAGCTACGGCGTTGCGCGCGGTGTACACGGAAAGCAGAGGAAGCGGCTTGAATGTCACTTTCGAGCGTCCAACAGGTGACGCTTTAGTTTGAGGTTGCAACGAGCATGTAGCCGAGGCCCCACACTGCTTAGTCTCTAGTTCCAAGTGCAACACCTTGAATGAGGTAGGGTGTTGCGATGAAGAAGAACTACAAGCATTTGAGTGCGGAAGAACGCGCGGCGATCATGATCGAACATCAAAAGGGCGGCAGCATAAGAACTATTGCGGGGCTGCTGGGGCGCAGCGCTTCGACGGTGTCGCGCGAACTGGCGCGTAGTTGCAGCGTGGACGCGCCGCGCTACTGTGCGACGCAGGCGGCCTCGGCCTATCGGCTGCGTCGTCGGCGCTGCGTACGGCCGCGCAAGTTGATCGAAGGCAGCGCGCTTTATCGGCATGTGCATGATCACCTGGTCTACTGGTGCTGGTCGCCGCAGCAAATCGCTGCCAAACTGCGGGCCATGTATCCAGACGACCCAAGTCAGCACGTCAGCCACGAGACGGTCTATGCTGCCATTTACACCTATGCACGTGGCTCGCTGAAACCAGCCATGATCGCAGCCTTGCGCCAAGAAAAACCGGCGCGCGGAAATCGGCGCACGACGCTTGCTGGCGGCAGCTATGTTCCCGAGGATTTGCGCATCCAATATCGCCCCGAGCAGATCGAGCAACGGCTGTTGCCGGGGCACTGGGAGGGCGACTTCATCAAGGGTGCGTTTAATCGTTCCGCCGTGGGCACGCTGGTCGAACGCAAGACGCGCTTCGTGATTCTGTGCCGCATGGATGGCTGTACGGCCAGGAATGCGCTGGAAGGCTTCTCGCGGCAAATGAAGAAGTTGCCGGCCTTTCTTCGCGAGAGCCTGACCTACGATCGGGGAACGGAAATGGCCTGCCATGTCGAGCTCTCCAGGCGGCTCAATATCGATATCTGGTTTGCTGATCCGCATGCGCCCTGGCAGCGCGGCAGCAATGAGAACACCAACGGCTTGCTGCGTCAGTTTCTGCCAAAGGGCACAGACCTTTCGACGCTCTCGCAGACCCAACTCAATGACATCGCCAAATTGCTCAACGGGCGGCCTCGCCAGACGCTCGGCTGGGACTCCCCCGAGGAAGCAATGGCTAAAGAGTTAGAGAAGGCTGGATTAGCTAAACGTTGCACTTGACTCTTGAGACTGCCCATCCTTTACCGATCAAACGGGCTTCGATAACTGGTTTTCAGGTGGTCTCACCGGGTCGAACGTCGACCTCATTGCGCGTGAAGTGGCATCGATTCAAATTGTCGGTGTGGTGAACATTAACGAAATAGTAATGGGCGCTTTTCGCAGCGCCTATCTCGGGTATTACGGAATGTCGAACTTCGCCCGGGCAGGGTTGATGACGGACGCGGTACGGGCAGCTGTGATCTATGCTTTCAGCGAACTTGGATTGCATCGGGTGGAGGCAAATATTCAACCAGGGAATATCGCGTCGATCGCACTTGTGCGGCGGTTGGGTTTTAAACAGGAAGGTTTTTCTCCTCGCTATCTCCGCGTAAATGGCGAATGGCGCGACCACGAGCGATGGGCGTTGCTGGCCGATATGCCCGGTTAGACACAGCCGCCACTCAAAAAAATAATGTGCTCACGCAGAAATTGTTTTTGTGCCAATATTAACAGCATGGAACTTCGTAACGTCCCGAGCAAGGCTCACCACCATCATCACGGTCGCTATCCGCTGCGCCGTGGGTCGTTACGTCCATAGCAAGGAATTCGACCTCACGGTCCATTCCATGTGCAAACGACCAAGGCGCTTAAGGCGCCTTTTTTTATTTCCCCCACCATCAAGAGCTGAAGATGACCGACTCGATAAGCTATCGCCGCGCAACCGTGGACGACATTTTGAAAATTTGCGAGTTGGGTCAAATCTTGAACGCGATCCACCATCAGGCACGTCCTGACGTCTATGCAAACGCCACTGAAGAGTTCGCTCGAGACAAGCCGCACTGGCTATCAAGCCTTCAGGGAGAAGATCGAGCCATGTTTCTCGCCGAGCATGGCAGCACGGCGGTCGGCTTTATCACCGTTCAAGTGATGCAGCCGACAAGTCCACTGTTGCAACCGTTGACCGTTGGCCGCATTGGCTCAGTCGCTGTTTTGGAACGACTGCGGGAACGCGGCGTCGGGAGCACGCTGATGAAACTTGCTGAAGAGTGGGCACGAAAAAACGGTGCCAACGACATGAGGCTGACCGTTTGGGCGTTTAATGAACAGGCGGTCGATTTGTATCAGGAACTTGGCTACGAGCTTCGTGCGTTCGAGATGGGAAAGCAACTGCCTATTGCTGGGGATATGCCAGTCGCATGAGGCGATGCTCGGCCAGTCTATATTCGTGCATAGATCGTGGACAATTAATTGTTCACGTGAAACTTTTGAAACCTCTATTATCTGTTGCGTCTTTCCGAAAACGTTCTTGGAGCATTCAATGCGGATTAGAACCACCTATTTGAAAGTGTCGGACATGGAACGCAGTTCTGCTTTCTGGGAAAACCTGTTGGAACGCGCGCCGATCCGCAGGTCGGATAAGTGGACCGAATTCTCGCTCGGTGAAGTCCGCTTCGGGTTGCTGCTAAATGATTTTGGCGATGAGTTCGTCGGGAGCGGATGCGTTCCTGTGTTCGAATTTGACGTATCCGCCTTGCATATATTTCTGGATCGCGCCAAGGCTTTTGGGGCAACAGTCGCTCTCGACGGGCTAAACAATGAAGCCATGAAGAGCATTGTGTTCGTTAGCCCTGATGGCCATGAGTTCGAACTTTGCGCATGTCACGACTAATCGGTTGTTCTACCCCGAAAATCTAGGCCCGCGTTGCCCGTCGCGAGTGTCCGTTCCTAAGGGCGTCAACGGGCTGTTGTGGGTCGTAAGTACGCGTTGGGGATGGCGAGACGCGTCGCTCACGACCGCTGAGGGTGTGAACGGCCGGAGAGCGTCGTGAAGCCGACCGACCACAGCCAATAGCTGACCGTCGGCAATGGCCGACATTGCGCCACTCGAAACTGCCCGCGAATGTCGCCCGATTCCGGCGATGGGCTAGTCACGAGCCTGGCCCGCACCTCCTTCCCGCCTTAAGAAGGCCACCGGCATAAAAGCGCATCGAAACATTCGTGGAGCGCCGCCTCCGGCGGGACGAATGCGCACCCTCATGTAGTCAGCCATACCATCTCCGAGCGCCAGCATGCATTCCGTGGCGGAGCTGGTGTGGAATGAGAATCTGGCGCTGCCGCGGATCAATGTCGACGAGGCCGACCAGTGGACGTTGCGCGTCTTCGGCAAGGGCGACAATCTCCGCATGAGCAAGAGTCCGAAAGTCATGAGTCGAAGACGTCTGCTTGATCCGAGGCACGGGATCACTTCAATCCATCCCTATTTAAGCGACCGAAAAATCGCCATTGCTTCCGCCCTACTTTCAGGCGTTCAAACCCTGCTAACCCCGGCAGAAAATGCTGCATTGCAATGCGCTTTTTGGACTTGCTGCAGACTTTGTTGTCTCTGAAAGCGGGGTTTTCGTATGCCGCAGACTTTGTTGTGCGCCGATAAGATCGCAAAAAGAGTTTGACAGACAATCTTAAGATATATATCTTAAGATGCATCTTACGACACTCATAGGAGAGTCCCAGATGCGTCATCCTCATCATTTTTCCGGTCCGCGCGGCGCGCGCGACCGTTTTCATGCCGGTTTCCGCCTTCCGTCGCCGCAGGCGAGCGAAGTCGCCGACCTGGGCGCCTCCGAAGCATGCGCTTCCTCCGGCGCCCGCCACCACTACCTGCTGCACGTTTTGCGTCACGCCTTTGGCCGCCATCACGAATGGCGCTTCGGCGGCCGTGGCTCGCGCTTCGGCGGTGGTTTCGGTGGTCCGGGCGCATACGGTGGTTTCGGCGGCGGCCCCGGCGGCTTCGGCGGCGACGGCGATGGTTTCCCGCGTGGCCGTAAATTCAGCTCCGACGATCTGCAACTGCTGCTGCTATCGCTGATCGAAGCGCAACCGAGTCACGGCTACGAGTTGATCAAGGCGCTCGAAACGCGCTCGAACGGCTTCTACAGCCCGAGCCCCGGCATGGTCTATCCAGCGCTGACCTATCTCGAAGAACTCGGCTACGTCACCGTGCAGCTCGAAGGCAACCGCAAGCGCTATGAGCTGGCGGATGCGGGCCGCGAATATCTGGCCGCGAACCGCGAGCGCGTCGAGCTGATGCTCGCGCGACTCTCGCATATCGCACGCAAGATGGATTCGGTGCGCCGCGCGTTTGCCGGCGAGGAGCCGGCCGACGTCAGCGAAGGCGGCTGGGTGCCCGAGCTGAATGAAGCGCGCCGCACGCTGAAGAACGCGCTGCTGCGCCGCGACAACGCGCCGGCCGACGAACAGCGCCGCATCGCAGCGATCCTGATGCGCGCGGCCAAAGAAATCGAAGGCGGCAACCGTGGCGACATCGCAAAGCCCGGCAACGACAGCGAGCCGACCGCCTGACAACACGCGCCCGTCCACGAGGCGACCCGCGCGTCCTCCCGAACCGAACTGGAGCATCGCCCACATGCAAGAGCAACCCACTCGCCCTGATCTCGCCGTGCATCGCGTACGGCATCCGTTGAAGTTTCGTCTGCTGCAGGTCAAGCAGGTGCGCGCGCTGACGCCGCACCTGATTCGCGTGACCGTCACCGGCGCCGATCTGGACGACTTCGTCTCAGCCTCGTTCGACGATCACATCAAGGTCTTCTTCCCCGACCCCGGCGCCGACAAACCTACGCTGCCGCAAGCCGGCCCCGACGGCCCGGTGTTCCCGGAAGGCAAGCGGCCGACCGCGCGCGATTTCACGCCGCGCCGTTTCGATCGCGACGCCCGCGAGCTCGACATCGAGTTCGCGATGCACGACGCGGGCCCCGCGGCGACGTGGGCCGCGCAGGCGCAGGCGGGCCAGTATCTGGGCGTCGGCGGCCCGCGCGGTTCGCTGGTGATTCCGACCGGCTTCGACTGGCATCTGCTGATCGGCGACGACACCGCGCTGCCCGCGATTGCGCGCCGTCTCGAAGAGTTGCCGGCCGGCACGCGCGTCGCCGCGGTGATCGAGGTCGCCGATCCGTCGGCGCGCATCGAGTTCACGACGCAGGCCGAGCTGCACCTCGTCTGGTGCTATCGCAGCGAAGCCGACACGCAAAACGGCGCGCGCAGCGAAGCGCTGTTGCACGCGGTGCGCGATACCTGGCTGCCGGTGAACGGTGAAGGCTATGTGTGGGCCGCCGGCGAAGCGGCGACGATCCGCGCGGTGCGTCAGCATCTATGCGGCGAGCGCGGCGTCGACAAAAAGCGGATTCGCGCGGCCAGCTACTGGAAACAGGGCGCGGTCGCGGTCCACGAAACGATCGACGACTGAGCTTCTGCTCGCGTGGCGCGCGGCATTAGCGGCGTACTTCGAACAACGACAAAAGGAAATCAACCGATGTACTCAATCACTGCACGGCACGAGCGTCGTTTGTTGTGGCTGCTCGCGCTCACGCAGTTCACGATCATCATGGACTTCATGGTGATGATGCCGCTCGGCCCGCAGATCATGAGCGCGTTCCAGATCGCGCCGGCCGCGTTCGCGACGGCCGTATCCGCGTATTCGTGGTGCTCCGGGCTGTCGGGCCTGTTCGCGGCGACCTATATCGACCGCTTCGACCGGCGCCGTCTGCTGCTCACCATTTACGCGCTGTTCGCGCTGTCGAACCTCGCGTGCGCGCTCGCGTCGACGTTCGCGCTGCTGCTCGCCGCGCGCGCGTTCGCGGGCATCACCGGCGGCGTGCTCGGCTCCGTGATCATGGCGATCGTCGGCGACGTGATCCCGCTGCAACGGCGCGGCGCCGCGACCGGCACGATCATGACCGCGTTCTCGCTCGCGGCGATCGCCGGCGTGCCGGCCGGCGTGATGCTCGGCGCGCAGTTCGGCTGGGCGGCGCCGTTCTTCCTGCTGGTCGCGTTGTCGCTGCTGGTGTGGTTCGCGGCCTCGCAACAGGTGCCGTCGCTGGCCGCGCATCTGAGCCGCCGGCAGCCGCCGCTCGCGGAAGTACTGCCCGAGCTGTGGCGCCTGCTGAGCAACCGAAGCCATCTGAACGCGTTCGCGCTGACGTTCATGATGATGATCGCGCACATGCTGGTGATCCCGTTCATTGCGCCGATGCTGGTCGCCAATCACGGCGTCGCGCCGCGACAGCTGTCGTGGCTGTACATGGCCGGCGGCGCGGCGACCTTCTTCACGTCGCGCCTCGTCGGCAGATTCGCCGACCGCTTCGGCACGCAGCGCGTGTTCCGCTGCGCGGCGCTGCTGTCGTTCGTGCCGGTGCTGTTCATCACGCATCTGCCGAACCTGCCGTTCTACGCGCTCGTGCTGTTCTTCCCGTGCTTCCTCGTGTTGATGAACGGCCGCATGGTGCCGATGCAGGCACTGCTGACCACGGTCCCCGAGCCCGCGCGACGCGGTGCGTTCCTGAGCGCGAACAGCGCGCTGCAGGCGCTCGGCACCGGCACTGGCGCGTGGCTCGGCGGCTTGATGCTGAGCACGTCGGCTGATGGCCGCATCGCCGGGTATGGAACCGTCGGCTGGGCGGCGGTGGCGGTCGCATGCGCGGCGGTGCTGTGGGTCTCGCGCGTGAAGGGCGTGCCGCGCGAAGTGGCGGCGGCCAGCGCCGCTGGCGCGACGATGCCTCGCGCCGGCATCGAAGCTCACATCGCTGGAGAAGGTTAGCGATGCCAGGCAGCGCGCGGTGTCGCTGCGCCAACTGCGAGCCGCGCGCTACGCCTCGTCGTCGGTGCTGCCCGTCAGCGCGCGCCGCGCGGCCTCGCCCTGCCCGTGCGACGCCGAGTAAAACACGCGCGCCCGGCCGATCACGATTTTCAGCGTCGCGATGACGGGCACCGCGAGAAAAATCCCAGCGACGCCGCCAAGCTGATCGCCCGCGAGCAGTCCGACGATCACCAGAAACGGACTGACCTCGACGCCTTCGCTCATCAAATACGGATTGAGCACGTAGTCCTGGAACAGCCGGTACAGCCCGATAAAAATCACGAGCCACAACAGGTGCGGATAGCCACTGAACACGGCGACCACGAGCGTGATCGCGACCGCGGCAAGCGGCCCCGCGAACGGCACGAATTCGAGCAGCCCGGCGCTGACCGCGAGCAGAAACGCGTACGGCACGCCGAGCAGCGAGAACACGACGCCGTAGCTAAATAGCGTGGCGAGCGACAGAAACAGCAGCGCGCGCACGTACTTCGACAGCAGCACGTTCAGATCGTCGACGATCTCGTTCCACAGCACGCGATGCCGGCTGTTCAGCAACGCCAGAAACGCGTCGCGCATCCGTTCGCCGTCCTTGATCAGCAGGAAGCTCAGGATCGGAATCAGCACCAGGTAGATCAGGTTGCTCGCCGCGTGGACGACGCCGAGCCCGAGGCTGCGCGCCAACGGCACGGCGTTGTCCGAGCCGGTCTCGATCTGGCTGCGCACGAAATCGACGATCCGCTCGCGCAGCGGTTCGAGAAAATGCGGAAGCGGAAAACGGTTCGGCACATCGGTGCGCAGCAGCGCGGGCAGTTGCGTGAAGAGGCGCGTCGCCTGATCCTGCAATTCCACGCCGAACAGTGAGCCAACCACCGCGAGCAGCGCGACCACGACGATGAACACGACCGCGATCGACACGACGCGCGGCATGCGGCGCGGCCTCACGCGTTCGACCAGCACCACCATCGGGTAGATCAGATAGCTGAAAAACACCGCGAACACGACGACGAGCACCGTCGTCGACGCGATATAGATGAGGAAAAATAGCAGCGCGAGCAGAGACGCGGTCCAGACTTTCCTGGCCGCGCCGACGTCGAATCCCAGCATGAAGCGTCCTCGAATGGGCGATGCGGCGCCGGCGCGACGAGTGCGCCGGCTGACTCTGGACCGTAACAGAAATTTACACGTTCCGTGTGTCGAACGCCGCGCCGCGAGGGCGCGACGCGGCGAGCACCGGCAGCTTGCGAGGCGCTACGCACGCGGTGCGTCATTGCACGGCTTGCGTGCCTGACCTGATGCGCCCGAAACCGGGGGGCGGGATAAATGAAGCTGCGGGTACGTGAAGTTTCGGCTCGCTAACTCTTCACACGCTCTGGTACCTGTTCGGTTTCTTCGCCGATTCTCGCCTGTATCCTGCCGGCTATTTTTTCGGCCGCTCCTTCGGCCTGTTTCGCGCGATTGCCGGTGACCTTGCCAATCGCTTCCTTGACCGAGCCCTTGAGCTCCTTCGCTGTACCTTCTACACGATTCCTGTCCATGGTGCCTTCCTGCTAGGTTTGACTGTGGAGTTGCCTGCTGGTGTTGCAACGAAACAGCCAACGTACGGCGCGACGCGCCTCGTTATGGCGCGGATCGCTTCGCCAGAGGCGATCCGCGTCGGAGCAACCATAAAATTCCTAGCATCCGGCGTTCCCGATACCCAGTGCGCCGCGCATCGTCACCTCACCGTGACGGTGTCCTTCGCGGCGTCGTTGGCGGCATCCTTGCCGTGAGCCGGATCAGGATGATCATCTTTCGCGCCATGAAAGATATGCTTGAAAAGTTCCTTGTTCTTTGCGCCATTCAAGAGGTTTCGCAGCGCGGCTTCCTCATCGGCCGGCTTGAACGAAAGCACTCTCTTGCGGTAGCGCTCCCTGCGTTCATCGAGCATGTAACTCGCCGGTAGCGGCAGTTCGCGGCTGCCCACGTCGAGATCGATGCCTTCGAAGGTCAGCAGCCCCGCATCGTGATTGATGAAGCACGCGGGAGGCTTGGTCCGGTCGATCACGTAGACGCACTGCTTCTGCAGATTGCCGGCGTCGGGCAGCTTGCCGCGGAAGATCTTGTCACGCAGGAACGTGCACATCTCTTCCCAGCACTCCTCGGTGGATTTTCCCGCCGCGCAGGACCGCAAAATTTCGGTCTTCAGAATGGCCTCTGGCACGGCATAGTAAATCGGATAACCGGCCCTCAGGTAAAGTTGCAGTTGCAACACTTCGTAACAGCGGCCCAACGCATGGATCGACGGCACGAGCAAAGACCGTTCATCCGACTCGTCGCCTTCGGTGGGTCCGGTCGCCGTCTGACTGCGGATCGACGGATGTTCCGGCAGCCCGGAATTCTCCGGTTCCGGCTGTCCGCCGCCCCACAGGATCAGATCGCGAAACAGGATCATCGGCAGGAACGAATGGACGATCAGATCCGTCGACGCCCTGCGTTTGGCGCGCTCGTTCGCGTCGGCTTCCACCGGCAGCGTCGGATGCCACTTGCGCGACGAGCGCACGATATCGCCGATCGCCTTCGCCACGCAGATGCCGTTCGGTAGCCCGCCCCCCTCCTCGTCGGCCCAGGTCTGCACCAGGTCCCACGGCTCGCCAATCGGCACGCCGAGAAAGTAAAGACCGAGCGACACCGCCGTCAGCAACTCGACGTAGAACTGATTCGCCTGATATGGCGCCGCAGGAATGCCCCGCATCAACTGCGAATCGGCGAGCAGCTTCTTGCCCGATCCGACCTTGCACAGCGCGCCGGCGCAGTGCTTGAGCCGGTCGACGAGACCGCGCACGTCGCGACCGGCAAGCGGCGACTGCCCGCCGACCAGATGGTGTCTGACCATCAGCGAGATCGGCGTCGTGAAGTTCGAGCGGTCCGTGGTTTTCGTCGGCACCACGATGGACATCACCAGGTCGCTGATGATCTCGAGGTCGGCCAGCATCGCATCGATGGAAGTAGTCATCACTCGACCTCCGCTGCTATCTCTTCGATCGACGGATCGTATTGGCCGTCGATGGCCGCCGTCTGCCCCGGCTCGGACGTGGCGATGATCGCCACGGCATCCCGGATCAATCCCTTGCAGCGCGCGGCCAACACTCGCTTGCGAATTCCCGATGGCGCGTCTCCTTCGTTCGCCCATTCCTTGAATCCGAGTCTTTCGAGTACGTGATCCTCGTTCTGTCCGAAGGTGGCCGCGCCGTCCGCGGGTATGGCCTGATGGGCATCGGTCAGGCAGGTGCAGATGTACTCCTCGACGGTCGGGCCACGCGCCGCCAGCGTTTGAATTTCACGCTTGGCCCAGCGGGCGAGCGATACCGAGATCTCATCCATGTCGTGCGTCAGGTTGCGCACCTTGACGTCCTTGCCGCGATCGTCGCCGAGAATCTGATAGACGGTCCGGTCGACCACATGCAGCCACAGCGAAGTCTGCGCAATGCGGATCTTGTGTTCGCACACGACGTCTTTCGAGTCGGCCTCGAGCGCGCGCCGTACGTGCCACAGCACGACGTAATGCCATACGAGTCCAATGAACTTGCCGAAGAAGAGTGCCTTGTCCTGCATCGAGCCGTCGTCGAACTCGGGATATTCGAGAGGCGTCACCAGCGTCATCTTCGTGCGCGCGCCTTCCTTCAAGGTCCGATAGAGCGTCGCCGCGGGGCTGCTGCGATAGCCGTCCCAGGACTCGCGCGCCCACCATTGCTTGTCGATATCGAAGAAACGATAGATTGAAAAAATGCCTTTTTCAGACTCCTGAACGTTCGCCGCGCCGCCGTGAGCCTGGTGCGCCGCGCCGGGCTGCAAGCGCTTCCTCTCCTCTGCGCGGGACTGGTCGTGGTTCGGGTCGCGATAGGCGTCGTAGATCACGCGAAGACCATAGCGGGTTCCCATCGCGTTATCGATGCTGGCCACCTTGTCGCTGAGCTCCTTGCGGATGGTCTCGAGCACCGCTTCCTGCTCGTCGACGAGCTTGCGTTGCTGCTCGAGCGCGCAATAGTGCTCCGCGGCCACGTAAATGGCGGCGAGCGCCAATGCGAGTACGACCGCATCGGTATAGCCCTCCCATATCTCTCCGCCGAACAGCAATACCGCGGGGACGTAGCAGAACACCGGAATGCACCAGCGCGACGCGAACCAGCTTCGCAGGATGCCGACTACACCCTTCGAGCGGGAGTCGACGTCGGGAGCGGCCTCGCCTTCCTCGTCCGCGATACGCTTCTTCTGCTCGAACTCGCGTTCCGCGATGGTCCGCGCCCGTTCTTCTTCTCCACGGCAAATGTGGACATAAAACACGAGGAACGTGAAGGCCGTGACCAGCAACGCAAGCAGCCAGCTCTCGCCCATGCTGGTTGCGCGATCCGCGTCGCTGACTTCCTTCATCACCGCGGCGATCTTTTTAACGCACTCGATGCCGGGAGGAAAGCAATCCGCATCCGGCACGCGATGCGAAAAGGTCACCACCCAGTAGATACCGCTGCCCACCAGAACCGCAATGCCGCCTAGCGCGGTGAGGGCGAGCTTTTTTGCATGAGGGCCCTGCTCGAGGTGGGAAGCGGGTTTGTCGCCGAAGGGTTTGGAGCGGCGATTCTCATCTGACGGCTTTTCCATACGCATTGCCTCCTGATCGATCAAGAGCACGGAAATGCGGGAAGCGGTGACGTATAAACGCACCGTAGGTCGGACGAGCGCCGTGATGAGGGCTGCGAGCAGGCTTTGCCGGTCGGGACGGGGCTGAACTATCTATCTAAGATTGCGCCCGGAAAGATGTCAATTGGCGCGCGTAGTCTGTGTCCGCCAGACCACAATTGGCACCGGCGGCTGGTGGGCGGGACATGCCAAGCAGACCTAAGGGCGGGCGCGGGTGCGCCGGGCCGCGCGCCCCACGCGGCATGCGATACGCCGCGCAAGTCAGTCGCCATGCTCCGCGCCCAGCGCCGCCAGTGGATGCGCGTCGCCATGCCACGGCGAACTCAGGAAATGCCGCACGCGCTCGGGTTGCACATCGGCGAGCGTCGCCGGTGACCAGCGCGGCCGACGGTCCTTGTCGATCAGTTGCGCGCGCACGCCCTCGCGGAAATCGCCTTCCTCGATCGAGCGCTTCACGATGCCGAGCTCCATCCGGAAGCAATCGGCAAGCGTCATCTGCCGGCCGCGCAGCAGCGCTTCGCGCGTCACGTGCAGCATCGTCGGCGAATGGGCGGTCAGTGCGTCGTAGGTCGCTTGCAGCCATTGCCGCACCTCGCGCGGCGGTTCGCGTTCGAGATCCTGACGCAGTGTCGCGACGATGCGCTCGACGCCCGAACGCCGGTCGAAGTGGCGCAGGATCAGTTGCGTCAGCGCGCCGAGCGGTGCGTGCGGCACGATATTGCACGGCGGCTCGAACACGGCGCGCAGCGCGTCGATGCGCTCGCCGTCGTGCGACATGCGCTGCAAACGTTCCTCGAAGCTCGCGAGCCAGTCGGCCGGCACGCACAGGTCGGCCAGTTGCAGGCGCATCGCGTCGGCGCCCGCTAGCGTCGCGCCGGTCAGCCCGACATACAGCGCAAGCTCGGCCGGCATCACGCTCAGAAAGCGGCTCGCGCCGACGTCGGGCACGAAGCCGATGCGAGTCTCCGGCATCGCGATGCGGCTGCGTTCGGTCACGATGCGCAGCCGCGCCGCTTGGCCGAGGCCCATGCCGCCCCCCATCGCGATGCCGTCGAGCAGCGCGACCACCGGCTTCGGAAACGTGTGCAACGCGTAATCGAGCCGGTATTCGTCGACGAAAAACGCGAGCCAGCGTGGGTCGCCCTGCGTCGCGAGCCGATGTACCTCGCGCACGTCGCCACCCGCGCAAAAGCCCTTGTCGCCAGCGCCCTTCAGCACCAGCGCGACGATCCCGGCATCGGTGCGGCAATGCTCGACCAGCACCGCGAGTTCGCGCACCATCGCGTGCGACAGCGCATTGAGCGCGGCAGGCCGGTTCAGCGTGATGATCGCCACGCGGTTGACAACGCGAAACAGCACGTCGGGTTCGGCTTGCGGGTTCGTCGCGGCGCGCATTTCGACCGCAAAGCCGTGCAAAGTGCTCATCGCTGCGTCTCCCGCGATGCACGGCTCGTCTGCCAGCGCGGCGCGCGTTTTTCGAGGAACGCGTTGACGCCCTCGCGCTGATCGGCACAATCGAACAGATCGACGAAGCGCTCGCGTTCTAGCGCGAGCGCGGCGGCGCGCGGCACGCCATGCCGCGCCTGATGGATCAGCTCCTTGCTGAAGCTGACCGCCTGCGGGCTCAAACCGGTGACGCGCTGCGCCATGTTCAATGCGGCTTCACGCGCGGCGCCGCGCTCCACCACTTCTTCGACGAGACCGATGCCGAGCGCGGTCGCCGCATCGACGCGCTCGCCGGTCAGCATCATCCGCTTGGCCCAGCCTTCGCCGACGAGCCACGGCAGCGTCTGCGTGCCGCAGCCGCATGGCAGCAGACCGACCGCCGTCTCGGGGAGCGCCAGCACCGCATGCTGCTCGGCGATGCGGATATCGCAGGCGAGCGCGCATTCGAGACCGCCGCCCATCGCAAAGCCGTTGAGCGCCGCGATGACGACGGGCCGCGCGTTCTGCAGCGATTCGAAGGCTGCGCCGAAACGCGCGGCCGCGGTGCGCGCGACTTCGCGATCGCCGTCGGCGAACGTGTTCAGATCGGCGCCCGCGCTGAAAAACTTCGGACCGTCGCCGGTGATCACGAGCGCGCGCACGCGCGCATCGGCGTTCAACTGCTCGACGGTGCGTTGCAATTGCAGCAGACCTTCGGGCGTGAAAGCGTTCGCGGGGGGCCGTTTCAACGTGATCAAAGCAACGGCGCCGTCATGTGCGTAATCGAGCTCGATCATTGCGTGCCTCCCTGGCCGGTACCGCCGCGCTCACGCGAGCGATACAGCTTGATCACCGCCGAAAAGTCCAGGCGCCCCGCGCCGTTCGCGCTCATCGTTTGATAAAGCTGCTGCGCGAGCGCGCCGAGATAGACCGGTTGACGCACGCCGCGCGCGGCATCGGTGGCGAGGCCGAGGTCTTTCAGCATCAGGTCGGTGCCGAAGCCGCCGGTATAGCCGCGCGAGGACGGCGCGGTCTCGATCACGCCCGGCATCGGGTTATACGTGTCCGAACTCCAGCAGCGCCCGGTCGACGTATTGATGATGCTACCGAGCACCTTCGTGTCGATACCGAGCGCCTCGCCGAGCGACATCGCCTCGGCGACGCCCGCCATCGAGATGCCGAGCACGAGGTTGTTGCAGATCTTCGCGACCTGGCCCGTGCCGGTGTCGCCGCAATGCACGATGTTTTTTCCCATCGCCGACAGCACTGGCTTGACCTGCTCGTACGCGCTCGCACTGCCGCCGACCATGAAGGTCAGCGTGCCCGCCGCCGCGCCGCCGGTGCCGCCCGAGACCGGTGCGTCGACGAAGCAGTTGCCATGAGCCGCGGCGAGTTCGACAAACGCTTTCACGCTGGCGGGATCGATCGTGCTCGAATCAATGATCGGCACGCCCGGCGCGATGCCGGCGAGGATGCCATCGTCCGCGACGAGCACGCTGCGCACGTGAGCCGCGGCGGGCAGCATCGTGATCACGCATTCGACGTAGCTCGCGGCGGCTTGCGGTGAGCGGGCCGGCTGCGCGCCCGCGTCGACGAGCGTGCGCACAGCTTCCGCACTAAGGTCGAACACGTTGAGCGCGTGGCCCGCCTTCAGCAGGTTCAGCGCCATCGGCGCGCCCATATTGCCGAGTCCGATAAAGCCTATTTTCATGGTGTCGTCTCCGGGTGTGCCCTCAGTGCCTTCAACGCAGGCGGATCGTCGTGTTGACGCCATCGTTGACGGTGTCGTCGTCGAACCAGCGCGCGGTGACCGTCTTGGTCTGCGTGTAAAACTGCACGACCTGCTTGCCGTAGGGACCGAGATCGCCAAGCTTCGAGCCGCGCGAACCGGTGAAGCTGAAAAACGGCACTGGCACCGGAATAGGAATGTTGATGCCGACCTGGCCGATATCGATCTCGCTCTGGAACTTGCGCGCCGCCGCGCCGCTTTGCGTAAAGAGGCCGACGCCGTTGCCGAACGGGTTGGCGTTGACGAGCGCGATAGCATCGTCGAGCGTCGCGACGTTCAGCACCGCGAGCACCGGCCCGAAGATTTCGGTGCGGTAGATTTCCATGTCGGCCGTCACGTCGGTGAACACCGTCGGGCCGATGAAGTTGCCCTGCTCGTAGCCGTGCACGTTCACATCGCGGCCGTCGAGCACGAGCGTCGCGCCCTCTTTCACGCCAGCGTCGATCAGACCGAGAATGCGCTGCTTCGCGGCGCGCGACACGACCGGCCCGACATCGGTGCCCGGCTCGTGACCCGCGTTGACCTTCAGCGTCTTCGCCTTCGCGACGAGATCGGGCAGCCACTCGCGCGCGGCACCGACCAGCACCGCCACCGAACTCGCCATGCAGCGCTGACCGGCGGCGCCGAACGCGGCGCCGGCGAGCGCGTTGAGGGTCTGTTCGCGATTCGCGTCGGGCAGCACGACCGCGTGGTTCTTCGCGCCCATCATCGACTGCACTCGCTTGCCGTGTTCGCTGCCGAGGCGATACACGTGCGTGCCGACCGCCGTCGAGCCGACGAACGAAATCGCCTTCACCAGTTCATGCGTGCACAGCGCATCGACGACTTCCTTGCCGCCGTGCACGACGTTCAGCACGCCCTTCGGCACGCCGGCTTGGAGCGCGAGTTCGACGAGCTGCATCGTCGACAGCGGGTCCTGCTCGGATGGCTTCAGCACGAAGGTATTGCCGCACACGAGCGCCATCGGGAACATCCACAGCGGGATCATCGCGGGGAAATTGAACGGCGTGATGCCGACGCATACGCCGAGCGGCTGGCGCAGCGTGTAAGTGTCCACACCACCGGCGACGTTCTCGGCGAACTCCCCCTGCTGCAACGTGCCGATCGAACACGCGTGCTCGACGACTTCCAGACCGCGGAAGATGTCGCCCTCGGCATCGGGAATCGTCTTGCCCTGCTCGGCCGACAGCGTCTTCGCGATGCGCGGCATATGCTCGCGAATCAGCGCCTGGTACTTCAGCATGATGCGCATGCGCGCGCCGATCGGCGTGTCCTTCCACGTTTTGAACGCGGCGTGCGCGCTGCGCACCGCCGCGTCGACTTCCGCGACGGTCGCGAACGGCACGCGCGCGAGGACCGCCTGCGTGGCCGGGTTCACGATGTCGCGCCACTCGGTCGTCTTCGATTCGACGAACTCGCCGTTGATCAGCAGTTTGACGGTGGCCACGGCGCCGGCAACGTCGCGGCCGGTCTCGTTCGAAGCAAGGGTGCTCATGCTGAAACTCCTGTGATTTAGAAAACAGTGCCCCGACGCGTCGAATCCGAAGCTCGAATTCAACACGTGCGATTCAAAACGGGGCGGCAAACCAGCAATGGCGAGGAATAAAGACAGTCACCGCAAGTCGGGAAAATCCTCTTCCCAATACTCGTCCGGCAGACGCGCGGGCTCGGCCGCGCGCTCCATTTCGCGGCGCCGCAATTCGACGCGGCGGATCTTGCCGGAGATCGTCTTCGGCAGTTCGCTGAATTGCAGACGGCGAATCCGTTTGTACGGCGCGAGTTTTTCACGCGAGAACGCGAACACCGCGCGCGCGAGTTCGGGACCGGCTTCGTAGCCGTGACGCACGGTGACGAACGCCTTCGGCACCGACAGACGCAACGCGTCCGCGCTCGGCACCACGGCCGCCTCGCCGATCGCCTCGTGTTCGATCAGCACGCTTTCGAGTTCGAACGGACTCAGGCGATAGTCGGACGACTTGAACACGTCGTCCGAGCGGCCGACGTACACGTAGTAGCCGTCGTCGCGACGCAGCGCGACATCCGACGTGCGATAGAGGCCGTTGCGCATCGACTGCGCGGTCGCGTTGGCGTTGTTCGCATAACCCGTCATCAGGCCGAGCGGCCGTTCGGCAAGCGGCAGCGCGATTTCGCCTTCGCCGACCGGTTGATCGTCGGCGTCGAGCAGCTCGACCCGGTAGCCCGGCAACGGACGCCCCATCGAGCCGGCCACGACCGGCTGGCCCGGCGAATTGCCGATCTGGCAGGTCGTTTCGGTCTGGCCGTAGCCATCGCGAATCGTAATGCCCCACGCGTGCTTGACGCGCTCGATGACCTCCGGATTCAGCGGCTCGCCGGCGCCGACGATTTCGCGCAGCTTCACCGGATAGTCGCCGAGCGGCTCCTGCACGAGCATGCGCCAGACAGTCGGCGGCGCGCACAGCGTGGTGACGTTGAAGCGCACGAGCGCGGCGAGTGTGTCTTTCGGCACGAAGCGCGGGACGTTGAACACGAACACGCAGGCCTGCGCGTTCCACGGCGCGAAGAAGCAGCTCCACGCATGCTTGGCCCAGCCCGGCGAGCTGATGTTCCAATGGATGTCGCCGGGTTGCAGGCCGATCCAGTACATCGTCGACAGATGCCCGACCGGATAGCTCTGGTGCGTATGCTCGACCAGCTTCGGCTTCGAGGTGGTGCCGGACGTGAAGTACAGCAACAGCGGATCGCTGGCGTGGGTGACGCCGTCCGGCGTGAAATGCGGCGAAGCCTCGTACGCGGCGGCAACATCGATCCAGCCGTCGCGCGGCGCACCGACCGACAAGCGGGTGAGCGGCACGTCGAGCGCATCGAATTTGCCCAGCTCCGCGCTGTCGACCACGACGAACTTCGCGCCGCCGATCTGCACGCGCTCGCGCACGTCCTCGGCGGATAGCTGCGTCGTGGCGGGCAGCACGATCGCGCCGAGCTTCATCGCGGCGAGCATGACGTCCCATAGCTCGACACGGTTCGGCAGCATCAGCAGCACACGGTCGCCGCGGCCGACGCCCGCGCCGCGCAGAAAGTTCGCCATCCGCGACGAGCGCTCCGACATCTGCGCGTACGACAGACGCAGGCCGTCGCTGGAAGGATCGTCGACGATCCACAGCGCGGGGTTGTCGTTGTCATGCGCGATCGCGTCGAAGTAGTCGAGCGCCCAGTTGAACTCGCCGAGCGCGGGCCACGCGAATTCGCGGTACGCGCGCTCGTAGTCGGTGAGATGGCGCACTAGCAGATCGCGCGCGTCGAGAAAGGCTTTCGCTGCTGTCATCGTCGTCTCCTGTCGACCAGAGTTAGCGCTTTAGCGCTTACTCCGGTCCCATGCAACGTAGTTGCGAGTGGCGCGGGGCGCGCTCGGTTTTTTTTCGCCGCGGTGATCCAGGCGAGCATCCACGGCCAGGCTATTGTGCGCTCAAACGCCGCCCTCAAACATGGCGCGCGATCACCATCCGCTGCACTTCGCTCGTCCCTTCATAAATCTGCGTGATCCGTGCATCCCGGTAGTGGCGCTCGACCGCATAGTCCTCCAGATAGCCGTAGCCGCCATGAATCTGGATCGCGTTCGAACAGATCTCCTCCGCAAGCTCCGACGCAAAAAGCTTCGCCTGCGACGCCTCCGACAGACACGGCCGCCCCGCCGAGCGCAGCCGTGCCGCGTGATGTACGAGCAGGCGCGCGGCATTCAGGCGGGTCGCCATGTCGGCAAGCATGTTCGCGATCGTCTGGTGATCTTTCAGCGGCTTGCCGAACTGTTCGCGCTCGTTCGCGTAGCGGCGCGCGGCGTCGAACGCGGCGCGCGCAATGCCGACTGCCTGCGCGGCGATGCCGATGCGTCCGCCTTCGAGATTCGACAGCGCGATGCGCAGACCCTCGCCCGGCTCGCCGAGCAGATTGGCATCGGGCACCGCGCACTGATCGAGCGAGATCGGACAGGTGTCGGACGCGCGAATGCCGAGCTTGTGCTCCGGCCGGCCGACGTCGAAACCCGGCGTCGAGGTCGGCACGATGAAGGCGGACAGGCCGCGCTTACCGCGCTCGGGATCGGTGACCGCGAACACGATCGCGACACCGGCGCGCGCGCCGTTGGTCACGAACTGCTTGCTGCCGTTCAGAATCCACTGCCCGTCGCGCCGCTGCGCGCGGGTGCGCAGATTGTTCGCCTCCGAGCCCGCCTGCGGCTCGGTCAGGCAGAACGCGCCGATCGTCCGGCCGATGGCGAGCTCGCGCAGATAGCGGTCTTTCTGCGCGGCGCTGCCGAAGTTCAGGATCGGCGCGCAGCCGACCGAGTTGTGCACGCTCATCAGCGTCGCGCAGGCGGCGCAACCGGCCGCGATCTCTTCGAGCGCGAGCGCATAGGCGACGTAATCGGTGTAAGAGCCGCCCCACTCGGCCGGCACCATCATGCCCAGAAAGCCGAGTTCGCCCAGCTGCGCGACGACCTCGGCCGGCAGTTGCGCGTCGCGATCCCATTGCGCCGCGTGCGGCGCGAGGCATTCGGTCGCGAAGTCGCGCGCGGCGTCGCGGATCATCCGTTGTTCGTCGGTGTAGAAGCTGTCCATGACTGCGTCCTCGTTGGTGCTGACGGCCGTGCTGGCGATCGCGGTGATGCGGCAAGTGTAGGCAAGCGGCCCGCGCCGTTCGATGCTCGCTCCGCTCATTCTTGCTGAGCGCTTTTGCCATACTGCTACCATTGCACGTGCATTGAGCCTCCGCCATTTCAGGGGCTTCATGAACAACGACCCAGCCCATGCTGAGCGCTTTTGCCAGAAAAGCCGAATCCCGATGAAAAGCGACAAAGGCACGATCTCCGTCAGTCTCGTCGAGGAAACGCTCGCGCTCGCGACGGCGCACGGCCTCGACGCGCGAGCGCTCGCCGAAGCGGCCGGCATTGCCGCGGCGATGCTCGCGTCGCCGAAAAGCCGCGTATCGTCGGCGCAATACGGCGCGCTGTGGGCCGGCATCGCACGCGCGCTCGACGACGAATTCTTCGGCCAGGACTCGCATCCGATGAAAAGCGGCAGCTTCATCGCGATGACGCAGACGGCGCTGGGCGCGCGCAACGGCGCGCAGGCGCTTGCGCGCGCGGTCGGCTTCATGCGGCTCGTGCTCGACGATCTCGGCGCGACGATCGACACCGACGCGCAGCGCGTGCGCCTGAAGTTCGTCGAGCGCGCGGGCACGCGCAAGCCGGCGATGTTCGCTTACGCGACGTATTTCATCCTCGTGTACGGGCTCGTGTGCTGGCTCGTCGGCCGGCGCATTCCGTTGCTCGAAGCGCGCTTTCGCTGCGCCGCGCCGCCGGCCGCGCACGAATACCGGCTGATGTTCTGCGAAGAGATGTATTTCGACGAGCCGGAGTCGTCCGTCGATCTCGACCCTGCGTTTCTGGAACTGCCGGTGATCCAGACTTCGCGCTCGGCGCGGCCGTTTCTGCGCGATGCGCCGGGCAGCTTCATCGTCAAGTACCGCAATCCGGGTTCGCTCGCCGCGCGCGTGCGCAAGACGCTGCGCGCGCTGCCGATGTCGGGCTGGCCCGCGGCCGATCAGATGGCCGCGCGCCTGCACGTCGCCGAGGCGACGATGCGGCGGCACCTGAAGCAGGAGGGCCACACGTATCAGTCGATCAAGGACGCGCTGCGGCGCGACATCGCGATCGCCGAACTGCAGCGCACGCAGCGCACCATCGCCGATATCGCCAACGCCGTCGGCTTCGCGGAGCCGAGCGCGTTTCATCGCGCGTTCCGCAAATGGACCGGCATGCGCCCGACCGACTACCGGCCGGCCCGGGCCGCGGGGCTCGATCTCACGCGACGCGCCGAATCGGACTAAGCTTTAAGCGGCAACAGGCCAGCCTTGATCGAGGGTAGGGGCCCGCGCCGCCGGTTCGCACCGGCTGGCGCGACGGCCGTCAGCGATGAACACGACTCCGCGTCTCCCGCTCCGGCAGTTCGGTCCGCGCAGGCCGCTTATCCGCGGCGGCATCGTGGGCCGTTTGATGCGCGGCATCGCCGTGCTCGGCGTGCTATGCGCGTTTGGCTTCGCGACGCGCGAAGCGCTGGCGCCGCTGCAAGCGGCCAATGCGGCGAGCGCGGCGAACGTCGCCACCGCGACCGCCAACAGCGTCGTCGTGATTCCGGTGAATGGCGCGATCGGACCTGCCACCGCCGATTTCATCGTGCGTGGTTTGCAGCGCGCGGCCAGCCAGCGCGCACAGCTCGCGGTCCTGCAACTCGATACGCCCGGCGGCCTCGATACGTCGATGCGGCAGATCATCAAGGCGATCCTCGCCTCGCCGGTGCCGGTCGCGACCTTCATCGCGCCGAGCGGCGCGCGCGCGGCCAGCGCCGGCACCTACATCGTCTATGCGAGCCACATCGCGGCGATGGCGCCGGGCACCAACCTCGGCGCCGCGACGCCGATCCAGATGGGCATCGGCGGCAACGAGCCGCCCGCCGGCGGACCGCCGGTAACGCCAGCCACCCCAGGCACGCCGGGGCTGCCGGACATGCGCACGCCGCCTGGCGGCGCGTCCGCGCCTGCGCCTGCGTCACCCGGCGCATCATCCGAAGCCGCCAGCGCACTGCCGCTCGACACCCAATCGACCGAACTGCGCAAGCAGGTTCACGATGCCGCCGCCTACATCCGCGGCCTCGCGCAGATGCGCGGCCGCAACGCCGAGTGGGCCGAGCGCGCGGTCCGCGAAGCGGTGAGCCTGTCCGATGAGGAAGCGCTCGCGCAGCACGTCGTCGATATCGTCGCTCGCGACGTGCCGGACCTGCTGCGCCAGCTGGACGGCCGCACGTACGTCACGAGCGCGGGCAGCGTCACGCTGCACACCGCGCATGCGCCGCTGATCACGCTCGAACCCGACTGGCGCAGCCGCTTTCTCGCCGTGATCACCGATCCGAGCGTCGCGCTGATTCTGCTGATGCTCGGCATGTATGGCCTGTTCTTCGAATTCGCCAATCCGGGCTTCGTGCTGCCCGGCGTGGTCGGCGCAATCAGCCTGCTGCTCGGCCTGTTCGCGATGCAGATGCTGCCCATCAGCTACGTCGGGCTCGGGCTGATCTTTCTCGGCATCGCCTTCCTGATCGGCGAAGCGTTCCTGCCGACCTTCGGCTCGCTCGGCTTCGGCGGCGTGGTCGCGTTCGTGGTCGGCGCAACGATGCTGATGGATACCGACGTGCCCGGCTACGGCATCCCGCTGCCGCTGATCGCCGCGGTCGTCGTGTTCAGCGTCGCATTCGTGCTCGGCGTGTCGCGGCTCGCGCTGCGCGCGCGGCGGCGGCCGGTCGTGACGGGCTCGGAGGCGCTGATCGGCTGCGTCGGCGTGGTGCTGGACGGCGGCTTGCTGCCCGAACCCGAACACGCGGCGGGCGGCCCGCTGGCCGGCTGGGCGCGCGTGCACGGCGAGCGCTGGCGCGTCTCGAGCGCCACGCCGGCCGCGCCGGGTCAGAGCGTGCGCGTGACGGCGCGCAACGGCCTCACACTGACCGTGGTGCCCGTCACGTCGGTCGACGCCTTACAAGGAGAACGCTCATGATCGGCTTCACATTCGGCTTCGGCAGCATCCTGATCCTGCTCGTGGTCGCGCTGATTGCGTCGTCGGTGCGGATTTTTCGCGAGTACGAACGCGGCGTCGTGTTCATGCTCGGCCGCTTCTGGAAGGTCAAGGGGCCCGGGCTCGTATTGATCATTCCGATCGTGCAGCAGGCGGTGCGCATGGATTTGCGCACCATCGTGTTCGACGTGCCGACGCAAGACGTGATCACGCGCGACAACGTGTCGGTCAAGGTCAACGCGGTCGTGTATTTCCGCGTCGTCGATCCGGAGAAGGCGGTGATCCAGGTCGCGCGCTACTTCGAGGCGACCAGCCAGCTGGCGCAGACGACGCTGCGCGCGGTGCTCGGCAAGCACGACCTCGACCAGCTGCTGTCGGAGCGCGAGCAGCTGAACACCGATATCCAGAAAGTGCTCGACTCGCAAACCGACGCGTGGGGCATCAAGGTATCGATCGTCGAGATCAAGCACGTCGATATCAATGAAACGATGATCCGCGCGATTGCGCGTCAGGCCGAAGCCGAGCGCGAACGGCGCGCGAAGGTGATTCACGCGGAAGGCGAGTTGCAGGCATCGAAGCAATTGCTGGAGGCGGCCCAGACGCTCGCGCGGCAACCGCAGGCGATGCAGTTGCGCTATCTGCAGACGCTGGTGACGATCGCCGCCGACAAGAACTCGACGATCGTGTTTCCCCTGCCGATCGACCTCGTGAGTGCGGGGCTGGAACGCTTCAACAAGCCATCGGCGTGATAGGACGATATTTGTCAGGACATCCATTCGGCGCGGATTAGCGTCGACGTTTCGGCATACCCGCCCGCTTGCGCGTTGCTTGCGCTGAGGTGGCGAACGAGGCTCGCGGCGGGTTCGATTTGCCGGCAGAAGTGGTGCGTTGCTTGTACTGCCTTACCCGGCGCGCCGAAAAACCACCAGGTCCGGCTGTTTTTCCGCTCCGCAGGAGCCCGTCATGAAACTGTCTTCCCGCATTGGACTCGGCGCGCTGTTGGCCGCCGTGGGTATCAGCACCGTCTACGCGCAAGCGGTGACGCAGCCCGCCGACCCGTCGGCGCCGAAAACGCGCGCCCAGGTCCGCGCTGACCTCGCGGAATGGCTCGCCGCCGGCTACGACCCGTTGGACTGGATCGACTATCCGGAGAACGCGCAGCGCGCGGGCCGCATCGTCGCGCAACACCGCGAGCAGCAGCAAGGCAACGCCCCGACGGCCGTGCAGTAAGCGGTCGCGGCTTGCGTAATCGCAGCCTGCATGCCGCTCGCCGCGAGCGGCATGGCACGGCTTGCGTCGCGCCAAGGTATCATCCGGTCCCGCCATCCCCCACGCAGCAAACCAGCCGCACACAGCCGGAACCCGCACCATGCCAATCTGGGTCGATGCCGACGCCTGCCCGGCCGTCGTCAAGGACATACTGTATCGCGCGGCGCGCCGGACCGGCATGCCGCTGACGCTGGTCGCCAATTCGTTCCTGCGCGTGCCGCCGTCGCCGCTGATCCGCGCGATTCAGGTGCCGGCCGGCTTCGACGCCGCCGATCAGTTGATCGTCGAGCGCGTCGTCGCGGGCGACCTCGTGATCACCGCCGACATCCCGCTCGCCGCCGCCGTGCTGGCAAAAAAGGCCCACGCGCTCGATCCGCGCGGCAACTGGTACACGCCCGGCACGATCGAAGAACGGCTGCGCATGCGCTCGATGCTCGACCAGTTGCGCTCGAGCGGCGTCGACACGGGCGGGCCGGCCGCCTTCAGCGCGCGCGATGGCAAGACGTTTGCTGGCGAACTCGATCGCTGGCTCGCGCGTCAGGCGCCTCGCGGTGATGCGCAGGCGCCACAGTCGCACGGCAAACCGCCCGCCTGACGGGCCCGGGCGGCCTGCTGGCGCCGCCGCAGGCGCCGGGGCGCTGCCATTCGTGATTACAATTCCGCCGTAACGCCGCCGCGCGGCCTGCCTTGCCGCGCCGCGCTGTCACCGCCTCGATGACAAAAACACTGTCTGAACGACGAAAGAGAGGAAACCCGCCACATGGACTCGATCAAACGCTACTTCGGCTTCGACGCCGTCGACACCAACCTGCGCACCGAAGTGCTAGCCGGCGTGACCACTTTCCTGACGATGGCCTACATCATCTTCGTGAACCCGGCGATTCTCGGCGACGCCGGCATGCCGAAGAGCGCGGTGTTCGTCGCGACCTGCCTCGTGGCCGCGCTCGCGTCGCTGATCATGGGTCTGTACGCGAACTACCCGATCGCGCTCGCGCCCGGCATGGGCCTGAACGCGTACTTCGCATACACGGTCGTCAAGGGCATGGGCTACACGTGGCAGGCCGCGCTCGGCGCGGTGTTCATCTCCGGGTGCCTGTTCCTGATCGTCACGCTGTTCCGCGTGCGCGAGGTGATCGTCAAGGGCATTCCGCATTCGATCCGCATCGCGATCACCGGCGGCATCGGTCTCTTTCTCGCGATCATTTCGCTGAAGTCGGCCGGCGTAGTGGTCGGCAATCCGGCCACGCTCGTCACGCTCGGCAATCTGCATGACCCGCACGTCGTGCTCGCGGCGGTCGGCTTCTTCGGCATCGTCACGCTGGATCATATGCGTGTGCGCGGTTCGATCCTGATCGGTATCGTCGGCGTGACGATCCTGAGCTTTTTCTTTGGCGGCAACCAGTTTCACGGCATCGTGTCCGCGCCGCCCTCGATCGCGCCGACGCTGTTCCAGCTCGATATCCGCAGCGCGCTGTCGAGCGGCGTGCTGAACGTGGTGCTGGTGTTCTTCCTCGTCGAGCTGTTCGATGCGACCGGCACGCTGATGGGCGTCGCGAACCGCGCGGGGCTGCTGGTGGAAGGCAAGATGCATCGGCTGAACCGCGCGCTGCTCGCGGACAGCACCGCGATTCTCGCCGGCTCGATGCTCGGTACTTCGTCGACGACGGCGTATATCGAAAGCGCATCGGGCGTGCAGGCCGGCGGCCGTACCGGCATGACCGCGATCACGGTCGCCGTGCTGTTCGTCGCGGCGCTGTTTTTCGCGCCGCTCGCCGAAGTGGTGCCGCCGTATGCGACCGCGCCCGCGCTGCTGTACGTGTCGTGCCTGATGCTGCGCGAACTGGTCGACCTGCCGTGGGACGACGCGACCGAAGTCGTGCCGGCCGCGCTGACCGCGCTGCTGATGCCGTTCACCTACTCGATCGCGAACGGCGTCGCATTCGGCTTCATCTCGTACGCGGGACTCAAGCTGCTGACGGGCCAGGCGCGCCAGGTGAAGCTGGTCGTGTGGATCATCGCGGCGATTTTCCTGTTCCGGTATTTCTATCTCGGCAGCGAATGAGGAGGTTGCGCGGCCGGGGGGTCGAATGTGTCGTCGGGTTCGGGGACCGTTTATCATCCGATGTTTCGAATGATGATCGACCGGGTCGCGACCGACCGGGTCGCGATCGACCCGGTCGCAGCGGCACGGGTCGCCACCCCAGGAGCCTCGATGTCCTCATATAACCGCACGACGGACCGCTACACGAAGCCCGCGATTTTCTTTCACTGGATGATTTTTCTGCTGGTCGCGCTGGCCTATCTGGCCATCGAAATCCGCGGCCCGCGCGGCTCCGACAGCCGCGCGTTCTGGACCGGCGTGCATTTTTGGGCCGGCACGCTGGTGCTCGGGCTGGCCGTGTTGCGGCTGCTGTGGAGATTGTGGGCCGGCGCGCCGGAGGAGCTCGAAAGCAATCGGCTGCTCGCTTTTCTCGGGCGCTCCGCGCACCTCGCGCTCTATGTGTTCATCTTCGCGCAGCCGCTGCTCGGCATGCTGATGGTCAATGCGGGCGGGCGGCCGGTGTCGCTCGCATGGACGGACATCAGCTTCACGCTGGTGCGTGCGGATGCGATCGCGCGGCCGCTGTTGAAGGACGCGCACGAGTGGCTCGGCAACGTGTTCTATTGGGTGATCGGACTGCACGCGCTCGCGGCGATCGCGCACCATGTGGTGTTCAAGGATCGGGCGCTGCGGCGGATCATTTGAAAGTAATGGAGTTGGCTGCGTGCCGCCGATGCATTGCACGCGGTCGCGGCTTGCGCGCAGGCCAGCCAGCGGCAGCGGCACGGGTGAATCCGAACTTCGCGCTTCGGCAGCAGTCGCGCTTGCCGAAGCTTCGGTACCGGTAGCCAGCCGATAGTTTCAGATCGGTCAGTTACGCCAGTTCGCCTCGTAAAACCGCACGTAACCGCTTCTGAGCACGAGACACTGCGCGCGCGTTTCCGACAACAGCCGGCGCGTGGCGGCCTCGATGCGCGGCCGGTGCGCGTCGAACGCGACGATCATGTCCTCCAGCCGGGGGGACGCAGCGCCGAAGTGATCTTCGAGCGCTTCCGCAGTGATCATGCACTCCACCCTCTGCCCATCGACCATTGCCGGAAACGCCAAAGTAAGTTCGCGACCTGAATATTCAGGGGCTTCGTTCGGGAATTGGATCTGCATGGGAGTCACCTGGAAGAGTGCGCGTACGATGCGCTCGGGTAATGCACGCGCTGATTGCTTGCTATCGCGTCCGCCGCTCGTTCCTCCTGGTCCCATGCAGCCGGCGCGGGCCGTCGCCTCGACGCGGCATCGTCAGTTCGCGCCACGCGGAGGTGAATTGATTCACTTTAGACGAGTTCGGGCCAGGTGCAAGATTTCCCCGATTTTTTCTTGAAGGCGCGGCTGACGCGCCGATGTTGCGGCGCGGCATAAAGCGCTGTCCGATCCCGTGTAAAGTGTCGCGCACCTAGTCTTTGACCTGCACGATGTCCGCCCCCACCCGCCCGCCTGTGGTTCGCGTCGAACCGCTCGGCCAGAGCTTCGAAGCGCCCGATTCGCTGACGATTCTCGAAGCCGCCGCTTTCGCCAATCTGCGTTTGCCGCGTTCGTGCCGCAACGGCACGTGCCGAACATGCTTGTGCCGGATGACGTCTGGGCGTGTGCGCTACTCAATTGACTGGCCCGGCGTGAGCCGCGAGGAAAAGGCGGACGGTTATATCCTGCCGTGCGTGGCGGTCGCGGAAACCGACTTGGTGATCGAAGTGCCGGATGCGGTCGCGATACCGGCACGGTGAGCGGGAGCGTAGGGGCCTGGCGCCCCGCTCGCCGACGCTTTCACGCGCTGTGTCTTACCGCCCGTTGCCCATTGCGCGGGCGATTTTCTTGTCCGTGTTGTACTGGCTCAGCGAATACACCGACCAGATGGCCGCCGGCACCCAGCCGATCAGCGTGATTTGCAGAATCAGGCAGATGATGCCCGCAAACGGACGGCCGATCGTGAAAAACTGCAGCCACGGCAGAATGATGGCAAGCAAAAGACGCATTCGGTTTTCCTGTTCCTGTGATTACGGCAACATGGGTGAGTCCGCGGGGGACGCATCTGCCTCGTTGTTGAACTCATCGAGCGGCGCAAAACGCGGCACCTCGACGCCTTCCTGCTCTACCAGCTCGAAAAACACCGTCGCTGGACGGGTCCAGATCGTACCATTGGCCGCCTTGTAGACGATCATCGTGACCGTCGGATCCGATTCGAGCGTGGCCTCGCAGACCAGCTCGTAAATGCCGCCTTTGTAGTGTCGGTAGCGCATGGTGTGTGACCTTATTTTGGGCGTCGTCGAAGCATTTTCAAGCACGGCGCGCCTGAGCTCAGCCGCCCTCTTTCATCTGCTTCAGGATCTTGTAGACGGTCGCGCGGCCCATCGTCAGCACCGCGGCCACGTAATTCGCCGAGCTGCGGCCGCGAAACGCGCCCTGCGCGTGCAGCGCCTCGACGATTTCACGCTTGTGCTCGCGCGTCAGCGCATTGATGCCGATTTGCCGGTCGCGCAGCCACGTGTGCAGATACGTGTTGATGCGGTCCTGCCAGTCGTCGCGGAACAGATCGTCGGCAGGCGCGTCCGTCATCGCGCCGCCCTTGATGAACAGATCGAGCGTCGAGCGCACATCCTCGAACACCGCGATGTTGAAGTTCACGCACAGGATGCCGGCGGGCTTGCCGTCGTCGTCGAACAGGATGTTGCTCACGCAGCGCATGCGGCGGCCGTCCCAGTTCAGCTTCTCGTAGGGGCCGATGGTCTGGCCGCGCGCCGCGAAGTGCGCGTCGTCGAGCACCGACGGCGCGCCCACATCGAGCCGCGACAGATTGTTCACCAGATACGCGATGGTCTGATCGCGCAGATCGTGAATCACCACCTCGGCGCACGGATAGAGCAGCGCGGCGATGCCGTCGGCGATCGGCGCGTAGCGCTTCAGCAGCAGGTCTTTGACAGGAGACACGTTCGGGTTGCGCATGGAAAAAACGCGAGGTTCGAAGGAGGCGGCGCGCAATAGCGGATGAAGACGAAGCCAGACGCCCGCAGTGGACGCCGGCGCGCCCGCTCGGTCCGCAATTCAGGAAGTCGCCATTGTAGCGGCCTCGCGCTGGCGCCGCGACTCGACGCCGGACGGCAATTTTGTCCACCTCGCGAGCGCATTTTTTTCGTGCGATAAACACTGATCCGCCGACACCCAACCGAACGGAGCCAACCGATGGCCACACTCGAAGCGCTTCGCGCCGTGCTCGACGACAAGCGCACGCCGGAGATCATTCGCAACCACATCATCGATTCGCTGCAGTACGCGCTGCGCAACCATGGTCAGGTCTTCACAGCCAAGGAAGTCGAATGGTTGACCGGCTGGGACGATGCGCGCCTGCCGCTGGCGGCCGCGCGCGAATTGCAGAAGCGCGTCGCCGAGACGTCGCGCTGACGCACGCGTTCGGATAGGAACCTCGCGCGCGCCACTCGCGCAATTCGCGCGTCCGTCGCCCGTCCCGCCTCCGACACGACTTCGCCAACCGCCCGCGAAGCCCTGCCAGTCGGGCGTTCCGGTCGTGCGCTGAAGTTTGCACTATCCAATCAGCCCTATTTCAGGCATCATGTTGCAATTGTTGTACCTCGCACCCATATAGCACTGGCAGCACCAGGCAGTCTCAACCCGGCATCTCCGCACCACCCCCGACTGTTCGACCGCCCTTATCTGCGATCCCGTCACTCCGGCAATGCGCCGCCCGCATTCGCCGTCGCGAGAAGTACACCGAGCGGTTCAGCATCATGCGTCCGGCGCCCGAATTGACGCGCCGCTTCAGCGTTTTTTCGGTCGAATCCGCGTTTTTGCGCGACCGCTCGGGCCATTGTCATTGAGCCCGCCGGGTCTAGCAGGTCTGTGCCAACCATTTTTATCGCCGGCGCACCCATCGGTGCTGCGCCGCCGGTCCGCGCCGTGACGCGTCAAAGGAGCGTTGCCGGAAGCAGCGCCCCGCACGCGGCGCGTGGACCATGCAATACAGGACATGTTTCTCATGAATTCAGCTGTCAGGACCTACAAGGGTTACGAAATTCACCCGCTCGTTTATCCGCGCCGCCCCGCGGGCGCGCAAGCGACCCGCAATCCGGGCGCCGGTTACGACGCTTCGGTGCGCATCTGCCGCGTCGGCGCCAATGCGGCGGCCGACGGCCGGGTATTTCGCCTGCAGTATCTGTTCCCGTTCGACGGCATGGGCAAGGCGCGCATCGCGTGCATGGCGCATGCGGAACGGCTGATCGACGGCCAGGTGAGCGGTCAGTCGGTCACCGATCTTTGAGCGGCGTCATCGGCGCGTCACTCATGTCGCGCAGCGTGCTTTCGGGCGCCGCTGCTTTTCAAACGAATCCACAGTCGCGCCGCTCGCAATGCCTGCGGCCGGTTTCCCCTTTATCCCATCGACCAGGAGTTATGCATGGCGAAAGAAGAACTGCTTGAACTTGACGGTATCGTCGACGAAGTGCTTCCGGATAGCCGCTACCGCGTGACGCTCGACAACGGCGTCGTGGTCGGCGCCTACGCGTCCGGGCGCATGCGCAAGAACCATATCCGTATTCTCGCGGGCGATCGCGTAACGCTCGAATTGTCGGTCTACGACCTGACCAAGGGGCGGATCAATTTCCGCCACAAGGACGAGCGTGCGAGTGGCGGCGGTGCGCCACGGCACGCGGCGCGGCGGAGGTAAGCAGGGGTCGCGGCGCCGCCCTGCGTACCTGTGATGTTGTGCAGGCGATGCGGGCAGCCCGCCCGAACCCATGCGAAAGCGCGAGGCCCGACAGACTCGCGCCATACCTTCCGACTCCGCGTTCTGCTTGAACGCGCTACGTCAGCCTCGCCGCCCAAGCGCGTGAAATAGACGTCTTCCCTGACATTCGGGATGCTCTCCAGCGCATGCGCGAACGTCGTACGCCGCAACACGCGCGGCGTCTTGATTGGAATCTGGCGGCACGCCGCTTCGGCGACCACGCACGTCGCAGCACGTCTCGCTAAACTCCAAACACCGCCCCCAAATCCTCCCCCCCCCGCGCTTTTGCGCACCTGCTCGACCACCCGCTCCTCCAGCTCCATCTGCGCCCGCTGCTGACCTCGATCAGCCCGTTGATGACGACGATTCGCGACGCGACCGGCTTGAGCTTCTACGGCGCGTCATTGCTGACCAGTCTGCCGGTGGCCGCGACGAACGCGATGCGCCGCTTCGGTGCATCGGGCGTCCGCTGTCCTGCATGCCCCTCGCCGGTGCAGCGCGACCGGCGTGGCCGCGTCACCTCTTTCGCGGACGATTCGCAGCGATCGCCCGCAAAAAACCCAATCGATCCCCGCCATTCGCGCGAATGCGCTCACACACCTCGCCAAGTCCCGTCGCACGAAGGCTGGCATATCCATTGCTTTACTGATAGTCAGATGTCCCTTCCCCCGACTCCATGCTGCGTGTTCTCCTTGTCACCGACACCGACAAACCCATCGGCGATCTGCGCGATGCGCTCGCCTGTCTCGGCTGCGAAATGCTCTCCGGCACCGCGACGCCGCAGGCGCTGCATCGCGCGGTTCAGGACGAGCGGCCCGACGTCATCATCATCGATACGGAGTCGCCGTCGCGCGATACGCTCGAACAGCTCGCCGTGATGCACGCGACCGCGCCGCGCCCCGTGCTGATGTTCAGCCACGACGCGAACCAGCAACTGATCCGCCAAGCGGTCAACGCGGGCGTCACCGCGTATCTGGTCGAAGGCCTCGCGACCGAGCGGCTCGCGCCGATTCTCGAAGTCGCGCTCGCGCGTTTCGCGCAGGAGTCGCAATTGCGCGAGCGGCTCGCGCAGGCCGAAAACGAACTGGCCGAGCGCAAGCTGATCGATCGCGCGAAACGCCTGCTCATGGATCAGCAGAAACTCACCGAACCGGCCGCCTACGCGAGTCTGCGCAAACGCGCGATGAACCAGGGCGTCAAACTCGCCGAGGTGGCGCGCGAGGTCGTCGCGTCGGCCGGCTCGCTCAAATGATGCGCTCATGAATCCAGCCACTTCCGTCACCGCCGCGGCCTTTGCGGAGCCGCCTGAAAAGACCCATCTGCGGCTCGGTTTCGTCGCGTTGTCCGACGCGGCGCCGCTGATCGCGGCGAAGCTGCTCGAGTTCGGCCATGCGCACGGGCTCACGCTCGAACTGTGCCGCCAGCCGTCGTGGGCCGCCGTGCGCGACAAGCTGCTAGCCGGCGATCTCGACGCCGCGCACGCGCTTTACGGGCTCGTGTATGGCGTGCAGCTCGGCCTCGGCGGCCCGCGCACCGACATGGCCGTGCTGATGGTGCTGAACCGCAACGGCCAGGCGATCACGCTGTCGAATCGGCTCGCCGATGCGCTCGCGAAGCATGGGACCTTGCGCGAGGCGCTCGCGACGCTCGGCCGCAAGCCGGTGTTCGCGCACACCTTCCCGACCGGCACGCACGCGATGTGGCTGTACTACTGGCTCGCGGCGCAAGGCGTCGATCCGTTGCGCGACATCGACAGTGTCGCGATTCCGCCGCCGCAAATGGTCGCCGCGCTTGCCGAAGACCGGCTCGACGGTCTGTGCGTCGGCGAGCCGTGGAATGAAATGGCCGAGGCGCACGGCGTCGGCAAAACGATCGCTTATTCGAGCGAGGTGTGGCCCGAGCATCCCGAGAAAGTGCTCGCCTGCCGACGCGATTTCGTCGATGCGCATCCGCGCACGACGCGCGCGCTCGTGCAGACCGTGCTCGAAGCGTGCCGCTGGCTCGACGGCGCCGGGCATCGCGACGAGATCGCCCGCTGGCTCGCGCGGCCCGATTACATCGGTATCGACGAGACGCTGATCGCGGCGCGGCTCGGCGACCACCTCGACACGGCGAACCCGCGCCGCCTGCCGATGCGTTTCTTCGACGACGGCGCGGTCAACTATCCGCATCCATTCGAAGGCGCGTGGTTCCTCACGCAGTTCGAGCGCTGGGGGATCATCGATGCGCACAACGACTACGACGCGGTCGCCGCGCGCATCAACCAGACGCAGTTGTATCGCGAGGCCGCCGCACGCGTGAACGTGCCGGTGCCCGGCGAGGACGTCACAAGGGAACTGATCGATGGCGCGCTGTGGGGAAGCGGCACACCATCCGCCGCTTATGCGCGGCGTTTTGCGATCCGCCGCTGAGCGGACCGCACGCGAAAGCCCCGAGATCCGCTGCGCCGACTGCCCACGAACCGCCAACGGCGATCAGGTGGACAGTCGGCGTTGCCGAAGCTCAGAAGTTGTACTTGTCGATGTTGCTCGCATCGAACGTGGTCGGCGGCCCGAGAATGATTTCGCCGTGCGCGCCAATCGTGCGCTTGCCGAGCTTGCCGGCGTCGAACGTTTCGCCCTCCTTACCCGTGATCGTGCCCGACGCGAGCGACGCCGCCGCGTACGCGGCCAGATAGCCGAGCTCGCTCGGATCCCACAACTGGAACGCGGTCACGGTGCCGTTCTTCACGAACGCGCGCATCTGGTTCGGCGTGCCGAGGCCCGTCACCGCCACCTTGCCCTTGCTCGACGACGACGAGATATAGCGCGCCGCCGCCGCGATGCCGACCGTCGTCGGCGCGACGATCGCCTTCAGGTTCGGATACGCCTGCAGCAAGCCCTGCGTTTCGACGAAGGACTTCTGATCGTCGTCGTTGCCGTACGCGATCTTGACGAGCTTGATCTTCGAGTACTCCGGTTTCTTCAACTCCTCCTGCATCCACTTGATCCAGGTGTTCTGGTTCGTCGCGTTCGGCGTCGCCGACAGAATCGCGAACTCGCCCTCGCCGCCCATCAGCTTCGCGACCAGTTGCACCTGGCCGCGGCCGATGCCTTCGGCGTTCGCCTGATTGACGAACAGCTGGCGGCCCTCGGGCGCGGTATCGGAGTCGAACGTGACGACCTTGATGCCCTGACCCATCGCCTTCTTCAGATACGGCACGACCGCGTTCGCATCGTTGGCGGCAATCACGATCGCATCCTGGTGCTGCGTGATCAGCGTGTTGATGTACGACACCTGCGACGACGCGCCCGCATCCGACGGCCCGACCGCCTTGCCCACGCCGCCGAATTCCTTGATCGCGGCGAGGCCGCCGTCGTCGGCGATCACTTCGTACGGGTTGTTGATCTGCTTCGGCACGAACGCGATCTTCAGCCCGCTTTTCAGTTCCGCTGCGAACGCGCCGCCGCAGCTGATCGCGAGCAACGCGGCGCAGAGCGCGGCCATGCCGGTGTGACGTAGAGGTTTGAACATGAAGTGTCTCCTGCGTTGTTGTTGGACAGAGAGGGGAAGCTAGGTTGCGGATGAAGAAGACGTGGCTGCGGACTTCGCGATGAAACGCCGGTCGCGCGCCGCCCGCCAGCGCGCGACGAGGTTCGGAATCAGCACCGACGCGAGCAGCAGCACGCCGGTCACGATGGTCAGCGTTTCACTCGATACGTCGTCGAGCGTCAGCGCGTTCTTGAGCACGCCGATGATCAGCAGCGACAGCAGCACGCCGACCATCGAGCCGCGTCCGCCGAAAATGCTGACGCCACCGAACAGCACCGCGGCGATCACCGACAGCTCGAAGCCCTCGCCGTTATCGCCGCGCGCGCTCGTGAAGCGCAGCGTATAGACGATGCCCGCGAGCGCGCTGACGAGACCCGACAGCACGAACAGGCGCAAGCGGATCTTCGCGACCTCGATGCCGGAGAACGCGGCGGCGGTCGGATTCGCGCCGATCGCATAGAGACTGCGGCCGAACGCGGTGGCTTGCAGCAGAACCGTGAACAGCACGGCGGCGACGATCACGATCACGAACGGCAACGGAATGAACGTGGGGCCAAGCGTGTTCATGCCGAACGCCGTATACGCGGCCGGAAAATCCGCGACCGCCTGATCGCCGAGCAGCACATACGCGAGACCGCGAAACAGCGCGAGCGTACCGATCGTGACCGCGAGCGACGGCAGGTTCAGCTTGACGATCACGAGGCCGTTCAGCAGGCCCGCCAGCGCGCCGGCGATCAGCACCACGACGATCACGACCGGCATCGGCAGCCCCATGTGCCACAGCACGCCCATCAGCGCGCTCGACGCGCCCAGCACCGACGCGACCGACAGATCGATTTCGGCGGCGACGATGATCAGCGTCATCGGCAGCGCCATCAGCGCGATCTCGGTCAGATCGGCGAATACGTTGCTCAGGTTCGCGCCGGTCAGAAACACCGGCGACAGCCAGCGGCCCAACACCAGCGACACGATCAGCACGATCACCAGCAACACTTCCCATTGCAGCGGCGTTTCGCGCTTGCGCGTGAGCAGCGCGGAATCGGGTTTAGCCATGATCGCGTTTCCTCATCATGCGTTTGGCGACGGAGCGGGCCAGCAGCGTATCGGCGGCGATCGCGGCGACGATCAGCGCGCCCTGGATCGCCTGCTCCCAGAATGGCGACACGTGCAGCACGACGAGCGCGATGCTGATCACGCCGAGCACGAGCGCACCTAGCGTCGCGCCGAGGATCGTGCCGACGCCGCCCGTAATCGCGACACTGCCGACCACCGCCGCCGCGACGACCTGCAATTCGATGCCCTTCGCGGTGCTGGCATCGACGGTGCCGAAGCGCGCGAGCCACAACGCGCCCGCAAAGCCCGCAATCGCCCCGGACAACAAAAAGCCCGACATCACGCGACGCTCGACGTTCACGCCCGCAAGCCGCGCGGCTTCCGGATTCGAGCCGATCGCATAGTGCTCGCGACCGCCGCGAAACTGCTTCAGATACACCGACAGGCCGGCGAGTACGACGATCGCGATCAGCGCGAGCGTCGGGATGCCGAGCAGCGTGCCGGTCGCGAGCCGCGAGTACGCGTCGGGCAGACTGGTCGCGTTGATCTGGCCGCCGTGCACCCATGCGTAATCGGCGCCGCGAAAGATGTACAGCGTCGACAGCGTCGCCACCAGCGAAGGCACGCGCCCCACCGCGACGAGCAGCGCATTGATGCCACCCGCGACGAGCCCGATCGCGAGCCCCGCGGCCAGCGCGACGAGCACCGGCATATGCGGGAACGCAACGTACAGGCTGCCCACCGCGTACGCGCTGATACCCACCGTCGAGCCGACCGACAGATCGATATGCCGCATCAGGATCACGACGGTCATCCCAGCCGTCAGCAGACCGATGATCGACACGTTCAGCAGCACGTCGCGCAAATTCTGCAGATTCAGGAACTGCGGCTTCGCGAGCCCGGTCCCCGCGATCAGCAGGATCAGCACGACGAACAACGTGGTTTCGCGGCTCTTCGCGACGCTCGCGACGAGGCCGCCCGATGAAGCGGCGGAACGCTTCGGCAGCGACTGCCGCACCGGCGCGGGATGGGTGGAATGGCGCATCATGCTGCACGTCCCAATGGTGAAAGTCCCTGACCGAGCGCGGCGCCCATGATGCGCTCCTCGTTCGCGTCGGCGCGCGCGAGCTCCGCGCTGATGCGGCCTTCGTGCATCACGAGCACGCGATCGGCCATGCCGAGCACCTCGGGCAGCTCGCTCGAAATCATCAGCACGGCCATGCCATCGCGCACGAGTTCGGCGAGCGCGCCATACACCTCGGCTTTCGCGCCAACGTCGATGCCGCGCGTCGGTTCGTCGATGATCAGCACTTTCGGGCCGGTCGCGAGCCACTTGCCGAGCACGACCTTCTGCTGGTTGCCGCCGGACAGCGTACCGACCGGCGCCCCCGGGTCGCTCGCCTTCAGGCGCAGACGCGTGCCCCACTTGTTGGCGAGCTGCGTTTCGCTGCGCGTCGACATGAGCCCATGCCGAACGAGCCGTCCGAGCACCGTCATCGACGCATTGCGCGCGATGCTCAATTCGAGCGCGAGCCCTTGCTGGCGGCGATCCTCCGGCACCAGCGCGAGCCCGGCGCGCACCGCGGCCGCGGGCTTGCCGGTGTCGAGCCGCTTGCCGGTCAGCCATACTTCGCCCGAATCGAGCGGATCGATACCGAAGATCGCCCGCGCGACCTCGCTGCGTCCCGCGCCGACGAGGCCCGCGAGCGCGACGATCTCGCCGGCGCGCACGTCGAACGAGACATCCTTGAACACGCCGATGCGCGTCAAGCCGCGCACCGACAGACGCACGTCGCCCGGTGTGCAATCGGCCTTCGGATAGAACGTTTGCAGATCGCGGCCGACCATCCTGGCGACGATCGCGTCGGTGCTCAGATCGGCGGTCAGCGCGTCGAAGACTCTCGCGCCGTCGCGCATGATCGTCACGCGCTGCGTCAGCGCGAATACTTCGTCGAGCCGGTGCGTGATGAACAGAATCGCGACGTCGCGTTCGCGCAGCTTGCGCACGATCGCGAAGAGCCGCTCGACTTCGGGCTGCGACAATGCGGCCGTCGGTTCATCCATGATCAGCACGCTCGCGTTCAGCGACAACGCCTTCGCGATTTCGATCACCTGCTGATCCGCGATCGACAGACCACGCACCAGTTGATCCGCGCGCAACTCGACGCCGAGCGACGCGAGCAGTCCGTCCACTTCGCGATGCATCGCGTCGTACTGGATGCGGCCGAAGCGGTCGACCGGCTGCCGGCCCATGAAGA
Source organism: Paraburkholderia sp. MM5482-R2 (assembly GCF_050436125.1). NCBI lineage: Bacteria > Pseudomonadati > Pseudomonadota > Betaproteobacteria > Burkholderiales > Burkholderiaceae > Paraburkholderia > Paraburkholderia sp. MM5482-R2. Next base: position 1,487,501 of record NZ_JBNDLP010000003.1, on the reverse strand, counting down.
TGTTCTCCGCAATCGACAGATCGAAGAACAACGTCGGCTCCTGATAGATGACCGCGAGCCCGGCGTCGCGCGCTTCGGCCGGCGTCGCGAAGCGACGTGGCTCGCCGTTCACCAGAAGCTCGCCGGCGTCGGGCTGATGCACCCCGGCGAGAATTTTCACGAGCGTCGATTTGCCCGCGCCGTTCTCGCCGAGCAGCGCATGCACCTCGCCGGGCCACAGCACGAGGTCGCCGTCGGACAGCGCGCGCACCCGGCCGAAGGATTTGCTCGCGTGCCGCAATTCGAGCCGCGGCACCGTGGAAGGGGATGGCTGCACTGCGTGTCTCCTTTTTTGCGGCTGTCTTCTCTTCGACGCGCCTCGCGTCAAATCCGGTAGTACCGTTGTGCGTTGCGCCGAAACAGCGCGTCCTTCTCAGCCTCGCTCGCATCGCCAATGATCGCCGCATACGCGCGCCACAAATCCGTATACGAACCAAACAGCCGGTCGACGGGAAAATTCGACGCGAACATCGCACGTTCGACGCCGAACGTATCGATCGTTTCGAGCACATAAGGCCGCAGGCTTTCGACGGTCCAGTGATGATCGAACATCGCGAGCCCGCTGATCTTCACCGCGACGTTCGGACACGCCGCGAGCAGGCGCATGCCTTCGCGCCACGCGCGGTAACCGGCCACGCTATTACGATCGACGAACATGCCCGCATGATTGACGACCAGAAGCGTGTCCGCATGCGCACGCGCCAAGGCGGCCGCCTCTTCCATTTGCGACGGATACAGCTGCAGATCGAACGACAGGTCATAACGGCGCAGCAACGCGAAATGCTCGCGCCACCGCGGCTCGCGCATGTAATGACGGCCGACGTAATCGAACAGTTTGTTGTCGTGCACGTTGAGAATCTGCCGGATGCCGCGCGTATTCGCGAACGACGCATGCGCTTCGAGCAACGCGGGCGCATTTTGCGCGGACAGGTCCACGGCGGCGACGATCGCATTCGGCATACCGCGCGAGGCGTCGCGATCCGCAATCGACTGCAACCAGCGCGTTTCCTCGACGGGATCGGCCGGATCGTGATTCGCTTCGACGTGCACGAGCTTCAGCACGTCGACGTCGCCCGCTTCACCGAGCAGATCGTCGAGCAGATAGTCGTGCTTCAGATCGCGCGCATCGCCGACGAACGACACGCCCGGGTTCTCCAGCCACGGATAGCGATGCGTCTTCAGATCCCACAGATGGATATGCGAATCGACAACCTGCATGCGGCACCTTCGTCCGGTGAAAAGCGTTTCGAGGTTCGTGCGTCGTTGCGGGGTTCAGCTGGGTTCAGCTCGACTCAATGACTGAGACGAAAGACCGGTTCGAGCGTCTGCGACAGCGGCGTGTGATCGGGCGCGGTCTGCATGATGTCGGCCATGTAATCCCACCATTTGCGCATCACGTCAAGTTGCGTCAACTGGTCCATCGTGTGATCGCTGGTGCGCGAGAGCACCGCGAAAAGATGATGCGTGTCGGGATCGAAGAAAATCCGGTAGTCGCGCACACCGGCGTTGTGCAGCGCGTCAACGAGCTCGGGCCAGATCTGCGTATGACGCCGTTCGTATTCTTCGCGCATGCCGGGGTTCAGCACCATCCGAAAAGCGATTGTCTCCATGGCGGCCTGTCTCCTGTCGACCTCTTCGAACGACTATAATTCCTGCATCGATAGCCTCTCAATCCGTTGTTGGGATTGGTCGATCCACAAACCGAATCGCACGGGCACTCCTACTGGCACCATGAGCCAACATTCAGCCGCCGTCGCACTCGTCAATCGTCTCAAGTTCAAGCATCTCGCCCTGCTCGTCGCACTCGACGACACCCGCAACCTGCATCAGGCCGCCGAGGCCGTCAACGTCGCGCAACCGAGCGCGAGCCGCATGCTCGGCGACATCGAGGAAGCGTTCGGCTTCCTGCTGTTCGAGCGCAACGCGCGCGGCATGACGCCGACGCCGCTCGGCGTCGTCACGCTCGCTTACGCGCGCCGTGCGCTCGCCGAGCTCACACGCTTCGCCGAAGACCTCGATGTCAAACGCCGCGGCGGTCACGGCCAGTTGACCGTCGGCGCGATCATGGGCGCCGCGCCCGATCTGCTGGCGATGTCGGTCGCCGCGCTGAAGACCGAAAGCCCGCTGCTCAGCGTGCGCATCCTCGGTGAAACAAGCGATCAGGTCGTGCAATTGCTGCATCGGCGCGAGGTCGATCTCGCGCTGGGGCGCCTGACCAACCCTCTGCAGCACAACGACTTCAGCTTCGAGCCGCTCGCGCGCGAAACGCTGCTGCTCGTCGTGCGCGCCGTGCATCCGCTCGCGCGGCGCACGCGCATCACGTTGCGCGAACTGGTCGCGTGGCCGTGGGTTGCGCAACCCGTCACGAGTCCGGCGCGCGTGCTGTTCGAGGAAGAACTCGCGCGCGCCGGGCTCGCCACGCCAGTCAATCTGACCGAATGCGCGTCGATCTTCGCGACGCTGCAATTGCTCGAGAATTACGATGCGGTCGCGATGCTGCCGGAGTCGGTCGTGCGCGATCATGTGCGCGGCGGGCTGCTGGTCGCGCTGCCACTCGAAATCGGCAAGAGTCTCGCGGGTTTCGGCATTCTCACGCGCAAGGAAGAGCAGCTCGCCGAGCCGGCGCTGCGCTTCATCGAACTGCTGCGCGGCTTCTCGCGCGACCTCGCGCGCGACGATCCGGCCGCCGCACCCGGCACGCCGACTACGCCCGTCACGGTCAATTGACGCCCGCATCGCGCGTCGCTTATTGCAGGTTCACGAACAGGCCGCCGTCGACGAGCAGCGCGGCGCCCGTCACATAGCGCGCGCGGTCCGAGGCGAGAAACACGACGCAATCGGCGACGTCGTCGGGACGCCCGAGGCGGCCGAGCGGAATGCGCTTTTCGAAGTAGGCCTTCTTCGCTTCGTCGGCGAGATCTTCGGCGTTCAGATCGGTCGCGATCGTGCCCGGCATGACAGAGTTGCAGCGGATGCCGAACGGCCCCAACGCGATCGCGCACGACTGCATCAGCGAATGCACGCCGGCCTTGGTCGGCGTGTAATGCGTTTGCATGCCGCCGCCCACCAACGCGCTGATCGAACTCGTCGCGACGATCGCGCCGCCGGTGCCCTGCTTTTTCATCTGCTGCGCGGCAGCCTGCGTGACGAAGAACGCGCCGTTCAGATTGACCGCGACCGTCGATTCGAGCACGTCCGCCGGCATGTCGAGAAAAGCGTGAAACGGGCAGATGCCGGCATTGCTCGCGAGCACGTCGAGCTTGCCGAACGCGTCGAGCGTCCGTCGCACCAGCTCCTGGCCGGTGTCGCGCGCCGCGACGTTGCCTTCCACCGCGATCGCGCGCCGCCCCAACGCCTCGATTTCGCCGACGACTTCCTCGACCGCCGAGCGCCGGCCATACGATGCGTCGTTGTCGCCCCAGTAGTTGATCGCCACGTCCGCGCCTTCGCGCGCGCAGGCCACCGCGATCGCGCGTCCGATGCCGCGCGATCCGCCGGTGACGATCACGACTTTGTCCTTGAGCAGCACCCTAATCTCCTTTGCGGCGATTCGCCGTTCGGCACAGGTTCAAAACGTTCGACACGTTCAATGCTGATAAGGCCGCACCAGCGCGCATTCCGGATTGAGCCGCACGCCAAAGCCCGGCGTGTCCGGCACCTTCATGCGCCCGTTTACCGGCACCGGCTCGTCGAGCAGCAGCGGATTGAACATCGGCACGACTTCGTCGGCTTTCGGCGCCATCATCAGAAACTCGGAGAACGGCGAGTTATGGCGCGTGACGACGAAGTGATAGCTGTACACCGACGACCCATGCGGCACCATCATCACGTTGTGCGCATCGGCGAGCGCGGAAATCTTGATCAGCTCGGTGATGCCGCCGCACCAGCCGACGTCGGGCTGGATCAGATCGCAGCACTGCATCTCCAGCAGCATCCGGAAGCCCCAGCGCGTCGCCTCGTGCTCGCCGGTCGACACCATCATGCCGCGTGGCACGTTGCGGCGCAGTTCGGCGTAACCCCAGTAATCGTCGGGAGGAAGACATTCCTCGACCCATTTGAGGCCGTATTCGTGCGCGCCTTGCGCGAGCCGCGTCGCGTAGCGCAGGTCGAGGCTCATCCAGCAGTCGTACATCAGCCAGAAGTCGTCGCCGACGCGCGAGCGCATGTCGGCGAGCTTGTCGAGGTTTTGCCGGAGTCCGTCTTCGCCTTCCGCGGGACCATGCTGCAACGGCAGCTTGCCGCCGATGAAGCCCATCTCCTTCGCGAGATCGGGCCGCGCGCCGGTCGCATAGAACACCAGCTCGTCGCGCACCGGGCCGCCCAAGAGCTGATACACGGGCTCCTTGCGAACCTTCGCGAGCAAATCCCACAGCGCGAGATCGACACCGGAAATCGTGTTCAGCACGACGCCCTTGCGCCCGTAGTACAGCGTCGCGAAGTACATCTGATCCCACATCTTCTCGATGTCGGTCACCAGTTGCCCTTCGAGAAAACGCGCGAGATGCTTCTCGACGATAAATGCGCCGATCTCGCCGCCGGTCGTCACCGCGAAGCCCACGGTGCCGTCGCTCGCTTCGATCTCGACGACCAGCGTGCCGAGCACATTGATGCCGAACGACTGACGGCTCTGCCGGTACTCGGGATAACGCGCCATCGGCGTCGCGATGTGATCGTCGATCCAGTGTCCGCCGGCCTGGTCGTGATAGTCCGCGCCGCCGCCGCGAACGATGAAGGCACGCACGTGCCGGATGGTAGGCATGGCCATGAAAGGGCTCCGTGAGAGAGGCGTCGAAGCGGCTCGACAACGCGCGTTCGACGCGTGTGCAATACGCTGCGGGACGTGAGCACTGCGTGAGCAATGCGCGAGCAGCGCGCTCAATAGGTGGCGCGGCCGCCCGACAGGTCGAATACCGAGCCGGTGCTGAACGCGCAGTCTTCGGAAGACAGCCACAGGATCAGCGACGCCGCTTCTTCCGGCAGCAGGAAACGGTTCATCGGAATCTTCGACAGCATGTAGTCGATGTGCTGCTGCGACATCGAATCGAAGATTTCGGTCTTGGCCGCGGCCGGCGTGACCGCATTGACGAGGATGTTTCTGGTCGCGAGTTCCTTGCCGAGCGACTTGGTGAGCCCGATCAACCCCGCTTTCGATGCGCTGTAGTGCGAAGCATTCGGATTGCCCTCCTTGCCCGCCACCGACGCGATATTGACGATGCGGCCGTAGCCCTGCTTCAGCATCTGCGGCACGACCGCGCGGCAGGTCAGGTACGGACCGATCAGATTCACGTCGATCACGCGGCGCCACATGTCGGGCGCAAGCTCCCAGGTCGCGCCGTTGCCGCCGGTGATGCCCGCGCAGTTGATCAGCACGTCGATCGAGCCGTGCCCGGCGACCGTTTGCGCGGTGGCCTGCTGGACCGCGGCGTCGTCGGTCAGCTCGACCGTGATGGCGCTGACCTTGCCGAGTTCGCTCAGCTCGCGCTGGCTAAGCGCGAGCCGTTCGCTGTCGACGTCCCACAACGCGACCGACGCGCCCGAGCGCAACGCCCGCTGCGCGACCGCGTAGCCGATGCCGCGCGCGCCGCCGGTGATGACGACCGTGCGCCCCTCCAGATCGATCCGATTCATTGCTGTGCTCCTGTAGGCCGCCGTGCGGCGTGCCATCGAGTTGTTGTGTATCGCTGCAGTCAATATACGGGCGGCGCGATGCGCCAACAATTCGACTATTCGCGGGGGCGATAGCAAAAGTGGATCGGCAGCGGGAGCGGGCGCTAAAGGGAAGCGAAGCGGCTAATCATCGGCAGCGACGAAAAGCATCGAGACATACAGAATGGTCGACACGACGATGATGCCGACGCCGAGCAGCACCTTGGTCTGGTCGAAGTTGATCCCGCCGATGATCGCAATGCCGATCCCGAACACCGACGATAACGTGCCGAGCGCCGCGAGGCCCACGTGTATCTTGCTGCGGACCAGCCGTTTGCGCTCCGATTCGGCAGTGGTTTCCGTTTCGCTCTGTTCCATTCCCCGCTCCTTCGCGCGCGACGCGATGACCATCGTGAAACCTGAGCCGCAATGGCCGGCGCGACGTCGAACCGCCGGTTGCGGTTCTACGCCGTGCACCTCGATACGCTTCAGCGTAGTTTATTTAAGCCTTCTCGATCGCCGTTATTTGACGTCCGCGCCATTGCGCGACACCGACGCCGCGATGGCCGAGACGAACACCGCGCGCACCGAATCGCCGACCTTCAGTTTCTCGAGCGCAATGTCCGGCGCCACGTCGAGCGTTTCCGTGCGCGACGGTCCGCGCAGCGTGATCGTGCGCTTCTTGCGATCGATCTTGCGCACCGTCGCGACGACCTCGATGCGCCGCGCCGATGCAACGACACCGTTGGCCGCAGGCTGCGTGACTTCGGTATCGATGCGCTGGCGGATTCCGTTCGGCGCGAGTTTGTCGACGCCGACCAGCACCGCCTTCTTGTACGCAATCGTCACGACGTCGCCGACATGCAGCTTGCTGACGTCGGCGGCTTGCGGATTCACGTCGAAAGTTTCCTCGCCGCCTTGCGGGCCGCGCAGCGTCACGCTGTTCGTCGCGGGATCGATCGCGACGACGCGCGCGTGAACGTGCAGCAGCGCGGCGGCGCCAATTGCCCGCTGTTCCGGCGCGGACGCGGCCGCGTTGTCCTGTGCCAGCGCAGGACCCGCCGCGGCGACGCAAACCACCAACGCAACCGCGATCGCCTTCACCCGCATGAGCCCGGAGTCCGTTGAATTACAAGCCATGAAATGCTCCTTTTGATTGCGTCGATGTTACGGCAAATGTTTTGTCGCGGATCGCGTACTACGCTTAGCACCGGCAGGTGCACTCGCTTCGAATAAAAAGAAAAACGGACTATTAATCGCTTTTAGCGGACGGGGTTACGCTTTTTGAAACCAATGGCGGTTCCTTTCTAATGCGTCGATTCGTCCTGGAGAGCCCATCGCGAAAAGCGCGTGCTTCTCCATGCGATGCAATCGGTATGCGAGTCGTGGCGGATGAGCTTGCGCAAGGAGCCGCGCGGCTTTGCGCATGCGTTCCCGCGAGCGTCAGCGGAGGGGTAGAGAGCTAGCCATAACATATTCCTCGCAACGAGATGGACTACCGGGCGACCCAACGTGAGCGGGTCCGGAAATTGCCAAACGTTATGACTATTTCAAACGGTTTCGGGGATGCTAGCAAACGCGCAAAGGAATGGCAAGACAAGTGGCTGCGCATCGCCATTCCCGATTAATCGGGTTTGCCGCGTCAAATCTTTTATGACGGTGGGCGATTCATTTGCCATAAAGATATGATCGCTGCAATTCGCTGAGCTCAGAGGCCCGGCGACGCCGTCCTCGCTCTGACTCTGTCCGGTTGCCTGACAACAGTCGAACGGCGCATTCGATATGCATTGAAAAGCGGTGGGCGCGCGGCAGGATTGGCAATCGGCGAACGACTCCGCACAAACCCTTAATGGATGATACTGAAGCGATTACGCATCGCTGCGCGACGAATACAAAAAATTGTCGTCAATCATTGGAATACTGCGAACACGGGTTATTGATCGAGCGAATTTTGCCGTCAAGGCAACGAAAAAGGACGCTTGAGCCGATGGCCACGGTCACGTGGGCATCACAGGCACAGCGTTTGCTGAAGCTCGCGTCACCGTCTAACGCACACACATTGGTTTATCGAAAGGACACCACACATGGTCACGACTCGCCCCTGCACCGCCGCCTGCGTCATCGACGGCCTCCTCGTCACGCTGACGTTCTATCCGGACAACGGCGTGTTGCGTATTGCCGATTCGTCCGGCGCCTGTCTAAGAGAAACGCGCTGGCATGGGTCATGGCGCGCTCTGCTCGAGGAGTTCCGCGGCTACTACGAAGCGGCGGAGAACGACGCGGCGCGCGGCGTCGACGATATTGTCGCTCGCCTCGGCGAGCGCTGCGCTGATGCCCAGCGGGAATCGGCATTCGCGTGAAATGGCATGCGCTTGCGATCAAGCGCGTGAAAGGCGGCGGCGGCAGCGCTCGGCACCTGTTCGTTGCCTCGCGATCCGCGGTCGTTCCCCGGCGCCCCGCTGCCGCTCGCGAACTCTGGTCATTGACCGAAATAAGTCTTGCACTCCGTGCTGAACGAGCATGACTGGCTGCCTCGGCCTCCCGCTTGCGACTCGCCCGCCGGAACACCACCATACGACGCGTTGCGTATGCCCTGCTCACGCGGGTCCCAGTTCTGACCGAACGACATGTCGGTCGTCGCCTGCGCCGATTCGTCCGCGTCGTGCTCCATCATCGCGCGACCCGACACGGCGTGGTCCGCCTGGGCGCTCAACCCCTCGGCGATGGCCGTTCTCGGCGCGAGAAACAGAACGGCGGTCGCGGCAATCATCAATATACGTACTCTCATTTCCGGACTCCTCGAATCCGGCGCAGCAGCGTTCGTCCTCCACAAGAATTGATCCGCGAACAGCCAACCTGCCCAATCGGGCCGAGGAACGGGTCGATGCCAATGCGCTACTGCTGCGACGGGTCACCGAACTAAACAGATGAAGAATTACCGCGCTTGCAACCGATACTCGACGCGTTCCCGAGCGTCGGCGGAATCGGCGCGCACAAGGCGGCTGTAAGTCTGCATTCGCAGCTTGTCGTCCTTCTTTTATAGTTCGCGCACCCCGGAATTCAATCCAGGAGCTTCCAGCAGTGTCGCCAATCGTCCACACCGTTCGATAAACCGCATTCACCGACAAATTCAACGTGAACTAAGCGTGCTTTGCTCGCGCATTGCGCTATCATGTTGCTACAACGCACAAAAAGCGAACCCGCACGTCGACGAAAGTCCGGTGAAAGACGGACAGCGTGGAATGACTCCATCCATTCGCAATCATTGCATCGAGACACAGAGTTTTTCATAGCGAACGTCAGGCTTACCGGCCTCGTTCGTCGCGTTGTGACATGCTGAAATATTTGCTGATCGAGACTCTCGGTTCGAGGGTCGGTTGTTCCAGCGGCCGTCTTTGTCCGAGGCCGTATTGCAATTCAGGGAGCAACGTTTTTTAACCCGGCACATGGCATTTCCGTCAATCGACAACCCCACCGCGGGGCGGCCCCATTCAGTCGGGCTCGATGCTTCGCAGCTTTTTCCCCGCAATCTGTCTTCGACAGCACGCTGCACGTTTTAGAAGGACGAATATCCTATGGACGAAAGGAAGCGAGATAGCATGATTGCCTATCTCCGCCATCGTATGGAAGAGTTTGGTATCAGACCAGAAGACCTTGCCGCAGCGCTGGCGACCGAGTCATTGGCCAAAAAGGCTGAGCGCTATCGCAATGCGACCGGAGACAGCTGGGACGGCAATGGCGAAATGCCGCAATGGTTGAAGCAGGCTATTAGTGCCGGCCAGAGCATTGAGCATTTCGAATTGGCCGCAAAACCGGCGCCCCCGCCCCAACCGAAAAAACAGGTGGACTGGTCGAACGACCCGTTCGCCGGCACGCGGCTCGGGCGCCCGAATAACCGCTAGGTGCAGGCCGCCGCGCTCGAAGGCGCGGGCACAATGGCTGCGGCTTCGAAACGAACCGCCGTGCCACGCACCGGTTTTGCGCCACCGCTTGCCACATTGACGGCATTCACCGTATTCCCCGCATTGACGGCATTCGCCGCATCGACGAGATTCGCGTGATTCGAGGCAGGCTGCGCATATTGCGGCAGCTCGATAAGCGCGCTGACCTGCCGGACGATCTGCCAGAAGGTCTTGTCGAAAAGACAGGCCTGCTCGTCAGCGGACCCGTGGCCGCCCGCGAGCGGATCGGTAATGGTCCAATAGACGAACGCCGGTGCGCCGGGAAATACCGGCGCGTGCAGTCCGCCGACGAATTCGTCGAGCGCGATCACGATATCCATGCGCGGCGCCCATTCGCCGGTGAATTCGAGCCAGCTTTTAGGGCTCAGCACCGCGCGCCCGGAAATGCCGGGCCGCAATTGCGCGACCGCGAGTGGATGAAGGCGCGCGGCCGGTTCAGGGCCCGCGCTGAACGCGTCGAACCGGTGCCCCGCCAGTTCGCGCAGTAAAGCTTCGGCAATGATGCTGCGGATCGAATTATCGCGGCAGAGAAACAACACCTTATATTTTCTGGACACGCTTACCCCGTACCGATGTTTTTTTATTGGCCTCTGGGCGGAATTGTGCCGCTCCAGTCTTGCGCCCCCGTGACACTACGGCGTCTTTATTATTTGCGCCTCGGGATTCGCACCAGGTATCTCGACTCACGGGCACACAGCACAACTTTGCGAACGATGGGCAGTGTACCAGTGTCCGGCCCCCTGTTTCAGCACCCTGTCAATATTTGCCAGATCAACCGACGCTGCCGTCGGCCCGCCGGTCCGGCACGATGGGCCTGGCCCGGTCGCCGTCGGCGGCGGGTCAGAACTTCAGGCTGTTGAGGAACTGAAACCACAGGTTGCCGAGCGCGCCGGCCGGATGCATGTCGCTGACGGTTTCGTCGCGCTTCGCATGGTTTTCGCGTCTGGAAGGCTGCGTGTCTTGAGGGGCGGTTTGCGAGGCCGCGCCGGTGTCTTGCGCGCGGTCCGCCAGTTCGGGCTCGGACGCCTCGGCTTGCGCCGCTTGCGCGCTCTTCGCGGTCTTTCCCGCGCGCTGGGCGTTTTGCGCGGCGTCCGCCTCGTCGCGGCGCGCGGCCTGCAACGCCGCGACGCTGTCGGCGATCTGCGCGGCGCGCTGCGGTTCGCATTGCCGCCCGAGCAGCACGCCGAACAGCACGTCGCGATTGTGGCCCTGGTCGGCGAAGCGGATCGCGATCGACACCATCTCGGCATACGCGGCTTCGTCGGCCGCGCGCGCCGCTGCCTCGCGCTTCGCCTGCGCGCGTTGCCGACGCGTGTGCTGCGCCTCCCACTCGCGCATCTGCTCGGTGTAGACCGCGTCGTAGACGTTGCGCTGCTCGGCATCGGACAGGATCGCGTACGCGTCCTTGATTTCCTGGAACGCCGCGCGCGCCACGTCCTCGGCACCGTGGTTGCGGTCCGGATGCCACTTCATCGCGGCTTTCCGGTAGGCCCGCTTGATTTCGTCGTCGGTGGCGTGCGCGGGCACGCCGAGCGTCTCATACAGGGTTGCCATGCTGGACTCGATCTCGCGAAAAATCACTGCGGGCATCGTAGCATGCTAAAAGCGGCGTCATCGTGACCCGGCCTCCACGCAAGCACGCGCATGCCGGCATTGCCGCGATGGCACGGCGGCAGATCGTCCTCCAACGGCCCACGAAAAAAAGGCCCCACCACTTGCGTAGCGAGACCGAGTCCCATGTCTAAGGAGATGTCATGGAGGAGACGAGCCCATCTTATCGTCAGACCCGCACGCGCCCAACCAACGGTTCGCCATATGCTTATCGGCCGCGCGCTCACGTGCATTGCAAAGCGCCCGCCGCGTCGAGCCATGCGACTGCGAGCCTGGCCTGCGCACCGAGCCCCGCCACCTCCATCGCCACTGACGGTCGTCCCGCGCGCGTCCTGCACGCGGTCTGAATACTCCCCGGGCACCGTGACGCCGCCGCAATCGCGCGCGGCGCCACGCTTTGCGCCGAGCGACCGTGCGCCACATAACAGACACCGCGCCTCCACGCGAATAGAGTCACCGGAAACAGCGACTTCGATCCAATCCGGGCTTCTGATTACCACTGCGGCCCCGCGCTGATTTGCTTTCGACGAAAGATTGGTTCAACCGCTGCAGAGCGCGCCCTACGCTTGACCTGCCCGCCGCTTCACTCACCTATGGCAACGACAGGGCCGCGCCGCACGCATTGGTATTCCGCACGACATTCGCGGGCACACAGACAAGTCAAGATCATGAACTCACACATCCGCTACAAGGGCTACGAGGTCGAAGCGGCAACGCAACTGCTCCCCAACGGATTATTCGCCGCCAATCTGACGATCGAGCAGCGCGACGAGAATACGCGCAAGGCTTATTCGTTCGACGCGCTCGACTACTTCTTCGACGAAGAGCATGCGCTCGCCTACGCGTCGGACTGGGGGCGTATGTGGATCGATAATCACCAATAAGGCGATCCCGGAGCGCATCGATATCGATGACAGCGAGCGCGACACGCGTTGCGCATCGCCCGGCATCGGGTTTGAGGCGGATGTGCCAGAATAGGCGAACCCTTGCGTTCGCTGTCTGCCCGCGTGACCTGTCCGCTACTTCGACGGATGCAGTCGAAACTCGCGCCGCCCGCGACGCACCCATCGATACGGAGACGCCGGTCATGACATGGACCGTCGACGCACAGCTCGCGCTCAGCGCGACACAAGCGGTCGAGGCGCTGCAATCGGGCCGCCTCAAAGCCGCCGACTACGTCGCCACCCTGCTCGCGCGCGCCGCCGCGCTCACGCACCTGAATGCGCTCACCACGCTCGACTTCCACGGCGCGCTCGCCGCGGCGCAGCGCATCGACGCATTGCCGCCGGCTGAGCGGGCACGTCTGCCGCTCGCCGGTTTGCCGATCGTCGTCAAGGACAACATCAACACCGCAGGTCTACCGACGACGGCCGGCACGCCCGCGCTCGCGGGCTTCGTGCCGAGCACCAACGCCCCATCGGTGCAACGCCTCGTCGACGCGGGCGCGATCGTGCTCGGCAAGGCCAACATGCACGAACTCGCGTTCGGCATCACGAGTACCAACCTGTCCGCGCACGCGGGGCCGGTGCGCAATCCGTACGATCCGTCGCTGATACCGGGCGGCTCGTCGGGCGGCACCGCGGTGGCGATCGCCGCGCGCATCGCGCCCGCCGGACTCGGCACCGACACCGGCGGCTCGACCCGCATCCCGGCCGCGCTGACCGGCACCGCGGGCTTGCGTCCATCAGTCGGCAATGGCGGTGCCGAGCGGCGCTATCACGACCCCAACGCAGTGGTGCCGATCAGCCATACGCGCGACACCGTCGGGCCGATGGCACGCAGCGTCGCCGACCTGGCGCTGCTCGACGGCGTGATCACCGGCGACGGCGCGTTGCCTGCGATTGCGCTCGACGGCTTGCGCATCGGCTTGCCCGCGCCGCTGTGGGATGCTCTCGAGCGACAGGTCGAGGACGTCGCGCGCGCCGCACTGCAAAAGCTCGAAGCGGCGGGCGTCACGTTCGTGCCGGTCGCGATGCATGAGTTGGAGTATCTGAACGGGATGGTCGGCGGTCCGCTCGCCATTCACGAAGCGCGCGACGACGTGCTCGCTTGGTTGGTCGCGAATCGGGCGCCGGTGCAAACCGTCGCCGCACTGGCCGTGCGCATCGCGAGCCCGGATGTGCGCGCGATCTACGACGACGTGCTCGCCGACGTGCTCGGCTCGCACTACTCGGCAGCGCTCAACTACTGGCGACCGCGGCTGCGGAACTACGTCGCCGCGACGTTCGCGAATGCCGGTCTCGACGCGTTGCTGTTTCCGACGACGCGGCTCGTCGCGGTACCGATCGACGATCTGAACGGCTCGTCGACGGTCACGATCGACGGCGGTCCACCGATCGATACGATGGAAGCGTTCCTGCGTAATACCGACCCGGCCAGCACATCCGGCATTCCGGGGCTGTCGCTGCCGGCGGGTATCAGCGCAAGCGGGCTGCCGGTCGGCCTCGAACTCGATGGACCGCTCGGCTCGGACAGGCGCCTGCTGGCCATCGGTGTCGCGTTCGAACAGGTACTGGGAACGTTGCCCGCGCCGGTGCTTTGAAGCCCGTGTTTCACATGCGCGCCATCAGGTTTGTGCTTTAATGCCTGCGCGTTGCAGCCCGCATTCCAACGCTTTGCCCGCCCGAACCTCCCCCTAAGCGACGATGACGAACCCCGCCACCGCCCTCTCATCTCGCGGCCTCGTACGCCGCGTCGTTCACTTGAGCGCCGTGCTCGCGGTCGCTTTCGCCGCCAGCGCGGCCTGCGCGCGCCTCGCGACGGTCGATTCCAACGCGCTGTGGAAGATCGTCGACATCCGCTGCGTGCCGTCGCAGCAGGCCACGGGCACACCGGGTCAATGCACGGTCGTCGATCTCGACAAACGCTACGTCGTCCTGAAGGACATTCTCGGCCGCTCGCAGTTTCTGCTGATGCCGACCGATCGCATCACCGGCATCGAAAGTCCGCTGATCCTCGCGCCCGATGCGAAGGACTACTGGCGTGACGCGTGGGATTCGCGTCATTACGTGCAGCAAGCGGTCAAACGCGAGTTGCCCGACGATCAGCTCGGCCTCGAAATCAACTCCGAATCTCGTCGCTCGCAAAACCAGCTGCATATCCACATCGACTGCATGCGGCGTGAAGTCAGCGCCGCGCTCGCCGATCACGCTCACGACACGCCCGGCGAGTGGCGTTGGGAGACGCTCGATGGCGAGCGCTACAGGATCATGCGGGTGAACTCGCTGAGCGGCGCCGACAACCCGTTCCGGATCGTCGCCCGCGACAATCGCTATCCGGCGACGATGGCCACCCAAACCATCCTGGTTACCGGCGCGGGACCGTCCGCGGCTCGGGATGGCTGGCTGATCGTCAACAGCGGCATCGACATCGAAGGCGGCAGCGGCACGGCCGAAGGGCTGCTCGATCACGCGTGCCGCGTCGCGGACGATCATTGAGCGTTTGCCGAACCCGCAGAATTGGCCCGCACCAGCATGCGAGCAACGGAGTCATTGCCGGCCCGCGCCGTGCAAAACCAGCAAGGTTACGGTTTTCGGCGGCAGAGTAAGGTGCAATTGGCCGCTCGCATAGTCGGTGTCGTGCAGACGGGATATGGCATTGTCCATGAGTTGCCAGGTCTGGGCTTTGCCTTGAATCACATCAAAGTTGTTGATCGCAATGGTGGCGTCAGCCGGTTGATCAAGCTGCTTGTTGATCACCACGATGGTCATGACGCGGTCGTGATCACGCACGGCGGCAAAAGACGAGACCCGATCCGGGTCGGGCTGCGTGTCGGCGATGCTGGTGGTGCCAAAGCCCGAGCCCTGGCCATCGTAGTTGCGATAGAGCTTGATCGCCTTGTAGACCGGCATGTCCCGATTCAATGTGCCCCAGCGCGTGGCAATGTCCAACCCCTCCCGGCCAAAGATGCCCAGCACGTCGGCCTGGGCCGTGGCGCCGTTCATGGTCGTATCGCCGCCCCAACTGTATTCCGTCAGCGCGATCGGCGTACCGGCGTAGTAATAGCTGTCGACCCACCGCCGCATCAACGGAATCAGGGCCACCACGCTATTGATCCAGGTCGGATCCTTGTAGCTCGTATCCCACAGGTCGCGCGTGGAGCGGTTACGGGCGAGTTCAATGGCAGGCGTTTCAGCCGTGGCCGCATTCTGGTTTTCCTTGAATTCTCCGCCCTGCGGGTAAAAGTGCAGGCTGAAAACGTCGACAGGGCGGCCGGCCTGCTTCCATTGCGTGAGCAGCCATGGGACGTAGTCCATGCCTCGCGTTTCGTTTTCCCTGTCCGGCGGATTGCCCTGACCGTGCGCGGCGAAGTACTGCTGATCGAAGCCGCTAAAGCGATACCCGGTCCAACCCCACTCTTCCGGCGCCACGACCCGCGCGCCCGGGTCTGCCGCCTTCACGGCGTGCGAATAGGCGATCACCTTGTTCGCTACCTCGCTGGCATGGGCGCCGATGGGATGCATGTCGCGATGGTTGAGTTGCCACAGACTCGGCTCATTGTCCATCAGGTAGTAATGCACACCGTCCGAGCCGGCACTACCGGATCCACGCATGAGTTGCCTGACGCGCTCCTGCTGGCTCTGCGGATCGTCCAGCAACGAAGCATCGTCCGGGTCGTTCCTGATAGGGGTGCCGTCGGGTGCGATGCCGTTGCCCGCGTCAGACAAACCGTGAGCGTCGACACTCTGCTGCTTGCCGTACCTGTTGACCGAAAAACTGACGAGCGGCTTACCGTCCTTATCGAGTCGCGCTACCCTGCCGATCATCGGGATGGTCAGCATCGGTAAAGCGTGTCCGTCACGGGTAAGCGCCGCGAAACGGTCGTTGTATTGGTAGATGTCTTTTGGATCGGTCGGCAGGCTTTCGAAAAACCAGTCCTGGCCCGTGTTGTGAGCGTCGAGCCGCCAGTTGTAAGCCGAAGCGGTGTTGCCGCCCGAGCGGTTGATCGGCACGCGCAGATCCCGCAGGATTTCCGCCGTCCCGAAGTTCAAGCCATAGATGAGCGGGCTGATTGGATGCCGGTTGGCCGCGGCATCTACCGTAATGGTCACCGGCAGCGGCGCGGCCATGGGCAGATCGGCGAAGAGCAGCGCGCCCGCCCCTAGCATCATCGCCATCAAGCTATGGCAGTTAAAGTGTGCTGGCTTCGACATGCGGAGTCCGTGAGTCTATGGCGCTGGATTTCGGCACGACGACCGTATCTTCCGCTTCGAGCGGCGACTGCAGATCCCGTTCGTCCAATTCCCAAACGACGAGCCTGGGCGGTGTCTGAGCATAAGCCGGACTCGCGAAATAGGCGCGCGCCGAGCCGCCGAACTTGCCGCCCTCGCGTGCGAAATTACCCACGCCTGCTCCGAGTGCCAAAGCGAGCTGAGGCACGAAATCGGACGTCGTCGAATAAGAAGTGCCGATCACGGCGATGCCAGGCAGATCGGCATCGCCGAACAGATCGTCGGCTGACGCGGCCGCCTGAGCCTGAGGAATGTAGTCACGGCTGGCCGCAATCTCAGGCCTCGGCTGCCAGGACGGCGGCAAATCATCCAGGCCGGCCAGACGCACAAGATCGCCGGGCCGCCGGCCGGGAGGCTTGTCCGTGACGCGATAGTCGGGCTTACTCGAACCCAGCGGGACCCCCATCGCACGGATGCGCTGCGCCACGGCCTGCGCCGCGGCACCCGCGCCGTCCTCGGTCCAGTGCGTGTCAGTCCGAAAAAAAGCGCCGCCCGGCGCGCCACGCAGCGCCGCACTGAGATCCAGCACCTGCACGCCGTCAGCGGTCAGACGCGAGGTCCAGTCAGCGAGACGCGCATCCAACGAAACCGGACGATACAGACTGCACAGATGTTGCGGCTCGATACGCGACTTGTCGGGCACCACGACGACCAGCAACGCGATACCGTGCCTCGCCAGCTCGCGCTGCACGGCGGCCACCGTGTCCGCGCGCGTGGCGAGATGACTGTCGCTATCGGCATATACGCTGAGTTCGTCGCGCAGGAACAACCAGCCCGGGCAGCCCTGCCGCACGCGCGGCCCCAGATCGTGCAGCGTCAGCCAGCCCAGCGCACGCTGCGCGCGCGCCGCGTCGGCGGCGATCGGCGTATCGGCCATGCGACTGGCGAGTTCTTTCGATACCGCACCGTCCAGAATGCCGGCCCGGGTCACGGCATGAGGCAACACCGATTCGGTCGTCGACGCGAACCTGAGATTGGAAAGCAGGCCCGCGAACAGGAAGACCATCAGGATGACGGCAGCGATCTTGCTGGCGCGCGAGGCGGGTAATTGAGGTAGCGGCTTGGGATCTTCCATGGCGTCAGAACTGGAAGTAGAGGAAAGGCACCGCGCCGCGCGCGACGATCAGACCGAACGACAACAGAAAACCCGCTAGCGGCCACCCCGCCTGCCATAGCTGCCGTAGCGCCGTGTCGGGAAGGCTATCCCAACGCTGTTGCCAGAGCGGCAGCAGCACGCACACGATGCCCAACCCGGCAGCCAGAGCGTGCACGGGCCGCAGCAGCACGAGCGTCGCGTCGCTCAAGCCGATGCCATTCAAACCGAACTGGCCGCGATACATGGCGAGCGCGGCAGGGAAACCCGCCGCGCGAAACAGTGTCCACGCGAGCATGACGAAAACCAGCGTCAGCACGTGCGATAACCAGGACGGCATGGTCGGCATATCGAACCGGCGCCAGAGGCGCGCGACCATCAGGGCGATGCCATGAGCGAGGCCCCACAGCAGGAAGTTCCAGCTATCGCCGCCGTGCCACAGGCCGGCGATCGCCATGGTCAGCAACAGATTGCGGCAGGCTTGCCACTCACCGTGGCGGTTGCCGCCTAGCGGGATGTACAGGTAATCGCGTATCCAGCTCGACAACGACAGGTGCCAACGGCGCCAGAAATCCTGAATGCTGCTGGCAAGGTACGGATGGTCGAAGTTCTCGGGAAAGCGAAAGCCCAGCATCTGCCCCAAGCCGATGGCCATGGCGCTGTAGCCCGCGAAATCGAAGAACAACTGCAGCGTGTAGAAACCGCAGCCCAGCCAGGCGTCGGCCAGCGTGGGCGCGTGCAACGAGAAGATCGCGTCGACCATCGGCGAGAGTGTGTCGGCCACCAGCACCTTCATGCTCATGCCGACCATGAGCCGCCTTGCGCCGGCTGCAAAACCGTCCCAGTCGACCTCGCGCGACACCAGCTCGCGCCTCACCCACGCATAGCGAATGATCGGCCCCGCGATCAGATGCACGAACATCCCCTGATAAGCGCCGTAACGGATCATGCTGCGATCGGCCGCCACCGTGCCGCGCTGCACGTCGATCAGATAGGAGATGGATTGCAGCACGATGAACGAAAGCCCGATGGGCAGCACGACGTGTCGCCAGGGGATGGACCCTGCATGGCCTGCCCCCAGCACACTGTCGAGACTATCGACCACGATGTTGGCGTACTTGTACCAGCCCAATATCAGGACGTTGACGACGATGAACACGGCCAGCCAGCCACCGCGTGCACGCTGGCTCGGCGCCCTGTCTATGACCATGCCGCCGAACCAGCCCCAGAAGGTCAGCGCGATGAACAGCAGCAGAAAGACCGGGCTCCACCAGCCGTAGAAAAGCCAGCTGCAAAACAGCAGCACGCCATTGCGCCAACGCGCGGGCAACGCGACGTAGATCGCCAGAAAGGCCGGCAGAAACAGCGTCAGGAATTCGAGGGACGCGAAAACCATGCATCGTTCTCAATCGAAAAAGATATCTGGACCGACGCGCCATCGCGAAACACACCGAACCCCGCTCTGCCCGTCGTAACCAGATGACAAACGGGGAACAGCCGGAAATCGGCGATGAGCGGCGTCGCTTTCAAGGAGGAGGCGCAAATGCGATCAGTGGCTCACCGCGTCGTTCGCCATGAAGATGCGCGAATGCGCCCCGCCCGGCACGAGCAACACCGTATAACGCTGCCCCGCCGCGAGCGTACCCAGGCTGAGCGGCTGCCCCACAGGCTGGCCGCCGCAGACCAGCTGCACCGAGAGGGCGACCGGGTTGACCTGGCGCCGCCTGGCTTGTCCCACAGCCACGCCGTCGAGCAGCACGATGTCGCGACCCGGCACTTTCAGCGTGGGTGTCGCGCAGCCAGCGTCGAGGTTGTAGAAAGCCACCGAAGCTTTGAGCGCATTGAAGTCGTCGGGTTTTTCGCGGACCGTCACCGTATGCAGGCCACCCGCTTTATCCGCGCCATCGAGCGCAACGATGCTGACGAACTCGCCAGGCTGCACCGTCGCCGATACGTCCTGGTGCGCGCTACCGGCTCTCAGTGTGCCGGCCACCGGTTTGCCGGCGGCGATCGGAAGGAAGTGAGTGGCCGGGTTCGCGGCGTCGAGCGTCAGACGCGCTTTCGACCCCACCGCGCTCACGTCGACCGGACCCGAACCGCCATCGACAAAACGCACGAACGACGAGTCCTCCGCGGGACCGGTCGGGTATAGCGGAATTTCTGCGGCCATGGCCGGCTGCACGGACAAACCGAGACCGGACAGAGCGAAGCCGGACAACAACAGGGAGGAGAGGAAATTTTTCATTCTTTTCTCAAATGGGAAACCTGGGCAGGCGCAGCTCGAAGCCCGGCGTGTCATTTCTGCGGAACGACAGGCAGCTTGACCAGTGCCTTCATGATGTCCGTGCCCCAGTACTTGTAGCCGGTCGTCGTCAAATGCTGACCATCGACCGTCGCCCATTCGCCCGGCCTGGAAAACGTGAGCGAGTCGATGTACTGACACGGCGCGACATTGGCGGCGAGGAAAGACGACAGCTGCTTCACACGGGCGAAGCTCTTCTGATACTTGCCGCCCTCCGTGCCCCAGACCGGCCCTACCCAGACGCAAGCCGTCTTGTTGGCGGCCAGGTCTTGCGTCAGCGCCGTGACCTGCTGCCAGGCCCAGGCCTTCGGGAAATCGTCCTTGCTGTATCCGCCGATCGTGTCGCCCTGGACGATGATGACGAGCTTGGCCTTGTTCGCGGCGATCAATTGATCGACGGGTTGGGTCTTCGCGTTGTGGTCGATGACCAGGGGCGCCTTGCCGTTACGCTCGGCGCCACCGCATGTGCCGGGCACGGACTTCACCCAATCGCCGGGAATACTGCCGCAGACGCTGTAGGTATGCACCTGCGCGCCAGCGGCGATCAACTGATCCTGCAACGTATCGATGAGATAACCGGGTTCGCTCAGATGGCTATCGCCGACTATGAGAATGCTGAGACCAGCAAGTACGGAAGCAAGCATGACTCTTCGACTCCTGAAAAATAATCAATGTCCGATCGATCAGTATGGCGGGCTACTGATCGCTGTAATGCGACTGGTAAGGGATGACCGGCATATCCAGTGCCTTCGTCTGTGGCGCAAGGGTATAGCGCAGATACAGGCCCGCCGCCCACTGCCGGTAGCTGGACGCGTTGTTGGCGCCCACCGAGGCTCCGCCAGTCAGATGATTGGTGAAGCGGTATTCGGCCGTGGCCAGCAGGTTGTAGCCGAAGCCGGTCGAGGACTGGTCGGGATGGATCGCGCCGTCGGCGAGGCCAATGGTCGAAGCCGCTGAGACTGCTGCGGCCTGCAACCCGCTGTCGGTCGGGAAATACGCCGAGCCGGCCTGGTGGTAGTACTGCACACCGACGGCCGCTTGCAGCTTGTAGGTCCAGCGCTCCGAACGCTGCGCCCACGTGAGCGGCAGGTTGAACGCATAGAATCGCTGCGGGCTGAAGTAGCCGCCGTTGCCGTAGGTGAAGTTGTTTTCGTTGTGGTCGTAGATCATGCCGCTCAGGTTCACGCCCGCGCTCAGCATGCTGTTCTCCGTGCGCAGCAGGTACCAGTACGTCCCGGCGCCGACCTCGGCACCGACGTTGGACTGGACGTTATGACCGTCCAGGTATTTCGCGGAACCGTAGCCGTAGACGCCGTAGTCCTGATTGTCGAGGCCGATCGCACCATGCACGCCGCTGGCAGTCACGCCACCCCAGCTCAAGCCGGATCGCGAATCGGTCGAGCCAGCAAAAGACGTGATGCTGTCCGTCACGGCGCGGCGCGATACGCCTACGTTGAACCAACTGCCCTGCCCGGCATCGATGGAGTTCCTGAACATCACGCCGCCAACGACATTGGTGTACTTGAAACCCAAAGGCGTGGTGCCGATGTCGGCCATCCAGTTCCCAGTCTCGTAGCCGAGACCCAGACCGACGCCGTAGGCGGTCTGTTTGCCCGGTGCGGCGACCTTGCCGGCCTGCTGCGCCCGGGTGGCGGCCGGGCCGCCGCCGAACTGACTGGCGCTGAAGACGTCGGTACCCAACGTGCCGCCCTCGAGTTCAACCGGCGTCACGCGAATGGAAAGCTTGCCGTTGTCGACCGGCAGCACCCCTTCCAAAGCTTGCTGCACGCTCGTTAACTGACCCGTACCGGGTGCTGCGTTGTTCGACGAGACGAACAGCCCACCCCTGACTTCCGGTGAACGCTGCGCACGGAGGTCGCTGAGTTCGTTACGCATTTCCTCGAGCGACGGCGAACCGTCCTGAGGCTCGCTCACCGCGACCGTGTCTTGCGGCGCCAGGCCGCCGACCGGCGTGCCCGCCACGGTTGGCAGAGCGGATGGAGCAGAGGACGAGCGCTCGCGCACAGCCGTGGATGTCACGGTCGAGGCAGTCGCGCTCGCCGCGGTAGCAGCCGGAGCAGCCGGAGCAGCAGCGGGCCCGAAACCAGGCTTCTGGTTCGCCAGCACGCTGTCCGGCGCCGCGGGTTGCGGGGCGAACGTTTCGGCGGCGGGCTGGCGACTGTGGCGGACCTGACGACGGTGAGCGTCGTCGTGGTGGACAAAGGGATTGCCCGCCACGTGGACGTCTTGCGCCTGCACGCCGAGCCGCTTTTCCTTGGCGGCAATGGCGGATTCCAGCAGCGTCTGCGCTTCGCGGGTCTTGCCCTGCATGACATAAATGCGCGCGGCGCCGGCCAGCACGTCGGGATCGTTGGGCGCCTTCGCAACGGCCTCTTTCAATGCCGCATCGGCAACGCTGTTCTTGCCGGCCTGCACTGCCGCCATCGCGACGCCCAGTTGCAAACCCGGATTGTTGGGGTCGTTGACGAGCGCCTTCTGGTAAAGCGACAGTGCCTGGTCATACTTGTCATCGGCGGCGTACATGCGCGCGAGCGCGGCCGTGGCGAGGCTGTCGTTGGGCCGCTTCGCGAGGATCGGCGCCAGCGTGTCGTAGGCCTGCGCGAGGTCACCTTGCTGACGTTGCTGGTCAGCCAGTCGCACGGTGTAGAGGTAGTTCAGCTCGTCCAGTTGCCGGCGTTGGTCCGCGGTCAGCGTCTGGCCGTGCAGCTCGCGCATCGCGAGCCCGGCCTGGACATACTGGCCGGTCTTGAGCAACAGGCCCAGATAAGCCAGCTGCACATCCGGGCCGCTGCCCTTCAGACCGTTAGGCATCAGCCCGTGCATCAGGCTCATGGCGCGCGGCGTGTTGCCCGCGTCGACATACGCCTGCGCCAACGCGCCCACCTTGGCCGGGTCTTGACCCGCCGCGGGTTCGAGCCGCGCCAGCATACTGCGCGCATCCTCCAGATTGCCTTCGAGCGCCGTTTGCGAGGCTTGCGCCACGACCATCTGAAAATCGATCTGCTGCGCCGTCGCAACCATGTTCGGCGTGCGCGAGGCGGTGGAGATGCGCGTCATCGTGTCCTGCGCGCGCGTCCAGTCGCCCATCTGCATGGCCAGCAGCGCGCTCGCATAGAGCGCTTCGGGATTGTCCGGGTTCGTGACGAGCAGGCCGTCGACGAGTTGCTTCGCTTCGTCGGCATGACCCTGTTCGAGATCGTAGCGCGCCAGTTCCAGGCGAATCCACGGGTTATCGGGCGCGCTGCGCTGGGCGTCTTCCAGAATGTGCCGGGCCGCGCTCAGATCGCCACGCTGCGCGGCGGCATCGGCCCGAGCGGCGGCGACGGCGGCGCGCAGCCGATCGAGCCCGCCGATGCCAGCCCTCTGCTCGGGTGACATGCCGTCGATCAACTTCTGGGCCTCATCGGCGCGTCCCGTCTGCGCCAGGATATCGATGAGGCCGCTCGCCGCCTCGCGGTTATCGGGGCTTGTCGCCAGCACGTCGCGGTAGCCCTTTTCAGCACGCGTCAGATCGCCCTGCGCCGCATCCAACCGGGCCGAGGCATTGCGCCCGCCCGGCTCGGCTGGATCCAGCCGCAGCGCCTGATCGAGTTCGCGTCGCGCGGCGGCGAAGTCGCCCACGTTTTGCGCGCCCTCGGCCTGGTTCACCAGCAGCCAGTAGCGCGCGGAATTGAGGGCCTTGGCCCAGTTCGCGCCCGCGCCCGGACGCGACACCGCCCGCGACAGCAGCGTCTGCGCCTGCGCCAGGTCGCCTTGCTGCATGCGCACGAGGCCCAGTCCCCCCAGCGCATCCGTGCTGTCGGGTTTGTCACGCAGCACAGCGGAAAAGGACTGCTCGGCCGTGGTGATGTCGCCTGACTTGAACGCGGCGAAACCGCGTGTCAGTCGTGCATCCACGACCGGACCGGCCGGTGCGAGCGGATGCGGCGCCAGCATCTGATGGCGTATTTCGTCGTCGTCCGGATGCAGCTTCAGATAGTCCTCAAACCACGATCTGTTTTTCGGCGTGGGCGTGACCCAAGTCAGCACGGAGCGCCAGACTTCCGTCGCTTCGCCGCCGATGTCCGGACGAGCGGCAAGCTTTTCCAGAAGGGCGACACCCGCCGCGCGATCCTGTTCGTCGCGCACCATATGCTGGGCCAGCGGCAACATGGTGTTCGGATCGTTCGGCGTCTCGGCATTCAGGCGCTCGAGGCCCTGGATGGCCTGATCCACACCGCCATCGGTATAGCCCAGATAGCTGTAATACTCTCGCGCCACACTGCCCTGCGGCGCTTTACCGCCCAAGGCCTTGTTATATTCGGCGATGGCCGCCAACAACGCGGCCTGATCCTTCTGGTTGACGGCGTCTTGCGCCATCTGGCGCGCCTTGGCGAAGGTGGACTTACCCGGTTCGACCGCGAGGCGCAAGCTCTGCTCGAGCAGCGGCACGAAGCGGCTGCCCGGCGCGGCCGCACGAAGTCTGGCCAGATACCCGTTCGCCGCCGCGAACTGCTGCTTGCCGACGGCGATCGTGCCCATCCCATACAGCGCCTCGGGCTGCTTCGGGTCGCTCAGCAGCAGTTTCGACCAGGACTGCGCGGCCAGATCGGGCTTGTCATGCGTTTGCCAGTAGCGGCCCTGTTCCAGCAGCATGTTGGACGTAGCATCCTGCGCCCAGCCCGGGTGGCCGACCGAGGCGACCATCAGTCCGAGAATCCAGGCCCGGTTGCGGCTGCGTCTGACTACCATGACTTTCCTTGATTATGATTGTTGCTGCCGCGATGCCCGCAGCCGCTCACGGGCTTCAGCGTCGCGCCGGGCCTGGCGGCGCCGCAAGAACGAAAACAGACCAACCGCGATCAGCACGAGCGCGATGATGCCCAGCGCCTTCAGCACCCACGCGAGCGACAGGCCGAATGAAGCCAGCCACCAGTCGAGGCCGCGCCAGATGCCGAGATGCCCGACGTAGTAGGTATGCTCGCTCACGAGCGAATCGACTTCCGTGCCGCGGATGGACACGAGGCTTCCCTGGATGGGCTGCTTGCCCGAGTTCGGCGCATCCAGCAACGCGGAGACCGCATCCGTCAGGCCGTCGGGCTGATTGCTGGCCAGCATGACCACGCTGCGGCCCGGTTGCTTCGGCGATTCGAAGCCTGCGAGCACGGCGCTCACGCCCGGCCCCGACCAGGCCAGCGACAGGCGGCGGGGTTCGGCGTCGAGGCGCGGGTTGGCATGGAACCAGCCCAGCACGCGACCCGGCAGATCCGATACGGCGAACTGCGCGCTGTGGTCATACGCCGCGGGCATGGTCCGCGCCCAGTCCTTGAGCCAGGCTTGATCCGCACCCGAGGCGATCACGAGCAGATCCTTGTCGGACGGCATCGCGTCGATGCGCTGACCGCGCAGCACGGTGACGCCGCGCGCCGGATAGCCGGTCGAATCGCCCATGCCGCCCATCACCGCCAGATACGTGCTGTATTCGGGTGTGCCCGCGTTGGGGCCCAATACGACGTCCGTTCCGGACAGGTCGGCCATGCGCGTGAACGGGAAGCCCGCCTGGGCGAACGAGGCCAGGTTCGGCATGGCGATGTAGTGCGGATACTGCGACAGATCGATCGTCGATTCGGGATCGACCGCGCCGCGCACGTTGTCGATGATGATGTCCCGGCACTCGCCCTGCTTGATGTAGTCGTACATGTAGCGGAACTGCAACTGGGTATTCGGCTGCAACAGCGCCTCCAGCGGCACTTCCAGTTTCGCCTGGCGCGGCAGGCTGCTGTCGGGCAAAACTTCACCCCGCAGCTTGCTGCCGCCCTCGAGCCGTTCGAGCGAGAGCAGCGGAATCGACTTCATGAACTGGTCACTGACGCTGAACAGCAGCGACGAATTGACCATATAAGGCTGCGGCGTATAGCGGTAATGCAGGTCGATCGGCACGTTGGGCGCGTGCCAGCCGAACAGGTCGGGCGGCACGCGCATATTGATGCGGATCAGATCGGGGCTGTAGCCCGACACCTGCAATTGTTTGGCGTCGACGAGTTCGCCCAACGACATCGGACGGTCGGTGCGCAGCCAGCGCGGCGCATCGTACGGCTTGCGCGGCGCGAGGTCGGCGAACCGCGTGATGAGCGCGCTCGAACCCGACAGCGTCCGGCTGCCCGTGACCAGCGCGTCGGCGGCCTGCTTGAGTTCCTTGCCGTCACGGCCCATCACCAGCAACAGCTTGCCGTTGGGATCGTTGGGGTTGGTCACGACGGCGAGAGTCGGACCTTGCAGCGGCGAGTCCGCCAGGCTCGCTTGCGCCGCGCTGTCGACGATGACGACGGCGTTGCCCCTGGCAGGCACGGTAGAGATCGATACCGGGAATTGCGCGCCGCGATATTTCGCCAATGCGCCGAACCACGACGACACGGCGCCGGCCGCTTCCAGCGCGGCCGTATCAGGATTGCCGGCGAACACGAACGGCAGGTCCAACCGGCGAATATCGTGCTCGTCGAAGAAGGGTCGCGGCAGGCGAGCCAGATCGCCGGCCTGCGCCAGCGGCTGGGTGTCGATGCTCAGCGTACTGTCGTTGCTGATGTTGGCCCACAGGCTCGAATGCAGCGGGTCTTCGCACTGGTTGGTGTAGTGGCCGATCAGTTGCAGACGCAGCTTGCTGTTCGCGGTGAACAGATACGGCGGCAGCGTGATAGTGCGCTGCAGGTTGGTGCCGGACGTGTTTTTGGGCACGTCGATCGATGCCGCCACCTGATCGTTGACCAGCACATTGATGTGCGACAGATCGGGCAGCAGCGCCGGCGAATAGGCATAGCGCAGGTTCAGTCGCGCACCTGTGACGACCCGATCGTCGCGCACGCCGACCGGCAGCGTATTGCTGCCGTCGACGCCGCGCAGGTTGAGCGCGTATTGCGCGCCGAGTTGCTGCAGCGAATAGGTCACCGTCGAAGAAGCCGCGGTAGCGGCTCCGGCGTCCGGCGCGGACTGCAACGGCGCCGCGTTGCTATCTGCCGTTGCCGGCCGCGCGGACGGGTTGGCCGCGCCGCCGGCCGAAGCCGACGCGTCCTGCCGCGCAGCGGCGGCAGCCGCCGCTGGTTGCGCGGCCTGGGCTACCGTCGATGTGACAAACACACAACCGAGCAACAGTGCCGGCCATACTGGTTGCGCAGTCATGCAACGCGCAAGGCGTGCCCGGGAGATGTCAGGCCGTCTTCTAAACATGAGAACCTCTTCGTCCTTCTTCACGTTGCGATGTCTGGGGAATATCCAGGTCTAATCGATTCAGGGCACGCCGGTGCAGAAACACGCCGCCGAGCAAACCTATGAGCACGACGCTGGCGAGCGTCGCCACGAGCAGCAGCAGGATGTGGCTCGCGAAGAACCATTCGAGCGCGAGCCCAGGCGGCAAGGACCCGATGAAATAGCTTTGATCGTTGCTCAGCGTGGTGAGCGTGCCGTCATGCACGACCACGAGGCTGCCGCTGATCTTGTCGTCCGGACGCTTGCTGATGAGGTAGCGGTTGGCTTGCAGCACGTCCACGACAGCGTCGAGACCGTCCGGCGTATTGCCCGATACGACCACCGCGCTGCGGCCGCGAGCCAGCGGCGACTCGAGTCCCGCCAACATGCCGTCATGGTCGTCGCTGCTATACAGTGCGGCGATGGCGGCCTCGCGTTCAGCCTGCGCATGCCCACCCGTCAGCTTTTCCCACCACGCGGCGATCCAGCGGTCCGATGAAGCAACCGGAGCGAAGAAGCCGCGCGGCAGATCATCACGCCATGCTTTGAGCAAGGGCTGGTTATCGCCCGACGCCAGCACGAGCAGGTCCTTGCGACGCAGCGCGTCAACCTGCGCTGGATCGCCCACCGTCACGCCGAGCACCGGATAACCCGTGGTTTGACCCATGCTGCCCATCAGCGTCAGGTAAGCGGAATAGTCGCCAGCGACCGGCTGTGCGGGCAGGATCACCGCCGTCTCGGACAGATCGGCCATCCGCGTGAACGGAAAGCCTGCGTCTGCGAAGACGCGCAGATCCGGCATGGCTGCGTAACGCGGCAGGTGGGAAATGTCGATCGTCGAAGTCGGATCGATGGCGCTCAGGAGCGGGCCGCCGGGCACATCCTCGACGTGGTCTTGCGGCGCCACGGACTCGTAGCGATAGTCGAATTGCAGCGTCGTCAACGGCGGCAGCAGATAGGTCGGAACGCGTATCACCGCATAACCGTCCGACGCGTCGCCTGTCAGCGGCAAGGTCTGCAGGGGCGTGTTGCCGGCCAGCACACCAAGCTCCGAGCGCGTTGACTCCGGACGGGCCGTATAACGGTAATGCAGGTTCAGCACCGCGCCGCTGTTGTCAAAACCGAACAGACCCGGCGGCAGACGCAGGTCCACATTGATCGCCCCAGGGCGAAAGCCCTGCACCGTCAAGCGGTCCGCCGCTAGCATCTCGCCCAACTGCACCGGGCGGTCGCCCGGCAGCCAGTTGGGTGCGTCATAAGGCTTGCGCGGCACTACGGAAACCGGGGCGTCGATCTTGACCCGAGAGCCCGACAGCGTCTTCGCGCCAAGCACCAGCGCGGTCGCGGCCTCGCGGATCTGCGCGTCGTTGCGGCCCATGACCAGCAGCAGCTTGCCGTTAGCGTCATTGGGGTTGGGCACGATGGCCAGCATCGGCCCTTCCACCGCAGGCAGGGTCAAGCCCGGCACCTCGCCCGGCAGCGCGAGCACCACCGCGTGTCCATGCGCGGGTATCGCACCCAGGCTCGCGGAGAAGTGCGCACCGCGATAGCCCGCCTGCGCACCCAGCCACGAGGTCACGATACCGGCCGATTCGAGGCGCTGCGCGCGAGGCGCTGGCGGCAGCACGACGGGCAGGTCCACCCTGCGCACATCGCGCACGTCGAGGAACGGCGCGGGCAGTTGCGACAGGTCACTGGACAGGGTCGCCGGAACCACGGTCAGTTCCAGCGCACTGTCCGGCCCGGGCTTCAACCACAGGTCGGAACTCAGCGGATTGTTGCCCTGATCGCTCGCCTTGCTATGCGCGATCAACTCGAGGGTGAGCTGGTTGAACCCGGACAGCAGCGACACCGGCAGATCCACACTGAGATGCGCCGGCGTCCGCGGCGCCGGTTCGGGCAACGCTACGGTCGCCCCCACGACGCTGTTGAGCAACACCTTGAGATGCGAGAGCGTAGGCAGCAATGTGGACGAGTAACTGTAGTCCAGCACGAGCCGCGCGCTGACTACGCGCTCGTCGCGGCGCAAACCGAAGTCCATGCCCGCATAGGCATCCTCGCCGAGCAAGGTCAACCCCTGCTCCGCGTTTTGCCGCAGCAGCGGGATCCGGTAGGTATACGCGTCGGCCGGCGCCGCCGCGCTGAGTTCCGGGTGCGGGCTTTGCCGCACGGCATCGACCGGGACAGCCGTCGCGGGCATCGCCGGCGTAGACGCCTGCGATGCGAACGACGCTGCCGACGCAGCGGGCATCGTCGCGGCCAGCACGTCGCCCGCTCCGAGCAACAGGACCGAACACAACACCGCGCCCAACCGGCGCGCGCTCGTCAAGGAGCGCAAAAGCGACAGGTAGCCGACACTCACGATTGCTTTGTTCCCAAGTCGCTTGCCGGATCTGCGGACGAACGGCCAAGGCGCTCACGCCCACCCAGGAACAGATGCCGGAACAACTCCCCGAACCCGCGCATGCCGACGCCGAGCACCTCGAACAGGCTTCGCAGCGGCCTGTCGGGACGATAGCGGCCCCATGAGGCGATCCAGCTGTCGGCGCGCGAAAACGTCGCCCCTATCCAGGCGCGCTCCTGAGCGATCGTCAGGGTCGGAAAACTCACGCCGATGGTGCGTCCGCGGCACACCTGCACTTCGGCCGGGAAAACGTCCTCGTAGTCGTCGCGCAACACCGCCACCGTGATGCGATCGCCGTGCTCCGGCAACGGTGCGCCCTCAGGCAGCACCAGCCCCAGACCACCGTGCGAATAGTCGCTGGTCTGACAGTCGATGCGAGTTCCGTCGGCGTGAATCACGGCGGCCGGCAGTTCGATCTGGACCCGCGGAGCGAGACGCAACTGTCTCGATTCGCTCGCTACGCCCGCGGCCGCGCTGAGGTTCATGATGTTGTAGGTTACCCATACCAGGTTGAACAGAATGCTCGTCGCTTCGGGCCAGCCCGGACTGCGGATCAGACCTGCGACACCCACCATGAATCCGGTCAGATTGATGAGCAGCAGAACGATGTAGGGCCGGGCCATCGCCCAGTCCAGGAAGGACTGACGGATCACCCCGCCCTTGGACGTCACGTTGAAGCCTTTGCTGCCTGGAAAGAGTACGGCTTGCAACGCGGGCAGAATCACGTACCAGGCCAGTACCGTTTCGTAGACTTCGCTCCAGAACGAATGTCGGAAACGCCCTTGAATGCGCGAGGCGCCGAGGCTCGAAATGACGAGGTGCGGCACGACATAGGCCAGCACCATCAGCGCGGAAGCATGAAAGACGTGCGCGCCAAAGAACAGATACGCCATCGGTGTGATCAGAAACACGATGCGCGGCAAGCCGAAGAAAAAGTGCATCATCGCGCTCAGGTAACACAGACGCTGAGGCAGTGTTAGCCCTGCGATCAACAGCGGGTTGAAGCGACGGAATATTTCCGCCATGCCTCGTGCCCAGCGTATGCGCTGACCGACGTGACGCCCCAGACTCTCGGTGGCGAGACCCGCTGCCTGAGGGATGGCGAGATAGGCCGTGTTGTAGCCCCTCGTGCTCATCTTGAGCGCGGTGAGCGCATCTTCCGTGACACTTTCCGTCGCCACGCCGCCTACATCCTCCAGCGCCGAACGCCGCAGCACCGCGCAGGAACCGCAGAAAAAAGCGGCATTCCACAAGTCGTTGCCGTTTTGCAGCACGCCGTAAAACAGGTCACCCTCGTTGGGCACCTTGCGGAAGGTTTCGAGGTTGCGCTCGAACGGATCGGGCGAGTAGAAGACGTGCGGCGTCTGCACCATGGCCATCTTCGGATCTTTCAGGAACCAACCCATGCAGACCTGCAGGAACGAGCGCGTGGTGACGTGATCGCAGTCGAACACTGCGATGTACTCGCCGCTCGTCCTGGAGAGTGCCGCGTTGAGATTGCCTGCTTTGGCATGCGCGTTGTCCGGCCGGGTCAGATAATCCACGCCAGCCTGCTCGCAGAATTGCCGGAATTCGTCACGACGGCCGTCGTCCAGCACATACACGCGCAGCTTGTCGGCCGGCCAGTCGAGCAGCGTGGCGGCCAGCACCGACTGCCGCACGACCTGCAGCGGCTCATTGAACGTGGGAATGTACACATCCACCGTCGGCCATGCCGAGCTATCGGCCGGCAATCGCGCAGGCCGGCGATGCAGAGGCCAGAGCGTCTGAAAGTAGCTGCACAACAGCATGAGCACCGCGTACCCTTCGGCCAGCAGCAGAAGGCAGCCAAAGGTCATGTCGAGCGAGGTGGTAAAGGACAGCGTCTGCGTCAGGCGCCAGTACAGGTAGCGCAAGGACATAAACACCGACAATGCCACCAGGGACACCGTGATGATCCTGCCGCGAATGCGGTTCAGCAGAACCGCGACGACCATGCAAAGGATGCCAAACGTCCATTGCTTCGACACGGCCAGATTGACCGTCATGGCAGAAGTGAACAACAGCGCGGCCAATAGCGTCACTGCCAGCCGCAGCCAGTTCGACGCCCATAGCGGTGTCCCCGCTTCCAGAAGTTTGTCGTCCCAACTTCTGGCATCGTCACTCTGGTCCGTGCTGCGCGTTTGCCGCCGCTGCTCCGTCTTGCTCAGCCTACGTTTGATCTGTGCCATGGAAAGGTCTTCTAGCGCGTGCGCCGGTTCGGCACGACGCGCAGGTTCGCGGCCACCGTGGTTTTAACCAGGCCGTCATTGACGGAAAAGACTGTGACGAAGTTCATGACGTCTGGCGTTGCGGAACACCTTCTTGAGGCTCACTCCGTTCCCGCAGGCGCGCAAACACGGCGCTCAGAGAGTCCGGCTGTTGAGGAGCGGTGACAGGTTCGGGATTGAACTGAAGGACCGGCTGTTCGGGGGCGGCTTGCAATACCGGAAGAGATCCGGACACGGCAGCGGGGACGGCTGGCGCAATCAGCTGCGGCGGCGCGGCGGGGGCCACTTCAGTCACATCGGTGGGAAGAACGGCTTCAGCCTCGCGAGCCGAGTCGTCCCGGGTCGTGTCCCCTGGCGACGAGGTGGTCTGCATGGACCAACGCCCACGCGAACCTTGCCCCTGCTCTATTCTTTCTATTTCTTGATAATGCGACGGGCTCACGCCCAACATCTGGAAGAGATTCGAAATGTCTGATGCACTGCTCATACGCCATCCCCGTCGAACTGGCCATATTGTTTGTTGCAGACTGCACCGCGTACCGGTCGGGCAATTTGCTGTAATTTTTACTTAGGAATAAGGATAACCATTATTTCCGTTACATCATCGCGTCCGCCATAATAATTCCCAAATCGTGAGGCGGCACCGTTGATACACTCGCCCTTTAGAGACCTCTTCAGGAGAGCCGCGCGCAAGCCTTATTTTTCAGCCAAGGCAACCGAGGGCCCCGCCGCTGCGGTACGAGCGTGTAACTCATGAGATACCCTTGCGCTCAGGATGAGCGGCGCGTATTGTACAGCGGAACTTAATGCGTGGACCCAAATAATTCCTATCTATATATCGGCTATTCCAGAGCAAAGTTAAGCGTTTTAATTGTTAAATATGGTCAGTCAAACGTTTGCTTTTTATTGGGCGTCCGATTATTCCCGAATTTGCGCTGGGAATCGGTTTTGAAAAGCGCGCCGTGGTGTTACGGACTGTCGTCGCGCCCGAGCATCCACACCCAATGCGGGTCGACGTCGAGCAGCAGCCGTGTCGTCACACCGAGCGTGCCCGACAGATGAGCAACCGACGTGCATACGGTAACGACCAGATCGAGATTGCCGACGAGCGCCGCCGACTCGTCGAACGACTTCAGCTCTTTCGTGCAGTCGACAACATCCAGTCCGTCGGACGCCGCGTTACGAGGGCCGACGCCGGAAATGTAACGCGGGACCGGTCGATAATCGCGTCGTACGTCTATCAGGACGTGAAGAACGTCAAGGCAAACGACATGCGACGCGCTCCAGCATCGCTCGTATTCGCAGCGGTCCAGGCTTCACGCCGAGTTTGTCGGCAAGTTGCACGAGCGGCAGAAAACGCCGCTGCAATTTTTCTGTGTGATTCTGCGCGATGTCCGCTATCCGGTGCTCAAGAAACGGATTGAGTAGGCGCTCGCGTAACTCGACGAGATAGGCGAGAGCCTGCTCGCGCTGACCGAGGACCGCAAATGTCGGGAGCACATCTTCCGCCCAGACAGTTTCCAGGCTGGCGCGTAGTATCGGGTCGTTCATTGCCTGACATACGGTCTCGTCAACCGGTCTGCGGTCCTCTAGCCACCGCTCCGCCAGATAGCTGTGACCGAGATTGAGCAGGAACAACTTCAGGCGCTCGAAGTGCTGCAGATCGTCAGTCAAAACGATGTTTTCATGAGTGCAGGGTAGAACCAGCCCCGGCTGCTGCTCAATCGCCCAGAGCGCATACGGTTCGGCAACGGCGCCCACCGGTTCGATCGCCTGCGAAACGATGCGGTCGACGAGCGAATTGGCCCATATGCAATGCGTTCGAAGGTAGGTAGTGAACGGCTCCGGCAGCCGCCACTTTACCGCGAGAGTCACGACAAGTTCGCGCAACGTATCGCCGTTATTGACCACGAGTTCGCATGGAAAAAGGGAGAGCGGCGCATCAGGGTTTCGTTCCCAACGGGCATGAAGCAACACCAGCAGCTTGGCCGGAAAGCTCTGTGGCACGCGCTCCGGATGATTCACGAGCGTCGCGGTATCTCGGTCATCAAGCCGGAACCCCCTGTCTCCCGTATTGGAAACAATCACTTCGACGTGCTCTGCCACGGCGTCTCGCACTTGTGCCCAATGAGACTCGGCGTGCCATGCTGCGCGCACCGCGTTGCCGCTCAGCATCTCGTCCACCAGCACGCCGTGACGCATACCTCGAACCCGTACCGGATATCGCCCGCCCTCTGCCAGCGCTGCAATACGCTTCTGACTGGACTGGCTGCTGGTGGTCTGCACGACTGTAATGCCACCGAGCGCGGCACCCCGCGTCATGGCTTCCGAAACAAACAGGTCGACATGCGCCTGAAGAAAGCGGCTAGTGCCGAACTGGAGAATTGGCTGGCTCATGGCAAATATCCGATATGCGTCAGAGTCAGCATTCGATGATGGCTTTCACTACACCTGCGGACGGTTCGAGCAGTTTCGAAAATTCGGCAGGAACATCGGCAAGCTTCATCCGGTGTGTGTTGAGTGCCGCATCGGGCACCTGACCGGCACGCATGGCCCTGAGCACAGTTTCGAAATCTTCCGCAGTCGCATTGCGGCTTCCGATCAAGGTGGCTTCGCGCTTGTGGAACTCCGGATCGGAGAAAGTGATCTTGTCTCTCACCACGGAAATCAACACGTATTTCGCGCCGTGCGCAATAAACTCAAAGCCGCGCTCCATGGCAGCCGGATTACCCGTCGCATCGAAGACCACATCGAAGAATTCGCCGTCGGTGAGTTTCGCCAGCTCGTCGACGTCGGTATCACCGATTTGCACAGTAGCCGCCACTTCAATTTTCTCAGCGCAGAAGTTGAGACGATCGAGCCGTGTATCGAGCGCCGTCACCGTGGCCCCGCGCAGACGTGAAAAGATCATTGCGGCCATACCGATCGGACCTGCACCGACCACCAGCACGCGCTGTCCCGCCTGAACGTCCGCGCGACGAACCGCGTGCGCGCCAATGGCGAGAAACTCGATCATTGCCGCCTGATCGAGCGTGATTCCTTCAGCCTTGTGAACGAACTGACGCGGCAAACTTAGATACTCCGTCAATGCGCCATCACGATGCACGCCCAATACCTGAATGTTCACGCAGCAGTTCGTTTTTCCGTTCCTGCAGGCAATGCACTGACCGCATGACAGGTAGGGCATCACGTAGACCGGGTCGCCGGCGTCCAGGCCGGAATCCGTGTCGGCTTCTTCGACCGTGCCCGACAGTTCGTGTCCCATCACGCGGGGGTAGGCGAGAAATGGCTGATTGCCGGTAAAGATGTGCAGGTCGGTGCCGCATACGCCGACGCGTCGCACGCGTAGCAACACTTCGCCGCGATCGCGCGGTGGCCGTGAGCGCGTCTCAGCGCGTAGTACGCCGGGAGTTTCACAAATAATAGTGAGCATGAGGTTTCCTTTTTCAGCTACAGAACCCGCGAAGCCATAGTGCGGTTTCGATGCGAGCCCGGTTAATTTGTTTCTTCATGGCGAGGTCAAACGAGTGCCGTGTCGAGACAACGCTATTCGAGGTAAAAGACCTCTTCCATCTGTGCCCAGTGTTCCGACGGCGCACGACTCACCAACGGTTTCTGGCACGGGCTGCACAGGCTCCACCAACGTTGTGTTTCCGGGTCGCTCGCAATCTCGGCCATATCGCTTTCATAGTCAGTTCCGACGTATTCCCAGTAACCAAACAACAGGTTCTCGGGCTCCCGCAGGAAAATCGAGTAGCGGGTGACATTCGAGCGTTTCAGGCGATCGAGCACCGTCGGCCACACCTGCGCATGCAAGCGTTTGTATTCGTCGATGTGCTGCGGATCGATACCGATGACCATTCCCATTCGTTGCACTACGTTCTCCCTATTAATGGTGATGTGCGTCGATACACAGGCTCACTCGACCACCTCGGGCACAGGTGCGGTGTCCGCGATCAGACCGTCCGACTTCAGCTCCTGCCACAATCCGGCTGGCAGCGCCTGCTCAAACCACGCGACGTTCTGCTGGAGTTGTTCGACACTGCGCGCGCCCACCACGCACGACACAACCGCAGGATGCGCAAGCGGAAACTGCAGTGCCGCAGCAGGTAGCGGAACCTCGAATTCACGGCAAACCTCAGCCAGCCGGTTGACGCGCGACACGACACCGGCGGGGGCGTCCCCGTAATTGAACTTGCCGTTACCTGCCAGCACGCCAGAATTGAACACACCGCCGACCACGATCGAATGCCCATACCGTACGCAATTGTCGAGAAACGGCGCGAGACAATCCTGCTCGAGGAGGGTATAGCGGCCCGCCAGTAACGTCACGTCGAGCTGTAATTCCTGCATGGCTTCATGCGCGACCTGCCACTCGTTCACGCCGAGGCCGATGGCTTTGACCGCCCCCGCGTTGCGCAGCGTATCGAGCGCGCGGAAACCGCCCCCTTCTGTAAGCTGCTTCCAGAATTCGACGTTTGCATCCCCATGTGTCATTCGACCGATGTCATGCACATACAGCAGATCGATCTGCGCAATACCGAGACGCTGCTGGCTGTCTTCGAAAGACCGCATGACGCCGTCGAAGCTGTAGTCGTAGTGCGGCCGGAAAGGAAGCGGCTCAGCCCAGCCGTCGTCGCCGCATTGAACGGTCGGATCCGGCCGAAGAAGTCTGCCGACTTTCGTACTCAGCACGAACTCGTCGCGTGGCCGCGCTGACAACGCGTTGCCCACGCGGCGTTCCGAAAGCGTGTAGCCGTAGAACGGCGCAGTGTCGAAATAGCGCAGACCGAGCGACCATGCTTCGTCCATCAGCGCGCGCGCCTGTTCCGTGGGCATCGTGCGATACAAGCCGCCAAGTTGCGAACAGCCCATACCCAGTGCGCTCAGTTGCACCCCGGCACGCGACACCTCACGCAGATCACTTGCTTTCATCAGGAATTCCGTTCCCAGGGATTCATTGCTGGATGTTCAACGCTTCACCGCGCGTCTTGAGTAGCGCTGGGCTCAAGGGCGGACAACGCCGTCTGGCGTCGTCCGCATCGCGCTTCAATACAAGACATTCTTCGCGGCGGGCTGATCGATGTTGTCCTTCTCGACCATCACGACGCCGGTATCCAGTTGCTTCGTAACCGGCTTGTGTTCGATGACATCCACCGCCGTTTTGACACCCTTGTAGCCCATCTGATACGAGCCCTGGACAGCGATGGCCTGGATGGTTCCGTCCTTGATGAAGCCCTGGAGGTCCTGGTTGCCGTCAAAGCCGATCGCGACGACCTTGCCGGCTTTCCCGGACTGCGCCAACGCGCGCCCCATCCCCACAGCAGTCGGTTCATTTGCACCGAAGATGCCCTTCAGATCCGGATTGGCCGACAGCACGTCGGTCGTCTGATTGAGCGCGGTTGCCATCTGCGACTGCGAGTAGAACGGTCCGACTACCTGCAGCTTCGAGTGCTGCGCGAGATACTTCCGGAACCCACCCACGCGGCCAATCTCGGAACCGGCGCCGGCGACGTACGACATCACAGCGACTTTCCCCGTCTGTCCGACACGGTCGATCATCGCTTTCGCGCACAACTCACCGGCCTTGGCGTTATCGGTCGAGAGAAACGACTGGTAATACTGCTTGCCGGAATCGGACACGAGCGAATCGATCAGGACGACCGGAATTTTTGCCTCCCAGGCCTTCTTCATTGCCGGGATCAGCGCGTCGGGATCGGACGGCGCGAGCACGATCGCCGCGACATGCCGGTTCACCGCGTTCTCGACCATATTGACCTCGTCCGCCACGGCTGACTCGGTCGCCGGTCCCTGAAACGTCATCGTGTAGCCGTTCAGCCCTTTCATGCCCTCCGTTGCACCCTTTTGCACGTTCTGCCAATAATTCGAGTTGGCCGTCTTGACGATCACGGCGATCTCTCCGCTCGCCGCATTCGCGTGGGCCGTCGCTGCGGTCAAAAGTGCGGCGGCCAATGCCAGATACATCTTTCTCATGTCTCACTCCTTGGGTTGGTGATTGCACTGCTTTGTTGGACTTCTCGAATGGCTTCATTCGATGTGCTTCATCGACGGTTTCTGACCTGGTCGATCCAGACCGTGCCGAGAATGACCAGTCCGATGATGATTTGCTGGATGAAACTCGATACGCCGTTCATGTTCAGGCCATTGCGCAGCACGCCGATCACAAACGCACCGATGGCCGTACCGGAGATCGTGCCGACACCGCCCATCAGGGACGTCCCGCCAATCACGGCGCTGGCGATCGCATCGAGCTCGTACATGACGCCTTCGTTCGGTTGCGCCGTGACGAGCCGCGACATCAGCACACAACCCGTCAGACCGGCGAGCACGCCGGACAGCACATAGGTAAACAAGGTGACGCGGCGGACATTGACGCCGGAGAGCCGCGCAGCTTCGGCATTCGATCCGACTGCGTAGATGTGGCGGCCAAGCGAGGTGCGCGTCAGCATGATCGACACGGCCACCGCCAGCACGACCATGATGATCACGGGATACGGGATCCCCGGAAATACCGTATCGGGGAACCCGTCTGCCCCGATATGCGAGATGCGGAACAACGCGCCATTTCCGAGTTCGCCGAACGCGTCGCCGAGTCCCGAAACCGGGCGCGCGCCAGTGATCTGAAGCGCGAGACCACGCGCGACCAGCATCATGCCGAGCGTGGCGATAAAAGGCGGCAGACCCATACGCGTGACGCACAGGCCATTAACGAATCCGCACAGGCCGCCCACCACGACGCCGCCGAGCATGCCGAGAGGGATCGGCACGCCGGCCTTGACGAGCAACGCGGCGACCACACCAGACAGCGCGAGTACGGAACCCACGGACAGGTCGATTCCGCCCGTAATGATCACGCAGGTTGCCGCCACGCCGAGATAGGCAATCGACGTCACCTGCAAGGCCACTGTCATGCCATTGTCGACCGAGAAGAAAGCGGAACTGGTCAATGAAAAGACGGCCACCAGCATGATCAGACTGCCGAGCGCGGCAAATTTCTGAATCAGGTCGCGACGCCGGAGCTTCGCGCTGGTGTCGACAGTAGTGGTCTGTTCGGATGTTATTTCAAGCATGATTTCGTCCCGATGCGAAGTGCATGATTTCTTCCTGATTGGTGTGGCGCGTCTCCAGGATCGTGGCGATCTGGCCTTCGTGGAATACCGCGACGCGATCGGACATGCCGAGAATTTCAGGCAATTCCGAACTGATCAGCACAACGCCGATGCCCTGCGCGGCGAGCTGGTCCATCAGCGTGTAGATCGCGTATTTCGCGCCGACATCGATCCCGCGCGTGGGCTCGTCGAAAAACAGAATCTTCGATTTGCGAAACAGCCATTTGCCGATGACAACCTTCTGCTGATTGCCGCCGGACAGGTTGCGCGTGAGTTGATGGACCGTCGGTGTGCGGATCCCGAGCGTTTCGACGTAACGCTGTGCGATGGCCGCTTCTTCGGCGAAACGAATGAAGCCGGCGCGACCCGACACCGCCTCGATATTGGCCAGCGTGATGTTGGTCGCGACCGGCATCTTCAGCGCGAGACCGTCGCTCTTGCGGTCTTCCGACAGATACGCGATACCGTGGCGAATCGCATCGATAGGCGAGCGGATCGAGACGCGCTCGCTCCCGATATGAATCTCGCCGCCGTCCGGTTGGTCAGCGCCGAAAATCGCCCGTGCCACTTCGGTCCGGCCTGCGCCCATCAAACCGGCGAAGCCGAGAATCTCGCCTCGCCTCAGTTCGAACGAAACCGGCCCAAATGCCGGTGCGCGCGACAGATTGTCGACGCGCAGCAGCACGTCCTGCGACGGGACCGAGCGGCGCGGCGGGTACGCATCGTTCAGCGCCCGGCCGACCATTCGCGCAACGATTTCATCCATGCTGGTCGCCGCGAAATCGTCGGTTGAAATGTGGTGCCCGTCGCGCAGCACCGTCACGCGGTCGACAATCTGCTTCATTTCGTCGAGACGATGAGAGATGTAGACAATGCCGACCCCGCTCTCGCGCAACTCCTTGATGATCCGGAACAGGTGCATGGTCTCGGATTCCGTGAGCGACGAAGTGGGTTCGTCCATGATCAGCACCTGGGCGTCTAGCGAGAGCGCCTTGGCGATTTCGACCATCTGTTGCTGGGCGATCGACAGCGTCCCCACCAGCCTCGTGGGCGGCAACGACAATCCAATGCGGGCGAGCGCGCGCTGGGCGTTCCCATTCAGTCGTGCGCGATCGATGAACGGCCCGCGTTTGGGCTCGCGTGCCAGGTAGATGTTTTCCGCAATCGACAGGTGCGGCACCAGGTTCAGTTCCTGGTGAATGATCGCAATGCCTGCTTCCTGTGCCTCGAGTGAGGACGCGAACCGCCTTTGCATGCCGCGAAAAACGATCGTGCCGGCATCCGGCTGGTATTGCCCGCTGACGATTTTCATCAGGGTTGACTTGCCAGCGCCGTTTTCGCCACAAATTGCGTGCACTTCGCCGCGGCGCAATTGGAAGTGCACGTCCTCCAGTGCAACGACACCGGGAAACCGCTTGCCCAGTCCGCTCAGTTTCAATAGCTCCGGGGGTTCCTTCGAAGCGAAGCCGTCCACCACGCGCGGGGCCAGGTCAGTGCTCAGATCTGTCACACGTGTCTCCTTCTTTTGTGTAGAGGCGCTGCCGTCGGTCAGGCCAATCTGATGCAGATTAAAGAATAAACCGCGATTTTGGTCAAGCCAATTTGCAAGATACTTCTTCTGGCCTTACCAAGGGCAAACCCGAACTGTTCCTGCGAAATGCGCTGAAAACCTTGTCAGGCTTGCGTGGTAGACTTTGATCGCTGGTCGACAGACGACCCGGGCCATTTATCCTTCCGGCAGCAAAATGAAACAGACCGAGCCAAAGCGGCTTTACCAATTGGTCGCCGACCAGATTCGCGGCCTCATCCACGGAGGGGATTTCCCGCCGGGGTCGAGACTGCCGCCGGAGCGCGAGTTGTCGCAGCAACTGGGTGTTTCGCGCCCGTCTCTGCGCGAGGCGTTGATCGCACTGGAAATCGGCGGCAGCGTCGAGACCCGCATGGGTTCGGGCGTCTATGTGCTCGAAACCGCAAACGAACGTGAAGGGTCACTGGCTGTATTAGGCGAAAGTCCGACGGAAATCATGCAGGCCCGGGCCGTCATCGAAGGCAGCCTCGTCGTGCTCGCCAGCACGCGGCTTACGGCCGGCTCTCTGGACCGGTTGCGGCGCAGCGTGGATGCGATGCATCGCCTCGCCTCTGCCGGCAAATCTCCTGTGGAACCGGACCGGCAATTCCACCTGATCATCGCGGAAACGGCCGGCAATACGGTGTTGAGCCGGTATGTGGCCGATCTGTTTGACGCGAGGCGCGATCCGATCGGGGCGAGGATTAGCGAACTCGTCGAAAATACGGCCACATGGATGGCTGCGGTCGAGGAGCACGAAAATGTTCTGCATGCACTGCAAGCAGGCGACCCTATTGCTGCAGAAGCGGCGATGCGATCGCATCTGAAATCTTCTGAAGAGCGGTGGGTCGGAAGTGACATCAAGAAAGTTGCGCCCAACGATGCCGACGGTAAAGCTGGCCGCGTGCGACTGGGTTGAGTTGCGAAGTCGACCGGTGTTCCTTCAGCTCGGCCAGTTCCCTGCGCAATCCTGAACATCGCCGTGAGGCCCACCATGAAAGCAGCACTTGTCGCCACAACGTAACGGCGTTCGACGATATCGATAACCGTTGAACATCAATGCTTCAGAAAATTGCACTTCTCGTTCGGGGCGTCTTGAGCAAATATCGATGCTCAAGAACTTCATAAACGCGTCGACAGAGAACGCATCGGAGACAGGCGCGAAACGCACAACAGCGTTTCGCCGCATTCCAGTGCAACCCGGTCACGGGTGCCGCCAACGGTAGCCGATGCCGATCTCGCATGACCCACCTCGCGTTGTGAATCCTGCCGCCGCTTTCAAGCGAGTCCACGGCAGACGAGCATTTCGCGCCTTGCGCAGCGAGCTACGCGAACTCAGTACCTGCTTCAATCGTCATTGCCTTGAATTTCAGGAGACACTCATATGCAGATCACCGGAATGTTGCACGGCGCGCGCCTATTGCAATTCGTCGGATTCCCGGCCAGCGAAGTGCTGGGGCCGAGCGCCAGCGAAGAGGAGATAAAGTCGCTGATCGACCGCCACGGGCAGGTCTTTATCAAGCCGGTATTCAAGGGCGGCGTGGGCAAGAAGGGCAAGGCCGGGTTGCTCGGGCGCGCGACAGATCTCAAGACGGCGCTCGCCGAGAAAGAGCGACTGTACTTCGCCGAGCACGTCGTGGGTCATGTGAGGGCCAAGGCGAACGGCGTCACGTTCGAAGCAGGCGTACCGGCCAAACATGAAGTCTACTTCTCGATCACCGATTCCACCCGCTTTCGCGCTCCCACCATGACGCTGTCGCACGCGGGTGGCATGGACATCGAAGAGGTCGATCCAAAGCTCGTGGCAATGGTGCCCTTTGATGCATTGACCGGCCTGAAGGCGTTCGTCGTCGCGAATGCGTTGAGCGAGATCGGCGCGCCGCGCGAAATCATTTCCCCGCTCGTGCAGCAATTGCCGAAGCTCTGGGAGCTCTTTCACGACTTCGGCATGACGACGCTCGAGCTGAATCCGATCCGCATGCGCGAGGACAAGAACGGTCGGCTCACACCCGTGGCCTGCGACTTCAAGTGCGGGTTCGACCGTGACGACCCGCGCTTCTCGCGCCTCGGCCTGCCTGCTCACCTGTTCGCTGCCGACTACTCGGACTTCGAGCAGGAGATCAACCAGCTTCGCACGCACCAGGGTCAAAGCGATGTCTATGTGATCAACGACAAGGGAACGATCCTCGCGCCCACGTTCGGCGGCGGGGCCAACTCGCTCGTCACGGAGATGTTGGGCGACGCAGCCATCATCTCTTCGGATTTCGGCGGCAATCCTCCCTACGAAAAAATGAAGGAAGTGGCGCGCATCTGCTTCCGGCATTGGCTGAAGCAGTCCAACGTACTGTTCATCATTGGCGGCAAGTCCAACAACACCGATATCTACGAAACACTGCGCGCGATGGCCGATGCGCTACGCGAGCACTTCAGCGAGCACGGTCCCACCCCGCTTTATGTCGTCCTTGGGCGCGGCGGTCCA
Organism: Paraburkholderia sp. MM5482-R2; assembly: GCF_050436125.1. Lineage (NCBI taxonomy): Bacteria > Pseudomonadati > Pseudomonadota > Betaproteobacteria > Burkholderiales > Burkholderiaceae > Paraburkholderia > Paraburkholderia sp. MM5482-R2. Next base: position 1,444,549 of record NZ_JBNDLP010000003.1, on the reverse strand, counting down.
AACCTTGTTCGTGGCATGTCGGCACTGCGCGACACCTGTGATTCGCTCGGCCTTCCCTATCGCCTGTTCGGCTTTGACTCCGACATCAGCGAAGTGATCCAGTACGCACGGAAGGCCGATGCGTGGATGCAATCGGGAGGACGCGCGCAGGTCGCAGCGCGCATCGGCGCGCGTCAGACGCAACCGCAGGCGGATACGGCAAAGGCGTAAGGAGATCGACATGGTCAAGCAAGGCAATAATCATTTCAGGTATTTCGTCGGCATCCAGTCGCTTGCACAAATAGTCACGCGCGAGGACCGCGTTTGTGTGCTCAACATTCTGGGAGGCGAGTCGTCGGACGTGACGCCGGTGAGCCACGCGTTTTCCGGTGGGAATATCGTATTCGGCACTGCGCCTGGCAAGCGCGGGCAGGTGCTCGTGACGCCTGCCGGCGACATCCCCGTCTATAACAACGTGCGCGAAGGCCTCGAAGCCGGGCATCGTTTCAATTGCGGCGTCGTCTATCTGCCGCCGTCGGCCGCGCGCGATGGGGTGGCCGAACTGATCCGCGTCAATCCCGATCTGCGCAAGATTTTTATCATTACGGAGAAGATCTCCGTGCACGACGCCCGGGAAATTCGCGCGATGGGCCAGCAAGCAGGCATCGACATTTTTGGCGCGAACGGGCTGGGCGTCGCGGACTCCTGGCAGCGGGTGCGCATCGGGGGCGCGCTCGGCGGCGATGATCCCGGCGCAACCTTGCGGCGGGGCTCGATCGCGATCTTTTCCAACTCGGGCGGGTTTAGCACCACCATTGCGCAATATCTGCGCATGAGCGGCTGGGGTACAACGACCGTCGTATCCAGCGGCAAGGACGTCTACATCCACTATGCGGCGCCGGAGTTCGCCTTTGCCCTCGCCAACGACGCGCGCAGCAAGGCTGCCGTACTGTACTGTGAGCCGGGCGGCTACTACGAGGCCGACGCCACATTTACGAAACCCGTCGTTGCCTGCGTGGTAGGCCGCTGGAAGAGTCGTCTGACGCGCGCGGTGGGGCATGCGGGCGCAATGGCGGGCGGCGCCGACGATGCTCTTGCAAAGGAGCGTTGGTTCATGGAGAAGTTCGACGTCGAGCGTCTTTTTACGCCGGACGATCCATGCTGCTCGGCGAAGGGCGCCGTCGTGACAAACATCGCGCACATTCCCGCCGCGCTCACCGCAGTGATGCGCGCGAACGCGACGATGCCCGACTTTGAGCCGGAAGGCAGCCTCTCGCTCAAACCGTGGTTTGGCTCCGATCAGGGGATCGAACTGCCAGACGACCTCGCCCTGCCGGTCGTGGAAGCGGTCGCGCCGTACAACGAACAGATTACGCGGGCGAACAGCCAGATCGGCGCAATCCCGCCGCGCCAACCCTTGAAGGACGCTTCGGGCGCCTCGCAGATGGACGCAAAAACGCAGGTGAGCAGCCTGCACGGGGTATCCATGCTCGAAGCAGCGACGCGCTCGCTTGAGGAGAACATGTGCCTCGCGCTGTTGCGGGAGTTCGGCGGGGCAAACGACACAAAGCTCATCGACGTGGCTGTTGGCGCTGCAGTGAATCTGCACGGGACACCAGAACTGGCGGCCGCGCAGGCTTCGCGCGAGGCGGGCAATGCGCCCAATGCCGTGCTCGCGGCCGCGGCGGCGATCGTCGGGCCGAATCGCCAGCGTGCTGCGCGCGAGGCGGCAGCACTGATGATCGACGGCTTCGCGACAGCCAGGCTCACGGACGCGTTCGACGAGACCTTTGATGTCAATGCAGTCCACACCGCGGACACTGCAGCGCTGTTCTGCGATGAACCCGATCCAGAGGCGCAAGCCATGCTGGGCGGGCTCGCCTCGCGCGGCGTAAGTTCCGCAATCATCCGATGGCTGTCGTGTGGCCCGGGCCATCCGCGCCCGGAAGCAGTACTCGCGGCGATCACGACGACACTCGCCTGGGGCCCGCTCATGCGCAAGCGGATCTCCCGCCTGACCGCAGAAAGCTTGCCGTGGTGGACAAAGCTCTTCGGCACCATGATCGGCGCCTCAGCGGACGCCTCGCAGCACGGCCCGGACGGATTTTGCGGCTTCGCCACCGAAGAATTACTCGGCGAACGCACTCTGACGGAAATCGCCTTCGCAGCGCTGCTAAACCTGAAACCGACTGTCGACGACCTTTTCGCGTTCAAGACCCTTGTCGGTTTGCTGCTCACGAACGGACCCGGCGCCATTTCGGCGCAAGGCGCAAAGGGCGCAGTATCTGCCGATGGCCCGGAAAGTCCCGAACGGGTGCAGCTAAACAAGGCTCTGGCGGGGTTCCTCACGCACACTGGATATACGCATGGCGGCAACGGCTACGAAGGCATTGCGTTCCTCAACGAGGCGTTCCGCAGCAGCGGCCTTGAAGATCCGACCGATGCTCGTCATACCGTGGACCTCGAAGCGCTCGCCCGGCGCTCCGTCGAGCGATACGCGCAGTACAAGACGCGCCAGAAGCAGTTGGGGAGCCTCGATATTGCGAAACTTCCGGGTATTAATCATCCGGTCTTCAAAGACAAGCCGGTGAACCACGACCCGCGGGAAATCTTCATCGCCAACCTTTATGAAGCCCGCGGCGAGTACAACGCGTTTCATGCCTTTTACCGTGTGCTGGTGCAGGCTTTGTTCGACGCAGGTGTCTCGCGCAATGTCTATTGCGTCAATGTCGATGCCGTGATTGCCGCGTTGCTGTTGAAGATGCTGTGGCAGCCGCTCAAGCGCGGGGAGTTCAGCGAGGCGGACCTTGAAACGGCCGCGTTCACGATCTTCCTCTATCCGCGCATGCTGGGCTGCGCTGCGGAGATTGACGATCATTTGAACCGCGGACGCAATATGGACACGCGTACGGCCGCTTCCCAGTGTCGTTTCGTGGCCTGACCGCTGGCCTCTGATGGTCGCCGCCACGCGCTGGCGCACAGCTAACGCGCGGCGGCGAAAAAGAGGCGCCGATTGATAACCATTCGACATCAATCGTTCGGAAGATTGCACTTATCGTTTGATTGGCCACGGGCCAAAATTCCCGAACAGACAAAGAGCGGAACCACCGCATATCTCGGGATTTCAGGAGACACATTGATGCACCCCTCGCCCTCTACCCTTTCGCTGGGACATTCAAAGGCCGCGGCGGTTTTCCGCGTGACGGCCGGAAATTTTCTGGAGCAGTTCGACTTCTTTCTGTTTGGCTTCTATGCGACGCAGATCGCCAACGTCTTCTTTCCGGCCGGGAGCGAATTTGCCTCGTTGATGATGACGTTCGCAGTCTTCGGTGCCGGTTTTCTGATGCGCCCGCTCGGCGCGATCGTGCTCGGTGCGTACATCGACGACGTCGGCCGCCGCAAGGGGCTCATCGTCACGCTCTCCATCATGGCGAGCGGCACCATCCTCATTGCGTTCGTGCCGGGCTACGCGACCATTGGCCTTGTGGCGCCCGCGCTTGTGCTGCTCGGGCGGCTGTTGCAGGGCTTCTCCGCGGGTGCGGAGCTGGGCGGCGTGTCGGTGTATCTCGCCGAGATGGCCACGCCCGGCCGCAAGGGCTTCTTCACGAGCTGGCAGTCCGCGAGCCAGCAGGTGGCGATCGTCGTGGCCGCGGGCCTCGGCTTCGCGCTCAACCAATCGCTGAACGCCGCTACCATCGCGGCGTGGGGATGGCGCGTGCCGTTCTTCGTCGGCTGCATGATCGTGCCGTTCCTCTTCGTGCTGCGTCGTAATCTGCAGGAAACCGAGGAGTTCAAGGCTCGCCAGCATCGCCCGAGCATGAAGGAGGTATTCACGACGCTGGTCCAGAACTGGACCGTCGTGATCGCAGGCATGATGCTGGTGGCGATGACCACCGCGAGCTTCTATCTCATCACGGTCTACGCGCCGACTTTCGGCAAGACGGTCCTGCACCTCAGCACCGCCGATAGTTTGCTTGTGACGCTGTGTGTGGCCGTGTCGAACTTCGTGTGGCTGCCGATCGGCGGAGCCCTCTCCGACAGGATCGGCCGCCGACCGCTCCTCATCGCCATGACGGTGCTCGCCATCGCGACCGCGCACCCGACCCTGTCGCTGCTCGCTCACGCGCCCAGCTTCGTCAACATGCTGCTCGCCCTCCTTTGGCTCTCGTTCATGTACGGCATCTATAACGGCGCGATGATCGTCGCACTGACGGAAGTGATGCCGGCGCAGGTACGCGTCGCGGGCTTCTCGCTCGCCTATAGCCTCGCGACCGCCGTATTCGGCGGTTTCACACCGGCGATCTCCACGGCGCTCATTCACATGACTGGCGACAAGGCCGCACCCGGCTACTGGATGAGCTTCGCGGCAGCGTGCGCCCTGATGGCGACGTTTGCACTCTATCGCCGCCGCGCAGCGACACTGACTCCGGCGCACTGATTCGCGTCTCGCTCCGCATGCGGCTAAACACACAACCTGACACGACTCCGATCATGAGAAATCTGTTTCTGAAACTATGCGCCGCAGCACTGGTCGCAACCTCGGCTGTTGCGGCGAACGTGCAAGCCGCCGACCTGCACGTCATGAGCTCGGGTGGCTTTACCGCAGCGTACAAGGTGCTCGGCCCGAAGTTCGCATCCGAAACGGGCAACACGCTCGACACCGCGCTTGGTCCGTCGATGGGCAAATCGCCCGAAGCGATCCCCAACCGGCTTGAGCGTGGTGAGCCCGCCGACGCCGTTATCATGGTCGGATATGCGCTTGACGAACTGATCCGGAAAGGCAAGGTCATCCCCGGATCGCGGGTCGAGCTGGCCGATTCGCGCATCGGCATGGTCGTGCGCGAAGGAGCGGTGAAACCCGATATCAGTTCGGCAGAAGGCCTCCGGCAGACCCTGCTGCATGCGAAGTCGATCGCGTACTCGGACAGCGCAAGCGGTGTCTACATTGAGCGGGAGTTGTTCAGGAAGCTCGGCATCGAGGATCAGGTCAAGGCGAAGGCGAAGATGATCCCGCGGATTCCAGTAGCCTCGGTGGTGGCGAACGGCGACTACGAAATCGGCTTCCAGCAGGTGAGCGAGTTGCTGCCCGTCAAGGGGGCGACCTTCGTCGGAAAGATTCCTGAGTCCCTGCAGTCGGTCACGCGTTTCGCCGCCGGCATTCCCGTCAGCGCACAGCATCCGAAGGAAGCGAAAGCCCTGCTCGACTACCTCGCTTCACCTGGCGTACAGGCAGACGTCAAATCGACAGGGCTAGATACCGTCTCCGCTCATTGACGCAAACCTGAATGAAGGCTTGCCTCAGGCGGCCTTCCTGTCACATCCCCGAGGTATCTCTCGAGGTATCTCTCGCGGGATCTTCCGCACCGTCCGCGCCGCCTGGCGCTGCCGCCCCGAGCATTCGCGCAAGACGCGTACGATCGCAAGCACCCTCCCACATCGAAACGAAGATCACCGCGCAGGCGTTGCTGATCACGCTCGTCAGGGCGCGCGCCTCGGACATGAAGCGGTCGATGCCCACCAGTAGCGCCACCCCGGCGACGGGCAGATCGGGAATCACCGTCAGCGTCGCGACGAGCGCCACTAATCCGCTGCCCGACACACCCGCCGCCCCCTTGGACGTGAGCAACATAACGGCGAGCATCATCGCGATCTGCGGCGCGGAAAGCGGCACGTCGCACGCCTGCGCGATGAACATCGAGGCGAGCGTCAGATAGATCGCGGTGCCGTCGAGATTGAACGAGTAGCCTGCGGGCAGCACAAGCCCCACAACGCCCTTGTCGCAGCCGAGCGCCTCAAGCTTCGCGATCAGGCGCGGCAGTACCGGCTCCGTCGACGATGTCGCGAGAACGATGAGCAACTCCTCGCGCATGTAGCGCAAGAGCCGCCAAAGTGCGAAGCCGTGCAGCCGCGCGAGCGGAGCGAGCACGAGCGCAATGAACAGCAGGCATGCCACGTAGAAGGACACCATCAACATCCCGAGCGATCCGACCGAGCGGATGCCGAAGCGGCCCACCGTGAAAGCCATCGCGCCGAATGCCCCGAGCGGAGCGAGTCGCATGATCATCGCGAGGATGCGGAACAGGGCCTGGGCAATGCCGTCGATGAGCGCGAGCACCGGCCTGCCCGCCTCCGGACAGGAATTTAGCGCAAAGCCGAAGAGCAGCGAGAGCAGCAGCACTGGCAGGACCTCGCCCTTGTCGAAGGCGCCAAGCATCGTCTCGGGGATGACGCTCAACGCGAATGCGACAAGGCCGCCCGGCTGCGCGTGCTTCGCATATTGCGCGAGGATGCTCGCGTCCAGATGGTTAGCGTCGATGTGCATGCCCTCGCCGGGTCGCAGCACGAAGGCCGTGACGAGTCCAAGCGCAAGCGCCACGGCTGTCAAAAAATAGAAGAGTCCCAGCGCCTGAAAAATTGTGCGCCCGATGGCCTTCCCGCTAGCAAGCGACGTGATCCCCGAGACGATCGTGCAGAAAACGATCGGCGCAATCATCATCCTCACGAGGCCGATGAACCCGTCGCTCAAGGGCTTGAGCAGCGGGCTCGCTTGCGGCAAGAAGTGACCGAGCGCCATGCCGAGCATCATGCCCAGCAAAACCTGCAGATAGAGCGAACGAAGCGGTCTTGCCAACCTCATGATGCGGTTTTCCTGCCTGGCCGCTCTTTTGGAGACGTGTTATTGCCCACGGCATCGCTGCATGCGACGCCGCTGCGCTTCATCTCGACAATCGTTCTGTGAAACTCCTGCGCAGCCGGTGTAAGTGGACGTCCACGGCGTCTCACGATTCCCACGCGCCGCTTCACCACCGGTTCGACGAGCGGCACGCTCGTGAGGATGGGGTGATCGCGCCCGGGCATGGCCATCGACGGCACTGCGGCGACACCGAGCCCCGCTTCGATTAAACCGAGCATGGTCGTTACGTGACGCGTCTCGCAGACGCTCGGCGCATGCGGCGCCACGGCCGACAGCGCCTGATCGAGCAACAGTCGGTTGCCGGAAGTTTTGTCCACCGAGACGTACTCGTGCTCGTAAAGCTCGTTCCAGGTCACGCGTTTTTTGCGGGCGAGCGGGTGATCACGGCGGCAGGCGGCCACGAAGCGCTCCTGCAGCAGAACCTTGAACTCGACCTCGGACTCCTGGCTGCCCAGAAAGCTCACGCCGAAATCCGCCTCTCCGCTGATGACGGCGCCAAGCACCTCATTCGCGCTCATATCCAGCATCTTGACCCTGATGCGCGGGAAGCGGCGATGATAGCTCGCGACGGCGCTCGGCAGGAAGTAGTAGGCCACCGAAGGCACGCAGGCGATGGTGACATGTCCCAGTCGGCTCGAAGAAACATCGCGGATGCCGAGCAACGCGACGTCGAGATCATCAAGCAGCTGCTCGGCGCTCGGCGCGAATACCCGGCCGACGGTGGTGAGCGTGACGCTGCGCGTGGTGCGCTCGAATAGACGCACGCCGAGTGCTTCCTCGAGCTTGTCGATCCGGCGGCTCAAGGCCGGCTGCGAAATGCTCACCGCCTCGGCGGCCTTGCGGAAGCTTCCCAGTTCCACTACTGCTCGAAACGCCTGCAAGTCGTTCAAGTCGAAGTTGATACCCACGAGTCAGCCTCCACATCCTGGATGCGGCTATTTTGCATGAAGCAGCTCAAAGCGCCCATTGCGAACTACGCCCGTTCGCTCGGCCCTCCGGCGGTACTGCAGACGTGAGGCGCGACGGGCCGGTTTCACGGACTCAGCCGTCATTCATATGAGAGACGCGGGCATCGCCCTCTGGCCGACAACGGGCGAAAGCACGGCGCGCCAAAGTCGTGTGAGACAGCAGCAGGGCGCTAGAACAGCGAGGCCTCTCGATGACAGTGTCGGTCGGGCAGCGGCGCTCGCAACAGGTCGCCGGGCTATTTGCCAAAATATGAACGTCGTTTATAATAGCGAATGAACGGCCGCAACCTGGCGGCGATCTAACGCTAGTCGTATGCGGGTGCTCTGTCATCGCGCAGGTATCCGGCTCGGCTTTAACCTTTACGCCGAAAGTTGTGGGTGGTTACGAGGTGTGGGCCACACTACACAAGGAGCTCGCCGTGCCACGCGAAGCCGTCACCGCCTGCCGCATCTGCGCCGGCAACTGTTCACTGCGCTTGACCCTGGACGACGCCGGACGCGTCGTTGCCGCGCGCGGCGACCGCGACAATCCGCTCACGCGCGGCTACGCCTGCATCAAGGGTGCGTATCTGCATGAGGCGCATAACAGCGCCGAGCGGCTCCTGCACCCGCTGAAACGGCAGCCCGATGGCAGTTTCGTGCAGATGCCACTTGACGTGATGCTGGCCGAGATCGCGGCGCAACTCCAGGCACTGATCGAGCGCCACGGCGCCGATGCGGTCGCAGCCTTTCGCGGCACCATGAACTACTCTAACCTCGCCGCCAATCATATGTTGCCCGCCTTCCTCGCGGCGCTGGGTTCGAATTCGTTTTTCTCTACAATGACCATCGACCAGTCGGCCAAATGGGTGGCATTTGAGCGACTGGGCGGCTGGGCTGCCGGCAAAGATCCGTATGCGCTCGCCGACGCGCTATTGTTCGTCGGCACCAATCCGCTGGTGTCGCTATCCACGTTCAACTTTGCATTGCAGAATCCGGTCAAGCAGCTCCACGAAGCGAAGGAGCGCGGCCTTAAGCTGGTGGTGATCGATCCACGAGAGACCGAGACCGCCCGCCATGCCGATGTCTTCCTGCAGGTGCTGCCGGGCGAGGACCCGACCGTCCTGGCTGGCCTGCTGCGCATCATTCTGTGTCGCGGCTGGCACGATGCTGAATTCTGCGCGCGCTACGTCAAGGACCTGCGACGACTGGCGCGCGCGGTCGAGCCGTTCACGCCCGAATACGTCGCCCAGCGCGCCGGCGTAAGCGTCGAAGGGCTCGAAGCCGCCGCTGCGGCCTTCGCGGAACCGGTGCGGGAGGCCGGCGGCCTGCGTCGCAAGCGTGGCTCGGCCGCGTCGGGAACCGGGCCCAACATGGCGCCGCACTCCAATCTGGCCGAGCATCTGGTCGAATGCCTCAACGTCGTGTGTGGCCGCTTCGCTCGCCCCGGCGACCCTGTACCGAACCCCGGCGTAGTCGCCCCACGCTACCAGCGCCGGGCCGAAGTGATTGCGCCACGCCGTTCCTGGGAATCCGGCTGGAAGAGCCGTGTCGGCGGCTATGGCATGCTGTTCGGCCAGAAGATGAGCGGCACGCTGGCCCAGGAAATCACTACGCCTGGCGCCGGCCAGATCCGCGCGCTGTTAGTCGACGGCGGCAATCCAGTCGATGCCGTGCCCGACCAGCGCTGCATCGCCGATGCGCTGCGCCAACTGCAACTGCTGGTATGCATCGAGCCTTTCATGACTAACACTGCGCGGCTCGCGCACTATGTGATTCCACCGAAGCTGATGTTCGAGCGCGCCGACCTGCATTCGCGCGACTACGAGTCCTACATCATGTTTCAGCCTTACGCACAATACTCGGCCGCCGTGGCGACGCCGCCGGAGGGATCCGAAGTCGTGGACGACTGGTTCGTATTCTGGGATCTGGCGCGGCGCCTGGGCAAGACCATCAATTTCGACGACGTTCCGCTCGATATGCGCGCAGCGCCGACCACCGAAGAGCTGCTTGCGATCCTGGTTCGCCACGGCTCGATCTCATTTGACGAACTGAAGCTGTACCCACAAGGGAAAGTCTACGAGATCGAACCGATGATCGTGCAGCCCGGCGAGCCAGGGAACGCCGCGCGCTTCGACGTAATGCCGGACGACGTCGAGTGCGAACTGGCGGGCGTACTGAACGAAGCGGGGGCGCCGCCGGGGTTCACGCATCGCCTGGCGGTGCGGCGCGTGCGCGACGTGCAGAACACCATGTACCACCACCTGCCCGCGGTCCGCCGACGCATGCCGTTCAATCCGGCCTTTGTGCATCCCGATGACCTGGCTGCTCAAGGACTGACCGAAGGCCAGTGCGTGGCCATTGTTTCGCCGCATGGCCGCATTCGAGCTATCGTCAAAGGGGACGCCGCACTGCGCCGAGGCGTCGTGTCCATTCCGCACGGCTGGGGACCGATGCCCGACGAGGAGCCCGAGACCTACGCCGGCGCCAATCCAAACCAGTTGCTCAGCACTACAGTTGGTCTTGATCCGATCAACGCCATGCCGGTAATGAGCGCAATGCCGGTACGCATCGAAGCTGTAGTCTGAATCGCAAGAGAGAACCCCGTTCGAATCGAACGATTTGTTTCCGAGCGCGACGATGCAGCTACCCGGCCGTCCTGCTGAATCCGCCGCTCACGACCGGACGCTCGCGCCGCTGCTGTAAGTGGCCGCAGCGGGTCGAGATGGAATGGACACCGCCCTCCCTCCGGGGGAGGACCGTGCGCATTTTCCAGCCGCACGATGGATATTCTTCGAGCCCGAACTGCGAGAACATGGCCGCGCCCCGCTCTAGCAATGATGCGCAGCGCCGGCGACACGTGGCGCGCCGCTTGCTTCGTTCACAGATGCAGGCGAGAGGGGGTGGTTTTCCCGCAATGGGGCCGCAGATGGACGGTCGAGCTTCGGAGTCGTGCGATCTGCAAGATCGCGAACAGGCAATGAGACTGAGCTGGGAAAAGTCGGCATCCCGCTTGCGGCACCGAGCGGGATACGAATGAGGGTGACAATGGATAGCGTGCAGTGCGAGTACGGCGATTGCGTGGTGCTGATCCGCGCACTGCGCAACTGGGTTGACCGCTACTGCCCCGCCGACTGCGCGCGGGTCAAGGCCGAGATCAGGCAACTCATCGACATGGTGGAACGGGCCGGACCGCGCGACGCGATGTTTCACGGTCGTCTCGATGCGGCCCGCTCGCTGATCGTGCTCGGGCGACTGTCGGATGCGCTGGACTGTGTCGATACGCTACTGCGGGTCGTGCAACAAACTGAGCGCAGCCCAACGCGTCGGCCGATTACCGCCCGCGGCTGGCGCCCGTAGAACACGCTAAGGCTTGACGAATCTCAGCGTCATGCGATCCGATTCACCGATTGCGGCGTAGCGCGAGCGGTCGACGTCACCGCCCGCGTAGCCCGGCGGCAGCGACCATACGCCATGCGGATAATCTTTCGTATCTCGCGCGTTCGCGTTGATTTCGCTGCGTTGCGCGAGCACGAAGCCGGCCGCCTGTGCCCGGTCAATCACGAAAGCTTCAGTCACATATCCGGTTTCGATCATCTGCTGTACCGTCGAGCCGGGCCGGGCGCGATGTTCTTCCACACCAAGTTCGCCCCCGTGCTTCAGCGCGTCATGGAACGCACGCAGATTGGCATCGAGCTGCCCATCCTTGATCCAGTTGTGAATGTTGCGAAAAGTAAGCACGCGATCGAACCGCTCGTGTGCATCGAAGCCGAAAAACTGGCCCGCGTGCAATGTGCCGACCACGACGTTCCCGTAGATTGCGGGGGCGCCCGCGAGCTTACGCAAATACTCTGCATCGATTGACCGGTCTTCCGAGGCCAGGTCCGCGGACGTGCTCAGATATTGGGCTTCGTACAGATGACCCGCGTCGTGCAGATAGGGCGCCAGAATGTCCGTGTACCACCCGCCGCCCGGCGCGATCTCCAGCACGGTTTGCGTCGGACTCAGATCGAAGAAGCGCAACGTCTGCGCCGGGTGACGATAGACGTCGCGCGCCCGGGCGGTCTGACTGCGTTGCGGATTGGCGACCGCCAGGTCGAGCGCCTTCGCCTCGGAAACTTGCGAAGGTGTGACATGACCGCTCAGCTGTGAGGAGGAAACGCATCCGGCCATGATCGTCGCGATCACCGTCATCGCGAAACGGACAGCACGACGCTTCGAATATTCCACCAGGGTCGAGCGCACGAGAATCGGCTTCATAGGCACCGCGCGGAGTTGACATGGCACACACGATACCCGCTCCTTCGAAGTTCGTGTTTGCCGCACTGCTGACCGGTGCATCGATGTCCGCGCATCCCGTCGCGCCGGGAAGGACCCCAGTCCTCGAGCCCGCGTGTCAGGGAGCGGGCGATGCCTTGTAGGTGTCTTCTATTGCCGTCAGCGTATCGAACGCGAGGTCCAGGTCCTGTTTGAAAGTATCGAGCACCTTTCGTTCGCGGGTGGGGCGCGTTCATTTCATTCTCACGCAATGACTTAGACCGGAAAACCTACCGGGATCAGATAGACGACGGTCTGGGCGTGAGGCAGGCCGAGCTTGCGCGCCGCCGGAGCTCCGTCGACGGCGCCCACGGTCACCGCGACGAGCCCAAGCGTGACGACCTGAAGCAGCATGTTCTGGGTCGCGTGCCCGACCTCGAGATCGGCATACAGATTCGCTCTCCCGCCATACCTCGCGCTCAGCCGACTGGGGTCGGCGGCCACCACGAGCAAGGCCGGGGCCGCCTCGACGGACGCCTGGTTGACCGCCAGTGCTCTCAGCTCGGGGCGCAGGTCGTGGGTCGCCCGCGTCTCGGCCCGGTGGCCATCAGGCAGATAGTGCATCACCTCCGTGGCGGTCACCACGTAAAGTTCGAGCGCGTACAAAGCGCCGGCCGCCGGAGCCGCGCGCTTGCCGTCCGAGCTGGTGATGCCCTGCCCGGCCCACAGCAGTTGGCCAATGGCCTCGACCGGCAGCGGCTTTGGCGCGAATCTGCGCACGGACCTGCGCTTCTCGATGGCTTCTTCGAGGGACATCGTGCCTTTGAGGTTGGGCTTGGGCAGATCGATCTGACCGGTGAATTTCGCCTGGCTTGCCTGCGCGAGGCCGGTAGAACCCTCGGCGAGCGCGCCTGCGGCCAGCGCAACCAACAGTTCACGGCGTTTCATCGGCACCTCCATCAGCAAGAAAGCAGGCTGGCTGGCAGAGCCTGCAGCCTGCGCGAATCTCAGTGCTGCACATTTGCCGCCTCGTCTTTTGCGGGGGGAGGTCCGTCGAGCGGCAACGGCGCAGTCGACCACTCGCGCGGAGCAAACACGAACACGGCTAAGCGACGGAACCCACGACCACTGTGCGCCGCACTTCCGACAGGTAGATCAGGATCAGCGAAACCCAGACGATCTCGGTGACGACGCCCATGGAGCGAACTATCTTGTCGTGCTGCCAGCGCTGGCGGTAAGCATCCTCCCATTGCCGGTCTTCATCTGTGACAGCACCATGACCATCCGAGATCTGGGGACGGGGGGGCCGTAAAGTAACGTAACCTGTCCAGAAAGTGGCTCATGCGCGTCCTGCCTCTATCAGATCAGGCCGGTGCAAGCTCAAAGCGATGCCCGGCACGCAAGCACCTAAACGCCATCTGGCATAGTGACAGGTAAGGTGTCTGCCTCAATCGGACTTTGGTCCTACAATCGCCGCCCGCGGGTGGTGTAGGGTTGTCACGCGTAACCGACAGGAGAGCAATCATGTGCCGCTGGCTCGCTTATACCGGCAATCCGCTTCAGCTCGAAACCGTGCTGTTCAACGCCCGGCATTCGCTGATCGATCAGAGCATGCATTCCCGGCTCGGCGCCACCACCACCAATGGCGACGGTTTCGGGATCGGCTGGTATGGACATCCCACTGACATTCCGTTTCGCTACCGCTGCATCCAGCCCGCGTGGAGCGACCGCAATCTACGCGAGGCCGCGCGGGCAATCCACTCGCCGCTGTTCGTCGCGCACGTGCGCGCGGCGACCGACACGCCGTCGCAGGAAACCAACTGTCATCCGTTCCGCCACGGCCGCTGGCTGTTCGCGCACAACGGCCTGGTGCGCAACTATCCGGCGGTGCGCCGCGACCTGATGGTGAAGATCGACCCCGATCTGTTCCCGTCCATCGAAGGCTCGACCGATTCCGAGGTGCTGTTTTTTCTCGCGCTGACCTTCGGGCTGGAGCTCGCGCCCGTCACCGCGCTCGAACGGATGGTCGGATTCGTCGAAGCCACCGGCCGCCGGCATGGCGTGGATGAACCGCTGAACATGACCGTCTGCGCGACCGACGGCGAGCAGATCATCGCGGTCCGCTATTCGAGCGAAGGACAGTCGCGCTCGCTGTTTCACAGCACGTCGTTCCGTCATCTGCGCGAGTTGTATCCCGACGACGAGCGCATCAAGACGGCCGGCGAGAATGCGTTCCTCGTGTTGTCCGAACCGCTCGCGGACTTGCCGGGCTTTTGGGAGGAAATTCCCGAGAGCACGGCGGTGGTCGCGCGCGGCGGCGAGATTGGGCAGTATGCGTTCAAGCCGCGCCTGGACTGAGTCGCGCCAAGCCAATCGTGCTCGAAGACTTGCCTGACGCGATCGACGAGATCCAGTTGCGGACGAAGCCTCTTGCGCATCATGCGTGACGGTGTCCGCCGGCACGGCCCAAAGTTCGTTACTCCCGTTTAGAAACCCGCATTTCCGCGCACTGTCAGCGGAGGCGCCTTGCGCATCTTCGCCGGTGCGCTCGTCGAGCGCGTCCGTGATGTGCAGCCGATTCCTATGCCCGCCTCCCGAAGCCGCGCGACGCTGGCACGAACGCCCGGGCCCGCGACTTGCTAAACGTTGCCGCGAGGTGACACATATATGAACGACGAAAAATTGATCGAGCCGGAATCCGCCGTACGCGATTCCGTGGAGCGATCCTGGATCAGACGCCTGGGCCCTGGCCTGATCACGGGCGCCGCGGACGACGATCCGTCAGGAATCGGCACCTATTCGCAGGCCGGCGCGCAGTTCGGATTCAACCTTCTGTGGGTGATCCTGATCACGTATCCATTGATGACCGCAATACAACTGGTGAGCGCGCAGATTGGCCGGGTCACCGGCAAGGGCCTCGCATCCAACATACGCGCGCATTATCCGGCATGGCTGCTGTACGGCGCGGTCGCCCTGCTCGTCATGGCGAACGTGATCAACATCGCCGCCGATCTGTCGGCGATGGGCGCCGCGGCCGGATTGCTGCTGCCAGGTCCGCAGCACCTTTATGTCGTCGGCCTCGGGACGCTCTGCGTCGTTCTGCAGATTTTTGTCCCCTACGACAGTTATGCGCGCGTTCTGAAGTGGACCGCCCTCTCCCTTCTCGCGTACGTCGCGGTCGCATTCATCGTTCCGATCCCCTGGGGTGAAGTCGCGCGCGCCGTTGTGTTGCCGCGCATCTCGCTGACGTCGGACTATCTGACCATGGTCGTCGCGGTGCTGGGCACGACGATCAGTCCGTACCTGTTCTTCTGGCAGGCGTCGCAGGAAGTCGAAGAAATGCGCTCGGCACCGGAACAGGCGCCGTTGCGCCGCGTACCGCACCAGGCGCCCGCGCAGTTGCGAAGGATACGTTTCGATACGTGGGTTGGCATGGGGGTGTCCAACTTCATTGCATTCTTCATCATATTGACGGCGGCGGCTACGCTGCATCTGCATCACATCGACGTGAAAACCTCGGCCGATGCCGCGCGCGCGCTCGAGCCGATTGCCGGGCGCTTCGCTTACGTCCTGTTTGCGCTCGGCATCATCGGAACCGGCCTGCTCGCGCTGCCGGTCCTCGCCGGCTCGGCCGCCTACGCCGCCGCGGGCAGCTTTCGCTGGCGCAGCAGTCTCGCGTTGCATCTGACGCTCGCGCGTGAGTTCTATGCGGTGATCGCACTGGCCATCATGGGCGGTGTGGCCATCACCTTCATGCATTTCGACCCGATCCGCGCGCTGTACTGGAGCGCGGTGATCAATGGCGTTACCGCGGTGCCGATCATGGTCATCATGATGCTGATGGCGCGAAGCCGGCGGGTCATGGGACAGTTCGCCGTCAAGGGCGTGCTGGCCTGGGGAGGATGGCTCGCAACGCTCGCGATGGCGCTGGCGGCTGTGGGCGTGTTCGTGCCGTCGTAACAGACGCGTGCCACCGCAAACCCGGCTTTCGCACGGAACAGCGGCGCGCCGCAATTCGGGCCGCACGGGTTGCGCAACGGCAAGCGGATCTGAACTTCCCCGTTTCGGGTTCGTCTGAACGGTGCATCCGGCCGGCGCCAGCGCCGTCACATGCTGACGGTTTGCCGACAACAGCGTGGCCGCTCCCGTTCGCCGATCAAGGAGGATTGCAAATGCCGAAAAAGCGTTCAGATGAATCGTCAGCCGCACGCGGCAACCGCAGCGACAGGATTCTCGCCGCGCCCGTTTTCTCGCAGCCACAACCCACGCCGGACCCGCAAACTTTCGTGGTCAGGCACGCATCCGATGCCGCAGCCTACAAGGTCATCGACGAACTGAACCGCGAGCACAAGCTGAAGGCGCTGCCGTTTCCGCCACCGCGCGGCGGCACCGAGCCCCGGCTGACGTTTGCGGAGGTGGTGGACAACAACCAGAAGCTCCTCGATACGATCAGCGCGAACGGACAGATCGTCTTTCACGCCACCGGCGATTGCGGCAGTACGAAAGGTCCGGTCACCCAGAATGAAGTTTCGGACAAGATGGTCAGCGACTTCGACGAAGCCGATCCCGCCGAGGTGCCGCAATTCAACTTCCTGCTGGGCGACATCGTCTACAGCTTTGGCGAAGCGCAGTACTACTACGATCAGTTCTATGAGCCGTACCGCAACTATCATGCGCCGATTCTCGCCGCTGCCGGCAATCACGACGGAATGGTTTCGCCGTTGCAGCACGAGAAGAGCCTGCAGGCGTTTCTGAGGAACTTCTGCTCCGACTGCTTCCAGGTCTCTCCCGATGCGGGCAATCTTTCACGGACGGCGCAAATTCAGCCAGGCGTTTTCTTCACGTTCGAGGCGCCGTTCGTGCGCATCATTGCGTTGTACAGCAATACGCTCGAGGACCCAGGCGTGATCGCGGACCGTCACATCGGCAACAGCCAGCTGAAGTTCCTGAAAGCGGCGTTATTGCGGGTGAAGAAAGAGAACTATCGAGGCGCCCTGCTTTTCGCGCATCACCATCCGCCCTATGTGGCGCGCGGCCGTCATGGCTGGAGCGTCGCAATGCAACAGCAGATCGATACGGTTTGCAATGAGGTCGGTATCTGGCCGCATGCCGACCTCGCGGGACACGCGCACAACTATCAGCGCTTTACGCGAACCCGCTCCGATGGCACCCACATCCCTTACATCGTTTGCGGGAACGGCGGTCACGCCGTACAGCGACTCACCACCAACGGACAGCCGCCCCTTCGCGCGCCGCAGCTGATCCAGGCTGCGTCGAAAGACACGGATGCCGTGGTCCTCGAAAGCTACGACGACCGCAACTTCGGCTATTTACGGCTCGTCGCCAACGCGAGGCAACTGCGTATCGAATACCATCCCGCCGTTGACGGACCCAACACGAAGACCCCCGACGATCAGGTGACCATCGATCTGGCCACCCGGCAGGTCGCTCACTACGTGGCTCGCGACTCGGGAATACCCGCTCTTGCGGAGCGCATTCGTCAGTTCGCGCAGGTCAAGCCCCACCAAGGCTGATGGGCGCGCAATCCGCCCCCGATCTCATGCGAACCGCGGTTCCCGCGCGTTTCCCCGCATTAAAGATTTGTGACTTCCTACCGTAATAATAAAAGTGAGGCCGGCTCGCAGCGTTCGAGCCGTCGCTCAACCCGGTAGTCGGAGAACAGCGTGAGATTCAAAGCGACTTCGTGCCCTAAAGAAACCAAACCGATTGAGTCCCGGGTCGATAGCGACGCACATGCCAATGGCTGGTCAGCCCGCAACCAGCAGTTTCTTTCCTATTTCCTGTCGCGGTACGGTCAACGCAGGACCATACCGTTGTCGAGTCTCTGCATTGCCGTCGTTGCCGGCGTTGGCATCGGTGCTCTTGTGCATCAGGCGGCCGGTGAAGCGGCGATTACCCTACGTGTCGCATTGTCGATGGTGTCGGGCGTCGCCGGTCTCGCGATCGTTCGTCGCAAACTCGGCCTGGATTACGCGCGGCAAAGCGCCGCCACCGCACTGGCGAGCGGGCTTCTGCACGCGAATCGCGACTGCCTGAAGGTGCTGGCTACCGACGGAAAAATGCTGCGGGTGTCGGAGCATGGCGCGATGTTGATGGAAGCGGAGTCACCGGAGCAACTGTCCGGCGCGGACTGGCTCGCATTCTGGACCGGCGAGGACCGCACGGCGGCCGAGAAGGCTTTGGCGGGCGCCGTTTCCGGCAAGAGCACATCGTTCACTGGAAGCTGCGCGACGACGAGGGGGCGTACCAGGTGGTGGAACTCCACGCTCACGCCAGTGACGGGCGACGACGGTGCGGTGAGCGCGCTGCTTTGTGCTTCCGAGGACGTCACCCAGCAATCCGAGCTGTTGAAGACACTGCGCGAACGCGATGAATTGATGCATGAGATGGAGTTGCATGTCCGGCTCGTGTTCTATTCGTGTAGCTCGCATTTTGAACACTGTCATCATGTCAGCGCAGGTGTCGAAAGCGTGTTCGGCATTACGCCTCAAGAGCTTGGCAACAGGCCTTCCGCGTGGCTCGATCTCGTGGTGCCGGAGGATCTGGAGCCATTGCTCGCCGAGATGAACCGCGTCGCGTCCGAGGTGGCGGAAGGTCGCGTCGAATACCGCATCCGCCGTCCGGATGGTTGCCTGCGCTGGATCAGAAGCACGGCCTATCCCGTGTGCGACGGCTCCGCGAACGTGGTGCGCATCGTCGGTGTCAGCGAAGACATCACGCTGGAACAGGAACGCCTCGCGGCGCTCGACCATCTGGCCTACACCGATGGCCTGACAGGTTTGGCTAACCGGGGCGCGCTGATCCGCCAGATGAAGACGCTTTGCAGGCAGAACGTCGCCTTCAGTCTGATGTTCGTCGATCTCGACCGATTCAAGGTCCTGAACGATACGCTGGGCCATACGGCCGCTGACCGTCTGTTGCAGGACATCGCCAAAGTCATTCAGGGAGCGCTTGCGCCGGATGCCTGTGTAGCGCGCCTCGGCGGAGACGAGTTCGCGGTGATCGTCAGGGGCGAGAGCGACAAGGCCACGTTGGCGAGCCTGGCGCAGTCTCTGCTGAACCTGTTTTCAAGCGACGTTCGAAAAGACCACGCCGCGCCATTCGTCACGGCGTCGATCGGCATATCGATCTTTCCCGAGCACGGCCGCGATCACGAGGCGCTGCTGACGAGCGCGGATATCGCGATGTATGCGGCGAAAAAAGGCGGTCGCAACGGCTTCCGGTTCGCCGACGAAGCATCCAGCGATGTGCTCGGCGATTTCGAACTCGAGTGCAATCTGCCCACGGCGCTGGCGTCGAACCAATTCGTGCTGCATTTCCAGGGTATTCATGAGCCAGCCTCTCTGGCGGTGAAAGGCGTCGAAGCACTGGTTCGATGGAATCATCCAGCACGAGGCCTGGTGGGTCCGGGCAGCTTCATTCCGATCCTCGAAGAAAGCGGGTTCATCGTCGAAGTCGGGGCATGGGTCGTGGACGCGGCCCTCGCTCAACTGGCCGTCTGGCAGGCCGCCGGAAGGAAAGAGCTGTCCATGTCGGTGAACGTGTCCGCGCGTCAGCTCAGGGATGACTCGCTTGTCGCCATAGTCGACCAGGCGCTGCGAAAACACCGGGTGCCGCCGCGCTGCCTCCAGATCGAATTGACCGAAAGCGCGTTGATGGAAAACCCCTCGCTCGCGCAGGCAACGCTGATGGCGCTCAAGCGGCTTGGCGTGCGCATCGCCATCGACGACTTCGGAACGGGATACTCGAGCCTGCGTTATCTGGCCGATTTTTCGCCGGACATCGTCAAGATCGACCGCTCGTTTACGGCCCGGCTGGGCTGCGACGCGGCGGCCGCCTCGATCGTTCGGGGCATCATTCAGATGTCGCACGAACTCGGCATCAAAGTGACGGCCGAAGGTGTCGAAACGAATCAACAGTTGCATACGCTGCGCGACGCAGGTTGCGACTACGTGCAAGGGTTCTTTTTGACGAAGCCGATGAATGCGGAGAATCTGGTTCAGTGCGAAAGCTTCGTGCCTTTGTCCGCAGCGGGAGCAACGAGCTACTGCTCCCACTGACGAACAGCTCCGCGACGACCGGGCGCAATTAGCGATTGCCGGCCTCGACCTACATACGATGACGCAGCCAACCCGGTTCCGTTCCGGTTCTCGCCTTTGCCCTCAATGCGTGCGCACCGGTTGCCCGCTCTGTCCCGCACTCATCGCCGCGCCTCTTTCCGCTCGATGCATGGCCGCTACCTTCGCTTCGGCAGCTTGAATGTCGGCGGGATACGAACCATCGTCGCCGACCGACGGGTTATATCCGGCCGCTTCCAGCTCCTCGAGTTCGTGCATGACTTCCGCGCGGGTGACTTGATGAGGTTCGGGCTCCGACGCAGTTTGCGCATACAGGCTCGCCGAATTGGCCATCAACATCGCACCGGCTTCGCAGTGTCGAGCGAGTACGACACTCTGGCGTGCGCGCGATGACGATTCGGCGCGCGTTGCGTGAGTTAGCGACTATGATTGATTGGTTGAGTTTGGCCGACCGGAACCACATCGACAGGCCGATGAAAGACTTCTACCAAATCGAATGCAAGTGCGGATATGCGGTGTCGGGCGGTATTGCGCGCAAGACGCGACGTGGCGTTGAGCACGCGGTGGCCGCGCCGTTGGCAAAAACAACAAAGGTCAAAGGTCATGGGTACGTCATGGCATAGGGGGCTGATGCCGCGACGTCCGGTGCCGTCTCCAGGCCTCATTGGAAGGAGACACGGCGATGAACTTGAGCAGAGAGTCGTGGCGCGCGCGTGGGCGCGTGCCGTCGTGGGTGGGGGCGTGCTGTGTGCTGGCGCTGTGCGCCATGTGGAGCCACGGCGCGTACGCGGGTTCGTCAGCAGGACAATGCCAGGGCGAGGCATGCAAAAGGCACGAGCCACCACCCCGATCGAAACTCAGCTGTCCGAATCTGAATGGATTGACCATCCGCGCCCGTGAGATCGGTCTGCCGACGACAGGCGCCGTCGTCACCTCGACGACCCAGGTGGCGGCGAGCGGCAGCGGCGCGACGGCTACCGGATCGTACTGCCTCGTGGCCGGCGCGATTCATCCGGTCGATCCGTCCGCGCCTGACATTCTGTTCAACGTCGCGTTGCCGGACCAGTGGAACGGCAAGATCCTGATGCTCGGCGGCGGGGGTTTCGACGGCTCGATTCCCGCCATCACAGGTAATGTGCCGAGCGCGCCGGCGGCTCTGCCGGGACCGTTGTCGCGCGGCTACGCGGTGTTCGCGAGCGATTCCGGGCACGAGGCGAGCAACGGTTCGGTGAACGGCGCGTTCTCCGTCAACGCCGAGGCCTACGACAACTTCATGGGCGAAGCGCTGAAGAAAACGCATGACGCCTCGCTCGTGATCATCGACGCGCATTACGGCACACATGCGTCCAGGGCGTATTTCGCGGGCGGCTCAACTGGCGGGCGCGAGGCGCTGACCGTCGCGCAGCGCTGGCCGCGCGACTGGGACGGCATCATCGCGTTCTATCCCGCGTACGACTTTACGACGCTGAGCCTGCAGCAATTGCGCGTGACCGAAGGCTTCGCAGCGCCCGGCGCGTATCTCGACACAGCGCAGCGCGCGCTGCTGCTCAACGCGGTCATGCAGGGTTGCGACGGACTCGACGGCGTGGTCGACGGTCTCATCAGCAACGTGCAGGCGTGCAATGCGACGTTCAACCCGGCGACGGCCAGCGTCGACGGCAAGCCTTTGCGTTGCGCCGGCGGTATCGCGCGCGGCGACACGTGCCTGTCGGACCGGCAGATCGCGGCGCTGAACACGATGAACACGCCGCTCGTGTTTGCGTACCCGCTCGAAAGCGGCGAAACGCTGTATCCCGGCTATAACGTGTATGGCGCCGATCTCGGGGTGGGCAGCAGTTCACCGCTCGAAGGCACCGTCACGACGCTCGCGCTCGGCACGACGCAGCCGTCGTATCCGCTGCAAAGCACCGCGATGTTCGACGGCCAGATCGCCGACGACTTCGTCCGCTACACGGTGATGGACAACCCGGACGCAGACTCGCTGCAGTACAACCCCGCGATTGCCGGTCGATGGTCCGGCCGCGTCAGCATGCTGTCGGGGCTTGACGCGACCGATGCGAACCTGACGCCCTTCATGCGGCACGGCGGCAAGTTGCTGATGGCGCACGGCACCGTCGATCAGACCGTCAGCACGCGGGCAACCGAGATCTACTATCAGCGCATGCTGGTGACGATGGGCTTTGGCGCGGTCGGCTCGTTCGCGCGCTTCTATGAGATTCCGGGGCTGCAGCACGCGGTCGGCACCGAGTTCAATGCGTCGTGGGACTCGCTGACGACGCTGGAGAACTGGGTCGAGCACGGCACACCGCCGGCGCACCAGGTGGTCACCGATACGGAGGGTGTGCCGGGACGCACGCGGCCGCTATGCCAGTATCCGGCGTGGCCCAGCTATAACGGCGCGGGCGACGTGAACAGCGCGAGCTCGTTTACCTGCGTGCAGTGAAGTCGGTCAGGGAGAGGCTTGCCGGTCGAGGCGCTAACCGGATGAATCGACATCGTGCCGGAAGCGACGGCGTTGCGCGGGGTCGGTGATGCAGTCCTCGAGCCGCTGGACGAACTCGTCGAAATTCGCGGCGTGCCGCGCCTCGCGACTGGCGATCATCTTCGCGATCGGGCCCAGATAGACGGCCAGTTTAACGGCGACGGCATCGATGCCGGCCTGATCGATCGCACTGTCTGGTGTCGTGCCTGCGGCGCTCGCGGGCGATACAGCCGATACCTTTGCGGCAGCCGTCGCGACGCGTGAGCCCGGCGATGACGAGGTCATCATCGACATATCGGGCAAGCCAGCCGTCAGCCGCGCGAAGGCCTGCTCGAATTCGAGCCGCGCCGTGTCCGGCAACGCCGCCGCCAGCTGCGCGCCGAGCGTCGGCAGGTCGTTCGTCTGGGTGGCCGCGCGTCGCACCAGCAGGCTCGCGAGCGGGCCCATCTGGGTCGCGAGTTGGCGTTCGATGCGCGCGAGCATCTCGGCCGGCCAACTCGGCGGCGCCGAAGGCACGGGCACAGGTGCGGGGCCGACGCCCGTCGCATGCGCTGGCAAGGAGGCGGACGCTGACCAATACGCGGACGGCGTCACGATAGTCCGGTCATCGTCGGCCGCCGCCAGTGAGACGGCCAACGACCTCAAGCTCGCGAGCCATTGCGCGGCCGAACCGAAGCGGTCGTCCGGCCGCCTCGCGAGTGCTTTCGCCACCATCGCGTCGAGCGCCGGCGGCAACGCGGAGACGATTTCCGATGGCCGGGCCGGCGCATCTTTGATGATCTTCTGCCTGATCGTGGCCGGCGAGCCGACGAACGGCTGGCGGCCGGTCAGCATCCGGTACAGCACGACGCCGGCCGAGAACAGGTCCGCGCGGGCATCGACCGATTCGCCCTCGAACTGCTCGGGCGACATGTAGCTCGGCGTGCCGATCATCCACCCGGACGAGGTTGCGGACGAGCCGATGCGCGCGACGCCAAAATCGGCGACCTTCAGAAGCCCCGGCGCCGTGACGAGCAGATTCGCGGGCTTGATATCGCGGTGCACGACGCCGGCCTCATGCGCATACGCGAGCGCGGCGAGCAGTTGCGCCAGCCAGTGGAAAGCGTCCGACAGCGGCAACGCGTGGCCCGGCACCAGCAATGTATCGAAGCCATGCCCGGCGACGTATTCCATCACGATATAAGCCCTATCGCCGTCTTCGCCGAAATCGTGGACCGTGACGATGTTCGGATGCGCGAGCCGACCGGCCGCGCGTGCCTCGTTGCGAAAACGCAGCAGCATGTCGCCACTCGTGTCCTCGCCGGCGAGCAGTTCGCGACGCACGGTTTTCAGCGCCACCGGTCTTTCGAGGTGCGGGTCGAACGCGAGATAGACGACGCCCATGGCGCCCGTCCCCAGCACGCGGTCGATGCGGTACTTGCCAATGCGCGTAGGCGTTGCTTCGTTGCTCATTCGGGTTCCGGTCGAGGGGCGCCTGGCCGATCACGCCAGCTTACGCCCCCAGCATCCGCAGCGCTTCGACGAGACTCGTTTTCATGCGGTTGAACGAGACCGCGAGCGAGGCGATTTCGTCGCCGCCGCGCGTCGAAAACGATGCGGTGTCGAGCTTGCCGAGGCTGACTTCGTCGGCCGCGCGCGACAAAGCCTTGAGCCGCTTCGTCACGAGGAAATGCACCATCAGGTTCAGCGCGATCAGCACGCATCCGAACACCGCGGCGAACGACAGCATGAACGTGCGCCAAACGCTGTGCGCCTGTCCCAGCGGCAGCGACATCGGCACGGACACGACCTGCGCGCCGATCGTTTCATGCAGAGGCCAGTTGAAGCCGTTCGCCGGCCCGTATTTGTCGATCATCGTGCGCGGCGCCGCGCTGGGCGTGCTGTGGCATTCGAGGCACGCGGCCGAGTCGATGCGGGTGGGCCGCGCGATGTACAGGCTGGGGCCCGACGGCGTCGCGCGTTCGCCAATCAGTTCGGGCAATTCGGGGTGGTCATGCAGGCGCCGGATCACATCGGTCTCCCAGTCCGTGGCGCGGTCGCGCGGGTTGGTCGGATCGAGCATCGCGCTCTTGTACGAGAAGCCCGGAAACTTCTTCTGGATCGCGAGCAGGCTCTCGACGGCGGAATACGCGGGAATCGACTGCGGGACGAACGCGTATTTGATCTGCGTGGCAAGCAGCGGCGTCACCTGTTCGGACGTGTAGTTCTGCGCTGCGGTAGCGGCTTCGATCATCAGGCTCGCGTCGCGCACGGTCGTCTGCACCGCGTTTTCCTGCAACACCCGGTCGGCCACGAAACCCGCCGCGGCGAATCCGGCGGCGAACACGACGAGGAAGGCGAGATTGAATTTCAGAGTCAACGACAGGTTCATGGCTGCTCCACGCGAATGGTGTGCAAGGGCGTCAACGCCTGGTGGTGCATGGTACGTCAATGCGCGTCGGCGTCGTCCGGCGTAGGTTAGTTCCGGTATAGCCAACTGGGGACGGATTCGGGACGCACCGCCGGCGGCGCTTGCGCGGGCCTTTTGTGTGGCTCGCTCGCCGGGCGTGGCGGCGGCGGATGCAAAATCGGCCGCCATTCCGGCAAAACGTCCAGATGGGCGTCGACCTGCGCGCGAAAGGCCGCTGTTTTCAGGCGCGGCACGAAGCGTTTGACGAAGGTGCCGCGCTCGCTGACGCTGCTCGTGAGCCAGTCGGAGACGTCGGCGTAATCGACGGCGCGCAGTGGCGCGGCAAGTTCGTGCCTGCTCGCGAGCCGTCCCGCCATCCCGACCAGCGCGTCCCGAAAGCCTGGCGGCATCGTGCCGATGAACTCCGCGGATGGCCGGGCTTGCGCGCGCAGGGGCCCGTCGGCAAGTCGCTCGAGGTACTGGCCCGCGTGCAGGATTTGCCTGGGCGCCTGGGCAGGGGCGCGAACGACGACGATCGCGTCATCCCCGGACTCCGCGAAGATTGCGGCGCGCTCGCCGGTGGTCATCGCGACGACCGACCACGGACCATTGCCTGAAGGTTTGATGTCGAGGCCGTGAAGTTCGATCGACAGCGGCGGTTGCGCGCCTGCGCTCACCTTGCAGCCAACCTTGAGCCAGCCGCTCAGCATCGTGATTCGCAGCGGTCTCGCCGCGGCGTTTTGCGACGTCGACGGCGTTTTGAGCAGTATTTGCGTTTGCGGCCCGAGCGCGATCAGCGTCCCCGCGCCGTCTTCGAGTTGCGCGGATTTGCCGGCGTCGGTTTCGATGATGTCGTCGTCGCGCAGCCTGGCGCCCTCGCCCGTCCGATACAGCGAGGCGCCGCGAATCACCGACACGGGACTCTCGGCGAACGAGACGACGACGTCCGCGTGGACGAGCGGCACCGCCGACGCAAACAGCGCCAGCGCGCCGCCCGCGCGTGCGCGCAGGAAGGCTGACGCCAGCATGACGAGGAAACGGTGAGCGGATGGCATCATCGGGGTCCGTTACGTCGGTGTCTGCGGTACTGTTTATCGTAGACGGTCCGATTCGTCGAGGGGTTAACCGACGAAGGCCGACACACGGCGCATTTCCCCAATCGCGGCGCGCGGCTTTCAAAAAGACGCGCATCGCGTTGTTTTTTTGCGGACCGCCGCGCTTGCCTCAATTCGCAAACGTCGCCAGCTTGAACGTGCATGCAGTCGCCCCCGGCATCAGAAGCCCCTGCTCCACGCCAACGGGCACCTGACTATTGCCTGGCCCGTACAGCCAGTAGGTGAAGTAAAGCGCTCCCGCATGGCTGACCGCCAGTCGTTCCAACGCCTGGAACGGCCCCGAATTGATCTTGCCCAGCTGCGGCACGAGGTTGATATCGGTCGAACCGCCGAGCGTGTGCGGAATGGCGTGCCCCCGGTGATAGGTCCCGCCGTTGGCGAGCGGATGTCCGCGCATCCGCGTCGCGATTTCCTTGCGCGCCACCGTACTCTTTCCCTGACTGATTCCCCACGCTGCAATGAGGCGCTCGGTCGTCATATCAAACAGATATGAAAACTGGCCGACGGAACTTTCGAGCAATTCGCACGATGCCACGCGCCGAACATAATCATCAGCCCACAGGGCGACCAGCAGCGGGGCCACCTCGTCGCTAAACGCAGCGGTCGCATGCGCGTGCGACAGGCGCGGCAAAATGCGGTTGAGTTCTGCGTAATCCGTCATGCGTCACCTCGACAGCGTGTGTCGCGCGATTCGCGCGGCTCGCTTCGTCCTTGCTATCCGCTCGCTCTCGCGACCGCCTCCTGCAAGCGCCGCCGCACCTTGCCGACATCGACGCCGCCAGGTCCCGGCGTGTCGCTGATCGGCATATAGCGCGCAGGCGTATGCAGCAAATAGGCCTGCATCTCATCGATCACGATCCGGTCGCTCGGGTCGTAGCCGAGATTCTCCAGTTGCCGGGTCAACTCCGCGCGTTCCTCGAAGCTCAATACCTGCCACCAGAACGCGCGGCACGCATGTGCGTATGCGCCGTCCGAAAAGTACCGCCAATGGCCTAATTCGTGACTGAGGATCGCGGCCCTGACGGTGGCGTCGATCATCTCGCCGCCTGGCGCGCGACCCAGCCCGGGAATGGTGATCAGAAAATCGTGTGCGTTCGTCGCTTTCGAGATCCCCTGCTCCTCGCGAATCAAACGCCATCGCACGAGAATCGTCTGCAACGTGCGCTCGCCCTGGTTCAGCACCACGCCCTGCTCGCGCGCGAGTTCGAAAAAATGCGCCAACTCCTCCGTGCTGAAGTTGTTGCCCGCCGTCAGCCCGGCGGGGTCGGTGCCAAAGCGCCGCGCGTGAGCCGCGATGGCCGCCGCCGACACCACGCGGTCGCGCGGCATATCGCGGCGTTCGAGCAATGCCACCACGCGCGCGAACATCGCACCCTGTTGCTCGAGGCTGGCCGCCTGCATCACATGGAGGCCGGGTTGGTCCGTCACGGTGAACAGTTGCAGGCGCGCATCGGGGGCCAACGCGGCGGCGAGCCGGGCAAGCGGCAAGCGCACCGCTCCGGTATCGTCGCCGACGGCCGCGGGTCTGTCGGCGGCGTTGTTCGAGTCCTGCGGACCCGCGGCCAGCGCGATCGTGGTGACGCACGCGAACAGCAGCGCCGCGCCCGTCGCCACGTTGCAATACACGCGATAACGTGTCATCGGCGGCAACCTCGAAAGCGCCTAATCCGTGACCGTGACGATCGTCACCCGACGGTTCTCGGGCGCCGTCGGATTGCGCTTGTTCAACGGATCGGAAGAACCTTTGCCGAGCGACGATAGCCGCTCCGCCGAGATACCGTCTTTCTGCGTCAGATATTCGACCACCGCGGCCGCACGGTCTTCGGAGAGCTTCATGTTGGCATCGGGCGACCCGCGAGGATCGGCATGCCCTTCGACGCGAAACCGGTACGCCGCGAGTTTCTCCGACTGCAATGCACCGGCGACCTTGTCGAGCGCGGCCTTCGCGCTGTCGGTGAGCGTGGCCGAATTGGTGGCGAACGTGATCAGGATTTGCGCGGCGGGTTTTCTCGCGGGCGCGGGGCGCGGCGCGGCGGACGGCGGCTTGTTCGACAGCACGAAGCCGCGCGTCACGACGTTCTCGCCCGACTCGCTCGACTGGTCGGGCTCGAGCGCGCGCGTCACCGACTGCTCGTTGATGTCCTGCTCGTTCAGGACCGGTTCGGCTGCGCGCGAGGCCGTGCACAGCAATGCGAGCAAGCACAGCGTGGCGGACAGAACGCCGCCCGGAATGCGTCGTGCGGAAGACGGATGGGTCAGGCGTGACATACGGCGATCTCCGCAGAATGGAGTTGCGGTGAGGCCGCCAGCGCCCCTTTACGGACCGTCGGCGAACACCGGCGGGAACCGGCGTATGACAGCCTCATCCTTTAAAGACGAATGATGGGAAGTCAATTTGAAACGCTTACCCTTACCCGCGGCGGCGACCTCAGTGATGCCGTTGCTGTGCGCCCGGGTTCGAAATCACGTCGATCACCGAATCCCACTCTTGCGTGCCGACGTCGAGCAGACTCGCGAACTGCAAGCCGGTCGTCGTGCCCGCGGAAACTCTCGCCGAAGCCGGCACGGCCGGTGATCCGTCGCTCCACCAGAGCGCGTGTCCCATGGCGACGGTCTGTTCGAGCAAGGCGGCGAATCCGCCGTCGGCTGCATCAGGGATGGCGAGCCGCCACGGCATCGATGCGCGATCCCGATTGAACAGGCTCTCGGCTCGCAATGCCGCGTCGAAAGCATCGAGGGCGAATTCCTGCGTCAGTGTCGACAATGCGAGCGCCACCAAGCGGTCATACCATCCTTGCGCATCGGCCAGTCGCCGTGCGAGTTCGGCGCCTTCGATCGCCTCAGCGATCGTGAACGGAAAATAGCGTCCCACACGGTCCACGCCCGGCGTCAGAACGCCCGCCCACGCGCTCGGGCCATACAGACCCGCGCCCAGCGCGAAACACCACACCGGGGCATTCAGATACAGTTCCAGCCACTGCGCGCCAAAGCGCTGCCGAGAGAGCAACATACCTTCCTGCAAGCGCTCATCCCAACGCGTGACGAACTCGACTGGCAAGCGCCGTCCCACGAAGTCGCCATGCGTGCGCACCTTGCCGAAGAAGCCGGGCCCGGATGTCGGCTCCTGCGCAAGCTCGCCGCTCATAGCCGATCCGGACAGCGGAACTGCTCGAGCATGGCACGGCGAAACGGATTCACGATGCTGCTGGCTGCCAGTTCGAACTCCGCGCGCCGGCCATCCGAGTCGAAGCTCAGGCGAAAGCGGTCGGGTTGCGCGGTGGGTTGCAGACGCGCATCGTCCATCAGATGCAGCAGTGCCCACGGTCCGTCGGCACGCGCCGCCGGTGTGCTGCCCGGCGGCGTGAACTCGACGTGCGCCTGGCCGGTGCCCTTGCCGCTCGGCCACTGGAACACCATCGATTGCGGCGTGTCGGGTTTGACGACCATTTGCTGCCCATCGATGTCGAGCGTGAACTGGGTAATCGATGGATCGATGCTGAGCGGCTTCACCGTGAAGCGCACCGACACGTCTCGGCCGCCGGCCCGGAAGAACGCGTCGCGGATCTGCGCGGCGCGCTGGAACTGGCCGAGCACGTCGACCGGGATGCCGAGCGTATCGACGCCGCTGCGCCATTTCCACTGCGGTCCCGACATGTCGACCATCGTTGCCAGATTCTTCTGGAAGAAATCGTCGATCAGGCCGCCTGGGCTCAGCAGCCTGCCGAAATCGTCGGGCGCGACGTCGCGCGTCGAGCCGCGCACGAGAGGATAGCGACCGTCGAGCGCCTGCCGGCACAGTTGCGCCACGTTCGCCTGCCACAACGCGTTCAGGCGCGCCCGCTCGCCGCCCACCATCAGCGACCCCGCCCCGCTCGCGACGCTGGTGGCCACCGTCGCGAGCGGCGGCGGCGCCCCCTGGGCCACCAGCTTGAGCTTGTTCAACGCATCGCCGGGCGGCGGCGGCAAGCCCTGACGGCGCGCCGAGTCCGCGGCCTCCAGATAGGTCGCGGCGTCCTTCAGCGCGGCGAGTTGCGCGTCCAGCGGAGCCGGGCCCGGTGCGCCGGGTTTGCCGGCCAGTTCGTGCAGCGCCTGGAAATGCGCGTCGACCGGATTGAGTTCGGCCGGCGCGGGCGGTGCCGCGTCTTCCGGCTGGTTGCCGAGCGCGCTCTCGAGGCGCTTTTTGGCCGCATCGAGCTTGTTGGTCAACGCGGCAACGCCCTGCTCCGTCAGCGAACCGCCCGTTCTGGTGCTGCCCAGCGTGGTTTCCTGCGCCGCGGCCAGCATCAGCGAGCGCAGCGGCGAGTCGGGCGCCGCGAGCACATTCGCCACGCGTGCCCCCTGCTGCACGCCGTCGAACGGCACCACGTCGATATCGTTGAGCAACGCGTCCCACTGGCGGATGTACTCGTCGTAATAAAGCCGGGTGATGCCCGCCTTCAGATCCTCGATACCGTTCGGCGTCAATACCGATTCCTGACGGCCGAGCACCCAATCGTCCTTCGCGATATCGATCACCGCCGCGTCGCGCAACTGGCCGAACTTCTGATAGCCGGCCCGCGTGTACGCGCCTGAAACACCGCGCGTCAACGGCGCGCCGCTCTTGCGCACGAGCACCAGCGCGGCATTGCGCCCCGCCGCGTTGGCGACGCTGAACTCCGGCAGTCTG
This sequence comes from Paraburkholderia sp. MM5482-R2, assembly GCF_050436125.1. Lineage (NCBI taxonomy): Bacteria > Pseudomonadati > Pseudomonadota > Betaproteobacteria > Burkholderiales > Burkholderiaceae > Paraburkholderia > Paraburkholderia sp. MM5482-R2. The sequence goes on along the minus strand of NZ_JBNDLP010000003.1, from coordinate 1,413,921 downwards.
CTCTGTTCGAGATCGCGTTTGACGCGGTTGAACAGACGCTGCGTCAGCGGCATTTTGGCGAGCGTCGCGCGCGCCTGCGCGATCAGATCCTTGTCGAGCGGCAGCGACGCATCGAAGCGCGCCGGCTGGAACAGCGCGGCGAGATGGCCGTCGAGATCGTTGCGCTGATCGTCGCTGGCATCGCGCAACGGCCCGCGGCGCCAATCGACATCGGCCCACAAGCGCACCGAGTCGGCGTCGAAGTGCAGTGAATCGCCCAGCATCAGATAGGCGCGCAAGACTTCATACTGGAAGTCGGGATTGTTCGCGTCACCGCGGCGCAGTTCTTCTTCCATGCGGCTCACGACCAGAGGCAACAGCGTCTGACGCAACAGCCGCCGATAACTGGTCTGCGCTTCGAGGCCGAGCTTGTCGCCCTGATAAAGGCCGAGGCGCGACAGCCACGGCACGCTCCTGTCGCGGTCCGCGTAACCGCCGGGAAGGTCGCGCGCGGCATTGAGCAGCGGCAGCAGCGCAAGCGGGTTGTCGCCCGGCTGGGTGGTCTGCGCGAGCTTCTGCAACCCGGCAACGTGCTGTCGAACATCGGCGACGTAAGCGCGATTGCGTTGATAGCTGACGAAGAACAGAACCAGCGCCAGCACCGTGACGATGCCGATCGCCGCCAGCGCGGCGCGCTGAAACCAGGCGCGGCGCCGCTCCAGCTTCTGGTTCACGCCCGCGAGTCCGGCTTCCTCGAAGATCACGCCGCGCAGCAGCCGCGTGATGAAGTAAGCGCGCCCGCTCGCCGGGTCGGGCAACACGACCTGTTGCTGGAAGCCGAGCGCCGAGGCGACCGCGCTCATCACGCGATCGATCGGCCGGCCTTCCTGGGTGCCGCTCGTGAAATACACGCCGCGCAGCAACGCGGACTCCTCGAAGCGCGAGGTACTGAAGGTTTCGTCGAGAAAGCTTTTCAGTACGGCTTGCAGACCCGCGAACTGCTGCGGAAATCCATAGACGAGCGCACGCCGGCGCACATCGGTCTCGCGCTGCATACGGTTCAACACGCGGGCTTGCAGTTGCTTTTCCAGCACGTGGAATTCGGCGGGAAATGCGGCCAGTGCGTCGTCCGGCGAGCCTCGCTCGGTGAACGGGAACGTCATGCCCCAGACCTGTTCGCGCTCGTCGCGGCCGAGGTCGTCGAAGAATTCCGCGAAACCCGCGAGCAGATCGCATTTGGTCACGATCACGTAGACCGGAAAACGCATGCCGAGCTTGCCGTACAGTTCCCTGAGACGCTCGCGCACGGCTTGCGCCTGCTGCGCGCGTTGCGGGTCGGACAGTTGCAGCAGGTCGCGCGTCGACAAGGCCACGATGACGCCATTCAGCGGCCGGCGTGGCCGATACTTGCGCAGCAGTTGCAGGAAGCCGGCCCACGCGGCCTGATCGGCTTCGGCGAAACTATCCTGGGTGGTGAAGCGGCCCGCGGTATCGAGCAGCACCGCATCGTCGGTGAACCACCAGTCGCAATTGCGCGTGCCGCCCACGCCGCCGATCGACTGCTTGCCGAGCCGCTCGGCGAGCGGAAACTTGAGTCCGGAGTTCAACAGCGCGGTGGTTTTGCCCGTGCCGGGCGCGCCGACGAACATGTACCACGGCAACTGGTACACGTACTGACTACCGAAGCGCCCCTTGACCCGCGCCTTGCGCAAGGTCGCCATGGCGGCTTCGAAACGCTGCTTCAACGCGGCGATGTCGGCCTCGGATTCTTTCTTGCCGGGCGCGGGCTCGGCCGGTCCCTCTGCCACCACGCGAGTGAACTGGATGTTGGCGAGACGCACGGCGATCCAGCGCACGCTCCAGTACACCGCCCACACCAGCAGCAACACGATGATCACGGCCCAGCGGCTGCTGTTGCTTTCGAGCGGCTCATGACCCGCGTACGCGACGAGCGGCCCCTCGACCCACACGATCAGCGACAGTGCGAGCACCCCTAGCAACGACAGCACGATGGCTCGTCTGAGCCAGCCAAAGATTTTCATACCCGGCTCCCCTGTGCCACCCGCGACGGACTCATCCCGAAGGCCTTCACGACGCCGCTCCCGGCGCCAGCACCGTGATATCGACGCGGCGGTTGCGCGCACGATTCGCGGCCGTGTCGTTCGGTGCGATCGGCTCGGCGTCGCCGCGCCCCTCGGCGCTGAAGCGGGCTGGGTTGCCGGCCCGCGACGCGAGCATGTCGCGCACCGCTTCGGCGCGCGCCTGCGACAGATGCCAGTTCGACGGGAAGCGCGCGGACAAGACTCGCTGGCTGTCCGTGTGACCCGCGACCACCACGTTGCCCGGCACTTCCTTCAACGCGTCGCCGATACGCTGGATGAGCGGGACGAAACCCGCGGCGAGATCGGCGCTGCCCGAGCCGAACAGGCCGTCGCCATTGATCGTGACGACGGTCCGATCGGGCAACTCCGAGACACGCACGAGGCCTTGGGCGATTTCAGGCGCGAGGAACTGCGATAGCTTCGGCGCAGGTTTGGGCGCGGCCGCCAGTTTCGACGCGAGCACCGGAGCCGGCGCGACGCGGATTGCGTGCAGCGCTTCGAACACGCGGTCGGACATGTCGTTGAGCCTGAAGCTCAACACCAGATTGACGATCACCAGCACGAGGCAGGCGATTGCCGCCGCCACCCACAACGGCACGAGTTGCAGCAACGGCTTGCGTTCGACCTTGACCGGCAGCCAGTGCGGCGACAGATCGCGTTCGGCCGCGCCGCGCTGGCCGCGAATCATCTGTTCGAGGCGTTCGCGGATCGTGTCGAGCTGCGTGCGGCCACCGTCGATCAGACGGTAACGTCCTTCGAAACCGAGGCCGAGAATCACGTAGATCAATTCGAGCACATCGATATTGCCCGCGGGGTTCTGCGCGAGACGCTGCAGGATCAGGAAAAAGCGCTCGCCACCCGAGGCCTCGTTGTGGAATGTCACCAGCAAGCTGCGGCTGCCCCACAAGCCCGCCCCCCATGGCGTGCTGGCGATCGCTTCGTCGAGGAACGTGCACAGGCAATAGCGCGAGGCGCCGAGCTTCTCGTCATCGATGCCGTTGGCGCGGCCTTGCGTCTCGAAGCTGCGCACCATTTGCATCAGCTGGTTGCGCAGGTCTTCCACATTCGGATGGGTCGGCAACTGCCGCAACGGCAGCGCCAGTTCGATCAGCGGGTTGGCCGCGCGCAACAGCGGATTCAGACCGCCGCCGCCGGGCAGCATCGGCGCGGGCGTTGCCGCGGCCGCCATGAACGCCGCCCGCGCGCCGCCCGGTGTCGGAATCAGAATCGTCGCGCCGGGATCGTCGGCGGGGCCACGCGGTTCGTCTGGACTCACGATGAACTTCCTCAATCAATGCATCAGCGGCGAATTGCCCAGAACTCCATCGTCAGTCCGGGAAAGTCGCCGGCGACGTGCAACGCCATGCCCGCGGAATTCGCGAACTGTTTCCACAGTTCGTTGCCGCGATCGAGTTCGAAGTAGGTAAAGCCCGCATGGAACGGCAGTTGCCGGGGCGCCACGGGCAACGCGCGCAGGCCGACGCCCGGCAATTGCAGATTGACGAGATCGCGAATGCGTTCGATCGGGCCGATCTTCACCTGTGGCGCGAAGCCGGTCAGGATGTGCTCGGCCGGCATTTGCGCGCGCACCGCGAGCACGAAGGTGGCGCCGGCAAACAGCGTCTTGTCCGGCACGATCGCCACGCGCAAGCCGAACTTGCGCTCTTCGAGCGGGATCGCCACCGCGTGCGGGTCCATCACCATGCTCAGCGACGCGCGAATGTCGTCGATCACCGGTGCGAAGGTTTCGCGCAACCACTCATGGCGATACACCGGATACGCCGGCGGCCGCTTCGACGCCTGGCTGAAGGTCGCCAGCTCGCCGGCCAACTGCACCGCCGCCTGGTACAGCGCCTCGGGATGCAGACCGGTCATCGTCGAGAGATGCGCGGCCAGCGGCTCGTGGCGATTGATCAACTGCAGCAACAGGAAATCTGCCACTTCCGCGACACCCGTCACGCCGGGCTGTGCAAGGCGTCCGGCCAGCGCTTCACCGCGTTGATGCAGAAGGCCCACGAGGTCGTCGACGAACGCCGCGAGACGGCGCGCCACCCGATAGTCGAGACACGGCGGGCTGTAGTCGTTTTCGAGCACGACGCGGTTGTCGGGCAGACGCTCGAGCACGCGCGCGACGCCGAGCGCGGTGTAGGCATTCGCCACTTCGGGGGCGAGCGCGAGACGCACGCGCAGTTTGCCGATCTGCAGCAACGCCGCGCCGGCATTCGGATCGTTGCTGTCGCTGACGTCGAATTCGGTGACACGGTGTCGCGCGAAGTTCTCCTCGCTGGCGTCGTTGCCGGTTTCGGCGACACCCGGCCTGCGCACCGGCAATGCCAGTTGGACCAGCATGTTGCGGGTGCCTTCGGGAATCTCGAGCGGCTCGGGCAAGTCATCGTCGGCGGGCAGATCGAACGGTGTGCCGTCCGGCATCACGCCGGAGCACGACAGCAGCGCGAGCTTGCCGAGCTTGAGCAGCGACTCGTCGATCTCCAGCGCGGTAAAGCCCCAACTGTACGGACGCAGGCCGGCGGCGCGCGTCTCCAGTTGCCGCTGCAGATAGCGGTCGTGCTGCTGCAAATGCTGGGGCTGCAGAAACATCCCCTCCGACCAGATGACTTTGCTGTTCCAGGACATGTTGTCTCGTTCAAACGTTTCTAGGTGGGATCGGCGGGATGCTTCGGCTGACGCTCGCGGGCCGCGCGCAGTTCGTCGATCTGGGCCTCGTATGCGTCATTGAACGCCTGACCGAAGAGCTTCTGGAAATCATCGTCGGCTTCGCGCGCGACGGCGCCCTGCAATACGACGAACAGATCCCACAGTTTCGCCTTGCGGTTGGACAGCACTTTTTCGAGCGCACCGGAGTCTTTCAGCTGCGCTTCGATCGAAGCGGGATCGAAGCGTCCGAGCACGTGGGCGAGCGCCGCGCGCATGCCGGCGAGCACCGCGAGCTCGTGCGCCGCGATATCGTCGAAGGCGCGCCTGAGCGCCTCGTCGGGCGGCAGATAGCCGGCCGAGCGGCCAGTCAGCATCTGCGCCAGCGCGCTGTCGACGTCCGGGAAAAACTTGAGCGGATTGTTGTCGCGCGCGACGATCATCGTCGTGTCGAGACGGGCTTCGCGTTTGGTCATCGAGCGCGCGCGCAGCACGCCCATCGTGCCGCGCAGCGCGTCGCGCAGCATCGTGCCGATCAGACGCGCGAACTCCGCTTCGGGCAGGTTCGGCGCGCGCGACGGATCGAGGCCGAGGCCTTCGAGCAGCGCCTGCAAGGTGGCTGGGTTCTGGCTCGCGAAAGTGGCGGCGGCCGGGTGGCGAACCGGGGCCGGCTGGGCGATCGGCGCCGGCGCGGCAGGCGCTGACGTGATCGGGCCCGCGGACGGAGCCGGCTGCTGAAGCTGCTGCGCCACAGGCTCCAAAGCGGGCTGCGCAGCGGACGACGGCCCCGGCGCCGCGCCAGGTACAGGCACCCGCGCGGTGGCGGCCTGCGGCGCGACCACCGGCACGACCACCGGCACCACGGGAGCCAAAGGGGTCGGTGGCGCAAACTGCGTCGACGGCGTTGTCGGTATCCCGAACAGATCATCGAACGGTGTCGCGGCCGACCCTGCCGCGCCGGGATCGAGCAATCCCGGCGGCAAGCCGGTCGGGCCGCCCAAAGGCGCGGCCGCCGGCGCGGGCGCAGTGGGCCATCCCGGCAACTCGTGCGCAGGATGCGGCGCGGCCGACGAGCCGCTGCCCGGCTGCCCGGGGGTTTCCCATTGCGCCAACGCATCCGCGAGCGGGTCGTAGTCCGCCGGAATGCCCCCCGTGGGTGTGGCAGGCCGGCCGGGATCGGGCCGGGACGCTTGCGGCGCCGAAAACGCCTGCAACTCCGGCGACACATGATCGCTTTCCGAGCCCGCAAAGCCCGGACCCGACGAGACCCGCTGCGGTTCACCGAAGCCCGGCTGCCCGAGTGGATCGAGCGCGCCCATCTGCAACGCGTCGCCTTGCGAATCGGCCGGCAACGGTCCACTGAGCACCTGCGCGGCACTCAGCGGATCACGCCCGCCCGTCAGACCGCGCACGCCGGCCGCCTGCTCGCCGATCGACACCTCGAGCAGATACGGACCGATCAGCAGACGGTCGCCGTCCGCGAGCCGCGCCTCGCGCGTGCCGCCCAACGCGCGCTGATTCAGCACGCTCGGATTGCTGCCCAGATCGCACAGCAGATAATCGCCGCCGCGAAACTCGACGCGCGCGTGAACGCGCGAGATCGCGCGTTGTTGATCGGGCAGCACCAGCGTGCAGTCGTTGGCCCGGCCAATCGTGCCGCCGGCGGGGCCGAACGCGATCGCGATCGGCTCGGCCAGCGTCTCGTCGTTGAATCGCGCAACCCGCAGCGAAAGAATCGGATAGTTCACTTGGCTCCCCACGAGCGGTCAGGTGCATCACTCACGATTTGATTTTTTTGGTTCCGTCGTCGGCGTCTTTGGGCGCGCTCGGCGCGGTCGGTGACGAGCCGCTGCCGGAGCCCGCCGAGCCGCCCGAATTGAGCAGGATCGGTGTGCCCGACACCGCCACGCTGACCGGCCCGACCACCACGAAGGCGCCGCCCGCCTTCAGCGTAATGCTCGCGCCCGCTTCGATCACGATGTTCATGCCCGCCTTGATGTGGATATTCATGCCGGCGTCGATCGCATAGTCCATGCCGACCTTTTCCTGCAACTTCTGCCCGACCTTCAGCGACGCGTTGCCATCGACCTGGGCGTTCTGGTCGCCCGTCACGGCGTCGTGGCGCGCGCCGGTGATCGCCACGAACTCGTTGCCGGTCACTTTCAGATGCCGGTCGTTGCCGACGTTACTCAGCATGTCGTTCTTGACCCAGGTCTCGTGGTCCTTCTCGGCGTGGAAGAACAGTTGCTCGCTGCCCTTGTCGTCGTCGAAACGCATTTCGTTGAAACCGCTGCCGCCCTTGGTCGAATTGCTCTTCAGCGTCGAGAACATCTGATTGGCCGGCAGTTCGTACGGCGGCATCGTGTTCGCGTTGTAGACGCAACCGGTCACGAGCGGCCGGTTCGGATCGCCCTCGATGAACTCGACGACCACCTCCTGACCGATCCGCGGCAAGAAGAACGTGCCCCAGCGTTTGCCGGCCCAGCTCTGCGACACTCGCACCCAGCACCGCTTCATGCGCGCGTCGGCATCGGCCGGCGGAGCGAACTGCTCCCAATGAAACTGCACCTTGATGCGGCCATATTTATCGGTGAGGATTTCTTCGCCGTCCGGGCCGACCACCATGGCGGTCTGCGGGCCCGCCACGACCGGCTGCGGCGTCAGCCGCTCGGAGCGGAAGTGGTTTTCCTTGCGCAACGCGGTAAACGCGCAGTCGAAGAGCGGCAGCGAAGGATCGTGGCGCACCGTCGACACATAGACATCCGAATTGATCTCGTACGCGGCGCTGACCACCAGATACTCGTGGTTCTGCCCATCGCAGGCGTGATTCTCGAGCTTGAACTGACCGCCCGGCGAGATGCCGCGCGCGCTCGATCGGCCCGAAATGCTGTCGTTGCGCGCCTGACGGATCTCGATACCGACCTTCGCATAGCGGTCGCCATCGCTGGACTGCGCGTGGCCGCTCAAATGTTCCTGCATCGCGTACACCGGCGGATCGTATACTTTCGGCCGCGTCGCGCGCGACAGCAGGCCTTGCTGGTTGCTCAACGTGGGCTTTTCGAAATCGTAGTCGTTGACTTCGTACTTGCCGGTCTGCAATTCCGCGCCCGAACTCCACGCATACACGCATTCCTTCTCGTTCGAAGGCTCGTACCACGCATCGTACGAAATCGACGCATAGTGTTCGATCGGTCCGTGAACGTCGCTCGAATCGGTCAACACCAGCGTGTGCTTGCCCCCTTTGTGCTCGAAGTAGTAGTACATGCCCTCGTGCTCCATCAGGCGGCTCACGAAGGCGAAATCGGTCTCCCGGTATTGCGCGCAGTGCTGCAGCGGCGGATAGGTCGCCTGGCATTTATTGCTGACGTCGATGTTGTAGTCCTGCAGCACGCCGGTCACGATATCGAGCACGCTCTTTTCATGGAAAAAGCGGCTGTGCGACGCGCGCGTGAGCAGCCACAGCCGCGGACGCACCACCGCTTCATAGCGCGCCATGCGGTTGCGGGTGTTGTCGCCCGGTGCGACGATCCGGAACGCCGTGACGATCCCGTTGAATTGCCGCTCGCCGTCGTCCGGCAACGACAGCGCAATCGAGATGTCATGCCCGAGCAGATCGCCGGCCTGCAGATCGTTGCGCTTGCCAAGCAGATCGAGCCGCCATTCGCTCAGGCGCCCCAACTCCTCGGTGCCGCTCAGATGCAGAAACAGCAGATCCTCGCCGGCAGGCGCGCAACTGACGGTGACGTGTCGGTTCGGGTTTTGCGTGGTCATGTCACGGAATCATCGTCTTGACTGTCGCCGGATTGACGATCGTGACCACGCCGCCCCAGTTGCACATGCAGGTCGACACGTCGTCGAGCGACGGCTGGTTGCCGAGCAGCACGGTCGGCGCGCCCGGCGTCCACGGCGTCATGGTGGCCGGAATGCACGGCATCGGCGTCAGCACGCCCAACGCCGCCGCCGTCGCGGCGGCGACGGTCGGATTGGCGGGCGAGCTGCACACGCCGAACGGCATGATGTTGACGAGCGGAATGTGATCCATGATGTTGGCCGCGGGCGGCCCTTCGCCCATCACCCGGTTGACCGGCAACACCACGAGCGTCGAAGGCGCCGCGCCGAACGAACATTGCAGCGTCGCGCCCATGCTGACTTGTTGCGGCATAAGAAGGCATCCTCCGCTTTCGATCAATCGAACGTATAGAGAAATTCACCGTCGCGCGCGCCGATCTGCACTTTCGTGACCGGGCTGCCGTTCATCATGCGCGTCAGAAACTCGGTGCTGATACGCGGCAACAGCGTGTTGGTCAGGATTGCGTCGATCATGCGTCCGCCGCTTTCGAGTTCGGTACAGCGGCTGCCGATCAGCTTCACGACGTCGTCGTCGTAACTGAACGGAATCTTGTGCGACACGCGGATGCGCTTCTCGATCCGGCCGAGCTGCAGCCGGATGATCGCGCCGAGCATCTCGTCGGACAGCGGAAAGTACGGAATGACCACGACGCGCCCGAGCAAGGCCGGCGGAAACACCTTCAGCAACGGCTCGCGCAGCGCTTTCGCAATACCCTCCGGCTCCGGCATCAGCTCCGGGTCCTTGCACAGGCTCGTGATCAGATCCGTGCCGACATTGGTGGTCAACAGGATCAGCGTGTTCTTGAAGTCGATCACGCGGCCCTCGCCGTCTTCCATCCAGCCCTTGTCGAACACCTGGAAGAACAGCTCGTGGACGTCGGGATGCGCCTTCTCGACCTCGTCGAGCAGCACCACGCTGTATGGACGGCGGCGCACCGCCTCGGTCAGCACGCCGCCTTCGCCGTAGCCGACGTAGCCGGGCGGCGCACCCTTCAGCGACGACACCGTATGCGCTTCCTGATACTCGCTCATGTTGATCGTGATGACGTTCTGCTCGCCGCCATACAGCACCTCGGCGAGCGCCAGCGCGGTCTCGGTCTTGCCGACTCCGGAGGTGCCGGCGAGCATGAACACGCCGATCGGCTTGTTCGGATTGTCGAGACCCGCGCGCGAAGTCTGGATGCGCCGCGCGATCATCTCCGTCGCATGAGCCTGGCCGATGATGCGCCGGTTCAGGTTCTCCGCGAGCTTCAGGACGTTTTCGATTTCGTTGCGGACCATCCGGCCCACCGGTATGCCGGTCCAGTCCTGCACGACGGAGGCGACCGCCTGCTGGTCGACGGTCGGCAGGATCAGCGGATCTTCGCCTTGATGCTGCGCGAGCTGCGCCTGCAACTCGCGCAGTTCGGCGAGCCGCGCTTCGCGCGTCGCGGTGTCGCTGGCGGGGTTGTCAGTCGCGCCGGTGGCCGCTGTTTCGTCTACCGTTCCGTTCGCAGCTTCGTTCGCTTCGTTCGCTTCGTTCGTGCGGCTGGCTTGCGCCGCGCCTTCCACCTTGCCGGTCTCGCCGCGCAGTTGCGCGCGCAGCGCGAGAATCCGCGTCACCAGTTGTTTTTCTGCCTGCCAGCGGGTGTCGAGCGTGGCGAGACGCGCCTGTTCGGCGGCGAGCTTTTCCGCCGCGGCGGCTTCACGCTCCCGCGTGTCGACGCCCACCGCGTTTTCCCGGCCGATGATCGCCAGTTCGGTTTCGAGCGCGACGATCCGCTTGCGCGAATCGTCGACCGCTGCGGGCGTCGCATGCTGGCTGACCGCCACGCGCGCGCAGGCGGTGTCGAGCAGGCTGACCGCCTTGTCGGGCAACTGCCGCGCCGGAATATAGCGATGCGAAAGACGTACCGCGGCTTCGAGCGCTTCGTCGAGCACCTGCACCTTGTGGTGCTGCTCCATCGTCGAGGTGACGCCCCGCATCATCAGGATCGCGCGGGTCTCGTCCGGCTCGCTGACCTGCACGACCTGGAAGCGCCGCGTCAGTGCGGGGTCCTTCTCGATGTGCTTCTTGTATTCGGCCCACGTGGTCGCGGCCACCGTGCGCAGCGTGCCGCGCGCGAGCGCCGGCTTCAGCAGATTCGCCGCGTCGCCGGTGCCGGCCGCCCCGCCCGCGCCGACCAGCGTGTGCGCTTCGTCGATGAACAGGATGATCGGCTTTTCCGAGGCCTGCACTTCCTCGATCACCTGCCGCAAGCGGTTCTCGAACTCGCCCTTCATGCTCGCGCCCGCCTGCAACAGACCGACGTCGAGCGTGCGCAACTGCACGTCGTGCAGCGACGGCGGCACGTCGCCCGCCGCGATGCGCTGCGCGAAGCCTTCGACCACCGCGGTTTTGCCGACGCCCGCTTCGCCCGTCAGGATCGGGTTGTTCTGGCGGCGGCGCATCAGGATGTCGATCACCTGGCGAATTTCCTCGTCGCGCCCGACGATCGGGTCGAGCTTGCCATTGCGCGCCTGTTCGGTCAGATCGGTGGTGAAGCGCCGCAGCGCTTCCTGCTTGCCCAGCGCGGCGGCCGGCACCGGGCCGCCCGTGGTGTCCGCGTCGCCGCCTTCGCGCTGCGCGCCGCCCGCCCGAAAACCATCGCTCGCGCTCAGCGCCGCTTCCGGCGACTCGCGCAGCAGGCCGTGAAATTCGTCAACGAGCGAATCGAGCTTGATGCGCTCGAACTGACGCGAGATGCCGTAGAGCCCGTTGCGCAGCGACGGCGTCTTCAGGAGGCCGACCACCAGATGGCCGGTGCGCACCTGCGACTCGCCGAACATCAGCGAGCCGAACACCCAGCCACGTTCGACCGCCTCCTCGACTTGCGACGAGATGTCGGTCACCGAAGCCGAACCGCGCGGCAGACGGTCGAGCGCTTCGGTCAGATCGCGCGCCAACGCGGAAGGCTCGAGCCCGTAGTGTTTGATGATGCGGTGCAGGTCGGAGTCCTGCAGTTGCAGGATCTGGTGGAACCAGTGCGACAGTTCGATATAAGGATTGCCGCGCAACTTGCAAAACACGTTCGCGCTCTCGATTGCGCGGAATCCGAGCTTGTTCAGCTTGCCGAACAACGCTGTCCGTTTGATCTCGGCCATTTTTCTATTCCCTCGATGATGTCGATGGCGGCGCCCCCGCGGACGCCTCGCGGGCCGCCGCGGCAATCCGTGAACGGCCGTCCGGACCGGTCGGCCGCAACACCAGTTGACGCTGATCGCCGCGCGCCGGGCGGCCGAGCGTCCAGGTGGTGTAACCGAGGCGCGTGTGGCGCCCGAGCTTCAGGCGTGGCACGTCCTCCTGTTTCAGCACCAGTCGGAGATCCCAATCGAGCCCGTCGCGCGCGTAATTGCGCACCCAGTCGACAAGGCGCTTCAGACTCTCGCCGCCCGGCAGGAAGCGCTCGTAATCAGCGCGGCTCAACGGTCCGATGACGATGCGGAATTTATGCTGGCAATCCCAGACGCGCGCGCCGAGCAGCGTCGACACGCCGAGCGCGGCCGAACCGTCCGGTGCGCCCAGGCGCAACAACGAATTCGCGGGCAGCGTCATCCAATGGCCGACCCACTGTTCGATGTCGACCGGCAGGTTGAAAAAACGCGCCAGCACGAGTTTCAGACCGGCGGCCGGACGGGTCGGGCCGCCCAGCAATCCGGCGAAGTGCAGTTTGGCGAAATCGGGCACCGCGTCGCGCTCGCGCAGCGTCGGCTCGCCCAGCCCGAACACGCTGCCGACATAAAAGGAAAAGCGATCGCGCCCCGGACGGTCGAGACTCACGGCCGGTTGCGCATTGGCCCACGCGCGATAGAACAGCGACACCATCCGGTGGTGGAAGACATCGAGAAAGCGCGCGAAGGTCGGATCGTTCGCGTTGCGGGCGCGGTCGCGAGCGTACTCGGTCAGATGGGTGGGCAACGGACCGTGCGGCCCGAGCAGGCCGAAGAACTTGACCGCGAGGCGCGCGGCGTGATGCTCGCCGGCCGGGGTGAAGTCACCGAGCGTCGTCGGATGGAAAACCAGTTCGGGCTCCTGCACGAAACGGATCGCATCGTCGCGCGGCTGCATCGACTCGCCGACGCGCGGCTTGTCCGCATACGCATTCTCCAGCAGCCGCACGACCTGGAAGAAGTCGAAGCGGCGCGCATCGTCTTCGAGCCGGCGCAACAGTGTCAGAGCGTCCGGCATTGTCCGACCCTCGCTGGCCAGCGCATGATCTCGCCGCGCGACAGCGTCTTCACGACGGTCTCGGTGAACGAGTTGATCGATACGTATTGCGCGAAATAATGCGCGAGCACGGCACCGAGCAGAAACGCGCCGGCGCCTTCGAACGCGGCTTCGTCGAGCGTCAGCGTCACTTCGAGACCGCGGCCGAATACGATCGGTCCCGCGCCCGGCAAGCGTCGCGTCACCGAGCGCGAATCGATCGAGCGCACGCCCTCGATCAGCCGCTGACTCGCGATCTCGTCGGCGGGACAGTAGAGACTCAGCAGATCGCGCAGCGCGCGGGCGCCCTCCTGTGCATCGTTATCGAGCAGCGACGAGTAGTTCAACGACAGGTGACTCAACAGCCGCCACGCCACGGCCCCGTGCGCATACGACGGCAGCGGCCGGCTCGGGCCGCTCACGCAGCGCACGCTCTGCACCGGCGCTTCGACATCGAGCGTGAAATCGGCGGGGCCGACGCCGACCGGCATCGTCAGTGGCAGGTCGCGATTCGTGCACAGCACCTGCAAGCCGAGTTGCCGCAGGTCAGCGCGAAACGGCGCGTTGCTCGCGTCCACCAGCGCGATGAACATCTCGCTGCCGAGGTAGCTCGTACGCGGGCCGCGCTCATGCTGACGCGCCGACGGCAGACGTTTTTCGCGGCGCACCTGGTAGTACGCGCCGGCGCGATAGGTGGCGCCGAGATCGCGCGCGTGATAGAACGGCTCGAAGCGCTGCTCGCCGCCGGCGCCCGCGCTATAGCCGGTCGCACTCTCGATCTGATAGATCTCGAAGTCCATCGGCCGGGTGCGATCGGCCACCACGTGATATTCGAACTGTTCGTCCGACAGCGCGATGCGATCGGTACGCCGCGAAAAGAGATTGATCGCGGGCGTGCAATGCAGCGCGAAATTATTGGCATCGAGCGATTGTTCGAGCAGCGGATCACCGCGTTTGAGCAACACGATGACTTCGATTTCGGTGTCCGCGCAACGCCGCAACGCCGCGTGCAAACCGTCGATGGCGAGAAACATGAAGCGCTGCGGAAACGCGAAATACTCCTGCAACAGCCGGTAGCCCTGGAACGACTGCCGGCTGACCGGCAGCAATGCTTGATCGTCGGCAAACCCGAGCGGCCGCAGCGCGCTCGCCGGCAACTGCACATGCCAGGACGCCGGACGTTTGGCCGGCATCACGACGACGCCGCTCACCGACCCGAGCAGACGCTCGTGGATACGCGTGGCCATCCCGTCCGCGCCGCGCAGATACAGCGTCAGCCGGTCGAGTTTCAGCTGGTTGATTCTCAGACCAGCGGTGGCGCGTAGGCGCAGCCTGAGGCCGGCCTTGACAGCGGCGCCCGCCGCCATGCTCGCCGGCAGCGCGCTGTCGATGCCACCGAGCGAGCCCGCGTGCGTAAAAAACCGCGCTTCCGTGATGTCGAGCGGCCAAAGCGTCAGTTCGTGCGCGCTGCGGTATTCGCAGCGCGTCGAGCCGTTCTTGTCGAGCACGCTGCGCAGCGTACTGCCGCGTGGAACCCGCACGCCGTCCGCGAGATTGGAGCTGGTCAGGTCCGGCTGGATCTGCACCACGGCCATCGACGGCGTGGGCGCGAGGTAATGCGGGTACACCAGCTCCGCGAGATGCTGGGTGAAGCGCGGAAACTCGTCGTCGATCTTCAGTTGCACGCGCGCCGCGAGGAAACTGAAGCCTTCGAGCAGACGCTCCACGTAGGGGTCCGCGCATTCGAGGTTTTCCAGTCCGAGGCGCCCGGCGATCTTCGGAAATTCGCGCGCGAACTCGCCGCCCATCTCGCGAAGATGCTGCAGTTCCTGGCTGTAGTATTTGATCAGGTCTGGATTCATGGCTTCAGCGCGGCCCGCCCTGGTCGATCACGCGGATTTCGCCGACTTCCAGGTCGAGTTCGGTCCTGAAGTAGAGCCGCTCCGGATACGGCTGCGCCCACAGATCGCCCTCCACCAGAAACGACACGGTGTTGTGGCGCCCGGTCGTCTCTTCGAGTTGCATCGAACTGACCCGCACGGTGTCGCGCAGAATGCGCGGCTCGAACGCCCAGATCGCATCGCGCACGAGCCGCTCGAGCCGCGACGGATCGATGCCTGAGGCGGTCTTGCCGGCAATGTCCGGCAGGCCGAAATTGATCACGGATGTCGCGACATACGGATAGCCGCTCAGATCCTGCACCGACGCGAGGCCATTCGCGTTCAGCAGCCAACCGAGGTCGCGCTGCACGCTCTCGCGCAGCGCACGCATCGACAGAACGCGCCGCTCGCGCGCTTCCTGCTTCGCCTCCGGTTCGAGATCGGTCAGCCGGTCGAGCAGCGACGGTTGCAGGCGATCACGCGCGGTCAGTTCAGCCATGATCCGGAGCGGCCGCGCCGTCCTGTTCGGCAGGCGCGTCGCCGCTCGTCAGTTCGATGGTGCGCACGTCGAAGAGCGCGTAGTCGTTCGCATCGGAGGCGAACATACGCTGTCCCACCGGCCGCGCGAGCACGGGATCGTCACCGATCCATTCGGTCAGGCGCGCGAGCCACAACGCTCGATTCGGCTCGGCGAGCGTGCCCGGATAGCGGGCGGGAATCAGACCGGCGGCCTGGCCGTCGTTGGCCCACGTGAAAACGGCCGGCATCCAGACGCGGTCGCGCAGGTCGGACGGCGGCTCGATTTCGATCCGTTTGATGCGCGAAAAAGGAATCCAGTAATAGCGGCCGTTCAGCACGGCTTCGAGAGTCGGGCCGAGCCGGTTGTCGGCGTCGGCGAGCCACCTGAACGGTTCGCCATTCAATGCGCCGGCGCTGGCGGGCGCCTCGTCGAGCGCCCGCGCGCGCGCGGCGGCCGCCGCGCCGCTATCGCCCGCGGTGTCGAGCCGCAATGCCTCGAGGAGCAACGCAAGCCAGCCGGTCGGCTCGCCGAAGATCAGCGGCGCGCGCTCGCCTTTGAATACCGCTTCGCGCAGCGCCTCGCATTGCAACGCTTCACGATAGGTTTGCACCATCGGCAACGCGGCCGCGTCGAGTTCGCCGACGACGTTCAGTTGCGTCAATGCGCGATCCCAGGCGCCCGTCACCGCGAGCAACTGGAATAGAAAGACGCGATAGGCGGCTTTCGACGGTTCCTTGCGAACCTGTTTTTGCAATTCGCGCAGACATCCGTCGAGATCGCCTTCGCGCAAGCATTCTTCTGCGTTCATGCCGGTTCGCTCCGGTCTGGCTCGAGTCGTCCCACCCGCCGCCGCACTGCGACGGCAGGACCGCCGCAGTGCAGTCGCCCTTTGCGGTCAGCCGATCAGGTAGTCGCGTTGGCGGGGATGTTCCACTTCACTTCGACCACCCCGCCTTCCTTCTCGCCCTTCGCGTTTTGCGGCTGGTACTCGACATGGAATTTTTCGAAGTTGAGCGTGACGTTCTCGGTAAAGCGTTCTTCGCCGCCCGAGCCGCCGGTCGAATAGGAGCTGACCAGCACGCCGTTCAACGTGATCTTGTAGTACTCGAGCGGATTGTCCCCACCTGCCTTGCGCACCGTCAGCAACGCCGTGTCGATGTGCGTGCCTTTGCTGCAGGCTGCCATGATCGGCGGACTCGCCTTGTCGCTGTATTTGGTAAATGAGAGGTCCTGCACCGACACCTTGCCGGCGCCGCCGCCCGTGCCCATGTGCATCGTGCCGCTCTGGCTCATGCCCCAGCTCCACGCGAGCACTTCGATTTCTTCCTTGTGGGTCTTGTCCTGCGACTCGCCCTTGATATCGCCCAGCTTCATGAACATGTCGATGGCCATCTTCTTCTCCGCTCAAAGCAATTCGTCACTCAATGGGGATTTCCGTCATGCCGCCTTGGCGGACGGAAGCTTCGAAACCAACCGTAGCGATACGGTCAGGCCTTCCAACTGGTAGTGCGGACGCAGGAAAAACTTCGACGTGTAATAACCGGGATTGCCTTCGACTTCCTCGACGACCACCTCGGCGGCCGCGAGCGGGCGTCGTGCCTTGGACTCTTCCGTCGAGTGCGCCGGATCGCCGTCGACGTACTGAAGGATCCAGTTCTGCAGCCAGCGCTGCATGTCGTCCCTTTCCTTGAAACTGCCGATCTTGTCGCGCACGATGCACTTCAGGTAGTGAGCGAAGCGGCTGCAGGCGAACAGGTAGGGCAGACGCGCGGCCAGGTTCGCGTTCGCGGTGGCATCGGGGTCTTCGAACTCGGCGGGCTTGTGCAGCGACTGCGCGCCGATGAAGGCAGCGAAATCGGAGTTCTTCTTGTGCACGAGCGGCATGAAGCCGTTCTTCGCGAGTTCGGCTTCGCGGCGATCGCTAATGGCGATTTCGGTCGGGCACTTCATGTCGATGCCGCCGTCGTCGGTGGGGAACGCATGCACCGGCAGGTTCTCGACGGCGCCCCCCGACTCGATGCCGCGAATCCGCGAACACCAGCCGTACATCTTGAACGAGCGGTTGATATTGGTCGCCATCGCATAGGCGGCATTGGCCCATGCGTATTTGCCGCTGTCCGCGCCGGCCGTGTCTTCCTCGAAATCGAATTCCTCGACCGGATTGGTCTTGGCGCCGTACGGCGCGCGCGCGAGAAAACGCGGCATCGCGAGACCGACGTAGCGCGCATCCTCGGATTCGCGCAGCGAGCGCCACGCCGCATGCTCAGGCGTCTGAAAGATTTTCGTCAGGTCGCGCGGATTGGCCAGCTCCTGCCATGAATCCATCAGCATCACCGCGGGATCGGCGCCGGCGATGAACGGCGCATGCGCGGCGGCCGAGATCTTTGATATCTGCGTCAGCAGATCGACGTCGGGCCCGCCGTTGTCGAAGTAATAATCAGCCACCAGCGCGCCATACGGCTCGCCGCCGAACTGGCCGTATTCCTCTTCGTAGAGCTTCTTGAAGATCGGGCTTTGATCCCACGCGGTGCCCTTGTACTTCTTGAGCGTCTTGTACAGATCGCCCTTCGATACGTTCATCACGCGGATCTTCAACGTCTCGTCCGTCTCGGTGTTGTTGACCAGATAGTGCAAGCCGCGCCACGCGCTCTCGACTTTCTGGAACTCTTCCGAGTGGATGATCTGATTGATCTGGGCGGTCAGCTTCTCGTCGATCTGCGCGATCAGCGATTCGATCGTCGCGAGCACATCGCCCGAAATCACGTTCGTATCGCGCAGCGCCTGTTCGGCGAGCGTGCGCACCGCCGTCTCGACGGCCTCCTTCGCCTTCTCGCTCTTCGGCTTGAATTCCTTTTGCAGCAGATTCGCGAAATCGCTCGTTTCAAGCGACGCCTCGCCGGGTTGCGCTTGCCCTTGGGTGCTAGGTTCAGCCATGGTCAGACTCCCCTGTAGATCACGCTCATTGCTGCGGCTTCGGTGCGGACGCCAACGACTGCAGCAACGCAGGATCGTTGAGCAGCTTCGCGATCAGCTCCTCGGCGCCGGTCTTGCCGTCCATATAGGTCAGCAGGTTTTGCAACTGGCCGCGCGCCTCCAGCAGCTTCGACAACGCGTCCACCTTGCGCGCGACCGCCGCGGGCGAAAAGTCGTCCATGCTCTCGAAGGTCATGTCGACCGCGAGGTTGCCCTGACCGGTCAGCACGTTCGGCACCTGCACGGCGACGCGCGGTTTCATCGACTTCAGACGCTCGTCGAAGTTGTCGACGTCGATCTCGAGAAACTTTCGATCCGCCACCGGCGCGAGCGGGTCCGCCGGCTGACCGGAGAGATCGGCCAGCACGCCCATGACGAAGGGCAGATTGACCTTTTTCTCCGACCCGTAGACTTCGACGTCATATTCGATCTGAACTCGCGGCGCTCGATTGCGCGCGATGAATTTCTGGCTGCTTTCCTTGGCCACGACCATTCCCCTGGTTGACGCCGCACGGCCGCGAGCAGCGTGCCGCATGACTGGCGTTGCTAGAAGCGAAAAAGCCCATCCCCGCCTGACTGCTTACTCGTTTTCGATACCGCCGGCCTGCCTGGCCTGGCGCACGCCTTCTGGCGCGAGGTCCTGCAGAATTTCCATGAAGTTCCTATCGACCAGCCGGCGCGCGCGCCGCAGCAGCAGCGGCAACGGGCTGGAGGGTTCGTGACGCTCGTAGTACGCGCAGATCTTGTCGATCATGCGGATCACGTCCTGACGGTCCGTGATGTCGCCAGACAGCGGCACGGGTGCCGGCGCCGCGCCGGCGCTTTCGCCCGGGGTCACGTCGCCGTTCGGCGATGCTTGCGGCGCTCCGCCCGGGACGTCGAGACGCTCGCCGAGAAAGTCGGCGGCACGCCGCAGCAGCCTCGATAGCGGCGACAGATCGATGGAGCGCGCCGCGCCGACACGCTCGGTCAATACCGTCTCGATGCGCATCGCGCTATGCGTGGCCGCGAGCAAGGCCGTGTGCGCTTCGGCGGCGTCCTGGTGGGCGTCGGCGATCACCGCGTCGATCGAGCTCAGCGACGCCGCCTCGACGCCCTTGGGCAGCGGCACTTCGCCGGTCGCATATTCGATGTCGCGCAAGCTGACGCCACCGTGCGCGCGCGACGACGCGAGCGGTGCGTCGCGCACGTCCACCAGCATGCCGGACGGTTCGACGAGGGCGGCGAGCGCGTTGACGCGGGCGGTCGGATCGTTGTCGTCG
The DNA here is from genome assembly GCF_050436125.1 of Paraburkholderia sp. MM5482-R2. Taxonomy (NCBI): domain Bacteria; kingdom Pseudomonadati; phylum Pseudomonadota; class Betaproteobacteria; order Burkholderiales; family Burkholderiaceae; genus Paraburkholderia; species Paraburkholderia sp. MM5482-R2. The sequence goes on along the minus strand of NZ_JBNDLP010000003.1, from coordinate 1,394,479 downwards.
TCGGGATCGAGCTGTGGATAGACATGGTCCCAGCGCTGTTCGAGCAGGCCTTCGACGAGCGCGAGGCCCTCGGCGAAGCCGGCGAAACCTCGGCGATTGAGTAGCGCGCGCGCCAGGTGTACCGCGACGCGCAAGTCGCGGCCTTTTGCGAGCAGATCGAGCGATAGCGCTTCGGCCACTTTCCAGTCAGGCGGCGTGGCGGCGACCATGGTCTCGCCGAACTGCACCTCCGGCTTGCCGTGGACGACCTGCTCGAGCGCAAGGAAGTCAGGGTCGTACTCGAGGTCGTCCCCGCATGGACTGGCAGCTGATATGTCGGCAAGCATTTCGCCCGCGAGAAGCGTGGCCATGTCTGGTATCGGTCTCGGATGAGTAGTCTCGACGCACCGTAAGTGACCGGTACGGGTTGCCCTTGCCCGCCGGGAATCAGCGTTCCCGGAAATACGTGTTAACTCTGATTAGATTGCCTTCGCCAGCTATTGCGATGTTTTTAGCGGGCGTTGTCCTTTCTCGGCGGCAATCCGATATGAGAATAGCACGCAGCCCGGAAAATCAAAGCCGGATAGCAATAGAAACGGATTTTGTTTAATTAAGCGAAACAGTATATGTAATACCATTCAACTCCATAAACACTTAAGAAGTTTTAATCTTTTCGTTCCGGCACCATTACAATCACAAGCTCGGACAGTCGTCTTACGACCTCACCAGCACGCCCTTTCAGGACGGTCGATTGGCGGGATCGCCCAACATCTGGGTAAACGAATCAGGTGCCCGGATTTTTTAAAAAATTTGACCTTGCCGGATTGCCGGTAAGCGCTTACGTTGCGTTTAGGGTTAGTCCTGATAGCGATAGAACCCGTCGCCAGAGCGGTGAATAACATATTAAGTTTTACCTTGTAATAAATAAAACGTGCCAATAGACTAAGTCTGTTTTCCAATCACGCGCCGGTTGCACGGCGGAATTGCCGGTATTGCAAGCGTTTGGCATACGCAATCTGCCCGATATGGCGGCAAAGCGAGTGCCGGATTCATTGGGGACAGAAAACCGGCGCACCACACACGCGGCGAAATGGGTAGTGTCAGCAGCCGGGCTCCGCCCTTAAGAAGCGGGGCTCACCACCTCGGGGTGAAAAGTGGCAGATATCCAAAGCGCTGCAATTGCCGACCACGCTGGAGAAAGCGCACTGCCCGACCTGTGGCAACGCCGCACCTGCCTCAGCCACGACGAAATGGCGTCGATCTATACGATCGTGCGCCGCGCGCTGACCGGCTACCATCCGTCGGAATTGCAGGCGCTGGGCGAGGACAAGGAAGAACTGATCTCGCAGTTCCTCTATCTCAAGGTGTTCCGCCTCGATACCGCGCCGACGGCATTGCCCACTTTCCCGCTGCACAGCGCGCCTTCGACCAGCCATGCCGTGTGCGCCTATTTCCGCCGCTATCTGATCGACTGTCTGCGCAGCGCGAGCCATCAGCGCAACGTGTCGCTCGACGAAGGCGACGTGATGCTCGAAATCGACCGGCAAACGGCTTTTCATCCCGATCCGATCGGCTCGGTCCTGTTGCAATACGGTCTGCACGAAGCCGAGGTACGCGACTCCGCGTCGCATTTCATTGCTTCGCTCGACGATGCCGAGCGCATGCTGCTCGCCGGCAGTCTCGGCTGGCTGTCGAACGAGAAAGGCGGTCTGTCGCAGGTGGCCGCGCGTTACGGCATCGCGTCGTATCACTACCGGGCGCGCAAGCTTGGCGTCACGCTGAAAAAAGGCTCGATACCCGCCGACTTCGCCCGCACGCAAATCGGCCAATGGATCGAGCACAGCCTCGGCATCGACATCTCGCCGGGCAATCGCATCGTCATCCTGCTGGTTCTGGGCATTCTGTCCGCGCAGTCGCACGCGCAGGAATGAGCTCGACAGACCGCGAGCATATGAGAGGTCAACGGTGCAACTTGCCACCGCAAGCCTGACCGATCGGGGCGACCGCCCGCGCAACGAAGATTCGTTCGGCGACTGGTCGAGCGAACGGCTCTACTATTGCGTCGTCGCCGACGGCGCCGGCGGACACGGCGGCGGCGACACCGCCTCGCGCCTCGTCGTCGCTTCGGTGCTGGCGGATTTGCGCTACCTGACCGTTGCCGAATTGCCGCCGACGGGCGACCGGCTGATCAGCGCGCTCACGCATGCCAATGAGAACATCGTCGAAGAACAGTTGCGCGGCAAAGGCAATGAAAAAGACATGCGCTCGACGGCCGTGGTGCTCGCCATCGACCGCGAATGCGCGACGGCCGCGTGGGCCCATTGCGGCGACACCCGCCTCTACTGTTTCCGCCACGGCGAGATCTGCGCACGCACGCGCGACCACAGCATGGTTCAGCAGATGGTCGACGCGCGGCTGCTCGCCGAGGCGGAGATGCGTCATCATCCGCGCCGCAACGTGCTGTATGCGGCGCTGGGCACGCGCGACGCACTCTCCATTGCGGGCGTCGACGGTACTTTCCCGCTGCATGACGGCGACGCTTTCCTGATCTGCACGGACGGCCTGTGGGAGTACGCCGACGACGCCGGCATCGCCGACGCGCTGGCCCATGCGGCGACACCCGGCGCCTGGCTCGACGCGCTCGCGCAACAGGTGCGCGCGAGCGCCAGCACGAATCACGACAACTTCACGGCGTTCGCAGTGTGGGTCGGCGACGACGCCCAGGCGACGCAATTGATGCCCGGCCCGGCACAGGCGTAACGCAGCGGATCAGCATCGGAACGGGGCTCGCATCATGCCGATCTCGATCATCATTCCCTGTCTGCAGATGGCGGCAACGCTTGGCCGCGCACTGGAAAGCTGCCTGATCCAGCCTGAGGCCGCGCAAATCATCGTCGTCGACGATGGCTCGACCGATGCTTCGATCGAACTCGCGCAACATTACGGCCGCCTCGACGCGCGCGTGCAGGTGCTGCGCATGCACGTGAATGGCGGCGTCGCCGCCGCGCGCAATTGGGCCGCGATGCACGCGACCGAGGATCTGCTCGGATTCATCGACGCCGACGACGAATATCTGCCCGGCGCGCTGGCCGCGGCGAGTGGCTATCTGCAGCGTTGTCCGGGCGAGGCATCGGTGCGGCTCGACGTTGACTATGCGGGCTTTCCGCGCGCGATCGTGGAGCATCCCGATTTCGATAAATATGCCGCAATCCTCAGCAACACCGTGCCGAGCAGTCTCGTGATCCGGCGGGCGGTGTATCGCGCGCTGGGCGGGTTTCCGCTCGACGCGTTCTTTCGTCGCGTCGGCGGAGAAGACGGCGCGTTTTCGTGGGCATTGAGCAGGCTGTTCGGCAACCGGCGGCTGATCGACGCGAAGCGGGTGCGCCAGCATTACCACCCGGCCATCCACGCTGAACGATTCTTCCGGATTCACCTAGGCATGGAGCAGCCCGTCCATCAGGAGGTCGTTGAAGCATGGCGGCGCTCGCAACGGTTCGTCGCGAGCGCCGAGGCCGCCATCGCGCAACTGCGCGCGCTGCATTCGCCCGAAGGCGCCGCGCCACCCGGCCCGCCCGCTTCGCCTGGCTCCCGCTAGAAGTCACCGCAGCCGTGCTGGGTGTTCGTCAGCAGGCAGCTATTCAGGTTCGGCTGCGAACGCACCCGCTTCCATTCGACCGCGAGGATGTCCTGTTTCTCGCCAGGCGGCGTCGTGCTGAAGAGCGGCTGGTTCGAGCCGATGCAGATGTTGGTGCCCTGCAGATTGTTTTCGTAGACGAACGTCTGCTCCTGGCTGCTGAAAAACGTCTGCAGACCGCTTTGCGCGACCGGATTGGGGATCGGGCCCTGCGGGTTCGAGATCGTGCTCTGAAACGGAATCACCGTCAGCGTGCCCGGCACTTCGTTGACGATATAGCCCACGCTGGACGTGAAGTTGGGGTCGATCGGATAGCCGCCCGCCGGTGAAGTCAGAGTGGCCGTGGTCGTCTCCGAGCCGCTCAATGTGCCCGCGGCGGTATCGCCGTTGATCAGACCGGCCGTCGTGTAGGTGAACGCCGGGTTCGGCGCCCCAACGTAGCGCGTCGCGCCATCCGCGTTGACCGTGACCGTCGGCCGTGCGACATAGACGAAATGATTGCCGGTGGTGGGCACCGTGCCGCCCCAACTACAGCCCGAGCCAAACAGGCAGCCGTAGAAATTGGGCTGCGCGGTGTTCGGCTGCACGCTGCCGCGTGTCTCGCCGTTCCAGGTGCTGGCCCAGACTCGCCATGCGTTGCCGGCGCCAAGTGTGCCGGAGTTCGCATCGACGAACACGCCGTTCTCCATCACCAGATCGATCGAGCCGCCCGCGCTCAGATTCGTATTCGGAGCCGTCGCGGACGGCGTGCTCGCACCCAGCCCGATATTGCCGGTCGTAGCGGTCGCGACGAGGCTGCCGGTCAGCGTGGAGTTCGTCACGCTCATCGGGCTCAACTGGCTCGCGGCGGAGTCGAACGTCTGGCTCGTCAGCGGGCCGATCACGAAGCCATGCGAGTTCGAGAAGTCGACGCTCCCCGCCTTGGCCATCGCCAGCACGCCGACGTCGTTTTGCGGATCGGTCAGCGTGAAGGTACCGGGGCCGGCGAGAATCAGCCCGGCGGCCTGGATGCCGCCAGGGTCCGTGACGGGACCGGCCGACAGCAGCATCAAGGTGTGGCCCGGAGTCGAGATGCCGTAGGTCAGCGCGATCCCTTGACTGCCCGCGCCCGGGTTGGACAGCGTGAGATTGTTCGCGAAGCCTGGACGTGGCGGCACGCAAGTCGAGCCGCCCGATACGCACTGCCCGCCGACGGTGATGCGCCCGGTTTGCGTGCTGGACCCGAGCACGATGCTGGGAATCGACGCGAAGGTCGAGAAAGTCGGGGCGTCGATGCTGAGACCGCCGCCCGTGCCGAGCAGCGTGATCGGCGTCGCGTTCTGAGCGGTGATCGTGAAGCTCGACGGGTCCACCGACGCCGGCATGATCGACAGCACGCCGCCCGGCGACGACAGCGTCGCCTGCGTGATGGCGAGGCTGCTCGCCGTGCCGTCGTTGAATGCGCGCAACACGATCGAAGCGGGATTCGTCGTCGAGATCGTCACGTTGTCGGCGGTGGCATTGGCGACCGCGCTCGTCACGCCGCCGGTGGCGATGGAGGTCGGATTGATCAGCCCAAACTCGCTCTGCTCGGTCTCGGGCACCGCAAGGCCGATCGCGACGCCCGGATCGGACGTCGTGGTCGAACCGGCGATGCCGATCGTGGTGGTACGCGTCCCGGTCGCGCTGATCGCGCCATTGGCGATCAGCACGCCATAGTCGTTCTGCAGGTTCGGACTGCTGCCGGCCGGGCCGCTCACTGCGCCGCGGATATCGATCGCCCCGCCGTTGGTCAACGTGATCGTCGTGCCGTCGGTGATCAGCACACCCTGCACGAACGGACCGGTGCCGCTGCCGAACAGGCTCACCGTGCCCGTGCCGGTCGTCACCGATACGGGGGCTGTCTGGATGCAGTCCACGCATAGCGTGTTCTCGAACATCAGCCCGATCACCGAGTCGCCGTTGACCGCGGCTCCCACGCTTTGTCCGGTGAACTTGAGGTTGCCGCTCGTCGACTGGACCGACGACCCATGCATGTCGAGGCCGATGCTGACGTTCATGTTCGACGACACGCTTCCGGTGGCGGAAATGTCGCCGCTGCCGGTCCTCAACGTGGTGCCATAAAAATAGACGCCGTCCGCGAAAGTGCCGCCGGTGCCTGGGTCGGTGACATTGCCCGTCACGCCGATCGAGCCGGTCGAGTTGGAGATCGTGGTGTTCTGAATCTCGACGCCGAAGCCCCCTTGCGCGCTTTGCGTCACGCTACCGTTGACCGCGATCGCGCCGCCCGAACTGCTGAGCCCGGGCTGCAGCGCGGGACCCTCGCCCACTGTGGCGCCGCCGGTCAAGAACACGCCCATCGCGCTGCTGCCAGAAGAACTGCCGTTCACGCTCAGTGCCCCGCTCGTCGTGCTGGCTGAAGTGCCGGATAGAAGCACGCCGATGCCCTGATCCTCGATATTCGAACTGCCGGCGCCGCTGATGGTGAGCGCGCCGCTGCCGGTTTGAATCGTATTGTCACCTTGGGCGATCACGCCGTCGTTGCCTCCGCCGCCGGCGGTAGCCGTGCCGGTGATGCGAAGCGCGCCGCTCGTCGTCGAGAGCGAGCTGGTGCCATTGATCGCCACGCCATTGGCGTTCGGGCCCAGCGCGACACCCGACAGCGAGAACACGCCGCCCTCCGTGGAAATGGTCGACGAGTCGATGAAAATGCCCGACGACGACGTGACCAGATAGCCAATCGCCACGCCATTGATCGGGAACGTGCCGGTGACCGTCAGATCGCCGCCCGCGGTGTCGATGTTCGAGTTCTGGATCAGGACCGGGCTCGCGCCACCGCTTCCCAACGTCACGCTGCCGCCGTTGGTCTTCACCGTGACGCCCTGGAACGAGACCAGACTGAGCGGACTCGTGCCGCCCACGTTCGCATCGAATACGAGGCTGAGCGGCCCCGCGCTCGACGTGATGGTGTTGTTGACCAGCACCGATCCCGTCGCGCTCAGCTTCAGCGTGGCGGGAAGCGTGCCGGTCGTGAGGTTGAGCGGCGCGTCGACGACGATGTCGCCCGCGCCGAAGTTGGGATCGGTCCCTGTCAGTACTGTCACCGACGTACCGAGGCTCAGCGGACCGGTAAGCGCCGTGTTCAGGATGAACGTGCTGCCCGTGATCGGCCCGAACGTCATGGTGTTCGAATCGGTTGCGGTCTGCGTCGGGACCGGCGCGGCGGTGACATCCGGCACCTGCGTCACGATGTCGACCTCGAACGGATCGAGCAGCCACCTGCCGCCCTGCCCCTTCGCCGCCGATGCGTCGACGCTCATGCCGGTCGTGTCGAGCGTGTGGCCGGACGTTTCGATCAAGCCGCCGTCGCCGCCCTGCGGCCCGGCCTTCGCGGTCAACGTGCCGTAAATGCGGCTGGCCGTTTCGCTGTAGGCCACGAGGTTGCCGCCATTGCCGTCGACGAGCGCATCCGCGTGGAGGCTGGCGGTCGGCGACATCCAGATCGCATTGGCATTGCGAACGGAGGGGTCCGCACCCGCCGGGCCGCCGCCGAAGTGGACGGTTCCGCCGCCCGCGGCGCCGCTCGCATCGACGTACGCTCCGGCCAGCAGCGCCACGTCGTAGCCGGTCACGTCGATCCTGCCGCCGGTTTGCCCCGCGCCGCCGCTGGCGTCGAGCGTCCCGCTCACCTGTGTCACGCCGTTCGTGCCGCCGTCGAGCAGAATGCGGCCGTCGTGTTCGCTCAGGCTCTGCGCGCGCACGATGCCTTGCTGGTTGATGACGGTGCCCGCCAGCGCGTCGGCCGTCTGTGCGCTCATCACCACGGTGCCGCCGTCGGCGGCCAGCGTGCCGGTATTGCCGATCAGCGCGTGCGCCGCGCCCTGGTTGATCTTCAGGGTGGTCAAACCGTCGCCGGCAAAGTCGACGGTGATGTCGTTGCCCGCGCCCAGCGCGACGCTGCCCAGCTTTGCGCTGACCGTGCCGCTATTGCTGACCGTGCCGCCGAGCAATGCGATGGTGCCGCCCGCAGCCGCCGTCAGCGAGCCCGCATTGCTGAGCGCCGCCGCGGACGCGCCGACGAAATGGAAGTTGCCGGCAAGAAAATCGGCATTGGAGATATTGAGTGTCGAGGCGATCATCGACCCCACGTTCACCGACGATCCCGGCGCAAAGATCACCCCCGCCGGATTGACGAGAAACACCTTGCCGTTGGCCTGCAGGCGTCCGGCGATCACGCTGGGGTCGTTGCCCGTCACGCGGTTGAGCAGCGCGGCGGAAGCCGACGGCTGCGAGATCCTGACCGCTTCGCCGCTACCGATCGAAAACGTGTTCCAGTTGACGATCGCATTGGACGAGCCCTGCGTGATATGCATCTGTCCCGCGCCCGGCGAGTTGATGCTGACCGTGCCGGCCACCACCTGGGCGCCGGTCGGATTCGCGAGCGCGAGCGGCATATACGACGCCGCGAATAACACGGCGACCGCGCCGGCGATCGTGCTCACATGCCCGGGTCGCACATTGCATCGCTTGTTCATCGCACACCTCGGCACAGATTGCTGCTGCTTGTCGTTGTGTTTCGTCTCGTTTCGTTGCGTGTCGTTGCGTTTGGCTGCCTGCTAGAACGTCTTGGTCAATTGCACATAAAAGCGCGGCAGCCTGTCGTTGCCGGTCGTATCGGGCCCGGTCGTGCGCCATGCGACCGTGCCCTGCAGCGCAATGCCGCCCGGCGCGGCCCAGAACGCGCCGAGACCTGCGCCACTGCGCGTGATCACGTTCGACCCTTGGCCCGGACGCGGCGTGGCGTTGTACCACCCGGTACCGAAGTCGAAGAACGTGAACACGGTCGCCCGCGCATCGATCGCGAAGCGCCCTTCGAGGGTGGCGACGAACCCCTCGTCGACCAGTGCCTCGGACGGCGAATAAGCGCGCACCGCGTGCGGGCCGCCGAGCAGGAAGCGCGACGAACTGTCGAGCGTGGTTCCGGCCCACTGGCCAGACACGCCGGCGAATACGCTGAGCCGCTCGGTGATCGCGTTCAGGCGGTTGGCGAAGAAAGTGGCGCGCACTTCGGTGCCTTGCGTGTCGCGCCCGAGCGGCGAGGCGTCGAGCGCCTCGGCTTGCGCGTTGCGGAAATGCAGACTGCCGATCAACAGCTCGACATCCGCGCTATTGAAGCCGCCGCTGAACAGCGCGTCGCGGCTTTCATAGCTCAGGCCGATACTGCCCTCCACCAGCGATCTGGGATTGTGTTGATCGACGATGCCGACGTTGTCGATCAGGTCGCGATACTCCAGATTGACGCGCCCCAACAGGCTCTGATTGCGTGTGCGCACGAGCGGATGCGTGAGCGTGAAGTCCACCACGGTCGCCTCGCCCTGCGCATCGAGCGACGCGAATTCCTGGCCGAGCGCATAGTTGAGCCGCGACACCGCGACCCCGACGCGCGTGCCTTGCGCATTGATCGGCGCTTCGTAGCCGACGCGCCCGTAAAGGGTGTCGCCGCGTTCGCTGCCGAGCAGCCGCAGGTCCAGGTTGTCGCCGATCGTGAACGGCGAGTTCAGGCGCGCGAGCGCACCGAGCCGCCAGGTACCGCTGGACTCCGCGCCGAAGTTGTCGACATCGAGCGCAAAGGTCCAGCGTTTGGCCGGCGCGACGCTGACGGTCAGATCGACCGTGCCCGGCTCCTCGCCCGCTTCGATTGCCGAGGAGACCTGAATACCCGGCAGATCGGACAGCAGCAGCATGGTCCGTTCGAGTTCGTGCTGCTGCAGCGGCTTGCCCAACGGAATCTGCGCGACCCGCGCGCGCAACAGATCTTCGCGGATCGGCGTGCCAGCCGCGACGTCGAGCCGCACATGTCCGACGCGCCCTTCGAGCACGCTCATTTCGACGTTGCCGGATGTGACGTCCTGCGGCGGGATCACCACCTGGGCGAGCAGATAGCCGTGATCGCGATAAATCTGCGTAATGCGCGCGGCAATCTCTTCGAGCCCGGCAAAACTGGTTTGCTTGCCGAGCTTGTCCTGAACGGGCGCAAGCAGCGCGTCGCTGGCGATCGTGTCGTTGCCCTTCAACCTGATGCTCTTCAGCAGGAAGGTCGGGCCGGGCGCCGTCACGGGCGCCGCCGGCGGCGGCACGGCGGGTAACGCCTGGGTGCCGCCCGGCGGCGCCGGCCGGGTCTCGCGCGGCGCCGTCTGGTTCAGGATGCTGCCCGCGTTCGGCAGCGTCTGGCCCCACGCGAGCGCACTACTGCAGGACACCGCCGCGGCGATCAGTCGGAGTCTGTTCATCGGTCTAGGGTTTGTTTGGTTCATCCCTGCTGCTGACGCGCGATGGTCAAACGCCAGCCACCCATCAGATCGAATGGCGCCCAGAAGAACGGATGCGCGAAGCGCGGCGTGTGCAGAACCGCCAGTTGCGCGGTGCGCATCGCGTCGATCGCGTCATGGCCTTGCGCGAGTTGCGCGTAGAAAGTGCGCATCGTCAGCGCGCTCGATTCGTCCGCGACTGGCCACATCGACACGATCAGGCTGGTGGCGCCGGCATAAAAGAACGCCCGCGTGAAGCCGAGAATTTCGTCGCCGCGCGCGATCCGGCCAAGCCCCGTCTCGCAGGCCGACAGCGTGACGAGCGAGACGTTGTTGAGCTTCAGGTTGTAGATGTCTTTCGCCAGCAGCGCGTCCGGGCCGTCGGCCGGCTGCGTCGCGGGCGCGAGCAGGATGCTCGAGTGCAACGGATCGATCGTGTCGGCCTGGGCGTGCGTCGCCACGTGCAACACGCGTCCGGCGGGCGCGTTGTCGCGAAAGCTCAGGCGCGTGGCATCGCTATGCAGAAACACCTCGTTGCGCGCGAACAGCGGCGCGATGCCCTGCACTTCCGCCTCGGCCCCTGGCAGCGCATAGGCAGGTGTGATGGTCGGATTGCCGAACGCGACCAGATCGCTCGCGATCTTCTGCTGGCGTTGCGCGAGTTGTACCGCGACGCTCGCCGATGGTTCGAGCGCGATCGCATGGCGTTCGATCAGAAAGCCGTCGGCATCGTGCAGCGCCTGAAACGGCAGATAGTGCAGCGCGCCGTGCGGCACGATGATGAGCCGCTCGTTGGCGCGCAAGCCGAGCGGCGCGATCAGCAACGCATCGAGCTTGTCGCCATAGGTCAGCGCGGCCGGTCGCCGGCGCACGATCGCATTGCGCAGGTCGGTCACGGCGGCCTCCATGTCCGCGCGCGCAATCGGCAAGGTGTGGCCGGTCAGGCCGTCGTTGCGCACCACCCAGACGATCAGCTCGTTGGGCAGACTGTGAAATTCGACGATCGCCTCGTTGGGCCGGAGCGCGCCGCGCGTCGCGGCAAGACTCGGCACCTGCCCGTTCAATTGACGGTCGTCGACGCCGGCGTCGACGCGGTTGCGCACGACGTCGAGCAGCGCACGCGCCCGGCTGCGTTCGGACAGGCTCCATGCGCTCTCGTAGTCGCCGGCTTCGACCGTCAGCGCGATGGCCTCTTCGAATACCGTTTGCGTGTCGCCGAACAGCGCCGTCTTGAACTCGTCGCTGCGAAACCGCGCGCGGATTTTCTCGGAGTCGTCGACGGCCAGCAGGTAGGCTTCGCGCGCATGCGGCTTGTCGCCGAGCGCGAGGTCGGCGCGGCCGATTCCTTCGTGGGCCCACAGGCGGTCGTAGTTGGCGTCGCTGGAATTGCCGCTTTGGCTCAACAGCGCTTCGAACGCGTGTTTCGCATCCTGGGGCTTGCCTTCGGCCAGCAGCAGATTGCCTTCGATGCGCCGGTAGGCGGGCGCGAGTTCCGCAGTGGCCGGTGCGCCGAGCGCATCGAAGGTTTGGCGCGCGCCAGGCGTATCGCCCTCGGCGAGCTGCGCGTTGATGATCGACATCAGCACCAGCGGTTTGTAACGCGGCGAGGCGGTCGTGAGCGCGTCTTCGTAGGCGGCCAGCGCCTGCTGCGGCTTGCCCCGGCGCAACGCGACATCGCCGAGCACCTTGTTGGCCGGAGCAAAGACCTGCTCGGGCGCCTTCGGCGTCGAAGCGAGCGCATCGCGGGCGTAGCGTTCGGCGTTGTCGAGGTCGCCGGCATAGCTGTAGGCGATCGCGAGATCGCGTTTGGACAGGGCCGCCAGATCCGCATTGTTGGTCTGCCCGGCCACTACCAGGGCGCGCGCCGCGGCATCGACGCTGTCGCGGAAGTCGCCGCGCTCGGCGGCCGCGACGGACATGCTGCAATAGTCGTAGGCAGGGAGTTTGACGCGGTCTCGCGACAGCAGCAGACGTCCCTCGGACGTCAACGTGTTGATCGTTTCGGCGTCGCGTTCGCGTTCATCGGCCTGACGAAAGCCGAACGACTCGGGCGCAAGGGCCACGGCGCTCGCGGGCCGCGCCGCGGCGGCGGACGTGCCAGCGGCCAGCGTATTGCCCGCCGCGCCCAGCAGCATCGAGCCCATGACGAGCGCGCCCGTGATCCACGCGGCGTCGATCCGGTGTGCCCATGCGACGACCGCGCGCCGCGAGTCGCGTCGCACGACGCGGTGTGCCATCCCGCTCGATAAGCCTTGGCGCTCGTTCACTTCAACTTCCTGCAAGAAGGCAAAAGGAAGCGGCTGGGATGGAATGCGCGTACAACCCGCAAGCTGCACGCAGCGGTTGACTAACACCGTATAGACGAATCCGGCCGGCCGATTTTGAAACCGGCGGCCGCACGCGGACCATCGCTCAGGCACGCGCGCCCGCCTGATTTCAAAAAATGACCCGCTCGTTCGTCTTAAAGACGGACGCGCCTGCGCGTGAGGGTGGCGCTCGCGTGTGCCGGGCTCTGCCGTCGTACCCTCCAGGGAGCCAAAGCCGATGAGCAGCCCCGACGACAAAACCGTGATCGTGCAACGGGCGTCCGGACCGGACGGCCAGCAGAACCCCGCCGAAGCGGCGGACGCCGATCGCACAGTCGTCACGCGCCCCGCCGCGCAGGGTTCGAACGCGCAACATGCGCTGCCCGCCGGCACACGGCTCGGCGAGTTCGAGATCGTCGATCTGATTGGCGAAGGCGGCTTCGGTATCGTCTATCTCGCCTACGACACCCAGCTAGGACGTCACGTCGCGCTGAAGGAATACATTCCCGCTGCGCTGGCCTCGCGCGTCGGCGCGGCCGAAGTGTCGGTCCGCTCGGAACGTCATGAAGACACCTTTCGCGCCGGCCTGAAAAGCTTCATCAACGAGGCTCGGCTGCTCGCCCGCTTCGATCATCATTCGCTCGTCAAGGTGTACCGGTTCTGGGAGGCCAACGGCACCGCGTACATGGTGATGCCGTACTACGAGGGCGTGACGCTGCGCGACGGCTTGCGCCGCATGAGCGCCCCACCCGATGAAGCATGGCTGCGCGCCCTGCTCGCGCCGCTGCTCGAAGCGCTGGCGGTATTGCATGCGGCGCAGTGCTATCACCGCGACATTGCGCCGGACAACATCATGCTGCTCAAGGGCAGCGGCCGCCCCGTGCTGCTGGACTTCGGCGCGGCGCGGCGCGTGATCGGCGACATGACCCAGGCCTTGACGGTGATCCTGAAGCCCGGCTATGCGCCCGTCGAGCAATATGCCGAAGTGGCCGCCTTGAAACAGGGGCCGTGGACCGATGTGTACGCACTCGCCGCGGTCATCTATTTCGCGATTCAGGGCAAGACACCGCCGCCCTCGGTCGGCAGACTGATGAGCGACACGTATGTGCCGCTCGCCACGGCGGCGGCCGGCCGCTATAGCGAGCGGTTCCTGCGCGCGATCGACCATGCGCTCGCGGTCCGCCCCGAACAGCGCCCGCAAAGCGTTCAGGCGCTGGCGAACGAACTGGGCATTGCCATCGATACGCGTGATGACGCCGATGCGGCGATCGAACCCACGACTCGCGCTTCCGTCGAGACAGCGGGTACCAATGCGCCGCGAACAACGACGGCCGCGACAGTCGAGGCGAAGCGCAATGAGCCAGGCACAGCGGCCATTCCTGCGGCTGGCGGTAGTCAAAAGAAACGCACGGGCTTGATCGCAGCAGGTGCCGTTTGCGTCGTGGCGCTCGCGGCGGTCGGTACGTGGTTAGCCATGCGTTCGCCACCGGCCGCGAGCCCGGCTGTCACGGCAAGCACGGATGCGCGCGACACGGCTGCGCCGACGCCTGGAAATGCCGCTCAAAGCCCGGCAGCCGTTGCTGCTGTTGCCCCGGTTGCCCCGGTTGCCCCGGTTGCTCCTGCCTCGCCCGCCACGGTTGCCGCGCCCGCCACACCACCCGCGCAGGCCGACAACCTCGCGCCCTTCACCCCCGCGAGCGAACTCGAGCGAATCGTGACGCTGGCCGATCCATCGATTCAGGTCACCGCCACACCGCGCAGCACGTCCGCCACGATCGGCAAGGATTATCTGCAGTTCAAACTCGACAGCAACCGCGCGGGCTACGTGTATGTGTTCATGGTCGATCCGGACGGTCAGTACCTGATGCTGTTTCCGAACGGACTCGATCGCAACAACCGGATCGCCGCCGGTCAGACGCTGTCGTTGCCGCGCGCCAGTTGGCCGATGCTGGCGGGCAACCCGCCCGGTCCCAACCACTTTCTGACGCTCGTATCGACGACACCGCGCGATTTTTCCGACGGTGGATTGAAGTCCGCGGCGCCGTTCCAGTCATTCCCCGCTGATGCCCAGCAGCAAGCGGCCGCGCGTCGCGGCCCGCGCTACTCGCCGTTCGCGGGCAAGCCGCGTTGCCCGGCAGGCACGGCGGATTGCACCGGCGCGTTCGGCGCCGCCACGTTCACCATCGATGCCGTCAAGCCGCCAGGCTAGCACGCGCGACGTTCGCGATGGTCCGCAAGGAGGCCGCATGCAACGGGCTCGGCTTCTCCTGCTTGCGCTGACAGCCACGCTCGCGGCTTGCGCGAGCAACACGCCCGCGACCAGCGTCATCCTGGGGGACACGAGCCATACCGCGACATCGCCGGTCGAGCAGGCGGCGCCGACGGCGCAAGCATCGCCACCCGCGCCGCCGAGGATGCCTGGGCCGACGCCGGCTCCCCTAACGACACACGCGACGGTCTCGGGCACGTCCACCGGCTCCAATAACCCGCGTCCCAAGGCTGCGTTGAGCGGCGGCTTCGCCACGCGCCACGCTTACTACGAGCCGATCGCTTTCGCCGACCTGCCCGGGTGGGACACGGACGACGTCACCGCGTCATGGGAAGCGTTTCGCCGCAGCTGCACCGTGCTCGGCGCGCGCAGCGGCTGGTCGGAACCGTGCAATGCCGCGCGAGCGGTGGACGTTGGCGACGTCGCGGCGATCCGGCGATTCTTCGAAACGTATTTCCACGCGTACCAGATCCGCAATCCCGACCGCTCGCTCGACGGTACGATGACCGGCTACTACGAGCCGCTGCTCAATGGCAGCCAGCAGTACGGCGGCGCCTATCTTTATCCGGTCTATGGCACGCCGGCCGACATGCTCTACCTCGACGCGCGGCGCCTGCCGGACCGCGCGCGAGGTGACGTGAGCGCGGCTCGCATCGATGGACGTAACGTGATCCCGCTCAGCGATACGACGAGTGGCGACCTCAAAGGCGTCTACGCGCTGGATCTGCGCGATAGCGTGCCGGATATCCGCGACAAGAAGATTCGACTGCGGCTCGATGGCGGGCGCATCGTGCCGTACTACACCCGCGCCGAGATCGAGCGCGGCGCACTGAAGGCGCCGATCCTCGCCTATGTCGACGACCCCGTGATGTTGTACTCGATGCAGTTGCAAGGCGCGGGCAAGGTCCGCATGAGCGACGGCTCGATTCGCCGCTTCGCCTATACGGAACAGAACGGCCGGCCGTTCCTGCCGCCGCTCGCGCACAGCGGCAACGCGACGGCCGGCGCGCGCAAGCTCGTCGTGCGCGGCATGGAGATGGAGGTCGACATCAGCGGCGACGGCGCGCCCGCTACGAGCAACGAAGGCAAGGCGGCGCCCGCCGACGGTGACGATGGCGAACCCACGTCGCCGTTGCTGCGCGGTTTCACCCTGGCGACGACCACGCCGAAACCTCATCCCGTGTATGCGGTTTCGGATCCGAGCTATGTGTTCTTTCGTGTGATCCCCGATTCACCGAACGGTCCGCTGGGCGCGTTGGGCGTGCCGCTGTCGGCGGGCCGCTCGGTGGCCGTCGATCCGCGCACCACGCCGCTCGGCGCGCCGGTATTCGTGTCCACGCGTGACGACCCTCAGGCACCCGGCGCGATCAACCGCCTGATGCTCGCGCAGGATTCGGGCGGTGCGATTCAGGGCGCCGTCAGAGCCGACTACTTCTACGGCTCCGGTCAAACCGCGCAGACCCAGGCGAGCCACACCAAAGAGCGGCTGCGCATGTGGGTGCTGCTGCCCAAGGGATTGCGCATCGCCGCGCAGCAGACGTCGTTGAAAACGCGCGGCGGCAGGCCTGCCGCGTCTGATGCGGATTGTCTGGTCAGCGATCCGGTGCTGTGTGTGGACGATGCGCCGTAGACGTCTGGCGGAAAGTGGGCGACGGCTCGCCCGGGGGCATGAAATTTGCGGGAGCCGCGTCATCGCATCCAGACAAGGAGACCGACATGGACACGCGGCAAATCGAAGAGCTCCGTCCCACACAAATGACCCACGGCGCGCGGGAGGTCCGCGAAAAAGCCCGCCAATACCGGTCCCTGAGCAACCATGACCTGGAGATGGCGATCGCCGAAAAGCCGATACCGGTCGTCTGCGGACCCAACGGCATACCGTTCGCGATCGATCATCACCATGTGGCGGCGGCGCTGTGGCAGGTGGGCGTGCGCTCGGTTCCGGTCGTGCTGGTGCGGGATCTTTCGTCGTACACGTGGGCATCGTTCTGGCTCAGCATGGAAAACCAACGATGGACCTTTCCGTATGACGCGCAAGGCATGCGCCGGCCGTTTGCCGAATTGGCGGAGCACGTGTGGGAAATGAAGGACGATGAATACCGAAGCCTCGCGGCAGCGGTCCGCGATGCCGGCGGCTATGAAAAAACCAGTGTCCCGCTGGAAGAATTTCGCTGGGCCGACTTCTTTCGCGCGACGTTGCCGCGGCCCGATAGCGACGAGAAGTTCACAGCCTTGCTCAAGGAAGCCTTGAAGCTGGCCAGGAGCGACTCTGCATTGGGGCTACCGGGCTATCTCGGTCGCACGGATTGAGTCGGCGGCCCACTTAATCGTGGGCCGCACTGCCCGCCGGCACTAGAAACTGATCCATCAACGAGATCTTCAACGGCTTGTCCGCATCGAGCTTCTTCTTCCCTATCACATACTTCCAACCATCCCCGCTACCCGGATTGCGATAGAACGCGACGACCGCCACATAGTTCGTGTCGGCCCGCATCGGCTGCGACAGGCTTGCCGACGCACCCGCGAGCCCTTCAGGTGTGCGCGTTCGCTGGATCAGCAGACCGAGCAGCGCGAGCATCCGCGAATCGGACAAGCCGGCGCGTTGCGGCTTGTCGCCCCAGCCAAAGGCGGCGAGGCACAGCAGATTGCGCGAATGCGCATCGCTGCCGCCCGCGCGAAAGCTTTCCGGATAGCGGTACTTCTTCCACGCCCGATACAGCAGCGTGACGAAACGATGATTGAACCGATCGAGAAAGGCCTCGACCGCTTCGTGCCCTTCCTCGCGCATCACGATCTCGTCGATCATGTGCGACGGCATCGCCGCGTCGACGCCGTAAAGACCCATGAACGTCGTGCGCACGGTCGGCGCCGCGGCATTGACCAGAGAATCCAGATCAGCATCGAATTCGACTCCGGCGATCTCGCCCGCCGGAAAGCCTGTGCGCGCATGCTAGTCGAATCCGACGCTACGATTCAGATTTATTCGCGAATTCGCCGGTCGATTCGACCGCGACATTTGTTCACAGTTGCTCGGCGGATAACTGGCTATAGTAGGCAAGGTCGATCACGGGTCCGATCGACCTTCCCAGACAGGCATTGAGTCTGTCCTTCGGCAGCCTCGATCACGCCTCGTGTTCGAGGCTTTTTTCCTTGCTGCCCCGTTAGCAAGCGATCACGTGGCCAGTGTGCCGTCCGCCGCATTCATGCGCGCGGGCCGTTCGTGAGGATCGGGACTATCGGTCTGAGTCGTCCCCGCCACGGAGACAATAACGGCAAACAGAAAGAATTTTAGAATAAGCATCATTTGTTCCGCTTGCTTTTTCACCCGCATTTGACACAGCCGACATAAATCGCGAGCTAAACATGCTCTTTTCGTGCGGATGTGGCAGTGCATTACCGAGCGCCCGCAATGTCGACTGACAAAAAAAATCCCGCACAGGGGGGCGGGATTAAAACAACAGGACGCTGAGGAGACGAGCACGCCCTGCCTGAGACCCACACGCACCGCGGGGATACACGTGGTTATTTCGACGCTCGCCACGACCGACAACCGTAGTCGACGGTCAACGATCGCGAGCGCTTTGAAATGCCGGGACCGCTTGGGCACCCCTGTGCGCGATCACGCTGCCGCGTGGCACCACGGCGCCGAGCGCCCCGTGTGGAACTCAGGCCGCCTTGCGCGCGAACCCATCGCCCATCACGCTCACCACGTCGTCGACGACCCGAGTGGCGGCCGCGAATCCAGCCGCCAGCACTTCCCGCAGATCGGTCGACGAACGACCGGGCACCGAAGCTACCCGGAAAGCGGTCGACCACTCGCCGCCGATCAGCCGCGTCTTCAACGTGACGCTCGCCACGTACGCGCGCCGCGCCGTGGCACTGCCGACACGGGTGGACATATCGGTCGCGCGCAACGCGTTGACCACGATGTCGAATCCCCGATAACGATAGGTTTGCTCCATGCTCTTCTCCGTCTTCACCCATTGCTACACAACAGCATTTCGCCATGTATCGATGCTGCATCATTCTCGACTCGCGTTTGTCAACAATTGTCATATCCCGGGCGATTCCCGGTTAGGGCTTTCCCTGCTCTCGACCTGCCAATTCCGGCGTCAACGATGCTCAATGACGAGCAAAACAGTTTTACTGTGAGATTAGATATATGCTTTACAGATTTTGGAACAATGAATCACAAGGCTCCATGCAATGTGAAGTCATCGGACCGGCAAATTCGGATTACAGATTCATACCGTTTATTCAGATTCGATTGAATAGCCTCGACGAATCAAGCCCCGCGAACCATCTCGAAATAAAAAGCTATATCTCAAAATAAAGACCGGAACTCCTCCGGCGCTTCAGTAGTCCGAACACTGCCATTGCCCATCGTGGTGCCCTCTGGCGAGCCTGGCTCCGCCCGGTTCGCCGTCATCCGCTCGTGGTCCGATAAAAAGCACGCTGCGTCTGGCCGCATCGTCCGCTGCGTTTGAATAAAGCGTCCGTCCCGGTACGTCGCTCGATCGCCAGCGGCAAAGATCGTGTCATTACAGACCGCAGATCGCTTATCGGATTGAATGAGCCTGAATAAGGAATTGCTGGTGAAACATCTCGCTGGTTCAATATCGCAATTGTGTCGGCATTCTCTGCCTGCCTGTTTTATGCCTTGTCGCGCGAGTTACCTCGGTGCCACCGTGATCACGCGTTCGCGCCGCCGCGAAGCGGGAGAGCGTGCACGATGAGCGTCTTCCAGATTGCCGGTGCGCTGTTCGCCATCGTCGCGCTGTTCGGCGTCCTCAATTATCGATTCATCAGGTTGCCCGACACGCTCGGCATCACCGCGGTCGGGCTCGTCGTCTGCGTCGGCATTTCTGCGCTCGGGTTCTACTATCCGGCGATGGCGATCGCCGCGCGCAAGATCGTCGTGCAGATCGATTTTGCCGACATCGTGTTTCACGGCCTGCTAAGTCTGCTGCTGTTCGCCGGCGCGCTGCACGTCGATCTGTCGAAGATGCGCACGCAGCGGCGCGCGGTGCTGATGCTCGCGACGATCGGCGTATTGATTTCGATCGCGGTGGTCGGCTTCGGCTTTTACTACGCGGCGCAATGGCTCGGCCAGCCGGTGAGCCTGCTGTGGTGTCTCGTGTTCGGCGCGCTGATCTCGCCGACCGATCCGATCGCGGTACTCAGCGTGCTCAAGCGCGCGGCGGCGCCCGAAAGCCTCGAAACCAAGATTACCGGCGAATCGCTGTTCAACGACGGCACGGCCGTCGTCGCATTCGTCACGCTAGTCGGACTCGCGACCGGCGCGAACGAGTTTTCCGCGGGCGCGATCGCATTCGATCTGCTGCGCGAAGTCGCCGGAGCGCTCGTGCTCGGCGCGGCGCTCGGCTTCGGCGCGTCGCTGCTGCTGCGAGGTATCGACAGCTATCCGGTCGAAATCCTGATCACACTCGCGCTCGCGACCGGCGGCTATAGTCTCGCCGAAGCGCTGCACGTGTCAGCGCCTCTCGCGGTCGTGATCATGGGGCTCGTGATCGGCAATCACGGCGCGTCGACGTCGATGTCGGAGAAGACGCGCGAGCATCTGTTCAACTTCTGGGACCTGCTCGACGAGTTGCTCAATCTCGTGCTGTTCGGGCTGATCGGACTCGAAATCATTGCGCTGTCGCTGCGCGTCGAGATCGTTTGGCTCGGGCTCGCGGCGATTCCGGTCGTGCTGTTCGCGCGCGGCGTCAGCGTCGCGATTCCGCTGCTCGCGCTGCAGAACTTCCGGCGGCTCAGTCCGCATTCGGCTGTCGTGCTGACGTGGGGCGGACTGCGCGGCGGCATCTCGATTGCGCTCGCGCTGTCGCTGCCGGAGTTTCACGGACGCGAAATGTTCATCGGCGTCACGTATCTCGTCGTGGTATTCAGCCTGCTGATTCAGGCGACGACATTGGGCCCGCTGATCCGTCGGCTCAATATCCCGGGCGCTCACGCAACCCGGCCAGCCCCGCCGGACTCATCGCCTGCACAAAACGCGCGCTAATCGTAAAGTGGATACCTACGCCGATCTGCACCGCGAGATTGGTGAGAAAATCCAAACACAGTCCGAGACCGGCGCGAGCGGCTCTCGCGTCGATTTCGACATTGGATTGGAGCGCCCGATTTAAGCATTTTCTGAGCAGTGCCGCCGCGATTCTGACCCGGGGCGGCCCACCAGCAGGCGAGACCGATGGCGAGTCGAACCGCCGCCGCCTCCCTCCGGCCACGGTTCACGCCGCGGCCCTGGCTCGGACTTCAACGAGTCCGCCGCCAGTTTCTGGCTTACTTTCCGCCAGCTTCCGGACCGTCGCGCCTGCCGCGGCGCCGGGCATTTGGCCGTCAATGCCGGTTCTCCCACATACCTGGCAGGCGCGGTTTGTCATCCTGTCGATTCAGGCGTCCGAAGGAGTTCGCCATGTCGGTCTATGTCGATGAAGGGTTCCGGCCCTGTGTGACGGAATGCGCGACGGTCGCGTTCCGCGTGTGCTGCGACGATCGTGCGCAGATTTTTGAAGTCAGCGCCGACGCGCTGGTCGAGTTCTGTGGCGCCGTGAGCCGTCGCAGGCAGGACCTGTTGGTCGCGTTCGAGGATGCGCAGGACGAGATCCTCTCCGTAGCCGCGCAGCGATGGCAGTTCACGCCGAGCGAGCCGGTGCGGCTCGGTCTCGACGAATTCAAATTAGTCAGACATTAGGCGCGAGAAACGCCTTCATGAGCTGGATCGCCGCCCTGCCGATGTACAACGTGACACCCGCGCTCGACCTCGAATGGCGCGAGTGGCTCGACGACGTGCTGCGCCGGGTCAAGCCCGCGTGCCGCATCGTCGAACCGGACGAGGAACTGCACGGCTTCTGGCGGCGCCCGAATCTGCTGATTTCCCAGACCTGCGGTTATCCGCTGATGCAGGGGCTGCACGCGCAGGTGCAATTGGTCGCGACACCCTGCTTCGATGCGCCCGGCTGCGACGGCGCGCATTACTCGAGCGTACTGGTCACGCGCGCCGACGCGCGCTTCGACTCACTCGCCTCGTGCCGAGGCGCACGCGCCGCCTACAACCAGGACGATTCAAACAGCGGCATGAACGCATTTCGTCACGCGGTCGCGCCGCTCGCGCGCGCCGGCATGTTCTTCGGCGCGGTGCTGCGCACGGGCTCGCATGTCGGCTCGCTGCGCGCGGTCGCGGACAATCGCGCGGACGTCGCCGCGATCGACTGCGTGACCTTCGCCTTCGTTTGCGACGTGCTGCCGGAACTCGCGGGGCGCGTGCGCGCGATCGGCATGACCGCCGCCTCGCCGGGCTTGCCGCTGATCGCCGCGGCCAATGTGCCGCCCGCCACGATCGCCGCGTTGCGCGACGCGTTGAACGAGGCGCTGAGCGTCCGCCCCGAGCGCGCAAAACGCCTGCGTTTAAGGGGTTTTTCGACGTTGCCGCTGACCGACTACGCGCGCATCGGCGAGCTGGAAAGCGAAGCGCGCGCCGCGGGCTACGAGCGGCTCGCTTGATTCACCTACTCGCTCATCTGCCACTCGACGCGCTTATTCACCCGCCTGCTGCACCTCCAGCACCAGCAGTTGCGCGCCGTCGGTGACCTGATCGCCGACCGCATACAGCACCTCGGTGACCGTGCCCGCCGCCGGGGCGCCGATCGTATGCTCCATCTTCATCGCTTCCATCACGATCAGCGGCGCGCCCTTCTCGACCACCGCGCCTGGTTCGACCAGCACCGCAATCACTTTGCCCGGCATCGGCGCGGTCAGACGGCCTTCGCCGTGCTCGGCATCCGCGGCATGCGCGAGCAGGTTCTGCCATTCGAATGCGAGCGTCTCGCCATGGCAGAACACGTGGAACCTGTCGCCGTCGACGAATACACGCCCCGTCACGCGCGCATCGCCGATCGTCGCGCGGAATTCATGGGCGCCCGCGCCGACCGACCATGTGAAGTCCTCGCGCACGCCGTCGTGTTCGAGTGTTTGCACAAGCGCTTGCGTGTCCCCGTTGCGCGCGAAAACGACCGTGAACGCGTCGGGGCTGTCGTCGTTGGCGCCGTCGTCGATCACGCGCCAGCCGAGCGTTTGCGTGTAGCCGCTATTGAGCCGCCAGTGCGACAGCGCGTCCCACGGCGACGCGCCGTGCGCGGTGCCGCCCTCGCGCGTCAACAACGCGGCGCACGCGAGCGCGAGCGCTTCCTTGAACGGCTTTTGTGCCGGCGCGAACAGCACGTCGTGATGACGCTCGATCAAACCGGTGTCGAGCTCGCCGCTCGCGAACGGCTCGCTCGCGACGATGCACCGCAGAAACTCGACGTTCGTGTGCGGCCCGACCACCTCGCAGGCATGCAGCGCACGCGCGAGGCGCGCCAATGCCTCCTCGCGCGTCGCGCCGTGCACGATCAGCTTGGCGATCATCGGATCGTAGAACGGCGTGATCGTGTCGCCCTCGCGCACGCCGCTGTCGAGACGCACCGGCGCCTTGCGGCCCGGCTCGCCGAGCCCGGCCGCGTCGATCGCGAACTCGACGCCTTCGGGCATGCGCAGATGCTTGAGCGTGCCGGTGGACGGCAGGAAGCCGCGCGCCGGATGCTCTGCGTAGATGCGCGCCTCGATCGCGTGGCCGTCGAGCTTCAACTGCTGCTGGGTGAGCGGCAAACTCTCGCCCGTGGCAACGCGCAACTGCCATTCGACGAGGTCCTGCCCCGTCACCATCTCGGTGACGGGATGCTCGACCTG
This sequence comes from Paraburkholderia sp. MM5482-R2, assembly GCF_050436125.1. Classification (NCBI taxonomy): domain Bacteria; kingdom Pseudomonadati; phylum Pseudomonadota; class Betaproteobacteria; order Burkholderiales; family Burkholderiaceae; genus Paraburkholderia; species Paraburkholderia sp. MM5482-R2. The sequence continues at coordinate 1,371,256 of NZ_JBNDLP010000003.1, read as the reverse complement.
CAGCCGCGTGTTCATCTCCATGAAATAGAACTCGCCGGTCGGCGTCATGATGAACTCGACCGTACCCGCGCCAACGTAGTTGACCGCGCGCGCGGCGGCCACGGCCGCTTCGCCCATCGCGCGCTTGACCTCGGCCGAGAGCCCCGGCGCGGGCGCTTCCTCGAGCACTTTCTGATGACGCCGCTGCACCGAACAGTCGCGGTCGAACAGATAAACGGCGCCGCCATGCCGATCGGCGAACACCTGGACCTCGACGTGACGCGGCCGGGTCAGATACTTCTCGATCAGCACGCGATCGTTGCCGAAGCTGCTCGCCGCCTCGCGCTTGCACGACAGCAGCGCGGCCGCGAAGTCCGCGCTGCGCTCGACCACGCGCATGCCCTTGCCGCCGCCGCCTGCGCTCGCCTTCAGCAGCACCGGATAGCCGATCGTGTCCGCCTCGCGCTGCAACAGCTGCGGCTCCTGGTCGTCGCCGTGATAGCCGGGCACGAGCGGCACCGCGGCCGCGTGCATCAGCGCTTTCGCGGCGGCCTTCGAGCCCATCGCGGCAATCGCTTCGACCGGCGGTCCGATAAAGACGATGCCGGCCGCCTCGCACGCATGCGCGAAGTCTTCGTTTTCCGAAAGAAAGCCGTAGCCCGGATGCACGGCCTGCGCGCCGGTCGCGCGCGCCGCTTCGATGATCCGCTCGATGCGCAGATAGCTTTGCGCCGCCGTCGAACCGCCGATATGCACCGCTTCGTCGCAGGCGGCGACGTGTTTCGCGTTGGCGTCGGCGTCCGAATAGACGGCCACGCTCGCGATGCCGAGCCGCTTGCAGGTCGCCGCGACGCGGCACGCAATTTCACCCCGGTTGGCGATCAGGATCTTGTTGAACATGAGTGTCTCGATGAAATGGGCGGTACGGGGCGATGGTTGTTAGCGGAGCATGTCAGTTGCGCCAGCCCGGCGTGCGCTTTTCGAGGAACGACGCCACGCCTTCGCGGCCCTCTGCGCCGGCCCGCGTTTTCGCAATCCGCACGGCGGTGTCCTCGATCAGCGCGTCGCTCAACTCGCGGCCCGCGATGTCCTGCACGAGCCGCTTGCAGGCGCGCACCGCTTGCGGGCCGTTCGCGCACAGCGTCTGCGCGAGCTGCGCGACTATCGCATCGAGCTGCTCGGCGCTCACCGCTTCGCTGACCAAACCCAGCCGCAACGCGCTCGCGCAGTCGAACGCCTCGGCGGTGAGGAAGTAGCGCCGCGACGCCTGCTCGCCGAGCGCACGAATCACGTATGGCGCGATCGTCGCGGGAATCAGCCCGAGCCGCGCCTCGGACAGGCAGAAGTGTGCGCTGTCGACCGCGACGACGATATCGCACGCGGCAATCAGGCCCATGCCGCCCGCGTATGCGTCGCCGCTCACGCGCGCGATCACCGGCTTGTTGCAGCGATATACCGCCGACAGCATGCCGGCGAGCCGCATCGCGTCGGCGCGGTTCTCGTCGTCCGAGTAGCCGGCCATTTTCTTCATCCAGTTCAGGTCGGCGCCCGCGCAGAACGCCTTGCCGTTCGCGGCGAGCACGACCGCGCGCACGTCGTCGCGCGTGTCGAGCGCGGTGAATGCGGCAGTCAGCTCGGCAATCATCGTTTCATTGAACGCGTTGCGCACGTCCGGACGATTGAGCGTGACCGTCGCGATCTGGCCGGCAAGCTCGACCTTCAGCGTTTCGTATTGCATGCGTAGCACTCCTTCGCCTTGCGTCGTCGCGTCGCGGCGCCGTGGGCCATCACATTCTGAACACGCCGAAACGCGTGTCTTCGATCGGCGCGTTCATCGCCGCCGACAAACCCAGCCCAAGCACGTCGCGAGTTTGCGCGGGGTCGATCACGCCGTCGTCCCACAACCGCGCGCTCGCGTAGTACGGATGGCCCTGACGCTCGTATTGCTCGCGGATCGGCTGCTTGAACGCCTCTTCTTCCTCCGCGCTCCAGTTGCCGCCCTTCGCTTCGATGCCGTCGCGCTTGACGGTGGCGAGCACCGACGCGGCCTGCTCGCCGCCCATCACCGAGATGCGCGCGTTCGGCCACATCCACAGGAAGCGCGGCGAATACGCGCGGCCGCACATGCCGTAGTTGCCCGCGCCGAACGAGCCGCCGATGATCACCGTGAACTTCGGCACCTTCGCGGTCGCGACCGCGGTGACCATCTTCGCGCCGTTCCTCGCAATGCCTTCGTTTTCGTACTTGCGGCCGACCATGAAGCCGGTGATGTTCTGCAGGAACACGAGCGGAATCTTGCGCTGGCAGCACAGCTCGATGAAGTGGGTGCCCTTCAGCGCCGACTCCGAAAACAGAATGCCGTTGTTCGCGACGATGCCGACCGGATGCCCCCAGATATGCGCGAAGCCGCAGACGAGCGTGGTGCCGTAGCGCGCCTTGAATTCGTCGAACGCGGAATCGTCGACGATACGCGCGATCACTTCGCGGATATCGAACGGCTTGCGCGTGTCGACCGGAATCACGCCGTAGATGCTCTGGGTGTCGTAGCGCGGCGGCTTCGGCTCCTGCAATACGAGCGGCGCCGGCTTCACGCGGTTCAGATGGCCGACGATGCTGCGCGCGATCCCGAGCGCATGCGCATCGTTCTGCGCAAGATGATCGACGACGCCCGACAGACGCGTATGCACGTCGCCGCCGCCGAGATCTTCGGCGCTGACCACTTCGCCGGTCGCGGCTTTGACGAGCGGTGGGCCGCCGAGAAAAATCGTCCCCTGGTTCTTGACGATGATCGACTCGTCGCTCATCGCCGGCACATACGCGCCGCCCGCGGTGCACGAGCCCATCACGACGGCGATCTGCGGAATACCCGCGGCCGACAGATTCGCCTGGTTGTAGAAGATGCGGCCGAAGTGATCGCGATCGGGAAATACGTCGTCCTGATTCGGCAGATTCGCGCCACCCGAGTCGACGAGGTACACGCACGGCAAGCGGTTTTCGCTGGCGATTTCCTGCGCGCGCACGTGCTTCTTCACGGTGACCGGATAGTAGGTGCCGCCCTTCACGGTCGCGTCGTTGCAGACGATCACGCACTCCTGTCCCGCGATCCGGCCGATGCCGGTGATCACGCCGGCGCCCGGCGCGTCGTCGTTATACATGCCGTACGCGGCGAGTTGCGACAGTTCGAGAAACGGCGTGCCCGGATCGAGCAGTTGCGCGATCCGCTCGCGCGGCAGCAGCTTGCCGCGGCTCGTGTGCTTGTCGCGCGCGGCCTGGCCGCCGCCCTGCGCGAGTTGCTCGATCTTCGCGCGCAAATCGGCGACGAGCGCTTCGAGCGCCGCCGCGTTCGCGCGAAAGTCGTCCGAGCGTGGGTTCAGTTTCGATTCGATGATCGGCATGACGTCGCTTCTCCAAAGTGCGGCGTATTGAGGGGGCTCACGCGCGCTTGTATCACAGCGTTTCGGCAAACAGCTCCCGGCCGATCAGCATGCGACGAATTTCGCTCGTGCCCGCGCCAATTTCATAGAGCTTCGCATCGCGCCACAGACGACCGACCGGATACTCGTTGATATAGCCATTGCCGCCGAGAATCTGGATCGCCTCGCCAGCCATCCAGGTCGCCTTTTCGGCCGTGTACAGAATCACGCCCGCGCAGTCCTTGCGGAGCTGGCGCGCATGGTCGTTGCCGAGCGTGTCGAGTTGGCGGCCCACCGCATACAGATACGCGCGGCATGCCTGCAGCGTCGTGTACAGATCGGCGACTTTGCCCTGGATCAGTTGGAATTCGCCGATCGACTGGCCGAACTGCTTGCGGTCGTGGATATACGGCACGACCGCGTCCATCACCGCGACCATGATGCCGGTCGGGCCGCCCGCGAGCACCGCGCGTTCGTAGTCGAGACCGCTCATCAGCACGTTGACGCCGCCGTTCAATGCCCCAAGGATATTTTCCTCCGGCACTTCGACGTCCTGGAACACCAGCTCGCCGGTGTGCGAGCCGCGCATGCCGAGCTTGTCGAGCTTCTGCGCGACCGAGAAACCCTTCATGCCCTTCTCGACGATGAACGCGGTAATGCCGCGCGAATTCGCTTCGGGATCGGTCTTTGCATAGACGACCAGGGTGTCGCAGTCGGGGCCGTTGGTGATCCACATCTTGGTGCCGTTCAGCACGTAACGATCGCCCTTCTTCTGGGCGCGCAGCTTCATGCTGACCACGTCCGAGCCCGCGTTCGGCTCGCTCATCGCGAGCGCGCCGACGTGCTCGCCCGACACGAGCTTCGGCAGATACTTGCGCTTCTGCGCGTCGGTGCCGTTGCGATGAATCTGGTTCACGCACAGGTTCGAATGCGCGCCGTACGACAGGCCAACCGATGCCGACGCACGCGAAATTTCCTCCATCGCGACCATGTGCGCGGTATAGCCCATGTTCGCGCCGCCGTACTCTTCGGAAACCGTCATGCCGAGCACGCCGAGGTCGCCGAACTTGCGCCACAGGTCCATCGGGAACTGATCGGTGCGATCGATTTCCCCGGCGCGCGGCGCGATTTCTTTGGCGGCGAACGACGCAATGCTGTCGCGCAGCATTTCGATCTCTTCGCCGAGCGGGAACTGCAAACCGGGCAGATTGGGCATTGCGGTGTCTCCTGAGTTCGTGGGCGGCCGTTGGTGGAGCGCGAAGCGGCACGCGAAAGCATGTCAACGCGCATTTCACGCCAGATTGACGTATGCGTCAATAGGTATTTCTGAGTGTTACTCAGAAATTTACAAACCCGCATTAGCTGGCCGATTCGGTGCTACGATCGCGTTCATCGGGCATAGACGCAGCGTTCAAACGCCAGCTCGAGCCCCAATCCGCACCAAAAATCTGAATTTTACTCATATGACGGTTGCCGAGAAGGCCGGATTGCCTGTCTCGCGTCGCCAGCCGGCCGGACGCAAGTCGCAGCAGCGCGTGAAGGAGATTCTTCAGGCGGGGCGCGACGTGTTCTCCGAAAAGGGCTACGAACGCGCGACGACTGCGGAAATCGCGCAGCGCCTGGGCGTTTCCGAGGCGACGGTGTTCAGCTACTTTCGCGGCAAGCGCGAGTTGTGCGCTCGTGTCATCGGCGATTGGTACGACGAGATCATCGACGCGATCGAAGCGGGCCTGCCGCGCGACGGCAACGTGCGCCAGCAGTTCGCGTTCATCGTGCGCATGCATCTGCGGCTGATGCTCGTGAATGGCACCGATCTGTGCGCGCTGGTGCTGTCCGAAGGGCGCGCGCGGCATCACGAACTGAGCGAAGCGCTGACCGAACTGCAGCGCCGCTACACCGCGCCGTTGATGCGCGTGCTCGCGCAAGGCCAGCAAAGCGGCGAGATTCGCTCCGACATGCCGCTGCGCCTGTTGCGCTCGATGGTGTTCGGCCCGATGGAGCATGTGCTGTGGGACGCGACGCTGACGAACCGGCAGATCGATATCGACGCCACCGCCGATCAGCTGATCGACGTGCTGTGGGTCGCGCTGACGCCGCCCGACCTCGCGCTCGGCGCGTTGCAGCGCTTTCGCGTGGAAGTGGCCGCAGCGAGCCGTCGTTTCGACGAAGCCAGCGCCGCGGCCGGCGAAGGCAAGGCCGAGGCCCCCGGCCCGGCAAGCGCCGCGCGCCGCGAGAAAAGCGGCTAATCTACGAGCTTTCCCGCCGCAGCCCGAAGGAGAGCCCAAGTGCCCGCAGCGACAAGCGCGAAGGAAAGCAACAAGCGAAGCGAGAAGTCTGGCGAAGAACGCGGCGACAAACCGAAAGCCGCAAAGAAAGCGCCAACGAAAAAATCAACCGAAACGTCGTCCGGATCCACGTCCGCCGCACGCATTCGCATCGGCATCGGCGGCTGGACCTATGCGCCGTGGCGCGGGCCGTTTTATCCGGAAGACCTGACGCAAAGCCGCGAACTCGAATATGCGAGCCGGCATCTGACGTCGATCGAAATCAACGGCACGTTTTACGGTTTGCAGAAACCGGCCAGCTATGAGAAGTGGTATCAGGAGACGCCCGACGATTTCGTGTTCTCGCTAAAGGCGCCGCGTTACGCGACCAACCGCAAGGTGCTGGCCGAAGCCGGCGACACGATCGAGCGATTCTTCGCAAGCGGCGTGCTGCTGCTCAAGCAGAAGCTCGGGCCCATCAACTGGCAGTTCGCGCCGACCAAAAAATTCGACGCCGACGATTTCGAGGCCTTTCTGAAGCTGCTGCCCGCGAGCATCGAAGGACAGAAGCTGCGGCACGCGGTCGAGGTTCGTCACGATTCGTTCAGGACACCGGAACTCATCGCGCTGGCGCGCAAGTACAAGGTCGCGGTCGTGCTCGCGGCCGACAGCGAGTATCCGCAGATCGCCGACATCACCGCGCCGTTCGTCTACGCGCGCATCATGGGCACGAGCGAAAAGCAAGCCAAAGGCTATTCGACGAAAGCGCTCGACGCATGGGCCGAACGCGCGCGCCAGCTCGCCGCGGGCACCACGCCCGACGATCTCGAGACCTGCGCGGAGCCGCCCGCGAAAGCCGCCACGCGCGACGTCTATCTATATGTGATCAGCGGCTTCAAGGAGCGCAATCCGGCCGCCGCGATGGCGTTGCTCAAGAAGCTCTGAATCCGCCGCGCCGCCTGCCCGCCGGTCCACCTGCCATGAGGCCGGCGCGGGTGTCATAATCGCGCCAGCGCATCCGTGCGCGGTCGCGTCGGCTTCGCGTCAAGCCCGACGCAAGACCTTGCGTCAAACCTCGCCCGAGGCACGCAGTAACCCAACCCGCACGGTCCACGTCAAACCCACGCGGCGCCCGCACGCCCTCATCGCGGCGGCGCTCGCATAATCAGGCGGCAAGGCCGCCTCATCAACCGATTGCGGAGAACATCTTGAGCGCCCTCGACAATCCCCTGCACGATCAGGAAGTCGGCTCGGCCGACGCCACCCAGGACACCACGCGCATCGACGACGTGCGCATCGGCGCGGTCCGTCCGCTGATTTCCCCCGCGCTGCTGCAGGACGAACTGCCGGTGCCGCCCGCGGTGCAGTCGCTGGTCGAGACGACTCGCGTCGAAATCGCCGACATTCTGCACAGCCGCGACGACCGGCTCGTGCTGATCGTCGGCCCCTGTTCGATTCACGACCACGACCAGGCGATCGAATACGCGCGCAAGCTGAAGGCCGCCGCCGATCACTACCGGGACGATCTGCTGATCGTGATGCGCGTGTACTTCGAGAAACCGCGCACGACGGTGGGCTGGAAAGGCTACATCAACGATCCGCGTCTGGACGGCAGCTTCCGCATCAACGAAGGCCTGCGTCTCGCCCGGCAATTGCTGCTCGACATCAACGGTCTGGGCCTGCCCACGGCGACCGAGTTTCTCGACCTGTTGAGCCCGCAATACATCGCCGATCTGATCGCGTGGGGTGCGATCGGCGCGCGCACGACCGAGAGCCAGAGTCATCGTCAGCTCGCGTCGGGACTGAGCTGCCCGATCGGCTTCAAGAACGGCACCGACGGCGGCGTGCAGATCGCCGCCGACGCGATCGTCGCGGCGCGTGCGAGCCACGCGTTCATGGGCATGACGAAAATGGGCATGGCCGCGATCTTCGAAACGCGCGGCAACGACGACGCGCACGTGATCCTGCGCGGCGGCAAGAAAGGGCCGAACTACGACAGCGCGTCGGTGCAGGCGACCTGTGAAGCGCTGGGTTCAGCGGGTCTGCGCGAGCAGGTGATGATCGACTGCTCGCATGCGAACTCGAACAAATCGCACTTGCGGCAGATCGAGGTCGCGGACGATATCGCGCGGCAACTGTCGGAGCGCGAGCGCCGCATCATCGGTGTGATGCTCGAAAGCCATCTGGAAGAAGGCCGTCAGGATCTGAAGGCCGGTGTGCCGTTGCGTTACGGCGTGTCGATCACGGATGCCTGCGTGAGCTGGGCGCAGACCGAACCGGTGCTCGCCGCGCTCGCCGAGGCAACCCGCAAGCGTCGCGCGGGCTGACAGGGCAACGCACGGACCGCCCGATCGCGATGGCCGCGGCGGGTCCGCTTTAGACTCGATCGAAGCCGGTCGAGCCCACGAACGCCTGGCTCAAGGAGCCAGACACACGCGCCGCACCAGCTGCCGGCGAATCGCCTGGCCGGGTTGGGCAGCGCGTGATCCTCACGCCCGACGCATCACTCACGCGCGCCTCACAGCGGGGCTGCGGCGCGCATCGCGAATGCTCCGGCGTGAAGCGCGTTGCTTACGACGCGTTGACGGCTTCCTTGAACGCCTTGCCTGCGGTGAACTTCACCGTCTTGGCCGCGGCGATCTGGATCTCTTCGCCCGTTGACGGATTGCGCCCCACGCGTGCCGCGCGCGCGCCGGTCGAGAACGAACCGAAACCGACCAGTTGCACCGTATCGCCGCTCACCACGGCCTTGGTCACTGCCTCGACGATCGCGTCGATGGTCTGGCCGGTTGCCGCTTTGCTTTCGCCCGTCGCTGCGGCGACTGCATCAATCAGTTCCTGTTTGTTCATAGCACTTCCCGTATGGTAATCATGGAACCGGCGCCCTCTGAGGCGCCGGGACCGACACACTAACGCATAGGCGCACCTTCGCGCAAACCCTTGGTGTAAGGCTTGTATCAAGGCGGAGGCGCCGTTTTGACGTTTTTGCGCCCCAAACTGCCATAAGAATCGCGAGCTTATGCGCGCGCGCCGCCTCATGAGCATTCGCCGCGCATCACAATCCGTTGCAATTTCAGTACTTTAGGTCGCGTTACGCGATCCCGCGCCGGCTTCCCGATGACGATAGCCCTTTTCCCGATGCGCGGGCGCACCATTTGCGACACATGTCACAAGTTAACTATCGGCAAGACATAAAGAAGTGAGAATTCGCCACTTTGCAACATGCGCGCTGCTCGCCGCGTTGTCGTCGGCGGCGGCCGCGGCCGACGACAACGCGTGCGCGACCCTCGTCGGTGCGACGAACTCCAGCGCCGCGCAGAGCTTTTCGCTACGCGACGGCGAACCGGTCGACTTCGTTGGCGGCGGAAAAACCGTGCACGGCAAGCTGCTCGTGTTCAGCGACGGCGACGTGTTTCGCGCGTACTGGCAGCCGGATGACAGCCCGGAAAAATACGTGCTCGCGAATGCTGGCGCCGACGCGGTCCGGCTCGTCGCGGCCGCGCCGCGTGGCACGCCCGCGCCGGCCGGCCAGCCCGGCACCGCCATGCGGCCGCAGCGGGTGCTGTCGTGCCCCACGCTTTGAGCATGCGCGAAGGCCGCCTTTTGCTCGAGTCTCGCGATCGGCATCCGGCACAAACGTCTGGTTCCAGCGCCGCCGACACGCGCCGCCAGGTAGTACTTACCGCCCGACTATCCGTAAGCGCGCAGCAGGTTTCACGGACCCTTGACTGCGATGCTCCGTTACCCCTTTGAGCGCTCAAGTTAATCAGCCTCGCGCCGATATAAACAGCTGCGTTTAGCGCGCAAACGTTAAAGGGATGGCGATGGCTTGGCTTGCGAGATTGAAGAAGGTACTGTCGGTCGCCGAGGGTGACCGGGAGCTGATGCGTGCGCAGTTGCACGCGTTCCGCCGCCAGGTACCGCTGCTCTACTTCATCCTGCTCGTCAACACGGCGGCGGTGGCGGCGACGCATCTGGACAGCGCGCCGGCCTGGCTGTCGATGTATGTGCCCGGCACGCTCGGCGCGCTGTGTGTGTATCGCTGCGTGCGCTGGTGGCGCAAACGCAACCATAAGATGACGGACGCTCAGGCGGTCCGCGAATTGCGCAGCGTGACATGGATCGTCGGCGTGTTCGGCGTCGCGTTCAGCGGCTGGTCGGTGCTGCTGTTTCCGTACGGCACCGCCTACCAGCAGGCGCAGGTCGCGTTCTATATGGCGACGACGCTGGTCGGCAGCATGTTCTGCCTGATCCATCTGCGCAAGCCCGCGCTTCTGCTGCTTTGCATCGTCATCCTGAGTTTCTCCGGCTTCCTCGTGTCGAGCGGCTCGCCGGTGTTCTTCGCGATGGCCGTCGACATGGCGCTGGTCGGCGTCGCGCTCGCGGCGGTCATCCAGCTTTACTGGCGCACGTTTGCAGACGCGGTGCACGCGCAACGCGAACTGCAGGCAAGCCAGCACAACACCCAACGGCTCAGCGACGACAACTACCGGCTCGCCAGCATCGACAGTCTGACCGGCCTGCCGAACCGGCGCAGTTTCTTCGCGGCGCTGAGCGCGATATCGGAGCAGGCGCTCGAAACCGGTGGCGGCTTCAACGTCGGCCTCATCGATCTGGACGGCTTCAAGCAGGTCAACGACATTTACGGTCACGCGAGCGGCGACCTCGTGCTGCAGGAAGTCGGCACGCGGCTCGTGTTGATCGGCGAAACGGGCCTGATGTTCGCGCGTCTGGGCGGCGATGAATTCGGCGTGCTCGTGCGCCACAAGGTGTCGAACGAAGCGCTGGTCGAGTTGGGGCAGCGTATCTGCGATGCGCTCAGCCAGCCTTATCAAGTCGCCGACAATGTCGCGGAGCTGTCGGGCACGATCGGCTGGGCCGCGTTTCCCGACGCGGGCTCGACGGTCGCGCAGGTGTTCGAACGCGCCGACGCCGCGCTCTATGTCGGCAAGGAAAACCGCCGCGGCATGCCGGTGATTTTCTCGACCGAACACGAAACGCAGATGCGGCGTCTAAGCCTCGTCACGCAGGAGCTGCGCCATGCGGACCTCGAAGCGGAACTGTTCCTCGAGTTCCAGCCGATCTACGATCTGCTCACGCGCCGGCCGATCGGCCTCGAAGCGCTCGGTCGATGGCACAACGCGCGGCTCGGCATGGTCAGGCCGGAGGAATTCATTCGGATTGCAGAGCGGACCGAGCTGATCCTCGGCATCACCGACGTGCTGCTGCGCCAGGCGCTCGCCGAGGTCGCGCACTGGCCCGCCGATCTGTATCTGTCGTTCAATCTGTCCGCGATCGATATCTCGACGTCGGCGCGCGCGCGCCGCCTGATCGACATCGTCGCGGCAAGCGGCGTGTCGCCGCATCGCGTGACGTTCGAAATGACCGAAACCGCGTTGACGCGCGATTTCGAGCAGGCGCACAGCGCGATGACGATGCTGAAGCAGGCCGGCTGCCGGCTGTCGCTCGACGATTTCGGCACCGGCTATTCGAGCCTCAGCTACGTGCATCGGCTGCCATTCGACGCGATCAAGATCGACCGCAGCTTCGTGAGCGACGTCGATACCAACAGCGCCTCGAAGAAGATCATCAAATCCGTGATCGACCTATGCCGCAACCTCGGGCTCGAATGCGTGGTGGAAGGACTCGAAACGCCGTTGCAGGCCCAGGTCGTGAAGGCGCTCGGCGCGCGCGCGGTGCAGGGCTATCTGTTCAGCCTGCCGATGCGGGCGAGCGCGGTCGGCACGTTTCTGTGGACCGCGCTCGCCCAGAGCCACGCGGCGCAGACGCATTCGTAGCGCTCGATCGCTCCATGGCAGCGCCGCTCAATACGCCAGCTTCGGATACCAGTCGGTGCCACGGCCGCCCGGCGTCATGTCGAGGATCGTCCACAACGGCATCGGATCGGGCGCGCCGCGCGGATCCTGTCCGGGGTCCGACGTCGACGGCCCCATCTCCTCGGCCCAGAAGTGCCGCACGACGCCGCCCGTGCGCGTGAATACGTTCAGCGCGGGAAGGTCGTCGCCGGCGGGATCTTCGGCCGCGTAATCGCGATTGAACGTGTTGCCGCCCGACGAATACAGCCGCAGATGCCGCCAGCCGCGCTCCTGCCTGAACGCGACGAGCCTGTCGATCGGCGAGCGGCCGATCACCGCGAACGCGACGCGCTGCAGGATATCGGGCATTTCGCCGTCCCACGCGCTCAGTAGCGACGTGCACATCGGGCACGGCCGCGCGCGTTGCGGTCCGAACATCCAGTTGTAGGTCACGAGCGTGTCGTGCGCTATGCGTTAGTTCGGGGTATTGACATCACACAAAATTAGGTTCACGGTACTGACGTATTGACACGAACGAACATCCAAGCTGCACCACATCGCTAGACAGTGAGGCCTTAGGGTTATGGGTATTTTTCTCTTTGGGGCAAGCGCCGCAGGCGCGCGTCAGGTTCGAGTGTGTGCAACTGAGGAACCGCCGCAGGCGGCTGTCCACACCCTTGCGGTGTGGGCAGCTCAGTTGTGCACACGGGGAATACCCACCAACGTATTCGCACGTGAAGTCGTCAAGGGTTGGAAGCAAACTGATGATGAACGAAAGATTCCTTGCTGATTTTTCTGCAATCGTTGGCACAGTTCGAGTCCCGGGGTGTTGCCTGCAGGTCCCACGCTGGCTTTTTCGACGATTACGGATGGATCTGCGCAATCAAGTGCGTGCGACACAGGTAGAACATGCCCAATGTGGGCGACTAAAGCGGGGGGTGCTATGGCGCGACTCGAGTCAGTTTTGTTCAAGCCGCATCGTGCATTGGTGGAAGGCTCCGGCGTGCGTTGGACGCCACTTCCAGAAAAGACAGAAGAAATGCGCCTTCCGACGATCTTCTGGAAATCCGGGGCACCCTGGCGAGAGGCCAATGTCTGGGCATTGGAAAGCGCAACCACTGGCGATATCGACTTCCGGACCGTGCAATCTAGGGCAAACGCATTGTTGGCATACGCGAACTGGTTAGAGTCGACAAGCACTGATTGGTGGGAGTTTCCGATGCATCGATCGAATCGCTGCCTCGTTCGCTATCGTGGCGAACTGATCCGATCCCGCAAAGCCGGAAGCCTTGCGCCGTCGACTACGTCACATCGGATCCAGGTCGTAATCCAGTTTTATCGGTGGCTTCGAGATAGCGGACTGCTGTCAACTTCGTGGCCAATGTGGGAGGAGCGCGTTGTTGGCATTCACCTGAAAGACCCTCGCGGATTTGAGCGCACCCTCAGTGTCAAATCTACCGACTTGAGTATCCCGAATCGGAGCATACCGGGACAAAGGCTGGAAGACGGCCTGCTTCCCGTTCGTGCAGTCGATCGAGATGCGGCTCTGCAGTTCGCTGATAGGCATGCCTCGGAAGAACTGTTCCTAATGCTAACGCTCGGCTTTTTTACGGGCATGCGAATTGGGACGATCGCCGATCTTAAGGTTCAGACGCTCGAGAATGCGGTGCCGAATCCCACTGCTCAGGGCTTTTACCAACTCTTCGTCGGTCCTGCAGCGGACCCGCCGGTCGCAACAAAGTTCGGCGTTAATGGTCAGGTTCCGATCTGCGACACACATCTCGATCGGATCCGAGAATATGCATCCAGTGTGCGGCGCCTGAATCGGGAGGTAAAGGCGTCTGGAGCCAACAAAGATCTGGTTTTTCTGACACGGTACGGCAATCCATATTGCCAGCGGGGATCTCATAACAGCAATGCCATAAACGTCGAGATGGCAGCGTTCAGAAAGAACGCGGTAGCAAACGGCCTTGTCGCGATGCGGAACTTTCATTTTCATCAGAGCCGTTGCACCTTCGCCACCGAACTCGCGCGCCTAGCAATTCGCCTCGGTGGTTCTCTATTTGCCATCGCGATTGTCATGGAAACACTGCTTCACAAAAGCGAATCGACTGCCCTACATTACGTTAGATTCGTTGAGAAAACTAAAATCAAGGAAGAAGTTGGGAACGCATTCGATCGTGAATTCCTTGGACTGCTAGGCGCACGTCAGGAGAAAAACGATGCACAAACGGAAAATCCCTGACCTGACCTTTCCTGGCGCAAAGTTTACTGAACGGCAGATTCCGTGGGATCTCCAATATATGCTTTATCCGAACGCCGCGGCCCTCTCAACGCGCGACTTTAGTCGAATCGACAAGGGATTTCTTGGCCCGATCGCCTGGGAACGATTGCCCATGGTCGTGAAACTTCACGAAGTGCTACACGATGAACTGGCGAAAGGGACAAGCCAATACACGGTAGGGGATCGCATTTATTGTCTTCGAATTTTTTACCGTTGGGCAGATGCGGTGGGTAGGTCGCCTACCCTCACATCGGCGCGGGGCGATTTCCTTGACTGGACTGAGTATCTGCTGCTGCAACGTTCTGCCGGCACACTTGGACACCGTGCTTTCTACAAGTACGCGGTTGTTGTAGGAAGCGTGCTCGATGAGCTATCGGACGCTCCTGTCTCACTGTTGACGCAAAGTCGAATTCGGAGTCGAGACTCGGCTCGACGGAAACGCGTTTTGGGCACGGAAGCCGACAAACAGAACATTTCCGAGACGTTTTCCTTCGGCCACATGTTGCTCGATCTAACGGACGCTCTGACTGCCGAAGCGATTCAAGGTGAGCTGCCCGTACGAATCCAATTCCGGACCGGACAGTTGCTTGAAGAGTGGTGCGGATTTCGCCCAATGGACAGCGCAAGATTTTTATCCTTAGCGCCGTCAGACCAACGCCGGCGGACCGTGAGAAGGAAATTGGACCCGGATGATCCCCTCAAAAGCAGGCACGCCTTAGCAAACCTCAGGATTGAAGCTGAGCTGCTGATATTTATGGCCTGCACGGGAATGAATCTCGCCCAGGCTCGCGCGCTGAAAGTTGGGCGCTTTGTCTATGCGAGTCACCTCGATGGCTACCAGGTCCGTCGCATTTACAAGGACCGGCGCAAGGGCGAAGTTGAATTTGAAATTTATCGAGAATATCGTCACCTTATCGAGCGCTATCTAGTATGGCGTCAAGCGATGTTTCCGAATGACGAACGGCTATTTCCACGGTGGCAAACAGGCCGCACTGATGAACCATCTTTGATCGTTTTTAGCGCTGTAAAAAGTCGTTGCAAACGACTGGGTATCCGTTATTGCGGTACTCAAGTTCTCCGGAGAACGCGCACGAACTGGCTCCTTCGACGCACTCAGGATCCAGACGTGACAGCGGAAATGGCGCAGCACGCAAAAGAAACGTTGTTGAGAATCTACGAAAATCCCAATCACCAACTTGCTGTGATCGAGATCAGCCATTTCCATTTGAAATCCGATCCAACCATCGCGCCACCGGGCCCCGGGACATGTACTGGCAAAAACCCGGAACCGTTGCCTAACGTACCGCCAGCGGCACCGCGTCCGGACTGCACAAGTCCGGCGGGTTGCCTGTTCTGTCAGCGCCAACGTGATCTCGACGACGCGGATTATCCGTGGTCGCTCGCGAGCTTTCGTTATCTGAAATCGCTGGAACTCTCGAAATACCGCCCGCCCGTCAAACGACAAGACCCGCATCCTGCCGCACTAGTGATTAGCAGAATTGGTGCAAAACTTGATGCCCTGCGTTCAAGCGATCCGCAGCACGCACAATGGGTCGACGAAGCCCTGACGCGGATCGATGAAGGAGTGTTTCACCCGGCGTGGGACGGGTTCATTCAACTGATAGAGCTTCGCAAATGAGCACGGACACCAGCAGACTGCGACTCATGGTGGACTCGACGCTAGTCGTCCCATCGAGCGCAAATTTTCGGCCGCCTACATGGCCGCCGGCTGACGATTTCCCAATCGTTATCGACCGGCACGGGAAGGTTGTCAGCAGGTACGGAGATATAAGTTGGGACTTGTCACCGTGGCACGGCCATGCGCTCAAGTTAGGATTTGGTGATGGCCCTCAACGTAGTGATGCTCGAGTGGTATCTCCTGAGAACGCCCGACTCCTGCGGCAAGTTACCGCGTGGATATTGTTCGGGGGTCGCGAGGTCAAAAAACCTATCACGATCTCTAATGATGTTAAACGCCTAAAGCCGATTTTTGTTCTGTGTTCGCAACAGCGTATTCTTGCGTCCGCACTGTCCAAATTTCCGGCCGTCATCGGCAAGATTGCTTCGGTATTACCTCCGTCGAGTGCGGACGCGGTGTTTACACTGCTCCATGTTTTCTTCGAGCACCGGGAAGAGATCGGTTTCACACTACTGGATCGCGAGGCTTTGAGACGGCTTGCGGCGGACCTGCCGGACCACGATAATCGGCAAACGCCATATATTCCGCCTCGTGTCTGGACCTACCAGTTGATACGCCTGCGGACCTTCCTCGATGACTTCCTTGTGCATCAGAAGGAAATCGAGGACTGCTATCGCTTCTGCCTTCAGGCATACGTAACAAACTATGGTTCGCTACGCGCGGCACGTTCGGGTAACCGTCCAGGGTGCGACCCCCCATTTTCGCGAGATCCCAATAGGCTCGGAACCTATCACGGTCGCTTCTCCGATGTCGCAAAGCGATTTGGCATTGATGCGCTTTTGCAGCGGTGGTGCATGCCCGCAGGTGTTTCTCTCGATAACGCTCCGATCATCCTATTTGCGAGCTATTTAACCAACGTCAGCAAAATCAGCCTGACATATATCCTCAATTTTTCGCTGATGCGAAACGCTGAAGCGGCCTCTCTGCGCGCTGACTGCTTGCTGATAGAGCAAGACCCGTCGTTTGGTTCGATTTTTCTCATCAGAGGAGCCACAACCAAGACCGTAGAAGATAGCGACGCCCGATGGGTGGCCTCGCCCTCCGTCCAAGTTGCGGTCGACGCGGCAAAGGCCGTTGCGCGACTAAGGATGGAAGCCGCTGAGGGTTATCATGATGTGCTGGAAGACTCTGACGAAATCCGTAATCCTTTTTTACTCCAACGTGCGTACGAGCCATGGGGTTGCGATCACTGCGCGCCTATCAACGTGCGCCCGACGTTGGCAGCATATTGGAAGGTGTCCGAGTCATGCCCGAACCTTTTTGATTCTGATGTTCTGCGTATCACTGAAACCGATCTACAGATTGCCAGGCTTGTGACCCCTACGCTCGATGGCAAGAAGTTCCAAGTAGGGAAAATCTGGCGACTTTCGGATCACCAACTGCGACGCACCGGCATGGTCAACATGCAGGCATCAGGAGTAGTCTCAGATTCATCGCTACAGTATCAGGCAAAACATGCGAGCCGCGCCATGTCGCTCTATTATGGGCAAGGATATTCCCACGTACGCCTTAACGACGCTGCGCGAAAAGAGTACATTCGTACGATGTACGAGATGATGGGTATGGAAATCGCGCGCCTTTTTGGCGATCGCTTTCGCAGTCCCTACGGACCGGAGCGAAAGGCGGAAATTCTGCGACTCGTCGCTCCCAACGACGCGAAAAAACTTGTGGCAGCTGGGAAGTCCGGCCAGGTAGCCTGCCGACAAACACTGTTGGGTGTCTGCACAAGTCGTGATCCATGTGAGTACGGCGGCATCGATAACATCATCCGTTGCGGGGGCGGAGACGGTCGTGGCCCGTGCAATGATGCACTCTTCGATCGAGAGCAGAAGTCTTTTATATGCCAGCTCGTCGAGGTGCTGGACGAGAGATTGGCCAGCACCCCCGCCGGTTCGCCCCTACATGACTCGCTAAGTGCACAGAAACTCGCGGCAGAGAACGCCCTTGGAATCCTCAATGAAGAATGACGTTACCGTGACTGGCTCCGCCGAAGCGGAATTTCGCCGGGCATTCAGTCGACTGAAACAGGGCATCCCCGAAACTATGCCCGAAGGTACACCAGTTACGCAGAACAACGTGGCAAGAGAAGCTGGCCGCGATCCGTCCGCGCTTCGTAAGGCGCGCTATGCTGCTCTCATCAGCGAGATACAGCGCTGGATTAGAGATCATCCGCAGCCGAAGCCATCGTCGCAGCGGCAGATAGCGCTCACCAAACGGCGAGAAAATCGCGAACTGAATCTTAGAATCAAAGAGATCGAGGCCCAGCGAGATCAAGCAGCGTCGCTGCTGGTTGAAGCCGACACAAAGATACTCGAACTAACTATGGAGAATGCCGACCTGAAGGCCAAACTTGCCAACCTGGAGGGGCCGTCTGCGGCTTCGAAAGTCACTCCATTCCGCAGTCGATGCTAAATCCGCGGTAAGCAAGGATCTGCCGGAGTGAGGTCGGTCGTCAATAGTGGAGAGCAATGGGTTAAGCCGCGAGTTGCACTTTATAAAATTGCTGCGTGAAGGCAGCGGGCGACAGATAGCCAAGACGCGCCTGCTTGCGTTGCCGGTTGTAAAAGATCTCGATATATTCGGTGATGGCCTGTCGGGCTTCGGCGCGTGTCGTGAACCGGTGGTGGTGCACGAGTTCGTTCTTGAGTGAGCCCCAGAAGCTTTCCATCGGGGCGTTGTCGTAGCAATCGCCCTTGCGGCTCATGGAAATCGTCATGCCGAACTGCTTTGCCAGATCCCGATAATCGTGGGAGCAGTACTGGGCGGATTCAACCGGTCGTCGCAACACTAGATTGTTGAACAGATTTTAGATACTCGTCCAGAGCTTCGGCAGGTGTCTTCCAACCAAGCGTTTTCCGGGGTCTGGTATTCAGTGCATTGGCAACGGCGTGGATCTCTCGAGCGCTCCACCTGGACAGGTCTGTGCCCTTTGGAAAGTATTGTCGCAGAAGGCCGTTCGTATTCTCGTTCGTGCCGCGCTGCCATGGACTGTGCGGGTCGGCGAAGAATACCTTTACCCCGGACTCGACGGTGAAGCGGGCGTGATCGGATAGTTCCTTGCCACGATCCCAGGTCAATGACCGCCACAACTGGGCAGGCATGTCAGTCACGGTCTTCTTCAGCGCATTGGCCATCGTGACAGCCCCGTAGCCAGCCAGCGCGGGGCCGTTCTTCGTCCGGGGAGTCAGCCCATAGCCTTTCTCCCGAGGCAGGTGCACGAGCATGGTGAAACGGCTTGATCTCTCCGCCAGCGTCCCAATAGCAGATCGGTTCAGGCCGATGATCAGGTCACCCTCCCAATGCCCTGGCACGGCACGATCCTGCACTTCTGCAGGCCGGCTGGAAATCATCACATCCTCGCTAACGTGCGCCCAGGCCTTGGCTTGTGCCCTGGCCCTCGGTACGCGCAACGCCCGCCCCGTGCGAAGACAGCTGACCAGCTCGCGCTTGAGGGCACCTCGGCTCTGGATATAGAGAGCCTGGTAAATCGCTTCGTGAGAGATGCGCATAGATTCGTCATCCGGGAAGTCGAACTGCAGCCGTTTGGAAATCTGTTCGGGCGACCAGCCATTAACCCATTTACGGTCACCGCGATGCGGCTTGTTTCTCCCTTTGAAAGGCGCTTGCCGAGGCCCAGCAATCGCACGGCCATCAGGATCGCGAACCTTGCCCTCCAAACGGTCTTGCACGTAGTGGTGCAGCCGTGCGTTAATCACCAGTTTCGAAGACTTTGGTCTTTGGGCAACCAGTTCCGCCTTCCACTGCGCAACCGAAGCCCGATACTCAAGTTGGCCGCTGCGAGTTGCAGCGTTACGTGTCAGTTCCCGGGAGACCGTTGACGGGCTGCGTCCGATACGGCGAGCGATCTCGCGTATTCCGACGCCCTGGAACGAAAATAACCCAATCTCTTCTCGCTCCGCGAACGACAAGTACCTCCCGGATAAGGGCTTCGACATGAAAAGTGGCATGCCGCCATTATGACGGAACCAGCGAGTGCCTACCGCCTGCGACACGCCAACCGCCTCTGCAGCCTTCTCACTTGTAATGCCTGTCGCGATTTGCTCCCAGAATCGCCGCTCGATCTCACGCCGATGCGACGGCGCACCTGGCGAGCGCATCGCTGCTCGCCCTGTCAACTTATACATCCACCCCGCTGGTCGTCCCATAAACACCTCCTCGATCAAAGGTGTTGCGACGACCGGTTGAATCCGCCCTGGCTGCCACGATCCGAATGAAGAATCAGACCTGCTGGAGGCCGTTTGAGCGCGACGGCGCCGAATAACGCCTGCATCACCAGGCTGCGGGTCATCCGCTCGCTCATGGCGTAGCCGACCAGTTCGCCGTTGAACAGATCCTTGATGCCGGCAAGATACAACCAGCCCTCGTCGGTCCACACGTACGTTATATCACTCACCCAGGCATGGTTCGGCGTGCTCATGCCAAAATTGCGTTCCAGCAAATTCGGTGCGACTGGCAAATCGTGCTTCGAATCTGTCGTATTTCTGAACTTGCGTTTCTGCTTGCAACGAAGTCCCAGTTTGGTGCGAATGCGCCTGATGCGGTGAAGGCCAACGGGCACGCCGTGATCGAGCAGATCCGCCTGCAATCGCTCGCGCCCATATGTCCGCCGGGTTCGTTCGTGAGCCGCTGCAATCTCGACTTCAAGGCGCGCGTTCTCCCGTGCACGCGGCGATTCGGGGCGCCGGCGCCAGGCGTAATAGCTGCTGGCCCCTAGCTCAAACACCCGACACAGCACGGCGATTGGGTAGTCCTGTCGCATCGCTTCGATCCGGTCGTATTTCACCGCGACTCCTTCGCGAAATAGACCGTCGCTTTTTTTAAAATGTCGCGTTCCATCGTGACCGTCGCCAGCTCACGTTTGACACGCGCCAGTTCTGCTTCCAACTCGCTCTGCGGCTTTTGCGTCTCGCCTACCTTCGCCAGAGTCCCTTTGCGCTCAGCAACAACCCACGCGCCCAGCGTTTTTACCGACAAAGATAATCGGCCCGCCGCTTCCCGCTGCGATAGCCCGTCGACAAGAACCAGCTTCACCGCCTGCTCGCGAAACTCCTTCGTGTAGCTGCCCTTTGGTACTCGATTCATCTGATCTCCGTTTCGATCATTCTACGAAACATTGATCTCCACTTTCTTCAGCCTACCTCAGAGTGCCCGCGTAGCCGGAATCAAGTGGATGCATCCGCACGCCGGAGTTGTGCATCACCTGTGCGCACGAATCGCCCACGCCTTCAGTGACTACTTGCGCCGCGCTGACCGGTGCCGAATCGCCCGGTCACGATAGGGCTTCAACTTCGTCTGGCCTTCAGGCGCTGCCCCTGCCGGCCCGGGGAGCATTTCACGGGCAAGCTTTTCCTGGAACTTGGCGAGCACGTCCCGCGCGCTGATACTGAGCTTGCCCCCGAAAAACGAATCCCTTGCTGAGCAGGTAAACTCAAGCAAGGAGAAGAACGATGACAAGCAAGGCAAAGCGAGCGCAGTACACGCTCGAGTTCAAGCTGGAAGCGGTCCGGCTGGTCAAGGCAGGGCAAAGCATGGCTGCGGTGGCGGCGACACTGAGCGTAGTTGAACAGACGCTGTACAACTGGGTGAAGGCTGACCGGGAAGGCAAGCTGGCAGGAGCTGGCACGAAGCCTGTGAGCGCGGAGCAGATGGAGCTTGCGCGGCTGCGTGCGGAAGTGGCTCGCCTGAAGATGGAGCGAGATATTCTAAAAAAGTGCGCGGCGTACTTCGCGAAGGAATCGATGTGAAGTACGCGTTCATTGAGCACAATCGACGCCACTGGCCGGTGTCGGTGCTATGCGAAGTGCTGGAAGTCAGTCCCAGCGGCTATCATCAGCGCCGGCAACGCACCGCGCAGGACAAGCCGCACCGAAGCCGCGTGAGCGACGACGCACTGCTTGCGCACATCAAGGCGATTCACACGCAGGTCAAGGGTGAATACGGCTGGCCTCGCATGTGGAAGGAGCTGCTCACGCATGGCGTGCGCGTCGGCAAGGAGCGGGTTCGCAAGCTGATGGCACAGCATGGCATTCGGGCTCGCCATAAGCGCAAGTACATTGCGACGACAAACTCGAACCATGATTTTCCGGTGGCTCCTAATTTGCTGGAGCGCAACTTCACTGCAACGGCGCCGAACCAGCTCTGGACGAGCGATATCACCTATCTGGCGACGGCCGAGGGCTGGGTGTACCTCGCGGTCATCATCGACCTGTTCAGACAGTATGACTTCCCGTGAGGTGGAAGGCTGGCCCGGCGTGTGGAATCAAACGCGGGTTAGCATGACTGCCAGAGCCGCACGGTGTGGACAGGGCCACACCCGGCGATTTCCGTCACGGAGGCCAGCAATGGGAAACGATAGCACAGTGTATGTAGGGCTTGATGTCCACAAGGACTCGATCGCGGTCGCCTATGCGGTGGGGATGGGCGAAGTCGAGCAACCGGGCAGGATCGGAACGACGAAGACCGATATCGACCGGTTGTGCAAACGTCTGCAGTGCAAAGGACGACAGGTGCGCGTGGTCTATGAAGCCGGGCCATGCGGTTATGGGCTTTACCGGGAACTGGTTCAGAAAGGATTTGACTGCATGGTGTGTGCGCCGTCGCTGATTCCAAAAAAGCCCGGTGACCGCGTCAAGACGGACCGGCGTGACGCGATCAAGCTGGTGCGCGGACTGCGCGCGGGTGACCTCTCAGCGGTGTATGTGCCGGGCGTTGAAGATGAAGCATTCCGCGATCTGGCCCGCGCATGGGCGGCCGCGAAAGCCGATCTGCGGCAGGCACGGCAAAGACTGAAGTCATTCCTGCTCGCGCACGGTAAAGGTTATACCGGTACCGCTAATTGGGGACCGGCGCACCGGCGATGGATCAGTTCATTCTCGTTTCCCTGTCACTGGCAGCAAGTGGCCTTCGACGAACACCGCCGCACGATCGAGGAGAGGCTTGCGCAATGTGCACGTCTCGAGGCTGCCCTGCGCGAGGCCGTGATCGAATGGCGGTTCTATCCGGCCGTGCTGGGCCTTCAGGCCATGCGCGGCGTACAGTTCACCACTGCGATCGGAATGCTATCGGAGCTTGGGGACTTGTCACGCTTCGAGCATCCGCGCCAGCTGATGGCATGGCTGGGCGTCACACCTTCTGAATACTCCTCCGGGGAGCGGCGGCGTCAGGGAAGCATTACGAAAACCGGCAACAGTTATGCCCGCAAACTGCTAGTCGAGGCCGCCTGGAGCTACCGCTTTCCCGCACGTATGAGTACAGATATCCAGCGCCGGCAAGAAGGCCTCCCCAAGCCCATCATCGATCGCGCCTGGGACGCACAGCTGCGGCTGTGCCGGCGATATCGCAAAATGACAATGCGCGGCAAGAATGCGAACATTGCTGTGGTTGCCGTGGCCCGTGAACTCGCGGGATTCATCTGGGACATTGGCCGACTGTCAATCTCACTGGCTGTGCCGGGCGGTGCACAGGGGGCAACACAACAGGTTCACCCTGCCGGCCACTGAAGAACAGCAATCCGAAGGAGTTTCCTGAAGGCGGCGTAGCCCGGCACCCGAGCAACCCGCGCCCCGGCTGTGCAACGGATGTCATCCGATTTGCGGCTTCAGATAGCGGCAGGCTCATTGGGCGGACCACTGTAATGCGGTAACCAACCCGCGGATATCAGGGTGATCCACCGTCGAGACTTACTGCTACGTCGCCCTCAGGAAATTCAGAAACCGAAAACCGATCCCCTATTGACACGGGAAGTCATATCAGCCGGCAGGTGGTGGGCTGGTCGATGCAGCCGCACATGAAGGCTGACCTGGTCACGGACGCATTGCGCATGGCGTGGTTCAGGCGCCGCCCTGAAGCCGGCGTAATCGTGCATAGCGACAGGGGCAGCCAGTATTGCAGCGGCCTGTTTCAGGACACGTTGAAGGCCTATGGCATGCGTTCGTCAATGAGTCGACGAGGCGATTGTTGGGATACTCAGTCTAAGATCGCTTCTGAACGTCGGACCGATCTGACCCGTGCTGGGATTGGCCGAGCTGCCTTGGCGTTGACCTGTCGATCGGGTTCCGGCGTTCCCCGAGCGTTGCCGGGCCCACCGTCTGTGACCTGATAGGAGCTTTGTTCTGCACCGTGAGTGTCCTGTCCTGCGATTGGGGTTGGCGATGCGCCCACTACAACGGATACACGCATGGAACAAAACGAAGTGATTCTGGGGGTCGACACGCATCTGGATACGCATGTCGGGGCTGTGATCAGCGACACAGGTAGGCTTCTCGGAACGAGATCGGTATCGACCGACACGGCAGGATATCTCGACCTGCTGACATGGGCGAATTCGTTCGGTCATTTGCGTCGCGCCGGAGTTGAAGGGACCGGCACCTACGGAGCGGGATTGGCCCGCGTACTGCGCGATCATGAGATCGAGGTGCTTGAAGTCAATCGTCCCGATCGCGCGATGCGCCGATCTAAAGGGAAGTCCGATCCCACTGATGCGGAAAACGCCGCGCGTGCCGTCCTCTCCGGAAGGGCTACGGCTATTCCAAAGGAACAGTCCGGTGCCGCCGAGGCGATGCGCGCCGTCTCCGTTGCCAGGCGCAGTGCAGTCAAAGCAAAGACGCAGGCTATCAACCAGTTACGGGCTTTGCTCGTCAGCGCCCCGCAGGAAATCCGTGATCGTCTTCTGAAAGCGAAGACAGCGGAATGCGTTGAGAGTTGTGCCCGTGTCCGCTCGTTGGGCAAAACGCCAATGTTGCAAACCCTCACGACCACGCTGCGGTTGCTGGCGAAACGCTGGCTGACGCTGGCCGAGGAGCTCAAGGCACTCGACACCATGCTCGACAGCCTTACCATCCAGCACGCTAGGCGACTTCGCGAACGATTCGGCGTTGGGCCGCAGACTGCTGCAGTGCTAGTTGCTGTGGCGGGTGACAATCCCGAACGCCTGAAAAGTGAAGCTGCGCTGGCGGCACTTTGCGGCACAAGTCCATTACAGGCCTCGTCCGGCAAGACGGTCCGGCACCGCCTGAACAGGGGCGGTGACAGGTCCGCAAACAACGCTCTTTGGACCATTGCCATGGTTCGGATGCGCAGCGATCCGCGCACTCGCGTCTATGTCGAACGCCGGACGAAGGAAGGCATGTCCAACAAGGAAATCCACCGCTGCCTGAAGCGCTATATCGTCCGAGAGTTGTACCCGCTCATTCTGGCCGATCTGGCCGATTCGACGGCCTCTGCTTGACATAGGAGCGTCACGCTGACGCAGGCCAAGGCTAATGCGACGACGGCAGCGGCGACGGCCACGGATAGCGCCCAGACGGCCTTCGCCAACGCCCAGGCCAACCTCGCCACCGCCCAAGCCAATGCGCTGAGCGCTGGTCCTACCGGCCAACTGGCTCTGGTAAACGCCGAGAACAACCTGGCTGTCGCCCAGGCGCTGGCAGCCGCCAACGCTCAGGCGCCCGACGAACAAGGCAATATCGCAATGACCAACATGCAGACGACACTATTGACGGCGCAGGCGAACGGCCTCAACGCCCAGGTGGCCATCGCAAAGGCCCATGCCACCTTAGGGGCCGCTCCGTAGTTAACCTAGGGGAGCATGTGCGGGTTTTTGCTTGAATTGCAAGCCGGCTCCCTTCAGCGTGCGCATTGCGGCGATCGTGATCTGGGATTGCGGAGGATCCGTGATCGCTGATCCCGGCTTGCATTGTAATCCAGGCCCATGCGTTCGTCGCGGTGCCCGGCGCATCCAACTGCACGTACACGTGCGCCATGCATGCCGAGACGATGGCCGACTGGATCGGCGGCCTGTGCGACGCGCTGAAGTTCAATGGCGGCGTACCCTAACTGGTCGCCCATGCGACGGGCGGGTGCGTGAGTATCCCCGTAGGTCTGAAACAAAGCCCTTAAAGCCATCTGGAAAGTATCGGACATGCTCACCTTCTCGTCGTCGCCGTGGTGGCTGCGAAGGCAGTCAAATGCACCGATCGAGTCAGGGTCACGCGTCGCACTGTAATGCCATCGTGTTTCCACACAACCATCTGGGTCGATAGCCGTCTCGCGCGCACAGGAATCGTGGCCCCAAAAAAAGCGCGGTGCCCGAAGGGGGCGCCGCACGAAAGGATACGAGTCGATAGCATTCCGTGCGGAAACGGGCCAACCGAAGCACCAGATGCGTGCCTGTCGATACGCTCCCGCCTTGAGATCAAACCGAGGAGACGAGAAGTTGCCGACAAGCGGCAAGCCGAACGTTATGTTCGCTACCGCACCCAAGTCCCCAGTTTTTGAGCACTGCCGCTACCTACATCTACTATTACAAATACAACGTGAAGTTCAAACAAGATTGAGAGACGACTTTCGCAATGCGATTGTCTGGAATGATCGGCGCCGTTAACGCTTAAGCAGGCGCGCAAGCCAGCATGCGCGGGTTGCCGGACCGATTCGCGTCAGTGGCAGCAGCGGTCCATCCCTATCCCATCGCAGCATCGAACGTGTCCACCCATATACGCGGACGGTCGATCGCTATCGGCAATGTGCTTTGGCCAAAGCAATACGAACTGCATCGAGGCGCTGATGGATGAGAGAACTGTAGCGAATACTCGCGTCAAAGGTGACTTCGACGCCCCTCGCGCCCTCGCGTCTTCATTGTGTGGTCATGTTATTCCGCGTCTCAAGGTCCTGCTGGCGAAGCTCACGTTCGAGCACACGCATCGCTATTGTCCCGAGCTCTATCACGGGTTTTCTCCGACGATGTATCTGGAGGACGGACGCGTGTGCGTCGGTCGCGGCTATCCGCTTTCGACCGAAGACGATGTCCGTGAACTCCTGCAGCACTGTCACGGCGAACGGGCGAGCCGACTGTTGCCCGACGCGATCGTTGAATGGCGAGCAAGAATGTCCGGACAGGCTCCGGAAAATCCGCTTGCCGTCGTCGACGAAAATGCGTTCGACCGGTTCTTGCGCTGGCACAAACTGGTTGAAATCGAGTGGATGGTTCGGAGCTGGCTTCGTCCACAGCTCGATGTGAAGCCGCTCACTATGGCCATTGTTATCAATGCAGCCGATCTGTCCGACGAGCTTACCGCGTACCCCGGTTTCACCGACGAACTCAAGATCACCGTGCTTTATCTGGCTTACCGGCTCGGAAAACCACACCACGAAGGGCTGCGTTGGCTCATCGCGACGCTCGATTGGGACTATCTCGCGCGGGTTATCGATTACCCTGAAATCGTGCGGCATAGCGAGCCAACTCGGGCGGCGGCACAGAGACTGCATGCAATTCTCAAGGGCCGTGCGTACGATAAAGTGCATCAACTCCTGACTGACTTGCCGTATATCGGCCATCGCGCACTGGCGCGCGAGTACGCGCATATCATCGGCAATCCGAACGACAATACGCCTAGCGTCCACATCCAGGACACCCTGCTTTATCACACGGATGAATCGGGCGAGGGATTGAGCGCGATCTGCCTTTCGGGCGGCGGCATTCGCAGCGCGTCGTTCTGCCTCGGCGTGCTGCAAGTGCTTGCCAGCCATCGTCTGCTAGGCAAGTTTCACTACATTTCTACGGTATCCGGTGGCGGCTATATCGGCACAGCCCTTTCGCGCTGGATCACCGCCAAGAGACAAGAGGCCCCCTGCTCGTCTCCGTTCTCGCTGGAATTTGTCGAACACGAACTCAAGCGATTACGCCTGACTGACTATGTCCAGGCTCGCATGGCGGGGCTGACCTTCAATCAGGAAGGGCCGCTCACATGGCTCAGAATGAACAGCAACTATCTTGCGAGGCGCCTTTCGCTCTTTTCAGCCGATGCATGGACCATCGTCGCTACCTATTTTCGAAACCTGTTCATCGTATGGACGATGTTCTGGCCATGGTTCATGCTGTTTCTGCTGGGTCCGTGGTTCGCCGTCTGGCTCGGACAGGCGACGCAAGACCCGGCAAAATCACAGATTCCTTTCTGGGTGGGCTTCGTGGGCTCCGGACTCGGTGTCCTCGGCGCTACTTATTTTTTCCAGGGCAGACCGAAGCCCACACAGGAACTGCGCTATGCGAACCACATCGCCTTACCGCGCAGTGGCGACGTGCGCGCGGCTTTTGGCGCATTGCTGCTGGTCATCGCCTGTTTCTGCCTTTCGTATGCGATGTGGTGCGTGACCGGTAAGGACACGCCCGATAGCCCTTGGCAATTGTGGTACGCATGGGCTGCGATTGCTGGAACGCAGGGCATTCTAGCCTTGCTCAATGTCAAGGACTTGCGCAGTTTCTGGGTCATGATCGGTGGGGCGATTCTGGCAAGCGGCACACAGATTGGCCTTCTCTATTCGATCTTCCAGGCCCTCGTGCACTTGTACAAGTCGACATTGGACATGAGCCATCTGGCCTCGGCCGAGCACGCGCTCGTCACGCCTGCGTTGATGCTCATTGCTTTGCTCATCGGAGAGGGCCTCAAAGCGGCCGTGCGCTCCTTCACCGAAGATGCCGGCCGGCGCGAACACCAGGGGCGCGCGCACGCGTTTGTTTTCATGCTGCTCACCGCATGGGTCGTCAGCGCAGCGCTCGTGATCGGCGTCCCCGCTTTGCTCAGCTACTACGGGGGTTCGGCTCAAGGCATCGCAGCGGCAGGAAGCGCGCTCTCGCTCGCCGTCAGCACCTTTGTGGGCTATCGCAAATCGAGTCCCGGCAAGCCGGGTGCGCAAGCGCCCGTGAGTCTCACGCTGTTCGGCAGTGTCGGCATGGTGTTGCTCGCAGTGCTGCTTTCCATTGGCGCATGGAAGGCAATCGAGCTTATGCCGGCATGGAAAGATATGAAGCACTTCGAGACCATTAAGGACGATAACTGGACGCCGCCCGCCCGATACCTTTGCCTCGAGGACAAGACCACTTCGTGCGCCGTCACGAGCGCCTTTCAACCCTTGACCAAAGATCGCTCATGCACGCCTGCGTCGACGCAATGCATCGATCAATCGTTTTCCAGGTTTGTCGATCAGGTCATCATGCACTTTTACGAGCACAACAGACTCGCTTTCTGCCTTCTGGTGATGCTGGGCTCGGGCATACTGCTTTTTGCACTCGGTTTCGTCATCCGCATGAACGAATTCAGCCTTCACGGGTTTTACCGCGACCGCCTGATTCGCACGTTCTATGGCGGCTTCCGCAGTGAAAGGCAGCCTCGCAACCCAGCGCGTTTCACGGGCTTTGACACTACCGACGACATTCGGCTCGACGACCTCGCGAAGGCCTATGAAATCTCATTGTCCAAGTTCGACAACGAAGGAAACGCAAACAAACCGCCCTTTCTCGTCGTCAACACTGCGCTGAATCTCGTGAAGGGCGATGCGCTTGCGTGGCAGGAGCGCAAAGCCGACAGTTTCACCTTCACCGCTTTGCACGCGGGGAATTACCGGCTCGGTTATCGCGGCGTGGCAAGCTTCGCCGGCAACGTCAAGCTAGGCACGGCGATGGCTATTTCCGGCGCGGCCTTCAATCCGAACATGGGCTACAACAGCAGCACACCGATGGCGTTCCTGATGTCGGTGTTCAATGTCCGGCTCGGGTGGTGGCTCGGTAATCCAAGATTCAAACAGTGGGAACGCAGAGACCCCACGTCGTCGAGCTGGCGCCTGTTACAGGAGGCCGCGGGACAGACAACGGACACCGGCGACTGGATTCATCTGTCCGATGGCGGGCATTTCGACAATATGGGCTTGTGGGAGATGGTGCATCGCCGGTGTCGCCGCATCTTTGTGATCGACGCCAGCCAGGACAGCCGCTTCACGATGGAGGACCTGTACTGCGCAATACGCAAGATCCGCATCGACATGGGTATCGAGATCAGCGCTGAAAGCGAGCCGATCTTGCTGTTTCCCCGCTCCGCTCGCGCGTCCGGCCTGTATCACGCGCGCTTTACCATTCACTATCTGGACGAGAACCTCAATCCAGTCGACGGCGTTTTGCTCTATCTGAAGCCCTGCATTTACGGGAACGAGCCGCCAGATATTCACGAATACGCGAACAAGCATGTCGAGTTCCCGCATGAAACGACGGCCGATCAATTCTTTAGCGAATCGCAGTTCGAGAGTT
This sequence comes from Paraburkholderia sp. MM5482-R2, assembly GCF_050436125.1. Classification (NCBI taxonomy): domain Bacteria; kingdom Pseudomonadati; phylum Pseudomonadota; class Betaproteobacteria; order Burkholderiales; family Burkholderiaceae; genus Paraburkholderia; species Paraburkholderia sp. MM5482-R2. The sequence goes on along the minus strand of NZ_JBNDLP010000003.1, from coordinate 1,341,709 downwards.
ATCGCAAGCTCGGCGAATGGGAAATGCTGCAGATGTTGCTGCGTGCGCTGGATGTCCGCAAAGAGGATGACATTCCGCCCGGCGTGCCATTGGACACCAGGCCGCCCGCCGCGCCCGACGGTGACGAGCAGCGCGGCCTGTTCTCCCCGGACAAGAAGAGGTCGAGGTGATCCGTCTGCTCGTCCGTAGTCTCTTGATAGTCGCACTTGCCCTGAACATCGCGTGCGTGTGTTCGCCCGCACGAGCCGCGTCCGCGCGCGGCGACGTGAAGCCGGCCGTTACGACCCGCTGGCTGTGCTCGGCCGATCAGAATGGCGATTGGTACAACATGCCTTGCGCGGGCGCAGCCTGCGAGGCGCATTGCACGGTGATGGACTATTGCGAGCCGAAAGCCGTATCGACCGCGATTACAGCATGCTCGCACGATGACACTTGCACACCGCTTGTTCTGCACCGGCGTCTTGCGAGACTCGGATGCGGCTTCAACGCCGATTCGTTCTGGACCACCCCTAATGCGAGGCCAGCGCCGATCACGGCATCGGGAGCTGCGATTGCGCTTAAAAGTCAACCCGGTAAAGCGCCGCTGAAATGGTCGACGCCTTCCTGCGGAGAAACCGTGCTCAATGGCATCGAGAAGGAGCTGAACGACCCGGCGTATCTGACGAGCACAACCGGGCGCAGCCAAGCCTTCGCAGTGCTGCTCAACCGAGGCTGCAATGTCGACCTCTCGCAAATGGGCCCTGACGGAGAGTACGCCAGCGTAACGCTGACGCGAAATCCGCCTACCAGAACCGATAAATCGGGGACCGCGCCGCAACCGCCGGTGACCGTAGCGTTCGAGCCGCCGATTCTGGTGCAGTTCCATCTACCGCCGCAATATGTCTGTGAAAAGCGAGACGAAGAGTCCGTCTGTGTGGACGCGACCTTACCGCAACGACCCGATAGCCTACCCGCGTGCGAAGCGCTTCGGCTTTTGCACGATTCAAAGCATTTTGCAATTTGCAATGACGGAACGGATGTGCCGAACTTGCGCATTCGCTTTCCGCCAAATGCGGGAGGGCCGGACAAGTTCTCCGAGCGAATCGAGATTTACTCCACCAGCAACGGAAACGGTAGTGGTAGTGGCGGTGGTGACGGCGGCGGTCACGCGGAACCCTCTCCCAATCCACCGTCATCACCCTCGCCCGTTTCGCTTCCCGCCGCCGCGGGCTCAGCCGGTGTAGGTGCGCTGCTGGCAACGCTCGCGACGCGGATATTTGGCAGATCAAAGAAAAAGACCGGACCCGACCAGCCGCCCACAGTGGACACACACGCGATCCAGGACGTGCACGTTACAGTCTCGTTCCGCCATCCGCCGAGGCCGCCTCGCGTGCGCGAAGCAGAACCCCGCAGCTCCTCACCCGACACGACGGCCTGACGACATGCACCCAGACATCCCCACGCTGCCTCGCGGCATTCCGCCACAACCAACGATCGCCTGGTTTCTGCGCGATCTGATTCCCGACGGCCTGTGGGACGACTTCGACCTCGGCGTCGTGAGCCACGGACCGATTGAGGAGATTCGGGGTCAGCTGTTTCAGCGCGGCGGCGCCGATGCCTGGCTTCACTTCATCGAACAGACGCGGCAGGCCCTTCCACAACTTCTTTCGATTTCGCTCTTCGACACGCTCCGCTCCGCACTCGGCAGCCGCCAGGTGTGGCCCGACGATATCTGGCTGCACTGCCGCCCCGTCATCTCGGTCTACATCGCCGGCCGTCTGATCGAACCTGCAATCGCGCTCAATTGCCACACGCGCATTGCTTTTGCTTGCCCCGGCGGACAGCGCATCGGCGACTACGTCCTAGCCGCAACGGAAGTGACGCTCCGTCACGCGCATCAAAACATCATTGGACGCGCGATGGGTGAATATTTCGTTCCTGTGCCGCCGCTCTGACGAACATGCGTTCCGTGCAATCTGTCACGTCCGCCACGCCGCCACCATCAACGCCGCCTTCAATCTCTCCAGTTCAGCTTTCGGCTTCGCCGACCGGTGCCTGCTTATCGAGCGCCACCGCAAGCAGCACTTTGAGAGGCTAGGTGCGTTAAGCGTTGTTCAACGCCTGCCCCTGTCCGCTGCCGTATGAGTGCACGACGCCGCATGCGGGCAGGCGTTGAACAACGCTTAACGAGAGTACGCATCCACTCGCTGTGAAACCCGTCGTTCGCAAGCTCGAAGTCCCGAACGACAGGAAAGCAACTCATAGCTGCCTTATCAACCGCAACACTTGAACGTCGGCCAAGGCCGAAATGTACTCGTAGGCCCAAAGGCAGGTTCGGCCGCAGACAGCCAGTCGGTCGGGACTGCGCGGAATAACGAGTGCCTCAAACCGGCCGGCATCACACGAGGAGAGTTACGCCAGAACGCAGCCGGACTCACCTGAACGTGGCATCGTTTCGTGCGCTTCGGTAAACAAAGTCAACCGATTTGACTACCCCGATAAAGCGTCGATCGTTCAATCTCCCCCGGCCTTGGGAATCGCGAGTGCGCACTCAGACCTCTCAAAAACCAGCCGTCACCTTCTTGCTGACGAGCGTACCATCACCGCATAACGCACGTAGCTCGCACATGCTGGCCCGACCGACTCGTCGAAGCCGGGCACCGCACGTCAAATCGGCCGCTTCGCAACCGCGAGGACCCTTTCATGTCCACTAGCATTGCGCATCACGATCAAGGACGGCAGCTGCTACCCTTTCGTGAGTCGATATTGGCGATGCTCGGCGTCGCTTCGGTTTCGATGCTGATTGCACTCGACCAGACCATCGTCGGAACCGCAATGCCACGCATCGTCGCGGAGCTTAAGGGTTTCGAGCTCTATGCATGGGTCGCGACGGCATACATGCTCGCGTCGGTCATCACCATTCCAATCTTCGGACGTCTGGGCGATCTGTTCGGCCGCAAGCCCTTCATGCTGGCCGCCATCCTTGTTTTCACCCTCGCAGCTGTGCTCTGCGGGATGGCGACCAACATGCTGTTTCTCGTGCTCGGGCGCGGCCTTCAGGGCATCGGTGGCGGCATCATGCTAGGCACGGTGTTCGCGACCGTCGCTGACCTGTTCCCTGATCCAAGGCTACGCCTGCGATGGCTGGTGTTCGTCACCTCGGCGTTTGGCCTTGCGAACATGGTCGGGCCAATGCTCGGGGGCATGCTGACCCAGCACGGAAGCTGGCGACTCGTGTTCTTCGTCAACGTGCCAGTGGGTGTAGTGGCGCTCTTTTTCGTGCGCGCTTTCCTTCCGCATTTGCGCCGTGTCCACGACGGCGCGCGGCTACGCCTCGACTGGCTCGGCGCATTCGTCGTCGCAGTCACGTTCGGCGCGCTGCAGCTGGCGATCGAACTCGTGCCGAGGCAAGGATGGACTGTTTCGACAATCATGCTGGCGGTAATCGTGCTGGTCTGTTCGCTGACGCTATTTTTCTGGGAAAGGCGCATGGGCTATCCGATCATCCCTGTCGACATGCTGCTCGACCGAAAGCTTGGTGCGCTTTTTGCCATGTCAGTGCTCGGCGGGTTCGCATTGTTCTCCCTCGTCTTCTACGTGCCGCTGCTATTCCAGGGCGGCTACGCGATGTCGCCGCGGGCCTCGGGCATTCTGATCACGCCACTCCTGCTAGGCACGACAGTTGGAAGCTTCATCAACAATCGTGTGATCACGCGCATCCGGCGCGCCAACGCGATCCTCTACGTAGGCTTCGCGTTGTCCGCGTTTGCGAGCCTGGCGGTGGTCGTGCTGCGAGGAAACGAGCCGCATTTCGTATGGATGGCGTGCATGGCTGCGAGCGGCCTGGGGCTTGGCCTCGTGGGCACGAGCCTCAGGGTCTGCTCACAGCAGATCGTCTCGCGAGACCATCTCGGCGCCGCGACAGCATTGCTTCAATCGCTGCGCACATTCGGCGGCATGCTAGGCAAGGTGATGACCGGCGCGCTGCTTGGTCACCTATACACGATGGGCGTGAATCGCTCGCTGGATTCGTACCAGGCGGCGCAGTGGTTCAAGTCGTTTGCGAGTCCCGAGGTGCTCGTTGACCGGGCCCAGTAGGCCGCGCTGATCGATCGCCTCGTGAGCGCCGGGCATGCTGGCGACGCAATGATGAACTCGGCTCGCGGCGCGCTCGTGAACTCGATCCACATGGGCCTGGTCGTGGCGGCCTTGGCTGCGATGGTTGGCCTGTGTCTCGCGTGGTTCGTGCCACCTGTAAGGGTCGGCTATCTCGACGCACCGCCGCAAAACGGATAGCGACTGGCTCCGTGTTGTCAACTGATACCCGCAAAGATCCAGCTACGCTTCCTGGTAGCTGGATAAGGCGAATTGAGTCCATCTTCAGGGCTTCGACTGCGATCCGTGGTGTACATTCGGGTGTCGGCTTTGAACCAGACATCGGGCGCTCGCCGGTCGTCATTACGCGCAAGTCTTAGCGACCGGCGGACGGTTGAGAATATCGATGCGACACCCGCCGCAGTGCGGAATGCGAGGGCGGCTTACGCTGAGACGGCTGGATGAACAGGCACTGTGAACTGGAAGATAGCGCCGCGGGGTACGTTTGCACTTGCGCCCAGGCAACCGCCGTGTGCCTCGATGATCGAGCGGCAGATCGACAGCCCCATCCCCAGGCCTGTGGGCTTTGTCGTATAAAACGGCTCGAAGAGACGCTCGATGCTCCCGGGAGCGACGCCCGGCCCGGAATCGCAGACCGTCACCAGAACGGCGTCCGGCTCCTTCATGGCGGTGCTGATCGTCAATTCTCGCGGCACCTCCTCGAGCAGACTCATCGCATGAATCGCATTGATGATAAGGTTCAGCATCACCTGCTGGAGTTGCACCCGGTCGCCTTTGATAAACGGCAAGTCCTCTGCAAGCCGCATCCGCACACAGACGCCGTTGCCGTGGGTTTCACTCGACGTGAGTGCCATGACCTCACGAATCGCCTCGTTGATCTGCAGGACCTCAGTGCACGTCGGGGCCTTTTTGACAAGTCCATGAATGCCCCGGATAACCTCGCCTGCTCGCGCGCTCTCAGACACTACCAGTTCCAGCATTTCACGGGCTCGGCTGATTGCCGGCTGCTCCCGGTCGAGCCAACGTAGCGCAGCCGCGCCGGACGCGTTGATCGCAGCGAGTGGCTGTTTCATTTCGTGACTGATCGAGGCCGCAAGCTGCCCGACGGCCGTGACGCGATTTGCATGCGCGAGCTCGAGCTGCATCTGGTGTGCCTCCGCTTCAGCCCGTTTGCGCTCGCTCAGATCAAGCACGAAGGCGATACCTTGCGTTCCGCATTCGTCCAGCGTTGCAACGCCGATCAATACGGGCACGCGGCTGCCGTCCTTCCTGACGTACTCCTTCTCGTCGGGTTGCAATGTCCCCTTGATGATGAGCTGCGGCATCCACTCTTTTCTGTTGCGCTCGAACCATTCCGGTGGCGTAAGGTCCGTCCAGCGCAGACACCCCGCTGCGAGATCGTCACGGTCGTATCCGACGATACCAAGAAACGCTTCATTGGCTTCGTGGATCCGACCGTCGAGATCGCAAATGAAGATCCCGACGATGTTGGCATCGACAAGACGCCGGATCTTCGCTTCGCGTTCCGCAAGATCGCGGTACAGACGGGCATTTTCCAGTGTCATCGCAGCCTGCGAATGAAGACCACACTCACGTCATTCCGGACCACCCTCGCGGCTTGCGCGCTCGGGGTGTTTGCGACAGCCACGGCTTACGCGGCCGAAACGATTTCCGTCGTCACCTTTGGCGGTGCGTATGAAGCTGCCGCGAAAAAAGCATGGTTCGAACCGTTCACCGCGAAAACCGGCGACCAGTTCTCCACCGAGTCCTACGATGGCGGCCTCGCCAAGCTGCAAGCAATGGAACAGTCGAAGAACCCGACCTGGGATCTGATCGACCTCGAAACCAACGACGCCATCACCGCGTGCGACGAAGGCCTCATCGCCAAGTTCGACAGGAAGACGCTCGGCAACACCAGTGACTTCCTGCCGGGCTCGATCAGTGATTGCGCCGTCGCGGCGATGGTGTGGTCCACCGTCTATGCTTATGACACCAGCAAGCTGAAATCTGCGCCGACCACTATCAACGATTTCTTCGACCTCAACAAGTACCCCGGCAAGCGCGGCATGCGCAAATCGCCGAAGGTCGCGATGGAATGGGCCTTAATTGCCGATGGCGTTGCACCCAAGGACGTGTACAAGACGCTCTCCACGCCTGCTGGCGTCGACCGCGCGTTCAAGAAGCTCGACACGATCAAGTCGAGCATCGTCTGGTGGGAAGCGGGTGCGCAGGCGCCGCAGCTCCTCGCCGACGGCGCGGTCGTGATGACGCAGGCGTACAACGGCCGCATCGACGACGCCGTACACAAGGACAAGAAGCCCTTCAAGATCGTCTGGGACGCGCAGGTGTACGACTACGAATGGTGGGCCGTGGTCAACGGCGCGAAGCATGCCGACGCGGCGCAGAAGTTCATTGTCTCGGCCTCGACGCCGCAGGCCTATGCGGACCTGTCGAAGTACATCGCGTATGCGCCGCCGCGCAAGGACGCCATTCCGCTGATCGACAAAGCGCGTCTGAACGATCTGCCGACGGCACCGGAGAACTTCAAGCGTCCGCTGCAAATCAACGCGACGTTCTGGGCCGACAACGCGGATGCGATCAACAAGCGTTTCCAGAACTGGCTGACGCAGTAGCGCCAGATCGAACGAACGTCACCTGAGAGATCGAGCACGATGAACACGCCGCTGTCATCCACTGCCCCTTTTGGCCGCGAACCGCAGGCCGCGAACCGCGAGTCGTTTCGCGCTGCGCGGCGCAAGGCCGCCATGCGCGCCTTGCTGCTGGCATTGCCGTTGCTCATCTTTCTGCTGGTGACGTTCGTTGCACCGATCGCGAGCCTGCTCGTGCGCAGCGTGCAGAATCCGGAAGTGCACGCCGGCATGCCGCAGTTGAGCGCGGCGCTGGCCGGATGGGACGGTGCGGGCGTACCCGGCGAACCGGCATTTGCCGCACTCGCGCACGACCTGAAGGACGCCAGCGAATACGGCCAGCTTGGCAATATCGCGCGACGCATGAACTTCTATCAACCGGAGTTCCGCAGCCTGCTCTTCAAGACGGCGCGTGCCACACGTTCGCAAACGCTCGCGCAATGGAAGCCCGCACTGATCGATCTGGACGAACGCTGGAATGCGCCGGAAACCTGGCGTCTGCTCAAGCGCGCGTCGATCTCGCCCACACCCGACTATTTGCTGAACGCCGTCGACGCGCAAGTCACGCCTGATGGTTCGGTGAAGTCTGTCGCGGCAGACAGTGCCATCTACCGCGCGGCCTTCGGACGCACCGTGACGATCAGTGCGACGGTCACGCTGCTGTGCCTCGTGCTGGGCTATCCCGTGGCGCATCTGCTCGCGACACTGCCGCCGAACCAGAGCAATCGGCTGATTCTCTTCGTGATCGTACCGTTCTGGACATCGCTGCTGGTGCGTACCACCGCGTGGTATGTGCTGCTGCAACCAGGTGGTGTGATCAACAGCGCGTTGTCCCGCTTTGGGCTCATCGATCACCCATTGCCGCTTATTTTCAATCGCACGGGTGTGTTGATCGGCATGACACATATCCTGCTGCCATACATGATCCTCGCGATTTTTTCGGTGATGAAAGGTGTGTCGCCCCTGTATATGGGCGCCGCGCAATCGCTCGGCGCCCATCCGGCTGTGGCCTTCGTGCGCGTGTACATTCCGCAGACGCTGCCGGGTGTCGGCGCGGGGTGTTTTCTCGTGTTCGTGCTTGCGCTCGGTTATTACATCACCCCCGCCCTGCTAGGCGGTGCCGGTGACGAGATGATCAGCCCGCTCATCGCGTCGCAGACCAACGATCAGCTCAACTGGGGACTCGCGGGTGCGCTGTCGTGCTATCTGATCGCATTCACTGCGGTGTTCTATTTCATCTTCAACCGGCTGGTGGGTATCGACCGCTTGCGCTTCGGCTAACGCGCCGCGCAACCGACGCTCATTCGCGTCGCTGACTCACAGGTCATCAAAAGGCAGGTCCAGATGAAAGACGCACGGACCCGGTTACTCTCGGAACGCATCGCGGGTGCGGGACTCCGTGTGCATTGCGCGCTCATTTTCTTCTTCCTCGTCGCGCCGATCCTCGCGATCGTGCCGCTGTCGTTCAACTCCGGCTCGTTCTTCTCCTACCCGATGCAGGGCTTCTCGCTGCGCTGGTACGCGCAGGCGCTGAGCTCGCCGGACTGGCAACGCGCGTTTGCGGACAGCATCGGCATCGGCGCGGCGTCGACGCTGATTGCGACGGTGCTCGGCACGCTCGCTGCGCTCGGCTTGAGCCGCACGCAGTTTCCTTACCGCTCGATCATCATGCCGATCATCGTGTCGCCGATGATCGTGCCTATCGTGGTCGTCGCGGCAGGGTTCTATCTGGTCTTCTCACCGCTCGGACCGGTCAATTCGTATCTCGGCGTCGTGCTTGCGCATGCGGCGCTCGGTACGCCCTTCGTGGTGATCACGGTGACGGCTTCGCTGCTGTCGTTCGATCAAAGCCTGCTGCGCGCGGCCTCGGGCCTCGGCGCACAGCCGTGGGTCGCGTTTCGTCGCGTCACGCTTCCGCTGATCACGCCCGCCGTCGCAACGGGCAGCGTATTCGCATTCGCGACATCGTTCGACGAAGTCATCGTCATTCTGTTCATTGGCGGCCCCGAGCAGCGCACCGTGCCGCGGCAGATGTGGAGCGGCATTCGTGACCAGATCGATCCATCGATCCTGGCCGTGGCCACACTGCTGATGGCATTCGCCATCGCCCTGTTCGCCTGTATGAGCAGGATGTCGTTTGTCGCCAATGGAACGGCATGGCGAAAGTTCAATTCAACGATCTTTCGCATCAACGGGGTCGAGTTGCTCCCGAGCAGCGTCGGAATGAATTTCCGGTCCGAAAAATTGTTAACCATGTCTGCATCGGTGTAGTACTGGATTACGCCCAGCTCCCCCTGCAGCAAGATGGTTTTGCTTTTTAAATTGCCGTTTATCCATTGGGCAATCGCTTTGTATTCGTCAACCATCCCCCAATTCGTTTGAATGGGAACGTGACGTAATTGTTGTGATAAGAATGATCGCGAGATTGATGGCAAGAATGCCACAGAATGTGACTGAATGGAACGTTAAGATCTGCTGCGTCGACTATGGCCGAGTTGCGTGAAACGTCCATCCGTCAGCTTTTGGAGGCGGATGCAGCCGGTCCAATGGCAGGCTTTCACAGCTCCTGTATCGGACGCCCGACAGCACGTTAAATCAGCTTCCAGCCACCCAGACCACGAACTCGGGTTGATCGGGAAGATGGTTCACAAACAATGTGGCGAGTCCGCTTGAATCGTATCGATAGATCTGCTTTTTCTTTCGAAGCGCAACGTAAAAGTTGCCCGCACTATCGAACGTCATTCCTGACCCTGTATCGGGCAACGCGATTTTGCCGGTCAAGGCAAACGTTTCCCCGACCCGCGTGGAGGGAGTGCCCACCCACACCTGCTTGCCGGACGCCACGAATAAATTGTTGTCTCGAACCAGCAGATGAGTCGGCTCGCCAACCGGGTTGCTACAGCCGAGGTAGGCGCCTGTCGACGGATCGTAAAGTCTGATCACACCGTCCGCCTCGTCTACGACGCATAGCACGCCGTTGCACGTCACCACATCGCGCACCGAATGTTGGATCTTTCCGTCGCCGACAGCACCGTCCGCGTTGGACGTGGTGTACGCGAGCCCTGCCTGCTCCATCGGCACGGCGGGTGTAACCGGCACCGGGGGCAATGCCGGCCTGGCAGACGCAACAAAGGTCCCGTCCAGAAACCCGTTTCCGGACGGACCGGGAAACTGCTCGAGCCAGGACGCCGCCGCCCCGGGCTGTACGGTTGCAGTCTTTCCGTCGGCAGAGACGTTTAGCATGGTGACGACATTGCTGTCCTGGCTAGAGACGAAGCACGTACGCCCGTCCGCCGAGAACTCGACGGAGAACGGATGATCTATCCCCACCACATCGCCGGTGCCCCGACCGCCTGAAGCAAATGTACCGACGTAGGCCCAGGTATTGACAGGCGACGACGACGTGGGCGTCTTTTCGAAGCAAAGAACATTGCTGGTCGTCTTCGCCCCATTGGCGACGTACAGAAAGCCATGCGCGAAAGCCAGGTCTCGCAGTTCCGAAAGTTCAACGCCAGCGGGAACGGAAAGGACGTTAACGTATTGCGGTGGTGAACTCGCAGATGCGGTTTCGTCGTACGCATAGACGTTATTGACAGGACATGACGCGTCTTCGGTGGGCTTGCCACCATGGAATGTAACCAGCAGCATCGGAATCTCCCCTTTGGGCAACGTCTTGAACTATTCCAACCGAAAACGGACGGACGCCCCAGCCGCGAGCGCTCTTGCATCGTGCCGATACTCAATGCTTCCGGCCTCGAGCTGCACGGGAAAGGCCACCTCAGGGCCCAATACGGACCGTCTTTGATACCAGATTGACGCTGAATTGATCGATGTTTTGCCCGTTGAGGTCTATCGCTCGAAAGGAAATCGATTTTGCGTCGCAATTGACGCGGACAAATCCCAGAACATCGCGGACAAAGTTATCGCTGACCTGGGGGTGACCATTCACTTTGGCATCTTGCCCAGGCGTGATGCGATAGCCGCCGTTGCCGATGACAATATATGGAATCTGCTGGCTTCCTACCGTTCGGACAAAGCGCTGATACAGGTGCGCATGTCCGACGACTACGGCGTCTGGCCAGATCTCCGCGTTCCTACAGGCGGCATCCAAACCTGCACTCACAGCGTCGGGCCTGGTTGCATAGAACTGCGGCAAGTGGTGCACCGCCAGGATGATCGCCCGTTTGTCGCCACTCGCCCGCAGTGCTTTTAGCCGCAACATTTCCGAGTAGAAATGTTGAATCTGTTGCGGCGTCATGTAGCGTTGAGATTCGGCCGCTCCGGAGAACAAGCCTACGACATGCACGAAGGGCGCATCGAGCGTGAAGTACACACCCGGCTGAGTCATCGTCGTACGGGAGACGCCGCCAAGCACTCCCGTGCTGGCGGGACTGTCGGCACAAAAAACCTCAATGAACGCTTCCAGCGGCGTGTGATTGTCGTCATACACGCAGGCGTCATGGTTGCCTGGGATGGCAAAAATCGGTGCTGGATAATTTTTGAAGGGCGCACCGAATTGGCTCGGGAAATAGTCGGACTCTCCATAGAAGTACACCACGTCGCCGACGTGGAAGCAGAACGCCGGCGCCGATTCGGCCGGATCCACGGCAAGCGCGCATAGCTGCGCGGTAACCGCCTGTTCGCCGCGATAGGTTGCCACCGTCGCCGCTCCCGTGTCGCCGATGAGATCGAAGTTGATGCTCTGGATGAGGCCGTTGACGAATGACTTCCCGCGCACGTCTTCGAGTTGCATTGTGAGGGGCTGGTTGCCCTTGATGTACTCGGGAGCTCGCTTTTTTCCATGCGCGTATGCTTGCGCAACCGGGTTGTTTTTGACCGTGCTGTCGTCGTCGGCGATAAACGGATCTTCCAGAGGCGAATTGGCGGGATCCTGGAAAACGAACCCTGTTCCTGCCGGTTTGGGATTGCCGCTGGCTGATTGAGCCTCCGCAACGGCTGCGGCAGCGTCTTCCGTGGCTCGAGCCCGGAGATATGTCCTGATGACGGGCCGCGCCTGGGTGCGCACATCATCGATTGATGCGACGCCGCCATCCAGCGGATCGCCGTTCGCGTCGGTATCAAGCGACTGGTTTGCGAATTTCAGGAACAAGCCCACGACACTGGGATCGTCGAGCACATAGAGTGCTCCATCCTGGTTTCGGCCGTTTTCATCAAGGTGATCCTTGTTGCAGATCCAGGTGCGCGTGCCCTGGTTCATGTGCACGTTGGCTACGCCGGTAAAGCCCGTGTTGGGTGCGCGGGAGGTTTGCGGGTTGATTGGTGATCCAGTGCCGCAGATCACGACCCTCGCGCCGGGACGAACGTACTGAATGAACGCCATTACGATGGGATCGTCTTCAGCATTCGTTGTGGCTTTGAATGCGTCGAGCGGTACGATGCCCGATCGGAGATAGTCGAGACCCGGGACCGTCTGACCGTCGCTGCAATCCCGAGCGGTCAGAAAATTCTTCGGGGCATTGGCAGCGGAATACGCGTCAAGCAGCTTCCTGGCAACGTTTCGCGCTGCCCGCGTTCCCTTGCTGAGCTCGCACCATTGCGCTTCGATACCGACGCTGGGATCAACGAGCTGGATAGGAACGCGATAGGTGGGATGTTTGGCATCGAGCGGCTGCACGATGAGCAGCCAGTGATTCGAGTTCACCCGTGGCGAACGGACATTGACGACAGTACCGTAGAGAATTCCGTATCCAGGCAATGGCATGGCAATCTCCGTGCGCTCGGTGCGGGTTGCTGATACAGCTAGCTGATATTGCTCGTCAGCGCCGATCCGTAGTCCGTCCTGATGCAAAGACAAATGGGCGACTGGCTGGATGGAATACCGCGGGCTGAAACGATTGAGTCGCCAATACCTGGCGAAATGCGATCCCCGATCGTCGTTACGATTCGGGAGTTATCGTCGCGCCGCTCCAGCATGAACCCGGCCCATGCGTCCGACGAGGCATCCAGGCTCCGCACGATCAACACATCTTCGTCGACTTCGTGTGTTTTCACGCCTGGCGTCATGGCTCTCCTCCTGTCGAGACTACAGAGTCTGACGCCTGATCACGTGATCTGAAGAAAACTGGGCTGAAGGCGATGTGGATCGAAGGTCTGCACTTAGGGCCGAAACATCGACCAATCAAAGAGTAGGGTTACTGGCGGTGCATCCGCAGGTAGATTGATTCAGTGCGTGCGGTTGCCCACACAAGACGATCCAACTTATGCCACACGCATCGGAGCCCGGTATCGAGGTGGACTGGCAAGTCGGTCGGGATGGAATGAACACCAGCGCCCCTTTGGCTACGCGAGGCCTGCCCGATGCACAGATGCCTTCGAGAGCCGATGGGTATCAACGTGCCGGAGTGAAGTTTCGACGAGTCCACGTGAGCAGGATCGACGCAAATGAATGTGAACAGGACAGATGCAGCCGACGCTTGCGAGTTCTCCTGGCATCTTCCACCTGGAGCGACGTCACCGGCCGATTTTTTGATCACCACACGTATTTCCACGTACCGTCCCAGCAAGTCGCACCCGCCATCGACCACGAACGACGGCCGTGCGCCATTACTCCGAGCCGCGGCCGATTTGAAATTGACGTTGACCGGACTCTTCGCGCAGCGCGCCGCCCCGAACCGGACCCATCGTCCGGGCCTGAACCTGCGGGACGAAACCGGCCGCCACGATAGTGGAACGGCCATCGAAGGGAAGCTGCTGGCTCGCCTTGTCCTGAAGGATCAGTTCGCGTTTACTGCATACGGCCTGCGGCTTGTCGGCGCCGTAGAGTGCTGTGTGCTCGAAATGGCCATGACGACTGGCTGATGGGTCCGTCCCGACATCGGCGCATCCCCAGGATGCGAGCAACGATTTCACTGTGTTCGGCTTGCAACGCGGCTGCTTCCGGGTAATTCGGTCCTTGACCGGCAGAAAACTGGTGTCCTGTATTGCGGTGAGTCGCTCATACGCACGCGCCGCGGTATCGAGATTTAGCGCGACGGCATCGCGGTAGGCCTCGCGTGCGTCCTCGAGATTCTGCGCGCTGGATCTATCCAGCGCTGCCGCGACATGATCGGCAGGCGCGCGCTCGGGCAACCTGAGCGCGTCACCGAGATTCACATAAGCTTCCTGAAAATTCGGGTCCAGTTCTATTGCGTGCTGCAGAGCAACGAGCGCCTCATCACGATAGTTGTGCGACGAACGCGAGCCGGCCCATGCCTGCTGGCCGTCCTTGCTCTCCAATTTGCCGAGTTCCAGATAGGAACTGGCAAGCGCGTCGTAGGCAGCAGCGTAGCGCGGGTTCTGCTCGACGGCTCGCTGCAGTACCTCCGCAGCGCGCTCGTAGCAACCGAGATCGTTCAATGCGACGCCCCAGCTGTAGTATCCCCAGGGCGCGGCCGCGCTCCAGCTCGGATGTGCGTCGCCGCCATCCACGATCGCGCGTGCGTGGGAAATGGCCCCTTCGAGGTTGTGGTCGAACACATCGAGTTTTGCGAGCGCAAGGCGTGCCCATGCGGGGTTTGCTGCCTCACTCGCCTTCCCGTCGCTTTCGCGGGCAGCCATTTGCTCATAGATCTCACGCATGGGTTCGAATTTGCAAGGCAGTCCGTGGTCGATGCACCGCGACTGTTCCTTCTGAGTCAGATATCCCGCGTACGTCAGCAGACTTTGTTGCTTCATGATCTCTTGTGCCGCGCTGTGCAACACGTCCTCGACACTCTGCATTTCAGCTGCCGGTTTGCCGCTTTGCTTGACGTTGGGCTTGCCTCGGGAGTGCTCATCCCTGCGACTGGCGAAGTTAAATGAATGCACCTCGCCGTTCGATTCACGCAAGGTGAGCGTCATCACGAAGACAGCGGTTGATCCCGCTACGCTTCCAGACACTGACGAGTCCTTCCCGAGGAGCGTCCGCGAATATTCGATCAGCGGGCGCACCGAAGAACCTGTTCCTGGAACGGAGATGTCGGGCAGGCCAAGGTCCGATGACGCCTGCGCCTGGTCCGACGGCTTCGGCGTAACGGATTCCGCCGCGCTACGTAATTCGCTCAACGCGTCGATCAGCATCCGCTGTAGCTCATCCTCCGAATAACCGTGCTTCTTGAATTCCTCGGATACCTGAATCGGTTCGACGAGTGTCGTGGGTCCGCGTCCGATTACTTCCACGCCGAAGAGAAACAGGCAGATCAGCGCGAGCGCAATCATGCCCAAATCCTTGATGGAGCTGATCACGGTCATATCGGTCTCCTGGCAAGCGCCGTGGCGAACCGGGATGCTGTTTTCCGGATGGTGGCTGCTGCATCAGGCGCAACAATGTTCACGCATCGGCCATGCCAACGTCGCCATCGCCTTGCGGGACGGGCTTGACAGGCTTGAGCATCGTCACTCGGGCCTCGCGTGTGTTGGATGCGCGGCGACAGTTCTCAGAAAGAAAGTTGGCGTCAAACCGTCAAGGTCATGACAAGGAAAATGAGCGAGTTCGGCTCTGCAATTGATTGTTTGCTGACCGAGGTAGGAGCTCGAGCGTGCGTCCGCATTTGCGCCGACTGTCTCGCTGTCTGCCGCCAGGGATTTTCACCGAATGCGCTAATTGAATATCGACAGGCTAACCGCTGCTTCAACTTCGTTACCCGAAACTTTATGCCGCCATTATTGAGTCATTAAATCGCTATTCAAAGATGTCGTTGGTTCGCCGATCCACTTGAAAGCCGCATCACTTCTTGAAAAAGCCGTGGCCAGTTCATAGAATATTTTCATTCTCGTCGAGCCCCTCGTTGACTCGGCTTCCCATTTGATTCGGAAGCTGTTGAGCCGGCCAGTACGAGTTCTGCCGTGCCTCCATCGCGTTTCGACAAAACGAAATCAAAAGGGAGCAACATGGTTCGCGAGGTTCCCATTACGCGCCGAACTTTTTTGAAAGCCGTCGGGAGCGGAGCCATCACGGTCACGGTCAGCACCGTCACTTCGCTACTGCTCGACGGTTGCGCCACAATTTCATCCGCAGATCGATCCTCTCCCCGACTTGGCAGCAGCACTGGTCATGAAGCGACACCTCTTACCCGGCCGACGGACTGGGCGCCAGAGCCAGGCAAAGCACGCTGGCGGATAGAGGGCGTAAGCAAGGTCACTGGGGCAAAGATTTTTGCGCGCGACTTCAAGGCGGGAGATTTCGACGGCTGGCCAAGAAAGGAAAACTGGCTGTACGCGCTTCGCTGCGACCGCGTCAACCAGGTCGTGATGGATTTCGATCTGAGCGTGTTGCCACGCGAACTTCAGCCCATTGCCGTCATCACCAACGACACACTCGAGCGCAACGACATTCCGACCTCTGGAGACCCGAATCCTGACTCCAAAGCCGGCATCGAACTGTTTGCACGCCGAGGCAAGCCAGCCGGATGCTACGGACAACCCGTCGCGCTGCTCGTCTTCGACAGCTTCGATATCTATCGCCGCGCGAGGAAGCTGCTCGACTTCAATCCGCACGTGATTCAATACGGAAAGCCAGAACCCCCGCAAACCGACGCACCCGGGTCTTTCGAAGATAACGCAGGCCCTTTCAAGCAAGCGAAAATCTATGTTCGCAACGATGAGCACCAATTCTGGAACACGAAGATGGTGCCGGATCTGTCCGGCAACCCATCTGCTGCATTCGAGCAACAATGTCGTTGCGAGCGCGATCTCATCACCGCACTGGCAGCGGACAACGCAAAGGCCGGTAAATGGCGCGAATTTGGCACCGCCGACGGAAACATCTTTGAGACCCCCGCGATGGACTCCATGTTCATGGAGCCTGAGTCGGGCCTCGCATGGTATGACCACGACTCAAAAACGATGTGGCTGGTGCTTGGAACGCAGTCGGCGATCGATGACGGGAAAACGGCGATCAGCCTCTTCGGCAAGAGCACACTCCATCCCGATCACGCGCACGTCATTGCCTGCTACCCCGGTGGCGGATTCGGCGGTCGTGACAAATCATACTTTCCGGCCTATCTGGCATTAGCAGCCCGTTTCGCGAAACGCCCGTTACGCTGGCAGCTATCCCGGTACGAGCAATTCCAGGTTGGACTCAAGCGCTCAGAGACGCGTTTTGAGGAGTCAATCTGGCTAGATCGTCACGGGAAAATTCAAGCACTCGACAGCAAGTTTCTTCTGAACGCTGGGGGCAGAAAGAACCTGACAGGTTCGGTCGGCGACCTCGCGGCAATGAGCGCGATGAACTGCTATGACATACCGCGGGCCTGCGCGCAAGGCACCACGATTTATTCGCCGGAAATCTATGGCGGCTCTCAACGCGGCTTCGGCGGTCCCCAGGCCTTCATGGCCATCGAGACACTGCTCGACGAAGCCGCCCACGCACTGGGAAAGTCCCCGTTCGAGATCCGTCGCGTCAACCTGCTCGGCGCACCGGGCAGCAGAACGATTACAGGCGGGAAAATCCTGTTCGATCTTCAACTCAGTCAACATCTGAACGAACTGGAATCGCATCCCCTGTGGACGCGAAGAGAGAAAACGCGAGCCGAGCGGGCAAACCAGAAGCTCAGATATGGCGTCGGATTGGCGATGGCGAATCAGGCCTACGGAACCGGAAAGGATGGCGTGTTCGCCATGGTGGAGATCCAGCAGGACACCGGCTTGCACGTGCGTACGAACTACACCGACATGGGCAACGGTGCAGCGACTACCCTTGCGTTGGCACCCGCCGCCCAACTTGGCCAGAACGCCCAGCAAATCTCGATGAGCGAGGTCGACGCCTTCCAGATAGACGGTTTCGATGCTCAACCGCTCGGACGGTGGTCGATCTATCCCCTGGTGAAAGGGCTGTCGGTTGCGTTCGGTTCGTCGAGCGCATGCCTCGGCGCATTTCATCACTATCAGGCCGTCGATCGCGCGGCCATGACATTGATGCTGCACAGTGTGCTACCCGCCGCCCGACTCCTATGGCGTGATCAGAAAATCCAGTTCGAGGACGTTCGCTGGGTCGCCGGAACGCTGACGGCGTCAGGCCATTCCGCGCTTAGCTGGCCGCTACTACTCGACGAGATCGACAGAATGCAATGGGACACGGTGGCCGCCGTTCATGTCACCTATGCCGGAGACTTCTGGAGAAGCAGCTATCCCCTCAGATCGGGCGAGCGGGTGATGGACTGCGATTTCATCGCAACCGGCCAGCAAGTACATAAGCTCAAGGCACTGACACATGGACCACTGATTCAGCCAAAGGAAATCACCATCGGGTACGGACGGACAAACTATGCTCCCGCCGCGGCACTCGTCGCGGTCTCGGTTGCCGCGGATTCCGGTCATGTGAAGGTCGAGCGTGTCGTGACCACGTTGAGTGCGGGCCGTCTGATTTGCCCGGAAATCGTGGAAGGCCAATCACAAGGCGCCGTCGCCATGGCGATCGGCAACGTATTGAGCGAGCAATGCCCTCTTGGCCCCGAAGGTCCAGGCAACGGAAGATGGAACCTCGATCGGTATCAGATCACCCGGATGTCAGACATTCCGGCGCAACAGTTGATCCATCTGCGACCGGCCGACGGAAACCATCGACACGAAGCCCGTGGCATTGGCGAAGCCGTCATGTGCCCCGTCGCCCCAGCATTGCTCAATGCGCTGGCGATGGCAACGGGGCACCGGTTCAGGCGAACGCCTGTGACGCCGGACGTCATCCGGGAGGCACTGAAGTGAGCGACGGCGACATCAGGCTCCACGTCAACGGACAGGCGGTCACGATCTCCGCCGCTGACACCGACATGAGCCTTGCCGAGTACCTGCATGAACGGCTCGACCTGACCGGCACGAAAGTATGTTGCGGTATCGGCGTGTGTCGCGCATGCACGGTTGGCATCCGCTACCGGCCAGACGCGCTGATGGAGAAAACGCTTGCATGCACGACAACTGTCAGCGCTCTCGCCAATCAGCATGTTTACACCGTCGAGAGCCTCGCACAAGGACATAGGCTCTCGCCACTGCAGCAGAGCTTTCTCGAGACCTTTGCGTTTCAGTGCGGCTATTGCACACCGGGGTTCCTGATGGCGGCGACCGCCATGCTCGATCATCTCAAGGAATATGGTGCGACCGTCGATCAGCTCGACCCGATCATCGAAACGTGGGTGGGCGGGAACCTTTGCCGCTGCACAGGGTACATCAGATACAGGGAAGCGATCTCCAAGGTCGCGCAGGCGCAAATCAAGGGCGGCGCGTGATCATGCGAGGCGCGCTTACCGTACTTGTGCTGGGTTCGGCGAGCATGATCGCGTCGGATCCTGTCGCGGCCGACGGCCATGCGCAAACTCTGCTCGAATACGGTGCGCAGTGCGCCAGAGAGATCGGTGAGATCCCGCCATTTGACTGCAATGACGGAACTGACATACCGATCACAGTCGACGGAATGACCCCCGGTCCCGATGAGTCGCCACGATACTGCGACCGGCCATCGCTTCTCTCGCCCGATAAGGAGCAACCCGGGCAATGTCTTCCGCACTCCAGGATTCTGAATCTGTCGCGCGGGGCTACTCAAATCTCGGCATATTGTCGGCAAAACCATCTACGTCATGAGCCCAAGCCTAACTTTGACGAGGTGGTGATCGTATTGCACCACACGGGCAATGGAAAGACATGCTGGTTTCAATCGAAGCCGGCCGCCAACCCAGACTTCGGCATCAACGTCTCGCGCGTGCCACCGCCCAACGAGGTGAAGCCGCCGGCAGGGGAACTCGCCGCCGTTGAATTCTGGAGGACGCCCGGCGAGATTGCCGCAAGGCCGCCCACGTGCATGTCCTGCCACGATGCAGGACCCTTTATTCAAAGTCCCTACATTGCTCAGGTGTGGGACAAGGTTCCGACCGATCCGTGGGGCAAGTACTCGAGCATCGGCCCGGCATTCGAATCTCATCCTCTGAAGATGATCACTACGCCGGGCAATACGTGCACGGGTTGCCATCGGATCGGCAGCGAACAGAGCTGCAGCTTTTATATCGGCTTCTCGGCGGGAAAGGGGGCACTTTCTTGCCCGCACCTTCTTCCTCCAGGCAGCGACCGGATTGCCAATACCTATCCCGCGAGTCACTGGATGCCGGTGGACAACAATATGAGTCAGGAAGAATGGAACGCGGCCAATCTCAAATCCGTCGAGGCGCTGTTGTCCTGCTGCAGGAAACCCGACGGACCCGACTGTAGCTTTTCGCCGATCGCGACCAGCGGCAAAGCAAGGAGGAGTCTGCGCAGCACCCCTGCCCGATGACCGGCGGCAGCCATCGGTTGCTGGTCCATGCCGGGTTTTCGATGGCGGCAGGTTTTCACCATCCGGACGATCCGAAAAACGCAAGGGGGTACATTGAATCAGCCTTTGATTATGAGCGTGAGCACGCGCAACTCGGGTAACCACGTTTGATGCGGTCGCCTGGCGCTTCGTCCGACCGTTGAGCATTCGACTTCGCGACCGCGCCGCCACGCATCGGCGATGCGACGAATTGCGAACCCGGAGCCCTGTTACGTCAAAAAAACTCGAACTATGCTACTGATCGGGGGCGCGTTCCGAGAGTTCAACTCATCGCCTAAGCATGGGGCCAGAACAATTCGCCGCAGGGGGATTGCCAACGCGCTTGTATCGCCTACTGGAGGGCCAGCCATGTTTTCTTCGAAGGTTACCAAGCCGCAGACGGAGATTGCCGGAGGTTCGTCCAATGGCCTGAAGCGTGAGCGTCCAGGCTTGACGGAGCAACACCACGGCTCGGTCAAACAGGCGCTGTTGCTTCAACGAAATATAGGCAATCAGGCAACGCTGCAGCTCATGGCCAAACGGACTAGGAGGCCGACTGCAGAGACGTCCAGCCGCGATCATAGGCAAGAACTCGCTCCGCAAAACACGCCGGTCCGAGCGGTACCTTGCGACGGTTCTTCGGATTTCAGGGGAGCCCCATCGTTTCCGCCCGACCGCGCGCGCCGACTACGGTCCTCCTCCCCACTGAGCGCCTTTCGTCAGCCCAGCGTCATACAGCGGAAGCTTGTCATTGGAGCCTTCGACGACCCGCTCGAACATGAGGCAGACCTCGTCGCCGACCGGGTGATGGGCCTACCCAAGCCGAGGCCCCCGATCTCCGCCGCTCCCCGCGATATCAACCGCAAATGCTCGACGTGCGAGGAAGAGGAGAAGGCGGAGACGGTACAGCGCAAGCCGTCCCTCGCTGCCGCGGCCTCCACGCGCGAGGCGCCCGCAGGCGTAGAGCAAGCGCTTCGCTCGTCCGGCCATCCGCTCGACATCTACACGCGGACGCACTTTGAAGACCGCTTTGGCTACGACTTCTCTTCAGTGCGTGTGCACACGGACGCCGGCGCGGCGGCTTCAGCGGCTTCAATCGGGGCAGCGGCGTACACGGCCGGCGCCGACATCGTGTTCGGCGCCGGCCGATATCAGCCCGCCACGTCCGCGGGACGGCGCCTCCTCGCACATGAACTGACGCATGTCGTTCAGCAATCCTCGTCCAATCGCCTCAGCGTGTCCTTGCAATCGTCGATCGTCCGGTGCCAGGTCGATTCCGACGAATTTAAACGGGGATACGGAGACGCGCTCAAGGGAGACATCCCGCATCCTGGACCGCTCAACGTGGACGGGCTGGCAGATTACGATAGAGGTTACGAGAAAGGCCGCGACGAGTACATGGCGGGCCCGGTCGCCGCGCCGGGTCCTAGCCAGCCGGGAGCAGTCGTGGGCACCCCTGCTCGCTGTACGACGATGTTTTCCAAGGCTCGTTCGTTCCAGGAGTTGATCGACCTTGTAAGGGCCGCCGAGGCAGCACTTGTGACTTCGGGAATTACTTCGCCCAAGGATCAGATCCATGCGCTTCGCGGGCTCTTTTACGGCACACTTTGGAGCCTCGACTATTCGGTCGAGCAAAGCACGACTCGCAACGAGGGCTTTCAGCGTTTTACGCGCCCCTCTGAGGCGAACGTCGCGATGTCGACTCCGCCCGACGTCCGCTCAGCACTGGGCTGCGGTCTGTCTGACGCGCTCAAAAACAGCCAGGACATGACAGATCCGAGTGGTCGGCAAGTCGATTTTGGGCATCTCATCATTGGCCTTGACGCACGTGGTGATCCGGCCCTCTCGACCAATCTCAAGCATTCGGTGCCCGTGCCCGTCGTCGGCAGCATTGACGTGGAATTAGGCGGCACGGGCACCGAACTCGTCACGTGGCTCGGCGATCTCGGGGGCGGCGCCGCCAGCCTAGCAATTCGGCGCGTGGCCGCGCCGACCGTAAGTGTGAGCGCAGTCTTCTCGGGATCCGATTACGGCGGGTCCATCAACCTCGAAGGCGACGTCGCGGCATCGGTCGTTGCCACGAGCAATACCACCGCCGTGACGGCACCCAATATCGCGGCGGGCAAAAAGCTATCAGACGTTTTGCAAGACTATCTTTCGCCTGCCGCGCCAACGGCCACGTGGACAACGCGCGCGAGGGCATTTTTGACCATGAACGGCGGGATGGTCGACCCCTCTGGCGCTTTAACCAACCGAGCAGCGCTCATCGCGCTGTTCGCCCCCAAAATCCAGACCTTTGCGTGCGCCTATCTCGCCTCGCGGGTCAAGGACAAGCACATAAGCTTCGGCCAGGCGAAGGCCGCTGCGAATCATGTCATCCCCTGTGCTCAGGAAGTCGCTACTGCATTTGTCGATGCGTTGGATTACAGCAGCAGAACCGGAGGAAAGATCGAAGCCACACGCTTCCCTGCTGCATCGCCCGCCAGTCCCGGAGCGTGTACGACGCTGATCTATGCCGGCGGGGCAGCCTCAACGCTGGGGCTTTGAAGCCTTGAGAAATTCATAAAAGGGTTTCGCAGGGGGGTGTTGGCCAGTAATCCAACCGTGTAAATCTCGATCGTTCGAGCCACTGCTACCACCAGTGAAGCCAAGCCGCTTCAAGTATCGGGGCCGCAAGTCGGTTCCGGACCGGGCTGCGCTGACCGGCATCGTGTTAGTTTCGGTATGGGATCCCAGGCAGATAATTGGTGCGGGTCGTCTGGGATCCATGTGTCAAAGCCGCACTCCTACACGGCGGGTGGATTGTTTATATCGACCCATCCTACGCCAGCTTCCGTACCTGCAATAAAGGTCCATCTAGGTGTGGCGGTTGGGGAGGTCCAATTTTCATTACCCAAACTCACAATATAATGCCAGGCGATGTCTTGGCATACACGCTGCGCTTGCCCTCCAGCCGATGGGTCGCCCTTGACGGATGCCGTAAAATTGGCCATCGCAACATATCTAGAAAAGCCGGGCTTACCAAGACTTGTCAAAATAGGGCCCGGCGAGTCGTAGAACGCCACCACACCGGGCCCTCGGAAAATTGCTTGCGGAAGCGGATCGTCTGGGCCCGACCCTGCTGGATCGTTAAGAGCATTAGCCCAGGTGGAAGTTATTGGATTACCCGTTTTGACCCAAACTGCTTGTGGTCCGGCCCACTGAGCGGGACGAAAAACTCCAATCGTTGGAAAGGAGGTAGAGTCAAATCGAAACTGTATCTCTATGCCATAAAGAAACCCAGCGGCCGAGGGAGTCGGACCCAGTGGCTTACCAGTAAGACCAGATCCTTGGTTTAGAAAAGTCTCAATGCAAGAACCTGGTTTTGGGGTCGTTGTCTGCCCGCTATCTGCTTGAGTCGCAATGCTGTCATCTTGGGGTAGCACGCCGGTAGATCCAACATTCCCTACCCCGGCGCTCTCCTGGTCGGACTGTCTTTGTAAGATCGGTGCCTCGGCTCCGTTGGGCGAATTCCGGGTGGCCAGAAGCCGCAGTGTTGCCTGATTGCCGATCGCGCGTTGGAGATGTAGCGCATCCTCTGGCGGAGCGCGAACTGGACCACGATTCTCGACCCTAACAGGATCGCGACGCGCCATTCCGCACTGGGAAGCTTCGGCTGCCCTTAACTGTGGATCAGTGACTTTCGGAGCAAACACCGGTACCTCCTTCCGAGCCTCGGACGAACCCTGCATCTTCGCCCTCGACCACATCACCCCGTGGTGTTCATAAAATCCCAGCTCGTCGTCTGCACACCCGGCGGCACCGCGCGTGCAGGAGCGACGAACAATCCCAGATGCATGATGTTAGCCATCACCATCAACTCGTCGGCGGCGTCTGCAACGAGCAGTGCGCAAGGTAATCCGGTCGACGCAACTGCGCCGTACGCGTTCTGCGCCCCGACCTGATTGAACAGATTGCCCGTCACCAGCGTGTCGACGGCCCATAGTGCCGAAAGCGCGATAGAACTTGTGTTTGGGACGTCGACGCGGTTACCCGATACGAAGACGGTCCCCGTATCGCCGCCTTGTTGCAGCAATACAAGCAGACCGAGCACGCCGCCGGTGGAGGTGTGATCCGCTGAGTCGATTGGTGCAACGAGCGCCAGGTCGTTGTTGCGCAGCGCAATATCCGGCTCGATGGCCTCGATGTAGAGTTCGGCCTGCACACCGATGTTCTGCAGTGTGTCCAAAGCTACGACGTTCGCCTTATACGTTTCATCGTCCAGTACTGGCGCCGCACCTTGCTGATTGCCCAGCGCCGCAGCCTGTTTCACCAGCGTCGCATACGCGGCACTTCCACGCGTGGTGT
Source organism: Paraburkholderia sp. MM5482-R2 (assembly GCF_050436125.1). Lineage (NCBI taxonomy): Bacteria > Pseudomonadati > Pseudomonadota > Betaproteobacteria > Burkholderiales > Burkholderiaceae > Paraburkholderia > Paraburkholderia sp. MM5482-R2. The sequence continues at coordinate 1,317,367 of NZ_JBNDLP010000003.1, read as the reverse complement.
AGTCCGCGACGAGCACCCTTCTCGCCTCCTTCGACATACCCACGGCGGCACCGGTGGCAGCCGAGGGTTCGGCTGGCTTCACCGCTGCGGCGGCACGGAGCTTCGTAGCATATTGCACTGCATTGGCGAGCAAGGTCGGCTGTACCGCCTGGCGTAGCAAGGACGCGACTCCGGCCTGCGCGGGCGTCTGTTGCTCCACATCGAGCGCGGCGCGCAGCATCGCCGTGTTCGAGCCGATGTCGGATTCGACGAACAGGAAACCTCCGCAACAATTCCAGGCCCGGTTGTTGTTGCAACGGATGAAGCCAAGCTGTGCGACCACGAGCGCCGCAATGGTCATGCCCGTAAAGCTATTGCCGTTGACGGTCAGGTTGTCGACCGTTATTGCGGTCGAGTTCGTATCGCCATTGGCATTAGCCGCCGGTTCGCCGGACGCGCCCGCGGGCGGCGTAATCCAGATCGCGCAGAGCAGTCGCGCGTGCGTCGGCGACGATATGCCGAGCGTTGAGCACTTGAAATCATTGTCGACGACCTTCAACCCGCCGCAACCGTTGGGCGCAAAGATGCCAGCACCGAGTGTGAGCTGCGCGTCGCCTGCCGCACCGAGCTGCGGTAGAACAAAGTCGAATTGGCAGTCCGAGATCGTCACATCCAGCACCTCGTCGACCAGCACCCCGACCAGCGTCGCCAGTGTGGGTTGCGCCTCTTGCCCGCCTCCCTGACCCGCCGGCGGCGCGGCGGGCATGACCGTCTGTACCGGCAGCGTCAGCGACAGGTCGCGCAACGTCACGTTGACGGCCTCCACCACATTGATCAGCCCTTGCCCTGCCGAGAAAGCGGCGATCGAGTTCGGATTCGCCGATAGCTGCACGCCTGCGCCGCAACCGGCCAGCGTAAAGCCGTTGTGCGCGGCCGTCAGCGTCAGCGGGGCATCGAGCAGGTAACTGCCGGGCAACAGGTTCAGCGACTGGTGCTTGCTGGCCAGCGCGTCGGCGACCGCTTGCAGACCTCCGCTCGCGATCACCTCGTCGGGGCCCAGCGTAATGCCGCAGCCGCACGTCTGGCTCGCATTGCCGGTCAATGGCACGAACGGTATCCGACAGTCCGCGAGCACGGTCCCTTTGCGCTCGCGTTGCGCAGCGCCGATGACGGCGAGGTCGCAAAGCCAGCGGCGTGGTCCGTCGGACAGTTGCGGCGCTTCGAGGTAGCGCTGCGGGTATACCTGCTGTGGAGTGTTAGGACGCACCGCGAATTGCCAGAAAGGCCTGGCGTGCAATGGGCCCTTCGGCAACGGTGCATTCATTTGCACGGTGACCGCCAGTCCGGACACCGTATCGAGCTGTGCAGGCTGAGCGTTCGTGAACTCGACCTGAGCCTGCCAGAGCCGCACGAAGAGCGGGTTCTTGTCTGCCTGGTAGCTCGAGGGGAGCGTCGTGTTGGTCGGCAGCGTCAACTGATTGCTGTCCGGGTCGAACACAGTGCCGCCAGCCAGCGTGACGACTTCCCCTTCAGGCGCAGCGATATAGTTCTGGTCGTCTGCATCGCCGAGCACAGACGTCGTGCGCAACACCTCCACGACGAGCCCTGCCTTCGGCATGTGAGCCGTATCAACGGGCGCCGGACTCAGCGTAAGGATCTGCGGATTCGCACTCGGGTCGACGAGGCTCGCACGATACAGGAACGACGCATTGTTCCATCCCCAAAGCAGATTGCCGGTGTTCGTCGTCGGATCATAGTCGAGCACAGTGACCCGCACGAGTTGATTGTCGGCCCCCAGGTAGCCCCCCTGCGCGGGCGGGCAGCATGGATCGGCCGGTGCCGTCGGCGGGTAGAAGCTCACTTTGAGCTGCGCGGTGAAAGTCAGCGCAAGCGTGTGGGGATCGAGCGCGAGCCCCACTCCTCCAAGTGTCTGCGCAAACGCCTGCGCTGCGTCGGCGCAGGTAGTCGCCCGCGTGGGAATCTGCACGAAATGTTGCATCAGCCGCATGCGCGCCGCCGTGTCCGGGCCACCCAGCGCCACCTCGCGCAGCGCCTGGTCCTCGACTGCCGAGACGCTCTGTTCGATCACCAGCAAAGCCACCAGCGCCTCGCGCTGTCCCTCGGCGGCTGGTGCGGGCGGCTGGTCGAGCCAGTCCGGCTGGTTGCCGAGCTCGACCCCCGGTACCGCGAGTTGCAGGCGCCACCCGCCCACGTACATGATGCCCGGGCCTACCGCAAACTGGCCGTTCGAGTCGATGGACACCTGATAGCCATGGTCGGGCGTGCCAGCCGGCCCGACCATGTCGATGGTCTCCAGTCGTAGCGCCTCACTCATCAGCGTGGTCTGCTCGTTGATGTCCGCTTCGAGCGTGACGCGGCCCTGCTGCGCGATCACCATGCGGTAGTCGCGAGTCGAATCGAAACTGATGCGTGCGCGATCGCTTCCCACGTTTGCTCCCCTTGAGGACCGTTCGCCCGGGCGCCCTAATCCACGTCGATCCAGACCGGCATCTGGCCGACTGGCGCATATTCATCGAATTTCAGCGTCAAACCACGCCGCTTGAGCGCGACACTTTCCAAGCAGTACACGCCCAACTCCGAGCCGTTCTGCGCGCCCTCGAGAATGGTCTCGCCCGCGGCGCTTCCTTCCGAACAGCAATGGGTCGCGCCCGAGGCGGGCGTCAGGATGAAGGCGTCCGCGTCGCCGCGCAGTCGCGCGTATTCTGGGCGCCCAAACGCGCGCGTCACGAACAACGCAGCTCGCGGCCCGACCTGCACCGACCGGTACGGCTGATGCAAATTGCTGCCGCTCGCAAATGCCGTAAAGCGTACGCAGCCGTGTTGCGCGTCTTCCACCATCGCCACGTCGTCGAGAATGCTCTCCGATGCCTGCAACCGATGCGTGTGTGTCGGCCCGAGGATCGTGCAGCGAGACAGCGTCACAGTGCCTTCGGAGAAGCCGAGTGCCAGATCCGCGAGCGCAAGCGGCCACGCGGCTTCCGCCTGTGACTGGCTGAAGGCGGTGATCGCCGCCGTCATCGCCTGCACGATCGCAGCCGATGGAGCCGAGCCCAACGTGTATTGCTCGAGCGCGGCGGCCAGCGTCGGTGACGATTCGACCGCCGTGATCGCGAGCGCGTTCGAGCGGGACTTCAGCGAGGCAGCGAGGCTCGCAGGATCGAAGATCACCGGGTTCTGCATCGGCGCGCTGGGCGTCACCGCGTGCGTTGCGATCGACTGCACGATGCTGTCGGTGATGGTCAACGTCTCGATCGCACCGCCATTCCTCGACCGGATCGGCCCCGTGATCGAGCGCTCCAGCACCAGCTGCGTGACTTCACCCTCGATCCACAGCGTCGAGGGCCGCAACGCGAGTCCGTCGATCGCCGCGCCGAACCATTGAGGCTCGACACCGGCAGTGCCCGGATCGATCGTCATCATCCGCAGGTACACCGTGTCGAAACTTCCGCGCAGCACGACATCGGCGCCCTGCAGCCAGATTCCTTGCAGGATGAGAACAGTCCGCGTGCCGCTACCGCCACCACTCGCCGCATTACCCTCGATCACCCAGCTCGCCGGCGTGCCTGTCGTCCAACGCAGCACAGGTCGCTGCCCGCTTGCGGCGCATATCGCTACCGTGCGACCCTGCGGCACCGAGAGTGACTGCACGGGCCCCGCGTAGGTCAGCGTATCCATGATCCGGAGCGTCGCGTCCGCCGTCACGGCGGCGAGCGCGGCGTCGAGCCCGGTGCCGCCCGAAAGCGCCGTGGCCGGTTCCGGCAACGGCAGCTGCGTCAAATTCTCCTCCTTGTATCCGCCCGCGCCGATTTCGGATAGCGATCCAAAATGATAGGACGTGGTCAGGAAACCTTCGGGAGCACCATTGGGGAAACTGAAGCGGCCGGTACTGGGATGGATCAACAGCGTCGTCTGCGGCACCGGCGCGCTCGTGCCGCCTGCCAGCAAGCCCACTGAGAATGCAACGTCATACAGCAATCCGGGCGCGGTTTGCCGCGCCATCTGCCATAGCGTCTCGCGAATCGCCACCGGCAATTGCCACTCGTCGGGCGACACCCAATTCTCGCCCCACGCGGCCGAAGTGGAGCTCGCCGCGCGTTGCGACGGCGCGAACAGCGCGATGTCCCGCCCGGAGGGGTCGAACGTGAAGCACGCATTCGCCGCGCTGCTCTTTACCGGCGTCGCAGCCACGATCGGGAACGCCTGCAGCCACCACAGAAACACCCCGAGATGACGAATGTTGTACCAGCCCAAGCTCTGTCCGCCCTGACGCAGATCGGCGGTGTACGCATACTCATCGAACGCGGTGCCGGTATTGCTCGCGCCGTAAGCGTTGCGCAGGTCCGCGAAACCACCGGCGGGCGTGCCGCTGTACGCGCTGATCAGCCCCTGCGCCACCTGCAACGCCGTGCCCGTATATCCCGCCGGCCCGTTGACCGGGTTTTCGATCTGGTAGCTGATCGGTGGGTCGAACTGGTGGCGCGTGCGGCCCAGTCTGCGAAAGAACTCGACCACCCTCGCGTCGCGCGATGCGATATCGGCGGCGAGCTCCTCCAGCACGCCCACGGTCCCCGCGCGCCGCCGATAGTAGATCGTTTTCGCGACGTCGATGCGTTGCGCCGCGGCGTCGAGGCAGCTCACGAGGCGCGTCGCTACGAGGTCGCCGATATACGGAATCGCCCAGTCGTCACACGTCTCGATCGACTGATTTTCGCTGAGGCGGTCGATGTTGCGCCGGACGACCGCCGCCTGCGCGCCGATGCGGTTCACGATCTCGCGCAACGGTCCGGCCGCGTCCGGCGCCGGACCGAGGTCGAGTGTCCGATAGATCGCCGGCAGGAGGTTCCATAGGCGCAGGGCGTACCACTGCGCGTATCCGTCGTCGATCATGACTGTGCCTCCGTGTTGAGGAACAGATCGGCGCTCGCCAGAGAAAAGAACGCGCCCTCACCGGGTAGGTGCTGCGGTCCTGGGTCCACCTGGTCGTTGAACACGAAGCTGCACGACTGGATCGCCACCACGCCACTTACGGCGAGGCATGCGGCGTCGATGCGACTGTCGAACAGCGCTTGACCGATCCCGAGAGACGGGGGCGAAAAGAGTCCAGTAAGCGGATCGCACAGCGCCGTCGTCACCGACGATTCGATCGCGCCGGAATCCATCCCGGCGGTGACGAGCAGGCCGAGAGTCAGTGTCACCGTAATCGCGGTGGCCTCGCGCACGAAAACCGGTCGGTTCGGATCACCGGCTGCGACGAGCACGGTCTGCACCGAGGTGGCGACGTTCGTTGCTCCAGCAACATAGACGACCACACCCGCGCGCTGGTTGCTGGCGTCCCATGACCAAACCGCCGTCGCCATCGACACGCCAGGCGCCTGCGCGGCCAGTGCCTGGTAGTCGAGCACGGACACCGCGCGCCCGAATGTGAGCACCGAGCGTGGCGCGTAGGTCCTCAGCAGCGACGGCGGGTCCGGGTCGCTACCACCACTCACCGCGACCGGATTCACCACGGATTGCAGGCCCGGACAGCTCTGGGCGATCACGGTCAGCTTGCCCGCGGGCGGGGACGCCGCGCCAGCGCCGACGCGGTAGGTTGCGACGACGTTGTTGGTGCCGGTCGGCAGCCGCGCACCGTTGTTGACCCCGTCGCCAAAATCGATGTGTGTGATTTGCTGCGCGTCCTCGCGCGTCACGAACACCTGCGCATCGACCGGCTGCCCATAGAAGCTCTCGACTTCCGTCCAGGGCTGGCCGTCTACCGTCAGCGAAATCGTGCTCGCATAAGTCGAACCGCTCATCAGATAAGTGACCGGCGACTTCGCGAGCGTGAAGCTCTGCCCGGCCATCGAGGCCTTGCCGCTGCCGACGATCTCGTTGACGACCGTCTTGCCGCAGGTGACGGCTAGCAGGTTATAAAACACGTCGATTGGAGGCTGCAGGCCGGGCGACAAGGGGACGGCCGTCGTCGTCGGCCAGTTGACGCTGAGGCTCGTGCCGCCCGTCTGATTCACCGTCGCGGCAGCGCCCGTGCCGTTCACATCCTGCAGCAGTACCGGCGCCGACGCAGCGGGTGCGAACTGCATGGGTTGCACGGCCTGCAGGACGCCTTGTCCGTCCCAAGCGGCCGGCGGCTGGTCCACCAGGGTGCCGACCTCCACCCAGCCGAACAGGACACTGACCGAAGCGAGCGATGACGGAACGTTGGACAACCCTGGATCGAGCGTCAGTTGAGTGTGCAGAATCGGAATAGGCGACGCCTCGGACCCCAGACCGAGCGCCGAACCTCCAGTCTGCGCGTCGCCCAGCACGTCGCTCACCTGCTGAACCTGGGCTAGCTGCAATACGGTCTGCCCGGCGGTCAGCAAGACCCAGTCGCCTGCCTGGATCTGGCGCACGAGTGTCGCCAGCTGGATCACGGTATTGCCCTGTCCGCTCAGGGTGCCTGAATTGACCGTCCATAGCGCGGCTCGCTGATTTGCCTGCAGGAGCCGCGCGTTTGCCGCGCTCAATCCCTGAGGTGGCGTTCCAGTAAAACTCAGCTGCGTCTGCTTTAGACCGCCCGCAACGGTCAGAAAAGAGGGCGCCGCGTTCAATGTAATAGGTGCCGCTGCCGTCGTGTCGTCGCGCGTGCCCAGCAGCAGAATCGCACCTTGGCTCAGGGACTTCACGGTGCCTTGCAGGAGCACGCTATACACGTTGGCGGCAGACTGGGCGACGAGGTTTTGCGGCGGCAACGCGATCACGCGATCAGGTGTGCCGATCGGCGTTGCGGCAGTCAGCTCGAAAGTCTGCGGTGCAGCTCCCGGCCCCGGCTTGCTCTGGAACTGCAGCCCCGCAGGCAGCGTGACGGTCTTGCCCGTGAGCAGGCTCGGTGACACGAGCGCCGCGAGCGTGCCGGTCGCGCCAATGGCCGGCCGCGGCCGGTAGCCGAGTAGCCGGATCAGCTCGGCTGGCGTTTCCGGTAGCAAAGCGGTGCGCAGGTAATCCTCGTTGGCGATGCGCTCGTTGTAAAACGTGAGGATGTCGGCGAGATAGGCCCACCACTCCATCATCATCACCGCGAGATCTACCGCGGACGGGTCCGAACCTGCCCCCGAGCGCCAGGCTACCAGCGACTGCTCGAGCGGCGCCTGGCCCGACGGGGCCAGCAACGGCGTCAGAAGCGCGCGCCGGAAGTCGTTGAAGTCCCCCGCGCGAAATCCGATCTGCGCGAGACCCGGCAAATTGGTGAGCGGCGCCGCAGCGGCGCCGTCGCATGGGCAAACCGCTACTGTGCTCATCTTTCCCCCATCGCGTTCACCCGGATCGTTCCATGCTCGGGGAAGTCCGGGTTGTTCTCGACGCGCAGGATCTCATCCGGTCCCACTTCGAACACATCGGGCAGCGGCTGAAACACCTCGGTTGCGCCGCGCCGCCGATACTCCACAGTCAGCACCCCGCTCACGCCTGCCACGCCCTGAATGGCCGCCTCCAGACTGCTGCGATACAGCGGCGTGCCGAAAGTGAAGCTGTCCGCGTAGAAGAACCCCGCGCTGCCGCCCGTCTGCGAGGCGTCGGCCAGCCTGCTGAGGACCGCCCGCTCCACATCGCTGCCAAGCCACCCCATCTGAACGCAGATGGTGATCACCAGATCGATCGACACCAGCGTCGGCGGCGGCGCATACGACTCGTAGCCAGCCAGCCTCCTGCGGTTCAGCAACTCGATCAGTTCGATCTCCTCAGTGAGCGTCGCACTCGAGCCGCTCGTGCCGTTCGCCTTTGGATCGACGGTCGTGAACACGGTCAACCAGCTTCCAGTCCAACGAAACGACGTTCCGGCTTTCAATACCCACGGCAATGTCTGCGCGGCGGCCTGGTAGTCTTCCGGGCGCACTGCCCGATACTGGACCGCGCGAAACGCCTGCGGCGCCATGCGTTGGATCCGTTGCACCGTCTCCGCGTCCGCTCCGTTCGTCACGTCGAACGGATTGCGCACGCCGCTCAGATATACACGCGCGCTGACGTCGACGCTGCAAACCGCGTCCGCCACGACATTGCCTGCCGCGCCCAGACCTAGGCGGTACTGCACGTCGAACACATCCCCATCGTTCGGCGCGGCGCCGAAGGTTCCGTCGCCGAAACGCAGCGTGTCGCCCACGTCGCCGTCGTACTCCCACTGGCACGCGACGCCCTGCGCGTTGGCCGCGACCACGCGCCACGCAGCTGGATCGACGGTGTAGCTCGTCTCCGTGGCGCTCGCATCGAGCAAGCTGGTTGCAAACGTGAACGGCTGCGGCTCGGGCAAGCGGCGGCTCACCGCCAGCTCCGGGAGTGCCGTCACGATGTCTGGGTCGACCACCGTGCCTGCCGCTTCGCCGGACCCGGGCATCAGCCAGGTCAGCCGTGGATTCGCCCCTGTGGACAATGTGGCGAGCGAAGCCAGCGCCGACATCGAAGCCGGCTGCGCGTTCGAGAGTGGATAGCGGATGATCCAGTTCGGCTGCACATCCGTCGCATTCGGCCCCCGCCGCGCGATCGCGACGGGCAACGTCACGGCGGCGGCCGGCGCGGTCCCCACCACGAACGCCTCGCCGAACCGCTGGCCCTGGGTGGCCGGCAGCAGATTGCCTCCAATCTGCGTCCTGGTCAGGTCGTGGTCGCGATTCAACGCTTCAGACGCCGCCCAGGTGATTCGGGTCACCGGCGTATTGCTGCCGGGGGTCGGAAAGATAGCGTCGACGGCCTCTGTGCTCGATATGACGTGGACTACTTCACGGATGCTTTCGCCGGGTAGATCTGTCTGGATCAGCAGTGCCGTACCCAGCTGCCCTGGCGACGGGCTCACGAATCCGAGCCCGTGCCCCTGCAGCCACATCCCCGTCGACCCGCATGCAAGGCAGCGCTGGCTGTCGTCGAACCAGTAAGGCTGCAACTGTCCGAAGTTCCATTTCTGCGACACCGGATACGCGGCGGTGTCCGCGAGACCGGTACCGATCTCGAACGGCACCACGACGCCATCCGGACGTGTCGCGCTGATCAATGCGCCGGGCGGCACCGTCGTTCCCACCACGTTGCATTGCACGGTCGTCACTGCCGACAATAGCGGTCGCGGCTCATAATCGACCAGCCGCGCCATGCTGACGAGCGATCTGCGTTGCGTCGCTCCGAGCAGCGTCGCCTCCGCCGCCACGCGATCCTGTAGATAGCTCAACTCGTCGGCGAGCGCACACAAGGCCTCCATGAACATCACGCCAAAGTCCGCCTCCGAGCGCTCCTGCCACGCAGGATAAAGTTGGGCAGAAAAATCGCTCAGTGCCTGCCTGAAACTCTGAAAGTCCTTCGCCGTATAGTCGATCGCCGGCAACGGCGGCTCCGGCCCGGTGCAGCACGGCGCGCTCGCGGCACAGTCGAAATCCGCTGGACAGAGCACCTTGAACGAGAACGTCGTGCTCTGGTAGGACGGATCGAGCGGTGCGCCGGTGATCGTCAGCGTATAGGTCGAGAAGTCGCCGGCCTCGCTCACCTTCACCGCGAGTATCGGCCGGCCATCCGCGTCGACGCTCCAGCCGGTTGCGTTGTCGACCGGATGCACCGTGATTCCCTGGATGCGGTCGCCGCCGACGATGGTGACTGCGATGCCCGCCGTGGCAACCGGCACCGCGTTCAGGAAATGGACGTAGAGCGTCGTCGCATCCACCGCCATGAGCTCGACAAAATCGATGCCGTTCCATTCGGTCGATTCGATGACCTGCACCAGGCGGTTGCGCGGTTCACTAAGCGTCGTCATCTCAGATCACCTGTACCTGAGTCTGGGCGACCGTCTGCGTCTCGAGCAGCACGTAGGTGACCTGGATCAGGATCGCGCTGTCGGGCAGCGGTGCTCCCGTCAACGGGGTACTGGTGGAGCTCGACGCTGTCGCGACTGTCACGTCCCGGACGCTGATCTGGTCGGCGAGCCACAGGTTGAGCGCTTGCGTCACGGCCAGCTTCGTCGTCGAGTCCAACGACGCATTCAACGGCGCGAACAGCAAGCGTCGCAGACCCGCCCCGAACGTAGGCAGGCACACCCGCTCGCCTGGATCCGTTAGCAGGACCTGCTGAATCATCTGCGCCACGTGGCTCGCATAGCCGGTCTGCGCGGCCTGCCCCGAGGCCGCGTCGATCGTGAACGGATACCGCAGGTCGCGGCGCATCATGGCATCCTCCGTCGCGGGCTGCATGGTTGATTGCGATGCCAGCCCGGATGTGCGCTCCGTGGCGCTGGCAAGGCCGTGCGCGTGAACAAGGCGTTCATAGCGCCTCCGCCATCGCCTGTGTCGATACCACCAGCACGGTACCCTGCGGCGCCTGGGTCGCGGCGAGGCACAGGCCGACGCTCGCTTCGTTCAGCACGAAATCGCCACCTGCGCGCACGCGCGCCGCGGCCTGGACCCACTGCACGCTCACGCATGGACTCAATACGCTCCCTACGCTGAAAGGGCATCCCGCTACCGTGAAGGTGTCGGACGCGCGCAGCAGCGGCGACATCGCAACCGCCCGCGTCTGCCCGGGCAACGCCATCACGGTGCCGCCGTGCGGGCACATCAATGTGCTCGAACCGGTTAGTAGCGCTGGCATCATGAAACCTCGAGCGCGCCATTGTTCATGTTCACGCCGGTCGCCCCGATCGCGACCTGGCTCGATCCCGACGTGCTCGTCACGCCGTCCGAATCGAGGACCACCGTGTTGCTGTTCGTGTCGGCGAGCGTCACGCTGCCCGCGTCACCGTCCATCGAGAGCGACCCAGCCTGCGTCACGATGCTTTTCACGGTGGCACTCGCCTGCGAGGGCACTTCGCCCGCGTGCCAGTAAGCGCCCACCCAGATCGGATACGATACGTCGCCGCCTTCGAACTCGATCCATACGCCACTGCCCACGTCCGGCAACATCAGGATGCCGACGTTCGGCCCCGCGTAGGGGACGCATGGCATGCACCAGCCGGTGCCGGCGAGCGGCAGCACCGCGGGTACCGACGCCTTGACCCGCATAGTGGCGGCATCGACGTCGGTCACGACCCCGCGATATTTGCCGTAGAAGCGGTTCCGCACGCGGTCCAGCAACTCCCCGAGCAGCATCTCGTTACCGTCGCTCATGAGCCCAGCCCTCCCGGCAGCAGGCCCGCGCCCGGGGTTGCGCCCACCGCATTGCGTAGCAGAACGAAGTCCATCGTGTGCTCCTGCGCGGTGATTTTGTGCCGCACGCTCCACACGTAGTACTGGCCTGAGTGCAGCGATCCCGCCGCGTTGAGTTGAACGAGCGTCCCGGCTCGCAGAATCGTCCCTAACCGGTTCGCGTCCGTCGTTCCCTGGCAGCGCACGAACCAGCCTGCCTCGATCAGCACCGACTGCGCCCGCTCGGTCAGTTCTTGCCCGTCATCCACGGTCGCCGTGAGCATCGACGTCACCGGGGCGCCTGCGAACGTAGCCAGCGTGCGCGCCTGCAGCGGGTCCAGCCCCGTGTCGGTGAGGGTGCCGCCTGCGCCGTCCGGATCGCTGTTCGTGAACAGTGCCTGCATCGCCGTGGTGGCCGATGGCCGCATCACGTCCCACGAGATGTCCAGCGCATCCACCGTGGCCGCCGTCGCATCGTTCAGCGTCAACACCGCAACGGGATCACCATCCAGTGACGGCTTCGCGAACGTGCCCGTGCGCTGCCCGGGCGTATCTGTGCAATAGATCCGGAACAGCTTGCCGTTGCGCCGCGCGAGCATACGCAGGAACTGCGCGTCCGTGCACCGCTGCATCAGCGTGTGACCGTCCGACGTATGCGCTGGCGAGTCGTCCGTGAGGTTCGCGTCATCCGGCGTCACCCCGTATGTGCCGAAGATCGTATTCGCCACGGTGCCATCGGTCACGTCCGCCCACTCTTTCGCGCGCTCCGTCGTGTTCAGCAGCCACGTCGCGTCCAGTCCCCAGACCTTGAGCGTGCTACCCACTGCACCCGTATCGAGATGCGTAGTCTGCGCGAGCACGTAACCATCGATCAGGCACTGCGCCTGCCCATCGCTCGCTGTTGCCGTGATGCACAGGTTCGAAAGCGGCGCGAGCCGTGCATCGTTGACGGTGTCATAGTCGCCGGGGGCCGTGACGTTCACCGGCAAGGTGAGCAAAAAAGCGCTCGGCATGTCCACGTTCTCTTCCACGTCGAGTTCGGCCATTCCATTCGCCAGATCCGCCGCAGTCTGGCCGTTCGCCATGATCGAAAACGTGTTGCCAGCAACGGCGGAAAAAGGGCTACTGCTCATCACTGGCCTCCCGCAGGGATGCCGATCAGCGGACGGGCTTCGAGGGCCGCTGCCGCGAACGTCCCATTCGCGTCGCACAGCTTCCAGAACAGGGTCGCGTCCTGCAGATAGCGTGCGGCCAGCAGGTCGAGACGATCGCCCTGTACACGCGTGTGATAGCCCGCGAGCGCCAGTTGCATCGGCGGCATCGGCAGGCGCGTCGCTGTCACCACCCGAGCGTCGGCAAGCGTGACGGTATAGGGCACGAGCTTCGCGTAACGGCTGTTCTTCGCAAACATGCGGCCTCCGGGCTGCACGGCTTTACGACGACTAGATAGGCAGCATGCCCGCCACCGACTCCACACTGTTGGCCAGGTTCGCCAGTGCCATCGCCTGCCGAAATCCGCTCGAATAAGTCGCAGCGGCATTCGCCAGTGTGCCCAGCGGTCCATTGACGTACTTCAGTTCCGGTGCGGTGAGCACCTTCAGCGAGATCTGCGCTTCGACATGAGTCGGCAGCAGCAGGGTGCCGGCGTAGATTTTTTCGGTGAACGTCAGTGTCGTCACGCGCACCGGTGCGATCCGCTCCGGTCCCCACACGAACAGCACGGTTGGCAACTGCGCCGCCGGCACCGCACTTGCCGACGCTGCGGCTGTGAGCCCCAACGCGGACGACACCGTCCCCACGAGCCCACCGCCCGGCGGCGCGGTCGGAAATAGCAGCATCTCCAGCGCGGCCAGGCGTGGATACAAGCCACTTGCAGTCGCGAGGCCACTCGTTACGGCGCTGCCATCTTCGATGGTGTCGTTGGAATCCATCGCTAGCGTGAACGAATACGCTTCTTCCGGCGGACCCGTGACCGCGAGCGGATTGCTAGGGTTCTGCCCTGGTGCGTTGCTGCCACCCGACTTCGCCGGCGTCCATGTGTGGGTCATCGTTTCCGGGTTGTACTGGAACAGGATCACGTTAGGCACGGGAAGCGGAAAACTCTCCGTGAACTCGATCAACGCACCGCGCAGGTATTGACCGGCCATGACTCACCTAACCGATCTGCTGCAGCAACTGGCCGACGATCTGAGCCGCGAGCCGTGGCAGATCCGCGCCCCCGGTTCCGCCGTTCAGCCAGACGGCCAGCATGTCGAAGTCTCCCGCGCCACCCGCCGCCGCGCCTGCTGCGAGACCTGCGCCGACCTGACGGGCCAGTCGCGCCGCCTCACCGGCATCCAGCCCCGGCACCTCCAGCACCAGCCGATCGATCGATATGTCGTCCATCACGCCAACCTCCTGCGAGTTCGGGTTACGCCCGGTGCATCACGGCAACGTCGCATCGCGAAACGGCGAGCGCGGCCGCAGTCCCTGTTTGGCCAGCTCGCGCCGCGCCGCCAGTTCGATATGCGAGATGTCGATTCTCTTGCCCTCGTTGCGCGCGAGGAACGCCGCGCCGAGTGCAATCGCCTTGATCTGCGCGCCGTTGACCTCCATGTGCTCGGCAAGCCGCTCGACATCGACATCATCGACATCGAGGATCACGTCGCCGCCTGGCGATCGCGCGAGCAGCGCCTTTCGCCACAGCACGCGCCGCTCCGGCTTGCCGGGCAGCAGGAAATCCATCACGAAGCGCAGCCGGCGCAGGAACGCCGTGTCGAGATCGTTCTTGCGATTCGTCGCCAGAATCGCGATCCCGTTGAATGCTTCGATTCGCTGCAGCAGATAGTCGATTTCAATATTGGCGAACCGGTCGTGTGCGTCCTTTGCCTGCATCCGGCTCCCGAACAACGCGTCTGCCTCGTCGAAGAACAGCAGCGCGCCGGGCTGTTCGCATGCATCGAACACGTCGCGCAGCCGTTTCTCGGTCTCGCCGATGTACTTGTTCACCACGCCCGCCAGATCCACCCGATACAAGTGGAGCCCCAACGAGCGTGCCAGCACCTGCGCAGCCATAGTCTTGCCGGTGCCGCTCGGGCCGCCGAATAGTGCGCTCACGCCCTGCCCGAGCGGCGCGATCCGCTGGAAGCCCCACTCCTCGAAGACTTCCCATCGCAGCCTCACCTGAGTGCCGAAGTCCTCCAGCTCGCGCCGCAATTCGGGCGCGACGACGAGGTCATCCCACTCGTATGGACACGGCAGCAAGTGCACCAGCTCGTGCTGCACCGGTGCCCGGCGCGCTGGTGCGGACCGCTGGAGCGACGCCGCTGCGGCCTGCGCCTCGTGGCGGATTTCCGCTGGGGTCAAGCGCTGCATCCGCACCACTGCCGCCGGTGGCGCGTCGCTATATTGCGTCCACACTTCGACTCTTCGCGCCGTCGCAAGCGGCGGCAGCACGAACGTGCACGCAGTGCCCGCCGGCGCTACCTTTGCCCCGCGCACACCCAACCCGGCAAGCCTGCGGGCTTCGATCCAGGCTGCCGCCGGCGCGGCATCCGCGTCGCGCGCGTACAGCACGGCCCCCGTCGCATGCGAGAGCCGCGCCGCGCGCACCAACGCATCGAGCGCCCTTGCTGCGTCCGCGGCGGGCTCGTCTGCAAGACCCGGCAGCATCGATACGTCAACTGCAAGGAGCGGCCTGCCGAGTGCTGCCGCGAATTGTGCGGCAAGGGTCTGGCGGCCGGCGCCGTCGGGGCCGACCAGCGCGATTTCGTCCCCCGCGCTAGCGTGATCGCTTGCATCGGGCGCAGTGGCGAGGCGTCGGACGAACGGAAGGCACAGCATCCCAGCGAGGACCTCCGGATAAAGACACGACTGCCGTTGCGCATGCTCGAGGCCGATCATCTGCCCCGCTTGCCCGAGTTCCGGCTCGACCCATTCCTCGGCGATCACCGACGCTACAACCGCCGCGTCCACCTGCCACGCCGCGCGTACCTGCGATGCCTGCGCGCCGTGGCACGGCCGGGCAAGCCTCCAGCGCTGCAGCGCAGCCACCGGCATCGCGACGCAGATCGGCAATTGCTCACGCAGTGCGAACAGACTTGCGGCTGCCTCCAGCGACGGATGAAGCGCCTGAGTGTCGTCCGCGAGGTACGCCAGCACCCGGCCCAGGCGCGGGTCGATCTCCACGGCGATCAGCAGGCAAAGCAGATCGCGCTCGATCGGGTTCAAACCGAACAACTGCGCGATCCAGTTCCAGAACGGGTTCGACAACAGCGCTGCCCGTGCCGCTTCAGCGGCCCGCAACAGTGGTGCGATATCGTCTTCCCGCAGAAACTGTTCGAAACGCTCTGCCTGTACGTCAGGCTCAGTGAGGATTCGCCGTACTTCGCCCGAGGTGATCGCCAGCCCCTGGTCGAAGCTCGTCTGGCCTTCGCTCCACAATCGCTCGGCCCATACCACGCGTAGCCGCGCCCATGTCCGCACGCGCGCCAGGATCGCCGCCGCGGTGCCGGCGCCGGTCTCGCCGGGCACAACGGAACCGGCGCACGCTGTCGTCTGTATGGCCCATCCGGCGCCACTCGTGCTTCTCATGTTCATGGAATCTGCACCCACCAAGCTGGCGGCGCCTCGATTGAATTGACCACTACCCTCACCCGCGCGAAGGTGCCCGAGGCAAAACCGGACAGCGCCGGCAGCATCCACGCCACCTTGCCAGCGGCTGCATCCACCACTGCGGTGCCCGGAACCGCCGTCGCTCCGATCGCCAGCGCGACTGTCTCGAGCAGGACGTTCGTCGCGCCGCTGACAAGGCCGCTCACGGTCATCGTGTAGAGCCCGCTCGCGTCAGGCGTGATGAGCGAGCCGCCCGCACCGATCCCGGTCACCAACGGCGCGATCGCGAACGGGACCGGGTTGCTGCGAAACGCCGATCCCGCATTGCCTACCGTCAATTGATACAGCCCGGGCAGCGGTGTGTTCGCGAGCGCCGTCCCGGCACCGGGAACCGCACCATACGCAGCCGGCAGGCTCAGGACCAACTCGTCGGCGTCGCCAGCCGTCCCAGAGGCAGAGGTTCCCAATATCCGCCACGCCGTCACCGGCCACTCGGTCCCGCCCGCACTCAGGAAGACGGCGCCCGCATCGGGCTCGTCAAGCCCGATGCCACGTGCACGCACACGTTCGCCCGCCACCGCGACCGCCTGCCCCGCGAGCGTGCTCACCTGGTCGGCCAGGCCCTCTTGCGTTGCGTTGGTGGTCTGGATCTGCGCAACGGCCGGTGGTGGCACCCGGTATTCAACCTGCAGCGCAACGCCATAGAGTTGCGGCTCGATGGCAGGGCGTGGCGGCGGCGCATTCAGATCGGGACCCACGCTCAACGTGCTCACCACCGGCGGGCGCACCTGGGCCGGCGGCAATGTCGGTGGAGTAAGGAAAACTACCGCGACACGAAACAGTGCCGACAGCCGGATCGGCACCGCAATCGCCTGCCATAGCCGGCTCATCTCGTCGATCGTGTCGGCCTCGACCGTCACCGTGAATTCGGCCGTCGCGCTCCGGTAGATCGGGTTCGCGTGGAAATACTCGAGGGCCACGCTCATGAGGTACTGCTCCATGAACCAGTTCTTTTCCGCATAGCTCGTCAGCAAATACGAAAGATTCAGACTGAGCGGCTGCGACACGTTCGGCTGGCCGCGCTGTCCCTGTACTGGTGTGTTCCGCCAGTACGGATCGCGCGCCACGTGCAGCAGATAAAAACTCATCACGTTGTTGCCGTCCGTGCGGGAGACAGCCGGCATCAGGCCCGACACCTCGAACGGAAAGGCGTGCTTCTGATACTCAGGCGAGGCCTTGACTGCCGCGGTCAGTTGCGTCACCAGCAGGTCAGTGATACTCGCCAGATCGTCGACTGACCAAGCCATGCCCACTACCCCTGCACGAGTCCATAGCGCCAGGCCAGCCCACGCGCGAGTGGCTGCATGTCCGCCGATGCCATCCGCTTGCGGGCATGAGACAGCGAGTCATGGCTTTCAGCCGCCGGTGACGAATCAACCGACTGTGGCAACGCGGGCGCTGTCGCCGATGTAACCCGCACTTCCACCGTGCCGATATGCACGCGCGCGGCGCGAGCCTCGCGAGCTTCATTGACCGGTCCGAGCGCGAAACCGGGCGACCGTCCTCCTTCACGCGCAGTGCGAGAGATCGCGGCAAGCGGCGCGGCGACGTTATCGCGGTTTGCATGCCACGGCTGCGCCGACGGCACTGGCGCCTGCACCTGCTGCAATACTTCTTTCGGATCGGACATCGAGCGTGACTCATCTCGGGACACTATCCGCGGCACCGGCCCCGTGCTTCCATCAGACGCAGTGGTCGCGCGGCTGCACAGCTCGTCGACGCCCGGACTCGCTATCGCGGCGGCTTCCAAACGAACGGTTGTGGTTCCGGGCCGTGCAGGATAGGCAGACGGCGCATCCTGGTTCGCTGCCCGCTCGTTTGCCTGAGCATTCAATGGTTTTCGTCGCACTCCCTCGTCATCGCGCGGTCCGCCGCTTATGGGCTGCTCCTCGACGCGTCGCGTGTCGTGCTCGACTGCACCTCGGCCCGCATCATCAGCAGTGCTGGCTGGCTGATACGGTGGGATACCGCCCGGCGACGTTCGCCCGTCTCCCTGAGGCGTTTCCGTCCGAGGCCGCCCAGCCCGTTCTTCATGGATCTCCGGCGGCGTGACGGGCTCGCCCGCGCGCACGTAGGTACGACCGCTGCGCCGGGCCGCAAGCACGGATTCCCCCGGTCGCACTGGCTCGGCGAGCGTGCTCAGATAGCCTCGAGTGAGCGTGGCTGGAGACTTCATGACGACGCCTGTTCGCAATGTCGGATCGTATCGGCATACGCCTGCCGCCTGCTCTGCGGCATCGCCAGAATCGACTGCTCGTCCCAGTGGTACGTCCTTGCAATCGCGTGAATCTCTTCGTGCACGCCCGTCGCCGCCATCTTCAGTTCGTCGACGACCAGTTGTGGCACATGCAACCGCATCGTCATCGCTGCGCCGCATTCCGTGCATTGCCCAGTCAGCGGCCGCGACACGATCGGTGCCATCGCCTCCATGGCTCGCTCGACACGCGCGACAGCGCGCGCGCCACCGTGCGCGTCGATGCACCGTCCGGCCAACAACGCTCGCGCTGAGGGTTGTCCGAACACGATTGTCTGGTCTGCCACAGAAGGCAGGCGAAAGCGGATTTCATCGGCGTCATATTCGCGCAGCCTGAACCACCCTGCGGGTTCGCCGCAGCGTTCGACCTGCCTCGGCAGCTTCGGCCTCACGTCGGCGCAAAAGCTCGTAATCGACAATGCCAGTTCCATCCGCGCTCCACACGTTGGCGCCCTGCAGCGGGACATGCACGTCAGTTCGTCCCCGAAAAGATGGCGGCGCAACCCGAGCAGCGCGACCTCGAAGTCCGTTACGGACAACTGGGCCCACCAGTCGGCCTCACCGAACGCCAGGTCATTGGCGCCGGACGCGCGTTCGGCCACGCACGAAAGCCTCGCCAGGACCAGGCCCGCTCGCTCCATCACGTTGCCCGCGCTTTCGAGAATGGCCAGGTCATCGCTTCCCACGGGTGCCCGAAACTGCAAGTCGATACCGCTCACTGGCAGCTTCATGCCTAGGTCTCCAGCGGTTCGGTGAGCGTCGTGTCGAGTTCCCAGCCTTCGTTTTCGAGCTTGATGTGCTCGATCGCAATTGCGTTCGAACCCGCATCCAGATCGGGCAGTGCCTGATACTCCGACACCCAGCAGCGATGTACGAAGAACCGCCATACCGGCTGACCTTCTTCGTTGAGCAGATCGATGCGGACCTCCTTGCGAAGGTTCGTTAACGACTGGCCAGGCGCACCCTTGTCGAGCACCTGCGCCGCATTCGCCCACGTCGCAAAATCCATGTCCTCGGTTAGTCCTCGCTCCAGGGTGATCGGCTCGTACTTCATGCGACCCAGCCCCTTTCGAATGATCGGGTCGCCGCCTGACTTGTACTCGATCACATCCGACGAGCGCTTGAGCGCGCCGACTTTACTCACTGCCGCGACGGGTGCCGTCGACGTGCCGAAGTAAACAAGAAACCGATAACTCTTGTAGGGGTCGAAACGGTTCACATTCACGGTAAACGGCTTTCCCATCGCGCATCCCTCCTGGAACTCCTGATCGCATAACTGTCAATCGCGTGCGTGGCTCAATCCGCTTCACGCCGAGCGCACCGCCGGTCAGCGGATGCAAAACCGGGGCTACGACGTCTGCCCTGCCAGTTGAGCGATCTTGATGACCACGAACTCCGCCGGCTTCAACAACGCCACGGCGACCACGATGTTCACGATGCCAGCCTGCTGGTCGTCGGGTGTCGTCGTCGTCGCATCGCATTTCACCTGGAATGCGTCGCTCGGGGTTGCTCCCTGCAACGCCTGCTGGTTGAATAGCGACAGCAGGAACGACTCGATCGAACTGCGAATCGCCAGCCACAGCGGCTCGTCGTTGGGCTCGAAGACAACCCACTTCAGGTTCGTCACTAGCGTCTGCTCGATGAACAGCGTCATGCGTCGCACCGGTACATACCATGACTGCTCGAACGCCGGATTTGCCGACACCAGCGTCCGCGCCCCGTAAACGACGGTCCCGGTCGACGCGAACGACCGCAGGCAGTTGATCGACGCGAGGTTGAGCACCCCCTGCTGCATATCGTTCATCACCCCCGACGCGACCGGCCCGGTAGAGCCGAGCAGTGGCGTTCCGATCCCCGCTGGGGCCTTCCATACCCCACGGGATGTATCCGTAGTCGCATATACGCCGGCTACGTAGCCGCTCGGCGCCACAGCCATCTCCATGCCGCTCACCGGGTCCGTTGCCTTCAGATACGGAAAGTAGATTGCGCCGTTCTGGCTGACCGGTATCGTGGGGATCAGGGTGGCGATGCCCGGCAACCCGGTGCCCGGCCCGGAGGCTATCGGAAATGCGCTCGCCTGTTGCGGCGGATCGACAATGGCGAATGCCCGTTTGCGTTCTGCGAACGCGAGTGCCGCGCTCAGCACCGTTACGTCCGCGACGCCGGGAGCGAGCAGCAAATTGAATATTTCGACGTTATCGAGCGACGAATTCTGCTGAAATACCGGCAGAAAATCCTGGATGCTGAAGGTGGTGTTCAACCCACTCGTGTTGAACGCCGGCGGCGGCGAAGCAACCGGCATCGTCGGCAACGTGCTGAGCGTGAACGTGGCCCTGGCGGCCGCCGGCGCCGCGGGGGGCGCCCCACCGCTCGCCAATGGGAACGCTCCGTAACTCGTCCCTCCGCAGGAACCGACCGTCACGAGCGTCGACACGCCATTGATCACCTTGTCGATGCTTCCTGCCTGACCCGCCGGGATGGTCAGGTTCAGGCTGCGGTACACCTCGACACGCGTTCCATAGCTGATGACCAGATCGAACAGCACGTAGGGGCCACTGGGAGGAGACACCGAGCGCAAGTTGGCGACCGTGGCATTCATTGGCACGATATCCGCGGGTTCGAGCGCCTGAAACAGCATGCCCACGTCCGGAGACAACGGGTTCGGCGCGATCATCGCCGTATAGCCGAGGTTGTCACTCTGGTTGCCGAACTGTATTGGCGGAGTTCCCCCTGGCTGCATGGCCGCAGGTTGCAATCCCACCACATACGCGTTGTTCCCGCCGTTCAGAAAGAACGCATAGACGGCCCGCGCCACATCGGCTCCGATCAGGCCGCTGGTGTATAGACCGCCAAAGTTTGCTTCGTAGTCGCTGAAGCTGAACAGTTGTACGGCGGTGTTGAACACCACGGTCTTCCAGGGATGGGTGTACCCCACGAATGCGGTAATCGACGTGGGAGCCGGCGTGATCGTGTGAGTGCTAAGAGGCAGTTCCTGAACATAGATGCCAGGATAACTGTAGGTGGCAGACATGAGTGGACCTCACGAGCAAGCGGTGAACTGCTAACCTCAATAACGCGGCGCGACAAGAAGGCAGTCCGGCAAGTCGGAATCGCGCCCGAGGCCCTCTCTCGCGTCATCGACGTACACCACGCGACGCGATGTGTTTCCTTCCTGAATACATGGTTGGTCTACAAGGAAAGCACGTTCGCTGTAGCCGGCGTTGCAGCCGTCGACGCCGCGGGCCCACCGCCCGACAGCGTCAGAGTGCCTTGGGCCGGCAACGGACCGTCTGTGGGACCGCTGAACGTCACCACCATTGCGAATGGATTGGTTGCTGGTGTCGTGAGTGCGTTGACGGTCAAATCCGTCGCGCTCTTGCTCCAGTTGGCGGTCAACGTGAACGTCTGCGCGGGAGCGGGGTCGAGCGTGATCGCGAGCTGGATTGCAGTCGCGTCGGCCGTCTGACTGGCCGCCGCAAGCGTGAACGCACCGGAACCGTTGCCATTGGCATCGGGCACGACGTATTCGTACTTGGGCGCGCCCCCTAGTGCACCGGCGAACGCGGCGGGTTTACCGGTGTTCATGGCCTGCAGATACACCATTCCATTCGCCGTAGCGGGCGATGTGCCCAGCGCCACTCCTATCGTCGCCTCGGTCAAACCTTGATAGACCTGCTTCGCGTTCACTGCGACGTCGAATTTTCCCGGTGCTGGCGTCGTTACGACATTGGAGAACGTAACAGTGATCGCATTGCCTGCCGAACCTGCGTCGGTCGCCTCGATCGTCAACGCGATCGTTGGCGTGGTTTGCACTCCGGGAGCGAGGTACCCTTGCGCCACCATGCTCGCCAGAAGTGCTTGCAACACCGTTGCGTTTGCGGAATATCCGGGCCAATTGGTCGCATTCGGAGCGCCTGCATCGAAGTAGATGGCCGACAGCGGAATCTGCTGCTGATTCTGATTGCTGTCCACGAAGGAAACGGGGCCGGTGCCCAGCGCCTGATAGTAGGCCATCGCTTGCATCCCTCGCCTGTATTTCGGCCAACCTCAACGCCGAATATATTTCGGAGTGCAAATGCTGAGGTTTGCCATGAACAAATTTGGTGCCAATTAGATTGGCATGGTCACATCGCTTAATGTTCCGCCTAATTAAATATTTTTAGTGGACCAAGCGCGATACTCAGCGATCTAATTTGAGTACGCTATTTTGTGACGGCATCGACTCACTAAAGCTCTAGTAGCCAATCCGCAGCCACCGTACATGGACCAGATTAGTACATCCCTTAGACCTGTCAACACCATTGTGAAAACCGATTCAAGCGCCATATCCAGGCCGCAAACAGCGTCGATCCATCCGGCCTGACCCGCGAACCTGGTTATCAGATCAAGTACTCGCTTTTGCCCTTGTAGGCGAATACGCGAGTTTCGAGGTTAAGGTGGCGGATCTTGCCGGTAGTTAGTCATAAGCGTACTGGCAGGTCTTTTCGATATTTTGCATTTGGACTGTATCCGCCAATTGACCCAAGCGCTCGATGTCGTGAATTCGGCGCCTGCGTCGGACCACAAATCGGTGATTCAAAAATAATGGCCACGGCCCTTGTTCAATCGTCAGCGCTCGTCCCGGCAGCCGCCTTGACTTGCCTCGGCCGGAGTCCTAGCCTGACTTTGTGTTGGCCCCACGCCAGCCGCTCTCGAGAGAGGCCAAGGATATGTTCGCTCTGCCTGTTCCGAAAGCGCTGTCTCGCTTCACGGCAAGTGATCGCTTGCCCGCTCGTGGGAAGAGCACCCAGACACCCGTGCCTCATCCGCGAGTCGGTAATCAAACCATGCTTCGCTTGCGACATGCGGACGCAAACGGCAACCGCTCTCGCGGCAATGAGTCCGGGTCGACGGCCTGGCATGGGAATATGGACGATTCGTTCGGATCACGCCGTCCATCGACAGTCGGTTTTACCTCAGCAACCACCGTTCGTTGCAAAAGAACGTTCGACACAATGCCTGTTAGAGGCGTACCGCAGGCGAAACTCGTCGTCGGCGCACCGGATGATCCGTTGGAGCACGAGGCCGATCGTATTGCCAACCGGGTCATGCGCTCGCCCGAATCTGACTCCTTTGATTCGCGAGCCGCGAGTGCGCCGCCAAAGATCCACCGAAAATGCGTTTCCTGCGAGGAAGAAGATGCGAAGATTCGCACCATGCGGGAGCGCGCGCCGGCGTACGCATCCGCTGTTGCGCGAGACCATGCGCACGAAGCGCTGCGGTCATCCGGCCAGCCTCTCGATGTGTCATTGCGAGCCTTCTTCGAACCGCGATTCGGTCATGACTTCAGCCACGTGCGTGTGCACGCCGATCACGAAGCTGGACGAATCAGCCGGCAATTGGGTGCGAAAGCCTTTACCTACGGGTCTTACATTTTTTTCGCGGACGGAAGGACTCCAGCCAGAGATGTCCTGACCGGACACGAACTCACACATGTCGTTCAACAGGGAGCGGCGCCGGAGGTGAAGCGAGCCGACCGACCGATCCTCCCCGGCCGGCAATCTTTGACGCCCGCAGCGGAGCAACGCCCGATTCAGCGTTTCCCTGCGGAAGATGCGCAAGCACTTCCGGGCGAAGACCTGGAGCCGCCGGGCGACTGCACTGCGCTTCAGTATGTCCGGATGCGGATTCCTGTGGAGACAGCGAAGGCGATCGTCAACATGGTAGGCCGTTGCAAACCGGGAGATACCTGCACCTTCATCGCGTTCAAGATCGCGGCGATCATGGCCGAGGTCACTGCGCGCGTCGCACTGGACAACGCCTGCTTTCGAGGGGGAAATCGTAACCACATGCGGCAGATCAACGAAAAGATCACGATGTACAACGATTGCATAAAGGCATTCGAAAAGGGTTCCGGATGCCCGCCCGAGCTGATAAGGGCAATGCAGGGTGTCGTCGAAGCGGCGCGCGCAGTCATCGCCGCCGGGTTCGTTGCGGTCGCGGTGGCGGCAATGGCCGCTCTTTTGGCGGCTATCATCGCACTCGTCGATGTCATTCTCGCGATTCTCGCGGCCGCGGCGGAGGCTGCCGCGGAAGCGACGCTCGTTGCGGCAGCCGCCGCGGCTCTCATGGCGATGCTGCAGGAGCTCAATACTCTGCTCGCCGCCGACGGACGCAGCGACGGCACATCCTCATGACGAGCAGGACGACTCACGAACACCATTTAATACGGCGTGTGGTTGGGTTCGTCGATGCCGCCCCACCCGCCAACGGATAACTCACTGTTCTGCGAGTGCGCTTTCGGACAAAACCCAAGTCAAGCGTCATTAAACATGCCGAGTTCTTCCTCGCGTCGCTAACCGCTCCAGCCGGCCACACCCTCGCGTCCGAATACAGCAGGCCCAGGCTCCGAGAGCCTATATGTTTGTCTTGCTTCTACGTGAGGATCGTCTATTAATAGTCAATAGCGCCAGACGGCTTCTAACGCCACTGCGCATCCGTCGCGAGAACATTTCCCGCCTCCCGTCGTCTCGTCATCAGCCAAATGCATTGCAGGTGCATCGAGGGTACGGATCGTGGTCCGTCGCAGGCCACGTGACTGGCTCGATGTATAGCGTAAAGGAAAGCGAAATGGGCGTAGCTCTGATCGCATGGGGACGATTTTACGAGCGTGGTGAGATAGTGACCGTTCCAGCACCAGGCACGGCTCCGGGTTTGCCATGGCTTTGGGACTGGCTTGCGGGCATGGCTACAGACTTGCGTAGCGTCGGCTTTACGGCACTCCAGTTGCCTCCGGCGAGCAAGGCGCAAGGTGGTGCGGGAGTGGGATGTGACGGTTACGGCGTATTCGACCTGCGTGACCTCGGGAACAAACCTCAACAAGGCAGTACCCCTACCCGTTACGGCAACGTGGACGCGCTGCGCCGCATGATCGCCTGCTGTCACGCCGTCGGCATCGATGTCTATCTCGACGTCGTCCTGCATCAGTTGATTGGAGAGAACGGTGGTCCGGGAGTTTTCAGGTATGTGGGCGCGGACGGCCATTCGTTGAATGGACGTGGCCCCATGCAGCCAGGCTGCTTCCGCGGAGGCACTGGCAACCAGGATCCCATTCCGCCTTTTCGTCCCGAGGACGCGGTCCCGTCTCCTGGCGACGATTTTCCTTTCGGCCGCGAAAAGGTTTATCAGAATTGCGTTCCACCTGACTACACGCTCCACGATGCAATCGACTTCGGGGACTGGCTGTTTCGCACTACCGATGCCGACGGTATGCGCTTCGACGACGTCAAAGGCACATGGGCGCCGTTTGTGTCGAAATTCATGCGCTCGAAATCGATGGCTTCGAAGTTCGCCTACTCTGAATACTTCGACGGCAATCCTGCTGCACTCAATGACTGGGTCACGCAGGCGCCGATGCTGTCCCGTTCGCTGGTCGCTGATTTCGCGCTTCACTGGGCACTTCAGGCCGCATGCGACGGCGGCAAGGTTGCCGCGCTGAACGGTGCGGGATACGCGAGCTGGAGCCCGTATCTCTCGTGCACATTCGTCGATAACCCCGATACCGACACGTCACCTGGCGAGCAGATCGTATCGAACAAACTGCTCGCCTATGCTTTCATCCTGACGACCGAAGGGTATCCGTTTGTTTATGGCAAGGACTATCTCGGCGAAGACGTTTGGCGCGGCGCATATGGCCTCAAACCCTGGATCGACAATCTGATCTGGATTCACGAAAATCTGGCGTCAGGAAACACTGTCACGCGGTACATCGACGGGAACGTCATCGTTCTGAATCGGACCGGGTATCCGGGGTTGTTGACGGCGCTCAATTTCGATTCAATGAACGCGCATTCGATCACGTGTGAGACAGGTTTCGGCCCTCATGCACGTCTTCACGAATATACCGGCAAGCACCCCGACATCTGGACAGACGGGTACGGACGCGCGAGCTTTCTGATCCCGTCGAATGCATATGGGTCCGGGGAAAGCTACCTTTGTTTTTCTCTGCCTGGCTACGCAGCCGCTTTCGAGCCCCAGCTCCGCTCGACCTCGCAAACGTTCTTCGGTGCCGATGATCTTGACTTGCCTGCGCTGCGGACCGGCGCCACACATGTCGCCCGCGTCTATGCCGGTTCAGGCAGTCTAAGCGCGCTTCTTGAACCGGATGACACGGTATGGGCGCGCGGCGCGTCGACCCTGCTCGAAATCGCCGGACCCGACGAACAAGTCATCGGGCGCCAAACGATCGGTTACGGTCACGCGCACGTTCCACTCCGGGTGACTGCTCGCGCCGCCGGATGGCATACGGTCACGCTGACCGGGTCGGGGCTCGCCGGACCAATGCCCTATGAGTTGACCGTCACCTATGACGGCGCGCGGCGGCTCGAGGAGAGTCGGCCATGACCCTATCCGTGACGACCCGCTCGATCGACACAGCGCGCTCCGGCGCGAACACCGGCGAGATCGTTCTCACGCCCGCGGCGGTGCGAGCCCGCGGACTCAAACAGGCGCTCGTGCTGCGTACCCCGGATGACCCGCGGCTAGAAGCACAGCCGCTGTACCTTTCTAGCGCGAAAGTTCGTGGCGAAACGCACGACACCATCGTTCAGGCGACGATGGGAAACCGGATTTATGCTTGGGATGCCGACACAGGCGAACTGCTCTGGAGCACGCATCTGGGTCCGCCGATCAATGAATCGAATGCAATCGACGCGCACCCCATCAATGTCCACTGGGGCATCCTCTCGACGCCGGTCATCGATCCGGCGGAGGGACGCCTTTACGCGTGCTACTGGTCCAGTCCGAGCGGAGACTGGAAGGACGGACACCACTTTGTGGCGTCGCTCGACATCGCGACGGGAGCCCAAACCCATCCTGCGATCGACCTCGAAGGCGTCGAATTCGATCCGGGAGACGGGCTACCGAAGCTCGAGTTCAGATCCTTGGAGCGTAAGCAACGCGGCGCACTGGCGCTGCTCGACGAGACCGTGCTGATCCCGTTCGGGACTATCGCGGAGAGCGGCGGTGAAGCGCGCGGCTGGCTGATCGCAATCGACACACGTCGGTGGGCCTGCACCGCATGCTGGTGCTCGACCTCGCGCGGCAATGGCGCAGGCATCTGGATGAGCGGCTCGGCACCGGCGATTCAGAGCGACGGCTCGATCTGGCTCGTGACAGGAAACGGCGAGTTCGACGGCTCGCACGATTTCGGCGAAAGCGTGGTGTGTTTGCGCTATACGCCGCCCGCCGGCACCGCAAACGCGAAATTCGCCGTGACCGGCTGGTGGACCCCATGGACCGACGATGGTCGCCTTGGAGAGAATCCGGGAGGCGAAGCCGCGGCAGCGCTATTGCCTGCCCGCGTGCCGTCGAATTTCCGTGTCGGTCCGCATCTGGCGCGGCTGGGCATGGCTGATATGGGTGCCACCTGGTCCGATCAGGATCTCGGCTCGTCGGGAATCGTGTTGATCGAGGAACTCGGCATAGCGTTGGTTTCCGGCAAAGATGGCATTCTCTACACGATCCGGCTCGATCTTCCCGGCGACACGACACAGGCCGATCTCGCCCCCGCTCGCGTGACGGGAAACTTCAGCAAGCTTTCGGCGCCGCCCATCCTCTACACCTACTACGACCCCTCGGTCGATCCCGCACCGACCAATTCCACCGCGCTCAATGTCTTCGCCGCGAATCGCACGCACCATCTGCACGGCACGCCGATCGTATGGAAGTCGGCCTCGCGAGGCTGGATGCATTTCTGTGGGGGCGAAAACGGCAACCTGCGCGCGTGGCAGTTCAATCCCGACAGGTCGTCGAAGTACCTCGCGTGCAGCGAGGCTTATGCTTCGCCCGAATGCACGGAGCCCTTCGGTGGCATGCCTGGCTGGAGCATCGCATTGTCCGCGAATACGGGTAGCGATGCGATCGTCTGGGCGATGATCCCCTACGGTGATGCCAACATGACCATCACCAACACCCGGTTGCTTGCCTACGACGCCCAGGACTTCGGACGCTATGCCGATGGCAGCGGCGAGATCTTACCGCTTTGGGATTCACAGGACTGGAACTGGAACGTACTGCACCCAAAGTTCAATCGTCCTGTCGCCGTTGACGGCCGCGTACTGG
This sequence comes from Paraburkholderia sp. MM5482-R2, assembly GCF_050436125.1. NCBI lineage: Bacteria > Pseudomonadati > Pseudomonadota > Betaproteobacteria > Burkholderiales > Burkholderiaceae > Paraburkholderia > Paraburkholderia sp. MM5482-R2. Next base: position 1,289,233 of record NZ_JBNDLP010000003.1, on the reverse strand, counting down.
TACCGACCTATGGCGGCGAATTGCTTGTGCTGACGCTGGCGTGAAGGTGCGCTCGTCACGTTGCTTGACTCCGCTGCGGGGAAAGACTTATGAGCCTCCTGACTTCGTGCTTTTCTCTGAGTATCGATAGCGGACTTTGCTGTCTGGCGATCGGTGCGTCGCCACTCGCGTGGAACAGACGTCTGGAGCTTGCACTAATGTTCGGCGTCTGTGATGCGCTCGCGTCTTCGGCCAGTTCGATACTCGGGTATCCGTTTGCTGCGCCACCCGCCCTGGCGATTTATTTATGCTGTGTTTTCATACTGGGGATCGCGGCGCGATTTGATAGGCGGTTGATCAATGCACTTCCCTTCGCGCTCTCAATGGACAATCTGGTAGCCGGCGGCGGACTCGATGGGGCGACGCTCGATGGAGCCGCCAGCGCGACACTCGCGTTGCTCGGCTTTTCGGCCGGTGCCATGCTGTTCCGCTTCGTCTCTGGAAGCTGGCCACTGTTGATGGATACGACGCGCTCCGACGAAGCCGTCCTTTCAGGAAGGCCCTGCAAAGGCCTGCCAGGTGCGCTCGAGACGCGACTCGAAAACCGGATAGAAATGGACGAGCCTCACGTTGAGGTTGACGAAAGGCCTACGTGGCGAAATCGGCAATTCGACCGTCGAGCGTCGAATGAACAGCCGCTGTAAGAACAGATTTATCACCTACTATGAAGCGTACGGACTCGCCGCCGAGAAGGCTATCGAATCTTATCTTGTCTGCCGCTTTTTGCGGTTTCAGACAGCCCGGATTGACGTTGCCCGCGAATTTTGGATCCCTTAACTGAGCGGAGATTATGCCACCCGTTGGTTCTGGGCGGCGTGCCAGTCCTGCTCGAATTGCATCGGGCTGACGTAGCCCAACGTCGAGTGCAAGCGCGAATGATTGTACAAGCCGTCAACACAACGCCCATATCAGCGAATCAAAGGAGGTTCTCTACCGCTGGCATCCGTGGTACGGGCACACGGTATGGATTTTCACCACGATAGAGAGGAAGAACGCCGAGTCAGTGTTGCGCTGTGGGCGAGAGCCGTTCGACACGGCAGGCTTGCTGGAGGTGCCGCAATGGATGTTCGATCCCGTTGCCTGCTGTCGCATTACCTCGGCAACGTCTCCCGCCGTCAGCTGTGAAGCATTGAGGGAACTGAAGTACCTGCTGGCGCAGGCGCCTGCTGCCAAGCCGCGCGGTATGGTACAAGCCGAGCACCATCCTTTGCTCCGTACAGGAGGTGCTGATGCGACGCCAGACAAACCCCCAACCGGGCGGTCAACTCGACCTGTTCCGTCCCTTTCCGAAGACACCACAATGGGCGCGCCTGCCGCAGGAGGTCCGGCAGCAGACGGTGCGTTTGCTGGCGCAACTGCTGCGGCAACACCGTCGCGGGCTGCTCGCCGCCGTACACGAGCCGGAGGTGCGCGATGAGTGACAAGATTCGGGCGCAGCATCTGGCGCGCAAGGCCATGCTGTACGTGCGCCAGTCGTCGGCCTATCAGGTCAGCCACAATCTGGAGAGCCAGAAGCTGCAGTATGCGATGCAGGATCGTCTGCATCAGTTGGGCTGGAACGAGATCGAGGTGATCGACGAGGATCTGGGACGCTCTGCGGCCGGAACGCAAACGCGCACGGGCTTCGAACGGATGGTCGCAGAGGTCTGTCTTGGGCACGTCGGCGCAGTTGCCGCTCGCGAGGTTTCACGATTCGCGCGCAACAGTCGCGAGTGGCAGCAACTGGTTGAGGTGTGCCGCGTCGTCGACACGGTGCTCGTCGATCAGGAGACCGTCTACTCACCACGGCAGAGCAACGATCGTTTGCTGCTCGGCTTGAAGGGCAGCCTGAACGAATACGAGCTGGATCTCTTGCGTCAGCGTTCGCTCGAAGCTCGTCGGGAGAAGGCCAAACGGGGCGAACTCATTGTCGCGGCGCCGGTGGGTTACTGCAAGACCGAAGACCAGCGCCTGGAGAAGGATCCGGATTTGCGCGTGCAGGACGCCATCCGCTCGGTATTCCGCCAGTTCGGCGCGATTGGTTCGGTGCGTCAGACGTTGTTATGGTTCCTGGAGCACGGCCTGCAGTTGCCGGCATGCATGCCGCGCGGCGAAATCCAATGGAAACGGCCGAGCTACGGCACGGTGTACCGGATCCTGACCAACCCGATCTACGGTGGCACGTATGCCTACGGCAAGACCGAATGCGCGATCCATTACGAGGCTGGGGAACCACGCAAACGTGATCGCCGCAAACCACGGGATCAGTGGCTTGCGCTCATTCCGAATGCCCACGAAGGGTACGTTGACTGGGACGAATTCGAACGGATCCAGTGTGCCATTAGCGGCAACCTGCGTCTGGCCGGACACGCTGGCGCCCCGAAGAACGGTGAGGCCCTGCTGGCGGGACTGTTGCGCTGCAGGCGCTGCGCGAGCAAGCTGACGCTACACTACACGGGTAACAGGCACGACGCCTTGCGCTATAGCTGTCATCGCGGCTGGATGGACAAGGGGCAACCGCGTTGTATTGCGTTCGGTGGCACACGCGCGGACGCGGCCATCGCCGAGGCGGTCTTGCAGGTCGTTCAACCGGCGGCAATTGAGGCAGCAATCGTGGCGCGCGAAGAAGAGACCCTGAAGCAGGACGAAGTGCTGGCCGCGTTGCAGCGGGATCTTCAGGCTGCACGCTACGCCGCGCAACGCGCGCAGAAACAGTACGATGCTGCTGACCCCGAGAACCGGCTTGTCGCCGACGAACTGGAGCGGCGCTGGAATCATGCGCTACTACGCGTAGAGGAACTGGAATCGCGTATCGAGCAACAGTCGGGCACATCCGGCCAGATACCGCCTACCCAGCCAGAGGAGTTTGCCGATCTTGCCACTGCATTGGAATCGATCTGGCCGCAGGCCGACGCCCGCCTGAAGAAGCGCATAGTGCGCACCCTGATCCACGAAGTCGTCGTTGACGTTGACGACGCAACGAGCGAAATCGTGCTCGTCATTCACTGGAAGGGCGGAGTACATACCGAGATTCGCGTGCCGCGGCGGCGCCGCGGAGAGAACACTACGCATACGTCACGTGAAGCAATTGATGCCGTGCGCCAGCTTGTCCGTATCTGTCCGGATCTGGTGATCGCCGGCGTACTCAATCGCAATGACCTGCGAACCGGCCGGGGTAACTTCTGGACCCAGGAGCGAGTCACCGCGTTGCGCAGCCACCATCAGATCCCGGTCTATTCGAGCGAACGACGTGCTGCTGAAGGATGGATGACGTTGACCGAGGCATCGGCGTTCATCGGTGTGAGCCCCGGAACGCTCAGGCTCGCAGTTGAGCGCAACAAGATCCCCGCCGAACATCCGTTACCCAACGGGCCATGGATCTTCAATCGCAATTCGCTTACCGGGGACGCAGTTACCGAACTCGTCGGACGGGCTCGCGCACGGCGTGGACACCCCACAATACCAACGACACAACAGGGCTCTCTAGATTTATCAACAACATAGCGAGGTTGGGCAGTATGAAACGCACTTGTAGAAGCTCAACCAGTCGATTACCTCGTCCATCGCTTCGCGACGCGTTGCAAAGCGCTGGCCAAGGATGCGTGCTCGCTTGAGCGATCCCCACAGGCTTTCGGTCGGCGCGTTGTCCCAACAATTTCCTCGACGGCTCATCGATCTGCGCATGCCGTAGCCCTTAAGGAGGTCCTGGAAGTCATGACTGCAATACTGGCTACCCCTGTCGCTATGGACGATCAGGCCCGCTTCCGGCCGGCGGCGAAACCACGCCATACGCAGCGCGTCAGACACCAGCTCCGTGCGCATGTGTGGCTGCATCGACCAACCCACCACCTGACGGCTGATATGACTTCCCGTGTCAATAGGGGATCGGTTTTCGGTTTCTGAATTTCCTGAGGGCGACGTAGCAGTAAGTCTCGACGGTGGATCACCCTGATATCCGCGGGTTGGTTACCGCATTACAGTGGTCCGCCCAATGAGCCTGCCGCTATCTGAAGCCGCAAATCGGATGACATCCGTTGCACAGCCGGGGCGCGGGTTGCTCGGGTGCCGGGCTACGCCGCCTTCAGGAAACTCCTTCGGATTGCTGTTCTTCAGTGGCCGGCAGGGTGAACCTGTTGTGTTGCCCCCTGTGCACCGCCCGGCACAGCCAGTGAGATTGACAGTCGGCCAATGTCCCAGATGAATCCCGCGAGTTCACGGGCCACGGCAACCACAGCAATGTTCGCATTCTTGCCGCGCATTGTCATTTTGCGATATCGCCGGCACAGCCGCAGCTGTGCGTCCCAGGCGCGATCGATGATGGGCTTGGGGAGGCCTTCTTGCCGGCGCTGGATATCTGTACTCATACGTGCGGGAAAGCGGTAGCTCCAGGCGGCCTCGACTAGCAGTTTGCGGGCATAACTGTTGCCGGTTTTCGTAATGCTTCCCTGACGCCGCCGCTCCCCGGAGGAGTATTCAGAAGGTGTGACGCCCAGCCATGCCATCAGCTGGCGCGGATGCTCGAAGCGTGACAAGTCCCCAAGCTCCGATAGCATTCCGATCGCAGTGGTGAACTGTACGCCGCGCATGGCCTGAAGGCCCAGCACGGCCGGATAGAACCGCCATTCGATCACGGCCTCGCGCAGGGCAGCCTCGAGACGTGCACATTGCGCAAGCCTCTCCTCGATCGTGCGGCGGTGTTCGTCGAAGGCCACTTGCTGCCAGTGACAGGGAAACGAGAATGAACTGATCCATCGCCGGTGCGCCGGTCCCCAATTAGCGGTACCGGTATAACCTTTACCGTGCGCGAGCAGGAATGACTTCAGTCTTTGCCGTGCCTGCCGCAGATCGGCTTTCGCGGCCGCCCATGCGCGGGCCAGATCGCGGAATGCTTCATCTTCAACGCCCGGCACATACACCGCTGAGAGGTCACCCGCGCGCAGTCCGCGCACCAGCTTGATCGCGTCACGCCGGTCCGTCTTGACGCGGTCACCGGGCTTTTTTGGAATCAGCGACGGCGCACACACCATGCAGTCAAATCCTTTCTGAACCAGTTCCCGGTAAAGCCCATAACCGCATGGCCCGGCTTCATAGACCACGCGCACCTGTCGTCCTTTGCACTGCAGACGTTTGCACAACCGGTCGATATCGGTCTTCGTCGTTCCGATCCTGCCCGGTTGCTCGACTTCGCCCATCCCCACCGCATAGGCGACCGCGATCGAGTCCTTGTGGACATCAAGCCCTACATACACTGTGCTATCGTTTCCCATTGCTGGCCTCCGTGACGGAAATCGCCGGGTGTGGCCCTGTCCACACCGTGCGGCTCTGGCAGTCATGCTAACCCGCGTTTGATTCCACACGCCGGGCCAGCCTTCCACCTCACGGGAAGTCATACTGTCTGAACAGGTCGAAGATGACCGTAAGGTACAGCCAGCCCTCGTCAGTCCAGAGGTACGTGATGTCCGTACTCCAGGCCTGATCGGGGCGAGCAGGCGAGAAATCGCGTTGCAGCAGGTTCGGCGCGACCGGCAGGTTGTGGTTGCTGTCGGTGGTGGCCTTGAAGCGGCGTTTGGTCTTCGCCTTGATGCCATGCAGCTTCATGAGCCGCTGGACACGATCCTTGCTGACGCGAATGCCCTGGGCAAGCAGCTTCTTCCACACCCGCGGCCAGCCGTACTCGCCTTTGGATTCAGCGTGCACGGCCTTGATGTGGACCAGCAGGGCGTCGTTGCTGATACGTCGGCGCGGACGCTCCGTATCGACGTCCCGGGCCTTGCGGGCATGGTAACCGCTGGGGCTGACACCCAGCACCTGGCAGGTCAGGGAAACCGGCCATTGTCGGCTGTGAAGTTCAATCCAGGCGTACTTCAATCCGACACCTTTGCGAAGTACGCCGTGGCTTTTTCCAATATGTCGCGCTCCATCTTCACGCGTGCCAACTCCGCGCGCAGCCGGGCAATCTCCATCTGTTCGGGAGAAACCTGCTTGCCTGCGCCGTTCAGCTTGCCCGCGGCATCGGCCTTAACCCAGTTGTGCAGCGTCTTCGGGCTGATGCCCAGTATCTTTGCCACCGCCGCCATGCTCTGGCCGCCGCGGACCATGCGCACGGCTTCTATCATGAATTCCTGCGTGTACCGTGCTCTCGGATTACCCATCTTTCCTTCCTCCTCGCGTGAGTTTTACACACTCAGCAAGGGATCCATTTTTTACGGGCAAGCTCAGATGTCCCTCTGCGGTAAGACCGGGTTTGATGATGGTTGTACTCCTTTGAGGCGGCTAACCATGGAGATCCGGCTTGACATCATCGGCGAAGAGATGACGGAGCGGGAAGTGTCCGCCTTATCGCGCGAACTGGCTGAAGCGCTAAGGAAACGCTGATTTGTTCGGCTCGGTGGTCATCGCTGGCGTAGCTGAGGACGTTATAGAAGATAACTCACGGAACAGACTCACAATGATGACGAGGCAGATCGGCTTCGCGGAAGCGGAAGTTGCAGGCAAGAAGCGAGTGACGAGGCGCCAACGCTTCCTGGCCGAGATGGAGAAGGTCGTTCCGTGGCAGCGTTTGCTGTTGGCAATCGAGCCGCACTATCCGAAGGGCAAGCGAGGCCGCCCGCCGATTGGCCTGGAGCGAATGCTTCGAATCTACTTCCTGCAACAGTGGTACGGGCTGTCGGACGAAGGACTGGAAGACGCGCTGTATGACAGCATCGCGCTGCGAGCCTTCGCCGGCATCGATCTGGCAGTCGAGAACGTGCCTGATGCAACCACGCTGTTGAAGTTCCGGCGCCTGCTGATCGAACACGAACTGACACGGAAGTTGTTCGACGAGATTGGCATCTCGCTGTGCGAGCGTGGGCTGATGATGAAGGAAGGCACGCTGGTTGACGCGACGATAATTGAAGCGCCGCCGTCGACCAAGAACGCCCGGAAGAGTCGTGACCCGGAAATGCATCAAACGAAGAAGGGAAACGAATGGCACTTTGGGATGAAAGCCCACGTGGGAGTCGATGCCGATTCGGGCCTGATTCACAGTGTGGTTGGCACGGCAGCCAACGTGTCGGATGTATCGCAAGCGCATGCCCTGCTGCACGGACACGAGGAGCAGGTGTTCGCCGATGCGGGCTACATAGGCGTCGACAAGCGCGAGGAAATGGCGGGCAAGGCCGTGAAGTGGCACGTCGCTGCCAAGCGGGGAAAGATCAAGGCGATGCAGGAGGGAGCGCTGAAGGACCTGGTGATCGCGCTTGAGCGAACCAAGGCGCAGATCCGTTCGCGGGTTGAGCATCCGTTTCATATCGTCAAGAACCTGTTTCACCATCGCAAGACACGATACAAGGGCTTGGCCAAGAACACCGCACAACTGTTCAGCCTGTTCGCTCTCGCGAATCTGGTGATTGCGCGAAATCTGTTGCGATCGGTCCATGGGAGCAATCCGTCATGCGCATGAAAAATGGGTGCAGGGAGGCTCGTTTACGCGCCCAATTCACCTGAATTGAGCGTCGATTCGCTTCGTCATCCAGACAATTCGACGCCATCTCGCCTGCAACTTGGGCAGTTGGTCCATTGATTAGCGTTCCCTAATTCAGCTTCGAAAAGTCGACCGCGTTGATGCGGTGCCAGAACGGGTTCCAGAAGGAGCGAAGGGCTTCATCGAAGTGGTCGGCAGCATCGTAGCGGGGCTACCGGCTGAAGCCATCACGGGGGTGCTGGAGATCACTCGGGCTATTGCATCCCGCCCCGGGCAGCCGCCATTTACCATAAAAGTGACACGCGATACCACTGAGGTCAGCTTTGATCCTCGAAGGGTCACGCCGGATGAGGTGGCTAAGTTGGCCAGGCGGCTGCGGCCTCCGGACTAGTACCGTGAGCGCGCACGCGCTACTGATAGGGGTCACCCGGTTCTCCGATCCACAACTCTGTGGATTACGGGCGCCTAAATCCGACGTCGAGGCACTCAGGGTCGTCCTCGCGGACCCCGCGCGCGGCGGATTCGACGAGGTAGTCACCAGCATCGACGAAGATCTCCTTGTGATCCGGGACAAGGTGTCCGCACTACTGGAAGACCGCCGTCCCTGCGACATGGTATTGCTGTACTACTCCGGGCACGGAATCGTGGATAAGGGCAACTGCCTGTTCCTCGCCACAGGTGGGACGCTTGCAGCGAGACCACGTGCTCGCAGCCTGCCATCGTCGGAAGTCCGCGAGATGATGGAGCATTCTCGTGCCGGCAGGCTGGTGGTCGTGCTGGACTGCTGCCATAGCGGAGTTTTCGCCGAGGGTGCCAAGGGGACGGCCGCGCCCATCACCGATCAAACCTTCGACCCCGGGGAGGGGGCCGAAGGCCACTACGTGCTCATGGCGACGAATGCGCTGCAGTACGCGCTAGATTCGGACAGTACCCATCGCGACGATGCGGGCGAGCAACCCGCGCTTTCGCGCTTCACGTCCTGGCTCGTGGACGGACTTGGACGAGGCGAAGCAGCTCCGGACAAGCACGTTATTACACTCGACGATCTCTACGCGTATCTCCTGCGCCGCGCTCGGCAGTCGGGCGCCGCCATGACGCCTCAGCGATACGTCAAGCGCAATTCCGGGGAGATGGTGATCGCACACAATCCTTCCGCCCAACCGCCCAGCCTTCCGGGCGACCTGTTGGCGCGGTTCGAGAGCCCGGACTGGAAAACCCGGTTCGAAGCCGTTGCGGAACTGGAGGACCTGGTTGCGAGGCGGGAATCGCTTCGCGGCGCTGCGAGGAAACTGTTACGCGATCGTATGAGCAGCGAGCGCGACCGCGATGTCCATGATGCGATGATGACATGCCTGGTCGATCTCGATTACAAGCGGGAGCCACTTGCATCCCAGCCACACGTTGCTGACGGAACCATCGTGCGGCCGTCCGCACCAGAGAGTCACGCCGGCAGCGGCCGCGCGTTGCCTCCGCCACGCCCCCCCTGTCGATATCTGGGAGAGACGTGTACTTGCCCGTCACCAGCTCGAGGCCGACAGCTTGAGTGCCGATGATCGACTCGACCTGCCTCGATGTGCCCGCGCATGGCGTAACGCGAACCGGATCTATTGGAGTTCATCGACCGTTGCTGGGCTAATTTTTGCAGGCGTGGTCTCGGTATGGTTTGGCGCGCTCCCCAACCCGACCGCGACGTGGATTGGGATGATCGCGGTAGTCGTCGGGGTAGCCCCCCTCTTCGGCCTCGTCTTTTCGACTCTCCGATCGGACTGGCTATTAAGCGGGCGCGTCGTAGTTCTGAGGTCAGAATGGGTGGAATTCGAAAGGATCTATTCAAGCGGGCCTATTGGGTGCTGCTCGTGACGTGCGTAGCGGCAGGCGTCGCGGGCTACAGGAGCGTGTCGGCAAATAGAGCGTTATTGGCAAAATCACGGGCCCCGGATGAAGTGACCGGCTCTACCACGCCGGCTTCGTCGATAGTGGCAAGTAAAACGCGTCCGTCGAATTCGCCCACTGCGACTGCCGCGACTCCGCCCGAGGAAACTAGTGCACCGCGGCGACCGCCACATTACAACGCGGCAGCGAAGACGAGCGCCGGGACCGCTGCGATGGTGGTCTCCGGCGGGGCCTCGAACCAACCCCTGGACAGAACGCCGGCGAGCGACGTTCAGCCGGAAGTGTCGGTCTACTATCTGGATCAGTCGCGTTTCGATGAAGCGAATCGGATTGGTAGCGTGCTGAAGGCAAACCCTGATCTTGACGTGAGTGTTCAGCCTTTTGGCGCAGTCAAATGGAACTTCATTAGTCACAGTGAGCTTCACTTCTTCAACCGGAGCGATGAAGCGGAAGCAGAACGAATCGTGCAGGATCTGCAGAATTCCGGGTTTGATGTAAAAGCTCGATACATGCCAGTTTCAAACGATGAGCCGGCAAGGTTCTTCGAAAGGAGGCGGTTTCGCGCGCCGGCCAAACAGCGACCGCGCGTTGCCTGCGTCATCTGCAAACGCCAGGTGGGCTCCTTTTTTATCGCGACATTCAAGCAACCCGAAGATGAAAGTGCCGCTCGAAAAACGTGTCGCCGTATTTCCAATTTGACTCGATGCCGCGCGTCTTACCATTGGTGTGCGACGTTTCGAGTCATGTCCATCCGATACCACGGGTGGGCGATCCTGTAACGATTCGACAGTTCGGTCAACCGTCGCCCATGGTGGCAGCCTGCCTGGTTCGTGTCGAGGTACGCCTATGCGCTCGATCTAGTTGATTCCCCTTCGCTCGACGTATTGCCGCATGGCCATGCCGCGAAAGCATCCGACTGCCCCCCATCCCCACCATCCCGTATCGATTGGAGCGCGACGGATCGATCGCGATGCAGTGTCGGCGATGCGCGCGCCACCTTCCATCATGTCGCCGACATAGCGTCCGTGCGACCGATGGATTCCTATTGGAGGAAAACATGTCCAACAGTCACGTCGAACTGCCCGGTAGCCGTCGGCCGTTGCCTCACAACGCGATCAGGATTCGCGATATCGATCCGCATGCGCCCGTCGAGGTCACAGTCACGCTCAAGGGCCCCAAGCTGCCATCGGCGAACGAACTGCCGGAAAAGGCGCTGTAGATTGTCAATTACGATGGCCGCCCGGGCGACAACTATCTTGGCCGGTCGGCGGGGTTAGTTGTCGCTGCTCAGCTCGGCATAGTTGTCGCTCCTTCCGATTCGGGGTGGGGTAATTGACGCCGCCGCGCGCGCTTGTTGTCGTCGGCACTGCGACGCCGGTAGCTTTCCACGTTCAGCTCGAAGATCGTCGAGTGATGGACCAGTCGGTCGATGGCGGCGACCGTCATTGAGGGATCGGGGAAGACATCATTCCAGCCGGAGAACGCGGCGTTGGCCGTGATGAGAAGGCTTCGACGCTCGTATCTTTCCGCGATCAATTCGAACAGCACGCTCGTTTCGGCCTGGTCCTTTCTGACGTACGACAGGTCGTCCAGGATGATCAGATCGAAGTGATCGAGCTTGGCAAGCATCGATGGCAACTGCAGGCTTTGGCGTGCCGCCTGCAGCTTCTGCACGATTTCGCCAGTGCGTGTGAACAGCACCCGGTACCCGGCGTCGATCAGCGCATGACCAATGCCGGAGCCTAAATGGCTCTTCCCGGCACCCGGTGGACCAAACAGCAGGATCGTGGCGCCTTTCTCGAGCCACGAGTCGCCGCTCGCGAGCGCCATTACATGTGCCTTGGACACCATCGGTACCAAGCCGAAGTCGAAGGCCTCGAGCGTCTTGCCTGGGTCCAGATGCGATTCGACGCGATGCCGCTCGATGCGCCGTTTCGCGCGCTCGGCCAGTTCGTGCTCGAGCAGCGCGCCGAGCAGGCGCGTCGATGGCCAGCCTTCCTTGTCGGAGCGCTGAGTGAACTCAGCCCATAGCCGCGCGATCGTCGGCAAGCGCAGCTCGGTGAGCATCAGCCCCATACGGGCGGCATCGTAGGTTGCGGGCGCGTTCATACCGATACCTCCTCGCCAAGCAGCGTGTCGTAGAGAGCTGCCGTCGGCATGTCGACAGCCACGTCTGGGCACTGCGCCTGCCGCAGCGCAAATTCATTCTGTAGTTGCTCGAGATCGGGCAGCTCACCGGCGGCGAGCAACGCCTCGAGCCGCTCAGCAAGAACGGCCTCGACTCCGGGATTCGCGGCCAGTTCCAGCAAGCCGACCATGATCTTGCAGGCTTCGCGCTGCGTGAGCCGAGCCTCGAGCCGCTCCCACGTCCGGCGGTACGCCTCGCGCGGGAACAAGTCGTCGCGAAACGCCAGCCCCTTGAACGCCTGGGGCTTGCGCTTGAGCGCCTCGATGAAGTGCCGGTAGTCGAGCTTGCGACGGCGGCTATTGGCCGCATGCGAGCCCCGTGCTGTGTTGTGCACGAGCGCGCCGGACAGATAGCAGTCGAGGTGATCGGCATAGACGCGCACCTTCAGACGGTGGCCAATCAGGCGCGACGGCGCGCTGTAGAGAATGCCCCGCACGGTGAAGGTGCCACAGCGTGTCACGCGTGCTTCCTCTTCGATGAAGTCGGTCGTGCGATGTGCGGGCAGATCCTGCAAATGTTCGCGCTCAGCGTTAAACGCCGCTGCGTTGCGACGGTTACGGCGCATGACGACGTCGCGAACAAACGCCTCATAGGCAGCACGATCGTCGAAGTCGCGATGGCCACGCAGCATCAGCGCCTGGTCGATCGCCTCCTTCAGATGGCGGTGCGAGGATTCCACACTACCGTTCTCATGGGCCACACCGACGTTATTGCGCGTGCCGGCCATGCCGTAATGCACCAGCAGTGCGTCATAGCGAGCCGTGAAGTCCTCTTCAGTCTGCAAATTCTTGAACGCTGCCGATAGGCTGTCGGTGCGATGCTCATGCGGGCAGCCGCCGGCCTGCCACAGCGCGTTCTGTAATCCGGTGGAGAGGGCCTCGAAGCTCTCGCCACCTTCGACGACATAGGCGTATTCCCAGTGCGAGAACGCGAGCACGAAGTGATAGAGCCGGTGATCGAGGGGCGCGCCGGCGACCGTCACGCGCAGATCCCGCATGTCGGTGAAGTCCGAGAGCCCCTGCACGCCGGGCAAGTGCTGCTGCGGGAAGAAGATCTCCTTGCCAGGGCCCTCGAGTGCGCGCCATTGGCTGACGCGCCGCTCGAGCGTGCGCCGCATGCTGTCAGGGAAGAGGCCGGGATGCGCCTCCTGCAGCTTGCACAGCAGCGTGATGGCCTTGAGCCGGGGCGCGTGGCGCAGCAATGGCACGACCTCGCCCTCCCAGACTTCCGCGAACGGATCGTGACGTGTACGCCACGCGCGCGATGGCTTCTGCGACGGCAGACGGCCGTCATGCTCGATGCGCCGGGCCGTGCGAACGCTCATGCCCGCCATCGCCGCGGCGACTTCTTGAGTGTGATGTTTGCGCTTGCTCATATAGAGTCGGACCTGCTGGTCCGTCACGTAGGTTCCAGGCATGACTGTTCGCTTCTTGTTCGACGCGATCAGCCATCGTAAAACCCCGCTACTCCGGCGCCGCCGGTAGTTCGTCGTCTCCGGCGGCTACGCCGCCTTCGACTCCTCACCACCGGCCAAGGTAACTGTCAAAGGACCGGCCAAGATAATTGTCGTTCTCTAACTTACCGATGACGCCGGAATCATCACGCCCTATCGGCTGCATTCGCTAGCATTGGTCGCACAGTTGCGAACCACACTCGCAGCCATCGACATGTTCGATAAAGAGATCGCAGCGCTAGCTCCGACACTACCTGACTTCGCACTGTTTGAGTCGCTTCCAGGCGCGGGGCCGCATCTGACGCCGCGCCTGCTCGTGGCGTTCGGCAAGCAACGCGAACGCTTTCACAGCGCGCATGAGTTACAGCAGTATGCCGGCATCGCACCCGTCACCGAGCGCAGTGGCAAGAAAAGCTGGGTGCATTGGCGCTGGCAATGTCCGAGATTCTTGCGCCAGACGTTTGTCGAATGGGCCGACCAGACGGTCAACAAATCGTTTTGGGCCGGCGCCTACTATCGCCAGCAGCGCGCCAAGGGAGCTTCGCACCAGGCTGCGGTGACGGCACTGGCATTCAAATGGATACGCGTCCTTTACCGATGCTGGCAAACTGGCCGAGTCTATGATGAGAGCACCTATCTGAACGCGTTGAGGAAACGTGGCTCCCCGCTGCTTGCGCACGCGGCGTCTCCTGAAATGACCCAAATCACTTGACGGACCGCCTCAGGGCATGTTGCTGACGTTCGGCGATAGGGAGCGGTGCGTCGGCTGATAGTTAATTTGCTGCCATTCGCAAACCGGCGTCGGCGATTGGCACTTCTCATCGTCAATGAATGAGTCTTCCGACCCACTGCCGACGGTCGCATTGTCAGGGGCCCAGAGGCAGCTAACGAAGCGGTCCGGTCATCCAAGCCGGCTTCCCCGGGACGGCATTCGGCGGTTGCCGAAGTTCATCGATTGACGGTTCCGCTTCGTTCTCGCCGTTGCGCTCGAAGAAGTGGGCCCGCTGTGCGTCGATGCACGACCCATAAGGGCTCAAGCATAGCCGGAGCTAGAAGAATCCGACTTGAGACACGAGTCCTTTCTCTTCGGCGAGTTCGAGAGCGAGACAAGCGGAAGCAAGATCAAGAACGCCGAGACCGAAGGGACTGAATATAGCCACGGGAAATTTTCTGCCGGAATGCACCTCCGGATTGCTGTGAATTAAGTCGGCAATCGTTCCATGTATGAACTGCCGGTGACCACACTGCATTTCTGCCAGATGAATAGACGTCTGCTCGCGCGAAACGTGATTGGTGTCATCAACGATGTTTCTCGAACGCAGGATGGCATCAGGTGTGATGTCTCTTAAGGAAAGGTGCAAGATGACCGCGCCCTCTTTGCAGCGAGAGAGGTCGGATATATGCGGCTGAGACGCGGTGGTCGCGATGGCAATGAGATCGGTCGAGCTCAAAATCTCGCCGACGCTCCTTGCGGCAACGAAACTACTATTTCGATAGAGCCCCTGTAGATCGTCGAGGAAACCATGGCAAGCATTAGGCCGGGAATCAAATGCGCGGATTTCATTGACACGACCGAAGACGGTCCTCAAGAAGCTCGCCACCTCGCGATTGATCCTCCCGCATCCGATGAAGCCTAGCGATATCTGCTTTGCAGCGTCGGACAGAAGCTTCGCGGCCAGGGCCGCGCTCGCTGCAGTTCTCTTCGCGCTAATTGTTCCCCCCTCCATGATGGCAAAGGGAAACCCAGTGTCCATATCGTTGAGGATAATAACGGCCGATGCCCTTGCTACATCCTTCTCGACGTTGCCCGGAAAGGACGCGATCCATTTTATGCCAGCTACGTCGAACTCACCGCCTAGATAGGCGGGGAGCGCAATGATCCGGTCCCGGGTGTTATCCGGCATGCGAAGGAAAGTGGAGTGCGGAAGGGAACTGGCACCTGACGCGTGCAAGTCGTAGGCACGGCTCACCGTATCGATCAGGCGAGCTTCCTGACCGTGAAGCGCATTTTCTACGTCGGACGAAGACAGCAATCGGATCGAACTCGGATTCATGATTTTCAATGGTAAGCTAGCCGGTCAGGCCATTGGCCCGCAACCATTCGTCGCAAAAGACCGAGTCCAGGTAACGCTCACCTCGATCTGGAAAGATGAGCACGCACCTCGCGCCTTGAGGGACGGACGACGCATGCGCGAGGTAAGCGGCAATGACGGCACCCGATGAACCGCCTACGAGTAAGCCTTCTTTGGCTAGCGCGCTCTCGCATCCTCGCACGATTTCCTTATCCGAAACGCGAATGCAATAAGGCTTTGTGGTCGATAGACAAAGCGGCGGGACGATAGCGGCCCCCATCCCCGGAATCAGACGATTTCCCACGACTGCCCCGAAGATGGCGCTTGCCACGGAATCAACGGCGATGACTTGCGTAGCAAGACCGTGCTCCGCAATGTAATCCATGCAGCCCTTCAACGTGCCACAGGTGCTCACGGCGCAGAACAAATAATCAGGGGCGCCGCCGAGCGCGCTTACAATTTCTCTCATCGTGTCCCGATGGGCGGCGGCATTGTCCGGATTGGCATATTGATTTGGCCAGAAGCTCCCCGGGTTTTCCTCGAGCAACTCTTGAACGCGTTGCAACCGCCGCTCCAACAGGCTGCAAGAAGAGCAGTCCTCCTGATTGATGACCTCCAGATTCGCTCCATAGAGTGCGATCAGTCGCCGGTTCGTCAGCGTGGTTCGCTCGTCGGTCACGCACGTGAAGCGAAGCTTCAGGACATGGCAGACATAGGCGAGGCCGATGCCCATGTTGCCCGAACTGGATTCGATGACCATCCCGCCCGGCGCAATATCGCCTCGCTCCAACGCGCGCAGAATCATGCGCATCGCGGCCCGATCCTTCGCGCTGCCGCCCGGATTCATGCCTTCCAGCTTGCCATGGAGTTCATGCCCGACGTCGGCGCTGAGGCAACCCAGCCGAACCAGCGGTGTATTGCCGATCGCGTCAAGGATGCCGTGAGGGTGGTAGGCAGTCGTACCGATATCCTTCACGAACATGTCTCGCCTCTTGCTATTTCATTGCAACGTTAGCATTTCGCGCGAAAGGGCGCATTGAGAGCGGATCGTCGATTTATACGCCCTCGAAATAGCGTTCACGTTCC
Organism: Paraburkholderia sp. MM5482-R2; assembly: GCF_050436125.1. Classification (NCBI taxonomy): domain Bacteria; kingdom Pseudomonadati; phylum Pseudomonadota; class Betaproteobacteria; order Burkholderiales; family Burkholderiaceae; genus Paraburkholderia; species Paraburkholderia sp. MM5482-R2. The sequence goes on along the minus strand of NZ_JBNDLP010000003.1, from coordinate 1,273,058 downwards.
CAATCCGTGACAGCCGTGGCGAATTGCTCGACCTCGAACATCGCATGGGCGGCGTAGTGACGGACGACGTCCTCACCGAAAGTTGTTAAATTGAAGTTGCTAGACTCGAACAGAGCAACGGCGTCGCGGAGCGATTGCGGGGTTCGGCTCGGCCCAGCTTCCTTGTAACCATCTCCGTGAATCGGCGGACCGGCCTCCAAGTTATCGGAGATTCCTTGACGCGCTGACGCAACCAGGCCTGCCAGCGCCAAGTAGGGATTGACATCCGAGCCGGGTACGCGGAACTCAAACCTGCTCGAGTGCCCAGTCTCCCCACACACTCGACATGTAACGGTTCGATTGTCGATTCCCCATGTCTTCCCATGTCCGGCGAATTGCTGGCTGGCTGTCCGGCGATAAGCGTTTATAGTCGGCGCATACCACACCATCAGTTCATCCATGTACCTTAAGACTCCGCCGAGCGCGCCTTGAAGCGTCCTGCGGCGAGCGAGATCTGCTTCGTCGGAAGCGAACAGATTGCGGCCTCTTGCGTCTTCCATCGAGCAATGAACGTGACATGAGGATCCTACGTCGTGAGAATGGGGCTTTGCCATGAAGGTGGCACTCAGCCCGAATTCGTCGGCGATATCCTTGACCGCCAGTTTAAGAAGGAGTTGGCGATCCGCCATCTGCAATGGATCATGATGCAGGAGATTGACCTCCCATTGACCATAACCCCATTCAGACTCTGAAAATGCCACATCGACACCGCTGCGGATCAAGGCACCACGCAGACGCTCGAAAAACGGCTCGACCGCGTTCGTTTCTCGGTTGATTAGGTCCTGAGAGCGCGCCTGCGTGGTTGGAGTGAGTCCACGATAAGAGCGGGCGCGGACTTCCTCATAGCGTGACTTGAAAAGAAAGAACTCGAGTTCCGTCCCAACTTTGGGATATAACTCATTCTTCGCGCATGCGTCGACTTCGCGTCGAAGAATTGATCGCGGCGAAACGCGCACCGCGGCTCCGGTACTGATTTCGACGATGTCGGCAAAGACCAGTGCAGTCTTGTTCAGCCAGTCGAGCCGGCGCAACGTCGCAACGTCTGGAACGAGCTTAAAGTCGTTCCAGCCCGTGTGGTAGCCGGTCAGGTCTACCTTGAGGCCGACGGATTGTGAGAGATCCCATCCTAGGGCGCACGAGGAAATATTTACACCCGTTTCGCGCACCCGCAGGTACTCGCCGGCCGGCACCCGCTTTCCGAATAAGCGCCCTTGCATATCGACGGCGGCGATGATGACGGTCTCGACGTTCTCGACACCGAGACTGCTCGCGATGGCGGAAGCTTCCATGTTTCGGTTTCCTAGAGCGAACCGGTACGAGGTTCGTTTGATTGGCGGCGACTACCTCCAAAGCGACATCTTGCTGGTCATTGGATTGACCACTTCCTTTGCGCCGAAAACGATAACCGTCTGAAAGTCGGAATGTTGCAGCGTAGCGGGCGTGGATCCACGCGCGTCTTCCTGAGCCGCTAGCTTTCCATTGGTGACGTGAACGCCCCTTTCAGCGGCAGCGGACCGAAATTGCCTCAGTTCGCTAGCCTTTCCTTTCATCACGATTAGGGAAAGGGCGGAAATGTAGTCGTGCGCGTTGCCGTCTGCGTCGATAAAAGCGAGAAAGCTCATGCTTTCCGCATCTTCTTCGCTTGCCCTGAAACCCAGTCTGAGTGCGGCAACTGCAACCGATTCGAGCAATACCGTCTCATCTGCGCCTTTCCTGAGCGCGATAGTGAACTTGTGCGTTGTCGATGCGATAGTCATCGGCGCCTCCGTGCGTCTTGCGCAAATTAGTCAGATTTCCGGGAATTGCGATTCGGGTCCTACCACGACGAGGCTGTAGTATTGCAGCTCCCTTTCCGCGCGAGTCTTGGTCTTTTCCAGTTGCTCGACGTAGGTATCGCCTGTCATCGTGTCGACGAAGTCGACGAACGGGAGATTCGCGCGAACGGCTTCTTCGCGATATCGGCGAATCTCGGCCTGCGAACAAGCACGCACCTTTACCCCGCCACCAGTCGCCGACGCGTTGATCGTCGCATCCTGCGACGCATCTAGGAACTCAGGCGCTATATTGAGCCGTCGCATCTTGACCGCAAGCCCAACGGAGGCGTGTGCGAGTGCATTTGCGACAATGCCAAACGGCTTGTCGGCTGCGACAAAAGCGAAGATGGAATACATAGATTCGTCACCGGACGATTGAATTGGAAAGTCAATAACTGTGTGGGTTTTCTAACGCACACGCTCACAAACGTAGAAAAGCGCTTCGTGATCATGCACCCAAGGACGAAACGGAATATGCGGCGGGTCAGTCCATCGTCTGCATTCGCACGAGATGACGTTCATCCCGTCGGGAAGCATCAATCGCATGTCCTCTTCTGAGAAGAAACGAAAGAGTGTGTCCTTGAACACGAACGACCTTTCGTCGATCTTGGTCCCTAACCCAAATGCGCTATCGTTTGCGGTAAATACGTTGAACCCCAAGATGCCGCCGATCTTAAGAATGCGTGCCGCTTCCTTGAGCGCCTGCTCCGGACGATCGACTTGGGGCAAAGCGTCGTAACACTGGACGACGTCGAATTGAAGCGGTGCGAGTGGAGTGGCACAGATATCGCACTCGAGCAAAGTCGGCGACGCGAGTCCTTCCGATTCGCAGCGCAACGCAATTCTCCGTAATGCGGTTGTCGACAGATCGATGCAAGTCACACTCGTCGATTCGCGCAGCCACGGCCATGTATTGCGTCCATCTCCACAACCGAGATCAGCCACGTGGGCCATACGAACCGACTTCGTACGACGCTGCAATTGCTCGACAGCTTCTTCCGCATCTTCCTTCCATGCGTCGGCCGACTCCGCATCCTGATAGTAGCGCTCCCAGCCAGAGTAGACGTCCATCTGTGATCTCCTTTTAACTTGCCTGATGCGTAGGAATGGAAGCGCTTGCAGCGCCTGGAAGGGAAAGAGATTGATCCATGACCAAGCGGAAGCCGCAATGTGCAAACCGGTCCGCTGGATCATCGGCTGCGCGAAGAAATGTCGCCGGATTTCCCACATCGTGATACCAGCCCCCTCCCCTGTCAACCCTTCGATGTACTCCGGAATCCTCAAAATTTGGAAAGTCTCCGCCTGAACGTACGAGTTCGGTCAGTTCGTCTCCTTCGATGAACCAGTTGTTGCACCACTCCCAGACGTTACCCGCCATGTCCATGGCACCGCAAGGCGCTGCCCCCGAGAGATAGAGTCCCACGGGCGTCGTCATGTTCGGCCCTTCCTGCCATGAATTCAACCGATCCGCATGCCAGTCGTCGCCCCACGGATACCTGTATTTCACTTTGTGTAGATCATCCCAACTGGCCGCCTTCTCCCATTCGATTTCTGTCGGTAGTCGGACACACATGCCTGTCTGTGATGCCCATTGGCAAAACAGGTTCGCTTCGTACCAGCTTACATTGACGACCGGGTGATCTTCGAGCGCCTGTGGCGATGTCGATTCGAGAAACGACTGTGGATAGCCGTGGTTTGCATCAAAGAGGCGATACATACGATTCGTGACCAGCATTCGCCCAATTCTGAAGTGCGGAAGCTGGGACTCGACACTGCAGGGAACCCACGGCGGCTTGAGCGGATCGTCTTCGGCGGCGCCTAGCACGAATGGTCCGGCAGGAACGTCGCACCAGTAGTCCATCTCAGGCTTGCTGAAATCCTGGCCGCTAAAGAGGTCGTGCGGCGGCTTGGGTAAATGTTCGAACAAGCGCGCCGCTAATGAATGGCCTTCGGCTGTAGACGACTGCTCCGCGATTAATTGGATGAAGTACAGATCGGCACGTGGCATCTTTTCTCGCGCGGAATCTAAGTACGAACTCAGCAACGTGAGCACCTTGACCGAATCGAACATGGTTTCGAGCCGCCGGAAAATCGCTCTGCGCTCTCTCAGATCTTCGTATTCACCCACTTGCAGTATCGCCAGCGCTACGTCGGGGTCGATACGCTCGACTTCCGCCAGCGCACGAAAGGCAAGACCGACCGGCCCGTTGGCGAGCGCCGCGAGATGGTGCGTGGGTCGGTCGGTCAGGCCTGCGAAGAGCGTAAACACTTCGGACCATTGCGGGTCCTCAACGTGTTGCTGCACGAAGTCGTCGACGGCATCCTCGTGCATCAGGCTCAGCATGTGGGCGCAGAAGTATTCCCTGAAGCCGCGGTGCAGATAGGAATAACTGCGTCGCAGGCTGTCCACTGGAACGAGGAGGCCGGTGTTGCGCGACACGTCGAGAATGAAATCCTTGGGGCCGGTCCACCGACCACAGGCAAGTTCGTTTGCCGACACTGCTTCGATCGATGCCTCTAGACGCCGAGAAGGATATACTTCACGAGCAGCGTTAGCCTGAACTGCGGCGTGCACATCGAAACTCAATCTCGCCAATATCGTTTGAGCGAGTTCAGGGCTTTTCACACCCTTCCCATTGCGGTGCCTGCCCTCCAACAGAAGTTCGGACGCGGTGCCCAAAAGTTGAGATCGCTTCTCCCACGCGAAGCCGTCGCCGTTCTGTAATTCTCTTGCCAGCAAGCCAAGCACAGATAAGGTCAGAGGCACGCTGGCAAGATCGCGAAGCTCCGCGCTGCCGGAGATATTGCGCAGAAGCTCGGCGCATTGAGCCGCACCGCAAATCTGGAGCAGCAACTCTCGCTGCTGTTCGATTCTGAGCGGTGCAATCTCGAAAACCGGAAAATCGCCCATTCTTCGAAAGCCCACCTTGCGCGACGTGATCACGGCTGCGTTTCCCTCACTCGCTCCGATTACGCCGAGAAGGCGTTCGACGATCTCATCGCGGTTCGCGTCAGAAACCTCGTCGGCACCGTCTAGCAGCAGTATGATACGGCCCTGTTCAACCGACTCGGAAATCGGACTCCATAGATCGGCGATTCCCAGCTTGCCTGCGTACGACTCCACGTAATGCTTCAACGACCAGCGCGGGTCACGTTGCACGTCGGCTTCGAACTCGGCGAGCGACAGGAGGATTGGCAATTTGTCGCCGTGCTCTATCGCGTCTGCTGCGATGCGCGCGGCCTCCATCTGAAGAAGAGTGGTCTTGCCGCTTCCGGGATCTCCAAGGATGTGCATACGTCGAATTGTCGACTGCTCTCCGATCAACTGCCGCAGCTTAAATTTCTGCCTAAGACTAAGCGGGTACACATCGCGTTGATAGCCGGCGGTATACCCCGAGCCGTCCAAACCTGGCTCTCTCATGCTAAGGTCCACCGCGATCGACGGAAGCGCGACGTCCGCGGGCAACAAAGGCGATGTCTTATGCTTCCACCGTTCCATCAAGCTCTTGGCATATCTGCGCACCGACTCCACATACACCGTGCGCCCAATCGGGAAGTCGGCAACAGCGCTCGAAATGGGCGGCGCCGAACGTCGCGACTCGATTGGAGGTTTGATCAACTCCAGACCAGCTTTGCGCGACAGTTCGCCAACGCTCAGAATCGGTGTCCCGTAGAACCTTCCGGTAGGCAAATTTCGGTCACAGACTTCTCGCGTTATGCCGACGACTATCAAGGGTCCCGTGCTCTCGCCTTGCGGAAAATAGCAGATGGGCGCGCCGGAGATTCCACGTAGCAGGTTATGCGAAAACACTTCCGCAGACAGTTCGAGAAGCTCCACGCTCCTTGGCACCTGCTCTCCCAACCGCTCGCGAAGTAATTCGATCCCGGCGATCTTTCCCCAGAGATTGGAGTACTGCGTTCTCATTCCCGAAGCGCAGCCTCGAACGAGGAATGAGGCCTGCAAGAGGTGATCGCGGTCGTAAGCCGCCCATGGAAGATCCGGAAGCTCCGGGTCTTGCGCAAGTTCGAGGATGGCAATGTCGTTACCGATCAGATACGAGTCCACACCGACTACATCCTTGACGGCAATGACCCTATCGGGAAACTTCAACTCGAGCTTGCTTGCAAGCCCGAGCGCGTGGGATTCCGCAATACAGTGGTGAGCCGTCACTGCGAAGTGCCGCGCAGTATGCGCGGGATCGCGGACGTGCACGAGGAACGCCGTTCCCAGACTTGCGGGATCCGGCGAATCGGGGAGCGCACACAGCAGTTCGGCGCTCGACGCACGCAGCGCGGTGACCGTGAACGATTCGGACATTATCTAATGTCACGCGAGCGCTTCGAACCCGCCGTTCTCATGTTGCTGAACGAGTGAAACGTTTTTTGAACCCCATAGAGGTTTCTTTGCCTTGAGTTGCTCCATGGCTGCATAGATCTGGCTGCGTAGTAAGGCAGGGCGCTCCAATCGAGCGGAATTCAATGCATCGACAAGTACATCCGGCGTCGGATAGACCGGCGGTGTACGGGAATTGTCGTGCTTGATTCGAAGCAACAGCTTCCATTCCAGCAAGTCCTCGATGAGGCAGCCGGATGAGAAAGTCGAAGCAAGCACCTTGAACGCGAAGGTGAGCGCCGCCGTATAAATGGAAATGGGTTCCACATGGTTCGTCACCACTCCCGAGAGCGCGATGGGAATGATGGCTGTAATCAGCGTTGAGATGTCTCTTGGCGAATCCTCGGTGACCGCGAGGCGAAATGGCCCGATCTGCCGCGTAGCGACGCCAGTCGACTCGCTAGTCGCAAGGCCGTGGTCCGTTAGGATAGTGCACAGGTGCCACGTGGCCGGCGCTTCCACCTTGACGGTGTCCGAGCTTCCTGTGCGGCGCAGATAGTCGGTCATTGAATCAGCGATGAGGTCATCCAGTGGCTTCGGCATTATGAACCCTCGTACCAAGAATTCTACTAAGACCAATCGGCAATAGTTTGCACATTGTCATGCTCGAACTTGGATGACCTACGAGACTCAGCATAGTACATATGGGAGTTGTTGGGAAATCTGGTGAGACTCTGTGCTAGTCGGCGGGATCAAAGCGTTGAGAATATTGAAAGGACGCCGCGTCGACTCCTCCTTCGAACCGGTATCAGTCTGGCCGGTGCATCGTCACGCCGATGAAGTTCCGCAACGGAGTTGCCTTAACGTTCGCGTTGCTTATGATAATAGTCTCTCGGTGTATGTGCGCCTTCGCACATTCTCTGCCGCAAGGCTTCGGTTGCCGTGACGCGACTGCGGTGCAAACGTGGGCTGTCGTACCGTGCTGATGGCGCAGGTCTCTTCTTCGACTATCATCAGCCAACTACGCTGACATTCACGGGTTGGCCGATGGCCGTGATTTCGACCGCGAAGTCACCATCCTTTGCGTGCGGTAGTATCTGCGCGCTATGTGCGCGCTTGTCCAAATCACGCTGAAAATGATGGCGAGGCACGTCTTTCGCTGATGGACAGCCTGGTCAGGCGTTGAGTGAAGCTCCATGCCGAAGTTCGTCAAAGGCTGTAATTGGTTTTCTTGACGGCTAGCCAGTCGTGGCGATTCGACGAGACCTATGTGAACAACCGCGCCAAACGGATCAATCTTTGCCGCACTGCTAACTGAGTGCTGCAGGAAAAGCATTTTTTATAAAGGGGATCAAATCTCTGGGGCGCGCTGCGATCACCGTGGACGGTAACATGGCATCACATCGAGCCATTCGAGAAAGTAAGACCGACGCGCCGCTGATCGAGCGACCGAAGTTATCGTTGTTCGGCCGTCACAGCGTCGATCGATCAACGTCGGCAAGGGCCGAATCGTGCGTGTAGCTCCTCGGTTAGCTACCGGTGCACTGCAGCCGTTCCAACGGCAAGGTTCCCCGCTCGCCGAACGGCCGTTCGTGGCCGGCAGTACGCGTTAACGGCAACCGCCGGAAAGCGGTCGTTGAAGATTTCAGCGGCCGCCCTACAGAACGTTCGTCGAACTGATGCTATCGGCCACAAGCTGTCATTTGTCTTCGCCGTCGCCTGGTCATTCGAGTGGCTCCGCTGCTCAGGTCAACGGACCTTCATGAAAGCGCCGCGCCGGGTCAATGCCGCCGCGCCTGGCTTACGGGTTGTTCAGAAATCGCAAATAGAAGGCTGCAAACACCAGGACAATGCCGATGTTCGCCATCAACCGTTCCCAGAACCGGTTCCTGAAGAACAGCAAATCTACGCCAACGACAACGGCTATCAACACCACAACGTAAAGCACGACGGACATGTTCCTTGTCATCTGAACCACCAGTTCAAATATGTCAACAGGCGCTTACCATGGAGTTGCCGGATTTACCTCCAGGCTCCGAATTAGTCGACGCTCGGTCGGATGCGCAAATGAGCCGAAGCCGCCGATCACGATCCGCGTGGTCCGCCCAAGGCAGAGCATGCGTGTCCTTCCCGCCAAATCTTACGTTTGCTCCTCCATATTCGAGTCTCTCGCCCAAGCCTACCCGAGCTCGGGCGTGCCGCCCAAGGTCGTGTGGGGCCGGGGCCGGGACCGGGCCAGTGTCGGTCATTCGGCAACGTCGGTTTATTCATTGACAATCGCACAATCAAGCCACGCGGGCTATGCCGCTCCGTCTGCCGGACGGACGAGGCAATTGCCGCAAGAGTGCGCCTTGCCCGTTCGCAGACGCCCGGCGCTCACTGCCACTTCAGCACCGCAGTCGCACCGGCAAGTCCACAATCCATCGCCCTCATACTGCTTCGTTGTTAATTGGCCGAAAACCTCGCCGCTCTTCAGAGCAGGTGAGCCCGGTCGCGACCGCCACACACGACGCTGCTCACGGCAGCCGCAATCACGTACTTCACCGCCCTCCACGTTCATCAGCGCGGCAGTCACATGGCGGCCGCACCGGCATCGCCAGACCCACACTTCCGCGCCGCGATATTGAAGCGCGACGAGGTCTCCGAAGGAGCGACCAGCGACATCGCGACCTGGCGGAAAGGGCCATTGAGGATGCAAAGGGCGGCGGATACGCTTGTTCACGAGAGGTAAGTGGGGTGCAGATTCCTGCTCTCAAGTGTAACTTGCCCTTGACCTGGAGCGGATCGGCAACGCAATGACCGACCCTCCCCGTGCCGCGGGCTGTGGTTGGCCAGTTACGGCCGTTCGCACGCGCTCCCGAACGGGCATTTAAGTGTCTTGCCTGTCTGCTTAGCGGACGCTCGCCAGAGTGTTTAATTTGTCGCGTTGCTGGTCATTGCGAACATCACCCTGAAGGGATCACTAAATGTTGTGCTTTTTGGAGTAGGATACTACCACTTATAGTGGCAATACCAACGACATCGATGAACGAAGCGGATCAGATCAAGACGTTCCAAGCAATGGCCGAAGTTTCACGGAAGTGGATCACGGTACTTGACGCGAAAGCCGGCTTTCTCGTCGCCATCAATGGCGCGTTGCTTGCCTTCGTGTGGACTGGCGCAAAGCTGCCGGACAGCACGTTGCATTGGGTGAAGGCATTCGTCTATGCCTCGTCGGGGCTCGCGCTGATATCGCTTCTGCTAGCAGTTTCGGTTGTATTCCCCCGGATCAAGCTTGACACGAAGCCTTCAGTCGAGCCGGTCACGTTCTTTGCACACGTGGCCGGGAAATATGGAGAGCCGGAGAGTTCACTCTTTGCCGACGCTGTGTTGGAAATGAGCGATCAGGCGCTAGCTCGCGAAGCGCTTGAGCAGCATCACGCTATTTGTCATGTGGCACTGGTAAAGAGCAGTCGAGTTACACACGCTGCGGCCTGTTGGGTCGGGGCGCTTATTTCAACCGTAGTAGCGGTTCTCGTAAAGGTAGCGGGGTGAAGATGGAAAGCAACTGGCGCAACTACACATCTGACGACAGTGACGACCGCTTACGTGACATTCTCGACGCGCCGGCGGGTGCGTATGAGGAACTGGACTACATCCCTGACCGTGCACGCCTTACCTACACGAACGGCTTCTACGTTAATTGCACGGCTGTTTTCATTGATATTCGTGGAAGCTCGAATCTTACTTCCATGCATACCACACCGGTTCTGGGAAAGATTTATCGCGCCTACATCAGTGAGTGCATAGCTCTGTTAAATACATACCGGCAGTGCAAGGAAATTTTCATTGCGGGGGATTGTGTCAGCGGAATCTTTGACACACCGGGCAAGGTGGATATTCTAGAGGCATTGGTCGCTGCGGCGTCTCTCAATTCCTTAATTAATCATCTTAATTGGCGACTCGAAAATAGGGGGTACACGCCGATTAAATGCGGTATTGGCATATCGTACGGGCGCGCGCTGATGCTGAAATCGGGATACACCGGCTCGGGATTGAACGACGTCGTCTGGATGGGTAACGTAGTAAACGACGCATCGAACCTTTGTCACCAAGGCAACAAGAACGGTCAGTTGTCGGTCCAAGTGGCAACGGTCGTCTACCAAAATCTGGATGCTTACTCCCAAAGCCTCTTATCGCCCGTTTACGAACCATTCCTGCCTATCCGAATGAAACACTATCAGGGTGACGTGATCAACAAGGGCATGCAAGATTGGCTGGACAACAAGAAAACTGTAGCACCAAACAATTCGATGACAGCGCTAATGCTGCTCGCGGGGGGACAAATCCCAACGCCACCGCATAGCTCCGTCAACTCGTCGCAGAACACGCTTGCTTCCCTCCTTTATCCGTCGACCAAGAAAAAGATAAATTGGCTCTGAGCGCAATCGGCCAGACTGCAACCGTGCCAGGCGACAGCAACAATGTGACCCAGATCGCCTGGTCCGGCAATAGCGTCGCCTGAACGAACTGGGCTAACTTAGCGGCAGTGGGTCAGCGATTAAGCTAGCTACAGCATACGCTCTTTCGCAACTTCCAGTTAATGTGATCATTCTATTAATATCAGGAAATTAGATGTCGTCAACCCTATATCACTACACTGACCCGGCGGTTTGCGTTAGCATTCTTCAACATCGGAAAATCAGACTTTCTGCGCGGTGGCACTTGAACGATCCGCGGGAAGGCGAGGATTTTGGCGACCTCCTTCGTTTGTATGCGGGCTCTAAGGGGATAAGCGAAGCGCGAGTGAACGCGGTCATGCAATTGTTGGATCAAAATCATTTCTATGTGGCATGCTTTTCAACCGAAGGCGATCTACTGAGCCAATGGCGCGGGTACGCCAACGATGGCATGGGTTTATCCATCGGCTTTAGTCGCGACCGGCTGCACCAGATTTTAAAAGGTCAATCTCAAATGGTCGTCCGAGATATCATCTACGCGGATGAATTGAATGATATCCGTGGAGATTCGGAGCTGGGGAAAGCATTTGAGACTATTTTCACGCACAGCGATTCCCCCAACGATAACGTGCTCCAGACTCTCGCAAAAGTACGCTGGTCAGTCAAACGCAAGGCATATCGCGAAGAAAGTGAGTTCCGCGTTATTTTCACTCCACTTAATATAGAAGAGCTTTCACAATCATTAGGTAAGGTGAAGTTTCAGCGCGGATTCTTCGGCGCGAGGAGCGAGATCCGCGATTTCATCGAGGTGGAATTCGATATCGATGATTGGTCTGGCCTTGTTACGGAGGTAATTCTCGGGCCGAAAAATCGATCGAACGACAAAGTGGTTAAGGACTTTCTAATTAACAATGGATTGACGTCTACGAACGTAAAGCGATCATCCGCGCACTATCGATAATTCGGCCGGCCGTTCGTAACCCGACGAAGTTGGCTTGGCTCGGCCAATGACCGTATCGACCGACAAGCGGCAGCCATCCAGGCGCAGACGAATGGCGGCCACGCTTTTGAGAACGGACGTTGCCATCACAGACAGTGGAATGACGGAAACGGGTCGAGAGTTCGCATTCGCTCGCTCTAAATGTCGCGTTCGAGGTCGGTGCGAAACGAACGGCAGAAGAGCAACCTGAAGCTGCCTCACGAGCGGCGAGGAATGAGCGGCGGCTTTGGCCGAATTGCTTCATAGCGCATCCGGCAAGTTCCGAAGTGAACCAGCCATTGGAACGACGGCTTTCAGCGTTGCGCGAACGGCAACTATTGGCCGACTGTACGCGTTCAGCAACGGAACCTTGATCAGCCATTCGCAGGCTCGCACGATGCCACCGGCCGCTTCGTGGCTTGATAGCTCAGTGAGCGCAACCCGAGCGCACCGGTCAGCCGGATGTGGGGGCTAAAGACCGTTTTTCCGGTTGCGTCCGAAACTGCGCGGCGAAAAGGCTTGCTCAAGGGGATGCCCAGCGACAACATACAAGTTATCGCATCGGATGATCGCCGGCTTTAGGCGATGTGCGGATGCGCAATCGGGCAACAAGTTCTTCAGTCGCGCCCCCAAGGTCCGGCCTTTTGCTATCCGTACCCTTCGTCAATCCGCACCAGCGCTTCCTCAACCAGCCGTGCGTCATCCTCGGTCTTCGCCATTTCGAGCGCAGTTCGGCCGGCAAACTGCTTGTGCGGCATGACCAGCCACCGGATCGCCTTATCCTGCTCCCGGAAGACGGCTATCGCCTGCGCGACTATTTTCGCGAGACGTGTCGCAAGGAGTAACGTGCCACGGGACTCGTCCTGCTCGCCGAACAGCAGTGGATTCATCTGGTCCACAGTTACCCGCACGTCGGGTCGGGAAACGACGCCCTTCAAGGCTTCAATCACGTGATCCGTTGCGGACGGCGGATCGACCCGCAGCCATGACCCGAGCGTATCGCGGAGACACTGCTGACAAAGATCAATGCTCAGATGGGCACCGTCGCCAAAAACCGAGCCAAAGCCGCCGCGCCAGTCGAGCGACACTTTTTCATACCACTCCCCCTGGTCATCATCGGGTGACATGCGCTGGCTGCAGCGGTCGCATGTGCAGGCGGCGATCTCCTGCACCATCCTGTCACGGTATTCGCGCATGACCTACTCCCTTTCCCAGCCCGACTTTTTCCACCCCGGAGGCACGAGACCGAGCTGCTTCGCGGTGGCGACCGGCAGGCGCAACAGCACCGTGCCCGGTCCGCGCTCCAGGTTCCCGAGCATCGTGACTTCGGCGGCTACACCGTCAAGTTCCAGATACACGACGTCCTCGGGCTCAAAAATCTCGGCGTAAAGATCCCAGCCGGGCTGACCGCCCTCTTTCGCCTGATACCGGATGTGGTCCTTGCTGCTCATAAATCGCTGTTCCTTTTGCGAGCGTTTAGCCGACGCGCCACGTGTCACGGGCAGTCGCTTCAGATACTGGACGCAATCCGCGTCGTCAATGACATAAGCCTTTTTCTGCCACGCGGCGGTCGCGCGTTCGGACATGTGCCCATCAGATCGAGCTGACACTTGCATCCTGGCATCAGCGATGACCGTTGAGAAAGTCGAACCAGTCTTGCGCGTAAGCGCACCCTTGATCGGGAATGCCCGAACCGGCCAGTTTCCGGTCGGAAAGGTCCTGTCGGGTCGGGAAATTCGTCCATGGTTAGTGTTGTAGACGGCCCCGGGCACGTCCGGTCGATCCGCGCGGGCTGCACGCCAGCCCGAACCTCCGGCACAGGCAGCACGGAGTTGCGGCTGCGCCACCAGCCTGACGGCCAGCTCAAGCCTTGCGCGTGGCAGCAGCTGCGAAGGCGTGCAGGGTTTGAGTTCGCCGCTGTCGTTGGCGTACCAGAAGCACGATGCATCATCCGGCGCACCGACTTCCCGCCACAGCCCCGTGACGCGCTCAGCCGCGCACTCTGCGTGCCGACGCGGTCAAGCACATAGATGGCAATGGTACCCGGTTCGAATTCGCTGGCGGCATCGTGCAGGGCCTCGGGGCCGGCGACCGGCCAGCCTCCGGCGCGTCGGCTGCGTCGGGCGCGTCGTCATCCGATCGGATCACCCAGAAGTTCACCGTCCCACAGGTCCAGGCAACATACTTCCACGCCGGTTGCGACCCAGCCAGGGGCGGTCGGGTGGGATCGGCCCATGCTGTAATTGTCATCAGCATCGAAAGATTCCTTTCTATTGCCCGGAGGTGGGCCGGGACCCTGCTTACGGCAATCAGACGACAACGACCCGACGCTCGCGGACGCTGCATGAACGGTTCGCACGACAGGGGTGGCAGCGGCGGGCCGGACTATGGGCGGTGGGGATCGGTTCGCCCTGGATTTTCAGTGGCGATTCAGGTCGCACGCAGCTCTCTCCTGCTTGCCACGTAAAACATGTTTCCTCGCCTCAGCGTTGACCGTTGATGAAATCAAACCAGTCGTGCGCGAAAGCGCAGCCGTGATCCGGAATGCCCGAGCCGGCCAGCTTCCGATCGAAGAACGTTCTGGTCGGCTCGGGAATTTCATCCAGACGCACGTAACGGTAGCCCGCATCGTTCGTGCGAACCGTTACCTCCGGCCGTGCAGGTCGCGGCGGCAACGCTTCGCGCCCCTGATTCAGCGCGGTGGCAAGACAGCGGGCAACGAGATCCCATACGCTGCTCGCCCATCTCGGATAGCGGCGCACGACCGTCGGTTCGCCAACCTCGCCGAGTATTGCGTCGCTCAGGGTGACCCTGTAATCGCCGAGTGCGCCGGTTGGCCCGTCACTCGCCCGTGCGATATCCGCCGTCGCGATGACACGCTTCCCCTCCTCCTGCCCACCGGGCAGCAACTCAATGGTGATTCGAAGCATCCGCTTCTCCTTCTGTTGACCTTTCATCGGGTGCAGCAGGCGTGCAGATCCGCAGTCGCCCGGACAGCCATATGCACCGCGGCCGCCGGCGCGACCCGGCTCGTTCTCGGGATGAACATCAACAGATTGGTCACGGCTAACAGATTCGTGGCCCCCAGAGTCTGCCGCCTGCAGACCGTTGGAGCGGTCAGCCACATCGTTTCCTCAAGCACGGCCGCAATTGCCTTCGCCCCCATTCCGGCGTGCGAATGCGGCAACAGCCGGACGGGCGAAGCATCGACGAGTCCCTGCAGGGCACTATGTTCCAGCTCGTTTATTTGCTGGCGCACCTGACGCGTCAGCCCTGCTCTGGCATCCTGTGGGGTCGCACTACCAAGGTTTTCCAGCCCGTTTAGAATCAACGACGCCGCGGCACGTGTTGCGTCCAGTTTCATCACGATCCGGTCGATATCACTGAGGTCCGTCTGGCCAGTATCTAAAGATAGGTCACGCGTCATCGGGACAGTCGCGTCGTTGGCGATCGCAGCATTCACCTGCTCAGCAGACAGCGCATCATCAGCATCATGCCGGAGGATGCCTCGCAGCGAACTCAGCGGGATCTGAATCCGGGGATGGTTCGAGGTCGTAGATGCCTGTTGATGAGATCCGCAACCATTCACCCATAGTGTCCCGCACACAGTGCTGGCACAGGTCGATACTGATTGCGCAGCCATCGCCGAAAATAGAATGAAATCCACATAGTCGGCAATCGAAACCCGCTCATGCCAACCCCAGTCGGCCTCATCCGGGGTCATGCGTCGTCCGGAGCGATCGCACGTGCACCCCGAGACCTCGTGCACCCCTTTCTCCCGGAATTCGAGCATGCCCTACTCCCTGAATCGCGACGCATCCCTTGTCCACTCTTGTGGAACCAGCCCCAACTGCCGTGCCGTAGCCGTCGGCATACGCAGCACGACAGTGCCGGAGGGATGTCCCCATACACTGTTGATCATGGTCGCATCGGCCTGCACGCTTTCGAGCTCCAGATAGACGGTGTCTTCCTTCCCGAACATTTCGGTGTAAGGCGTCCAACCTGGCAGATCGCCGGTCTTGTCCTGAAACCGGATAGTGTCTTTGGTGCCCATGACGGGTTTCCTTTGCAAGAATCAGTCGACGTGTCCGGAGAGGGATTGACCCGGTAAGAAGATGATCACGTCACTGGACGTTATGCTCCGAATGTTCCTCGGAACCGGCGTGCGGCATCAACGACCGCAACGTGGTGATCAAGCGCATCCTTGGGCGCGATCGGGGCAGTACCACCCTCCTCCACAATCCAGCCGTTGGGAAAGTGAAACCAGGCGGCAATTGTCCACGGGTCCGTGGCGGCTCCGAGCTCTGCCAGAATTTCCCGGATGACCGGCAGCGGCTGATCACGATCATCGAACTGGTATCGGGCAAAGTACCGCTGACCTTCAGCTTCCACGCCAAAGATCCAGCCGCGTTGCTGCCATCCGGCTACGTCCGCGGGAACGGTGTCTGCCCCGATCCACTCGCCCTCGGCCAGTATCTTCAGGATCGTGTCTTCTCGCTGAACCTGAAGACTGTGGAGGGCTGTAGTCATCGCTGTTCCTGTTTTACGCGTGGCGAGCGCAAAGGCCTTCAGGCGCGCCCGTAACTGTGCGCTGCTCTCGTCAGGCGGCAATGACTGTCGCCGTCTTTTTCGCCGGTTCGCCCTAGTCAGGCGCGCTCCATGTCGAGCTGCTCCCTCGAGTCCGTCGTCCTGGGGGTCAACCATTTTTTTGCAGGCGATCTCCTCGCGGCAGCGCCCATGCGCATGGCCAGAACGTTTGCGCCGCCTCAGCGCGCCACGGCACATGCTCACAACTCGATCATCAGCGCCGGATCAAACGCCGGGTTTTCCCATTTCAGGTCGGTCGGCGCACCCGCCATCAGACGGTTCGTCGCATAGCCGCGCGGGTTGGCAATCACCCGCGACTGGCCAACCCGATAATCGAACGAGTCATGCACGTGACCGTGAATCCACACGTCGGCCAGCTCGAGCACAGGTCGCAGGTCACTCACGAATGCAGCGTTGACCGGGTCGTTCGCATAGCGCGGATGCACCGACGGCGGAGCAACGCCGTGATGGGTCACGACGACCGTGCGCCCGTCGAAGGGCTTTGCCAGCTCGGTCCGCAACCACTTCACTGTCTTTTCGTGCTCCGCCAGCGCGTGCTCCGGCCGAAAACGTGTGCCGTCGCCGACGCGGATCACACGATGGTCATGCAGCATCCGCCCGGCCAGCGCCATATTCCGGTCGCGCACGCCACTGAGCGCATAGTCTGTCCAGAGGCAACAACCGAGAAACCGCACATCACCCATGACCAACGTGTCGCGCTCAAGGTAATGAACCGCAGTACCGGCCGCGCGCATACGGATGGAGGTGGCCAGCGTATCGTACTCCGTGCCATACGCTTCATGGTTGCCATGCACGTAGATGACGGGCACCGGCCAGCGCGCAAACGGCTCAACCGCATCGGCCCCTTTCGCGATGTCCCCCGCGAGCACCAGCACGTCCGCATTGGACCGCACGACCGGGTTGAAGCCCGGAAAACTCTGGTGCACGATCTCCAGATGCAGATCCGAGGCGATCTGGATACGCATGCCGTCAACTCATACCTGCGACATCAACCGTCGGTTTGCGGCGGCCAGCCTTCGACGAACGCGCCGGCGTGGACGGGTAAATGCGCTTTCCGAGGGAGTGTTTCTCGGCGATACCGACAGGCATCGAGAATTCCTCGCCCGCTGCTGTCGTGAATCGCGCGAACGACACCAGCGGATGGTCCTCGTCATAGGCTGCGGTTGCGCCGATGTGAATTTCGCTCAGCGGCTGCAGACTCCATTGTGCCGAGTCCTTGTGCGGCTTCACGCTCAGCACTGCCGCGCCCCGCACGGTCTGGCCGTCTGCCGTCAGTTGTAGCAGCGTCTTCGCGGCACCCGACGCGAATTCCACCATGACAACCCGGGGCAGGTCGCGTTTGCTGGCGGCAAATTGCAGGATGAGCACATCACCACAACCCGCCATCTCGGCAACGGCCCACAACGCCATTCCGGGCCATGCCGGCAGACGGTTCTGGTCAGAAGTCAAAAACATAAGTCTAGATTCCTATCTCTACAGGCCATCTACCGCCGCTTTTGAAAACAGCCCGGCGGCCGTGGGTTCGCAGAATGCCGCTTTCAACTTCTGCGCTGAGACGCCGCCGAAGCCGCTATCGCCACGCTCAAAGAAGTGGTGATGACACGATAATTCATACTGCAGTATGAAGACAAATTATAGCGGTAAAAGGACAGTGCTCCCATTTCACGGGAGCAAATTTGGAAGCAGCGGAAGCCTTCGGAACTGTGCTGCGTGCACGCCGGCTTGAGGCAAACCTGACTCAGGAACAGTTGGCATTTGAGGCTGAGATTCAACGGGTATATGTAAGCAAGCTGGAATTGGGCCGCGCTCAACCAACACTTGCAATGCTGCTTACTCTGGCTAGGGCACTTGATTGTGCGGCCAGCGAACTGGTTGCTGCTGTCGAGCAACATATCGCGAACGCCCACACGAAAAAGAAATCTGGACTTGAGCCCAGACGCCAGCGCGCTAGGGCAAGCGGGAAGCTTCCAAAATAAGCGTGCGTATTGGGTGAGGTATTCCAGCTAGCGGAACGCATGAGCGGCGCCCTTCCGTGTTGCGCGCCGCCCTTTTCTAATGACGCGAAATTCATTGTGGTTGCGCCTGCATACCGAATCCCTCACTACCCCAGGTTCCAATGCGTCCCAGGAATCGTCGAGCGTGCGTTTGCGCACCACATCATGGCTTTCCTTCAGAACATCGCCCCGGCGCTTCACAGTGCCTAACATTGCGCCTTGCGTCTCGGCGCATGCTTTCCGGTGATAAGGGGCACCTCTACACCGTTCCGCGGCCCGTTCCCGGACCCGCTGGAGCGCACCATGCCCTCCCCCGTCCCCTTCGCCCCTGACGCAATCTGCGCAATCCTCCATCGAGCCTCGATGCGGATTGCCATGCGCATCTTCCTTGACTGCCCCCGAAGGATCAGCCATCGTGGTTGTGTCGCATGGACATATCGGCACTCCCCTCAACCCCCTACCCGGCAGGGGTTAGGCGCGTGTCCATACACCGCCAACTAACGGGTGCAGTGTGCCGAACATCTGCGATAGCGTGACCGGGCCCGCTTCGCCGTCGAAGCGGTAATCCTCCGGCACGACACCGCCCGCCGGCAGCGCGCGACGCTGCGCGGCAACACGCTCGATCTGGCGGCGCAGCTCGATCTCCTCGGCGAGCAACGCGTTGCGCGCGCGTCGATATTCGGGGCTCTCGCCGGGAAAGCGCGAGGGCAAGTCGGCCAGTTCGCGGGCCGGTTTCAGCGTATGCATCGAAGTGTTTGCGTCGTTCATCAGTCATCTCCTTGTGAGAAATCGTCAGAAAAACGGACGGAAGACGAGCGGGCATCGTCGCTTTGCCGCCCTTCCTGTAGGGACGACGAACGAGGCCGCGGAAAATCGACAGGCCTCGCCATGATTTTGCAGCGGGGGCTTTTTGCGGCGATTTTGCCGGCGGTTTGACCACCCACTCGCCAGGCGCCGGCGCAAGGTATGCTTGCGCCAAACAGCAAGCTCGTTACACCCGCCAACACCACCCGGCACGCGCGCCACGCACGACGCGGCGCCTTGGGGAACGCACATGCCGCTTCGTCTGCCACTCCTGCCTGCGCTTCGCTGTTTCGAAGCGGCCGGCCGGCATCAAAGTTTCAAGCTCGCCGCCGCCGAGCTGAACGTCACGCCGAGCGCGATCAGTCATGGCATCGTCGGACTCGAGGGAGCGCTCGGCGTCGAACTGTTCGTGCGCGAGCCGCGCGGCATCTCGCTAACGGCGATTGGCGCAGATTATCTGTCGTACGTCTCGGAGGCGTTTTCGCTGATCGCGATCGGCACGCAACGTCTGCCCAATCATCGCGCGGATCGGCCGGTCGCGCTCAGCTGCGCGCCGACCTTCGCGTCGCGCTGGCTGCTGCCGCGCCTCGCCGGTTTTCGCGCGCGCTGGCCGCATGTCGTCGTGAGCGTGGACACCTCGCGTCGCCAGGTCGGCTTTCCGGTCGACGGCTTCGACTTTGCGATCCGCATGAGTCGCGCGCCCGGCTCGTTTCTCGGCGCGTGGCTCGGTGGCCTCGTGTTCGATCTGACGAGCTCGTACTCACTGCTATGGGTAGCGACGGTCGCGGCGGGATTGATCGCGGCACTGCTGCATTTCCCGATCGACGACACCGTGGTGATGACGCCCGCGCGGCGTTCATCTCGCCCCGCGCAGGCGTGACGCGAATTGCCGATAGAGATGCTGAAGCGATTCCAGTCGAGGCTACTTTTTCGGTGCATCCGCCGCGGCTTTCGGCACACGCCCCATCAGATAGAACTCGTCGTTCGGACGCATCGAGATCACGTTGGCCATCCGGTTCGACAGCCCGAAAAACGCGGTGATTGCCGCGATGTCCCAGATGTCTTCATCGGTGAAGCCGTGGCCGCGCAGTGTCTGGAAGTCTTCTTCGTCGACCGTGCCCGACGCGCGGCACACCTTCAGCGCGAAATCGAGCATCGCCTTCTGGCGGTTCGTGATGTCGGCCTTGCGGTGATTGACCGCGACCTGATCGGCGAGCAGCGGCGCTTTTTCGTAGATGCGCAGAATCGCGCCGTGGGCGACCACGCAGTAAAGACAATCGTTGACCGCGCTCGTCGCGACCACGATCATCTCCCGCTCGCCTTTCGTTAGACCGCCCTCTTTCAGCATCAACGCATCGTGATAAGCGAAGAACGCGCGGAATTCGTCGGGCCGATGCGCGAGCGTCAGAAACACGTTCGGCACGAAACCCGCTTTCTCCTGCACTTCGAGAATGCGGGCACTGATGTCTTCGGGCCACTCGCTCGGCTCGGGCACCGGGTAGCGGCTGATGGGCTGAAGCGTGGCCATGTGCTGTCTCCGTGATCTCTGTCGGGGTATGCCGACCATTGTAGCAACGCGATTTCGCGCTCGCCCGCGCTTCACCAGGTCCGCTCGATCACGTCCGACATTGCCGCCCGTATCGTCTAGACTTTCAGTTCGGCATGCGTGAAGCCGCCCGGCACGGCGGCGACGAAAGGAGCGACCATGTCAAACGTTACGCACGACGCGCGGGCCCCGGTGGTCAAGGTGCGACCCGAACGGGAAATGGCGACGATGCAGCGGCTGCCCTATTTCGTCGGCATTTCGGCGAGCACCGCGGGCAGCACCGGGCTGTCGATGTACATGGTCGTGGTCCCGCCTGGCGGCCATGCGGAGCCGCACTTTCACGCCGACTACGAGACGGCGATCTATATGCTCGAAGGCAAGATCGAGACGCGCTACGGCCCGGGTTTGCGCGAGTCGGTTATCACCGAGCCGGGCGACTTCCTGTTCATTCCGCAGGGCGTCCCGCATCAGCCGTTCAATCTCGACGCGAACGCCGCGGCGCGCGCGATCGTCGCGCGCAATCACGCGGACGAGCATGAGCGCGTGGTGCCCTATGATCCGTCCGAGGATGCGTGAGGCAACGGGCCTCCTCCCGGACCGCCTCGCCTGAAGCGAGGCAAATCATGCTTCTCAAGCCGGTTTGATCCACTTGCCGCGCGGCGCATGCAGGCCGCGCCGCGTCGTGCGCCGCGCCCATTCGTCGGTCGCGCGCGATTTCGTCGGCGTTCTTTCACGACGCCGACTCGCCACCTGTGCTTAAATCCGTCTTTCGCGTCGACGCGCGCGCGTGCCCCCGCACGGCCGTTCGCGTCGCTCGTGGCATGTATCGGCCTCGGCGCGGACGATTCTTTTTTTATTGGCTTATCAGGAGCGCGGTTGTGTGGCATTTCCCGGTCGCTATTCCACCGTCTGCCGGCGTGTGGGCCGTCTTCGTGAGCGTGCTCGTCACGCAGCTCGGCATGCCGATTCCGGCCGCGCCGATGCTGATTCTCGCTGGAACGATGGCCGCGGTGGGAGAAGCCTCGTACGTCAACATGATCTGCGCGGCGGTCGGTGCGACGCTGATCGCCGACTCGCTGTGGTTTTTCACCGGACGCGCGTACGGCCGCCGTCTGCTCAATTACCTCGTGCGCTTCTCTCTGTCGCTGGACACCACGGTACGCGTCGCGCGCAATACCTATGAGCGCTATGGCGCACCGATTCTAACCGTCGCGAAGTTCCTGCCCGGTCTCGGCCTGATTTCCGCGCCGCTGCTTGGGACGACCGCTATCGGCGTCGGCGTGTTTCTGTGGTGGGACATGGTCGGTGCCACGCTGTGGGCCAGCGTCTGGGTGATCGGCGGCGGCGCCCTGCACGGCCAGATCGTGCAAATGATGCTGCTCGTGCGACACAACGGCGGCACGATCTTCGATACGTTCGCGGTGATCTTCGCGGCGGTTCTGGTGTATCGCTGGCTGCGCCGCTTGCAGTTTCGTCGCTGGCTCGCGCATACGCGCATTACGCCCGATCAGCTCGACGCGATGATGAAGTCGAACGAACCGCCGCTGATTCTCGACGCGCGCCCGAGCACCGTGCGCGAAAAGGAATCGCACCGCATTGCCGGCGCCCGGCCGCTCGATCTCGAGTCGCCCGATCCGATTCATCCGGAATACCTGAAGCGGCCGATCGTCGTCTATTGCGTGTGTCCCAACGAAGCGACCGCGAAGCGCATCGTCAGGCAATTGCATCGGAAGAACATTCATCATGTGCGCGCGCTGAAGGGCGGTCTCGATGCGTGGGAAAAGCGCGGCTATCCGGTCGAGCCACTGCCGACCGACTTCAATAGGGCGATGGCACACATGCTCGAAGACAAGGGCAACGAAGGCGAATACACGGTGCGCGCACGTCTCGCGGAGTGAATGAACAGTAGACGAAACACGCGGCATCACGCTCGATGCCACTTTGCCAAAATCTAAAAATAAATTGACGGCATTTTTAGCTCGTATATCCTAGCTATTGGTAGATCGCGTGGGCGGCGCGGCGAATTGAGCTACTACCGTCCAGTACCGTTTCTTCTCGATCAACCCGTGTCCTGTTTCTTCAATATCCGCTGTGGATTCGAAACGGGCCGTTCAATACCCTCAACTACGCCAGTCGAGTGTCATCGTGAGAGTCCGAGGCCCTTTGGTGAATTGGAATCGCAGTCAGGCGCGTTGTACTTGCGCTGACGGCGCCAGCGCCGACGGCAGCAACGGCAGCCTTGCGTTTCGCCGCTTTCTGTCCGTCATCACAGTCCTGTCGCGTCGTTCCGTTCGACGCCGCAACGTTCTCTCCGCGCGCGCGTTCATCGCGGTGCGCACAGACGAAGTCGCTTCGCTGCTGCCGTAGCGCCTCTCCCGTTTCATCTCTTTTCGCTGCTCGATTCGTCCGTTTGCACGCGTTTTCGCGAGCTGGCTGCTTGCGTCCGCGCGGCACTGACTGATCACCGCGCATCGCGACGGATTCAATCGAACCGCTTCTAATCGGGTAAGCGCTGCGCGTTATTGCGCGGATTCGCTTTGGCATCGACTCGCCTTGGCGTTTTCCCACCTCGCCGCGCGATATTTCGCACCTTCGGCGACGCGTGTCGCCCGCGCATGAATACACGAAACCCTGCACACATGACCCAGGTCGCGGACCAAAACAGAGAGAACAATCATGCATGACATCGACGAATTTCTGAAAAAGCATCATGTCACCGAAATCGAAGCAATTATTCCGGACATGGCCGGCATCGCGCGCGGCAAGATCATTCCGCGCAGCAAGTTCGAATCGGGCGAATCGATGCGTCTGCCGCAGGCGGTGATGATCCAGACCGTCACCGGCGACTATCCGCAAAGCGATTCGCTGACCGGCGTCACCGATCCCGACATGGTGTGCGTACCCGACGCGAGCACGATCCGGATGATTCCGTGGGCAGTCGACCCGACCGCGCAGGTGATTCACGATTGCGTGCATTTCGACGGCACCCCGGTCGAAATCTCGCCGCGCTGTGTGTTGCGGCGCGTGCTCGATCTATATAAGGCGCGCGGCTGGAAACCGGTGATCGCGCCGGAGCTCGAGTTCTATCTGGTCGACATGAACCGCGATCCCGATCTGCCGTTGCAACCGCCGGTCGGACGTACGGGTCGCGCGGAAACCGGACGCCAGGCGTATTCGATCGAAGCGGTCAACGAATTCGACCCGTTGTTCGAAGACATCTACGAGTACTGCGACGTGCAGGAACTCGAAGTCGATACGCTGATACACGAAGTCGGCGCCGCGCAGATGGAAATCAACTTCATGCACGGCGATCCGCTCAAGCTCGCGGACAGTGTGTTTCTCTTCAAGCGCACCGTGCGCGAAGCGGCGTTGCGTCACAAGATGTACGCGACTTTCATGGCGAAGCCGATGGAAGGTGAGCCGGGCTCGGCGATGCACATGCATCAAAGCCTCGTCGATATGGAAACCGGCCGCAACCTCTTCACCGCCGCCGACGGCGAGCCGACCTCGCTGTTCACCGGCTATATCGCCGGCTTGCAGAAATACACGCCGGCGCTGATGCCGATCTTCGCGCCGTACATCAATTCGTACCGGCGTCTGTCGCGTTTCATGGCCGCGCCGATCAATGTCGCGTGGGGTTATGACAATCGCACGGTCGGCTTCCGGGTTCCGCATTCCGCGCCGGTCGCGCGCCGCATCGAGAACCGGATTCCGGGTGTCGATTGCAATCCGTATCTGGCGATTGCCGCGACCTTGGCGGCGGGTTATCTGGGCATTACGCAGCGGCTCGCCGCAACCGAACCGCTGGCGAGCGACGGCTATGCCCTGCCCTATCAATTACCGCGCAATCTCGAAGAAGGCTTGACGTCGATGAGCGCGTGCGAGCCGATTGCCGAAGTACTCGGCGAGCAGTTCGTCCGCGCGTATCTCGCGTTGAAAGAGACCGAATACGAAGCGTTTTTCCGCGTAATCAGTTCGTGGGAACGCCGGCACTTGCTGCTGCACGTTTGAGTGCTGCGGGCCAATCGGTCAATGAGAACCTTGAAAAGACGGAGGCAGTATGAGCTATAAGACTGAAGACGTGATGTATGCGCAAAAGGAAACGTCGCAGCATGGCGGCACGAAAGACGCGCCGACCTCGCAAGCCACATCTCGCAGCACCGCCGAATACCGCGCGCTCGATGCCGCGCATCACATCCATCCGTTCTCGGATATGGGCTCGCTCAATCGCGCGGGTTCTCGCGTGATCGTCAAGGCGCAAGGGGTGTACCTGTGGGACTCGGAGGGCAACAAGATCATTGACGGCATGGCGGGACTGTGGTGCGTGAACGTCGGCTACGGCCGCCAGGAACTGGCCGACGCCGCATTCCGGCAGATGCGGGAACTGCCGTACTACAACACGTTCTTCAAGACGACGCATCCGCCCGTGATTGAACTGTCTGCCCTGCTCGCCGAACTGACGCCCGCGCCATTCAATCACTTCTTCTACTGCAACAGCGGCTCGGAAGGCAACGATACCGTGCTGCGCATCGTCCATCAATACTGGGCGGCGCAACGACAGCCCGCGAGGAAGTTCGTCATCGCGCGCAAAAACGCTTATCACGGGTCGACGATCGCGGGCGGCACGCTCGGCGGCATGGCTTATATGCATGAGCAGATGCCATCGAAAGTCGAGAACATCGTGCATATCGATCAGCCCTATTTCTTCGGCGAAGCGGCAAGCGATCAGACGGCGGAAGAATTCGCACTGGCTCGCGCGCGGCAGCTCGAAGCGAAGATTCTCGAACTCGGTGCGGACAATGTCGCCGCATTTATCGGTGAGCCTTTCCAGGGAGCGGGCGGCGTGATTTTTCCGGCTGAGACGTATTGGCCGGAAATCGAGCGCATTTGCCGCAAGTACGACGTGCTGCTCGTCGCGGACGAAGTGATCGGCGGCTTCGGCCGAACCGGCGAATGGTTTGCGCATCAGCACTTCGGCTTCGAGCCGGACCTGATCACGCTCGCGAAGGGACTGACGAGCGGTTACGTGCCGATGGGGGCTGTCGGTCTACATGATCGCGTCGCCCGCGCACTGATCGACAACGGTGACTTCAATCATGGCCTCACCTACTCCGGGCATCCGGTCGCGGCGGCCGTCGCGCTTGCGAATCTGAAACTGCTGCGCGACGAGAGGATCGTGGAGCGCGTCAAAGCGGATACGGGTCCGTACTTTCAGAACAAACTGCGTGAGACGTTCGCCGGTCATCCTATCGTTGGCGAGATCAGCGGCGCGGGCCTCGTGGCGGGCGTGCAACTCGCCGAGAAGCCGCTCGAGCGCAAGCGCTTCGCGAATGGCGGCGATGTCGGTACGATGTGCCGCGACTTCTGCTTCAACGGCAATCTGATCATGCGCGCGAGCGGCGACCGGATGTTGCTGTCGCCGCCGCTCGTGGTCAGCCGGCCGGAAATCGACGAAATCGTCTCAAAGGCAAAAGCGGCGATCGATGCGACCGCGCGACAGGTGGGCATCCGATAGCACTGCGTGGTTGCGATTCAGTTTCCCTCAGCCGTCGAGTGCCCGCACAGCCTTCAAATCGCCGGTCAGCCGCAGGATCGCACCAATCATCTGCCCCCCGTGACCGCCGCCGGAACGCGCGGCGGTCCTACTTTACGTTGTACCGGTCGCGCGAGCTTTCCAGGTTATGGTCAGAAAGGCCACCAGCCCTTACCGCCGTTGCCTGCATCATGGTCCGGGTGCGACCCGTCATGATGCCCGTGCGTGTCGGAGTCCCGGTCGAAGTCGAAAAGATCGAACAGGTCGCCGATCGCGGGCGCATTGACCGGGCGACTTCGTTCCGTCGAGCACCCCTCGTTGATCTGTTCGACGGCCGCCTGGCCGTCAGCCGTCGTCCGACGCGAGGAAATGCCACGCCTTGTCCTTGTGCGTCTCCAACCCGTAGCGCCACGCGTGATGACCATTGCTCGCCCACCGCAATAGCGTTGGGATAAAAACATTGCAAGCGTATGACAGCGGGCGCGGTTGTTTATCGACGTGTAGCACCGTATGCTTGGATATGTCGCTTTCCGTTCGTCAACTTCGAGAAGGTCATTCCGTCATGAACGAATACTGCATGTTCAAGGGAAAACTGCTGCGCGCGGCGCCTTTCAAAGATTCTTATATAGGCAGTCCGCACTATGTGATCACGGTGACTGGCAACGACAACACGCCATTCAACATCGTCGTCAATTCGGCGTCGACGCAACCGGGCGCAAGCGGTAACGACAACGTGTACTTCTATGCTGATCTGAACTTCGCCGATCCACTCACCGCGAAACTGCAGCCCCTGAACCTCGGCCTCTACACGAGCGGCTTTCCACGGCTCGATTACTTCCAGGACAGCAGCCTGCTCGACATTCACCGCATGCGGCCGGTCCCCTACGAGGATCAAAACGGCAACCGCGCCGACGTCAACGACATCATCGACGAAATCCTCACCATCGACGAAAGCAAACCGTCGAAAAGTCTGCCCTACGACAACGGCAGCGGCCAGTTGCACAACCGCGATTTCTGGACACCGACCACCGCGGGCATCGTGGTCTATGGGTTCGGCTTTCTGTTTCTGCCGAAGAAGGACGGTCTTCACGAGACTCACATGAATCAGGGCAATCCGCGCGGCCCGCATTACAACGAAAACGGCGCGTTCCAGGACGGCGCGGTGATCGTGCAGCGCGCCGATGGGTTTGCCGCGATGTTTACCGCGTTTCAGACACAGTATTTGCCGACCAATGCGGCCGGCGATCCGGCGGCGAATGCAGTGGCGTTGCCCGTTTATATTCAGCGAGGTTGATAGCGTCGCTCGTGCATGGGGGCAAGTGGAAACCGCCGCGATGCGCGAGAAACAGGTTCTTGCAAAGGGGAAAACCAGATCGCGCGCAAAAGTCCCTCGCGATACGAATGCACCGCGAGAGACGTCGCGTCGATCAGCGCGCGCTCGCGGCGCCGCGACGCGGAATATGCCGCTGCACCACCGCCAGCGCGATCAGCACGATGACCATTGCGATACCGAGCATCAGCAGATAGCCCGAAGCGCCACCGGCCGTGATCACCGCGGCACCGGCGAATGCGCTCAGAATCGCGCCGACGCGGCCGAACGCGAGTGCCGACGCGGTGCCCGTCGCCCGCACGCTGGTCGGATAGACGTATGCGCACAGCGCGTACATCGTCGATTGCACCGCATTGACGAACAGCCCGTGCAAGCCGAGACCGACGATCATCAACGCCGTATGCTGGGTCGCGCCGACGCCGAGCAGCATCCACGCACTCGCGACGCCGCCCGCGCAGCACAGCAGCAGCGGCCAGCGCGAGCCGTAGCGCCCGATCGCCAGCGCGCACAGCACCGCGCCGATTACGCCGCCGAGGTTGTACGCGCTCAGGCCATAGCCCGCGAGCGACACGCTCAAGCCCTCACTCGTCAGCATCGACGGCAGCCAGCTGAACGCCGCATACACCGCGAGCAGGCACATGAAGAACGCGCCCCAGATCGCGACGGTGTCGCGCGAACGGCCATCGCGGAACAGCGCGGCAAAGCCGACGTGTTTCTCAGCGCTTTGTTCGCGCACATCGGTGAAGCTCGCATCGGCCGACACGTCGCGCGCCATGCGCCGCAACAGCTTCACGAGTTCGGGCCAGCGATGCGGACGGCGTGCCAGAAAACGCGGCGATTCCGGCAGCGCCGCGAGCAGGACGAGGGCGAGCACGAGCGGCAGCACACCACCCGCGACGAACAGACCGCGCCAGCCATAAACCGGCAGCATCTGGCCGGCGAACAATCCGGCGACCATACCGCCCAGCGGCACGCACAGAATGGTCGCCGTCACCGCGAAGGTACGAAAACGCGCGGGCGTGAACTCGGCGGTCAGCGTCGTCGACGTCGGCAGCACGCCGCCGATGCCGAGCCCCGCGATAAAGCGCAGCGCCGCAATGGCCGCGACGTTCGGCGCGAGACTGATCGCGCAGGTCGCCAGGCCGAACACGAACACGCTGCCGATCACGGCCCAGCGGCGGCCGAAGCGATCGGCGAACAGCCCCGCGAACGCGCTGCCGATACCCATGCCGACCAGCCCCGACGCAACCACCGGCGCAAATGCGTTGCGCGTGATGCCCCACTCCTTGGTCAGCATCGGAATCGCGAAGCCGATCAGCTGGCTGTCGAAACCGTCGACGACGATCGACAGCGCCGCGAGCACCACCGCGATTTTCTGCAGCAACGTGTAGGGGCCGTCGTCGAGTGCATGACCGATGTCGACCGTGTTGCCGCCGCGCGCGATGCCGGCGAGCGCCGCGTCGTCGCGCGCGGTCGCGGTCGAGGCCGCGGCCGAAGCAGGAGGAACGAAACTCATGAGCCTGTCTCCGTTGTTTGCGCTGCACGCGCGTTGTTCGATTTTTTTTGCTGTCGGCAGTACGGTGCGACGCGATGGCCCGCTTCGGCGAGTTGGCCGCCGAACAGCGAGCCCATCGCGACGCTCTTCGTCAGAACGGATAGTGACGCGGCGTCGTTTGCAGCGTGACCCAGCGCAGATCGGTGAATTCCGCGATCCCCGCCTTGCCGCCGAAGCGGCCGAAGCCACTCGCCTTCACGCCGCCGAACGGCATTTGTGCTTCGTCGTGCACGGTCGGGCCGTTCACGTGACAAATGCCCGACTCGATGCATTTAGCGACGTTCAGCGCGCGCGCCGTGTCGCGGCTGAACACCGCCGCCGACAGGCCGTATTCGTTGTCGTTCGCACACGCGATTGCGGCTTCCTCGCCACGCACGCGCACGATCGGCTTGACCGGCCCGAACGATTCGTCGTGATAGATGCGCATGTCCGGCGTCACTCGATCGAGCAGCGTCGCGGGCATCAGCGTGGTTTCGCTCTTGCCGCCGCACACGAGCGTCGCGCCTTTGGCGAGCGCGTCGTCGATCAGCGCGTTGCAGCGCTCGACCGTGCTCATGTCGACTACCGAGCCGAGCACGACCGGCCCCTTGCGCGGATCGCCGAGTGGCAGCGCTCGCGAGCGCGCGGCGAGCCGCTCGACGAACGCATCGGCGATGCTATCGTCGACGATGATCCGCTCGGTCGACATGCAGATCTGCCCGGAGTTCGCGAACGCGCCGAACACGGCCGCATCGACCGCGGCGCCGATGTCGGCGTCGTCGAGCACGACGAGCGGCGCCTTGCCGCCTAGTTCGAGCACGCAGGGCTTCAGATTGCGCGCGCACGTTTCGGCGATCAGGCGGCCCACGCGCGTCGAGCCCGTGAAGTTCACGCGACGCACGGCCGGGTGTCCGATCATCGCGTCGACGATGCGCGCGGCGTCGGCCGGCGCATTGGTCACGAAGTTCACGGTGCCGCGTGGCAGACCCGCCTCCTGCATCGCCTCGATGATGAGACCGTGCGTGGCCGGGCAGATCTCCGAGCCCTTCAGCACGACCGTGTTGCCGCACGCGAGCGGCAGCGCGATCGCGCGCACCGCGAGTATCACCGGCGCGTTCCACGGCGCGATGCCGAGCACGACGCCCGCGGGCTGGCGCACGCCCATCGCGAGACTGCCGGGGACGTCGGATGGGATCAGTTCGCCGGCGATCTGCGTGGTCAGCGCGGCGGCCTCGATCAGCCCGGCCGCCGCGAGATGCACGTTGAAGCCGGCCCAGATGCCCGACGCGCCGGTCTCGGCGGCCATCGCGGCCGCGAAGGCGTCGGCCTTCGCTTCGAGCGCGTGCGCGGCCTTCGTCAGCAGCGCGCGGCGCTCGCTCGGTCCGAGCGCGGACCACACCGGAAAGGCGGCCGCGGCGGCATCGACGGCGGCCACGGCATCTTCGACGGTCGCGGCCGGCGCGCGCGTCGCGACTTCGCCGTCGAGCGGACTGCGGCGCTCGAAGCTCGCGCCGTTGCGCGCCTGTGTCTGCTCGCCGCCGATCAGCATCGATACGTTTTTCATCGTAGGTCTCTCTCCTTTTCGTGAATGGGAAGCGCAGTTACGCGACGATCGCTTCGACGAGCGTGGGACCGCTTTTCACGTCACCTTCGGTCAGCGCGCGACGCAACACGTCGGCAAGTTCAGCCGCCTCGCTGACGCGCGCGCCAGGGCAACCCATGCCCGCCGCGATCGTCACGAAGTCGAGGCCCGGCAGGTCCGTGCCCTGCACGGTCTCGCCAGGCGCGAAACCGAACACCGGCGCGAAATCCTGCAGCGCCGCGTAGCGCGTGTTGTTCAGGATCACGAATGTGATCGGTAGCTGCATCTGCACCGCGCTCCAGATCGCCTGAATCGAGTACATGCTCGAACCGTCGCCGATCAGCGCGATCACGCGCTCGCCCGGCCGCGCAAGCGCAACGCCGAGCGCCGCCGGCATGCCGTAGCCGAGGCCGCCGCTGTCCATCGTCAGGAACGTGCCGGCGCGCGCGATGGGCAGATAGGTCTGCATGATGGGCCGCGAGCTCGGCGCTTCCTCGACGACGATGCCATCGGGATCGCGCACTTCGGCGAGTGTCTGCAACGCGAACGCGACCGACATCCGCTCGCCCCGCGCGGGCGGCAGCGCTCGCGGCGCCACCGCGCGCGGCGCGGGCAACTCGCGCGCTTTGGGCGCGGCGCGCGCGAGCAGATCCTGCACGCCGAGCCGCACGTTGCCGACCGCGGCGATGCCCTGCGGCGTCCATGCGGCAATGCCCGGATCGTCGATCAACTGACACAGCCGCGAGCCCGGCGGCACATGCGGACCATTGCCTTCGACGTGATACGTGAACGCTGGCGCGCCGATCACGAAGATCGCGTCGTGCGCGCCGAGCAACTCGACGATGCGCTCACGCAGCGCCGGCAAAAAGCCCGCGAACAGGCGGTGCGTTTCGGGGAAGCTGCAACGTCCTGTCATCGGCGCGACGTAGACGCGCGCGGAATGCCGCTCCGCGAGGCGCACGACTTCAGCCGCCGCGTCCGCGCGATCGACCGCGCCACCGACCACGAACGCGGGCCGCTCGCACGCGTCGAGCACCGTGCCGATGCGTTCGAGCATCGCCGGATCGGGTCGCATGATGTGCGCGACCTCTCGGTCGGCCACGCGCTCGGCAGGCTGATCCCAGTCGTCGGCGGGAATCGACACGAACACCGGGCCGCGCGGCTCCTGCATCGCGATCGCGTACGCACGCGCGATCGCGAGCGGCACATCCTGCGCGCGAGCCGGCTCGATGCTCCACTTCACGTAGGGCTTCGGCAATTCGGTGGCCTGGGTCGCGGCGAGGAACGGTTCGAACGGCAGGATCGAGCGGGCCTGCTGACCCGCGGTGACGACGAGCGGCGTGCGGTTGCGAAACGCCGTGAAGATATTGCCCATCGCATTGCCGACACCCGCCGCCGAATGCAGATTCACGAGCGCCGCGTTGCCGGTGGTCTGCGCGTAGCCGTCTGCCATGCCGACCACGACCGCTTCCTGAAGACCGAGCACGTAGCGGAAATCCGCGGGGAAATCGCGGAACATCGGCAGCTCGGTCGAGCCCGGGTTCGCGAAGATCGACGTCATGCCGACGCGGCGCGCGAAGTCGATGACCGCGTCGCGTACGGTCCACGGCGTGCTCTGTTCTTTTGCGTGTGCCTGATTCTGCTGCGGCGCGCTGCTTGTCATGCGAAGTCTCCTGTCTGGTGAGCGCGAAAAATCGAATGGCCATTATCACGGCCGCCGGGGTAGCCGAAAATTGCCCAATTCGCAAAAAGGCATTACCTTTCGGCATGACTTACAACCTGCAACAACTGCAGGCGTTCGCGGTGATCGTCGAGAGCGGCAGCCTCGGACGCGCCGCCGAAGCGCTGCACATCACACAGCCGGCCTTGAGCCGGACCATCCGCCGTCTCGAGGAACAGGTCGGCGCGCCGCTGTTCGAGCGGCATTCGCGCGGCATGCATTTGACCGCGGTCGGCGAGGCACTGCTGCCGCACGCGATCCTGTTGCAACGCGAAGCCGAACAGGCGCGCGAGGAAATCGACGCGATGCGCGGCCTCGCGCGCGGCACGATCCGCGTCGGCGCGGTCGGCAGCATCGCGAGCCTCGTGCTGCCGCTCGCGGTGAGCGGCGTGTTGACGAAGTGGCCGAACCTGCGCGTGGAGATCATCGAGGGCGTGTGGGACCGGCTCGCCGATGCGCTCGTCAAACGTCAGATCGATCTCGCGCTCAGCATGGCCGTGCCCGATACCGA
Organism: Paraburkholderia sp. MM5482-R2; assembly: GCF_050436125.1. NCBI lineage: Bacteria > Pseudomonadati > Pseudomonadota > Betaproteobacteria > Burkholderiales > Burkholderiaceae > Paraburkholderia > Paraburkholderia sp. MM5482-R2. Next base: position 1,240,292 of record NZ_JBNDLP010000003.1, on the reverse strand, counting down.
CGAGATCACCGCGATCGCCGATTGCCGCTGGGAAGACGCGAGCTACGTGGTCGCCGCGCTCGATCATCCGCTGCGGCGCAAGCCTGACCTCACGCTCGCCGACACGCTGGGCGAACGCTGGGCGATTCCGCCACGCGGCACCGGCCCGTTCGAGCACATGCAGAGTGTGTTTGCCGAGCGCGGGCTGGGACTGCCGAACGTCGTCGTCGAAACGCGCTCGGTCACGGCGCTGAAGAGCCTGGTCGCGCGTTCGGGCTTTCTGAGCTGGATGGCGTCGACGATGTACGTGACCGAAAGCAAGGCCGGCGTGTTCGATACGCTCGGCGTCCCAGGCGTGGTCGGGCGGCGCACGTTGACCGCGTTCCGGCGGCGCCAGGGGATTCTGCCGAGCCCGGCGGTCAAGCTGCTGGAGCAGTTGCGGCAGTTGACGGCGGAGGGTATGACCGCGGGTTGATCGTTTCCCGCACACGCTGCCACTTTCTCGGCGTTTACCCGATAAGTATATTTTATCGATTATTTATCAATAAAGTCTCGTGTTAGATTCCGTCGCCATGCGTCGGGGAAACGAAGCAAGGAGAGCCGGATGGGGGTTTTGATTGGCGTGCCGATCGTGGTACTCGGCTTCGCATTGCGCTTCAACGCGCTGCTGGTGGTGACGATCGCGGGCGTCGCGACCTGGATAGCCGGCGGCTTGTAGACGGTGGCGATCGTCAGCGCGTTCGGCAAGGCATTCGCGGATCACCGCTACATGGGCCTGATCTGGCTCACGCTGCCGGTCATCGCGCTGCTCGAACGCAACGGTCTGAAGCAACAGGCGCGGCATCTGATCTCGCGCCTGCATGCAGCCACCACCGGCCGCGTGCTCTCATCACGCTGGTCGGTACGCTGACGCTCAAGTACGCGCCTTTCGTCGAAACGAAGAATCTGGTTTCTGTGGCACGCTGATGACGCCGATGGCGGCGAACTTCAACATCGTCCCCGCCGCGCTGCTCGAACTGAAGGACCAGAACGGCGTGATCAAGGCGCAATGGCCGACCGCTTTACTATTGCTGATCGTCAACACCATACTGTCGTACGTGTTCGTATTCCGCTTCTGAGGAACCGCCGATGACCACCCAGCTCACCCGCGAATTCGCGTCCAGATTCGCCAATGTCGCACTCGCCCACCTCACGCGCGAATACCCGAACAAGCTCACGCACTCGCTCGAAGGACCGCAGGACGTGCAGGGTCCGCGCGCCTTGCATCCGATCTTCTACGGCAGCTACGACTGGCATTCGTGCGTGCACGGTTACTGGCTGATCCTGCATCTGCTCGAACGCTTCCCCGATCTGCCCGAGGCCGCGCGCATCATCGCCGTGGTCGACGAGCATTTCACCGTGGCGAACGTCGCCGGCGAACTCGCGTATCTGGAGCTGCCGCACAACCGCGGCTTCGAGCGGCCGTATGGCTGGGCGTGGCTGCTCGCGCTCGGCGCGCAGTTGCAGTCGATGAAAATCTCGGAAGCCGCGCGCTGTGCGAAGACGTTCGCGCCGCTCACTCAGGCGTTCGTCGAGCGCTTCGAGGAGTTCCTGCCGAAAGCAACCTATCCGCTGCGCGTCGGCACGCACTTCAACATGGCGTTCGCGCTCGCGCTGACGCTCGATTTCGCGCGGCAAACCTCGCGCGAATCGCTCGAGGCGCTGATCGTCAGCACCGCGGAGCGCTGGTATCTGGACGACGTCGCGTGTCAGGCGTGGGAGCCGGCCGGCGACGAGTTCCTGTCGCCGTCGCTGATGGAAGCGGAGTTGATGCGGCGTGTGTTGCCGTCGGCGCAGTTCGCCGACTGGTTCGGACGCTTCCTGCCGGACCTCGGCGCGAAAAAACCGGCGACGCTGTTCGAGCCCGTCACCGTGACCGATCGCAGCGACGGCAAGATCGCGCATCTGGACGGCCTCAATCTGAGCCGCGCGTGGTGCCAGCGTGCGCTCGCGCGCGCGCTGCCCGCCGGCGACGTGCGTCGCACCGTGCTGTTCGATGCGGCCGAGCGTCATCTGCACAGCGCGCTGCCGCATGTGACCGGCGACTACATGGGCGAGCACTGGCTCGCCACGTTCGCGACGCTGGCGCTCGAAGCTTGAGCGAACCGGGAACGAACTGAACCGGCTTTGAAGAGATAAAGCCGTGCTGGTTGGGGCGCTTCAGTACGAAGCGCCCTTTTCATTGCCCGTTCAACAGTCCCTGCCTGCGGCGGTAAAATCGCGCAAGGCGATTGCGCCGCTTTAAAGGTGGAAGTTTGACTGAGTTCGAGCAGGGTTTCATTTTGACCCGACATTGGCGGGACACGCCCGCCGGCACGGAAATCGAGTTCTGGCTGGCCACGCACAGCGGGCCGCGCCACATCCGTCTGCGCCCTCAGCCGTCCGTCGCCTTCATTCCGGCCGAACATCGCGAACGCGCCGAAACGATCCTGCGCCGCGACGCGCCGCTCGATCTGCGTTCGCTCGAATTGCGCGACTTCCAGCATCGGCCGGTCAGCGGGCTTTACTGCGCGCAATACCGGCAATTGAAGGGCTTCGAGAAGCGCCTCAGAGAAGGCGGTGTCGATGTCTACGAAGCCGATATCCAGCCGCCCGAGCGCTACATGATGGAGCGCTTCATCACCGCGCCGGTGTGGTTCAGCGGCGTGCCGCAGCAGAATGGTTCGGGGCTCGATGGCCCCTGGCTCGACAGCGAACTCAAACCGTCCAACGACTATCGTCCGCCGTTGAAGCTCGTGTCGCTCGACATCGAAACGAGCGCGCATGCCGAGCTATATTCGATCGCGCTCGAAGGCTGCGGCGAGCGGCAGGTGTATATGCTCGGGCCGCCGAATGGCAACAACGGCAATGTCACCGACGCCATCGACTTCAAGCTCGAATACTGCGAAACCCGCGCACGGCTGCTCGAAAAGCTGATCGAGTGGATGGAGCGGCACGATCCCGATGCGATCATCGGCTGGAACCTCGTGCAGTTCGACCTGAAGGTACTGCAACAACATGCCGAGCAGTATCGCGTGCCGCTGCGCATCGGACGAGGCGGCGCGGTGATGGAGTGGCGCGAACACGGCGTCACGCGCAATCACTTTTTCGCGGGCGTGGCGGGTCGTTGGGTCATCGACGGCATCGAGGCATTGCGTTCGGCGACGTGGAGCTTCCCGTCGTTCAGCCTCGAATACGTATCGCGCTCGGTGCTGGGCGAAGGCAAAGCGATCGACAATCCGTATCAGCGCATGGACGAAATCCAGCGCCGCTTCGACGAAGACAAGCCCGCGCTCGCGCGTTACAACCTGAAGGACTGCGAGCTCGTCACGCGTATCTTCGCGAAGACCGAGTTGCTGCCGTTCCTGCTCGAACGCGCGACCGTGACGGGCCTGCCCGCCGATCGCAGCGGCGGCTCGGTCGCGGCGTTCACGCATCTGTACATGCCGCGCATGCATCGGCAGGGCTATGTCGCGCCGAATCTCGGCGACGTGGCCGGCGCCGCGAGCCCCGGCGGCTTCGTGATGGATTCGCGGCCCGGGCTCTACGACTCGGTGCTCGTGCTCGACTACAAGAGCCTGTATCCGTCGATCATCCGCACGTTTCTGATCGACCCGCTCGGTCTGGTCGAAGGCATGCTGCATCCCGACGACGCGAGCTCGGTGCCGGGCTTTCTCGGCGCGCGCTTTTCACGCACGCGTCACTGCTTACCGTCGATCGTCGCGCAGGTGTGGCAGGCACGCGAAGCGGCCAAGCGCGAGCACAACAAGCCGCTGTCGCAGGCGCTGAAGATCATCATGAACGCGTTCTATGGCGTGCTAGGCTCGACCGGCTGCCGCTTCTTCGATCCGCGGCTTGCGTCGTCGATCACGATGCGCGGCCACGAGATCATGCACACGACACGCGAGCTGATCGAGGCGCAAGGCTACGAAGTGATTTACGGCGACACCGATTCGACCTTCGTCTGGCTCAGGCACGCGCATGACGAGGAAGACGCCGCGCGCATCGGCCGCGCGCTCGTCGAACATATCAACGCGGCGTGGCGGCAGAAGCTGCAGGCGCGCTTCGGTATCGACAGTGCGTTGGAACTGCAATTCGAGCGGCACTACCGGCGCTTTTTCATGCCGACGGTGCGCGGTGCCGAGGAAGGCAGCAAGAAACGCTACGCAGGACTTATGGTATTGCCGGACGGCCGCGAGGACGTGGTCTACAAAGGGCTCGAAACCGTGCGCACCGATTGGACGCCGCTTGCGCAGCAGTTTCAGCAGGAACTGTATCGGCGCATCTTCAAGCAGCAGCCGTATCAGGATTACGTGCGCGACTATGTGCGCGATACGCTCGCCGGCCGGCTCGACGATCAGCTCGTCTATCGCAAGCAGTTGCGCAGACCGATCGACGCTTACGAGCGCAACGTGCCACCGCATGTGCGCGCGGCACGCGTCGCCGATGAGTTCAATCGCCAGCAGGGACGTCCGCTGCAATATCAGAACGGCGGCTGGATCAGCTACGTGATGACGGTGGCCGGCCCCGAGCCGCTCGAAACGCTGCGCTCGGCGATCGACTACGAGCACTATCTGACGCGGCAATTGCAGCCGGTTGCCGACGCGATTCTGCCGTTGCTACGCGACGATTTCACGACGCTGATGTCGGGGCAGAAGCAGTTGTTCTGATCGGGGCGGCGAACGCGCGGCTGCGAGCATGGACGAATTGCCTACTTCACCATGGACGGGGCTCGGCCTCTTCATCGGAGTGCGTGTTATGCACAGCAAAGGTGCGGCAGGGCGAGTTGCCGCGGCTCGCGTATCGCATGCTCCGCGCTACCGGTAATCCGTGATTAAAGGCGGAAAAAAACTAATCCCTGGTTTTGATTTGCAACCCTATCAACAGAATTAGAGCGCCATCATAATTTGAAGTATTGTAATTTCTTCGGTTGTCCGCGCAATTGGCCGGTTTGCATTGCTGCTTGACCTAACCCTTTATTGTCCTATAGTGCCATTTGATCCGCCTCAGAAATATTGTGGGGGCGTGTGTCTGATATCCCTGAATCTGTAGCCCCAACGATCTGCAACGACAGGAGAAGATGCATGAAAGCAATCCACGCCGTCAAACTGGTCGGTACCGCCCTTCTGATTTCGGGTTCGATTCACGCCTATGCGCAGGCGAGCAACGCTAACGCCCCTGCGTCTGCCCCGACCACGACGCCCGAAGCCCGATCGCATTACAAGTCAATGAAAGCAGCGAACCGGGCGCTACAGCGTCAGGTTCGAAATGCGCTGGTGAAAGACAGGAACATCTCCACGGCCAATATCACAGTTCGCGCCCGCGATGGTGCTGTCACGCTGCAGGGCAGCGTACCGCTTCAGGCAGAAAGCGACCGGGCAACCGAAGTGGCGAAAGGGGTGCCTGGCGTAACTTCGGTCAGGAACGCGCTGTCGATCCGTCCTGTGGGCACCTGAAGCAGTCCTGGACCCCGCTTTGCAGGAAGGCCGGCGCTCTGACCGTGCATTCCATTGAGGGCATAGCCAATGCGGCACATGGCGGCGGGCCGGCTCGACAGCCGGCCTTCGCTATGCGGATATCTTCTCGAGTTCGAGCCCTTTCGTCTTCGGCCCCATCAAGCCAATCGCCAGCATCACGATCAGCATCGCGCCCGCGATGAACACGAACACGCCGGTCGTGCCGAAGTAGCGCAATACGGCCGCGATCAGAAAGGCCGTGAAAATCGCGGAAAAGCGGCTCCACGAGTAGACGAAGCCGACCGCGCGCGCCCGGATGCTGGTCGGAAACAGTTCGGCCTGGTACGCGTGATAACTGTACGAAATGATGTTGCCGGCCAGCGTCAGGCACACTCCGAGGCTCACGAGGAGCACCGCACCCGATGCCTGACTGAACCACAACCCGCACACGATATTGACGCCGGCCATCACGACGATTACCGTCTTGCGCTCGAAGCGGTCGCCGATAAACAGCCCGATGAACGGACCGAGCGGCGCGGCCAATGCGATCACGCTCGAATACATCAGGCTCGTCGTGATCGTGATGCCCTGCTTGATCAGCAGCGTCGGCACCCAGTTCGCGAAGCCATAGAAGCCGACCGTCTGGAAGATGTTGAAGATCGTCATCATCAGCGTGCGGCTGCGGTACGGCGGCACCCACATGTCGCGGAAGCTGCCGCGCGGTGGGATCGGCACCGGCGGCGCCGGCGGCGGCAACTCGCGGCCATATTCGTGACGTACCTTCGCCTCGAGCGCGTTCATCACGCGGTCGGCTTCGGCGAGACGTCCTTGCTGCGCGAGCCAGCGCGGGCTTTCCGGCAACGCGCGGCGAATCCACCAGACGAATAGCGCGCCATGCGCGCCGATCAGCACGACCCAGCGCCAGCCGTCCAGACCGAACAGCGTGCGCGGCACCAGCAGAAACGATAGAAACGCGACCACCGGCACGGCCGTGAAGCCGACCGCCTGCTCGCACGCGAACGCGCGGCCGCGGATCTGCTTCGGCACCAGCTCGGAGATGTACGTGCCGATCGTCACCAGTTCGACGCCGATGCCGACACCGGCGACGAAGCGCCAGAAATTGAGGCCCGTCGCGGTCTCCTGAAACGCCATCACGAGGTTCGCCGCGGTGTACCACAGCAGCGACCAGGTGAACACCGCGCGCCGCCCGAAGCGATCCGCGAGGAAACCGCACGCGATCGTGCCAATAAACAGGCCGCTAAACAGCGCGGCGATGAAACTCGCGACGCCGGTCGAGCCGAACAGGCCATGCGTGGTCGCGGTCAACATGCCGCTTTTCACGAGGCCCGGCGCGATATAGCCGGAGTACAGCAGGTCGTAGAGTTCGAAGAAGAAGCCGAGGCTCAGCAGCACCACCAGCTTCCAGACGGAGCGCGTGGCGGGCAAGCGGTCGAGGCGCGCCGAAATGCTGCCGGCGTCGAGCGATGCGTGGCCCGCCGCCTGAGCGGGCGTGCTGCGGGCGGCGCTGCCGGCCGCGTCAGTGGACTGCGCCACGGTACCGCCGCTGCGCGCGACGGACCCCGCGGGATCGGGGAATGCCATGTTGTCTGTCTCCTTCTGTTGCGACTGCTTTTACGGCAGGGCTGATCGCTTACCGCGGCCGGTTCGATGCCGGCCTTGCGTCCTGTCGCGCGTCGCACGCGCCACGATGGGTCGGCCGGAGTCCGGCCAGCATTCTAGCCGTGCCCGCGTTGCAATTGTTCGAACGTGGTGATTTTTCCGGCCAGCGCGCTCGCCGCGACCGTGTACGGGCTCGCGAGCCAGACGTCGCCAGGTCCCGAACGGCCGGGGAAATTGCGGTTGATCGCGCTGATCGTCACGTCATTCGGCTTGGCCGATTGTCCCGGTCCGCAGTTTGCGCACGAGCCGCAGCCAGGCATCACGAGCGTCACGCCCGCGCGCTCGAACACCGGCAGATAGCCCTGCTCCTCGCAATACGCGCGCACCGCCATCGTGCCGAATTGCAGATACAAACGCGTGCGCTCGGGCACCCGTAGGCCGTGCTCGACGCCCCAACGCAGCACCTCGTGATAGAAATCGAAGTCCTCGCGCTTGCCCGCGGTGCACGAGCCGCCATACGCGATATCGATCGCGACGTCCTGTTCGAGCCGCGGCGCCGGCACGCCATTGCCGGGGTCGCCCGGACGCGCGAGCATCGGTTCGATCGCGTTCGCATCGATATGGATCGTGTCGCGATAGGTCGCGTCCGCGTCGCTTTTCATCCAGCCTTCCAGCACGAAATCGACGCCGCGCCGCTCCTTCAGGAACGCGACCGTGCGCTCGTCCGGTTCGACGATGCCAGTGAAGCCGCCGAGTTCCGCGACCATGTTGGTCAGCGTCGCACGTTCGTCGATCGACATCGCGCGCACCGCCGCGCCGCCGTATTCGAACACGAGGCCGATCGCGCCGCCCGAGCGAATCGCCTCCATCCGCAGCAGATGCAGCACGACGTCCTTCGCGGTCACGCCGTCGCGCAACTGGCCGTCGATCTCGATGCGCAGCGTCTCCGGCACTTTGCAGCGCACGTAGCCCGTGACCCAGCTATTGGCGATTTCGGTCGCGCCCGCGCCAAATGCGAGGCAGCCGAGCGCGCCCGAATGCGGCGTGTGCGAATCGGTACCGCATGCTACCTGGCCCGGCAGCGCGTATTGCTCGGCCATCAACGCATGACAGATGCCCTCGGAGCCGGGCACACCATCGAGCGCGCCGTGCGAGCGCACCGGGTAGTCGTGCGAAAACGTCGTGTGGCCTTCCATCAGATTCGCGACGCCCGGCAACAGACCGTCGCGCACGTGAGGGATGCTCTGCGGCGCGAGCACCAGATGATCCTGGAACGCGATGATGTGATCCGGCGCATGCAGCGGCGCGGGCTTGCCGAACGCCCGATGCATCAGATGCGCGCACATGCCGGTGAAATAGTCATGGCTGAAGCGCCAGTCGGCGGCGATGAACACGCCGTCGCCGCGCTGCGCGCTCGCGGTGCCCGGATGCAGATGACGGTCGATGATCTTCTCGACCAGCGTTTTCGGCTCGGCGCCCGGCGCTTCGTTCGGGGCATCGCTCGCACGCTCGCCCGGCGCGGGCCACTCCGCGAACCGGCTATACGCGAGCAGCCCGCCGCTGCGGATGATCTGCTGCGTGAGCGAGTCGCGGCCTTTCAGGAATTCGTCGATCGGCACCGCTTCGCCTGCAAGCAAGCGATCGAGCACGGAAAAATCGGTCGTGGTCAGAATGCCGATGTTGTCGCAGTTCTGCTGATAGATACGCTCGAAGCTCTCGGCAACGATCAGGCGAATACCTGCGGACAACTCCGCGAGCGGGCTCGATTCTCGCGACGAGCCCTTGCCGTAGCGCTTGCCGGCCACCGTCACGCGAAAGCCGCCGTCCTTCACCGCATTGCGGCCGATCGGCAGACGGTCGCCGGCCTTGAAGCCGACGTACGGGTACTGGCCGAGGCGCTCGTCGTAGGTGAGCATTACGGTGACGGGCGTGATCTCGTCCGTCGACACGTTGTCGCGCAACGGTCCCGCCGTGTCGCGAGTGAAGTTTTCGCCGGCCAGTTGCGCCTCGATCACGGCCGGGTCTTGCGACAGGTACAGCACGCGGCCGTCCAAACGAATCGTATCGCTCATCACTGCATTCTCCTTGCGCTCACTATACGGTGCGCAAGGCGGATGCCGAAGTGCCGGTGCGGCAACGCTGCCGTCTCGTTTCGCGAATGCTCGATGGCGGAGCCGCGGCGCGCAGTGCGGGTGGTGGAATCGTCTAAGGCGGATTGCCGAGGAACGACACCAGCGCGGCCGCGCTCGCGCTCAACTGCTCGCGCGCCTTGAAGATGATGATCAGATGACGCTCCGCCCACGCATCGGCAAGCGGCAGCAGCCGCACGTCGAGCGTGTTCACGTAGAGCAGGCCGACCGGCTCGGGCACGATCGCGATGCCGAGCCCCGCATGCACCATCCGGCACAGCGCATCGAGACTGCTCACGCGCATCCGCACGTCGAGCTGCTGGCCCGCGCTCGCCGCCTGCTGCGCGAGCAAACGTGTAAGCGCGCTTTCGCTGCGCAAGCCGACGAAGCTGTCGTGCAACAGATCGTCGAAGTTCACCCGCGCCGCGCTGGCGAGCCGATGCCCACCCGGCACGAGCACCGCGAGCCGGTCCTGGCGATACGGCATCTGCTCGAACGCCTCGCTGCCAGCAACCGGATTGCAGATGCCGAAGTCCGCGCCGTGTTCGTCGACGATACGCAGCACGTCCGCACTGTTTTCTTCTTCGAGTTCGATCGCTACATCCGGGAACGCGCGGCCGAATGCGGCCACGTCTTCAGGCAGAAACTGCACGATCGACGACAGATTCGCAACCACCCTCACGCGCCCTTTGACGCCCGTCGAAAAGCGCGACAACTCCGCGCTCATCTGCTCTATATTGCCGATGATCGCGAGCGCGTAGCGCAGCACGGTCTCGCCGACCGGCGTCACGGTAATGCCGCGCGACTGCCGTTGAATCACCGGCAGGCCGATCAGCGCCTCGATCTCGGCGATGCGCCGGCTCACCGCCGACGACGCGATGAACTCGCGCTCCGCCGCGCGCGCGATATTGCGCTCCTGGCAAACGGCGACGAACAGACGCAGCGAAGTCAGATCGAGTTTCTTGAGCAGGTTTTCCATGGGACGAGGCGACGGATCTTACGACAATGGCCGCAGATCGCTGGAATCGTGGCCGTTATCGTCTCACGGCACGCGGTGTTGCGCCATTGCGCCGACAGCGGCCCTCACAGCGCATCATGAAAGATGATGCCGACCGTATGCCGATGTCCCGAGCGCAGGCGGCTCACGCCGTGCCGCAGATTCACGCGATACGGCCCGCGCGTACCCTGCACGGGCCGGCTGTTCACGGTGAACACGACCGCGTCGCCCTTCGCGAGCGGCACGACTTCGGCACGCGACTGCATGCGCGGACGCTGCTCGGTCATCACGAACTCGCCGCCTGTGAAGTCGCGCCCCGGCTCCGACAGCAGTACCGCAACCTGCAGCGGGAACACGTGTTCGCCGTACAGATCCTGATGCAGGCAGTTGAAATCGCCCTCGCCGTATTGCAGGATCAGCGGCGTCGGACGCACCTGGCCGGCGTCATGGCAGCGTCGAATGAAATCCGCATGTTTCGGCGGATAGCGCACGTCGATGCCCATCGCCATGTTCCAGCGGTTCGCGACCGGCACGAGGTGCGGATAAAGGGCACCGCGCAAGCCGCCGACGAGCGACGGCAGCGGATACGCAAAGTACTTGTATTCGCCGCGACCGAAGCCGTGGCGCGCCATGACGACGCGGCTGCGATAAAGCGCGTCGCGTGTATAGAGCGCGCTCAGCGCGTCGCATTCGCGGGGCGTCAACAGTTGCGGCACGGCGGCGCAGCCGTACTGATCGAGATCGTGTTCGATCCGCGGCCAGTCGAGTGCGTCGACGCGTTGGTCGATCGTTTGGGTGGGAGCGATTGCGTTCATCGTCGATGACTGGGCGGCGCGGGCTCGTCGCCCGCGCCATCAAAGTAGGTAGCTCGATGAACTTAGTGTACGAGTGTGGTGGCGGGAAAACACTCCGGGTCTTGCGGTCAAATTCAGCCGCACTGCACGGAGGGACGATTCACGCTACGCTGTCGGTATCGTTGCGGCCGCACTTGCTGCCGCCGCATCGCACTTCATTCCGCCAGGACAACCATGAAACAGCAGCTCACCATCGATTTTGTTTCCGACATCGCCTGCCCGTGGTGCGCGATCGGCCTGTCGTCGCTGCAGCTCGCGCTCGCGCGGCTTCAGGACAAAATCGACGCGCGCATCGTCGTGCATCCATTCGAACTGAATCCGCAGATGGGACCGGACGGCGAAGACATCGTCGAGTATCTCGGCAAGAAATACGGCCGCACGGCCGAGCAGATCGCCGAAACGCAGGCGATGATCCGCGAACGCGGCGCGAGCGTCGGCTTCGATTTCGGTCCGCGCATCCGCACCTACAACACGTTCGACGCGCACCGCCTGCTGCATTGGGCCGGCCTGAAGGGCCACCAGTTACCGCTGAAGCTCGCGCTATTGCGCGCGTATCATGCCGACGGCAAGAATCCGGGCAACCATGACGTGCTGGTCGAAGCGGCCCAGTCGGTAGGACTCGACGCCAACGAAGCGCGCGACGTGCTGACGAGCGGCGCGTATGCCGATGAAGTGCGCGAAGCGGAAAAGAACAATCAGGAAATGGGCATTCAATCGGTGCCCTCGATCATTTTCAACCGCCGCTATCTGGTGACCGGCGGCCAGCCGGTCGAGCAATTCGTGCAGGTGATCGAGGAGATCGTGGCGAAAGAGACAGCGTAAGGTTCATCGTCGAAGCGAAGCGTAATGGACGGCCCATTCTGAGTACCTGGCTCAATCATGCACTCGCGAATGCTTGCGTGCTGTCTCTTCAACACATCTGAGCAAAGATAGTCTGGGCCTATTGTCCAAGCCGTCCCGGCTGCTTGCAGCAGGTCTTTCTTATCCCACTGCACGCGCCTTAAAGCCGCTTACAGATAGCTGCAAACGTAGTCCAGCGTTTCGACCACATCGATATCGAAGCGGCTCTTGCCAGGCACCGAGAACGATTCGCCGCCGCCATAGGTCTTCCACTCATCGCTGCCGTCGAGACGGATGCGGCATTTGCCCGCCTGCACTTCCATCAGCTCCGGCGCGTCGGTGCCGAAGTTCAGCGTGCCGGGCAGGATCACGCCGAGCGTCTTGCGCGTGCCGTCGGCGAACAGCACGGTGTGCGACACGCACTTGCCGTCGAAGTACACGTTGGCTCGTTTGACAACAGAAACCTGGTCGAATTGCGTTGCAGCCGTCATGGCGGTCTTCCTCTGGATCATCGTGAAGGGATGCGTTGCGGCCCGGTGGGCGCGGCAGACGGCGCGCGATCCGCGCAAGCCGCCCGCGCAGGGCGCCCTGCCGGGCGCGAGCCCGCCATCATACATGGCTATTGATGGCGCCAATACGGTAAAGTCTGCCAGAATCATATCGACACCTACACAGACTCATTCGACCCATGCGCTCTCCCGCTCCTTCCGCCGGCGCCGTATTGTTGTTGATCGATCTGCAACGCGCGATCGATCATCCGAGCTGGGGCGAGCGCAACAATCCCGCAGCCGAGACGCAGGTGAGCCGCTTGCTCGCGCATTGGCGTAGCCGAGGCTGGCCGGTGTGGCATGTGCGGCACGACTCGACGGAGCCTGGGTCGCACTATCGGCCGGGTCAGGCGGGACACGAATTCAAGGCGTCCAACGTGCCGTTGCCCGACGAACCGGTGATTGCGAAACGCACGAATAACGCGTTCATCGGCACGGGACTCGAAGACCGCCTGCGCGCCGCCGGCCACACGACGCTGGTCGTGGCGGGTGTCATCACCAACAACTCGGTCGAGACGACGGTGCGGATGGCCGGCAACCTCGGCTTCGATACGTATCTCGTGGCCGACGGCTGTTTCACTTTTGCACGGACCGACTGGCACGGAACGCCGCGCAGCGCCGACGACGTTCATGCGATGTCACTGGCCAATCTCGATCATGAGTACTGCGCGGTCGTCACGACGGACGCGCTATTGGGCAACGGGCAACCGCAATAGCCGCAACGTCGATCTGCCGCGCGGCGAGCCACAATCAGGTGGTACAGGAGGACCTGTGAGAAAAGACAGCGCGAGCACCCTAATTGGCGCCATTGCCGCGGCAGCGATTGCGATCGGCACTGCGACCTGTGCGAATGCGCAAACCAGTGGCGGCATGCCGAACGATGCTTCCGCGCAAAGCCAATCCATCGCGGCATCGCCGGCTCGCAACAGACCCGATAGCGAGCTCGCGCGCGACGTGCGGCGCGCGCTCGCACGCACACCGAACCTGCATTCAACGTCGATTCACGTGCAGGCGCGCCGCGGTATCGTGACGCTGACCGGTTGGGTACCGCAGCGCGCTCAGGTGCAACGCGCGGGCAGTGTCGCGAGATCGGTGCGCGGAGTCAGACAGGTGAATAACCATCTGAATGTGCGCACGAGAGGTGCCAGCGGTCACTAGCGCAAAACGAATAAAAGAAAGTACTCAGCCCGCCACGAATGCGGCGGGCTGAGTACTTTCTATCGGCCAATCAATCGATGCGTGCGAGTATTCGCCGCGGCGGTCCATTGCTGCGCAACGCCGCCACGACTCGCGCAATACCTCAACGCCACATACGATAGCTGTAGACCGGTGCGCGATACGCATACACGCGCGGCTGCGCCCAATAGACCGGCGGACGATAAACCTGATAAGCGACAGGCGCGGCCGGTTGAACCACCGTTTCCACGACCTGCGGCATTTCATCGTATTGCGCCTGCGGATAAACCGGCACGTACTGCACGGGCGGCTGAGGATAGTCCTGCCGCACGTATACCGGCTGGTTGTCGTAGACCGGCTGCATCTGCGCGTAGGCCGGCGCCTGCTGGTATTGCATTGGCGGCGGCGCGTACTGCGGCTGCTGGTACACCTGCTGATATTGCTGTTGCGGCGGCGGTTGCGGCACCTGACGCTGCGCGTATTGGACCGGCCGCGGCTTCTGAGGCTGCGGCGGAATACTCGTGTACTTCGAGTTATCGTCTTCAGGAACGCCCGGCGGCAGCGGCGGCACGTCGACCCGCGCGACGTCGGTCCTGGCCGGTTGCCGCTGACCGTGATTGTGCGAGTCGATCATTGCCTGGTAATCGGCCTGATCCTGCTTGCCGCGATTGATATAGCCATTGCGATACGCGCGGGCCACGTCTGACATCTTCGCATTCGGATCTTCTTTCATGCCGTCCGCATTGACCTTGTACTCGTTCGGACTGAGCGAGCCGGCCGGCACCTCGTCGTCGGACGCATACGCTGCTTCGGGTCCGTCGGCCCACGCTGGATAACATTGCAGCGTTAGCACCGAAGCGACCGTCGTCACCCCGAGCCCCCAAAGCGTCGTTGTTCTCATGATCCACCTCGCGGCCGATTAAGAGTATTGAAAGCCGAAATTTTTACTTGCAGGTGTGGCTATTTGTCTGCGCATGCAATTGTTATTTTTTAGCACATTCCTTTGACGTCGGCATTATTTTTTCTTTGCAAATGAGCGGTGTAGCGCACGAGTGACACGGCGGATCCAAAGGCGAGTCAGGAGAAACCCTGAGAGTCAGAGTTGCCGAAATGGACCGTTTGGTACGGCGGCTCCGCACGCCGCCGCGGCGCGATTCTTTTCGCCCTGAATGACGTAGTAGCAACGCGGCCTTTTAGCGCGCCATGTCGTATCAAGCGCTACGCGACAACTCGGCTTTCCCTATTGCGCGCACTACCGTTCTCTGCTCGCGCGAAAGTCAAACAATTCGCATAAAGGACGGTCCGCAATTCACGTTGAATACCTTCCGAAAGATTCGCGGATTACGATTCACTTTATCTTTGCACGCGACATTCGCTTTACTGAATACGGACATTTCCGTCCTGTCCCGGAGGCAGCCCATGAAAGACACCGCCACGCCAACCGCCGCGGATCGGGTTCCACTGACCGCCGCGCCTGCATCGAGCGCCGGTGACGACGGCTCGCTGCCGCATCTGCGCGAGATTGCGTCGTTCGGGCACCAGGTGACCGGCGTCGCCGTCGCCGCGGACGGACGCATCTTCGTCAACTTCCCGCGCTGGACAGAAGACGCGCCGATCTCCGTCGGCGTACTCACGCCCGATGGCGACGTCCGTCCTTATCCCGACGATCGATGGAACGGCTGGCGCAATGCCAGGCGTGACGAGTTGAACCCGCAGGATCGCTGGGTCTGCGTGCAGGCGATGCTGTGCGATTCCCAAAACAACCTGTGGGTACTCGACCCCGGCGCGCCGGCCCAGGCGTTCGTCGTGCCGGGTGCCCCTAAACTGGTCCGCATCGATCTTGCGACGGATAGCGTCGTCGGCTGCATTGCGTTCACGCTCGACATCGCGTCTCAGGGCAGCTATCTGAACGACGTGCGCATCAGTCCCGACGGCCGTTTCGCCTACATCACGGACTCTGGAACATGCGGCGCGATCGTGGTGGTCGATCTCGGCACCGGTCAAGCGCGCCGCGTGCTCGACGGGCATCCGTCGACGCAAACGGATCCGGGCGTCACGGTCCATGCTGGCGGCGCACCATTGCGGCGTCCCGATGGACGCGGCGTCGAATTGGCGGCCGACGGCATCGCGCTCACTCGCGATGGACTGTATCTGTACTGGCAGGCGGTGAAGGGCAAAACGCTTTACCGCGTGCCCACCGAAGCGCTTCGCGATACCACGCTCGCGACCGATGAAGTCGGCAACCGCGTCCAGAAAGTGCTCGAGCATCGCCCCGCCGACGGGCTGCACATCGACCGGACGGGACGCCTGCTGATTACCGCGGTCGAAGAACACGCGGTGAAGGTATGGGACGGCGCGACATTGACGACGTTGCTGCACGAGCCCGGCCTGCGATGGCCGGATACGTTCGCGGAAGGGCCGGACGGCACGATCTACCTGACCGATTCACGCATTCCCGAGATGAACTGGTTCAAGCCGGGCCACCCCGACGCGCTGTCCTCGAGGTTGCTGATCATTGCCGACGCCGCTCCGTCCGCGGCGCCGAACACCAAACCGGGCACGCCGCCCGGCTCGCAAAGCGAAGCGGATCGGAACCGCTCACCCGACTGACGCCACACCGCCGCCGCCGACCGTCCGCGCTGCCCGGCGCGCCGAGGCCGGCCGGGAACGCGCCATGCTAGTGCAGGACAAGAGCTGGCGCGCGCCAGCGCGTCTGCCGTACATGCACGCGCCAAACGGCGCCCGGGGGTCGAGGGATGATCGGCGAAACTTCATTCGCAACGCGCTGCCCGCCTGAAAACGGACAGCCGATGGAGAACGTCGCATGACGATCGGCTGCCCCGAATGCGGCGCGCTCGAAGACATCCCGCCGCTCACCGCCCATACCTACGCGCGTTGCCGCGCCTGTCACTTTCCGCTCGAGCGGCGTAGCGGCCGAAGCCAGACCGCGGCGCTCGCCTGCGCGAGCGCGACCTTCGTATTGCTGTTTCCGGCCAACCTCGCGCCCCTGATGTATGTCCACATGCTCGGCGTCGAACGCTCATCACTGCTGTCGTCGGGCATCGTGCAGATGTGGAACGATGGCTGGTTCATTCTCGCGGTACTGCTCGGCACCTTCGGTATCGTGCTGCCATTCATCCGCTTTGGCGGCCTCGTGATCGTCCTCGCCGCGCTGCGGCTCGGCCGGCGTACCAGAGGAATCGGCGCGCTGTTTCGCTGGACCACCTCGCTCGATATCTGGGCCATGCCCGACGTCTATCTGGTCGGCTGCTTCGTCGGTTACGCGCGCGTGACGCAGAATCTGACCGGCACGATCGCCCCCGGCGGCTACTGCTTCATCGCCGCGGCGCTGCTGTCGATGCTCACGCGCGCGTCGCTCGACCGGAGAACCGTGTGGCGCGCGATCGCCGCGGAAAACGAGTTGCCGGAACATGAAGCGCCGCTGTCCTGCACGGTTTGCGATCTGGTCGTGCCGATGTCGCAGGAGGGGCGCCCCTGCCCTCGCTGCGCACTGACGTTGCGCGCTCGCAAAACCGACGCCGTCGTGCGCGCGGCTGCGCTGTCGCTCGCCGCGCTCGTTCTGACGATCCCGGCCAACTTCTTTCCGATGACCACTTCGATGCAACTCGGGCGGACCCACTCAACCCGGATCATCGACGGCGTCTACCAGCTGTTTCACGCTGGCCTGTGGCCGCTCGGCATTCTGATCATCTGTACGAGCATCGTCATTCCGGTGGCGAAGATTCTCGGCATGGCATGGTTCGTAGTCTCCGTTCGGCGCCGTTCGCGCCGGCATCTGCGGGTCAAGGCGCATCTGTACCGCCTGATCGACGAACTCGGCCGATGGTCGTACGTCGACGTGTTCACGATCGCCGCGTTCGTGCCGCTGATCGAGTTCGACGGCATCGCCTCGGCGAGACCCGCCATCGGCGCCACCGCGTTCGCGCTGGTCGTGTTTCTGACGATGGCCGCTTCGCGCGCATTCGACCCGCGCCTGATGTGGGACGTCCACCCGCGGAGCAAGCGATGAGCGGCACGCGTCCCCGTCGTTCGCAAGCTCAGGTGCGGCGCAGCGCGTGGCCCGGCTGGATCTGGGCGGTGCCGGTCGCAGCCTTCGCGATGGCC
The DNA here is from genome assembly GCF_050436125.1 of Paraburkholderia sp. MM5482-R2. NCBI lineage: Bacteria > Pseudomonadati > Pseudomonadota > Betaproteobacteria > Burkholderiales > Burkholderiaceae > Paraburkholderia > Paraburkholderia sp. MM5482-R2. The sequence goes on along the minus strand of NZ_JBNDLP010000003.1, from coordinate 1,222,550 downwards.
GGATGGCTCGGCGTTCGCGCGTTGATGCATCATGGCGAGACGGTCACGGTAACCTTCGACAACGCGTACGGCATGAAGCCCGACGACACGATCGTCACGCTGCGCGGCGTGAAGGTCGGCGCCGTCTCGGAGATTACGCTCGCGCCCGATGGCCGACACGTGCAAGCCGAGCTAAAGATAGATCGCGCCGAAAAAAAGTATCTGCGCAGCGAGACCAGGTTTTATCTGCGCGGCGCACACGTGGATCTCAACGATCCAGCGTCGATCAAGGGAGTGCTGACCGGCCCCGAGATCGTGATGGAGCCCGGGCCCGGCGAACCGGCATCGCATTTCGACGGTGTCGATCGCCGCCCCGCGCTCGCGCCGGGGCACGGCCCGGTCGTCACCTATCTGGTGCGCTTCGAGGGCGCCGTCGGCGACCTGAAGAGTGGTGCCGATGTGCAATTGCGCGGTTTCGACGTGGGCACCGTCACCAGCGTGCGCCTGAACTACGACGCACGCACGGGCGCGCTGAGCACCCCGGTGCAGATCGCGCTGAACCCGTCGCAGCTTGGCATCGTCGGCGCGCCGCCACCGGCCAACGGGGACTGGCGCCCGCTCGTCGACGGCATGCTCACCCGCCTCGTCGCCACAGGCTTGCGCGCGCGGTTATCGCAAGATCCGCCGCTCGTCGGCGCGGACAAGATCAACCTCGACTTCGTGCAAGGCGCGCCGGTGGCGACGCTCGCCAGCGAGGACGGCCTGCCCGTCATTCCGAGTGTCGCCGCCGCGAATCTCGACACGACGATGGCCAAGGCCAACGAGGTGATCCAGAAAATCGACGATCTTCCGATCCGGCAAACCGGCGAACAGGTCCGCAGTATCGCCGCGCATATCAACGCGCTCAGTTCCTCGCCTCAGATTAAGGACAGCCTGACGCACATCGACCACTCGGTCGCGCAGATCGATCACACGTTGCAGCAGGTCTCGCCACAGATCGGTCCGCTCGTCGCGCAATTGCGCGAGACGGCGAACGCGGCCGATCGCACCGTTGCCGCGGCGAACCGGACGCTAGGCGGCGACGCGTCGAGCCAGAACGACCTGCCTGCCGCCATGCAGGAGCTGACCGACACCGCACGCTCGATTCGGGCACTGGCCGACTATCTCGACCGCCATCCGGAGGCGCTGATCCGTGGCAGGCAGCAGGAGGCTCAATGATGACGAGGTCCACGTTCCCCGTCGGACGCGCCGTCGCGGCATCGCTCGCGACGAGCGTCAGGACGGCGGCGTTTGTCGTAACCGTCGCGGCGATGACGCTCGCCGGATGCGGACACAGCATACCGACACGCTATGTGACGTTGAACCCGATGCCCGCCGACGCGCCGGCCGCCACGGCGCCGATCCCACCGATTCAACTGACCGCCGTGCATATTCCCGCGGTGCTCGATCGGCTCGAAGTCGTCACGCTGGCTTCGCAGAACCGGCTGACGATCGACGATAGCGACCTGTGGGGCGCACCGCTCGCTCTGATGATGCGCAAAACGCTTGCCCAGGACTTGCTCATGCGACTGCCCGCCGGATCGTTCGTCGTTCCTGATGCACCCGCGCCGCCCGGCACGCGCACGCTGGTCGTCACCGTGCTGAATGCCACGGCCGACCCGAGCGGCACGCTGACGCTGCAAGCGGAGTGGACGCTGCTGGCCGGGCACTCGGATCAGGCGACGCTGCGGCAGCAGGTGACGCTCGACTCCGCGATCAATGGACACGATGCGCTCGCGCAGGCGGCCGCGTTGAGCCGCGTTCTCGGCGATTTGGCCGACCGGATCGCGGCGTCGGTCCTCGCGCACTGACCGACGGCGTCGAGTTCGCTGCCGCGCGGATCACGCAGTACCGTTATCGCCTTTCCTTGCGCAAAGCCGGTTGAAACGCTGCTCGACCACGCGTGTTCCCCATTGCGTGCCTTCCGATTCTTCACTTAGCCGAAAGCCGAATGACTCGTACAGATGACGCGCCGCGTCGAGCCCCTTGAACGTCCATAGATAGGTTTCGTCGAACCGCTCGTCGAAGAAACGCATGGCATGCGACAGCAATTGCCGTCCAATCCCGGCGCCGCGCAAAGAATCGTCGACGATGAACCAGCGCAAATGAGCGACAGCCGTGTCGTTATCTCCGTCGATCACGACAGACGCGAGCGTGCGGCCGTTTTCGACGTATAGCCAAAGCCCTTTACCTTTCAACCGCTTGACGGTCAACGCCAACGGCACAGTAAAGAAGATATGCGACATGAACCCGCCGATAATCACGGCCGGGTCGAAGTAAGCCGGATGGTTTGAACTACACATCGGAACTTCAAATCGGATTGCCCAGCGGACAGCGCTGCCTTGATGCGCGGCCTTTAAACGGCGTCGGGTACCTGACGAGTCTTCAGAAACGCTTCGAGCGTTTCGCCGCGCATGCTCGCGTACACGCCGAGATTGGTGATCTTCACCACACGCGCGAACTTCTCGAGCACGAAGAAAGACACCCCATAACGGATCAGACCGATCCAGTCAGTGTTGTCGACCAGCGTGCGTTCTTCCGGCGTCAGGCCGGCCGCATCGTACGAGGCGGTGCGGTTTTCGAGCCACAGCGCGCGCGCCGACGCTTCGCGCATCTGCCAGAAAAAGCGGTTCAGGCGCATCGCCTTCATGCTCTGGCGGATATCGAACGGATACGTGCCGGTCAGTTCTTCGACGCCAACCAGTTGCGGATTCATTACGCCACCTCTTCTTCGTAGATCGTCACGGCCATCGCGGTGCTGGTCGCCAGGTAGTAGCTGCGATGCAGTTCGCGGACCTTCTGACCCAGCGCGCCGCGCATCGCGAGCCACATGATCGTCTCGACGCTTTCCGCGCCGCCGAGGCGCACGTAATCGACGTGCTTCATCGCGGCAAGACGCTCCGGATCGCTGACGATCAGGTCGAGGAATTCCATGTCCCATTCGGTGTTGTTGAAGCCGCTGCGTTCGCCATGCACCTGGTGCGACAGCCCGCCCGTGCCGACCACCACGACCTTCAGATCCTGCTCGAACGATTCGATCGCGCGACGCAGCGCCTGGCCGAGCCGGTAGCAGCGATTCGCGGTGGGCAGCGGATACTGCAGCACGTTCACTTCGAGCGGCACCAGCGACAGCGGCCAGCCGCCCTGATGCGGCAGCATCAGCGACAGCGGCGAATTGACGCCGTGATCGAGTGGGCGGTCCTGGAAGACGGTCAGATCGAATTCGTCGGCGACCACTTGCTCGACGATATGGATCGCGAGATCCGGATGACCGGCGATGTCGGGCAGCGGACGCTTGCCGGCGCCTTCATCGGCGAACTCGTGGTTGGGCGACACGCCGAGCGCGAACGTGGGATAGCAGTCGAAGAAGAAGCTGTTCGCGTGGTCGTTGTAGAACATCACCATCACGTCGGGCTTCTGCTCGGCCAGCCACTGCGCCACCGGTTCATAACCCTTGAACATCGGCGCCCATGCCGGTTCGTTCTGCTTGCCCTTGTCGTACGCCAACCCGATCGTGGGTACATGGGACGTGCCGATACCACCAATGATTCTTGCCATATTCGTTCTCTTCCGTCACTTCGTGCTGCTGCCAATCGGATAGGTCGCCAGGTTTACCGCGCTAGTCACCATGACCGTCTTGGGATACAAAGATAGAAATTGTGCCGCGATACGGGAAGCACGGGTATACCTCAGGCAGCGCCGGGTTGACGAGTAAAAACCCGGCATTTGCGCGGCCAAAGCGCGGATGAAGCGCACCCCGACCCACGCCGCGCAGGGCTCCCTCGGTATCCCAAGCCGGTGAGGCAAGCCTTCCGCGACGCCTTGGCATCTCGGCACGCGATAAATAAAACAGATGGCCCGGAAAACAACTCGCAACGCCCATTTTTAAGGCTTGGAGCGGTGCTGCACGCGTGGCTATACTGCGCTGCTTCCGACGAGCGACGAAACGATGAACGAGACCACCCAGCAAGCGATTGTGCAGACCTTACGCGAGAAGATCCTGTCGGGCGAACTGTCGCCCGGGCAGCGGCTCGTCGAAGCGCAGCTTGCGCAATGGCTCGGCGTGTCGCGCACGCCGCTGCGTTATGCGTTGAGCGTGCTGTCGTCGGAAGGCCTGCTCGATCGTTCGGGCTCGCGCGGTTACGTCGTGCGCCGCTTCGGCGTGCGCGACGTGCTCGACGCGATCGACGTGCGCGGCGTGCTCGAGGGACTCGCCGCGCGCTCGGTCGCCGAAAACGGCGTGAGCCCCGCGCTCGCCGCCGCGCTCGACGACTGCCTGCGTGAAGGCGACGCGATCTTCGAGCAAAAGCATCTGCAGCCAGGCGACGACGTGCGCTACGCGCAGATGAACGGCCGCTTTCATGCGCTGATCGTCGAAGCGGCGCAGAACCAGGCGGTCACGGCCGCGCTCAGTCTGAACGACAAGGTGCCGTTCGTGTCGCCGTTCACGATCGCGTTCGACGAATCCGCGCGCGAGCGTCAATTCATGATGCTGACGTACGCGCATCGCCAGCATCACGCGATCGTCGACGCGCTGAAAAAAGGCGAAGGCGCGCGCGTCGATGCGTTGATGAAGGAGCACACGCAAATCTCGAAGGAAAGTCTGAATCTGTCGCTGCCGTCGTTGCATCTGATCGCGGGCGCGGCATGAGCAACGACACGCTTTCCGCCGCCACCAGCCAGGCGAGCGCCAAAGCGCCGCTGTCGGTCAGCAGCAAGGACCTGCTCAATCTCGCGCAACTGCGCGCATTCCGGCTCGTCGCCGATATGGGCAGCGCGACGCGCGCGGCGGCCGCGTTGTTTCGCGCGCAGTCGGCGGTCACGCGCTCCGTGCAGGAGCTCGAGTCGGCGCTCGGCGAACCGCTGTTCGATCGCGGTCCTTCGGGCATGCTGCCCACTCCGGTCGGCCGCGCGGTGCTGCATCGCTGCGAGCGGATCTTCGCTGAACTCGAAGAACTCGCCCGATGGTGCACCGCGCGACAGACGCGCCGCCGGCCCGTCGCGGAAGGCGCATTGCCCGCGTATCTGCTCAACACGCGGCGGTTGCAACTATTCGCGGCGCTCGCGCGGCATCGGCATATGCCGAGCGCGGCAAAAACCTTCGGCATCAGCCAGCCCGCGGTGAGCACCGCGATCCGGGTACTCGAAAGCGGCTCGGGACTGAGTCTGTTTCACCGCAGCCCGCGCGGCATTCTGCTGACGGCCGAGGGCGAGACGTTCCTGCTTCACGTACGCCGCGCGCTGAACGAACTGCGCCACGTCCCCGACGATATCGCCGCATTGCACGGCAAGATTCAGGGCTCGGTGACAGTCGGCGCGTTGCCGCTCGGGCGCACGCTGATCCTGCCGAAGGCGATCGCGCGAATGACCTCGGAGAATCCGGGCGTGCGCGTGGTCACCGACGAAAGCGCATACGAGACGCTCGTGGCCGGTCTGCGAGCGGGCGACATCGATTTCATTCTCGGCGCGCTGCGCGACAACGACGCGACGAGCGGCCTGAAAAACGAGCGGCTGATGTCGGAAGACATGGTGGTGCTGGTGCGCCGCGGTCATCCGCTGACTCACGCGCACGATCTGACCATCATGGGTCTGCGCGACGCGCAGTGGATTCTGCCGCGCAGCAACGCGCCGGCGCGTGCGCTGTTCGAAACGCAATTCAAGCGGATGAAGGTGAAGCCTCCTCTGCCGACCGTCGAGACCGCCGACCTCGCGGTGATTCGCGGCCTGCTGCTCGGTACCGACATGGCGGCGGCCTTGTCGGCGCAGCAGCTGCATCACGAGATTCAGTCCGGGCAACTGGTGGTGCTCGATGTACCGCTGCACAACACGCGGCGCGAGATCGGCCTGACGATGCGCGCGGCGGGCACGCCGTCACCGGCCGCGCGCGCATTGATCGACGCGATCCGGCTGTCGGTCGTCGATGTGACGCGCACCGTCAGTATCGGCGCGAACTGAGCACTTCCATTGATTAGGGCGACAAAGAGTGGAGGCTTCTTGCGTTGCGCCTGGTTCGTGCGTCCATGGGCATTGGAAAAGGACTTCGTCATAAACCTGCGAAGACGCGCACCGCATTGGACCGCCGCGCATGGAACCGTGCCGGCTCCGGCACGAGCCGCAAGCGGAAATAGCATAGCGAATGACGCGTTAATGAAGCATCGCCGTATCACTTGCGGCAACAATTCTCCGACAATAGAAGAGCGCGCACCTCACCACGCGGCGCCTCGACGACACCCGGAGAAAACGTAATGAACAAACGCCAGTTCCTGACCAGCGCCGCGGCACTGGGCGCGGCGGTCGCGCCCGCATTTGGCGCGAAGCGTGAGCACGCCGAATGCGGGCCGTCTCCGGTCGTCCTGACGATCTCCGGCGCGATCAAGCACAGCAATCGCGGCGCGCTCAATCCCGCTTTCGATCAACTGCTGGCGAAGCACCAGGTGAAGTTTTCGCAAGCGTACGGCGTCGATCTGCCGTGGCTCGCCAGCATGAAGACCGTGACGATCCATCCGACGATCGAATACGATGCGCACATGCATACGTTTAGCGGCCCGCTGCTCACCGACGTGCTCGCAAACGTCGGCGCGCCCGACGCGGGCAGCACGCAAATCGTCATGCACGCGGTCGATGGCTACGCGGTGTTGACGACGCTCGACAAGGTGCGCGAGTATCACTTCATCGTCGCGACACAAATGGACGGCAAGCCGCTGGCGCTCGGCGGCGTGGGGCCGTTATGGGCGATCTACGACGCCGATCAGATTCCCGAACTCGCGGCCAAGCCACTGAAGGACCGCTTCGAATTGTCGCCGTGGGGCCTGTATCACATGCAGCTCACAGAGGCGTCATAGCGCGCCGCCGAATCGCTCGACGCACGCCTGCCGCACGCGCTCGCCCACTGACCCAGCGCGAACGAACACGCACCGGCAGTATTGAACGCTTCGGCCCGCTGATCGTTCGGCAAGGCGGAATCTTCGAGCTGCGGCGCGACGAGGGGCAACGCGTCGACGAACTGCCCGGCCGAACATAGCGCCACGGCTCGCTGGTTGTCGCCTCGGCCTCAGCGCCCCGAAATAAGCGCTTTTTCACCGTCTAATCCGCCGTTATGCCCGTCATTGCGAATGAAAGGATCGCGCGGTGATGCTAGAATCGCGCCCGTCTTTTCTTCGACGATCATGACTCGACACTCACGCAACCACCTGACCGCATGGCTTGGCCTCGTCGCCATGTGGCTCGTCGTGTTCGCGCCGCTCGTGAGTCAGTTGCTCGAATCGGGCCGTGCCCACGAGCCGATTGCCGCGCTGTGTTCGGCGCTTCATCCGGCTGGTGCAAGCAATGTGAGCGATGCGAGCGTCGTCGCTCAAACCAGCCCCGCGCCCGTGCATCTGAGCCACGACGATGCCTTCGGCGCCTGCGGCTACTGTCATCTGCTCGAACATCACGTCGCGATGCCGACGCTCGCCGCCGTCGAGCCGCCGGCCGCGCTGCCGCTGGCCGGCACCGCGCCGCCGACGCTGTCCACCCGCTTCACCCCGCTTGGCGCCTTCCCGTCGGGACGTCCGCGCGCCCCACCTGCCGTTTCCTGATCGCTACCGGTTCTGATCGCGCCTTCGTCGCCCACATCGACGAGGCCTGCGATCGCCTGTTCAATGCATCGAGGAAACGCTCATGTTCAACTTCGCGCTGCGAAGGCTCTCTTATTGCGTCCGTCGTGACGCTGTCTTTTCCGCTCATCGCGCGGTTCGTCGTTCCGTTCTTTGGCCCGCGCTCATGCCTGCCTTCGTGCCGGCTTTCGTCGCAACACCCACGCATGCCGCCGACGCAAACACCGACGCGACGCTGCCCGCCGTCAGCGTCAGTGCGAGCGCAAGCGCGAGCGCCGCACCGCGCGCCGTCGACCCGAACCTGCCGGCCTCCGTCGAAACCGTGACGCGCGATCAGTTCGCGAACTGGAACGTCGTCAACACCGAGGACGTGCTCAAGTACATGCCGAACCTGGCGGTACGCAAGCGCTTTACCGGCGATCTGAATTCGATCATCGCGGTGCGCGGCACCAGCAATACGCAGAGCGCGCGCGGCCTCGTCTATGCGGACGGCTTGCTGCTGAGCAACCTGCTCGGCAATAGCTATTCGTTTCCGCCGCGCTGGTCGATGGTGTATCCCGACGAAATCCAGCAGGTCGACGTAATCTACGGGCCGTTTTCCGCGCTGTATCCGGGCAATTCGCTCGGCGCGACCGTGCTGATCAGCACGCGCATGCCAAAGCAGTTCGAGGCCAACGCCGACGTGAAGGCATTCACGCAGCACTTCAGCCTGTTCGGCGTGAACCAGAGCTTCAACGGCAGCGAAGCGAGCGCGTCGATCGGCGATAGCATCGGCAAGTTCTCGTACCGGCTCGGCGTCAATCATCTCGAGAACACGAGTCAGCCGCTGCAATTCGCAACACTCGCTAAATCGACCATGCCCGCCAAGGCCGGCGACACGCCCGTCACCGGCGCCTATTTCTACAACAACCAGACCAATGCGCCGACGGCCGTGCTCGGTGTGAACGGCGAAGGCATCGAGCACACGGTGCAGGACCAGTTCAAGCTGAAGATGCAGTACGACTTCACGCCGACGCTGCAGGGCGGCTTCACGCTCGGCTACTGGCACCAGACGTACAACAGCGAAACATCGACGTTCCTGCGCGACGCGGCCGGCAACCCTGTGTACAGCGGCAACGTATCGATCAACGGTTACCACTACACGATTCCGGCGGCCGCGTTTGCGCCGGGTGTCGGGCACAGCGAGAACTGGCTCTACGGCGTGTCGCTGAAAACGCGCAACGCGACCGGCTGGAACGGCGAGGCGATCGCCTCGTATTACGACATCGGCAATGGCGTCGCACGCACCGCGAATGCCGGCGGCCCGGGCAATGGCCCCGGCACCGTGCTGTTCAACGACGGCACCGGCTGGAAGACGCTGGACCTGCGCGGCACCTATACGCCTGCGACGAACCAGCCAGGACTGGCCAATCACGCACTGAGCGTCGGCTACCACTACGACAACTACTTCGTCGACAACCAGACCTACAACACGCTGAACTGGCGCGACGGCGACGCGACCTCGTTCGCCAACGCGTTCACCGGCAAGACGCAGACGCAAGCTCTTTATGCGCAGGACGCGTGGCGCTTTCTGCCGCGCTGGAAGCTCGTCTACGGCGCGCGCTATGAAGACTGGCAAGCCTACGATGGCGCACAGTCGCTGCCCGGCACGACGATCGCGTACAGCGATGCCAGCCAGCGCCACCTTTCGCCGAAGGCGTCGCTATCGTTCGATGTCAGCGACGAGCTGACTTTGCGCGCGTCGATCGCTTGCGCGTATCGCTTTCCGACCGCGAGCGAACTGTTCCAGGGGCAAATCAACGGCTCCGCGATCGTCAACAACAATCCATATTTGCAGCCCGAAGACGATCTGTCGAAAGAGCTGAGCGCCGAATGGGCGCATTGGAATGGCGTGTTCCGCTTCTCGCTGTTTCAGGACGACGTGAAGAACACGATCTTCAGTCAGACCGACACCACCGTGATTCCGAGCGTGACGAACTTCCAGAACATCGGCAAGGTTCGCTCGCGCGGCGTCGAAGCAAGCTATTCGGGCGAGGACGTGTTCGTGCGCGGGCTCGATCTGCTCGCGAGCGTCGCGTACACGCAGTCGAAGATCCTCGAGAACGCACGGAATCCGGCCTCGGTCGGCAAGTACTTCTACCGCATTCCGCTGTGGCGCGCGAATCTTGCCGCGACGTATCACTTCGACGCGCGCGCGGCGCTGACGCTCGCTGCGCGTTACTCGGGTCGTCAGTACAACACGCTGACGAATACCGACACGAACCCCAACGTGTTCGGCGGCACCAGCACCTACACGGTTGTCGACGCGAAGTTCACGTTCAAGCCGACGAAGCTCAGCGAACTCGGCATCGGCGTCGACAACCTGTTCGACGCGCGCTACTTCGTCTACCACCCGTATCCGGGCCGCACGTTTTATGTCGAAGCGAAGCTGCATATCTAAGCCTGATGCAAGACGCGGCAAGCCGCTTGTCGCACACGAACCATCGACCCATTTGCCCGACGAGGATTTCATGTCCACGACTCGAACCGCCGAACGCGTGCGCGCGCAGAACGGTACAACCGCCGCCACGAGCGGCCCGACACATCCAGGCTATCGAACACTGTGGCGCTGGCATTTTTATGCGGGCCTCTTCGTGATGCCTTTTCTACTCGTGCTCGCCATCACCGGCACGCTGTATTGCTTCCAGCCGCAGATCGAGCCGCTGCTTTATCGACAGCAACTGGTCGTCGCACCGCAGGCCGTCCGGAGGCTGGCCGACAACGCGCTGCTCGCGAAAGCGCGCGCGGCGATGCCGCCCGGCTCGATCGCGACGACCGCCGTGATCACGCGCGATCCGCAACGCAGCGCCGAATTCGTATTTCGTCTCGCGGACGGCTCGCAGCAGAGCATCTATCTGAATCCGTATAGCGGCGAGGTGCTGGGCACGCTGAGCGTCGAGCATCGCTTGATGCAGGTGGATCGCATGCTTCATCGCAAGCTGCTGCTCGGCAAGCCCGGCGAACTGCTGATGGAACTGGCCGCATGCTGGACGCTCGTGATGATCGGCACCGGCGTCGCACTATGGTGGCCGCGCGGCAAAACGACCGCGCGCGCGGTGCTGCTGCCGCGCCTGGCGCTGAAAGGACGTCCGCTATGGAAAAGTCTTCACGCGGTGATCGGCATCTGGCTCGCCCTCGGCGCACTTGCGTTCGTATTGACGGGGCTGCCGTGGACCGGCTCGTGGGGCAAACAGTTCAAGGCGTTCGCGACCGCGACGAAGCTTGGCGCTCCGCCGGGCGCGTGGGGCGGTTTGCCGTTGCGCTCCATCGTGCCGGGAACGCCCTCGGACCACCCGGGCCACGCGAGCGCCACGCTCGCGCATGCCAAGCGCGCCGACATGGACTCGATGCCCGGCATGGTCATGGACGACCTGCCGTTGCCGCTGACGCCGTGGGCCGCGGGCAACGCGAGCGTGCCCTCTTCCGCAGCCACCGACGCGGCGCAGCCTCTGTCGCTCGGGCATATCGTCGCGCTCGCCGCGTCGCTCGGTATCGCGGACGGCTACCGCATCGTGCTGCCGAGCTCCGCAGCCGGCGTCTACACGCTTTCCTATTTCCCCGCGAATCCCAAAGACGAACGCACGCTGTACGTCGACCAATACAGCGGCGCGATCCTGAAGGACATTCGCTACGGCGATTACGGCGCGATCGCGAAGGCCGTGTCGTACGGCACCTCGCTGCATATGGGTCGCTACTTCGGCGTCGCGAATCAGATACTGTGCGCGGCTATTTCGCTCGGCCTTGGCGCGCTCGCTGTGACCGGCTTCGTGATGTGGTGGAAACGTCGGCCGCAACGCTCGCTCGGCGTGCCGTCGCGCGAGCGCGCCGCGCCGCCGATGCGTGGCTGGACAACCGGCCTCGCGCTTCTCGGCGTCGTTTTCCCGCTGATGGGCGCAACGCTCGTCGCGGTGTGGCTGCTCGACCGGCTGGTTTTCGGCCGTGACTCACGACCGGAACCGAACGGCGTGGCGTGAGATCAAGACGAGCCGGGGCGCACCGCTTGTGCCTCACGAGCGTTTACGATATATTTTGCTCGCTTATGATCGATTCACGCCGAAATGGAGACGAGACCCATGCAGCGAACCCGGGAAGATGCGATCAACGGGCTACTGCCCGAGCAGCGCGAAGCACTGATTCTGGAGCGATTGCGCACGCATGGTCGCGTGCTCGCGGCCGAGCTGGCCGCCGAGCTGCAGATCTCCGAGCACACGGTGCGCCGTCATCTGCGCGATCTCGCGGATCAGGGGCACTGCAAGCGCGTGTACGGCGGTGCGCTACTGATGTCGCCCGCCGACAAACCCGCGGCGCTGCGCATGCATGAGGCCGTCGATCGCAAGGCACGCCTTGCCGCGGCGGCCGTATCGATCGTTCGTCCGAAGCAGATCGTGCTGCTCGACGCGGGCACGACGAACGTCGCGATCGCGGCGGCGCTGCCCGACAACGCCGGCCTGACCGTCGTCACGAATTCGCCCGAGGCCTGCGCGCGGCTGCTGAACCGCCCCGGTATCGACGTGATCCTGATCGGCGGCCGCATCGCCGGCGGCGCGGCGGGCTCGCTCGGCGCGACCGCGCTGCTACAGATCCAGCAGATCCGCGCGGACCTCTGTTTTCTCGGCGCCTGCGCCTTCGACCCCGACGAAGGCGTCGCCGTATTCGACGCAGAGGACGCCGAACTGAAACGCGCGATGGTCAAAGCGAGCAGCCAGATCGCCATCGCGCTGACCTCGGAAAAGCTCATGACAGCGGCGCCGTTCGCGGTAGCGCCTGTTTCGGCCGTCGATTATCTGTTCGTCGAAGCGGACGTGCCGGACGCGCGTGTCGCGAGCCTCCGGGCCGTCTGCGATAACGTGATGGCGGCACGCCCATGAACTCACTCGTCAGGGAACGCATCGCGACGCTCGCCGTCTTTCTCGCCAACGGTTTCGGCATCGGCGCATGGGCGGTCGAGGTGCCGCGCATCAAGGAAAGCCTGGCGCTCAGCGACGCCTCGCTCGGCATCGCGCTGTTCTGCTTCGCGCTCGGCGCCATCGTTGCGATGCCGCTCGCGGGACAGCTCGCGCCGCGCGTCGGCAGCGGCCGCGCCACCGCGCTGCTCGGCGCGGCATTCGCGATCGCGCTGCCGTTGCCCGCGCTCGCGCCGGGCATGCTGACGTTGTGCGTGGTGCTGTTTGCGCTTGGCGCGTCGAACGGCGCGCTCGACGTGTCGATGAACGGACATGCGAGCGCGATCGAAACACGCTGGCGCGCGCCGATCATGTCGTCGTTTCATGCCGCGTGGAGCGCGGGCGGCCTGCTTGGCGCGGCGAGCGGCGCGATGTTGCAGAAAAGCGGCGTCGGCGTCATGGGCGGGCTGTTCGCGCCCGATCTGTTCATCGCGGCCCTGATCATTTTCGCCACGTCGTTTGCGTTGCGCGATATCGGTCCGCGCGCGGCCGCCGCGTCGAGCGGCTTCGCATGGCCCGACAGCAGCGTGATGAAACTGGCGCTGCTCGCGTTCATGTGCATGCTCGTCGAAGGCGCGGTGGCCGACTGGAGCGCGGTGTACCTGCGCTCCACATTGAACCAGGAAGCGAGCGTCGCCGCGATCGGCTACTCCGCGTTCGCGTTTTCGATGGCGGCCTGCCGGATCGCCGGCGACGCATCGGTGCGGCGCTTCGGTTCGAGCAAGGTCGTCGCGCTCGGCGGTCTGATCGCGCTCGCCGGACTCGCGCTCGTGCTGAGCCTGCCGACGGTGCTGACCGCGTGCGTCGGCTTCGCGATGGTCGGCATCGGTCTCGCGAATATCGTTCCGGTGATTTTCAGCGCGGCGGGTCGCTCGAACGCGACGCCGGCGATCGGCGTGTCGATGGCGGCCACGTTCGGCTATGCGGGCTTTCTGGTCGGGCCGCCGCTGATTGGTTTCGGTGCCGGCGTGCTCGGCCTGCGCGCGGCGCTGGGCGTGCTCGTGATGGCCACGCTGATCGTGTCGCTGCTGGGCGGCAACGCGGTGCGCGCCGCGCAACCCGCGTAGCGAGCGTTATTTCGCTTTCTTGTCGAGCACGGCAAGCGGCTTGCGAACGGGTAACGCGTTGCGTGCCGCATGCTGACCCAATGGCCAGCTGAACGCGCCCAACAGCGAACTCGGCTGCGTACCATCGTCCAGACCGGTGGCGGGCCACTCGTGTTTCGCGGGCACCCAACGCGTGCCGAACACGTGATCCCACATCGGCAACAGCTGCGTGAAGTTGTGATTGAAATGCTCGGCGCGAATCGAGTGATGCAGCCGGTGATACTGCGGATTGTTGACCCACGTGACGTAGCGGCCAAGGTCCATGCGCAGATTCAGATGCGCGAAATAGTTGCCGAACATGAACACGATCGAGGTCGCACCGACGATCCACGGCTCGACCTTGAACAGTACGCCGACGAGCGGATAAAGCAGGCAGCCCTTGAGCAGCACTTCTATCCAATGATGCCGCAACGTGATCGTCACGTTGAAATCCACCGCGCTATGGTGCAGCGAATGCAGCTTCCACAGGATGGGCCATGTGTGCTGCAAGCGATGAAACGCGTATTCGAGGAAATCGATCGTCAGCAGCACGATCACGAACGAAGCTAGCGCGCCCCACCCGCGCGACACCAGCACCACCATCCCGCCGCCGAGTGCATTGACGATCGCGACGCTCGCGGCTGCCGTCAGCGGCTTCGTGGCTTCCGCCAACGCCAGATACAGACCCGCATACGCCATGTTCAGACGCTGCCCCGCGCGCGATTGCAGCAATGCGGCTGGCCAGCGACGCTCGAGCAACGCACCGACGCCCATCATGACCAGCACGAGCGCGTAGGCTTGCAGCCACAGGCTCGCGTGGTGCAGCAATGCGGGAAACGGGCTCGACGCTAACATGAAATTCCCTGATGCGGCGGTCGTTAGCATGATCTTCGCAGCCCGCCGGCCCGCACGCAAGCGCCCTTTAGCGGGGGCCCGCCGCGAATTCAGCTTCACCCGCAAGCACGGAAAAAAATGGCGGGGTCATCGCTTCACGCCGTCACGATCGCGAGCGGACGTTAGATGCAGCCGTATCGTCCGCTCGCGTCGTCGTTGTTTGTCGACATCCGTTTGCTATTGGCCCCGCCGCACCTCGCAAGTTGCGCCAAGCTCCCCGAGCGCGAATCGCGAGACTTTTGCTGCCGTCGGCATTTGTTCACTGCGTGAAATTCCGGCTGCAACATGTGTAGTTCTTGTGCATTCGTCATTGCAATGGCTATGCCATGCTGGAATGAAGGCCTGCTACGTATGGAGAAATGCCTGCCGGGGCACTTCGAAGCGGGCCTGATCGCACGCAATGCATCGGAAATGAGACGCCGCGGGGATGCCCCGACGCCTTCGTGCTGGCTCGTACACGTCGTTCCACGCGCGCGGGAATACCCGAACGCGCATTGACGGACCAAGGTTTGCGACCCGTACCGGTCAACATGCCGACACGTCATGCGACGAAAGCGCGCCTGAATCATGCGGACCGGCGTGTCGCAAAGTTGAGACGGCAAGCGGCTTACAGCAGCGCGGTCAATTGCGCGACACGCGACTCGAACTGCCGTAATTCATCGCCGGCAAGCGACCTCTTCTGCGGCAGGTCGACCTTGAGCGGATCCTGCGGCACATCGTTCACGTGGACCTCGAAATGCAGATGCGGTCCGGTTGCCCAACCGGTCTTGCCGACATAGCCGATCACCTGATCGCGCATTACGCGGCTGCCGGAGCGCAGTCCTTTCGCGAAGTGCGATAGATGCGCGAACGTCGTAGAAAACGGTGCGGGGTTCTGAATGACGATCACGTTGCCATAACCGGCCTGACGGCCGATAAAGCGGATTACGCCGCGCGCGGTGGCACGCACGGGCATGACGGCGCAATCGCGCTGCGCCGACGAGAAAACAAGCCGGAATATTCGACTCGGCCGCGCGGACGTCGACCGGGTTACGACAACGAAGCAAGCATGTTCGACAGCCGTCGGACATGGGCCTTGAACGCGTCGCTCGTTTCGCGGTTCGTGGTGGGATTCAGATGCGAGCTTTCGGCGAGTTGCGCCTGCTCGTGAAAGTCGTTGGCGATCCTGCGCTTGATATCGTCGGGCAGCGACCGCACGATGGAGACCAGCAAAGCCTCTTCGGCATGCAGCATGCCGAGAATCGAATGTGTGTCCATACGGGAACCTCCGTGGGGAACATCGTCGGTGCCGGCCGGCAGTGGCGCCGGCGCTCCTCATGTTACCCCGTTGGTTCCGCGTCGTTGGTCGTGCGCGTTACTCTGCGATCGAATAGCGCGACGGACGAGCACGCGGCTGCTCCGCCTCACGCTCGACGCGCGGACTCGCGCCGCGGATGAACAGGACCGCGCAAAACGCGACCATGGCCCAGATGCAAAGAATGACGGTCAAAGCGCTCATGTCAGTTTCCGGTACTTCGGGATAGTACGGCGATGCTGCCGCGTAGGCTGTCAATGCAGCGTGGACCGCTCGGGCGCACCGAACAGCAGCTCATCGATCAGGGCGGTCGTAAACGTCAGCTGCGTTTCGAGCGATTGGCGCGCGGCTTGCGCGCCCGCTTCGTCGCTTCGGGCGATGGCCGCGTGTGCCTGCGTGGCCAGACGCACGATGGCTTCGGAACCGCGTTGCAGTTCGCGCATCGCGCGGTCGTCCGGACCCGGCGTCGGCTGATCCCGTTCCGAGGTGGTGAGTTCCGGCAAGTCGGCGTCGAACCGGTGGGGTTTGTTGTGACGGGAAGACATCCGGGGCTCCTGACGGAAAAGCGCGATATACGCGACGGGACGAACCCAGTGTGCGCCGCCCCCCGCGTTTCAATTCACCGAACAGAAGCCGAATCTGAAGCCAATCCGGGGGCTTCGGGAAAAACGAGGGTTTTTACCAAGCAATTAGCGCAGGTGGGCCGCAAATCCCGTCGCCGGGGCGTTGGAATTCGCGGCAGCGGCAGGAAAACGTCTACCTTGCCGGCGCGGAAAAGACTTTGAGCGGCCTCAAGCTGCCGGAACAACGTCGATGCGCAATGCCTCGCCGCCGGCGGCAATCGCCAGCAGGTGATCGACGTTCGGATGCGCGCCCGGACGGTTGCGCGCGTCGGCCGTATGCTCGGCAAACAGCGCGAGGCCGTGTTCGGCCGCCTTCGCGTCGAGCGTGCCGAACGCGCCGCGCAGGTAGTTGTACACCGCGAGCGAGCCCTGCTTGCCAGGTTTGTTCTCGATGCTAGCGACCACGGTACCGCTGCCATTGACCAGATCGATGCGTGCGATGCCGTCGATCGCCGGCATTCTGGCGAGATTTTCCTTGAAAACGTTGCTCGGTTCGATCATTGAAACCACTCCTTCCGTTCTAAAAAATGCATAGCGGGCCGTATCTTATCCGATGGGCGGCGAGCGGGCGAATTGGTGGCCACGACGGATCGGCACGCGCATCTGATACCTGGTGTATTCCTAGTAATTTTTCGCGTGGGGACCTGGTACAACCAGCCGAGCGATACCGCGCATCCGTATAGCGCGCGCTGATCACGGTGCGCGACGGCAAGCGCGTGATCAACCTGAACCTGAGCCAGGCGCCCGACTACAACTCGTACACGCCGTACTATCCGGCGCCGTTCTCGGACAATCTCGCGTATGGCACGACTGACCTCGGCTATGCGCTGATGATTCCGCAGGTCACGTACAACGGCAAAACCTATATCGCGGTCACGTACTACAAGAATCTGAACGTGCAGGAAACCAATGGTCAGGTGGTCGTCACGTTCGACACCGCGAAGTTCAGGCAAGCGGCCAAGAACGCGTTGTACACGACGGATCTCGATCTGCAGGTGCACACCGTGATGACGTTCGCCAAGGGCTCGATCACGCGGCTGTCGACCACGCCGATTGGACAGTTGCACTCCAACTTCGCCTGTACGACCAACCCGTTCGCGTTGACGGGCGGCGCCAGCCGCACGCTGACGTGGACGCTGAAGTACGCTGATCCGGCCTGATAGCGGCAGGCGCCTTCCTTCCTGTTTTCAGGCAGGAAGGCCTCGTTCGATGGTTGATACGGGTAGCAGCCATACCGGTAGCAGAAGTTGGACTTCGCGAGCCAAGTCGGCGAAGGCAAGCGGCCTCTCGATAGTGCGCGCGCGGCGTTGAATGCCGTTATGCAGCGGGTCAACCCGGCGTCAGCTTAAAAGCGTTGATCGAGAAGTCCGCGTGCGAGCAGCGGTTCGCCACGCCGAAAAAAAGCCCGCTTCCGCGGGCAACCCTTCTCTACGCAGCAGCGCCACGCGTGAACAGCATCACCCCTTCGTCGCGCCAAACGTCAGACCCGCGACGAAATGCTTCTGCATTGCAAAGAACATCATGACCGATGGCAGCGCCGCCAGAATCGATCCCGCCGAAACGAGATTCCACGCGGTCGTCCACTGCCCTTTCAGCGCGGCCACGCCGACCGTGATTGGCGCGGCGTCATCGCCTTGCGTCAGACACAAGGCCCAGAAATAGTCGTTCCACACGAACGTGAACACGAGGATCGCCAACGCCGCGAGCGCGGGACGAATCAGCGGCAGCACGATCCTGAAGAACACGGTCCACTCGTTTGCGCCTTCGATGCGCGCCGCCTCGACCAGCTCGAACGGCAGCTGCTTGATGAAGTTGCGCAGAAACAGCGCGCAAAAGCCGGTCTGGAACGACACATGAAACAGAATCAGCGCGCTCACGGTATTGAACAGACCGAGTTGCAACGACAGATCCCGCACCGGAATCATCAACACCTGGATCGGCACGAAGTTGCCCGCGACGAACGTCGCGAACAACGTCGAATTGCCGCGAAAGCGATAGATCGCCAAGGCAAAGCCCGCCATCGCCGCGAGTGCGATCGAACCCACTACGGAAGGAACCGTAATCAGCACGCTATTCCAGAAGTAATGCAGCATCGGCGACGTCGTCAATGCCTCGCGATAGTTATCGAACATCGCGAAGTGCTTCGGCCATCCCCAGTAGTTGCCCTCGCTCAGTTCTTCGGTCGAACGCACGGACGTGACCAGCACCGCGATCATCGGCAACAGCCAGATCACGAGTGCAATCGGCAATGTCAGTTTGTATGCGCGGCGCGTGGCCGGCTTCCATTTGTCGATCGGAATCGGAAACATCAGCGGCTCCTCATTGCTCGGCGCGCAGCATCCGCCGCAGGTGATAGACGATGTACACGAGCATGATGCCGAACAGCACCACCGCGATCGCCGCTGAATAGCCGATGCGGTAGTACTTGATCGCCTGGTCGTACATGAAATAGGCGAGCACCGTCGAGCTTTCGAACGGACCGCCGCCCGTCATCACCGAAATCAGATCGAAGCTGCGCAGCGCGCCGATGATCGTCACGACGATCGCCATGAACGTCGTGGGCCGCAACTGCGGCAGGATGACATGCCAGAGCATCGACCAGCCCTGCGCGCCTTCCATTCGCGCAGCTTCGATCTGCTCGGCGTTCAACGTGGTCAAGCCGGTCAGATAAAGAATCATGCAGTACGCGGTTTGCGGCCACAGCGCCGCGAACACGATGCCGAGCGTCGCATAGCGCGGATCGCCGAGCACCGGCACGCCGTGGCCGAGCATCATCGCGAGCAGGCCGAAGGTCGGATCGTAGAACCATGAAAAGATCAGTCCGACCACGACGCCCGACAACACGAATGGCGCGAAAAACAGCGACTTGACGATGCGGATGCCCGCCACCGCCTGATTCAGATACAGCGCGACGGCGAGGCCCATCGGCGGTGCAAGCAAAAACAGCACGAGCCAGATCAGGTTGTTCTTGAGCGCCGTATAGAAGGTGGGCGTATGGACCAGCTCGATATAGTTCGCGAGGCCGACGAAGGTCGGCTCGGTCATCCCATCCCAGTTGAAGAAGCTCAGACGGATCGTCGAGAGGATCGGCCACACCACGTACACGGCCACCATGAAGCAGGCCGGCGCGAGAAACAGGAACGCGGCGCGCCGCTGCCGCCGCGCGGTCGGCGTCGGGCCGCGCCGGCGCGACGCGACCGACGCGCCGCTCAGCGCACCGCTCGACGCCGGCAAGCCCGGGCCGCCGGGTTCAACAGGACCGTCGACGCTACGACGGCTGACGGAATGCGACACGATCAATCTCCCGATCCAATCCGATGCATCGGACAGCGGCCTTGCGGCCGCCGCCGCTCACTTCTTGTAGATACGCTGACGCGTCTGCTCGAGCTGCGCGAGGATGTCGTCCAGTTTCGACGGATCGGAGACGAACTGCTGCATCCCCTTCATCCCTTCGTCGGCCATTTCCTTCGTCATGTCGCGATCGTAAAACTGCGCGATACCGCCCTTCGTGTTCGACAGGATCTGGAAGCCGATCTTCGAAATCGGATCTTCAGGCTCCGGCGATTTGCTGTTCGCCGACAACGAGCCGAGTCCCTTTGCGAGTTGCGCACCGATCTGAGGCGTCTCGACGAACGCAAGGAACGTGTGCGCATCGGACTTGTTCTTCGCTTTCGACGGAATATGCAGCGATTCGACCGGTCCATCCTCGGCGGTCGGCACCTTGGAGTCGATGATCGGGAACTGGAAGTACCCCATTTGCGGCTTCACGTTGTCCGGGAAACCCGCCGCAATGAACGTCCCCATCAGCATCATGGCAGCCTTGCCCTGGAACAGGAACGGCTGCACCGCGTCGAGATCGTAGGACAGTGAATTGTTGATGAAGTAGCCGTCGTCGATCAGTTGCTTCCACGTCGTATAGACCTTCTTCACGCGCGGATCGGTGTACGGAATTTCGCCGGCCATCAGCTTCTGGTGAAACGCATTGCCGTTCAGGCGCAGATCGAGATAATCGAACCAGCCGGCGAGCGTCCAGGCATCGCGGCCCGCCACCGCGATCGGCGCAATGCCGGCGGCCTTCAGCTTTTTCGCGGCGTCGAGAAATTCGTCCCACGTTTTCGGCTCGCCCTTGATGCCCGCCTTCTCGAACAGGTCCTTGCGATAGAACATCCCCCACGAGTAGTACACGGTCGGCGCGGCATACTGCTTGCCCTTGTACGACGATGCTTCCTTCGTCGACGCATACATGTCGTTCCAGCCGTTCTTCTGCCAGTCGCCGGTCAGATCCTCGAACAGGCCACGCTGCGCGTAATACGCCATACGCTCGCCGTCGTGCCAGTTGACGATATCGGGCGCGACAGTCGAAAGCCAACCCGGCAACTGAACCTTGTAGGCTTCCTCATCGATGAACGATACCTTCACGTCGATCCCGGGATGCGCCTTCTTGAACTCGTCGACCACCTGCTGCCAAACCGCGCGCTGGCTCGCGCCCTTGTACGCGATGTTCATCGCGAGCGTGGCCGCCTGCGCGGTGCCGACGACCGAGGTCCCCGCGGCAACCGCGGCCAGCGCGAGCGCCAACAGAATCTTGCGTGGTTTCAGTTTCATCCTGACTGTCTCCTTCTTTCCATGGTTTTTACGTCGTTGTCGCTTCTATATCGAATGACTGCGTGGAATTGCCAAGGCCGGACTTCTATTGCGAGCGGTAGACCGCTACCCCTTGCGGCGCCACCTCCCGGGAGCCGATCACGAATGCGTCGTCGGAAATGTCGTCGAGCATGTGGGTGCTATCGCCATAGTTGAACACATACGTCAGTCCGCCGCGACGGCTGATGCGCACGCTGTCGCCGAGTGCCTGCGTTTCGAGGCCCGCTTCCTGCGCGATCCGCGCGAACAGGCGCACGGTCAAGGCGTCGTCGAACAGGCTCGCAAAGTAGTGATACGCGCCGCTTCGCACGTACGCCGGATGATCGTCCGCGAAACGCGCGCGCACGTCGAATGAAGATGATGCATCGCTGTCGATGAAATCGCGCCAGTGTCGCGCGAAGCCCTCGGCGGCACCGCCCTGCTGTTCGAGCACCACCGCTTCGGTCACGTTCGGCCGCATCGATTCGACGCGCCACACGCGCAGCGGCAGCACCGACGTCAATGCGCCCGGCGGCAGATTCGCCGGAATCCGCAGCTCGCGCGTTTTCGAGCCGGTGCGTGGCCCGAGCACGACCTGCGCGCCCGAGCGTGCGAGACGTTCGGCGAAATCGTCGGGCACGACCGGCAGCGGCGGCACGACGACGAGGCTATAACCATCGAACGATGCATCGGCCGGCACGACATCGACGTCGAGTCCGAGCGCGCGCAAAGCCGAGTAGTATTCGAACGCGAACCGCGGATAGTGAAAGTCCGCGCCCTGCGGATGAATCTCGAACAACCACTTCGCTTCATAGTCGTAGACGAGCGCGACTTTCGAGCGGATCGACGCATTGGCATCGGCGTTCGCGGCGAGCACCGCGTGAATTTCCGACGCCACCCGCGATGCTTCATTGCCGCCGACGTCGAGCCGGTTGTCGGGCGTATTGAGGCCCGCATGCATCTGCTCCTGCGCGAACGGCGCCTGACGCCAGCGGAAATACGACACGCAGCCCGCGCCGTGGGCGAACGCTTCCCAGCTCCACAGCCGCACCATGCCCGGCAGCGGCGCCGGATTCCACTGCGCCCAGTTCACCGGTCCCGGCTGCTGCTCCATCACCCAGAACGGCAGCTTCGACATGCCGCGATACACGTCGTGATTGAACGACGCGAAGTCCGGATGACCGCTGCGCAACCAGCGCGCCTTGATGTCCGGCGCGAACCACTGCTCTTCGAGCGCGCCGAGCGGATAGCTGTCCCACGTTGCGACGTCGAGATCGGCCGCGACCTTGTAGTGATCGAACTCGGTGAAGAGCTGCATGAAGTTGTGCGCGACGGGCCGCCCCGGCGAATGCGCGCGAATGATCTCGACCTGCATGCGGTTGTAGCGCGCCACTTCGTCGGATGCGAAGCGCCGGTAGTCGAGACGATGCGAAGGATGCGCCTCGGTCACGGTGCCGACCGGCGCGTCGATTTCTTCGAAGCCGCGGTACTCCATGCTCCAGAACACTGTGCCCCACGCCTCGTTCAACGCCTGGATCGTGCGATAACGCGCCTTCAGCCACTCGCGAAAGCGCGCGACCGCGGCCGGCGAATAACTGACCACCGTGTGATGACAGCCAAATTCGTTATCAGTCTGCCAGAAAGCGACCGCCGGATGCTTGCCGTAACGCTCCGCCACCGCCGTGCAAATACGACGCGAAGCCTCGAAATACGCGGGCGACGAGAAGTCGTAATGACGCCGCGAGCCGAACCCGCGCGGACGTCCATCGGCGCCGACCGGCAGGATCTCCGGATGACGATCGATCAGCCACTTCGGCGGCGTCGCGGTCGGCGTACACATGACGACCTTCAGGCCAGCCGCGCCGAGCACGTCGACGGCGCGATCGAGCCAGCCCCAGTCGTATTCGCCGGGAGTCGGCTCGATCCGGCTCCAGGCGAATTCCGCAATCCGCACCTGCTCGATGCCGAGCGCTTTCATCCGGCGCGCGTCGTCGTCCCACATCGACTCGGGCCAGTGCTCCGGGTAATAACAGACTCCAAGACGCATCCCTATGTCCCCAGTGTTTTTCAAGCGTAGTGTTCGACGGATTCGAGCGACGCGGCCGCGAAACCGTCCTCGGTAAACAGATGACAGGCCGTGCGCGACACCCGCAGGCTCGCGCGATCGCCTGGAGCGAGGCGCGTGTTGCCGGGCGCCTTGGCGATCAGAACGGCGCCGCCGGGTTGATCGAGGTGCACGTAGCTGTGTTCGCCAAGCTGCTCGACGAGCGATACGGTGCGCGCGAGCACGCCGTCTTGCGACGCGGCCGCATTCGTCGTGGCCGATGCATCGACGAACTCGAGATGCTCGGGACGCACGCCGAGCGTGACCGGCTGCGCTGGCTGCAATCCGGCGCTGCTGACCGGCACACGCACGTTCTCGCCGGTGTGATCGAGCGTGACGAGCACGCCCTGCGCATCGAGTGACGCCACCTTGCCCGGCAGGAAATTCATTCGCGGCGAGCCGATAAAGCCGGCCACGAAGCGGCTTTTCGGGCGGTGATACAGCTCGAGCGGCGCGCCGATTTGCGCGATGCTGCCGTAACGCTCGGTGTCCTTGCCCGAATGCAGCAGCACGATCTTGTCGGCGAGCGTCATCGCTTCGATCTGATCGTGCGTCACGTAGACCACACTCGCCTTCGCAAACTGCTTGTGCAGACGTGCGATTTCGACGCGCGTTTGTCCGCGCAAGGTTGCATCGAGATTGGACAGCGGTTCGTCGAACAGAAACACGCCGGGCTCGCGAACGATCGCGCGGCCGATCGCGACGCGCTGCCGCTGCCCGCCCGACAGCGCCTTCGGCTTGCGCTCGAGCAGTGCCTCGAGTTGCAGGATGCGCGCGGCTTCACGCACCTTCCGCTCGATTTCATCCTTCGGGGTCTTCGCGAGTTTCAGGCCGAACGCCATGTTCTCGAACACGCTCATGTGCGGAAACAGCGCATAGCTCTGGAACACCATGGCTACGCCACGCTGCGCGGCCGGCACGTCGTTGACGATCTTCCCGCCAATCGACAGGTCGCCGTCGGTCACATCCTCGAGCCCGGCGATCATGCGCAACAGCGTTGACTTGCCGCAACCCGACGGGCCGAGAAACACGCAGAACTCGTTTTCGCCGATGTCCAGATCGACGTTGCGAATCACCGGCGCACCATCGCCATACGCCTTCTGCACGCCTCGTAACGAAATGCTCGCCATTGCATCGACTCCGTGATTTAATCGGGGCGAAGTCGGAGATTAAGCGCTTAATCAGCATGACCGAAAAATCGATCGCAAGGCGATCGTTGGTCTGTCTCCGATATCGTTTTGTACATTGGTTCGATGACAGATGTTGCCGCGCCTCGCGCCGCGACGCAAATGTCGGACAGCCATCCCAAATACTGACCATATCATGCCCACACTCAGCGAAGTCGCGCGTCATGCCGGTGTCACGCCAGCGACGGTGTCCAACGTGCTGCGCAAGCGCGGCCGCGTTGGCGAAACGACCCGGCAACGCGTGCTCGAGGCAGTCGCGGCGCTCGGCTATCGCCCGCATCTCGCCGCACGCGCGCTCGCCGAGGGCCGCGCGCCGACGCTCGCGCTGATGGTGTCGAGCATCGCGAATCCGTTCTATCCGGAGTTCGCGCTCGCGGTCGAACGCGCTGCGCGCACGAGCGGCCACTTCGTGATCATCTGCAATACCAACGACGATCCGCTAAGCGGCCGCGCGTACCTCGACCAGATCGCCGGCACCTTGTCCGAAGGCGTGCTCGTGACCAACGCGAACCTCGATTTCGCCGATCTGCACGAGACCGAAGCGCGCGGCACGCCGGTCGTGCTGTGCATGTGGGAGCGGCCCACCGAGCCGCCCGGGCTGCCGTGCGTCGCGGTCGATTTCCGGCTGGCCGGCAAGCTGGCTGGCGAGCATCTGCTCGAACTCGGGCATCGGCGCTTTGGTGCGATCGTCGGCAGCAAGGTGTCGGGCATTCACGTGGCGCGCTTCGAAGGTTTCGTCGACGCGTTGCGCGCGGCCGGTGTGACGAGAAATCGCGTGCGACACGCGGCCGACACGATCCACGGCGGCTACCTGGCGGCCCGCGCGCTGCTCGAAGCCGATCCGCAACTCAGCGCGATCTTCGCGACCAACGATTTGCCTGCGCTCGGCGCGATGCACGCGGCCGCGGATCTGGGCCTGCGCGTGCCGCACGAACTGTCCGTGATCGGCATCACCGACATCCAGCTCGCGCGCGAGTCGCGCCCTGCACTGACGACGGTGGCGGTGCCGACGGTCGAGGTCGCCGGACTTGCAGTGGAACTGCTGCGCGAGCTGATCGAGACTTCGTACGGACAGCCGGGACGCGCCGCGCGGGACATGCCGGCGCCCGTGCCGATGCGGATTTCGTCCGAGCCGAAACTGGTCGTGCGCGCATCGACGGCCGCACCGCGTTCGCGTTGATGTGGCAGTTACAGCCGCGCCGCAACGTTGCAGTTCGTCGCAGTTGGACCAGGCTCGGCCAGCTTGCCGCGCGTCAACTCGCGTGACGAGGCCGGCGCGCACCGACCGCCAACGCAATACAGGCCAATCCCGCGGAAACCGCCGCGAACGCGACGTTCGCCCACAAATGTCCGACCCGGGTCGACAGCAGCGCTATGCCGACCGCCGGCAACGAGTTGCCGGTGTAACAGCAGAGCAGATACGCCGATAGCAATTCGGCGCGTTGGTCCGCGGGCGCGATCCGGTTGATCTCCTGCAAACTGCCGCGAAACCCGAGCGCGGCTGCGATGCCGCACAGCGCGGTCGCCGCGCTCAGCACTACGATCGACGCGACGACCTGCGCCGACAGCAGCAACGCGAGACTCGGCGGCAACAGCCACAGTCCGGCGAGCATCGCGGTGCGAGCGGCGAGTTTCGACGTGACCATCACGGTGATCGTGCTCGCGGCGAACAGTTCGGCGACGAGCGCCCCGCTCAGCGCGGGGCTGTGCAGATGCATGCTGTTCGCGATCAGATTGGGCAACAGCGCCGCAAAAAAGCCGAGCAGCGCGAAGGTCGCGAATGCGGTGACGGCAGGCACGACGAATGCCACGCGCAATTGCGCGGGCACGCCGATGCGTGGTGCGAACGACACCTGTGCGAACGTCCGGGCACGCGCCTGGACCGTTTCGCATGCGAGCGCCGCCAACGCCGCGGTGACCAGAAGCGTCAACAGATAAACGACGAACACCGTGCGCAATGGCCAGGGCGCGAATTGCGCGAGCAGACCAGTCAGCAGCGGTCCCACTCCGAGCCCAGCCAGATTGACCGCCGCGGCAAGACGGCTGGCGGGCGCCTTGTCGGCGCCGGCGTGCAATTCCGCGATCCACGCGGTCGCCGTGGCGGCACCGACGCCGATTGCAAGGCCGCTCGCCGCCCGGGCGACGAAAAGCCACGTCGCATGCGTGGCGAACAGAAAACACATCGTGCTCGCGATCGCGGCTGCGAGCACGAGCAGACTGACCGATCGGCGCCCGGCCTGGTCGGACACGCGACCGAATAGAAACAAAGCGCCGAGATTGCCGATCACGTAGGTCGCGTACACGAGCGTGATCGTCAGATCGGACAAGCCGAACCGGCGTTGATAGAGCGGATAAAGCGGCGTGACCATCGTGCTGCCCGCGTACAGAACGCCGATCACGAGGGCGGCGGCGATCAGCGATGCGCGGGAGCCGAGTCGTCGCTGCCACCAGTGCGAAGGCATGGGTCTCTCCGAAAGGTTCGCATTCTGTCGAGGCAAGCAAGCGCTGTTCCGCCGCAACCTCTCGCAAACATTCATCGCCCACTGAAAAAGCGCGTTACGCACCGCGAATTGCGTTGAAAAACCACCGCTGACATTTCAACCAGCTTTCAGACGAGCCAGGACTTTCCCCAAGCCGAGAAGCGCCGCTTCGCACCGCAGCACGGCGCCAAAGCGTTACCACACAAGGCTCTCAGCCTGCACGCGGTTCGCGGCGCGGCGAATTTCCGCGTTCACATTTCCTTGACGAGCAGTCGCGGGCCTGCTGTACTAAATCAACCAAAGTGATTTAGGCGATTTGCTTCGGACCACATTGCGTCGAAGCGTCATCGTCAAACGTCAAGCCCGCAGCTTCGCAGTTTCGATCTATCTGCAGTCCCATACGTCGTTGCCAATAACCGGAGGAGCGTCTCATGAATCTGAATTCCCACAGGCGTCCTGTCGCCAGGACAATCGCGTCGATGTGCGCCGCGTCAGCGGCGCTGTGGTGCGCAAGCGCGAGTCAGGCCGCCGACCAGCCCGTCATCGGCCTGATCACGAAGACCGATACGAACCCGTTCTTCGTCAAGATGCGCCAGGGCGCGGACGCGGCCGCGTCGAAAGACGGCGCGAAACTGATCACGGCCGCCGGCAAGTTCGACGGCGACAACGCGAGTCAGGTCACCGCGATCGAAAACATGATGACGGCCGGCGCGAAAGCAATCCTGATCACGCCGAGCGACACCAAGGCGATCGTACCGAGCATCAAGAAGGCGCGCGCGGCCGGTGTGATGGTCATCGCCCTCGATACGCCGACCGATCCGCAGGACGCAACCGACGCCCTGTTCGCCACCGACAACTTCAAGGCCGGCGTGCTGATCGGCAAATATGCGAAGGCCGCGCTGAACGGCAAGCCCGCGAAGATCGCCACGCTCGATCTCGCGCCGGGCGTGTCGGTCGGCGTGCTGCGCCACAACGGCTTCCTCGAAGGCTTCGGCGTCAAGGAAGGCGACCCGTCGATCGTCTGCAGCCAGGACACGCGCGGCGATCAGGCGAAAGGTCAGACGGCGATGGAAAACTGCCTGCAGAAAGCGCCCGACATCAACGTGGTCTACACGATCAACGAACCGGCCGCGGCCGGCGCGTATCGCGCGCTGAAGGCGGCGGGTAAGGACAAGGGCGTGATGATCGTGTCGATCGACGGCGGTTGCGAAGGCGTGCGCAACGTGAAGGCCGGCGCGATCGCGGCGACCTCGCAGCAGTATCCGCTGAAGATGGCCGCGCTCGGCGTCACCGCCGGCGTCGACTACGCGAAGACCGGCAAGAAGGTGTCCGGTTATCACGACACCGGCGTCACGCTGATCACCGACAAGCCGATGTCCGGCATCGACAGCAAAGACACGAAGTTCGGCCTCGACAACTGCTGGGGCAACAAGTAACGCGCATTGCACAGCGGCCCGTTGCGCGTCGCACCGGGCCGCCAATTGATTTGCAGCGTGACCTTCATGTCACGCTCATGTACCGAGGACTGCCATCATGTCGACCCCTTCCGCGCCCGCCGGCCGGCCGCGCCCCTCTTTCACCGAGCACCTGCCGTCGCTGTCCGAAATCGGACCGCTGATCGCGCTGGTGCTGGCCTGCGCATTCTTTGTCTCGCAGAGCAGCCGCTTTCTATCGTTCCAGAACCTGTCGCTGATCCTGCAACAGACGATGGTCGTCGCGGTCATCGCGATCGGCCAGACACTGATCGTGCTGACCGGTGGCATCGATCTGTCCTGCGGCATGGTAATGGCCTTCGGCTCGATCATCATGACGAAGTTCGCGGTCGTGCTCGGCGTGCCGCCGATCCTCGCGATTCTGTGCGGCATCGGCGCCAGCACCTTGTTCGGCTTACTGAACGGTCTGTTGATCACGCGCATCAAGTTGCCGGCGTTCATCGTCACGCTGGGTACGCTGAACATCGCGTTTGCGCTCACGCAGATCTACTCGAACGCGGAAAGCGTGTCGAACCTGCCCGATGCGATCATGTTCCTCGGCAGCACGTTCAGGCTCGGACCGGCGGAAGTCACGTACGGCACCGTGCTGACGCTGCTGATGTATGTGGGCACGTGGTTCGTGCTGCGCGACACGGTGCCCGGCCGGCATCTGTACGCGCTCGGCAACAACGCCGAGGCCGCGCGACTGATGGGCCTGTCGTCGCAGCGGATTCTGCTGACCGTCTACACGCTTGCCGGCGCGATCTACGGCATCGCCGCGCTGCTGTCGGTAGCGCGCACCGGTGTCGGCGATCCGCAGGCCGGGCAAACCGAGAACCTCGACAGCATCACCGCGGTCGTGCTCGGCGGCACGAGTCTGTTCGGTGGACGCGGCTCGATCGTCGGCACCTTGCTTGGAGCGCTGATTGTCGGCGTATTCCGTAACGGCCTGACGCTGATCGGTGTTTCCTCGGTGTACCAGGTATTGATCACCGGCATCCTCGTGATTCTCGCGGTCGCCGCCGATAAACTCTCGCACCGCGGCCGTTGATCCCGCACAGGAGCCCTCTCATGTCGACCTCCACCTCCTCTTCCATGTCCGCTGCGATGCCGGTTCTGCAGGCACGCGGGCTCGTCAAACGTTACGGCAACGTGACCGCGCTCGACGGTTGCGATTTCGAAGTGCTGCCCGGCGAGATCCTCGCGGTGATTGGCGACAACGGCGCGGGCAAATCGTCGCTGATCAAGGCGCTCTCGGGCGCCACGGTGCCCGACGAAGGCGAGATTCTGCTCGACGGCAAACCGGTCAAGTTTCGCAGTCCGCTCGATGCGCGCGCACAAGGCATCGAGACCGTGTACCAGGAACTCGCCGTCGCGCCGGCGATGAGCATCGCCGAAAACCTGTTTCTCGCCCGCGAATTGCTGAAGCCCGGCTGGCGCGGCTCGCTGTTCAAGATGATCGACAAGCGCCGCATGCTCGACGAAGCGACCGCCGCCATGAAGGACCTGCAAATCGGCATTCGCTCGATGCGCCAGGCGGTCGAAACGTTGTCCGGCGGCCAGCGCCAGGGCGTCGCCGTTGCACGCAGCGCGGCATTCGCGCGCCACGTGGTGATTCTGGACGAGCCCACCGCCGCGCTCGGCGTGAAGGAAGGCAACATGGTGCTCGAACTGATCCGGCGCGTGCGCGAGCGTGGCCTGCCGGTGATTCTGATCAGCCACAACATGCCGCACGTGTTCGAGATCGCGGACCGCATCCATATCCAGCGGCTCGGCCGGCGCGCGGCGCTCGTCAATACGAAGGACGTGCACATGTCGGAAGCGGTCGCGATCATGACCGGGGCGAAGGAAGCCGACGTGAAGGCGATCGCATGACGCGCCGCCCAATCCGCTGAGCCACGAGGCCGGTACACGACAATGGACACCCCCAGCACCAGCAGGCGTTCGCCGGTCAAACGCACGGTCGGTTCGAATCAGGTCGGCATGCGGCAATTCAACGAGCGCATCGTGCTGCAAACGATCCGCTTGCATGGACCACTGCCGAAGGCCGAGGTCGGCCGCCTCACGCGTCTTTCGATGCAGACGGTGTCGATGATCGTCGACCGGTTGATCGCCGACGGCCTGCTCGAAAAGCACGCGCGCGTGCGCGGCAAGATCGGCCAGCCGTCGGTGCCGATCGCGTTGTGCGCGGACGGCGCGTACACGATCGGTATCAAGGTCGGACGCCGCAGTCTCGACGTGCTCGCGATGGACTTCGCCGGGCGCATCGTATGCCGCGACGTATTCGAGTATGCGTATCCCGATCCGCGCGCGCTGTTCCCCGCGCTCGAAAACAAACTCGCGCGCGTGAACCAGACGCTCGGCGCGAAGGCGGGCAAGGTGGTCGGCGTCGGTGTCGCGGCGCCGTTGTGGCTCGGCGGCTGGCGCGACTTTCTCGGCGCGCCGCCCGACGCGCTCGACGCCTGGAACGACATCGATCTGCGCGCGCGCATCGCGACGATAACCGGCCTGCCCGTCGAGTTCGCCAAAGACACCACGGCCGCCTGCGCGGCCGAACTCGTGATGGGCCAGGGCCGCGGCATCCACAACTTCCTGTATCTGTTCGTCGGCACGTTCATCGGCGGGGGTCTCGTAATCGACGGACGTCTGCATGGCGGTCCACACGACAACGCGGGCGCGGTCGGTTCGATCCCGCTGCGCGAAGGCGGCGCACGCAAACCTGCGCGGCAGTTGCTGCACGCGGCATCGGGCTTCGTGCTCGAACGACTGTTCAGCGATGCGGGCGCGCCGGCGGCCGCGGCGCATGATCATCGCGCGTTGTCGCCCGAGTTGTGGCGGCATACCGAGCGATGGCTCGACAGCGCGTGCCCGGCGATCGCGAATGCGCTAACCAATGCGGCCGCGTTGCTCGATCTCGAAGCCGTCGTGATCGACGGCGAGTTCGACCGGCTACTGCTGCGCGAGATCATTCGCCGCACCGAGCGCGTGCTCGATCGTTTCGAATGGGAAGGGATGGTGCGGCCGCAATTGCTCGAAGGCGCGATCGGCGCCGATGCCCGCGCGATGGGCGGTGCGATTCTGCCGCTATATGCGCATTTCGCGCCGGTGCATGAGCTGTTCCTGAAGCCGGCGGCGTCGGAGGCAGGTTATGACGAGCGGTGAGCGATTCACTGCGCGGCAACTTTCGTCGCCGCAGGCGTCGATCCCGCCGGCGCCGCGGTCACGGTTTTCTGAACCGGCTTGTCGAGCAACGGCTGCAACGCCGGTGCCATCGACTTCAGCAACTGCACCGCCAGCGCACTCGTGAAGTCGTAACGCGCGGCATACGGCTCGTGCACCCACGCGGTCAAGGTGCCGTAGAAGCGGTCGCCGAGCGCGAACACGAAGGTCGCGCTGCGATTCACCTTGCGTGACTCGATCAACCGCGCGCCCTTCGCGTAGACGTTCAAGCGCTGATCGCCGGTGCCGGTCTTGCCATAGACTTCGAGCGTTTCGCCGTTCGGGAACGTCATGCCTTGCGCGAGACGCCTCGCGGTGCCACCCGTCACGACGTCGCGCAACAGCATCCGCACCTCCCCGGCAATCTCCGGCGACACCTGCTGCTGCGGCGCGACCACCGCGCGCCTGAAATGCGTTTCGTACGGCGTATCTTTCGCGAAGTCGATTTGCGTCAGCGTTTCGGTCGGCACCTTGTTGCCGCCGTTCGTGATCACGCCGATCAGTTGCGCGAGCGCCGCCGGACGATCGCCCGACGCGCCGATCGCCGCCGCATACGACGGCGTCAGCGACGCGAACGGATAGCCGAGCGCCTGCCACGATTTGCCGATCGCGTCGTAGGCGCGCAGCTCGACCATGCGCTTGATGCGGTGATCCTGGGTCACGTGATAGCGCGTCTTGAAGAGCCACGAGTAAGTCGACAGGCGCACGTCCTGGCTCGCGGCTTCGATCTGCGCAAGCGTCGCATCCGGATGCGAGCGCAGGTAGTTCAGCGTCCATAGTTCGAGCGGATGCACACTCGAAATATAGCCGCGGTCGTTCAGATTGAAGCGGTTGATCCCGTACTTGTCGTACAGATTCGCGAGATCTTCGTCGTCGAGCATCGAAGCCGCCGGCGTGTTCTTCAACGCCGCGTACATCAACTTGTTGAACCACGCGTTCGATTGATCCGGCGCGACGCTGCGCAACGCGGTCGCCACTTTCGGGGGCGACTTGCGCACCCCTAGCAGCAATAGCGTGATCTGCTGATCAGGCGTCTTGCCGTGGTACTTCGTGTAGAAACGCTTCATGTACACGCGGCTTTCCTGATCGGCGAAACGTGTCAGGTACATCTTGCGGGTCGCCGGATCGCCGAGCCATTGCGACGACGGCCCGGTGGTCTGCACCATTTCATAGTGCACGATATCGCGCATCAGCCGCACGAACACGAGGTTCACCGAATGCTGGAACGCGCGATGCACGGTCAGGATGCGGCTGTTGTCGTCGGACTCGAAGTTCGTGAAGGTCTGCGCGCCGCCGCCCGTAAAGAACGTTTCGCCCGGGCTCGCCGAGTATTTACGCTCGACGGCGGCGTCGAGCATAGGCTGCAGCGAATGGTCGCGCGTGTGCAGCAGATAGTCGATCGCCCAGCGCGTCAGCCGATCGTTCGGATCGGGCGTGATCGCCTTCAGCTGGGCATTGCTCAGCGATGCGTACCGTGTGTGCAAATCGGTGACGATCTGTAGATACGTGATGACGGTGCGCAGTTTCGCGGTCGAGCCGAGGTTCAGGCGCGCGCCGGAATTGATGTCGAACGGCTGGTTCACGCTATCGGTCTGCACGCGCACGAGGTTCGCGTCGCCGTGCCGCTCGAACAGCGTGAAGCTGTAGGCGATATGCGACGGATCGTCGGACCCGCGCAGCATTTCGTAGCCGACGAGACCCGCGGCCTTCGCGCCGTCTTTCGTCGCGGCGGCGGCGAGGCGCTCGGCAACGGCTTGTTGCACGTCATTGTTCAGCGTGCCTGTCGCCTGCACGTCGAGGCGGTCCAGTTCATAGAAACTACGCACGCCGAGCGCGGCGAGCAGATGCGAGCGCATCGACGTGACGGCCTTGCGCGACACGAACGAACCGAGATCCGGTGTGCTGCGCGGCGCGCGATGCAGTTCGACGTGCGCCGCCAGCGCCGCGTCGCGCAACTGCTCGGTGATCACGCCGCCACTCGCGAGCAGCCGCATGTAGCTGTCGGTCAGCCGTTCGAGCTCGGGATAGCCGCGCTGCAGAAAAAACGACGGCGCGCGCTGCGCGATCATCAGCGACAGCACTTCGCGAAACGCCAGACCCTGGTCGGGCAGATTTGCTTCGGTCGACGGCGCCTTCAGCAGCCGGTTGGTCTCGCGGAAATCGCGCCCATACCAGGCGGCGAGCCCATCGCCGATACCGTTGATTTCGCCGACGCCGGGCTGCGCGGCAAGCGGCACCGAGTTCAGATAATGGACCACGATCTGTTCGCGCGCGGGCAGCGTTTGCGGTCCGTTCAGATAAGCGCGCACCGACGCCGACGCGATTTGCCGCAGCTTTTCCGGGGGCGTCGCGGTGCGGCCCCCCGCCGAGTGACGGAATTTCTCGATCTGCGTCGCGAGCGTGCTGCCGCCGGGCGTCTGCTGATGACGATTGAACACGCGCGCGCCCTGGTCGACGAGCGCGCGGCTGAAGCGCCCCCAGTCGATCGCCGGATTGCGGTTCGGCTGATCCGGATCGAGCAGATAGCGGTCTTCGATGAACAGCAGCGAGTTCACCACGAGCGGCGGAATCGCGCCGAAGCTGTCGTACACGCGACCGGGAAACTGAGCGCTGTATAGCGGCACGCCGGTGCCGTCGAACAATTGCAGGCCGGCCGTGTCTTTTTCGTCGTAAGGCAGGAACAGGCCGTCATCGGCTAACGAAAGCATGCGTTCTGAATCGCGCGCCTGCGAGCTGATTTCGAAGCCATGTTGCAACAGACGCTGCTGGATAGCCGGCAACAGCGCGTAGCCGAGGCGCGCGTCGTACGGGCCCTTGTCGGCTTGCGGAAAGCGGATGGAATGACTGGGACCGTCGGTGACCGAAAAAGCGACGTCGCGGGTCAGCTCGGAAAGGTACCGCGCCTGCAGTCGCGAGGTCTCGATCTCGATCTGCACGAGCCGCGCAATCAGCGCCACCGCGAGCAGCAAAAACGCGCCAAGCCCCCATTTGAGCCAACGCCAGCTCCGCACGGGCACGGTGCTGGTCACGCGAAGCGGAAACCGAAGCGGTGGCCGATTCATGGCTGCTCTCCCCGAGCGATGGCCAGGGGGTCGAGCCTGGCTCAGTTCATTCAAACCAGTGTAGCTCGGAACGAGAAACCCTCATCGGTTCGGATTGATGCGACAGTGTCGCGGCTACAACACCTGCTGGCGTCGGATGACAGAACGCGAACCGGCATGAGATATTGAAGCTCTTTTCACACGAATAACAAACCGCCTTTTCGGGCGGTTTTGCCGTTTCTGGCGGGCCTTGCCGAAAGAAAGTCGCTTTTTGGCTGGCATTCTTACCGGCAACCGGACGGACGGCGGAGCAATTTGATTGCGCCGCGCCTAAATTCGCGCTTTCGTCTGTGCACGCAACAGCGCGATAAACCGTTCCGCCGGCGGCGACAGCACGCCGCCCTTGCGCGTGACGATGCCGAACGTCTGCGATGGCGATTTGAGCCTGACCGGCACGACGCGCAGCATCTTGTGCCGCACGAACGGCCCAGCAATTGCGCTCGGCAGCAGCGAAACGAGTTCGGCGCTGCTTTGCAGCAGTGCAACTGTCACGAATGTGGAAGCCGTCGAAATCGGATTGTCGGGCATGTCGAGGCCGGCGAGATCCATCTCGCGTTCGAGCAGCGCATGCAGCGGCATGTGTGACGGATACATGACCCAGCGATGCCCGGCGAGATCGCGCAACATCATCTCGCGGCGCGGCAACGGCACATGCTGATAACCGACCACCACCGCCAACGGCTCGTCGCCGAGCGGCCGATACTGATACTTCGACGGATCGGCCGCGACCGCCGCTCGGCCGACCACCAGATCGAGCCGCCCGTCGTCGAGCTGTGCGAGCATTCGTGCGCTGGTGTCCTCAACCACTTCGATCGACAGAGCCGGTTGCGCCGCATGCAATTGATTCAGCGCGGGCACCACGCAGTCGGGAATCGCGCCCATGATCGCGCCGAGCGCGAGCCGCCCGCCGCGCCCCGAACGAATTTCGGCGACGTCCTGGCAGAGCGCGGTCAGGTCCGACGTCACGACGCGCGCATATCGGATCACGCAATGACCGAGCTGGTTCGGGATCATGCCGCTTTTCGAGCGCTCGAAAAGCGGCGCGTCGAGCATCGATTCGAGCTCCTGCAGCGCCTTGCTCGCCGCCGATTGCGTCATCGACATCACGCCGGCCGCTTTGTGCAGCGATTTGTGATCGTCGAGCGCGATCAGCAGATGCAGCTGCTTCATGCGCAGCTTCGACAGCAGGACGTTGAGCGTGTCTTTCATCGGTGGGGTGAGTCGCAAAAGCGATCACGATATGGAAACAATTCAATATACCCGCGAGGCCCAGCGCCGTATAGTCGCCGAAGGAGACATTCATCCAGTTGCGCCGCCCGTTCGCGGGCTCGAGCGCAATCCTTCCATCCCCGTACGGACCACATCGCCATGAGCCAAGCGTCACACTCTCCCGCCCTGCGCGGCGTCTTCCCCGTCGTGCCGACGATCTTCGACGACGCCGGGCGTCTCGACCTCGAAGGCCAGAAGCGCTGCCTCGATTTCATGATCGACGCCGGCTCGAACGGCCTGTGCATTCTCGCGAACTTCTCCGAGCAGTTCGCGCTGTCCGACGACGAGCGCAACACACTGATGCATCTCGCGCTCGAACACGTCGCGGGCCGCGTGCCGGTGATCGTCACGACCACGCACTTCAGCTCGTACCAGTGCGCGGAGCGCAGCCGCGCAGCGCAGGCCGCGGGCGCCGCGATGGTGATGGTCATGCCGCCGTATCACGGCGCGACGATCCGCATCGGCGAGCGCGGCATCTACGAGTTCTATCGTACGGTGTCCGATGCCATCCAGATTCCGATCATGATCCAGGACGCGCCGGTCAGCGGCACGCCGTTGTCAGCGCCGTTCCTCGCTCGCATGGCGCGCGAGATCGACAACGTGTCGTACTTCAAGATCGAAACGCCGCAGGCCGCGAACAAGCTGCGCGAGCTGATCGAACTGGGCGGCGACACGATCGTCGGTCCGTGGGACGGCGAGGAAGCAATCACGCTGATGGCCGACCTCGATGCGGGCGCGACCGGTTCGATGACGGGCGGCGGTTATGCCGATGGCATCCGCCTGATCGTCGACGCCTATGCGGCCGGTGATACCGAGGCCGCCGCCGCGCACTATCAGCAGTGGCTGCCGCTGATCAACTATGAGAATCGCCAGGGCGGCCTCGCATCGTGCAAGGCGCTGATGAAAGAAGGCGGCGTGATCGGTTCGGACGCGGTGCGTCACCCGCTGCCGCAGATGCATCCGGCGACGCGCGAAGGGCTGTTGAAGATCGCACGCCGGCTCGATCCGCTGGTGTTGCGCTGGGGTCGATAACGCAGAGCGAAGCGCGGCGGGGCGCCCGTCGACGTGCGGGCTCACGCGGGCTGGACGGGCACACGCGATTGCCGCTAACCTATGGCCCCATGCAAAGTTTCTACGAAGCCACCGTCACCCGCTCCTGCGCCTACGCGCCGCTCAACGGCCGACGCAGCGCGCACGTCTGCATCGTCGGCGGCGGACTTGCGGGACTCTCCACCGCGCTGGGACTCGCCGAACGCGGCGTCGAAGACGTCGTCGTGCTCGAGGCGCAGCAGGTCGGCTTCGGCGCATCGGGACGCAACGGCGGCTTCGTGTTCGGCGGCTACAGCCTCGATTGCGCCGACCTGCTGAAGACGCTCGGGCCGACTCGCGCGCGCGAACTCTATGCGCTGACCACCGACGCGGTCGAGCTGATGCGCAAGCGAATTGCGCGCTATCGGATCGATTGCGACGCGACCGATGCCGGCGTGATCCTCGCGAACTGGTTCGACGAACCTGCGCGTCTCGAAGCGCAACGGCGTCTGATGCGCGATTCGTTCGGCGTCGACTGGGAACCGATCGCTGCCAGCCAACTCGCCGCGCAACTGAAAACGAGCCGCTATCACGGCGGCCTGTTCGAGCGCAACGCGTTCCATTTTCATCCGCTCAAGTACGTTGTCGGCGTCGCCGCGGCGGCGGCCGCGCAAGCGGGCGTGACGATACACGAGCGCTCGCCGGCCGTCAGCTTGCGGCGCGACGGCGCGGGCTTCGTCGTCGAGACCCCGCAAGGTGCGCTCGACGCGCGTCATGTCGTGATGGCGGGCGGCGGCTATGCACGCAACGTGTACGCGCGCGTCGAGCGCGCGGTGCTGCCTATCGCCACCTACGTGATGGCAACGGAGCCGCTCGGCGAACGCTTGCACGACGCAATCGCCACACGCGCCGCGATCTATGACACCCGCTTCGCGTTCGACTACTACCGCCCGTTGCCCGACACGCGCATCCTGTGGGGCGGCCGCATCTCCGTGCGCCACCGCGAGCCCGAGGCGATCGCGCGTCTGTTGCGACAGGACCTGCTGAAGGTCTATCCGCAGTTGCGCGACGTGCGCATCGAGCACGCATGGGGCGGCCTGATGAGCTACGCGCGACACAAGATGCCGCAGATCGGCCAAAGCACGGACGGCGTCTGGTACGCGGTCGGTTTCGGCGGACACGGCATGGCGCCGACCACGGTGTCGGGCGAACTGCTGGCCGCGGCTATCTCCGGTGAACGGCCGGTGCCCGACGCGTTCGCGACCTTCGGCCTCACGCGCACGTACGGCGCGCTCGGCCTCGCGGCCGCGCAGCTCACGTACACCGCGATGCAAACACGCGACGCACTCGCCGCGCGCCGCCGGCCCACGCGCCCGGTCGCGTAAGCGCCACGCAAGCTCCTTCGAGATGCCTTCGTCGATGCCCGGGACCCACGCCAGAGGCCCATTTCGCCATGCTAGAATGCGCCGTCACTGCCGCTCGAAACCACAATGAAAAAGGGAAGCAAGGCCGCCGAGCCTGATACCAACGGCATCGTGTCTGGCACGCCGCACGCCGACGCGCGACGTACCGGCGCCAGGCGTACCGACGCCCCGCGTGTGGACGCCCCACGCAAATACGATCCCGAGCAGACCAAGCGCAACATCCTCGACGTCGCGACCCAGGAGTTCTCCGCGATGGGGCTGACGGGTGCCCGCGTCGACGCGATCGCGGAACGCACGAACACCACCAAGCGCATGCTGTACTACTACTTCGGCAGCAAGGAAGGGTTGTACCAGGCGGTGCTGGAAAAGGTGTATGGAGACATTCGCGCGCTCGAACAGGACCTGCACATCAGCGAACTCGATCCGGTCGAAGGCATGCGCGCGCTGGTCGAATTCACGTTCGACTACCACGACCGCCAGCGCGATTTCGTGCGCCTCGTGACGATCGAAAACATTCACGGCGCGAAGTACGTCGAGCAGGTCAAGACGTTCAAAGGACGCAACGTCACCGTGATTCACACGATCGAGGATCTGCTCGCGCGCGGCATCGCGGCGGGCCAGTTCCGCAGCGACATCGATCCGATCGATCTGCATCTGATGATCAGCTCGCTGTGTTTCCATCGCGTGGGCAACCGGCATACGTTCGGCACCGCGTTTGGGCGCGATCCGTCGCATCCGCGGCTGCGGGCGCGGCATCGGGCGATGATCGTCGATGCGATCTTGCGGTTCGTGAAGAAGGACGATTGACCCGGTTGCGCGGCGACCGGCTGAAATGGAAACGGGATGTGGTGAAAGCCACATCCCGTTTTTTATCGCTTCGAGAAACGCAGCCCGTTCACCGGCTTACTGCCCCGGCAAACCGGTGACGGCAGTCGACGTGGTTGCCGCCGCACCGCGACGACAACCGGGGATTCGAAGGGAACGACGACCGTCACATGAAGCGACGGCTCAGCGGGAAGACTCAATCCACCAGCACGATCCGCTTGATATCGCCGACGACGAAGATATACGACAGCGCGCCGATCAACGCGATGACACCGATAAACACCAGCGCGCCCACGAACGAACCGGTCGCCGCGACGATCAGGCCCACCACGAGCGGCGTCACGATACCCGCCAGGTTCGCGGCGAAGTTGAAGATGCCGCCGGTCACGCCGAGCAAGCCCTCGGGCGCGATATCCGACACCAGCGTCCAGCCGAGCGCGGCCATGCCCTGCGCGAAGAACGCCACCGACAGAATCGCGATCACCACGACGTTGCTCTCGACATAGTTGGCGAGAATGATCGTCGACGCGAGCAGCAGACCCGCGATGATCGGCAGCTTGCGCGCGACGTTCGGCGATTTGCCACGGCGCAGCAGCCAGTCGGAGAACACGCCGCCGAACATCACGCCGATCGAAGCCGCGATGAACGGCATGATCGCGAAGAAGCCGATCTTCAGCCACGCCATATGACGTTCGGTGGCGAGATACGTCGGGAACCACGTGAGGAAGAACACCAGCGTCGAATTGCCCGCGAACTGGCCGAGGCAGATGCCGGTCAACTGGCGATGCTTGAGCAGCTGGCCAATCGTGCCCCATTGGAAGCCGCTCTTCTTCGATGCCGCAGCATCGGCTGCACCCGCGACATCCTTGTTGCGTTGCGTGAGACCGCCGCCCGCCTCGATATAGTCGAGCTCTTCCTGATTCGCCGACGGATGATCGCGCGGCTCGCGATACAGCAGCCACCACACCACGCCGAACGCGATACCGACGCCGCCGACCACGAGGAACAGCGAGCGCCAGCCGAATGCGCCCATCAGCATGAACAGGAACGGGCTGAAAAACGCGAGGCCGATATATTCGCCGACCGTGTAGG
This sequence comes from Paraburkholderia sp. MM5482-R2, assembly GCF_050436125.1. Taxonomy (NCBI): domain Bacteria; kingdom Pseudomonadati; phylum Pseudomonadota; class Betaproteobacteria; order Burkholderiales; family Burkholderiaceae; genus Paraburkholderia; species Paraburkholderia sp. MM5482-R2. The sequence continues at coordinate 1,182,234 of NZ_JBNDLP010000003.1, read as the reverse complement.
TGCCGGTCGCCATCGCGCGCTCGCTTTGCGGAAACCACGTGGCGACCACGCGGCTATTGGTCGGAAAGCATGGCGCCTCCGAAACGCCGAGGCCGAGACGGAAGGCGAACAGCCCGCCGATGCTCCCCACGAGCCCTTGCGCGAGCGTGCAGAGCGACCAGAACGTCATCGACAGGAAGTATGTGAGCTTGCTGCCGAAGCGGTCGAGAAACAGGCCGCCCGGAATCTGCGAGGCCACGTAGCTCCACGAAAACACCGAGAACAGCAGGCCCATCAGCGCGGCGTTGATGCCGAGCTCCTTCGTCAGCTGCGGTGCCGCGATGCCGAGCACGGTGCGGTCGAGATAGTTGATCATCGTGCCGACCGCGAGCAGCGCGAGGATCTTGTAACGGGCTTTCGAACGGCGCGCGGGGCTCGCCGCCTTGTTCTGCGCGGGCGAGCCCGCGGAGCTGGATTGGAACGATTGCGTCATGGCGTGCTTGTCTCCTCGATCAGCTTGGGTGCCGGTCTCTACGCGGCCGGTTAGCGTTGCAACAACGATTGAAAGTGGGTGTAGACGCGCTCGGCGTCCGGCTCGAGGCCCGTGAAAATACGCATGGCGTCGACCGCCTGGTAGACCGCCATGCCGCCGCCACTCAGCGTGCGGCAGCCAAGCGCCTCGGCCGCCTGCAGCAGCGCGGTGCGAATCGGAAAATAGACGATGTCGGCGACCCACAGGTCGCGGTGCAGCAATTCGGCCGGCAGCGGCAGGCCCGGCATTTTAGCCATACCGGTCGGGGTAGCGTGAATCAGGCCTTGCGCGGCGCCGAGCGATTCTTCGAGCGACGTGCCCGCGCTGACCCTGGCTTTCGGGAAACGCGCCTGTAACTCGTCGGCGAGCGACTGCGCGCGGGCGGCATCGACGTCGAACAGCGTCAGCGAGTGCGCGCCCATGTTCAGCGCCGCATGCGCGACCGCCGCGCCGGCGCCGCCGGCGCCAAGCTGCACGACGCGTTCCAGCGACACGTCCGGCAGGCCGCGCTGGAACGCACGCGCGAAGCCGGACCAGTCGGTGTTGTGACCGATGCGCTTGCCGTCCTTGAACAGCACGGTGTTGACCGCGCCGAGCGCGCGGGCGTCGTCGGACAGTTCGTCGAGCAGCGGAATCACCGCCTGCTTGCACGGATACGTGATGTTCAGGCCGTTGTAACCCATCCGTTCGGCCGCCGTCAGCAGCTCCGGCAGCGCGGCGGTGTCGAGCTTCTGCGCATCGAGATCGATGCGTCGATAGACATAGTGCAGTCCGAGCTTGCTGCCCTCTTCCTCGTGCATCGCGGGCGTGAGCGAACCGCTGATGCCCGAGCCGATCAGGCCGACCAGAAAGGAGTGGGGAGTGGCCCGCAAGCTCGCCTGCGCATTGGCCAACGCGGCGATCTGCGCGTCGGTCCGGGAATTTCCCCGAGTGTTCGCTTGAGTGTTCGCTTGAGTGTTCATTTCGCCGCCCTATTCTTAAGAATCGTCGCCATCCGTTCCAGCGCGAGCACATAGCCCTGCGTGCCACAGCCGACGATGATCGCGTCCGCCACCGCCGACACGTACGAGTGATGCCGGAACGCTTCGCGCCGATGCACGTTCGAGATATGCACCTCGATGACGGGCTTTTCGATCGCGCTCAATGCGTCGGCGATCGCGACCGACGTATGGGTGTAAGCGGCCGGATTGATCACGACGCCGTCGACCTTGGTGCGCGCCGCGTGCAGCCAGTCGATCAGCTGATGCTCGGCGTTCGACTGGCAGAAGTCGATCGCGAGGTCGAGGCGCTCGCCCGCGTCGCGGCACAGCGTCGCGACGTCGTCGAGCGTTTGCGCGCCATAGATGGCCGGCTCGCGCGTGCCGAGCAGATTGAGGTTCGGTCCGTTCAGGACCAGTACGGAGGCAAAGCTCATGACAACGACTCCCGCAAAATAAGGCGCGACTCGAACCGCGGCACCCGCGGCGGTTCTTCGACGCATGGCGAAGTGTGCGCGCATCGGCCGTCGTCGTCATTCGGGGTTTCTACGAATTTGTACCATCTAGTTAGTTTGTATAGACTGTCGAAACTCCCGGGTAGTGTGGGGTATTCTGGCCTGCGTCTTGCTTCAGTGCGTAACGAACTAGCTCGTTTTTGCGCATTGCAGCAAGCCCGGCAGGCCGCGCCTCCAGGCGCGCCGCCGCGGTTTTTCTCTGAGTTTCCCCCTCGTTTGTCCGTTTTTGCAGGAGCCGTTCATGCAACGTTCGATTGCCACCGTGTCGATTAGCGGCACTCTCGTCGAGAAGCTGAGCGCGATCCGCGCGGCGGGTTTCGAAGGTGTCGAAATCTTCGAGAACGACCTGCTGTATTTCGACGGCTCGCCCGCCGACGTGCGCCGCATCGCCGACGACCTCGGCCTGAAGATCATGCTGTTCCAGCCGTTTCGCGATTTCGACGGTGTCAGTCCCGAACGGCTCGAGCGTAATCTCGACCGCGCGAAGCGCAAGTTCGACGTAATGCACGAGCTAGGCACCGACCGCATCCTCGTGTGCAGCAACGTGTCGCCGGACACGATCTGCGACGACTCGCTGATGATCGACCAGTTGGGCGCGCTCGCCCGCGCGGCAGAAGCGGCTGGCGTGCTCGCCGGTTACGAAGCGCTCGCCTGGGGCAGGCACGTAAAGACCTATCGCCACGCGTGGAAGCTTGTCGACGCCGTGAATCATCCGAATCTCGGGCTCGTGCTCGACAGCTTTCATACGCTGTCGCTGAACGACACGCCCGACGCGATCGCCGACATTCCTGGCGAGCGCATCGCGTTCGTGCAGATCGCGGACGCGCCGAAGCTTGCGATGGACGTGCTCGAATGGAGCCGCCACTACCGCTGCTTCCCCGGCCAGGGCGACTTCGATCTCGCGAACTTCACCGCGCAGGTCGTCAAAGCTGGCTACAAGGGCCCGCTTTCGCTGGAAATCTTCAACGACGGCTTTCGCGCCGCCCCCACCACGATCACGGCCGCCGATGGCCATCGCTCGTTGTTGTTCCTCGAAGAGCAAACTCGCGCGCTGCTCGAAGAGCAACAGCAGCCGCGCAAAACGACAGGCGGCCTGTACCGCTCGCCCGCCGCGCCCGCGCACGTCGGCTATCAGTTCCTCGAATTCGCGGTCGATCACACCACGCGCACGCAGCTCGCCGACTGGCTCGGCAAGCTGCGCTTTCGCCAGGCCGGCCAGCATCGCTCGAAGGACGTCACGCTGTATCAGCACGGCGCGGCCTCGATCGTGCTGAACGCCGAGCCCGATTCATTCGCGAACGCGTTTTTTCAGCAGCATGGTTTGTCGCTGTGCGCATCGGCGTTTCGTGTCGATGACGCGAGCCACGCATTCGAGCGCGCGGCCGGCTTTGGCTACGCGCCGTTCTCCGGCCAGATCGGGCCGAACGAGCGCGTGCTGCCGGCCGTGCAGGCGCCGGATGGCAGTCTCAACTATTTCGTCGACGAAACGCCCGATCAGCCCACGCTGTTCGAGGCCGATTTCGTGCTGACCGACGTCAACGGCCCGACCGAGGTGGGACCGCTCGAGCGCATCGATCACGTGTGTCTGTCGGTGCCGGCGAATGCGCTCGATACGTGGGTGCTGTTTCTGCGCACCGCGTTCGGCTTCCTGGCCGAGCCGGGGGTGCTCGTTCCCGATCCGTACGGCCTCGTGCGCAGCCGCGCGCTGCGCAGCCCCGACGGCTCGGTGCGGATCGCGCTGAATGCATCGGTGGATCGCCATACGGCGGTGGCCGAGGCGCTGCACACGTATCACGGCTCCGGACTGAACCACGTCGCGTTCAGTACCGGCGACATCTTCAGCGCTCTCCCCGAGTTCGTCGCCGACGGCGTGCCGATCCTGCGCATTCCGCGCAATTACTACGACGACCTCGCGGCCCGCTACGCGCTGTCCGACACGCTGCTCGAAGCGATGCGCGCGAACAATATCCTGTACGACCGCGACGAACGCGGCGGCGAGTTTTTCCACGCTTATACGGAGCAACTGGACCAGCGCTTCTTCCTCGAGATCGTCGAGCGGCGCGGCGGCTATGACGGCTACGGCGCGGCCAATGCGGCGGTACGGCTCGCGGCGCAGGCGCAGCGGCGCAAGTAACGGGCGGACACCGGAGGCACGACGGCGGCTTCGTCATTGGAAGTCGCCGCGTCGATACGGATTTCGTCTTTTCAGGCACGCGAGCTGCGTCCCCGATCGGGGCAGGCTCGCCGTCTCGATATAATGGCGCCTGCTCAGCCGAATCGCCGAATCAACGCCAGGAGAGATATGAAGAAGTTCGCTGCAGTCCTGTCCCTTTCGCTACTGCTCAGCGCTTGCGCGTATTTCCAGAAAGACCCGGATTCCGGCGAACCCGTCACGGACACGACGACACAGCGTTCCGTCGACGACGTGGTCGCCTGTCTGACGCAGATGGCCAATCATCACAACGCCGCGTTCAAGTCGACCGGGATCCCGCAGGGTCAGATGCTCGACTTCGGCGACTCGAACGTCGTCAAGGTACGCAGCGACAACGGCGCGACAACTTACCGTTTCTATGCGGGCAAGCGTCATGTAAGCAACCTGTGGATCGAATCGGCAAGCAAAACCTGCGCGCCATAAGGCTTTGTGGCGCATAAAGGCGAAGTTGCAGGCGCCGGAATCTGATCCATTGCAACGTTCATGTCACGGTGTTACAGGACAATGGAGTCTTAAGAATCGTTTAAGACTTCGTCCGCAAGATCCCCGGACATGTCCCCGCACGAGGTGCGCTCCATGAATCAGCCCGAAATCAACACCAACGAAACACCGGCGAAACGGCCTACTATCCTGCGCCGTCTGTTGAGCCATCACGAGCTCGCGACGCTGCTGCTGCTGCTGCACGCGCCGATCGATGCATCCGCAAAACCCGAAATTCCGCAGCTTTACGAAGCAGGTCTCGTCGAGACCGTTTCGAACGATGCGGGCACGCCGCATATCCGTCTGACGTCCGAGGGTAATGCGGTGTTGCGAGGGCTTGGGGTGAAGTAAGCAGATCGGCTCGCGACCCGGTCATCCGAGGCCGCGTCAGCGCGTTGCGTTGACGCGGCTTTTTTCTATTCAGGCACAGCCATTGAGCGTGGCCTACGTTTTTGGCGATAGATCAGACCGCCGCGCTTCTGCATCAGTTTCGTAGACATGCGAGGCATCTTTAAGAACGCTCCGATTGTCTGGCACCGACGTACACGCAATAGTCATTGCTCCGCCACCTCAAGGAATTCTGGAGCAAAAACCAATGACTGTAAGCTGTACCTTCGAGCTCAATCGGAAAGAAACTTCACGATTCGTCTGTTCAGGCTTTGGCGCGGTCGAGGCCTATTCAGGTCAGAGAGCCGGCAGGGACAATCCCGACAATGTCGCGGATGTGGATGTCGGCCCGATACCTCCCGGCACGTACTACCTGATTGACCGCCAATCCGGCGGACGCATCGGGGGACTAAGGGACTTTATCGGCGAACACTTCGGAAGTAGTGATCGGCACAAATGGTTCACGCTGTGGAATCCTCACGGCGGCGACGTGACGATGATTCAAGGCATCCGGCGGGGTCAATTCCGCCTTCATCCCGAAGGGTCGAGGCATCTAAGCCAAGGTTGCATTACCGTAAAAGATCTGGCTGGCTTTGAGCGGCTGCAGCGCTATATCCGTCGGACTTCGCCAACGCTGCCAATACCAGGAACTAACATGCGAGCTTACGGGCGAGTAGAAGTGCGATGAGAGACGCCCGATTGCTTCGATGGTGCATCAGTGCACTTGGGATATGGGTCGCATTAGGCACTGCACTCGCATGGGGCTCGCAACAACTATCGTTCCAGATACCGTTATGGTTCGCTGGTTCCGTTCGATGGCTACTGCGTTGCCTATATCCCAATTGGGAGCCCGACGCCTACGATGTCGAGGCTTGGGGCAACTTTGTGCTGATCGTTTCGGGATATATCGTCGCCATCGCATTAGTAGTGCCGGCAAGCGTCATCGCATGGCGGCGAGCACATTGAGCACGCTCGTCAAAATGGAATTCGGCCGCGTCAAGCCTTTCAAGCCTGCCATACCCCATACCCCGCCTCGCGCAGCCCGATCGCCAATTCCACTTCCATATCCTGCGCGCCGCGATAAGGCATCGGGTTGAACACGTCGTACAGTTCGGGCATCAGACGCAGGCCGTAATCGCGCACATAGCGATTCGCCTGAATGCCCGCCTTGTGCCGATCGAAGCGCAAGTCCGGGTCGAGCCCCGTCATGCCGACGTACACGCACGGCTTGTCGAAACGGTAACCAGGATTCGCGCGACGAAAGCGCGCCTCGTTCCACACCTTGTCGTCGAGCGCGACGACGTACACGTAGTAGTGATGCGCGCGACCCGCCATGACACGCCCGACGCCGTTCAGCCGCGCAGCGTACCGTGCAGCAACATCCGGTATTCGGTCGGTGTGACGCCGACGGTCGCCTTGAATTGCCGTGTGAACGCGCTGTGATCGGTGTAGCCGCAACGCGCGGCGACGTCGGTGACCTTGTCGTGCGACACCAGCAGCGCGGTCGCCGCATCGAGTCGCGTTTTCAGGAGCACCTGGCGCGGCGTCAGATGAAACACCTTGTGAAAGTAGCGCTCCAGCTGCGCGACCGACATGTCCGCCATTGCCGCAAGCTGCTTCAGGTTCAGCGGCTGCACGTAATTCTGCTGGATCGACTGCACGACGGCGGCAAGCCGGCTGTAGGCCGGATGGCTGCTTTCGTCGGCTTTCAGATCGCGGGAGATGCCGGCGAGGCCGACCACCTTGCCCGTCGCATCGCGCAACGGCTGTTTGCAGGTCAGGCACCAGCCCGGTTGACGGCCCGGATACAGATGCAGTTCGAGCTGATCGAGCATCTGGTTGCCGACGCCGATGATCGCCTTGTCCTGCGCGGTATAGATGCGCCCGAAGCGGCGCGGAAACACGTCTTCCGCGGTCTTGCCGAGCAGCGCGGCCTTTTCCTTGAAGCCGCAACGCGAAGCGAGCGTGCGGTTGACGAGCGCATACCGCGCGTCGGCGTCCTTGACGAAGAACACGACGTCCGGCATTGCATCGAATACCGGCTCGAGCAACCTGAAATGCGACAGCATGCCGGACAGCGTCATATCGTCAGTTTCGAGCGGATGCGCCAGCGTGTTCATCGTGCGGTTCCGTGGGTGCGTGCCTGGTTGATTGCGTTAGGTTGCGTTCGCGGATCGCTGCACCGGTGCGGCCGGGCAGCCTGCTCGTGCGATTGATTGCGGTCGATTATAGAGCCGCGCGTCGCCCGCCAATATCTACCGAGGGTAAGCGCGGAGCCGTCATGGCGCCGCCGTCGGCGGTTCGGCGGCGCTCATCAGCGTGCCGATTTGCGCCGGACTGAACGGCGGACGCGGCGCGGCGGCCGGCCAGCCGAAGTACAGGCTCGCGGCCGCGCCGCAGATGCGCCCCTGGCAAGGGCCCATACCGCAGCGCGTCTGCAGTTTCGCGTCACGCCAGTCGGCGCAGCGGCGCACCTCGCCGACGCTCACGTCCTCGCAACGGCACAACAGCGTCGCGTCGGCGGGCGGCGTGCGCGCGGCCTCGCCCAATGCGAACGACACCGCGACGCGCGCGCCAAAGCCCCGCCAGCGAGCGCGTTGCGCGACCAGCGCCGCCAGCGCGGCGCGTTGCGTGCTCGCCGCGCCGCTCGCCACGAGACCGGCGATCTCGCCTTCCGCGCCAGCGAGCTCAGCGCCGCCAACGCCCGTGCACTCGCCCGCCGCATAAACGCGTTCGAGCGAGGTGCGCTGTCCGTCGTCGATGACGATTTCGCCCGCGTCGTTGATCGCGCAGCCGAGCGCCTGGGCAAGCGTGACGTTTGGCAGCAGTCCGAAGCCGCACGCGACGCGGTCGCAATCGAGCGTCACCTCGCGTTCACCGCGCCGGATCGTCACCTGTTGCACGCGCTGCGCGCCACGGGCTTCGCTCACGATGCTGCCGGTCCAGTAGCGCAGTCCCGCGAAGCCGCGCGTGAGGCTGATCGCCTGACGCAGCTTCGCGGGCTCGCGCAGCAGCGACACGCCGAAACGCGCGACCTCGGCCGCCGATGCCTGCTCGACCACCGCGATCACGCGCGCGCCGGCCTCTCGCGCGGTGGCGAGCGCGGCCATCAGCAGCGGGCCGCTGCCGGCGATCACGATCCGTTCGTCGCGCACCGGCATGCCGCCTTTGATCAGCGCCTGCAATGCGCCCGCGCCGGTCACGCCGGGCAAGGTCCAGCCGGGAAACGGCAGAAGACGCTCGCGCGCGCCGGTCGCAAGAATCAGTCTGTCATAGGTGATCGACACGCCGCCGTGTTCGGCGGATTCGAGCAGCAAGCCTTGCGCGCCGAGCGGCGCGATCACGCGCGTCGATGGCCAGTAAGTGAAGTTTTGCTGCGATTGCAACGCCGTGAGTAGCGCCTGCAACGCTGCTTGAGGCGGATAGGCGGGTCCCTGGCGCCAGACCTGGCCGCCGGCGCGCGGATTGTCATCGATCTGCGCGACAGTCGCGCCCGACTGCGCCGCCGCCCGCGCGGCATTGAGCCCGGCCGGACCACCGCCGATCACCACGATGTCGAAGTGCTGCGTCATGCGTGTACTGTCCCGTTTCGTGTCTGCACGTGCTGGCCGTCGCGGCATAGCGTCTGGCACGCGAGCGCGTGCGCGTGACCGTCGATCGTGACGCGGCACTCCTGGCACACGCCCATCCCGCACAAGGCTTCGCGCGGCTCGCCCTTGACCGACAGCCGCGAGCCGCGCACACCCGCGATCGCGAGCGCCGCGGCTATGGTCGTGCCGGGTTTCACTTCGATGCTGCGGCCGTCGACGCTCAAACGGATGCGGGCCGCGTCAGTGTCGGTCATGGGCCACCTGCTCTGCAAAACGCACCGGTAGGTAAGGTTCGCACGGAATCGGCGCGGCATGGCCCGCGATCTGCGCCGCGAGTAGTTTCGCGGTCGCGAGCGAGGTCGTCACGCCAAGCCCTTCGTGGCCGACCGCGAGCCATAGGTGGGATGCGGAGCCAGAGCCGACATCGGGCGCGAACTCGCCGGCCGGTCCGATCAGCGGCAGGCCGTCCGGCGACGCCGCGCGAAACCCCGTCCACGCGCGGATGCCGCTGAGCGCCGGCAACCCCGGCAGATACTGCGCGGCGCGTTGCAGCATCCGGGCGAGCACCGGCATCTCGACGGCCGGATCGGTTGTTTCGAACTGGCGCGACGAGCCGATCAGCAGTTGCCCAGTCGGACGCGGCTGTGCGTTGAACGCGACCGACGTGCCGCTCGCGTGATGCGCGCTCTTGATATAGCCAAGTTCGAGCAGTTGATGACGGATCAGCCCCGGGTAGCGGTCGGTGATCAGCAGATGGCCTTTCTTCGGCTGCAACGGCAGCCACGGCAACAATTGCGCCGCCCCGAGGCCGTTCGCGACGACCACGTGCGCCGCGCTGGTGCGCTCGCCGCACGCCAGGGTCACGCCACCCGCACCGACCGACGCGACCGACGCTCCAGGTCGCACGCTGATATTCGCTGCATGCGGCGACTGCGTGAGCAGCCATTCGGCGGCGGTCGGCGCATACACGATGCTGTCGTGCTCGATGCGCAAGCCGCCCGCCATCGATGGTGCGAGCGCCGGTTCGCAGGCGCGCAGTTCGGCCGAGTCCAGCAATTGCGCGGCGACGCCTTGGCTCTCAAACGCCGCCTGCATTGCGCGGGCGGCCTGCCGTTCTTCGTCGTCGGCTGCGACCCACAGCGTGCCGCAGCGCGCGAACGCGTCGCGCGCGCGCAGCTGCGGCGCGAGCTCGAGCCATAGCTCGCGCGAATAGCGGCTCAGCGCGAATTCGGCGGGCGAGTCGTTCATCACGACGATATGGCCCATGCCGGCCGCCGTCGCGCCGCCGCCGATGCGCTGCGCATCGAGCACGTCGACGCGCATGCCGAGCGCGGCCAGTTCCGCCGCGCACGCGGCACCGACGATACCCGCTCCGATGATCAGCACGTCCGGGCTCATGCGGTCCGGATACCCCACGCGAACGGATCGCGCTCGTCGAAACACAGACGCCCTTCGGCCATGATGTGCGCGTGACCGGTGATGGTCGGAATCACGTGGACGCCGTCGCCCGCCGTGCGATAGCTCGCCTCGAACACGCTGCCGATGATGCTCTCCTGGCGCCACACCGCGCCTTCGGCGAGCTTGCCGTCGGCCGCGAGACACGCGACCTTCGCGCTCGTGCCGGTGCCACACGGCGAGCGGTCGTACGCATTGCCGGGACACAGCACGAAGCTGCGGCTGTCGAGGCCCTCGCGCGAACCCGGTCCGAACAGCTCGATATGGTCGATCAGCGCGCCGTTCGCGCCGGTGATGTTCTGTGCGATCAGCGCGTCGCGAATCGCCGAGCTGAAAGCCGTCAGGCTCGCGATGTTCGCGGCTTCGAGCTCGTGCCCATGCTCGGCGACGAGGAAAAACCAGTTGCCGCCCCAGCCGATGTCGCCGGTCAGTGCGCCATAGCCTGGCACGTCGACCTGCACCGCCTTGCGGTGGCGATACGCGGGCACGTTGCGCACCGCGACGCCGCCGTCTTCGTTCAGCGTCGCCTCCACCATGCCGACCGGCGTTTCGATGCGGTGTCGTCCCGGCCCGATCCGCCCCATGTGCGCGAGCGACACGACGAGCCCGATGGTGCCGTGCCCGCACATGCCGAGATAGCCGACGTTGTTGAAGAAGATCACGCCGGCCGCGCAAGTCGGATCGTCGGGCTCGCAGAGCAACGCGCCGACCACCACGTCCGAGCCCCGCGGTTCGGTGACGATGCCGGCGCGCCAGTCGTCGAAGCGAGTGCGGAACACCTCGAGCCGTTGCGCGAGCGTGCCGCCGCCCAGATCCGGGCCACCCGACACCACGAGGCGGGTGGGCTCACCGCCGGTGTGCGAGTCGATGATGTTGAGAGTTTTCATGTCGCCCATGGTAGGAATCGCGGGCCGGTGGGTCTTGGTGCGCGTACGCGCGGATTGAGACGATTTCGGCATAGCGGCGCGATGCGTGAGCCGCCGCGCGCGCGGCGCGCGAAACGTCCCGCTATTCGGTATCGGCGTCGACGACCATCGGCGCAAACGCGGCAACCCGGCTAACCGATACGGACAGGTAAGGAGAATGAACACCGCTGGCGAGCGCGACGGGCTGCAACGCGGATTTCAGCATATACCTGGCCGTGGCGACCTCATGCCGTGCGCGCCGACTGCCAATCTTCACTCCCTGAGCACATGGTCGTGAAGCCGCAGCAACCGGTAGCCGCTTCTGTATACCGGCTGCAGCCGGAAACCATTGTGCGGCTCGATCGCGAGCAGCAGACGCAGCCGCGAAACGTGACTGTCGATGGTCCGCGTGAACTCGCGCAGTTCGCGGCCCCACACCGTCGCGAAGATATGGTCGCGCGACATCACGCGATCGACGTTGGAAAAGAACAGCGCCGCGATCCGGTACTGGGTGGGCGACAGCGACACCGGCTCGCCGCGCAGCGTGACCGCCCGGCGGATCGTGTCGAAGCAATAGGGGCCGATCTCGAAACAGGTCGCGGCGCTGAAACGCTCCGGATACGCGCGCCGCAGAAGCGCCGCGACTCGCGCGCGAAACTCGGCGTCCCGCAGCGGCAACGCGAGGTAATCGTCGGCACCGCCCGCGAGCGCGCGCACCATGCTTTCCTCCGAGCCGTCGTTCGACACGAACATGATCGGCACGTGCTCGCCTGCCACGCGGCGCACCGAGCGCAACAGGTCCGCGCCGGCGGGCCGCATATCCTGCCAGTCGAGCACCAGCAGATCCATCGTGGAGCGCACGAGCGACCTCGACATCGCAACGCCGTCGTCATAGGCCGCGCAGAAATGGCCGGCTCTTACCAGACTTGATTCAATGGACTGACGCATGACCGGGTCACGCTGAAGAACTGCAATGCGCATGGGATGGACTCTCGACAAGGACATGCAGGCCATTCTCCGAGCCGCACCCCGGTCCCTCCCTTCGGAGCATTCCTATTTTCCGCCGCTTTCTTCGCCCAACTGGGCGCTCCCGCAGGACTTCCGCTTCCATCCTGTAAAATCCGCGCCGGCCTCCGTCGCCAGCGCGCCCGCCCTATCCGGACGGCGCGCCCGTGTCCCGTGCTCTACCCAGCGCCTGCCGCACTTCTCGCCCGACGACCGCCGTATGTCCACGCGTCTCCCGCGTGGCTCACAATTCATCAGAAGACATGGCAATGCAAGCGACAAATCTGGGTGGAGCGCAGGCTGTCACCCCCCGCCCGCTTGGGCACAGCGATTACAAGACACTCGGTCTCGCCGCGCTCGGCGGAGCGCTCGAGTTCTACGACTTCATCATCTTCGTTTTCTTCGCGCCGGCGATCGGCCAGCTGTTCTTCCCGGCGGCGATGCCGGACTGGCTGCGTCAGGTGCAGACCTTCGGCATTTTCGCGGCCGGTTATCTGGCGCGGCCGCTCGGCGGCATCATCATGGCGCACTTCGGCGACCTGTTCGGCCGCAAGCGTATGTTCACGCTGAGCGTGCTGCTGATGTCGGTGCCGACGCTGCTGATGGGCCTGATGCCCACCTATGCGAGCATCGGCGTGCTCGCGCCGGTGCTGCTGTTGCTGTTCCGCGTGATGCAGGGCGCGGCGGTCGGCGGCGAAGTTCCGGGCGCATGGGTGTTCGTCGCAGAGCATGTGCCCGGGCGGCACGTCGGCTATGCGTGCGGCACGCTGACGGCCGGCCTCACGGCGGGCATTTTGCTCGGCTCGCTGATTGCGTCGGCGGTCAATCGCCATTTCACGCCGGCCGATATTTCCGAATATGCATGGCGTGTTCCGTTCCTCATCGGCGGCGTGTTCGGCATGTTCTCGGTCTATCTGCGCCGCTGGCTGCACGAGACGCCGGTGTTCGCCGAACTGAAGCAACGCAAGGCGATCGCCGCGGAAGTGCCGCTGAAGGCCGTGCTGCGCGATCACGGCCGCGCGGTGATCGTGTCGATGCTGCTCACCTGGATGCTGTCGGCGGCGATCGTCGTCGTGATCCTGATGACGCCGACGCTGCTGCAAAAGCAATTTCACATCGAGCCGGCCACCGCGCTGCTCGCGAACTGTGTCGCGACGCTGTGCCTGACGATCGGCTGCGTGGTGGCGGGTTCGATCGCCGGACGCATTGGCGCGGGTCGCACGATTTTCGTCGGCGGTGTTGCGCTTGCGATCACGTACTACGTGATGTTTCGCCAGTTGGCCGTCGATACGTCCCTGCTCGTGCCGCTGTATGCACTGGCCGGACTTTTCGTCGGCGTGATCGGCGCGATTCCGCTCGTGATGGTCCGCGGATTCCCGCCGGTGGTGCGCTTCTCGGGCATCTCGTTCTCGTACAACGTCGCGTATGCGGTGTTCGGCGGTCTGACGCCGATCGCCGTATCGCTGATGATGAAGTCGAACCCGCTGGCCGCGCCGCTGTACGTCGCGGCGATCTGCGTGCTGGGCGCGCTGACCACGCTGTTCATCAAGGATGCGCCGCGGGGGCGTTGATCCGGCGACATCCATACTTCACGCCACGCCGAAACGTGGCGCGCTGCATCGGGCTTACGATGCAGTCATGAACTCATCCACACCCTCCTTTTCGCCCGCCCTCGGTCGCGTTCTCGCGACCGTCAGCGTCGGCTTCGTGGTCACGCAACTCGACGTGACCATCGTCAACATCGCGTTGCCACGAATCGGCGCGGACCTGCACGCGAACGTCGCGGGCCTGCAATGGGTCGTCGATGCGTACACGCTCGCGTTTGCGGTGCTGATGCTGTCGGCCGGCGCGCTCGGCGACCGCTTCGGCGCGCGGCGCATGTATGCGTGCGGAATCGTGCTGTTCGCGCTCGCGTCGCTGGCCTGCGGGCTCGCGCTCGATGCCCCGATGCTGATCGCCGCGCGCGCGGTGCAAGGCATCGGCGCGGCAGCGATGCTGCCGAATTCGCTCGCGCTGCTCAATCAGTCGTTCGGCCACGAACCGAAGCTGCGGGCACGCGCGGTCGGCCTGTGGACCGCCTCCGGCGCGATTTCGATCGCGGCCGGGCCCGTGGCTGGCGGCCTGCTGATCGCCGCGTTCGGCTGGCGCAGCATCTTTCTCGTCAATCTACCGATCTGCGCGGCCGGCCTGCTCGCGACACTGCTGTGGATTCCGCGTCCGCAAACCTCGCAAGGCGGCGTGCCGGCCGCCGCTCGCGGCAACACCGGCGCGACGCCACGCGGCATCGATCTCGGCGGCCAGTGTCTCGCGATCGTCGCGCTAACCGCGTTCGTCGCCGCGGTGATCGAATGGCGGCCGCTCGGGCTCGCGCATCCGCTGGTCGCCGGCGGCTTCGTGCTGGCGCTGCTGGCGGCGGGTGCGTTCGTGTTCGTCGAAGCGCGCGTCGCGCGCCCGATGCTGCCGCTGTCGCTGTTCGGCACGCGCACGTTCAGCGCGGCAGTGCTGTTCGGCATCTGCGTGAATCTGACCTATTACGGCATGGTATTCGTGCTGAGCCTTTACCTGCAGCGCGTGCGCGGCTACACACCGTTGCAGGCGGGCCTCGCGTTCCTGCCGCTGACGGGCGGCTTCCTGATCTCGAACGTCGCGAGCGGCTGGGTGATCGGCCGCCTGGGAGTGCGCGTGCCGATGATCCTCGGCGCGATCACGGCTGGTCTCGGCTATGGCCTGCTGCATCTCGTCGACGCCGAGACGCCGCTGATTGGCCTGCTGCTGCCGTTTTTGCTGATTCCGTCGGGTATGGGACTCGCGGTGCCGGCGATGACCACGGCGGTGCTCGCATCGACCGAAGCGCGGCGCGCGGGCACGGCGTCGGCGGTATTGAACACGGCGCGCCAGGCCGGCGGCGCGGTGGGTGTGGCGGCCTTCGGCGCGCTCGCGGGCGGTGCGGCCGCGACGCAGATCGTGCCGGGGATGCAAGCGGCGACGGCTATTTCAGTGGGACTGCTGGTGCTGGGTCTCGTGCTCGCGTGTTTCGTGCATCCGGAGCCGCACGCGGCGGCATCGTCTGCGCGCGGCGCGAGCGCCGCGAGTAAGTAAGCGGTGTGTAATGCAGGCGCCTACAGCGACGCCTCCTGAATCGTGCCGGTAGCGATTGCGCGCTCGATCAGGCCTTCGTTGCGCGCTTTGGCGATCGCATCCGCGAGCAGCTTTTCCGGGTCCTCGATGTCCGCCTTCAGCGTGCCGATGAATCCGGACGCATCCAGAACCACCAGCGTCTTCGCCGACTCGGCGAGGCTGATGATCACACGATGCGGCGTCGGCCCTTCGCCGAGACTCGCGCACAGTTGCGTGAGCTTGCCGCCGATCATTTGCTCGAAGTTCTGAATCATCATCTGCTCCCATGATTGGCGCGGATTGGAAATCCTGCTGTGTAGCAGGATGCGGGCCGCGCCGACTGCGCGCGCTCACGCTTTACAGCCCGCTTTACAGGCCGCCGAGTCCGCCGCGCGGCGCGCGCGCGTTGTCGATGCTCAGACGCCCCGCGCCGGTAACGAACAGCAGCAGGAAACCGCCCGCGATTCCGATGTTCTTCCAGAAATGAATCACCATGTCGTGCTGCAAGGCCGGGTCGGTGATATTCCAGAAGTCGTGGCCGAGCACCGCCGTCGCGACCGTATACGCCGCCATGACCAGCGCGAGCGGCCGTACCTTGAAGCCGACCACGAGCAGCAGGCCGCCGAGCACCTCGATCGCGGTTGCGATCGGCGCGGCGATCTGCACGAACGGCACGCCTTTCGAATGCAGGTAGCCGACGAAGCCCGCATAGCCCAGCAGTTTCATCACCCCGCTCCACAGGAACAGCACGGAAAGCGCAAGACGGGCGATGAAAATAATGCCGAAATCGACGGGACGCGACATGGGGGACTCCTGTAATGAATAAGCAGCAGACCCGAATGGACGGGCTCAGTTCCCCGCCTCGCCCCTGAGCATATGAGCAATGGCCGCGATTTCCAAGCCCGCTCAAGCTGACGGATACGTGGCGACCTCGATCAGGTTGCCGTCCGGGTCGCGGCAATACACCGAGGTCATCTTGCCGCGCGCGCCGTCGCGCTCCACCGGCCCCGCCTCGATAGCGACGCCTTGCGCAAGCCAGTGCGCCTTGACGTCGTCCGGGCTTGCGGTGGTCACGAAGCACAGGTCCGCCGTGCCCGGCACCGCCTCGCGCGACGTGATCCAGGCGACGGTATCGGCCGACGCGGGACGCAGATTGATCTTCTGATTACCGTAGTTCATCGCCACGCGCGTGCCGGTGCGCGACGCGAACTCGGTGCGTCGCATGCCGAGCATCCGCGCGTACCACGCCGCGCTCACTTCGACGTCGGCGACGTTCAGAACGAGATGATCGAGACTGGCTAGCTGGAAGCTCATGGGTTTGTCGTGATGAATCGAGAAAGGTGGTAGCGACTATGCGCGTGGCGCGTCCGGCGCGAGCAACACGCCCTTCGTGAATACGAAGCAGCCGTAGCCGCGCTCCTCGCCCGTCGCGATCACACAGTATGCCTGGCGCGCACGCTCGTAAAACGCGAACCGCTCGATCGACACGAAGGGCACCTCGCGCCCCTCGCCCGCGTTGACCTCGGCTTGCGCTTCGCGCTGCACCGCGGGAATCGTGTGCGGCTCGCCAACCACTTCCATGCGCGACGCGGGATGCTCGATAAAGGTGTCGAGCGGCAGCACCGACAACACCGCGCGGATCGCGCGCGGCGAACTGACGCCGTCGAGACGCAGCGGCTTGCCGAGCACGGTATCGCGCGCGACGGCGTCGGCCGGGAAGTTGGCGTCGCAGATCACGAGCTCGTCGCCGTGGCCCATCGAGCGCAGCGCGTGCAGGATATCGGCGTTCAGTAGCGGGTCCAGATTTTTCAGCACGGGGTCTCCAGGTCGTTCGGTTGGGAACATGCTGAGGGGGTGAGGTCGTGAGCTTTGCGCAAGACGATGCGTGTCACGCTTCATCCGCACGACGCTTCATCCGCACGACGATCGATTGTAGCAAGCGCGCCGGACGTCTTGCGGCGCTGCGCTCGCACCGCATTGCCAGCGCAGCCATCCGACCAAAGCGAGCAGCACGAGCCCCGCGCCGCCGAGCACCGGCTCGCGCCAACCGAGCAGTGCGATGAACATGAACGCCCGCGCGCCGCCGAGCAGCGCGAAACCGGCGATCGCGCTCGATAACGCATCGAGCGCGGCCGCGACGCGCAGCAACGCGAGATGGACTTGTGCGGGCTTGGCAGCGGCGGGCTCATGCATGATCGTCTCCGTGAAAGACGCCTCAGGCGGCGCCGGGGGTTTCGTCGAGAAAACCGGTGACCGCTTGCAGACGCCCATGCGCGTCCACCACGCCGAAGTCCGAGCCCTTCACGATCGCCTCGCCCGCGGGGGTCGTCAGTGCCCACGAGAAGCGCAGGCGATTCGCGAAGCCGTCGACGTCGGTCGTACGGCGAAACGTGTGATGCGGAAAACGCTCATGCACCGCGCGGATCATGGCGTCGATGCCATCGTGGCCCGCGCCCGCCAGCAGCGGGTCGCGATAGTCGGCATCGGCGCTCCACGTTGTCGCGATCAACTCGCGACGACGCGCGCCATCGGTCTCGTTCCAGGTATCGAAATAACGGTCGATCAAATCGGTATGCGCATTCATCTCGAACTCCTCGATTGACAGGACTGAGCACTTCGCGCGGCATACGCATCGCATGCGGCGGGCTCGGAATGAAGATTGACGGCTCGCGTGCATTGCGTCGATTACGTGAGAGGTAATCAAGCGGATGCAGCCTTCGCTGTCACGCAGCGCTTTTCACTGTTTTTCTCGCCAAATAGGTCATTCGGCCGAGTCGTCAAAAAACCTTCGCACCGCTAACCTCAAGTGACTCATCGAAGCCCGCCGACGACATCGCGAGGCGGGCAATGCAATGAACAGGAGGACCGCTTGGACCGCTTTATCGAGACGCTTTTCTCGCTTGCACGACCGTATCCTTGGAGATACAATCATCCGCAGATCGAAACACCGCGCGTGTACACGATCAACTGCACCGAAGAGTTCGACCGTTGGCTTCACGGCCTCACCGACATCAAGGCGAAGGCGCAAATTCTCGTGCGGATCCGCCGCGCGGAACACGGGCTTTTCGGCGACGCGAAGTTGCTGGAAAACGGCGTGTTCGAGATGCGCATCGATTGCGGGCCGGGTTACCGGGTCTACTACGCGCGCGAGGAACGCATGATGTATCTGCTGCTCTGCGGGGGTAACAAGTCCACGCAGCAGGCGGATATCAGGCATGCCGGAGCAATGTGGACAACCATCAGAAAGGAACGGTCATGAGCAAGATCAAAACGGCACGCTTCGATGCATCGAAGTACCTCGACAACGACGAAATGGTCGCGGCCTATCTGAACGCCGCCCTCGACGAAGGCGACTCCGATCTGCTGCTCGCCGCCATCGCGGATATCGCCAAGGCACGCGGCATCACGAAGATCGCCGCGGCAGCGGGCCTGGGGCGCGAGAGCCTCTACAAGACACTCGCGCCCGGCTCCAAGCCACGCATGGACACGGTCCTCAAACTGGCGAGTGCGATCGGCGTCAAATTCACCGCCGTGCCGTTGCGCCTGGCTGCCGCCTGAGCCGGGCACCCGTCTCGTTGACTGAAATTGGCGGGGCATTACCTCTCAGGTAATCGATTGCTTGCACGCTTTGACTATGATCGGTGGCATGAACACACTCTCTATTGCACAAGCGGCTCCATCATCCGCGCCGATCGGCACTCGGGCGGTCGGCGAACTTCTCCGCGAATGGCGGCAGCGGCGGCGCATGAGCCAGTTGCTGCTCGCCACGGAGGCTGACATTTCGACCCGCCATCTGAGCTTTGTCGAATCGGGGCGCGCGCTACCGAGCCGGGAAATGGTCATGCATCTCGCCGAGCGCCTCGACGTGCCGTTGCGCGCGCGCAATGCTCTGCTCGTCGCGGCCGGTTACGCGCCGCTGTTTCGCGAACGTCCCCTCTCCGACCCGCAGCTCGCCGCCGCACGCGAAGCCGTCGAACTGGTGCTCAAAGGACATGAGCCCTACCCGGCCCTCGCGATCGACCGGCACTGGACCATCGTCGCGACCAACAATGCGATTGCGCCGTTGTTGAGCGGCGCGAGTCCCGAACTGTTGAAGCCACCGGTCAACGCACTGCGCCTGAGTCTGCATCCGCAAGGCATTGCGGCGTCGATCGTCAACTGGCATGCGTGGCGCGAGCATGTGCTGGGCCGCCTGCAACGGCAGATCGACGTCAGCGGCGACGACACGCTGAGCGCACTGCGCGACGAACTGGCCGGCTACCCCGCGCCGCCGAATGCAGACGCCTCGACGCTGGACGATGCAGTCCTCAACCAGATCGCCGTGCCATTGCGGCTGCGTACGCCGCTTGGCGTGTTGTCGTTTTTCAGCACCACCACGGTGTTCGGCACGCCCGTGGACGTTACGCTGTCGGAACTCGCCATCGAGGCGTTCTTTCCGGCGGATCGGCAAACCGCGTCGGCGCTGCGCGAATTTGCCGAACATCAGCGCGGCTAGCCGCTCGCGTACCACCGCTCCACTCACCACGAATAAGTGAGATGTCCGTCAACGCCGACACCCTGCTGATCCGCCAACTCGGACCCGCCGACCGGGACGCCTATTTCCAGCTTCGTCTGCGCGGGCTGAAGGCGCACCCCGCTTCGTTCGGACAAAGCCACGACGAAGCGCTGGCGAAAGGCGCCGGGCAGCATGACGCGACACTGCAGGGCTCGGAGACGGAAGGCACGTTTCTGCTTGGCGCGTATGCGTCGGCCGACGCTCCGCTGATCGGCGTCGTCGGTCTGCTGCGCAATAAAGCCCACAAGGAGCGGCACAAGGCGAACGTGGTCGGCATGTATGTCGCACAGGAAGCGGCTGGTCGTGGGGTCGGGCGCGCGCTGCTCGGCGAGTTGCTGACGCGCGCGGCGCGCGTCGACGGTTTGCGACAGGTGCAGCTAACCGTGGGTAGCCGCAACGACGCGGCGCGCAGGCTGTATGAATCGCTCGGCTTTCGCAAATATGGGTGCGAAGTCGGCGCCTTGAACGTCGACGGGGTGTTCCATGACGAGGATCTGATGGCGCGATTCCTGGCGTAGCGCCCCCGGGAATCATTGACGACGCCTCCTTGCGGCCATTCCCGGCGCCTCGTCAACGTTGTAATGTCGTCTTATTGCACCGACATCGTGTCAGGCAACCTGCACGGCACTGGCTTCTCGCAGCCTCCGTCCACAACGTGATCGGTACGCGTCTGCGACCGCTGTTCAGTCTCGGGGTCGAACGCGTGCGACAGACCGGCTGCCCTTCCTCATCGAGCCGTTACAAATCCGGCCCTCGTTTGCGTAGTTTGTAACGGGGGACGCTTCATACGGTTACAGGCTCCATCCGCCCCTCACGCGCCCCCAGCACGAGTATTTATTACCGTCCATTCCATCGCTTTCTGTTCCTTTCTAATCCAAAACAAATTTACCGATCGCCGCGCGGTGCGGACGCACGTCTCGGACAATCGCGTAGGATTCCCATCCAGCAAGGGTTTTCATGGATTAGAGGCCAGTGTCGAAAGGCTATAAATTCACTTGGCATCATTCATTACAATGGCGTGAAAAACTTACCGAAAAATGATGTAGCTTTTTGAGATATTTTTTTGAGAAAGGATTGATTTCTGGTTTTAGCCTTCATACAATTCGTCCCGAGCTGTTACGAAATGTAACCTCTTGTATCAAATGTTCGCTGGCTGTAGCAAGTAGCAACATGTAGCCGGAGGCCACGTTGCCGGCGAGGCAGAAAAGACATAACGGCGCAAAGCCGACATAGTAATTCGGGGCTTCGGAAACAGACAAAATGGACCGTAGCAGCGAGACGCTGGATTCAATCCGCGAGATCAACTTGTCTTACATCATGCTCGCGCAACGCATGTTGCGCGAGGACAAACCGGTCGGAATGTTCCGGCTGGGACTGTCGTCGGAACTGGCTGACTTGCTTGCCGGGCTGTCGCTCGCGCAAATCGTCAAGCTGGCCGCTTCCGACCAGCTTTTGTGCTTCTTCCGCTTCAACGACCACGCGATGCTGTCGGCGTTGACGCAAACGACAAAGCACACCGCAATTGCACCGACCCACACGGCGATCCTGCTTGCAGGCCAGCCCGCCGAGCAATTTGCCTGATCGAGGTGACTGCAATGCTCAAGCGAAGCCTGACCGAAGATGCACAGGAAGTATTTCGCGCGATCGCACTGATCGAGCTCGGCGCCCGCATGCAGGTGCTCGAGAGCGAGTTGACGCTGTCGCGCGACCGTATGATCCGCCTGTATCGCGAGGTCAAGGGCGTATCGCCGCCCAAGGGCATGCTGCCGTTCTCGGCGGACTGGTACATGACGTGGCTCGCGAACATTCACGCGTCGCTGTTCTACAACACGTACCTGTTCCTCAAGAACGAAGCGCGCTGCTCGCATCTGGATGCGCTGACCAAGGGCTATCGGCTGTATCTCGAACACTGTCAGCACAGCGAAACCGAGCCGGTGCTCGATCTGACGCGCGCGTGGACGCTGGTGCGTTTCTTCGACGCCGACATCCTGCAGTTGACCAGATGCTGCCGCTGTACCGGCAAGTTCGTCGCGCACAAGCACGACCTGCAGCACAACGTCGTGTGCGGCGCCTGCCAGCCGCCGTCGCGTGCCGGCAAGACGAAGAAGGCAGCAGCCGCGCGCCGGGAAGCGCTCGATGCGGCGCAGGTTGCGCAGGCCGCTTGACCGATCGATTCGCCGTCGCGAGACGCGCTCGACCCGATTCAAACCGAAGCTCACATGATTCCGCGCAGTGATTGAACTGCGCGGATTTTTTTCGCCTTCGCGCCGGGCAAACCGGCGTGCCGAATACCGGTCGTTCAGATCAACCGGCCAGCCCCACCGTCTGGGCAACGAGCCACAGATTCGCCGCACTGATCGCAACAAACAGCGTCCACACGAGCAGGCGCGTCGGCAGCGTGTTGGCGAATTCGCCCATCAGCGATCGGCCGCTCGTCATGCGGATCAGCGGATACAGCGCGAACGGCAGTTGCAGGCTCAGCACGACCTGACTCGCGACGAGCAGTTGGCCAACCGCGCCATTGCCGAGCATCCGCACACCGATCAGCGCCGGGATCAGCGCGAGCGCTCGCGTGATGAAGATCTGCGTGACCTGGTCGTGGCCCGTCGCGCAAAACGCGGCGGCCGCGAGAATCAGGATCGCCATGTTGATCAGCGCCGCGATCACGAGCGATGCGATCGTGTCGATGCGTGACATGCCGATCGCCGAGCGAATGCTGGCCGGATCGCGCTTCACCGCGCGGGTCTGCACGATCGACGAGTGCAGATACAGGTTATGCGGCATCACCGTCGCGCCGATAATGCCAAGCGTCGTTGATGAGGTCGATGAAGCGCTTGCCAACAGGCTTAGGAATTCAGCGCTTCGCCACCTGCTGCTGCGCTGAAACCGATGCGGCTCCGGCCGCAGAGCCGGAAGCCGCAGCCAGCGAAGCCGCCGCGCCGCCGGAAGCACCAACCGGCACCGGCGCCGCCCCCACCGCCGTATCCCCCGCCGTCACATCGCCCCAACCGCCACCGAGCGCGCGAATCAGATTCACGGTCGCGACCGCCTGCGTGCCCGCCAGATGGCTCGCCTGCAATTGCGACTGCAGCACCTGCCGCTCGCCATCGATCACGTCGAGATAGCTGACCGCGCCCTCCGTGTACTGCGTGCGCGACAGATGCGCGGCGCGCTGCGACGCATCGACCGCGTCGTTCTGCTCGCGCATCTGATCGTCGAGCAAACGCAGATCGGCAAGATTGTCCTCGACTTCACGGAACGCCACGAGCACCTGCTGGCGATATTGCGCGACGTCCTCGTCGTACTTCGAACGGGCCTGCGCGAGATTGGCCTTGCGGCGGCCGCCGTCGAAGATCGGCACCGTCAGCGCGGTACCCGCGAACGGACCGAGGATGAACGCGCGGCTCGACCACATGAACAGATCGCCGAGCGTCGCCGATTCAAAGCCGAACGCGCCGGTGATGTCGAGCTTCGGGAAGAACGCCGACTTCGCGAGCCCGACGCGCGCATTCGCTGCCTGCATCGCGCGTTCGGCTGCCGCGATGTCCGGCCTGCGTTCGAGCAGCGCCGACGGCAAACCCGGCGGCACGCGCACCGCCACCGGCGCGAGCGGTTGTTCCGCGAACGAGAAATCGGCGGGCGGCTTGCCGAGCAGAATCGCGAGGCTATGCTCCGAGGCCGCCCGTTGCCGCGCGACGCCGACCGCATCGGCACGCGCGCTCGCGAGCTCGTTGCGCGAGCGCGACAGATCCAGCTCGCTGATATCGCCTTCCTTGAAGCGCCGCTCGACGAGCTTCAGCGTGTCCTCGCGCAACGCGACGGTGCGGCGATACAGATCCTGGTCGGTGTCGAG
This sequence comes from Paraburkholderia sp. MM5482-R2, assembly GCF_050436125.1. Lineage (NCBI taxonomy): Bacteria > Pseudomonadati > Pseudomonadota > Betaproteobacteria > Burkholderiales > Burkholderiaceae > Paraburkholderia > Paraburkholderia sp. MM5482-R2. The sequence goes on along the minus strand of NZ_JBNDLP010000003.1, from coordinate 1,158,672 downwards.
CTCGCGCAACTGGAAATAGTTCTGCGCGACGTCGGCCTGCAACGACAGTTGCACCGAGCGAAACAGCGCTTCGCTCTGCTGCTCGTCCGAGCGCGACGCGTTCACATTCGAGCTGACCCGCCCGAACAGATCCGCTTCATACGACGCGCCGACCTGCGCGCGCCAGATCGTGCCGGTCGTGCCGCCCGCGCTGTCCGGCAGGAATTGCGACGCCGCCGACGCACGCTCCCGGGTCGGGCCGAAGCCCGCGTCGAGCTTCGGGAACCAGTCGGACTTCGCCGCCTGCGTGACCGCGCGCGCCTGCTGCACGCGCGCGGCTGCGGCCTTCAGGTCCTGGTTCGCGGCGGCGGCCTGCTCTTCGAGCGCGTCGAGCTGCGGGTCGCCGAACACCTTCCACCATTCGCCACGCAGGGCGTCGTCGGCGGGCTGGGCCGGCTTCCACGTGCCGGTGTTTTGCGCCGGCGCGGCCGAACCAGCCGCTACGCCCGACGCAGCCGCAGCCGACGTCGCCATCGCGGGCGCTTCCTTGAACGCCGCCGGCGTATCGACGTCGGGACGCTTGTACGTCGGCTCGACCGAACAAGCGGCCAGCAGGGCGATCAGCAAACCGCTCGCGGCCGCGCGGCCCCATCCGCGCAAAGATATAAAGCGAGATTCAAAGCGTTTCATTGTTGTTTTCTCCTCAGGCGTCCGTAACGGGCGCACCGTAGCGCGGCGCATCCTTCTGCGCGACGTGAATCGTCCCGCCCGCGAGCGAACGCAGCACCACATAGAACACCGGCGTCAGCATCAGGCCGAACAGCGTGACGCCGAGCATGCCGAAGAACACCGCGACGCCCATCGCGTGACGCATCTCCGAGCCCGCGCCGCTCGACAACACCAGCGGCACCACGCCCATGATGAAGGCGATCGACGTCATCAGAATCGGCCGCAGACGCAGACGGCTCGCTTCGATCGCGGCCTGCAGCGGACTGCGTCCGTCGTGTTCGAGCTCACGCGCAAACTCGACGATCAGGATCGCATTCTTCGCGGACAAGCCCACCAGTACCATCAAACCGATCTGCGTGAAGATGTTGTTGTCGCCACCGGTGAGCCACACGCCGGTCAGCGCGGACAGCACGCTCATCGGCACGATCAGGATCACGGCGAGCGGCAGCGTCAGGCTTTCGTACAGCGCGGCGAGCACGAGGAACACCAGCAGCACGCTGATCGGGAACACCCACATGCCCGCATTGCCGGCGAGGATCTGCTGATACGTGAGGTCGGTCCACTCGAGCTTCACGCCGCGCGGCAGCACCTCGGCGGCCACGCGTTCGGCCGCGGCCTGCGCCTGTCCCGACGAAAAGCCGGGCGCCGGGCCGCCGTTGATGTCGGCCGCCGTGTAGCCGTTGTAGCGCACCACCATCTCCGGTCCGTAGGTCGGCGTCACCGTGACGAGCGACGACAACGGCACCATCTCGCCCGCCGCGTTGCGCGTCTTCAGTTGCAGGATGTCGTCGGCGCGTTGACGGAACGGCGCATCCGCCTGCACGCGCACCTGATACACGCGACCGAAGCGGTTGAAGTCGTTCACGTACAGCGAGCCCAGATAGATCTGCATCGTGTCGAACACGTCCGTGACCGGCACGCCGAGCTGCTTCGCCTTCACGCGATCGAGATCGACGTTCAGCTGCGGCGCACGTTGATCTGATAGCTGGAGAAGGTCGGCCCAAGTTCGGGCGTTTGCGCCGCGCGCTTCACGAATGCTTCGGCAGCCTTGTTGAGTTCCGCGTAACCGAGCGCGCCGTGATCTTCGAGCTGCATCTTGAAGCCGCCGAGCGTGCCGAGCCCGAGCACCGGCGGCGGCGGGAACACCGCAACGAACGAGTCCTTGATCGCGCCGTACTGCTGGTTCAGCGCACCGGCAATCGCGCCTGCCGAGAGCTTCTTGTTGCCGCGCTCCTTGAACGGCTTCAGCGTGACGAACACGATGCCCGCGCTCGAACTATTCGTGAAGCCATTCACCGACAGACCAGGGAAGGCCACCGCGCTTTCGACGCCCGGCTGCTTCAGCGCGATCGCGCTCATATCGCGGATCACCTTCTCCGTGCGATCGAGCGAGGCACCGTTCGGCAACTGCGCGAACGCGATCAGATACTCCTTGTCCTGCGCGGGCACGAAGCCGCCCGGCACGATCCGCGCCACCAATACGGTTGCACCGATGAGGATTGCGTACACCGCGAGCATCGCGCCCTTGCGGCGCAGCACGCCGGTCACACCACGGCCGTAGGCTTCCGAACCACGATGAAAGACCTTGTTGAAACGCTTGAAGAAGCCGCCGAGCACACGGTTCATCACACGCGTCAGCCAGTCTTCCTTCTCGCCGTGGCTGCGCAGCAGCAGCGCGGACAACGCCGGCGACAGCGTCAGCGAATTGAACGCCGAGATCACCGTCGAGATCGCGATGGTCATCGCGAACTGCTTGTAGAACTGGCCCGTGAGACCCGTCATGAACGCGAGCGGCACGAACACGGCGACGAGCGTCAGCGCAATCGCGATGATCGGCCCGCTCACTTCGCGCATCGCCTTGTAGGTCGCCTCGCGCGCACTGAGCCCGCTTTCGATGTTGCGCTCGACGTTCTCCACCACGACGATCGCATCGTCGACCACGATGCCGATCGCGAGCACCATGCCGAACAGCGACAACGCGTTGATCGAGAAGCCGAACGCAAGCAGCAGCGAGAACGTACCGACGATCGACACCGGCACCGCGATCAACGGAATGATCGACGCGCGCCACGTCTGCAGGAACACGATCACGACGATCACGACCAGCGCAATCGCTTCGAGCAGCGTATGGATCACCGCCTCGATACTCGAACGCACGAACTGCGTCGGGTCGTAGACGATCCGGTATTCGACGCCGGCCGGCATGTCTTCGGCGAGTTCCTTCATCGCCGCGCGCACCTGCTCTGAAATCGCGAGCGAGTTCGCACCCGGCGCCTGATTGATCGCGAGCGCAACCGCGGGCTTGTTGTCGAGCAGCGAACGCAGACCATATTCCGACGCCGCGAGCTCGATCCGGGCGATATCGCGCAGATAGGTCACGCCGCCGTCGGGCGCGGTCTTCACGATGATGTCGCCGAATTCGCCCTCGGTCCTCAAACGGCCGCGCGCATTCACCGACAACTGCAATTGCGTGCCCGGTACCGACGGCGACGCACCGATCACACCGGCCGCGACCTGGATGTTCTGCTCGCGGATCGCGTTGACGACTTCGGTCGCCGTGAGACCGCGTTGCGCGACTTTCTGCGGATCGAGCCAGATACGCATTGCGTAATCGCCCGAGCCCCACAGCTGCACTTCGCCGACGCCCTGAATCCGCGCGAGCCGATCCTTCACGTTGAGCAGCGCGTAATTGCGCAGATACGTCATGTCGTAACGATCGTTCGGCGAGATCAGGTGCACGACCATCGTCAGCGTCGGCGAACTCTTGATCGTCGTCACGCCGAGCCGCTGCACGTCTTCCGGCAGACGCGGCAGCGCCTGATTGACGCGGTTCTGCACGAGCTGCGTCGCGAGGTCGGGATTGGTGCCGAGCTTGAACGTGACGGTCAGCGTCAGATTGCCGTCGCTATTCGCCTGCGACTGCATGTACAACATGTTCTCGACACCATTGATCTGCTCTTCGAGCGGCGCGGCGACCGCCTCGGCGATCACCTTCGGATTCGCGCCCGGATACTGCGCGTGCACCACCACCGAAGGCGGCACCACTTCCGGATACTCGGAAATGGGCAGCTTGAACAGCGAGATGATGCCCCCGAGCAGGATCAATACCGATAGCACGCCTGCGAAGATCGGGCGATCGATGAAGAATTTGGATATGTTCATTGGAAGCTCTTAACGTTGGAGCATGCGCGTTGGAGCATGCGGCTCACGAATTGCCTTTCGCGCCGGCCTCGGCCTTGGCACGCGACTGCGCGAGCGCTGCGCTGTTCGGGTCGTCGTCGGTCGTCATCGGCACCATGTGCGCTCGGACCGTATCGCCGGGACGCACGCGCTGAACGCCGTTGACGACGATCCGATCGCCCGGCTTCAAGCCGTCCTTGACGACGCGCAGATTGCCTTGCATCGAACCCGTCGTGATCCCGCGATAAACGACGTGGTTGCCCTGATCGACGACCAGCACGAACTTCTTGTCCTGGTCGGTGCCGACCGCGGCATCGTCGATCAACAGCGCCGGATGCGGTGCGCTGCCCCCCACCTTGAGGCGCGCGTAGAGGCCCGGAATCAGCGTGCCGTCCGCGTTGTCGAACTTCGCGCGCACGCGGATCGTGCCCGACGACGTGTCGAGCCGGTTGTCGACCGACTCGATCGTGCCGCTGCGCGAGTAGCCGGATTCATCGGCGAGACCGAGTTCGACCGGCACCTTGCTGCCGTCCTTCGCGCGGCTCAGGTATTGCAGGTAGGTCTGCTCGTCCGCGTCGAACGACGCGTAGATCGGCGACACCGAGACGAGCGTCGTCAGCGGCACCGAACTGGCGCCCGCCGACACCACGTTGCCGACCGTGATCTCCGCGCGCGACACGCGGCCCGACACCGGCGCGACGATCTTCGTGTAGCCGAGATTGATGCGCGCGGTTTCCAGCGCGGCTTGCGCGGCCTTCAGGTTCGCGCTCGCCTCGCGCGCGGCGTTCTGCTTCTCGTCGTAGTCGCGTTTGGCGATCGCGTTGTCGACGATCAGCCGTTGCGCGCGTTCCCAGTCGCTTTGCGTGTAGCCGGTGCGTGCCTGCGCGGCCGCGAGCTGCGCTTGCGCGCGATCGACTTCGGCTGCGTACGGACGCGGATCGATCACGAACAGCGTGTCGCCCTGCTTCACGAGCGCGCCGTCCTTGAAGTTGACTGACACGATCGTGCCCGGCACCTGCGAACGCACGTCCACTTTCTGCACGGCTTCGAGACGGCCCGAATAAGACTGCCAGTCGGTGATCGTCTTCTGCACGACGGTCGCCACGTCTACTTCCGGCACGATGGTGGGTGCGGCCGGCGAGCTCGCATCGACACGAATCGCGCCGAACGTGCCAAGCCCGGCAAGGACGACGACGACCACGGCGGCTAACGCCACGCGGCGGCGGGAAAGAGGAAGGATAGTCATGTGTAGCTCCCGGTATCGTTGATTGAATTTCTGTTTATCGATGAGCGCGCGCGTCGAAGCGCCACTGGAAAAAGCGCACCGCTTCCTGCAAAGCGGGCGGATGATCGGCGAGCGCCGCGTGCGACACGCTCGGAAAGCGCACCACCTGGGTCTGTACGCCCGCGTCGATCAGATTGCTTGCATACTTCTCGGCCTCGACGTGCAGCACGTCGTTCTGCGCGGTCGCGATCAGCGTGGCCGGCAAGCCGGCGAGCCGCGACGATTCGAGCGGCGCCGCATACGGATGCATGCGCTGAGACGCTTGCGGCAGATACGCGCGATAACACGCGGCGCACTCGCGCGCGGTGATGTCCGAACCGAGCCGCTGCTCGTCGCCGAGCCGCGTCAGGCTCGGATCCAGCATCGGGCCGAACAGCGCCTGCGCGCTGATCGGCACGTCGTTACGATCGCGCGCGATGAACGCGAGACAATTGGCGAGTTGGCCGCCCGCGTCATGGCCCGCCACGCCGATCTTTCTGCTATTGCCACCAAACGCCCGCGCCCGCGTCTGCACCCACAGCGCCGCGCGATGCGCGTCTTCCGGCGCGGCTGGAAACGGAAACCGCGGCGCGAGCGAATAGCCGACCGACACCACGAGCGCCGGTAAGTGTTCTGCGAAATACCGCGCGGCGAAGTCCGCGCACTCGATCGAACCCTTCGTAAAACCGCCGCCGTGAAAATAAAGCAGTACCGGCAACGCGGTTTTTTTCGTCAGCCGATACAGGCGCAACGTAATGGGTTGAGCGTACCCATCGATATCCACGTCGGTGACTTCAAGCGTTGCGTCATTGGCCTCAGCGCCAGTGTCTTCGGCGGAAACGCCGGTGGAAAAAGGCGAGTACGGCGATTTGAATGCATCCATGTCGACCCGCGCAAATGCGCATAGAACTTCAATGGTGCGAATTGTGGGTTCGGCAGACTCGCAAATAAATGCCTATAATCCGGCAACACAATTCGGTGCCTTTGAACAATCCCGTTGTGATTGTTTTCGCGGACTCCATTCCCGCCTGTGCACCAGCCCCTTCTGGAGGTTTGCAATGGACCGACTTCAGGCCATGCAAGTGTTCACGCGCGTCGTCGACACCAACAGCTTTACCCGCGCAGCGGAAACGCTCGACCTGCCGCGCGCATCGGTTACTACGATTATTCAGAACCTCGAAGCGTTTCTCGGCACGCGGCTGATGCACCGGACCACCCGCCGTCTGTCGCTGACGCCCGATGGCGCCGCGTACTACGAGCGCTGCGTGCGCATCCTCGCGGACGTCGAAGAGACCGAGGCGAGTTTCCAGAGCGGCAACAAGAAGCCGCACGGCAAGCTACGCATCGACATGCCGGGCTCGATTGGCCGTCTGCTCGTCATTCCGTCGCTGTGCGAATTCCACACGCGCTATCCGGACATCGATCTGCAACTGGGCCTGACCGACCGGCCCGTCGATCTGCTGCAAGAAGGTGTCGATTGCGTGGTGCGTGTCGGCGCGTTGCAGGATTCGTCGCTGGTCGCGCGCCGCATCGGTCTGTTCGAGGGCGTGACCTGCGCGTCGCCCGACTACATCAAGCGCGCGGGCGTGCCCGCTTCGCTCGAAGATCTCGACAATCACAAAGCCGTCAACTACTTCTCGAGCCGCACGGGACGCACGCTCGACTGGGCGTTCCTGGTGAACGGCAACGAAGTGGAAGTGAAGATGAAAAGCATCGTGTCGGTCAACGACGCGGATGCCTACGTGACCTGCGGACTCGAAGGCTTTGGCCTGATTCAGCCGGCGCGCTTCATGGTGCTGCCGCATCTGGGCTCGGGTCAGCTCATCGAAGTACTGCCGGACTTGAAACCCTTGCCGATGCCGATTTCGGCAGTCTATCCGCACAGTCGTCATCTGTCGCCGAAAGTCCGCGTTTTCGTAGACTGGATCGCGGAGCTGTTCGATCGTTGCCCATTGCTGAGCGGACGCGGCACTCTCGACGCCACCTGCACGAAGCGCACATTCGAGCAGCGCGAGTCCGCGCCGGCACTCGACACGCCGGTGATGACCGAATGGGTCGCATGAAGTACGCGAAGTGAAACAGTGAATTCCAGCCGCGGCGCCAATGCCGCGGCAACCGTGCAATCGCACGGCCCCGGTGAAGCCTCGCTCGCGATTGTTCCCGAATCGCGACAATTCATTTCGCAAAACCGCGATTTATCCACACCGCGTCGACGTCTACATTTCACCCTGTCGCAGCGCCATCGCGCTGCCAATGAATCGACAGGAGTGAATCATGAAACGCAATCTGTTGGCGGGCCTCGCTCTGTCGCTGCTCGTCAGCGTTCCGGCATTTGCGCAAGGCGGCGGCGGTATCGGCCGCGCGGGAACGTATGACACGCAACCGGCGCCGAGCGCGAGCACGAAGACACGCGCCGAGGTCAAGGCCGAACTGGTCGCCGCGTATCGCGACGGCTCGCTGCCCTCACTGAATCGCACCTCGTATCCGGACAAAGGCCTGATCGGCCAGACGCAAGCCGCGCGCATCGCGTTGCAGGAAGGAACGAACGGCGAAGTGACGCGCGTTGCGAAGGGCCAGTAACGAGTTAGAAGAAGTTGATTCAGAACCCGGCGCGCTTGCGGCGCAAAGCTGCGCGCCTCTCCATCGAGGAGCACATCATGACACCATCGGAACTCGACAACTGGAATACCGACACGCCCGTGTGGACACCGTATCGCCCGATACAGCATTGAGCGTTGGCTGTCGTTCACGGCACTCGGCGTCATGCGCCCGCGAAGTGGCTTCGCGGGCGCATTTGCATTGAAGCGATCGAAAGCGGTGCGGCCTGTGACGACGCGCTTGCCGTCGTTTCCCTATAATCGAATATCCTTCCCTCGCAGCGGGTTTGTGCGCTTCACTACAGGAGCAACACGATGGATTATGTGAAACTCGGCCGCACCGGCCTCGATGTATCGCGTCTCTGTCTCGGCTGTATGAGTTATGGCGTACCCTCGCGCGGCACGCACCCCTGGTCGCTCGACGACGAAGCCGCGCGGCCTTTCATCAAGCAGGCGCTCGATCACGGCATCAACTTCTTCGACACGGCCAACGTCTATTCGGACGGCACCAGCGAGGAAATCGTCGGCCGTGCGCTGAAGGACTTTGCGAAGCGCGATGAGATCGTGCTCGCCACCAAGGTCAATAGCCGCATGCATCCGGGCCCGAACGGCGCGGGGCTGTCGCGCAAGGCGATCATGGCGGAGATCGATAACAGCCTGCGGCGGCTCGGTACCGACTATGTCGACCTGTATCAGATCCATCGCTGGGACTACGGCACGCCGATCGAAGAAACGATGGAAGCGCTGCACGATGTCGTGAAAGCCGGCAAGGCGCGCTATCTCGGCGCGTCGTCGATGTACGCATGGCAGTTTGCCAAGGCGCTGCAGGTGGCTGAGCGCAATGGCTGGACGCGCTTCGTGACGATGCAGAACTACGTGAATCTGCTGTACCGCGAGGAAGAGCGCGAAATGCTGCCGCTGTGCGAAAGCGAAGGCATCGGCGTGATTCCGTGGAGTCCGCTTGCCCGCGGACGCTTGACGCGCGACTGGGACACCGAAAGCGCGCGCTCGGAAACCGATGAATTCGGCCGCACGCTGTACGCGCACACGCAGGAAGCGGATCGGCGTATCGTCGAGCGGGTCAGCGAGATCGCGAAAGAGCGCGGCGTGCCGCGCGCGCAGGTCGCGCTAGCGTGGGTGCTGCAGAAGAAGCCGATTACCGCGCCGATTGTTGGTGCTACCAAACTGCATCATCTCGACGATGCGGTTGCGGCGCTCTCGTTGAAGCTCAGTGACGACGAAGTTCGCCGGCTCGAAGAGCTGTATGTGCCGCATGCGGTGGCGGGGTTCAAATAAACGCTGTGAAGCGTACTGGCATCCAGTCGGGACGGGCGGAATGACCCGCGATTGCAGCGCACGTCGCTTCGCCTCCTCTCGCCTCCGCTCGTCCGCGGGGTTCACGGACCCGATTCATGCCCGAGTGGAGAAGTCTTCTTTAATTGCGCGGCACATCCGGTTCGAAGAACACCCAGCGCACCTGAGGAAACGTGGCCTGCAGATCGGCCTCGATGACGTTGATCGCATCGACCATCGCGCGGCCGCTCGCGTAGTCGATCATTTCCGCCTGCACCGCCACCACCACGTGACGCCCCCACTGCAGCGTGATCAGGTTGATGATGCCGCGAATCTCGGGACGCGCGCGCAGATGCGCGTCGATGGCGCTGCGCACTTCCGGGCTCGCCGATTCGCCGACGAGCATCGACTTCACTTCACGCGCGACAAGCCACGCGATCGTCATCAGCAGAAGACCGATCCCCACCGAGCCGAGCGCGTCATACACGGGGCTGCCGGTCACCATCGTCGATAGCACCGCGACGAAGGCGATCGCGAGACCGAATAGCGCGGCGATATCTTCGCCGGCCACGACCAGCAGATCCGATTCGCGCGTCTCGCGAAACCAGTGCCACAGATTTTTATCCGGATGCGTCTTGCGAATCTCCTTGACCGCGCCCCACAACGATAGCGATTCGAGCACCACCGACACACCGAGCACCGCCAACGCGACGAACGCATATTGCAACGGCTCGCGCGCAATCAGTCGATGCACGCCCTCATACACCGAAAACGCACCGCCGACAAAAAACAGCAGCAACGCAACCAGCAGCGAATAGAAGTTGATTTCGCGACCGCTACCCATCGGATGCAAAGGGCTCACCGGCTTGCGCGCTTCGCGCAGTCCGAATAGCAGCAGCAGTTGATTGCCGCAGTCGGCGGTGGAGTGAATCGCTTCGGCGAACATCGATCCGGAGCCGGTGAACGCCGCCGCGGCGAACTTGCAGACGGCGATGCCGAAGTTGGCGGCGAGTGCATAGAAAATGGCTTTCGGCGATTCTTCTTTCATCTGCTGGCGGGGGTCGGTGAGTGGGCTGGGTATTGTTGGGTATTGCACGAGCGAAGTGATCGGCAAGTACTCGATATTATGGATGACAACGACACACCCGGTCGCAGGAATCGGACCTGATGTGCCGTCGTGCCGCCAGTTCCCCAGGCGTCCTTCGCACCATTCGTGCGGGTCACGCCCTCTCGAGCGCCGCCATCTCCCGCACGACAACCAGCAGCACCGAAAGACTCGCGCCGCCCGTCGCGCGCAGATCGGTCAGCAGACGCGTATAACGCTCGAGCTGTGCCGCGCGTTTGTCGCGCCACGCTTGCACCAGCGAATCGGGCGTCGACGCATCGGTCGCGCCGGCCAATGCGCTCGTGGTCAGCGCGCGCTTGAGCCGCGCGAGTTCGGCGAGCGCCGATGCGCGCGCGAGCATGTCCCAATGTGTCGGCGCCGGCAACGAGGCGGCGCGCTCGCTGATCCAGCTGTAATTCAGCAACGTGCCGAGCGCGAAGTAGACGCCCGCGACCTGTTCGAGATTGCGCCCGCACGTCGACGCGACTTCGGCGATATCGAGCAGAGCGGCCGACACCTCGCCGCTCGCGATCCGCACCGCGAGATCGCTATCGACACCCGCATCGACGAACACCCGTTGCCGCTCCGACAACGCTTCGAGGTCCGCACCAGGCAACAGCGTCGGCCATTGTGGCGCGAGACGCTGCGCGGCGTCGCGACAGCGCGCGAGCAGGCCGGTCACGTCGTCGCCGGCCGCGCCCGTTTGCAGATGCCGCAGGAACCACAGCGCCGAACGTTCGACGAGCCGCGCGACCTCCGCGAACATGCGTGCCTGCACGTCGTCGGGAACGCGGTTGTCGAGCGCGTCGATGCTGCGCCAGATCTGATCGAGATCGAACACGTCGCGCGCCATGATGCACGCGCGCACGATGTCGCCGGGCTGTGCATCGGTCTCCTCCATCAGCCGATGCACGAACTCGCAGCCGACGCGATTCACGAGCGCATTGGTCAGATGCGTCGCGAGGATTTCACGGCGCAGCGGATGGCGCTGCATCGGTTCGCGGAAACGCTGCTGCAGAGGTTTCGGAAAGTACTCGATCAACATATCACTGACGAGCGGGTCTTCCGGCATCGACGATTCGAGCAGCGCGTCATAGAGCCACATCTTGCTGTACGCGAGCAGCACCGCGCGCTCGGGTGTCGTCAGTCCCTGCTTCGCGGCCGCGCGCTCGGCGATGTCCTCGTCGGTGGGCAGAAACTCGATCACGCGATTGAGCCGCCCCGCCTTCTCCAGATAGCGCATCAGGCGCGCTTCGGCATCGAGCAGCTCCACGCCAAAACGGCCCGCGATCGACAAAGCCTGGGTCTGATAGTAGTTGTCCGTCAGCACGAGCAGACCGACTTCATCGGTCATTTCGGCAAGCAACGCATTGCGCTGCTTCTCCGTCATCTCGCCGTCGGCGACGACGAGGCCCAGCAGAATCTTGATGTTGACCTCGTGATCCGAGCAATCGACACCGGCCGAATTATCGATCGCATCGGTATTGATGCGGCCGCCGCGCTGCGCGAACTCGATGCGCCCGAGTTGCGTCAAGCCGAGATTGCCGCCCTCGGCCACGACCTTGCAGCGCAGATCCGCGCCGTTCACGCGGATCGCATCGTTCGCGCGATCGCCCGCCTGCTGATTGGTCTCGCGGCTCGCCTTCGCATAGGTGCCGATGCCGCCGTTGTAAAGCAGATCGACCGGCGCCTGCAGAATCACGCGCATCAGCTCGGCCGGCGAGAGCGCCGCCGCGCTGATCCCGAGCGCCGCCTGCACCGCCGTCGACAGCGGAATCGTCTTCGCGCTGCGCGGGAACACGCCGCCGCCGGCCGAGATCAGCGACGGATCGTAATCGGCCCAGCTCGAACGGTCGAGCATGAAGAGCCGCGCGCGCTCCGCCATGCTCGCCGCGGGATCGGGATTCGGATCGAGAAAGATATGGCGGTGATCGAACGCGGCGAGCAGCTTGATATGCGGCGACAGCAGCATGCCGTTGCCGAACACGTCGCCCGACATGTCGCCGACACCGACCACCGTGAAGTTCTCGCTCTGCGTGTCGACGCCGATTTCGCGGAAGTGCCGCTTGACCGACTCCCACGCGCCGCGCGCGGTGATGCCCATCTTCTTGTGGTCATAGCCGACCGAGCCGCCCGACGCGAACGCGTCGTCGAGCCAGAAACCGTATTCCTGCGAGATCGCATTCGCGTAGTCGGAAAACGTGGCCGTGCCCTTGTCGGCGGCGACGACCAGATACGGGTCGTCGGGATCGTGGCGCACCACGTCAGGCGGTGGCACGACGTCGGTGCTCGCCAGATTGTCGGTCACGTCGAGCAAGCCGCACAGGAAGGTCTGATAGCACGCGACGCCTTCGCGCATCCACGCATCGCGCTCACTCTGCGGCGGCGGATTCTTGACGACGAAGCCGCCCTTCGAGCCGACCGGCACGATCACCACGTTCTTCACCATCTGCGCCTTCATCAGGCCGAGCACTTCCGTGCGGAAATCCTCGCGCCGATCAGACCAGCGCAGGCCGCCGCGCGCGACGCGCCCGCCTCGCAGATGGACGCCCTCGACGCGCGGCGAATAGACCCAGATCTCGAACATCGGTTTCGGCTCGGGCAAGCCGGGCACCTGGGCGGGATCGAACTTGAACGACAGATACGGCTTCGGTTGGCCCTGAGCGTCATGGCGATAGTAGTTGGTGCGCTTGGTCGCCTTGATCACGCCGAGGAACTGCCGCAGGATGCGGTCTTCGTCGAGATTAGGCACCTGGTCGAGCGCGCTGTCGATCGTCTCCAGACAAGCGTTGACGCGGGCCTCGCGTACCGCGCCGAGCGCCGGATCGAAGCGCGCGATGAACAGGTCGACGAGCATGCGCGCAATCGCCGGATTGCCGGTCACCGCGCGTTCGATATACGCGTCGCTGAACGTCGAACCGACTTGCCGCAAGTACTTCGCGTAAGCGCGCAGAATCGTCACCTCGCGTGCATTGAGTTGCGCGCGCAGCACGAGGCGGTTGAAGTCGTCGCTTTCGATCGTGCCGGTCCACACCTGCTCGAACGCCTGTTCGAACAGATCCTTGACCCGCTCGATGTCGAACTCGGTATCGTCCGCGAGTTCGAGGCCGAAGTCGTGAATCCACGCGGGCATCGCACCGGGCGCCTCGATCAGATAAGGCCGCTCTTCGTCGACGCGCACGCCAAGATGTTCGAGCATCGGCAAGCTGCGCGACAGTGCGATCGGCAGCCCCGCGCGATACACCTTGAAACGGAACGCGCGCGGTCCCGATTCGATCGGCCTGTACAGGTTCATCGCGAGCCGCTCGCTGCCCTGCACGCGCTCGATCAGTTCGATATCACGCACGGCCGTGCGTGCCGGATAGTCGTCGCGATAGCCGGCCGGGAACGAATCGGCGTAGTGCTGCAGCAAACGGTTGCCCTGCTCTTCTCCGTACGCGTCGAGCAATGCGTCGGCCAGATCGTCCTGCCAGCGTCGCGCGACCTGCACGAGGCGCGCTTCGAGCTCGCGTGTGTCGACGCTCGGCATGCCGCCCGCCTTGGCATGGACGACGAAATGAATTCGCGCGAGCGTCGACTCCGACAGCAGCGGCGTGAATTCGACGTTCTCACCATTGAATGCGTCGGCGAGCAGGTTCGCGATGCGCTGCCGCAGATCGGTGTTGTACTTGTCGCGCGACACGAACACGAGGCACGATACGAAGCGATCGAAGCGATCGCGCCGCACGAACAGCCGCGTGCGCTGATGCTCCTGCAAACGCAGCACGCCGAGGGCGGTGTCGTACAGCTGGTCCTCGTCGGCCTGGAACAATTCGTCGCGCGGATAGGTCTCGAGCACCGTCACCAGCGATTTCGCCAGATGACCTTTCGGCAGGAATGCGGCGCGTCTGACGATATTTGCGCATTTGCGCCTCACGATCGGAATCTCCGCGGCCGACACGAAATAAGCGGTCGACGTATACAGGCCGATGAAGCGCCGCTCGCCCGTCACCTTGCCATCGGCGCCGCTCAGCTTGATGCCGACATAGTCGAGATAGCCGGGCCGGTGCACCGTGGCGCGCGAATTGGCCTTAGTCAGAAAGATCGGCGACGACCCGGAGATGATCTCCGCGGCCGCCGGCGGCAACGGCGTGACTTCCGCCGCGCCGCCCGGCTGCTGCGCATCGCGCAGAATGCCGAGACCGGAGCCCGCGACCGCCCGCAAACCGAAGCCGCCGTCGTGCTGCACCAGTTCGTAATCACGGTGGCCGAGGAACGTGAAATGATCGGCGACCATCCATTCGACGAACGCGCGCGCTTCGACGCCCTCGGGACCGCTTTCGCGCGCCTTCATATCTTGAATGGTCTGCTTCGCGCGTTCGATGATCTTCGGCCAATCCTCGACCGCCGCGCGCACGTCGCCGAGCACGCGCGCGATGTCGTCGCGCAACGCGTCGAGTTTTGCGGCATCGCCACAACGATCGACCTCGAAATGGATGCACGAGGTCAGATGCGAGCGCGTATCGCCGGCTTCTTCGGCACCTTGGCTCACGCGCGCGATGCTGCCGTCCGGCGCGCGCCAGACCCGAAATACCGGATGGACGACCGAATGCAGCGCGAGCCGATGCCGGTTGACCGACATCGAGACCGAATCGACGAGGAACGGCATGTCGTCGTTGACGATTTCGATCACCGTGTGATCGGAATGCCAGCCATGCTGTTCGAGGATCGGGTTATACACGCGCAGCCGCTGCTCGCCCGGCACGAAGCGCTGCGCGGTCTGCCAGTGGGCCAGCGCCGCGCCGTACAGATCGGCGATCGAGCGGCTTTGCAGATCGCCCGCGTCGACGAAATCGTAGTAATGCCGCAGGAAGGGTTCGACGATATTGAAGGCCGGCTCCGACAACCGCCCCCGCGCGAATTCGACAACATCGTTCAGCAGGTGTGTGACGGCTTCTTCGTTCTTTGCTTGCATGATCGACTCCCCTGGCTGGCGGCAATGGTGAGTATCGCGTGATTCGCAGGCAACGTCTGACTTGGAATTATGCGCCTGCCGTACGCGATACGGCCGTTTCGCGCAGTCAGGTAATACCCGCTGACCGGTCGTCGAAGAATCGCCGCCCTCCCACATAGCATCTAGCATCGCTGCGGCGCGGCAACGCCGTGCGCGGCTCAACGCTCGGGCTTTGCGGGCGCCGGTGCCGGCGCGGCCGCATCGCTATTCTCGGCGCGCTGGGTGAGCCACGCGCGAATCTGCGCGGCCGTCCACGCGGGATCGTCATGGGGTAGATCGTGGCCGGCCCACGGATGCTTGCGATGCGGCGCGCCCCACGCCGCCGCGAGCTTCGCCGAACAGACCGGGTTGACGAGCCCATCGGCATCCGACGACAGAATCAGCAGTGCACACTCCGGCGCGGCGGCCGCCGCGCTAAAGCACGCGGCCGCCCACAATTGCCGCAGCGCATTCGCGCGGCTCACCGGCGCGCTGCGGCGAATCGCGGTCCAGGCAGCGAGATCCGCGCCCAAGGTGCGGAGGTTATTGCACGTGAGTCGATGGATGCCGCTCTCGGCATCGGCCGCATCGCTCCAATGCGCCGCGACGCCGAGCAGACCAGGCCACGCCGACGGCCGCAGCCGCTCGTGCATGCGGCTGAATGGCCGCATGCTCGTATTGATCAGCACGAGCCGTTCGATCTCGCCGGGATGACGCTGTGCCCAGTGGGTCGCGACCATGCCGCCGAGCGACATCGCGAGCACGTTGTAGGGGCCCGGCACACCCGTTTCGAGCGCTGCCTGCCGCACGAATGCGACCATGCCCGCGACGCTCGCGGGCGCGCGCCGCCGCACGTATTCACCGTTGCCAGGCAGATCGAGCAGCAGCAAACGCAAGCCGGTCGTGCTCGTTGCGGCTGGGGTTGCATCGCGCAAGCGGTCGCCCGAAATTTGACCCAGGGTTTCGCGCAACGCCGCCGGCAAGCGCCCCCAATGCCGCGTTTCCCGCGTCAGTCCGCGCAGCAGAATCCACGTGCTCATAAGCGATCCGGCCCGTACCAGTGATCGAGCGCGCTTTGCAGCAACTGCTCGCGACGGTTGCCTTGCGGCAGCCAGCGCTGCGCCGAAAACGCCGCGCGCGCGAGGAAGTCGAACAGGTTCGCATGGCGCCGCAGCACGCGCGCGGTGCGATGCTCCATGACCGGATTGAACATGCCCTGCCGCGAAAACAACTGCCGCGGATTTTTCTTGATCCACAGCCACGAGCCGAGTTCGAGCGTCATCGGCAGAAAGACGTTCGGCGCCGGCGTGCGGTCATACGCGTAGTCCCACAGATCGCCGTGCAGCAGATACTGATGGCTTTGCGGCTCGAACGTGTAGCCGTGATGCGGATGCGCGTGTTCGAACATGCTCTTCAACACGTACATTTCGGGCAGATGCGGCATCTGCCGGCGGGTTCGGGCGTACGGAAACCAGATGCTGTCGCTCCAGCCGTAGCCGGAATGGCAATCGAGCGCGATGCTCAACGGCCGCGCGGCGAGCTGCGTCTCGACGACATGCAGCAGCGCGGCCGCCTCGACCTCCATCGGCTCGCCCGCGCGACCGCGATACCAGGGCAACCACGCGCCGACGCGCTGACCGCCCGCTAGCAGCGGCACGCGCGCGTCGGCGTCTTGCGGTGCGTTGCGCATCAGGTCGACGCCGCGCGGATTCGCGCGCGTCGCTGCCCACATGCCGCCGGGATTCGCGATCGGTAAAAAGATCAGCCGGATGGACTGCAATTGGCGCACCAGCAATTCGTCCCATTCGAGCCGAGCGAGCAGCGCGCGCATATAGTCGAGGACGAGTTGCGAGCCGATTCGCTCGAGCCCGTGAATGCCGCCGAAAAAGCCAATGGCTGGCGCGAGCGGATCGGATGAACCGATGCTCGCGGTGTAGACGGAAAAGCGCCGGCCGCGTACCTCGGTCTCGCAGACCGCGCGGATTTCGAAGCTCGCCCTGCCCTGGTCGAGTATCGACTTGAGATCTTCATATTCGGCAAAACTGTCCGGAAGAAAGCTCAAAGGAGTCGGCATGACGGCGTGACCGGAGTGTCGGGATTATTAAGGACGGCCGGAAAACCCGCACTATAGCCTGGCTGTGTGTCAGCACGCGCGAGCGCGCACGTGTGCACGCGAATCGTGTCATCCGTATGTCACTTTCCGTTCGAATCACTGACTTCGCTCTGACTTCGTTTTGCCATCCTGACGACACATGACACAGCGGAAAACGCGACGCACAAAGATGTAGTCGTCTAGACGTTGCGATGCCTTCACTCAACCGTCACAGTCGCTTCCTAGAATGTGCCCACACCTGCCGGCAGTGGCCGGATGCAAGAGGGAATACAGATGGAAGCGATCCGTGAAGCTATTCGAATCGAGCGTTTGAGCAAGACGTTCGGTAACGGCCGCAAAGCGCTCGACGAAATCGATCTGCGCGTCGCGCCCGGTGAAATGGTCGCGCTGATCGGCGCGTCCGGCTCGGGAAAATCGACGTTGCTGCGGCATATCGCGGGCTTTACCGCGTCGGACGCGCAGCCGTCGCAAATCGAGATTCTCGGCCGGCCGATCCAGCAGAACGGCCGCATCGTGCGCGAGGTGCGCAGCATTCGCCGCGACATCGGCTTCGTGTTCCAGCAGTTCAATCTGGTGAACCGGCTGTCGGTCGAAACCAACGTGCTGATCGGCGCGCTCGCGCGCCTGCCGTGGTGGCGCCGTCTCTCCGGCCGCTTCCCGCGCGCGGAACGCGCGCTGTCGCGGGCCGCGCTGCACGAGGTCGGGATCGGCGAATATGCGCGCGAGCGGGCCGCGAACCTGTCGGGCGGTCAACAGCAACGTGCCGCGCTCGCACGGGCGCTCGTGCAACGTGCGCAAATCGTGCTCGCCGACGAGCCGATTGCCTCGCTCGATCCCGAGTCGTCGCGCCGCGTGATGGACATGCTGCAAGCGCTGAACGTCGAGCACCGGATCACGGTGCTGGTGTCGCTGCATCAGGTCGACATCGCGCTGCAGTACTGCGCGCGCACGGTCGCGCTGCGTCGCGGCAAGGTGGTCTATGACGGCCCTTCCAGTGCGCTGACACCGGCGCTGCTAAAGAAACTCTACGGCGGCGATGCGCGCGAACTGCTCGACGACGCGACGCACGACGCAGACGAAACTCACGACGAGCCTGACGCCCCCGACACCGCCGCCGCGCGCTACGCGTTCGCGTTGAACGCCGCGCCGTCGAACTGAACCGCGCACGCTGTCGCGCGCTTTTGATTCTCTCCGTCCACTCAACCGGATCTCAACCGATGAAATTCCTGCGCTCCCTGATCACGCTCGCGGCCGGCGCTGCCGCTTTCGCCTGCATCGCCGCGGCCCACGCCGAGGACATCAACCTCGGGATCATCTCGACCGATTCGTCGGCGGTGCTCAAGCAACGCTGGGAACCGCTGATCGATGACATGAAGAAACAGACCGGCCTGAACGTGAAGGCATTCTTCGCGACCGATTACGCGGGCATCATCGAAGGCATGCGCTTCAACAAGGTGCAGGTCGGCTATTTCGGCAACGCGTCGGCGATCGAAGCCGTCGATCGTTCGAGTGGCGAAGTATTCGCGAAAGCGCAGCACGCGAACGGCGACAGCGGCTACTACTCGCTGCTGATCACCAACGTGAACAGCCGCTTCAAGACGCTCGACGACGTGTTCAAGGACACGAAGAGCGTGACGCTCGGGTTCGGCGATCCGAACTCGACGTCGGGCACGCTGGTGCCTGGCTACTACCTGTTCGCGAAGCACAATGCGCCGGTCTACACGTCGTTCAAGAGCGTGCTGCCGTCGAGCCACGAAGCGAATCTGCTGGCCGTCGTCAACAACAAGATCGACATCGCGACCAACAACAGCATGATGATGGAAACGCTCAAGCGCGAGCATCCGGACAAGTTCGCGCAGGTGCGCGTGCTGTGGACCTCGCCGCTGATTCCTTCGGACCCGCTCGTGTGGCGCAAGGATCTGCCGGAAGCGACGAAGGACAAGCTGCGCAAGTTCTTCCTGAACTACGCGAAAACCGATTTGCACGAAAAAGCGGTGATGGCCGGCATCACCGAGTACAGCGGCTTCGAGGCATCGTCGGATCGGCAACTGCTGCCGATTCGCGAGATCGTGCTGTTCCAGCAGAAGCAGAAGATCGAGAACGATGCGCATCTGTCCGATAGCGACCGCAAGACGCAATTGGCCGCTCTCGACGCGAAGCTGAGCGCGCTCAGCAACGCACAGTCGAAGCAATGAACTCCGCCGATCTGAGCACGTCGCCCGCGCGCGCGAGCGAAGCGGCCGCCGCGCGGACGGCGCAAGATAAAGATCGTGCCGGCAAGCGCAGCTGGTGGTCGTTGCTCGGCTGGATCGCGGTGCTCGCGGTACTCGGCGGCGCGTGGCACGGCGCCGACATGCGGCCGCTCGATCTGCTCAGCGACTCGGCCAACATGGGCCAGTTCGCCGCGGACTTCTTCCCGCCCGACTTCACCGAGTGGCGCAGCTACGTGCACGAGATGTACGTGACGCTGGCGGTCGCGATCTGGGGTACCGCGCTCTCCCTCGTCTGCGCGGTGCCTTTCGGCCTGATGTCAGCGCACAATCTCGCGCCGCAGTGGGTCGTGCAGCCGATGCGCCGCCTGATGGACGCATGCCGCGCGATCAACGAAATGGTCTTCGCGATGCTGTTCATCGTCGCGGTCGGCCTCGGGCCGTTCGCCGGCGTGCTCGCGCTGTGGGTGCATACGACGGGCGTGCTCGCCAAACTGTTCGCAGAAGCGGTCGAGGCGATCGATCCGCGCCCGGCCGAAGGCGTGCGCGCAACCGGCGCGACGCGCCTCGACGAAATTGTCTATGCGGTGCTGCCGCAAGTGCTGCCGCTGTGGATCTCGTATGCGCTGTATCGCTTCGAGTCGAACGTGCGCTCGGCGATGGTGGTCGGCATGGTCGGCGCGGGCGGCATCGGCGTCGTGCTGTACGAAGCGATCCGCTCGTTCAACTATGCGCAGACGGCCGCGGTGATGATCATGGTGATCGTCGTCGTGACGGTGATCGATCTCGGCTCGGCGTGGCTGCGTGAACGGGTGATCTGAGGATGGCGCGCGTTCGCGCGCGCGGCACTGAGCAGCCGGATTCAAAACGCCATTCCGGCCTTGTTGCTGCCGCTGCCGGTGCTGACCGTGACCGCGTGGCCGCGTGGCCGTATATCGTTGAGTCGGGCAGTGCTCGAATGGGGCTATCTGCTCGCGCTGATTCACGCGTACAGAAGCGGCGATTTCGGTCAGGTCTATCCGATTGCGCGCGGTCTTTCGCCGATGCTCGTGTTCGTCCGCGCACTCGTGTTCGCGGGCGAGGTGCTGAAGCCGCTCGCCGCGCCCGGCATCGCGCTCGTGTCGTGCGGCATCGTCTCGCTCGCCTTTCGGCGCTGACGAGCAGGTTGACGAAGCCGAAATCGTAGGTCGCGCCCGCACCGAGGATGCGCTGCTGGTCGGTGCCCGCGCCCGTCGGACTCACGACGAACGGTGAACTGAAGCCTCAGCCCGTGCTGTCGGCCGCGCCGCTCGTCAGATTCAACGGCGTCGCGTTGCTGCACTTCGGAAGTGACGTTAGTTGTACACGCTGCAATCAACGCGTGTAATTCACCACCGGCACGGAATACGAAGTCGGCGCGAAATCGGTGCGGCCACTGCGCTGCGACGAGCCATTCGACGGCGCACCGTAGCCGCTATTCTGCGCAGCCTGGTTTTGCGCCGCGACCTTTGCTTCGGCCGCCTGGATATTGGCCGGATAGTCGATCACGTTCGCATTGGACGGATCATGACCGGCCTTTTCGAGCTGAATCAGTTCGGTGCGGACCTGAGCGCGCGCGAGCGGCTGATCGGCCGGATTCGACTGGGCAAATGCCGCGAGCGGCGCGGCAACGAGAGCGGCGATAGCCCCTGCTTCGATCAGCGACCTGATTGACTTCATGATTTCCAACCTCCCGAGATGGCTTCATGCGATTGCCGCGGAGCCTGGTGCGACCATCGGCCATCCGCAGCGGTTAAGGCAGTTTAGAAGCCAGTCGAGCCACGTAGTAAGCCCTGAACCATGAATTCACTGTTGCTATAGCGGCCATAATTCGAGGCCATCACGTTCCGGCGCAGCCTCAACGCGATGCACTACACTGATAACGCCCAACGACGCGCCGCAGCCATCGCATTCGGTCGAGGAGGTAGACGCTCATGTCGCATCCCGTTGCCCTGCCCTCTTACCGCGACGGCGTGCGCGCCGAATGGGTCGATTACAACGGCCACATGCGCGACGCGTTCTACCTGCTGATCTTCAGTCTCGCGGTCGACGGGCTGATCGATCTGATCGGCCTGCCCGATGCGGTGCGCAAAGAGCGGCATCGATCGATCTACACGCTCGAGGCGCATCTCAACTATCTGCATGAAATCAAACAAGGCACGCAGGTGCGTGTCGACATGCGCGTGCTCGGCTACGACGCGAAACGTATTCACGTGTACGTCGAAATGTTTGCGCTGGACACGACGCAAAGCCAACGCACCGGCCCCGTCGCCGCGGGCGAGCAGATGCTGCTGCACGTCGATACCAGCGGACCGCGCGGCGTTGCTTTCGATCCGGACGTCAAAGCGCGCGTACACGAACTCGCGCAAGCCCATGCGGCATTGCCGCCGGCGCGTTTCGCGGGACGTGTGATCGCTTTGCCATGCGCAGCGCAAACGGGAAACACTACTCAAACGGAGTGACCATGCTCGAGCCGGAAATCGCCGCCTTTATCGAACGAGCGAGCGCGCTCTATCCGTCGCATCACGCGGCGATGACGCCGCGCGAGCAGCGCGAGCTGTATGACCGCTACGCCGCGACGTTGACGCCGCCACTGCCCAGCGAACTCACCACACAGGACGCAAGCTTTCGCACCGACGCGGGCCATGCGATCCCGCTACGGCTCTACCGGCATCCAGCGAAGGCAAGCGAACACGGCACGATCCGCGGCACGGTGCTGTATTTTCATGGCGGCGGCTTCGTGCTCGGCTCGCTGAACAGTCATCAGATGGTGACGGCGCGCCTCGCCGCCGACACCGGCCTCGACGTGATCGCGGTCGACTACCGGCTCGCGCCTGAGCATCGCGCGCCGGCCGCGCACGACGACTGCCTCGAGATCACGCGTGCCGCGTTGAACCACCGCCTGCCGTTCGACCTCCCAGAGCGCGCCGCATTGCAACTCGCGGGCGATAGCGCCGGCGGCACGCTCGCGGCAAGCGTCGCGCTACGCCTGCGTGACGAATGTGCGAGCGGGGTGCGCGGCATCGCGCTCGTCTATCCGATGCTCGGCACCGAGCCGCAATTGCCCGCGCGCGACACCGAGTCCGATGCGCCGATGCTGACGCTCGCGGACGTGCATAAGTTTCGCGACGCTTACTGGGGAAAAGGAGAGGAAGCCGACCCAACGCCCGGCCCCGCGTGGACGATCCCGCTCGCCGCAACCCGCTTCGACGGGCTGCCGCCGACGCTGGCCATCGGCGCCGAGCACGACCCCCTACGCGACGACGCGCGCGTGTTCGTCGAGCGGATTCGCGAAGCTGGTGGAGATGCCCGGCTGTTGGTCGGCACGGGGCTCGTGCATGGATGCTGGCGCGCGCTTGAAACAAGCCCCGGCGTGCAGGCCATGCACAGGGCTGTATGCGAATTTCTCCGCGAAAACGCACGCCATTAACGCGGCGATATGCACCGCCGCGCCCGGCGCGTTATCGCGGCTCAGCGATGGCGGTCGCCGCGCCACTGCGCGAACGTGACCAGATCGAGGCCGACCTCGGCCGGCTCTATGCGGGTCCAGCCGAAGAACGCGTCGTCCCAGCCAGGAATGCTTTGGGGCATCAGCGACCGGAACTTCATGCCGCCACGATACGCGAGGTCCGGCCAGAACAGCGGCATTACCTCGCGCGTGGCGAGCTGGCGCAGCAGGTCGGACGGGCCACCCTCGTCGGCGACGATCTCGCCCTGCGAGATCCAGTCGTTCTCGGCCCACGCGACGAACACGCTCGGGTTGCCCGCGGCGTCGAACATCAGGATCACGTTCTGCTCGGGCCGCCAGTAATACTCGACGATGCCCTGAGCCGCCACCACTTCGTCGATCATCTTGCGCGTGCGCGGATCGCAGTAGGTCATGCCGTTTTCGCCGAGCGCGAGCCAGCCCGACTCCGCGCAATGGCGGCTTTTGGCGTCCTTCAGGAAATGCGTGAGGCGATTGGCCGAATCCGCGTCGGTCTTGCGCAGGTACAGGTCGACGATGCCGGCGTTGAAGGCCTTCACCGCGACGGTTTCATCGGCGACGCCGGTGAGCAATACCTTCGCGCAACGCAGGTGCGAGATCGACGACAAAAACTCGACGCCACCGATGCCCGGCATGTCGTAGTCGACGACGACCGCCGCCACTTCCTCGAAGCGCGACGGCTGCGCGACGATGTCGCGCTCCGCCGAGGTCTCGACGAAGCGCTCGACGCCCGGTTCGCTCAGACACGCCGACGCTGCCGCGAATTCGAGCGAATTCTCGCGTGCGTGCTGGCGAATATAGTTGAGGGCCGCTTGCGGACGCGTGAAAAACAGGTTCGTGTAGGTGCCCGGGAAGAAACGGCGGAGCGCGTCGAGGTAGCTGTCGTTGTCGTCGACGAAAACTACTGTGGACGGATAAAAAACGGGAGGTCGAATAAAGTTGTTCATATCTTCACGTGTTTCTCACGCCGCCGCGAATGCCCTCGACCGACCGGTCGGTCGATCTGACGTTTCGCCAGGCGACTGCCCAAGGAATGCCGGGCGATGCCTCGCCCGCGGGTCCGCATGATCAATGGGTTCTTGTCGCTACTACCGGTGACCGTCTGCCGTCGCTGTTCGCGCGTCTCGGGTGCCGCAGCCTGGCGCGGGCCTGCCGGCATGTGCGCTGCGAGCCAGTCGCTGCAAGTCGCTTTCACACGTCGGATAATCGAACCGTGGCTGCCGGTCGTCTGCATTGGTTCGTATAGTACAGGCTCCACGCATTGGCGGCACAACTTAAATCGCATTCCTGCAGGCGCCGGCCGCGCAATTGCGGGGGACTAATTGGTCGAAAAAGAAAATCGCGGCATGCGGAAAAAATGTCCGCTTCCGTCGTGCCGGCGAATGGCTTTAGCGGCAAGCGCGCGCCGTTCGTGCCAGGTCCGTTCGGACATCAATCATCGTGACGCGCCGCAATATGCCGACAAGAAGCGTCGATGTCGAAATGGTCGTTTATCATCAGTCAATCGCAGTTGCTTAATGGTTGTTGCTTAGATATGACGAATACCGGCAAGATGATGATAGTCGGGCTGCTCGTGGTCGATGCGGGCGTCGCCGGTTATCTGCTGTACCCCAGGGACGATCAGGCGCCGGCCGTGACCGGCGCGGTGACCCGCAGCATCACCGGCGCGGTGGAATCGGAACCGCAGACCGATGCGACGCGTGCCGCTGGCGCCAGCGTGAAGCCTGCGCAACCCGTGAGCCCGCCCGCGCCGCAATCGGCGCTGCCGCAAATGGAGTCGGCCACTCCGGCTCCGGGAGCCGCTCAGGCGCCTGCTGAGGCGCCCACCCCCGCCCCCGCCCCGTCCCTGCCCGCCACAGCGGCCGCGCCCGTGCCGAGCGTCACGCCCCAGTCGAGCCAGACCGCGAGCGGCCGCATCGATAACGCGGCGCCGCCCGCGGCCAATCCGGCCGCAGGCGCGCACGCCCCCTCGAAGTCGCAGTCGTACGCACAGCAAAAGGCTCAACCGAGGCCGCAGTACGGGCCGCGCATCGACCAGACCCATGCCCGCCGGCGCGACGACACGCACCCGAATGGCGCCAACCCGGTCGCCGCGATGCTGACGGACCAACTGGTCAAGGAATCGGCGAAACCCGACCCGTCGCTGCCGATGCCGTCCGGCGTCACCGTGCCGTTGCAGTCTGCCAATCCCGCGGGGGCTGGCGCGGGTAGCGGCCGCGGCACGAATCCGGTCGCGTCGGCGATGACCGATCGGCTGGTCCGCGAATCGTCGAAGGTGGGACCGACGCAGCCCGCCGCGGAGCCGCCCATCATCAAACCCTGAGCGACGCGGCGCTCACGGCCGCGACGCCACCTCGTCGAGGTGCGCGAGCAGATCGGCCGGATCGTCGTAGACGCGCAACGCCCCCGCGCGCTCCAGTTCCTCGGTGCCATAGCCACCCGACAGCAGGCCGACACCGAGCGAGCGGCAGCGGCGGGCCGCAAGCATGTCCCAGATGCTGTCGCCGACCACGACCGTGTGCTCGATCGACACGCCGAGCCGCTCGGCCGCGGCGAGGAACAGGTCGGGATCGGGCTTCGCGTATTTGACGTCGTCGCGCGTGACGACGACCGCCTTTGCCGGATCGACGCCGAGCGCCGCCAGATTCAGCGCGGCGGTTTCCATCCGCCCGCTCGTCGCGACGGCCCACGGCGTGCCGGCCTGGGTCAGCGCGTCGAGCAGTTCGCGCGCGCCCGGCAGCGGACAGACCTGGGCGCGCATCCGCTGATAGGCGGCCGCATGCGCGTGCCGCAGCCGTTCGGCGCGTTCGACGCTGATCTCGCCGTGTGTCTCACGCAGCAACTGGTCCATGAACAGCCCACCGCTCATGCCGATCTTGCGATGGATACGCCAGACGGACAGCGGGATACCTTCGCTGTCGAGCGCCTCTTTCCACGCCAGCACGTGCTGATAGACGCTGTCGACGAGCGTGCCGTCGAGGTCGAAAAGAAAGGATGTCTGGATGCGCATGCCGGCCTCCGGTGATGATGGGTTCAATCACTATGCCATGTGTCGATGAAACGGCCAGGGCGGCTCGTCGCCCTTGACGACGCTTACGGTCTCTACACGATGTGCGCAAATTCCCGCAGATGGGCGCGTATTTGCTCCGATTTCGCTTTACCACGGTCTGACGTTCGAGACGATGAACTCGTTCGGCAACAAGGCCGGCAACTTCGCGAACAACCGCTCGTACGGCTTCGGCCTTTCGTACTCGCAGGGCCCGCCGGCCGATTCGGTGTTGTCGCACGCGACTCTCAACACGCTGCCGCCGACGTCGACGAATACGCGAGTCGCGGTGACGGTGGGCATGCCTCACGCGTTCTGATCTCGCGCGGCGCAGGCGTGGCGCGCCGCGACAGTGCGATGCCCTCACGACTGCGCCGCCGCGATCACCTGCGACGCGAGCGCATGATGCTGGCCGCGTCGCGAGCGGATTGCGTGAATCTCCTCGATCACGCCGTCCGCGCGGCCGAGCCAGCGCAAGCCCCTCGATAACGTGAGATCTTCGGCGCCGAGCTCGGCGAGCGGAAACACGCCGAGCCCGCGCGCCGCGAACACCGCCATCAACGCGCTGTCCTCGAATTCGCCGACGACGCGCGGCCTGATTCCCTGAGACTCGAACCATCGGTCGAGCCGCGCGCGCAGCGCGCCGTGACGGGTCGGCAGCAGCACGGGCAGGTCAGCGAGACAGAGCGGAAAGCCGTCGCGCGCCGACTTGCGTACGACCTGCGCGGGCCCGTACCAGTCGACCGGCGAGCCCGCGACGCGCTGGCTCAGCACGCGCAGATCCGCGCCGTGCGGCGCCGGCTGACAGGCGAGCACCAGATCGAGCCGATGCAGCGCAAGCTCCGACAACAGCTGCGCGGGCTCTCCCTCGTGACACAGCAGCCTGAGCGACGGCGTGGCCAGCACCGGCGCGAGCAACGCATGCGCGGCGAGCTTCGAAATCCCATCCGACAGCCCAACCGCGAGCCGCACCGAGTCCGCGCCGCTCGCTTCGCGCATCTCGTCGAGCAACGCCTCGCCCAGCTGGAAGATTTGCTCCGCGCGATCGAACGCCTGCTCGCCGGCCTCGGTCATCGCGACGCCGCGCCCGGCCGGCTTCAACAGCTGGCGCCCAAGCGCTTTCTCGAGCTCGCGCACCTGCGCGCTGATCGTTTGCACGGCCATGTCGAGCCGCCCGGCCGCGCGCGCAAAGCCGCCCTCCTTCACGACGATCCAGAAGTAGTACAGGTGACGATAGTTGAGCATGCTAATCCGATACTTCGAAAAATCCGAAACGTCGTTCAGGTTATCACTGGTTCATTCGAACCGCGAATAGGCCCATGATGGCGGTTCCGCCGCTCGCGGCGCACTCGATTCCGCCACCTCATGGACTCCCTGTTCGCACTCGTTGCCGATCCCGCCGCGTGGGCCGCGCTCGTCACGCTGATCGTGATGGAGATCGTGCTCGGCATCGATAACCTGATCTTCATTTCGATCCTCAGCAACCGCTTGCCGGAAGCGCAACGCCCGCGCGCGCAGCGCATCGGGCTCCTGCTCGCGCTGGTGATGCGGCTGCTTCTGCTCAGCACCATCGCGTGGATCACGAAGCTGACCGCGGTCGCGTTCACGCTGTTCAATCATGGCTTTTCGTGGCGCGATCTGATCCTCGTCGGCGGCGGCCTGTTCCTCGTGTGGAAGGCGACCACCGAAATCCGTCAGCACATGATCCCCGCTGACGAACTCGCCGCGAAAACCAGCTCGACCGTGCAGTTGACCGTGGCGGCCGCGATCGGCCAGATCATCCTGCTCGACCTCGTGTTTTCCGTCGACAGCATCATCACCGCGGTCGGCATGACCGAGCACCTGCCGATCATGTTCGTCGCGGTGATCGTGTCGATCATGGTGATGCTGTTCGCGGCGCAGCCGCTCGCGCGCTTCATCGATCGCAATCCGACCATCGTGATGCTGGCGCTGAGCTTCCTGCTCGTGATCGGCATGACACTGATCGCCGATGGTTTCGGCTCGCACGTTCCGAAGGCGTATATCTATGCGGCGATGGCGTTTTCCGCGTTCGTCGAGGCGATGAACATGCTCGCGCGGCGCGCGAAAACGAAACGTCTGGCAAGCAGCGAGGAGTGATGCCGTGATGAAATGCCCAGTCTGCAAAACGACCGATCTGCTGATGACCGAGCGCCGCTCGATCGAAATCGATTACTGTCCGGACTGCCGAGGCGTATGGCTCGATCGCGGCGAACTGGACAAGTTGATTGCGCAGGATGACGGCGACGGCTCGCGGCGCGGCGAGCGTGCCCTGGAAAGCGAGCGGCAGCGTTACGAGGAGCGTCGCGACGAACATCGCGGGTATCAAAAGAAGCGCTCGATTTTCGATGTGTTCGACTTCGACTGAACGCTTCGGCGGCTTGGCGCACGCAAATTCCAACCGCCGTTAGCGCATCAGCGCGCCTATCAGCGCACCTTCTTGCGAACGCCCTTGCCGGTCGTCGCGCCGCGCGGCGCTTCCTTGTCGAGCGGTGCGCCGCCGTTCATCTGCTCGAGCCACGACAGCGTATCGACATACGACAGAAATTGCTTCAGATATTCCGGCGACAGCTCGCGCATCAACGACAGCGCGCGATGTACGAGGCTGCTCGAATTGAGCGGCCCCGCGTTGCCTGGCACCTGCGCGAGCGACTGGCGCAACTGCTTTTCGGTGCGCAGTTTGGACCAGACTTCGCGGAAGTAGTCGACTGCGGGCAGATCGGGATAGGCGGCAGCGTGCGGAGCATCGGCGCGCGCGTGGTGGCGGGCGAGGCGTTCGATCAGCGCCGCGAGCGTGGCGTCGTTGGCCGCGTTGGCTTCACCGGACGTGGCTTGCGACGCGCTCTCGTCCGCAGCGGCACGCTCGACCTCGGCCGTATAGTCGGCCAGCAGTCCTGCCAATCGTTGCTCGAGCACTCGTCGCGGCTCGCCGCTGTGCTGTGCCGCGCGCCGCGTAAGCGCGTCGAGCAGATGAAAGCGCACCGGATCGAGCCGAGCCGCGCCGCTCGCGCGCCATGCATCGAGCCTCGCGCGAGCCGCGTGGATCGCGTCGTCAAGCACCGGACTTCTCCGCTCCCGCCGCACTCGACGGCCGCGGCACCGGCGCGATTTCGACGCGGCGGTTTTTCGCGCGGCCGGGTTCGTCGGCATTCGAACTGACCGGCTGCTCCGAGCCGAATGCCGCCGCAAACACCGACGACGCCGACACGCCCTCGTCGATCAGCGTGCGCGTGACCGTCAACGCGCGCTGCGCCGACAGCTCCCAGTTATCGGCGAAGCGTCGATTGCCTTCGCGCAGGCGTTGATCGTCGGTGAAGCCGCTGACCATCAGAATCTGATCGCTCGCGCGCAGATACGCGGACAGCGGCCCGGCGAGACTCTTCAGCAGCGCGCGACCCTCAGGCTGCAGTTGGGCGGAGTTCAGCGCGAACAGCACGTTGCCGCTAATGCCGATGCGCCCATTGACGAGCGTCACGCGCCCCGCCGCGAGCGGTCCCGCGAGTGCCTGTTCGAGCGTCTTGCGGCGCTGCGTTTCAGCCTGGCGCTGCTTGACCTCCTGCTCGAGCTTGCTCGACAGTTCGAGCTGCACGCCGATCACGCTGATCAGAATCAGCACGAACGCGCCGACCAGCACCGACATCAGATCGCCGAACGCGGCCCAGATCGGCGCGGAGGTTTCCACGCCGCCGTCGATGTCCTCGCTCATACCGCGTCGGCTCCAGCGCTCGCGCGCTGCGCTGCCAGCAACTGCAGGTCTTCGACGATCTGCTTCTGCGACATCACGCTGAGGTCGACTACGTCACGCGCCTGCGCGACGTAGTAGGCGAGCTGTTCGTCGCTGCGCGCGAGCGATTTGTCGAGCGCTGCTTCGATGCGTTCGAGATGTGCGACGAGCTTGTCGTTCGCTTCGCCGAAGGTGTGCACGGCCGCGCCGAATGCTTCGCCGAGGCTCGCGACTTCGACCGCGCTGCCGGTGACCTGCGCGGCGACCGTGCCGAGCTTGCCGGTCTCGTGCTCGAGGTGTTCGGTGAAGCGATTGCCGACGCGTTCGAGCAGACCCGCCGACGTCGAGACCAAGGCATCGACGGCCGTGCGTTGCTCGGTCGACGCGTGGGTGACTGCGTCGAGCAGCGTCTCCAGCGTGGCGAGCAGACGACTGCGCTCTTCGAGCATCGCGGTGTCGCGGACCATGCTGTCGGAGAGCTTCTGGCGCAGTTCCGCGACGACTTCGGCAGCGGCCTTCGGCGCTTCCGACGCCGCTTGCACGAGGCGCCCGATTTCGGCGATCGTCGCGCTGGCATGCGTTTGCGTCTGCGTGGAGATATCGCGTGCGGTTTGCGCGAGTGCGTCGCAGATTTGCTGCTGACGGGTCGCGGTTTGCGAACCCGTTTGCTGCCATTGTTCGTCGAGCTTTGCGGTCATCGCGGCGAGCGCTTCGGTCCATGCCGCGAAGCGCTGTTCGTCGCGCGCGGCGAGTTCGGCTTGCAGGTTTGTCGCCGCCTTCGGTGCTTCAGCCGCGGCTTGAACCAGTCGATCGATTTCCGCGATCGTCGCGCTGGCATGCGTTTGCGTCTGCATGGAGATATCGCGTGCCGTTTGCGCAAGCGCGTCGCAGATCTGCTGCTGATGGCTGGCGGCTTGCGCACCCCTCTGCTGCCATTGTTCGCTGAGCTTCGCACCCATCGCGTCGAGCGCCTCGGCCCATGCGCCCAAACGCTGCTCGTCGCGCGCGCTCAGTTCGGTCTGCAAGTTCGCATGCGAGCTACCGACCGCGCTCAGCAACGCCGCGGCATGCTGCTCGAACGTCGCGGCGGCGCGCGCCAACGCCTGTTCGTTGTTGGCGGCGAGTTTGTCGCCCGCGCTTTGCTGCTGAGCCAACGCGTCGCCCCAGGCCTGCGACATGCCGCTCGCCGTCGCTTCGAGCCGCGCGGATACGCCGTCGAGCAGCGCGAGCGAGCGCTGTTCGAACGCTTCGGCAACGCGTTCGACCGAAGCGCGCTGTTGCGCGGCCAACTCGTCGCTCGCCTGCCGATGTCGGGCGAGCGCGCTGTGGCAAATTTCGGCGACGTTCGCGCTGGTCGCCGCGAAGCCGCTCGACATGCCGTCGAGCTGGCGCTGCACGGCCTGGGTGACCGCGTCGTGCAACGCGGCGGTTTCGCGCGAGAGGCCGGCCATCGTCGCTTCGACGACCGGCTGCAGGGCCTTGCCGGCGGCCTGCGCGCTGCCGGCCACGCTGTCCTTCAGCGACTGCTCGATCACACCGGCGAGCCGCAGATAGGCGGCTTCGGTGCGGCCGTAAAACGCGTCGAGGCTCGCGATCTGCCGCTCGTTCGACGCGGCGCTCTGCTGTTCGAGCGCGCTCATCATCGTCTGCAGACGTTCGACCAGCAGCGGCGTCGCTTCGGCCTGGCGGTGCAGCAGCCGGAAGCTTTCTTCGCGCTGATGGCTCTGCGAGTAGATGCGCAAAGTCGTCGCGATCTTCGCGTCGAGCTGTTGCGCCGCTTCGAGCCGCTCGCGGCGGGACAGCGCGGACAGCAGCCCGAGCATCGCGGACGTCGCGACACCCGCGATCGACGTGCCGAACGCGAAGCCCAGCCCCTTGACCGGCGCGGCCAGCGATGCGCGGATCGCCTGCAGGTCGCTCGCGCTCTCCAGCGCAAGGCCGGTGCCGCGCAGCGTCATCACCATGCCGAGCAGCGTGCCGAGCATGCCGAGCAGCACTAGCAGACCGACCAGATACGGCGTCAGCGCCGGTCCCGGCAACGCGACGCGCTCGCCTTCGACGCGCAGCCGCACGCTATTGCGCAGACTCGGATGGACAGGTTCGAGAAACGCGGCGAGGCTCGGCGGTGGTCCGGACAACGCGGCGAGCGCGCCTGTCAGCGTGGCGGTCGCCTGACCATAGCGGCGCAATTCGAGCGCGCCTAGCACGTAGAAGACGCCGATCAGCAGCGTGACGACGAACGCGAGCGGATTGGAAACGGCATAACCGACGGCGATCCAGCACGCCGCGGAGAGCCCCGCGAGAAATACAACGAGATCGATACGATATCTGGACATGGGGTCCCAGTTAGCAGGCGCGAAGAGCCGCGAGCAGCCCTTCGACCGGTTGAAAACGAACCTCCAGCTCGGCCAGCAAAACGCTCTGCATGTCCTTGCGGAAGACGTCGAGCCACGCCTCGGACGCGAGCGGCACGGCAGCGTTGCCGCCATCGGTCGACCTGGCGAGCCGCGTGGCTGCGGTGCTTGCTTTGACGTGAGCCAAGGCTGCTTCCGGCTGCATGGCTGCAGCGCCGGCTTCGACTTCGGCCGACTGCTGCCGCGTGGGATCGGCATCAGCGGCAACTTCGGCCGCTGCTTCCGCCTCCGCCATCCTCCGCTTCTCACCCTCGCGCAAGCGCTCCAAGTGCCCGCCGAGCAACCCGGGCACCGCGCCGAGCAAACTCCGCTCGCGCTCGCCGAGCGCACGCTCCATCACCGCATCGACGACCGCGAGCCGCGCGAGCGACGGCGCCTGCGTCGCCAGCAACGCGCGCAGCCGGCCACGCAACGTGCCGATCGCCGTTTCCATCGACTGCTGAAGCGCGAGATAGCGCTGTCGGAACACCGTGTAGTCGGCCTGCGTGTCGACCGCCACGCGCGGCGCCGACATCCGGGCGGACGACGGCGACGGGCCGCGCCGCCGTGAGCCGGCGAGCACGCTATCGCTCGCGATTGCGCTCACCAGCGAGCGGCGCACGCGCGTGCACTCTTCCTCTTCCGCACGGCCGAACGCGCGCGCGCCACCAGCGACGGACGGCGGCTTGCCATCCAGCGCCGACGACAACGCGATCGCGTCGGTCCAGCCGAGCCACTGGCTCAGCCGATCCGCCAGCGATTGTCGCGATTCGGCGACGTCGGCCTCGGCGAGACGGGCCAGTAAGCGAACGAGCGCAGGCCCAGTGAGGGCGCTGCGCTGAGGGGCTTGCAACATACCACCGGACGCAAAAAAGTCAGCAGTTTACACGCAGACGCCAGCGAGTCCTAAGTCGCCCGCTCGATCGTGCGTCGAAAGACACGGTTTTGCCCGATCGAACCTGGCATTCGGGCGTTTTCCCGAGCGCGGCTTTTTTGCCAATAGCGAAGCGGACCTATCCCTGTATAAGATGAAAGCTGGCGCCTCGCTGCGCACGAACACGGCGGAGCGTCGACAACACACAGAACACACGCAAGGCGGACAGGGAGCATGAAATTCGATACCGTGGTGCTCGGCGCCGGCATTGTCGGGGTGTGCGTCGCCGTGCATCTGCAGAAACGCGGCCGCGCGGTTGCGCTGATCGACCGTAAGCAGGCGGGCAACGAGACCTCGTTCGGCAACGCCGGGCTGATCCAGCGCGAAGGCGTCTATCCGTACGCGTTTCCGCGCGGGCTCGGCACCCTGCTGCGCTACGCGCGCAACCAGTCGCCCGACGTGCGCTATCACGCCGACGCGATGCTGCAGGTTGCGCCGTTCCTGTGGCGCTACTGGCGCAACTCGCATCCGGCGAAGCACGCGGAAATCGCGAAATCGTACGCGACGCTGATCGAGCATTGTGTCAGCGAACATCGCGCGCTTGCCGCGGACGCCGGTGCCAGCGCGCTGCTGCGGCCGATCGGCTGGATCAAGGTGTTTCGCCATGCCGCCGCGCGCGCGACGCCGAAACCAGCCTCGCCGAACAGTGGCATCGCGAGTACGGCGTCGAGTTCGAAACGCTCGACGCGCCGCGCCTGCAACAGCTCGAACCCGATCTCGACAAGCGTCTGCAAGGCGGGCTGCGCTATCCGCAATCCGATTCGGTCAGCGATCCGAACGCGCTCGTCACCGCATACGCGCGGTACTTCGAAGCGCTCGGCGGACGGTTCTTCATCGGCGATGCCGACACGCTGCGTGAAGGCTGGCAGGTCGAGACGCGGGACGGGGCGATCACGGCCGAGTCGGCGGTGATCGCGCTCGGACCGTGGTCGGATCGCGCGAGCACGCGGCTCGGGTATCGGCTGCCGCTCGCGGTCAAGCGCGGCTATCACATGCACTACGCGCCGCGTCGGAGCGCGCGGTTGAACCATCCGATTCTCGACGTCGAACACGGCTATGTGCTCGCGCCGATGGCGCGCGGCATCCGTTTGACCACGGGCGCCGAAATCGCGCGACCCGAGGCGGCCAAGACGCCGGTGCAACTCGACGCGGTCGAGCCGATCGCGCGCACGCTGTTTCCGCTCGGCGAACGTCTGGATGCCGAACCGTGGATGGGACGCCGCCCCTGCACGCCGGACATGATGCCGATCATCGGGCCCGCGACGAAACATCAGGGACTGTGGTTCGCGTTCGGCCATGCGCATCATGGTCTGACGCTCGGACCGGTGACGGGGCGGCTGATCGCCGAGATGATGACCGGCGAGCAGACGCTGGTCGATCCGCGGCCGTTTCGAGTCGAGCGGTTTTAGCCGGATGGTCTGAGGCCTGCTCGAAATCCCCGCCTTCATCGCTCAATTATCGTCATCTCACGCTAAAGCCGCCCTCATGGCACGCCTCCAACCAAGCCGCCAGCCGTCGAAGCAATAAAAAACGCCGCGGGCCAACAGCCCCGCGGCGTTCTTCATCGAGCCGGACAACCGTCGATCAGGCCGTCACGGCAGCCCGTCGCGGCGACACTGCCGACACCGCGAAGCTCACGACGATATTCGCGACGAGCGCGATCAGGCCGATATACAGCGGATAGTTCTCGTGGCCGAAATGCAGGCCATACACCGGCTTGAGCCCTTGCGAAATCGCAAGGCCCGTGCCGAGCACGATACCGACGAGCCAGCCGACGAACAGACCTGGCGTGTTCAGACGGCGCGTGTACAGCGTGAACACGATGGCCGGGAAAATCTGCAGAATCCACACGCCACCGAGCAGTTGCAGATCGATCGCATACTGCGTCGGCAGGAACACGATGAACAGCAGCGCCCCGAACTTGACGACCAGCGAAACGATCTTCGCATTGGCTGCCTCCGCCTCGGGCGAGATGTTCGGCGACACCAGCGGACGCCACAGATTACGCGTGAACAGATTCGCCGCGCCGATCGACATGATCGCGGCCGGCACCAGCGCGCTGATCGCAATCGCGGCAGCCGCGAAACCGACGAACCACGACGGGAACAGCGTGCCGAACAGGGTCGGCACCACGTCGCTTGCCGACTTCACGTTCACGCCGGCGGCGATCGCCATATAGCCGAGCAGCGCGATCAGGCCGAGCAGCACCGTGTAGGCCGGCAGGAAGATCGCGTTCTTGCGCACCGTCTTTGCCGACGCCGACGACAGCACCGCCGTCATCGTATGCGGATACATGAACGCGGCGAGCGCCGAACCGAGCGCGAGCGATGCGAACGCCGTGTACTGATTCGGCTTCAGCAGGATACCGGTCGCGCCGCCCTTCGCCTGGAAGTGCGCATCGGCCAGTGCGAACACGTGCCCATAGCCGCCGAGCTTCACCGGAATCAGCCATACCGCCGCGATCACGACGATATAGATCATGATGTCCTTGACGAACGCGATCATCGCCGGCGCGCGCAGGCCGCTTGCATACGTATAGAGCGCGAGGATCACGAACGCGACGATCAACGGCAATTCGCCGCTGACGCCGAGCCCCTTGATCACGACCTGCATGCCCACCAGCTGCAGCGCGATATACGGCATCGTCGCGACGATGCCGGTCAGCGCGATGGCCGCCGGGAACCACTTGCCGCCGTACTCGCCGTGCACGTAGTCGGCCGCGGTGATGTGGTTCTTCGCATGCGCAACCTTCCACAGCTTCGGCATCACTGCGAACACGAACGGATAAACGATGATCGTGTACGGCAGCGCGAAGAAGCCATACGCGCCCACCGAATAAACGAGCGCGGGCACCGCGATCACCGTATAGGCGGTATAGAAATCGCCGCCGACGAGGAACCACGAAATGACCGTGCCGAACTGCCGTCCGCCGAGACCCCACTCGTGCAGTTGAGTCAGATCGCCGCGTTTCCAGCGCGCGGCAAAAAAGCCGATCACCGTGACGAGCACGAAGAACGCGATGAAGACCGTCATCGCAACCGGGTTCACAGGATTCAGATCGCTCATTTGAGACCTCGATACACGATGTAAATCAGCAGCGAGGTCAACGGCACCCACAGAAACTGATACCAGTAGAAGAACGGAAAGCCCGCGAGCGGCGGATGCGTGTCGTTATAGAACGGCAGCCACAGCAGCGCGATATAAGGGATCAGCAAAATGAGCCAGAGCCATGAACGGCCGGCCGAGGGGGAGGTCTCCACGAACGTCTCCTGAGTATTATCGACAGCGCGCGCGATGGCTCGTGGCCCGACGCGCAAATGCCCGGTTGCCTGAGGTCAGGCGGAAAATCGGGGAACGTCGCACACTCGAGCGCCAGGCCTCGCGCGGCGCGGTATGCGACGGGCATGTAGTATTCGCCTTCGCGCGCCTGCTTTCAAGCGCGCAACTACGTAAGCCGTCTACGTAATATTACGTAGCCCGTTGACTGGCTTTTTTCAACGATGAAACTCAAAGCAAAGATAGTGCTGCTCGCGATCGTGCCCTTTCTGGCGGCGATCGCCAGCATCGAGACGGGCGTGCGCCGCGAAGCGACCGCACTCGCCGAGCGGCAGCACGCGACCACCCAGGCCGCGTACATGGCGAGTAAGGAGATCGAGCTCAAGCACTACGTCGAACTCGCGACGACTGCGATCGCGCCGCTCTACGAGGCCGGCGGCGACAACGCACGCGACGACGCGCTGCTGCGCACGCGTGCGCTCGCGGTGCTCGAAAAGATGAATTTCGGCGAGGACGGCTACTTCTTCGTGTACGACCTGCACGGCCGCACGCTGATGCATCCGCGCGAGCCGGATCTGGTGGGTCGGGATCTGTGGTCGTTGCGCGATAGCCATGGCACGCCGACGATCCAGCAGCTACTCGCCGCAGCCGCGCGCGGCGGCGGCTATGTGCGCTATCTGTGGCATCGGCCGTCGACCGGCAAGGAGGAGTCGAAACTCGGCTACGTGGTGCCGCTCGAACGCTGGGGCTGGATGCTCGGCACCGGCATCTATCTCGACGACGTCGACACGACGCTCGCGCACATCGACGAGGAGGCCGCGGCCAATATCGATCGCACGATGAAGTGGATCGACGCGATCGCGGTGGCCGGCCTCGCGGTCATTGCGCTGTGCGCACTCGTGCTGAACGTGACCGAATATCGCAGTGCCGACGCGAAGCTGAAGCGGCTCGCGCAGCAGGTCGTCGAGTCGCAGGAAAACGAGCGAGCGCGCCTGTCGCGCGAATTGCACGACGGCATCAGCCAGATGATGGTGTCCGTGAAGCTGCTGCTCGAATCGGCGCTCGCGCGGCTCGAACGCGGCGACGCACGCGTGCCCGCCGCCGAGGCCGCCCTGTCCACCGGACTCACGCGGCTCGGCGATACGCTGCGCGAAGTCCGGCGCATTTCTCATGCGCTGCGTCCGTCGATGCTCGACGATCTCGGCGTCGCGGCCGCCCTCGAACAACTGACGCGCGAACTCGGCGACGAGTCCGGCATCGCGATCGGCTTCACGCAGATCGCGCATACGCATGCCGCCACGTTGCCCGACACGGTCAACACCGTGCTGTTTCGCATCGCCCAGGAAGCGCTGACGAACATCGTGCGACATGCGCAGGCGTCGAGCGCGGCGCTTGCGCTCGAGGTTTCGCGCGATGCGGTCACGCTGACGATCTCCGACAACGGCCGCGGCTTCGACGTGACCGAAGCATTCGTCGGCGGACGTGAAGGTGTCGGCCTGCGCAACATGCGCGAACGGCTCGAAGCGCTCGGCGGCACGCTGTCGCTGAACTCGCAGCCGGGGCACACCGTCGTCGCCGCGCGCGTGCCGCTGCCCACGACGCATGCAACGGTGCCGTCCCTGCAGGAACTCTCATCATGAACGACACGACCTCTCCTTCCATCGCGCGTCTGCTGCTCGTCGACGATCATCCGCTCGTGCGCGACGGTCTGCGCGCACGGCTCGAAGCAGTGCGCCACTTCGAAGTGGTCGGCGAAGCGGGCGACGCGCAGCAAGCGCTCGCGCTGGCCGAACGACAGGCGCCGCATCTGGCGCTGATGGATGTCGGCATGAAAAGCGGCATGAACGGCATTGCGTTGGCGGGCCTCTTTCACGAGCGCTTTCCGGCGATTCGTGTGCTGATGCTATCGATGCACGACAACCTCGAATACGTGACGCAGGCGGTGCGCGCGGGCGCGAGTGGCTACGTTCTGAAGGATTCGCCGGCGCTCGAAATCATTCAGGCGATCGGCGCGGTACTCGACGGCAAGACGTTCTTTAGCGCGGAGATCGGTGCTCGACTGATCCAGGCGTCGGCAACGCAATCGCCGGTCGAACGCTTGACGCCGCGCGAGCGCGACATTCTCGATGCGCTTGCCGAGGGACTGTCGAGCAAGCAGATCGCGCAGCGCAACGATCTGTCGGTGCGAACCGTGGAGACGCATCGGCTGAATCTGAAGCGCAAGCTCGATATCGAAGGACAGGCCGAGTTGATCAAGTTCGCGGTCGAGAACCGGCGCAACAAGCGTTGAGGTTCGCGGGCGCGCGATAATGAGCGGTCCACACCTGGAGCGACCACGGCATGAAGCGCGTGTTCGAACTGAGTCTTGCCGGTCTGATGATTTGCGTGGCCACGGCTCGCGTTGATGGCGAACCGGCGCGCGTCAATCGCGGCCACGATCCATTCCTCCAGATATCCAAAGCGATCGCCGATTGCCCAACTCCGCTTGGCCCATTCGAAACCGAAAAGGAATGGCTCGACGAGAGCCATTACAGAATCGAACGCGGCAATAGCTGCTGGATCGAAGGCCGTTGCCGTTTGCCGAACGCGTATCTGTACGACGCGGAAATCGCCGAAAGCGTGCAACGGCGTCTCGCGAATCTGAACGTCGCGACGCACTGGCGCGAGCAATCGACGCTATGGCTCACGCTGCAACGCCGCTTTATCTACGTCGAAGGCTGCGTCGCGCCGGGCTTCGACAAGAAGACTTTCCTCACCGAACTCGCCAAAACGGCGGACGTCGAGCGCGTGATCGACAACACGATCACCGATCCTCACGCCGCGCAGTTGCCTTACCGCACCCAGGCGGACCCGGACAAGCCCGTGCTCAATCCGGGCAATTAGCGCGGTAGTCTCGGCTACTCCGACATCCACGCGTTCGGCGGCGAAATCAACACGCCCAATCTCGATGCGCTGGTGCAATATCCTCGCGCTGCCGTGAGCGGTGCATCGACTATATCGACACCAGTTGGCGCTGATCGAACGCAGCATCGCGCAAGCGCTCACACGACGCCGGCTCGACGACCGTCCGGTCACGCAACAACTGCGCGGCTTTGCCAATGCGTATCAACACGCAAAGGCGCGCCTCGTCGATGTGGCTGCCGTTGAACGCCGCAACGGCAAGCGAGCAGTGCGCCCCGACGTCGAGGCGTATCTGAGCAGCGCCGTTCACTGATCCGTCGGCGCTTCGTCTCGTTCGCACCGGCATTCAAAGCTGCGTGTCCAGTAGCCGCACGAATTTTTCGACGAGCTTCTCGGTGAACGAACGCCGCGTCCATGCTTCGAGCGTGACGCGCTTCGACTTCGCGATGTCGTCGTCGAACGCGGCGGTCTGCTGCGTGGCGAAATCACGGTCGTAGATGTTCAGGTTCGCTTCGTCGTTCAGCTTGAACGAGCGGCTATCGAAGTTCGTCGAGCCGACCGACACCATGTACTCGTCGACTACCAGCAACTTGCAATGGAACATGGTCGGCTGGTACTCGTAGATCTCGACGCCCGCTTTCAGTAGATCGCCCCAACACGCACGCGACGCTTCGCGCACCGTGTGCGTGTCGATGCGTTTGCCCGGCGTGACGATCTGTACTTTCACGCCGCGTTTCGCGGCTTCGACGATCGCGTTGATGGTGAGCTTGTCGGGCACGAAGTACGCGCTCGCAAGCTGCAAACTGCGCGTGGCGGCGGTGATGGCCATCAGATACATCAACTGCATGTCGTCACTGCCGCCCGACGGCGAACTGCTGAACATATGCGCGAGACCCTGGCCCGCTCCTTTCGGCTCGGCATCGATGTGCGGAAAATACTCGGGACCGTGCAATACGCTGCTGGTCGCCTTGATCCAGTTGTCCATGAACACGGCCTGCATATGGCCGACCACTGGACCCGTCACGCGAAAATGCGTATCGCGCCAATGCTTTTCGTCCTGCGCATTGCCAGTCCACTCCTGCGCTATGCCGACCCCGCCCGTAAAACCGATCCGGCCGTCGATCACCAATAGTTTGCGGTGCGTACGGTCGTTCATGCGACCGAGTCCGGTCCAATGCGGCTTGTGATACCTGACCACTTCGGCGCCGGCCTCCCGCAGCAGTTGCAGATAGTGCCGATCCATTTTCGACGAACCGACCCAGTCGAGCAGTACATGCACGGCGACACCTTCGCGCGCCTTATCGGCCAGCGCACGCGCAATCTGTCCGCCGATCTCGCCAGACCAGTAAATGAACGTTTCAAATGTGATGGTTTCGCGCGCCGACCGAATGCCCTCGAGCATCGACGGAAAGATCTGGTCGCCGTTGAGCAGCATCTCGAAGCGATTACCCGGCACCACGGGTGGACCGAGCAATAAACCCATCGAACGAAGGAATTGCGGATCTTCGCTCTTATAAAGCCGCTCGATTCTGTGTTCTATTTTCTTCTCGCCGCTCGACAGATTGGCGATCAGGAGAACGATCACGAGCGTGACGAACGCGGTAATAGAAATGGTCAGCATGCGTGGCCTCGATGGCAGGCGGCGGGTCACGGCATACGACTCCCGCATCCGGCGGGGGAA
Source organism: Paraburkholderia sp. MM5482-R2 (assembly GCF_050436125.1). Taxonomy (NCBI): domain Bacteria; kingdom Pseudomonadati; phylum Pseudomonadota; class Betaproteobacteria; order Burkholderiales; family Burkholderiaceae; genus Paraburkholderia; species Paraburkholderia sp. MM5482-R2. The sequence continues at coordinate 1,117,752 of NZ_JBNDLP010000003.1, read as the reverse complement.
TGCCGCACTCGTGCCTGGCTTTCACTATCAGCACGTCATGCACGGCGCGTGCCCGGATCAGGACCGCGCCTTGCTTTCTGGTTCCAATGCTTTATCTGACCAAAGCAAACGCCTCCCGGCTTGCGATTTCGCCCGCGCCGAATACGCCGATGACCGTATAGTCCGACGCCACGCATTCGAACGTCGATGCCTGAAACGTAATGACGAAATGCCGCCGCGCCGGTGCCTCGGGAGCAATGGCGACGGAGTCTGTCGCCACGGCGGCAATCTCGGCGCACAACGACGAATTGACGACTTCATGCACCGCGCAGCCGACGAGACCTTGGGCCGCGAGCGGATGAATGGCGAGATCGTCACCGCCCGGCGGCCCGAGACGGTGAAAGATGGAGTCGGCGAACAGCACCGCGCAAAAAGGATCGTCGTCGGGATCGAATGGCCCGAACCGTTCAAAGTCCGACTCCGCGATCGGATAAGTGAGGATCACGCGGCGATCGCTGGCGACGATGAATGGTTCGGCGGCATCGGCTGCCGGACGAGGAGCGGAGTCCAGCAGGAAGACCTGATCTTCCTGCCGGGGTGCATCGAACGTGCTAACCATCTACTTCACGACTCCACGGCTATTACGCGCTTGCTTGCGTCTCTGGCGTTTGGGGAGCCGCCGCGACGGGTGCGGCCGTACTCTTTGCAGCAGCCTTGCGCGCCGGTGCTTTTCTTGCCGCCTTCACAACGCTTTTGCGGCCGGCGGTCTTCTTCACCGCGGCTTTCCGGCTTGCCGGAGTGGCCTTTCTGGCTGCGGTCTTTTTCACGGCCGTCTTGCGCGTTGCTTTTTTCGCCGCGGTCTTCTTGCCTACCGCACTCGCGGTCGCTTTCGCCTGGCTGCTCTTTGCCGCCGTTTTCGCCGCTTTCGGAGCGGCAGCCATGCTCGCGTCATCGATCAGGAATTTGCTGCGGTCCTTGACGGCCGCGAGCCATGCCGGCGCCGGACCGCGGCCGCTCCAGGTCGCGCCGGTTTTCGGATTCAGGTACTTCGGCGGCTGGGCGCCTTTCGGCTGTCCTTTGCCGCCCTTCGCGGCGGGAGCAGCCGCGAGCTTGCTTGCGCTCGCAGCGTCGATCAGGAACGCCGTGCGGTCCTTCACGCCGGCGATCCAGCCAGGCGCGCGGCCGTGCCCCGTCCAGGTCGCGCCGGTTTTGTGGTCGCGATACTTCGCCGGGGTTGCCGACCTGGCGGCTTTGCTCGTGCCCGCAGGTCTTCCGCGACCCGCCGGATTGCCATTCAGACCTTGCGCGGCACGTCGTGCCTTCGCCTGTGCTTCGATATCGGCAGTCGTGAGACCGTGCTTGAGCATCAATTCGCGAATCTGGTCGACCGCGGCTTGTGCTTTTCTGGCAATGAGAACGTCAGCTTGCTCCTGGAGCTTCTTAAGCTTGGCTTGGATTTGCTCTAACGAAGGCATTTGATTGCTCCTTATGTGGTAATCGTCGAACTATGCCATGAATGACGGAAGAAAGGCAGTGTATTGACCTATCCCGAGCTTCAATACATCGATACGAGCACCGATGCGGCGTTCAAATAACGAAGCTTTCAGGTTTTTTACCGGGTCATCGAAGCTTTCTTCCTTTTCCTTCCCACCTGATTCTTCTTTTTCATTTCGGTTCCACCACCACTCAGATAGGTGTAAAAACGACGACCTGGCGATCGGCAATGTACCTCACACTCCGTATGAAGCGGTAGTGTTGACCGTCCGCCGTTATCCGGTTCAGGCCCAGGCGGGTCAGTACCAGCATTTCATCTGCCTGGAAAGCGTCGACGACGCCGGAATCCGTTAAATCCTCCAATGCCCCGGATGGATTTCCGACATAAACGCTGCGCGCCTGCTTGCCGATCCGCATCACGACCACGCTTTTTCCCTCGTCGAGCGCCAATTCGAGAAAGCTCGCGAGCGTGCGCAACGACTCCGGCGTGCAAGTCCTGGTCTGATAGATCGCTGCATTCGGTGGCGTCATTTGTGTTTCCCCGTCATCCGCATCGGCGACAGAAAGGGGCGCCGCCGTGCTTTCTGGCATTAGTCGCTTCTACTATAGCCAGGCCTTTGGATATTCAAAGGAGAGTAGTCCACTTTTTATTTGAAAACGGTCTTTTTTCGTGGCCCGCTATAGCGAACGGATTCAAGCATGCGCGAAACGCCACTGACGACGCGTGCAAAGACACCGCCCGGGCTCCGGTAACGTGCCGTTACCGATCTTGCAGCACCTGTTGCTCCTGCACCGGCCAAGTCCATTACACTTCGTATCCGTGCCCAGCGGCGGACGTATGGCCAATAGAGAGTCCTTTGTCAGCCGCCATGCCCGCGGCGGCTATTGAAATGGACGCCGGGCCACCCTAATTCCGATCCACTCAAACACGATGGTACTTGCAATGAAAGCTGGTTTTATTCGGACCGCCCTCGGGGCAATGGCAGTCTCGTTGGCAATGGCCGGCACCGCGAACGCGGCCGGTTGCCTGAAAGGAGCGGTAGTGGGCGGCGTCGCCGGGCACTACGCGGGACATCATGCGGTGGTCGGCGCGGTCGGCGGCTGCATCGTCGGACGGCATATGGCCAAAAAGCACGCCGAAGAACAGCAGGCGGCGGCTCAGGCTGCGCCGCATCAGCAAGCCCGAATGCAGTGACTGGAGAATACGGGCGCCGCCGCAAACGTTCGCACGCGCCCTGCTCCGATCACTTAGGCAATGCGTAATCCGCGCGCGGGCAAGATCTCCTGAGTGGTCACGAAACGGTGCTGTTTGACCGCGTCGTGAAAGAGCCGGTAGTCGCTCTTCTCGAAGGCGGTCGTCCACTCCGGTCTGTCCCCGGTGTCGTCATCGCACAACAAACCGGTGGCCTGGTACTTCCACGATCCTTGTCCTTTGGCGATATAGCCGGGCACGGGTTCTTTCAAACCTGGAATACGGCCTGCATTCACCCATTCGCAAACGGTTCTCAGACGCAGGTTGTCGTCGGGTTCGCGGTTCGTATCGAGCAGCCGGGTCAGCGCGTCTTTAACGTCGTCCGGCATGCCTGGCTGGTTTTCGAAATCTTCGCGTCCGGCCAGATAAGCTCGCACGACACGACAACTCATATCCGCCGCCTGCACGAAATCCGGCAAATTATGTCGTGAGATGAAGTGATTGCGGCCGTCGATGTAATGCCAGCGCGCCCATGGCTGGTCGGGATAATGCAACGCGGCGCCATGGCCGACCGGCAACGCGATCGTCAGAACGTCCTCCTCGACATGCTCGATCAGATGCGCGACCGCTAGTTCGAGGCTCGCGAGCCAGCCTTTGCGCGTGCAATCCTGTGCCTCGAGAAGATGCACGCGATTCCACGGGCTTTCGATGCCCGCGAATCCCTGGTGCGCCCACGTATCGACATAGGTATGAAGCGTCACGCCGAGCCGGTGCAACGCGGTCTCCGAATCGCGCTGCCGGATCGCGCGCCGCACGACTTCGCGCGCAACTTCACTGTCGGGCCGGCAAACCGCCTTTTCCTCGAGACTTTCACCCTCGCCAGCCGGCAGAAAATGGAACGGCGTCCACACGAGCCGGTTCTGGTCGTTCTCGGTATTGGCGTAATCGAATAACTTGTGCGCGGTCGCGAATCGCTCGAATGTCTCGCCGCCTTTGAACCGCAGTATGCCGCTCGTCGTTGCGTCGTCGACATATTGGCAGGCATGCGCGATGGTTTGCGCATCGCCGGCCGTCATGCCGCCGACGCGCGCGGCAATGTAGACCACGCCGTAATGAAAGTCGATGTTCATGGCAAGCGCTCCTGGCGCGCATAATCACGGCCGGTTCGTGGCCGGCGATAGGGCGAGACGAATAGAGGGAGCTGCGCGTGAGTAGATAGTAGACGAGCGAGCGGCACACGCATTGAAAAAACATGCGTACTGGACGCGCTTTTCCACGTTTCGCGCCACGCAACCATTCGGGCTACTGAAGGAAACGCGGGCGCAGCCGGCGAGATGTAACCTGCCGGCACGAAAAGCCGCCGGCCAATGAGGCGGAAAAACGTAACCCGGCCCGATCGGCGCCGGTCAGGTCAAATGTGTAACGGAAAGACGACTATTCCAGTGCTGGTTCAGATACTCGAGCGCAAACATCCGGTGGCAATGATGTGGTAAATGTTCACTGCAAAGCAGGCAACCCGATTCGAATAGCGCGATATCCAGATTACTTTCCACGCGGCGGCGCGCGATGAGGTCGAAATATTCCTCCCGAAAGTTCTCCCAGCTCAATTGCTTGCCCTGGTAGCGTTTGAGCAGGTCCGGCTCGGGAGCCAGTTCCGGTATTTCCACGTACGCCGCATTGCACAACTGGTCGAGAAAGTAAGGCAGATCCTGCTTTTTCGCAAAGCCCGCGAGTTGCGACGTGTTGTTCAGGCGAACGTCGAGCACCGTGCGCACATGGGCGTCCTTCAGCAAACTGAAGAATTTCTGGGCGCTCTTGCCGGTAAAACCAATGCTGGCCACCTGCACGCTACTTTTGTCACGTTTCATGGTGAATCCCCTGGCAGGCCATTCGGCGCCCATAAAAAAGCCTCGCTGCGATTGGCGCAGCGAGGCTCGGGTGTCAGTGCATCTTTAGCGCCGCTCGCGTGCTTTATTTGACGATGTCGACCAGTTCGACTTCGAAGGTCAGATCGGTATTCGGCGGAATCGGGCCGACGCCGCGATCGCCGTATGCGGTCGCCGCCGGGCACGTGAGTCGCGCCTTGCCGCCGACTTTCATCTTCTGCACGCCTTGCGTCCAGCACGGAATCACGCGATTGAGCGGGAACGTGGCCGGCCCGCCATGCTTGGCCGAGCTATCGAATTCGGTGCCGTTGGGCAGCGTGCCGCGATAGTTGACCTTTACCACGTCGGTCGCGGACGGTTGCGGGCCCGTGCCTTGCGTCAGATGTTCGACGATGACGCCGGACGGCAGCTTCTCCGTGGTCGGCGCGGCAGCCATCGCGGTCGAGGACAGAACGGCTGCGGCCAGCAAAGCAACGAGTGATTTCAAAGCGAATCTCCAGTGGGGTAGTCCGTTTGATTGTAACGGATCGGGTGTCGGCCGAGGCTCCCACATATTGCCCGATGCCGCGGGTCGTTGCGCGCCCATCAGGAACCTCGCTGAGCCGTCGCGCGACCCCGCGGTCCACATGAACGTCCGGCGCGAGTCGCCGGCAAGCGAATCCGCCACACTTGTTGAGAGCGCTTTCGATGACCGAGCCGGCCCATTCCGACGACCCCGCTTACGATCTCTCCGCAGCGCCAGCCCCCTCCGACGAGCGCGTTCGCGCGCCAAGGCCGCGCCGGATTCCGCGCAGCCGCGCGCAACACGCGCGGCTCGATGCGCGCGAACCCGCGTTCGAACCGCTACCGTTCCCCTCGTATTCACTTGACGACGCGCGCCGCCCGTTCGCCGACAAACTCGCGCTCGCGCGTCTCACCCATTGGCGGCCCGGCTTGCAGGTGTGGGGGCTGTCGGCGACGCTCGGCAATCTGTCGTTCGCGACCGAGGTACTGCTCGCGCCGGTCGCGACGCCGCGCGTCAGCGTGCACGGCGCGCTGACGAAAGCACTGATCGTCGACACGATCATTCCCGACACGATCGAGCGCTTTCCGTGGGGCGGTCATATGGGCATGCGGCAGGTCGATGCGGTCGCGCGCGCGATCGACGAAGCACGCACGTCGCTCGTCTTCACGAACACGCGCTCGCAATGCGAGGTGTGGTACCAGGCGCTGCTCGAGGCGCGCCCCGAGTGGGTCGGAGTGATCGCGCTGCATCACGGCTCGCTCGATCAGCAGGTACGCGAGTGGGTCGAACGTGGGTTGAAGAACGGCTTGCTAAAGGTTGTCGTGTGTACGTCTAGTCTCGACCTCGGCGTCGATTTTCTGCCGGTGGAACGCGTGTTCCAGATCGGCGCGACAAAAGGCGTCGCGCGCTTGATGCAGCGCGCGGGCCGCTCGGGACATGCGCCCGGTTTGCCGTCTCGCGTGACGATCGTGCCGACGCATGCGCTCGAATTGATCGAAGCGGCGGCCGCGCGTGAAGCCGTCGACAAGCAGCAGATCGAAAGCCGCGATACGCCGCAAAAGCCGTTCGACGTGCTGGTGCAGCACCTCGTCACCGTTGCGATCGGCGGTGGCTTCGACGCGCTCGAGCTGTACGATGAACTTCTGCATACCTATGCATATCGTGATCTGACGCAGCAGGAGTTCGACTGGACGCTGGGTTTCGTCGAAGGCGGCGGCGCGACGCTGCAATGGGCCGGTAGCCGCATGCCGCTATGGTCCGAGCTCGCCGACGCCACATTGACGATGCTCGCGCGCGCCGCCGACGGCATCTACGACGAACTGGAATTGCGCGCGGTGCGGCCGCTGCTCGAATTGCAGCAGAAGTGGTCGGCGTTGCCCGAGCCGGGCGTACTCGTCGTCGAGCTGCTCAAATCGCGCGAGGGTCACCACTTCTTCTGCTATCCGTTCGCGGGGCGCACCGCGCATATCGGACTTGGCGCTCTGCTCGCGTGGCGAGTCGCGCGCGAGAAGCCCGGCACGTTTTCGATTTCGATCAACGACTACGGTTTCGAATTGCTGTGCGCGCAGGCTTTCGATTGGGCCGCGCAATTAGAGAATGGCCTGCTTTCACCTGACGAACTCGATCACGACATTCTTGCGAGCCTCAATTCGTCCGAACTCTCCTTGCGACGTTTTCGCGAGATTGCACGAGTGTCGGGACTCGTGTTTCAGGCGCATCCGGGACAGCAGAAGAGCGCGCGGCAATTGCAGGCATCGAGCGGGCTTTTCTACCAGATCTTTCGTCAGCACGATCGCGGCAATCTGCTGCTGGGCCAGGCCGATACCGAAGTACTGCTGCAGGAACTCGACGTGCGGCGCATTCGTTTTGCGCTCGAACGAATGAACGCGAACCGCGTCGTGCTCGCGCGGCCCAAGAAGCCGACCCCGTTCGCGTTTCCGTTGATCGTCGGACGCCTGCGCGAAAAAGTCAGCACCGAGAAGCTCGCCGATCGCGTCGAGCGAATGCTGGCCGAGCTCGAACGGGCGGCGCAACGATGAAGCCGACCCCGCTCGCGATCGACGTCGGCGGACGACCTCTCGTGCTGTCGAGCTTGCGCGCGTGTTTCGATCCGGCGCTGCGCGCGCGCGGCATTCCGGTGCCGACTGGTTCGACCGCGGAGAATCTGCTGCGGATCGAACGTCTGATCACCGAGTTCGAGCCGGCGACGCTGGTGTTTCTCGGCGATCTGCTGCATGCGCGCGAGTCGCTGTCGACGCTCACGCTCGATGCGTTGCATGCGTGGTGCGCGCGGCATGCGTCGAGGCGCGTGGTACTCGTCGAGGGCAATCACGATCGGCATGCCGGTGCGTTGCCGCTTACGTTGGATGTCGAGTCCGTGCGCGAGCCGTGGCATATCGGGGCCTGGGCGCTGTGCCAGCGCCCGCATGCGGTCGATCACGCGTATGTGCTCGCGGGGCATGTGCATCCGGTCTTTCGGATCGCGACGCGGACCGATTCAGTGCGTGTGCCGTGCTTTCGCTTTGGGATCGATCGGGGGGTGCTGCCGGCGTTCGGTAGTTTTACCGGAGGCGCGCGTGAGACGGGGCGCGTTCTGGGGGAGAGGGTTTTTCTGGTGGTACAGCAAAGAGTGATCGAGTTGAGGAGTTGAGTGGACGGCGGGGGCCGTCCATTTTGTTGCCTGGTTGGTTTTTTGTTTGCGGATTGGTTGGCCGGTTCGCTGGCTGGGTTTTTTGCTGGCTCTTTCGCTGCAAACTCCCCGCGGCGCGAGTGCGGTCGGTGTGGAGGCCGGGCGGCGCCGGCCTCCACCCTCGGGAGCCCCGCAAGGTTCGCGGGACTCCTGCCACTGGTTAGTGGTTGCCGCCGCCGTGGCCACCATTGCCGGAGCCACCGCCGCCGTAGCCGCCACCGTGGCCGCCGCTGCCTTGACCGCCGCCGTTGCCGCCGTTGCCGCCGTTGCCGCCACGGCCACCGTGGCCTCCGTTGCCGGAGCCGCCGTTGCCCTGGCCACCGCCGCCTTCACCGCCATGGCTACCGTTGCCGGAACCGCCGTTGCCCTGGCCGCCGCCTTCACCACCATGGCCGCCGTGGCCGTAGCCGCCGTTGCCCTGGCCGCCACCGCCTTCACCGCCATGGCCGCCGTTGCCGGAACCACCGTTACCCTGGCCGCCGCCTTCACCACCATGGCCGCCGTGGCCGGAGCCCTGGCCGCCACCGCCTTCACCGCCATGGCCGCCGTGGCCGGAACCACCGTTACCCTGGCCGCCGCCTTCACCGCCATGGCCGCCGTGGCCGGAGCCGCCGTTGCCCTGGCCGCCACCGCCTTCACCGCCATGGCCACCGTTGCCGGAACCGCCTTTGCCCTGGCCGCCGCCTTCACCACCATGGCCGCCGTGGCCGTAGCCGCCGTTGCCCTGGCCGCCACCGCCTTCACCGCCATGGCCACCGTTGCCGGAACCGCCTTTGCCTTCGCCACCGCTGCTGCCGTGGCCGCCGTCACCGTGGCCGCCGTCACCGTGACCGCTGTCACCATGACCGCCGTCACCATGACCGCCGTTACCGTGACCGCCGTCACCGTGACCGCCGTCACCATGACCGCCGTCACCATGACCGCCGTCACCATGACCGCCGTCACCGTGACCGCCGTCACCGTGGCCGCCGTCACCGTGGCCGCCGTCGCCATGACCGCCGTCGCCATGACCGCCGTCGCCATGACCGCTGGCGCCGTGGCCGCCATCGCCATGACCGCCGTCACCGTGGCCGCCGTCGCCATGACCGCCGTCGCCATGACCGCCGTCGCCATGACCGCCGTCGCCATGACCGCCGTCGCCATGACCGCCGTCGCCATGACCGCCGTCGCCATGACCGCTGGCGCCGTGGCCGCCATCGCCATGACCGCCGTCACCGTGGCCGCCGTCGCCATGACCGCCATCGCCGGCACCATCACCGCCGTGCCCATGGCCATGGCCGCCATCGCCGTCACCATCACCACTGTGGCCATGTCCATGGCCGCCGTCGCCGTCACCATCACCACCGTGGCCATGTCCATGGCCGCCGTCGCCGTCACCATCGCCAGCGTGACCATGACCGTGACCGTGACCGCCATCGCCGTCACCGTCACCACCGTGGCCATGTCCATGGCCGCCATCGCCGTCACCATCACCACTGTGGCCATGGCCATGGCCGCCATCGCCGTCACCATCGCCACCGTGGCCATGTCCATGGCCGCCGTCGCCGTCACCATCACCGCCGTGGCCATGACCATGGCCGCCGTCGCCGTCACCATCGCCACCGTGGCCATGACCATGGCCGCCATCGCCGTCACCATCACCGCCGTGGCCATGACCATGACCATGCCCATGACCACCATCCCCACCACCGTCCCCGCCGTTATCACCGCCTCCGTTACCGCCGCCATCGCCGCCCGTGCCGCCATTCCCCGAGCCATTCCCGCCACCACCGCTACCCGCGCCGCCGTTACCGTTGTCGCCGGCACCGCCATTGCCGTTGTTGCCGCCGGTATTTCCCGAGCCCACCCCGCCCGGGCCGGAATTAGCCGAGCTATTCCCGCCACCGCTTCCCGCGCCCGTGCCTGTCGAGGACGTCCCGTTGCCCGCCGGCGAGCCGGTGGGCGATGTCGGGCCGAGCCCCGCCGCCGCGACGCCGAAGGCGCCCGCCCCGAGCTGCCCGAATCCCTGCGACGTGCAACCCGGCCCGCCGCCCGACGGACATCCGCCGTGCACGCTAGCCTCGGCGAGCACCATCACTGCGGGATTCGTTGCCGGCGCGGCGGTGCTCCCCGAATTCGTCTGCGCACCCGCCATCGCCGCATAAAGACTGACCGCGACCGCCAAAGCCGCCCGTCGCGTTCCCAATATCCACGCGTCCCCGCTTTGCTTCTTCATTTCACTCTCCGAATTATTTCACCAAAAAGACCGGTCCAATTAACGAGTGAATCTCCGCTCGTCAACAAAACGAAAAGTCAAAGCCTTTGCGCAGCTTCGCTTTATGCGAATTAAAAATGCATTCGCACTAAACACTTCTCTCACGGAAAATCCCCGGTCCGATTTGGCGTGCTTCGAGAGAATCGGCTGGCCGTGCGCGCACGTGATCGTGAGAGCAGCACAGCGAGGCTTGATGGACGTTGAAGTTATTCGCAGCGCAATCGCTCGACCGTGCGCTAGACCACGCAATGCGATATTGCCGATACGGCCCGTCAGGCGGCGTTAAACGACGATCCGCCCGCCAAATCCGCTACTCCACATTCTTCAGACAGGAAGTTAAAAAATCTCGCGCCCAATGCAATCTGATCAGAAAAACGAAAATTAGCCTTTGGTTTTATCGGACAAATACCGACCATTTACACATCATTGGTTTTATTCGTGTGGCCATTCGCACATAAAAATAGAAATAGGAAAAACCCAATGAGAGCAACCCAATAGACAACGCAATGAAAATCACCGAAACGCGCGTGCGAAACATTACGCGTCGTCGGGCAATGCGCGTGCGTCGCGAAAATCGCTGTCGCCATGTGCGCTACCTCGCACAGTCGTCGAACGTGTGCCTCGGTCGCACGCGATCACGAGCCACGCCCATATGCAAAGTGTCGTGGCACAACCACCAGCGCGTCGGATAACCAACACATCAGCGCGCACGCTTTTCCCGGAGCATTCCCACCATCTTCGGCAGTACCGCCGCGTATCGTCGTTGCCCTGCCCGCAAAAGCCTGTCCCCGCGAGCCACCGCGCGGAATCGCCCACGAACGCGGGTAAACCTTTGTTTGACTTCGACGCGTCGCCCCGTTTACTGCACGCAGCCGAACCTCTCAATCCGCTTTCATTCACCGCCCGCATTTTTGGTTGGTCTGCGGAGCAGCGTTCTGCGAGCGCCTCCCCCTCTTCGACGAGGTACAACATGGTTACTATCTCCAGCAGCGCGGTCGACGAATTCAAATCCGGACTTCGCGGTCAGCTTCTGCTGCCCGACACGCCGGGCTTCGACACGGCGCGCAGCATCTGGAACGCAATGATCGACCGTTCTCCCGCGATGATCCTGCGCTGCGCGGGTGTTGCCGACGTGCGCCGCGGCGTCGCCTTCGCGCGTGACAACGGCCTGCCGCTCGCAATTCGCGGCGGCGGCCACAACATCGGCGGTAGCGCTGTGTGCGACGACGGCCTCGTGCTCGATCTGTCCACGATGAAATCGGTGCGCATCGACCCGGAAGCGCGGCGCGCCTATGTCGAACCGGGCGCGACGCTGCACGATCTCGATCACGAAACGCAGGCATTCGGACTCGCGACGCCACTCGGCATCAACTCGACGACCGGCGTCGCGGGTCTGACGCTCGGCGGCGGCTTCGGCTGGTTGAGCCGCCGCTACGGCATGACGGTCGACAACCTCGTCGCGGCCGACATCGTCACCGCGGACGGTGAATTGCGCCGCCTGAGCGCCACTTCGCACGACGATCTGTTCTGGGCGATTCGCGGCGGCGGCGGCAATTTCGGCGTCGTTACGCTATTCGAGTTCGCGCTGCATGAGGTCGGCCCGCTCGTGTATGGCGGCCTCGTCGTGTTGCCGCTCGCCGACGCGAAGGAAGCGCTGATCAAATACCGCGATGCCGTGCCCGCGATGCCCGACGAGCTGGCCGTCTGGGCCGTCGCGCGGCTCGCGCCACCGCTGCCGTTCCTGCCGCCCGACGTGCACGGCCAACCCGTGCTGGTGTTCGCGATGTGCTACAACGGGCCGGTCGAAAAAGGCCCAGCCGCGGTGGAAGCCGTGCGCGGCTTCGGCAAGCCGCTCGGCGAACATCTCGGTCCGATGCCTTATGAAGTTTGGCAACAGGCCTTCGATCCGCTGCTCACGCCGGGCGCGCGCAACTACTGGAAGTCGCACAACCTCGCCACCATCGACGATGGACTGATCGACGCGCTGATCCGCGCGATCGACACACTGCCGTCCGCGCAATGCGAAATTTTCTTCGGCTTGATCGGCGCGCAAACGCAGCGCGTGGCGGTCGACGCGACCGCTTACCCAAGTCGCGAGACGCAATACGCGATGAACGTGCACGGCCGCTGGGACGATGCGCGCGACGACGAGCGCTGTGTCAAATGGGCGCGCGACTTTTTCGACGCGGCGCGCCCCTTTGCGCTAGGCAGCGTGTACGTCAACTTCATGACTCAGGAGGAAGGCGGCCGTATCGCGGATGCCTATGGGCCCAACTATGAGCGGCTCGTCGCCGTGAAGGACCGCTACGATCCGCGCAACCTGTTCCGTCATAACCAGAACATTCGCCCAACGGCGTAGCGACGACGCGTGACGGAAAGCGGCGCAAAAACCCGAACTGCAATGGCCGCGTCGCTCTCGCGCAAGGCGGCGCGGCCATTGGGCACGCCACCTGCTATTTGAGCGGTGGGCGTCCGCGATGCGAACGTCGCGGCACGCCGCCGCCTGGCTGCGATGACCGCGCGCACGGAACCTCCAGCGTGCATATGAGAACAAAGCAAAGCAGGCGACTCGCCGCACTCTTCCAAAACGTACAACACGCGTGAGAAACGCAAAGGAAAACCGTCATGCGCAGACGACAATTCATCATGACCGGCAGCGCTGCATTGGCCGTCGCAGGCCTGAGCCTCACCGGTTGCACGACGACTTCGCCGTCCTCGAACGCATCGCCGTCTGCCAACGCCGGCAAGCGCGACACGATCAACGCCGGCGTCGACTCGACGCTCGCGCGTCTCTACGAAAACGTCGACGGGGCGCGTGAGCTCGTTGCGAAAGCGCGCGGCGTGCTGGTGTTTCCATCGGTGATCTCGGCCGGCTTCTGGGTCGGCGGACAGTATGGTGAAGGGGCGATGCGCATCGGCGGCCGCACGGTCGGCTACTACAGCACGGTCGCGGGCTCGTTCGGGTTGCAGATCGGCGCGCAGTCGAAGGCGCTCGTGTTTCTGTTCATGACGCAGGAAGCGCTCGACGAATTCATGCACAGCCAGGGCTGGGCAGTCGGCGCGAACGCGACCGTCGCCGTGCTGAAAGTCGGCGCGAACGGCGCGGTCGATTCGTCGACCGCGACGAGCCCGGTGCAGGCTTTCGTGCTGACCAACGGCGGCCTGATGGCCGGCGTGTCGCTCGAGGGCACGAAGGTGTCGCGGCTGATTATCTGAGTATCTGAGCGGAGCTTTCCCTCTTCCGGATTTGTGGCGCGAGCGCACCGCGCGTTCGGGCCATAGCGTTCCCGCCCGCTTCGCCAGCGCCGTTCATCGCGCTACGGTAGAATTCGCCCCTTTCGTCAACCGTCCGCGCCCAGCGGACGCAATCCTTCGCGCAGCCGCGCGTTGCCACGCCAGTCCAGCGCAGCCCATACAAGCCTCAGCATTGCGCTCGCGCGCCACCTCGTAGAACATGAACACCGCCAGTCCCGCTTCCGGTCGGCCCGCCTGGCTGTCCGGCATTCGCAGCAACGTGCTCGCAGGCTTGACCTCGTCGTTCGCGCTGGTGCCCGAATGCATCGCCTTTGCGCTCGTCGCCCATCTGAATCCGTTGATGGGTCTGTACGGCGCATTCTTTATCTGCACCGTCACCGCGCTATTTGGCGGACGTCCCGGCATGATTTCGGGCGCGGCGGGCTCGATGGCCGTCGTGATCGTCGCGCTCGTCGTCGAGCACGGCGCGCAGTATCTGCTTGCGACCGTGATCCTGAGCGGCCTCCTGATGATCCTGTTCGGCATATTGCGGCTCGGCAAACTGATCCGCATGGTCCCGCATCCGGTCATGCTCGGCTTCGTCAACGGACTCGCGATCGTCATCGCGACCGCGCAGCTCGCTCACTTCAAAACGCTCACGCCGCACGGCGAAGCCTGGCTGCACGGCAGCGCGCTCGCGACGATGTGCGCGCTCGTCGCGCTGACGATGGCGATCGTCTATCTGCTGCCGCGACTTACGCGAGCCGTGCCACCGGCGCTCGTGGCCATTCTCGGCATCGGCCTTTTCACGCAGCTGCTGCATCTGCCGACGCGCACGCTCGGCGACATGGCGCATGTCGCCGGCAATCTGCCGACGCTGCATCTGCCCGACGTGCCGCTCGATCTCGAGACGCTTCGCATCATCCTGCCGTACGCCGTGCTGATCGCGATCGTCGGTCTGCTCGAAACGCTGCTGACGTTCAACCTGACCGACGAAATCACCGAAACGCGCGGTCAGCCGAATCGCGAATGCGTCGCGCTCGGCGCGGCGAACCTCGCATCGGGGCTGTTCGGCGGCATGGGCGGTTGCGCGATGATCGGCCAGACCATGATCAACCTGAATTCGGGGGGACGCTCGCGGCTGTCGGGAATCGTCAGCGGCGTGATGATCCTGCTGTACATCCTGTTCCTGTCGCCGCTGATCGAGCGAATTCCGCTCGCGGCGCTGGTGGGCGTGATGTTCGTGGTCGCGCAGCAAACCTTCGCGTGGGGATCGCTGCGCGTGCTCGGCAAGGTGCCGCGCAACGACGCGCTCGTGATCGTCGCGGTCACGGTCATCACGGTGTTTGCCGATCTCGCGATCGCGGTGATGTGCGGCATCGTGATCGCCGCGCTCAACTTCGCGTGGCAGCACGCGCGCGAAATTCACACGCATGCCGAGGATCGAGCGGGCCATAAGACCTATGTGCCGCGCGGCACGCTGTTTTTCGCGTCGACGACGCGCTTTCACGAGCTGTTCGATCCGGCGCGCGACCCGGCGAGCGTGACCGTCGATTGCAGTCACCTGCTGCTCGCCGATCATTCGGCGCTCGCCGCGTTGCAGGGTCTGGCCGAGCGCTATCGCAAGGCGGGCAAGCAATTGCGCATGAAGAATCTGTCGGAGCGCAACCGCCAATTGTTGAGCCGCGCGGGGATCGGCCTGGCGTGAGACACGCACCGCGTTGCGAGCCCGCGTGCGGTGAATTCTCGCGCGCGTCGACAACGCGGCCTGGTGCCTTAGCGCTGCTCGGGCAACCGGAACACCGCGATCGCCGCCGACAACTGCCCGGTCTGCGTCTTCAGCACATCGGCCGCCGCGCTCGCCTCCTCGACGAGCGCCGCATTCTGCTGCGTCGTCTGATCCATGCTCGCGACCGCGATGTTGACCTGCTCGATGCCCGAGGTCTGCTCGGCCGACGCCGCGCTGATCTCGCCCATGATGTCGTTGACACGACGTACCGCCTGCACGACTTCCTGCATCGTGTCACCCGCGCGTCCGACGTGCTCCGAACCGCCGGCGATCTGCGCGGCCGATTCCTCGATCAGCGCCTTGATCTCCTTCGCGGCCGCCGCGCTGCGTTGCGCGAGCGTGCGCACTTCGCCCGCGACCACCGCGAAACCGCGGCCCTCCTCGCCCGCGCGCGCCGCCTCGACGGCCGCGTTCAACGCGAGAATATTGGTTTGGAACGCAATCCCTTCGATCACGCCGATGATGTCGCCGATCCGGTGCGACGATTGTGAAATCCCGCGCATCGTGTCGATCACCTGACCGACCACCGCGCCGCCGCGCGCCGCGGTCTCCGACGCGTTGTGCGAGAGCTGGCTCGCCTGCTTCGCGTTGTCGGCGTTCTGACGCACGGTCGCGGTGATCTGCTCCATGCTCGACGCGGTCTCGCCGAGCGCGGCCGCCTGCTGCTCGGTGCGGCGCGACAGGTCCGAATTGCCCGCGGCGATCTCGTTCGATACCGACGAAATCAGCGTCGCGCCGGCGCGAATCTGCTCGATCGCCTGCGCGAGACGCTGCTGCATCCGTTTCATCGCGGCGAGCAGGCTCGTGCTGTCGCCGGCCTTCGCGTCGACGACCACGTCGAGGTCGCCGTCCGCGATACGCGACGCGATCTGCAGCGCGTACGCCGGTTCGCCGCCAAGCTGACGCAGAATGCTGCGCAGAATCACGCCGATCACCAGTGACACGAGCGCGCAAAGCACCACCGCCGCGATCACGTATTGCACGAGGGTGCGGTAGAACACGCCGTCGATGTCGTCCGTGAAGACGCCGGTGACGATGGTCCAGTCCCACGGCTTGTAAAGCCGCATGTAGTTGATCTTCGGCGCAAGCCTGTCGGTGCCGGGCTTCGGGAACTGCAGATGAACGAAGGCCTCGCCTTCGCGCTGCGTTTGCTCGGAACCTTCCTTGAACACGTGGCGGCCGTCCGGATCGGTGAC
Organism: Paraburkholderia sp. MM5482-R2; assembly: GCF_050436125.1. Classification (NCBI taxonomy): domain Bacteria; kingdom Pseudomonadati; phylum Pseudomonadota; class Betaproteobacteria; order Burkholderiales; family Burkholderiaceae; genus Paraburkholderia; species Paraburkholderia sp. MM5482-R2. The sequence continues at coordinate 1,101,534 of NZ_JBNDLP010000003.1, read as the reverse complement.
GTTGGTCATGTCCTTGCCGACGAGGTCGGCGCGCGTGGCATGCATCAGCACGTGCGCCTGGCTATCTTCGAGCACGAGATAGCCGCCGGCACCGTCGTAGCGCATTGCGCGCAGGTCGTCCATCGCGGCGCGCTGCGCGTCGGCGAGCGGCATCGTGCCGGCCGCGACGAGCGCGTTGTAGCGATCGAGCACGCTGTACGCGATGCTGACCACGTTTTTCAGCTCGCCCTCGCGATCGGCGATCATCGTGTCTCGTGTCTTGAACGCCCCCCACAGGCCGATCGCCAGAATGCCCATGCACATCACCGCGAGCGCGAGCCACAGCCGCACTTTCAGGCGAAACCGTTCCATCTTCCGTATCCCTTGTCGTGGTCGGCGGCTGTCCGCGCGAACGGACGCCGCAAACGTTTCATGTCGTTGTCGGGATTAACGGCGCGACGGAGGAAAACTTCAGTGCGGCTTCAAGGTTGCGGGTTTCCGTCCGCAGGCAGCGTCAGCGCCGCCACCTCGCAGCGCGGCCATTGCCGCAGCATGTCGGGCGACGTCAGCAGCTTGGCCGCGCGCACGCCGGCGCCCATCACGATCTGCGCACGCTCCATCACGGCGGCGTCGACGAGGATGCGCCAGTCGGCCGGCAGACCGAACGCGGTAATCGCGCCGAACTCCATCTGGCTATGCTCGACCGCCGCCTCGCGCTTCGCGAATGACAGCCGCTGTGCGCCGAGCGCGGCCTTCACCGCGCCGTTGATGTCGAGCCGCCGCGAGCCGAGCGACACGAGCGCCGCATAGTGCTCGCCACCCTCTTTCCTGTAGCGGATCACGATCGTGTTCGCGCAGTCTTCGAGACCGAAGCCGTAGCGAGCGCTGAATGCGGCGGTGTCGGAGGCGTCGTCGGTGACGGCGAACACCGTGATCCCGCGCGCCGGCAATTGTTCGATGACGTGCGCGGGCAGATGCGCGCTCCACTGGTCGCGCTCGATGACGTCCAGTTGCTGTACGAGTTCGTGCGAATGCATGATGAGCGGAAAGGTGACATTAACCCGCTGCATTCTAGCGGTACGCGCGGGCGGCCGCGAAACGGGCCGCAAAACAGGCCATGAACGCAGGCCATGCAGCGCGCCGCTTAACTTGTATAGTGACGGGCACGAGGTTTGCGAAAGGCAATGAAGCAAACACCCTGAAGGCGCCCTCACGATTCAGACACGATCATGGACATCGACACGCTCTCTCGCGAGAACCTCCAGCAGGCCGCGCGTCATCAGGCCAATTGGGCGATGGGTGCACTGCGGCAGTTCGCGGAGAACCGCTGTCCTGCATTGGCGGCGAGCATCGCGTTCTATGCGGCGTTTTCGCTCGCGCCGACGCTCGTGATGGTGCTCGCGGTGGCCGGCTGGTTCTTCGGCCCGGCGGCCGCGCGCGGCGAGCTGTTCGGCCACATCAACGGCCTGATCGGCGATCAGGCCGCGGCCGGCGTGCAGACGATCGTCGAGAACGCGCATCACGCGGGCGCCAAAGGCGGCATCGCGACGATCATCTCGTTCTCGCTGCTGGCGATCGGCGCGTCGGCGACGTTCTCGTCGCTGAACAGCGCGCTCAATATAGTGTGGCCGTACAGCGGGCCGCGCACTTCCAGCTGGCTCGCGCTGGTGCGGGTGCGACTGATTTCGTTCGGGCTCGTGCTCGGCGTCGCGTTCCTGCTGATCGTGTCGCTGGTGCTCGATACGGTGATCGTCTTTATCGGCAACTGGCTGTGGGGCGACTCGCCGTATGTCGTGATCGGCAATCTGCTGCAGCTCGGCGTCGGGCTGTTCGTGCTGATCTTCGCGTTCGCCGGACTGCTCAAGTTTCTGCCCGACGCTCGGGTGCTGTGGCGCGATGCGGTGGTGGGCGGCATCGTCGCGGCCGTGTTGTTCACGGCTGGCAAGAAGCTGTTCGCGCTGTATCTCGCGCATGCGGGAATGGCCAGCGCGTTCGGCGCGGCCGGCTCGCTCGCGGTGCTGCTGATGTGGCTGTACTTCTCGGCGTTGGTGCTGCTGCTCGGCGCGGAGTTCTCGGCGGCGCGCGGCCGGCTGCACGATCCGCGTGGCGGCTGGGGCATGCAGGGCGAGTCGCCGCCGGGCAGCCGCGCGAAGCTCGCGTCGGTACTGGCGGCATCGACCGTCGCGGCAAATGCCGCGCCGTCTGCTCCCGCTGCTGTAGGTGTTGCCAGCCAAACGGCTACGCCGCTGCCCGCGGGAATCAACGCGGCGGCGCAAAGGCGCTCCGCGCATGAGACCGCGGTGGACGTTACGCGCAAGGTGCTCGACGCCGAAGCGCAAGCCACCCGTTTCGCGGCGTCCGCCCTCGTCGAAGCGCGCCGCCAGGCGACGGCCGCCGACCGCTACGTGCGACGCAACCCGTGGACCTCGGTGCTGCTCGCGGCCGCCGCGGGGCTCACGGCCGCGGCCATGGCGCGCCGTGGCGCCGACCGGCGCTGAAGCGGGCGCTTCTCACCACGCTACCGTCCATACCCTTATAGATGCACGTGTTGCGCCGTCAAACCAGTCGATTGCGCCTGGACACACAACGCGCCCCGTCTGTCCAGCCTGTCTAGTCCTTTCGTCAGCCGTCTCTTTTATGATTTCACTACAAAGGCGAGTGGACGTGTAGACGACTAGATTACATTTAGCATGCAAATCGATGCTGATAGTGTGTTCGTTCACCCAGTCACTATCAACAAATCAACAATAATGCACATCAGACCAATAAATGTTGCGCAAATGGAAACAATCGCTGAGAGCTTTAAATACAAGGGTTTGCATCGATTGTCAGTTTTTGGCGACACTCTTTTTTTTCCGTTTCTACCCCGCCGAGCCGCTGAGCTATTCTGCTTTCCGCAACAACGAACAATCATCTGCGTGGAGAAATGGATGAAACGAATCGCACTGTCTACCCTCTCACTGGCGCTCCTCGGCGTCGCCGGTATCGCTCACGCGCAAAGCAGCGTGACCCTGTATGGCGTGCTGGATGAATCGGTCCAGTACGTGAACAACGCTACGCCCAACGGCGGTAGCCTCGTACAAATGTTTGGCGGCAACCTGCAAGGTAACCGTTTCGGCCTGAAGGGCACGGAAGACCTCGGCGGCGGCCTGAAGGCAATTTTCCAGTTGGAAAACGGCTTTGACATCAACTCCGGCAAGCTCGGTCAAGGCGGCCTGATGTTCGGTCGTCAGGCTTACGTCGGTCTGACGGGCGACTCTTGGGGCACCTTCACAGCTGGTCGTCAATACGACCCGCTGGTCGACATGATCCAGCCGCTGACGGGCGACAACTACTTCGGCAGCACGTTCGCTACGCCGGGTGACGTCGACAACAACGACAACAGCTTCCGCGTGAACAACTCGCTGAAGTATGTGTCGCCGGTGTGGTCGGGCTTCCAGGTCGAAGGCATGTACGCTCTGGGCGGCGTCGCAGGCGCGACGGGTTCGGGTCAAACGTGGGGCGGCGCAGCAACGTACGCAACGGGTCCGTTCAGCGTCGCGGGTGGCTACCTGAGGACTGACAACGCAAGCACCAACCTTCCTGTCCGCACGGGCTGGAACAGCACGACGGTCCCCGGCGCTACGTTCGACACGAACTTCCCGAACAACGCAGGCATCAACCAGGCTTACACCACGGCGAAGTCGATCAGTATCGCTTCGGCAGCTGCTCAGTACGTGACGGGCCCGTTGACGGCTAACCTGTCGTACAGCAACGCGCGCTACAAGCCGGACGCACAATCGGCGTTCACGTCGACGCAGATCTTCAACGTCGGCCGCGTGTACGTCGGCTACCAGATCACGCCGGCAGCCCTGCTGGGTATCGGCTACGCGTACACCCGCGGTACGGGCGACGCGGTGGCAACGTACAACCAGGTTTCGCTGGGCGGCGACTACTCGCTGTCGAAGCGCACCGACCTGTACACGGTCGCCGCATGGCAGCATGCAAGCGGCCAACAGCGTGATCCGGCTACGGGCGCACTCGTTTCGTCCACGGCTTCGATCGGTTCGTATGGCAACCAGTCGAGCACCAACAACCAGGTCATGGTCAGCGTTGGTATCCGTCACAAGTTCTAATCGGACTTCGAATCGGACCTGCTACGCAGCCGACGGGCTGCGTAGCCAGAGACCAGAAACCAGCCAGAGGCGATGCCGATGGCTGGTTTTTTTCGTCCTGAGGTTTTGGTGCGGGCCCAAGCGAGCCTGACGCGCGCTCCGAACCCAACGCAGCTAGCGCCGCTGCGCCTTGCCCTTGTCGGCCTGCGCGAGAATCTGCGCGGGCGACACATCGTGCTCATGCTCGACGCCATCGGCGCCGACCGGCGCGCGATATAGCACCAGCGCCCGCTCCGACTGCAGCGACGGCGCATCCAGCGACTGCTGCCAGTCCGGATCGGGAATCTCGGCGAACACCTGGCGCAGACGCTCGCCCCACGTGCGGTGAAGCATGTCGAAGTACGCGTTGTCGCGATCGATCGACACGAACCGCGTGACCCGCAGCGCATCCTTCTCGTACACGAGCAGATCGAGCGGCAAGCCCACTGACAGGTTCGAGCGCAGCGTCGAGTCCATCGAGATCAGCGCGGACTTCGCTGCCTCGTCGAGCGGTGTGGACGGCGTCAGCACCCGATCGATGATCGGCTTGCCATACTTCGCCTCGCCGATCTGGAAATACGGATTCACGGCCGACGCCTCGATGAAATTGCCCGCCGCGTAGATCATGAAAAGGCGCATCCGGTTGCCCGCGATCTGGCCGCCGAGAATGAAGCTGCAATTGAAGTCGACACCGAACTTCTGCATCGCCTCGGCCTCGCGCTCATGCACGCGACGCACCGCGCTGCCGACCACGCGCGCGGCGTCCGCCATGGTCGGCACGCTCCACAGCGTGGGCTCGCCGGCATCGGCGGGCTCGGACAGCTCGTGCAGCACCGCTTGCGTGATCGACAGATTGCCGGCGCCGAGCAGCACCAGCATGCGTTCGCCGGGTTGCTCGAACACCGACATCTTGCGCGCGGTACTGATGTGATCGACGCCCGCATTGGTACGCGTGTCGGACAAAAATACGAGGCCGTCGTTGACGGCCATCGCTACGCAGTAAGTCATAAGGAATCCGCGGAAGGCAAAGGAACGGAGCTATTGTAATGCGGCGCACAGGCGCCTTTTATCCGTGTTTACGGCCTTTTTTGCAGCCTTTTTGCAGCCTTTGGCAGCTGATTCCGAACACGTGGCAGGAATGTTAAATGCGGTCGCGCGCGTTGGCGTTGCAATGCGGCTACTGCGACATCTGCGCGCTGACCGCCACCGCCACGTGAAGCTCCTCTTCGAGTCCGCCGATGCGTCGGCCGCGCACCGGTGCCGCGGCCTCATAGTCACGGGCGACCGCGAGCCGGCAGTAGATCTCGCTGGCAAACCCGGCATGCGTGACGTCGATCGAAATCCACCCTTTGCCTTCGAGCCATACGTCGACCCACGCGTGACTCGCGCCATGCGGCACGTCGCCGGGTTCGATATATCCGCTCACATAGCGCGCCGGCACGCCGCGCGCGCGGCAGCACGCGAGCATCAGATGCGCATGGTCCTGGCACACGCCGTTGCCGAGCGCGAGCGCCTCGGCGGCCGTGCTCGTAACCTCGGTTACGCCGGGCCGGTACTGCACGCGCTGCACGATCTGCTCGGACAGCGCGAGCAGGCTTGCCGGGCTCGCCAGATTCGCCACCGACTCCGCCAGTTCGCGGATCGCGCCGTCGGCTTCGGTCAGACGCGTCGCGCAGGTGAAATGCTCGAGCGGAATCGGGCCGGGCGGATCACCCAGCACGCCGTCGACGAGCGGCATCGTGTCCACCTCGCCCGACACGCGCAGATGAATCTCGTCGTGCGGCTTGTTCATGACGAGCGTGTGCAGCACGTTGCCGTAGGCGTCGAGCGTCGCGTCGAGCTTGCCCGGCGCGTCGATGTTCCAGCGCCGCACGGTCTGTCCGGCGCCGCTCGCGGGCGTCAGGCGCAACTGCTGGATCGAATAGTGAACCGTCGCTTCGTAGCGGTAGGAGGTGTCGTGGCGGATCGTCAGGTACATGAGAAAACTCCGTCAGGCCACTGGCAGCATCAGATAAGTACGCGCCACCAGATTGCCCAGATCGAACACGCGAGCGAGGAACTGCGTCAGATAGGCGTGCAGACCGCTTTCGAAAATCTGCCGGATGTCGGCATACAACAGCTCGGCGCGCAGCTTGCCGGCGAAGCGCTCGCACTGGTTCGAGCCCGATGTGCGCAGCATCGCGAGATTGCTGCACACGCCGTCGAGCGAGGCGAGCAGCGAGCGCGGCATCTGCTGATTGAGGATCATCAGCTCGACGACGCGCGCGGGCGTCACGACGTCGCGATATACCCTGCGGTAGATCTCGAGCGCCGACACCGAACTCAGGATCGAGGTCCAGTAATAGAAGTCCTCGAGCTGACGCGCCGCGTCGCGTGAATTCGGCTCGACGTTCGCGAAACGCACATCGAGAATCCGCGCGGTGTTGTCGGCGCGCTCCAGATACGTGCCTAGCTGCGTGAAGAAGAACGCGTCGTCCTGCAGCGCGGTGCCGATCGTCACGCCGCGCGACAGATGCGAGCGGAACTTGACCCACTCGAACAACGAGCCCGGATTGCTCGCGGCCTGCCCGCTCGCGAGCCGCTCGTTGAATTCGAGCCACGTGTCGTTGATGGTTTCCCACCACTCGGTCGTCAGCGTGCCGCGCACCGCGCGGGCGTTTTCACGCGCGGCCTGCAGGCACGAATGAATGCTCGACGGATTACTTGCGTCGGCGATCATGAAGTCGAGCATGTGCTCGCGCGTCGGTTCGTCGTAGCGCTGCGCGAAGGCGCTTTCGAGCTCGGAGATGCGCAGCACCGAGCGCTGCGCGCGAGCCTCCTGTTCGGCCGTCTGCGGCAGCAGTTGCGCCTTCAGGTTGATGTCGAGCATGCGGGCGGTGTTCTCCGCACGCTCCATATAGCGGGCCATCCAGAAGAGGTGATCGGCGGTTCGGCTAAGCATGACGACGTTCCATGTCTGTGATCTGAACGCGCGAGGCCTTCGTCAGCGACGAAGGTCCGCGCTGGTTATCCGTTGAGCGCCAGCGCGCATCAGGTTGCGAGTGTCGCGCCCTGCTCTGCTCTGTTGCGAGCGAGGCGAGAAGCGAGGCGAAAAGCGCGGCGGCAACCGCGTCAGTCGACCATCCAGGTGTCCTTGGTCCCGCCTCCCTGCGATGAATTGACGACGAGCGAGCCCTCCTGCAACGCGACCCGCGTGAGGCCGCCCGCCACCATCGTGGTGGTCTTGCCCGACAGCACGAACGGCCGCAGGTCGATATGGCGCGGCGCGATGCCCGATTCGACGAAAGTCGGACACGCGGACAGCGCCAGCGTGGGCTGTGCGATATAACCGGCCGGACGCGCGATCAGCCGCTCGCGGAAGGCCTCGACTTCGGCCTTCGTCGAGGCGGGGCCGACCAGCATCCCGTAGCCGCCCGCGCCGTGCACTTCCTTGACCACCAGCTCCGGCAGATGCGCGAGCGTATAGGCGAGATCCTCGGGCTTACGGCACTGATAGGTCGGTACGTTGTTCAGAATCGGCTTTTCGCCAAGATAAAACGCGATCATGTCGGGCACGTACGGGTAGATCGATTTGTCGTCGGCGATGCCGGTGCCCATCGCGTTCGCGAGCGCGACGCGGCCGGCGCGATAGGCGGTGAGCAGACCCGGTACGCCGAGCGCGGAGTCGGGGCGAAACGCAAGCGGATCGAGAAAATCGTCGTCGACGCGCCGGTAGATCACGTCGACGCGCTTCGGTCCTTGCGTGGTGCGCATGAACACGTAGTTGTCGTCGACGAACAGATCCTTGCCTTCGACGAGCTCGACGCCCATCTGCTGCGCGAGGAACGTATGCTCGAAATACGCGGAGTTGTACATGCCCGGCGTCAGCACGACGACGACCGGATCGTCGACGCCCGCGGGCGCGACCGAGCGCAGCGTATCGAGCAGCAGGTCGGGATAATGCGCGACCGGCGCGATGCGGTTCTGCACGAACAGTTCGGGGAAGAGCCGCATCATCATCTTGCGGTTTTCGAGCATGTACGACACGCCCGACGGCACACGCAGATTGTCTTCGAGTACGTAGAATTCGCCTTCATCGCCGGCGCGCACCACGTCGACGCCCGCGATATGCGCGTAAACACCGAGCGGCACGTCGACGCCCTGCATCTCGGGACGATACTGTGCGTTGGTATAGACCTGGTCGGCCGGCACGATGCCCGCGCGCACGATGTTGCGATCGTGATAGACGTCGTGGATAAACAGATTGAGAGCCTGCACGCGCTGTCGCAAACCCGCTTCGAGCGTCTGCCATTCGCCGCGCGGGATGATGCGCGGAATCAGATCGAAGGGAATCAGCCGCTCGGTGCCTGACAGGTCGCCGTTTACCGCGAACGTGATGCCGACGCGCCGGAACAGCAGGTCCGCTTCCGCGCGCTTGCGTGCAATCGCTTCATCGCCCTGACTGTCCAACCATCGCTCAAAGCGCGCGTAATGCGGCCGTACGCCATCGGCGTGATGGCGCATCTCGTCAAAGCATCGCATGTCAGCCCCAGTCTTGTTGTCAAATAGAAGGCGAATGCGCTGCGCATTCGGTATTCGACCTTCGATCAAGCAAGCGTTATGCCATTGAATGTGTCGGGATAGAGCGCGTTGACGTGCCCGCTAATGGCGCATCCGCAGGGCGTCGGATTGCCTTGATCGTACTGTCGTGGCTCATGATGCGCCAGTCAGGTGCGTGTGCGCCATCAGGGAGCACACTATGAGAGGCGCGCTTGCCGTTTCGCCAATGGACTCGACGCGCACTACGAAGCGAGCGCATAAAAAAAGTCCCCGTGAATCTTCATCCACGGGGACTTCGATCACCTGCATGCAGGCGCTTTTTCACGCACTCAAACGTCAGGCATGGTTAAACACAACAGCGCCATGCCGACGCCTGAGTCGTGCGAGCAACGCGTTCAGGCTGCCGCTGCGTCCTTCAGCTTCTTCAGCGCGCGTGTCTTGATGCGCACGCTGGCCGGCTTGGCCGGGAACCAGCGCTCTTCACCCGTGAACGGGTCCTTGCCGAAGCGCTTCTTCTTCGCCGGCACAGCCTGCACGACGATCTTCAGCAGACCCGACAGCGTGAATTCGCCAGCGCCCTTCTTGTGCACCGTGCCGAGGATCGTGTCTTCGAGCGCGGCCAGCACGGCCTTGGCGGTCTTCGGTTCCACTGCAGCGCGTTCAGCGATGTGAGCTGCCAACGAGGCCTTCGTGAAGGTGTCCTTGATCGGCGACGGTGCGCCAGACGCCTTCACGGCGACCTTCTTGGCTGCGACGGCTTTCTTCGCAGGAACTTTCTTTGCAGCAACCTTCTTGGTCGGTACCGGGGCAGCAGCCTTCTTGGCCACCTTTTTTGCGGAAGTCGGCATGTTTCTCCTACCTGTTGTGGTCAGTGAATTGCTCGAAGCGCGCACCGTATGTGCACGCTTCAACGCCGGATTCTACAAGCGCTAAAGCGATTTGCGCGACTCTTTTATGTATTGCGACGAAGTTTTTTGCGCGGCGCCGACGGTGCAACACGTTTTAGTACCTGTTTTAGCGCCTAAAACGTGCGCGGCGAGCTCTTTGACATGCAGGAGTAACGCTCGTTACAGTTCGTTTCGGCCGTGGTTTCGAGGCGGTTGCGTCGAGGCGAGCCGGTGTTTTCGCCCCTTGAAACAGGGCATTTTCTTCGTTTGACGCGTCAAGCAACGCACCCCCCAACGTTTCGACGATGCCTACGCCTCGCTTGCGGCGAGCTCCGTTTCAGCGTGCGATGCGCTGCAGGATGTCGGCGAGCGTCGTCAGCGCCGTGTCGATATGTTCGGCCGCGATGCTGCCATAGCCGAAGATCAACCCAGGCTGTGGTGTCACGCGATGGTGAAATGGCGCGAGTCCATAGAGGCCGATCGACGCTTCACGCGCGGCGGCAACGAGCACCTCTTCGCCGAGCGACGCCAACGGCCCCTTGAGCCGCGCCGCCAGATGGATGCCGGCGGTCGGCACGATCGGCTCGAACCAGCGCGCGAGACCGCCTTGCAGATGCTCGAGCAGCATCGCGCGGCGGGCCGCGTAAGCCTTGTGCATGCGCCGCAGATGGCGCGCGAAGTCGCCATTGAGCATGAACGACGCGAGCGCCGTTTGCGTCAGCGTGCAGCCGTGACAATCGGCGATCTGCCGCGCCTTCAGCAGCGGGCCGTGCAACGACGCGGGCGGCACCAGGTAGCCGATGCGCAGCTCGGGGAAGATCGTCTTCGAAAACGTGCCGACGTAGGCGACGAGGCCGGCGCGATCGAGGCTCTTCAGCGGCTCCATCGGCCGGCCTTCGAAACGGTACTCGCAGTCGTAGTCGTCCTCGATGATGACCGCGCCGCGCTTTTGCGCCCATTCGAGCAGTTCGACGCGACGCTCGAGGCTCATCGGCATACCAAGCGGAAACTGATGCGAAGGCGTCACGTAGACGAGCCGTGCCTTGTCCGGCAGTTTGCCGACGATCAGACCTTCGCGATCGACCGGTACCGGCACCACGCGCGCGCCGGTCACCTTGAAGCATGCATGAGCGGGCGGGTAGCCGGGGTCTTCGATGGCCGCGATTTCACCGGGCCGCAGCGTGACGCGCGCCATCAGATCGAGCGCGTGCTGCGCGCCCTGCGTGACGATCACGTCTTCCCAGTTGCTCGACACCGCACGGTTGAAAGCGAGGTAGCGCGAGATCGCGAGCCGCAGTTGCTGCTCCCCTGCGGCGTCGCGATAGGTGCCGGGGCTGCGCGCCTGGCCGCGTAGCGCATGATTCACGCAGCGGCGCCAGACGTCGAAGGGAAACAGCGTCTTGTCGGTCGCGCCGCCGATAAAGTCGAGCGGCGACGGCACCGACGGCCGCGGCAACGGCAGACTGTCGGGCATCTGCTCCCACAGCGGCTGCGCGCGCGCGGGCGGCCTTCGCTTGCGCGGCGGCCCGCTCGCGCGAACGAGCCGCCGCGCGCGCGTGGGCGGAACGCTCAACCGGCAACCGTTCGAGTCCGTCGGCGACGAAGGTGCCCGAACCGGCGCGGGCGCTCAGATAACCTTCTGACAGCAGCCGCTCGAATACGTCGAGCGTGGTCTTGCGCGACACACCGAGCTGCGTCGCGAGATCGCGCGTGGACGGCAGACGCGTGCCGCCGGCAAGGCGCCCTTCGAGAATGCCCGCGCGCAACTGCCGATAAATCTGTCCGGACAGATCGTGATGGCCTTCGACCGCGATGTGAATGTCCATTCGGGTGGTTACCTCAAATAGCGGCGAAATGGTTATTCGACCGACCAATGGCGAACGTAAGCTTACCGCCACGGACGCCCGACGCGCGAACGCGCGGCGCTCGAATGGACGGAGGCGGTGACGCTGGTCGCGCAAACGCGCGTGCGGATACGGTATGGGACGCGGTGAAGCCGCATTTCAGCGAGCAGGAAATCAGCGACCTGACGCTGCTGATCGTTGCGATCAACGGCTGCAACCGCATTGCGGTCTCGTTCAGGAAGATGCCGGAGTAAGCGGCGGCGCGTCTTCGCGGAGCTTCAGAAGATCACGGAAACCGCCACCGCGAGCCAGATCGCGGTCACGCCCGCGAGAAACAGATGCCGCGCGATACGCACGCGTGAGTCGCTGTTCTCCGGCTCGACGGGACTCGTCGCCATCCATGGCACGAGGCCCAGGCACGCGAAGCCGGCCAGCGCGAGCACAAAGACCACGACGTCGGCCTTGTGCCAGGCAGTCGGCTCATACATACCCCAGTAGCCGAGAAACACGATGCCGATCGAGAACACGGTCGCGGAAGCGGCGCTGAGCGCGGGCACCGATCCAGTTGGAGCCGGCATGCTTGACCTCCGATCGTCAGGTTGCGGCGGCGCTCGCGTGCGTCGCGCCATCCGCCCGATCCGCGTTCGCGTCGGCCGCGGCGAGCCGTCAGGAAGTGCGGGTCTGGCGAGCTTCGTACGTCTTCAGATGACTATAGGCGATGCGCAGCAGCGACACGCCGTGTTCGCCCTTTTGCGCGTCGCCGCCGCGCGAGATCAGGTCGCCGAGGATATGATCCGCCTCGGTGTGCGAGCGGTTTTCGACGTCGCGCAGCATCGACGCGGTCAGCGGCGACGGCGTCAGCAGCACCTGGGTGGCGCGTACCTCGAAATCCGCGGCCATCGTGAAGCCGTTGTGCTCGGCCGCCGCGCGGCATTCGCCGAGCAGATTCTCAATCACGCGCTTGCCGTCCGGCGCAGCCAGGATATCGCCGACCGAACCGCGCATCAAGCACGTACTCGCGGCCAATGTGGCGAGGAACACCCATTTTTCCCACATGCGCAGCAGGATGTTGTCGCTGATTGCGACGTCGAAGTTCGCGCCGGACATTGCATCGGCAAGCGCCTCGGTGCGCTCCGAGGTGCCGCCCACGAGTTCGCCGAACGTGATCGCGTGCATGTCGTTCAGATGCACGATGTGCTGCTCGGCATCGAGCGTCGCGGCGATCACGCACTGACCGCCGAGCACGCGCTCCTTGCCGAAGCTCGCGGTCAGCACGTCGATATGGCGCATGCCGTTGAGCATCGGTAGGATCAGCGTGTCTTCGCCGACGAACGGCGTGAACGAATCGATCGCGTCGTCGAGACTGTAGGCCTTGCAGCTCAGCAGCACGAGGTCGAACGGCTCGGCGGCGACACCGGCCAGTATCGTCTTCACGTCGGGCAACTGGAGATTGCCGCGCGGGCTGTTGATGACGAGGCCGTCGCTCCGTAGCTTTTCCGCGCGACCGGCGCGTACGAGGAAGGTCACGTCCTGCCCCGCCGCGGCCAGACGTCCGCCGAAATAACCGCCTACCGCGCCCGCTCCTACTACCAGAATTCGCATCTTGAGCCTCTTGAAAGATTTCGATTTGCCGATCATGCGCGTCGCTGGCGGACGCATCTTCATGGTGCCGCGTATTCGGTGCTTGTGCAGGAATGTAGCAAAGATTGGAGGATCGGTTCCGGGGAGCGTTGCCGGCAGGCGGGTGGTGTCGGCCAGATGGTGCGTGCGAGGCACGATTGCGAAACGCTTGATCGGACTTCAACCCTCCCATACGCTTTCATGTCGCTGCCTTCACTGCGCCGCCACCGTTTCCCCCTGCTCCCACCCGCCCCCCAGCGACCGGTACAGCGCGATCGCCGAAAGCGCGTGCTCGCGACGGGCCTGATTCAGCGACTCCGAGTCGCGCAGATACGCTTCCTGCGCGTCGAGCACATCGAGGAAGCTCGACGCACCGCCCTTATACAGCTCGGTCGACAAACGCAGCGCGTGATTCGACGCATCGAGCGCACCGCCCAGGCGCTGCACCTGCACCGCGCCGCTGACGAGATCGCTGCGATTGTCCTCGACTTCCTTCAGCGCCTGCAACATCGTCTGTTGCAAGCCGAGCTGCGATTCGCGCATGCGGCTCTCGCTCGCGTCGATGTTCGCGGTGATGCGCCCGGCGTTGAAGATCGGGCTCGTCGCATTCAACGCAGCGCTGAACAGATTGTCGGTCAGCGTCGGCAAGCCAAGGTACGACGATGCGAGCAGCCCATTCGTCAGGTTGATCTTGAACTGCGGATAGCGCTGCGCCTTCGATACCCCTACTTCCGCCGCACGCTGTTCGACGAGCGCATAGGCGGTGCGCACGTCGGGTCGATGCAGCAACGCGTCGGACGGCAACACCTGCGGCGCGCTTTGCGCAGGCACCGGAATCTCGCGCGCGTTGGAAAGCAGCAGCGTATCGAGGCTTTCCGGCGTACGCCCCGAATACACGGCGATCAGACTCAGTTGATGCTGCACTGCCGATTGCATACGCGGAATCTGCGCCTGCAAGTCCTGCAACTGATTCTGCGCGCGGGCGACGTCGAGCTGCGTCGACAGGCCGTAATGCAGACGCTCCTGCGTGAGCTTCAGCGCGCGGCTGCGAATCTGCTCGTTGTCGTCGAGGATCTGCAATTGCGCCTGCGCCCAGCGTAGATCGATATACGCAGCCGCCGTGTTCGCGGCGAGCGCGAGCCGCAACTGGTTCAGCGCCGCAACGCTACCCGACACCTGCGCCTGCGAGGCGAGCACCGCGAGACGTTCGCCGCCGAACACGTCCGGCGTCCAGCTCGCGGCGAGGCCGAAGCCGGCCTGGCGCACATAGCCGAGCGGCGGCGGCGTGTTCTGCCGCTCGGTCGATGCGCCCGCGTTCGCATTCAGCTCCGGTAGCAGCGCCGCGCGATTCTGCGTCACCAGGTCCTGCGACTGCTTCACGCGTTCGGCCGCGGCCTGCACGTCGAGGTTGCCGGTCAACACCGATTCGATCAGCTGATGCATCACCGGGTCGCCGAATTGCGCCCACCAGGCATCGGTGTTGACGCTGTCTTGCGGCGCGTCGACGCTCCACGCGGCCGGCGCGAGCGTCTGCACCGTATGCGGCAAATCCGCGTGCATCGCGGGTTGCACCGCGCAGGCCGCGAGCGTCAGGAACGCCGCGCTCGCCAGTAACTTCATCACGATTTGTTTCATGTTGGTCTCCTAATGGGCATCGGGCGGGGGCGCGCTGTTGCCGAACGGGCGCGAAAACAGCACGCTCAGCAAGCCGACCACGAAGCACAGCGCAACCGCCAAAAAGGCGTCCGAGAATGCGAGCACCAGCGCTTCGCGCATCAATGCCGCGTGCAATTCGGCGAGCCCCGCACTCGCGGCGTTCAAGACATCACCACCAACGGCCGACAGATACTCGGCCTGCTTCTGCAAGATCGATTCGACGACCGGACGGCCCGCATTCAGATGTTCGTCGAGCCGTTCGTAGTGCAGGTTCAGACGGTCGTTCAACATCGTGCTGCTGACCGCGATGCCGATCGCACCGCCGAGATTGCGCATCAGATTGAACAGCCCGCTCGCGGAGCGCAGCCGCGACGGCGGCAACGCACCCAGCGCCATCGTCACGATCGGCGGAATACAGAACTGCTGGCCAATTCCGCGCAACGCTTGCGGAATCAGCAACTGCTGCCAGCCCCATTGGTTCGTCAACGGCACGTACAGATAGCAGCCGATGCCAAACAGCGCGAGTCCGAACACCATCAGCACGCGCATATCGACGAAGCGCGCGAGCGTCGAGTAGGCGGCCAGCGCGAGCAGCTGAAAACAGCCAACGGACAGCAACGCGAGACCAATCTGCAACGAATCGAAGCCGCGCACGCGCGCAAGAAACACCGGCGTCAGAAACACGGTGCAGAAGATGCCGATCCCGGTAATGAACGACAGCAGACTGCCGATACCGAAATTGCGCAACGCCAGTGCGCGCAGATCGACGATCGGTTCCTTCGCGGTGAACGCATGCACGAGGAACAGAAACCCGCAGATGGCCGCGACCCACGCGCACAGCACGATCACGTCGTCGCCGAACCAGTTTTTGCGCGGTCCCTCTTCGAGCACGTATTCGAGGCAACCGAGAAAACCCGACATCAGCAGGATGCCGAAGTAGTCGCCCTTTTTCAGCAAGGACAGATCGACCTTGTCGATATGCACGTACTTCGGCACCAACAGCGTGACGGCGACGCCCGGTACCAGGTTCAGATAGAACAGCCAGTGCCACGACCATTGCGACGTGATCCAGCCGCCGATCACCGGGCCGATCGTCGGCGCAAGCGACGCAAGCGCGCCGATCGTCGTCGACGCGATCAAACGCTGCTTGCCGGGAAACAGTACGAACGCGGTCGTGAACACGGTCGGGATCATTGCGGCACCGAGCGCGCCTTGCAGACCGCGAAACAGGATCATTGAGTTGATGTCCCACGCGAGACCGCACAGCATGCTGGTGACCGTGAAGCCGAACGCGGAGAAGGTGAAGACCCAGCGCGTCGAGAACACGCGCGTGAGCCACCCCGACATCGGAATCACGATGATCTCCGCGATCAGATACGAGGTCTGCACCCAGGAGAGTTCATCCTGACTGGCGGACAGTCCGCCGCCGATATCGCGCAGCGACGATGCGACGATCTGGATATCGAGCGTCGCCATGAAAAAGCCGACGCACATCAGCGCGAATGCGAAGACCTTGGTGCGGGTCGGCTGGTCGGCGGGGTTGTCAAAAGCGTGAGTCATGATCGGTTCATCCCTGCGCGGCCGGATGGCCCGCGTCGAGGTGCACTTTCACGGTCGCGGACAGGCCCGGACGCAGCACGCCCTGCATGTCCTTCGGCACGTCGAGGCGCACGCGCACCGGCACGCGCTGCACGATCTTCGTGAAGTTGCCGGTCGCGTTTTCCGCGGGCAAGACGCTGAAGGTCGCACCGGTCGCCGGTGCAAGACTGTCGACCACGCCGTGCAGCGTTGTGCTCGACGCATCGAGTTCGACGTCGACGCTGTCGCCCGAATGCATTTTGCGCAGTTGATCTTCCTTGAAGTTCGCGTCGATCCATAAACCGCTCGCCGGCACGACGGTCAGCAGCGACACGCCCGTGTTGGCGAGCAGCCCAACGCGAGCCGTGCGATTGCCGACATAGCCATCGATCGGCGAGCGGATCGTCGTGTACTCGACGTTCAACGCGGCGACGCGCTGCGCGGCCTGCGCGGTCGCGATGCGCGCTTTCGCGTCGCCGATCTGAGCGTCGAGCACCGCGATCTGGCGTTGCGCCGCGAGCAGCGCCGCGCTGCTGCGATCGACCGCGGCGCGCGCTTTGGCCAGATCGGCGTCGGCCTTCTCGACGACCTGGTTCGACACCGCGTCGTCTTTCACGAGCTCGCGGTAGCGCGTCTGGTCGGCGGCGCTGCGTGTGAGCTCGGCGCCCGACGCGCGGACCTCGGCGGCCTGCTCGTTGATCGCCGCGAGTTGCAGTGATTTCTTCGCTTCGAGTTCGGTGACGGCGGCCTGCGCGCTCTCCACTTCAGCGCTGGCCTGGGCGAGGCGCGCGTCGTAGTCGCGGGCATCGAGACGCACGAGCACCTGGTTGGCGTGCACGAACTCGTTGTCGTGCACGAGCACGTCGGTGACGAAGCCGTTGACCTTCGGCGCCATCACCGTGACGTCGCCGCCGACGTACGCATCGTCGGTGCTCTCGACGAAGCGGCCGACGAAAAACCAGTACGAAGTGGCCAGCGCCAACACGACGAGAACGGAGAGGATCGCGAGCAGCATCCACGGGATACGCCGCGCCTGTCTGGCGGGTTGTACCGCGCTTGGCGGCGCGACGGTCGAAGGAGTTGTGGACATGGTGTCGATATGTGCGTATGCACTCTTCAGATTGAAAAAAACGGCGCAGTGCGCCGGCCTCCGCTATCTTCAGCGTTTATGTCAAAGCGTATCCCGGGTGATCGCAAACAGCTCGGTGCGCAGTGCAGCCGCGCGCTCCTCGCCGAAGCGGTGCTCGAACTCGG
This sequence comes from Paraburkholderia sp. MM5482-R2, assembly GCF_050436125.1. Lineage (NCBI taxonomy): Bacteria > Pseudomonadati > Pseudomonadota > Betaproteobacteria > Burkholderiales > Burkholderiaceae > Paraburkholderia > Paraburkholderia sp. MM5482-R2. The sequence goes on along the minus strand of NZ_JBNDLP010000003.1, from coordinate 1,084,044 downwards.
CCTGTGCGGCATACCAATGAGCGCGGCCTGCGTCTTGCCGCTCTTCGCCCGCGGCGGTCAGCGAGATCAGCAGCGCGCGCGCATCCGCGCCCATCGCCTCGCTCGACACCAGCCCGTCGCGTCGCAGCGGTTGAATCGTACGGACCAGCGTGGTGCGCTGCATGCGCATGGCCTCGGCAATCTGCTTCATCGTCATCGGACCGGTGCGCTTCAGGCGCCCCAGCAGCGAAAACTGCGTGATGGTCAGCCCGACATTCGACAGGTGCCGGTCGTAGATCTGCGATACGTGACGCGCGGCCTGGCGGATCGCAAAGCAGTCGTCGTCGAAAAGCGCTTCCATTCGCTGCACTTCCTTTGCTCGTTAGTGCATATGCACATTAAGCGGCGTCATAAAACCCGCCGAAGCGGGTTCCTACGCGCGATCTAACCGGTGATGCTGAACAGCTCGGTACGCAGCGTCTTTGCGCGGGCGCGGCCGAACTTCTTTTCGAATTCGTCCTGCGCGGCGCGCCATGCGACGGAGGCCTGATCGAACGTCGTCTCGCCTTTTTCCGTCAGGCTGAACAGCAACGTGCGGTTGTCGTGGTCCGCCGCCTCGGCCAGCACGAGCCCGTCGCGCTGCAGGGGCTTCATCGCGCGGACCAGCGTGGTGCGCTCCATCACCATCGCGTCAGCGAGCTCCGCCATAGGCAGGTTCGGTGTGCGCGCGAGCTTCGCGAGGATCGTGAACTGCGCAGCGGTCAGCCCGACGCTGCCGAGATGGCGCTCGTACATCTGCGTGACGTGCCGCGCCGCCTGGCGCAGCGCGAAGCAGTTGCATTCGTCGTAGGAGAGAGGACGGTTCATGGAGCGAAGTTTATGTGTGCATATGCACTGTGTCAAGTTTTTCGAATGGCAACGGGCAAATGCCTCACCCGTTGCGCTACGAAGGCCTTCATCTTGCGACTTGCCAGCTGTAATTGTTATGTTATAACATGACCAAAAATTGGCGCTCCAGCCCTGCCGTTTTTCACACCGGCCCACTGCGACGTCCAACAAAATCCGTCCGACCTATGAGCGGACAGTCCATGCTCAACGACCACTTATGACCGTCATCGCCATTACCGTTCTCATCGAAAAGTAGGCCTGATCGACGGGCCTGCTATCGCGCGTCGTCAACCTCCAGTTCGCCTGTCCTTCCCCTGCCGGCCAGGGGCGAGGTGGGTGAGCTTTTGCCGAACGCTTCTGTTCATCAACGCATCGTCCTTAGCGCGAGCAACAACAATGAAAAACCGCACACTGACCGCACAGGCGGCGATCGTGTTCTGTACCGCCATCTCGAACGCATGGGGTGCGCCAGGCAACGCCATGTTGACGGGCACGGTCTCCGATCCCGCGGGCCATCCCGTCGCTCACGCGAAAGTGGAAGTACAGGACGCGAGCGGCGCCTCCATCGGCGCGTCGAACACGGACACGTCGGGCCACTTCTCGATCGACGGCGTGGCGCCCGGCACGTATGCGGTCGTCGTCACCGCGGCCGGTTTTGCAAGCGGCAGCAGCATCGCGACCGCCCAGTCCGGCGCCCCGGCGAGCGTCAGCGTACAACTGCAAAAGAGCGACACACTCGATGTACAGGTCAACGCACAACGTCTGAACGCTGCCCGCAACGGCTTGCTGCCCGAAACGGGCAGCAGCGTCTATCGCTTCACTCAGGCGGATATCGCCACGATGCCGGCGGGCGCGAACACGCCGCTCAATCAGGTGCTGCTGCAAGCGCCCGGCGTCGCCAACGACTCGTACGGCCAGCTGCACGTGCGCGGCGAGCACGCCAATTTGCAATACCGGATCAACGGCATCATCATTCCGGAGCCGATCAGCGGCTTCGGCCAGTCGCTCGACACGCGCATCATCGATCAAATGAACCTGCTCACTGGCGCCCTGCCCGCGCAGTACGGCTACCGCACGGCCGGTATCGTCGACATCCGCACCAAATCGGGCGACATGGGCAGCGGCGGCTCGATCGACGTATTCGGCGGCAGCCATCAGACCGTCAAAACGAGCGCCGACGTGTTCGGCAGCGAGGGACCGTTCAGCTACTACCTGAGCGGCTCGCTCGGCATGAACAATCTCGGCATCGAGAATCCGACGGCGAGCGCCAGTGCGATTCACGATCACACGCGCCAGGGCAATGCATTCGGCTATCTGTCGTATCTGCTCAATCCGCTCACTCGTGTGAGTCTGTTGTTCGGCGCGACCAGCAACCAGTTCGAGATTCCGAACACGCCGGGGCTCACGCCGAACTTCGCGCTCAACGGCCACAGCACGTTCGATTCGTCGCAACTGAACGAAACGCAATCGGAGCTGAACAATTTCGCGGCGCTCGCGCTTCAAGGCACCAACGGCGGCGCGCTCGATTACCAGGTCGCCTTCTTTACGCGCTATACGCGCACGAAGTTCAATCCCGATCCGATCGGCGACCTCATGTTCAACGGGGTAGCATCGGAGGACTTCCATAGCAACACAGCCAACGGCGTGCAGGTCGATACGACCTGGCGCATCAACGACAGTCACACGGTTCGCGCGGGCGTCTTCTTCCAGCAGGAACACGCGATATTCGACAATAACGTGTCTGTGTTCCCCGCCGACGCGGACGGCAACCAGCTGTCCGACGTGCCCTTCAACATCCAGGACAGCAGCAGCAAGACCGGCTATCTGTACAGCCTGTACGCGCAGGACGAATGGAAGCTGACCGACCGGCTCACGCTGAACTATGGCTTGCGCTACGACCGCATGGACGAGTACACGAGCGCGAGCCAGTTGAGCCCGCGCGTCGGCCTCGTCTACACGCTCACGTCGTCGACGACGCTGCACGCCGGCTACGCGCGCTACTTCACGCCGCCGCCGTTCGAACTCGTGTCCGGCTCGACGATATCGAAGTTCGACGGCACGACGAATCAGAGTTCGGTAACACAGAACGATCCCGTACAGCCGGAACGCAGCCACTATTTCGATCTCGGCATCACGCAGAAACTCGGCCCTGCGGTCACGCTCGGACTCGACGCGTACTACAAGAAATCGACCGACCTGCTCGACGAAGGACAGTTCGGCTCCGCGCTGATCTACACGCCGTTCAACTACCAGTACGGCAGAACGTATGGCGTCGAATTCACCGCCAACTACAAACAGGACAATCTCTCCGCGTATCTGAACCTCGCGTATAGCCGCGCGCAAGGCAAGAACATCAACTCCGCGCAGTTCAATTTCGGTGCGGACGAACTGGCGTACATCTCGAACAACTGGGTGTACCTCGATCACGACCAGCGCGTGACCGCATCGTTCGGCGCGGCATACGACTTCCACCAAACCACCTTCACGTTCGACGGAATCGTCGGCTCCGGCCTGCGCAGCGGCTTTGCGAACACCGACCGCCTGCCCGTCTATGCGCAGTTCAACCTCGGCGTAATCCAGCACTTCAACGAGCCGATGATCGGCAAGTTCGACGCGCGTCTGGTGGTGATCAACGCATTCAACCGCGTGTACGAGTTGCGTGACGGCTCGGGCATCGGCGTCGGCGCGCCGCAGTACGGTCCGCATTTCGCGGTTTATGCGGGCGTGACCAAGTACTTCTGATCGACGGCAGGGAGAATCATCATGCAGGAATGGACAGGCTTTATCGCGGCGATGCGCACCGGCGGATGGATCATGTATCCGCTCAGCGTGCTCGGCGTGCTCGCATTGACCATCATCATCGAGCGGGCGTATGTGTTTGCCCGCTTCGCAAGCGCACCGGCGCGTGTTTTGCAACCCACGTCGTCAGCCGATGACAACCGTCTCGACCGCCTCGCCCCCCACCACGCGTTTCGGCGCATGGCCGCGCCGTGGCTGTCGGAATCAGACTCGCCGCTGTGGCTGCGCGAGGCGTCGGCGCAATCGATCGCGTCACAGATCGAGCGCGACATGGGCCGCGGTCTGTGGCTACTGGAGACGATCGTCACGGCGGCGCCGCTGCTCGGCTTGCTCGGCACGATCGTCGGGATGATGAAGTCATTCCAGCTGTTCGGCGGCAATGGCCTCGTCGATCCGGGCGGCGTCACGGGCGGGGTGGCGCAGTCGCTGGTGGCGACCGCGATCGGACTCATCGTCGCGGTCTTCGCACTGTTCGCGTTCAACTATTTTTCACGGCGGCTCGAGCGTCTGATGGATGAACTCGAACTGTTCGCCAACGCGCGACTCAGCGCGCTGCGCCTGCAACAAGAGGCGCGAGGCGAGCGCTGATGAAACTCAAACGCTCGCGCGCCTCGCGGCGCGGCCGAATCGAAATCATTCCGATGATCGACGTGATGTTCTTTCTGCTCGCGACCTTCATGCTCGCCTCGCTGGCGATGCAACGTCTCGACGCGGTGCGGATCAATCTGCCTTCGGGACGCGCGCAGCCGATCAGCACGAGCGAGCCGCTGACGATATCGGTGAACGGCAACGACGAGGTCTCGGTCAATCGCCACGTCGTTCGCGCGGATCAGATCGAGCCTGAAGTGAAGCGCCTGCTGCGCGCGGACGGCAACGTCGTCATCGCGGCCGACGATCACGCGGGTCACGGCGCGGTCGTGCAGGCCATGCTCGCGGCGCGACGCGCGGGCGCCGAACACTTTCTGATCGCCGTGCATCGTGATTAAAGCTTGCCGCGAGCTGTCCGGGGGGCACGTTGTGGGAACGCTGCGTACCGCCGTCGCTTGTCTGATCTCGCTGGGTATCTGGTTTCTGGTGCTGGCTGCGCTGTCGTCCGGGTTGCTGAAGTCGAGTCAGCCAGCCCCACCGCCTGCTCCACTGGATATGCGCGTGGTCGTGCTCGACGAGCCTGCGCCGCCTGAATCCCGTCCGTCGCAAACTCCGGTTGCGGTTCCAGCGGAACAGGCGCCACGGCACGCGCAGACGCAATCGCGTACCTCAGCGCATCGCCCGGTGCCGCCTGTGCCAACCAGGCCGCAGACGCTGACGACGCCCGCTGCCGCAGCGCCGTCGGCACCGGTTGCTAGTCAGGCAAAACGCCCGTCGCAAGATGATCAGCCGGAACAAACGGCCGCCGCGGGATCGCAGCAATCGTCCGCACAGCACGACGCCGCTCCAGCCGCCTCGGCAAGCTCCAACACCGCCGCCCGCTCCATCTCGCAACCGCTACCGACGCTGCCCGACGACTTGCGCGAGCAGGCCTATCAGACGATCGCGACAGCCCGCTTCACGATCCACGCCGACGGCTCGGTCGATGTCGAGCTCATTCACGCGACGCCGAACCCCCGTCTCAATCAGTTGCTGCTCGACACGTTGCGGCGCTGGCGCTTTTTTCCCGCGCTGCGCGATGGCCGGCCCGTCGAAAGCACGCAAAACATCCGCGTGCATTTCAACGTCAGTTGAACAGCGCCTACTGGCTTGCGCAGGTGAAATTCGCCGCGACGTTCACGTCGCCCGAGCCGTTATAGCGCGGAAAGGTCGGATATTGGCACAGCGGCCGTGTGCGTCCGGGCACGCCCGCCGTATCGGCGACGATCTGCGCGGGCGGCACCACGCCGTTTTCGACCCAGTTTTCGAGCGTCGTCAGCGAATCCCACGAGGCGTTGAACACGGTGCTGAGCGCATGGCCATAGCCGGGAATCTCGTAGAAGCGCACGAAGTTCGCCACGGTGGACACGCCCATCGTCGCTTGCAGACGCTGATAGTACTGCTCGGTCGAACGCGTGCTGACGAGCGCGTCGGCCATGCCGTGCGCCATCAGGATCTTGCCGCCCTTCGCATTGAAGGCCGACAGATCCGTCTTGTTGACGTCCTGCAGGCCCGTCAGCTGACTGATGCGCGCCTGCAGACTGCCCGGATTCTGCGGATCGACGGCGAGCGAGTTGTAGTTCGGGTCGCGCGTGACGAAGTAGCGGATCCACTGGTCCCAGAACACGCTCAGATACGGCGCGGTCGTGGGCATCGGCGATGCGGGCTGTGACATGCCGAGCGCGAGCGTGGTCACTGTCGGCTGCAACGCCGAAGGATTCGCGATGCCGAGATCGGCGCCGTACACGTTGAAGCCCGGATACTGCGTCTCGCCGCTCGCGAGAGTGTAGCCGAACGTGATCGGCGTGTTGTACACGTTCAGCGCCGCGATCTGCGCGTCGGACAGACAGGTGTCGCCGGTATCGGCGCCGCCCGCGCAACGCAGCGGCGCGCCGTTCAGCGTCGCCGTCGCGGGATTGAAGGTCGCGTTGCACGCGGCGACGTTGCTGATCAGACCGTCGGCAACGCCGTCGAGCGCGTCGCAACTCGCGAGCACCGTGTCGAGCAGCACCTTGCGCTTCGCCTGGTCGAGATAGGCACCGGGCGCCGCCAGTGCGCGCGTGATGCGGCCGAACTGCAGATCGAGGCTCGCGGCCGCCCATGCCGGATACAGCACGATCGAGCCGTCCCAATCCTGCGGCCAGCGTTGCACCACCGCCAGCGCCTCGCGTCCGCCCGACGAGCCGCCCGCGAAATACGCCCGCTTCGGCGCCTTCACCGCGTAGCGCGCGTCGATCAGATAGACGGCCGCGTCGCGGGTTTTCTTCAGTGCGTCGCCGTTGAAGTTCTGCATCGCTTCGTCGTTCACGCCGAACGACGCGTCCTCGCTGCCGAGCGCATTGGCCTCGTGTCCCGAGTCACTCGCGAACACCGCGTAGCCGCGGCCAAGCGGAGTCAGTTGCGCGGTCGGGCCGGCCGGCACGTTGCCTGTCGGCGCGGGAATCGTGCCGTCGTAGCCGCCGCCGCCGAACATCATGATCTTGCTGTTCCAGTTGGTCGGCATCGCGATCTGGAATTTGATTTGCGGCGCCGCGGGATCGACGGGACTGATCGCGCCGCTGACGAGGCAATACTCGCCGGTCGCTTGCGCGCCCGAGCCGGACGCGGGCATCACGGTCGCCGCAGTCACAGTCGCGCCAGTGGTCGGCAAACCGATTGCTGACGCCGGCACGTTCTTGCCGGTCAGCTGCGCGCAGCCAAGCGGCGCGGCGGCGGTCGACTGAATGTTGTCACTGCCCCCACAGCCGCTCAACGATAGAACCGCGAGCAATGACGCGACGGAAATGACCGGAACAAAAGAGAAGGATGACGGAACGGCGCGCTGCATGGGCATGACTGTCTCCATCTTGGTTTAGAGACGCGGTCGCACGAGTCGGCTCGATCTCGCACGCCGTGTCTGCGCTGGGGGATGTGAGGCGCGAAGGTATACGGCAATGCGGTGCATAGCAAGCGGCGTGCCGCGAGCCGCCGGCGGGCCACGCATGCATTGCAGCCAGGCGTCGGTTGCGATCCGGAAAGCGCGTAAGAGTCGACTTTGCAATCGGCTTCGCTGCCACGCTCGCGATAGCCTTCAACGCAGATCCGCACGAAGATCGCGCACGCCTTTGCCGAGCCGTTGGCGCAACAGCGTGCGCAACGTGGCACCGTCGACATAGCCGACCTCGGCCGCAATCGCGTCGATGCCGAGGCCGCTGCCATGCAGCAGCGACTGCGCATACTCGACACGCAGATCCTGAAAGTAAGCCAATGGCGATTTGCCGAGCACGTCCTGGCAACGACGCTGCAGCGTACGCGCGCTCGTCGCCAGTGCGGCCGCAGCATGCTGCAGCGAGAACCCTTCCTTCAGATGATCGCGCGCCCATCGCTCGAAACGCTGAATCAGCGGATCGGCCTGAGCCAGATGGTTCGGGATGATGTACGGCGCCTGCGATGAGCGCAGGTCGGCGAGCAGGTAGCGCGACACGAGCGTAGCCAGCTCGGGGCTCGCGCGGCGGATCAACCACAGCGCGAGATCGAGATGCCCCATCGCCGCGCCCGCAGTCACACCGACGTCCGATGGCACCAGCATGCGCGACTCGTCGAGCAACACGGCCGGATAGCGTTGCCGGAACAATGGACCCAGCCACCAGGTCGTGGTCGCTTCGCGATGATCGAGGAGTCCGGTTTCCGCGACGAGGAACGTGCCGATGCACGACGCGGCGATCAACGCGCCCTGTGCATGCCATGCCAGCATCTGCGCCCTGGCGTCGCGCACGTCCGGGCCGCTCGAGCGCGGGTACCAGCTGCTCCGGCGTACCGGTACTGAGCGCGGGAATGATCACCCAGTCCGGCTTCAGGTCCGCGGTGATCGCTTGCACGGGGATGGTCAGCCCCTGCCCTGAGCGAACCTTCTTGCGCACGCCGACGACCGACAGTTCGAAGTGCGGCCGCCCGCCCATCTTCGCGGCCGCGAACCGGTTGGCGAGCGAGAACGCGTCGAGCATGACGGTGAGACCGGTGTCGAACAGCCCCTGCAAGGCGAGCACGGCGATGCGCATGGCGTAAATGACCCTAAAGTTGTCATTTGCGACGATACAGCTTTTCCCGGCCGAGGGCTACAGTGAGCCCCGTTGTACATCGCAACCAACGTCGACCCAGGAGGTCACTGATGAAAGTTTTCGCCATCGCAACCGCACAACCGACCCTCACCCCGGACAAGCTCCAGCAGCACATGCCCCACGAGGTGCCGGCCACGCTCCAGCTTTATCTCGACGGCAAGGTCGAGCAGTTCTGGTTCCGCGACAAGGCCGGACCGATTTTCCTGATGAACGTCGGGTCGGTCGACGAGGCCAAGGCAATACTCAACGCGTTGCCGCTCGTGGCTGACGGGCTGATGAAGTATGAATACCTGCCGGTGGGACCGCTCGCGCCGCTGGGGCGGCTGATTCAGAAGGGGTGAAGTCACGCTGGTGGGGAGCCGTGCCGCCAATGTGCCTGGCGGCACGTTTGAAGAAGCATTACTGCCCGACCTTCTCCGATTCGACGACCAGGTCGAGCACATAAGCGACCGACGGCCCATCGGCAGGCGGGTTCCTGACTGTGAAACGCTTCACGCGCACGACGTTACGGATGCCCGGCGTGTGCGTATAGCCTTCGATATCCTGATTCAACGGGTGCCACGGACCAGGCGTGCCGGTCGCCAGGCCCTGCTCGTCGAAGAAGCGATCGCGCACGAGCAGACATTGCGCGTTCGGCATCAACGGATGGTTGCACGGCACGGACTGCGCCGCCACTTCAAGGAACGCTATTTGACCGGGGCCGCCGTAGCGCATCTCGGCCGTGGGCACACCGGTAAAGCTCAGCGTGTCGCCGCTATCGGTGACCAGTTGCAGGCTCGGCGCGTTGTCCCGCGCGAGCAGGGTCACGTTGACGCTGCCGCGCACACGCTGCGAGATCGCATCGTCGAGTGCGGCAAGCGCGGCATCGTGGCAGGCCATCATCGTGCTGACCATGGGGCCGATCTGCAAATACCCTTTCCTGACGGTGTAACCCGCTCCCATGCTGTTGCAGCTATTGACGACGGTGATCCGGTACGGACTGAAGTCGAGCTGCACTGGCCTGTCTGGGCGGACGAACAGGACATCGATGTGTGTGCCATTGCGATCGATCGCGTTGTTCAGTTGCCAGTGGTATCGGGTCAACAGATCGGTGCCGGTCGGCGACGCCGGGTTGGCGGCCGCCGTGGTTGCCGATGGCGCCGGCGCTGTCACTTCCGGTGCCTGTGCGCAGGCGGCGAGAACGAGCGGCAGCAATAGCATGCGGTATTTCACGTCGGCACCTCGCTGAGTTCAGTGGTCGTTCCGGGCGTTTGCTCGCGTCGTCGGGCCAAGGGGCGCGAGAATCAGGTCGCATGCACGAAAGCCGGAAGTGCCAGTGAAGGGTACCACCCGGCCGCATCAGGCCGGGTTTGCGCACCTGCCTAGTTCAGGCCGCGAGCATCGACTCGACGACCGACAGCATAACGCAGGTGGAAGACGTAAAAACGTCGCTCGATGCTGATCGGATTCCTCGTTACGTGGCCGAACTGCGCCCAGTGCAGCAGGCTACGCCTGGGAGATGTCACGGCCGACGGAAGGACGGGCGTGACGCCGCTTCAGCCGAGGGCGCAACATCAGATAGAAGGCGGCAACATGCGTGATCGCCAGCGTCGGCACATAGATGATCGGAATCGCGTACAAGGCGCCCAGCTCGCCTGCATGCGCGGGCAGATCGGCCGCGGTTGCGTGGTAGTAGTCGATGATCAGGTCGGCCATACCAACAAGATTGAAAGCGACGACGAACGACCAGAAAAGCGGACGTATCCGGGCCGTCAGCAACGCCAGCATCGCCAGCACCCCCGTGGCGAAATCCCCATAGGCGGCGAACACGGCGAAGCTCGCGGACAGTTGCGGACTGACGACACCAGGCAACAGAAAGGCGAGCCCGAAGAAGCGGAAGCTGTGCAACGTGGCGATCGCGCGTTGCGCGTCGAATGGAGCCATCGACTTGAGCTTCGGCCAGACGTAGGTGCCGAAGCACAGCAGCCAGGCGAGATAGCCCAAAACGAGGTGCAACTGGAACAGAAGTCGCGATGACATGGTGCCTCCTTGTCAAGTGTTGTACGCGCAGGTGTTAGGTGTACCATCGTCTCGCGCGGGTGACTATTCCTCACAATGTTGACAGGCTATGAAGCAGAACTTCACAGTCAGGCAGGGCGCGCTCGACGGCGTCGAAGTCTTCCTCAGCGTTGCCGAGCATCGCAGTTTTCGCGGGGCCGCCGCGCAACTGGGCGTGACGCCGTCGGCCGTCAGTCAGGCGGTGCGTGTGCTCGAAGCCCGCCTCGGTGCGACGCTCTTCATCCGCACCACGCGCAGCGTCGGCTTGACCGAAGCCGGCGAGCGCTTTCTCGCTCGGGCCAAGCCCGCCTTCGAGGAACTCGTCGCCGCCAGCGAGGTGGCGCGCGGACTCGGCGAGCGACCGTCCGGCCTGTTGCGTCTTTCCGTGCCGCGTGCAGTCGTGCCGATCCTGCTGGAGCCGCTGATCGCGTCATTCTGCAAGGCCAATCCCGAGGTCGAGGTGGAAATAGCGGCCAGCAAGGAGCTGATCGATCTCGCGACGGAAGGCTTCGACGCCGGCATCCGGCTCGGTCAGTTCGTCGCCGCCGACATGGTCGCGGTGCCGCTCACGGCACCGTTCCGTTTTGTCGTCGTGGGAAGTCCTGCCTATTTCGCGGCGCGCGGCCGCCCCGAGCAAATGGACGATCTGCGCGAGCATGCATGCATTCGCTGGCGGCGCTCCAGCGGCGCGCTCGCGTTGTGGTCGTTCAACGACAACGGCCAGCCGATCGAGATCGCCGTCTCCGGTCCTTTCATCGCCAGCGATTTTGCGAGCGTGCTGGGCGCGGCGATCGAAGGCGTTGGCCTTGCCCAGCTACCCGAGCCGATGGTCGCCGAGGGGTTGCGAACGGGAAAGCTGGTGCACGTTCTGAAGGCGTACGCGCCGATGGTCCCGGGCGTGTTTCTCTACTATCCGAGCCGCCGCCAGATCATGCCGAAGCTGCGTGCGTTCATCGATCATGTGAAGAGCCGCGCGACGCGCTCGATGCCTGGCGACAGTTGACGAAGTTGATGATGTCGTCGAGGAAGCTCAAGGGTCTTCGCATAGCCGTCGCTCGGACCGGACACCGAAGCAGTAACCCACGATCAGCATGCGAATCATGAGCTCCGGCGTTTCGGCAGCGAGCTGATAGGCGCGGCCATGCGAGCTTTTGTTCGTCAACGCAAGCGTTCTCAGCGTCTCTACGCTCAAGCCGCTTCCAGCTTGCGAGATCGGTCGCGTTTGTCCTGAGCCCATCATCTGCAGCAGTTTGCGGATTTTATGCCGATGGTGCTTCGCTCTCATGCCGCGATTTTTTCATCGTCGCCGGATCGCGCACGATGGTGACCGCGCACGGCGCGTAGGCGAGCACCTGGCGGGCGACCGAACCGATCAGCCAGCGATCGAACGGCGTATGTCCGCGATGCCCCACCACGAGATGGTCGATAGCATGCCGCTCCGCGTACAGCACGATCTCCTTTGCCGGCGGGCCGACCACGAGATCGAACTCCACGGCCCCGATCGAAGCGGCGAGCTTCGCCTTGATGTCGTCGAGGATCGCGGTGGCATGGCGCACTTCCAGATCGATCAGATTTTTTCGCTCAACTTCTATCGCACCCCAGTCCGGCGTGCGCGCGACGACGAGCACATGCAAGCGCGCGTCGAAACGCTTCGCGAGATCGACCGCGAAAGCAACGGCATATTGCGCGGACGCCGACCCGTCATAACCTACCAGCACGTTCTGCATGATCTGCTCCTGTGCGATTCAAACTGGGCCGTGACTTTGTTGGACGAAATGCATCGAGCCATTTGCGTGAACCGCGAGCGCTCCCCGACTTCACGGCGTCGGCGCGAAAGCATGCGCGAACCACTCGCGAACCCGCCGCGTGGATTGTCATGCGGACGACGTCGGCACCTGCGGTGTTGAATCAGTTGTCGTCGCTTCTGGACGGGAGGTGCTCGTGAGGCTCGGGCTCTGCCGCGTCGGCGTTAGGAAGGTCGTCTGGGGCCGGATTTTTCAGGCCCTTCGGATCGGGCTGGCGAGTCTTGCCGGCGGAAGTTTTCGCGGGGTCGAGAGAGGTGCCGGTCGGCTCAGCGGATGGATTGGAGGTCATGATGTGCTCCTGCGCTGATGAATACAGCTTCTACCATGATAGTTCACCTGGCCGATTTGAGTCATACGCGCTGTCACGCCAGCACTACTGTCACGCCCGCCCGCTGTTTCTAGCCACGCTAACCACAGGATCGCCCCGCGCGCCTTTTGTTGCCGCTGGCGGTGCACGCAAGCGGGCCTACCGAGGAAAATTCCGCGTTCCGAACCACACCGAAAAAAGCACAGGAAGAAACGCCCGCTGGCCCACGTGAGGACGCGGGCGGGAGTCGTAGGTTGATGGAATCATTGCACATAGCCTTACTGCGGGCCGGCGCCTTGCTTGAAAGCATCACACGGCAACTGCCAGTCAATGGGCAACGTCGGGATCGACTCGGGGTAGTCCGATGACAGTGCCAAATGGGCCACCGTCTCGTCGTACTCGTAAGCCTTACCCTCGTTGGCCAACTGATGCACCGTCGTCCGGCACACGCGCCCGATGATTGGCGTAGTTCGGCCCCAGTTCCAGCCGTTCGACACGGGCATTCAAAATCGTTTAAAACATAGTCAGACATGACTCTTTCTCATCACTCACCCTGACGGGTGCTCTTGCGATAGTCAAAAGGACTACTGCCGGTCCAATGTTTAAATGCGCGGCAGAAACCGGTGGCGTCGGAAAAGCCAAGATCGAACGCCGGCACTGCCACGCTCGTGTTCGAGTTTGTCAGCCGATGGACAGCGATATCCCTTCGCAGTCCGTCTTTCACGAGCTGGAAGACTGGACATTCAGCGCATTTCATCACGGTTCCATCGTGGCTAAAACGCGCGACTATCTTGAACAGAATATTGCGCAGCCGGTAACCATACAGGATCTTGCGCAGGCATTGCACACATCTGTACGCACGCTCAACCGTAGATTCGCAGAGGAAGGAACGCACCCGAGTGCCCCCGCGCACCAGACTAGCGATAGTTGACGAAGTCGATCAGGTCATTGAGGAACCAGGGCAGAATAAGTTGCGTGTCGGAATAGCTGGTGCCGACAGTGAGTCTCGGTGGTCTTGACGTGGAGTCAGCGGACGGTGCGCCGTCTGGAACATGCAGGATGTAGGCGTTCGTATCGACCGCCGGCTGATTGTTCGCCGGAGTCGATGTGCAGCCGGTAGCGAGAACGACGAGAACTGCTGCCAAGCAACGAGACTTCATGAGCGGGTGAACTCCGGCGACGTTTTCTACATTATGGCTGAACTGACTTGAATACCGGCAACGAACTGAACCCCATCGCAAAGTCAACACCGTTACGCCCAGTGTCGTCCGATGTGCGCCCGCCGCCGACGATCGTCCCAGGGCTGGTGGCCGAACAGATGTACCCGGGACGAGCTACACAATGGACCGAACCGCCTGAGTGCGCGACTAGGGCTCGCGCAGGTGGTCGGAAGAAAACAGAAGCACGCACTCGAACAGCGTTATGGTTTTCGCCGCCTTGATGTAATCACCCGGTGGGAGCAGCAATCGCAGGGCTTATCTGGACCGCAGAGCCACGGCGAAGGAACGTGATGGCCGGATTGCCGGCGCGAATTCGCTAGACTGACGCGGATGTCGCCGGCCGGCCAATTTGAGTCGATCGCCCGGCAGCCCTGAATGTCCGCTTGCAAGTTTGCTACGGCCCGACGCGATACCACATCGAACGTCACGTCGCGCAAATTTCTCAAAGCTGGTCAGCCGGCATATCCGGAGTGCGATGTCACGGAGCCGGACCGCCGCCTGGTGCCACCCGCGAAATCGCGTCGAGAAGATCTTTGGCTACAAACGGCTTGATCAGCAATTCCTGGCCGCCAGCGCACGCGACGGCGCTGCGCGTTTCCGGATTGTCGTGCGAGGTGATGAACACGGCTGGAGGACGACGATAACCGAGCTGCTCGTAGAATCGGGGCCCTGAAATACCGGGCAGTTGAACGTCCAGCACAAGGCAGTATGGTACGCGCATGCAGTTCGCGTGGGAGTATGCCTCGGCGCTGCCGAACAACAGGATGTCGAAGCCCGAAACGCGCAACAGGCGCTGCAATGCCCGACCCATGCCGGCGTCGTCTTCGACGATCACGATCAACTGTCTGGTATGGTTCATTGCCCGCCAAGGTCTCGTGCCTCAAGTTTCGTGTGAGCCAAGGTCCGGCGCTATCAGGGCATGGGGCAATCCGGTTGCCCTTTGGGGCAAGCCGGGTTCAGGTCGAGGCGTGTGCGCGAACAATTGGCTCAGCCAGTATCACCAGATCGGCGAACGAATTGGCGTGCAGCTTGCGCATGAGGTCGGCCCGGCACGATTTGATGGTTCGTTCGCTCACAGCCAGTTCCGCGGCGATCTGCTTGTTAAGGCGACCAGCGACAATGCCGCGCAGTACCACAAGCTCGCGCGCGTTCAGATGGTGTGCGTCGGCCAGTTTGCCTGGCTCGGCCGGAGAAGGAACAACGACTGCGGCCGCGAGCGCATTGTCTATCGCGGCGAAGAGAGTCTGCGCCTCGATTGGCTTGACGAGGAAGTCGCATGCACCTGCCTTGATCGCCATCACCGTTCTGGGAATATCACGGTGCGCGCTGATGAAGACGATGGGCATCTGCCTGCCCAGCCGTTGCAGCGCGTGCTGCAAGTCGAGGCCGCCCGGGCCGGGCAGCTCCAGGTCCAGCAGCAGGCAGCCTCGCGACGGGTCAAAGTCTGCGACGAGAAATTCCCCGGCGCTCGGATAGCCCTTTACTGTATATCCTGCCTGAGTCAGCAGTCGCGTCAAAGCGGTGCGCATGGCGGGATCATCGTCAACGACATGGATGACCGTTGCGGCGTGATCAATCACGGTTGTCCCCCTTGCGGCATCGGCCGAGCCTTCAAGGCGGCCTTTTCAGTGGATGTATCGAACTCTGCCCGAACCGGCGAGAGCGTGTGTCCCGCGACGGACGGCAGCCACACGGTGAAAACACTACCGCCGCCGTCTCGAGGCGCGCCCCAGACCCGTCCACCGTGCGTTGAGACGATAGTGCGCACAATCGAAAGTCCAAGTCCCATGCCCTGCGGTTTGGTCGTGAACAGCGAGTCAAAGAGCCGTTCTGTGGCATCTGCCGGAATGCCGTGCCCACGGTCGGCGACGATCAGCTCGTAGCCTGTTCCCGCCACCCGGGTCGAGATGGAGACAATGCGCTCCGCGACGGGCGTCTCCTCCATCGCGTCCATTGCATTAATGACGAGATTGACCAGTACCTGCTGAAGTTGCACGCGGTCGCCTAGCACGCAGGCGTCTTGCGCCGCTAGATTCGACTCGACGGCGATGCGTCTGCGTCGCGCTTCGAGACCGAGCAAGGCCAGCCCTTCGTCGAACGCCGAATTGAGGTCGAGTGGGACCAGGTCGAGTGTATGCTTTTGCAGGAGCGCCCGAAGTCGCTGCACCACCTGGTTTGCGCGAAGCGCGTCCCGACGTATGTCCGCAAGGATAGAGTGAAGTTCGTCCTCCTCGGGCTCGTCTTCGAGCATCATGCCGGCCGCGTCCGCATTGCTGAGAATCGCGCCAAGCGGCTGGCCGATTTCATGTGCGACAGATGCGCTCAGTTCACCCGCTGAAGCGAGCCGTGCCGCGCGAGCCAGTTCGTCGGATCGCAGCGTTGCTTCATCCTCGGCGATGCGGCGGCGCTTGCGCTGCCAGAGCAAAGCCGCAATGGTCAGCGCCTGCAGCAAAACAACTGCAGCCGCGCCGAGCACGATTACCCGGTACTCCCGCCAGAGCGAAGGGCGCACGTTGATCAACTCACAACCATCGGGCAGTCCGGTCGCGTGTAGCCCGAATCTCTCGATCATCCCGAGGTCCGCAATGCAGTGAGACATGCTGGCCGATGAGACGGCACCTTGGCGGGGCGCCTTGCCGAGCAGAATCGATGCGGCGAGCGCACCGGTATTACGGCCGTTGGCATCGAAGCTGACTACCGAACCCGCCATCATCCCGTGACCGATATAGGTGGGATACCAGCCATATATCGGGGCGCCAGAGACCTTTGCCATCGGCTCGACGACCTCGTAGGGAAAAAAGGTCCGACCGGTGCGATCGCGATACATCGTCGTGTAGAGGACGGCCGCGTTACGGTCGAGCGCGGCAAGGCGCTGCTGCAGTTCGGGGACGGCCAGGCCGCTCCACACATCGACGGTCCACTGGCGTGACATGCGCGCACGCGCCGTATCGGCAGCGCGCTGCGCGAACCGGAGGTCCAGTTTCGCCGAGCCGGACACTATGACGAGACGCCGTGCGCCCGGTTGAAGAGTCTCCGCTAGCGCGAGAGTCCCATCGACATCGAAATCCGTCGGCACGTAGGCGAAGGCCGCAGGAATGTCTTTTTTCCGGCTTTCCGCGACACTGGAGATCACGACCGGTACGCCCGGCCAGATCTCGTCGTGGTAGCGCTTCGTAAAGTCGAGTGCAAAGTCTGCTAACCCGATCACTACGTCGACCTGTTTATGTTCGTATTTCCTCTTCAGAAGCGCCAGAAAGCTCGGCATCAATTCGGCGTTGTCGAATCGAAAATCGTCAAGTGAGTCTGTGTAAAACTCCACACCGCCCGGAGCGGCAGCGGCAATCGAATGGCGTATCGCGCGAATCTGCTCCTGGGCCGCCGGCTGGGTGGGGTCCGCGCCTGGCAGAATGACCACCCGCCAGGTGTGTTCCGCATTAGCGCACGTGCAGAAACCGAGCATGACCAGAAACACCCAACGCATAATGCGAGCCTGCGCGAAGGCTCGCCGCGCGCGGGCTGCCGCAACGATCGTCGGGGCGCTTTCCTCTTTCATGGCTCTGACAGGACTTGTGCGTCATGCTAACTATGCCAGAGCCTTTTACCATCCGAACAGCTTTAATCAGTTGATTGTCCGCTAAGGACTACTGTTTCTTTGATATGCAAAGCAGATCATCTATCCGCAGACCGCATAAATCCACATACGCTGTTGACATCGCAGTGCAGCATTCGCGCGATAGGCTATATAGTCCGACGAAGTGGCCGACGTCATCACGGCTTGTGCAAAGATTGCGCGCTGCTAATCAGGTTTTGCGGGATCACACGGATGATGCCGTTGCGAGGGCTATCGATGTCCGCAATCAGCATGAACGAGAGCGACACGGTCAGCGGCATGATCAGCAAGAAGCGGTTTTTGCCGGTCGAATTCTTCACTCCGTAACCCACCAGCACATTGGCGAACACGCCAATCAGCAGCATCATGATCCAGGCGGCCAAGGGAATCCGGTTGAGCCATGCCGCCTGTGTGTAACCTTGCGTGTTGATCACGTCGTTCATGCCCGCCACCGCGAGGGCAACCACCGGGCTGGGCTGCGTCACAGCGCCGCTTCTGGCCGAAGACCACAACCGGCGTTGCAGATCCGCAGTGGCAGCGTCGATCTGCGCGACGCGCTGCGCGTCGCGAGTCTGGTAGTACTCGATTCGCAAGTCGAGATACTGGGCGAGGTCCGCGCGGATTGCTGCGGCTGCACTCTGCGGCAAAAGATCCGCGCGGATAAATTCCGTCCCGATGGCGTTGGCTTCTTCCTCTTCGTAATTCTTTCGCTGGTCGTAGCGGCCTACCGCCATGGACAGACTGAAACCGACGACCAGCGCTAGCAGCGTCAGCGTGGCGGACTGCACAATCCTGAAGTCGTCGAGCGAGTCTTCGTCGAGCGTAATTCTCCTACGTAGGACCGAGTTTCCGAACTGGGCGGCCAGCGCCATCAGTGCGAAGGAAGCGACCAGCAGAATGAGGGGATGTCTGATGAGTTGCTGCATGCATTGCTCCCGGTGAATCCACTCGCCCGGCGCGTCACAGCCACGATGCGAGATTGCGGTAGGTACTTTATTAGGCATCACTCACTAGCGACCAGCTATTCAGGGGGTGCAGGGAGGGGGCCAAAGAAAATGGTCTTGAGCCTCTGGTGGCCGATCACTCGCGCCAGTTCGCCGATCGCGCAGTACATAAGAATCAGTGTCACAAGCAGAATCTGGATTGCCCAGAAACGCGCCCAGCTTATGTCGGCGATCAGCGCACGATTTGCGACGATCAGGTTGGGGGCTTCCTTCCAGTACTCATATAGTCGTTCCAGATAGTGGACGATGAGCGCGACGATCGCATACATCAAGGTCTTCCACGACACATTCCAGATTAGCGGCTTATCGGGGATACGGTTGATAAACGGTAGCATATCGGCGACGAGAACCGATTTCCCTAGTATTAGCGAGGCGACCAGCACGGACGTCGTCGTGAGAATCGATAAGCCGGTGCCTTTTACCATCAGGCTGCGAATCAGCGACACAACATGGAGAATAAAAAAGAAAAAACAGAGTCGGCGGCATCGCCTTCATGATTTCGCGCTTGATTTTGCCGGGCAGCGTGCTCACGATCCGATCCTCTCTTCCACAGGCGGCTATCGATGGGAAGCCCGCCAGCGGCGGACGAGCGTCGTCATAACAGGTGAATTTCAGTTACCGTCCCGGCCGGGGACGCCGATGACGTATCGCCCGGCAACTGCACAGATCAATGTAGTGGCCATCTATGTGAAAGAAAAGGCACGAATCTCGTATTGCCCGAAGGGGCAATCGGCTTGCCCCAAGTACCTATAGCACCGCACTGCCTTCCGGGCAAAAAATGCGCAGTGTCGAACATGCTATCGCGCAGAGGGAATGTCGATACCTGTCAATTGATACCCGGGATACATGATGAAACCTGAAACATGCTTCGTGGCGCCAGCTAGGCCGGTCAAACGCGCGCCTTTCGCTTTGGTGGCCGCCGCGTTGTTGAGCGTTGCGATAAGCGGCCAGGCACAAACGGATTCGCAGCAGCCCACGCGGCCTAACATCGTGCTGATTGTAGGCGACGACGTGGGGTGGGGTGATCTTGGTGCCTACGGCGGCGGTGAGGGGCGCGGTATCCCGACTCCCAACCTCGATAGACTGGCTGATGAGGGCATGACATTTTTCGACTTCTATGGCCAGCCGAGCTGCACGCCAGGCCGGGCGGCCCTTCAGACTGGCCGCAACCCGAATCGTAGTGGCATGACGACCGTAGCGTTCCAGGGGCAAGGCGGCGGCCTGCCTCATGCGGAATGGACGCTGGCTTCCGTGCTGAAACTCGCGCACTACAGCACGTATTTCACGGGTAAGTGGCACCTCGGCGAAGCGGACTACGCCCTTCCGAATGCACAGGGCTACGACGACATGAAGTACGTAGGCCTGTATCACCTGAATGCGTACACATATTCCGACCCCAAATGGTTTCCTGAGATGGATCAGCAGACCCGCGACCTGTTCATCAAGGTGACTACGGGCATGCTCTCCGGCAAGGCGGGTGAAAAGCCTCACGAAGACTTCAAGCTGAACGGCCAGTATCAAAATGAGCCAGACAAACGAATTGTCGGAATTCCGTTTGTCGATCGATACATCGAGAAAGCCGCACTCGACGATATCGACGATGCCGTCCAACGTGGACAGCCTTTCTTCATCAACGTGAACTTCATGAAGGTCCACCAGCCGAACATGCCCGACCCCGACTACATCGGCAAGTCTTTGTCGAAGTCCAAATACGCCGACTCGCTGGTTGAACTGGACGCGCGTGTCGGTCACATCATGGACAAGCTTCGCGAGAAAGGACTAGACAAAAATACGCTCGTATTCTTCACGACGGACAACGGCGCCTGGCAGGACGTTTATCCAGATGCGGGCTACACCCCCTTCCGCGGCACCAAGGGGACCGACCGCGAAGGTGGGGCACGTGTTCCTGCCATCGCGTGGTGGCCCGGAAAGATCAAACCGCACACGAGAAACTTCGACATCCTGGGTGGTCTCGACTGCATGGCGACCTTTGCAGCATTGGCGGGCGTAGATTTGCCCAAAAATGATCGTGAAGGCAAACCGATCGTGTTTGACAGCTACGACATGTCGCCCGTGCTGTTTGGCACAGGCAAGAGCAAGCGTAATGCGTGGTTCTACTTCACCGAAAACGAACTGACGCCGGGTGCCGTGCGGGTCGGACAGTTCAAGGCGGTGTTCAACCTGCGCGGAGATGGAGGCAAGGATACGGGCGGTCTGGCGGTGGACACCAATCTCGGCTGGAAGGGACCGGAGAGCTACGTCGCCACCGTTCCGCAAGTATTCGATCTGTATCAGGACCCTCAGGAGCGTTACGACATCTTCATGAACAACTATACGGAGCACACCTGGACACTTCCTACCTTCAATGCCGCGGTCAAAGGTCTGATGCAGACCTACGTCAAGTATCCGCCGCGCAAGCTGCAAAGCGAAGGGTATTCCGGGCCGATCACTCTCACACAGTACGAACGGTTCAAATACATTCGGGACGAACTGAAAGAGAATGGCTTCAACATCCCGCTGCCAACTGGAAACTGATCAGCTGAATGTGCCGGACGATCGGAGCGCCCTCCGCTTGTCCAGGGGTGGCAATGCGCGAGGTGATACTTTCAGCTGGCTGAGGATAACAATGCGTATCATCGAACATCGCACGTGGTCACGGCATGCGTCGCGTCATCTGGCGGGATTGATCTTATGCGCATGCGCGGCGATGAGCGCGTGTGTCAGCCACGAAGCGCCGTCAGCGGATTCTGCGATGGCGCACGCACAGCAGCAGGCGCTTTCAAGAGAGCTATCGACGAAAGCATTGCCTTCGTGGCAGGACGGCGCTGCTCGGGATGCCATTTTGAAGTTCATCGCCGACGTGACGCGCAAAGGTTCGGCAACCTACGTGGCGCCAGAAGCACGAATCGCGGTCTTTGATAACGACGGCACGCTCTGGAGCGAGCAGCCTATGCCTTTCCAGTTGTCGTTCATGATCGAGCAGGTGAAGGCCGCCGCGCCACGACACCCCGAGTGGCAAAACAATCCAGCATTCAAGGCACTTGTCGTGCACGACACGGCTGCGCTCGCGCAGAACCGGAAGGCACTCCTGAAGATTATCGGTGTGGCCAATAGCGGCATGACGACTGACGAATACGACCAGTCCATCCGTACATGGCTGGCCAGTGCGAAACACCCGACGCTGAACCGTTCCTATACCGAACTCGTCTATGGGCCGCAACTCGAACTGCTCGATTTACTGCGGACGAACGGCTTTAAGATCTGGATCGTTTCGGGCGGTACGGCGGAGTTCATGCGCGTGTGGGTGACCGAAGCGTACGGCGTGCCGCCTGAACAGGTGGTAGGCACCGAAGAGAAGCTGAAGTATGAAGTCCATGACGGCAAACCCGTGCTGATACGTCAACCAGGCTTTGATTTTGTCGACGACGGACCGGGCAAACCTGTCGGCATTTTTCGCGCGATTGGCAAGCGTCCGATCCTCGCAGTCGGCAATTCCGATGGCGATCGGGAAATGCTCGAATACACAGCGAGCGGGCCCGGCGAAACGCTTGCACTGCTGGTGCATCATGACGACCCCGAGCGCGAGTTCGCCTACGACCGCCAACCTTCAATGGCACGGCTCGACAAGGCGTGGGACCAGGCCGTTGCGCGCGGCTGGGTTATTGTCAGTATGAAGCGGGATTGGAAGACGGTGTACGCCCCGCTTCGAGGACAGCGATCGTCGCAATGACCGACCTTACCGATTCGCGTTGTATTTACCGCTGACTGCCTGCGGCCACGATGCGCACACACTGCCCGAAGTTGATCTCTGGAGCCAACCCATGCAGAACAGCCATGACGCGAACGCTGAACAGCCAGTGATCTTCTACCCGGCGCGATCGTCTGAAGCGGAGCCGGCCGTACCCGAGCAGAAAGGACGCTTTCATGCGATGGCCAAGCCCATTGGCTCGACCTGCAATATCGATTGCACGTATTGCTACTACCTGCACAAGGAGCACCTGCTTAACCAGCATCGTGGTCGTCGAATGGAACCGTCCATGCTGGAGCGCTATATCCGGCAGTACATCGAAGCGCAGACCGGCGACGAGATCATATTTTCATGGCAGGGCGGTGAGCCGACCATGCTCGGCATTGCGTTCTTTCACGACATCGTGGAGATTCAGAAGCGGCATACCCCCGCGAACCGCCGGATCTCGAATGACCTTCAGACCAACGCGACCTTGCTCAACGACGAATGGTGCGAGTTCCTCAAGGAGAATAACTTCCTGGTCGGCGTGAGTATCGACGGGCCGCGTGAATTGCACGATGCTTTCCGATTGGACCGGAAAGGACAGCCGACTTTCGATAATGTGATGCATGGGATCGGTCTGCTAAAAAAGCATGGGCTAAGATTCAATACGCTCACCGTCGTCAACCGTCTTAATGCGAAGCGGCCCGTGGATGTCTACCGATTTTTGCGTAACGAAATCGATTCGACCTACATCCAGTTTATTCCCTGTGTCGAACCGAACAATTTCCATAGCGTCGCACCACAGCATTGGCCAGCAGAGTCGATGCCGATGCTGGGAAGCGCAGCGGCAAAGCCGGGGCAACCAGACTCTGTCGTGACCGAGTGGTCAGTCGATCCCGACGATTGGGGCTACTTCCTTTCGCGAACCTTCGACGAGTGGTATAGAAAGGATGCGGGCCGTGTTCTGGTGAACCTGTTCGAGACGGCCGTCGTACAGACCTTGGGCAGGCCCGCGCAAACCTGCGTGACCGCCCAGTTTTGCGGTAAGGCACTGGCGATCGAGCACGACGGTGAAGTCTACTCATGCGACCACTACGTCTACCCTGCCTACTCGCTGGGGAACATCCGCGAGAGACACCTGGGTGAGATGGCTTTTTCAGCGGACCAGCAGAACTTCGGCTATGCAAAACGAAATGCTCTCCCTGCGTTTTGTCGACAGTGCAAGTATCTGAATCTGTGCTGGGGCGAGTGTCCGAAGAATCGCTTTGTGCGGAGCCCGGACGGTGAACCTGGCTTGAACTATCTCTGTTCAGGGATTCGCCGGTTTTTCGACCATGCGGGCCCGGCCCTCAGGCAGTTGGCGAAACAATCCGCGTGATCGTCGCACGTCTGCACTTGAGCAGCAAGGGCGAGCCTTTGATCACGTAGAGCCCCTATCCCAAAGGGTGTCGACGAGAGATTTCGATGCGGCGTCGCGCGACCCTGAATCATCGTGATGGGACGTGCGATTTCTGTGTGCGAACCCTGCGGGACTGTTACACGTACTGCGACCGATACGCCGACGGATGCATAGTCGTGCGTGTTCGGGAAGGGGAATCGATTGCGAATTCCGGCTCTCCACCGGCCACCAGACCGAGCCCATGTTTTTCCCGAAGGATCTGCAGGCCGAATTGCCGAACACCGGCAAGAAGAATCTCTATTACAAGGATGTACCGCCGCCAGTTATCGAGGAACTGTGGGCGCGCTTCTTTGCGGCCCTGCAGCCACTGCACGTGGGGGGCAAACTCGGCGCGGTGCTATTCCAGTTTCCGCACTGGATAACCGCAGTACCGAAAGCGATGAGGCACGTCGAGCACTGCGCCGAGCGCATGCACCCGTTTGTGACCGCGTTCGAATTTCGGCACGAGAGCTGGTTCAGCGAGAAGCACCGCGAGTCAACGCTTGCGATGGAGCGTGAACGCGGGATCGTTCACGTGATTCTGGATGCGCCGGAAGGCATGACGAAGCGCGCGCACTCAGTTTGGGAAGCGACGTCGCCCGAACTCGCGATCGTACGGCTGCATGGCCGCGACGCGTCGACATGGAGCGGCGCCGAGTCGGCGGCGGAACGGTTCAACCATGACGATAGCGACGACGAGCTTCGCGAACTCGCGCCACCGATTGAGGACATTGCGGGGCGCACGGCGCGCACACACGTCCTGTTCAACAACTGCTATCGCGATATCGAAGCTGCCGAGCCGGTGATCGGCGACGTAACCATCAATCACGAACAGCCCGCGCAATACAAGCGCACCAGCAAGGTGGCGAGCTTCCAGCAATCCGGCTCGGCAGATGCGCAACCGCTGCCGCCGCTGCACGATGTTGAACTGAGCTGGATGGGTCCTAACGGCTTCGTGCTGACCGGCATCGAGTTCATCGGTGATATCGCCTATGCTCGGTCGTGGTGGTGCCCGGCCGCTGCATGCCTCGGCGCGCGATCTGTGATTCTGTTTCACGCTGGAATGAAAAGGCCCCGCCGAGGCCGGGCCCTATTCGTGTGCTTACGGGTTGATAACCTTGGTGCGTGGGGTCACTCTTGGATCGTTGCACATCCATGCGCAGCTACCTTTACAGATCGGATGCAACTCAACTTCGATCTGGCGGACAGCTAGTTCATCGTCAGCCCGCTTCACCACGAACCCATCCGTAAGAGTTTTCGGCACGATATAGATATTCTCACTTCTGATACCGAGCTTCCTCAAATACGCTTGCACGTTTGCCCCGCGGCGCTCCTGCAAAACGTCAAGATCGTGCTCGCCAATATATGCTCCGGCCATCACAATCGCCTGAATCTGCACGTCAGGCCACTTCTTTGCCTCTTCCACCGCCTCTGCGATTGCGCGCCGATTTTCCTTTGAAAGTTCAACCGTGTTGAATGGCAACTCAATAGCCGCTACCTCTCCGATAGTACAAGCAATAACCGGGCGTCCCAAGCAAAACCACACGGCAAGCAATGCCGCGAGAAGGCCACCGCGCAAAATCAGTTGTCTACTCATGGTGCGATATTTACTCCATCGAATGTCGCTATGTAGCCAGCGATGCTGTCCGCGTTGCCAATCGCCTGATGAGGCTTATTTCTCGCGAAGATCATCGCCCCCGCTTCGCTGTCGAGATACATGTGGTCTTGCGAATTAAAAGTGTCTGTGAAGTGCGTACATTCGTGGATTATCGTCTTGACCTTGCATATTCCCCACAACTGGGCAAATGGACTTTCACAAAACTTCGAGTAAATAGCGATAACCCGTTTTTCCGAATCTGGTTTGCAGACTGCGGCGTGATTGACGCCCGAATCCGGCGTGACCGCACACGACAGGTGCCTGTTTGTTTCACTGTCCCATCGCACAATCCTTTCTGGCTCAAGTTGCTGCATCGCTGCAAGCAATCTCGGAAGCCCTTCGCTAAGTACCCTCTTTGCATGTACGTCCGCACTTGCAAAGAAGTTCGTCAGCCGGTCCTGCTCTTTCGTGTCCCAACGTGCAAGGCCCTCAATGCGTTTTTTGATTAACTCGACGCCGATATCGCGTGCCCGCATAGCCTGTCTGCGAAACTCCTTGTTGGTCATGTTCGGGCAGATAGAGGTCGTGTTGATCGTGACGTCCCTATTTGAACCAGGAGTCGTGTTTGTAAAAGCAGTGTCATCGAGTGTTACCCATTCGGTGTTGTCGTTCACTTTGCTAACGCTCCACTTCAATCGTAAGAAACTTGAAACCCTGCGTTGTAACGCGAGAAGTCTGCCCGGCTGCGTTTGTCTTGCCGCTACAGATTTCTTTGCCTTCGGCGAGAATCCGGTATCGCACATCTGGTACAGGGTTGCCGTTGTAATCCCTGATCGTGAACCGTTCATCGAACGGGCCTGCAGGTCGATTGCGACAGAGGCACCCCTCGCCTTGCCCTAACGCCTGCCTCATGTCGTAACCGGATGGGAGAGCCCTGATCGCATTAAACGGAATCCGCTCCCCGGATTTAGGATTCGTCGTCATTGCACGAGGCATATCAGGCCACTCTTTGTATATCTTGAATGTAATACGGCAATCAAGACATTCCCGGTTATCTGATCCCTCGAACATATCCGCAAAGCGAGCCTTCATTTCTGCAATGATCGCCTCTGCGGAGCGCATCCTTTCATACATTGGACCCTCCCATAGGTTAATTCGCGCTCTCAGACCATCAGACCATTGAGCACGCGTAAGAGCACCATCAGTTACCCTCCGCGTTATGGTTCAGATCGAATACAACTGAAGCCTATCCCGCGGGAAAAATTCGCCGGATTCGACATTCAGACCCATTGCAGACGGTATTGGCGTGAAGTTTAAGTAGACTAAATAGGTGATACGGCAAAGCAGGCATTCTTCCTTGCCCACGGCACCATCCTGTTTCAGTTTTCCCACTAGACCTCTTCTGTTTTCCAGAAAAACATCTATCGAATAAACCATTTAAACGGGTCACCGTCAATGACTTTAATTCGATATAATCCGGTTTTGACAGATATTCACAATTGCTCTGGCCATCTCATTTTCAGGTGCAGTTTTCCAATATCACCGTCCAACAAAAAAAGTGGCATTGAGCCGCTTTTACCGTAAGTGACCGACGCCGGTCAGTGCTTTGCCCATGAAGCGTCCATAGCCGCCAGTTTCCCGTTCGCGCCCTGCGCAGGGTCAGCGAGAAGCGCTGCCGCGTCCGCCGGTGTCAGTTGGCGGTTAGGAAGCCGCTTGGCGTCGAGCGCAAGCACGGTGAACAGTTCCTGATCGGTGCGATTGGTCGCGTGGTAGTTCTCGCCGATCTGGATCATGAACTCCAGCAGGTTGCGGCGTTCGTGTCTTTCCTCGACAGTCACAGCAGGACTTCTAGCGGAGCCTGAATTGCGCGAGAAGGCCAATAGTCGTAGCTGGTCGATCAGCGTTCCGGGCCACAGATAGTCAACGCGATTCGGCTTTATTCGCGTTCTGCTCGACAATGAGTTGCGGGGCGAATAGTTGGCCGACCTCGGTCCAATACCGGCACCGAACCGCGCCCGCAATCACAACTCCAGCACCGTCACCCCGACTTCCATCCGATGCGCGCCGCCGCCAAGAATCGTCCCGCGAAGCAGTGACACGTCGCTGTAATCGCGCCCGATCGCGAGCGTCACATGATCCAGATCGGCGAGCACGTCATTGGTCGGATCGAGATCGATCCAGCCGCTGGCCGGACAATGCACCGATACCCAAGCGTGCGAAGCATCCGCGCCAATCAGGCGCGGGTGTCCCGGCGGCGGATCGTTGCGCAGATAGCCGCTGACGTAGCGGGCGGGCAAGCCAAGCGAGCGCAGACAGCCGATCATCACTTGCGCGAAATCCTGACACACGCCGCTCTTCAGCTCAAACGCGCGTTCGGCCGGCGTGTCGAACAGCGTCGCCGACGGCTTGTACGCGAAGTCTTCGTGAATCCGATGCATCAGATCGATCGCGCCCGCGACGAGCGGCCGGCCGGGCGTGAAGCTCGGCAACGCATACGCGCGCAGCGACGGCCGCAGCGCAATATTCGGCGAAGCGAAGCAGTACTCCGCCTCGGCACGGAACGCGCCGCCCACGCGAAACCGCAGCGCCTCGGCCACCGTCTCCCAGGGCGGGGTGGCCTCGGCGTCGAGGTTGGCCCAGCGCGGCGTCAGCGCGACCGTGGTTTCGCTGACGAGTTGCAGGCGCTCGTGCGGTGTATCGAGCGCGAAGTACAGCACGTCGTTGCCGAATGCGTCGATGCGGCTATGCTGATACGACGGCTGCGGCTCGATCCGCTCGCTGCGTGAGATCACACGCTGCCACGGACACGCGAGCGGCCGGATCGTCGCCAGATGCTGCGCGGTTTCGACATACGTCGAGTAATGGTAAACAGTGCGATGCGAAACAGACAGCACCGTCGACGCGTTCTTCATGCCCACACCTGCGAGGCAACCGTGGTCGCGTGACTGAAATAGCGCGCGCTGATCTCATGCGCGGCCGCATTGGCGAAGCTGCCGATCTGATCGCACAGCGCAATCAGCTTGCCATACGAGCCCTGTTCGTCGACCTCGCACAGCGATTCGAGCGTCGGCAGCGATTCGACGGGCGGCAGCAGCTCCGCGAACGGCCGATGCCGCACGCTGCCCGCCGCGATGGCGATCTCGTCGAGTTTGTTGCGCAGGCGCTCGTACACGCCATAAATGCCGCGCGGATTATGCGGTTCGATCACGAGCAGATCGAGCAGCGCCGGTACTTCGAAACGTCCCGGATACAGCGAGCGATACGTGAGCGTGCTGTCGAACATTTGCAGCAGCAGATCGAAGCCGGCCGGCGTCGCGAGTTGGCCGTTCACGGCGACGCCGCGCATGAACGCGGCCATCGTCGCGACGCGCTCGATATGACGTCCGACGAACAGCAGCCGCCACGCCTCATCACGCGTCATGCGGTCGCCTTGCGCGCCGCTGATCGCCGAGAGCTGCACCGACAGATGCTCGAGCGCATTCGCGAGCGTCACGCGGTCGTAGCGATCGAACGCATTGCCGCTGCTCGTGGCACCCGCGCCGCCGTTGCCCGCGCCCACGGCTGGCGACAACACCTGCAACGCGTCCTGAAAGTCGTTGCGCGCCGCGAGGATCATGCGCCAATGATCATTCGACAAACGCCCGCGCACCTCGCCGTTCGCGCGCGCCTGGCAATTGAGGTTCTGGCTGATGCTGACGCTGCCCGCGCTCTCGCTGAGATTCGCGACGAGCGCGCGCTCGAACGTCTGCGGCGACGGCAGCCCGTGCGGCGACGCCAGGTCGCCAGGCTGCACGAGGCCGCACCATGTCGCGAGTTCGACCAGCGTCGCGAACATCGAATCGGCGTCGTTGCCTTCGAGCGAGCCGAGAATCAGCCGCAGCAGACGCACGTTGTTTTCCGCCCGCTCGCCGTAGCGGCCCGCCCAGAACAGGTTCTCCGCGGCACGGCTCGATACCGTACGATGCTTGCGCGTGAGATCGGCGGGCTGCATCGGCGAAGGCAGCAGCGTGAACGTCGAGCTTGGCTGGCTCGACAGCACCCAGGTATCGACGCTGCTGCCGCCGTGCTGCATCGATACCGTGGTCTGACGCTCCGCGGCCATGCGCGTGAAACCGCCCGGCATCACGTGCCAGCCGCCGTTGACGTCGGCGATCGCATAGACGCGCAGCACCGACGGCCTTCCGCCGATCGTGCCCTCCTCGAAGCGCGGCGTGCAGGAAAAGCGCTGCTCCTGCTGGATCGTGAACGCGTCGGGCAACGCGTCGATGCGCTCGCGCCATGTCGCGAGCGGCTGCCTGCCCCCTTCGATGCCGGGCGGCGTGTCGCGTCCCGCGAGCGGCCAGGTCGGCACGATGAACGCGTCGTCGAGATGCGCGAACGCATGCTCGCGCGCGGCCCGTTCGCCGCACCACCAGGTCGGCACGCCGGGCAGCAGCAGCTCTTCGCCGAGCAACGCTTCGGCGATACCCGGCATGAAACCGTGCAACGCCGGCGACTCGGCGAACCCCGAGCCCGGCACGTTCGACACGATCACATTGCCTGCGCGCATCACCTGCAACAGCCCCGGCACGCCGATCGTCGAATCGGCGCGCAGTTCGATCGGGTCGCAGAATGCGTCGTCGAGACGGCGCAGCACGACGTGCACGCGTTCGAGGCCGGCCAGGGTCTTCAGATAGAGCCGGTCGCCGCGCACGGTCAGATCCTTGCCTTCGACCAGCGTGACGCCGAGATAGCGCGCCAGAAACACATGCTCGAAATAGGTTTCGCTGTACGGCCCAGGCGTGAGCAGCGCGATATGCGGTGACGCGTCGGCGCTTTCCTCGTTGCGCATCGTCGCTTGCGCGGCCTGCACGAGCGTCGCGATCAGTTGCGAATAGAGCGGCGCGAGCCGGCTCACGCGCAGCGAGCGGAACGGCTCCGCGAGGAGCGTCGAGACGATCAGGCGGTTTTCGAGCGCGTAGCCGAGGCCGGACGGCGCCTCGGTGCGATGCGCGATCACGCTCCACTCGCCGCCCGGCGTACGCGCGAGATCGAGCGCGACGACCTGCAGATACTGACCGCCGGGCGGCGTGAAGCCCTTCACCGAACGCAGATAGCCCGGATGGCCGAACACCAGCGCGGGCGGCAGTCGGCCATCTTCGAGCAGCGTCCGCGGTCCGTAGATGTCGGCAACGATCGCGTTGAGCAGATGCGCGCGCTGCGCGACGCCGCGCTCGAGGTGCGCCCACTCGGCCTCGCTGATCAGGAACGGCAGGAGGTCGAGCGCCCATGGCCGTGACTTGCCGTTGTCCGCGTAGACGTTGTAGCTGATGTCGTTGTCGCGGATCTGCTGCGCGATCGACGCGTGATGGTCCGCGAGCCGCGCCACGCCGTCTTCGTCGAGCAGTGCGAAGAACTGCCGCCACGGCTCGCGCAGCGCGCCCGACTCGTCACGCAGCTCGTCCCAATGTCCGTCATGACCCGGCAGCAATCGCAACAGGGACGAAGCGTCCGCCGGCAGCGCGGACGCCTCGAAGGGCAAAGTCGATTGAAAGGCCAAGGTCGTGTGATGTCAGTGATGCGTGTTTTTCAACTGTGGCGCAGATCGAGTGTGAACGGAAACTCGAGGCTGCGCTGCGGCGTGCCCACGGCGAGCGGCCCCGGCGTATGACCCGACGCGAAGAAACGCGAGCGTCGCCGGCTTTCCGCCTCGTAGGCGTTGACCGGGAAGGTCTGATAGGTGCGCCCGCCCGGATGAGCGACATGATACTGGCATCCGCCGAGCGAGCGGCCGCTCCATGTGTCGACGAGGTCGAACGTGAGCGGCGCGTGTACGCCGATCGTCGGATGCAGCGCCGAGGGCTGCGACCACGCGCGAAAACGCACGCCGGCCACGTACTCGCTGACGCGGCCGGTCGGCTGCAAAGGCACCGGCACGCCGTTGACGCTCAGCACGTGACGATCGCCGTTCAACCCGAGCGCGCGCACCTCGAGCCGCTCGACCGACGAATCGACATAGCGCACCGTGCCGCCGCTGGCGCCCTCCTCGCCCATCACGTGCCATGGTTCGAGCGCATTGCGGATCGTCAGGTCGATGCCGCTCAGCGTCATCTCGCCGACGAGCGGGAAGCGGAATTCGAAGTGCGGCGCGAACCACGCGCTATCGAAGGCGAAGCCGGCTTCGCCGAGCTCGGCGAGCACGTCGTCGAAATCTATCTTCACGAAGGTGCCGAGCAGGAAGCGATCGTGCAACTCGGTGCCCCAGCGGGTGAGCCGCTGCGTGTACGGCATGCGCCAGAATCGCGCGACCAGTGCGCGCAGCAGCAGTTGCTGCACGAGACTCATGCGCGCGTGCGGCGGCATCTCGAAGCCGCGCAGCTCCAGCAGGCCGAGGCGGCCGGTCGGGCCGTCGGGCGAATACAGCTTGTCGATGCAGAACTCGGCGCGGTGCGTGTTGCCGGTCACGTCGATCAGGATGTTGCGCAGCGCGCGGTCGATCATCCACGGCGGCAGGTTGCCGCTGTCGCGGCCGCCGAGCAGATCGACCTGGCGTTGCAGTTCGGAGAACGCGATCTCGAGTTCGTAGACCTGATCGTTGCGCGCTTCGTCGACGCGCGGTGCCTGGCTCGTCGGTCCGATGAACAGCCCCGAGA
Source organism: Paraburkholderia sp. MM5482-R2 (assembly GCF_050436125.1). Taxonomy (NCBI): domain Bacteria; kingdom Pseudomonadati; phylum Pseudomonadota; class Betaproteobacteria; order Burkholderiales; family Burkholderiaceae; genus Paraburkholderia; species Paraburkholderia sp. MM5482-R2. The sequence continues at coordinate 1,052,274 of NZ_JBNDLP010000003.1, read as the reverse complement.
ATAGATACGACAGCGACGGATGGTTGTGCCAGTACGCGATCAGGCTCGCGAGCAGATCGGGCCGGCGCAGGAACGGGCTGTCGGCCGGCGTAGCGCCGCCGAGCACGAAGTGATTGCCGCCGCCGGTGCCAGTGTGGCGCCCGTCGAGCATGAACTTCTCGCTGCTCAGATAGCTGTGCGCGGCCGACTGATAAAGGTACTCGGTGTGATCGACGAGCTCGTCCCAGTTCGCGGCCGGATGGATGTTGACTTCGATCACGCCGGGGTCCGGTGTCACCTGCAGCACTTTCAGACGCGGATCGCGCGGCGGCGGATAGCCTTCGAGCACGATCTGCATCTTCAGCTCCGCGGCGGTCGCTTCGACTGCGGCGAGCAGGTCGAGATAGTCGTCGAGATCGGTCAGCGGCGGCATGAATACGTGCAGCAGCGTACGGCCGCTGCCGAACGAATCGGCTTCGGCTTCCGGGCCGGCCGCGCGTTTCGGGTCGCGCGCCTCGACGCACACCGCGGTGCGCAGCGTGTCCTTCGACGATTCGCCAAGCGCGGGCAGCGATTCGTCGTGGCGCTGCGGCGCATACGCGAGCACGCCGCCGTGCGGCATGCCGCTCAGCAGATCGGCCGCCGGCAGCGACAGCGCGGCCGCCTGCCGCGCGCTCGTCTGTTCCTCGGTGATCTGCCGGCCCGCGCGCCCGCCTTCGTACTGCACGCGCAACTGCGCGGCCGTGCGCAGCGGCTGCGGCGGTGCGAACGGATCGTGCGCGTGCTGATACGGATAGTCGGTCTTCGACACCCACGGCAGCGATTCGAGCGGCAGCCGGTAGCCCATCGGCGAATCGCCGGGAATCAGATACATGCGGTCGTCACGGAAGAACCAGCGGCCCGTGATCCACGTCGGCGTGATGCCCGGCGCGCCGCGCTCGCGGCCGAGCGGCAGCACGTAGCCTGACGGACTCGCGAGCCCCGCGTCGAACACGCGCCGCAGTCGCACGCGTTCGAGCTCGTCGTCCAGACGCGCGTCGAACGGATCGACGTTCACCGGCAGGCGGCGCTCGCGCCACAGGTAGTACCAGGTGTCTTCGTAGCCGGGCTGGATGCAGTCGGGGTCGAGCGACAGCTTCGCGGCCAGATGCGCGATGAAGCGTTGCGCGTCGGCGGCCGTGTAGCGGCCCGGCTCGCGTTCGTCGGCGAACAGGGCCGGGTTGCGCCAGCACGGCTCGCCGTCGGCGCGCCAGTACAGCGACATCGCCCAGCGCGGCAGTTGCTCGCCCGGATACCACTTGCCCTGGCCGATATGCAGGAAGCCGTTCGCGCCGTAGCGGTCGCGCAGCCGGTCCACCAGCGCGACCGCGTAGCCGCGCTTGGTGGGTCCCAGCGCGTCGGTGTTCCATTCGGCGGCGTCGCGATCGCGCACCGATACGAAGGTCGGCTCGCCGCCCATCGTCAGTCGCACGTCCATGTCGGCGAGTTCGTAGTCGACCCGCGCGCCCATCTTCAGCACGTCGTGCCACGCGGCTTCGCTATACGGCTTCGTGACGCGCGGCGACTCGAGCACGCGTTCGATCGACATCGTGTGTCCGAACTCGACCTCGCTTTCGTCGACCGCACCCGAGATCGGCGCCGCGCTGCCCGGCTCCGGCGTGCACGCGACCGGTATGTGCCCTTCCCCCGCGAGCAGCCCCGAGGTCGGATCGAGCCCGATCCAGCCCGCCCCTGGCAGATAGACCTCGCACCACGCGTGGAGGTCGGTGAAGTCGACCTCGGTGCCGCTCGGGCCGTCGATCGATCTGAGGTCGGGCGCGAGCTGCAGCAGATAGCCCGACACGAAGCGCGCCGCGAAGCCGAGCTGCCGCAGCGTCTCGACGAGCAGCCAGCCCGAATCGCGGCACGAGCCCGCCGCATTGGTCAAGGTTTCCTCCGGCGTCTGCACGCCCGGCTCCATCCGGATCAGGTAGCGGATCTCGCGTTGCAGCCGCTGGTTCAGCGCCACCAGGAAGTTCGCGGTACCGGCCGGCGTGCGGTCGATGCTCGCGACGAACCCGGCGAAGCGCGGCGTCATCGGCCGCTTCACGCGGTAGGGCGCGAGTTCGGCCGCCAGCTCCGGCGCGTAGTCGAATGGAACTTGCTCGGCCGATGGTTCGAGAAAGAAGTCGAACGGGTTGTAGACGGCCATTTCGGCGACCAGATCGACGCTCACCTTGAACTCACGGGTCTGCTCGGGAAACACGAGCCGCGCCTGATAGTTGGCGAACGCGTCCTGCTGCCAGTTGATGAAGTGCCTCGCGGGTTCGACGCGCATCGAGTACGACAGGATCGGCGTACGACAATGCGGCGCGGGCCGCAGCCGCACGACCTGGGGTGACAGCGTGACCAGCCTGTCGTAGCGGTAATGAGTAACGTGATGCAACGCGACGCGTATGGACACTCCGGACTCCTCGACGAAGGGGGGCAGCCCGCCAAAAAAGCAAGCTCTATGCCGTTGCTGGACAAACCCGTATGAATCGTTTGGTCTTGTCTGAACTGCGTTTGCGTTGCGTACCTCGCGCGCTGCCGCGGGCTCGCCTCGGACCGTGCACCAAAGCGGCGCAGCGCCGATGCACGATCATGACCGTACTGTGCGTTAAAGCGGTGACGTCTGGCAATCGCGGCATGAAGATTGCGACCGGCTTTCGTCCGCTATCGCGTTGATGATGCCGCTTACCATGGCTCATCATCGCAAACGACATAGCACCGATCACGAGGCCCGCCCGATGAAAACCTTCCACTGCAATCGCTGCGCGCACCTCGTGTTCTACGAGAACGTCCGCTGCGAGCGCTGCGAGTCGCTGCTCGGCTATCTGCCTGAACTGCGGGAAATCAGCGCGTTCGGGGACGCCGGCGACGGCCGCTGGCGCAGCCTGCATCCCGAGGCGAATGGCGCGCTGTTCCGACAATGCCACAACTACGCGGTCGAAAACGTCTGCAACTGGATGATCCCAGCCGATTCGCCCGACACGCTGTGCCACGCCTGCCAGTTGACCAGCACGATTCCGAACCTGAGCGAACCGGAGAACCGGCTCTACTGGTACCGGCTCGAAGTCGCGAAGCGGCGTCTGCTGTACACGCTGGGCGAGCTTGGCCTCGACGTGCGATCGCGCGACGCGGACCCCGAGCGCGGTCTCGCCTTCGAATTTCTCGCCGACGGCGGCGCCGGCAAGCCCGTGATGACCGGTCACGACAACGGGCTGATCACGCTGAACATCGCCGAGGCCGACGACGCGCATCGCGAGAAAGTGCGCACCGCGATGGGCGAGCCGTACCGCACGCTGCTCGGCCACTTCCGCCACGAGACGGGCCACTACTTTTTCCGCCACCTGATCGAAACCGAGCCGCGCTGGCTCGAACCGTTTCGCAAGCTGTTCGGCGACGAGCAGGCCGACTACGGCGAAGCGCTGGACGCCTACTATCGCGACGGCGCGCCGGCCGACTGGCAGGCGTCGTACATCAGCGCTTACGCGACGATGCATCCGTGGGAAGACTGGGCGGAGACATGGGCGCACTATCTGCTGATCGTCGACGTGCTCGACACGTCGACGTCTTACGGCCTCGCGCTGCTGCCCGACGATCCGAGCGAGCCGACGCTGACCGACCGCACGCCGGTCGAGGACGCGAGCTTCGGCAATCTGATGAAGCGCTGGTTTCCGCTCACGTATGCGCTGAACAGTCTGAATCGCAGTCTCGGCATGCCCGACGGCTATCCGTTCACGCTCGCCGCGCCGGTGGTCGACAAGCTGCGCTTCGTGCATCGCGTGATCGCGGCAGCGGGTGACAAGCGCGACAAGCGGGGCGACCGCGAGCCAACAAGCGCATAAAAAAGCCCGCCGCCGGACCAGCCGGCAGCGGGCGCTTATGACGCTCATCATCGAGCCGCGAGCAACCGGCTACACGCGCTCGGCTCGCCACTGCAATACGCGACTTCGGTACGCCACTTCAGTACGCCACATAAGGCCCCGTCCCACCCGGCGTCGACTGCTGCTCGATCGCCGCATAGACATTGCGACCGTAGAAGAACGGCAGCCCCCAGTCGAACACCGTCGACGTGACGAATGCCGGGCCCGCGAGCAGCGGCAATGCCGAGTCGCCGCTATCAGTCTGCGTGATCGACATCGCATTGCCGACGTTGAACGTCACCGCGCTCGTCGTGCCATTCACGCCTTCGATCATCGCGCTCAACTGCTGCGTCGAGCTCGGGCAGTAATAAGCGCTGTTTGGGCTCGCGCAGGCCGGCATCAAGGTGGTCTGGAAGAAGAGTCCCGTCGAGCCGCTGTCCATAATGCTGCGCGTATACGTGGTGCCGTTCTGCACCGTCGTGAACGTGCCGTTCGACGGGCTCACACCGACCACCTGCGCCCCGCCGAGCCCATTGTTGCTCTGCGTGCCGATGCCGAACACGAGTTGCCCCGACACCGATGGCGCGCCGCCCGACACGGTCGGCAGACTGAGCATCGAGCCGTTGTTGTCGGTCGCGAAGTACGGCACCGGATTGGCGACCTGGTACGTCTGCGCGAGCGGTATCGACGTGCAGCTGGTGCCGCCGCAACCATAGTAGGTCGCGGGGATCGCCTGCTGCACGCAGTTCGCGCCGCAGTCGTGCTTGAACACGCCGATGCCGAGAATGCCGTTCGCCTGCAAGGCGGCCGGCGTGTTGCGCGCCGCGCCGACGGCCGCGCAATCGCCCGGCAGCGACGCGTAGCCCGGATCGATCACCTGGATCGGCAGCGCAGCGGCTTTCTCGCCGGCGATCTGCACATCGGCGAGCTTCACCGCGCCCCACGTGTAGCCGTCGAAGAACTGCATGCATTCGGCAACCAGGTTGCCCGAGCCGTCCTGCTGCTGCGGCAGGCTCATCGACGCGGGCAATTGCGACGCGAACACGCGCACGCCCCACGAGCCGGTATCGACGAGCACGTGATCGATCGTCTGGCAGTTGCTGGTGCCGGGCGCGCAGATCGTGATGCTGACGAACGGCATGTTCGGCACGTTGCTGAGGCCCGAGTCGACCGTCACGCGCACCGCGTTGGCGGCCAGCACCTGCGGCGACGGCGACGTGTTGGTCACGGTCGAACCCGACGAGCTGGTCGAGCTGCCCGAACCGTTCGAGTTGCTGGAGGTGCTCGAATTGGCCGTGGTGCTCGCGCTGCCGCCCCCGCCGCCGCCGCACGCGCTCAACACCAGCGCCAGAACCACGACGGGCGCCGCGCCCAGCAGAGTCATCCACGAAGACCTGGATCGCATGATTCGCTCCGTTATTGAATAACGCTGACGTCGACGCCCGCGGGCACCGCCTGCGGCAGGTAGGCGTAGCCGGTGAACGCGCGTAGATGGCCGCTCGAGAACACCACGAGATCACTGTTCGAGACCGCGAGCGGCGCGCCGCGCCGCGCCGCGCTGGCGGCGACGTAGGCATCGAAGGACGCGCCGAGCATCGCCTTCAGATCGGGCAGCGTCGGGCCATCCCACGCGACGCCGAACACGATGCCGTTGGCCGCCACGTATTCGCGCACCTCGGTGCCGGACGGCAGCGTCAGCGCATACACCGAATACGCGCCCTGTGCGCTGGCCGCGCGAGCAACCGCATGCAGGCGCGTCCGATCGCCGTCGACGGTGCTGGCGTTCTGGCCGAGCGTCGCGTGCGCGCCGAACGGCAACGCGCAGCTTGCCCCGAGCATTGCGCAGGCAATGCGGGTGAGAAGCATCGGTTTCAAGAGATTTCCTTCGAGGTGAAACGCCGCGACCTGCATGTAGCCGATCACAAACGCGAGACTAGGGGCGCACACCTGACCGGCAAAGCCGGTTGCCTTGACGCCGGTTTGGCTGCGTGAATGCGTCTACGGAAAGACGAGGCGAAACTTTAGTCAGGGGAATGGCGCGCGGCAAGCGTTTGCGGCGCGATTGAAACTGTTCGGAGTTGTTGAATCGATCGACCGGGTTTGATCAGCGTGGGCAAAAGCCTTTTGGCGACAATGCTTTGACGCTTATTCGGTTTCCGTCTGACATTTAGAACTGACCGACTGCGGAAATTGCGGCCGCCACGCGTAAAAGTTGCGAACGTGAACAGCGCTTGCTCATCGATGTAAGCGTCTGCCGAATAACGAGCGGGCGGAGTCCGCATTCCTCTGGCTACATGAGGCTTGCAACGCAAATCCCGACGGGCAAAAAAAGCGGAGGGCCTGGCGGCCCTCCGCGTCATAGATCGTCCGGAACTCGCGGCGTGCGCTACTTCTTCTGTTGCTGAAGAAGCGACTTCAACTCCTGCACGTTCTCCTCGACGCGTTTCGCGATCACCCCATACGACTCCGCCTGGGTCTGATACGCGGCTTGTGCGAGCTGTTGCATGTCGGCGAGCGATTTGTGCAGGCTCTGCTGGATCAGCTCCGCGGTTTTGCTCGACGGCGCGGTGCCGGCCGCCGTGAGCTGCGCAGTCAGCGCCTGTAGCTCGCCCAGCGTGGTGCGCAGCATGTCGGCCTGTTTCTGCGCGAGCGACTGCATCCCCTGGAATGCTGTCTGATTCGCCTGAACCAGCGCTTCCATGTCCTTTCGGCGCGCTTCCATGATGGCGGGCACGTCGAAGCCGGGGAGCTTGAACTGCTCCAGCATTTTGGTTAGATCGCCAAACGGATTGGCTGCATCGGGTCGGTCCATGCGAAATCCTCCTTGCGGTTGAAGACTCATCGCCTCTGCGTCGCCCGCACCAGGCGCGACGCCGATGCCGGCGGCTGCGTGTGCCGCGCGTGCCGCCACAGCAAGGTGCTTTTGGGGTCGCACGGCACATCGGAGCAATCATGCGCTATCCGGCTGGGTTGCGCCAGCGGACTCACCCTGGCGAAAACCGGTTCACGGCAACGTGCGTCGCTTCGGGGTCTGCGCCGCAGAACCGCGCGCCGCTACGTCGCGCGCCGCTAGGCCGCGCGCCGCGAAAGGCTCGGAAAGTTACTGAATGGCTTTCGTAACCCGACGAATCAGCGGGTCGACTATCGTTGCGAGGAGCCGGTCCATCGTGGCGCCGGCGCTGTTTTCGATGGGAGCGACATCATGAGAAACGCATTCTTCGGCGCGGCCGTGGCCGCGGTTCTTGGCATCATCGCGACGGCCGCGCTCGCCGACGACGGCATGCCGCCGCCGCCCCCGCCCGCCGCTATGCGCGACGGCGGCCCGCGCGGCGACGGGCCGCCGGGGCATGGTCCGATGACGGGTCACCCGAGCCCAGCTTTCGCGGTGATCAATGATCTCGAACAACTGCGCCGTCTATACGCGCTAAACGGTCATGAAGGCGAGATCGTCGCCGTCTACCACGACGTGCTGAACAAGACCCAGGATCCGATGCTGCGTCACTACGTGTACGACTCGCTCGCGCGCGAGCAGCTGAAGCCCGCCAATCCCGAGCAGGCGATCGCGACGCTACGCACGAGTCTCGCCGAAGATCTCGTGGCGGCGAACAAGGCCCCGCATGGCACGCCGCCGGGTCAGCCAGCGGCACAACCGCAATAAATTCTCATCGCGAATTGCGAATAAAGCGCCGCGCCACGTGGCGCTTTTTCTTTGCGCCGGAGCATGCGAGCGCGATCGAGCGACCGCTGCATCGCCGCATCTCGTCCGTGCGCTCCCGCAGCCCCGCCCCGCGCGGCTTTCCGGGACTACGTTGCCTGTCCCACATTGGCGCTTCACTGATGCTTTTCATCTTCCGTCAGGTGATTACGATAGGAGCTCCGCAACGTCAGGGCAGGGTGAAGGAATGCGCTATCCAATGGACATGGCCATTGCCGCCGCCCTGCTAGTTTTCGTCCTGTGCTGCATCGTCAAGCTCGCTTTGAGCTGATCGGCGGCTCGACGTCCGCGCGCTCTTCTTCGTCTCGCCGTGACATCGCTCGAAATAATTGTTGAATGGAGTTCGGCGAGCCGCTCACTCATACTTCGTTCGCTGCCGGTGCGTGACGAATCACAGACGCATGAGATCGAAAGGCTTCACGTGCGAATCCCTTCGCCGATGATCGACGATCCCACGGTTGCCCGATCATCGGCGATGGACTCGAACAGACTGGCACCGCGTGCCGACCACAGGATCATCATGTTGACTTCAGTGAACTTCATCAAAAAGAACGCCGCCCGTTTCACCTGCATGGCACTCGTGTGCGGCGGCGCGCTGCTGAGCGGCTGCGCCGGCGCCAGCGTCACGAATCTGAGCGCGACGAGCACGTCCGCGACGGCCGACGTAGGCACGCAATCGACGATGCATCCGGACACGATCTACGTCTACACGTTCGATGCCGATCCGCAGCAGGTCAAGCTCGACAACGGCGGCATGCTGCAAAAACTGAAGACGCAGATGTCGGGCTCGTCGGACGCGCAGAAGCAGGTTGCCGATGCCGCCCAGGTGCGCGAGCAGGTCGCCGACGAGATCGTCCATCAGCTGCAGGCGATGGGACTGCACGCGGTGCGCACCGACGCGCCGGTGCCCGCCGGCCAGAACGTGCTGCTCGTGCAAGGCAGCTTCGAGACGATCGACGCCGGCAATCGCCGCCGCCGCACGCTGATCGGCTTGGGCGCGGGCAAGAGCGAGGTGAGCAGCGCGGTGCGGATCGTCTACCAGCCCGCAGGCGGCACGCCGCGTGTCGTGCAGAGCTTCACGGCCAACGCGGACAGCGGCAAGATGCCCGGCATGGTCGAAACCGCCGGGGTCGGCGCGGCGGCCGGCACCGTCGCGACCGCGGCAGCGGCCGGCGCGGGCCTGCACGGCGTGACCGAAACGAAGCGCGCGGGCGTGTCGGACGATGCAAAGCGCCTCGCCGATGCAGTCGCGAAACAGATCGCGCAGTTCGGCGTGCAAGCCGGCTGGATGCAGACCGCGCGAAAGAGCTGAGCGGTTGAGCGCGGCGGGTTGCGGGTCCGACTAAAGAGCGCGGTTGAAAAGCGCGGCGGTGTGGAGCGATGTCCACGCCGCCGCGTTTTTTTATCGACGCGCGCCCCCGTCGCTAGCCGCGCCACAACCCTCGCAGCAGGGCGAGCAGCGTGGCCGGCGCCGTGCCCTTCTGGCAATAACCGTCGAAGTTGTGGCGCTCGCGGCCGGTTTGCCTCACGTGGTCCTCGTCCAGCGACGTAAACGCGACGATGCCGAGACTGTGCGTCGGCAGATAGCGGCGCAGCGCGCTCGCCGTTTCGTAGCCGTCGCGCTCCGGCATCATGATGTCGAGCACGACGACGTCGGGCACCCAGTTGCGCACGCAGTGCAGCGCCGCGGTGCAGCCTGTCGCGGCGCGCGCCTCGACACCCTCGTAGGAAAGCCAGGTGGCAAGCGCTTCGGCGGCGTTCTCGTTGTCGTCGATGACGAGCACGCGCGGCACGCCGTGCAATAGCTGGACCTCTCGGGCGCTCTACCTCTGGCAAGTAGTCGGATTTCGTGGCATGTATGGCGGCCTGCGAGTAAACCTTTGGGTGGGAAGCAAGCGCTGTACCGCGGCTGCGGCGGCGTCAAACCCGCGCGTCGCGGCCGCTCGACGTCATCGAAAACATCCACTTTTGCCATCAGTTCCGTAAATCGTTGCGTCTCTACAATAGGAATGATTCCTATTTGCACTATAATTCCGCCGAACCTTTCGTTCTGCGCTCGGACTGCTTACATAAACGGCATCATCCGCGCGTGCAACCAGGAAAAATGCCGCCCGGATTCCAACTAGCGCCCCGGGACGGAAGATCGACGACCACGCCTACTTTCCAATTCATGTCCGTTTCACGCTGGAATCGCCCGCAGGCCACGCCTGCTCAAGCCACTCTGCATCGCGCCACCATCCTTGCCGCCATCGCCGTCGCTTTCAGTGTCCCGGCCAGCGCGTTCGCTCAATCCACCGACTCCGCCCCCGCCGCCGACGGCACGCTGCCCGCCATCAAGGTTCAGGCGGCCGCCGTCGAAGAGTTGCCCGGCGACCTGTCGCCGACATACGCGGGCGGCCAGGTCGCGCGCGGCGCCGACTACGGCGTGCTCGGCAAGCAGCGCAACATCGACATGCCGTTCAGCATGACGACCTACACGGCCAAGCTGATCAAGGATCAGCAGGCGCGCACGCTCGCCGACGTGGTCGAAAACGACCCGTCGGTGCGAACCGCGTACGGCTACGGCAACTTCTCGGAAGTGTTCGTGATTCGCGGCTTCCAGCTCAATGCCGACGACATCTCGATCAACGGTCTGTACGGCGTTACGCCGCGCCAACTGGTCTCGACCGCGGCGGTCGAGCGGGTCGACGTGTTCAAGGGCGCCAACGCGTTCCTGAACGGTGCTTCGCCGACGGGCTCGGCGATCGGCGGCGGCGTGAACGTGCAGCTGAAGAGAGCGGAGGACACGCCGACCACCAACGTGACACTCGCAACCAGCGGCTCCGGCGAGTTCGGCGCGCAGGTGGACGTCGGCCGACGCTTCGGCAGCGAAGGCCAGTTCGGGATCCGCGTGAACCAGGCGAATCGTGACGGCGAGACGAGCATCGACGGCGAACACCGCCGCGACAACACTACGGCCGTCGCGCTCGACTGGCGCGGCGACAAGCTGCGTCTGTCCGGCGACTTCCTGTATCAGCGCGAGCACGTCAGCGACGGCCGCCCGGTCGTCTACTTCACCGACGCGATTCCCGCCGTGCCGCCGGCAACGTACAACTACGCGCAGAACTGGTCGTACACGAACCTCGAAGACACCGTCGGCATCCTGAAGGCCGAATACGACTTCCTGCCGGGCTGGACCGCTTATGCGACCGGTGGTGTGCGCCGCACGGTCGAGCAAGGTGAGTACTACTCGCCGACCTATTCGTCGACCGGCGTCACCGGTGCCCGTCTCGGCGTGCCGTACAACCAGAATTCGAGCTCCGCCGAAGTCGGCGTGCGCGGCCGCTTCGACACTGGCCCGGTGTCGCATAGGGTTGCGGTGGGCGGCGCCATCACGAGCGAGAACACCAACTCCGCGTGGACCTACGCCTTCATGGGCCCGGTCTCGCTCTACAACACGGTGCAGACGCCTTACCCGGCCACGACGATGTCAGGCGGCAACCTGGCCGATCCGGGCATGACGGCCACCACGGTGATCCGCAGCGTGTCCGCGTCCGATACGCTCGGCTTCCTGCATGACCGGGTGCTGTTCACGGTCGGCGCGCGTCGCCAGCAGATCGCGACGGCCAACTACGACAACACGGGCATCGGCAGCGGCAACTACAGCGACGGCATCACGACGCCGCTGTTCGGCCTCGTTCTGCGGCCGACGCAGAACGTGTCGATCTTCGCGAACCGCAGCGAAGCGCTGGCAGCGGGCAGCATCGCGCCGGCGGGCACGCTGAACTACGGTCAACAACTGGCGCCGGTCCGCACGAAGCAGTGGGAAGTGGGTGTCAAGTACGACACCGAAAGGTTCGGTGCGTCGTTTGCCGCTTTCCAGATCGAACAGCCGTCGGCGTTCACCGACGCGGCCACGCATATTTATGGCCTGAACGGCAACGAACGCCATCGCGGTCTCGAAGCCGAAGTGCACGGCGAGCCGCTCAAGGGCCTGCGTCTGCTGGCCGGCGCTTCGCTGATGGACGCGACGCTCGAGAACACACAAGGCGGAACCTACGACGGCAACCGTCCGGTGGGCGTGCCGACTTTCCTGTTCAACCTGGGCGCCGATTACGACATTCCGATGGTGCCGGGGCTCGCGGTCAACGCGCGCTGGATCCATACCGGCGCGCAGGAAGCGAACGCGGCCAACACGCTGTCGATCCCGTCGTGGAACCGCTTCGACCTGGGGGCGCGTTACGAGACGTCCATCTACGGCAAGAGGACGACGTTGCGCGCCACCGTGCAGAACGTGACGAACAAGGCGTACTGGTCAGCCGTGTCGGCCTACGGCGCGACGACGTACCTGACCCAGGGCGCACCGCGTACGTTCCTGTTGTCGGTCAGCACCGACTTCTGATTGTCTGACGTGATGTCGGTCGCCTGTGCCAGCGGCTTGCATGTATGACTAAAACGCTGCCAGGCTTTCGGGCTGGCAGCGTTTTAGTGTTTCCGCGCGAACTGAACGGCGTGGCGCCGCCCCTCGTCACTCGACCGGCGGCTCGCCTTCGGGTTTTTTCTTCGGCCGCTGCGCATCGGCGGCGCGCTGCGGCAGCTTGCTCTTTTCGTTATCGCTGTGCCTGACGGGCTGAGGATGATTGAACTGTTCGTCGACGTCTTTCATGGTGTGCCTCCGTGCCAACGCAACACAAGTCAACACACAACACAACGCTCATGAATGTTCGGCGGACCGCGCGGTCTCGCCCGTGCCTGCGGCTGCGGCCGGCGCATCGGTTGCCGCGCCCATCGTCACCAGCACGCTGCACGTCACGCGATCGAGCAGCAGCCCGTCGTGCCGGCCACCCCACCATCGCGCGAGTCCGTGACTGCGACGATGACCGACGACGACCAGATCGGCCTTCAGATCGTTAGCGAAAAACGGAATCTCATCGAGTGGTTCGCCGATCGCGAGATGACCGGTCGCGCGAATTCCGCGTGCGGCGAGCTTCCGTAAGCCCTCGTCGAGCAGCGTTTTGGCGGATTCGTTGATGAAATCGACCGGCACCGCGGACGTGATGTCCGCGCCCTGCATCCACGCCGTATTGTTGAGCACGGAAAGCAGGTGCACTTCTGCGTTCAGGTCTTGCGCGAGAGCGGCACCGTCCTTCAACGCGTGTTGTCCTTCGCGAGTTCCGTCGTAGCAGAGAAGAATGCGCTTGAAGCTCGACATGAGAATCTCCTTGCGCCGTGCGGCACGTGATCAATTAATTATATGTCAGTTCGTGATATATACCGCGCGACACCGATGCATGCAAATACCTACAGAAACGCGGTCAAACAGGCACTATTCACGAGTTTCGGCGGCCACCGAATCCCTGCCCTGAAATAGCGGTTGCTCGGCGCGGCGATCAGGAACACCGCGCTACGACTCAGGCCACAGAAAGAAAACATGAGCAGCGTTTGCCGCGGGATCGACGGGCAAACCATAGCCATGCGACCGAGCGGTCCATGCCTCGTGCGGCGAACCGTTCGGCCATTTCACGAGCACCACCGCTCCGCTGGACAACTGGTCGACAACGGTGCCGCCATACACGCCGATCACACTGCTTCGCACCCCCGTGCCGCACGATGCGGTGCAAGAGCCGCACACCGGCTGCGGGTATCGGCCGGTCTGCTGCGCGGGTGAGAACGCATAGGCAAGCGGAACGGCGCAAACCGAAATGAGGACGATTGCGAAACGTCGACACGACGCAAGTCGTTTCATCGCGATTCCCTCGACGAACTACAGCCCCCAGATGATGTCTGCGTCCGAGTCGCGCGCCGCACGCATCATGTCCAGAAACGGCCACGCGCGCTGCGACAGCCGGTTGCGCGACTCGCGTTGATTACTGGTTGAGCAGTGCAATGCTTCGAGGGTCGTTTCCGCGGCCGCGTCTTCGGTGATGGCGGTTTCGAGCCGATCGATCGCGCGGGGCAGCTCGTCGTGGCTGATAACACCCCGCGCGCCGAGCCGCTTGCCGATCAGACCAAGCAGATATTGTGCGAGATCCCTGAGCATGACGACATCCGGTGACGCCGTCGATTGAAATGTGATCATCATGATGGCTCCTTTATCGGTCTATCAGGCAACGGGCCAACGAGTCCTCCCAATCCGCCTGCTCTCATTTTATATCACGATGTGACAAAAAAGAACGCGCCGAGGGTTGATTTAAGGGCCATGCTGAAGCACGTCGGCTGTGGTCTCGACTGTCTGCGAGATGCGACAGATTCCGCGCGCCGCGCGGGGGGCGGAGAACTTTTATATCATATTGACATATAATCATGACCAGACTGTATTCGCGTTGCCAGGGTTTCCCCGGTAATGTCGGGCCCGGCATCATCGACTACTTTCTGCTCCTATCTTGTCCCGCTCTCCTGCTCTCGGCTGGCTTGCCAGCTTTCTCCCTGCACCGGTCACCGTGAAATGGCACGAGCGTGCGCGTTCGTGCCTCGGCGCGCTTCTCGGCATCGCGTTCACCGGCGGTCTGATGTATCTGCTGCTCGGCCCTGTCGCAAATATTCCGCTGCTTGTCGCGCCGATGGGCGCTTCCGCCGTGTTGCTGTTCGCGGTGCCCGCGAGCCCGCTGGCGCAGCCGTGGTCGATCATCGGCGGCAACCTCGTGTCCGCGACGGTCGGCGTAACCTGCGCGACGCTGATCGGCGATCCGACGCTGGCGGCCGCCCTCGCGGTGGCGCTGTCGATCTCCGGCATGTTCGCGCTGCGCTGCGTGCACCCGCCGTCGGGCGCGGTCGCGTTGACCGCGGTGCTGGGCGGCCCGGTCATTCATGCGCTCGGCTACCGCTTCGTGCTCGAACCGATCGCGATCCAGTCGGCCGCGCTGCTGTTCGCGGCGCTCGTCTATCACGCGGCAACCGGCCACCGTTATCCGCATGCGGGACGCCAGGACCGCGCGACGCCGAGCCAGGCCGCCGACGAAGCCGCGCGCGTCGGCTTCACGCGCGAAGACGTCAAAGCCGTGCTCGGACGCCGTGACGAACTGCTCGACATCGACACCGACGATCTCTATTCGCTGCTGCGCGAAACGCAGCTTCAGGCGTTCTCGCGCAGCTTCAACGAACTGCGCTGCGAAGACGTGATGTCGCGCCACGTCGTGTCGGTATCGCCGGGCACGCGCGCCGCCGCCGCATGGCAGTTGTTCAAGCGCCACAACGTGAAGGCGCTGCCGGTCGTCGACGCGGCGCAGAAACTGCTAGGCATCGTTACGCGCGCCGATTTCGTCGACAGAAGAAGCTTCGGTGCGCTCGGTCCGATCCTGAACTACTTCGACGGCTGGCTGCGCGGCGATGCGCTTCGCACGTCGAACGTCGGCAGCGTGATGACCACCGACGTCTGCACCGTCGCCGCCACCGATCCGATCACGGAACTGGTGCCGATGTTCGCGAACTTCGGCCATCACCACATCCCGGTGCTCGATCGCGCGGGCCGCGTGGTCGGCATGATCACGCAGGTGGACCTGATCTCCGGCCTGTATCGGCAAACCGCCACCCGAGCCCGCGAGGCGGCCTGATTTTCAACTAAAAGACCGAGGAGACCTGCCGCGCGATGCCGTTGCGACGGCCGCAATTCGCTCAAGTACATCATGACGTGATATATTTTCGGTTTTCTTCACATTGGCGGATTTGCCATGAAAGTACGGACTCGCAAGCTCGTTAAGAGCGATTTCGAGCAGTTGTCGCAGTTTCGCTATCAGATGCGGCGCTTCGAGCGCTTCTCGGAGCAGGCCGCGCAAAGCGAGGGCATCACGCCGTTGCAATACCTGTTGTTGCTGCACATCAAGGGCTATCCGGAGCGCGACTGGGCGACCGTCGGCGAACTCGCGGAGCGTCTGCAGGCGCAACATCACGGCGTCGTCGCGCTGGTATCGCGCTGCGAGGCACTGAATCTCGTGCGCCGCCAGGTCAGCGAGACCGATCGCCGCCAGGTTGAAGTACACATCGAAAGAGCGGGAGAACGGGTACTCGAACGGCTTGCGGAACTGCATCGCGCCGAATTGAGATCGCTCGAAGGCTCCTTCCAGGTTCCACGGATCGACCTCGACTAACTATGCGCATGGACTCCCACAAACGCGACTTCGCGGCGAATGCACGGCTGCCCGGTATCTTCGCGCTCGCCGCGGGCATCGGCTTCGTCAGCACGATTGCCGCCTTTGTTCTGCTGAACCTGATTCGCCTGTTCACCAATCTGTTTTTCTTCGGCACGCTGTCGTTCGTCGACCGCTCGCCCGCCGCCAATACGCTTGGCATTTGGGTGATCGGCGTGCCGGTGATCGGTGGTTTGATCGTCGGGCTGATGGCGCGCTTCGGCTCCGAAAAGATTCGCGGCCACGGCATTCCCGAGGCGATCGAGGCGATCCTGTTCGGCAAGAGCAAGATGTCGCCGAAAGTGGCGGTGCTCAAGCCGTTGTCGTCAGGCATCGTGATCGGCAGCGGCGGGCCGTTCGGCGCGGAAGGCCCGATCATCATGACCGGCGGCGCGCTCGGCTCGCTGATCGCGCAGTGCGTGAAGGTCACGGCGGCGGAACGTAAGACGCTGCTCGTGGCGGGCGCGGCGGCCGGCATGACCGCGGTGTTCGGCACGCCGCTCGCGGCCGTGCTGCTCGCGGTCGAACTGCTGCTGTTCGAATGGCGGCCGCGCAGCTTCCTGCCAGTCGCGGTGGCGTGCGCGGTCGCTGGCTTCGCCCGCGTGATTTTCTTCGGTACAGGTCCGCTGTTTCCGCTACAGACTGCCGCGCCCGATGGCTGGTCGCTGCTGTCGTGCGCGGTCGCGGGCGGGTTGTCGGGCGCGCTGGCGTCCGGCCTGTCCGCCTCGCTCTACAAGGTGGAAGACCTGTTCGGCAAGCTGCCGATCCACTGGATGTGGTGGCCAGCGCTCGGCGGCATCGTCGTCGGCATCGGCGGCTGGCTCGAACCGCGCGCGCTCGGCGTCGGTTACGACGTGATCGGCGATCTGCTGCATCAGCACATTGCAGTGCAGGTCGCCCTTTTGCTGCTCGCCGTGAAGGCGGTGATGTGGGTCATCGCGCTCGGCTCGGGCACGTCGGGCGGTGTGCTCGCACCGCTCCTGATGCTCGGTGCCGGACTCGGCACGGTGCTCGCGCATTGGCTCCCGGGCAGCGAACCGGCGCTGTGGCCGCTCGTCTGCATGGCCGCGACGCTTGGTGCCACGCTCGGCGCGCCGCTGACGGCCATCGTGTTCGCGTTCGGCCTCACGCACGACGCCAACGCGCTGTTGCCGCTGCTGACGGCAACGCTGATCGCGCACGGCTTCTCCACGGTCGTGATGCGGCGCTCGATCATGACCGAGAAAATCGCGCGACGCGGCTATCACATCTATCGCGAGTACGGCGTCGATCCGCTCGAGCGCCACTATGTCGACGAAGTGATGACCGCCTCGGTCGAATCGGTCGATGCCGCCACGACGGTCGGCGCAACGCTGCAGACGCTGTTCGGCGCGAACCAGCTGCGCCGCGCGTATCCGGTGGTGCGCGACGGCGCGGTGATCGGCGTGGCCGACCGCATGTCGCTCGAACGCTTCTGCGCCGAGGACACGGAACGCAAGCGCGCGATGACGCTCGCCGACGTGTTCGCGCAACACAACACCGAGTTTGCCTTGTCATCCGAAACCTGCCGGCTGGTGGCGACGCGGCTCGCCGTGCTCGGGCTCGAACGCCTGCCGGTGGTCGCCGATCGCAACAGCATGCGTCTGGTAGGCATCGTGTCGCGCAGCGATCTGGTCAAGCCGTCGCTCGCGCACTTCGAAGAAGAGCACAAACGGGAACGTTTCCGTCGTATCGGGCCGTCGTTCAGCAAGCGGCGCTTCGCGCCGGTTCGGAAAGCCCGCTAAAAAGACCGCAGCAAAAATCAAAGGCCGAGCCCCGTTAGGGCCTCGGCCTTTTTATTCGCGCATGGAGCTATTTGCCCGCACCACGCGACTCGACGCAACCCAGCACGAGCGTGTCGCCCGATTTCGCGCCGGGACCCAGCGCCGCCGTGTGGAAGTCCGCGTGGTCGCAATGCCATTCGGCGTGGAAGTCGCGTGGGCATGCCATCGTCGTGCCGCCTTTGTGCAGGCCGGGCAGCGCGTAATCGCAAGTTTCCCGTCCGTTGCAATGACGCTCGAGCTCACGAGTCAGGTTGCCGCGCGGCGCGCCGCAATTCTCGCCATAGGTGCCCGATACGATCGTAATCGCGCGCGTTTGTGCGTCGGCGTTTGCGGACACCATGAATACGCCGCTTGCCAACGCCAGCGCGGCACGAAGAATTCCACTGGGGAAAATCCGTCCGCGCCGCGAAGATTCCATCGGCCTCTTCACTTTGCCCCTCCGTTCCCGCTATAGGCGACGTTCAACCGAAACGCGCCGCCTATAGCCAGGTATAGAGGAAAGAGCAAAAGACTGCCACTAGAAACCATTCCTACGCGCAATAGCGGCCAAAGCCGTTATTCGAGCGCCTTGTCGTTCGGCGTCGCGTAAAGCTGTTTCAGCGAATCGCTCATCGGAAAGTCGAAGCTGATGTTCTTCGGCGGCACCGGCTTGATGAACCATCGGTCGTACATCGTGTGGATTTCCGGTCCTTTCATCACCTGTTCGAGCGTGTCGTCGACGAGCTTTCTGAACTCCGGATCGTCGCGTCGCAACATGAAGCCATACGCTTCCGACGATTGCGGCGTACCGGTGATGATCCAGTCCGACGGCTTCGCGGTCAGCGTGCGCGTGCCGGCAAGCAACACGTCATCCATCATGTACGCGACGGCGCGGCCGCTTTCGAGCGTGAGACGCCCTTCGCCGTAATCTTTCGCGCTGATGATCTGCATGTTCATCTTCTTGTCCTCGTTCATCTTGCGCAGGATGCGCTCGGACGTCGTGCCCTGATTCGTCACGACCGTCTTGCCCGCGAGATCCGGAAAGTCCTTGATGCCCGAGTCCTTGCGCGTGAGAAGACGCGTCGTCGCGACGAAGAACGTGTCGGCGAACGCCACCTGGCTTTGGCGCGCGACGAGATTGGTCGTCACACCGCATTCGAGATCGACCGTGCCGTTCTGCACGAGCGGAATGCGATTCTGCGAGGTGACCGGGATGAAGCGCACCTTGAGGTCCGGACGCTTCGTTTTCGCCTTGACCGCATCGATGACCTTGTTGCACAGGTCCTGCGAAAAGCCGACCACCTCGTTGTTCGCGTCGACGTACGAGAACGGCACCGACGTCTCGCGATGGCCAATCGCGATCACGCCGCTTCGCTGGATCTTCGCGAGCGTGGACGTCGCGTCCTGCGCGAACGCGCCCGGACTCGCCAACGTTGCCGCCACGAGCATGGCAACAGTGGACCAATTCATCATTTTCATGGGTATCTCCAATCGTGCGGCAGGTTCCTGATGGATGGCGGGCTGCTGCGCCAGCCGTCTACATATGTTGCCATTAAAAAAATAAATGCAACATATGTTAACTACCGAGTGTTGAAACGCCGCGTGGCGACGCTTTCCGGCCAATCAAGTCATCATCGATCCGTACTGGACATCATTTTCAAAACCGTACAGGTACTGTACCGGCCTCTGTCGCTAGAATGAACCTCACCGTTTTCTGTTGGCGACACCGGAGCCCCCATGTCTTTCGTCACTCTCAGCGCGCTGCCCGCCGGCATCCTGTTCGCGCTCGTCACCTCGATCACGCCCGGTCCGAACAACACGATGCTGCTCGCGTCGGGCGTCAATTTCGGCTTTCGCCGCACGCTGCCCCATCTGTCCGGCATCAGCGTCGGCGTGGTGCTGTTGATGTTGTCGGTCGGCATCGGCCTCGGCGAGGCGTTCGTGCATTTCCCCGTGCTGTATACGGTGCTCGAAGTCGTCAGCGTCGCTTATCTGCTGTATCTGGCGTGGAAAATCGGCACGTCGGGCGAACTGAAGCTCAGGAACGGCGAGCGTCGCCCGATGCGCTTTCACGAGGCGATCGCGTTTCAGTGGGTCAATCCGAAGGCGTGGATGATGGTGCTGACCGCCGCGACGACGATTCACCTGAGCAACAGCTTCGGCATGAACGCCGCCGCGATGGCCGCGGTGTTCTATGTGATCGGCTTTCCGTGCATCTGCGTGTGGGCCGGTTTCGGCACCGCGATGCGCGAGGTGCTGTCGAACCCGAAGCGGCTGCGCGTCTTCAACATCGCGATGGCGCTGCTGCTGGTCGCGTCGCTGTATCCGATCGCGCTGAAGCTGATCGGGCACGGCGGCTGAGCTTTCGACGCGCGCCGCCGCGTCTACCACGCCCCCTCCCCGACCCGCTCGATGAAGCGCCACAACGCGTCGTCGCTCGAATACGGCGCGTTGAAGCGGAACCACGCGCTCGGCGCGTCGTCGGGACGGAAGTAGGAGCCCGGTGCGAGCCAGATGCCGTGCGCGAGCGCGGCGGTCGCGACCTCGGCGGCGCGCTCCGCTTCGATCGGCAGACGCGCCAGCATGAAGAGCCCCGCGCGCGGCCGGTGAAACACCTCGAGCCCGAGCGCGTCCAGCCGTTCTTCGAGTGCCACGTGCGCGAGCTTGAGCCGTTCGTTGACCATCTCGACGTGGCGCGCGTAACGCCCTTCCACCAGCACCTTGTCGACGATCCGCTCGATCGTTTCCGACGACGTCAGCCCCACCGCCATCTTCGTGCGCGCGAGTTCGCGCAGCACCGCCTGCTCGGCCACCACATAGCCGCAGCGCAGCGACGGCGTCACCGTCTTCGAAAAGCCGCCGACGTGCAACACGCGCTGCAAGCCTTCCATCGCCGCCAGTAGCGGCGCGCCGGCCGGCGCGAGTTCGCGGCTCACGTCGTCCTCGATCACCCAGATGCGCTCGCGCTCGGCGATCTGCAGCAAGCGGAACGCGGCCGACATGCCGAAGGTCGCGCCGGTCGGATTCTGGAGCGTGGTGTTGACGAAGATCGCCTTCGGCTTGTGCCGCGCGACCAGCGTTGCGAGAACGTCCGTATCGACGCCGGCCGGCGTGCGCGGCACGCCATGCACGACCAGCCCGGCGAGCTTCAGGATCTGCAGCAGATTGCAGTAGCCGGGATCTTCGACGATCACCGCATCGCCCGCGCGCAGCAGCGTGCGCACGATCAGATCGAGCCCCTGCGTCGCGCCCTGCGTGAGCAGCACGTTCGCGACGTCGACGGGCAGCCCGCGCCGGTCGAGTTGTTCGGCGATGCGCTCGCGCAGCGGCGCGAAGCCGTACGGATGGCCATAGTCGCCGAGCCGCGCGGCCGGCACCCGGCTCAGCGCGCGCAGCGAGTGCTGCAGGCCGCTCTCGTTGGTCCATTCGCTCGGCAGCCAGCCGCAGCCCGCCTTGATCGGCACCGAGTGATCGGCGAACACGTCGGACAGCAGCCACGTCGCGGTCAGGCTCGGCGGCGTCCAGTCGGCGACGGCCGCCCGTGTGGACGGCGAGCGCGCCGCCACCCGATAGCCGGAGCCGCGCCGCGCGACCACGAGCCCCATCGACACCAGCCGGTTGTACGCCTCGGTCACGGTGAAGGTGCTCAGCGCGTGGCTTTGGGCAAGCTGCCGCACCGACGGCAGCAGTGCGCCGGCGCGCAGCGATTGCGAGTCGATCGCGCGCGCGAAGCTCTGCACGACCTGTTCGACGAGCGTCGGCGCCGCGCGCCGGTCGCGTTGAAGGTCCAGTTCGATCATGTTTCGGGCGAAAAACGAGGGGCAAAAAGACGAACCGCGGACCGCCCGCCTACCGGAACAGTTCGCGCGAATCCACCAGCACGGTTGACACCACACTTGGTCAACTGTTTATGCCGCCATTAAACCGCGAGGGCTACAGTTTGGCTACGCTTAAAGCCCCAACCGACACCACTTCGAGGAGATGCCATGACTTCGCGCCCCGTCATCGACGATCTGTCGTCCTTCTGGATGCCCTTCACCGCCAACCGCCAGTTCAAGGCCGCGCCGCGCCTGCTGGAATCGGCGAAGGGCATGTACTACCGAAGCACCGACGGGCGCGAGATTCTCGACGGTTGCGCCGGGCTGTGGTGCGTGAACGCCGGCCATGGCCGCGATGAAATCGTCGCCGCGATCACCCAGCAGCTGTCGACGCTCGACTTCGCGCCGACCTTCCAGATGGGCCACCCGCTTGCGTTCGAAGCGGCGAAGAAGGTTGCCGAGCTGATGCCGGAAGGGCTCGATCGCATCTTCTTCACGAACTCGGGCTCCGAATCGGTCGACACCGCGCTGAAAATCGCGCTCGCCTACCATCGCGCGCGCGGCGAAGGCCAGCGCACGCGTCTGATCGGCCGCGAGCGCGGCTATCACGGCGTCGGTTTCGGCGGGATTTCGGTCGGCGGTATCGCGCCGAATCGCAAGACGTTTTCGGGGGCGCTGTTGCCGGCGGTCGATCATCTGCCGCACACGCACAACCTCGAACACAACGCGTTCTCGAAGGGCCAGCCCGCATGGGGCGCGCATCTTGCCGAGGAGCTGGAGCGCATCGTTGCGCTGCACGACGCTTCGACGATCGCCGCGGTGATCGTCGAACCGGTGGCCGGCTCGACCGGCGTGCTGGTTCCGCCGCAAGGCTATCTGCAGAAGCTGCGCGAGATCTGCACGAAGCACGGCATCCTGCTCATCTTCGACGAAGTAATCACGGGCTTTGGCCGCCTCGGCAAGGCGACCGCGAGCGAACACTTCGGCGTCACGCCGGACCTGATCACGCTGGCGAAGGCGATCAACAACGCGTCGATTCCGATGGGCGCGGTCGCGGCGAGCCGCACCATCCACGACACGGTCGTGGGTAGCGGCGCGCCGGGCGCGATCGAGCTGTTCCACGGCTACACGTACTCGGCGCATCCGGCGGCTGCCGCGGCCGCGATCGCGACGCTCGATCTGTACCGCCGCGACCAGTTGTTCGAGCGCGCGGCCAGCCTCGCGCCGACGTTCGAAGCCGCCGCGCATGGGCTGCGCGACGCGAAGCACGTGAAGGACGTGCGCAATCTCGGCCTCGTCGCGGGCATCGAGCTCGAATCGCGCGACGGAGCGCCGGGCGCGCGCGCCTACGAGGCGTTCGTCAAATGCTTCGAGGCAGGCGTGCTGATCCGTTTCACCGGCGACATCCTCGCGTTCTCCCCGCCGCTGATCATCGACGAAGAGCAGATCGCGCGGCTCTTCCGCACCGTTGGCGAGGTGCTGGCGACGGTGCAGTAAGGAAGGCCCGCAAGCGCGCCACCAGGCGACGACGAAAGAGCGGCACGCGCATGCGTGCGCCGCTCTTTTTTATTGCTGCCGCTTTGCGAGCCGCAAGCTCAGTGATGCGCGCGCGACGCCCGCGTTTGCGCGGCCTTTTTCGCGGCAGCGGAGCGTCCAGCCGCGCCCTTCGTCGCAGCGGCCTTTTTGGCTGCGGCCGAGCGGCTCGCTGCTGGCCGCTTGGCCGCCGCCGACTTCGCCTGCTTCGACATCGCCGCCGACGACGCCCCGGCCTTGCTCTCGCGCTTGAGCACGCTCTCCGACACACGCGAGCGTTTCGCGCTCGACTCCTTGCTCGCACTCTTTTTCGCGGCGCCTTCGTGCTTGCCCGCCGCGCTGTCCTTCTGCGCTTTCTTGCGGGTCGCCTCGCTCGTGGCGCCCTTCTTCGGCGGCTTCAGGTCGACGCCCGCGCGCCGCGCCTCGGACAGCCCGATCGCGATCGCCTGCTTCGGCGAGCGCACGCCGTGCTTGCCGGCGCGGACCTTGTCCACCTGTTCCTTGACGAACTCTCCCGCTTGAGTACTCGCTGATTTGCCGGCGCGTTTATCGGCCGCGGCACGCTTCAAGGTTTTCTGCTCTGGCATGACGGTTCTCCGGTTGTGGGTGAGTCTCTATCATTTAGCAACGAGCGTGCCGGAGCGCCCATCCGCGCCATGCTCCGGCGGCGGTTGCGCGGCGGGACTCGCGTGCGTCGGCGGGACGGCGTATGGTGGTGGACATGGGACGGGAGTAAGCGCCGAAGCGCTAACTCAAATCGGCCGCCTTGCATGGAGACAGCCATGAAGATAGTTACGGTTCGCGCTGGCACACATATCGAGGGCGTGCACTGGATCGCCGAGTACGTCGAAGACGTCCACGAAATTCGCGTGTTCCGCGAGGGGCAGGAAGTGGACGTGCACAACGCGCCGTCCACACTGTTCGGCGATGAAGAAAACGCGGGCTCGAAAAACACCGCCGATCATCGCGCGATGGAAGCGGCCGTGCTCGCTTATCTGAAGCGCTTCGTCACGGAGCACGACGCGGAAGAGTAGGTTTCGCCGACGGCAACCGCCGTTTTCAAAGCCGCCCACTCGTGGCAACAGCCGCCGCGGACGTGCATTCACCAACACTCGCGCGGCCATTGCGCGGCAGTCACGACGGACCGCCGCGCGCCACGTCCTCAATCCGCCGGGCGCAGTTTCTTCACCTCGGCGTCCGATGGCTGCACGCTCGCGCCATCCACATAGCGGTACGACGTCATCACACCCTTGCCGTCCTTCACGCCGGTCACGCCGACATACGCGCCCATCGTCGACTGATTGTCCTGCGCGCGGTACATGATCGGGCCGAAGGGCGTCTGCACGTTGAGCCCCTTGAACGCGGCGGCGAGTTTGTCCGGATCGGTCGAACCCGCCTTCTTGATGCCGTCCGCGATCGACATCAGCGCTGAATAGCCGACCACCGAGCCCAGCCGCGGATAGTCGTGATATTTCGCCTGATACGTGTCGACGAACTGCTTGTTCGCGGCCGTATCGATCGAATACCACGGGTAGCCGGTCACGATCCAGCCGGTCGGCGCTTCGGCGCCGAGCGGATCGAGGTAGTCGGGCTCGCCGGTCAGCAGCGACACCACCGCGCGGTCCTTGAAGAGCCCGCGCGTATTGCCCTCGCGCACGAACTTGCCGAGGTCGGCGCCGAACAGCACGTTGAAGATCGCGTCGGGCTTCGCGTCGGCGATCGCCTGGGTCACGGCGCCCGCGTCGACGTTGCCGAGCGGCGTCGCCTGTTCGACGACGAACTGCACGTCCGGCTGCGCGGCCGTCAGCAGCTTCTTGAAGGTCGCCACCGCCGATTGCCCGTACTCGTAGTTCGGATACACGATCGCCCAGCGCTTCTTCTTCAGCTTCGCGGCCTCGGGCACCAGCATCGCGACCTGCATGTAGGTCGAAGGGCGCAGACGGTACGTGTATTTATTGCCATCGGCCCAGACGATCTTGTCGGTCAGCGGTTCGGCCGCGAGGAAGAAGATCTTCTTCTGCTTCGCGAAGTCGGCGAGCGCGAGGCCAGTGTTCGACAGGAAGCCGCCGAACAGCACCTGCACCTGCTCGCGCGCGATCAGCTCCTGGGCGACGCGGATCGTGTCGCCGGGGTTGCCGTTGTCGTCGCGCGAAATAACCTCGAGCTGCTTGCCGAGCACGCCACCCGCCGCGTTCACCTGCTCGAGTGCGAGATTCCAGCCTTGCTTGTAAGGCCCGAGAAAGGCGGGCTGCGCCTTGTAGCTATTGATCTCACCGATCTTGATGGTCTGCTGTGCGCTCGCGCCGAGCGCGGCAAACGAGCACACGGTCGACACCATGAGGCGAGAGATCCATCCTGCGCGCGTGGTCATGCGTTTCTCCGTTATCAGAAGGAATGGTGGTTTTAGTCAGACATGCGAACCTGAGGACGTGCAAGCGCGTGGACCTGCGCACCTTCGGACGACGGCTGGCGGCTCATTGCTCGCGTGGTTCCGCGCGGATTCTGGCCACGTTCGCGGCGACGTCCTGCCATGCCGGCTTGCCGCCCGCGAACTGCGCGCGCAGGAACGACACGAGCTCGGCGACCTGGGCGTCGTTGAAACTGTCGCGGTAAGCCGGCATCGTACCGAGTTCGGGCCGCGCAGGCGAGTCGATGCCGTCGAGAATCACGCGAATCAGGTTGTCCGGCGCCGCGCCGTGCAGGTTCGTGTTCAGCGCCAGCGACGGATGTGCGCCGAACAACTGAGGTCCGCTGCCAGCGTGATGGCACGCGGCGCACGCGCCGTCGAAAAGCCGCGCACCCGCCGTGACCGGCGCGCCCGTCATCGCGCTGGCCTGTTCGTATTCGCGCGCGGTCGCGGCCGGATCGGCGTTCGGCTCCAGCGGATTGAGCGACGCGAGATAGACGGCCATCGCGCGGATATCGCTGTCGGGCAGCGCCGCCAGATCGCCGATCACCGGCGCCATCGGCCCGGCCGCGACGCCGTGCAACGGCGCGTGACCGTCGCGCAGATAGCGGAACAGTTCGTCCTCGCTCCACGGCACCGGCGCATTCGACAACGCCGACAGCGCGGGCGCTTCCCAGCCCTCGGCGCTGCCTCCGCCCATGAACGCCGCGCCGGTTTTCTCGGCGCCGAACACGTTGCGCGGCGTGTGGCACGCGCTGCAATGGCCAGGGCCATTCACCAGATACGCGCCGCGATTCCATTGCGCGCTCTGCGCGGGGTTGCCGATAAACGCAGTGCGGCCGAGAAACAGGCCGTTCCATGCAGCCATCAGCGGACGCACGCTGAAAGGAAACGCGAGCTTCGTTTCGGGCGGCCGGCTGCGCACCGGCGTTTGCGACATCAGATACGCGTAGAGCGCGTGCAGATCGTCATCGGAAATGTTCTGGAACGACGTGTACGGAAACGCCGGATACAGCCGATGACCGTCACGGCTGATGCCGTGCCGCATCGCGCGCACGAACGCTTCGAGGGACCAGTGGCCGATCCCCGTTTGGCCGTCGGGCGTGAGGTTGGTGCTGTAGACGGTGCCGAACGGGGTCGCGAGCGGCTTGCCGCCGGCGTTCGGCACGCCGTTGTGGGCGGTATGGCAAACCGCGCAATTGCCGAGCGACGCGAGCAGCTTGCCGCGCGCGACCAGTTCCGGCGCAAACGCGCTGGCGAGCGGCGGCGTGATCGGCGCAAGCGGCGCGCTGGAAACCGAGGCGAACGACAGCGCGCCAAGCCAGCCGACCACGCCCGCGGCCGACAAGCCGAAAAAGCCGCGCCGCCAGCGCTTTTTCCTGCGCGCCGCCGCCGCGTCTTGCGCCTGCGCGTCGGCGAGCGCGGCGCGGATCTTTTCCGGCTTGAACGGCGGGCGACGGAAACGCACCCCCGTCGCGTCGTACAGCGCATTGGCGATGGCGGCCGCGCCGGGCAGCGACGCCGACTCGCCGGCGCCCATCGGCGGCTCGCCGTGGCGCGGCATCATCACGACGTCGATCACGGGCACTTCGCGGAACGTCAGGATCGGATACGCGCCCCACTCCTGGCTCGTCACCGCGTTGTCGCCGAAACTGACCTGCTCCTTCAGCGCGCGGCTCGTCGTCTGGATCACGTTGCCGTGAATCTGATGACGCACGCCATCGGGATTGACCATCGTGCCGGTGTCCTGGCCGACCACGACGCGCGTGACCGCCAGTTCGCCGCTGTTGCGATTGACTTCGACGTCGGCGACCCACGCGGACCATGCGGCGCCGAACCCCGGGAATTTGCTGTGCACGTAGCGCGCGTACGCTATGCCGCGGCCGCGCGCAATGTTGCCGTCCTCGTCGTCCTCGCCGCGCGTTCTGAACGCGGGTTCGCGCGGTTCCCACCCGGCTTTCGCCGCGACCGCCTTGACGAGGTCGATCGCGCGCGGATCGGTCAGATGCGTGAGGCGGAATTCGATCGGATCTACGCCGGCCTGCTCGGCCAGTTCGTCGATGAACGACTCGTGCGCGAACGTGTTCGGCAACGCCGACACGCCGCGCAGCCACGCGGCGCGCACGATCGGCGGCGTGTCGTCGCAGACGATGCGCATGCTGCGATAGTCGTACGGCGGCACGGCCGTACGGTCGCCCATCTCGAACACCTGCGGCTGCGCGGGAATCGTGCCGGTCAGCAGCAGCGCGAGCGTGGGGGCGTCGTTCGACGGATAGCGCGTCGCAAAGTCGTAGGCGGCCAGTACGCCTTCGGCGGTGAGCGCGCCGCGTACGTCCATCAGTTGCGCGGCGCCCTTCGGTTCCCACGCGTGTTCGTCCTGGCGCGAGAGCTGCACGCGCACCGGCGCGCCGACCGCGCGCGACAGCAGCGCGGCGTCGGCGGCGACGTCGTCCGCGCAATTGCGTCCGTAGCAGCCCGCCGCATCCATCCGCACGATGTCGATGCGCGCTTCGTCGAGCGTCAGCAATAACGCGAGGTCGGCGCGCAGCGAATGCGGGTTCTGCGTGCCGGACCAGATTTTCAGCTGCGTGTCGTCGCCGCCTCCGTTGCGATAGTCCGCGACCGCGCACGACGGCCCGATCGATGCGTGCATCTGGAACGGCCACACGTAAGTGCGTTCCAACGTGCGCGACGGTTCTTGCGCGAGCGCCGCATCCACGTCGCCTTCGATCACCAGATCGCGCCGCGTCGCCGGATTCGCGCGCAACGCCGCTTCGACCTGCTCGCTCGTGTCGAGCGGCGGCAGGCCATCGACCGTTTTCCAGCGCACGTCGAGCCGCTGCGCCGCCTGTTGCGCAATCTCCTCACGCTCGGCGACGATGCCGACGAAATCGCGAATCACGACCACCTTGACGATGCCAGGCAAATCGCGAATCGCCGCTTCGTTCACTTCCAGCAGGCTATGCCCGATGAACTCACCCTGCGCGACGCCCGCATAAGGCGGCCGCACCACGCGTCCATGCAGCATGCCGGGCACGCGCACGTCGTGCACGAAGCTCAGCTCACCGGTCGCCTTCGCGGGAATGTCGACACGCGGCGCGCTTTTACCGACGACGCGGTACGCGTGCGGCGGTTTCAAAGGTGCATCGTTCGACAGCAGCAGTTCGACACGCTGGCCTTTGATCAGCTCGCCATAGTGAATGCCCTGCGCCGGGTCGCCATCGCGTGGAAACACGCGGCCGTCCTGCACGTCGAGATCGTTCGCGTCTACATTCAGGCGCGCGGCCGCTTGCGCGACCAGATACTGACGCGCTTGCGCCGCCGCCTGCCGCAGCGGCACCGCCGAAATCTGGATCGTCGCGCTGGCGATCGTCGGTCCCTGGTTCGGCGCTTCGCCGGTATGGCCGAGCACGATCGACACACGCGTCAAGGGCACATCGAGTTCTTCCGCGACGATCTGCGCGAGCGCGGTGCCAATGCCGGTGCCAAGATCCACGTGACCGTTGAACGCGACCACGCTGCCATCGTCTCGCACGACCAGAAACAGATCCGCCTCGGTCGGCACGAACGAAGAACGCGACCCCGGCTGGCCGCGCGCGGCCTTGACCGGTGCATGCGGCGGCCGCGCGACGATCAGCACGCTGTGCGCGTCGTACAACTGCTTGCGTGACGGCGTCGCGCCACGACGATCGACGCTGAAGTCCGGCCCGGTCATACGCGCGCTCCGTCGTCCACGTCCGTTTGCGCGTCGAGCAGTTGCGCCGCGCGCTGCACCGCGCGCACGATCTCGACATGCGTGCCGCAGCGACACAGATTGCGCGACAGCTCGCGCTGGATCGTCGCGACGCTCGGATGCGGATCGCGATCGAGCAGCGCCTTCGCGGTCATGATCATGCCGTTCAGGCAGTAGCCGCATTGCGCGGCCTGTTCGTCGATGAACGCCTGCTGCACCGGATGCAACGCGGTGCGCGTGCCGAGCCCTTCGAGCGTCGTGATCTCGCGGCCCAGCGCGACTTCGGCGGTCGTCACGCAGGCGCGCGTCGGCATGCCGTCGAGCAGCACGGTGCAGGCGCCGCATTCGCCGAGACCGCAACCGAACTTCGGCCCGTTCAGCGCGAGATCATTGCGCAACAAGTAGAGCAGCGGTGTCTGCGCCGCCGCGCTGACCACATGCGTCGCGCCGTTTACCTTCAGCACGAGCTGAGCGGCGCGGTTCATCATGATGCGAGCACCCTGTCGCGCCGCGCGTTCACAGCACCACCGGCAGTTCGGTCGCGGGCGGCGTATTGCGGCTGCGCCGGCAGCGGATCAGACCATCGATCATCACCATCCCCACACCCGGAATATCCCCGAGTTGCACGCTTTCGAGCAGCGTGTCGGCGGCCGTATGCTGCGCGCGGTCCATGAACACGAGATCGGCGGGACGGCCCAGCTCGATCAGCCCCTGGCGCAGGTGGCGCTGCCGCGCGGTATTGCCGGTCGCAAAGCAGAACGCGATTTCGGCGGGGACGTCGGCGAGGCTCGAGATCAGCGCGATCATGCGCAGAATGCCGAGCGGTTGCACGCCGGAGCCGGCCGGGCTATCGGTGCCGAGAATGATCCGGTGCGGGCACTTCAGTTCGATTGCATGGCGCGCGGTCAGCAACGCGATCCGCTCGTTGCCGTTGTGGACGATTTCGAGCGCGCGGCTCGACTGCTCGCACAGATCGCACACGTGCCGGTACGACAGCGACGTATGGCCGCCATTGACGTGGCCGATCACATCGGCATCGGCGGCGAGCACCACGTCCCGATCGATCAGGCCGGAGCCCGGAATCGACGGACCGCCCGTGTGAATCGTGCTCTGGATACCGTACTTGCGCGCCCACGCGACCATCTGTTGCGCTTCCTCGCCGCCCTTCACGCTGCCGAGGCCGACTTCGCCGAGCAGCTTCACACCGGCTTCGGACAGCTCCTTGAAGTCCTGCTCGACCATGCCCTTCTCGATCACCGGCGCGCCCGCCAGCACCTTGACGCCGCCACCGACGCCGGCCGCGCGCATGCCGTCGAACGAGCGCTGCGCGGTGATCGCGAGCGCCTTCACGCCGAGCACGTCTTTCGGACGGCCAGGCAAATGCACTTCGCCGGCCGAGATCATCGTCGTCACGCCGCCGTTCAGATTCGACTCGATCCAGCCGAGCTGATTCTGGCGCGGCGTCCAGTCGCCGAACACCGGATGCACGTGCGAGTCGATCAGGCCCGGTGCGACCGTCGTGCCCTTGCAGTCGACCGTCGTGCGCGCGCCTTCGAGATCGCAGTCTTTCTCGCGGCCGAGCGCGACGATCACGCCGTCGTCGATCACCAGCGTGTCCGCGTCGAGAATCGGCTGATCGATATCGCCCGACAGCAGCAGCCCGATGTTCGTTACCGCGACCTTGCCCGACAAGCCTGTCAACGTCTCTGCCGCCATCTGCCTCTCCTTTCGCCGACACTACCCGATGAATTCACACGCTCAGATAAGCGCGCCTCACTGCTTCGTTCCGTGCGAGTTCGCCGATCGTCCCGCTGAAACGGATCTGCCCTTTCTCGAGCACATACGCGCGGTCGCTGACCAGCTCGGCGAAGTGCAGATTCTGTTCGGATAACAGAATGGATAGCCCTTCGCGTTTCAGTTCGAGAATCATGTTCGCCATCTGCTCGACGATCACCGGCGCGACGCCTTCGGACGGTTCGTCGAGCAGCACCAGATACGGATTGCCCATTAGCGTGCGCGACACGGTCAGCATCTGCTGCTCGCCGCCGCTCATCTGGCCGCCGGGGCGCTTCGGCATTTCGCCGAGATTCGGAAACAGGCGGAACAGCTTGTCGGGCGTCCATTGCGGCGCGCCTTCGCGCGGCGGCTGGCGGCCCGTGTCGAGGTTTTCCATCACCGTCAGGTCCGCGAACACGCGGCGGTCCTCGGGCACGAAACCGACGCCCATGCGCGCGATCTTGAACGGCGCGAGCGCGCTGATGTTCTGGCCGCGAAACGTCACTTCGCCGTGGCGGCGCGGCAGCAGTCCCATCACCGCTTTCATCGTCGTCGATTTGCCGGCGCCGTTGCGGCCCATCAGCGCGACCACCTCGCCGCGGCCGACTTCGAGGCCGACGTCGAACAGGATGTGGGCGCGACCGTAGAACGCATTGAGGCCGGAGACTTTCAGCATCGGTTCGCTCATTGCAATGCTCCACGATCCCGCGCGCTGCCTGACGCGTCTTGCAGTGGCGCGTGCGGCCGGAACGTCTTGCCGGTGCCGAAATAGACCTCCTGCACGCGCGCGTCGTTGCGGATCGTGTCGGCGTCGCCTTCGGCGATCAGCTTGCCGCGCGCGAGCACGATCATCCGGTCGGCGTACGCGAATACGACGTCCATGCTGTGTTCGGTGAACAGCACGCCGATCTCGTGTTCGGTCACCAGCCGCTTGGTCAACGCCATCAATTCGTTGCGCTCCTTCGGCGCCATGCCGGCGGTCGGTTCGTCCATCAACAGCAGCTTTGGCCGGTTCGCGAGCGCGATCGCAAGCTCGACGCGCTTCACGTCGCCATACGCGAGCACGCCGCACGCGCGCTTCGCGTGCGCGCCCATGCCGACCTGTTCGAGCAGCGCGAACGCTTCGTCGGCATGGTGCGAGCCCGCTGGCTTCCAGAGGCCGAAGGTCTTTTTCTCGCGCGACACCAGCGCCGTTTGCACGTTTTCGAGCACCGTCATCGAGTTGAACGTCGCGGCGATCTGGAACGTGCGGCCGACGCCGCGCCGCCAGATATCGCGCGGCCGCATGCCGACGAGTTCGTGACCGTCGAGCAGAATCGAACCCGACGACGGCTGCAACTGGCCGTTGACCATGTTGAAACAAGTCGATTTGCCCGCGCCGTTGGGGCCGAGCAGCGCCAGCAGTTGACCCGCTTCGAGATCGAATGAAACGTTATCGACTGCCTTCAGTCCTCCGAACGATCTCGACAGACCGCTTACGCGCAGCAGGCTCATAGCCCCTCCTTGACCGCGGCGGCCCGTTGCGACGGCGACGCGGCGGCGCCGTTGGTCTTGTCGGCCTGGTCGCCGTTCGCGTCGCCGAAACGCTCGCGAATGAAGCCGACGATACCCTGTGGAAACGCGATCACCAGCAGCAGGATCGCGAAGCCTAGCAGCGCCTGCCAGTAGTCGGTCTGGCGCGCGACCGTGTCCTGCAGCCACGTAAACACGGCCGCGCCGACGATCGGCCCGCTCAACGTCTGCAAGCCGCCGAGCAGCACCATCACGAGGCCATCGACCGAGCGGCTCACGCTGATCACTTCGGGCGAGATGTTGCCCTTCGAAAACGCGTACAGCGATCCGGCGAGTCCGCAGAACAACGCCGCGATCACGAACGACGCCCACTGAACCCGCTTCACGTCGATGCCGATCGCCTCGGCGCGTAGCGCGGAATCGCGCGACGCGCGCATCGCATAGCCGAGCGGCGAGAACAGCATGCGGCGCAGCAGCCACACGCCGAGCACCGCGCACGCTAACGTCAAGTAGTAGAACGCGACCGGCGACGACAGCCAGTTCGACGGCCACAGGCCTAGCACGCCGTTGCTGCCGCCGGTCACGTCGTCCCACTGGAACACGACCGACCAGACGATCTGCGCGAATGCGAGCGTCAGCATCGCCAGATAGACACCAGACAGGCGCACGCAGAACCAGCCGAACACGAGCGCGCCCACCACCGCGAGCAGCGGCCCGAGCAGCAACGCGGCTTCCATCGGCAGATTCAGCACCTTCAGAAACAGCGCCGCGCCGTAAGCGCCAAGTCCAAAGTACGCGGCATGGCCAAACGAATGCAGGCCGCCCGGACCCATGATGAAATGCAGACTCGCCGCGAACAGCACCGCGATCAGGATTTCAACCAGCAGCACCGGCATGTACGGAAACGCGTTGGCCGCGAGCGGCGCCAGAACCAGCACCAGCAACACGAAGGCGGCCAGCCCCTTCAGACGCCTGCCCGCCGGACGCAATGGCGTTTCCGGCGTACCCATCGCGCGCACCGCGGCGCTCGCGCGGCCGAGCAGACCCCAAGGCCGCACCACCAGCACGACCGCCATCACGACGAATTCGGCCACCAGCGTGAAGCGGCTCAGCGAAAAACCGCTGCCGAAGATCGTCACGTGCCCGATACCGATGCACAGCGCCTTGATCTCGGCGATCAGCAGTGCCGCGACGAACGCGCCCGGAATCGAACCCATGCCACCGACCACGACGACCACGAACGCATTGCCGATCGTCTCGAGGTCGAGCGACAGGTTCGCCGACATGCGCGGCCCTTGCAGCGCGCCGCCGAGTCCCGCGAGAAACGCGCCGACGAAGAACACGCCGGTAAACAGCCACGCCTGATTGATGCCGAGCGCGCCGAGCATCTCGCGATCCTGCGTCGCGGCGCGCACGAGCGTGCCCCAACGCGTGCGCGTCAACGCGTACCACAGCAGCAGCAAGACGACCGGACCGATCACGATCAGCGCGATGTCGTACGTGGGCAGCGGATGGCCGAGAAAGTCGACCGCGCCCGCGAGATGCGGCGCGCGCGGGCCGAACAGATCGTCGGGGCCCCAAAGCCATAGTGCGGCGTCGCGAAAGATCAGCACGAGCGCAAACGTGGCGAGCAGATGGAATAACTCCGGCGCCTGATAGATCCGCCGCAACACGACGATTTCGACGAGCGCGCCCAACACCGCGACCGCGAGCGCGGCGGCGAGCACCGACAGCCAGAAGCCGCCCGCCGTGTGGCCAAAGCGGCTCGCGATGCTATACGCGACGTAAATGCCGAACATATAGAACGAGCCGTGCGCAAAGTTGACGATGCGCGTCACGCCGAAGATCAACGACAAACCGGCGGCGACCAGAAACAGCGTCGACGCGTCGGCGAGTCCATTGACCAGTTGTACCAGCAGATTCGAAAGCATCGCGACCCTCGGCAGCTCGCCGAACGGCGCGCGCGCAACATGCGCGGCGGCCCGATCGGCGGACGTTGCAGCGCGGGCGGCACCATGCGCGCCCGCGTCAACGGCAGGACACTACCAGCGAAACAACCCACGCAACAAGCGCAGGCAAAAAAGCGGCGAAAAAAGCGATTGTTCAGCGCAAACCGTCTTCGCCCTTGATCTCGCTCGCCTGCA
The DNA here is from genome assembly GCF_050436125.1 of Paraburkholderia sp. MM5482-R2. Taxonomy (NCBI): domain Bacteria; kingdom Pseudomonadati; phylum Pseudomonadota; class Betaproteobacteria; order Burkholderiales; family Burkholderiaceae; genus Paraburkholderia; species Paraburkholderia sp. MM5482-R2. Next base: position 1,017,887 of record NZ_JBNDLP010000003.1, on the reverse strand, counting down.
GGCCGCCGATGCGCGGCAGCGGCCGGCCCGACGCGGTCACCGCGACCGCCACGACGATTTCGTTCGCGCGCGGCGCGTCGGCCACGCGCGCCTCGATAGCGTCGAAATGGCTGCGCACGTAGGCGGCGTCCTTGTGGCCGAGCGGCACGTCGATCGCGGTGCCGAGCGTGCCGATCTTCTTCGCCGACGGCACCAGCGCCGCGCCCTTCTCGACCGCCGCGCGCAGCGGCGCGCCGAGCTTCGGATGCAGGATCGCGGCCGCATGTTCGAGCTCGCCCGCCTCGCCGACGATCGCCGCCTTGCCGTAGCTTTGAGCCTCCCCGGGCGCGATGCCCAACGCCTCGACGCAGCGCTTGCCGAGCAGCGCGCCGAGTTCCTCGCCAGCTTCGATCAGCGCGTCGAGCTTCGCTTCGTAGCGGCCCGCATACGGATTATCGATCACCGCAATCGCGACCGCGCGGCGCGCGGGCGGCTCGACGGTCTGGCCCATTTCGATGTGTGTTTCGTCGACCTGCACGACCAGCTTGCGAAGCCTGATTGCCATTTGCGCTCTCCGAGTTTCGTTGCCTTGCAGTATGGTTGCCGCGCGCCGCTTCAGCGCAAGCCGTCCTTGCCGACGATCGCCTCTTTCGCGAGGCCGCCCACCCGCGCATGCACGCGCTGCCCCGTGCTCATCACGAGGATGTAGACGATCTCGTCGGCGGCGGGCGCGCCGGGCACGCGTACTTCGATCGCATCGAAGTGGCTGCGCACGTAGCTCGCGTTGACATGCGTGAGCGGCACGTCGAGCGCGGTGGACGGCGCGCCGACCTTCTTCGTCGACGGTACGATCGCGTGGGTCGGCACGCCGTGCTTTTCGAGCAGCTCGCGCATCGCGTAGCCGCCGGGCACATGCCATAGCGCGCCGTGCTCGAGTTCCCCGCGCGCGCCGACGATCGCGCCCTTCCCATAGCTTTCGATCGACGCATGCGGCACCGCCATCGCCGCCAGCAGCCGCTGCGCCATCTCGAAGCCGAGCGGTTTCAGCGCTTCCATCGCGGGTTCTATTTTCGGCTCGTAGCGGCCCGCGAACGGATTCGTCATCACCGCGGCGATCGCGCCTCGTCTGAGCGGCTGCGCGGGCGCGGGGCCGAACTCGTGGAAGATGTCTTCGACGTGCGTCAGCACGCGGCGTATTTCGAACACGGAGCCTCCGTTGTCAGTGAAGCGCGCGTGGCGGACAACGCGCGTGAATCGTCGATGCCGGTGACCCGCGCCCGTCCTTGCAGGAACAGCGCGGCGCCTTCGATCAAACCCTGGCCGCGCAACCGCTTCGCGACATCGACGCCGCGCGCGAGCGCGAAATCGATCAGCGGCTGCGGCAGACGCGGCACGTCGACGGTCACCAGCAGATCGCCGAGATCGCTATCGTCCTTCAGCGACGACGCCGGACACCGCACGATTCCCGCATGGTCGAGATCGACCGCGTTCGCGATCATCGTCGCGGCGGCGTCGGCGCTCGCGGCATCGCGCGCGAGCACGGTCACGCTGTCGGCGATGCCGAGACTGAAGCTGCGGCCGCGCCAGCCGCTCGTCGCGACGCCGCGAATCGGCTGCCGAGCGTCGAGCGTCAGATGCGCGTCGAGCGCAGGGTCGTGCGCGAAACGCGTGCCCGAAATTTGCGCGAGGTCCGCCAACACGCCCACGCGATACTGCTGCCCCGCCGCGAGGTGCAGCGCGATGTCGCCGCCGTTGTTGATGAACGCGCGCGCGATGCCGTCGCGCGCGAACGCGGTGATCAGTTCGTCGGCGACGCTGCCCGCGACTGCGGCCATCGGCGTGATGAAGCTTGAACGATGCGGATGACACGCACGCCACATACGCGTCGCGACCGGCCCTCGAAGCGGGCAATCATGTCGTGCCGCCACAGCCTGCACTGGTTGCCGAAGCACGTTCAATTCGCGGACCAGCTCCTCCAGCACAGGACTGAAGCGCTCCCAGCATGCGTCATATGCGGCACGCACCGCGTCGGGCTCGCCGTCGGCGCCGAGGATCAGGTCGATCGGCCCGTGCTGCCAATGCCAGCGGTGTTCGTCGAGGCGGGTTCGGGTGGGGGTCATCGTGTGATTTTTTGGTCAGGGTGCTTAACCGGGCATTGCAGGCGGCCACGGATTGTCCGGATCGCGAGCCAGCGTCCGCCGCGCGAGCGGCGCGCCTTCCGTATGCGTCGGCCCGCTCGCGAGCACGCTCTGCAACGAGCGCACCGCCTCGACGTGGCCGCCGAGATCGCGGTACGTGTCGTACGTCATCGTGAATTCGATCGGCGCGACGAGCGCCGGTGTCGGCACCGTGCCGAACGAGCGGTCCGGCATGCGCGTCACGTCGACCATCACGGTGATGCCGCCGCCCGGCCACACATAAGCCGGCGCACCGCCGCACGTGACGTTGACGAGCTTGCGCTTGATCGCGCGCGTGAGCAGCACCGGATTCTCGGTCGCGCCGGCGCGCAGACTGCCGCCCGCGCCGCCGAGAAACAGCACCGTCGCGAGCGACGGCTCGCAGTTCTCGCCGATCCGCTCGACCGTGCGGCGCACCGCGTCGGGCATCGGCGCGATGCGCGGCACGAGCTGTGCGTCGAGTTCGTACCATTGCGCGTGTTCGCCGGTCGTCGAGACCATCAGCACGCGCATGCCCGGCTTCGCGACCGACGGATCGAATCCTTCGACGATCGCGAGCGGGTCCTGAATGTCGGTGCCCCCCCAACCGGTGCCAGGATTGGCAACCTGGAAATAGCGGCCCGGCGTCGATTTGCGGCCGCGTATCTTGAGTCCCGAGCGCGTCATGCCGAGGCAGCGGCCCGCCTGGTGCTCGGTCAGCACGCCCGTAATGTGATCGTCGACGACCACCACCTCATCGACGTGGCCGAACCATTGCTTCGCGAAGATACCGATCGTCGCGGAGCCGCAGCCGACGCGCATGCGCTGCTCCTCGACACCGTCGACGATCGGCGCGACGCCGGCGCGAATCACGAGACTCGCGCCGCCGTCGATACCAAGCTCGACCGCCTCCTTGTTGCCGAGCGCGAGCATCATGTCGCAGGTCACGCGGCCTTCTTTCTTGCTGCCGCCGGTCAGATGATGGACGCCGCCGAGGCTCAGCATCTGCGAGCCGTATTCGGCCGTGCTCACGTGACCGACGATCTCGCCGTCGCAGCGCACGTTGGCCTGTTCGGGGCCGAGAAAGCGGTCGGTGTCGATCTTCACCTTGAAGCTGCAATAGCTGAAGATGCCTTCGGTGACGACGGTGACCATGTCGACGTCGTCGAGCTTCGACGCGACGATGAACGGCGCGGGCTTGTAGTCGGGATAGGTCGAGGAGGCACCGACGCCGGTGACGAAGAGGGCCGGTTCGACGGTGCTTTGGTCGGCGGCGGGGGGTGCGCCGAATTCGATCGCCGCATTTGCCGGATCGGCGTCGGCATCGTTCGCACGCGACAGAAACACCACCGGATCGACGCGTATCAACCGCCCATCCGCATTCGCATAACGATCGCACGCGCCGGTGCGCCCTTCCGAGATCTGGCACAGCACCGGACACGCATTGCATTCGATCTTGTTCGAGGCCATGCGCTCGCTGCGCGGCGCCGACTTTTCGAGCACGGTTGGGCCCGGCGTCGACGCGGTATCGCGATCGACACTCTCTGCACCGAAATCGACCTTCGTATGTTCTGTCATCGTGGGGTTCCGTACGACATCACAGGCGCGACATGACTGGTGGTGCTGCGTGGTGCGCGAATCGTCCCGGTTTCAGGGCATTTCCGCGTGGGGCCGCCCATTTTCATGTTGCGGTCACTCACCGTTCATGTAGTATCTTCTACACCAAACTCGATTGAAATCTACTCGATCAAAATCGACTGTGCAACGTGTTTCCGTCACGCGGGATCATGGTGCAACGCGGCATCGGCATGCTGAGTCTGCGCGCCCGCCGTTCAAACCGACGCTGACAAAGAGATCCGAGACCGTCATGAGTCCCACCGCCGCCCGCAAGCCGGGCGCCATCGGTATCCGCGCGAAACAGGCGCAGGACACGCGCGCCAAGATCTTGAAGGCGGCCATCAGGGTGTTCGCGAAGCAGGGTTATGCAAGCGGCCGCATCGAAAGTATTTCGAAGGCCGCGCGTTCGCACGACCGGATGATCTATTACTACTTCGGCAGCAAGGAGCAGTTGTTCATCGAAGTGCTGGAGACGATCTACACGCAGTTCAACGAAGCGGAAAGCAAACTCGATCTCGATCTGCGCGATCCGGTGCATGGCCTCGAACAGATGGTCGAGTTCGTCTGGCAGTACTACCTCGATCACCCGGAGTTCGTGACGCTGCTGTCGAGCGAAAATCTGCACCAGGGCAAGCATGCGAAAAAATCGCAGAAGCTCAAGGAGATTTCGGGCTACGCGATTTCGGTCGTGCAGAGGCTATTGGAGGCGGGCCGCGCGCAGGACGTGTTTCGCGCCGATATCGCGGCGCGCGACGTGTATCTGATGATCGCGTCGCTCGGCTATTTCTATAACGCCAATCAGTACACGCTCGGCGCGTTTCTCGGCGAGCCGCTGATGGACAAGGCGGCGCTCGCGCATTGGCGCGAGGTGATCAAGGAGACGGTGTTGCGGGCGGTGTGCGTGCAGGTGCCGGTGAGCGTCGTAGCGACGACTACCGCATAAAAAAATATCGGCGCCCGCCGAATTCGCGAATGAACGCCGTGCGGATTCCTTCGATACCAATCCTGAACGGCGCGCATTCCTTCACAACGGTAACAGGCGTTTTCGTTTTGCGGCTTTCGTTTGCCGCGGTTTTCGTGGCTTGAGGCTTCACTGCGCTGACCTTCGTAACGTCCGGCTTTTGCACATCTGCGTTTTGAACGTTCGTTGCGGCTGCATTCTTCGCGTTCTTTTTTGTTGCTTTGATTCGCATTCTTTACATTGTGTTGCTCCGGCAATCGTTGCGGCGTGGTTCTGTTTTTTCCCCACGAATCGGCCCCATACTCATATTCGCCGTGATCTTTCGCGATCAATTGCACTTGCCTCTGTCGGCTCGATACGCGGATGCAGATCAAACTGACGTATATCTTAAAAATTGTGTGCAGCCAGATGATCTGGTGTAATCGTTGGTTCGTACAACCAATGAGGAAAAAAACAATGGTGTGGATTTACAAACATGCGAGCGGCGAGCTGTATCACGATGACAAATTCATTACCGATGACGGATATGCAGGCAAGGGCGTACACAAAAATAAACACGGTAGCCAGTATGTCCGCGACCTGGGACCGATCCCCGTCGGTCTGTATGAAATTACGGCACCGTTTCCGCACCCTAAAACTGGACCGTTCTCGATGCGGCTCAACCCTGTTGCGGGAACGAGTTTGGGCGGGCGCGACGGCTTCATGATCCACGGCGACAGCAAGACTGACCCCGGCAACGCATCAAATGGATGTATCGTTCTGCACTTGCCATACCGCAAGCAAATCTGGAACAGTGGCGACAGAACGCTTAGGGTGGCACATCCATGAAACGCACTCTTGTAGTCCTGCTGCTATCCCTTCCCGCGTTATGCCTCGCGGAATCTAAACCAGAACCCCAATGCGACAGGTGGCCGACCAACATAGCCGAGGGGAGACTAAAAAAGGCTGGCATGCTTGGCAGTATCGACTATACGAAAACCCAAGCCGTGCAACTGGCGTCCGAGAAAATAGGAAAAGATGAGGATGGCGAACAGTTGTGGCGTGAGGTCTATCACATCACCTTTCACGAAAAAAACGGAAACAAGGTCAAGGTGATTGCTGTGAACGACGCTGGCGAATTTGAATGCTCAATGAGTGCCGTAGAGGTTTTTGTCGTTTCGAAGCATTTGCTGTCAAGAGTCGAGGCTGACAGAATGTTCAAGCAGATAGAGTGAGGTCCTTTGAATCCATGAAACACGCTTTTGCAGTCCTGCTGCTATCCCTTCCCGCGCTATGCCTGGCGGAACCCGGACCATACCCGCCATGCGGCGACCGGTTTCCGGCCTATGTGGCCCAGATGGCGCTAAGAAAAACTGACATCCTCTCCCTGGATTTCGATGCTACGAAAACAAGGGCCGTGCGACTGGCGTCCGAGAAGATCGGTAAATATGAGGATGGCGAACCAATGTGGCGCGGGGTCTATCAGATTACCTTTGAGGAGCGAAACGGAAATAAGATCAAGCTGATTGCTGTGTACGAGATAGGCGAACTGGAGTGTACGATTAGTGACGAGCAGTTTCTTATCGTTTCGAAACAGTTGCAGCGTGGCGGCGGGGACACTCGGTACAGGCATATCGAGTGAACCGCGCCAGTTCAGACCCGGACCCGCATCGCGCGGGTCTTTTTTTGCCTGCGAGCGGCGCGTCATAAGGCCCCTACCTCGCTCTGTTTCAGTCATTACACCCCTTGCCCGCGCGGCCTGTACGTCTGGTTCGGGTCTGTCTGTAGGCTTCCACGAAATAGTCGCCAAGGCGGGAAATCGATCCGAAACGCTTCCGGCGCGAAAGCCCGTTGCGGGCCGCATGTAACCATCGCCCTCCCAGTCTTCGCACGCGTCGAGTACGGCCAGCTGCGTGGCGCGGAAGTGTCTGGCCGCCTCCCGCACGGTCAGATGCGAACGGATGGTTGGAGCTGATGGAGCCAGTACAGCCGGACTTGACGCAGCGGCTGCTGACGATCTTTTCGGTATCACCAGCGACGGGGATGCGACCATACGGAAACCGACCGCGTTGCAGGACTACGCGCGTAAAGCGCAGCGGGTGTGCGGCATCGATGGCAGCCGGAAATATTGAAAAAGAAGTCAGCCGTGCGTCGTTATACTCAGCTCTGCCCGTCAACTTTAAAAAATGGAGGTATGCGTGGGCGCTCTTTCCATATGGCACTGGATGGTGTTTGTTCTTGTTGTCGTCATCGCGGAGATTATCCCGCTATGGCTGATCCTGAAGAAGGCGGGATATGCGGGCGCCTGGTCGCTGCTCGCCTTCATTCCGGTGGTGAACGTCATTCTGCTGTGGTTCATTGCCCTGGCCCGCTGGCCTGCATTGAACGCAAGACAGTCCTGACCTGTCGCGGCCGGTCGGAATGGACGAACTGAAATGGCCGGCCGCTACCGCAACCCTTCCTACCGCTAGTACCTGCCGCAGGAACTGCTCGATGAACTGCGCGCGGTGTCGAAGGCGACCCACCGTCGGGTGCAGCAGATCGTGCGGGTGGCCGTGCAGCGTTTCCTGCGTGAGCTGCGGAGTCCGTCGTGAGCACGCCTGCCCTCACCTTCGACCTGATCCTACGCGATGCGCAGGGCCAGTTACGTGTGCTCAGTCTTTACGACTTCGCCGCCGCGGCCGCCGCATCATCCTCGCGAAACAGCTTGTCGGCCAGATGGAACGCGGAGTTGGCCGCCGGCACGCCGCAGTAAATCGCGGTCTGCAGCAGCACTTCCTTGATCTGCTCGCGCGTCACGCCGTTGTTCTTCGCGGCACGCAGGTGCAGCGCGAGTTCTTCGCTGCGATTCAACGCCACCATCATCGCGATCGTCAGCAGGCTACGCGTATGACGCGGCAGACCTTCACGCGTCCAGATCTCACCCCACGCATAGCGCGTGATCAGGTTCTGGAATTCCTCGGTCAGCTCGGTGCGGTTCGCGAGCGAACGGTCGACGTGCGCATTGCCCAGCACCGCGCGACGCACCTCCATACCGGCTTCGTAACGGTCTTCGTCGTTCATTTTGCCTCCGTCAGGAAGTCGAGCACGGTCTTCGTGAACTCACCGGCCTTTTCGATGTTGGAGATATGCGAGGCATTGAGTTCGACGTAGCGCGCGCCAGGAATCGACTGCGCAAGTTCGCGGCCTTGCGCGGCCGTGGCGGCCAGATCGTGCGTGCCGCTGATCACGAGCGTCGGCAGTTTGATGCCCGGCGTTTCGGGCCGCAGGTCGGCCGCGTCGATCGCGTCGCAGTTCGATGCGTAGCCTTCCTTGTCGGTATGCACGAACACGTCGCGGATCATCGCCAGCACGACCGGCTCGCGCTCGATGAAGTCTGCCGTGAACCAGCGCGGCAGCACCGCGTCGGCGAGCGCGAACATGCCTTCGCTGCGCGCCTTCGCGGCACGCGGCACCCACACTTCCGGCGAGCCGATGCGCGCGGCCGTGTTGCACAGCACGACGCGCTCGAAGCGGTCGCCGTGACGCGCGGCGAGTGCGACGCCGGTCAGGCCGCCCATCGATATGCCGCAGAAATTCGCGCGCGCGATCTTCAGCGTATCCATCAGCCCGAGCACGTCGCCGCTCAGCTGCTCGATCGTGTACGGACCCTTCGGCGCTTCCGAATGACCGTGGCCGCGCGTGTCGTAGCGCAGCACGCGGAAGTGCTTCGACAACGCCGCGACCTGCGGCGTCCACATGGACATATCGCAGCCGAGCGAATTCGACAGCACGAGCCACGGCGCGTGGCCGTGACGATCGCCGTCGATGCGATAGTGAAGCTCGGTGCCGTTGACTGCGGCGTAGGGCATGCCGGTTACTCCTTGGAATGGGCGCGCTGCGCGCGCGTGGTGTGAAGCGTCAGCGCGGCGTCGACATATGCGTGCGCCTGGCCGACGTATTGAGCGGGATCGAGCAGCTGCTTCAGGCGCTCGAACGAAAGATGTTCGGTGACGGCCGCGTCGGCGGCGAGCACGTCATACAGCGTCTTGCCGTCGCGGATCGCCGCCTTGGATGCGCGCTCGACCAGATGATGCGCGTCGAGCCGGCCGATGGAATCGCCGAGCGCGAGCATCACCGCTTCGCCGAGGATCAGGCCGTGCGTGACGTCGAGATTCGCGGCGAGGCGCGCTTCGTTGACGTTCAGACCCGCAGCGATCTGTTCGATGTTCGCGAGCGCGCCGCCCGCGAGGCGCGCGAGATCCGGCAGCGCGTCCCATTCGGCCTGCCAGCCGCCGAGCGCGCGTTCGTGCTCCTGCACCATGCCGGCGAACACAGTCGCCACGAGGCCGGGCGCGCGCGTCGCCGCCGTCAGTACCGCCGCGCAACCGACCGGGTTGCGTTTGTGCGGCATCGTCGACGATCCGCCCTTGCCGGCCGCGGCCGGTTCGGCGAGTTCGTCGATTTCGGTTTGCATCTGCAGCGACACGTCGCGCGCGATCTTGCCGAGCGTGCCGATCAGCATGCCGAACAGCGACGCCGTCTCGGCGATGCGATCGCGCTGCGTGTGCCACGGCAAGGTCGGTACCGCGAGGCCGAGTTCCTTGGCGAGCGACTGCGTGACCTGCGGCGCCGCCTCGCGCAGACTCGCGAGGGTGCCGGCCGCGCCGCCGAATTGCAGCACCAGCACACGTTCGCGCAACGCGTCGAGCCGCTCGCGATGACGCAACAGCGCGTCGAGCCATTGCGCGAACTTCAGACCCAGCGTGATCGGCAGCGCCTGTTGCAGCCACGTGCGGCCGATCATCGGTGTCGCGCGATGGGTGGCCGCGAGTTTCGCGACCGCGTCGCAGGTGGCTTGCAGGCCGCTGTCGAGCAGGTCGAAAGTGTCGCGCAGTTGCAGTACCGTCGCGGTGTCGATGATGTCCTGGCTCGTCGCGCCCCAATGCACGTATTTGCCAGCTTCGGCATCGGCGGCTTTGACGCGTGCAGTCAGTTGCTTGACGAGCGGAATCGCGAGGTTGCCGCCGAGCGCGGCGTCGCGTGCGAGCGCGTCGGCGTCGAGCTGGTCGGCCTGGCAGGCCGCTTTGATCGCGGGGACGGCGGATTCGGGAATGACTTTGTGCGCGGCAGAGGCACGCGCGAGCGCGGCTTCGACGTCGAGCATCCGCTGCAGCGTGGCACGCGGCGCCCAGATGTCGTTCATCGGCTGTGTGCCGCAAAGAAGGCCAGTCAGACGGGCGCTGGAGTCGAGCATGGTGACGACGATGTTTGAGGGAATCGGAAGCGAAGAAGCGGCACGGCGCGCGGCGGTTCGAAGCAGACGCCGTGGCGGAGCAAGCGCTCGTAGCGCGCTTGCTCCGCGCTCGTGCCGTGCGTATGCCGCAGTATGTGCTGCGTATTGTGCGCCAAACGTGGACAACCCGTCGCTGAAGTTGCCAGGCCAGCGCTGACGAGGAGTTCGCCCCGTCAGCGCTGGCCCGTTCGCGCAATGCTGCTTTCAGACGAGACGCCATCGACGCGGCCGCAAAGCAGACCGCCGCCGCGACGCCTCAGCCAACTATCAGGCCGCGCGCGCGGCCTGCGTGCCGTCGGTCATCGGCACACCGGTCAGCTTCAGCAGTTCGTCGAAGCCGATGTCCGTGAAAATCTCGCGCACGACGAGGCCTTCCTTCGTGACGTCGATCATTGCGAGGTCCGTATAGATACGGGTCACGCAACCGATACCGGTGACCGGGTACGAGCACTCGGCGGTGATCTTGCTCTCGCCCTGCTTGGTCAGATGGTCCATCATCACGTAGACCTGCTTCGCGCCGATCGCGAGGTCCATCGCGCCGCCGACCGCCGGAATCGCGTCGGGTGCGCCGGTGTGCCAGTTCGCGAGATCGCCCTTCGCCGACACCTGGAACGCGCCGAGCACGCAGAAGTCAAGATGGCCGCCCCGCATCATCGCGAACGAATCCGCGTGATGGAAGTAGGCGCCGCCCGTCAGCAGCGTGACGTGCTGCTTGCCGGCGTTGATCAGTTCGTCGTCTTCCTGGCCCTTCGCCGGTGCCGGGCCCATGCCGAGCAGACCGTTTTCGCTGTGCAGGAAAATTTCCTTGTCGGCGGCGAGGTGGTTCGCCACCAGCGTCGGCACGCCGATGCCGAGGTTCACGTAAGCGCCTTCAGGGATGTCCTGGGCAACGCGCTTGGCCATTTCATCGCGAGTCAGTTTCTTCATGTCGGTCTCCGGGTCAGGCAGCAGCGTCGTGAGGATTGGGCGTCGGGGCATGCGCCGCTTGCGGCACCGCGATCACGCGTTGCACGAAAATGCCGGGCGTGACGATTTCTTCCGGATCGAGGCCGCCGAGCGGCACCACTTCCGACACCTGCACGATCGCGGTCTTCGCTGCGCTCGCCATGATCGGCCCGAAGTTACGCGCGGTCTTGCGATAGATCAGGTTGCCCCAGCGATCGCCCTTGTACGCCTTGATCAGCGCGAAGTCCGCGTGCAGCGGCGCTTCGAGAACGTAGTGACGGCCGTCGATCAGACGGGTTTCCTTGCCTTCGGCGAGCTTGGTGCCGTACGCGGTCGGCGTGAAGAAGCCGCCGATGCCCGCTCCCGCGGCGCGGATGCGCTCGGCGAGGTTGCCTTGCGGCACGAGTTCGAGTTCGATTTCGCCGGCGCGATAGAGCGCGTCGAACACATACGAGTCGCTCTGGCGCGGGAACGAGCAGATGATCTTGCGCACGCGCTTGGCCTTCAGCAGCGCCGCGAGGCCGATATCGCCGTTACCTGCGTTGTTGTTGACGATGGTGAGATTGCGCGCGCCCTGCTCGATCAGCGCGTCGATCAACTCGGACGGCATGCCGGCCGTGCCGAAGCCGCCGATCATGACGGTCGCGCCGTCGTGGACATCGGCGACCGCCGATTGAAGTGTCTCGAAAATCTTGTTGATCATGTCGAATTTCCTTTGGGGGCGCTACGTGCCGCTGGGCTGACAGCCGTAACCGGCAAGGCTCGCGCGGAAACAGTCTCCGGGCATGCTGGCGACGGCTCGCGAGGGGGAGAGCGGGCTGGCGCCTTCGATTGCTTCGCCGCTGAATTGTTCGTTGCGTGAACATGGATTCGTTTAGCGAACGCTTCGGCGATTATGGTTGTCCTGTGGGCGGGTTGTCAAGGCAGGGAAACCCCCTTCATCATAGGTCGCCGCGCGCGGCGGCGAAGGTCCGGGATGCCCTCGTCCAGCGCTCGCCCTGCGCGCGAAAATGCCGGCCGCGCAAAATCCCACTATGCTTACGGGCGATTTTTCAACTAGGCTCTATAGCGATACGGCATAAGCATTCCCTTGCACCGCCCGCCCCGCGAGCCATAACAAGCATGTCCGAGACACATCTGGATCTGAACCTGATCCCCTATCTGGTCGCGATGGAAGACACGCGCAACGTGAGCCGCGCCGCCGAGCAGCTCGGTGTGAGCCAGCCGCGCGTGAGCACCGCGCTTGGGCGCCTGCGCGAATACTTCGACGATCCGCTGTTCGTGCGCACATCGAAAGGCATGGAGCCGACACCGCGCGCGCTCGCGATCCTGCCCGCCGCGCGCGACGCTTTGCTGCGCATCGAGAAAGGCATGCTCGACGTGCAGGATTTTGATCCGGCGACGAGCACGCACACGTTTTCGATCGCGCTGTCCGACGTCGGCGAAATCGTGTTTCTGCCGCGTCTTTTGCAGCTGTTCGCCGAGCGCGCGCCGTCCGCGAAACTGCGCTCGGTCACGCTGTCGCCGTCGCAAGTGGAACGCGGGCTCGAATCGGGCGATGTCGACCTCGCCGTCGGCTATTTTCCGGACCTGGCGGGCAACAACTTCTTTCAGCAGCGGCTCTTCACGCATCGCTTCATCTGCCTGATGCGCAGCGGACATCCGCTGTCGAAGGGGCCGCTCACGCTCGAGCAATACGTGGCGTCAGGGCATGCGGTCGTGCGCGCCGAGGGACGCAGCCAGGAAGTGCTCGAGCAGTACCTCGAAAAGAAGCGCATCAAGCGACGCGCGGTGCTCGAAACGCCGCACTTCATGAGCCTGCCTTTCATCCTCGCGCGCACCGACCTGCTCGCGACCGTGCCGCACGCGATCGGCTTCGCGTACGTGTCGGAGCATGCGTCGATCATGCTCGTCGAGCCGCCGCTGCCGCTGCCGCGCTTCGACCTGCGGCAGCACTGGCATCGCAAGTTTCATAACGATCCGCGCGGCAGTTGGCTGCGCGGCGTGGTCGCCGAGCTGTTCAACGATGCGATGGACGAATGGCCGAAGTAGCCGTGCGCAGCACGCCCGCGACTGCCCCGGCCGCGAAAGGGGCATCGGCACCTTCGGCGCAAAACATGGAACAATGACCTCAGTTACTGACCCCGCGCGTCGCGCAGCGTCGACGCGCGATCCAGGAGGACGACGCATGACCAGCAGCAAGGCAAAGAACACCAAACCCGTAGCGGCCGCCGAACGCCCGAGCCGCGAAGAAGCTGAGGCAGCCGTGCGCGTGCTGCTGCGCTGGGCCGGCGACGATCCGCAGCGCGAAGGCCTGATCGACACGCCGGCACGCGTGACGCGCGCTTACGACGAGTTTTTCGTCGGCTACCAGGTCGATCCGCGCGACATCCTCGCGCGTACCTTCTCCGAAGTGGACGGCTACGACGAAATGATCGTGCTGAAGGACATCCGCTTCGAAAGCTATTGCGAGCACCATATGGTGCCGATCATCGGACGCGCGCACGTCGCGTATCTGCCGAACCATCGCGTGGTCGGCATTTCGAAGCTCGCGCGCCTCGTCGATGCGTTCGCGAAACGGCTGCAGATCCAGGAAAAGATGACGGTGCAGATCGCCGATACGCTGAACGACGTGCTGCAGCCGGCCGGCGTGGGCGTGATTCTCGAAGCCGCGCATCAGTGCATGTCGACGCGTGGCGTGCACAAGGCGGGCGTCACGATGGTCACGTCGCGCATGCTCGGCACGTTCCGCACCGATCCGTCGACACGGCGGGAGTTTCTGGCGATCGTCGGGAATCCGGGCGTGGTGGCAGTGCCGAATGCCTGATGAGGTGGACCCGGGGGCTGCTCGTGGTTCGTTGACGATGCAGCCCCCGCCCCTGCGAATCCAGCGTGCGCGCCCGCGCGCACTCTCTTCAAGCGCGCCGGCCACGTTGCGGTGGGCACGCGGGGTTGACAGTTAGTTGCGTATTGACGATTGAGGCCGATGGTCGATACCGGCCGTCCACGCATGCCAGCCCAACAGCAGCAACAGGAGCGCCTCAATTGGTCGAGTTTCCGTTGTCGGCGGTTTCAACCTGGGGCTGCGCTATCGTGTTCGTCAACGTCCTGCTGACGCGCCTCGGCGTACCGATTCCGGCCGTGCCGATGCTGCTGTTCGCGGGCTCGGCGATCGCTGCGGGCACCCTGGCGTTCTGGCCGACCCTCGGCGCGGCGGTGCTGGGCGCATTGATCGGCGACGGCACCTGGTTCGCGGCGGGCCGTCTGTATGGACGCAAACTGCTCGCGTGGCTCGGCCGCTTGTCGCCCGCCGTCGATACGAGGCTGGAAACCGCGCGCGCGCTATTCGAACGCTATGGCGTGCCGCTCGTGTCGATTTCGAAGTTCGTGCCCGGCCTCGGCCTGATCACGCCGCCGCTGATGGGTACGACCGCCGTCGACATCCGCATCTACGCACTATGGGATCTGGCGAGCGTGATCGCGTGGGCGACGTTCTGGCTGCTCGGCGGCGCGGCCGTGGAACGCGAGGTGCATATGCTGCGCGCGTTCGTCGAGCAGCGCGGCGGCACGATCGCCGACATTCTTCTTGCGGTGGCGCTCGTCTATCTGCTCTACCGGCTGTATCTGCGATATTACGAACGGCGCCGGTTCACGCGAGCCACGTCGGCCCAAGCCGAGCCGATGCTGGCCGCGCCGACGCAGGCCTCATCGGCGAGTGCCGCCGCGTCGAGCATGCCGTGGCGCTGGCGGTGCTCCGGCCGCCTGCGCCGCATGGCGCCGTCCCGCGTGCTCGATGCGCGGCCCGGCGCTCCGCTGCTCGATCTGCGACGCCAGATTCCCGACGCGCGCGCGCTCGATCCGCATTCGCCTGAGCAGATCGACGGCGCGCTGCGCACGCACGACATGGTCATCTATTGCATCTGCCCGGACAGCGCGACCGCGCTCGAAGTCTCGCAACATATGCGCAGCAATGGCTACACGCGGATTCGCGCACTGCGCGGCGGGCTCGATGCATGGCAGCGGCGTGGCTTCCCGGTGGGCTTGCTGGCTTACGCGGATGGTTCGGCCGCCGATCGGCCGCGCTCGGCGTTGCGGGACGAAACACCAGCGGCGGTGACGTTGCGCGGCTTCGCGCCGCGCAGTGCGGAGCGCGCCTGAATTGCGCTGCGTCGCGACAATCTGGGCCGGGAAGGCGCTCACGCTCACGCGAACGAACACCTGGCGTTAAGGCGCCGCCCCCGTGCGCGAGACCCCCTGCGTCGCCGAATACTCGTCCCACTGCGCCGACCGGGTGCGATTGCGCCCTTCGTTCTTCGCCACATACAACTGTCCATCAGCGGCCGCCATCAGCTCGAGTCCGTTCGCGACATCCGTGGCGCTCGGCAGCGCCGTTGCGCAGCCGACGCTCACCGTCACCGCCTCCGGTGCATCGTGTCCGCGCACGATGACCTGGTTTTCCACCTTGCGACGAATCTGCTCCGCGACCGCGAACGCGCCCTGCGCGGTCGTATCCGGCAGCACCACCGCGAACTCTTCGCCGCCGTAGCGCGCGACCAGATCGGCCGAGCGCCGCGCCACGGACGCGATGCAATCAGCCACCGCGACCAATACCTCGTCGCCGCTCTCATGGCCGTAGGTATCGTTGAAACGCTTGAAGTGATCGATATCGATGAACAGCACCGACAACGGCTTGTTCTCGCGTCGCGCCCGCTTCCATTCGTCGTCGAGCCGCTTGTCGAGCACGCGGCGATTGCTGAGCCCGGTCAGCGGATCGGTCGCGGCAAGACGCAGCAGCGCGGCCTGCGCGCGCTGTTTGTCGCGCAGCGCGAACGCGAGCAGCCACGACACGAGCACGAACACCGAGCCGAACGAGATGGTCAGCGCAGCGGCCACGTGGCTGCGACGCTGCCACGGCGCGAGCACGTCATCGACAGCGGGCGCGACGGCCACGATCAGCGGCGTGCCCGGTACGTGCGTGTAGGTGAAGATGCGACGCACACCGTCGACCCGCGAGACCGATACGTAGCTGCCGGAGTCGTGCACCGTCATCGGTGCGAAGGTCGGCGACTTGGCGACGCTGGTGCCGATAGCGCGCGCGTCGATCGGCTTGCGCGCGAGCAGCGTGCCGTCCGCCATCACGATGAAAACCGAGCCCTGCTCGCCGGTGTCGATCCGGTCCAGCAGGTGCTGGAAGTACTCGATGCGGATCGCGAGCAGCGCGATGCCGGCGAAGCGGCCTTGCGCATCGTCGATGCGCCGCGTCAGCGCGATCGACAGCTTGCCGCCACGCAGCCGCGACATGAACGGATGCGAGAAATACAGGCCCGCCGCCGGATTGCGCTGATGCACCTGAAAGTATTCGCGATCGTCGAGATGGACGGTGGTGTTGGCGTCGGCGTACTGCGCGGCGGCCACTTCACCGTCGGCGCCGACTATATACGCGCCGCCGAGAAACGCGGCGGTGGTCGCGCGATCGAACAGCATCGCCTGGCGCACCGGGACCGGCAGCGTCCAGGTGAGCGGATCGCCTGCGGCATCCACCATCGATTGCAGCGACAGACTATAAATTTCGACGTTGCGCGCGAGATCGGCGGAAATGATCGACACGAGGTTTTGCGACGTCTGGCGCGCATGATCGAGCATTTCGCGGCGGCCTTCGCCGACCTCCACCGCCGTCAGGATCGACATCGCCAACGCGACGAGCGTGCCGGCGATGCCGGCCACCCACGGGCGGTTGCCCACATAGCGGGTCATCCCGGCTCGAACGGCGCGCAACGTCAGGCGCAGCCGATGACGCAGCGAAAGCCCATGCGGTGCCACGCTCCTCGCCTCCTTCGCGGACTATTCTTTCGGGCCGCAGCGCGGTGCGCCGTGCATTTTGGGCTGCGGATCCTCCGCGCTAGCGAGGACCGAACGCGCTCTCTCAGCCCAGTAGCTCCGACGCCGCGCGCAAGCGGCGTTTGCGTTTCCTGTCGAGCCAACCCAACGCGGCTTCGATGTGGTCCGCGTCGGCAAACGATGCGGCATTGTCGCGCAACAGCGTTTCGCTCGCGACGGTATCGTTGAGCATGCCGAAGCGCTTCTGGATTTTTTTCAGGCGCTTGAGCGTGCGCTTATGGCTGGTTTTAAGCACCGGCCCGAAAAACTCGAACAGATAGCGCAGTTTCTTGCCCGCTTTTCTGACATCGTGAAAGGCTGCGTAATTCGAGCGTTTCGCATGGCGCGCGCGTTTGATGCGCTTTTTCAATGAGCGCTCCGACGCCCCTATGCGTCGAGCGGCAAATTTGCGCAGCGCAATAGCCGAATCGTGCGTGGCGTGCAGTTGCGCGGAAGTGGTGGCCAACGCATCGCGCAGCAGGTGTTTGACGTCGGCGTTCAACAACGTCTCGCGGCTGGTCGCCAGTGTGTCGCGGCGCGCCTGCTCGAGCTTCGGCATCAATGCTTGCGCGCCGCTGTCTTGCTGCTTCAGCAACGCGATCAGGATGTCCCAATCGCGCGTTTTACCCGCCGCGGTGGCGAGAAACTTGTAGACCGCGCGTTGCCGGGAATTTTCGCCCTTGTCGAGCAGCGGTGCGAAAGCCCACCATAACGAACGCAAACGCCGCAGTGAAACGCGCAGTTTGTGCAGCGCTTCGGGTGACGCGTCGCCATGCACCCCTTTGGCGAGCCGGATCGCCTCATCGACGAGGGGCGCTGCATAGGAAGTGAAGGCTCGCTGTGCCGGTTCGTCCTCTACCGGCTCGTTGACTGTCTCGCTGTCTTGCTTCATCGACGCTCCCGGGAAACATGACCTTACTTCCAGCGTAGCAAAAATGATGCTCAGGAGGATCGCGGCGCGTGTCAGCCGGCTCTTCCCTCACGCATTGGCGCGTCGCGCCGGCAGCGTCTATCCTCGACCGATAGGATCGCGCGTTGCACGGTTCGGCGAGTGCTCCGGCGACGATGCAGTGTGCAGTGCGGCAAATGCCGCAAACAGACCTTAGGAGGATGTATGCGAATACTCGTTGTCGGTGCGACCGGCCTGCTCGGTTCGCACATCGTGAGGCTGCTCGCCACGGAGCATGACGTGGTCGGCGCGAGCCGCAAAGGCTCCGAACTGCACGTCGACCTGTCGGACAAACGCAGCATCGAAGCGATGTATGCGCAAGCCGGCAGCTTCGACGCGATCATCTGCGCGGCCGGCTCTGCGAAATTCGCGCCGCTCGCGGCGCTTGGCGACGAAGACTTTTCTTTTAGTCTTGCCAATAAACTGATGGGGCAGGTCAATCTGGTGCGCTGCGGCGTGGACCATGTGTCGCAAGGCGGCTCGTTCACACTGACGAGCGGCGTGCTCGCGCAACAGCCGATGGAAGGCAGCGCCGCGGTCAGCATCGTCAATGCGGGTGTCGAAGCGTTCGCGCGCTCGGCCGCGCTCGAGTTGCGAGGCAAGGCCCGCGTCAATGTGGTGAGCCCGGGGTGGGTCGCCGAAACGCTCGAATCGATGGGCCGCGATCCGTCGCAAGGGGTACCGGCGGAAATCGTCGCGCAAGCTTATAAACGCACCCTCGGTGGCAGCGCAAGCGGCGAAGTAGTCAGCGCATCGTAAGCGCAACCGAAGCCCGCTCGCCGCTCGTGCTCTTGCTTAGTTCGGTTCGGACATCTTGCTATTCCCGTCCGCCAGCCCGCGTAGTATTTACCGGCGTGAGCGGCGTAGCATAGGCGCGCCGCGCCTGCTTTTCCCGCCTCCCAATGCCGTCACGTAGTTGTCATCGTTGCGACACACAGTGAAAGCAGCATCAAGAACTCTGCGACCACTTTTTGGGGCTCACGTCATGCCGGAACTTTCGTATCCGCAACCAGGCGCCGCCAGCGGCAAAGGCCGTAACGCGGGCCTGGTTATTTTCGTTGCCCTGCTCATCGCGGGCGTCGTGTACTGCGGCGTTCATCTGATAGACGATCTGCAGCCCGTACGCGAAAGCTCGGTACTGCCGTATCTGCTGCTCGGTGTCGCGCTGCTGATCGCGCTCGGCTTCGAGTTCGTCAATGGCTTTCACGATACGGCCAACGCGGTCGCCACCGTCATCTACACTCACTCGCTGACGCCGAATATCGCGGTGGTCTGGTCCGGCACGTGGAATTTTCTGGGCGTGCTGACGTCGAGCGGAGCGGTCGCCTTCGGCGTGCTGCAACTGCTGCCCGTCGAGTTGATTCTGCAGGTTGGCAGCAGCGCCGGCTTCGCGATGGTATTCGCGCTGCTGATCGCCGCGATCATCTGGAATCTGGGCACGTGGTCTTTGGGCCTGCCGTCTTCGAGTTCGCACACGCTGATCGGCTCGATCATCGGCGTAGGTCTGATGAATCAGATGCTGCATGGTGCGAACGGCACCAGTGGCGTGGACTGGAATCAGGCGCTCGGCGTCGGCAAGTCGCTGCTGTTTTCGCCGATCGTGGGCTTTCTGCTTGCGGGCCTGCTGCTGCTGATCCTGAAGGCCGTCGTGCGCGTGCCCGCGCTGTATGCCGAGCCGAAGGGCAAGGAGCCGCCGCCGTTCTGGATTCGCTGCCTGCTGATTCTGACCTGCACGGGCGTGTCGTTCGCGCATGGCTCGAACGACGGCCAGAAAGGCATGGGGCTGATCATGCTGATCCTGATCGGTACCGTGCCCACCGCCTACGCGCTGAACAAGGCGGTCACGCCGGCGCAAACGCAGAACTTCGTCGCGGTCGCGCATCAAACCGCGGCGACGCTGTCGCGCTACACGCAGGGCGCGGCGCCTTCCGCGGATCCGCGCGCCGACGTCGAGGCCTTCGTGCGCACCCGTCAGCTGACGCCCGCCACGCTGCCGGCGCTGCAGCAGCTGACCGAGCAGATCGGTCGCCAGGTCGCCGAGTCGGGCTCGATGGCCGCGGTGCCGCAAGGCATCGTCGATAACGTGCGCAACAACATGTATGTCACCTCCGAGGCGATCCGTCTGATGCAGAAGGCCAATCAGCCGCAGTTCTCGCCCGAAGACGCGAAGGTCATCGCCAACTTCAGAACGCAGATCGACCACGCGACCAAGTTCATTCCGCCGTGGGTCAAGGTGGCGGTCGCGATCGCGCTGGGTCTCGGCACGATGGTCGGCTGGAAGCGCATCGTCGTTACGGTGGGCGAGAAGATCGGCAAACAGCATCTGACGTACGGCCAGGGCGCGTCGGCTGAACTCGTCGCGATGGTCACGATCGGTGCCGCCGACGTCTACGGTCTGCCGGTGTCGACGACCCATGTGCTCTCTTCCGGCGTGGCCGGCACGATGGCGGCCAACGGCTCGGGTCTGCAATGGGCCACGGTGCGCAGTCTGATCCTCGCATGGGTGCTGACGTTGCCCGCGTCGATCGCGCTCGCGGGCGGGCTGTTCTGGGCGTTCCGTTCGGTGTTCTGAGTTCGCCGATCTGGCGGGGCGAAGCACGAAGAAAAGCGCGGTACGCTGATATACGTACCGCGCTTTTTCGTTGGCCGGCTATTTCATACGATCCGCTGTTAATACAGCTCAGGCACGATCATCGACTGAGGCACCGGCTGACGGCTATAGTCTTCGTGATAGACACGCGACGGCAAGTCGATCTGCGGATGCTCGATCTCGTGATACGGCACCTGGCTCAGCAGATGCTGAATGCAGTTCAGGCGCGCGCGTTTCTTGTCGACGGCCTGCACGACCCACCACGGCGCCTCGGGGATATGCGAGCGCTGCAGCATCACCTCCTTCGCCAGCGTATAGGCTTCCCAGCGGCGCCGGCTTTCGAGATCCATCGGACTCAGCTTCCACTGCTTGAGCGGATCGTGAATGCGGTTCTGGAAGCGGATTTCCTGCTCTTCGTCGGTGATCGAAAACCAGTACTTGAGGATCTGCACGCCGCTGCGCGCCAGCATCTTTTCGAACTCCGGCACCGAGCGGAAAAACTCTTCGTATTCCTCGTCGGTGCAGAAGTTCATCACGCGCTCGACGCCCGCGCGGTTGTACCAGCTGCGATCGAATAGCACCATCTCGCCGCCCGCCGGCAGGTGCGATACATAGCGCTGGAAATACCATTGCGTGCGCTCGCGATTGTTCGGCGCGGGCAATGCGGCCACGCGGCACACGCGCGGATTGAGGCGCTGCGTGATGCGCTTGATCGCGCCGCCCTTGCCGGCCGCGTCGCGCCCCTCGAAGATCACGACGAGCCGGTGCCCGGTCGCGACGATCCAGTCCTGCAGCTTGACCAGTTCTCCCTGCAGCCGGAACAGTTCGCGGAAGTACTGCTTGCGCGCCTCGCGATGCTCGGGCGTCAAGCCGGCCGGGCCGTCGATGATGCGGTCGTCGACCTCCATTTCGAGTTCTTCGTCGTAGGCATCGATGAGGTCTTCCTCGAAACGGCGTTGCCGCTCCGCCATCAGTTCGATATCGGGTCTCGGGTCCGGCTCTTTCATTGCGGCTCTCCTCGCAACAGGAATGGGATGGCGCGCGGCGGCTAGCGCGACGCGGTCGCGTTCGATTATCGAAGCGCGAGGTGTCAGCCGTGTTACCGCGTGGGCGGCCGCTGCATATGCGTGATAACCCCATGATAGCGAGTTTTGCCCCGACTTCCGCCGCTAGGGCAGTGGCTGCGCGAAGCTCAGTTCGTGGCCGTCCGGATCGGTGATATGAAAATAGCGCTCGCCCCACGGCGCATCCGACGGCGCGAACGTCGGCTGCAAGCCTGCCGCCACCGCCCTGGCATGGAACGCGTCGACGTCCGACACGTAGATGATCACGCGCCCCCACCAGTTGACCGGCGCGCGCGCATCAGCGATCAGGTTCAAATACGAACTGCCGAACGCGAACGACGTGAAGGCCTCGCGCGGACCGCCGAACTTGATCGGGAAGCCGAGCGCTTCGTAGAACGCGACGGCGCGCTGCATGTCGCTGGTGGCGAGCGTGATCGCACAGAGCGACTCGATGCGTGGACCCGGCTGCGGGGATTGCGGCGCTGAAGCGTTAGATGCGGACATGAACAGGGTCTCCGTGGCGCGAGCGAGCGGCGAGCGACGGCCCGCCCGGGAAAGTGTCTCACGGGCAGTGGCCACCGGTCTGGCGGCGCGGCCGGGACACCGCCCACGCCCCGCGATGCACTTGAAAACTCGCGCAGCGTCCCGCATCTCGGAGCCCGTCTATCCGGAGCATCGTTATGGGAAGCCGCCCACGCTTCATCGATGACCTGTCGAGCGCCGCATCCGACGCCCCCGGGCCCCAATCCACCGACCTTTTGACCCACGACGACGACGCGCTGCTCGACGCCTACTCCCGCACCGTGATCGGTGCACTGGAGCGCGTGCAGCAGGCGGTCGCGTTTATCGCCGTCGAACGCCGGCTGCCCGGCGAAGCGTCCACGCATGGGCGCGGCGCGCGCGGCGGCACCGGCTCGGGCTTCCTGTTCACGCCCGACGGCTACCTGCTGACCAATAGCCACGTCGTGCATGGCGCGACGCATATCCAGGTGACGCTGGCCGACGGCGCGAAGTTCGACGCCGATCTGGTCGGCGACGATCCCGGCAGCGATCTCGCGGTGCTGCGCATCGGTTCGCCGGAACCGCTGCCGCATGTCGAACTCGGCGAATCATCGAAGCTGCGCGTCGGGCAGATCGCCATTGCGGTCGGCAACCCGCTCGGGCTGCAACAGACCGTGACGACCGGCGTCGTTTCGGCGCTCGGCCGGTCGCTGCGCTCGAACTCCGGCCGCATGATCTACGACGTGATCCAGACCGACGCGGCATTGAATCCGGGCAACTCGGGCGGACCGCTGATCAATTCGGCGGGTCAGGTGATCGGCGTGAATACCGCGATCATTCCTGGCGCACAGGCCATCTGTTTTGCGACGGCGATCGATACCGCGAAGTGGGTCATCATGCAGATCTTCGCGCACGGTCGCGTGCGACGCGCGTATATCGGCGTGGCCGGCACGACGACGCCGCTGTCGCGCCGCGTGCAGCGCTACTTCGGGCTCGGCACGCAAAGCGGCGTGCGCGTGATGGAGATCGTCAAAGGCAGTCCGGCGGCGCTCGGCGGCTTGCGCACCGACGACACGATCGTCGCGATCGACGCGCAGCCGGTGCAGGATGTGGATGCACTGCAACGCACGCTCGATGCTTCGCGTATCGACAAGCCGGTCAACGTGGCGGTGTTGCGCGGCGCGCAGCGGGTGGAGTTGACGGTGACGCCGGTGGAGCAGGCAGGGTGATGGGGGGATTGCCGGGGGACTGCGGGGTGGACAGTCAGGCGCCACCCTACCGCAAACCCTACATTAGACTCTACAAGAAATAATTAAAATCCTTATAAATCAATTTATTGAACGATATAATCAACAACATCTAACTCTACATTAAACCCTACAATCCGCGATGACGACCGTCGTATCGTTCGAACCCTTGTTTCCTGAGGACCGTGTATTGGATCCGCTGATCGAGCGCACGACCGAACTCGTCGACTCATCGCAAAAGCTCCTTGCCGTAAGCGGGACGCCATTTGCCGCGGCGCTCGTCCCGCAATTGCGTGCGATGAATTCGTACTACACAAATAAGATCGAAGGCCAGCACACCACGCCCGCCAGGATCGAGGCCGCTCTCAAGCGCGACTATTCAGCTGACGTCGCCGAGCGCAAAAAGCAGCGCCTTGCGATGGCGCATATTGCAACGGAATCCTCGCTCGAAGAAGAGTGGGATTTGCTTGCGACGCCCGCCCTGTTCGAGCCCGCACGACTTACGGCCATTCATGAGCGATTTTTTTCCTATTTGCCGGTCGCTGAGAGATTTACCAGCGAGGGCGAACCAATCGTGCCGGGCGAACTTCGCAGATCGGACGTCACCGTGGGCCGGCATCTCGCGCCAGAACCTGAAATGATCGCGCCATTGCTCGATGCATGGGCCAAGCGATATGCGCGCCTACGGATCAAGGACCATCAGTTGATCGGCATCGCCTGCTCGCATCATCGGTTGGCATGGACTCACCCGTTCGCAGACGGCAATGGCCGGGTGGCACGTCTGCATTCACATCTCGCTTTACGATCGGCCGACTTGACGCATGGCCTATGGTCTCCGCTTCGCGGTCTCGCACGCGAACATGAGCTGTACTACGCAAGATTGAGCGAAGCCGACCAGACGCGCCGCAATGACCTTGATGGCCGAGGCAATCTATCCCAGGAAGGCCTGGTGCGTTTCGCGCGGTTCTTTCTCGATTGCTGCCTGGACCAGGTAAGCTTTATGGTTCGCATGACCGAGTTCGATGGCATTGCAGATCGCCTGCTCGATCTATTGCGCTACCTCGATTCGAATCCGTGGATGATCGGCTCCGAAAAATCGGTGATCAAACCGGAGGCCTCGGCACTGGCGATGGAGTTTGTGGCGACGCGGCGTGCAGTCAGCCGCGCCGAATTCAATCAGATACTTGGCGTTACTGATGTTCTGGCTCGCCGGATTACGCGCTCTCTACTTGATATTGGACTGCTCGACTCGCCTTCCCATCGCGGCAATCTCTCGTTCGGTCTCCCATTGAAGAGTCTTCGATTTCTATTCCCGAGACTATGGCCCGAAGTCGATCAGGACTAGGCTGATCGTCGAAGAGAATGGCTGCAACCGACTCTCCTCCCTACCGAACCACCCGCGTCACCCCTCGCCCACGCGGATCGGCCGCCGCCTCCGGCTCGTCCCCATCGATCCTGATCACCTGAACATCGCCGGTGAATTGCTGCCCTTCCAGCTTGTAGCCCTTCGCCTCGAGCTGCTGGGCGAGTTCGCCCTCGATCGGCTTGTACGGCTCCGAATAGATCGTATTCGGCGGCAATAGCTGGTGATGGAAACGCATCGCGGCGAGCGCATCCGGCAACGGCATGTCGAAGTCGTAGATGTCGGTGATCACCTGGAAGATCGTCGTGAAGATGCGCGATCCGCCCGGCGTGCCGATCACGAGCGCGACCTTGCCGTCCTTCGTCAGAATCGTCGGCGCCATCGACGACAACGGGCGCTTCTTCGGCTCGATCGCATTCACGTCGCTGCCGACCACATCGAACATGTTGGCGGCGCCCGGCTTCGCGGAGAAGTCGTCCATCTCGTCGTTCAGCGCGATGCCTGCCCGATCCACCACGACGCCCGAGCCGAACGCGCCGTTCAGCGTGTACGTGTTCGACACCGCGTTGCCCCATTTGTCGACCACCGAAAAATGCGTGGTCTCCGCCTTCTCCGGCATCGAGGTCCCGAGCCCCGGCTGAATGCTCTTCGTGTCCGACGGCATATTCGGATCGACCTCGGCCGCGCGCTTGGCCAGATACGGGTCGTCGATCAGTTGCGCGACCGGCACCTTGTAGAAATCCGGGTCGCCGAGATACTGCGCGCGGTCCGCGAACACGCGCTTCTCGAGCTCCGCGATCAGATGCACGTATTGCACGGAATTGAGCGGCACATTCTTGAACTCGGGCGCGATATCGGCCTTCATCTTCAGCAGTTGCACGAGCCCGACGCCGCCCGAACTCGGCGGCGGCGCGGTGATCACGCGGTAGCCGTTCCAGTTCGCCTGCACCGGCTCGCGCCAAACCGCCTTGTACTGCGCGAGATCGGCCTTCGTAATCAGGCCGTGGCCGCGCATTGAAGCGGCGATCAGATCCGCAGTCTTGCCCGTGTAGAAATCTTTCGCGCCCTGATCGGAAATACGCTGCAGGACCGCGGCAAGGTCAGGCTGCCTGAAGGTGACGCCCTGCTTCAGATTGCCGAAGTAGGTGTCGAAATTGGTCCTGCCCGCGAAGTTCTTCGCCGCATCGTCGCGCCGCTTCTGCAGTTGCGGGGCGACCACGAAGCCGTCGCGCGCATAGTGAATAGCCGGCGCGAGCACCTGCTGCCATTTCAGCTTGCCGAAACGGCGCTGCGCTTGCCACATGCCGTCGACGGTGCCTGGCACGCCCACCGCGCGATAGCCGACCAGGCTCATGCCTTTGATGATCTCGCCCTTGTCGTCGAGATACATGTTCTTCGTCGCGGCGAGCGGCGCGCGCTCGCGATAGTCGAGGAAATACGGCTTGTTGTCGACGTACAGCGTCATGAACCCGCCCCCGCCGATGTTGCCCGCATCCGGGAACGTGACCGCGAGGGTGAAGGCGATCGCGGCGGCCGCATCGACCGCATTGCCGCCTTCGTTGAAGATCTGCTCGGCGGCATCGGCGCTGTATGAGTCCGGCACCGCAATCGCCGAACCGGCAAGCACGGCCGGTTGCGTCTTCGCGGGCGCTTTCGCGACAGCAGGCGCCGCCTCGAGAAACCCGGTTGAAACGCAGAGGATTGCGATCAGGGCAAGACCGCTGATCGAAGCACTGGTTGAAGCTTTGACGTTGCGAAACAACTTCATGACCTCCTCATCGACGACGACATCCGCATGATGGCTTACGCGCGCCCGCGACGGCCGCGCGAGATCTCATCGCCCGCGTCTCGCGGCAGCCGCCGCGTAATCGGAATCGACAGGCACGAGAACAGACCGACGACGAGAAACGCCGGCCAGAAATCGGAGAACACGATGTTCGGATGCCCTTGCACACGATGCGAAATCTGCAGCACGATGCCCGAGATCGTCACGCCGAGGCCGAGCGACATCTGCTGGATGACGCTCGCGACACTCGTCGCGCGGCCCACGTCGCTGCCCGGAATATCGGCATAGGCCAGCGTATTGAGCGACGTGAATTGCAGAGAAGGAAAGAAGCCGCCCACCAGCACGATGCACCAGATCACCCAATGCGGCGTGCCGGGAAAGAACAACCCGTACACGGCGATCGCGAGACCCGCGCACGCGGCGTTGACCATCAGCACGGTACGAAAGCCGAAGCGTTCGAGAATGCGCGACGCCACCGTCTTCATGAAAATCGAACCGAACGCGGATGCGCACGTGATCGCGCCGGCTCTGAACGCGGTCATGCCGAGCCCTTCCTGCAACGCGAGCGGCAACAGGAACGGCACGGCGCCAAGACCGATCCGAAACAGCGAACCGCCGATCACGCTCGCATGAAAACTTGGAATGCGCAGCAAGCGCAGATCGAGCACCGGCAGCGCGACGCGGCTCGCATACAGCACATAAAGCAGCAGCAACACGATGCCGGTCACGCACATGCCGACCGATAGTCCCGTCGACACCAGTTCGCCGCCGACCAGCGAGAGCCCGAGCATGAACAGCGAAGCCCCGCTAGCCGACAGCACGAAGCCGAGCCAGTCGAGCCGGCCCGGATGCGGCTCGCGCGTATTGGCGATGTATTTGTTGGTGAGCCAGATGCCGAGCAGGCCGATCGGCACGTTGATCACGAAGATCAGACGCCAGTGCAGATAGGTCGTGATAAAGCCGCCGAGCGGCGGCCCGACCACCGGACCGAGCAACGCCGGCACCGTCAGATAGTTCATCGCGCGAATGAACTCCGACTTCGGCAGCGACCGGAAGATGATGATGCGGCCCACCGGCACCATCAGCGCGCCGCCGATGCCCTGCACGAAGCGCGCGAGCACGAAGGTATCGAGCGAAGTGGAGGCCGCGCACAACAGCGAGCCCGCCAGGAAGATGCCGATCGCGGTCCGGAACACGGTGCGCGAACCGAAGCGGTCGGCGACCCAGCCGCAGATCGGGATAAAGACGCCAAGGCCGATCACATACGCGGTGACCGCAAGCTTCAGCGTGATCGGATCATGACCGAGGTCGCGTGCCAGAACCGGCAGCGACGTCACGATGACCGTGCCGTCCACGTTTTCCATGAACATCGCGCACGCGACGATCAGCGGAACGATGAAAGCGCCTAAAGCGAGCAGCATTGTCATGGCGACGGGCGGCCAGCCATCAATGGAAAGCGTCGATTATGGCATCGCGGCGACAACAAATGTTGTCGCGCGAGGGGATTTTGCCGGGTGCCATCGCGCGCTGCCGTGCATCTTCGCGCGCGGCACGGACGCCTCAGCGCGATGCGCTGACGAGCGGCTGCAACTGCGGCAGGATCTCGTTGGCGGCGCGCGCGACGTCGTTCGGGAAGTCGATCTCGATCCACGGCGCGCCGGTCACGTCGGCCGTGTCGAACAGCTGGCTGCGCTCGAGCAGCAGGTCACGCACCGCCTCTTCGTGCGGCATGTTCGCGCGGCCGCTGTCGATATAGCCCGCGACGATCTGCGTGAAGCGTCGCGCGGTTTCCTCGCGGAAGCGGAAGAATCCGACCGACTCGCCGATCGTGTCGTACTCCAGATTGACCGCGAGCTGCTTGCGCAACTCGACCGGCACGCCGTCCTTCAGGCACAGCTTGACGGGCTCGTCGCCCGCTTCGAAATCGCGGTCGATCAGCAGACGGTTCACCGACTCGCCCGCCACCAGCGCGCTCAGGATGCGCTCGTCGTACAGCACGTCGGCGTCCATCAGCAGCACGTCGCCGCCGCGCGTCAACGCGTCGGCAACGGTATGCACGGTCAGCACGCTGCCAAGATCGAAGCGCGGATTGAGCACGGTCTCGACCTTGTGCGGCCAGTCGATGCGCGCGAGTTCCGCCTGCACGGATTCCGGCTGGAAACCGAGCGCCAGCACGACGTCGGTCACGCCAGCGGTTTTGAGCATCTGCAGATGCCGTTCGAGCAGGCTCATGCCGTCGAACTGCAACAGGCATTTCGGAAACTGGGCTTGCGGCGGCTGCTGGAGACGCAGGCCGAGGCCCGCTGCGAGAATGATTGCGCGCATGCGCGGTCCTTTGAAAAAAGTACGGAGGTCAATCGGCAACCGGCACGCGCCGTGGAGCGCGCCGCCGTTGCCAGCTTCGTTCGCTGAAGTGCAATACAAGCAGGCCCGGCAGGCCCAGCAGGAGTTCACGCGCACGCTTGGCGAGCGACAACGCCAGCGCCGCGTCGGGCGGCAAACCCACCAGCGGCGCGAGCAGCAGATAGCCGCCCTCCTGCACGCCGAGCGAGCCCGGGATCATGAAGGCCGCGCCGCGAATCGCCTGGCCGATGCTTTCCAGCAGCAGCGCGTCGATCCAGCCGACCGGATGACCGAGAAAACGCAGCGCGAGCCATACCTCGGCCGTGCCGACGACCCATCCCACGAGGCTCAGCGCAAAGCTCGCCACCACGCGGCCGCGCTCGCGGTACAGCGACTGCACGGCGGCATCGACGGCTTCCGCGCGCGTCATCAGCGACGACCAGTCGCGCTTGCCGAACACCTTCGACACCACGCCCAGCAGCCGGCCGAACAGACCGCGCCGCTGCGCGAAGTAGAACGCGGCGATCAGCGCGCCGAGCACGCCGGTCGCAATCAGCGTTGCGGTGCGCAGGTCGTGCAGCGTGCCGTGCGCGGCGTACGCGCCGAACATCGCGAGGCCACCGAGCGCGAACACGATTTGCGCGAGCGCCTGCCAGGTCGTGCTGACGGTGATCGCGGCGGCCGCGTCGCGCAGCAGCATGCCGCGCTGCGACAGTTGACGCACCATCACCACCGGGCCGCCGATCTGCCCAGCGGGCAGCAGGCTATTCACCGACTCGCCGATCCAGCGCGCGGACAACGCATCGCGCAGCGAGGGTTCGGCTCGCGCAGCGCTCGTCGCGCCGCTGGTTGCACCGCTTGCCGGACCTTCATGCGCACCGTCACGCGAAGGGTGGTCGCGCCTGAACAGCACGGCGATCGCAGCCGCATCGAGCACGAGCGGCACCACGTGGAACGCGGCGACGACCGCGAGGCCCCAGCCGGCTGCGAGCAAGGTCGACGCCACCGAGCCGAAGCCCTGCCAGGCGAGCAGGCCGACGAACAGCGCCGAGCCGATCGACAGCAGAAGCAGGGCCGCCCGACTCACGCGGCGTCCTTGCCGCGCGAGGCCATCTGACGGAACACCTGGCGGAAACCGAAGTACGCGATCGCGTCCTTCATGTTGGAAACGAAGCGGCGCCACGGCCGCATGTTGGGATCGGTGACGTATTCGAACGTCAGCGACACACGCATCTCGTTCGGCCCGGCCGGCGTGACGCGATGACGCAGCTTGTCGCCATCGAAAAACACGAGGCCACCCGGCGGAATCTGCACCGAGCCCGGCTGGTCGGGCACCTCCGGATTGCGCGTATGCAGTTCGTAGTCGAGCCGGCACGACGATTCGTCGATCACGCCGAGCAGCAGCGTGTAGCGGCGTCCCTCGTAATACGAAGTATCGTAGTGCCAGCCGATATGGTCGCCGGGGCGCGTGTAGTAGTAGAGCGCGTATGCGTGCGGATCGTCGGCGGGCGACACCTGCAACTGGTCGCCGCTAAGCTGCTCGAGCCAGCCGATCAACTCCTTCGAGCGATACAGCTCGGCGACGAACGGCGCGAGACGGTCGATCGTATGGCGGCTGACACTGCCGCCCTGCTTGTGACCCGGCAGATAGTTGCGGTTCACTTCGTCGAGCAGCGAGCGCGCGCTGTGTACCAGCTGCGCGGTCACTTCCGGGGCGAGGAAATCGTCCAGATACAGAAACGCGTCCTGCGCGGCGAAGTCTTTACGCAGACGCGCGTTGTCGAACGTGCGGGTACGGCTCGCGACCGCGCGGTCGGCATCGGGCGCGGGCGTGAGCGCCGCCACGGGCGTGCCTGACGACACGGGCGCGATCACGTCGTCTTCGGCGTGCAGATTCATTTGCTGGCCCACTGTTGACGGGATTCAGACGCGCTGGCGGCCTTGGCCGTCCGGCGAGCGCTACGGCGCGCGACGCGCCAGTAGTCGATCACCACCCATGCGGCGAACAGCGGCGCGCCGATCGACGCGACCACCACGAACGGCGCAATGACATTCGTCAGCGTGACGATGGGCAGCAGGTACAGCACGTCCTCGGTTTCGAAGCCCCCCATCGACGCCTGCTTCGTGCCGGCCTTGCCGACCATTTCCTCGATCCGCATGCGCAAAAAGAAGATCAGGGCGACCGCGACACCAGCCACCGCGCCGAGCACGCCGGGCGCGAGCTTCAAAGCGTCGATCTGCGCGCCGCCGACACCGATACCCATGCCGACGAACAGCATCACGGTCACGAGCGCATCACAGGCGAGATCGTAAAAATGACCGATGCGGCTCGACTTGCCGCCCACTCGCGCGAGTTCGCCGTCCGTGTGATCGACGAAATTCGACAGGACGATCAGCAGTGCGCCCGCATTGGCCCACGCGAATCCCCCGTGCGCAAGGCACAGCGCGCCTGCGACGCCGATCAGCAGGCGCAGCGTGGTCAAATGGTTCGGGGTGACCCAGGTGTCGACTAGCGGTGTCACGAGCCGGCGGGCGAGCCGGGCGTCCCACGTACGTGGCGGCGGAACGTTGATTGGAGGTCGGGGTTGCGAAGTCATAGGGCGGAAATATATACGGGATTCTGAAAGCTTGCTGTTATGCCGTACGTTTCTCTGCAATTTGCAGATGCCGTTCGTGTGTCCGTCACAAAGCGGAATTCACCGAATCGCTGTAAAGTGCGAATCCAGTTGTGCCAGTCATGCGGAATCTGTTCGATGTGCAGCACCGCTCGTGCCCTCCGGGGGATGGCGCAGTGGTTGCTAATCCACGACATCGACTGTTGACGCCCGCCTACGCTCATGAACCGTCTCCTTGTCCCTCTGCTGTTTGCCGCCGCCGCCGCGCTGCCCCTTTCTTCGTTCGCCGTGGAGCTCGACGCGCCGCTGACATGCAATGAGAGCGGCCACCAGTTCATTGCCGATCTGATGCAGCAGCAGCTGATCAAACCGAAGCCAAGTCACGTCGAAAGCAACTCGATCAACGCGTTCTCGCCGATGCCCGATGTGCATCTGACCGCGTTCGGTTTCCGCGTATTCGCGGTGGTGGGCTTCGAAAAGGACGACCCGATGTTCCGGGTCGGCGACGGCGAACCGGTCGCGCAGTCCGCGTATGGCGCGGTCGTGTTCGGCAGCGACGACAATGTTAAAAGCGCGCTTGAAAACGCCGGCAGCACGGCGATCGTGCATCACGTCGCGCCGCTCATCACCGCGATTTTCTGCAAGCGCAGCTAGGGTTTGGCGAGACGTCGTATTCGACCGTTTCGCCACGATCGTCGATATCTTTGATCACGAGCCAGTTCGAGTGGCCAGCCATGATCGCCGGCAGTGTCAGCGACCAGCGGATCAGATCACGACGCAACCGCGCCTACAACCGCCACTTACCCCGGCCGACGAAACTCGTTTGCCACCCACGCCGCGGCGCTCGCCTTGCTGAGCTTGAACGTCGGCGCAACCTGCACTTGCGCGATCTGCTCGCCGAAAATATCGAGCGCGCTCAACAGTGCGTACGGCTCGTCTTCGTCGGGAACGATGTCGAGCGTGATGTCGAGTTCGTCGTTGCCGTCCGCGCTCGGCACGCGCACCGTCTTGTGCAGTTGCGCGCGCAGCTGCTGCTCGTGACGACGCAGCACTTCCGCCGCGGTTTTCACGAGCGTGTTGAACGCCGATACGTCGAGCGGCTTCGGATCCTTCTTGTTGCGGCCCATCGTCCACGGTCCGACGAGCGCAGGCTCCGCCTCGCCGTCCTTGATCATTTCGACGGCCCAGCCTTCGTCGTCTTCGTTCTTGATGATGCGCGCGGTCCAGCCGTTGTCGCGCCACAGACGTTCTTCATGCACGCTGTCGTCCGGTCCGAGGAACTCGGCATTCGTGTCGGTCGAGGGAAAGGGCGTGTCGGTCATCACAGGTTCACTCACTTCGCGGGGCGCACAAACAGATTTCGAACCCGCGATTCTACCTGCGCAGCCCGCTTGGCCCTGCTCGCTCTGACGAACGGACAAGGCGCGTTCGGAACGGCGCCGCCGCTCAACGCGCAAAAAGTTATATTTACCTACGCGACGATTTATAAATCCGCTTTAAATTTCAGATAAAAAAACGCGGCCCGAAAGCCGCGTGTAAAAATGAAAAAGACACCCTTTGGTCGAAGGGGTCTATCAAAATTATAAGTGGCATCCCCCCTCGATTTAAGGCTTTCTTCGAAAGACTGCATTGCGCAAAACCGTGGGAATCAGGGCAAACGGCCTCATCCGCTTTCCCCTTGTGCTCGCCGCGAGGCCTTGAGCCGTTACCGCCCGACAACAGCCCCTGACCTGACAGCGCGTCCCGCCATTCATCGTTAAAAATAATTTCCTTTTGCGGACCGGCACTTACGCGATTAATTCACATAATCCCGGATTCGAAAATAAACCGTTGTAAGGCGCGCAATTAAATATCCGCATAGCGGCAATTACACTTCGCTGCGCATCGACACCAATAAACGCATGGCCGCGCTAGTGACGACGTCGACACATGCTCGGTATACTGCCCCGGCCGCCGTGCGACGCCGCGAAACCGCGCCGCCTGCACGGCAGCTTCGTCGCGAAGCATCGCGCTGTACGTCAGCGCATCGCGCTTCGCCCGCGCCTCACCTTCCCATGCATGACCGGGAATGCCGACGATCGGATCATGAAAAGACTTCTCCTGCTTGCCCCAGCTGTCGCCCTCACCGCCACCCTCGCCGCTTGCGGTTCATCGGGCGGCCCCGCGCGCGATGCGTCCGCACCGCTCGTGTACGTGTCGTCGTCACGCACGCCTGCGTCCATCGCCGCCTGCCTCGAAGAACGTCTGCCGCGCGTGCGCACCTCGCACGCCGGCGCGGCGACCGAACTTGCGGTCGGTGCCGATTCGCACAACTCGTACTTCGTCACGCTGACCCCGCTCAACGGCAACACGGTCATCAAGGTCGTGCATCCGGCCAATGCGCCCGACGATCCGCCCGAGGAGGAAATGCGCTTCGATATCGCGCGCTGCGCGATCTGAGCGGCGCGGCGCGCTTGAACGCCGTGCGCGTCATGCACGGAAGGCCGGTGCGCGAATTTTTATCTGGCGCATCGGCTATTTTTT
Source organism: Paraburkholderia sp. MM5482-R2 (assembly GCF_050436125.1). NCBI lineage: Bacteria > Pseudomonadati > Pseudomonadota > Betaproteobacteria > Burkholderiales > Burkholderiaceae > Paraburkholderia > Paraburkholderia sp. MM5482-R2. The sequence goes on along the minus strand of NZ_JBNDLP010000003.1, from coordinate 984,117 downwards.
TACGCGCCCATCTGCGAACATAGCCGCCCTTTGTCTTTCGCGCGGCACGTGTGCCGCGAGTTTCGATGGCATCCAGCAAAGCGCATCATGCGACCGGTTTCGCAGCCGGCATCATCGCGGCGGCGATCGTCGCGCGCAACGGCGGCGGTCCGTTTCATGCTGGCGTGCTGCTGAGCTTCATCGCCGGCGTGGCCGGCAGCACCGCGCCGGACTGGCTCGAAGTCGCATGGTGGTCGCGCGCGCGGCGGCTGTGGATCACGCATCGCACGTTGACGCATTGGGGCATCGGCTGGCTCGCGCTGCTCGCGGTGTCGTATCACACGCTCGGACATTCGATCTTCGCGGCGCCCGCGTTCGGCTTCGCGTGCGGCGGCCTGATGCATCTGCTCGCCGACTGGCCGAATCCGCTCGGCGTGCCGTGGATCGCCGGGCGACATTCGTTGAATCTATGGAATAGCGGGCACTGCGATCTGATCGTCGTCGCGGCGTCCTGGGCGGCCGCGTGGTTTATCGGCGAGCATGTGTGGCTGCATGGCATGCATGCGTTGCCGTGGTTGCGCCATTGGCCGATCGGCTAGGCGCAGCGCGATGCAATCGGCCCGGCGCGCGGGCGCGGCGGCTAGCCGTGTCATTGCCGTCCGTTGTCGGTGCGCTCTCCTTCGCGGACCTTGCCTTGCGATACGCTGCTGCCCGGCGGCACGCTATGCGTGAGCCACACGTTGCCGCCGATCACCGACCCGCGCCCGATCGTCACGCGTCCGAGAATCGTCGCGCCCGCGTAGATCACGACATCGTCCTCGACGATCGGATGCCGGGCATTGCCCTTGATCAGCGTGCCGTCCTCATCGGCCGCGAAGCTCTTCGCGCCGAGCGTGACCGCCTGGTACACGCGCACGCGCTCGCCGATGATCGCTGTCTCGCCGATCACCACGCCGGTGCCGTGATCGATGAAGAAGCTCGGCCCGATCGTCGCGCCCGGGTGAATGTCGATGCCGGTCGCCGAGTGCGCGATCTCGTTGATGAAGCGCGCCAGCAGCGGCACGCCGAGCCGATGCAGCGCATGCGCGAGCCGATGATGCGTCATCGCCCACACGCCCGGATAGCACAGCAGGATTTCGGTGATGTGCTGCGCGGCGGGGTCGCCGGTGTACGCAGCCTGGATGTCGCTGACGAGCAGCGCGCGTATGCCCGCCAGCTGCGTCGCGAACTCGCGCGCCACCGCGAACGCGCGCTCCCGCAACTCGGCGTCCGGCGTCTCGCCGAACTCGGGCAGGAAGCGCAGCGCGCGGCGAATCTGTTCGGCGAGCAGCCGCAACGTGCTTTCGAGCGTGTGGCCGACGTAGTAGTCGACCGTTTCGTCGGTTAGATCGGGCGCGCCGTAATGCGTCGGAAACATCGCGGCGCGCAGACCGGCCACGATATTGACCACCGCTTCGCGCGATGGCAATTCGCGAATGCCGAGCGGATGCCGCGTGCGATGCAATTGCTCGCGCGAGGCGCGCAGGTCGGCGACGATCTGTTCAAGGCCCCAGTTATGGGAAGGCTCGTTGGGCATAAGGGACGGCGCCGTGCGGCGTGCACGGTTCGAAGTGGTTATCGAGCAGAGATTACCGCGTTTTAACGGTGCCCGCCCGGCAGCGCGCAGGTCGGCTCGGATTCATTGCGTCGACGCGCGCTGGCATGCACGCATCGTTCCCTGACTTCAGATAGTCAGACTGCTCGCGTCGATCCAGCGCACTGCCCAATCGCGCGCGTGCGCGATGGCAGCGGCTTCGTCGGAGAAGCGCAGTTCCGTGGGAAAGAAACGGTTAGCGACCAGTTCGCCGTCGCTCGAGCGCGAGATCACCACATACGGTTGCCAGGAGCCGTCGCCCGAGCGCGCCGGTTCGCAATTCAAAAGATAGCCGCGATGTGTGAATGCAGCATCGAAGTGCATGAGTCACCCGCCCCTGAAGCCCCGTAACATTTTCTCAGTCGCGCGGCCATTTGTTTGTTAGTTTTTCCGACCATGCTGGAACAGCCGGAGCATGCCGCCAATTTATCCGCGCGTCGGTCGCAGGAGTAAGATCATACTCTGTAGAAAATACGCGTCCATTGAAAAAAACGAAATGAATCGCGGACGTCATCGCCGTTTAATCGCGAGGTAACGCCACTCGCATCGAAGGATGGCGGAGAACGCATCGCGACTCTCGCGCACCGCGGCGCCGTGTCAGTCGGAACGGCTTTTGCTCTTTTCTTCGAATGTCCGCTTCAGGAGAATGCACGATGAACAGCGCGATCAACAAACCCGAAAACGCCGGTACGAAGCCGGACCCGAAGGACCCACGAAGCACGGACCTGCACAACGACCGCACGCACGACAGCACGGTCGACACCGACGGCAAGAACCGCGAAGCGGCCCGTCTGGCGGGCCACGGCGCGATCTCGCCCGACGCGGTCACGACCAGCAATGCGACGCTCGACAACAGCGTGCCCGAGTCGCTCGATGGCATGGCCGGCTTCGACAGCAGGGTCGGCGGCAACCACCTGCTGCTCGCGCTCGAGCCGGGCTACTCGGTGATCGACAAGGGCATGGCCGAGCCGCTCGACGTCTACTCGGCCGACCATCAGTACGACGACCCGCGTCCGGTCGGACAGCGCCACGATCGTGGCCGCATTCACTATGCGCTCAATCATTTGCGGCCCGCGCGCGTAATCGAATTACATCGGGTGAAATAGGCGCGCGCGCATCATCCCTTTAGACGCGCGCGTTTGAATTACCGGGTTTATTCCGATTTATCAGGCAATCACGCAGCACGCACCGTTTTATTCTGGTGCGTGCTTTGCCTGTTTTAACGTGGGTTCGTTTAACGGAGTTGCGGATGAAAAGAATCGTCGTCATCGGTGCCACGGGCACGCTGGGCCAGGCGATCCGCGCGGAGCTGAAGGCGCGTCACGAAGTGATCGAGGTGGGCGCGACGCGCGGGCAATATCACGTCGATAGCACGGACCCGGCGAGCGTCGAGCGGCTGTTTCGCGACATCGGCAAGGTGGACGGCGTCGTCACCGCGACCGGCAAAGTGCATTTCGGTCCGCTGGAGCAGATGAGCATCGAGCAGTTCTGGGTCGGGCTGCGCGACAAGCTGATGGGCCAGATCAACGTCGTATTCGCGGCGCTGCCGTACGTGAACGACGGCGGATCGTTCACGCTGACGAGCGGCATTCTGGGCGACGAGCCGATCCCGCAGGGAGCGAGCGCGACGACCGTCAATCTCGCGCTCGAGGGCTTCGTGCGCGGCGCCGCGATCGAACTGCCGCGCGGGCTGCGCATCAACGTGGTGAGTCCGACCGTGCTGACCGAGTCGATGGAGGCTTACGCGCCGTTCTTTCGCGGCTTCGAGCCCGTCAGCGCGCAACGCGCGGCGCTTGCTTATCTGCGCAGTGTGGAAGGGGCGCAGACGGGGCGCGTGTATCGCGTGGGGTATTGAACCTCAGTGAATCTCCGGCTCGCCCGAGCTATTGGGACTCACGCCGCCGCGCTGCAGGAAGTCGAAATCGCAGCCTTGATCCGCCTGCATCACGTGCGCCTGATGCAGGGCGCCATAGCCGCGCTCGAAGCGCGCAGCGGGTTTGACCCACGCGGCCTTGCGGCGCGCGAGCTCTTCGTCCGATACCAGCAGATTCAGCCTGCGGCGCGGCACATCGAGCTCGATCAGATCGCCGCTTCGCACCAACGCCAGCGGCCCACCGACGAATGCCTCGGGCGCCGCGTGCAGCACGCACGCGCCATAGCTCGTGCCGCTCATCCGCGCGTCAGAGATGCGCACCATGTCGCGCACGCCTTTTTGCAGCAGCTTGCGCGGAATCGGCAGTTGACCCCATTCGGGCATGCCCGCGCCGACCGGCCCCGCGTGCTGCAGCACGAGCACGCAGCTTTCGTCGATGTCGAGCGCGTCGTCGTCGATGCGCGCGGCCATGTCGTCGTAGTCGCTGAACACGACCGCACGGCCCGTATGCACGAGCAGATGCGGCTCGGCCGCACCCGGCTTGATCACGGCGCCGTCGGGCGCGAGATTGCCGCGCAGCACCGCGAGGCTGCTGTCGCGCAGTAGCGGATTCGTGCGGCGGCGGATCACGTCGTCGTTGAAAATGCGCGCGCCGGCAAGGTTCTCGCCGAGCGTGCGGCCGTTCACGGTTTTCTGCGAGCCGTCGATCAGTTCGCCCAGTTCCGCGAGCAGCCCGCGCAAACCGCCCGCGTAGAAAAAGTCCTCCATCAGATAGGCGCCGGTCGGTCTGATGTTCGCGAGCACGGGCGTGCGGCGCGCGATCTCGTCGAAGCGGTCGAGCGTCAACTCGATGCCCGCGCGCCGTGCAAGCGCGATCATATGCACGACCGAATTGGTCGACCCGGACAGCGCGACACAAGTCGTCACCGCGTTATCGACTGATGCCGCCGTGATCAGGTCCGACGGCTTCAGATCCTCCCACACCATCTCGACGATACGCATGCCGGTTTGCGCGGCCATCTGCGCATGCCGCGAATCGGGCGCGGGAATCGACGCGAAGCCGGGCAGCGTGAAGCCCAGCGCTTCGGCCGCGCTCGTCATCGTCGATGCGGTGCCCATCGTCATGCAGTGACCGGGCGAGCGCGCGATGCCACCCTCGACGCCCTGCCAGTCGTCCGGCCTCAGCGTGCCCGCGCGCAGTTCGGCCCAGTAGCGCCATGAATCGGAACCCGAGCCGAGCGTCACGCCGTTCCAGTTGCCGCGCAGCATCGGGCCGGCAGGCAGAAAGATGGCGGGCAGATCCATCGAGATCGCGCCCATCAACAAAGCGGGCGTGGTCTTGTCGCAGCCGCCCATCAACACGACGCCGTCGGCGGGATACGAGCGCAGCATCTCCTCGGCTTCCATCGCGAGGAAATTGCGGTACAGCATCGTGGTGGGCTTCTGGAACGGCTCGGACAGCGTCTGCACAGGCAGCTCGATCGGAAAGCCGCCGGCCTGCCAGATGCCGCGTTTCACTTCCTCGACACGCTGCTTGAAATGCGTGTGGCACGGATTGATCTCGCTCCACGTGTTCAGAATCGCGATGACCGGCTTGCCCGCGTATTCGTCGCGGTTGTAGCCCATCTGCGCGGTGCGCGAGCGGTGGCCGAACGAACGCAGATCGTTCGCGCCGTACCAGCGATGACTACGCAATTCCTCGGGGGTCTTTCTATTCGTCAACGTCTACTCCACGATTGGCGCCGACCATGCGTCAGCGCCTCTGTTCTTTCACGCGGGACACGATCTGCGTCGGGCTCACGAATTGTAGTGCGATCAGCACCCAGATCAACGTGATCGCCATATAGATCATCGCCATCGCATCGATCGATTGCGGCGCGCGCACGCCGGTCGAAAACACAGCGTAATACAACGCGACCACCAGCGTTTGCGTGGCCGGACCGGCTGTAAAAAACGTCAGCTCGAACATGCCGATCGTGCGCACCAGCACGAGCAGCCCCGCCGCCAGCATGCCCGGCACGAGCAGCGGCAGCAGCACGTAACGGAAATAGCGGAACGTGTTCGCGCCGAAAATGCGCGCGGCCGCTTCGAGATTCGGATCGATCTGCTCGATGAACGGCGTCATCACCAGAATCACGAACGGCAGCGCCGGTACGAGATTCGCAAGAATCACGCCCCATAGCGTGCCGGCGAGTCCGACCTTGTACATCGCGGTCGCCATCGGAATGCCGTAGGTGACGGGCGGCACCATCAACGGCAGCAGAAAGATCAGCATCGCAAGGCGCTTGCCGCGGAATTGCACGCGCGCGAGCGCATACGCAGCCGGCACGCCGAGCAGCACCGACAGCAACACGACCGCGCCGACCACCTGCACGGTCACCCACAGCACGCTCGCGAGCTGGAAGTCGCTCCACGCCTGCGCATACCAGTGCAACGTGAAACCTTGCGGCAACGCGGTGCCGAACCAGCGCGTCGCGATCGAATTCACCGCGACGGTCGCAATCAGCAGCACGACGTTGATCAGGAAGAACGCCATCACGGCCCACACCAGCACCTGCCAGATGCGGCCCGGCAGATTCGCGCGCTGACGCGCATGTTGTGCTGGCTCGCGGGCGCCGTCGCCCGGCTGAGGCGCCGCGCAAGCGGAGGTGGACGCGGACCAGTCGGGCTGCGTCGCGCGACGATCGGTCGTCATCAGCCTTTGCCTCCCGTTACGGGACCACGATAGAACCAGCGGCGCGCGCCGAGCAGCGCGGCGACCACCAGCAGTTGCACGAAGCCCATCACCATCGCGATCGCCGATGCGAGCGAATAGTCGTAGCTCTCGAACGCGGCTTCGGCCGCGGCAATCGACATCACGCGCGTCGGACCCGCGGGCGCGCCGAGCAGCACCGCCGACGGAAACACCGAGAACGCCTGCACGAACGACAGACACGCGGCCATCGTGAGCCCCGGCACGAGCAGCGGCAGATAGATGCGGCGAAACTGCTGCCACGGACTCGCGCCGAGCGTCGCGGCCGCGCTTGCGAGCGTCGGGTCGATGCCGGTCACGTACGACAGCGTCAGCAGAAACGCGAACGGAAAGCCCGACACGATCAGCGACAGCAACACGCCCGTGAAGTTGTGCGTGAGCCGCACCTCTTGCGTGTACAGATGCAGCGCCTGCAACGCCTGCGGCAGCCAGCCGTGCGGACCGAAGTACGTGAGCATGCCGTCGGCGATCAGCACGGTGCCGAGCGTCACCGGGATCACCAACAGCGTCGTGACGATCTTCTGATACCGCGAGTAGCGGCGCAGCGCGAACGCGACTGGCACCGACACGCCGACGTTGATCAGCGTGGCCGGCACCGACAGCTTCAGCGTAACGAAAATCGTCGGCCACATCGACGTGTCGGTGAAGAACGTCAGATAGTTGGCCCACACGCCGCCGCCGTTCATCGGCCGGAACGACAGCGCGAGACCATACGCGAACGGATAGATGAACAGCGCGACGATAAAGAGCAGCGCGGGCGCGACGAGCCAGGCCTTGGCATCGCGCGGCGCGCGGGACGTAAGCGGGGGGACGAGCGTCGGCGTGTTCATGCGGCCTCGGCGTCGTAGACGAGCACGCACGACGGCCGCACGCGCAGCGTGATGCGCTCGCCCTCCGCGCATTCACCGGTCACGCGCGCCCACACGTCGCCGAACGCGGTCTTCACGCGCAGCAGCGAATCGTGGCCGCCGTATTCGACCGCGTCGATCAGCGCCTCGAACGCGTTGTCGGCGCCGGGCTCGGCGCGCTCCATGTCTTCGGGGCGCAGCGCGACACTCACGCGTTTGCCGTCGAAGCCGGCCATCGGCGTGCCGATGAGCCGCACGCCGTTCGCAATGACCACGACGCCATCGCCTTGCATGCCCTCCAGCGTGAACTCGGCGACATTGCGATAACCCATGAAGCGCGCGACATGCAGATTGCGCGGCCGCGTATAGACCTCCTTCGGCGTCGCGACCTGCTGCACGACGCCCTCCCTCATCACGACGATGCGATCGGCCATCGACAGCGCTTCGTCCTGATCATGCGTCACGTACAGCGTCGCGCGTTCGAGCTGCGTATGGATGCGGCGAATTTCCGCGCGCATTTCGATGCGCAGCTTCGTATCGAGATTGGACAGCGGCTCGTCCATCAGGATCAGCGGCGGCTCGATCACGATCGCACGCGCGATCGCGACACGCTGCTGCTGGCCACCGGACAATTGGCCGGGCAGCTTGTGCTCATGACCGGTCAGTTGCACCAGTTTCAAGGCCTCGCGTGCACGGCGCGCGATCTCGCTTCTGCCGACGCCGCGCATTTTCAGCCCGAAGCCGACGTTCTCCAGCACGCTCATATGCGGGAACAGCGCGTAGTTCTGGAACACCATGCCGAAGCCGCGCTTTTCCGGCGGCAGCACGTCGATGCGCCGCTCGTCGAGCCAGATGCCGCCGCCGGTGAGCGGCTGCAATCCGGCGATGCAGTTCAGCGCCGTCGATTTGCCACAACCCGACGGCCCCAGCAGCGCGATGAACTCGCCGCGCCGGATCGTCAGATCGAGACCCTGCAGCGCGGCGATCGCGTGGCCTTGCGGGTTCGTGAAACTGCGGCTCACCGAATCGAGCCGCAACTGCTCAAAGTGATGCTTCATGGCGGTTCCCTGCTCCGCGTGAGGCGACGGATGTCGCGAGTGCCGCGCTTGCGGTGGGCGCGGCGCATCAGGCACTCAAGCCGAGACGCGCGTGATCGCTGAAAACACGCAGCGCGGCGGAACCTCACGCCGCGCTGCGTTTTGCCCCGTTCCCCGTCGCATTGGTGAAGGCCTATTGGGTCTTCTGCGCGCCGATCTCGCTATCCCACTTCTTGAAGGCGGCGACCATCGCCGCTGCGTTCAGCGGCAACGCATGCGGATGATCGGCCAACATCTTCGCGTATTCGGGGCGGCCATACTTTTTCAGCACCTCCTGGCTGTGCGCGGGCGCCTGCTCGACGGTGACGCCCTTGATCGCCGGACCCGGATAGAAGTAGCCGTCGTCATAGGTCAGCGCCTGCTGCGCGGGCTCCAGCATAAAGTTCATCATCTTGTACAGCACGTCGAGCTTTTCCTTCGGCACGCCCTTCGGAATCACCATGTAGTGCGCATCGTTGACCCACGTCATGTTGTCGAACGGCTGTACGCGGAATTCGGCCGGCACGATGCCGAGCGCGCGCGGATTGATGTCCCAGCCGGTCACGGTCACGGTCATGTCGCGCGTGCCTTCGCCCAGTTCCTTCATCACCGCCGAGGTGCCGCCCGGATAGTACGGTATGCAGTCGTTCAACTGCTTCAGGAACGCCCACGTCTTGTCCCAGCCGTGCACCGGGTCCTGCGGGTCCTTGTCGCCGAGCACGTAGGGCAAGCCCATCAGGAACGTGCGGCCAGGACCGGAATTGGCCGGCCGCGCGTAGATCAGCTTGTCGGGGTGGGCCTTGCACCACTGCAGCAGTTGCTCGGGTGTCTTCGGCGGATCGCTGACCTTGGCCGGGTTGTATTCGAGCAGCGGACCAGCCGGCATATACGCGACCTCGAGCCCGTAGCCTTGCGCGAGATCCTGCATCTTGCGCGGGCCCGGCGCGTACTTGTCGAGCACGCCGGGGAACTGCGCCGCGTTGTCGGGCAGCAGCTTGATCCACAGGTTCTGTTCGATGCCGGCCGCGAGCGCGTCGGTGCCGGTCAAAACGAGGTCGATGTCGGAGCGGCCCGCGGCCTGCATCGCCTTGATCTTGCCGGGCAATTGCGGCGCGGGCGCGTTCGTGAACGTGATGTTCGCGACGAGATTCGGATTCTTCGCCTTGAACGCCTCGAAGCCCTTCTGCGTGAGTTGAAGATCGCCGGCCACGTCGACGATATTGATCGTGACCGGATCGGCCGCGTGCGCGGCAAGGGTGAACGCCGCGCTCGCGGCGATACAGACGGATACCAGCTTGAACGACAACCTGTGCGAAACAGTCATTGCGTCTCCTCGCTTCTTGGTATGGAAGCCCGCTGGTCGATGCGTTGCGGGCGGTGTCTTTCTACCAAGGGAACATAGCGAAGCGCAACAGCCGATGTCAAGCAAATAGTCGAGATGTGGGTCGGGCGAGAAAATGGCTCGTTTAACCTGAAATCCTTGTCGTTCAATGCCCGGCACCGCGGGTTAAGGGCAAACCCGAGCCCTCGCCGCGATAGCAATACATGTTGTCTGGTTAGCGGACAACCGCTCAACCTCCGCGCACGCCCTGCGTATTGACGAACAGCGAATACAACCCGTGGCTCGCCGCCATGAACAGACGGTTGCGATGCCGTCCGCCGAAGCAAACGTTCGCGCAACGCTCTGGCAACGCGATGTGGCCGAGCGGCTCGCCTTGCGGGCTGAACACGCGCACGCCGTCGAGCTCGTCGGTGCCCATGCCCCACCCGCACCACAAGTTGCCATGCGTGTCGACACGAAAACCGTCCGGGGTGCCCGGACCCGCGTCGATCAGCACGCGGTTGTTCGACAGCGTCGTGCCTTTGCCATTGGCCTCGACATCGAATACGCGGATCTTGCGCGGCTCGCCGCGCGATTGGACCACGTACAGCAGCGATTCGTCCGGCGAGAACGCGAGACCGTTCGGGGCGAGCACGTCGTCGACGACCATCGACACCTCGCCCGACTGGCCGTCGATCCGATACACGCACGCCTTCAGCTCGGACTGTTGCTGCTCGCCCTCGTAGAAACCTTCGATGCCGAAGGTCGGGTCGGTAAACCAGATCGAGCCGTCCGATTTGACGACCACGTCGTTCGGCGAATTGAAGCGCTTGCCTTGGTAGCGATCGGCGAGCACGGTGATCGAGCCGTCGTACTCGGTGCGCGTCACACGCCGCGTCAGGTGCTCGCAACTGACGAGACGCCCTTCGCGATCGCGCGTATGGCCGTTCGCATTGTTCGACGATTGACGGAACGTGCTGACAGCGCCCGTCGTTTCGTCCCAGCGCAGGATGCGGTCGTTCGGAATGTCGCTCCACAGCAGATAGCGGCCGTCGCCGAACCACACCGGCCCCTCCGACCAGCGCGTGCCCTGATACAAGCATTCGACCGACGCCGACGCGATGATCAACGACTTGAAGCGCGGATCGAACACACGGATGGAGGGATCGGGATAGCGTCGGCTGTGATCGGTCATGGGGTTGTCTGCGTGTCGGAGCGGTTCGATTGGGTGGGCGCGAACTCGCGCTCGAGAGCGAGCAGCGTGCGCGCGGTCTGCGCGATCTTCGCATGATGCTCGCGCGGTGTCGAACTGAGCAGCGGCTGCAGCGGCCCCATGTCGGCGAGGCCCGCGAACGTGATTGCATCGTGCAGCACGCGGATCAGCGAGATGTCGTTGCGCAGCATTTCGAGCGGCATGAATGCATCGTAGAGACGTTGGGCGGTGTCGTGATCGGCGCTAACGGCGCTACCGGCGCTCCGGCCGCTTTGCACCGCGCGCAGCAGCGCCATCACCATGCTCGGCGCGATACAGCCGCTTCCGGTCGTCCACGCTGCGAGTCCGAACTCGCGCAGATGCACGAGCGCCGGCCGCTCGCCCATGCCCGATACGATCTTCGCGGCCGGCACGCGTTGCAGCAGCCGGCGCAGATACGGATCGTGAGCGGGGTTGTCGCGCGGGATCGCATATTTGACCGCGCTCAGCGTCCCACGCTCGACGAGCCGCGCGAGTGTATCGACAGCGACGTAGTTTTCGCTCTTGATATACAGCGTGAGCGGCGTGCCGGCCGTGTCGGCGATCCGCGTGAGGCCCGTCTCGACGCCCTCGGACGTCGTGAAGCCGCCGAGCGGCAGCACCATCGCCGTGCGGTAACGCGTCTGCGCGAGGATGCGCGCCTGATCGAGCATCTTGCCGTAGTCGGGACCCAGCGCCGGAATCACCCGTGTCCCGGGACCCGCAGCCTCGGCGAGCAGGTCCAGCAGCTCGCGGTATTCGCTGACCGCGACGTGATAAAGGTTCGCATTGCCGCCATACAGTAGCGTGCGTACGCCGCCCGCTTCGATATGGCGGATCAGCGCGAGATTCTGGGCAGGGTCGAGCGTGTAGTCGGCCCGGCGCGCGAGCGGCGGCACGGCCATGACCGACGCGGCGAACTCGCCGTCGCTAAGCGGTGATTCGTTCATGATGGTTGACGCGGAAACGCGCTAGGCGGAGGTTTCACGGTAGCATCGGCATCACAATGTTGTCAAACAACCTGCGCGTGACGATCGCCCAGCATGCCGTCGGCGGCGAATTGCGCGGGAGCCGATCACGAAATTTCCTTTTGTATAACAATGAAGCGGGCCCGCAGCCAGCGGAATCGGCGCAGGCTTTTTTTGGCAACAAGGACACGGCGAGCAATAACCCGCTTTCCGAGATAATCGAGTAAATACGATTTAGTTTAAAGCGCGACGAAATAATGCCGTCAACGAAACATATTAAAATCTGTCGCCGGATGCCGATTAGCCGCGCCGCGCACCCGAGAAGCCCGGCCGGGTTAAAGATTTATTTCAATCAGCATAATAATAGGCGACGCCGGCGTTGCTATCACGTGGCGGCTATCGTTTACCCCGCGGAGCACCGGCGCATTGCGTTCGAGTTTTTAGTGATAGATTATGCGGACCAAAAGAGCGGACCGAAGTTTGTCTGCCAATAACCGCGAACGGGATGTTTGCGAGCCTGAGAGAGCCAAAAAATTGCCGCTACACTTTATCGAGCAGATGGCACCGCTACTGGACGCCGCCGACGAGGCGGAATGGTTCGGCGTAATTACGGGCTTTGCCGAAACGTGGGGCTTCGACAAGATTCTGGTCGCGATGCTGCCGCGGCCAACCATGCGTCTCGAGGACGCTTACCTGCGCAGCACTTACGCACCGGCATGGCGCCAGACGTACGACGAGCAAGGCATGGTGCATATCGATCCGACGGTCGCACACTGCCTGTCACGCTCATCGCCGCTGGTCTGGACGCCCGAGATTTTCGCCAGCCCGGCGCAGCAATCCCTGTATGAGGAAGCTCGCTCGTACGGCCTGAGCGCGGGCGTGACGCTGCCAATTCATGGGCCGAATCAGGAAGCCGGCATGATGTGCTTCGTCAATGACGACAAGCCGTCAGACGGGTTCAGGCGCCATGTGAACGCCGCGTTGCCGAACCTCGTGCTGTTGCGCGACCTGGTGATCGACACCAGCAAACAGCATCTGAATTCACATGCGCAGACCTTGATGCCAAAGCTCACGCCGCGCGAGCGAGAATGTCTGAAATGGACCGCACGCGGCAAATCCACGTGGGAGATATCTCACATCCTGAGTTGCTCGGAAGCGGTGGTGAACTTCCATATGAAAAACATCAGGGCGAAATTCGGCGTGAATTCGCGGCGTGCGGCAGCCGTGATCGCGGCGCAGCTTGGGCTTATTGACCCGGGTTGAGCAGCGCGGCCGCGTCGCGGCTGTACATCACACGCTCGGCGCGACCCAGATCGGCGTCCGACACGGTCTTCATGAAGTACAGACCCAGCAGGATCGACACCGGCGCCGGGATCTCCGCGCCCGACTCGAAGCGGCTGCCGCGCGATTGCGTGACGCCAAAGCGAGCCCAGAAACGGCGCTGGCTCTCTTTTTTCTTCTTCCGATAGGCAATGATCAGAACGCGATCCACTGCCGAAGAGACCTCCGAAGGACGCGCCTGGAGGTGGGTTTGCGGTTGCCAGTGATTGTCGAGGAGTTCCATTTTGGACCCTTGTAGGTTGGGGGCGGAGACGTGTCTGAATTCTGATATACCCGATAAGCATCCACACCTATCCAGGTAGGTAGGTGGCGCAAAGATTCAGAATGCATAAGTTTTCCTGCGTATCTGGCAGCCCCCCAACGCGTACAGGAGAACGTCATGCAAACCACGATCCGAATTGGACTCCGGCAGGAATTCGACAACGAACTGATCAACGAGATGTACCGCTTGCGCGCCCGTGTCTTTCACGGCCGGCTCGGCTGGGAAATTCCGACCATCGCGGGAATGGAGATAGACGGCTACGACGCGCTCGGGCCGTACTACATGCTGATTCAGGGCGAAGACGAACGGTTGCGCGGCTGTTGGCGCCTGATGCCGACCGAAGGTCCGAACATGCTGAAAGACACCTTCCCGCAGCTACTGCATGGCGCGGCCGCGCCGGTCGGGCGACATATCTGGGAACTGAGCCGCTGGGCGATCGAGACCGGCGGTGAGGAACAGTCGTTTGGTTTCACGGATATGACAATCCGCGCAATTCAGGAAGTGATGTGCTTCGCGCAGCACATGGGCATCACGCATTACGTCACGGTGACCACCACGCCGATCGAGAGGATGCTGCGCCGAGCCGGCCTCGACATCAGCCGGCTCGGGCCGCCGCTGCAGATTGGCATCGAGCGGGCCGTCGCGCTCGACGTCGCGGTGAGCGCGAAAACGCTGACCTCGCTGTTCGGGCCGGTCGCCGTCGCTGCTTGAGCCGCGCCGAAGCGCGGCCTGACAAAAGTCGCGACGCCTTCACCCGCGCGCGGACTCAGGAACCGAACATCCGTTCCAGCGCGTTCTCGAGATGCGCGCGCATTGCGGCGCCAGCGCCCGCCGCGTCCTTGCGGCGGATTGCGTCGAGCACCGCCATGTGTTCGGCCTGCACCAGCCGCTGCCGCTCCACCGTCTTGACGAGCGACAGATTGCGCGACAGGTTCATGCTGAACAGGATCTGCTCCTCGATGAACGACATCACCGTGATGAAAAACGGATTCTTCGACGCGCGCGCGACCGCCTGATGAAACAGGAAGTCATCCTTCGCGCCGATCCCCTGCGCCTCGATGATGCGCTCGAGCTCGTCCCACGCGTGCTGGATCGCGGCGATGTCGTCGGCGTCGGCCTTCAGCGCTGCCTGCGCGGCCGCGCCCGCCTCGGTCACGATGCGAAACTCATAGCAGCGGCGGATATCGGACAGCGTTTCGAGCGGCGCGAAGCGGCGTACGTCCGGATCGGGGCGCCGCGCGACGGTCGTGCCAGAGCCGTGCCGCGTCGAGATGATGCCGTCGGCCCGCAATCGCGCGAGCGCTTCGCGCACGGTCGGTCGGGACGTGGCGAAACGCTCCGCCAGCGCGTGCTCGGTCGGCAATCGCTCGCCTTCCTTGTACTCGCCTTCGAGGATGCGGTTGAGAATGTCGCCGTAGATCTGGTCGGGTAAGCCCTTGGTTTTTCGATCGTTCATCAGCGGACTGGTCAGCTTGTCTGAATATGGCTTGATTGTAAGGCCAACCCTGTTTCGGCTTCAGCAAAGTTTTACGGGTTGTAAGCATGCCAGGCTGCTTCGCGCACGCCGCCGCGTCCGCCATTTTGTCCGCGCCGCGCCGGAATATTTGGCCAGTGTTTGATTTACATCCTGGTCCGGTGCATCTTTTCCGGCAATCATCTAAGCTTCATTGGTATAAAAGATCAATAAACCTGCCGCGGTTAGCAATGTGGCAGACGCATTTTTGACTCGGAGCCGATATGTACACTCGCATCCTTGTAGCGGTCGACGGCAGCAATACCTCGCGCCGTGCGTTCGAAGCGGCGCTCGATCTCGCCAAATCGAATGGCGCGGTGTTGCGGCCATTTTATGTCGTCGAAAACACGCCGATGTACTTCGAGGCGCCCGGCTACGACCCGTCGATCCTGCGCAACCGCCTGATCGAGGAAGGCCAGGAGCTGCGTGCCGAGTTTTCGAAAGCGATGGCCGAGCAAGGTGTGAAGGGCGACCCGGCGGTCTCAGAGGCTTCGTCGCTCGGCGATGTCGCCGAGATCGTGCTGCAGGCCGCCGCCGAATTCAACGCCGACCTGCTCGTGATGGGCACGCACGGCCGGCGTGGCTTTCAGCGGCTGATTCTCGGCAGCGTCGCTGAACGCTGCGTGCGCCAGGCCACTCTTCCGGTTCTGCTGGTACCGTCCGCCGCGGGCACCGACAAGGAACCCGCCTGACTCTGTCATCAGGCGCGGGGCGGCACGCCACGCCCTGCCTTGCCGGAATCGAGCCACGCTACCCGTCGACGGGCGACGTCGATATAGGCCGCGGCGGCTCACCTTCTCACTTTCGTCAGAGCACCGCCGTTGCTCGGACTGCCGAGCAGCGAACGCGTCACTTTGCCGCCAGTTGCGGGTCATAGCGGGTGGGACAATTTCACCACTACCAATAATCGAACATGCTGAATCCTACTGCTGTGACCCGTTCCTCGACCCGCTCCGCCGGCAACCGCGAGGCCGTGGCGGCACGCGCAGCCGCACGTACCGCCGCGCGCTGCTCCAGCTGTTCGATGCGTGAGATCTGCATGCCGCAGGGGCTGTCGGCGGAGGAACTGCCGAAGCTCGAAACGCTGATCTGTTCGGCGCGCTCGGTGCCGCGCGGCGAAGCGCTGTATCGCAGCGGCGACCGCTTCGACAATATCTACGCGGTGCGCTCCGGCTCGATGAAGACCGTGATGGTCCACCGCGACGGCCGCGAGCAGGTCACCGGGCTGCGTCTGGCCGGCGAGCCGCTCGGGCTCGACGGCATCAGCGCGGACCTCCATGCGTGCAGCGCCGTCGCGCTGGAAGACAGCACGGTGTGCATCGTTCCCTATAGCGCGCTGAAGCTGCTGTGTCGCGAAATCAGTTCGATCCAGGAACGCATGCACAAGCTACTGGGCACGCAGATCGTCAGCGAAGCCGCGCAGATGATGGTGCTCGGCTCGCTGTCCGCCGACGAACGCGTCGCCGCCTTTCTGCTGGACGTGTCACAGCGCAATGCGCAGCGCGGCTACTCGTGGTCGGAGTTCAATCTGCGTATGACGCGCGAGGACATGGGTAGCTACCTCGGCATGACGCTCGAAACGGTCAGCCGTACCCTGTCAAGATTTCAAAAACGCGGCCTGATCGACACGCGGGGCAAGCACATTCACATCGTCGATCTCCAAGGCTTGCGGCAGGTCTAGCGGCCGGGCTGGCCTGGACGGTCGCGCTGTTAGTCTTGGCACGCCGCCTGCGAGCGGGTAGAGTTTTCAGACCGTCCCCCTACGGCAACCGTGTTGCATGGAGACCCGGCCCCAATGAATCGCGACCCTGTCCCGCATCATCCGCTCGTGCAGCGCCTGCTCGACGCGCGTCAAGTCACCGACGACCTGTTTGCGATCGTCAAACCCGACTACCTCTATGAACGGCCGATCCGCGAGCGTCACCGCGTCGTGTTCTACATCGGCCATCTCGAAGCGTTCGATCGCAATCTGCTCGACCAGCGTCTGTTCGATCTGCCGGCTTTCGCGCCGGAACTCGACCAGTTGTTCGCCTTCGGCATCGATCCGGTAGACGGCGGCTTTCCCACCGATCAACCCAGCGATTGGCCGTCGCTCGCCGCCGTGCGCGAGTATGCGACGCGCGCGCGCCGGCAGATCGACACCGCGCTCGACGAACTCGGCAGCGCGGCGCACGACAAGGCGGCCGTGCAACTGCTGAACGTCGCGATCGAGCATCGGTTGATGCATGCGGAAACGCTCGCGTACATGCTCCATCAGTTGCCTCTCGCGCAGAAGAACACCGCGTTGCGCGAGCCGGTGGTGACGAGCGATGAGCAGCGCGACGCGTTGTCGTCGATGGTTAGCGTGCCGGCCGGCACGGCCGTGCTCGGCATGCCGCGCGAGGCCGGCCGCTTCGGCTGGGATAATGAGTTCGGCGAAATGAGCGTGGACGTGCCCGCGTTCGAGATCGATCGATACATGGTCACGAACGGTGCGTTCCTCGAGTTCATCGAAGACGGCGGTTATCGCGAGCCGAAGTGGTGGTCGCCGAAGGACTGGGCATGGAAGGAAGCGGAGCGCATCGAGCATCCCGCTGGCTGGTCGCAACCCACGGCGCAAGACGGTCGCCCGGCATGGACGCTGCGCACGATGTTCGACGACGTGCCCTTGCCGCTCGACTGGCCCGTCTACGTGAGCCACGCCGAAGCGAGCGCCTACGCGCGCTGGGCCGGCAAAACCCTGCCGACCGAGGCGCAATGGCAACGCGCGGCGCACGGTGCGCCGCAAGCGGCGTCGGGGAACTTCGATTTCCGCAGTTGGGATCCACGGCCCGTCGACGCGCATCCGGACAACGTCAGCACGTTCGGCGCGGAAGGTCAGTTCGGCAACGGCTGGGAATGGACCTCGACACTTTTCGAAGCGCTGCCGGGCTTCGAAGCGTTTCCGTTCTATCCCGGCTATTCGGCCAACTTCTTCGATGGGCAGCACTACGTGCTGAAGGGCGGCTCGGCGCGTACCGCGCTGTGCATGCTGCGGCCGGAATTTCGCAACTGGTTTCAGCCGCATTATCAGTATGTGTATGCGGGGTTTCGGTGTGTGCGGGTGATGAGGAATAAAGCAGAAGATGAAGACAAAATCCAGCTTCCGCTTTAGTGCAAATTTTTTCACGAAGTGCTTTATTGTTTCAGCAAACGCTTTAATTTATCCTCACGACGACGCTTAGCTTCGTCATGCACTAAAAATAGTCTCGCACGAAATGGAACAGGCGGATCTCCGCATCGGATCGTGCCACAATGCTAACACATCGAAAAACGCTCACCGTTGTGAATCGGCGTCCGGCTTCGTCCAACTGACGCTTGGCAGTTCGGAGCTTCCGGGCGAATTGCAGATGGGCCTTCCAGCGATCTGAGGCCTCCCGCTTCAGCCGGTCGTCCCGTAATTTCTGTACTACGTCAGGAAGCTCTCGGTAGAAGACGCTGCTTTGCACGCCAACACGGTCAGCAAGTTGCCCTATCCGGATATCGGGCTCCCGTTCCATTATGCGGCGAACTGCCCGTCGCAAACCTCCCTCATCCCGCGGTCGCCTCTGTGATCCGAAATACCGTGTGAACACGATCGGATTCCGATTCCCTAGCTTCGGGCGCTTACCTCGCAGGAGATCTATCAGTCTTATATCAACTGCAGAGCACAGCGAGAGAAGCAGTCTTAAGCTCACCGGCGCATCACCTGTCGCAGCTAGGGAAAGAGTCGAGAATGCCAGTTCAAGAGACTTCGCTGCCTGGTTGGTATTTCGCCATCGATTTTGAATAATGCGATTGATTCCGGCCCGCAAACGTTCCGCTTTAAACTCTTCGCCCTTAGAAACAGCAGCAATCAAAACGCCGACTTGTGTGGCCACCCACATCTGTTGTGCCGAAGCCTTCTTCCCTTTAGCGCGGATACAAGCGAAGGCGTTCTTGCGGCAACTCCGACAAACGCCCGGGAGGTAAGCACGATCACTTTGATAAACCCACTCTTTGCAGTCGGCGCCGCATTTTGAATCCAAAAGCACAATGCCATGTTCGGGGCATGCCTCCACGACGTCGATCGTCCATAGAAGACGATTCCAGCCACCAGGGTACGGCGCCTGCTTCACGCAAATCGGACAATGTCGCTGCACCCGGAAATTCTTCGACTTGTGCAGGTGCACGAGGGCTTTAATCCTATCAAGCGAACATAGTTGCAGCAACGAATTTCCGGTCAATCGAACGACAGTTCCGATGAACGCGTCTGGCACCCGGACCGAAAGATTCACAACAGGGTTTTTCCACGATGCCCAATCTGCGTCCGGCGTCTCCGCACGCACAAAATCACATAAGGCATTTAGCGATACATTGTGCGCTGCCGCCAATCTGGCCATGAAACTGAGAATGCTTTCACATTCCTGTGTGCCAACTCCCTTCGGGGCAAAAGAATATAACGATGTTGTCGCGTACGTCGTATTCGATAGCTTATTATTTAGATCTGTCATCTTGAATGTTTTTCTGCAGGCTGTTCGATGGCTCCGCCATCAACGCACGCTCCATGAAATTTCAACCACGCCTTCTCAAACCGCGACTGACTCGTCACCATAACTTTTGCACGTAGCCAGACGTTTCGCTTTGTGAGTCGCAGCCCCTCTGTCTGAAGTTCAGTCGCCAGCCTTGCGATTAGCTCGTCAGCTTCCAATTGCCGCCGTGCTGTCCGGAGATGTTGGGCGTCGCGATAACGGCGCACGACTTCCCGAGACTCAGCTGGAAAACACTGGGAGAGATACTTGGTGCTCAAGCCGAGGGAATCTGCAACGCTGGACAAAGACGGACATGTGACATCACGAGCAGCTCTGCGCATCGCCTCACTCCGCTTTGAAGACGAGGCTGCATGTTCTTTTCCACGAAGGGGAGAGTATCTGTGGTCAACGCGCTGGTTACTTTTCACAATTTCGCCCCTGAGCGCCTCCAGCAGGCCTACCCCTGCAGCCGCGCATAAGGCGACGAGAGGAGAAAGACGCACGAGCTTTCTTCCATTGATCCAGTCAAAAAGCCGAGCTTTACTGATTCCGCAAACAGCGGCCGCACGATAGGGATGACCATCCCCGATCAGGGATGCGAGCTGAACGACGCTTCCGAAAACGTCGTTTGCCAAAAAACGCTCGCCCGCAGTCACTCGGGCCACGACGATTCCTAATTCCTGAGCGACCCAAATGTCGGGGTCACTGACGGACACGTCCGATGTCGCGGTGCATCTGTAGCCGATACTTCCGCACGTCGAACAGGCACCCGGCATATGCGGCCGGCTCCACAGGGACAATCGCCGAGATGGTGGTGCTCCACATACCGAAGGCACCAAAGCCACCTTGTGATCTGGACAGATTCGAACCAGTTTCAGATCCCAAAGCAGAGGACGATGAGTTCGTCGCCGCCCCCCGCGTCACAATGGTTGTCGCCTGGATAAAATTGGAATCTGGGGGCGATAAAGAGAGAACAAGTTGGCGCGTTACGGAAAGACATTCAAGGACAGGGCAGTGGCGCGGTTGCTGCCGCCGGAGAGCGCATCAGTGGAAGAGGTTGCGCGAGAGATCGGTGTGGGCGCGCAGACGCTGGAGCGCTGGCGCAGTGATGCGCTGTCCATGCCCGCTCGCGAGCGGGCCTGGACAGCGGCCGCGCGTTTCGAAGCGGTGTTGAGCACGGCAGCGATGGACGAGACGGCCCGCAATGCGTGGTGCCGCGAGCATGGCGTGTATCCGCAGGAACTGGCGCAGTGGCGGCAAGCGGCCACGCAGGCGCTGGCCGAGCCCGAAGAGGCCCGTGCGAGTCCACAGCAGACGAAGCAGGACCAGCGTCGCATCAAGGAACTGGAACGCGAACTGCGGCGCAAGGAGAAAGCACTGGCCGAGGCAGCCGCATTGCTGGTTCTTTCAAAAAAACTCGGGGCGATCTTCAACACGGACAAGGGCGAGGACGAATGATCGGCCTCGAAGATCGCCAGTTCCTGGCCCGGGAAATCGATTCGGCAAGACTGGCTGGCGCACGGTTGCGCCTGGCCTGCGAGGTGGCCGGAATCGACGTGCGTACCCTGCAGCGCTGGAGGGCCAATCAAGGGCTCGTCACTGGCGACGCCAGGCCCGGCGCGATGCGCCTGCTGCCCGCGCACACCTTGAGCCCGCAGGAGCGGGAAAACGTGCTGCGCGTAGCCAGCGAGCCGCGCTTTGCCGACATGCCACCGGCGCGCATCGTGCCGATGCTGGCTGACGAAGGCGTGTATATCGCCAGCGAATCGACCTTTGCACGCGTGCTGCGCGAGCATGGGCAGATGAGGCGCCGTGGCCGTGCCAGAACTCCTTCGAGCGGCCGGCCGCCGACCACGCACGTTGCAACCGCGCCGCGCCAGGTGTGGTGCTGGGACATGACCTATTTGCCGGCAACGGTCACAGGGCGATGGTTCCACCTGTACCTGATTCTGGACCTGTACAGCCGCAAGATTGTCGGCTGGGAGGTGCACGACAGCGACGCGGCCGAACACGCTGCTCATCTCGTACGTCGTACGGCGCTCTCCGAAGGCATTGCCGCCCGTGAGGCCCGGCCGGTGCTGCACGGCGATAACGGGGCGACGCTGAAGGCCACTACCGTGCTGGCGATGCTGCACTGGCTGGGCATCAAGCCGTCGTACTCGCGCCCCCGGGTCAGCGACGACAACGCCTATGCCGAGGCGCTGTTCCGAACCGCGAAGTACCGGCCGGAGTTTCCGGTCACAGGCTTCGAGGACCTGAACGCTGCTCGCACCTGGGCTGCCGGCTTCGTGCAGTGGTACAACTTCGAGCATCGTCATAGTGGCATCCACTACGTGACGCCTGCGCAGCGTCACGCCGGTGACGATCGTGCGCTTCTCGCCGCTCGGCATGCACTGTACGAGAGGGCCCGCGAGCGCAATCCGGCCCGCTGGTCGCGCCACACGCGCAACTGGACACCGGTTGGTGCCGTGACGCTTAACCCCGAACGCGACTCAGTCGTCGAGATGGCGTCGATCAGCGCAAATAAACAGCCTCTGGCTGCATGAGTGAGGCGACAACTTGCTTGACGCGCGCCGGCAGATCAATATCCCTGCTATAGCACAGCGGGCAGTGACGTGGAATCTCTGATGACGATCCACGCAGGTCGAGAACGTCACCGAGCGTAGACAACGATAGTTGATCCAGTTCCACCCTGCCGGTTGCGGCCCTCAACGCGGAGAGCAATTGTGGAGTTCTTTGGTGTGTGAATATGTTTATTGCGGCGCTCTTTTTCCACATCGAGAAGTGCCGCCAGATGGAGAAATCATCATCGAAGAATCTCCTGAGGACTTGGTTCACAAGCAAGTCGACGGGAACGTGATGGGCATAGGCCAGTCGACAAAGGTAGCTTACCGCAGACTCACATTGTGGCGTCCCGACAGCCTCGGGTTCCAGCGAGTACAAAGCGGTATCCGAAGAACCGCCCAGTATTGGGCGGTCTTCTTGCGTGGTCTCCTCAGCGCGATGGCTTGGGGCAGAACCTGTCTTCATGCCGCCCGCGGGATCGAACGAATCGCTCCGGCAAACGACGGAGCCGTGTCATCGAAAAAGCCGTCGTCCCGCATATGCTTCTCACCATTCTCCACTTCTTTTCGTATCTTCTTAAGCACATACGGTTTCTTCATCGCACGACGAACAAAATCACTGTTCCATTTCCCACCATTCTCAATCTGCAGTACAAGACATTGCGTCATAAACTCCTTCAGCAAACCGACGATTCCAAGCGTCATGTCCATAAGATCTGACGCCAGCGACGAGAACTGCGGGACGTCTTCGAGTGGCCACTTATCCTGCAACTTTCCAATGACAGTCCTATATTCCTCGACGTCCATTTCGTCCGCGTGTTTGTCGGGTTTTTCTTTTGCATCAAAGTTGCTGCGGTATCGGCCGAGATAGAATATCTCTTCGCGGCGTGCTACCTGGCCATAGGTCGTCGCAAGATCGAATAGATCATAAGATCCGATCAGTAGTATCTGACATGACGTTTCATCGGCCAAACTCTTGAAAGTATCCATCAGCGCCGGATGATTTCCGAACCGCAACATATGCAGAACCTCGTCCAGCGCCAGAATCATCGTCTTGCGATGAATCAACATACTCGTTACCGCATCTCGCAAAGCCGACAGGCTACCCATTGAATTGCTCCTCACTTTTACCTTATCGCCTGTCACTTCGGTCACACGCTTGTTGTTCACTAGCGGTTCGCCTCCGGCGAGCAGTATCTTTCTGTACATCTCGCTCCATGGAATCTTGTTGCTGCCGTGCGCGGGCGTCGGCACGGTGATAAACGGGATCTGTCCAATCTCAGTACCTTTGAGACGATTAGCGAGGACATTTTCGATGAACGACGACTTCCCCGCCCCGGGCGGACCGATCAGGGTTAAGATTGTTGTATCTGTGTTGCCGCTGATATAACGGGTGATCTCCTTTTCCAGTCTCGAGAGTTTCCTGTGCTTTACCTGAAGCGAGTAGAAGTAACGTCTTTTCTCCTCGGGAGAAAGTGTTACGGCCTGATGCCGCGACAAGCGTCCGTAATAAAGGCGTTCTTCGATTGATAGACGACGAACGTGATCAGAGCATTGCGGTTTCGTCATCGATTTCTCCGATGTATTGTGAGACGTCAAGTGTTTCGTCAGCGACCTGCGGCGCTACCTGAGTCGCGGCGCCGGATTCGACAGCCATGTTTTTTTGAGATTCTTCGGAGGGTCGAGGCTGGTTGTAAGGTTCATCCAACAATGGCATCGCTTCGTATTTCGCCACTGA
Organism: Paraburkholderia sp. MM5482-R2; assembly: GCF_050436125.1. Taxonomy (NCBI): domain Bacteria; kingdom Pseudomonadati; phylum Pseudomonadota; class Betaproteobacteria; order Burkholderiales; family Burkholderiaceae; genus Paraburkholderia; species Paraburkholderia sp. MM5482-R2. The sequence goes on along the minus strand of NZ_JBNDLP010000003.1, from coordinate 960,510 downwards.
AAGACCAAGCGATCGATAGTAGTCGCTCATGACCTGCTGCTTTGCCGCGATCGCCTCGTCGAAGTTGAGCGGTTCACGTGCTTCGACAAGACGGGCGGCACGCTCAGGCTTGCGGCGCTCTCTTGCGGCCTGTAGTCGAGCAAATCGCTCCCTCTCCCGGATGGCCTGATTGAGTTCGTATCGTGTACGCCCGCGGAGTGGCTCCACGTCCCGGGCCGTCGCAACCTCCCAACGAGAGCCGGTATAGACATAGATGATTTGCGCCAGCCACGGCTCGATTCTCACTTCAAGTTTTCTCCCGCCGAGCGTAGAGAAGCTGCTGTGCCAGTAGTACCGGCCGCTCTCCCAGACTCCTCGATGCGGGTATACGCGATGTTGCGGCTGTGGCGGGGCTGGGCATGTCAGAAGCAGCAGGTTTTCATCGAACTCGATGGATGTGTGCTTCCTCAATCCCGTCTGCTGGAGTCTGGCCTCTTCAAATTCGCGTGGCGATATGCCAAGTCGGGGGTGGACGTCCAAGGGGCGCACTTGAAACAAATAGTGATCGAGCGCCCGGCAAAGGGCCGGAAATGTCCACTTCCTGAACTGATTAGGCGAGACAGACTTGGTCGTCATGCGGGCGTCTTTCAGTTGCAACGAACTTCCTTCAAGTCCTGTGAAGAACTCCTGCTCCGTCACACCAAACATTCGCTCGACCGGCGCGCCGCCGCGCGGTCGGCCCGGTCCACGGTAACGTATTTCCATGCCAAATATCTGGCAAAACAGCTGGAAAGCATGCGAGCGAAACTCTTTTCCACCGTCGACGACGACAACACGTGGCAGGCGCCGCCATCGCCGAACATAGTCGCGCAAGACCATGAGGGCGGCCCATGCCGATGGTGGGTCATAGCTGACATAAGAAGCCCGTGGCATAGGAATGTGTGCATCCACTGCCACCGACAGCCATACTTTCCCCCAGTCTTCACCGTGCGTACCTGCCGTCATTAAGTTAGGTTGAGTGTGATCAATATAGACAACCTCGTGCGGAAACAGTCCATGAACGGGTTCCCGTATATCTAGTATCAACGGAATATCGGAATCACGATACGCGACACGCTTACCTTGCCGGTCATGAATAGAACGATGCGCCTTCACCCGAACGAGAAATGTGACATACGACATCGGGCGCAATCCCCGCTTTGCGCACGTTAGGCTGTACGTGTTAAACACCTGCTGGGCGCTGGGTGCTTTTGGCGCGTTATATTCCTTCTCGATAAGCTCTTTCGCCAGCGTTTCCACAGCAGAAGGAAGACGAGGAAGGCGCGACCCCTTATCCGCGTCGCGTGGTGCCAGCGCGAGGATTGCGTCGGTAATCGAGCTGGCATTGCGAATGGCCTGCTGGGCTCGCCAAAGCGTAGATTTGGAAAACTTCGCCGCTCCATCCCTGATAGCGGAGTATTTGGCGGCAGCTTTCTTTAAAGCGTCCGAACTCAGATCGCTCAATGAGCGCCGCTTTTCTGCATCGAGAATTTCGCGCCGCTCTTTCTGATCCGCCTGCGCCAGCACGAGCTGCAGAGCTTCGTGTCGCGGCTTTACCATCTGATGCCCTTCCTTCGTCCGGAACAGCACTTCGGGCTGGTCATCCAGCCGTTCGTGAATGATTTCCCACTGCTGATCGTCGAAATGCACAATCATGCCCAGCTTCAGATTTCCAATTCCAGGCAGTGGCAACGACTCCTGAGGCAGCAGGCTATCGGACATGCACGTATACGCCTTGCTCATTCCCTCATCACGGAAGAGCATGAGATGATCGAAATCCCGGATCGGAATACTCGACAGGTCGACATAGACTATCCCCGTGGCAATCGCGGAGAGAAGTACGTCGGCACTCAAGCCGTCCTTCTCAAGCACATCGACATACCGTACAGGTTCGCGCTCCACCAATTCACGAAGGCGCACTTCCGTATCGGACGACAGCAACGGATTCCGCGTGTCGAGAAAATCATCCAGTATCCGCATATTTTCAACAAAAACGCGGGGAATATCCCGACTGGTTCGGAGCCGATGTGTTATCCCAAGCTCCGCGCATTTTTCCTCGAGCACGCGATCGTGCCAGCGGCCGCCTCCGTCAGAGTAATAGCGTGTCAACTTGACGAAGCGCTCTGCATCCCTCCTTTCCGCTTCAATGAGATCGCGTTCCTCTCGCCAGTCTTCAAAGTAAGCGTTGTCACCGAGTACCAGCAACTGGACCGTGTGTGATTGGCGATTGCGAACCCGGCCGTTCTCGTCGCAACTAGCAAGGTCGAACGTATGGACGTTCGTGTGATACTCGAGCACTGACTTATTGAACTCGTGCCACTTTACAGCGCTCGCATGCAGGGAGCGACTCCGCGTCCTGATCTGTCGCCCACGCATTTTCTTCGATGTCAGGTACACAACTGAGTTATCACGCTGGCGCGTATCAACGGACATGTCGGCGGTGCGTTCGCGGATATGTTCGATGACACTTAATGGTCGCCCGGACAATCCAAGTGTTGCGGCGTATTTTTCAAACTCGTGGGTTGAAAGCATGTTTTTTCCTACACAGAATCGGCTGACTTCGGCCGAGCATCGCCGGAGCCCGCTGCTAACATCAGCAGGGACGAACGGAAGCGCCAAACGTATAGGGCCGTCCTCGACGTACAATCGGCTGGTCTATACGTCCGAAAGCGATTGCTCCGTCCTCGCTGCGCGCGCATGCGAGAAGGCAATGTGTCGGGACGTGCGCGAACTTCGACCTCGCAGAGCGAGGCCGCCATTCGGTTGACACGGGGGAATAGGCTGAGTAGGATGAACCGGTCGACACATCAGTTCAGTTCGATGCGGTCCAATAAAGGCCTGCCGGGTTGCCGCCCGGGAGGCCTTTTCCTTTTTGCAGCCCGTCTGCATCAGGGCTCGTTCATTGATTCCTCCTGTGACGAAAGGCTTCCTTTCAATTTGGTAATTCTTCGTCTGGTGTCTGTCAGCCTCTGGTTGCCCGAACCTGGCGTTTCCCAAGACAAGGACCGCTTGCTGCGCTAGGCGCTTGAGCGAGCGCTTCCGGCCTGCCAGGATGCGCCGCCGAATATTGGATTCTTGCTGAAGAAGCTGGCAAAGCGTAAATTGAGCCCTCTTTTCTGGGTAAAAAAACTGGTGTATTCGGACACATGAAGCGAGATCCTAGCGGCTTGGGACACGATTCCCGAACCGATGGCCGCTGGCTCGGACTACTTTGGCCACCTGCGGCCGACGTTCAGGAGCGATGCAAGGTGCCCGTGGCGCGTCGAATGAGCGGCCTCCGAGGCATGGCATGGGCATGCGCCGCGTTGATGGGAACGGGCATGACAGCGTCGAAGGCCACCATTTTTTTTCGTCCGACCAGGTATGCGAACGGAACTCCTTGCACGGCGGCCCACAGCAGCAAAATTTTCTATCAGTATCTGCGTGGATTACGTGCGCCAATCCCCGGTGCACGCGGCAAGTATGGCTACGATCTCGTCGCGGAGGTCGACCGATACCCCGGAGCCCAACGCGCGAAAGTCTGGCTGAATCTTCCCCTTTGGCAGCTCGTCGAAGCGCAATTGACACCAGATGAGATCCAGCAGGTCCTCGAGGCGATGCCGTCCGGCGGGAACACCGGACCGCTGGACAAATATGTTCGTGCGTGGGCTGAATTCCGGCTGGCACAGCTATGGCTTGGAACTCAGGAAGAGCGCGCGGTCCTAGCGTCTCAAATCGCGGAATTGCATCGACCGCTCTACGACGCAGAGCCGGTTTTCCGCTATATCTTCGAGCCTTACATGGCAATGCTCACGTTGCTGGAACCCTCCGTGGTACTCAGAAGTGATTCGCCGATCAGGCGCATGAAGAATGTCCAGGTCACGGTCACCCACGTGGCGCCAGGGTATTCAGACGAAGCCCGCGCGTACAGGAAGCGCTTCTGGATCAAGGCTGCGCGCCTCATGCGCTCAGGAGAGCGACCTCCTGAATCGTTTCTTGCGGAGTTTGGGGATCCATGGTTTCGCCTGCTTGAAGCAGCCATGGGGGATCGCGACGGCGCGGTCGAGCGACTGCGCCTCGGGCTTGCACCCACTTACCGGGCGTTAATGTGGCCCGAACTCGCTGCACGGGTGTTTCCGACAGCGTACGGCATGACAGTGGTCTTGCCACCCAACGTTCGCCCTCGGAATCCGTACGGTTCCCCAGAAACGAGAGCCACGCTGCTTCAATTTGATCGCAAGACTCGCCGCGCGCACGGGCTACTGCAGCGTTTCGACTCCCCCATGTCCAGCCTGGCGGAATTTGCCGAATTCGAACGCGCCAAATGGACGAAGCAGATGGCGAAGTACCTCAAGCGCCGCCCCGTAAATGGCAACAGAAGGCCATTGCCAAGAGGGCCGCGATAACGCCGCTATGGGGTGTCCATTTGACCGGAGTTAAGCGTAGACTGGGGCAATGGAACGCGCCCACGCCAGCATCCACTACCCTAAGTCCCTTGGGGAGTTTCAGGCCTGGTTCCCGACTGATGCAGACTGCCTGGACTACCTCGAATGGCTGCGATGGCCTTGCGGCTTCGTCTGCCCGTCCTGTGGGCATCACGGAGGATGGCGGCTTGGGGACAACCGGTTCATGTGTACTGGATGCGGTAGCCGCACATCGGTGATGGCTGGCACCATCTTTGACCGGACACGTACTCCGCTCACGGTTTGGTTTTCGGTCTGTTGGCATTTTGCTACCGCTAAAGATGGGATCTCCGCGCTGAGTTTGAAGCGGACCTTGGAGATCGGCTCCTACCAGACGGTGTGGGCTATTCTTCATCGCCTGCGGTCTGTTCTGATTCGCCCCGATCGGGAGCGCCTTTGCGGGAAGGTGGAGGTGGACGAAACCTACATCGGAGGCAAAGAATCCGGACTTTCGGGAGGCCGTGCCAAAGGGAAGAAGATCCTGACGTGTATCGCGATCGAGATCGTGGAGCCGAAGGGATTCGGGCGCTGTCGAATGGCGCCCGTGGCGGATGCCTCCTCGGAATCGCTTCGCTCCTTCGTGTTGGATAACGTCGAGCCCGGGGCGACGGTCATCACCGATGCCTGGCAGGGTTACCGGTGGCTGGAGAAGAATGGTTACATCCATGACCGCCGTAGCCAGCGGGCCGCGTCGGCGCGGGGCGAGGACCCCGAAGAACTTCTGCCAGGTGTGCATCGAATAGCGTCCCTTGCAAAACGTTGGCTCCTGGGCACCCACCAGGGAGCGGTGGATTCTGCACACTTGCCCAGTTACCTGGACGAGTTCGTGTTCCGTTTCAACCGCCGCCGCTCACGTAGCCGAGGGATGCTGTTCTATCGGGTCATGGAGCTTGCTGTCGCCCATGGACCGGTTCGTTACCAAGACCTTGTTATGACCCAGCGCCCAAAGGCTGTTCCTCCAAAGCCGCCGGGGCAACGCGGACATCCGCCCAGCTTGGAGCGACCTTCGCCGAGCCGCCCGTGGAGGCAAAACGCTAACTCCGGTTAAATGGACACCCCATACGCCGCTTATCGCGGCCAGCCCGCCACCCTCGCCGGACCCGCCGCGGTCGAGGCTCCCGGTCCCCGCTTTCGTTGCGCCGCCCCGCAAGGCCCCAACCGGCCGCGACGCCGCCGGCCGGGTGCGTGGCGCGGTCGGGGCGCCCCGGGCGTGCATAGAATTGAGTCAGGGTTTATACTTAAGCCGTCTCCTCCGTGTCTCCACATGGATTCCGGCCCGCCGCGCGCGGGCCTTTTTGTTTGCCGGGCGTCGGAACGCGGGGGCGACGCAGGTATTGGCGTCATCTCCGGACTGATCAGGCGGGCGCCGGACCCACTGCCGCCCCTCGCGACGCGAGAGGTCAGACGCCGGGCATCAGAGTCCGGCAGTCACCCGGTACTCCCGGTCAATGACAAAAATTCGGCCATTGCGGCCGTTGGAGTGTCGGCCGCTGTGAGGCAGTTCATAGGCGCATTGCCGCCGTTCGCTCCGTCGTTAATGCGAATGTCAGATATCGTTGGCGTGAACGAGTACTTGCGACCCCATTGCTGACAGTCGAGCGGTCAGAGGTGCAACGGCGGGTATCGGAGTTGAGCCGTCGCTCGATACTGCAGCTCACGGACGTCAAATAGAGCGAGACCTGCTGCCAGCAGCCAGGTCTCAGTCTGGATTCCGCACACCGGCACGCGAAGGCCTAACCCTTTGCGACGGGTGCAGGAGGTACGGGCAGGATGATCTCAGAAGCAACCTTCCAGTCCTTCCCGACCTTTATCCAGTTGATGATCATCAGAAACGGCTTGGGAGTTCCGTCCTGCCCTGCATACGAGACCGTGATGTTCACCGGCGCGTAGGATTGCGCTACGTCCGGCGTCAAGCCGACGACCTTGAGCTTTGAGTAATCCGGTCGGAGGACGACCGGGCCGGAGGTGCCGATGTCGTGCAGCTTCCGATCGATTGCCTCGTTGCCCCAGAAGCCTGCCCAGTTCCCCTCGGAGGGAATTGCGCTTTTGGCAACGAGAAGGGCCGAGGGGGATTGCCAGAACATCTCGTGCAGAGCCTTGAAATCGTGCCGGTTGGCTAATTCCATGAGCTCGCCGAACTCTGATTTGATCGTGTTCAAGGCCTGAGCGTCCAGCGGCTCCTTGTAAGCGCCAGGAGCAGCCGCGAGAGATCCGGCGGAGACGGTCAAGGTGATGGCAGCGGCCAATAACGTCCTGTGCATGGTCAGCATTCCTTTGGGGATTCCACAGCTTCGTTGTGGTGCGGAGCAATCCTACGCGGCCTTCCTGGCGGAGTTCGCCGCGCCCCAGAGCGAGCCCGGATTAGCGTGGTCGGGGTAGAGTTCGAGCATCGCGTCGTAGAGTTGGACGACCACCTCGGGACACAAGGCCCAGCATATTCGATCGGCTGATCGGAAATCTTTAAATTCGCTACGTCCGTTTTCTGGCGTGCGCTTAACTCCTCCCGCTGGGGATGCGGATTTCGCGTCATTGCGCTCGTATGTGCGCGGCGTCGAGCCATGCCCGTCACTCCTTCAACTCAAAGATACTGTCAATCTCAACCGGGATGCCCATCGGCAACGAATGCACTCCCAGCGCGCTTCGAGCCGGCAGATTGTCTTGCCCAAACAGCGTCAGCAACAGATCACTGGCGCCATTGGCCACTTGCGGATGCTGGGTGAACGACTGTGCTGTACGCACGTAAACTGTTAGCCGGCTGCATCGCCGGACGTTGTCGAGTCCGCAGGCCTGTTCGACACAGGCCAAGATCATGAGCATCGTTAGGCGCGCCGCGTCTTGAGCCTTTTCCAGAGAAATATCGCGGGCGACCATTCCGACGATTGGCTTGCCATCCTCGAAAGGGCCGAGCCCCGATACATACAGTTGATTCCCCGAAACGGAAACCGTTCGATAGGACCCAAGTGGGTTGATGGGCGATGGCAATTTTAGGCCCGCTTGCGCGAGGCGTTCGGATACGTTCATGTTCGGGCTCAACGTAACGTGAAAAGGAAATGGACTTGGCCTGATGAAATTAGCGCGATGCAGTGAGCTCAACCGTCCGATACACCGAACGACGTTCGTCGGTTGAGGCTCGATACGCTCGCGGATGCTTGTCCTGCGTACGATGCATTGACGCAATCGATCAGTTCGGTCAACGCATCACGTATCAAGAAGCGTGCGAGTCCCGTTGTTCAGGCCCTGATATGTACGCACTACGGTAAAGTCAATCTCCGTGTTTGCAACGACGTTGGCGTAGTTCGTCAAGACGCTCAGTGCGATGTGCACGACAATCTCGACGATCTGCGCATCAGTGTAGCCGGCCTCCTTGAGGACGCGCAGATCTTCGTCGGATACGCGGCCACGTTCGTGCGCGACCTTCGCGGCGAACTGCACGGCAGGGGCAGCCTTTGGTTCATTCGAGCCGCCATTTCGATTGGCGGACATTTCCGCATCGTCAAGCTTCGCCACGTTCTTTCCTAAATAGCTGTGCGCCGACATGCAATAGTCGCAGCCGTTGATTTCGGCGACGGCGAGAGCTATACGTTCGCCGGTTTGTGCTGGAAGTGCACCTTTTGCCAAGGCTCCGGCCAGACCGAGGTACCCCTCTAGCGCCGCGGGGCTATTGGCTATCAGACGAAACAGATTCGGTACAACACCCAGTTTCTTGTTGACGGCCTCCAGGAAGGGCTGAGAAGCAGCTGGTGCATCTGCGATCGTGGCGGGTATCTGAAGACGGGACATATCGGTTCTGCCTTTTGAAAACACGAGAAATTGTCGAAGACAACGGACGCGTATGCTTCTATTGGAAAGAGCATCCCGGCACAGACCATCGAAGAGCGGCCTGCAGGACGGTGCGCGGAAGCCCGGATACCGCAGCCCTCTGCCCAGAGCAACACACTCGAAGGCAAAGCGCGGGATGACGAAGCCTCCCGCCTTCGCTTCCCCGGACCGACCGTAAGCCGCCTATTTCGCAGCGGCCTCGATCGCCTTTGCCAGACCGTCGGGATCGGTGAGGAACGGCGTATGACCGGTCGGCAGGGAGTACTCGGCTCTCACGGGGGTGGCGGCAACCATCTCGGCCTGGAACGAGGGGCTGATGACCTGGTCCATGGCTGTGTGGATATAGACCTTGTCGACCTGACCAAAGTTGGGGGAAGTCACGTGTACAGGCGTAGCCAGCGGGCCGACGGGTTCATCCAGGATCAGATCCGCGATTGCCTCGCGTAGTTTGTCAGGACCTCCATTGGCAAACAGATCGGCACGTGCCGGATATTCGATGGAGGCAATGCCCTTTTCCTTATCGATATGCAGGTGCGGGCCGATCTTGGCGTCGGCATCCTTACTGGCCATTGAAACGAGCGAGTCGCCGTCTTGCGGCAGGTAGGCAGCAACAAAGACCAAAGTCTTGATCTTCTTCGGTGCCGTCTCCGCGGCGTCGGCGATGACGATGCCGCCGAAGCTGTGACCGACCACGACGGCCGGGCGATGGGATTTGTTCAGCGCGGCGACCACGGTGTCGCGATAGAGGTCAAGGCTGACTTTGTCCGGTGTGGCTGGCGCGCCCGGACGCCCTGGCAGATCAACAGCCACCACCTTAAAGCCGTCGGTTTGAAGCCTGGATGTGACATAACCCCAGACCTGGGCGTCTTCGAAAGCCCCGTGGACCAGAACGATAGGGGGCTTTTCCGCAGCCATCGCACCGGTACCAAAGGCGAATGCTGACATGGCGAGAACAGCGAGGATGAGTTTCATCTACATTGCTTCCTTGAAGAGACATCGGTGCCGATGTCGTGAATTGAAACCTGCATTTGAAAGATCCGTGGGCATGCCTCGATCTCTCGATTCCGTTTAGGAATCCAGAACTCTATTATGTTGGGGCGGAACTGAACGGCACCAGATCGACGAATTGCCCGAGATCAGCCGACGTTACTTATGCATCGCGGCATGCCCGGCCTTCATGCCGCCTATACGACGGTGAAGCTAGCGGCTCCGCTCCAGCTTCCGATCCAGACGCATGACGGAAGCGTGGGTGCTGCAACGAGAAGTGTTATCGCAAACCGTCTGGGCTGCCTGAGCATGAGAGATCCGAACCATAGTGCGTGAGAGCCTTTCCTCCTATTCAGATACCGGAGGACCTTGGCTATCCACTCTAAAGAATGTATTCGAGACTGACCATATCTCGGCGTCTGATTTGCATGATCCATCGTACGATCGACGCACTCGGACAAGCGAGCAGATCGGCGCCGCCTGGGGACCGACGCGATGCCATTGAAAGGAAACCGCCGCAATGACAGTTTCAACTGACGAATCAAGCCAACGGTGTAAAGAGGACTCTCAAAGGAGTTCCGCACTTCGCGCGACAAAGGCCCCGGTCTGTGCGATTCGATGCGCGTCACGCGGTGGATAGCCAAACTCCTCCTTGAAGGCGCGACTGAAGGCAGCCTCCGAACCATAGCCGGCACCGTGGGCCACTTCGGTCACCTTCAGGGTCCCTCCGCTTAGCAAGTCTGCTGCGATTGTCAATCTCCAGCGTGTCAGGTAACGCAACGGTGGAAGTCCCACCACCGCCGTGAAGCGATCCGAGAACGTCGATCGCGACATCATCGCCGTCTCGGCGAGGGCCGAGACCGTCCATGCACGGTCAGGTTCCAGATGCATTGCGTTCAACGCACGGCCTACGCGTTCGTCGCTAAGTCCGGACAGCCAGCCGAGCCGATCGCCTTGCTGGCTGACCCACATCCGCAAGGTGCGGATAACGAGTAGATCAATAAGCCGCGAGATCATCAGCGATGACCCTGGGCCGGCGCTACGCGATTCCACGTCAAGGAAATGCGAGATAGAGGCCAGCCAAGGGGGCTCGCTGACTTTGTCGCATGTCAGATGAATCAGACCGGGAAGCCCGGTGAGCAAAGAGCGTAACGGCGCCCCGTCAAAATAGAATGATCCTGCGAGAAAGGATCCTGCCATGCCGTCATCAGCCGCCCATTTGAACGTCTGAGCATCTCTGCTGGGGGTAAAGTCCACCGCCGCCTCGAAGCGTTGATGTGCTTTCCGGCCCGGTTTGCTTCGAATCGTATGTCCGTCCGCATGTGGCAAAAGAACGAAGTCGCCTGACCGCAGCGTCACGGAGGGGCCATTGCGTTGAGACACCGACAGTTCGCCGGCACGCAGATGCAAAAACGTTGCCGGCCCTGGCGGAAAAATCACTTCGGTGGAACTGCCCAGCTCGCCGTGGAAAACATGATCTCCGCGAAGGCGAATCAGCCTGAGTACCTGTGACAAGACATCGGCGTGCTCGGACGGCATGGGCTACTCCTCTGGGGCATATTCACAGGGCTGCGCCCATCAACGATGTATGCGAGGTCAAGAGACTGACGGTTGCCTCAGGGCCACCATCGTACCGTGCCGCTTCTGGTATGCGGACATATCTTCGGCGGAACGAACGCCACGCGGGGCGGGTTGTCCGATCTCAGCTTGTCTTCAGCCATTCGAGCTTTTCTCACAAATGGCCGCTGCTGGCCGACAGTACTCATCCACAGAAGCCGCCCGAAAGCGGCCGTCGACGATTTTCAACGGTCGCTCTACAGGACCTTCATTGAACTGGTGCTCTCGGCCATTTTGCGACGTTCGACTCAGACGTCAGAATCGACGACAATCTCATTCTCACGTCTCATCAGACAGGCATTTGCTCTTCCCACAGGTTCTTGCGCGCTCCGGTGCGACAAGGCCGGCGCGGGCCACGACTTCGCGACATAGATGGCGGGCGCATCAGTTACCTAGGTCGACGACTACCTGCGTCCTACCTATGACGTCAATCCTCGTCAAACAGATCCGGAAACATAAATCGTTCCTCACCATAGTAGGTAACTACCGGTCGCGCTAGGTACCACGAAAGAATCTGCTTCCCACGTTCCAGTTCATCGTCCTGGCTCCACCAAATCACGTGTTGAAGAGGGTCAGCACCGTAGTCGATGGGTCGTTTAGCGGCGGCAGAAAGCTCGAAGGTGAAGGCGCCGGCTGCTGACTCGCCCGTGATTTTTAGTTCGAACCCAGCGTGAAACCTCATGCAACGAGCCGCCTGTTTTGCCTCTATGGCTAGGTTTTCAGCGCGCGGATCAGCTACTGATCGATAATAGACACCTGCCAGAGGGTGTGTGAGGTGAGGATTGTCGGGGTCGATCCGCCCATGCGCGTAAAGAGTTGCGAATGCTGCAGTAATTTTGTAACGGGACGATTGCGCTTCACCGATAGGCTCTGTGAATTTGCGGTCGATGTACGACGCGAGTATCTCGAATGTCTCCACGTCTTGCGTCGGCGCCCGTCCCGGTGGCATGGAGAAAGTGTGAAATGGCCGGCGAACTTCCCATACCGAAAGATACACAGTCTCGCCCACTTCTGCGCGCACCTCTCCAAGCGCAGCCTGCACATTGTCACAACAGTAAAGCATCGACACGCCGGGGGCGTTGCAGCGCTGAAATTTGGTGATGAATTTCGCTGGTGGTGCGAATAGGTCCGCAACGTATCTCGGCCGGCGCGGCGGATTACGGCGCGCCCTAAAGTACCCTATGCTTCCAGGCGGGGCCATTGTGATTGTTCCCGCGCCTCTCAGCATCCCCTTAACTTCTTTGAGCACATGCTGGAAGTCCACTGTCGCTAAATCCATCGCGTCGAGCCGAGCAATTGCAGAATCGAGGCTTGCGCGGGATAGACTAAATTTGGGGCTGGGCGCGCGCGACATAATATGATCGACATCCTCGATGACGAGGTCATCGACGTCGTTACCTCCAATAATTCGGTTTGCTTCGTCTGCAAGCACCCAGCCGAGTTCTCGCTTATTTGCGACGTGATTGATGACCTGCTTGAGAGTGCTTCGACGGATTCTGGCGGCTTGAAACGGCCCATGATCGGCTAGGGGCCCGAAAAACAGCAACCCGACCCACTCGTCATCGTTAATCGCATAATTCCAGAGGAAACTGGTCAGGTGCATATTGGCCTCGCGAAGGTCAGGGAAGCTTACATTACCGGACGTACAGAAAAGGCCGTGGAGGCACCGCGGTGCTCCCAAAGATTTGGGCACCGACAGTCGCGCGATGCAGTCTTGGCGTGGTCTCAGCGAGTTTTTGACGCGGCGTCTTACGCGACACGCGTTCGGCGCATCAGACAGGGACCGGCCACAACCAGTCACTCGCCAATGACCGCTTGAGGGGCAAGCGACGCGCGGGCAACGTAAGCGTGCGGCGAAGGGTGGGACCAGCGAGGACGCGATGACAGAAGAGACAGCTTGGGAAAAGGCAGCTTCGGCAGACGGAACGACGCCGTCAGAGCGGGCGCTCGCCAGCCTCGCGCGCAAAGCGTTCCCGACCCTATGGAGCTATCCGGACGTCTTCACGGACGAGGGACGGGTCAATGGCAAAGGGGATGGCAAGGAGCTCTGCGACCTGTTGGTTGTTTTCGGAAACGACGTGCTGCTGTTCTCAGACAAAGATTGCGCCTACCGGAGCAACGTGGATGTGGCGGTCGCCTGGCCCCGGTGGTACCGAAGCGCAATCGACAAGTCGGCCAAGCAACTCGCGGGAGCCGAGAAATTCATCAAGGCATTCCCGAAGCGAATCTTCTTGGACAAGGCCTGTCAGTCACCGCTGCCCATCGAGCTCCCCGACGCCAGCGTAGCGCGCTACTACCTCATCGCTGTGACACGAGGGTCGCACTTCCCCGCGCGACAGTTCTTCGGTGGCGGAAGTTCAGGGAGCGTCATGCTGCTCAACGAGCTGGTGGGCAAGGCCGCTCACGCACAAACGCCCTTCCACATCGGCTTCCCCTTGGAGAGCCGCCGCTTTGTCCACGTCCTTGACGAGATGACGGTTGACCTGCTGCTCGAGGAGCTCGACACGGTGCCCGACTTGGTTGGATACCTGGAGAAGAAAGAAGAGTTCATGCAGCAGCCGGGTGTCATCGTCTCCGTACCGGGCGAGGAGGAGCTACTCGCTCGATATATGTCCACGATGCGCGACGAGGAGCATGTGTTCCCCAAGACACCGAATGGCGTCAACTTCGTCGCTCTTCCCGAGGGCGACTGGGGAGTGTATCGAGCAAGTCCCCAATGGAAGGCCAAGCAAAAGGCGAACGAAATCAGCTACATGTGGGATGCGCTCATCGAACACCAGAGCGGGTTCATCCGCTCGGGCAAAGCCATCACCGTGCCCTGGCAGCCGATCATGGACGGCGTTAATCACGAGCGCATCGTTCGAGCCCTCGCCGCCCAACCGCGTCTCGCCCGGCGCAGCCTGTCTACGGACCTTCAGGTTGCGATGCACCGCAGCGACCCGGGCCGCATGTTCGCCCGCATCAAGATGACCGGCCGTCCACCCGACCAAGCCTTTGTTTTCCTCACCATCCCGAGGACAGAAGGCGAGGACTACGACACGACTTACCGGCACCGGCGGATGCACACCCTCATGGTCTACTGCCACGCCGTCAAACACGGAATGCCAACGCTGGAGGAGGCCATCGGGGTGGCCAGTGAGCCGTTCTCAGAGGGAACGGCGTCCCAAGATTTCATGCACGTCGACCTGTCTGAGATGTCGGACGAGGAACTCAAGGGATGGCGTAAGCAAGCGGACGAACTCGACATTCTGCGACCGAAGACCGAAATGAAGCTGTTTCGGCACACCGAGCCCGAATTTGCTGGCCCGTTCCGGTTCGTCGAATCCCCACCAAGCTACCTTGGCGAGGGAGGCATGCCAATGAACAGGGCCGCGCGGCGCCAAGCGGATAAAGAAGCGCGGCGAGAACGGAAAAAGCCACGCTAGGCAGGGCTTCGAGAGGGGTGTGGCTGGTTAGCCGCGGCGAGCGCCAAGTTGGCGGGCAAGTAGTGCGCGCGATGTCAGTTCAGCTAAAACAACAAGCGCATTCTTCGCTTCATCGACTCATCGACCGACGCTGAGCTTCCACCTCGCAAATGTCGGCTATGCGGCGAGCAATTCAGCGCCCTGGATGTCGCCTCAGGGTCGTCCACGGTCCTGCGTTGTCGCCGGTAACGCTTGTCGGTGTAGAGAACAACAATTGGGAGGACCAAGGGCAGCGCAACGCCAAGACCTTGATGCAGATCCTCGGTGGCGACGCGGTCCTGCCTTGAGCGCGAGAAGGCAGCAGGCGGCCAGTTTCCGACACTCGCTTGCGAACGCACACGGACGCTCGAACGGCCGCTCAGTGTCGGCCAACCGACCTTCGACGTCTCGATTTCTTCTGCATCCAATCTACCTTCGAAGCATCAAAGCCCACCGTTCTCGGCGCTCACGCCAACCGCGTCGCGCAGCAATCCAGACCCGACGCTGCGCGACGGTCCAGTCGGTCGTTACTGGTTTTGCGGGAACAAGGCGCGACGGGCACCCTCGTTCATCTCGGTGCTGAGGGTCATGCGTTGCTTCAGTGCGATGACCCGCGCCGCCGCCGGACGTGCAGAGATCTCATCGACCAGGCGCTGCACGTGCGGATAGTCGGTCAATCCACGCTCGCCAAAGATGTAGCCTGCCGAACAGGCCCAGCCCCACAGCGCGATATCGGCAATCGAGTATGTGCTGCCGGCCAGGTAAGGCACTTTCGCCAGACGCTGATCGAACACGCGGTAGTGCCGCTCGACCTCCTTGAAGTAGCGATTGCGGGCATAAGGCAGCGGTTCCGGCGCGTAGTGCAGAAAGTGCACGGCCTGGCCGCTGAACGGCGACAGCCCCGTCGCGACGAGCTGCAGCCAGGACAGTGCGGCCGCACGCCCGGCCGGATCCGTCGGCATGAATGCACCGTGCTTTTCTGCCAGATGCAGCAGAATCGCGTGCGAATCGAACACCGTGATGCCGTCATCGACCAGGGCCGGCACCTTGCCGTTCGGATTGATCTCAAGAAATTCCGGCTGATGCTGCTCGCCGCGGAAAATATCGACGACCTCGATATCGAACGGCAGCTGCAGCTCCTCGAGCATCAGGGCGACCTTGCTGCCGTTCGGCGTGGGATGAAAATAAAGTGTCGGCATAGTGTTTCCTTTGGATCGAATTATTCAGAATTGCTGCAAAACGAATTGATCGATCTGCGGCGAGCCCGGCTTCAACAGCGTGTCGATTCGCGAATTGAGCACGTACGTCTTGCCGTTTTCCGTCACGGCCGCAGTCGGCATCGAGCGCTCGCTCTTCTGTACACGCTCAATGGTGGCGGTTCGCCAGCCGTCGGTGGAGACGAGTTCGACCGTGCGATCGATGCCCTCGTTCTGCACCACGACCAGGTGCTGCGAATCCACCAGATCGAATCCGTCCGCGCCTTTCAGTGCTTCGGGCAACGTGATCTGCTCGATCCTCGACGGTTCATGAATATCGATCTTGAATAGCGCGCCAGAGTTGTAGTTGCCGATGATCAGATAGCGGTCCGGGTGCATTGCGATCCCGTTCAGGTTGAAGCCCTCGCCGGTGTGAAAACGCGGATCCCGGGCCCATGCCGACATCTGCCCACGCGTGTCGATGCGGTAGACGATCGGTGCAAAGCTGTCGGTCACATAGACGTTGCCATCGGCGTCGACCGCCAGATCGTTGGCCAGATGCGCACCCGGATTGATCGACGACAGATCGTAGTAGGCGCGTGGCTCACCGGTAGTCGCGTCGTAAGTCGCGATGGCCGCAAGTTTGCCCTTCGTGGCCGCATTGGTGTGCTCGCCGACACCCGGGTCCGAGTTGGTGACCCAAAGCGTGTTGCGGCGATCATCGACGAACAGACCCAGCGTCGAGATCAGACGGTCGTCATGGATGAATTCCGAGTAGTGACCATCGGGCGTGATCTTGCCCACGGTACCGTGCCGCACCGAGCCCACCATGAAAACATGTTGACGGGCCGACCAGGTGATGCTCTCCGGAAAGGCCTGCGGGGCCGTGAACGTGATGTCTGCCGCGCTGGAGAGATTCGGTGCGAGCAAGGCAGCCGCGAGCGTCATGCCACTGATAAGTTGTGCTGGACGCTTGCGATGTTTTGGCGTTGTCATAGAGGTTCTCCTGTTTTCGGCACCAGGCCGGTGATGTGACGGGAGGGATTGTGCTTTTGCTGTATTCGCTAAACAATTAGCGCCAATGCAAACTACGTTTGCAATAAACGCAAAATGCGAGGCGGCAATGCTCAAGGATCTGGAGGTATTTGTTGCGGTCGTCGAAGCCGGCAATTTCTCGCTGGCCGCGCGCGCGCTCGATGTCGCGGTGTCGTCGATCACGCGCCGGATCGACGGGCTGGAAGAGGAACTAGGCTGCGCGCTGTTCCTGCGTGGCAACCGCAAGCTGGTCTTGACCGATGCCGGGCAGCACTTTCTCGGTACTGCGCGCAACGTACTAGGGGAACTGACGGAGGCGCGCGATGAGCTATCGAGTCGGGATCAGGAGCCGCGCGGCCTGTTGACGATCACCGCGCCGGCATCGTTTGGCAGGCGCCATATCGCACCGGCGGTGCATACCTTTCTCGAGAAATTTCCGCGGATGCAGGTCGACCTGCATCTGAGCGATCGGTTGACGGATCTTTCGGTCGAACGCATCGATCTGGCGATTCGGATCGGACGCGATCTGAGTGGCGATCTGATTGCGACGCGTCTTGCGCCGGTGCGACGACTGGTATGCGCCGCACCTTCGTATCTGGCGCGGGCGGGCCAGCCGGAAACGCGAGAGCAGTTGTTGGAACATGAATGCCTGACGGTCTCGTCGAAGCCGACTCCGCCGGGCTGGTGGACCTTCCCGGGGCTCAACCGGGGCGCACCGTTGCAGGTCAACGGGCGATTTCAATGCGATGATACCGAGACCTTGGTCGACGCGGCGGTTGCGGGCTTGGGCATCGTTCATTTGGCGAGCTGGCTGGTAGGCGATTGTCTGCGTGATGGCAGACTCGTGTCGCTCTTTCCCGAGAATGACGGCAGCCCGGGAAAGGGGGCATCGGCGATTCATGCGGTGCGCCTGCCCGGACGCTCCCACGTGACCCGCGCGCGTCTGTTCGTTGAGCACGTGCGTGAGCACATCGGCGATCCGCCGTATTGGGATCGGATGCAGCCGACCACGGGTTCGTCAGGCCGACGCCGCGCGAAGCGGAACGACGCGAAGAGTTAGGCGGGTTCGCTTGCCCTGAGAAGTTCGATCGCCCATTCGACGAATACGCGCACCTTGGAGGCGAGATGCCGATTGGCCGGATAGGCAACATGCACAGCGATGTCATCGCCGCGCCAATCGGGAAAGAGGCGCACGAGTGCACCAGAGCGAAGGTGCGGGGTGACGAGGAACGCATAGGTGGTGAGTACGCCGAGCCCTGCAAGTCCAGCCGCTAGCGCGGCGCACGAGTCGTTGACGCTTAACCGATGATTGCCGTGGATTTCGAAGAGCTGTTCGTCCCGATGGAGCTGGAAGACGAAGTCTCGCCCCGAGCGCGGCGAATTCATGCGGACGATCGTATGGCCTTGCATGAGGTCCGCGGGCTCGCGGGGTAGCCCGTGGCGCTGAATGTAGGCAGGCGACGCGCACGTCACGAGCGGCAGCGTACCGGCCGAGCGCGCGATCAGCGAGTCGCTGAGTAATGGCCCGAGACGCAGAACACAGTCAAGGTTTTCGGCGATGAGATCAACCGACCGGTTACCGACGCTCAGCTCGACCTGGACATCGGGATAGCGCGCAAAGAAGTCCGGCATGGCCGGGACGACCAATTGGTACGCCAACGAGCCGGGCAGTTCCACCCTGATTTTCCCCTTCGGCGAACGGATTGCGCTCAGGACGCTGCCATCCAGCGAGCCAACCTCGTCAAGCACGCGAATCGAGCCCTCATAATAGATCTGGCCTTCCTGCGTCAGCGTGAGTTGACGACTTGTACGGTGCAGTAGCCTCACCCCCAGTTCTTTTTCGAGTTCCTGTATGAGGCGGGTGACGGACGATTTGGGCACATTCATGAGGTCTGCAACACGCGTAAAAGTGCCCGAGTCGACGACACGAACGAAGGTCTGCATCGCGGCCAGCTTATCCATGCATCAGTCCTGTCAGATTGGGATGCATGCGGGTCGCGGGTCGATACAGATATTTGCGTCGTGCGAGGATGCATGCGATGTGCTGCGGCATTCTCGCACGGCGCCGGCGCTGAAAGCGTGTCGTAGAGTCGGTCGCCGGTAGGCTTGCGCCGCCATCAAGCCTCGCTCAGGAAGCTGACCAATGCCTGATATGCGTGCCCCCTGTTCTTTTCGAGCATGAGCATGTGGGTTGCTTCGCCCAGTTCGAGCCAACGCTTGTCCGGCGACCCGCTCAGTTGCGTGAAGTAATCCTGCGCAAGCGCGAGCGGCACGTCGACATCCCATTCTCCATGAATCAGCAGGACCGGCACTTCGATCTGGCCCGGGTCATAAAACGCCTTACCTGCTCCCCAGTACTCGCGAATGTCCTGAGTCGGCCCGTTCGCGACACGGATCGACTGGTTCTTGCGCAACGCCTCGTCGGGCTCGGTGCGAACCGTATTGTCGAGCCATGCTTCGAAGCCGCCGTCCGGTATCAGTGTGTTGCGCTTCCACTCGGGGGCGGCATTGACCCAGCGCTCGCGCGCATCAACCGCGCGCACCACCCGGTAACCACCCAGCGGGCCACCTGCGTCAAGTGGGATTGGCTTGTCGCTGACCCACTGTGGTGCAACGAGCCCGAGCCTGCGAACCTTGTGACCGTTGCGGGCCGTGAAGGCACCAGTCACGCTGCCGCCCCAGGACATTCCGATCACATTGATACGCGCGATTCCTGAAGTGCGCAGCACGAAGTTCACGGCGCTCGTGAAGTCGCGCACGCCGGATTCGGTCCGCCCCAGCGGCTCGCTCTGCGCAGCGGCGACACTCATTTGCGGTGGTCGTGTCGACTCACCATAGCCGCGCACATCCACGGCGTAAACATCGAAGCCAGCGCGAGCGAGGTAGTCCATAAACGAATAACCGCCGATCGGCGTGTCGTAAAGGCTGCCGGATCCGTAGGTGGCGCCGTGCATCAACATCACGGTGCGTGCTTCGCCAAAGTCGGTGCGGCCTGCCGGCCGCTTGTTGCGGATGTGAAGCTCGATCTCGGGCGTATCGCTCGGGATCATGAAGTCGCGGGATTCAATCGGTGCTTGCGTTGCCATGATGTTTGCTCTCTTGGTGGAGAGGTTTAGCGGGGCAGCCAGGCGAAACCGTCGGCCTGCCTTTCGACGACGCCCACGGACGTCCCAGGGAAATGACTGCTGAAGAACAGCGAGTGCCGGTCTGCGGCGTGGTTCAACGCCCAGAGCCGCGAGCGCTCGGCATCGTCGGGAAACTCGCAGAAAGTCGAGTTCCACTCGGGCTTGGCTATCTGAATCGGGTGATGCATGACGTCGCCTGAAAACAGCGCATGCTGCCCTTCAGAAGTGAAGCCGAACGACAGATGGTCGAAGCTGTGGCCTTTGGTTTGATAAAACGTGAACCCCTCCAGGCCTTCGAGCGTGGGCTGGCTTTGTGCGTCGATCAACAGGGCCTGGCCCGCATCGATAATCGGCTGCACGCTGTCCTCGAATACGCCGACGCTCGGTGTCTGCACGTGCACTTCGTCGGCATAGAAACGGTACTCGGCACCCGAGAACACGTAGGTCGCATTGGCGAATGTCGGGCGCCACGCGTCACCTTTGCGCACCGTGTTCCAGCCGACGTGATCGACGTGCAGATGCGTGATCAGCACGAAGTCGACGTCGGCCGGCTGAACGCCGGCTGCGGCAAGGCGCTGGAGGTACGGCGTATCGAGTTGATTGAACACGGGGTTCAGTGGTCGATGCTTGCCGTTGCCGGCACCCGTGTCGATCAGGACGGTTCTGCCCTCCGTCTGCACGATCCAGCTATGCACGCTCAACGCGAGCGTTTCACCGTCTTGCGAGACGTTCTCGCGGCCGATCCATGGCGGCGGATCGTTGGCAAGGATCGTGCGATCCCGGTCGGGAAACAGGTAGGCCGAAGGAATCTCAGGAAGAACGAGCTCGGCGACCCGTGTCACGGTCGCACTGCCGATCCGATATCGATGAATGGTGTCCACTTTGATTGCTCGTCCTTTTGGAAGAGGCCGCGACGATGTGTCGAGGCGTGGACGTATAGTCGTGCTTCCCGCTGTCTAGAAGAAGCCGGGCTGGGCGAAAGCATGGTTGCGGAAAAACGAACGTTGTGACGCCTAGACTGGATGGCCGCTTAGGGTGCAACGGCGCTGGCTGATGGACTGCAGCGACGGCTTTTCCGGCTTTCCGGGTATGGCGGCCCGGGTTGTCATGAATGACGCGGACCCGCCGCCGCTGTTTTTTTGTAGGTGTTAGGTGGCGCGTTGTCGACGCGTAGCGGTCATTCAAATTAGAGCGACCGAAAGACGGCTTCGGGTCGATCAGCGACATTCGAAACGCCGCTTCTGGACGACCTGTCCCGCCTCTGCTGGCAGGTACCTGCCCAGCTGTGACCAGTATCACCGAATGCGGGGCAGGCTACCTATATCGCAAGATTGTCGGTCACGAACCACGTCTCATCCGTGCTCGCGCCGGACAGCCAATTCACGTCAAGCCACCTTCTAAAGCCCGACGCCATACAAGGGTTGCGGATGCCTACTTGCCGCCGATGCCGACCTTGCCGCGCCCGACCTTTCGATGAGGCACACAGGGGCGCAGCCTCTTCCTTGAGCTAGCCGTCAATGTGACGTGCTCCGCAGGGTAGCGGGTCGTCCTGTTCAGCGCGGCCTGATAGGCGGAATGGCCCGGATCGATGCGCTTGAGAGCTGACATCACTGACTCCTCCTCAGAGGATTCTAGTCCGAAACGGCACGGCGGTTATGTCGCCTTCCTGAACATGCTGTAGTCGAAGTCCGCGACCCGGCGCTCGGCGAACCCGGGCGTGCCCTTGACGATTGCCATGCGCTCGTTCCGGTGTGTGCCCACAGGTAATTATTCGAGCGCGCGGCGCACACGCGCGGGATTCTAACCTTCAATCCAATCGGGACTCGTGCGTCCCTTCCCGGGTGGGGCGGGACACGGCATGCCGTCGGGGCGACAAAAACCGAATCTCGACGGGCACCCCAAGCAACGCATCCTTTCGGCCATCGATCACGACATCGCGAGCCTGCTGGAACAGTTGGCTGATGCCGAACCGGCTCCGGCACCCCGGCCGCGCATGAAGGGGCGGCTTCATAATTCCTTCCGACAATAAAGCACGCTAAGCGGTGGACGCAGGTTGCCGGCTGCGCATTCGTGTCCGCCTCTTGTCGGCCGGCCATGAGCGGTCACTGACCCTGCGAGAACTGTTACCCGAAGCGGTCGCTCATGAGCCTACAATAGGAACGCATCATCGCGGCCGCAGGCACCGAATTGCACTGCGGAGAACCAATGGGGGACGGCGATGTTCAAATTCATCGATGGGTTACCGCAAGATGTGCTCGCGATCGAAGCCACGGGCAAGGTTACGCACGACGACTACAAAAGTACACTCATACCCAAGGCTGAGGCGATGATGGGCAAGGGGCCGATCAAGATGCTCTATGTCGTCGGGAAAGAGTTCACGGGATTTGAGGTTGGAGCGCTTTGGGATGACGGCGCGTTCGGGCTGAGGCACTGGCACGATTTCAGCCACATCGCAGTGGTTACGGATCTCGCATGGCTACGGGTTATGGTTGGTATGCTAAAACCCTTTTTTCATGGCGTTGTCCGCTTGTTCTCGCTTGCTGAATTGCCTACCGCGAGACGCTGGATCACGGACTCCAAGCGAGTTAGTCGATGAATAACATCCGCTGCTAAAAATCTGAAATCCATCTGCGCTACAAGGCGTTTCTACGGAAGATGAATTTGCCGGAACAACCTCATTGCACCATTTTCGATTCCCTATTGCTGTCAGTCACGAGTGTCTCAAGCGGTCGGCCTCGGCCTTTCGCGCGAGACGCAGCTCGCGAATTCAGGCCCGTGGCGTCATCTGGCAGAGGTCGGCCAGTTAAAGACCTTCGACGTCTCGGCCAAAATTGACGACAATGTTCCCAAGGAAAGATTGCGGGTCGTGCTCCGTCGTCGGAGACGCCGCTGAATCTAAAAGGAAAACATGAGACGACTGTTCCTCGCTGGGCTCGCAGCCACCTCTTTCGTGACTTGCGTTCATGCGCAAAGCAACGCGTCTGGCCCGCTCGTCACGCCCTCGGGTAACTTGCAATTCGTGCGCGTCGACGGCGATTTCGTGGGGATGCTCGACAAGGAAATTTTCGATCGCTTTAGCGCGAGCATGCTCACGCATTTCGACGACGTAGGCAATGCAAATGACAGCGTCACGCGCACGCTCGTGCAGACTGATTCCGGCCCGGTGCTGTACGACTTTCGCCACCATCCGCCGCTTGTGCAACGCTCGGGTAAGCGCATGACGGTCAAGCGCGTGTTCTGGCAAGGCGATGAAGTCGTGATGCAAAGCTCGCAAGGCTGGTTCCAGTTCAAACGCGGCGTGCTGACGAAGCTGCAGTCGTCTACGACGACGTACCATTGATTACGCGCACACCCCCCAACACGCGAGCCAGCGATGACATACGTCGCCTCGCCGCGCACGTCGTTGCCATTTTCCAAGTTGCCTTAACCTCTTGCGGGTCGAGCTCAGCGCGTCGTCGTGGGACAGGTTTCGGCCAATCGACCCCGAAGGCTAAGTCGTTGAAAATCTGTCCGGCGGTGGGCTGGGGGCTAACGATTTGCGGTGCACGGTTGGCGGACTTCGAACGCTTGATGCACGTCTTCCGGTCACCCCATTATTCGAAGAGTTCCGCCGGTTTCTCAGTCATCCGGGTTGCAACCATATTGAGATTTCACGCATGCCGATGAAACCTTCAAACAAAACCACGTCCTCGAAAAGACGACGTATTTTGCAATCTGCGGTCGGAATCACATTTTTGCATAGTGCTCGGAAACAGATGCTCGCTTCGGCGCAAGCGGTGGTATCCGGAGCGTTCACTCGCGTGCGTCCGGGCGATCCAGGCTGGCCGTCCGAGGCGCATTGGAACGAACTCAGCCAGCAGGTCGGCAATGCACTGGTGAAAGTGCAATCGCCCCTGGTGGCTTGCCTGAACGCGCCCGATAGTGACGACTGCAGGCAACTATTCAGGGAGCTCAAGAACCCCTATTTTCTCGGCGACGAGGTGGGCCTAACGCAAACCCTCGGCTGGGTTGACGCGTGGACATCGACACCCAGCGTCTACGCGGTGGCTGCCCGCAACACGAATGACGTCGTCGTCGCCGTTAACTTCGCACGTCGGAACAATCTCCGCCTCGTGGTGAAGGGCGGTGGCCACAGCTATCAAGGCACATCGAATGCGCCGGACTCTCTGCTGGTCTGGACGCGAAAAATGAACAACATCACCGTGCAGGACGCGTTTGTCGGCACAGGATGCGAGGGACATGCGGCACCGGTGAGGGCGGTCACGGCCGGTGCCGGCGCGCTCTGGGCGCACGTCTACGATGCGGTCACTACCAAGGCGGGCGGTTACGTGCAAGGTGGCGGCTGCATGACGGTCGGCGTGGCTGGCCTGATCCAAAGCGGCGGCTTCGGCAGCTTTTCCAAGGCCTACGGACTGGCCGCGGGAAGCCTGCTCGAAGCGGAAGTTGTGACGGCAGATGGCGCCGTCCGGATCGCCAATGCCTGCACGAATCCCGATCTATTCTGGGCGCTGAAAGGCGGCGGCGGCGGGAGCCTGGGCGTGGTCACCCGGCTGACGCTGCGGGTTCACGAATTGCCCGAGACTTTCGGCGCGGTGAACATGACAATCAAGGCGACATCGACGTCTGCGTTTCGCCGGCTGATTGGCGTGATCATCGACTTCTATAATCAGAACCTGATGAACCCGCACTGGGGCGAACAGATTAGATTTCGCCGCGACAACGTCCTCACTATCTCGATGGTGTTCCAGGGGCTCAGTCGCAGTGAAGCGCAAGCGATCTGGCAGCCGTTCATGGATACGCTTGCCGCGTCCCCGGACGATTTCAAGGTCGAGTTCTCGCCACTGAAGATTGTCGCCATCTCGGCCCGCAGTTTCTGGGCTCCAACCCTGTTCAAGAAGCTCCTCGGCTTCATCAGCACCGACGACCGGCCGGGCGCACCCGACGACAATATCTTTTGGTCGGGTAATCGCGGAGAGGCGGGACAAGTGCTACACGGCTACGAGTCCGCGTGGCTCCCCGCGGCCTTGCTGCAAGATGACCGGCGTCAAACCCTGGCCGACACGCTGTTTGCGGCGACCCGTCAATGGAGCGTGTCGCTGCACGTCAACAAGGGCTTGGCGGGTGCACCGGCGGAGGCTGTCGCTGCCGCGAGAAACACCGCCACGAACCCGGCCGCGCTGGACGCCTTCGCGTTGCTTATCGCCGGGGCGGAGGGGCCGCCCGCGTATCCCGGCATTCAGGGCCACGAGCCCGACACCGCGCTGGCGCGCCGGGACCGGCAGGCCATCGGACGTGCAATGGCCGAGGTGCGCAAGCTGGTTCCAGACGCCGGTTCCTACGTGGCGGAAAGCAATTTTTTCGACGCGGACTGGCAGCGGTCCTTCTGGGGCTCAAATTACAGCAGGCTGCTCGCCATTAAGGATCAGTATGATCCCGATGGTTTGTTCTTCGTTCATCACGGCGTAGGGAGCGAACGCTGGAGCGCCGACGGTTTCACGAAAATCGTCTGAACGACTCGACCTTCGAACTCGCACATATGGTTCAGCGGAAATCACATTTCGAAATCTCGTATTGAGGCTTCCTAGCACCATTCGGTCATGACAGGCCGCTAACGTGAATGTTGAAAGGCTATATCCGGTCGACTCCCGCCGACCGCATCGGGCAGGACCCGGCCATTAGGAGTCGATCAAAGCGATAGAGTGAGCGACCGATAATCGCGCTGCTGCGGACATTGAAATCACGCGAAGTCAATGACGATGGTGGCGATGCTTGTGTGTTACGGGTTCACGCTTATGTGGGGGTATGTGGTTCCTGCCCGTCCCACGGGAAGTCATGAACGTGCTGATGGTGCTCGTCATGGCGACCTCGGTGGTTTGGTTCCGGTGTCTCGTGCGTGTGAGCGTGCTCGTGGCGCTCCCGCAAATGTAGCCAGGTCGCTCCGAACACCGCTTCCACGTCGCGGCCGCGTTGCGGGACTGCTACTCAGGTGAGCTTTTTACCCCAGGGCGCCGACCGCCTATGTATTGTTCACGACATCGCGAGTGTCGCTCGGCCCGGATCAGGCGACAGGCAAGATTGTCGATCGCACCGTGGAGTTTGGCCAGTCTTCAGCGGTTGCGCTTTTTCGTGAAGCAGTGTATCAGGCGCTGGGCGATCTGCTGCCTGCTTCATATTGAACGTATAGGGGCGTTCGGGCCGAGTAATATTGGCTGCGTGTTCGAACCCTGCTCGCGCCTCGCATCCCCGCAACTAAAAAGTGATCGCGCCCGAATCTTCGATTCAGGAGATCGTCTACCTGATCTGCGGGCCACCCTTATATCACGTTTTGGCCAGTTCCAGTATCCGGTCGCGATTACGATCGAACGCCGCGAGCAGGTCGGTTTCCTCGCTACGGATTCCGGGGTTGAGCTTCGTCAGCATTTGACCATCGACGAGAAACGCGATCTCGCGAGAATTGTCGTAGCCCCAGAAACATACACGATGCCTGGGAGGTGTCGTAAGAGCGACTGGGATTTGGGAAGCTGAGCACGATCTTGCTTTTTGCCATCTAATCTCTCGAAGAGACGTAGCGCCACTTCGCGGCGTTGATATCGATGCGAGCATCATCGTCGAGCCGCTTCTGGGCGCGGTCGGACTCCGCCTGCCGCAAGGCTTCGACGCGAGCTTTCTGGGTCGCCACATAGTCTTCCGGTCTGCCCGACATGATCGGGCTCATTGGGGTTCGCTTCAGCATCTGAACGCCTGCAAAAAGAGCGTGCAACTTCAAGGCAGTGGCCTGAGGCCAGAAAGCACGCTTGAGCACGGCGACGCGCCACATCAAGGTCGCAATGCTCATTCGCGTGCGAGATTCAACGCGTATTCCCGCCGGTACTGGCGAGCCGGACACGAGTGGCGAGTCGATGAAAGCCGCTTGCGCACTCAAGTTGGCTATCCGAGAGTGCGCCGCATGGCGCGACAAAGCAAGAACAATCGGCAAACCGGCGGCTGGGTGCATGAAGAGAGCAGGCACTATCAGCAAACTTGCGCACTATCAGTAAACTTGTGCACTTACCCCTTAAGGTGTGTGATCGGGTCTTTTAAATAGATCGCGACAGTAATTAAAAATGCGCCCAGAATGAGTCGCAGAGCGGACCCTTCCGTGGGCACCTAAATGGGGAGCGCAATGGCAAAAGGTCAACTGCGTAGTAATCGCGAGGCAAAGAAGCCTAAACAACCTAAAAAGTTACCATCTCCCGGAGCAGGTCTGTTCAAGACGTCTACCCCGAAGACTCCTGTGTCGAGCGGCGTGACGAAGAAGTAACCGACACGCGCATGTGAGGCGCGGTCGTTTCACTTTGCTTGTGCGCACTTTCGACGAAGGTGTAGCAGCGGCCCGGTAGAAAGAGCGTCATTGCAATTCGGGCTGCACCTTGTTGCCTCTCATTGCTGATCGTTTTCAGCGCGTGTCTGAGTCGTGACCGATTGCCGCCCCGGTTCGTGCTGTCGCGGTGGGCTTTCCTTTTGGGGGCGAAATGGTGAGCAAGTTTGTTCGCGGCGAAACGCAATGAGCGCGCCGCAACGTCTAACCGTGCGGCACCAGAGCGTCTACCACTACTGGGAGCCAGTGCGCTTCGGCGAGCATCGCATGATGTTCCGCCCGCGTGCGAGTCATGATCTGCGGCTTCTCACCGCGCAGTTGCTGATCACGCCCACACCTGAACGGCTGTATTGGTTGCACGATGTCTTCGACAACTCGGTCGCAGTCGCCACGTTTTCGGTCGAAGCATCCGAGCTGCTCTTCAGAAGCGAGGTGACGCTCGAACATTACGAGGCGCCGCTGCCTGACTATTCGCTGGAAGCCTATGCGTCGACCTGGCCCTTCGCGTATACGAGCGAGGAAGCCTCTGATCTGGTGAACGCGCGAAGCCGACAGTTTCCGAACGAGGATGTCGACCTGTGGGCGCGACGCTTTATCGACCCCGGCGGCACGACGGGCACGATGACGTTGTTGCGCAGCATGACGCTCGAGATCAAGAACAACTTCATGTACGTGCGGCGCGTCGAGAAGGGCGTCAATCGTCCTGCCGACACGCTACGCCTGCGCAGCGGCAGTTGCCGCGATTTCGCGGTGCTGATGATGGATGCCGTCCGCTCGCTTGGCCTCGCGGCCCGGTTCGTCAGTGGCTATATCTTCGTGCCGGACCACGACACCACCCTGGGCGGCGGCGCGACCCACGCATGGCTGCAGATCTATCTTCCCGGTGCAGGCTGGGTCGATTTCGATCCGACCAACAGCATCGTCGGCAACCGGCATCTGATTCGTGTGGCGGTAGCGTGGAATCACGATCAGGCGCTGCCGCTCTGGGGCACATGGCACGGCGCGATGCATTCGTTCCGCAGTCTTGAGGTCGACGTGAGCGTGACCGAAGACGCCTGAGCGCTCAGCGCGTTACGACTTTATCAATGGAAGGATGGTCAGATGAAACTTCGCGTGGGCTATGAACTGATCTACGAGTGCGCGCAGCCGACACCAATGATGTTGATGTTGAACACGCATTTTTCCCGCGT
The DNA here is from genome assembly GCF_050436125.1 of Paraburkholderia sp. MM5482-R2. Lineage (NCBI taxonomy): Bacteria > Pseudomonadati > Pseudomonadota > Betaproteobacteria > Burkholderiales > Burkholderiaceae > Paraburkholderia > Paraburkholderia sp. MM5482-R2. The sequence goes on along the minus strand of NZ_JBNDLP010000003.1, from coordinate 932,281 downwards.
GCAGGATGTCCTGTCGGCCGATCTGCTGGTGGTCGATCCGCCGGTGGCGATCACGCAGTATCGCGATAGCTTCGGCAATCTGTGCAGCCGCATCGTCGCGCCGCAGGGGCTGATTTCGCTCTCCACCACCGCGCTGCTCAACGTCTCCGATCAACCCGAGACGCGCGAGCCGTTCGACTATCAGCATGCCGTCGAAACGCTTCCGGATGAATGTCTGGTGTTCCTGGCGGATTCAACCGGTCGATGCAACACACTGAAGACTGCGCAAGCGGCAGGGGTGTTGCACATGAAGCAGAGACGCCGGATTTATTACAGTGAGACGCAGAAAGCGCTGATGTGGGAACGTTGGCGCAACGGCGAATCTCTGCAGAAGATCGCCCAGCTCTTTGATCGTAACCACTCGTCGGTTCAGGGGATTCTGGCTGAGACAGGCGGGATCCAGCCGCCACAAAGGCACCGCTCTGGATTGGCGTTGACGCTGGAGGAGCGCGAAGAGATCTCGCGAGGGCTTGTGGCTGACGATTCGATCCAGTCAATTGCAAAACGACTTTCGCGAGCGCCTTCCACCATCTGTCGTGAGATCAAACGTAACAGCGGACCAGACGGTTACCGGGCGACCTACGCCGATCAGCTTGCATGGGATCGGGCACAGCGTCCCAAAGCCTGTAAACTGGTTGAGCACCGGATGCTGGCGCACATCGTGGCAGGCAAGCTCCAACTGCAGTGGTCACCGCAGCAGATTGCCGGATGGCTCAGGCGTGCATACCCAGACGACGAGGACTACCACGTGTCCCACGAGACCATCTATCGCAGTCTCTTCATACAGGCTCGTGGTGCCTTGAAGAAGGAATTGCTGGAACACTTGCGGCGCACCCGGGCCATGCGTCGTTCGCGCCACCATACGCAGAAAACTGACGATCACGGGAGAATTCGGGACACGGTATCGATCAGCGAACGCCCTGCGACCGTTGAAGACCGGGCGGTACCGGGCCACTGGGAAGGTGATCTGCTGTGCGGCAGCGGGAGCAGCCAGATTGCGACGCTGGTTGAGCGTCAGACACGCTATGTCATGCTGGTCAAGATAGCCAGCAAGGATAGCGAAACGGTCATCAATGCGCTCATCAAACATGCCAGTAAGTTGCCGCAGGAACTCTACAAATCGCTGACATGGGACCGGGGAACGGAAATGGCTGGGCACAAACGTTTCACCGTCGCCACTGATATCCAGGTCTACTTCTGCGACCCCCAGCATCCATGGCAACGTGGATCGAACGAAAATACAAACGGGCTGTTAAGGCAGTACTTCCCGAAAGGCACCGACCTGTCAGCGTATTCGCAGGCTAAGCTCAATGCCGTGGCAAGACGATTGAACGAGCGTCCGAGAAAGACACTGGGCTACGAAACGCCTGCCGAACGGTTCCAGCAAACCATTGCATCGACCGGTTGAATCCGCCCTGCTCGGCAGCCGCTATTGCGAAACCGATCTGCTGTCCGACATTGCCTGGAAACTGTTTTCCAATACGCCTCCGGGCCGCCACCGGGTGCAGGCGATTTGCGACTACGTGCATCGCCATGTCACGTTCGGATACGAATTTGCACGGCCGACCAAGACCGCGTTTCAGGCGTGGCAGGAACGCAAGGGCGTGTGTCGCGACTTCGCTCATCTGGCCGTGGCGCTATGCCGCGCGATGAATATTCCGGCTCGCTACTGCACGGGCTACATCAGTGACGTCGGTGTGCCGCCGCCGTGGAGCACGATGGATTTCGCGGCATGGTTTGAAGCCTATGTGTGCAGCTCCTGGCGGACCTTCGATCCGCGCAACAACGTGCCGCGTATCGGTCGTGTGCTGATGGCGTGCGGCCGCGATGCCGCCGACGTTGCGATCAGCAACACATTCGGTCCGACGAAGCTCATCAAATTCGACGTCCACTGCGCGCCTGAATGATGACGAGTGGTCATTCGTTGGTGGTGTCGTAGGGGACGGGTTTGGGTCGGGATGCATCAGATGCATCAGGCAGCGGTCGGCCAACTGCGGTCTTTGCATGAGGACACCGGTGGGTCAGCTAGCGGGCCTACACCGGCCGCTCGCGCCAGGTGAAAGCCCAATCAACCATCGACGGTCCGCTGCATTCACGCCGCGGCCGGCCGCTATTCTTTTCATGCGTGTAGTGAGTTCGATAGTCGCTCTTCCACACTTGCAACGCAGCTCAGCGCCGCCGGTATCACCGGATTTGCTGACGCGTCGTTGTAAAACAGCTGAACAGTCTCGAGGAAACGCGCGCCCGGCAGCGGAAGGATGGACAGTGCGGCGCGATTCGCGCCACGCCGCGCGACGGTGAGCGGCATCAGGGCGAGGAACGGATAACTCGCCAGCATCGCTTCGTTGGCCTGTAGGGAAATCGACTGCACGCAACCGTCGGGGAATGTCAGTCCTGACCCTCGCAACCAGCTTTCCAGTGCAAGAAAGGTCGGCGCCTCCCGCGGCGGCAGTATCCAGGGCAGGCCGGCCAGGTCCGACGCGCTGACGGTGCGCCGGGCGGCAAGCGGATGATCACGTCCACAGACGACGACAATCGGATCCTCAACGATAGCTCGGGACTCGAATTCGGACGCATGGGTCTGCGGTGGCGCGGTCCGGCTCAGGACAAAGTCAAGCGCCCCGGTGGCAAGCATTGGGAAAAGTCTGTCGCTGGTGGCTTCATAGAAGGATACGTTGACGTGCGGCGCGCGCTTCTTCAGTTCCAGGACGAGTTCGGGCGCAAAAACGGGCATGACCGTCGCCACCGCGCCGACCGAGATCTTTCCGGAAAGGCCGCTCGTCAGCGCGTCGACTTCGTAGCGAGCCTGTTCGAGCTGATGGAACACCTCTCTTGCGCGCTTCATTAACGTCTCGCCGACGGCAGTGAAATAGAGCCGGTTTCCGGTGCGCCTCAGTACAGGTACGCCCAGCCCGGCCTCCAGTTCAGCGAGCTGCTTGGACACGGCAGGCTGTGTGACGTTGAGCTTTTCCGCCACGAGTCGGATCTGCCCGAGGCTGTCGAACAGCGTCAGAAGACGCAGATGACTGAGTTTCAGCCCGGCCTGAAAGAAACGTTCGATCGGATCCATGCTCTACCTCAGCGAATAACCAATAGTTATTCGCCTGGCAAAAAATGTCAATTGCTTCTCATGCGTCCCGATACCAATATGGCTTCAGGAGACGCGGCGCATCGCAACTGCAGCGAAAGACAGACTTATGAAACCCAGCAACGTCCTCTTCATCCTGTCCGACGAACATCAGCACAACCTGATGGGTTGTGCGGGCCATCCGTTCATCCAGACGCCCAATCTCGATGCGCTCGCGCAGCGCGGCACGCGCTTTTGCAACGCCTACACGCCGTCACCCATCTGCGTGCCGGCGCGCGCGAGTCTCGCCACCGGCCGTTACGTGCACGACATCCATTGCTGGGACAACGCGATCGCGTATGACGGCGCGTATCCTGGGTGGGCTCAATATCTGTCCGAAAGCGGCCTGCTCACCGAGTCGATCGGCAAGCTGCATTACAAATCGGAGTCTTCACCCGTCGGCTTCCGGCGCCAGCATCACCCCGTTCACATTCTTGATGGCATCGGTCAGGTTTGGGGATCGGTGCGCAATCCCCTGCCCAGAACGATGGGACGCTCGCCGCTGTATGACAAGATCGGCCCAGGCACGTCCGACTACAACCGTTTCGATGCGCGCGTCGCCGACACGGCCGTCGACTGGCTGACCGACCATGCCGGCGACGCTGAGCCGTGGGTTCTCTTTGTCGGGCTGGTCGCGCCGCATTTCCCATTGATCGTGCCTCAGCAATACCTCGATCTGTACGATCCGGCTACGATCGAACTTCCGCCCCTCCAGCCATCGACGGGCTATGTACGCCATCCATGGGTCGAGCGGCAGGCCTTGCACATGGATCACGACGCCGCGATCGGCACCGACGAGCGCCGCCGGCTCGCTATCGCGTGCTATTTCGGGCTCGTGTCGTTCCTGGATGCGCAGGTCGGCAAAGTACTTTCCGCGCTAGGCGAAAACGGTCTCGACGACAGCACGACGGTCATCTATAGCAGCGATCACGGCGACAACCTGGGCAAGCGGGGCATGTGGAACAAATGTCTGATGTACCGCGAATCGACCGGTGTGCCGATGATCATCTCAGGGCCCGACATTCCCGCGGGGAAGGTCAGCGAAACCCCGGTGTCGCTGGTCGACATCCAGAATACGATTCTCGGGCAAACGGGCTGCAGTCCGGAGATGTTGTCCGGTCCCGGTCAATCGCTCGCGGAACTGGCGAACGCGCCCGATCTGCATGAGCATCTCGCCTTTAGCGAGTACCACGCAGTCGGTTCGGAGAGTGCGGCCTATATGCTTGCGAGCGCCGACTACAAATACCACCACTACGTTGGCCTGCCGCCCGAACTGTTCGACTTGCGACGCGATCCCGACGAACTGAACGACGTCGCAGGACTGCCGGAATATGCAGCCGTGCTGTCGTTATTCGAAGAGCGGCTACGTAACCTGGTCGACCCCGAAGCCGTCGATGCGGCAGCGAAGCTCGATCAGGACAGGCTCATCGAGGCATTCGGTGGACGCGATGCAGCGCTGAAGACGGGGACACCAGCAGCCACGCCGGTGCCGGTCGAATGACGCCCGAGCGGTAAAAAGACAGCATAAAAATCATTGATGGAGACAACTGATGGCCTCAGCCGACATGACTGCGGTGACGCAAGGACCCGCGCTCAGACAGAAGTGGAAGACGGTGATTCTGGCGAGTCTTGGCGGCTCGCTGGAGATCTACGATTTCATCATCTACGGCGTGTTCGCGCGTGAGATTGCACGGCAGTTCTTCCCGGGCGCGGACCCGATCGCCTCGTTGATCAGCACATTCAGCGTGTTTGCGATTGGCTACGTGTCGAGGCCGCTGGGCGGAATCGTGCTGAGCAGCCTTGGCGACCGCTTTGGCCGACGGGTCATCTTTCTTGTTTCGGTCCTCGCGATGTCCGCGTCGACGATCGGGATCGGATTGATACCGGGGTACGCGAGTATTGGTGTGCTGGCACCCGCGCTGCTGATCCTGCTCCGTCTTGCGCAGGGGTTCTTCCTTGCGGGCGAATTGCCGTGCTCGATTACCTATGTTGTCGAAGAGATACCGGCTCGCGCGAGTCTGGTGAGTGGCCTCGTCATCTTTTGTCTGAATTCCGGAGTGCTGACGGCAACGCTGATCAGTCTCGTACTGCGTTCGACGTTAAGCGCGTCGGACGTCGTGACTTACGGATGGCGCATGGCATTTATCTTCGGTGGCGTGATCGGACTTGTGTCTTACTGGTTACGCACGTCGCTCGAAGAATCCAGTGAATTTCAGCGCCTCAAGAGCCACAAGGTCAAACGGCCGTTCAGAAAAGTGCTGACCGATTACCCGAAGCAGATCGTAATCGGCGTGGGCGTGGCTGGCATCGTGAACGCATCGAACAGTCTCCTTTTCGTGGTGCTGCCGTCGTACATGACGACTGTGCTGCACTATTCGTCGAGTCTGGCGAGCGCGGGCCAGAACGTCGGTATTGCGACAATGTCGGCATCGCTGCTGCTGTTCGCGTGGCTTGGGGACCACATGCCAGCCCGTCACTGGCACCGCATCGGTTCACTCATCATGCTGTTGGGCAGCTATCCGTTCTATCGACTTGTCGCCGCACACGGGCTGGATCCGCTTGTCGCGTTCGCCATCATTGGCCTTGTCGGCGGATTCGTGAACGGCGCTTACGCATTCCTTCTCGCGGATCTGTTTCCAACGAATGTCCGCTTTAGCGGCATCGCACTCTCGCTCAATCTCGCGACGGTGGTCTTCACAGGCATCACGCCGCTTCTCGTCACGCAACTATTGCATCGTACGGGTTCGTCTGCCGCACCCGGGATCTTCCTGACTGGCGTCGCGCTCATTGCGCTGATTGCCCGCACTGGGCTTCGGCGATTCAGCGGACAGGTCAACCGGACAGGCGCGCAGGAATAAAGAGAACATGAAAGATCAATCAGACAACTTCGCGGCTCTGCATCGCGCACTCGTTGGTCAACTCGGCGACGACCGCGTGTCCGTCGACCCGACCGCGTTCGATGCGCACGCCGGTGACTGGAGCGACGCAACCCGGGTCCGGCCAACGATGATCGTGCTGCCGCGCACGCCGGACGAAGTCGCACGCGCACTGGGCGCCCTCGCCGGATTCCAGCAAAGAGTTGTCGTTCAGGGCGGGCTCACTGGACTGGCGGGCGGCGCGACGCCGCAGGCGGGAGAAGTGGCGTTGTCGCTGTCGAAGATGAACGCGATCGAAGCGTTCGACCGTATCGGTGGGACGATTACGGTCCAGGCGGGACTGGCGCTGGAGCAGCTACAGGCTTACGTTGAATCGGAGGGCTGGTTTTTTCCGCTCGATCTCGGAGCACGGGGCACATGCCAACTCGGCGGCAACGCCGCGACGAATGCAGGCGGCAATAGGGTGGTCCGCTTCGGAACCATGCGGGACCTGATTCTCGGCATGGAAGTCGCGTTGCCCGACGGTACGGTGTTGTCGATGATGAACAAGGTCACGAAGAACACAACGGGTATCGACCTGAAGCAGCTGTTCATCGGTTCGGAAGGCGTGCTGGGTGTGATCACCCGTCTCGTTCTCAAGCTCGAACCGAAGCCCACGGCCGCCAATACCGCGTTGTGTGCGCTGGGTTCCTTCGACGCCGCAACGCGGCTGCTCAAGGACATGCGGGCAACGCTACCGGGTCTTTCGTCGTTCGAGGTCATGTGGGATGACTTCATGCGTGCGGCGATGGACATAGCCAGTCTGAAGGCTCCGTTCGCGCAGCCCTATCCGGTCTATGTGCTCGTCGAGACGCTGGGCGTATCGGAGGAGGATGATCGGCGCGCGCTGGAACGGTTGCTCGAAAGCGCACTTGAGCAGGAGGTCGTGCAGGACGCAATCGTTGCGCAGTCGATCGATCATTCGCGCCAGTTGTGGGCTTACCGTGAGACAGTGGGTGAGCTGCTGTCGAAGCTCAAACCGCACGCCGCATTCGACGTCGGTGTACCGATGGACCAGATGGACCGATTCGTCAAGAGCGTACGCATATCGCTTGACGAGCAGTTTCCTGATCAGACGCATCTGTTCTTCGGCCATCTGGGCGATGGAAATCTTCATGTGCTTTCGGGGCCGTACGCGAGTGCTGAAGCGCTTCATCGCGTCGAAGAAGTGGCTTACACGGCGGTCGACACGGCAGGGGGCTGCATCTCGGCGGAGCATGGCATCGGGGTCATCAAGCAGCCATTCCTGCGTTTGAGTCGCTCAGACGCCGAGCTGAAACTGATGAAACAGCTCAAGGCGCTTCTCGATCCTGCTGGCATCCTCAATGCTAACCGCGTTGTTGCGTAGCGCGGTCGTACCGGAGATTGCCTCGAAGCTGGCCTGGAGAACGGACAAGTCGTTGTAAGCTACAACGTCCGCTTGCAGATGGCGGATTCAACCGGTCGATGCAATAGTTCGATGGAACCGTTCAGCCGGCGTTCGATCTCCAGCGTCTCTTGCGGGTCGAGACGACTCATTCGTTAGTAGCGGGAGCTGACATTCGCCGGCACCCTTTTGCGAGTGTCAGCAATGCGACGGGCAGCAGCCGCACGCCATCCCATTGGCGATCGTCGGCTTTGGCCGAATTGTGCGGGTAGCTCGTCCGTCAGGTTCCGGAGTAATGCGGCCGCTCCAACGGCAGATTTCCCGGCTCGCTGAACGGCAAGTTGTGGCCGAGAGCACCAGTTCAATGAAGGTCCTGTAGAGCGACCGTTGAAAATCGTCGACGGCCGCTTTCGGGCGGCTTCTGTGGATGAGTACTGTCGGCCATGAAGCGTCATTCGCTCGCGCCGTCGCTCAGACATTCAGGCGTCGGGTCCACTCAGGAACCGGCCATTCAAATCGCAATGTTGAAGTGTTGCTTGTCGGGCATTGCGGACGTTCGTCGTTCGGGCGCCGTGCGGCGGCTGAAGGTTACTTTGCTGCCGCTGGCAATCAAGGGCCAACGAAGGTCGGCTGCGACAGTATCCGAGTGAGTCGTACCGTCCGATGCTGTTGAAAAAGTCGCTGCGCGGCGTTTCCCATCTGCCACCGAAAAAATCGACCTCGCAGATCGGCCTACAAACCGCTCGAGAACATCAGTCAAGGGTAAGAAGACCCTTGCACCCTCGCGAGAAAGACGGTCAGCGACTTTTCCAACAACACCGACCTGAAGCTGACCGTCGAAATACTTGGAGCCTAACCTGCGGACCGACAGTTCGCTTCCGGTTGCAGACTCAGCCAGTGCTCGATTTCCTCCGACGCTGCGATCAGATCGTCGCAGGCTAGATGCTGCGGCATGCACAGGAACGAAGGGTCACGGACGACCATGGTGACGGGCATGTGCAGGATGGCTTGCGACGTCGCGCACACTGCTGCGAGACGTGCGCGCAAGCTTGACGCATGCGCACCCTGGCGGGGCCACGCGTGCACGCCGCAGCGCCGACGTTCGCTCGGTCATTGCGAGTCCGTTCGGCGCTGGGCCATCTCACTGCGCCCGAACTTCGATGGAGACCCGCCGGTCCGGTTGCAGGCAAGCGATGAGCGACTTGCTGCCGCCGTCCGGACATTGCGTTGTCGAATCGCGGGAGCCCACGCCGGTTGCATGAATCAACTCACCGTTCAGTCCATGATCGATCATGTACTCCCTCACTGTCTGGGCGCGCGCGAGGGACAACGGGTAGTTGACCGCTTCGGGCCCAAGACGGTCGGTGTGACCTACGACCGAAATGGACTGAACGCCGCGACTCTGCCTGATACGCGTAGTGACCTGGTCAAGAGCGGCCGCTCCGCCCGGTAAGATCGAAGCGCGGCTTGACTGCCCGAAAGCAAACAGGGCATCGCTTCGCAGCACGAACTCATCGACCGTTTGCGCCGCAGGTGCGACCGGCTGCGAGCCCGTTGAAGCCGGGGTATCCGGCGCGTCACCACACGCGAATGTCAGTCGTCGCGTGACATCGGTCTGGTCATTGTCCGGCAGCAGGCGCCCGACTTTCTGCACCGGGCGAACCGGTTCGCCGTGGCAGATCCGCTCGGCTACCTTCATGCAGGTAGCCGGTCCTTCGAACAGCCCGTGACATTCCACCTGATGAAGCGTGGAACCGTCGGCGGCTGTAACCGTATAAGCATTAAACGTAGGCCCCGAGGCACTCGAACATCCGGCGAGCAACGCGAGGCTCAGAGATAAACTCCATCCAGAAAGCTGATTCATTATGTTCTCCGTACTGATTTTTTGTACGCCCGGTTCGGCGCACGGTCAGGTTGTCCGCACTTGAGCGAAGGCATCCGCGCCCTACCATTGCATGGCCGCGCCCATCCCGAAGGTGGTGCCGCCGGGGCTCATGCCGACGCCTGCTTTCATCTTGATGTTCTCAGTGAGACGAGCGGTTCCGCCCAACGCCACGGCCTGATAGCCACGGAAGCCCGCCGTGCCGATGCCAAATGACAAGGTCTTGTCCTTGTCGACCTCTGGAATCATCGTCAATGCGGTCGCTGCGGCGATGCCGGAATAGGCATTGCGCGCGACGGAGTTGATGCCCGATTGCAGCTGATCCACCCGTTGATCGGTATAGGCATTGGCCTGCGCGAGCCCGGCATTGAGCTGGTCCACGTTGACTGCGTCCGTCCCCTGGGTTCCCGCAGCCACATTCGCCACCTGCCGCGTGTCGGCAAGCGAGCCGACGGATACCACGTTGCTGCGGCCTCCGTCCGTGCTACCGGCCCCCAGCGCCACCGAGTTATTCCCGCTCGCGGCCGCGCCGACCCCCACGGCGGTCGCGCCCGTCGCGCTGGCTTGCGAACTGTTGCCGACCGCCGTGCTATTCGACCCGGATGCCGATGCGCCTTGCCCGCCCGCCGACGAATTCGATCCCGTGGACGCCGGTGGCGTCGGCGTGCCGGGCGAGGACGAGAAGCTGCCGCCGCTGTTCGTGGTCCGTTGGTTGATCAGCGTGGTCAACTGGGTTGACACCGCGTCCAGTTGCGAGACGTTCACCGCGTCGGTTCCGGCCTTGCCGGCTGCCACGCCGGTGATCTGCCGATTACCGATATTGACCTCACCCGCGGACGACTGCGGACTGCTCAACCCGTATGCGATGTAGTTGCTCAACGCGCCAACCGTGGTCACCGAACCCGCGCCTAGCGCAACGCTGTTTGCCATCGACGCGCTCGCGCCTGAGCCCATCGCGACCGCATCGATGGCGCTGCTTTGCGCCCCCGAACCGATAGCAATGCCGCCTGCATTCGCAGCCTTTGCGTTCGCCCCTTGTGCGATCGACTGGGCACCACTGGCGATGGCGCCGCTGCCGAGCGCAATCGCGTCGGCCTGTGCCGCATTCGAACTTTCACCGATCGCGACGCCGCCCGGTGCCGTCGAATCGACGATGGCGCCGTTGCCGATGCCCACGCCGTTATCACCGTTGACCACTGTCGTCGGTCCGACCGCAATCGACTGCGCGCCGACCGCGAGCGAATCCGCCGCCGTCGAATTCGCGTGAAAGTACATCTGTCCGGTAACGGCGAACGACGATAGCGCGCCCGCAAGCTGCCTGATGGTGACCGCATCCTGTGCCTGCGTGCCGTCCGCGACGTTGGTCAACTGGCGATAGGTGTTGCCGGCCGCGCTGCCGAAAGACACTGCGCCAAGCAAGGTCTGATCCGACGTGTTGAAAGGAATCGCATGGGTGCCATTCGCAATTGAACCGCTCCCGGACAGGACCGCGCGATTGGACACGGATCCCGAGCCGATCGCGACTCCGCCGGCCACCGTTGCGCTCGACAGGGCACCCAGCGCAAGCGCGTTGTCCGCCTGCGCGGCAGCGCCGTTGCCGCCGGCAAAGCTGCTCACGCCGGCGGCCGTTGCCCCCACGCCCGCCGCCAGCGCATTGACGCCGGTGGCGCCGTCGTTGTTGTAGTTGCCGCCTTGCGTGCCGCCGTCGTTGACGCTGTAGTAGTGCGTCTTGCTGGCCGTCACTACCCCGGCGAGGTTGTCGACCGCCTGATCCGTCGCATAAAGCTGCGAACCGTTCACGGCATCGGTACTCGTCGCGTTCACCTGCCCGGCCGCCACGTTGGTCACCGTGCGCTCGTGACCCGCGCTACCCACGCTGACCGTGCTGGTCGGAGCAGTACCGGCGTACGTGTAGGCCGTGCCATTGATCGTGGCGCCGGTCGTTGCCACCGCCGCGGCCGTGATCGAGCCGCTGCCGAGCGCGACCGCATTGGCGTTATTCGCGACCGCGCCCTGCCCCAGCGCCGTGCTGTTGGCGCCGCCCGCCGTGGCAGCTACGCCGGCCGCCACCGCATTGATACCGGTGGCGCCGTCGTCGGCGTAGTTGGCACCCTGTGTACCGTTGTCGTTGACGCTGTAGTAATGCGTCTTGTTGGCCGTTACCGTCGCGGACAGACTGCTGACTGCCTGATCGGTTGCGTACAGTTGCGAACCGTTCACCGCGTCGGTGCTCGCTGCGTTCACCTGCCCGGCCGCCACGTTGGTCACCGTGCGCTCGTGACCCGCGCTGCCCACGCTGACCGTGCTGGTCGGAGCCGTACCCGCGTAGGTGTAGGCCGTCCCGTTGATGGTGACACCCGGCGTGGCCACCGCCGCGGCTGTTGTTGAACCGCTGCCCAGCGCCACGCTATTGGCGAACGTCGAGCTGGCTCCGGCACCAAGCGCTACGGCGTCGGTTGCGCTGCTTTGCGCGCCGGAGCCGACTGCCACGCCGCCCTGGTTCGCGGCACTCGCGTTGGCGCCCTGCGCAATCGATTGCGCGCCGCTCGCGACCGCGCCGCTGCCAAGCGCCATTGCGTCGGCCGCGGCCGAATGCGATTGCTGGCCGATCGCGACACCGCCCGGCGCCGTTGCATCGACCACCGCCCCGTTGCCGACACCGACGCCGCTGTCGCCGTTGACGACGGTCGTCGGTCCGACCGCGATTGACTCCGCGCCCACGGCCAGCGAATCGGCCGCCGTCGAATTCGCGTGGAAATAGTTCGTGCCCGTCACCGAAAACGACGACAATGCGCCCGCCAGTTGCCTGACGGTGACTGCGTCTTGTGCCTGCGTGCCGTCGGCCACATTGGTCAACTGACGGTAGGCCGTGCTACTGCCGACGGATACCGCACCCAGCAAGGTCTCATCGGACGTATTGAACGGAATCGCGTGGGAGCCGTTGGCGATCGATCCCGCCGCGGGCAGAACCGTGCGATCTGAAACCGATCCCGACCCGATCGCCACGCCGCCGACGATCGAGGCACTCGCCTGCAGTCCGAATGCCAGTGCGTTGTTCGCCAGCGCCTGGGCACCGTTGCCCAGCGCCGTACTACTTACCCCCGAAGCCAGGGCGCCGACACCCGCAGCCAGCGCGTTCACACCGGTGGCGCCGTCGTCGGCGTAGTTGGCACCCTGTGAGCCGCCGTCGTTGACGCTGTAGTAGTGCGTCTTGTTGGCGGTTACCGTCGTGGACAGCGCGTCGACGGCCTGATCGGTCGCGTACAACTGCGAGCCGTTCACGGCGTCGGTACTGGTCGAGCTCAACCGGCCCGCGGCAACATTCGTCACGGTGCGTTCGGCGCCCACTTTGCCGACGCTGACCGCGCTCGCCGGCGTGGTGCCGGCAAACGTGTACGCGGTCCCATTGATCGTCGCGCCTGGCGTCCCCACCGCGGCGGCAGTCGTGCTTCCCGCACCCAGGGCCACCGCGCCGGCGTTGGTGACCGTGGCGCCGGAGCCGATCGCAACGCCTTGCGTCGCTGCGGCCGACACCGTTGCGGCGTCGCCGAACGCGACAGAACCGGCATTGTTCGCTTGCGATGCGTTGCCCAGCGCGACGGCGCCCTGGCCGGTCGCTGCATTCGCATTGCCGAGCGCCACCGCGCCCTGCCCGTTGGACGTATTGTTCGCGCCCATGGTTATCGCGCCGGTCCCGATCGCCGAGTTCGGATCGCCGATAGCGACCGCGCCGTTACCGCTCGCGGTATTGCCCACGCCGATCGACACCGCCTTGCCGCCGGTGGCAGTTGCCGTCTGGCCGATCGCAATGGCGCCGGCCGTGTTCGCGATGGCACCGGTGCCCTGAGCGATCGAATCGCCACCCGTGGCTTGAGCACCGTTGCCCAACGCTATGTCGTTAGCGGTGGTCGGTGCGCCGTTTACGCCGGCCACCGCATTCAGGCCTTGGGCGATTGAATCGTTACCGTACGCATTGGCGACCGGTCCCACCGCGATCGCATCGGTGCCGGTAGGAACACTGTCAGCCAATACCGAATTGGTATGGAAATATTTGATCCCGCCGCCATTGTTGATGTTGGCAATCGCTGTGGTATTGGTCGCCACCTGCTGGTTGGTGGCGAACAGCTGGGATCCATTCACCGCGTCCGTGCTTGTCGCGTTCAGTGCAGCCGGCGCCATGTTGGTGATGGTCACCGGAGATCCGGCTCCCGCCCCGCCGGTCGCACCGAGCGTGATCTTCGTTCCGCCCGCCGCGTCGTACTTGACCGCAATGTTGGCCGTGTTGTCGATATTCGTATTCAGCGCGGTCAAGGCACCGGCAACCGTCGTCTGCGCGGTGGGTCCGCTTACCGCCCCGGTAGTGCTAACGGTGTTGACCGGCTGGCTAAAGCCGGTGAGATTGCCGGTCGCCGCGCTATAGCTGGCGCCGCCGCCCAGGGTGCCCGCTGTCGACGCGCCGAGATTATTGATACCGGCGACAACCGTATTCAGCTGCGAGCCGTTGATGGCGTCGGTGCTGGCGGCCGAAATCACGCCGGCTGCCACGTTCTGCAGTTGCCGCTCCTTCCCAGCGGAGCCCACCGACACCACGCCATTGGCCGCGCTCGCGATGCCGGCCGCCGTGCCGCCGTATAGCGCCGTAGTGCCCGTGTGGGGCGCTGCGGTTGTGCTGCCCGCACCCAGCGCGACGTCATTCGCGTTGCTGGCGGACGCGCCGGCACCCAGCGCGATCGCATGGGTCTGGTTGGCCACCGCCGAATCGCCGAATGCCAGCGCGCTCGCGCCGTTCGCATTGCTCGCGTTGCCTAGTGCGACCGCGCCCTGGCCATTGGCGGTATTGCCGTTGCCCTGCGCTACCGCGCCATCGCCCGTGGCGGTGTTGTTCGCGCCCACGGCGACCGCACCATTGCCAGTCGCGGTATTGGGATCGCCAATCGCGACCGCGCCGTTGCCGCTGGCGGTCTGCGCCTGACCGAGCGCTACTGCGCCCGTCCCGCCGAGTACCTGGGAGTTATGGCCGCCGGCGAACGAACCCGCGCCGGCTGCCGCGGCGACGGTGCTGCCGTCGCCGATCGCAACCGTGGAGGCGGCGAGCGCTCTTGCCGCATTGCCGATGGCGGAAGCATTAGCCGCGTTTGCCGTTGCGGAGGTACCCATGGCGAGGGCATCTGTGCTGGCGCCCGTCAGCGCCGAATCGCCTATTGCGATGGACGAGGAACCCGCCGAGCTCGCGCCGGAGCCGATCGCAATGGCGCGAATGCCCGACGCCGCGGCGCCTGCCACCGTCGCCGGGGCAGACGCGCCGCCTTCCGCGACGGTATCGGATGACCCCAACGCTATCGAATTAGCACCAGTGGCTTGCGAGCCGTTCATCATTCCGAGAGCGTTGAGCCCCGAGGCGGCGGCGCCCGCTCCCAAAGCCACGGCATTCTGTGCCGTCGCTTTGGACACTGTGCCGGCGGCGAGTGAAGAGGGACCGGACGCAGTCACGTCCGTGCCGACGCCAATCGCACCCGCAGCCGTCGCGCCCGTGCCAGCGACAGAACGCGGTCCGAGATAAACGGCGTTGAGTCCGCTGGCGATGGACTGGAAGCCGACAGCGACAGCATGCGTCCCGGAGGCCGCGGCGATATAACCCACTCCGACGGCTGCGGGTCCGCTTGCCACGGCCTGGAAGCCAATCGCCGCAGCATAATCGGCCGTCGAGGTGACATCAGTGCCGATGGCGATGGAGGCCGTTCCGGTCGAACCGGTGCCCGCCGCGGTGCGCGCGCCCAGATAAAGGGCGTTTGCACCGGTGGCGCTGGCTCCCGAGCCAACGGCTATACCGTTGGTCTGGGAGCCGACGGCTCCGCCGCCGATCGCCACCGCGCCCGACGCGGAAGCGCTCGAACTGGCGCCCATTGCGACGCCGTTGGTCCCCGTCGCCTCAGCCAATGGGCCGACAGCAGTCGACCGATTGCCGCTCGAGACAGCGTCAAGGCCAATCCCGATAGCCGACGCTCCGCTGGCGGTGACATCCGTACCGATGCCAATCGCCGCCTGTGCGGTCGCTCCAGTACCGGCAGCGGTGCGCGCGCCCACGTAAATGGTGTTGACACCGTTGGCAATGGCCTGAAAGCCGAAGGACAAGGCATTAATGCCCGTGCTGCTGGCGCCATAACCCACCGCGGTGGTTCCGCCGCCAGAGGCTGTGGACTGAAAGCCCACGCACGTGGTGCTGCCACTATAGAAGTTGTAGGGCGCCGCCGAACAGCTCACCTGCGCTTGCGCCTGCGCGGCCCATCCCCCGAAACCCATTAGCAACAGCACGGTGACGACACGCGATCCCGAACCATGCGACGCCGCAGCACCCTGCTCGTCGCAGCGTGCGTCGCATATGGAAGCAGCCGCTCCCGACTTTCCCTTGCCGCGCGACGCGTCCAGCTCCGACGCGGCCACGAAGGCGCCCAGCGCCTTGTTCCAGATGGTCCGATATGCTTTGTTCATGTCGTTGCCTCACGAGGTAATTGAAATTCGAAATTCACAAAACGCGAGCGTGTGCATGCATCCCAATTTATTCAGGATGCCTATTTATGTCTTTTAAACCGTCCCGTTGCGGCACGAGGTGCTTCAGCGTTGGACCGGGTGCGAACCGCTCTCAGTCTCAGCGAATCACGAATCCTGAGCGCGAGCGAATACCTACACCTGCGATGCGATTCGCATGTCTAAGTAAAGAATGAGGATCGGTCAGATAGCCAGTTTTCGGCGAGGTGGCCGCTGAGACGTTTGACGAATGTCTGGGTTATGAAGGTCCGAAGGGCAGACGCAGAGGAAAGGCGATCGCGTGGCGGAGCGCCAATCGCCGGTCAGATTGATATGATTTCCTCGCCGAGGCAGCGCCCGACTCTGTTCCGACTGAGATACTCATCGTTACTGCCCCCAGTAGCCTGTTGCAACGTTTCCTTGGTTCGTGGCATGGCAACTAGTCTCGCGCCCGCTACACGCACCGTTTCTCTTTCTCGCAACATCTTGAGCACTATGTGAGACGAAGGCCGCCACGCTATCCGCATGGAATGCGGGGGCGCCCTTTTATTTGAGTCATGTAACAAAAAGAAAGATCAGTGCCCGCGGGAACTTTCTCATAGGTCTTTTCATTTGTCTACAAAAAGCCTTTGGCGAAATCCGGCTATTGCGGGATTCAACAATCAGGTTCTATTCACCTTATTGCCACTCAGAAGGGGAGTCAGGATTTCCTGATCCCTAAGGAAATCTGTAATTTTTTCTCTATTTTTTAAACTCCATTTCGTGTAGCAACCCACACTAAAAATGCAGGACAGTTAATGTAGAGAGAATAGGAATCCGTTCGCCTGCCCGCTGCCGCCGCACAACGGCGGCAGTAGCGCGACACAGCCAGGTTACTTACCAGCGGTAGCCGACGCCCGCGCCCGCGCCGACGCAACCGTGACCGGAAACGCCCGTCGTGACCGAGCCTTTGACCATCCACTCTTGCGTCGCTACCGACAGACCCACAGCCATCGCGGACTGTCCGGCGTAGTTGCCCGCTGCGAGTGCTACAACCGTCTTGCCAGGCAACACAGCTTGCGGCAAGTTCGCCATGCCGATTGCGCACGCCGAACCGGCGTTCGCGTCACGGCGGTATTTCTACATGTCGTCGCGAACGCTGTGGATCGCACCATTCAGCTGTCGCACGTTGACTGCATCAGTCGGAGCCGTACCGTCTGCGACGTTGGTAATCTGACGCTCAGCACCCGGCGCACCGACCGAAACCGTGTTGTCCCGGTCCGCGACTGAATTTGCACCCAGGGCAACCGCATTATTCGCGGTGGCCTGGCTATTGGTGCCGATGGCGGTCGAATCCGTGCCTGTGACTTTGGAATTCGTGCCGATGGCGGTTGCGCGTGCAGCCGTGACCGTCGAGTTCGTGCCGATTGCCGTACCATCCTGACCCGAAACGTTCGAACCGTTGCCCACAGCGGTTCCGTTCGGTACCGACACCACCAAATTTTTACCTACTGCGGTATCGGCACGGATGAACTCGACTTGCGCCGACGTATTGGTGTGGTCTTTCGCACCGGTGCTTACCTATCTATCTCCGCTCGCGCAGCGCATAGTGGCACTGTTTCAGGAGCGGAGTAGCTGAACCAGCTAGGGAAGCGCTGATCAATGGACCAACTGCCCAAGTTGCAGACGAGATGCCGTCGAATTTTCCGGATGACGAAGCGAATCGATGCTCAACTCGGTGAATTGGACGCGCAAACGAGGCTCCCTGCTCGCATTTTTTATACGCATGACGGATTGCTCCCATGGACCGATCGCGACAGATTTCGCGCAATCACCAGATTCGCAAGAGCGAACAGGCTGAACAGTTGCGCGGTGTTCTTGGCCAAGCCCTTGTATCGCGTCTTGCGATGGTGAAACAGGTTCTTGACGATATGGAATGGATGCTCAACCCGCGACCGGATCTGCGCCTTGGTTCGCTCGACCGCGATTACCAGGTTCTTCAGCGCCCCGTCCTGCATCGCCTTGATCTTTCCCCGCTTGGCAGCGACGTGCCACTTCACGGTCTTGCCCGCCATTTCCTCGCGCTTGTCTACGCCAATGTAGCCCGCGTCGGCGAACGCCTGCTCTTCATGTCCGTGCAGCAGGGCATGCGCTTGCGATACATCCGACACGTTGGCCGATGTGCCAACCACACTGTGGATCAGGCCCGAATCGGCATCGACGCCAATGTGGGCTTTCATTCCAAAGTGCCATTCGTTTCCCTTCTTCGTCTGATGCATTTCCGGGTCACGACTCTTCCCGGCGTTCTTGGTCGACGGCGGCGCTTCAATGATCGTTGCGTCAACCAGCGTGCCTTCCTTCATCATCAGCCCACGCTCGCACAGCGAGATGCCAATCTCGTCGAACAACTTCCGTGTCAGTTCGTGTTCGATCAGCAGGCGCCGGAATTTCAACAGCGTGGTCGCATCAGGCACGTTCTCAACTGCCAGATCGATGCCGGCGAAGGCTCGCAGCGCGATGCTGTCATACAGCGCGTCTTCCAGTCCTTCGTCCGACAGCCCGTACCACTGTTGCAGGAAGTAGATTCGCAGCATTCGCTCCAGGCCAATCGGCGGGCGGCCTCGCGTGCCCTTCGGATAGTGCGGCTCGATTGCCGACAGCAAGCGCTGCCACGGAACGACCTTCTCCATCTCGGCGAGGAAGCGTTGGCGCCTCGTCACTCGCTTCTTGCCTGCAATTTCCGCTTCGGCGAAGCCGATCTGCCTCTTCATCAGTGTGAGTCTGTTCCGTGAGTTGCCTTCTATAACGTCCTCAGCTACGCCAACGATGACCACCGAGCTGAATAAATCAGCGCTTCCCTAGCGGCGTACATGTCATATTAAAACGGCCAAGTTGCAGTGTTTTTGTGACATCGTCCGCTCCCTAGACAAGAACGGACCGCCAAACGCACTTTCCCAACGGCAGAAACGGCCGATGACTCGTCGTACCGGGTGCCTAGCCTAACGGCCGTTGCGTCCCGGAAGCTGCCGTTGATTTACTCCATGCCTGAAGGGCGGTTCAGGGTCGCAAGTACTCGTTCACTTTCCGCGGGACGAGTCATTCGCGACCACCGACCAGTGAATGACAGGAAAGCGCCCCATACCCGTCTGACCGGCACCGATGCTCGAATGACGGCTCAGGCCGATTCGGGTAAGAAGACCGGATGGAACCGGTGTGGCGGAAAAATAACGGCAGACAATATATTTCCCATCAACTCAAGGGGAGTTTGTCATGGGAAGCATTCAAAACCGGGAGCCTTGGAACAAGGCCAAGCTGATCGGTCAGAAGCCGCCGTTGAAGCCAAAAGACGTCTGGGCAATCCGGATTCACCTGCAGAACGCGCATGCGGTTCGCGATCTTGCGTTATTCAATCTTGCGATCGACAGTAAGCTGCGCGGTTGCGATCTCGTCAACCTGCATGTCCGCGACGTGACTCACGGCAATCAGATACTGCCGCGTGCGATGATCATGCAGAGCAAGACTAAACGGCCCGTGCAGTTTGAGGTCACGGAGCCAGCTCGCACTGCCGTTGCTGCATGGATTGAGAAAGCCAAGCTGAGGTCCGATCAGTACCTATTCCCGAGTCGGCTTTCTCGCTCGCCGCACATTTCAACGCGACAATACGCCAGGATGGTTCATCAGTGGGTCGCTGCAATCGGTCTTGATCCGACCGCTTACGGCACGCACACGATGCGCCGGACGAAGGCCACCTTGATCTACAAGCGGACGAAGAATCTTAGAGCCGTTCAACTCCTGCTTGGTCACAGCAAATTGGAAGCACTGTTCGATATCTCGGGATTGAGGTCGACGATGCCCTCGAAATATCTGAGCAAACTGAAATCTAACATCGGGACGTGGCTGCGCGACAGGTTGCTGGCCGCCAGCCGCGCTTGCGCCACGGCTAAACTGCGCTTTTCGACCAAGATCCGTCATCCACCGCCAAGTTCGCTGGCTCCGTAGCTGGAACGCCCGGTGCACCATGGTCTACCTCGCTTTGTTGCCGGTGGGCGCCGCAAAGCGCAAGCGGCTCTTCACTCGTTCGGCCAGGAAAGAGACCGCCTTGTACGTCCGGTCGGCTATCATGCCTATCCTCTCCGAAGTAGCTCCTTATGATTTCCGTCCGTAATGTCACGCTGCGCCGCGGCGTCAATGTCGTACTCGATAGCGCGTTCGTCACCTTCACCCCCGGCGAAAAGATTGGCCTTGTCGGCCGCAATGGCGCCGGTAAGTCGTCTTTCTTTGGCCTTCTCAACGGCACGCTGCACGAAGACGGCGGCGAGTTCTCGATTCCCGCTTCGTGGAAGATGGGCCAGGTCGCGCAGGAGATGCCGGAGACCGAGCAGAGCGCGACGGACTTCGTCATCGAGGGTGACGCCATACTGCTGGCCGCGCAGGCCGAAGTAGCTGCCGCTGAGGTCAGCGACGACGGCATGCGCATGGCCCACGCCTATATGGCCCTGCACGACGCCGGTGCACACGATGCCCCCGCACGTGCCCAGGCGCTGATCCTGGGACTTGGCTTCAGTGCTGCGCAGCTTGGCCAGCCGGTCAACAGCTTCTCCGGCGGCTGGCGCATGCGACTGCAACTGGCGCGCGCCCTCATGTGCCCATCCGACCTGCTGCTGCTCGACGAGCCGACCAACCATCTCGACCTCGACGCGCTGGTCTGGCTGGAAGCCTGGCTCAAGCGCTATCAAGGAACCCTGGTCGTGATCAGCCACGACCGCGAATTCCTCGACGCGGTGACGCAGGTGACGGTGCACGTCGACAACGCCAAGCTCGTGCGTTATGGCGGCAACTACAGCAAGTTTGAAGAGATGCGCGCAGAGCAGCTCCTGTTGCAGCAAGCCGCGGTGGCCCGGCAGGCGGACAAGATCGCCCATCTGCAGAAATTCATCGACCGCTTCAAGGCCAAGGCGTCGAAGGCGAAACAGGCGCAGAGCCGGGTCAAGGCGCTTGAGCGCATGGAGAAGATCGCACCGGTGCTTGCCGATGCGGAGTTCACTTTCGAGTTCAAGGAGCCGCTCAATGTCCCGAACCCGCTGTTGTCGATGCTGGACGCGACCTTCGGCTACCCCGCGCCGACCGGCGCACTGCCGGGCACGCCGCCCACGGTCATCGTGCGGGGCATCAACCGTTCCGTGCTGGCCGGGCAGCGCATCGGCATTCTCGGTGCCAACGGCCAAGGGAAGTCCACGCTGGTGAAGACGGTGGCGCACGCGCTTACGCCGATTACCGGCGAAATCAGCGAAGGCAAAGGCCTGAACATCGGCTACTTCGCCCAGCAGGAACTCGACGTGCTGCGCCCGCTCGACACGCCGATGGAACACATGATCCGCCTTGCCAGGGACACGCCGGTTCAAATGCGCGCCCCCGGCCAGAGTGGAACCGAACAATCGCTTCGCACCTTCCTCGGCACCTTCAACTTCAGTGGCGACATGGTCCATCAGGCGGTTGGCACGATGAGCGGCGGCGAAAAGGCGCGGCTCGTGTTGTGCATGATCGTGTGGCAGCGTCCCAACCTTCTGCTACTCGATGAGCCCACCAACCACCTCGACCTGGCCACACGCGAAGCGCTAGCCATGGCGCTCAACGAATTCGAAGGCACGGTGATGCTGGTCAGTCACGACCGGGCCCTGCTGCGCGCGGTATGTGATGAGTTCTGGCTGGTCACCAAGGGCGGCGTCGAGCCCTTCGACGGGGATCTGGACGATTACCAGCAGTTCCTGCGCGACGAAGCCCGTCGCATGCGCGAGCAGGCTGCCGCAGAGCAGAAGGTCATCGCCTGAGTTATCTCTTGGCGGGTGGCGCGCGTTGCATGGCGGGCGCCGCGCGGACGTTCGCCAACGTCTTCAGCATTCGTGCGGACAAGCGCGCTCCAATGCAAGATATCGGCCATGAAGCGCCATTCGCCCACGTCATGGTTCGGACGTTCGGACGTCGGGTTCACTCAGCAAACGGCCATTCGATTCGTCGAGACGAACATTGCTTCATCGGCCGATCCAGACGGCCAGGTTGTCCATCGATTCGCGGAAACGACTGTTTGCTCAAGCCACGAGTGCTAGTTCCGCATAGAGGAGTTATCGCTGCATCTTCGCCTTCGCGCGGGCTACTTGATAATCCGACGACGGCGCCTGAAAGCGTCGGGCGTTTCCTTGAACGTCGACTTGAACCACCGGGTGAAGTGAGCTGCGTCTGAAAATCCGCATTCGTTGGCAATTTGCGCGATACCGCGATCCGAATTGAGCAGGAGCCAATGGCCGTGCGCGAGCCTGATATTGCGCCACGTGTCTCCAGGGCTATCGCTCCCATATTTCATAAAGAGACGGCAGAGTTCACGCTCGCTGCAGCCCACCTTATTGGCCAATACGCTAATGGGATACGGAGTCGCGATGTGGCGCTCCATGATCTCAACCGCAGCCTGGACCTTTCGATTTCCGCATGCTGCCAGCTGCCCGTACGGCCGATGGGGAAAGCGCGACGTAGACCGATGCTGCTCGATGAGAAGTGACGTAAGGCCTTTCACGGCCCGTGCCTTTCCGCAATGCGTGTCGATGAGATGAAACGCCAAATCGAGGGCCGAAGTGCCGCCTGGGCATGTCAAGATTCCACGATCACTGACGTACATTTCGTCCGAAACCGACTCCACGTCGGGAAAGAGCGCTCGGAATGCGGTTTGATGTTCGTGGTGAACGGTACAGCGTCGCCCCGCCAGCAGTCCCATGTCTGCCAGGATGAAGCTCCCCGTACACAGCCCCACGATCGCGACGCCTGACTCGTAGGCGCCCCGAATGAAGCTCCTCGCCGCTTCGCTCAACTCGAGACACGCCGGCAACAATCCGCCGACGACGACAACGAAATTCAGATCGCTCGCGTCTCCGAACTCTTCGTCGGGCATGACCAACGAGCCGCAACTTGCCGCGATAGGCGTTTTGCGGTCTTCAGCGACGATCTTCCACTTACAGTAAATCTGTCTGCTGTAGTCCGCTTCGTCTGCTGCGTGACGCAGGCTGTCTACAAACGCTGCATAAGGCAGAAGCGTGAACTTCGGGCAGAGAACGAAAGCTGCGCGGATACTCGGTTCGATACCGTGCAATTCCGGGGGCTTGGTTGCTAATGCCTCGTATCGGCTCATGGTGGTCTGTTCTCAAATTGCGGAGGAAAGCGGATCGAGAACCCACTAGGGGAAAACACGGAAAGTCTGAAATATTCAACGAGACGTCCGATTCGTTCAATACTAACCCATTATCGGCTAGATAGCATTCGCTCTAACATGTCAACACTCTTCCGCATGCCGTTTCCAATTTCGCGGCGGGGTGCGCGTCTGGTTCGGGCCTGAGCTAGCGAATTGACACCAGCACTGCAGGGATCGACCCGCGCAGTGCTCACGAAATGCGATGTGGAGATAACCTTGAAGATCATCGACGTCAAAACCACACCACTGCTCGTTCCATACACGCGCCCTTACTACTGGGCGCAAGGTGTAATCAATGGCGCGACTGTCGTCCTCGTCGAAGTACACACCGACGAAGGCGTGGTGGGTTACGGCGAGTCCATCGGATCGCCGTCGCCGACGTCCATCGCCGCATACATCCAGGAGGCCGCAAAAACGTGCATCGGACACAATCCGTTCGCCAATGCGCGCCTCATGGCAGACGCTTATCAGCGTCTGTTCCAGGGGCTCGGCACTTGCAGTTCGCCCCGTTTCGCAGCGCAGGTCCTGGCGGGACTGGAAATGGCGTTGTGGGACGTCATGGGAAAGGCTACGGGACAGCCCGTGCACGCGCTTCTTGGCGGCGCCGTGCGGGACGAGATCCACTACTTCGGATTCGCCCAAGGCGAGTCCGCTCGGGACGTCGCGGCTGACGCGACACACCTGGTTGAAGACGGCTTCGACGTGATCTACTTCAAGGTCGGGCGCGGCGATTCGCTGGACCTGGACACCGCGAAAGCCGTCCGGGATGCGATCGGCCCCGACATCCGCATGAGGGTCGATCCGAACGAACACTGGACGCCTGTTCAACTGGCCCGCATGGCTCGCAAACTGCTGCCGCTCGATGTGGAGGTCATTGAACAGCCGACTCACTGCGAGAGTATTTCCGCTCTCGCTCAGGTGCAGCGAACCAGTCCGATCCCGATCTCGGCGGACCAGTCGGTGTTCACGCCTTTCGACGCCTTCGACGTATGCCGGCAACAGGCCGCAGACATGATTGTCGTCGGACTTCATGAAACGGGTGGACTGACCCGGATGTCGAAGGTCGCCCACATTGCCGAAGCTGCGGGGATCAACGTCTGCCTCCACGGTCTCTACGAGACGGGAATCACCACGGCTGCGTCGAACCAGATTGCCGCGACGATTCCGAATCTGGACGACGCGAATCAGCATATGACACGTTTCCTCGAATGGGATCTGGTCTCCTCACCGGATCTCACGCCGAAGAACGGAAGTCTTCCCGTTCTGAAAGCACCGGGCCTGGGTTTCGAGATCGACTGGGCCGCCGTGGAGCGCAGCAAGCAAGCTTTCTCGCAAGCCACCCAGCGGCTCTAAACAACCTTTTTATCTCTGTGTAAGCGCGCGGCAAGTTTTCATGGAAACCTGCAATAAGGATACCGAAACGGTATGCGATTCGATCGAAGGATTCTTTCCGGGATCTCGAATCGTGCACACCCTGCACGTAGTATGTCGCGCCCAGTTTTCGCTGCTCTCGCGCATGTTCTCGTGTCTGGCTGGTTACGACCATGCACTGAAGACTTTGCAGGCCACGCGAGACGAAGACCTTGTGCATCAACGCATCGTGTTGACGGGAATCGGTGAGCGGGAAGCCAGGAGCATCCGGACGCGCTTGTCCCAGTGCGAAGGTGTCGTGCGCGTTCGTCTCGAACACATGATCCAGCGGGTTCACGCAGATGGGCGGTGAAGTGAGGATCGTCGTGAAGCCGAGCGAGCCCCATCTCGGCAACAGACGGGTGACTGTGCAGCGCACCGCGCTCATGCCGTCCAACGATTTCGAATTTGGGTCTGTTCAAGCACGCCTGAGTGGCGTGGTTCATTGCAGGGAAAGCCAGATGGACTGGAAAAACTACTCTCTTTCGACCTTGGTGACCGGAGCGCTGACGGGCCACAAAAACTGGCAGGCCGCATGGCGCTCGCCTGCTCCGAAGCGTCACTACGACGTGGTGATCATCGGCGGGGGCGGGCATGGCCTTGCCACCGCGTACTACCTCGCCAAAGAGCATGGCGTCACGAACGTAGCCGTTATCGAGAAGGGTTGGATCGGCGGCGGCAACACCGGACGAAACACCACGAATGTCCGGTCGGACTATATGTTTCCGGAAAGCGCCGCGCTCTATGACCTTGCACTCCGGCTGTATGAAGGTCTGTCCAAGGATGTGAACTTCAACATCATGCTTTCGCAGCGGGGATGGGTGACGCTCATCCACAACCAGCATCAAATGGAGTCGGCCCATCACAAGGCTAACTGGCTGCGTTGCAATGGCGTCGATGGGGAGATCATCGATCGGGCGGTCGTCAAGGAAATGATGCCCCACATGAACATGGACGCCAATCCGCGGCACCCCGTTCTCGGCGCTTTTCTGCAGCGGCGCGGGGGCACCATCCGTCACGACGCGGTCGCTTGGGGCTATGCGCGCGCCGCGGATCGACTCGGGGTGGACATCATCCAGAACTGCGAGGTGAAGGAATTCGTCAAGACGGGTGGAAAGATCACAGAGATCGTCACGACGCAAGGCCGCATTTCCTGCGACAGAGTCGGCATGGCGGTCGCCGGGCACTCAAGCGTCGTCGCCAGCCTGGCGGGCTTCCGCCTCCCGGTGACCAGCCGGCCACTGCAGGCCATGGTCTCCGAACCCATCAAACCGTTGCTCGATCACGTAGTGATTTCACCTGGCACCGGCGTCTACATCAATCAGACGCAGAAGGGCGAGCTCGTGATGGGTGGGGTTCTGGACTTGTACCACTCCTACGCGCAGCGGGGGAACTTTCCGACGATCGAGAAAGTAGTCACCGCGGCCGTTGAGATGTTCCCGATCTTTGCGCAGCTGCGACTGATGCGCCACTGGGCCGGGATTGTCGACATCGTGCCTGACAGCTCGCCAATCCTCGGACCGACGCCGGTAGAGAACATGTTCATCAACTGCGGCTGGGGAACCGGCGGCTTCAAGGCAATCCCGGCGGGCGGCCTGTTGCTCGCGCATTCCCTTGGCACCGGACGAACGCACCCGCTCGCAGAAAAGTTCGGCTTGGACCGCTTCCGCAGCAATCGCCTGGTTGACGAAGGCGCCGCTGCCGGAATCGCACATTGACGGTAGAAAGACATGATCATTATTCGATGCCCTTACTGCAGCGAGCTTCGCTCCGAAGAGGAGCTGGTCTATGGGGGAGAGGCCGACATTGCTCGTCCGCTCGACCCGGACTCGATGACCGACGAGCAATGGACCGACTATCTGTTCATGCGCACGAACCCGAAAGGTTCGTTGGTGGAGCAATGGTGCTGCGCGGCCGGATGCGGACAGTGGTTCAAGGTTGAGCGCGACACGGTCACGCACAAGCTAGGTGCCGTCTTTCGTTTTGACCACGCCACGGGCGATATTGAGGAGCCCGCACGATGAGCCAGTCATTTCAGGGCCATCGTTTGAGCTGCGGCGGCGGCGTCGATCGTTCTCGTACGCTTCAGTTCACGTTCAACGGCAAGACGATGAAGGGGCACCCGGGCGACACGCTCGCGTCCGCCCTGATGGCCAATGGCGTAAGCCTGATCGGCCGTAGCTTCAAATATCATCGGCCGCGCGGCTTTTATGGCGTCGGTCTCGAGGACCCCAACTCCATGCTGGCCGTCCGTGACGGCTATGCGTACTACCCGGCACTTCGGGCCGGACAGATCCGGCTCGTGGATGGGATGCAGGCCGAATCGTTGACAGGTTGGCCTTCGACGAATTTCGACGTCGGCGCAATCGCTCAACTCGGGTCCGCGTTTCTTGTCGCCGGCTTTTACTACAAGACCTTCAAGTGGCCCGACTGGAAAGTCTTCGAGCCCGCCGTTCGCCGGACAACGGGCTTCGGCCGCCCCGACGCCACACCGGATCGTCATCATGTGCAGCACAGACACGCTTCATGCGATGTCCTGATCATCGGCGGTGGTCCGGTCGGCCTGGCGGCAGCCAATGCCCTTCTCGATTCGGGATTGAACGTGTTCGTCGTTGACGATCAACCGGTGCCTGGCGGGTCGGCGCTGTGGGAGGCTGCACAGATCGGTGGTCAGCCGGCTCGCGCGTGGACTGCGAAGATCCTGGAGGAGGCGAGCTCGCGCCCGAATTTCACGGTCTTGTCGTCGACGACCGTCACCGGCGCGTACGAGAGCAATGTTTTTACGCTCACGCAATCGATCGGCGATGCCCGGGGTGTTCGGGGCGAGTGCCATTGGAAGCTGAACGCCCAGCATGTCATCTTGGCGAGCGGCATGGTCGATCGCCCCATGCTGTTCGAGGGAAACGATCGTCCCGGCATCATGCTGTCCTCCGCCGTCCGTCGGCTGATGGGCGAGTTTGCCGTGAGCCCGGCCAAAGCATTAGCTGTGTACACGAACAACGACAGCGGCTACCTGACGGCCCTCGAAGCACAGCGAGCGGGTGTCAAGGTGGTCGCCATTATCGACACCCGCAAGGTAGGCGAAGCCGTGCATGCCGAGGAAGCGCGGACACACAAGATTCCGTGCTTCTTCGAAAGCCAGATCGAGAAGACCTCGGGGTATCGACGCTTGAGCGGAATCACCGTGCGCAATCACAAGGGAGAACGACGTGGGGTGAGCTGCGACGGCTTGGCGGTTTCCGGCGGATGGACGCCGTTGATCCATCTGGCCGCGCACCGCGGCGTGAAGCCGTCGTATGACTACGACGTCAGCACGTTTGTTTGTCGCGAAGCGCCGCCCGGATGGTTCATTGTCGGAGGCGCCAACGGAACGGTCGATCTCGATGATTCCATCGACGAAGCGCTGAAGGCCGGCACGGCGATCGCTGCGCAGCGGAACGTCAAGGCCCGGGCGGCGCGTGCTCATGTCGCGGCACGCAGCTATGGAACGGTCGCCCCGATGTGGAAGCCCGGCTACGGATCGGCCAGCAAGACGTGGATCGACCTCCAGAACGATGTCAAGGTGTCGGATGTCGAGATCGCGGCTCGGGAAAACTACGTATCGGTCGAACACCTCAAGCGCTACACCACGCTTGGTATGGGCACCGATCAGGGCCGCACCTCCAACGTGAACGGCCTGGCAGTGATGGCGGGCCTGACGGGACGCGAGATCGGTGCGGTTGGAACGACCACGTTCCGTCCTCCCTATACAGCTGTGCGGATGGGCACGATCGCCAACGCCCGGACGGGCGATCGCTATCAGCCACGTCGCTACTTGCCCGCGGACGCGGTTCATCGCGAACTTCGCGGCGTCATGGAGGATTTCGGCTGGGAACGTCCGGACTGGTACCAGAGCAACGGCAACGATCGCGAGAATGCGGTGGCGGCCGAGATGGCGGCCGTGCGAAACCACGCCGGGGTATTCGATGGTTCGTCGCTAGGGAAAATCGAGGTGACAGGTCCGGACGCGGGGGAGTTCCTTGCGAAGTTCTACGTGTCCAATATCGCGACGCTGAAGCCGGGCCGAATTCGGTACTCGGTCATGCTCCGCGAAGACGGCGTGATTTTTGACGACGGCGTGGTCACTTGCATCGGCGAGAATCATTTCCTTGCCGGCCCCTCGTCCGGCAACGCCGAGGCGGTCGCTGCCTGGTTTGAACGCTGGCGTCAGACCGAGTGGCCGAACATGCGGGTCGCCATATCGCCGGTCACGTCGAACTGGGCATCGATTGCGATCGCCGGCCCGCTTGCCCGTGAGCTCCTGAGCCAGCTCGAACCAGATTTCGACATCTCGCATGAAGCGTTTCCGCACATGGATTTTCGTGAGGGAAGCATTTGCGGCGTGGCGGCACGGGTGGCGAGGATCAGCTACACCGGCGAGCTGCAGTACGAGATTTCGGTGCAAGCGCGATACGCGTCCGCGCTGCTGCGCGTCATCCTGGAACAGGGAAAGCCGCTGTCGATCCGTCCGGTCGGCATGGAAGCGTGGCTGCGCCTGCGTCTCGAGAAGGGGTATTTGCACCTGGGTTCCGATACCAACGGTCGGACCACGCCGCTTGACGTGGGCATGGGTCCGATCGTTTCCAAACGAAAAGGCGATTTCATCGGCAAGCGCTCTCTCGGACTTTCCTTTGCGACCAGCAAGGAGCGTGAGCAGCAGGTCGGGCTCACGGCGCTCAACGGCACGCTTAGCGTCGGTGGACGCGTGATGGCGAAGGGCCACGAGTCCGTTCCGTGCCCGACCGTCGGTTACGTTACGTCCGCCTGCGTCAGCCCGTCCGTAGGCCGCTCGATTGGCCTCGCTCTCATCGAGCAAGGCTCTCAGCGCGACGGAGAGACGGTGTCGGTCTACTGCGACGGCGAAATCATTCGTTGCCAGATCGGCGATCCGACTTTTTATGACCCGAGCAATGAGAGGTTGCAAGCGTGAATCTCAGGCCTGAATCGGCATTCGGCTCGCCGTTTGATTCGTCGAAGCCACTACCGGACTTCGATCGAGCGTTCGTCACGCTGACCGAACGCTCGGATATCGGCTGCATCCTTCTCAATAGCGCCGTCGATACCAAGGAGGTGGTGTCGTCCATCGCCGACAGCTTGGGATTCGAGGTGCCGGTGAGCGCCGCCCTCCCGAGTGGGAATGGGCCAGGCGCGGTCGTGTGGCTCACGCCGAGGTCGTGGTTGATCCCTTGTCCGGTTTCCGAGGAGTTCGGGCTCATTGCGCGCATCAACGCGGCGTTTCCCGATAAGCGCGTCCACGCATCGGCGTTCTCCGACTATCTGTGCTGGCTGGAAATTGGCGGCAAGGAGGCGCATACGCTGTTGACCTCGGCCGGGTTCCTTTCGCTCGAGATAGCGGGCCTGAAGACGGGCCACGCGAAACGAACGCTGCTCGCAGGTATTCCGGTCGTGGTCGTCCGAAATCGTGACGCACGGTGGACGCTCGGCGTCGAGCGCAGTCGCTCGGCGTACTTCACAGGATTTCTGCGCGATTCGGCGGCTCGCGAACGAGGAATAGCAGGCCGCGTGAACTGAAATTGGCACGGGTACGCGCTCAGGTGTGCCTTTGGTTTGGCTTATTGCTTCGATTCAATCCGATCAGGGAAACAGCGATGTTGAATAACTTGGAAGAGCTGCAAGCAGCGATCAGCGAATCGACCGCTGCGGACGGGGATGTGTTCGCCGCAATCAAGGACGAACTCGGCCGTCAACAGGACCAGATCGAGCTGATCGCCTCCGAGAACATCGTCTCGGCGGCCGTGCTTGCGGCGCAGGGCTCCGTTCTGACCAACAAGTATGCCGAGGGCTACCCCGGTCGCCGCTACTACGGCGGTTGCGAGCACGTCGACGTCGTTGAAGACATTGCGATTCAACGGGCCAAACGGTTGTTCGGCTGTGAATACGCCAATGTCCAGGCCCACTCGGGGGCGCAGGCGAACAGCGCAGTCATGTTCGCGCTGCTGCAGCCGGGCGACACCATTCTCGGCATGTCGCTGTCCGCGGGCGGTCACCTCACGCACGGTGCCCCGCCCACCCTTTCCGGGAAGTGGTTCAAGGCGGTCGGCTATGGCGTTCGCCAGGAAAATGCGCTGATCGATTATGAGGAGGTGGAGCGCCTCGCCCATGAGCATCGCCCCAAGATGATCATCGCCGGCGGCTCCAGTTATCCACGCACCATCGACTTCGCGCGGTTCCGTGCCATTGCCGATGCCGTGGGGGCTCATCTGCTCGTCGATGCCGCTCACTACGCCGGCCTCATCGTGGCGGGCGTCTATCCGTCCCCGTTCCCGCACGCGCACATCGTGACGTCGACGACCCACAAGACGCTTCGCGGACCGCGCGGAGGCTTGATTCTCACCAACGACGAAGCGCTCGCGAAGAAGATCAATTCAGCGGTTTTCCCGGGACTGCAAGGTGGTCCATTGATGCATGTGATCGCTGCCAAGGCGGTCGCTTTCGGTGAAGCCCTGGTGCCCGCTTTCCGCACGTACGCCGAGTCGGTGGTGGCGAACGCCAAGGCGCTGGCTGCACGGCTCGCGCAGCACGGCGCCACGATCGTTTCGGGCGGCACCGACAGCCATATCGTCCTCGTCGATCTGCGCCGGCTGGGGGTGACCGGCAAGGATGCGGAATTGGCCCTCGAACGTGCGGGCCTGACGTGCAACAAGAACGGCATTCCTTTCGACCCGGAGCGGCCGGCGGTCACTTCCGGAATCCGGCTGGGCACCGCCGCGGGAACGACGCGTGGATTCGGTGTTGCGGAATTTGAACGGATCGGCGACCTGATCGTCGAGGTGCTCAAATCCGTGGCAACCGACACCGAGAGCTCAGACGCGTCTGCTGTGGCCGCCAAGGTACGCGCAGAAGTGAAGCAGCTCTGCGAGCGCTTCCCAATCTACGAGCGCCGTCAGCCGTAGATCGTGCTTGTCTTGCCACGCGCGGCTCAACGAAACAGGTCGGAGCCGTCCACCGTTGAGAAGCATGAATTGGAGATTTTCAGATGTCCGTTGTTGACGCAGGTATCGCGGTGCATGCGCCGATCGCCGAAGCCGGCAGTCGTGGCGCGGCAGGTTCGGATCGGTACGTTCTGACAGTCACGAGTCGCGGCGCACTCGGCATCGTCGGGGCGATTGGCAGCTTTCTCACCGAACGCTGCTGTGACATCACGGAAATGTCGCAGTACGACGACCTGGATGCGGACCGGTACTCTTCACGTATAGCCTTTCGTGCACGAGGCGAGACGCCGCAGACCCTGCACTCGCTTCGCGAAGCGTTCGAGCAGACTGCGAAGCGGTTCGCAATGCGGTGGAGTATCGAGAGGCAGGAATATCGCCCGCGCGTGCTGATCATGGTCTCGAAGGCAGACCACTGCCTCGAGGATCTCCTTTACCGTGTCCGCACCGGCGATCTTCGGATGGACATCCGCGCGATCGTATCGAACCACGACACACTTCGCCCCGCGGCGGAGCGGCACGGTATTCCGTTCCATGTTCTCCCGGTCACCCCGGAAACAAAACCGGAGCGAGAAGCAGAGTTGTTGGAAATTGTCGAGCAAACGTCCAGCGAGCTGATCATACTCGCCCGGTATATGCAGGTTGTCTCGAACGATCTTTGCGAAAAGCTCACTGGGCGTGCGATCAACATCCATCACTCACTGCTGCCGAGCTTCAAGGGCGCCTTGCCCTACCGGCAAGCTTACGATCGGGGCGTTAAATATATCGGCGCGACGGCTCACTATGTCACGCCAGACCTCGATGAAGGTCCGATCATCGAGCAGGCCATTGAACGTGTCGATCATGTATACAGCGCGAACGAGCTCGCGGCTGTCGGCCGGGACCTGGAGTGCCTGGCCTTGGCAAAAGCTGTGCGCTACCACATTGAGAAGAAGGTCTTTCTCAGTGGAACGCGAACAATCGTCTTCAGATGATCGGTGATCGGATGAAGTCATTTAGCAGTGGCGTTGAACTGCTCGAAGTCTACCGGCGGGGGGCTTGTCGGTCGTTGACGTGCGGCGCGAAATCGAAGATGGCCAGGGGAGGCAGGCCCTTTCGCATGATGAGGTAATCAGACTTCAAATCGGCGTGTAGCGGTGACGTTGTTGCAACTCCAGGTGGCAACCGGGTAAAGGATCCATCTGGAGAGTTCTGTTCCGTTTGTATTCAAAACTGTATTTTCCGAGCGCGATCAGGAGATTGGCCATGTTGAAAAGGAACGCTTGCTTAGTAGTGCTTTCAATGGGTGTAGCGGCGGCTTCATTTGTAGTCGCGCCCGGGATAGCGAACGCGGTACAGGTGGTAAAGATCGGGATGTCGGCGCCGCTCACGGGCGGAACCGCCGCGCTTGGCAAAGACACTGAGAATGGAGTGCGTTTGGCCATCGACGAGGCCAACGCGCAGCATTTGACGGTGGGTGGCCAGCCGGTTCAATTCGAACTTGACTCGGTCGACGATCAGGGTGATCCCCGCATCGGGGTGCAGGTTGCACAGAAACTGGTTGACGATGGCGTCGCTGTCGTAATCGGCCCCTTGAATTCCGGGGTGTGCCTGCCCACGTCATCTGCATTCACGGCGGCCGGCATTCCAATGATGCTGGCTTCGGCGACCAATCCCGAAATCACGCGGCGAGGGATGAAGACGATTTTCCGCATGATTCCGACCGACGCCCAGAACGCCGGCATCGCGGGTAACTATGCCGTTACTGTCACCAAGGCAGAGCGCATTGCCGTCATGGATGACCGAACCGCGTTCGGGCAAGGCGAAGCCGAGGAATTCATCAAGGCCGTGAAGGCCGCCGGGGGCCAGATCGTTGATCAGCAATACACGAATGACAAGGCTGTCGACTTCCGTGCACAACTGACACATATGAAGTCCTCGAATGCCGACCTGGTGTATTTCGGTGGTCTGGACAATCAAGCCGGTCTGGTCATCAAGCAGATGAAGATGCTCGGCATGCGTGCGCAATTCCTCGGCGGGGGAGCCGTCGCGGACACGGTATTCACTCAAGTAGCCGGCCCTTCAGCAGAAGGCGCGCTGGCTTGGGAATACGGGCGTCCGCTTAACGAACTCCCGCGTGGTACCGAGTTTGCCGACAAATACAAGCACAAGTTTGGCACCGAAAACCTGACTTACTCACCCTTTGCCTACGACGCCACATGGCTGGCGATAGACGCGATGAAGAAGGCCGGGTCAGCAAAGCCCGCGGCATTTGTGCCGGCGATTCGGAGCACGGACTACGAGGGCATCACGGGCAAGATTGCATTCGATTCGAATGGCGACCAGAAGAGTCCGATGTCGACGTTGTATCAGGTCAAAGACGGTAAATGGCAGCCCGTCAAGACCGTGAGTGGAAACTGATCGGCTCTTCAATGCCGCCACGGTCAGCATCCGCAATATTGCTGACCTAGAACCCAGTTCGTCCCAATGTCGGCAAGCGACGATAGCTCGTTGCTCGCATGGGTGGCCGCAACGGCTGCAGTACATGGCGGAAGCGGCCATACGCCTCTTGGAGTTCGACCGGCCGCTTCGGGTCGGGAGTGTGAGTTCGCGATGCCGGAATCTGTCGCCCGGCTGCTCGGCGCCGCTACGTCGGCAATCCTTCACATTGCCGACGTAGAACCCAGCCCTCCCCAACGTCGGCTTTGGCCGAGCTGCTGCCTCTGAGGCGCCGTCATGAACGACCGGTCCATCTTGTTATCTGCGCTTGAACTCCCAACGTCGCACCGGCGGCGATGCGGTCGACAAGACTCGTTCAGCGATAAGGCTAACCTGTTCAACCGAAGGTAACGAGCCGCCTGAGTGTCGCGACGATGAGTTCGGGATGCCCCATGAGAAACGGCAATCCATGATCGGCAGTCTGAGCGACGCGCGGAGCCGCATGGGGCGGTAAGCCCTCTAGTCGCGCTCGTGAAATTCCCCGGGATTCATCCTGTCGACAGATACCGGCGCATTGGGTCGGGGCACGACGCCCTTCAGGGCTTGCATTGAGCCATCCGGTCCGGACGGCGGATCGACGCGAAGCCAACGCCCCAGCGTATCGCGGACACACTGCTGGCAAAGGTCAAGGCTCACATGGGCGCCGTCGCCGAAAATCGAGCCAAAGCCGCCACGCCAATCGAGCGACATCTTTTCGTACCACTCCCCCTGATCGTCAACGGGCGTCATGCGCCGGCCGCAGCGGTCGCATGTGCAGGCCGCGACCTCCTGCACCGTCCTGTCCCGGTATTCGCGCATGACCTATCCTTTTCCCCAGTCCGAATTTTCCCAGTCCGGCGGCACGAGACCAAGCTGCTTCGCTGTGTCGACCGGCAGGCGCAACAGCACCGTGCCCGGGCCGCGCTCCATGTTCCCGAGCATCGTGACTTCAGCGGCTACACCGTCGAGCTCCAGATACACGACGTCGTCCGGCTCAAGAATCTCGGTGTAGAGATCCCAGCCGGGCTGATCACCCTCTTTCGCCTGATACTTGATGTGGTTCCTGGTACTCATGAATCCCTGTCCCTTTTGCGAGCGTTTCGCCGATGCCCTGATTGTCGGCGGCCAATCGCTGCAGATACTGGATGCGGTCCGCGGCGTCACTGACAGCCGCCTCTCATTTCACTGTTCATCATGCGATCCCGGTTGGCCAGACAGGTTCGCAGGTGGTCCAGCCTTATCCCTTCTTCCGGATGAAGCAGCCGATCTGCATGCGGCCATGACAGACTCGCGTCGATAACCGCAATATGCTTCAGGGAGCGCCATTGTCGCAATCTCCGATGCCCGGCGTATAGGGTGTCTGGCGAGAAGCAGGTTGGCCGAGCGGCCGTGCTGCCTGACGCTTATAAAATTTACAGCGCATTCCAGAACGCCATCATCGCCCATCACTGACCGTGCACCGCACTCGGGTTCCGGAGAGCCTTTCACGATGGGACAATCGATCCCGTTGCTGCAATGGCGGTACAGGAATGGGCGCGGGAGAACGGTGCGGGAGAACGGTCAGGCATCCTGCGGGCAAAATACCCGCTCATCTTCGACGTCAACCCGACAGTCGCTGATGATCTGGATACCGTCCCAACGGTTTTCTCCCTGTGGGGTTTCAAGTGCGGCGACGGCTGGTTCGATCTGATCGACATGTTGTGCGAGGCTGCAACTTGCTACAAGGCACGGCGCACCGCTCTGGCATCAGCGCTGGCCGTTGAGAAAGTCGAACCAGTCGTGCGCGAAAGCACAGCCGTGGTCAGGAATGCCCGAACCGGCCAGTTTCCTGTCGAAGTACGTTCGGGCCGGCTCGGGAATCTCATCCAGACGCACGTAACGGTAGCCGGCGTCATTCACGTGAACCGTCACCTGCGGTGGCGCGGGGCGCGGTGGCAGGGCTTCGCGGCCCTGATTCAGCGCAGCGGCAACACAGCGCGCAACGAGATCCCATACGCTGCCCGCCCATCTCGGATAGCCGCGCACCGTGGCCCGCTCGCCGACCTGCCGGAGCACCGCATCGTCCAGGGCCACCCTGTAGTCCGCGAGTGCGCCGCCACTCACGCGCGCGATGTCCGCCGTCGCGATGACCCGCTTTCCGTCTTCCCGTCCACCGGGCAGCAATTCAATGGTGATTCGAAGCATTCGCCTTTCCTTGTGATCTTGTCATCCGGTACCGCAGTTGCGCGGACGCGCATCGGGTCGAGGACCCGGACCTGCGCCGCGATCGCCTGCCCCCCAGCAAATCAGGTCGTCCCGGTGGCTCCGCCCGGACAGCTGAACGCCCCGTCAGAACTTCCAGTAGCCGTCGCGTGGAAGCCCCTGCTGCGCCACGCAAGCGTTCTCGCTTTCGATGGCTTTCGCGTTCTCCTTCCGCCATACCCCGCCCTGCCGGCCGGGCGCGACGCGGGCTACGCCCCCTTGCGCCGCTTACGACCTGTCGAGGCGATGTTCCTTCGCAACACAGACGACGTCCGCGACCAGCGAAGCGTTCGCCGCTTTCGCCGGCCTGCGGGTGCCGGCCACCGCCTTGCCAGGATCCGCACCGGTGATCCGCCGGGACAGTATGTCGCCGGCGAATGCCGCAGCGCGTTCCATGGACAGCGAGGGCCCCAGCAGGTCACGCATGCGACCATCGGCAACGGCGGTCGTGAACGAAAAGCCCGCCGCGCCCACCGCGAGCATGTCATCCAGCACCGGAATCCTGAAGGCGAACCCGGCTGCGCGCGCGACCATGCGCGCCACCGTCTGGCGGGCGTGCGACGGATCGATCCCGTATGAGACGGCCACGTCGACCAGTGGCCGCCGATGCGCGCCCACCCCATAGCGGTGGGCCAGCAGGTCGGCATCGCGCGCGGCCGTTGCATCGAGCGGCTGCTCCGGTTGGAGGAGGTTGCGTCCGCGGCTGGCGAGGCACGCCGCGACGCGATGGATGGCAGCCTCGAGCGTTTCCGTGCCGATCGTCACGCGCCAGCGGCCATCGCCTACGCCGGGATGCGACGCCGGCGGCGCCAGCAGGTGCCCGGGCGCGAGCAGCAGGGCGCGCTCCCAGGTGCGAAGGCGCGCCACGGTGAGCGCCTTCGGAAACGTCCCCTGTTCCCACTGCAACAGCGTGGGACGGGACACATGGCAGGCGCGCGCCACCTCCGCAACGCACAGGCCCAGTTCACTGCGCAGCCGCCGGGCGTGGGGGCCGATCTCGCGGCACCGGGCGGCGGGGATCCGTGACTGGGGATCGCCGTCTGCGCGGGCGGCGGCATCCGCCGCAGGCAACCTGGGGTCCGGCAATGGTTGCGTCCCGGGACCGAGCAGCCAACCCGGCGGCACCTGCAGGGCCGCCTCCAGCGCGTTCACGGTGGCGGCTGCGACGGTGCGCGGCCACCTTCCCTTCTCCCGGCGCACCAGGGTCACTCTTGCCACTCCCACCCTGACCGCGAGATCGCCCTGTGTCATCGCTGACGCCTTGCGTCGGTCCCGCAGGCGCTGTGCAATCCGCGGTACGTCGGATCGTGGAATCCACACACGCATCCCGGCCATCCTGATCCCCTTCGTGAGGCTGTTTCTGTCTGAGCGAAGAAATGCGTCCGCACGTCCGCGGACCGGCCGACGGCCCGGCCGGCAGCCGCCCGGCTTCAACCGGTACACGCATAGGCATTGGCGCGTGCGTCATGCAGCGCATGGTGCTCGCCGCCGTGGCGCGCGTAGTAGGCGGCGCGTCGCTCCGGGTTGCGCGTGCCTGCGATGTTCTCGATCCGCCAGCCACGCGGCAGCGGGCCGCCCAGCAGGAACCGCAACAGGGCCAGGTCCGTCTCGTAGTCGTAGCACAGCACCGGCCCGGAGTCGCCCGGCACCGCCATGAGCCATGCGCGCAGTGCCTCGCGCAGCGCTGCAAACGGCATCGCGCGCCCCTCGGACTGGCCGAGCTGCGGCAGTACCACGGCGCGGACAAAGTCGCTGCACCACGCCGGATCGAAATCGGTCCGCTCGCCGTAGAACTCGTACCCGTTCTCGCCCACGAGGGCGAGACTGAGCAGCTGGCACTGCCGGAAGTCGGTGAATTCCGTGTCAAGGAAATACCGGTTGTTCCAGCCGGCCTGCGGCTCGGGTTCAGCCGGCAGTGGCCAGCGCAATGCGCCGTGAAAGTGTGTATCCGTCATGTCCGCTACTTCGTCATGTTGCCGTCGGCTCGCCCCGTGTCATCCAGCGCGAACCCGCCCGGGGCTGATCAGGGTTGGTCGCCATCATCCCTGCGCGCGTCTGACCCAGCCCGCACCTCCGGCCCCGGCATCATGCGGTGTTCGCGCGCGCCGCGGATCCGCCGCAGCGGCCCGGCGAGCACCGTCACGTGTGCGGGAAACGGGATCGGCACGGCCCCGGTTACGTCGTCGCGGGTCGCACGCACGAAGCGCCGCAGCCGCGCGCGCAGTGTTTCGGAGGTTTCGTCCGGAAGCTCGATCGCCCGCCTGTGTCTGCTCATACCGATCCCTTTTTGAAGCCGCAGCCGATGCGCCGGTGGTGCGCTGGCCGCGATAAGGCGGATATGGGGTGTCCATTTAACCGGAGTTAGCGTTTTGCCTCCACGGGCGGCTCGGCGAAGGTCGCTCCAAGCTGGGCGGATGTCCGCGTTGCCCCGGCGGCTTTGGAGGAACAGCCTTTGGGCGCTGGGTCATAACAAGGTCTTGGTAACGAACCGGTCCATGGGCGACAGCAAGCTCCATGACCCGATAGAACAGCATCCCTCGGCTACGTGAGCGGCGGCGGTTGAAACGGAACACGAACTCGTCCAGGTAACTGGGCAAGTGTGCAGAATCCACCGCTCCCTGGTGGGTGCCCAGGAGCCAACGTTTTGCAAGGGACGCTATTCGATGCACACCTGGCAGAAGTTCTTCGGGGTCCTCGCCCCGCGCCGACGCGGCCCGCTGGCTACGGCGGTCATGGATGTAACCATTCTTCTCCAGCCACCGGTAACCCTGCCAGGCATCGGTGATGACCGTCGCCCCGGGCTCGACGTTATCCAACACGAAGGAGCGAAGCGATTCCGAGGAGGCATCCGCCACGGGCGCCATTCGACAGCGCCCGAATCCCTTCGGCTCCACGATCTCGATCGCGATACACGTCAGGATCTTCTTCCCTTTGGCACGGCCTCCCGAAAGTCCGGATTCTTTGCCTCCGATGTAGGTTTCGTCCACCTCCACCTTCCCGCAAAGGCGCTCCCGATCGGGGCGAATCAGAACAGACCGCAGGCGATGAAGAATAGCCCACACCGTCTGGTAGGAGCCGATCTCCAAGGTCCGCTTCAAACTCAGCGCGGAGATCCCATCTTTAGCGGTAGCAAAATGCCAACAGACCGAAAACCAAACCGTGAGCGGAGTACGTGTCCGGTCAAAGATGGTGCCAGCCATCACCCATGTGCGGCTACCGCATCCAGTACACATGAACCGGTTGTCCCCAAGCCGCCATCCTCCGTGATGCCCACAGGACGGGCAGACGAAGCCGCAAGGCCATCGCAGCCATTCGAGGTAGTCCAGGCAGTCTGCATCAGTCGGGAACCAGGCCTGAAACTCCCCAAGGGACTTAGGGTAGTGGATGCTGGCGTGGGCGCGTTCCATTGCCCCAGTCTACGCTTAACTCCGGTCAAATGGACACCCCATAGGCGGATTATCACGGCGCCCCCTCTCCTCACCGGTGCATCGCCCTGCGAGCCAGGATTAGGCACTAGCCGGTGCGGCTGGCGCCTTCGCGCGCCAGAGCCGCCTGCCGCGCGCGGGCTGTGTCGCCAGCGCATACGGCACCGACAACGTCCGCCCCGCAGCGGTCGTGAACCGGGTCACCGTGAGCAGTTGCTTGCCCTGGCCGCGATGTTCGTACTCGGTTGCGCCCACCCGGATCTCGCAAAGCGGTTCGAGCGTCCACTGGCCGACCTCCCGTGCCAGCCTCGTACTCAGTACGGCCGCGTCGCGCAGAACGACATCCCCTCCGACGAACTGCTCGAGCGTCGCAGCGGTTGCGGGCAGGTCCAGCATCACGATCGTCGGGACGGCCCGCGAGCGCGCCCGCGACACCCTGAGAATCAGGACGTCCCGCGGTAACAGTTGCTGGACCGCTGACCATACCCCCCTGCCCGGCAACCCGCCGAAAGGCACGTTCAACGCAGGCACACGGTTAATTTCACTTGTTACAAACATACAGCTACGACCTCAAACGCTTTCATTACCAACGAACTGCTCGCCGAGCATGTGGTCTTCGCGACAAGAGTCGACGAAAAAGAACCCACAGACAGACGACCGACAAAATTCCCGCCACCTTATTCACTTATCCCGCGTCTACGCTCGCCGCCACGCCCGCACTGCGCCAGCCGTTGCCGACTGAGGCGGAGGACGCTTTCAACCCGACATTAGAAACGTGACCCAAAAGTAAAAAGACCATCGCCCTCAAAAATGGGTCGTAAATGCCGTGGCCAAACGACCATCATACCGCGACCATCATGGGATGCAAAGGGTATCGGTCAAAATGGACGATGCGGGACACCTAGCCGCCATAGGCGCGACGGTTCGCGCTCGTCGGCAGGAATTCGGTGTCTCACAGGAGGCCCTTGCGCATGCGACGGGAATTGACCGCAGCCATATGGGGCGAATCGAGCGAGGGGAACGCAACCTATCTGTTCTAAACCTCATTCGAATTGCTGACGCCCTACACATTCCACCGTCGAAACTTTTCAAAAGCGCTGGTCTTTGAGGCGAAATTGAATCGATCGATTGCAGTTCAGAGCGATGCCCTATTTACCTCCCGTCTCGTGTAGACATCAAATGAGCCTCAATCGTCAGAAGTAGCTAGTGACGACGCGGCACCGATCCTGCTGCCGCGAAGAAGCTCGCCGGGAAATCTACAGGCCACAACATTCAGGTCATGTCTTACGTCCATCTCTACATGAATGCTCTCTGTGTTATTTAGTTAAGCATACTAAATATAAATTTCGCTCATTTCTTTTATGTAAAATTCGTCTCGGCTT
Organism: Paraburkholderia sp. MM5482-R2; assembly: GCF_050436125.1. Classification (NCBI taxonomy): domain Bacteria; kingdom Pseudomonadati; phylum Pseudomonadota; class Betaproteobacteria; order Burkholderiales; family Burkholderiaceae; genus Paraburkholderia; species Paraburkholderia sp. MM5482-R2. The sequence goes on along the minus strand of NZ_JBNDLP010000003.1, from coordinate 891,310 downwards.
TAGGGTTGCTCGCGCCCCCCGTACGTGTCCGGGCGAAGTTCTGCCTCGATCCGGTCGATTGATGGCAGATTTTTGTTTCCAACGACATCGATCGCAAGGTAGAAGTTGAGCCGGCCTGCGTACGGTGGAGGTGCCCGGGGGCACGCATCCACTGCCCGCAATTGCAATGCCAGGTTCGAGGCGCGCCCCGCGAAACGCAGGAGAGGCAGTGAATAACGGTTCTCCGCGGCCAGCGTGAGATCTCGATGGAGTCGAAGTGTTGGCTAGCAGCCGTCATCGGAGCCGACCCGACGGAGAGATGCCGACTCTGCGATGAACCCGCACGACGGGTCGCTACGTAATCAGCGTGCGATACAGTTCGTTGGCGCGAGTCAGATGCGCGCGCATTGCTTCGGAAGCGCCGTCACCATCGTGACGGGCAATTGCGTCGACAATACGCTGATGCTCGGATAGCGTCAGTTCCTCGGCGCCAGGCGCGCGAACCAGCGGACGATAGTATTCGCCGGCCCAGCGAAACAACGATTCGACGATCGACGGGAAAATCGGATTGCCGCTAATCATCGCTATCTCACGATGGAACGCCATATCGCGCTCGATGAACTCCTCGAGATTGACCATCGACGCCCGATGCTGGGCCACGCTCAATTGCAGTCGCGCAACGTCCTCTTCGGTAGCGCGTTCAGCAGCCATGCGCGCGGTGCCCGTTTCCAGAAAGAGGCGCGCGTGTTTCAAATGCGCCAGCATGTCGGGATGCGTGCGCAGCAGGTGCATGGCCCCGCCGGCAATCTGTCCGATCAGCCGATCCGCAGTTGGCACGACCACGCGCGCGCGCTCCCCATGCACGATCTCGACGATGCCGGACCGCTCCAACGTTTGAAGGGCCTCGCGCACCGCCGGCCGGCCGACGCCATACATCTCCATGAGTTCACGCTCCGACGGCAATTGCGTGCCGGGCGCGATCTCACCGGAGCGAATGCGCTCCATCAGACGGTCTACGACCTCCTGGTACAGTTTGCGGCGCGGGATGATTTCGCCCATTGCGTCTTCGTCATTCAAGCTTGTGGTGTGATGACGATACCATATACGACCCGATGTTTGCGAGATCAGGCCGTCCCCGACCTACCACTAGCTATCCGGCCGCTCTCACGATCCCGAAAAAATCCGCGCCCCCAATCTGCCCGCCCTTGAGAACGATTTCGAGTCCATCGCGCCGCGCCGAAGACGACCACGCCCGGCACAACGGCGCCCCCGGCGCGAGTCCCGCAGCCACGCTCAGCGCATCGATGCCCAGCGTGCTCGCGACCTCTCCGGAACTGTCGCCGCCCGCTACCACCACGCGCGGCAGCGCCACGCGATCGAGCAACTGACACATCACCTCGGCCAGCGCGCCGCCGACATTGCGCGCCGCCTCGTGCCGCGTCTGTCCCGCATCGCGTGCAATCGAGTCGAAGCCCTGCACGGCGGGATCGTCCGGTCCTTCCGCGCTGTGCACGATCACGCTCTTGCCGTGGCGGATTGCATCGGCGGACGCCTCGAACGCGCGTCGCACTTCGCCGCCGCTCGTCCGCTGATCCAGTGCGCGCGGCAAATCGAGCCGCTCCACATGAAACCCGTTCGCGCGCGCCCAGGCGATTTGCCCAGCCGTCACGGGCGAGCAGCTTCCGCTAACGGCCGCGATCTGATCGACGGGGCGCGCTACCGGCAACGACGGTGTCGCGGGAAGCCAGCCGCGCGCGCGCCAATAAGCGGCGAGCGCGTACTGCATGCCCGAGGAAGACGCGCTGAACACACCGCTGCCACGTTGCTCCCACACGAGCCGTCCCGCTTCGATGAGCGTTTCCTCATCGAGCACATCGATCAGCACGACGGGCGTGTCTGCGGCGCTTAACGACCGCACACGAGCGGCGCCCTCGCCCGCGCGCAATTGCAGCATATCGACCAACTCGATGCGCCGCGAAGTCTGCCGACCGAGATGGACGCGCAGGTCCGCCTCGTTCATCGGCGTGACGGGATGGCGCGACATGGTTGGATGACGGTCCAAGCGGTGGGCGACACCATCGACCGCTGCGAACAGATTGCCGAACAGCTGATAGCGCTTCAGACGCGGCGCGCCGATGACCATCGGCGACCACTGCGCGGACATTGACTTCACGCCGATGTCGATGGCCGCGCCAATCGACCCGACCTCCGGTGACGAATCGAACGTCGAACAAACCTTGTACTGCAGAACCGGCGCACCCAGCGCCGCGAGAGCCGCGAACGCGGCAGGCAATACATCGTTTATCCACGCAGGGCTGCGTCCGCGCGACGAACCGGCAAGCCCGACGCAGCGCACATCGGGAAAGCGCGTCAGCAGATCCGGAGAGGGCGTGTCCAGGCACAACACGGTCGGCACGCCTGCTGCCGTCATCGCTTCCATGGCGTCGGTCGATCCGGTGAAGTCGTCGCCGTAATAGGCGAGCAGCAGGCCGTCGCCCAACACCTCGTTCGATGGGTCGCTCATGCCGCGCTCACTTCCAGAAACCGAGCGCCGAGCGCAGCGCCGGGTGCCGCTCGGCATGCCGTTCGAGCGGTGTGCCTTCGATCGCCGCAACCCACGCTTCGCGCAACGCGTCGACACCCGCAGCGACGCCCTGAGGGTGGCCGAAGATGCCGCCGCCCGCTGTATGGATCAGATCGGCGCGTCCGATCGCTGCGTATGTGTCGGCGGCTTGCAAACCGGTCTGGCCGGAACTGAACACGGGCATCGCGGGCATCGGCGCTTCAGGCATCACGGGCGCAAGGACAGCGCGCGCGGACGCAATCACGCTGTCGTCCGATTCGCTGAACTTGTTGCGCAGTCCGTTCACGTGCATGTGATCCGCGCCAGCGAGACGCCACAGCATCTGCCACGGCGCGAAGTCCCAGCCCAATGCTTCGCCGCGCGTGAGATAGCCCCAGCCCGCACGGTGCGCGTGAATCGGCAATTGCGAATGACGCCGCAGTTCATGCAAGCCCACGAGACCGACGGAATTGAGCACCGCCATCACACAGGTTCCACCCTGCTCCAGCACGAGGTCGTGACGGCGGCGCATCTGGTCGAGATCGCCGGTCAGATTGAAGGCGACCATGACCTTCTTGCCGGTGCGCTGCGCATGCGCGTTCACGACACGCATGACGGCCTTCACCCGTTCGTCGAACGGACAATGAGAACCGTCCGCCTGCAATTCGTCATCCTTGATGAAATCGATGCCGCCTTCGACGAGTTCGCGCACCTGCTGCGCGGTTTCGTCGGGCGAGAGGCCGACGCTCGGCTTGATGATCGTGCCGATCAACGGACCATGCGTCACGCCGCTCAGACGGCGCGTGCCTTCAATGCCGAATGCCGGGCCTGGATATGCCACCGCGAAAGACGCTGGCAATTTCAGCCCGGTGAGCCGCAAGCCCGACACCTGACGCAGTTCGAACAGATTGCCCGCGATGGTGGACATCAGATTCGGCAACGACGCGCCGAAGTTCTCGATCGGCCACGACAGTTCGAGCGTGCAGCGCGTATAGCGGCCGGATGCAAGGCCGCCCGCCAATGAAGGTCGGTCCACCGTTTCGAGCACGTCGAGCCGCTCGACGCGCGCCCCGGAACGCGCCTTCAGTTCGGGCGTCTCCGTGGGCAGCGCGACGAACGTGCCGCTCGACTGTTCGCCCGCGATGATGTCGGCGGCACGGCGTGGATCATCGCCCGTTTCGAGCCAGTAGGTCGCGTAGATGCGTTCGCTCACGATGCAGTCCTGTTGAGAGTCGATGATGAGAAGCCGCGCTGCGCCTCAGGTGATGCGGCGAATGCTTTCCGCGATTTCCTCGCGCTCAAATACGCCCTTCCAGTCGTCGCGCATCAGCCGCGGCTTGCCGAATTCGATGGCCTTGTTGCATGCGTCCGAGAACGCGCCGGGGATCTCGTTGAAGATCACCGCGCTCAAGATGTTCATGTGACCGAGCAGAAAGTCGCGCGCCGCCTCTTTAGGCACGCCGCGCTTGACGGTCTCGTCCATCGCTTCGCGCATCACATAGAGAAGCGTCGCGCAAACCGTTTCGGACAGGCCCGGTTCGAGCAGCGCCATCTGGTCGACGCTCAGCCGATAGGAACGCAAGATCGGCTGATAGATCGTCTTGGCGACGTCCTCGCCGAGATCGAATGCGGACTCGGGGCCCTGCATCAGCGCGCTCGTAATCGACTGTCTGGCGTACGCGCCGCCGAAAAAATCGCGCCGGGCTTTCGGATCGTCGTCGTCGCTGAAAATAAGCGGATGGCATGGGTGCGCAACGAAGTACGTCAAGTCGGGACGATCCGGCAGATGACCGGCGAAGGGTGCGGCGGCGTCGAGCGTCATCACCATCGTGCCCGACGGCAGCTTCGGCGCGATTTCATGACTGAGCTTGCCGATCAGCGTGTCGGGCACGGCGAGGATCACCACCTGCGCGCCGTCGATTGCCGTATCGAGCGGGACGCACTCCACGTCGAGTTCGTCCTTCAAGCGCTTTTGCCCCGCTTCGCTTACTTCGACGTGCGAAACGCGGTAGTCCGATTTCAGCAGATTGCTGCTCAGACGGAAACCCATCTTTCCGCCCGCGCCGATCAGTGCAATTTTCTCTTTCATGGTTCTCTCCTTCCAGGGGTTCGGTGTCGCTCGTGAGGGTCAGCTAGCGTGCGGGTCGAGTGCAATGGATGCCGGATCGTCGGCCATTCCCGTGCGACGCTCGGCGCAGAACACGAACGCGAGCACGGCGCTCATCAGCATGAAGACGCCGACCACGATCATCGGCGCGTGATACGAGCCGGTCGCGTCTTTCATCGCGCCCGTCAGGTAGGGCGCCACGAAACCCGCGAGATTGCCGACCGTGTTGATGAGCGCGATGCCCGCCGCAGCCGCCGCACCAGACAGGAAGCGGGCGGGCAGCGCCCAGAAGTTCGGCAGCGCGGAGAAGATCGCGCAGGCAGTGACGGTGATGACAGCGATGCTCGCTGACGGCGACTTCATGAACAGCGCGAGCGGAATGCTCAGTGCGCCGACGAGCGCGGGAATGCCGATATGCCAGTTGCGCACGCCGTGCTTCGTCGCATTGCGGCTCCACAAAAACAGCACGATGGCCGCGGGCAGATACGGCACGGCCGTGATGAGCCCCTTCTGGAACACGTTGAAGTGCGAGCCGAACTGACCTTCAAAACCGCCGATGATCGTCGGCAGGAAGAACGCGAGCGCATACAGGCCGTAGATCAGGCCGAAATACATCAGCGCGAACATCCATACGCGGCCGCTCTTCAGGGCGGCGCCCGCGCGATGCGAATACTGATGCTGACCGGCGCTGGCTTCGCGCCGGCGTTGTTCCGCGTCGAGTTCGGCGGTGAGCCATTCGCGCTCGTTCGACGACAGCCAACGCGCTTCGGACGGCCGGTCAGTCAGATAGAACCACGCGACGATGCCGATCACGATCGCGGGAATGGCCACGCCGAGGAACATCACGCGCCATCCTTCCAGCCCGAACACGCCATGCGCGCCGATCAGGAGCGCGGCAAACGGCGCGCCGACCACGATGGTCAGCGGCTGCGCAAGATAGAACAGCGCGAGGATGTGGCTGCGATGACGCTGCGGAACCCACGTGCTCAGGAACAGGATCGCGCCGGGGAAGAAGCCCGCTTCGGCCACGCCCAGCAAGAAGCGCAGCGTATAAAGCCCGGACACGCTGCTCACCCAGGTGAACAGCAACGCGACGATGCCCCACGTCACCATGATTCGCGCGAGCCAGCGGCGCGCCCCGAATCTATGCAACGCGAGGTTGCTCGGCACTTCGAGAAATATATATCCGATGAAGAACACGCCCGCCGCGAAGCCGAATTGCGCAGCATCGAGCCCGAGATCTTTGGTCATGCCGTTCGGCCCAGCAAACGAAATCGCGGTCCGGTCGAGAAAATTGATGAAGAACATCAGCGCGACGAACGGTACGAGCCGCATCGACACTTTTCGTATGGTCGACCGCTCCAGCTCACTGGACCCGGCGTTTTGCATTGCGGTTTGCATTCCGTCCTCCGACGTGACTCGCGATCTTCGGCGAGAAACCACAGATCACACATGTGCTGCGCTGGTGTGATGAGTAGACCACAATGCTTAAATCGTTGGCAGTGGGTTAACTACCGAGCCCCTCGGGCTTCGCTTCGGCGCGGTCCTTACAGAACCGCACCGCTCTCGAAACGAGCGATCACAACGACATACGGACGAAGCGTGACCGGGCGCGCGACGTCGAGCGGCTTTCCGTCAAGCGCTGCCGCCCCGGCCGCCGCCCCAACCGAACACTCATCGAGCATCGCCGCATCGCCAGCGCCGGGTGCCGGGCCGTTCCATGCGAAGCGAACGGAGCGCGTCGCGTCGGTCAGGTTGGCCGCGAGCAACCGAATGGCGCCGCCTGCGTCGCGGGCCGCCACGCAAGCGATCTCGCGCGAGTCTCCAACCGCGACCCGCAGACGGTCGAGCCCGCCCATGTCGGCCAACGCCCGCGCCACATGAAACGCCGGATAGCGCGAAACGGCCCCGCCGCTGCCCTCCTCGGCCAGACCACGAGGGCCCGTCAACGCGCCTAGCGTGAACGTGTCGAGCCCCGCCTCCGCCAGCGCCGCCGCGTATCCCACCAGCCATGCGGCCCCGAATAATGCCTGCTGGCGCGGGTCGGCTCCCGCCATCGCAATGCGCTCCGCATCCGGGTTGGGCATGACGCGCGAACCGTACGGGTTTTGCCGCATTCCGATAGAAATCGGTCCGATTGCGTACGGCCTCGCGCCGATCAACGCCCGGCACGAACGCGTGATATGAGGAATCGCTTCAAGCGTCTGCATGACGCTGAGATCGTCGGCGGCGTGGACGATGGGACAGGTCGCGTGCGTCACCCAATCAACCAGTTCGAGCGGCGGCCGCTTACGGTTGAGTTCCGTGAAATAGCTGAGCACGCCACCGCCGATGCGCAGCGCCGGCAACGCCAGCCGCGCCTCGCGGTAGACCTCGTCGAGCGAGGGGCACGGCGGGCTGATACTGCCCGGCGGATTCGACTGACGATGCACGGCGGGACTCACGATCACGCCAGTCAGTGCGAGCTGCGCGGATTCGATCTGCCGGGCCAGCATCTGCAATTCGGCACGCGGCGTTTCGACGCCCGGCAGCGCGTATTCCAGCACGGCGTCGGTGGCGCTTTGTCGTTGCAACGCTGCGAACCGCTGGAGTTCGTCTAAGCCGTGACCGGCGGTCGGGTCGAAGCTGAAAGTGAGTTGCCGCGGGGCGAGCTCGTGCAGAAGGACAGCATGCGCATGCGCTCCCTCCACTTCATCCACGGTGATCGCGACACCGAGCGCGGGCATGGTCTCAGCACCTTCGCTCACATCGATCAGGATGGTTTTTGCGGCGCATGCGTCAGCCCGGCGCAAGGCGCCAGGCGTCTTTTGAACTACGCTCAGCGTTACGCTTTGTTCGAGCGATTCGCCGGCGTCGAGCGTATAAGGCCACGGCCATTCGAGGGGGCGCGAGTAAGTTTTGAACGACGCGTCCGACCAGTTGCGCTGATCCTCCATTTCGAACACGTCACCGGTGAATGCGCAACGCACGCTGAGGCCAACCGCCAGATCATGCTCGATCGAGCGAATGTTCCTGAACGGTTGCCATGGATCGATCAGCGCCGGAAACGACGCACATTCGATTGTGCCGTCGCCATGCTCGACGCGTGCCGGCGCACCGGCCACGTCTTCGATCGGATGCAGCACGCAGAATCCGCTGCGTGCCGTGAGAAATGTGCTGTGCGCCGTCAGATTTGCGCGCAATGTCAACGGCCCCGCCGCCGTGCAGCTGATCGACAGCGCGTAGCTCAGCACGTCGCCGTCCGGGTTTTCGCAGCGCGCGCGATAGGCCACGCGGAAACCTTCGGACGTCTCGTCGATTTCGACACCGCTCAACACCGGCCGGCAGGTTCCCCAATCCTTATCGCGCACCAGAAATGCCACGGCGCGGATCACCTCGATATCCCCAAAGCGGATGTCGCGTAACGCACCATCGGCGAGCGAGGCGGACCATGCTCCCACCGAAAGCCGCCGCGCCGGCGGGACGGCCTGCGTCGTGCCGTAATAGAGCTTCGCGAGGCCGGCGTTCATCGCGCCGCCCTTTCGCGTTGGTCTTGCGCCGCCTCCGTGCTTTTGGTCCCGGCAAGCGCAATGCTGCGGCCTTCTTTCGCCGACTGATACGTCGCTTCGACCAGCGCCAGCGTTCGCAGATTGTCGCGGCCGCTGGTGGCGGGTTCGCGTGCGCCGCAAAGGCACTCGATCCAATGCTTCTGGATCTCCAGCACGCTGCCTTGAATCGCCTCCCACGGCGAACTCGCCCACGACAGCTTGCGCGGTTCGGCATTGTGCGTATGGGTGCCCTCGGCGGTATGGATCTGCAACCGGTAATCCGCGAGAAGGCGCAGCGTGCCGTGCGAGCCGTCCACTTCGATCAGCGTCTGCGGGAATAGCTCGTGCGGCAAGCGCGTCGCGTAGCTGCAATCGACAATGCTGCTCACGCCGCTTTGATGACTTAGCAGCACGGTGGCGACGTCTTCGCCGCGAATCGCCGGATTCACACGTGCCGTGGTCGCGCTCAAACGGACTACATCGCCGAACAGAAAGCGAGCAATGTCCAGCACGTGAATACCCAGGTCCTCGACGATGAAGCGTTCGGTTTTCGCCAGATATGGCTGGCCGCTGAACACGTCGAATGCCGAGCGGAACGATACGCGGCCCCAGAACGGCTGCCCGATCGCGCCGTCGCGCAAAGCGGCGCCTACCGCCTGAATCGCGCTTTGCCAGCGGAAGTTCTCGTGCACCATGAGCGGGACGCCCGCTTCGCGGCATGCGTCGACCATCGCGCGGGCGTCGTCGAGCGTTTGCGCGAATGGCTTCTGGCAGATCGCGGCGACGCGCGCAGCGGCGGCCATCTCGACTAGCGCGCGATGGCTCGACACTGTCGTGGCGATATCGACGAAATCCAGGCGTTCCGCTTGCAGCATCGCGGCGGCATCGGTGTAAAGCCGCTCGATGCCGAACGCGCGGCCGCTTGCAGTCAGGCGTGCCTCGTCCGCGTCGCACAGCGCGACGATTTGCGCGCCGTCAATGTCGCGCCATGCATGCAGATGGTTTTGCGCGAAGAATCCGCAGCCAATTAACGCGCCCTTGAGCACGCGTTCGCTGCCGTGCGGTTGTTGCATGTCCGATGCGTTCATCGCTCACACTCCCGTCGCGGCCTGTTTCTGCAGTGCAAAGCGTTGCTGCACGCGGCGCTGAATCTGATCGACCACGACGGCGGCCACGATCACCACGCCCTTGATCACGGTTTGCCAGAACGCGCTGACACCCATCATCACGAGGCCATCGGAAAGAATGCCGATCACGAACGCACCCACAATCGTGCCGCCGATCTTGCCGCGTCCGCCGGACATTGAGGTGCCGCCCAGCACGGCGGCCGCAATGGCGTTGAGTTCGAAAGTCTCACCGCTCATCGGGTGCGATGCGACGAGTTCCGAAGAAATGATCAGGCCAACAATCGCCGCGCAAAAACCCGAAAACATGTACACGAACATCTTCACGCGATTAACTCGCACACCAGACAGCTGCGCGGCGCGCTCGTTGCTGCCAATCGCGTAAATCTGCCGGCCGAGCGGCGTGCGAGCGGCGATATACGCGGCCACCAGTCCGACCACGATCAGCAGCCAGATGGTCAACGGAATGCCGAGTATTGTCGCGCCGCCAAGAAGCGGAAAGCCAGTCGTGCCGTAATCGGGGTTGCCCGTAAGGTTCGGAAACGTCTCCCCGCCCGAAGACAGCAACGCGGCGCCCCGAGCGATATACAAGGTGCCGAGCGTGGCGATGAACGGCGCGACGTTCAGGCGTGTAATCAGCAGCCCGTTGATCGCGCCGACCGCCACGCCTGTCAGCAGCGCGACGACGATCACCTCCGGCACGCTCAGAAACAGCGTGTACTGATCGCCGAGCGGAATGCCATGCAGGATCAGCCCGCCCGCCACCATGCCCGACAACCCGACAATGGAGCCGACCGAAAGATCGATGCCGCCCGCGACGATCACGAACGTCATGCCGATCGCGAGAAACGCGTTCAGCGCAACGTGACGCGACATGATCAGCAGATTTTCGATGCTCAAAAAATTGTGCGCCGCGAACGAAAAGAAGATCGCCACGGCAAAAAGTGCAATGAACGTGCGCAGCTTCAGCAGCAATAGAAGCGGCGCCTCGCCGATACTCGCGCCGGGCGCCGCGCCTTTGATGGCCATCGTCATGAATCGTCTCCAGAGTGGCTGGAACAGGAAGCTCGAAGTGAGGCTGGAAAATGAGGCTGACAGTGAAGCTGAGCAGACCCGGGAGCGTCAGGCCGCGGCACGCTGCTCGTCGGTCGCCGCGCCCACCCGGTGACCCACCGCCGAGGCCGCGACCAGTGCATCCTGAGTCGCGTCGGAGGCCTCGAATTGCGCCGTCACGCGACCGTTCGACATCACGAGAATGCGATCCGACAAAGCCATCACCTCTTCGAGATCGGAGGTGACAAAGAGGATGCCTAGCCCTTTCACCGCGAGATCGCGCATCACCTTGAAGATGTCGGCCTTCGCGCCGATGTCGATGCCCCGGCTCGGTTCATCCATCAGCAGCACCTTGGGCGTGGTCATCAACGCCCGGCCGATCACGACCTTCTGCTGATTGCCGCCCGAGAGAGAACTCACCGGCAGGCGCCAGTCGGCGACCTTGATCGCGAGGTCCTGGATATAGCCCGCGATAGAGCGCTGCTCGCGCTGCGTGCTGATATGAAAACCCCGCGCGAACTTCATGAGGCTGGAGAGCGTCATGTTCTCGCCGATCGAAAGGATCGGCATCAGCGCGTCGGCCTTGCGGTCTTCCGGAATCAGCGCGAGACCTTGGGCCACTCGGCGCGCAATCGGCTTGCCGCTCAAAGGCTTCCCGTCGAGCACGACCTCGCCCGTCGCGTGCGGATGACAGCCCAGAATGCACTCGAACAGCTCGGAGCGCCCAGCGCCCATCAGCCCGTATATGCCGACGATTTCACCCGCGTGCAGCGACAAAGACACGTGATCGACCAGCAGCCCACTGCCTTTGCGCGGCAACGAAACGTCGCGTACGGTCAGTATTTCGACACCGCGCTCGTGGCCGATCGGGCGCGAAAAATCCTTGGTGTCGCGACCCACCATCTGACGAACGATCCATGGGACGTCCACGTTGACCATCGGCTGATTGCCGGTGATGCGGCCGTCGCGCAGCACGGTGATGTAGTCGCCGATACGGATCAGCTCTTCCAGCCGGTGCGAGATGTAGACGATCGCGACGCCTTGCGCCTTCAGATCCGCGATCACCTGAAACAGCACGTCCACTTCGGCCGCGCTGAGCGCCGAAGTGGGCTCATCGAGAATCAGCACACGTGCGTCGTGCGCGAGGGCCTTGGCAATTTCGACCAGTTGCTGCTGACCAATGCGCAGATCTTCGACGAGCGTATCCGGGCTCACGTCCAGTTCGAGCCGTTTGAGCAGTGCGCGCGCCTTGCTGCGCTGCGCGTCGGCATCGATGTCGATGCCCGCGCGAGTGATCTCGTGCGCGATGAACACGTTCTCCGCGATGCTGAGATTCGGAAACAGATTGAGTTCCTGAAACACGATGCCGATGCCGTGACGCAGCGCGTCGGCGCTGCTCGTCAGTTCGACCGGCTGACCGTCGAGAATCAGGCGGCCCGTGCTCGGTTGCTCCGCCCCGGCAATGATCTTCATCAAGGTCGACTTGCCCGCGCCGTTTTCGCCGACCAGCACGTTGACCGACGCGCGCCGCACCGCGAAGTTGACCTCTTTCAGCGCGACCGTGCCGGGATAAACCTTCGTCACACCTTCGACGTGAAGAATCACGTCGTCGTCGAAGCTCTCTGGCGCACTCATGATTTGCCTCCCAGCGAAAGCGCGAGCGGCACGACTTCGGGTTGTTCGGCCGACGAGTCATACGCGAACGCACCCGTCACCGAAATCGCTTTGCCCTTGAGCCCGTCGCGCGGCACCGGCTTCATCACATGCGTGGCGGCGTAGCTGTTCAGCGCGGTGCCGAACTGCGCGTATTCGATCTGATTGCGGAAACTCGTGAAGGAGATGAAATCGAGCGTGTCGCGCAAGGTCGTGCCGAGCACGGTCGGACCGATATCCACCACGACGTCCGGCTTGCCGTCACCGTCGATGTCGACACCCACCGTGCCTTGGCTCGACTGGGTATCCACTTCGACGATGGTACCGTGCAGCGTGGTCGGGAAATTCCACGGCGCGCTGTCGTCCTTGCCGCGATAGCCGTACTGCTTGCCCGCGGCGTCCGGGTCCGCCTTGATCGCGTCGCGCAGCCGGGTGTAGTCGGTCGCGCGCTTCTCCACGTCGGGCACGATCTTCGTGCTCCACATGGAGGCGACCATCGCGTTCGCGTCATAGCCACCGGACGCATAGGCATCGCGTGAATTTTTCGACGTTTGTGCGTCGTGCTTGACCAGTTTGCAGCCCTGCAACGCTCCAGTCGCGACGAGCACGACGATCGCCGCGTACATGCAACCTCTCATGGATAACCTCTCGGTACGCCAGATGAGAAACGGTGATGTGATGCGGGAATGCGCAGGGCATTCCCGCACGCCGGGCGCGCGCCTAGCGCAGCGCGAACATGTCGAGCTTCGACGCGTTTGCCTTGGTGATCAGCGAGCAGTTGATCAACTGCTTTTCGGGCTTGCCGGTCGAGCCGGTTTTCAGATACTTGTCGGCCTGCTCGACCGCCTGAGTCGCGGCCAGTGCTGCCGGCTGCAGAACCGTCGCGCGGATTTCGTTGCGCATGATGGCGTCGCGCACGTCGTTGCTGCCGTCGAAGCCCACCACGATCACGTCCGGCCGCTTCGCTGCCTTGAGTGCCGCCGAGGCGCCCATCGCCATCGTGTCGTTGCCAGCAATCACGCCCTTGATGTCAGGATGGCTCTGCAAGATGGTTTCCATCACGCGATACGCTTCGGTCTGGCTCCAGTTCGCCGACTGCCGCTCGACCATCTTCATGTTCGGGAACTGGTCGATCACGTCGTGATAGCCCTTCGAACGGATACCCGCGTTGATGTCCGCCTCGCGTCCGACCAGTTCGACATAGTTGCCGCTCTCGCCCAGCGCCTTGACGAAGCTGCGCCCGCCGAGTTGCGCGCCCTGATAGTTGTTGGACACGATCTGCGAGACGGCGATGCCCGTCGCGTTGATCTCGCGGTCGATCAGGAACGAGGGAATGCCCGCGCTCTTGGCCTTTTTCACGGCGGAGATGGACGCTTCCGAGCCGGCGTTGTCGAGAATGATCGCCTTCGCGCCGCGTGCGATCGCGGTATCGACCAGGTTCGACTGTTTGTTGGCGTCGTCGTCGTGAACCAGCACGATGGTGTCGTAGCCGAGCGCCTTGGCGCGCGCGTTCGCCGTGTCGGCTTCGGCTTTGAAGAAGGGGTTGTCGTGGGAAGGAGTGATGATGGCGATCAGATTGGCCGCCTGCGCGGCACTGCTGGCGCCCACGACCGTCAATGTGGTCAGCGCGAGCGCGAGCCACCGCTTGGATAGTTTCATTGTCTGTCTCCTGTCTGGTTGAACCTCAAGGCACTGCCTGAAACCAGTCAACGGCCGCGAACTAGTTGCCATCATCACTTATGCCGTCATGATGTCATCATACCAGCAGGTTACGTCGCTTCAAGGGAATTTACTCCAGGGTTTTCTCCAACGGAGGCGGGGGAAACGTCGCGCACTCGGTGTCGAGCCCGTGCGTGCGCCGATTGTTAGCGGCGGTGAAAAATACGTTTGGATGGCGGCGCAAAGTTGAGTAGAAACATCAACAACGGCTTTGTCGCGATAAGACTCAAAGAGCGAGCGGGATAGATATACGAAGTAGTGCTTATATTGCGAGGTCGTAGAATTGGTGAGCGGCGGACGGATGGGTCCCGCGAGCACATTCCATCTGTCCTTTGGCGATCATGTGCATAATTTCGATGCCGGCCAGAAGAATCCGGGCACAGCGAAAGGTCTTGAACCCTAGCATGGGCCGCGTTCGTCGCTTGATCGCCCGATGGTCCTGCTCGACCAGGTTATTGTGATATTTGGACTGGCGGATCTTGATGGGCGCTTCACGACCGGCATTGATCGCTTCGAGCGCGGCGAGATTGGCGCCGCTTTTGTCGATGGTTACCGTCTCGGGTACCCGGTTCCAGGCGATCGATTTCTCAAAGTAACGCCGGGCCGCAGTCTTGTCCCGATGGGCGCGTAGCAGAAAGTCAATGGTGTTGCCTTCCTTGTCGACGGCCCGATAAAGATACCGCCATTCCCCTTTGACGCGGATGTACGTCTCGTCCATCCGCCAGCTCTGACCCACCGGGCGCTTGCGGCGGCGAAACGCTTTCTCCAGCACCGGCAACAGCTTGATGGCCCAGCGGTGCACAGTCGAATGATCGACTGAAACACCGCGCTCAGCCATCATGTCTTCAAGGTGCCGCAGGCTCAGCGGATAGGCCACGTACCAGCGCACGCAAGTCAGGATCACGTCGAGCGGATAGTGCAGGCGTTTGAGTACCCGGGCCACCGCAGGATTCATCGTCTTCATCTAGCTTTCAGTCGTTCGTGTCGTTCCGCCCATCATAGCGGACCGCCTTAATGCAACAGAACCAGTCGCCCTGCCTCTTGAGCGTGTGCGGCCACCCAACGGTCGATTGACATCGCTGGCCGCTCGGGGTCCGGCGGAAAGATGCACCACCTGCCGTCACGATGACGAAAAAAAAACATTGCTATTGAATTCGCTGCATTATCTGCGACGACGCGAACGTAACGTGCTTTACCCCATCGTCCAACATGACTGACTCTAAAACATCCGTGAGGGTCGGCCAGCAGCCAATCCTGAACCAAATCTCTCAATGATCTTGCTGAGACTGCCACGACAACTCCTTTATTCCCCGAACGCCCGCCGTAAATTGAACCGGTGCCGCTCTCTTACGCACTGAGGCGCGTCGCAACTGCGAAGTTAATGACCTTAAGACCGTGGACCGCTCTTGCGATTGGTGGCGCTGGGATGACCAGCGAGCAAACGATCGCTATAGGCAATCGTTTCTCACACGGCTTGGAAAATGCTTTGCACGGTTCCGAGCCGAAAGATCGATCGGTCCAGCAGCAGCGAAAGCGACAGAAGCTTCCTGCGACGCGACGAAGCCCAGTGCGACGTCAGATCGAAACGGGAACATCTTTCGCACGCAGACGTCGTCATATCAGTAGCGGCAAAGGCAGATACTTCGGATCAGCGACCAGCGCGAGATGCAGCAATTGCTCCTTATAGTCGCTGATCGTCGCCCGCGCCGCGCTGGCGCTGTCGATCGACGGACCTGATGTTTAGCAAAACTCATCGGTGAATGATGGCGCGTGCCCTTCCATCCAGTCATAGTGGCCGTTTGCAGACCACGCCCAGTTTCTTGCGATTTGCGTCTTCGCGACGGTCATTGCAGGCTGGTCATCATTCGCCGGCGTCTCCGGGTCATGGTAGCAAAGTCTACGATCATTGATACTCGACCATAGATGATATGTCCTCCGGTTCATATGAAAACTGATAGCCCCTCAGAAGCGGTCCTATTAAGCGGATAAAAAAGGACCATATTAGATAGCCCAAGCACAACCACGCCCGATGGGCTCCGGCCGCGGAGCGAGTTGCATCAGAATGTTCTATTTCCGCCTAGCGAACGTCGTGCGCGACGCTTCCTTCGGTACATAGTTTCTCGCCATATTCGCGCCAGAGCAGAGCGCGGCATGGTGAACGACCCGCCCAGTAGACTCCAATCGATGACATCGCATAATCGATTGAGCGCGACTCCATTGCCCATACCTGACCGTCCTTTGAGAAATCGCGATACAGTGAGGCCTGTTGCGCGGAGTAACGGAGCGCTTCGCGGCGCGCCGCTCAGCCATAGCGATAGACCCCGTGGGCCGTCTTGCGGCCGAGCCGGCCCGCTACGACCAATTCGCGCAGCAGCGGGCAAGGGCGATACTTTGGATCGCCGAAGTCGTTATGAAACACCTCCAGCACCGACAGACAGACATCGAGCCCAACTAGGTCCGCGAGCGCGAGCGGACCGATCGGGTGATTCGCGCCGAGCTTCATCCCCGCGTCGATCTCCTCCGCGCTCGCCACGCCCTCGGCAAGCAGAAAGAACGACTCGTTGATCATCGGTACAAGGATCCGGTTCACCACGAAGCCTGGCGAGTTCCTCACGCCGATCGGCGTCTTGCCGAGGCGTTGCGTCAGCTCGTGAATCACCTGGGCGGTGGCGTCGCTCGTCAGCAGCCCGCGGATGATTTCCACGAGTGGCATGAGGGGCACTGGGTTGAAGAAATGCATGCCGATGAAACGCGAAGCGTCATCAAGCATCGCCGCGAGTGCCGTGACCGAGATCGACGACGTGTTCGTCGCGATGATTGCGGCGGGGCGCGCCACCGATTCGATCTGATTCAGAATCCGGTGCTTGAGTTCGACGCTTTCGGTCGCTGCTTCGATCACGAGATCAACGGCCGAAAGACGCTGATAGTCAGTCGAGGTCTCGATGAGCGCGAGACAAGCGTCGCGCGCCGCCCGGTCCAGCTTGTCTTTCACAACGAGCCGCTCAAGGTTGGTTTCGAGTGTCGCCAGCCCCTTCGCTAGCGCAGCCTCGGTGACATCGATCAGCACGACCTTCAGTCCGGCAATGGCTGCGGTCTGCGCAATCCCGTTGCCCATCGTGCCTGCGCCGACGATTCCTACTGTTTCGACTCCCATGTTCTTCCCGTTGCAATCATTGCTTGCGTGGAGTTCTTCGAGGTCCTCAAATATGGCTGCGATGTCCTGCCTCCAATCGATGCACATCGTCACGAACGAATAGCACCCGTGGGACGCGCTTCAGCTCGTGGAACGCCTTTACTGTGATCAGCGCGCTTGTCCCGCCGATCGGATGGCCAAGCGAGACACCCGAGCCGTTCGATTCACCCTTGACCGGGTCGAGCCGCAGCCCCCGCGTCACCGCGCACGCCTGCACCGCCCTCACACGCGAGGGGCTTCGGGCAGGCGTTCACCGCCGCGCACGACGTATTTGGCGGGATACAGTGCGACCAGAACCTCGACTTCGTCCTCCGGTGCCCCGGTGCACGCGCTCCATATCGCGCTCACCTTTTTGGCCGGCGACAGCACGGCGCCGTCGCTTCGCCCATCACGTATGTGGCAGAAGATCAGCGTTTCGGAAGTGGGCTCTCCAGAACGGTAGGTGTTCTCGGGCGTGGCTTCGTGGAATACGACGCTAATCAAGTCGAGCGGCGAGAGGATGACCTCCTTGATCGCGCTCGTGAACTCGCTGGCGATCCTCGCCTTGACGCCAGCTTCGATTCCGACCTTGCATTCGCAAACAATGATGGGCATGTTGTGTCTCCGTGAAGAGGGGCTACTGAGGCCCTCAGTCTCTCCCAACGTCGCCGTCGGTGATTGCAACGCGGCGCCACCACTTGCTTGAAAGTGCCATGACATGACATGGCGTCGTGGCCTCGTGCCAAGCTCCTTATCGGTGGAGCGGTGCCACCTGCGACGTATGTAGTACCCCAAACAGTGCTCACGCGTACGGCACCCGCTAGGGCGTGCGTTCAGAGAGTCCCCTCGCCGAGTCAACGTCCAAGTCAAGCAACCGGGTCATTTTTGCATCGGCGCTAACAGATAGCGCGTCATTTCGGCAAACTTTGGGCACACATGCGGCCGTTGTCCAACAAACCGAAAACTGCGCACGTACGAGAATGGATCGCCGATGGAGAATTCGCGCTCAATCGCGACCAACTGCCATGGACCGGTGACGAAGCGTTCAATGGCATTGACCAGCGAGGGCAGCACGAGGCCGCGGTTTGCGACGATACACGACAGCATGCACTGCCAGTTCTCCATCCATGTGCGCGATGCCACCAGGTCAGCCGGCTTACGCCCTCGCTTTCAAATGGAGCGTGCGCACCTGCATAGGAAGATTTTAGACTGCGAGCTGCGCGAGCGCGCGGTGCGCATGGTGTTCGAGCGCCGTGCGGAGTATGCGACGCAGTGTGAGGCGATCCAGTCGATTGCCGCCAAGATGGACTGCTTGCGCGAGACGTTAAGAAATTGGGTTCGATAGGCTGGGAGTGACCGCGGTCTGAAGGCCATACCCACGGCGCAAGAGCATCACCGCATTGGCTTCATTGACAAGCATCGCTTCTTGTATTGGGTCGAGCCCGAGTTGCAGAGTGCTGGCGATCGCCCCGTCGACGTATTACTTACATGCGTCCCGACGCGCTAATTCGCGTCGACCGGCGCCGCCGCGACCTCGTCATCCGTTGCTGGGTCAGCACCTCCGGCGCGTTTGGACCGCAACTTTCGGGTGTACGGCGCGCGCACGGTCTGGTGGCAATTGCTGCGCGAAAGGTTCACGCTCGCGCGCTGTACGGTCGAGCGGCTGACGAAGCGGCCTGCCTTCCAGACCCCTTCGACCCCGATTACGCGACGCATGGGTTCCACCTGCCGCTCGGGCACCTTGAAGCGCGCAGAAAGCCGGATGTCGCTTCGGGATCCTGACGACGTGAGGTAAAGTCGGCCGATATTCGAAAACGGCCGATTGTCATCTTCGATCAGCGTCGCGTTGGGATCAGACGAGCGCGCCCAGTGCGGCGGCATCAAAGCCCTGCAGGTCGCGTGAGCTCCCGCTTGAATCTTCATGACCCAGTTCGGGTCGCCGATCAATGCCCGGCCGACGGCAATCAGGTCGAACTCGTTATGTTCCGTGCGCTCAACCAGCCGATGCACGCTCGCCGCTTTTGATCCCTTGCCAGCAAAGGCGTTCAGGACGTCGCCGTCCAGGTCCACGGAGCCCACATTGATAGTGTGTCGCACCGGTCAGCTTCTTGGCCCAGCCCCCACGCTACACCGACGAGCACAGCCACTGCAAGCATGCAAGAATCGAAGCATCGCTCCCCAGGCGCCACGGCTCCCGATCTGGCCACTGATGCGGACATCCGGGAACGACACCAAGGGCTGCGTGGCGCATCAGCGCGTCGCCGCCCTGCGGAAATCGGACGGCGTCACGCCGGTCGCCTTCTTGAATGCGGTGCTGAAGTGCTGAGCGTGGCTAAAGCGGCTCTGGTGCAAATAGGCGGTCTGGACGAGATTTTTGTTATAGAAAGGATACCTCATCAAGCAGACAGGACGGCCTCCCAAACTGCGGGCGCAGCGGTATCTTTGAGGCCGAGCTTCGCGAGGATGAATTGGCCCTTGCGAATACGATGGACCAACTCAATACCTGAGAGAGTAATCGCTGCATTCCTGAAAAGTTAGAAGCCGAGCATGACTTTCGTCCGGGACTTGATGTTGCGGTGGTCCTGCTCGACCAGATTATTGAGATATTTCGAGGATCGGACCTTTGTGTCCTCAGGCAGCAAGCCATCGGCCTTCATCTCGCGCACGGCGCGGTGCGAGGCTGCATAACCATCAAGCGTGATGGTCTTCGGTGGCTGGCCTTGATGTTCGATTGCCTTCCTGAAAAAGGCTTTTGCCGCCTTCACGTCGCGCCTGGCGCTGAGCATGAAGTCTACTGTCTGGCCCACCCGATCCACCGCTCGATAAAGATAGACCCACTTGCCGCGCAGCTTGAGGTAAGTCTCGTCGACACGCCACGACTGCCCGGTGGGCCTGCCAAAGCGGTTCCACCGTTTCACGAACTCCGGCGCGAAGCGCCGCACCCAGCGCAGGATCGTCGTGTGCGCCAGCGACAGACCCCGTTCCGCCATCATCTCGACCAGATCGCGCAGGCTAAGCTTGTAGCGCAGGTACCAGCGAACACACAGAATGATCACATCGCGGTCAAAGTGACGGCCTGCGAACAGTTCGTCAAGGCTCTTCAGCTTGCTCATCGTCGGTTCTCAATTCGTTCAGCCTGACACCTTAACCGATTCGCCCCCGCGCTATTTGCACCGGAGCCGTCTTTGCAAGCTTACCGACGATCAAGCGCAGCGGACTTTTCCGTCAAGCCATGATCCGGATACAGTCGGGTTTCGCGGGTCGGCCGGTTCAGGGTCCGTCAAGTAGACCGACGACCGGCTCACGTCAGAAGTCAGAAGAAATGCATGATGCCGAGCCGCAGGATCAACTGATGCGCGTTGTCGGACGGTGTCAGCGTCAAAATCGATGCGACCGCCGGTTGGTTCGTCGAATCGGTGCCGTTTGCGATCACATACGTAGCGAGTACGTATAGATCCGTCCGTTTCGACTGGAGGTAGTGCGCGGCCGCGTTGAACTGGTTGTAATGCGCGGGTGGCTTGCCGTCAATCGCGCCTCCAGTCAGAAAGTCGTATGCGCCGGTCAACGCGATGTCGGGTCTCGGCAAATAGCGCACGTACGCGGCATAGCTGTTGAATATCGCGGTGCCGTGATATCCGAGCGGATTCGTGAGCGACAGCGTGCCCGAGTTCGGATCGCCAAGATCGCCGAACCGCACGTTCGAATAGTTCGCGCCGACAACGAATCTGCTGGTGCCATACTGCGCGCCTGCTCCGATCACCTCATACGTGCTGGCGGAGGCAAAGCCGCTGTACACGGGGTTCGACTGAATTCCTGTTACCGCGCCGACGTTGTTGCCGGTCGGCGAACTCAACGTATTGTTGCCGAAGAACGACTGGTTCGGGTTGTGCACCTTGAGCCAGGCCGCCGCGACCTTGTAGGGTCCCGCTCCATACGAGGCGCCGAACGAATAGATGCTGTTACGCGTGACCGATCCCGCGACGCCGCCGAAACTGTACATGCCGCTGACGGTGAGGCCGCGCCAGGAGGGGCTCGTGTATTTGACCGCATTGTTGGTGCGATAGGTGTCCGCGAAATTGTCGATGTCGTTGCCGTGTGCCGTGAAGGTGCCGCCGCCGCCCACGGCTGCTGCTGAAAGCGGCCGCAGGAAATCGACCATCGAGTCGTACTGGCGGCCGAGCGTCACCGAGCCGTAGGGGGTCGTCATGCCGACATAGGCCTGGCGGCCGAAGAACGTGCCGCCTTCCTGCAGCTTGCCGGTGCCGATATCGAAGCCGGTCTCGAGTCTGAAGACCGCCTTGTAGCCGCCGCCGAGATCCTCCGAGCCGAGAAAGCCGAGCTGGTTGCCGGCCATTACGGTACTGCTCGTCGTCCACTGCGTCTTGCCGACGCGTGCGCCCGCTGCGTTCAACGCCTGCGCATTACTGATGTAGTTGAGGCCCTGATCGAGGATCCCGTAGATCGTCACCGACGATTGGGCGAGCGCCGCGTGCGGCAACATGCTGGTGCATACGTATCCCCCCAGACATGCTGCGCGGGATAACAGCTTCTTCATTGTCGTCTCCGGTTGTTCTATGTACGATTAACTCGTACTACGAAATATTCATGCTGCGTGAAGGTTCTTTTCAGGAAGCTGTCTTCAGGTCACGAATCCAAGTGCTTTGCGGACGCGCTTGCGTGCACCGGCCCCAGGCCACCTGCGCCGAGCGAAGCGGGCGCTTGCGCGGGATCGCTTTCGAGGCTCACCCCTTTCATTTCCGGCAGCAGGAACACGCCTACCACGAAGGTCACCGCGACTATCACGACCGGATACCAGAGCCCCGCGTAGATGTCGCCGCGCGCGGCGACGATGGCGAACGCCGTTGCCGGCAGGAAGCCCCCGAACCAGCCATTGCCGATGTTGTACGGCAGCGAGACGGCGGTGTAGCGAATACGCGTCGGGAACATTTCGGCGAGCACGGCAGCGACCGGGCCATATGTAGCGGTAATGAGCAGGCCCAGCGCAACCAGGATCACGAGCGTCATCGGCCAGTTGATCTGCGCGGGATCGGCGCGTTGCGGATAGCCGGCTTGCGCCAGCGCCTGGCGGAGCGCGGCGCTAAAGCGTGCTTCGTCGGCCCTGGCGCCCGCATCCGTCGCCCGATAGCCGGGCACCTCGGCGTCGCCCACGCGCACCGACGCGACCGTGCCGGCAGGCGCGGGCGTGTTCGTATAGCTGAGGCCGGCTTTCGCGAGCGCCTGCTTGGCGACGTCGCACGACGTGACGAAGTGCGCGGTGCCGGTTGGGTTGAACTGGAACGAGCAGTCCGCCGGATCGGCGACGACCTGAATCGGCGCGCGCTCGAGCGCGGCTTCGAGCGCAGGATTCACGAAGTGCGTGAGCCCTTTGAAGAGCGGGAAATATGCGCACGCCGCCACCAGCAGACCGGTCATGATGACCGGCTTGCGGCCGATGCGGTCGGACAGCGCGCCGAAGCCGATAAAAAACGGTGTGCAGATGATCAGCGCAACGCCGATCAGCACGTTAGCCGTCATGAGGTCGACCTTCAGCGTCTGCGTGAGAAAGAACAGCGCGTAGAACTGGCCGGTATAGAGCACAACGGCCTGGCCGGCGACCAGCCCGAACAGCGCGATCAGCGCGAGCCGCAGATTGCGCCACTGGCCGAATGCCTCGGTCAGTGGCGCGCGCGAACCACGATTCTGCGCCTTCATGCGGATGAATACCGGTGACTCATGCAACTTCAGGCGAATCCATACGGATGCCGCGAGCAGGATCGCGGAACTGAGAAACGGCACGCGCCAGCCCCAGTCGGCGAACGCGGCATCGCCGACCGCGAAGCGCACGCCGAGTATCACGATCAGCGACAGCAGCAGGCTGAGTGTGGCGGGTGTCTGGATCCAGGCGGTCCATGCGCCACGTTTCGCATTCGGCGCGTGTTCGGCCACGTAAGTGGCCGCCCCGCTGTATTCGCCGCCGAGCGACAGCCCCTGCAGCAGACGCAACGCGATGAAGAGGATGGGCGCGGCGATGCCGATCTGGCTGAAGTTCGGCAGCAGGCCGATGACGAACGTCGAGAAGCCCATCACCGAAATCGTGAACAGGAAGGTATATTTGCGTCCGACCTTGTCGCCGATCCGGCCGAACACGATCGAGCCGAGCGGCCGCACCGCGAAACCGGCCGCGAAGCTGAGCAAAGTGAACACGAAGGCGGCGGCGGGATTGACGCCGGCAAAGAACTGCTTGCTGATGATCGTCGCGAGCGAGCCGGCCAGATAGAAGTCGTATGCCTCGAATACCGCGCCAAGCGACGACGCGAACAGAACGCGCCGGTCGTCGCGCGTCATCCGCGTGACGACCGTCTGGTTGTCAGTCATATTCGTCTCCGTGTGGCCGTCTCGTGGACGGCGTCGTTATCGTTCGTGAAACGGCAAACAGCGGGTGCGCGTCGGCGGAAAGCCTCAGCCCTTGTGGCGACGCGCTATCGGTGCAACGCCGGACGACAGCAATTGATCGATGTCGCGCGCCGAGTAGCCCACATCGCGCAGCACGCTTTCGGTATGAGCGGCGAAGGGCGGCGGCACGCTGCGCACCGAGCCCGGCGTGCGCGACAGCTTCACGGGAATGCCGACGCCGCGATAGTCCGGCAGCTCGACTACCATGTCGCGCGCTTGCGTTTGCGCATGCGTGAGCACGTCCGCGACCGACTGGATACGCGATGCGGACACGCCCGCTTCGCTCAGACGTCCACAGAGCCGCGTACTTTCGAACGTGCACAGAATGGGTTCAAGTGTCGAGCGCAGCGCGGCGCGATTCGTCACGCGTAGCGGGTTCGTCGCGAAGCGCGCATCGTCGATCAGTTCGCGATGGCCGATCACGTCGCAGAAGCGCCGGAAGGCCCCATCGTTGACGACGCCGATGAACACCTCGCAGTCGGCGGCGGAAAACGTGTCGTACGGCGAGATATTGGGATGTGCGTTGCCGGTCAGCATCGGCGTCGCGCCGGACGCGAACCAGTTGGCCGGATGCGGATGCAGCAGACTCAGCGCAGTTTCGAACAGCGACGTATCGACCAGTTGCCCCTGCCCCGAACGCTGCCGCTCGGCGACCGCCAACAGGATGCCGATCACCGAGGACAGGCCCACCGCGGTATCGACGATCGGGATGCCGATGCGTGTTGCGCCCGATGCCGCGTGGCCGTTCACGCTCATCAGCCCGCAGAACGCCTGCAGGACTGCGTCGTAGCCGGGCATCGACGCGAGCGGACCGCTCGCGCCGAAGCCGGAGATGCGGCAATAGATCAGCTTCGGAAAGCGCGCCGCGAGCGTCTCGTGATAGTCGAGGCCCCACTTTTGCATCGTGCCGGGCAGGAAGTTCTCGATCAGCACGTCGGCGTCGGCGAGCAGACGCAGCAACACTTCGCGACCGGCCGCATTCGCGAGGTCGAGTGCGATGGCGCGCTTGTTGCGATTCAAACCGTGAAAATACGCGGCGCTGTCGCCGACGAACGGCGGACCCAGCTCGCGGGTCTCGTCGCCTTGCGGCGGTTCGACCTTTAGCACGTCTGCGCCGTGATCGGCAAGTATTTGCGCCGCATACGGACCGGCGAGCACGCGCGACAGATCGACGACCTTCAACCCGTGCAACGCCCCCCGTGGAGAACGGCCTGATGCATGCGGCGCGTCCGACGAATCGCTCATCCAATGTCTCCTGTTTCGATGTCCGAAAGGGGCCGTCGTGCCCGGCCTTTCGATGCCGCCACGCGACTGCGGAAGCCGTCAGCCGCGCGACGGCAACTCGACCACACCGCCGCCCAGAACCGACAGCTCGTTGT
This sequence comes from Paraburkholderia sp. MM5482-R2, assembly GCF_050436125.1. NCBI lineage: Bacteria > Pseudomonadati > Pseudomonadota > Betaproteobacteria > Burkholderiales > Burkholderiaceae > Paraburkholderia > Paraburkholderia sp. MM5482-R2. Next base: position 866,581 of record NZ_JBNDLP010000003.1, on the reverse strand, counting down.
CCTGGTTGCGCGCTTCCTGCTCGATCTCGACCAGATGGCGGCCGTTCTCGACGTACTTGCGCAGCACCTTGCCGGTGATGAACAGCATGTCGCCGGCAGGATTGTGGCGGCGGATCTTGCAGTGCGCGCGCCGCAGGAAGCCGTCGTCACCCATCCAGTTCGTCATATGATGCGTGAGCCACGAGCAGCGCTCGGGACCGTAGTCGTACGCGCCCGGCGCACCGACGCGCAGCGCAAACTCCTCTTCCCAGTGCACGCGTTCCGGGCAATCGGGAATGCCGAATCGGTTCTTGATGCCCGCGCCTGGATGCGCGTCGACCAGTTGCCAGGCGAGCTTGTTCGCACGGATATACAGACCGCCCCAGCCCTGGGCATACGCGATGAAGCCGGTCACCGTCATGGGTCCCTTCAGCATCACCGGCAATTGCTCGCCCTCGGCGACGTCTTCCCAGTGGCGCTTTTGCGTGCCGCGCACCGGTTCGTTCCGATAGAGCTCGTACGCTTCGGCCAGTTCGCGCTCGGAGTACAGGCGCGGTGCGCGCGACTTGACCTCGGCATACTTCGTGCCTTTTTCGCGCGCATGATCGCGCTCGGTGCGGAAACACCAGCTATCCGCGTCGGCGACCGGATCGCCATGCTGGTTGTAGAAATCGACGTGATAGATCTGCTGGATCGCGCGGCCCGCGAAGCGTGTGTCGTGTTCGATCAGATCCTTCAGATGCGCTTCGGTGGAGATGGTGTCGTTGCGATGGACCGTCTTGTGCCAGTTCCAGTCGGCGCCCGACCACATCGCGTGCACGCCGGGCAGACCACCCACGTAGCCGGAGATGATGCGGCTCGTCGTGAACAGGAAGCTCGGCAACGCGATCAGACCGCCGTATTGCGTCTGCGCTGCGTATTCGGGCTCGCACCACAGCGGGTTGTCGTCGCCAATACCGTGCGCGTAGTGGCGAATGTTGTCGCGCGTGGCTTCGTAGCACCACGGCTCGACCGTCGGTCCAACCTTCACGCCGATGCGCCGCTTGAGGTCTTCAAGACCCTGCTCGGTGATTTTGGGGAACATCAGCTGATCTTCGGCCATGCGTCTTCTCCTGATTAGCGAAGTGTGTCTACGTGTTGTCGGGTGGTGTGTGGTGTTGTTTCCTGTTTTCTTATGCGGCGTTGGCTGCGGTTTGCCGCGCGCGTTCGCGCAGCACCTTGCGATTGATCTTGCCCGCCGGATTGCGCGGCAACTCGTCGACGTATTCGACGATGCGCGGATATTCGTGCTGGCTCAGCTTTTGTCGGACGCAATCCTGAATTTCGCGTGTGAAGTTATCGTCGCCGTCGCGCTGTGCGACAACCAGCACCTTGACTACATGCCCGCGCAACGGATCAGGTGCGCCGATTGCAGCCGCCTCGCGTACATCGGGATGCTTGAGGACCGCGTCTTCGACTTCGACCGCGCTGATGGTCCAGCCGGCCGAGATGATCACGTCGTCGGCTCGGCCGAGGTGATAGAAGTAGCCATCGGCGTCGACGCGGCCGAGATCCTTGGTCGGAATCCACGCGCCGCGCCGCCATACGGCGAGTTCGCCGGTCACGTCGGGCGCGCAAGGCGCACCGTCCGCGTCCTGCACTTCGACGCGCACGCCGGGGACTGCCTTGCCGAGCGAGCCGGGCCGCACTGCGAAATCGGGGGCGCCCGGATAACTGACCAGGATCACGCCGATTTCGGTCGTGCCGTACATGCTGCACACCATGCAGCCGAACGTGCGTTGCACGAATTCCATCGTGTCGCTGTCGATCGGCTCGCCGGTGAACGACAGCTTCGAGAGCGCATAGTCGTATTGATGCGCGACGCCGGAGTTGCGGATCATCCGATAGTGCGTCGCGGCGGCCGACATATTGTCGAAGCGGTGCTCGGACAGCGCGCGCAACAGCCGCTCGGCAGCGAACTTGCCCGAGTACGCGCCGATCGTCGTGCCGAGCGCGAGCGGTGCGAGCGTGCCGTGCCACAGTCCGTGTCCCCACGCCGGCGACGACGGGCAGAAGAACGCTTCGCCGGGCCGCACGCCGGTCCCGTAGAGCGCTGCGCGAAGCACCATAACGAGCGCGCGGTGCGTATGGCGTACCGCATCGGGCAATTCGCGCGTGGTGCCGGACGTGTACTGGAAGATCGCGAGATCGTCACTACCCGAGGAGCAGTCGAAGCTGTCGGGATAGTGCGCGAGAGATTGCAGCCAGGTGTCGTCGGCGACTACCGTCGAAAGGCCCGGCAGCGACGCCGCCACGGGTGCCTTCTGCTCATTCGTGAAGAGCATGCGCGCTTTGCAGTCTTCGACGCGCAGCTTCAGACCGTCTGGGCCGAACAGCGTGAAAAGCGGCACGGCGATCGCGCCCACCTTTAGGATTCCGAAAAGACACGCATAAAAAGCAAGCGATGGATCGAGCATAACGCCAATGCGGTCGCCCGGCTGGACACCCTGGTCTCGCAGATAATGCGCGACATGCGAAGAAGTGTGTGAAAGCTCGGCGAAACTGAGAATTTCGTCGCGCCCATCCGCATGAGCGACGATGACGGCGGTGCGGTCGCTTGCCGCGTGGCGGTCTACGCATTCGTGCGCGATGTTGAGCCGCGAAGCGTCGCCGTCCACCAGATCCCACAGCTTGTCGACGCTGAAATGCTGCTGCGCATCGGCATAAGAGGTGTATGCCGTCAACTTGGTCATCTGCGTTGTCTCCGGTTCGTCGTGTAGTTCGTTAGAGACACTTTAGAAAGCTCGCGAAGTTTTGTCAAATACGTTATGCTTTTGTATATAGACAAAAACGGAAGGAGAAAAACGATGGATGGTCTAAGCCCCTCCCGCGACGAGACCGGGAAAGCCGACGGTCCGCGCGTGCGGCCGGTGCCGGCGGTCAGCCGCGCGATCGCGATCCTGCGGCTGCTCGGTGAAAGCGACGAGCCGCTTGGCGTCAAGGCAGTCGCCGATCAGTTGGAGATGGTGCCAAGCACCGCGTTGCACATCCTGCGGGTGCTGGTCGACGAAGAACTCGTCAAGGTGGACCGCGCAACCAAGCGCTATGCGATCGGCGCCGGCATGCTGGCGCTCGCGCGTAGTGCGCTGAAGAGCGGCGGCTTCAGCCAGCTTGCGCAGCCGCATCTGGACGAACTCGCGTCGCGCTACGGCGTACGCACGATGGGCGTCGAGGCGAGCGGACTTCGGCACATGGTGGTGAAGGCGTTGTCCCGGTACGAGCTGTCGATCAGTCTGCATGTCGAGCTGGGCAGCCGGTTCCCCGCGCTGATTAGCGCGACGGGTCGCTGCGTCGCTGCGTTCGGCGGCTACAGCGAGGCTGAACTCGAAGCGGGCTTCGCAGCGCTGCACTGGCAGAATGCGCCTTCACTGGACAGCTGGATGAAAGACATCGAAGCGACGCGCGAGCGTGGCTATGGCGTCGATCGCGGCAACTACATCGCGGGCGTCACGGTGGTCGCAGCGCCGGTGCTCAACCCGGCGGGACGCATGGCATATGGACTCGCGGCGGTCGGCATCGCGACACAGCTAAATGCGGACTGTGTCGCCGAACTCGGCCACGACCTGCGCGAGGCGGCGGCGGACATCGCGTCATCGATCGTTGAGAGAAGCGCATGAGTGAGGCGGCCGATACGCACCAACTGCTGATCGACGCCGGCTGGCGCAAGCATGCCCGGCGCGGCTTCATGGGGCTCGTCGGGCCGTTGTGGAGCCGGTGCGAAGCGGATCGCTACGTGTTCGGCGTGCTCGTCACGCACGAGCACGTGAATCCGGCTGGCATGATCCACGGCGGCATGATCACGTGCCTGCTCGATCAGTCGGTCAGCACTGCGGCGTGGGAAGCAACTGAGCGGCAACCGTGCGTGACGGTGCAACTCGACACGCATTTCGTCGCGGCCGTGCGGCCCGGTGCATTCATCGAGGCGCGATCGCGTATCGTGCGGCAGACCGGCACGCTGTTGTTCGTGCAAGCGGAATTGAGGGTCGCGTCGGTGATCGTCGCGACCGGCGTCGCAACGATGAAGGTGATGCGGGCCCTGCAAAAGGGACCCAACGAAGGCAATCATCCTCCGACGTAATCCGGTGCATCCTGCGGCAAGCGCTATGCTAGCTGCCGGACGGACTGTGTTGCGCAGGCTGCTTGCCCCCTGAACGCGATCCGGTTCGACGTCCAGGAGAAGCGGCTGATGAAGCTCCGGCTCAGCATCAACGCGGACGCGGGGAAGAGAAGCAGCCACTCGGGAGCTGATTGTCACTGTCTCTTTATGGCCCAGATTGTGTCAAAACGCATTTTGGAGCGCTAAAATTTGCCATCCGATAGCGAAGGATGAGCAAGATGAAACGTGACCTTGCCCCCGTTTGACGAATCCCATAGCTGGGGGAATTATGCGGCTTCGCCTTACTGAGTCGCGAACCAGTTCTTCTCGAATGTCATGGGGCTGACGTAGTCGAGCGTTGAGTGTAACCGGCGTGCGTTGTACAAGCCGTCAACACAACGCCCATATCAGCGAATCAAAGGAGGTTCTCTACCGCTGGCATCCGTGGTACGGGCACACGGTATGGATTTTCACCACGATAGAGAGGAAGAACGCCGAGTCAGTGTTGCGCTGTGGGCGAGAGCCGTTCGACACGGCAGGCTTGCTGGAGGTGCCGCAATGGATGTTCGATCCCGTTGCCTGCTGTCGCATTACCTCGGCAACGTCTCCCGCCGTCAGCTGTGAAGCATTGAGGGAACTGAAGTACCTGCTGGCGCAGGCGCCTGCTGCCAAGCCGCGCGGTATGGTACAAGCCGAGCACCATCCTTTGCTCCGTACAGGAGGTGCTGATGCGACGCCAGACAAACCCCCAACCGGGCGGTCAACTCGACCTGTTCCGTCCCTTTCCGAAGACACCACAATGGGCGCGCCTGCCGCAGGAGGTCCGGCAGCAGACGGTGCGTTTGCTGGCGCAACTGCTGCGGCAACACCGTCGCGGGCTGCTCGCCGCCGTACACGAGCCGGAGGTGCGCGATGAGTGACAAGATTCGGGCGCAGCATCTGGCGCGCAAGGCCATGCTGTACGTGCGCCAGTCGTCGGCCTATCAGGTCAGCCACAATCTGGAGAGCCAGAAGCTGCAGTATGCGATGCAGGATCGTCTGCATCAGTTGGGCTGGAACGAGATCGAGGTGATCGACGAGGATCTGGGACGCTCTGCGGCCGGAACGCAAACGCGCACGGGCTTCGAACGGATGGTCGCAGAGGTCTGTCTTGGGCACGTCGGCGCAGTTGCCGCTCGCGAGGTTTCACGATTCGCGCGCAACAGTCGCGAGTGGCAGCAACTGGTTGAGGTGTGCCGCGTCGTCGACACGGTGCTCGTCGATCAGGAGACCGTCTACTCACCACGGCAGAGCAACGATCGTTTGCTGCTCGGCTTGAAGGGCAGCCTGAACGAATACGAGCTGGATCTCTTGCGTCAGCGTTCGCTCGAAGCTCGTCGGGAGAAGGCCAAACGGGGCGAACTCATTGTCGCGGCGCCGGTGGGTTACTGCAAGACCGAAGACCAGCGCCTGGAGAAGGATCCGGATTTGCGCGTGCAGGACGCCATCCGCTCGGTATTCCGCCAGTTCGGCGCGATTGGTTCGGTGCGTCAGACGTTGTTATGGTTCCTGGAGCACGGCCTGCAGTTGCCGGCATGCATGCCGCGCGGCGAAATCCAATGGAAACGGCCGAGCTACGGCACGGTGTACCGGATCCTGACCAACCCGATCTACGGTGGCACGTATGCCTACGGCAAGACCGAATGCGCGATCCATTACGAGGCTGGGGAACCACGCAAACGTGATCGCCGCAAACCACGGGATCAGTGGCTTGCGCTCATTCCGAATGCCCACGAAGGGTACGTTGACTGGGACGAATTCGAACGGATCCAGTGTGCCATTAGCGGCAACCTGCGTCTGGCCGGACACGCTGGCGCCCCGAAGAACGGTGAGGCCCTGCTGGCGGGACTGTTGCGCTGCAGGCGCTGCGCGAGCAAGCTGACGCTACACTACACGGGTAACAGGCACGACGCCTTGCGCTATAGCTGTCATCGCGGCTGGATGGACAAGGAGCAACCGCGTTGTATTGCGTTCGGTGGCACACGCGCGGACGCGGCCATCGCCGAGGCGGTCTTGCAGGTCGTTCAACCGGCGGCAATTGAGGCAGCAATCGTGGCGCGCGAAGAAGAGACCCTGAAGCAGGACGAAGTGCTGGCCGCGTTGCAGCGGGATCTTCAGGCTGCACGCTACGCCGCGCAACGCGCGCAGAAACAGTACGATGCTGCTGACCCCGAGAACCGGCTTGTCGCCGACGAACTGGAGCGGCGCTGGAATCATGCGCTACTACGCGTAGAGGAACTGGAATCGCGTATCGAGCAACAGTCGGGCACATCCGGCCAGATACCGCCTACCCAGCCAGAGGAGTTTGCCGATCTTGCCACTGCATTGGAATCGATCTGGCCGCAGGCCGACGCCCGCCTGAAGAAGCGCATAGTGCGCACCCTGATCCACGAAGTCGTCGTTGACGTTGACGACGCAACGAGCGAAATCGTGCTCGTCATTCACTGGAAGGGCGGAGTACATACCGAGATTCGCGTGCCGCGGCGGCGCCGCGGAGAGAACACTACGCATACGTCACGTGAAGCAATTGATGCCGTGCGCCAGCTTGTCCGTATCTGTCCGGATCTGGTGATCGCCGGCGTACTCAATCGCAATGACCTGCGAACCGGCCGGGGTAACTTCTGGACCCAGGAGCGAGTCACCGCGTTGCGCAGCCACCATCAGATCCCGGTCTATTCGAGCGAACGACGTGCTGCTGAAGGATGGATGACGTTGACCGAGGCATCGGCGTTCATCGGTGTGAGCCCCGGAACGCTCAGGCTCGCAGTTGAGCGCAACAAGATCCCCGCCGAACATCCGTTACCCAACGGGCCATGGATCTTCAATCGCAATTCGCTTACCGGGGACGCAGTTACCGAACTCGTCGGACGGGCTCGCGCACGGCGTGGACACCCCACAATACCAACGACACAACAGGGCTCTCTAGATTTATCAACAACATAGCGAGGTTGGGCAGTATGAAACGCACTTGTAAAAGCCCAGCCAGTCAATCACCTCATCCATTGCGGCACGCCGGGTGGCGAAGTGTCGTCCATGCATGCGCGCCACCTTCAGCGAACCCCAGAGACTTTCCGTCGGCGCATTATCCCAACAATCACCGCGTCGGCTCATCGACGAACGCATGCCGTAGGCCTTCAACGTATCCTGAAACAGGCCGCTGCAATACTGGCTACCCCGGTCGCTGTGCACGGTAACGCCGGCTTGAGGGCGGCGCCGGAACCACGCCATGCGCAATGCGTCCGTGACCAGTTCAGCCTTCATGTGCGGTTGCATCGACCAGCCCACTACCTGCCGGCTGAACAGATCGATGATAACCGCGAGGTACACCCAGCCTTCGGCTGTCGCCAGATAGGTAATATCGCTCGTCCAGACCTGGTTCGGTGCAGTTGCAGTGAAGTCGCGCGCCAGCAGATTGGGCGCCACCGGCAAATCGTGGTTCGAGTTTGTCGTCGCGATGTACTTGCGCTTGTGGCGGGCTCGAACGCCATGCTGCGCCATCAGCTTGCGGACCCGCTCCTTGCCCGCGCGCACGCCATGCGCGAGCAGTTCCTTCCACATGCGAGGCCAGCCGTATTCGCCCTTGACCTGCGTGTGAATCGCCTTGATGTGCGTGAGAAGTGCGTCGTTGCTCACGCGGCTTCGGTGCGGCTTGTGCTGCGCGGCGCGTTGCCGGCGCTGATGATATCCGCTGGGACTGACTTCCAGCACTTCGCATAGCACCGAGACCGGCCAGTGGCGTCGATTGCGCTCAATGAATGCGTACTTCACATCGACTCCTTGGCAAAGTACGCGGCGGCTTTTTTTAAAATATCTCGCTCCATCTTCAGGCGAGCCACTTCGGCACGCAGCCGCGCCAGCTCCATCTGTTCCGGGCTCACAGGCTTCGTGCCTGCTCCCGCAAGCTTGCCTTCCCGGTCAGCCTTCACCCAGTTGTACAGCGTCTGTTCAACCACACCCAGTGTCGCCGCCACCGCCGCCATGCTTTGCCCGGCCTTGACCAGCCGCACCGCTTCCAGCTTGAATTCGAGCGTGTACTGCGCTCGCTTTGCCTTACCTGTCATCGTTCTTCTCCTTGCTTGAGTTTAACTGCTCAGCAAGGGATTCGTTTTTCGGGGGCAAGCTCAACGGTTCGTTCAAGGCGACAATCGTACGCAAAGATTTCTCCTCCCTGAAGCCCTCGATGACTACGTGACGGACACCAATCCCGTGCGCGTAGTTGATGTCTTTGTCGATGAGCTTGATCTGCATAAGCTTGGGTTTGAAGGCGTCGAACCAGCATTGACCGGTCGGCCGTCGTATCACCCCGAGATGATGCTCAAGATCTATATCTACGGTTACCTGAACCGTATTCAGTCGAGCCGCCGCCTTGAACGCGAGTGGCTTACAGGCCGCCTTGCACCGGACTTCAAGACCATTGCGCGGTTCCGTAAAGACAACGGCAAAGCGATCCGTAGTCGGGTCGAGCGGCGCAGCAATTGCGCCCGTTTCGCGTTCCAGCAGCTTGAGCCGCTGACTGATGTTCGCGCGCGTCATGCCGAGCTTGCGCGCCGCTAAGACTGCGCGATTCGACGATCTCGACGAACAGGCCGATCAGGTTCAGGTCCATGGTTCGATAGTGCGTGTGATTACCTGGCGATCCGTCAGGATAGCGCTCACCCGTTCGCTCATCGACTGCAAACTGGTTTTAGCTCAATGCGACGCGGGACGAAAAGGAATCATCGCCAGCAACTGAGCAACCCCGGCGTGCAGCTTGCGTTTGCTGGCGCCGTCGGCGGCCTGGACGGACAGGCCGGAAAAAACCGACATGCACAATGTGGCAAGCGCCGCGGCGTCCGCCTCAGGCACGAGTTCCCCTTGTTCGACGGCTTTCTTCAAGCGCTTTTCGACGGTTCGAGCCACCTTTAGCCGCAATGCCTGAAGGAAGTTTCGCAGTTCGACGTGCTCGGCGCCAATCCCCGCGCCGCCGAGAAAAATCATGCATCCACGAGAACGCTGTCCGCCCGTGAAAAGCTCGATGCTCGCGTCGAACATGGCTTCGAGGCTTTCGCGCAACGTCGCGTGCGATTCGAAGTTCCTCAACGCCGCGCCGCCTTCGGCCCGGACGTATAGCTCGATCGCCTCTCGATACAGGCTTTCCTTGTTGCCGAACGCCGCGTAGATGCTCGGCGAGTTGACGCCCATTGCATCGACGAGATCCGACATCGAGCACATATCGAAGCCCTTTTCCCAGAAAAGGTCCATCGCGCGCCTGAGCGCCACCTCGCGCTCGAATGCTCTTGGTCTGCCGCGTCCTTTGGTTTCGCCGTAACTGGCCGGCTCCATGTCTCCTCCTGGCAAGCGATTGTCGCGAACCCACGAAAACTGAATTCTATGTCGATCATAACAAAATTATGGACGCATACGCTTCGCCTGTGCTTCAATATCTGTAATGGTCGTCACAGAAATATCGTGGCCATCTGTCAGGTTCGATGGTCGAGCGGTTCAACATCTCAAGGATTGTGCAATGAAGCTGATTTCCTCGTCACTTTTCGCTGTCACGCTGCTGGCCGCGCCGATTGTGTCGCACGCGCAAGCAGTTTCCGAGGCGAAGGCTGACTCGCCCGTTTTCACGGTGTTCGTCGATGCGCCCACGGGTTACACGTTCGTGAAGTTGCCGGACGGCTGGAAATACGTCGGCGCTGTGACGCAGGAAGACGCACGCCTCGTCCAGGCCGGGTCTGTGCCGAAAGCACAGTCATCGGCAAAACAGTCGACCTAACAGAGGTTGAAAGTACGCGGAAGGTAGACGCTGCTCTTCCTGCGAAGAGCAGCGTTGGTCGTGCCTCATCCCTGTTTGGGATGGTCAAGAAAGAATCGCAGCATTTCAGCACTCGCGTCCGGGCCGCTTGGGTCCGTGTAACTGCCGCGTGCGTTACCACCTGACCACGCGTGCGGCGCGCCATGAATGGTCCACAACTCCGCGGCGATACCATCGGGGGAAGCCAGCTTCGAAACGGTACAACTGCGCTGCCCCGTATCGGTCCGACGCCCTACACTGCAGTTATCGACTCGCGCGTCGAAGCCCTGAACCAACTGCGTAGCATTCGCGACGTGAACCGTGGCGTCCGCGTCGCCGTGAAAGACGATCATGGGCCGATTCGGCGAGTCTTTGGCGCGCTTCGCGTGCGCTGTCGTGCTGCGGCGTTTGCCGCCTTTCATAGCCGCGAGCGCAGACGGTAAATCGTGTGCGCTGCCCACGGGCAGACCGGAATGCACACCCGCTGCAGCGTACAGGTCAGAATACGTGGCGATCATGATCGCCGCCATCGCGCCGCCCGCAGACAGTCCCGCGACGTACACGCGCGCAGGATCGACGTTGTGGGCCGCGATGATTTCGCGCGTGATGCCTGCGATCAATGACGGCTCGCCATTCTCGCGACGTTGGTCGTCTGGTCTGAACCAGTTCCAGCACTTCGACGGATTGGCCTGTTGCGGCTGCACGGGATACGCGACAAGACATCGTTGCTGCTTCGCAAGCGCATTCATCTGCGTACCTGCTGCAAAATCGTCGGCGTTCTGCGTGCAGCCGTGCAGCATCACTATCAGTGGCATCGGTTCGCCGACTGCGCCCGCCGGCACATTCAGCCGATACTGCCGGGCGCCGGCGGCGTTCGAATACGCATGCGTGCTGAAGTGCCCCCGGTCTTCGACATCCTTGCTGTCTTCTCGTGACGTGTGCGGTGTGACTTCGCTTATTTGTGTCTCGGCGAACGGGAAAACTTACGCCTTGTCCCGCATTCCATCAACGGCGCCTCCTCGCAGCGCGCGTTGTATGGCTTCTGTCGCTTCGACGGGACCGCGGGTACGCAGCAAGGTCATCGCTTCGTGCATTGAATTCATGAAACCTTCATCGAGTTTCATCGTATGTGTCCGGTTAGCGGAAGTAGGCCTTGGGCGTCGCGTGGCTAGTGGATGCGGTCCGCGAGCGCCGCCTTGACGGCGGGCGAAGCGTGAAAGGCTCCCAGCACCGTGATGCTTTCGATCGTGGCGAGGGCAAGCTCAGGCGTGACGTCTGTGGCAAAGCTGGCGAGTCCCAGCACCTGAATGGTGAGGCGCTGCCGCGCAGCACGAACCGCCTCGAGATCCTGCCTGGAAAAGTGCTGCAGTCCGAGCACAAGCGCACGGCGCGTCACCGTGTCCTGCACGACCTGCGCATGAAGGGCAAGCTGGTTGCGAATCGCCGTTCGGATCAGGTCGGTCCGGTTCGAATAAAAACCTTCCTCGACCAGCAGATCGATTTGTCCGAGATCGACGGGGCCGAGGTTGATCGTGATTTTTTCCGATTCGCCGCCTTTGGGGCGAATCGGCTCAAGTGCTGCGGGCTTTTTCATTTTTCCCTCCTATCACCATCCATGTGGATGGTTATAGGCTGGTTCTTGTCGCACCGCAACACAACATTCAGGGCCAATACGCTTTCCTATGGGTTCACGAAGAAGATGCCCTGAACAGCAGGCTCGTGAGTTGTGGAAATACACCGATCAGCGCCAGCACCCCGGCCATGATGAACACATACGGCAGCGTGCCGAGCACGATGCGTCTCAGTGGCACATCCGGCGCCACGCTTTGCACGACAAAGAGATTGAGCCCGACGGGCGGATGGATCAGCGCCATTTCCATGTTGATGACAACGACCACGCCAAACCAGATCAGGTTCCAGTGATACGCCTGCACCACTGGCACGAGCACGGGCATCGTCACGACGATGATCGCAATGGTCTCCATGAAGCAGCCGAGAAAAATCAACAGCAGGTTGACGCTGACGAACAGCACCCACGGCGCGACATGCGCGCCCGCCACTGCCTGCGTGAGCGACGACGCGACCTGGCTCGTCGTCATCACATAGCCAAACACGATCGCCGATGAAATCACGGCGAGAATCATCACGCTGCTTTGCGCCGCGCTCACGAGAATCTCGTGAAACTTGCGCCAGTTCAACTCGCGATACACAACGCCCGCGAGAATCAGGCTCGCGATGATGCCGAGCGATGCCGCCTCCTGCGGCGTCGCGAGTCCGCGATACAGCGAGCCGAGGATGATCAGGATCAGCAGCGCGAACGGGCCGATATCCTTCAGCGCGACGATGCGCGCGCGAAGCGGCGCGAGTGGACGCGTGCGTGCTTCGCCGCGCGCTTTGCGCCGCAGCGCGAGCGCCATCTGATAGAGGGCGAAGGCTGTCGCCATGATCGCGCCAGGCACGAGCGTCGCGACGAACAAGCGGCCGATCGACTGCTCGGCAATCACGCTATAGACGATGAGAGGAATGCTCGGTGGCAACAAAATGCCCAGCGTTCCGCCCGCCGCGACCGAGCCGCACGCCTGCCCGGCGGGCAAACCATGCCGGCGCATCTCGGAGACCGCGAACCCGCCGATCGCCGCCGCCGTCGCGACGCTCGATCCCGATACGGCCGCCATCACGCCGCATGCCAGCGTGGTCGCGACGGCGAGACCACCCGGCACGCCATCGAGTATCGTCGCGAGCGCGCTGTACAGCCGCGCGCCCATGCCCGACGCCGACACGATCGCGCCCATGAACATGAACATCGGCACGGACGTCAGCGTGAACGTCGCGACCGAACCCCAGTAAGTGCTCGGAATCAGGTTCAACGCGTCCCAGCCGCCGCCCGTGACGAACAGCGAGACCAGCGCGACGAACAGCAACGCGAACGCAATCGGCACGCCGAACGACAATACCGCGAGCAGCCCGCCGAACATCCCGGCGCCGATGAATAGCTGGGTCACTTGTCTCTCCCGAGCACGAGTTCGTCGACTGACAGATCGTGCGTGAGTTCGCGGCGCGCGAAGACGATCGTCGCGAGCCGCACCAGTTGCACGAGTGACAGCAGCAGCGCGCCGGCGAGGAGACACAGATACGGAATCCACAGCGGCAACGAGAACATACCCCACGAACGCTCGCCGCTCGAGTACGCGTCCCACCAGAACTGCGCGGCCAGCACCGCGATCACGACGGCAACGGCCGACATCACCACCGTCGAAAACGCCGCAAGCACGCGTCTACCGCCGTCATTCAAATGATGGCCGAGCACATCGATTTTCAGATGCCGCGACTGCCACGCGAGCGCCGCCGTACCGACGAAAGTCATGTACGCCATCAGATAGGTCGTGACTTCCGTCACCCAGACGTCCGACAGATGCAATGCCTCGCGCGCCAGTACGCCGTACGAGATCACCGCGACTGTCGCGATCACCGCAACGCCCGCCGACAACGCGACGCCTTTGAAAAAGACGTCGAGCAGATGAATTAAACGATCGAGCGGCCCGCGCATGCCGTCCTCCTACTTGTAGAGCGCGACGCTCTGATCGAGCAGCCGCGCGCCGTCGGGCACTTCGTTGCGGAACTTCGTGAAGCTGACCTGCTGGAACAGCTTCTGCCACTGCGTCCATTCGTCGAGCGTCATCTTGTGGATCTGCACGCCGTGGCTGGCAAAGAGTTGCGCGACGCGGCGGTCGTCGGCCTTCGCGCCTTCGAACGCGTTCTGTTCGAGGCTCTGCCCGACGTCTGTCATGATCTTCTGTTGCGCGGGCGTCAGCTTGTTCCAGGTTTTCATGCTGATCGCGATCGGCTCGATCGTGTAGTAGATGCTGTACTGCTCGGGCGAGTCGTAGTATTTGGCCACTTCGTAGAGACGGTACGAGCCGAAGGTGCCAGACGAGGTCCACAAGCCGTCCAGCAGACCGAGTTGCATCGCGTTATAGGTTTCCGACGACGCCATCGACACCGTGCTCGCACCCGCGCTCTGCAGTGCCGCTTCCATCATCTTGCCTGCGCCGCGCACCTTGGTTTTCTCGAGATCGGCGGGTACGTTGACAGGTTTTCCTTTCGACGCCATGCCGCCCGATATCTGTATCCAGCACAATGTCTTGAAGCCGTACGCTTCCAGCTTCGCTTCCAGTTCGCGCCATGGCGCCGAGGTACGGAAGCGATAGACGTCGTCGGGTGTCTTCCAGAGGCCGGGCAACAGGATCAGGTTCATCTGCGGCACCGCGCCCGCTGCATAGATGTACGGGTAAATCGCCAGATCGACGCTGCCGCTGCGCAACGCCGTGTGCATGTTGAGCGCCTTCACCAGCGATTCGGCGGGAAAGATGTCGATATGAATCTTGCCGCCCGAGCGCTGCATCACTTCCTGCGCGAACTTCTTGCCTGTCTGCACGACGTAGTCGTTCGGATCGTCGGGCCATTGATGCGCCATCTTCAGCGTGATCGTGTCGTCGGCGTGCGCGGCGGGCAACGCGGCGAATGTGCACGCGGCAGCCGCTACCAGCGTCGTCATCAAAAAACGAAGTTGTTTCATCCGCGTCTCCTTCCGTCTTGGTTTGTCGTTGTGCGGGATGGTGTCGCTACACTGGCGTCATCCCGAACCGCCTATCTGCTTCGCGATGCACGCATATAGCTCGGCAACCGACGCGGTGCGCGCGTCGGCAGGCAACGTATCGATGAGTTCGGCCACGCGGCGCGTCAGCAGACTGCGCACGTGAAAGCGCTTGCGCAGCTCTTCTGCGCGCGCCGTGTCCACATTCTCGGCACGCCAGTGCGTGTGGGCGTCAATTGCGGAAGAGAGTTGCGCAATCGATGCTTGATCGTTTGCACGCGTCAACACGACGGGCACAACGCGCCGCCCGTTCGCGCGATTGCGTTCGAGCACGTTGCCGATGTCCTGCGCGACGCGCTCGGCGCCCGGCAAATCGCATTTGTTGATAACGACGATATCGGCTGTCTCCAGCACGCCTGCTTTCATCGCCTGGATCTGGTCGCCCGAGTGCGGGCCCATCGTCAGCACGAGCGTGTCGACGAGTGCGCGTGCGCCGTTTTCGACTTGGCCCACGCCAACCGTTTCGAGCAGGATTTCCGCGAAGCCGTCGGCTTCGACGGCGGCGAGCACGTCGGCGAGATTGTCCGAGAGGCCATCGGCGGACCAGCCGCTCGGCAGCGAGCGGATGAAGACATCCGTGTCGGCGAGCACGGCGTCCATCCTCACGCGGTCGCCGAGCAGCGCGCCCGATGTCGTGGGGCTGCTCGGGTCGATGGCGATGATCGCGATCGGTTCGCCGCGCGCCGCGCGCGCCTTCGCCACGCGGCCGATCAATGTGCTCTTGCCCGCACCCGGCGGCCCTGTGAAGCCGATGCGACGCGCGGGCTTGATGTCACTGTCGCGCAACAGGCGCAACGACTCGGCGACGCTCGCGCGCGCGAGCTTCGACAGATCGCGCGCCAACTGACGGCGCGCAACGCCGGCAGTGGCATCCGTTGCGCCACTCATGTCGACACCTCGCCGCACCACGCCGCCGTGTGCTCGCCCAAAAGCGGCGGCACGCCGTACCGAGTGTGAACGCCGTCGATATGAATCGGATTGCCGACCACCTTCAACGGCCCCGCTTCCGATTCGATCTCGACAACAAGCCCGCGCGCCTGCGCCTGCGCGCTCCCAAGCGCCTCGGCAATCGATGCGAGCCGCGATACCACCACGCCCGACGAAGCCAGCGCATCGAGCCAATACTGCGTGGTCTCTCCCGCGAACATTGCGGACAGCGCGCCGATCACCGCGTCGCGATGTGCGCGCCGTTCCGCCATCGTCGCGAAGCCTGTCTGCGTGATCCACTCGGGATGCCCGACGCGTTGCGCGAAGATGCGCCAGAAGTTGTCGTGCGTGATGAACAGCATCAGCCAGTCGTCGCGCGTGCGGAACAGTTGCGCCGGCACGATGTATGGATGCGACGACAGCGCATGCCGTGAAGGCCGCTCGCCGCCGTTGAGCGCGGCGCCTGCCACGTAGTTGAGCTGCGACACCATCACATCGAACATCGCGATGTCGACCTGGCCGCCGCGCCCTTCGACGATCTTCGCCAGCAAGCCGACGGCACCCATGATGCCCGTCGAGTTGTCGACGGTCGAGAAGCCGGCCTTGGTCGGCGGTCCATCGGGGTCGCCCGTCAGATGCATGATGCCCGTCAGCGCCTGGATCACGTAATCGTAGGCGGGCAATTCCGCATGCGGACTGTCGAGACCGAAGCCCGTCAGCGCGACGCAGACGATCCGCTCGTTATGCGAGCGCAGCCGGTCGTACGTGAGGCCGAGTTTGCGGATCGCGGACGGCCGCAGGTTCGTCACGAGCGCGTGCGCGTCGCGCACCATCGCCGCGAGCGCATGCTTGCCCGTCTCGCTCGCCAGATCCAGCACGACGCTCTGCTTGTTGCGGTTCAGGCTGGCGAAATACGCGTTGTGCGGGCCGATCGCATGCGGGCTGATCGAACGCCCGATGTCGCCCTCGGGCGGCTCGATCTTGATCACCTCGGCGCCGAGGTCGGCCAGCAGCATTCCGCAGTACGGGCCCATCAGCATGTGCCCGATCTCGATCACGCGAATCCCCGCGAGCGGTCCGCCGGACGCGCGGCTCTGCGGCGCTTCGTCGGGTGCGGCGAAACCGGGCACGTTCATCCGAGCACCTTCGCGACGGCATCGATCACGTCGTCGAGCGGCATGTCGCTCGTGAATACGCCGCGTATGCCCGCTTTCAGGAACGCCGCGCGATCGTCGGCGGGAATCGTGCCGCCGACGAACACGGGAATCGCGCCCGCGCCCTGGTCGGCGAGCAGTTCGACCGTGCGCGCGACGAGTTCGTTATGACTGCCCGAGAGTATCGACAGTCCAACGGCATCGACGTCTTCATCGACGGCAATCCGCGCGATGTACTCTGGGCTCTTGCGCAAGCCGGTGTAGATCACGCTTGCGCCCGCGTCACGCAACGCGAGCGCGATCACTTTCGCGCCGATATCGTGGCCGTCGAGTCCGGGCTTGGCCACGAGAATGCGCTTACCCTTGAGCGGCGCGTGCAGGCTGCGGACTGTTGCGCCGGCAGCGGCAGACGGATCGGCGGACTTGCTGCTCGTGCTATTCATAGATGGACCGGCTCCTCGAATTCGCCCCATTGCTCTTTCAACCGCGCCACCATTTCGCCGACGGTCGCGTACGCATGACAGCAATCGACGAGATACGGCATCAGGTTGCCGTCTTCGCGCGCGGCCGCCGTGCTCAGCGCATCCAGCGACTTTTGCGCTTCCATCTGGTTGCGCGTGTCGCGCAGCCGCTCGAAACGTTCGACGACAGTCGCGCTCGCCTGCGGATTCAGATGGAACAATTCGCCCGGCTGCTCGACCTGGTTCTCGCGCCGGAAGCAGTTCTGCCCGACGACGAGCCGCTCCTGATCGTCCGTTTCGCGCTTGCGCTGCAGCGCGCTCTTTGCGATGCGCAATTGCAGCCAGCCGTCTTCGATCGCTTTCACCGCGCCGCCGTACGCGTCGATTTCGTCCATCAGTTCGCGGATGCGCGCCTCCGTGCGATCGGTCAGTTCCTCGACGAAGTACGAGCCGCCTAGCGGATCGACCGTGCGCGCAATGCCGCTTTCGTAGCCAATGATCTGTTGCGTGCGCAACGCAAGCTCGGCGGAGAATTCGGTCGGAATCTGAAACGCTTCGTCGTATGCGCAGGTGAACACCGACTGCGCGCCGCCCATCACGGCCGCGCACGTTTCGATCGCGACCCGCACGACGTTGTTGTACGGCTGCGCCGACGTCAGCGATGAGCCGCCGCACACGACGCCAAAGCGGAACATCTGCGCCTTCTCGTCGTCGACACCGTAGCGCTCCCGGATGAGCCGTGCCCATACGCGCCGCCCCGCGCGAAACTTCGCGACCTCTTCGAAGAGGTCCATGTGCACGTAGAAGAAGAAGCTCAGACGGCGCGCGAACTTCGCGACATCGCCGCCGCGCGCGACGACGGTATCGACATAGGCCAGCCCGTTGGCAAGCGTGTACGCCATTTCCTCGACAGCGGTGCACCCCGCGTCGCGCATATGCGCGCCCGCAATCGAAATCGGGTTGAAACGCGGCGACACTCCATTCGAATACAGGATCGAATCGGCGATCAGACGCATCGAAGGACGCACCGGAAAAATCCATGTGCCGCGCGCCACGTACTCCTTGAGGATGTCGTTCTGGATCGTGCCCGTCAGCTTGTCGCGCGGCACGCCCTGCTTGTCCGCGCACGCGACGTACATCGCGTAGATCATCGCCGCCGTGCCGTTGATCGTGAACGACGTCGAGATGCGGCTCAGATCGATTCCCTGGAACAGCAGTTCCATCTCGGACAGGTTCGACAGCGAGACGCCGACCTTGCCGATCTCCGAACGCGCCATCGGATCGTCGGGATCGAGGCCGCACTGTGTCGGCAGATCGAGCGCGACAGAAAGTCCGGTCTGCCCCTGCTGCAACAGAAAGCGGTAGCGTTCGTTCGATTCCTCTGCCGTGCCGAAGCCCGAATACTGGCGCATCGTCCAGAGTCGCCCGCGATAGCCGTCAGGGAAGATGCCGCGCGTGAATGGAAACTGTCCCGGCGCGCCGATGCCGTCCGTGCCGTTCGCTTCGCTGGGACCGACCACGACGGGCACATGCAGTCCCGACGGCGTGCGGTCGGGATGCGGCATCGCTATCGCTTCGTCGAGTTCGGCTGCGCTTGACTTCATGCTGTGACGCTCCTTTCTTGCGGTGGCTGAACGGCACGACTCGGACTAGGTTTTCGAACCGCCTGCCGCCGATGTGCGCTGCCGGTCGAGAAACTTCTGCGCCTGCTCCCAATGCGCGGGCGCCGTCCATGTCGCGACGAAAGCCGCGCGTTCGGCAGCGCGCGTGGCTTGCGACAACGCGCTTCGATGCGCAGCGGCAATCTGCTTCATCGCGCGAATGACGTGCGGCGGGCGGCCAACGAACGGCTTCACGAATTGCGCGACACATTCGTCGACCGATTGACCTTGCGCGCACACGTCGTCGAGTAGACCTAGCGTCAGCGCTTCACTCGCTTCGAGCACACGCGCTTCGGCAAGCACGCGCATTGCGCGCGCCGGGCCAAGCAGCGCGAACAGATCGGCGGCGCCGCCGAAGCCTGTGGTGATGGCGAGCGTCGCCTGCACGAAGCCGATGCATGCATGTGCTGCCGCGATGCGGTAGTCGCACGCGATCGCCAATTCCGCGCCGCCGCCCAACGCCGTGCCGTTCAATGCGGCAATCACGGGCACAGGCGTCGCGCGGATCGCATCGAGCGCGGCGGCCGCGTGATCGAACAGCGCACCAGCATCGGCGTCGCTGCGCAGCGCGTCGAATTCGCGCAGATCGCCGCCCGCCGCGAAGCTGCGATCGCCCGCCGCCGACAGCACGACGGCTTGTAACTCCGCGGCATGTGCAGCATCGGCGAAGGTTTCGCGTAAGGCGTCGAGCGTCGCGCGATTCAGCGCATTGCGCTTGTCCGGACGGTTGATGGTCACGTGCAGCACACCGCCGCGCACGCTCGTCAGGACAGCCGATTCAGTCGCGTCCTGTCGCTCGCTCGACATTTCGCCGCTCATCAATGACCGCCCGCTTCGATCGAACGTTTCGCCTCTAGCAGCACCGCGCCGATCCGCTCGATCTGGTCTTCCATCCGGTGGCGCGGGCCGGCGACGGCAATGCCCAGCACGTCGCGATTCACATCGACGGGCACCGCGATCGCGAACACGTCGCTGACGCTCTCGCCGCGCGTCACGAAATAGCCCTTCTCGCGCGATTGCGCGATGTCGTCGAACAGGTCGTCGGCGGAGGTCAAGGTGTTGTCAGTGACGCTCGTCAGCGCGGCCTGCGCGAGAAAGCGTCGAAGTTCGCCTGCATTGACACGGCTCAGCATCGCCTTGCCGATCGAAGTCGAATGCAGCGGCTTCAACGCGCCCGCCGCCGAGCTGTAGCGGATCGTCTGCGGCCCTTCGAGCACGCTCAGATAGACGATCTCGTCATGCTGCCGTTTGCCGACGATCACGGTTTCCTGCGTCGCGTCGCGCAACGTCTGAAGCTGCGGCTCGATGCGTTCGAGGTAGGGATCGTTGGCGATGATTTTCGCGGCCATGTCGTACAGGCGGCGCGTCGGGAAGAGGTCCTTTCTGCGGCTCGTCAGGTACAGATAGCCGCGTTCGAGCAGCACGCGCACGATGCCGTGACTCGTGCTGACAGGCAAACCGGCCGCCTCGGCAAGTTCGCTGAGCGTCATCGGACGCCCTTCCGCCTCGAATGCTTCGAAGATGCCCAGTGCTCGATCGGTTGGCTTCATTTTCGTATGTTCGAAAAATAATTTGTTATTTCGAAATTCAGTATAGGCCAAACGCTGGGTTGCGCCAGCACTGGCTGCTCATGGAAAGCCCTGGTGCATGCTTCGGGAAAGCTGCGAAGCCTTGCTGTACAAGCTCTTGACGCGCTTTCGACGACGTTATTCGCTGCTCGACCCTTTCTTGACACCTCAAAAACTGGCTTCTATAGTCAATCCATATATTCGAAATTACTTTCGAAATAGCGAAAAGTAAAGGTCGGCGGATCAGACACGACCCGTATCGGCAAGGAGATGGTATGGACGCCTCCCTCCCGCGTCGGATAGGAGGGGCAGTAGGAACGGCGGAGCCCTCGCTATACCCGACGGCATCAGAGTGCCAAAGTGGTGGTGTCAAAACGACCACTGAGGGTAAGGAGGGCTCGAAATGAAGACTACGACGTTTGGCGTGGACCTGGCAAAGCGGGTCTTTCAGGTGCACTGGGTAGACATGGACACAGGCGAGATCAACCGTCGTCAGCTCAAGCGCGAACAGCTCGTGACGTTCTTCGCGAAGCAGGCGCCCGCGCTCATCGCGATGGAAGCGTGCGGCAGCGCCCATTACTGGGCACGCCGCTTCGCGAGCTTCGGTCATCAAGTCCGGCTCATTGCGCCGTCATTCGTCCGACCGTTTGTGAAGCGCAACAAGACCGATGTGGCAGACGCGCAGGCGATCTGGGAAGCTGCACAACGGCCGGAGATGCGTTTCGTCGCTGTGAAGAGCGAAGCGCAGCAAGCGGTGCTGACGCTGCACCGCGTGCGCGCACAACTGCTCAAGATGCGTCGCATGCAGATTAACCAGACGCACGGCTTGCTGTACGAGTTTGGCGCGGCAGTGCATCGCGGCTCGCACAGCATGAGCGACGCGGCCCGCATGCTCGGCGAGCTGGCCGACGCTTTGCCTGCCATGGTCATCGACACGCTTCGCGAACAACTGCAGCGTATCGAAGCGCTCACGCGCGACATCCGTGCCATTGAACACCGGCTCGCAGCATGGTTGCGTCAGGATGAAGGGGCCACGCGGCTCGCCGCCATTCCGGGTGTGGGCCTGCTCACGGCGACTGCCGCCATTGCCACCATCGGCGAGGCGAGTACGTTTCGCTCCGGGCGCGAGTTCGCCGCGTTCCTCGGTCTGGTGCCACGGCAAAGCGGCACGGGAGGTCGCGTCAAGCTGCTGGGCATCAGCAAAAGAGGCGACGTGTACTTGCGTACCTTGCTGATTCACGGCGCGCGCGCAGTGCTCTCGCATCCGAAGCACCTGAGCGACGCGCTGCAACGTTTGCTCGCGCGACGACCGTTCAATGTAGTGGTCGTCGCGCTCGCAAACAAAACGGCACGCACGATCTGGGCGCTGCTTGCCCACGCTCGAACGTACCAATCTGGTTACGTGGCTCACGCTGCGTAGAAGATCAACTAACTATGGAGACGTGGTCGCTAATAGGTTGCGCAGGTTGATATACATGTGATGGCGAAACAGGTCGGACCGCGGGGAAGCAAACCTGAATTCTGTCCTGTCCTTCGAGGACTCGCAGGAGATGAGGACTTCCCCGGCAGATTCCATCAGGGCCAGCGGATCACCATCCGCACCACAGGCCGGATATAAGTCTGCAACCTCATCCTGTCCGTCACACACCGAATATCACCTGGCAAACCGGGAGGCGTCCATATAAGACAGATATGTGGATGACGGAGCTCGACAAGACTGAGCGGCGCACCATGGCCGGCTGCTTCCTTGGCTGGACACTCGACGCGCTCGACGTGCAGGTCTACAGCTTCGTGATTCCGGCGCTGATGGTCGGCTGGCACATCACGGCTGCCGAAGCAGGCGTGCTCGGCACGGTGACGCTGCTGGCGTCGGCGGTCGGCGGATGGTTGAGCGGGCTGGCCGCCGACCGCTTCGGGCGCGTCGCCGTCTTGCAGGCGACGATTCTCTGGTACGCGGTCTTCACGTTCGCGTGCGGTTTCACGCAGAACTACGAGCAGCTCTTCATCTGCCGCGCGCTGCAAGGCTTCGGCTTCGGCGGCGAATGGGCGGCGGGCGCGGTGCTGGTCGGCGAGACGGTGCGCGGCGCGTACCGGGGCCGCGCCGTCGGTATCGTGCAGAGCGGCTGGGCCGTGGGCTGGGGCATGGCCGCGCTGCTGTTCGGCCTGTTCTTTTCGATCATGCCGGAGCAACTCGCGTGGCGCGCGCTGTTCTGGGTCGGCCTCGCACCCGCGCTGCTGGTGTTCTGGGTGCGCCGGCACGTGCCTGAATCAGCTGTCTTCACGAAGGGCCGACGCGAGCGGCGCAACCGCGGCATGCTGCGCCAGTTGCTCGCGATCTTCCGCCTCGACTATCTGGCGACGACGCTCAGGGTCTCGGCGCTGGCGACAGGATCGATCGGCGGCTCTTACACATTCCTGATCTGGCTGCCGACCTACCTCAAGACGACACGCGGCCTGTCGATCATCGGCACCACGGGCTATACGACCGTGATGATTCTCGGCGCGTTTGTCGGCTTTATCCTCGGTGCGTATCTGGCCGACTCGATAGGGCGCAAACGAACGTTCATGGTCAGCGCAATCGGTTCAGCCGTGATTCTCGCCGCCTACATGTTGATGCCGATCAGCAACGGCGCGATGCTCGTGCTCGGTTTTCCGCTCGGCCTCTGCGCATTCATGATGTTTTCGCCGATGGGCCCGTACATGACCGAGCTGTTCCCGACGCGCATGCGCGCGGCGGGCCAAGGCTTTTGCTACAACTTCGGCCGCGGTATCGGCGCACTCTTTCCCGCGCTGGTGGGCAAGCTGACGAGCGTGATGGGACTGGGCAATGCGATTGCGGCGTTCGGTATCGCGGCTTACGCCGTCATGCTGCTCGCCGTGCTGCTGTTGCCCGAAACGCTCGGCCGACCGTTGCCCGACGATGCCGAAACGCCGCTGCAGACCGAGGGCGGCGCTGCAAACAGCTATACGCCATCATGATACCGACACGTTCCGCCAACGCCACCGACACATGTCCGCAACTTGCCAGGCTCCACGCACGGCCATCAAGACGCCCGACCAGAAGGCACCGCCCGGCGCGTGCGATTGCCATATTCATGTCACCGGTCCGTTCGAGCGTTTCCCGCTGAGCGAGCGCCGCGCCTATACGCCGCCCGAGGCAACGCTGGCCCAGTACGAACACGTGCAGGACGTCCTCGGAACGCAACGCGTAGTGATCGTGCAGCCCAGTTTCTACGCCACCGACAACGGCTGCACGCTGGATGCCGTCGCGCACTTCGGCGTGCAACGCAGCCGTGCCGTTGTGGTGGTCGCTCCGCAGATCGGCGATGCGCAACTGCGGCAAATGCACGAAACGGGCGCGCGCGGCGTGCGCGTCAATCTGGTGACGCCGGGCGGCCCGCCCGTCGATCATCTGATGCAACTCGCCGACAAGATCGCGCCGTTCGGCTGGCACACGCAGATCTACGCGAACGGCGAAGATCTGCCCGATTTGCTGCCGATCCTGCGCCGCCTGCCCACCGATGTCGTCATCGATCACATGGGACAGATACCCGCCGCGTGGGGCATCGCGCATCCCGCGATCACGGCGTTGCGCGCGCTGCTCGACGGCGGACGCGCGTGGTTGAAGCTGTGCGGCTATCGCTGTTCGAGCGTAGGCTATCCGTTTCGCGATGTCGACGCACTCGCGACGCTGCTGGCGCGCGTCGCGACGGAACGGTGCGTGTGGGGCACGGACTGGCCGCATCCGAATTTCGAAGGCACGATGCCCGACGACGGCGAGCTGCTCGATGCATTGATGCGATGGGCGCCTTCAGCACAGGCGCAACAACGCATTCTCGTGGACAACCCTGCCGCGCTCTACGGGTTCGACCCGCAATGAGCGCGCGATCCGTTGAGTACTGGAGACGAACATGCTGATGGAACAACAGATGCCGTCGAATGCGAAGTCGATGGTTTCCGAAGCCGAGTGGAACACGCGTGTCGATCTTGCCGCGTGTTATCGGCTGATGCCGTATTTCGGATTGAGCGATCTCGTATACAACCACATCACGGCGCGCATCCCTGGCGACGACACGCGGCTGCTGATCAATCCGTATGGCTACATGTACGAGGAGATCACGGCGTCGAGTCTGATCACGATCGATATCGACGGCAACGTTCTTTTCAATCCGAACGAAGGCACATACGGTGTCAACGCTGCCGGTTACGTGATTCATAGCGCCGTGCATAGCGCGCGGCACGACGTGAACTGCGTGATCCACACGCACAGTCGTGGCGGACTCGCTGTTTCGGCGCTTTCGTGTGGGTTGTTGCCGCTCACGCAAACAGCGATGCGCTTTGGCCCTGTCGCGTATCACGACTATCAGGGCGTCGCGATCGACCTCAAAGAACGCAAGACGCTCGAGGAAGACCTGGGCCATGCCGAGGCGATGATCCTGCGCAATCATGGGCTGCTGGTTGCGAGTGCATCGATTCCGCAAGCCTTCAATGCGATCTACTGGCTCGAGAACGCATGCCGCGCGCAAGTCGACGCGATGGCATGCAATACCGAGCTGCATTTGCCGCCTCAGCATGTGATCGACAAGACCGCGCATCTGTACAAGCCGGAAACGCGACGCCCCTATGGCGAAATGGAGTGGCCCGCGATGCTGCGGTTTCTCGATCGACGGGACCCGTCGTATCGAAACTAGACGCAGGGCGGTCACCCCTTATCGCGCAGCCCGCTTTGGCGTTTTCGGCTGCTGCTTCTGGGACTGCCAGCTGTCGTCGTCGAGCAACCGGTCAAACAGGCGATTGATCATCGTTTGGGGCAATGGCGCCAGTCCAAGCAATGAATTGAACGCTATGCCGCTTGCAGCGAAATAGCGAAGCAATGAAAGCTCGAGGTCGCCCGACTCGCGCTGGAGTGCTTTCATCCTGTCTGCATCCGCCGCTTTCGAGTCGTCGAGCAGTTCCGGACTCTCGACCAACGCTGCCAGCACGGCTCGCGCGACCGAATGCGGCTGCTTGATGGACTCCCGATAGACGGCTATATGCGCCGCGAGATTCGGTTCGGCTTTCTTGCCTGCTTCCTTCGCCAGGTAGTCGAGCCGGATCTGTTCAAACTGTTGCCGCTGATAATCAAGCAGCGCTGTAAGCACACCATGCTTGGTGCGGATGCAGCCGCCCCCCCTTGCTCACGCCACTCTCGCGCGACAGCGAATCGAATGTAAGGCCACCCACGCCTTCTCGCGCAAGGATTGTGAATGCGGCCTCAATAGCCTTCTTGCGGGTCGTCTCGGAACGGGTCTGATTGTCCATTGATCAATAAGGCACTGTCACATTGGCGACGCGCTCGAGTAAGATGCCGTGACGAACAAGACGAAATCGCTATATTACGGTCATCGCTTTCCGGCGGTCGTCATCAGTTGCGCCGTGCGCTGGTACTTCCGGTTCCAGCTGAGCCTACGCGACATCGAAGAACTGCTGTTCGAGCGTGGTGTTGTCGTCAGCTACGAGACTATTCGCCGCTGGTGCGACAAATTTGGCGCGGACTTCGCATCTCGCGTCAAGGCTGCTCGCCGCAAGCCCGGCACCACGTGGCATCTGGACGAAGTGTTTGTGACCTTGCGCGGCGAGCCTTACCTGCTATGGCGTGCGGTTGACGAGCACGGCGCAGAACTCGACGTCCTATTGCAGAAACGGCGGGACAAGGCGGCCGCCAAACGGTTCTTCAGGCGAGTGCTTCTTTCATGTCCTGTGCCCGCGCAAGATCGTTACCGATCAATTACGCAGCTATCCGGCCGCCAAGGCCGACATCCCCGAACTGGCGCACGTGAAACACGTGTTCGTCAAGGCTGCCGCACGCGTAAATAATCGGGCCGAAAACAGTCACCAACCCACGCGCGAACGCGAGCGCCGCATGCGTGGCTTCCGCGAGCCGAAACGGACTCAGGCGTTCCTGTCAAGCTTCGGTCCGATCCGGCAGCACTTCGCGCTCAAGCGACATCTGCTGCGCGCTTCGCTCTTTCGCAAGCAACTCGCCCAACGCTTTGCCGCATGGCATCGTTTCACCGAGCTCGCCCAAAATCCGTCAGCTGTCTGAGCCAACACGCGTGCTCTGCTGTTTTGCGCCATCAGCAAGTCAACGTGACAACGCCCCCCTGACCCCGTAACTTGCGCGGCAGTATGCGCAGCGATACGGCGCCTCCAGAAGCCGGACGCTGGCGAGACACTGCGCCTCGTAACCACAGCGGCGACATGCCGTTTCCAGCGGCTGGCGATGCGCCGGGCACATGCCTACGCCGTCCATCTGATGGAGTACGCTATGGTAGCCACGCGCTACGCAGCGGTGACAGTAGCGAAACAGTCCACTGTAACGGCGTCGATGTGACGGCAGCAACAGAGATGTCCGCAGCGTTTTCATCGGCACGGCGAGCGTGTCGCGTAGTCGCTGGATATCGACCGTACCCAATTGCGGAACGATGCCTTCGTACGGATCGATATCCGGTCCCATCAGACGCGCGACGACGTGCCCGGGCAGCGCATCCGCCTTCTCGAAGTTCCAGACGATCGAGATGAGCGATTCGCAGGGATGGAGCCACTTCCTGTTGAAGACGTAACCCAGCGAGGGCGTCAGCCTGCGTTCGTCGAGCGTGAGGATCGGAAAGCTCGGCGCTCGCAGCACCGGATTGTTACACGGTGGCGACGAGCACGCGTCCGGTTGCATGACGTGACTGCACATAGCCGCAGTGCTGTACGGCGTGAGTCCACAGCGCGGGTTCCGGACAGTATTGCAGACTGTCCTTGACTTCTCTTTCCTTCAGCACGATCTCGACAACGCGCGCAAATGATTCCATGGGGATTTCCAGCCGGCCCGGCAGGTTCGCCTTGTTGTGCGCAGCCTCGAACGCGCGCCACAGCGCGTCCGCGTCACTGACCAGCCGATACCCTGCATCGAAACCCTGCGGAATATAAAAGCGCGTAAAACTCCAATCGCTGCCTTCCGGGTAACCGGTCTGGTCGTACCTGTTCAGACACGTCGCCACGTCCTCGGCGTTGCGGATGCCGTAAAACGCCAGCTCCTCGACCATCAGTCGCGCGACGATCTGTGTCTTGCCGGCGACCTGCATCGCGGTCTTCTGCGCGAGGAGCTCCTGCTGGCCCACCAGAAACGTGAATAGCTTGATATTCTGCCGGTCGAGTGCGTCGTGAACGTCACGCAGCCACTCGTATTCGTTCTCGTTGTAACGCTGTGCTTCGTCGCAAAAGAGGAGCACGGTGCCGCTGCCGGCCCGGGCCGCCGCCTCGCGGATTCTCAGCGACAGACGCATGCGTTTCGAGGGATTCGATCCGGCGTTCGGGTCCGGGTCGCCGACGGCCTCGAGCAGGTTTGCGAAGAATGGGCCTTCGGCGTGCCGCGGCTTGTGTTCGCACTGCGCGTGATAGCTTGTCATCTTCGGATAATTGCGCGCGAGCAGCAGACGCACATACTCAATCGCGCGGGTCATGCCGATCCGCGCTGGCCCGTAGATCAGTGCCTCCATGATCCGGTAGCGTAGACACCGGACGACCAGCTCGTAGAGCGCCTCGATCGCGGGCGTGGCGATGCGGTAGTTGCCAGACGCCAGTGGCTGCAGCGACGGATCAATGGGGCGTGGTTTCTGAAGCGACATGATGCCTCCCATGCAAACGACAGGGTTAAAAGACCTGGCCGGTACCGATGGAAAGTTTCTTTGGACGCACCGGGGCGCGGGGCGCACGCACAGTTGGGGCAGAACCCAGCAGCCGCATGGCATGGGCAAGTTGTGTGGCAGCCTTACGTGTCTTTTTCGCCTGCGCGAGCTTTTCCTGTACGTACGTTCCGATCGGATTGGCCTCGCCCCCGACATGTCCACGCCGTTTGCCCCCGTGCTTGCGGATCTCCTGGCGCAGTTTGAGGTTGTGCGGCACCACGCGCCACGCCCCTTGAGCATCGAGCACGACGGTCAACATCAAGGACAAGATCGCGTACTCCGCTTTGCAGAACATTGTCGACTCGATGGTGAAGGGCAATGCGAAGGGCTGGAACGCGTTCCGGACCTCGTGGGCGGCCACGTAATGCACGCACCGCTCGACCTCTGGTGGAATCGCCAGTTCGGACGCCCAGTCCAGATGCAGGGCCGGGCCGCCGACCGACGCTACCGTATCGAACAGGCCCATGAAGGTGATGCGCAGCGGATACGCTGCAGATCCTTCCCGACCCAGCACCGTTCTCCATCTTTATCGACGCACCGCGAATAAGGTGCAGACACGTACGAGACTGAGACCAACGAGGATGATGTCTGTGAACCACACGCGTGATGATTTGCACAATTAGACTTTTCGGGTCGTCGAAATAGCCTAAAGCAATGAGCGCAAGGGAACAGTCGGGTCAGCCAGTTTTGTTGGGTCTAGCGGCTTACGCGTGGTTATCAGTCGTTTGCATGCGCTGATGTCGCGACCGGAGTTCACCGCGGCCACCGCCTGTAACTCCCCAGACTCGCCCAACGCCATCAGGCTGAACGCGCGATCACCGGCTGTGCCTCGCGTCACCAACCTCTGACTGTCAGTAAAAACACCTAGCGTTTGCAGATTACAATCGTGCTGATCGGACCACAGCCAAGGTATTTCCGCATAGCTGTCCGCACCGCCAAGCATGTTTGCAGCCGCAATCGCCGGTTGATTCTCAGCGACCTGCCACGACTCGATGCGCACGTGCCGCGCCATCAGCGGATTAAAGTGCATTGTTACTTCGCCAGCCGCGAAAATCGCCGGGTCGCTCGTTCTGCATTGCGCATCGACGACAATGCCGTTTTCGACGTCCAACTCCGCTTGCGCAGCAAGTTCCACATTCGGCACAACGCCAATGCCGATCACCACCACATCGGCCTCAATATCGCCGTTGTCGGTTTCGATGACCGCACCATCACCATTCGCACTACGTCGAATCCCGAGAGGCTTTACGTTCAGCCGGATATCGACGCCCTTTTCCCGATGCATCGACAGTACAAAATCCCCGATTGCAGCCGGCATCGATCGCTGCAACAGCGCGCCAGCCGGCTCGATCACGACAGCCGTACATCCAAGCGTTGCCGCCGACGCTGCGACTTCGAGACCTATAAAGCCGCCGCCCAAAACCACGACGCGCCGGCGCGGCGCAAGATCTGCACGCAACGCGCGAGCATCGGCCACAGTGCGAACGTAGTGTAGCGTTACGCCCTCCTCGACTGGCCCGCTGAAGCGTCGTACGCGAGAGCCCGTTGCAAGCAGTAGGCACTCGTACTCGAGCGTGGTTCCCTCAGCCAGAGTCACTTCTTTTCGCGTCCGATTGATCGACTCGACGCTCAAGCCTAGTCGCAATTCGATTCGATGATCTCTATAAAACGCTTCGTCGCGGATAAAAGCACGACGCTCCCCTTCGCCACTGGTAAGCACGTCTTTCGACAATACTGGCCGGTCGTACGGCAACTCCGGCTCTGCACCGATCATCACGATCCGCACGTCGGCGTTACGCTCTCGCAGCGATTCCGCTGCGCGCCGCGCCGCATGCCCTCCGCCGACGATCACATAAGGTTTATTCGACATGAATTTCCACCCGGCCGTCGACTATCCGGATTGGGAAACTGCGCACGGCTTCCGTCACCGGCGCACAACGCGGCGCCCCGCTGCGAATGTCGATTAGCCCTTGATGCAGCGGACATTCGACACAACCATCTTCCACATAGCCTTCCGACAAACGCGCATGACCGTGCGTGCACAGATCGTTCAGCGCGAACACTTCTTCGCCGAGCCTGAAAATTGCGATCTGCTTCGAGCCA
Organism: Paraburkholderia sp. MM5482-R2; assembly: GCF_050436125.1. Classification (NCBI taxonomy): domain Bacteria; kingdom Pseudomonadati; phylum Pseudomonadota; class Betaproteobacteria; order Burkholderiales; family Burkholderiaceae; genus Paraburkholderia; species Paraburkholderia sp. MM5482-R2. The sequence continues at coordinate 836,409 of NZ_JBNDLP010000003.1, read as the reverse complement.
GAGACAATCGCAACGGGCTCACCTTCCGTATAGTCGTCGAGCGCGCCGAGGGTCTGCCAAACGTTGACCAACTGATCCATTGCAACCTCCTCAGATCGGCGTCGCGAGCAAGGTCTGCACACGCGACGTATCGTAAATCGCGCGCTTCGCCTTGTAGCGCAAACCATCGGGTGTATGCACCACGCGGTCGTAATATTTGCCCGCCTGATACACACCCGACTCGCCGTTGGAAAGCGTCTGGATTACCACGTAGTTGCTTTCCGTTTCGATCACACCGTCTTTCTCACCGGTCACTGTGAGACCCGATGTCATGTGGCGGTAGCTGTGTTCTTCATAGATGTTCGCATTGCGCAGCGACACCACACGGTCCCGCAGCATGCGTTGGTTTGTGCAATAGATGATGCCAACTGGCAGACCCAGGTCCGCGTTTTCCTTCGGAACGATCTCGTACAGGCAGTCTTCGGTAAACAGCGCCGGCCATGCTTCGAGACGGTCGTTGTCGAGATTGTTGATGTACTGGTCCTGCAGCCTGTGCAGTTCGAACCACAGCTTCATTGCATCCATGATGTGTTCTCCGTCGACGTTCAATAGCCCATCAGCTTCTGGTAACCCACCCAGAACTTGCGGATCAGGCTCTCTGTAATCACCGTGTCCTGCTGGTCGGGATTGCCGCGCGACATTTCGATGACCGACGTGGCGTCCGCGTCGCGAATCGTGCCTCGCTGAACGAGTTCGGTGGCTTCCGTGTCTTCCATCGAGATATAGCCCGCGGGGCCGACAAGGTTCGCCTGCTTGAGCCGCAACTCGCGCAGCTCGGGGGTGTCGTCGGTGTAGCCGAAGAAATGGAAAATCAATTCGAAGTTGTTCGGGCCTTTCGCCAGCAACTGACGGGCGACCAGCGTGTTGTGAATCTGCTGGATCACCAGTTGCGGGAAGATCGGTTGGATGTGATTCGTCGTGTCTTCTTCGTATTCGGACACAAGACCGAGAATCGAGTCGTCTTCGAGCGCGAATCCTTCGTCAAATGATCGAATGTTCTGCTGCTTGTATGCGGCCGATGTATCTTCACCGGTCTTCGTCACTGTGATAATGCTGTGAAGGCCGTGCGTTGCATCAGGAATCGACCGTGCCTTCATGCCGACCCGGAAAATATTGAAGGTCGTGTGGAACAGATGCAACATGCTCGCGTGATACGGGTCCTTCACGTTCTCGAAATACAGCTTCCAGTTCGATTTCGAGAATTGACGCGTGCAGCCGAGATACTCGATCGGCTTATGAAAAATACGGTCGATCCACGGGCGCATTTCCGCACCGAGATATTCCGGCAGCGGCGCGACCTCGTCGCTGAACGAGGCGAATACGAGGCCGCGATAGCTGTCGACACGCAGCTTTTTAAGGCTATGATTCTTCGGATCGAAATCCGCCGGCATGCCCGTCATCCCCTTCTGTCCGCGCCGGAACGGCACACCGAGCAGGTTACCGCTGTTGTCGAAACTCCATTGGTGATAGACGCAAGTGTGCGACGTAGCGTTGCCGCGCGCCTTGCGGCACACTGATGCGCCGCGATGTGCGCAGCGGTTCACCCATGCCGACAGGCTGCCCTCTTCGAGGCGGGTGACGACCACCGGTGTGTCGCCGACGAAGGTGCTCTTGTAGTCACCTGGGTTCGGGATTTCAGCTTCGAGTGCAACGAAATTCCACGTCGGGCCTCGAAAGACGCGTTCCTGCTCGCGGTCGTAGACGGCTCGCGAGCTAAATACCTTGTAAGGTACCCGGGAACCATCTTCGCGCGGAAACTTGACAAAGTCAGACTCAGGCATGCCCAGCGGAAGCAGGCGTGATTCAACCATTTCCATGGTGGCTTCTCCAGTTTGAGGGAGTGGGATTCCCCAGAAGTTCTTGATCAAGCGACGAGCTCAGGCTATCGGCTCGGCTAGAATCTCTTCCGGATGCCAAGCCGCAGAGCGAGCTGATTCTGCGAACTCGAAGGGGAAAGGACCGGGGCGAGATCGGCTACGGCGCCGCCACCCGCGCGCATGTATGTTGCGGACGCGTAGACGTCCGTTGCTTTCGAAAGAAGGTAATCGACGCTGGCATCGACCTCGTTATAGTGCGGCGATTTCCCCGTTGCCGATACATTGCCTAGTGTGTAACTGTATGCAGCGCCCAATTGAAGCGTTGGTGTGACCATATAGCTGGCCACAAACTCAGCAATATTGAATGTCACGTGGCCATTGATCTTGGCTCCGAGTGTGGGATCAAGGCCGCCGAATTGCGTGTGCGTCCAATCAGCGGTAAATCGGGCGGAGCCGATCGTATAGGCGGCCGCAAGAGCAAGCACCTTGTAGCTACTAGCCGCGAGACCGTAATTGCCATTGACTGTGTTATTCGGCGTCCATACGCCTTCAGGTACGGCCACTGCTGGATGGTCGATCGACGTGTAGGCTCCGACCAGTTGCAGACTCCCGCCTACGTATTGAAGAGCAAAAGATTTCGCGCTGGTCTTTTTAAAGTCACCTGGAACACCGCCGAAGCTATACATCGCAACACCGGTCAAACCAGCAATCTTCGGCGACACATACTTGACCGCATTGTTGAGGCGAAAGTCGATGCCGTTATTGTCCAGGTCGCCCGGGTGGGGAAACAGAATGCCGCCCGGCAACGTTCCGTTTGCGGACAGTGCTCCGATATAATCGCCCACCGCTTCGCCCTGCCGGCCTAATGTGAACGTACCGTAACGATCGTTCGACAGCCCGACATAGGCCAGCCGACCAAACAGGCGTCCGCCTTGACTGAGCGTACCGGTATTGACGTTGAATCCGTTCTCCAGGCGAAAAATGGCCGACGTCCCGCCACCCAGATCCTCAGCCCCCCTAAGGCCCCAGCGATTGCCCTGGGAAATGCTGCCTTGCATCTGGACAGCGCTCTTGCCACCCTGATTGCTCGTCCACGTGAGCCCGTTGTCGATAATCCCGTACAGAGTCACACTACTCTGAGCAAAAGCCGCGCTGCTCACAAGCGACATACCTAGAAGAACAATGAGCCGTTTGTTCACGACTATTCCCTTTTTAAATTTTGCCAAAATACGGTTCGGACGCCGAAGTTCATTTAATAGATTTTGGACAACAGATAGGCATCCATTTCTCAACCGTGAGTTTGAAAATCACTGAGGCTGAACGAACCTTGATCCGCCGAAACCGCAATCGTCCAGGAGACTCTCTGATCGATTTTTTTTGATTCTTGTGCGCGGATACTTGCTCGGTATTAGATCGGCTTATTTGCGCTGGTTTGCCAATTTCGCATCAGCGAATTGCTCGGCAGACTCTCGTCGATCAATTTCTTCGCCGTTGCAATGCCGGCAACCGGGAGCCCCGTGGGGTCAAGCAACCCGATCTGCACGAGCACGGATGCCTGATCCCAATAGATATGCTCGTTGTAGAGCTTGTCGCCCCGGAAGTGCACAACCGCGAGCATTGGAATTTCGAAGTATTTTCCGGTAGGCGACAGCCCCGGGAGCAACCAGTCGATTTCGCGATCATGCGTCGCGCAGAATACGAACTCATCCACGATCCGATCGGTACCGATCGTTCGCGAGACCGGAATGAGTCGCGTGTCAGCCGGGTTAGCATCGACGAAGTGGTATTTATAAAACCGCTTCAGTTGGTCATGGCCTACGCCACCCGTCATGGTCGGAATGTGGTTGACGTAGGGCGAGGCGATCATCGTTGGCATGATGGCGTTCACGTCACGAGTGGCAAATTCGTAGTGACAGTGCGATTCCCATAGCGAATCCAGGTCATATATAGGCCCTAGTATCCTGCGCAACATTGAGAGGCTGCGCGAGTACGCCATCATTGCGGCGGGCTTGTCGAAATGCTCGCGCTCAGAAGTCGCAAACGCGTGATCGCAACCGGCATAGACATATTGTTCGATCGCAGCGTTTGAGCTAAGCGCGGCCTGAATCTTCTCGCGGGTTTCCTGGGGACAAAAGGCGTCCTCGCCAGCAAAGTGAAACACCATCGGACAGCGGATCGACGGCACCTCGTGCAGGTAGGCGTCCAGCCCTACGCCGTAGTAGCTGACGGCACAGTCCACATCTGTTCTTGACGCCGCAAGCATCGCCAGTTTTCCTCCGAGACAGTAGCCTAGAGCCCCAATCTTGCTGCCATGTTGCGATAGTGCGCGCAACGCCTTGGCGGTGGACTGGATATCGGCGACCGCGAGGTCAATGGATAGTCGCTCGTTGTAGTCAAGCGCTGCTGCAAAGTCCTCGTCGCTATAGCCGAGCACGACACCGGGTTTCATCCGCCAGAACAGGTCGGGCACCACGACTACATACCCTTCTTCAGCGAATCGGTCGGCCATGGACTTCATATAGCCGTTGATGCCGAAGATTTCCTGCAGCAGGATCAATCCGGGCCCGGAGCCATTTTTGGGCTTTGCAAGGTAAGCGGAAAACGCTTGCCCATCCTCTGCGCTAATCTGGATATATTCGCCGTTCATGATGCTTTCCTTTTGGTCTGGGGTATTTTTACGTCCATATTTGTGGGGATTCAAAATCCTGACAGGCTTTCCTGCAAGGCTCGGCGGTCCGCCGCCAAACCCGCTGCTACTTGCTGCGCCATGCTCCCAATGTAGACTTCGTCGGGACCGTCCCGCAACGCAGCCAGGGCCTCTTCGATGGCCTGCTCGGCCGGAATCTTCGGAGGCGGAAAATCTCGACTCATATCAGTGTCAATCGCACCCGGCAAAAGCGCGAGCACGCGCACACCATAAGGCGTCAGCTCAGCTCGCACGCCTTCCGTCATGCGCAGTACGGCAGCCTTAGATGCACACAGTGACGCCATGGACGGCAATGCAACCCGAGCGAGGATTGACGACACATTGATAATCGCGCCTCCCTCGCGCTTCATGGCCGGCGCAAACGCCCGGATCATGTTGAGCGTTCCAAAATAGTTGACTTCCATCTCGCGCCGCGCGGCATTCAAATCGCGCGCGCCAAGTAGCGGCTCGACGTGATTGATGCCCGCGTTGTTGACAAGCAACGTGACATCGCTGGCAAGAGTTGCCGCTTGCTCCACCTGCGCCAGATTCGTAATATCCAGCGTGACCGGCACAACACGCGCGTCCTGCAGCGTGACCATCGAAATGTCTCTGGCTGCTGCGTAGACCTTGCGCGCGCCTTCGTGGAGCAGGCTTTTTACAAAGCACGCTCCTAGACCCCGATTTGCGCCAGTAACGAATGCCACCGATCCCTCAATCTTCATGTCTATCTCCAAACCTTCTCTTCACGTTCCAGCGCTTGAGACGGATAGCGGCCAACCTCACGACGCATGCGCCAGAATGCGATTCTCGCCGTCCATTTCAAGCCGCACCGAATTGCCAGATTCCAGCGGATGCTCCAGGCGAGCCACAACGACCGGACCGGCGCTCGTTATAACGCTGGCGAGATAGACTTCACGAACATCGTCTGCTCCGACGCGGTGACGCACAACGGTCGACTCTCCTACGGTGCCGTCGAGGACCACGCGTTCAGACCAGTCACTGCCGCCACACGTAGGGCAGAAATATCGCGAAGGGAACAGCGTCGATCCACACGTCTCGCACTGAAATACTTTAAGTGTCATCGCACACCTCGTAGCTCGCGCTCAAGTACGACCGCGTTGGCACACATGCCATAACGGTATTCGACCATTCCGTACCCGCTCACGACCGCCAATCTGGCATCTGGAATCTGCCGTGATCCCGCGGCGCCACGTAGCTGCCCAATAGCCTCGACGAGACCGTGCATGCCGCCCGCGGCGCCAGCTTGACCCGCTGATAACTGGCCGCCCGAGGTATTGACAGCAAGCTCGCGCGACGCGATGCGGGAGATCAACGAGCGCAGATCCCCGTCTGGAGCGAAACCGAGATCCGCAAGCTGCGCAAGGACCATGACGGGGTAGTCGTCGTAGACCGACACCAAATCCATCTTTTCGGGCGCTGCGAGCGATTGCTGCCACAGCCGTTCGGCGATCACTTTAAGTGATGTCTCGCATCCATCGCCCGCCTGATGGTCTGCGTTGTAGAGGCATTGCAGACCCCGCACTCGCACGTTCACCGATTGACGTACAAGGTCGGCGCGCGAGACGATCACTGCATTAGCGCCGCACACAACCGGAACGCAATCGAACCGGCATAGGGGATCGGCGACCATTGGCGCTTCGAGGTAATCGTCGATCGTTAACCGGGAGCGATAGACTGCCAGCGGATTCAATGTCGCCCACTCGCGCTGTGCTACACATAGGGCGCCGTAGTCCCGTCGAGTCAAATCGTGTTGCTTCGCGTGGCGCTGCGTCAGCATCGAGAAAAGACTGTTTGGACCTCCATTCTGGAGCGGCCGCAACAGGTTGCGCGTCGTCAGGTTGTAATGCTCCACAAGTTGCTTGAAGTCGGCCGGCTCGAAGCGATCGCCAGATACCAGCGCAACGACGTTCGCGTCGCCATGCTGTATCGCTCGAATCGCATGCTGAAGCAGGTTAATGGCGCTCGCACCACCATGGCAGTCGTCCATGCACCAGCGTGGGCTCAATCCCAGCCGCCATGCCATGTCAATGGCATGATCCGGCCCAAGGGTGAAAGACGCCACGCCCAAACCATCGACGTCTTTCGCCGAGAATCCCGACTGTCCGAGCGCCGCAGCAAACGCCTGTGCAAGCAGATCCGCGGTCGACTCTGTGGTCGCTTGACGCTGGTACTGGATCTCCACGCCAGCCGTGAGCAAAACGTCGTCAAAATCGCTGGGTTGCATGGACGTATCCTTAAGGTCACTTGTTGGCAGACACGCTGGGCCGTGTTTCCCGAGTGAAAAGCAGCGAGACCACAGTCACCATGGACAGCCCTATCATCAGCAGCGCGACCGGCCATGCAGCGTGGTAGTGCGCAAGCAACGCAGTCGCTACCAGCGGAGACAACCCACCGGCAAAGACCGAAGCGATTTCGTGGCCTAATGCCATACCCGAGTACCGGACTTCAGTGCTGAAAAGTTCACCCATCAGACTGGGCTGGGTGCCTATCATCGCGCCGTGGCAGACCGCGTTGCCGAGCAGAAACGCAAGCCAGATCAGCGCTGGAATTTGCGTGTCGATGAGCCAGAAGAAAGGAAATGCGATAACCACGAATCCAGCAGCACCGATCATGTAGACCGGCTTGCGGCCAATCCGGTCCGACAGGCGTCCCCACAGGAGCATCGTCACCAGTTCGAGGCTCATGGACACGATGACGCCAGCGAGCATGACCTTGTTGGATATGCCGATGAACTTGCCGTACACGAGCGAGAATGCGAGCACGATGTACGACCCCCCGTTCTCCGCGACCCGCAGGCCCATGGCCATGAGGATTTCCTTCGGGTGCTTGCGAATGACCTCGAACACGGGCATACGAGCCTTTTTGCCGGCGGCTTCGGCCTTCGCGAATTCGGCGCTCTCCGGCAGCCTGGAGCGGACATACACGCCGACACCAAATATCATGATCGACAGCAGGAAAGGGATGCGCCATCCCCAACTCATGAAGGCATCTTTCGGCAGCAACTGCACGAGAAAGAACACAGCCGCCGACAACACGAAACCACCGCCGACACCAATTTGGCTCCAGGCTGCGTAAAAGCCTCGTTTCTCCTGGGGTGCCGATTCGCTGATCATCAGCACGCCGCCGCCCCATTCGCCGCCTGCGGCTACGCCTTGCAACAAACGCAAGACAAGCAGCAGCGCAGGTGACCAAAGTCCGATCTGTGCGTACGTCGGCAAAACACCGATCATGAACGTAGCACCGCCCATTATGGACAATGTCCATACCAACGCCGTCTTACGACCGTACCTGTCCCCGATATGACCAAACAGCGCGCCTCCGAACGGCCGTGCGGCGAACCCCACGGCAAAGCCCGCGAACGCAGCAAGGGTGCCGAGCAGTGGATCAGTACCCTTCGGGAAAAATAGCGATCCAAATACCAACGCCGCGGCCGTGCTATACAGAAAGAAGTCGTACCATTCGAGAGCATTGCCCATGACGGACGCAAAAACGATGCGCTTCAGCGACTTGGCGTCGACCTGATCAGGGAGCGCATCGGCAGCATTCGCGGGGTGAGTGGTCGCTGCGGAAAACGTATGCGGGGTTGCCATCTAATTCTCCAGATGTACATCGTTAGTGCGTTGAGACTCGCAAATGCTGCAGCGATATCGAAACCACACCGAAGACAGTTGATGAGAAGCCGGCTCGGATCAAGGACGTTTCAAGCGGTATCCCGATGTCTCGAGATCCCATGTCGTTTCGGTCACACCTATTTCCCGAAGCTTGAATTTTTGGATCTTGCCGTTCTCAGTCTTCGGCATGTCCTCCACAAACGCGAGAAAACGCGGCACTGCGAAATACGGCAAGCGCGGCTCGCAATATCGAATCAGATCAAGCGGCTCCAGCGCTTCGCCTGCCCTCAGGACGACCACCGCCATCACGTCGTCCTCCGCAAGCGGAGACGCCACAGCAAAGACTGCCGCCGTTTCGACAGATGGATGGCTGAGCAAAACCTGCTCGACTTCGAACGAAGACACGTTTTCACCGCGTCTACGGATGGCATCCTTTTGACGATCAACGAACCGGTAGTAACCCTCAGCGTCGCGCACGACGCGATCACCCGTGTGGAACCAGAGGTTTCGCCAGGCTTCAACGGTTTTTTCAGCCATGCCGAGGTAACCGCTCGCAAACGCAAATGGAGCGTCGGCTCGCAGAATCAGTTCGCCAGCCTCTCCATCTGGAACCTCTTGGTCGTTCTCGTCGACCACACGCGCATCAAAGCCCGTCGCGAGTTTGCCCATATAACCGGGCCTTTGGTTTCCCATACCTCCACTGATCACGCAGTTCGTCTCTGTCGATCCGTATCCGTCGACCAGGCCAATTCCGCAGCGCGTGGTGAATTCCGACTGGAAGTGCGCCGGAACGCCGGGAGCTAACGCGACACGTACGCGATGTGCCTGCTCGTTCGTCGTTGCGGTACGCCCGAGAAGAATTGGCACCATCGCGCCGAGAACGAATGTGACGGTCGCCCGTGTCTCAACCAGCGCGTCGAAGAATCCACTTGCGGAGAAGCGACGGTCGACGACAAGCTCGGCGTCGTGGATCAACGCCTGGAAAAAGCTGTTCAATGCATTCGTGTGGAACAGTGGAAGGCACGTGTATAAGACATCGCCCGAAGCAACGCCAAGGTCGCGCGCCGTATACCGTCCCCACCAGTAGAACTGCGCATGCGGACAGATCACACCTTTCGATAGTCCGGAGGTGCCGGATGTATAGAGCACGGCAAAAGGATCGCCATCTGAAAGGTCCGCAGCATCGACGGGTTCGCCAGCCGGTGGCATCGGGCTCGCACTGATTCGTGCTGGCACGGATTCGGCTGGCTCCGTAGCTCCAACCAGCCAAATTGCTTCTAAAGGAAGGTCCTGCACGTCGAGGGCTTGAACGGCGTCAACCAGACTCGACTCCGCCACCAGGAGCCGCGCACCACAATTGCGCAGAATGTGTTCGAGTTGAAACCCTCGAGAAGCCGTGTTAATTGGAACCACGACAGCCCCAAGCCAGCCGCAGCCAAGGACGATCTCCAGGAACTCCGTGCGATTGCCGCAGAGCAGTGCAACGTGGTCGCCACGTTTGACACCATGCGCCGCAAGCGATCCGGCTCGGCGCGCGGCAATGGCTATGGCATCGTCACCGGTCCACGTTGTTCTCCTGTCGGAAAAGAGGGGGCGACTTCCGTCCCGCGCCACCCTCGCGGCGAGCAGCGCCGGGAGGGTACGGTCTGTCGCAAACGCCGACTCCTGAAAGCTTTGCTGGGCATCTGTCGTATCAATAATTGCCGTTTCCACAACTGTCTCCTATGCATGTAACGCAGTCTAGGAGTGGGTAAAATATCGGTCAAATTGATCAATTTGCAGTCCCCCATAGATATGAATGATTTTGAAAGAATCGATCTGAATCTGCTCAGGGTGTTCAGCGTGATACTCGACGAGCGCAGTCTGACGCGCGCCGGGGAGAAACTCGGTTTGTCGCAACCCTCGGTCAGCTACTCATTGGGGCGCTTGCGAGCGCTGTTCGACGATCCACTATTTGTTCGGACACCCGGTGGCATGATGCCTACCGCCAAAGCGTCGCGACTCGCGCTCCCCCTTGGGGACGCAATCGCGGCAATCCGGGAGACGCTCAGTCAAAGGGAGCAATTCGATCCACTAACGAGTTCGCGCGAATTCCGGCTGGCAATGTCGGATATTGGCGTGCAGGTCTTCGTGCCGCCTATCTGTGAGAAGTTGCAGGTTGTGGCGCCCAGACTCAGGATTGCGGCGCAACTGGTCCCGGTGGATGAAGTCGAAGAACGTCTGCGGCTAGGTCACCTTGACTTTGCTATTGGGAACCTGTCTGCGCTGAAGCCCGTCGCGAATTCGGCACTGCTATTTCGCGAACAGTACGTATGCATGACGCGCAAGCGCCCTGGGTTGCCCGCTCGCCAACTTTCACGAGAAAAATTTCTTGAGCTATCACATGTCGCTGTCGATTCGACCGACAGGAGCCACGTCGAAATTAACGACTCATTGCACGCCCATGGCTTGCACCGGACCATCGCTTTGCGCGTGCCGCACTTCACCGTGATTCCCCAGATTCTTCAACATACGGACTGGATCGTGACATTGCCGCGCGGCGTCGCACGAGCGCTGAATCAATCCGGGCAATTCAGGATATATCCTCTACCAGTCGACCTTCCGGAAATCACGTCAAGGGTGTACTGGCACGCGGCCTTCGAGAAGGACGAGGCCAATCGTTGGTTTCGCGAATTTTTGATCGAGACGTTGCCTTGGATTCCTCCGTTGTCAACGACCCGTTTGACGAGGCCGAAGCAGTGAGCCGATGAAGGACGAAGTCTCCTTCAACAAATGTTGTTAACAACGCGACCCGAAGCGATCCGGCGGTCACACCGCCCCCTTAATCTGCGGCACGCGTATTTCGGGTCCGTTTTGGCACATTGATGCCGCTTCGGGTAGGCGCGTCCATCCCATTACTCTTGACGTTAGCTCGTTGTATTGCTGACCGCCGCGGAGTGGGTGGTGCACCAAGTGGCAATTCGACCCGCACCATACGACAGGTTAATCTGAAGGTTCTTTGGCATGTTCTGAACGTCGACCACGGCACGATCGACGACATGTCTCGTGACGCGGTGGGGGTCGCCAACGAGTGCTTGTCGGATGACGGACTTGACTCCGTCGCAACCAATGACAGCGTCGGCCTGATAGCGCTCACCATGCTGGTCGATGACGACAACACCTGACGCCGTCTGGTCGAAGGTGCGAACTTGCGTGCTGGTCTTGAACTTGATGAGCGGGTTCCAACGCTACTGAACAAGCTTCGAACCACAGCACCCAATGCCCGGGTTCAGATTTCCCACATCTCAGCTGAAACACCGCAACTTTTAGCGAAAGGCGAACTGGAACTTGCTGTCGGATTCATGCCTCAACTGGAGGCGGGGTTCTATCAGCAGAAGTTTTTCGCACAGCGTTATGTTGTCTTGGCGTCATCGAATCGTGGACGGGGACGCGCAAGGATGACTCTGAAATCGTACCTTGATGCCCACCCGTCGATGCGCCGAGGTTTGATGTCAAGCAGCATTGGCATGCACGGAACCATCATGACCCGGCGCATCGCTGGACGCGGGCACTTCTCGCCAAGCTTTTCCTCGACGGCGCCAGCAGGTGACGCTCTCTTGGGCGATATCGGAACCATATGCCTTACTAGCTGCTATTACAGCCTGACCGCATGAGCAGCGGTACATTGCACCCTCGTGCAGTCCAAGGTATGACATTAGAACTTGTGGCGAATACCGATGCGAACGAGCATGGTGTGATTGTTCGAGGAATCGCCTTGGTTGTCGATGTTAGCAACTGCTGGCGTGCCGAGCGAAGATGTCCCGGATGCCCGTTGCCATCCAGCACCGCCATATAGGTCGGTCCGCTTTGAAAGGAGGTAGTCCACCAGGAATGCGACCTGATTGTAGTGCTGATTGCCGACGATACTACCTTTGGAAGTCGTCACGGCTCGAGCATTGAGATAGTCATACGCAATGCCGGCCGACAGAGCGGGCGTGAATCGATAGTTGAATCCAATGTCGAAGTTATTGAATATGGCTGTCCCATTGGAGAACTCAGCGCCAAGGTTGGCGTATTGCGCGTTGGAATACGATGCCGCTAACGTCAGGTTACCGATTACATAGTTCGCGCCAACGACTGCCGACTGGTAAGCTTGAGCAACTGAGTAGGCTTTGTTTAGCGAGAACGCGAGTGGACTCGCACCGTTTCCGTATGCTGTAAAGAACCCGCTCCCGGCCGTTGATGTGGGGTTTTTGAAATAGTCGAACGCAGCCGCAATCTTGAAGGGTCCGTGCGTATAGCCGGCGCCGACCGAGTACCCCGAAGTCGAGGTGAAGTTTCCAGGGACGCCACCGAAGCTGTATTCCGCACCAAAGGTGAAGCCCCTAAAGTCGGGACTCATGTACCGTGCAGCATTGTTAAGACGTACCGAGTTTCCTGCGTTATCGAAGTCGCCCGGGTGGGCCGACACCGAAGCACCTACAACAGCGTTTGCCGTGAGGAATTCGGGGAAGTACCAAATCATGTCGTACTGGCGACCAAACGTCACGGCACCGTAGTCAACACTGCTGAGCCCTACGAAAGCCTGACGTCCGAACAAGAGACCGCCTTGGCCAGACGAGCCATTTTGAAGATTAATGCCGGACTCAAGGGTGAAGACTGCGCTCAACCCTGCGCCCAAATCTTCTTTGCCGGTAAGACCCCATCGACTACCGACAATACCGGAGGCCGAGTCGAACCAGACTCTTCTCCCGCCATTGTAATTGGTTTGATACTGGATGCCCTGGTCGAGCCAGCCATACAGAGTGACGCTGCTCTGAGCATGCGCCGATGAACACACTGTACAAACCAGTGTGCCTACCAAGAGCGCTACTTTCCTTTTCATTTCGTCTCCGATTTCTAATACCGTCGCCGCGCCGAGCGTGACGCTCTGCCGATTCTCTCACCATCTGTCACGCTGGTTAGCATCGGTTGTTTCGTTGACGGCTATGGGTTAGACCTATTCGGTCGAATTTCCGCAGTCCCCACCGACTTGATGCGCTGTATCTTCTGGACAGCTACGCGATCAGCGGTACAGTTTTTGGTCTCCAACGGATGCACCGAATCGAAGATGCATCACACCAATTTGACCGTATCCATGAATGCGAGTCCATACAACCGCTTCGATATACACATTCGATTTTCTCGATAACGTTCGAGCCATTTACAGACGACGATTTCTCTGGAAGCGAACATCGACAATATGGGTTGCTGAATAGTCAAACCGTGACCATCCTCGATGCAAATGTATGCCTCGAGTCGTCTCGTGGGCTCGCACTACTACGGCATATAACTGCGACCCCTCACGTCGATAACGTCTCTTGAAAGTGATTGAGGGCTGCTGCCTGCAGCAGGCAGCAGTTTCTTCTTCATCGCGGCGACGCGCTCTATGGGCGCTCTCCATGGAGAGCCACCGCTTGCTCGCGCGCCGCATTGATTGGCGCCCTGGCCCCATGAGTAGGAGGGAATATGTAGGAACCGAGACTCAACACGCAGACAATTCCTGCAGCGATGAGCCCCATGAGCACGAGGACCACGCCGTCATACGATTTGAACGTGTCGTAGCTCTTGCTGATGAGCAACGTGCCAGCGGCCCCGCCCCATGCGAAAGTCATCCATACGGAGCCGGTCACGCGCCCGAACGAATGGATAGGGAAATAGCGGCTTACGAGGTAGGTGATGACATCGCCTTCGGCGCCCAGTCCTATGCCCAGTAGCACTGCTCCAGTCGTGATGATTGGCAGCGCTCCGCCATGGACTATCAACCAGATGCCAACCATGGCCGCAACGAAAATTACGGATGTGACGAACGGAGCAAAGATGCGGTCGACGAAGAAGCCAGTCCCAAGGCGTGCACACACGGAACTGAAACCGACCGTTGAGAGAACCCCGCCTGCGACCGCGGGAGCGTAGCCCCGGTCAGTGAGAATTGGGAGAATCTGCGACGTCACGCCGAACGTTGAGAACGAGATAAGCCCGATTGCAGTGAAGAGGAGCCAGAAGTTCCGGTTGCGAAGGAACTGAAAAGACTGACTCGCGTCGATTGCGCTTTTGCTCTTGCGTTCGGCCTCAAATCCCTCCGGAACGCGCACCAGCAGAAGCAGGCAAAACACCGGAATGAGAGCTGCCATCAATCCAAACGACACGTACCCGGTTCGCCAGCCGAATTTCTCGAGCAACGGAACGGCAATAATCGGAACAAGCATGCCACCAATTCCGTTTCCGGAGTTGATAATTCCGAGAGCCAAGCCGCGCTGTTTGTCGAACTGGGCACAGACGGCGACAGCGTATGGAACCATGACAGCCGCCGAGCCGAAGAACCCAATAACTACGAAGATGGCTAGAAAAATCGGGAAACTTGGCGGAATGAGCGACACTGCGGCTATGGACAGTCCAAAAAGCGAAATCATCAACCCGGTCGTCCATCGGGCGCCCCATTTGTCTATTGCGGCTCCAATAAAACCGATGCCAAATCCGTTGCCGATGGTATAGGCAGTAAGACCGAGCGCAACGGATGTCCTCGACCATCCAAATTCCTGTCCTATCGCTTTAGCGAAGATGCCAAACATAAAGGCCGCGATAGTACTCGACCCCAGCAACATTGCCAGTGTCCCGCCAGCTACGCTCCACCACCTGTTATGAGCGTTATTGAACATCGTCTCCTCCGTTGTATAAATTGCACAGCCCCAGCTACGCTGGTAGCGTATCACCCGGATTCTCAGTAGATTATTAATATGTAGTACTACGTTTATTGCCTTGATTGCCGGATATCGCAGTGGTCCTCTGACCGACAATTACTGCAGCTCGAACGACAGTTTGAAAGCTACCGAACCGAGAAGCTCCGCGAGCACTTTCTCAGCACGATACCGTGACCTTCCGTATCTACATGTTCGCGTAGTTTGGCCCTCCTCCACCCTCTGGAGGAACCCACACGATATTTTGCGAAGGGTCCTTAATGTCGCAAGTCTTGCAGTGCACGCAGTTCTGCGCGTTGATTTGCAGGCAGTCACTGCCGTCGTCGCTCTTCACGAACCCGTAGACCGCTGCCGGGCAGAAGCGCGCCTCTGGACCGGCATAAGTACTCAAGTTCACCTTGACAGGCAAGCTCGCGTCTTTCAACGTCAGATGTACGGGCTGATTCTCCCCGTGATTAGTGTTTGAAATAAAGACCGAGGAGAGGCGGTCGAACGTGAGCTTCCCATCAGGCTTCGGATAGTCGATGGGCTTGCATAGCGACGCTGGTTTGAGCATCTCATGGTCACGATGTTTGTGATGCAGCGTCCACGGCACCTTGCCCTTGAGCAGCTTCTGTTCGATGAACACCATCGGAGTGCCTATATACAAACCCTTGCTCATCCACTGCTTAAAGTTGCGCGCCCTATACAGTTCCTTATGTAACCACGAGTCCTTGAACGCTTCAGGGTATGCCGTGAGTTCGTCGCTCTTTCGCCCGGCATGGACCGCCTCGAATGCTGCTTCGGCGGCGAGCATGCCGGACTTGATAGCGGCGTGGCTACCCTTGATGCGCGATGCGTTCAAAAAGCCTGCATCGTCGCCGACGAGTGCGCCACCATGGAACACGAGTTTCGGCAGAGATATCAGCCCACCTGCGGTAGTCGCGCGCGCACCGTATGACACCCGCTTGCCACCTTCAAGGTACTCGCGGATCGCCGGATGTGTCTTGTAGCGTTGGAACTCCTCGAATGGCGACAGATACGGATTCGAGTAGGCGAGCCCCACGACGAAGCCAACCATCACCTGATTGTTGTCCATGTGATAGAGGAACGAGCCGCCATAGGTGTTATTGTCGAGCGGCCAGCCTGCGGTGTGAATGACGAGGCCCGGGCGATGCTTCTCTGGTTCAATCTCCCAAACCTCTTTGATTCCAATGCCATAGACCTGCGGGTCAGCGTCCTCGCCAAGCGCGAGCTTCTCGTTGAGTTGACGCCCGAGATGACCACGTGCGCCCTCACAGAAGAGCGTGTACTTCGCATGTAGCTCCATACCGAGCTGGAAGTTCTCGGTTGGCTCGCCGTCCTTTCCGACACCCATGTTTCCGGTAGCAACACCCTTGACCGTGCCATCACCATTCCAGAGGATTTCGGTCGCAGGAAAGCCCGGAAAGATTTCGACGCCCAACGCTTCGGCCTGCTGGCCGAGCCAGCGCGTGACATTCGCGAGGTTGACCACATAGTTCCCGTGGTTCTTGAAGTTATCCGGAAGGGCCCAGTTCGGGATGGGTCTCGCGCTAGTTTGGGTAAGGAATAGGAACTTGTCTTCGGTAACGGGCACGTTCAGCGGCGCGCCCAGCTCCTTCCAGTCAGGGACGAGTTCATTGAGCGCCCGTGGGTCCATGACTGCGCCCGAGAGGATATGCGCGCCGACTTCCGAGCCCTTTTCCAGCACGCAAACGCTGGTCTCGACACCTCGCTTTTGTGCAAGCTGCTTCAGGCGGATTGCCGCGGACAGGCCGGCCGGCCCGGCGCCGACGACGACGACCACGTCGTATTCCATGAACTCGCGATTTTCAGCATATTCCATCGTCTACACCACTTCATCGTCAGGGTTTCGGGTTGATATCCGAGATCGGTTAAGCACTTCCGTCGACCAGCACCGTGTCCCGCTATCTACCATTTCCCAAAGAGGGTCGGTCAACGAAGCCGACGCTCGGTCATTCGCGCACGCTGCGGGTGCGGAATTTCAACCGGATTCCGGCTTTCGCCGTCAATCAGAACCAGAATCACGGCAGCGACTGCGACACATATTCCATCCGAGAAAAGGCCTTGTATCAGCTTGCATGACGTCTTCCCAACATCAAGAACTGCCGTCCCGACTGTCACCGGGTCTGGCCAGTGCAGTTCCCGGAGAAAATCTATCGTCAGTGATGCTGTGACGAAGATTTGGCCTCTCTCCTCGATTTCCGACACGAATCGTGAACGTCCTGTCTCGAAATAAGCGCCGATTGCAAGGTGATTGACATGCCCAAGCTGGTCCGTGTCGGACCAACGCACCGTGTCGGTAGACCAATGCGGGTATGCGTGCTCTTCCTCACCTTGTCGTTTCTGCCTCGTCATATCTCTTGACCTTCCCGGATTTGGGGAATTCGATTGGAATTGTGTTGCACTGTAGGGAGAGGCTGAATTGGTCAGGCCTCGACATTGCCGTCAACGGGCAGAAATTGCGGCGACTATCTCTGGCACTGCGGTGAACAGGTCACCCACGAGACCATAGTCAGCGACGGCAAAGATGGGAGCTTCCTCATCCTTGTTGATTGCGACGATGACCTTCGAGTCCTTCATACCGGCAAGGTGCTGGATTGCGCCCGAGATGCCCACCGCAATGTACAGTTGGGGCGCGACAATCTTGCCGGTCTGACCTACCTGGTAATCGTTCGGCACGTAACCTGCATCGACCGCCGCGCGCGAGGCGCCCAGTGCGGCGTTGAGCTTGTCCGCGAGAGGCTCGAGGACCTTGGTGTAGTTCTCTGCGCTGCCCAGGCCGCGTCCGCCGGCGACGATAGTCCTCGCGCTCGTGAGTTCCGGACGGTCGAGCTTCGTCACTTCGCGGCTGACAAACTTCGAAAGGCCACTATCGGCGGCCGCTTCAATCTTCTCGATCTGAGCGGTCCCGCCCTCTGAAGCGACCGCGTCGAATGCAGTCATGCGCACCGTGATGACCTTGACCTGGTCAGCAGACTGTACCGTCGCAATGGCGTTGCCCGCATATATCGGTCGTTCGAACGTATCGGCGCTGTGCACGGCTGTGATTTCGCTGATTTGCGCGACATCGAGCTTTGCTGCGATACGCGGCGTGACGTTCTTGCCCGCGGCCGTCGCCGGCGCCAGGATGTGCGAGTACGCGCCCGCGATGGAGAGCACCGTCGCTTCCACGTTTTCAGCGAGACCCGCTTCGAGCTGCGGCGCGTCGGCAAGAAGTACCTTCGAGATGCCAACAAGCTTGGCGGCCGCGTCCGCAGCGGCCTGCGCATTGTGGCCCGCGATCAACACGTGCACGTCGCCGCCAATCTTCTGCGCAGCCGCGACGGCGTTAAGCGTCGCTGCCTTGATGGACACGTTGTCGTGTTCGGCGATTACGAGATTCGTCATGTTTCATTCGCTCCTTACAGCACCTTCGCTTCAGTATTCAGCTTCTCGACCAGCGTCTTCACGTCCGGAACCTTGCTCCCCGCGACTCGCTTCGGCGGCTCTGCCACCTTCAAAGTCATCAGGCGCGGCGTAACGTCGACTCCAAGGTCCTCGGGCTTGATGGTCTCCATCGGCTTCTTCTTCGCCTTCATGATGTTCGGCAGCGTCACATAACGCGGCTCGTTCAGGCGCAGGTCCGTCGTGACCACGCCGGGGAGCCTCAGCGACAGGGTTTCTGCTCCGCCGTCGACTTCACGCGCGACGGTAACCTTGCCATCGGAGATGGAAATCTTCGAAGCGAAGGTCGCCTGCGGCAGATTTGCCAAGGCGGCGAGCATCTGACCCGTCTGGTTCGAATCGTCGTCGATGGCCTGTTTACCCAGAATCACCAACTGCGGCTGCTCCTTGTCGACCATCGCCTTGAGCAACTTCGCGACCGAGAGCGGCTGCAGGTCTTCGTTCGACTCGATGAGAACCGCGCGGTCCGCGCCGATAGCCAGCGCCGTACGCAGCGTTTCCTGACATTGCGTTACGCCCGCCGACACGGCGATGACTTCCGTCGCTACGCCCGCTTCCTTCAGGCGCACAGCCTCTTCGACGGCAATCTCGTCGAACGGATTCATCGATATCTTCACGTTACCCAGCTCGACACCGGTCTGGTCCGTTTTCACCATAACCTTCACGTTCGAGTCCACAACTCGCTTCACGGCAACCAATATCTTCATTTCATTTCCTTAAGCATTTCTAATTAATCAGAAACGACAGAAAGTCTGTCCCCGCCTTCCCGTTACAAAAACTGCTTCCTTAGTGCGACCTTATTGACCTTGCCCGT
The DNA here is from genome assembly GCF_050436125.1 of Paraburkholderia sp. MM5482-R2. NCBI lineage: Bacteria > Pseudomonadati > Pseudomonadota > Betaproteobacteria > Burkholderiales > Burkholderiaceae > Paraburkholderia > Paraburkholderia sp. MM5482-R2. The sequence continues at coordinate 817,237 of NZ_JBNDLP010000003.1, read as the reverse complement.
GGCCGTCGTCGGAATATCTTCGACGATTCTCACCGTCTCCGGGAGCGACCAACGTGCGATGTGGGGACGCATGAATTCGATAATCTCCTTGCCTTGCAGCGTGGCGCCAGGACGCAGAGCGACTAGCAGCATCGGCCGTTCGCCCCAACGCTCATCGGTCACGGCGATTGCAGCCGCGCGTTCAACGTCCGGATGGCGCATGGCCACGGCCTCAAGCTTGGCGGAGCTAATCCATTCCCCACCAGACTTGATGACGTCCTTCGCGCGGTCGACGATTTGGACATAACCGTATTGGTCAATCGTCGCGATGTCGCCGGTCACCAGCCAACCGTCAGCATCCAATGCGGCGCGGTCGGGTTGGTTGATGTACGTGTGGGGCGCCCACAAACCACTCACGCGCAGATGCCCAGCCGTCTTCCCATCGCGGGGTAACTCTCGACCATGTTCGTCGACAATGCGCAGGTGCATGCCGAATATTTCGCGACCCGTCTTGGTGCGATAGGCCATCTTTTCCTGCTCGGGCAATTTGTCATGACCTGGCTTGAGCGTCCCGCTACTCGCATTCGGCACTTCGGTCATACCCCATGACTGGGCCACGTCCAGGCCATAGCGGAGCATGAGTGCGCTCAGCAGCTTCGCGGGGAGAGGTGAGCCCGCAGAGAACGCGTGACGTAGCGTGAAGAATCGCTTGTCGTTCTGGTCGAGCCAATCGACAAGGATTTGCCAGATTGAAGGCACACCGGCGACACGCGTGACGCGTTCGGACTCGATAAGCTCGTAGAGACTCGCTGGCTGCATGTCGCGGCCAGGAAACACCACCTTCGAACCCGTCAGCGGGCCCATGAAGGGGAAATTCCACGCATTCGCGTGGAACATCGGCGCGAGCGACAGGAGAACTTGCTGCTCACCGTTGGGGCCGCCGGGCATGTTCGCTGACGTGCCAATGAGCGAGGAAAGCAGCAACGACCGATTGGTGTAGGTGACGCCCTTGGGGTCGCCTGTGGTACCCGAGGTGTAGCAAATCACCGCCGGCGCGCGTTCATCGAAAACCGGCCACACAAAGGTCTGGTCCCCTTCGTTGACGAGATCCTCGTAGTAAAGCACATTGGGCAGCTTCGCGTCGGGTACGTCACCCTTTTGCCCCATCGCAACGTAGACCTGCACGCTTCTCAGTCGCGGCGCGATTTCCTCCACGAGCGCAAGCGTCTCGCTGTCAAAAAACAGCACTGTGTCGTTTGCGTCGTTGATGATGTATTCGACCTGCGACGCAAAGAGTCGCGGGTTGACGGTGTGCAGGGCGGCACCCGTCCCCGGAACTGCGTAGAACAATTCGAAATACCGAATCGTGTTCCATGCGAGCGCTGCCAGTCGGGACTCAGGTCCGAAACCACGCGCCACCAATGCCGACGCCAAACGGCGTGAGCGCAGCTCAGCTTCAGCATACGTTTCGCGACGAATTTCGCCAGATATCTCCCGAGCTACGACCTCGGTATCGCCGTGGCATCGTGATGCATAGGAGAGCACGCTCGAAAGAAGCAAATGCTCATCAAGTGGAATACCACTCATTTACTGTCTCCTCAGCCTCATCATTGTTTTCTGCAAGGGGGCGCGCGCCGTCGGCGCGAGGAAGGCAAATGCTTAACGCAAGTCCTTCTGGCCGTACCCCAGCAGGTGACGAGCGATGATGAGGCGTTGTACTTCACCCGGTCCTTCGTAGATGTCGGAGATGCGAGCATCGCGGAACCACTTCTCCGCCAGGTCGGCTTCGGTCAGCGAGCAATTCCCGAGTAGCTTGAGGCAACCCTGGGTGATGTTGCGCGCGGCCATGCCGCCCATCGCCTTAGCGGTCGACGCTTCAACCTTCACGCCGCCCGTTTTGTCCTCAAGCCATTTTGCGCGCACTACGCTAAGCCATGCAGCCTCGTACTCCGCCTCGAGGTCCAGCAAACGCTCTACGAGAGCGGATTGGTTCCCCATGCCGCCGCGGTAGTCTGGCGTGACGCCGACCTCGGCGAGCTTTTCTATCGTGAAGTCCAGCAATGCACGGGAGGTCCCCAAGCCGAAAGCGGCGACGATGGGGCGAGAAAAGTTGAAGACCTCGAAGACGGTCTTGAAATTGGCCTTTACATGATTGAACGCCGGAAGGCGACAATCCTGAAAAACCAGGCCTGCCGTGTCTTCAGCACGAATGCCCATTTTCTTGACCTGCGGGCCGACCGTAAAGCCAGGCGTGCCCTTCTCGACCAGGAAGGTCGTCAGACCCAAATCTCCGGTCGCATCCTTGGCCCGCGCGAACAGCATGACTGCGTCAGCGTCCTCTGCGTAGGTGATGAAAATTTTCTCGCCGTTGATGACCCACTCGTCTCGCTCCGCGTCGTAGACCGCATTCGTCGTCACTCGTGCAGGGTCCGAACCTGCACCGGGTTCTGTGATGCCGATGGCAATCCGCGCTTTGCCCCAGCGCTCGAGCTGTTCAGGGGAGCCGACGCTCTCGAGCACATAATTTCCGAGACTGATTTGCGGCACGCGCAGCGGCACCACGTCGCCGCGGAAAAACTCCATGTGAAGGAGCGCTTCGACAATCGCCTTGCCACTAATCTGCTCACCCATTTCGAGGCGCTGCATGAACGGGTCGGGGCGGCCGGCCGCTTCCTTCAGTTCGCGCGGGGGAACCTCGTTCTCGTTGTGGTCATAGTAACGCGCATAGTTGCGAGCGAGAAGCGCCTGTTCCCTCGCCTCGTTGACGAGCATTTTGTCGCCGTCTGACAATTCAAAGTCAATCATCTCAACCATCCGTGTACGTTGCTGTTTTGCGCCTAGATACCGACCATGCCGTCCAGGACCGAGAGGGTCCTGACATTGCGATACCACATCTCCAGCGGAAAATCTCTCGTGAACCCGTGTCCCCCGAGCATCTGAAGGCCCTCGTCGGCAACCCACATCGCGTGCTTGTTCGCGTAGATTTGCGAAAGGCACGAGAAGCGCGTGGCAGAATTCCGACGGTCGAGGGTCGATGCCGCCCGCCAGTACATCCACCGCATGCATTCGAGCTTCATGTGCATCTCGGCGATTCGGAACGCGATGACCTGCTTCTTGGCAAGTTCCGAACCGTGGGCAACGCGCTCTTTCGTGTAGGAAATGACGTAGTCCAGCACCGAGCCGCTAACGCCGGTCAGGATTGCGGAGAGTGACGCCCGGGATGAATCAACAAGGCGATTCACGATTTCGCCGGCAGCTCCTGGCAGCCGGTTGCTCTCGGGAATCCACACGTTGTTGAAAGCGATTTCGCCCGCGGCCAGCCCGCGCAATCCCAGCGTCGCATGGCGCTTCTTCACCTCGAGCCCGGCACAACCAGCATCAATGATGAAAGCCTCTTCTTGACCACGCAGCAACGCGACGACGAGAAAGTGCTGGCTGGTCTCGGCGAATGGCACGAAGCTCTTGACGCCAGTGAGCACGTAGCCGTCGGTCGCCTTCTCGGCTTTCATACGCAGCTTGGTACGGTCAAAAGCTGGGGTCGGTTCGACGAGCAGGACGCTCGCCGCATGGAACCTGTCGTCACCGAACAGCGAACGAAAACGCTCGACCTGTTCAGGCGAACCGAACTCACGGATGGCCGCCGCGAAGCCAAGCGACGAAGCAACGGCCGCGGCAGCAGATGCATCGCCGCGCGCCAGTTCTTCAAGGATAAGTGCGCCCATCAGCGCGCCACCCTCTTCGTCATCCGATTCCAGACGCGATTGCACGACGCCGAGCGACCACACCTGCTCCAGGGTTTCAGGCGCGAACTGCGTAGCATCGTCCGCCTGCCGAGCTTTCGGCGCGAGCACCTCGGCCGCGAACTCGCGAGCAGTCGACTGCGCGATTGTCTGCTCTTCAGTAAGTTCGAAAGAAATCATGATTTTTCATCCGTGTCTTCATGTTGGGGCTGTTTTCATCATTGCTCCTGCTGTAGGTCAATATAGGCATCGTTAAAACAAGCGTCAAGAACAAATGACTAAATCACATGTTCCTATAAACCCCTATTTGCACGGCGATGCGAAACCGCTCACTCTCTTGTTTCGTGGGGCTCGCTGCGGTGCAGTAGAATCCTGCAACCGACTCAGGCGCTGCACATTAGGCGCCCAGCAGATGGACCGCCCTATTTACTACGTCGCTTGTTCCGCGGTGCCTGTGGCCCATAACTTTGTTAAACAGATTGGCTTGATGGAAACCAGTGACCGAATCAAACTTGCTGCTGTGCGGCTCTTCGCGCGACTTGGCGTTGAAGCCGTGACGGTCCGTGACATTGTTGCGGCAGCAGAACTTAAGAACCCAGGCTCGCTGAATTACTACTTTCGCTCGAAAGAGGAACTGATTCGTCAGGTCATAGTCGACGCGATGGGTCAGGCCAACGAAATCTGGGGAATGCGGCTCAAGGCCATCGAGGACCGGGGTGGTCCTACGGCCTTGCGCGAAATCGTCGAGGCGCTTGTGACCTGGCCACTCTCCGAGCCGCTCGACGGCAGCGTATCTCATACCGCTCGATTCCTCGCGATGGCAGTTCAGACGCGAAGTCAAATGGTTCGTTCGCTGACGCGCGAGATGCAATACAAGGAATACGACCGCGCAATTCTCTATATCCGACGGTTCCTCAAAGACCTGCCGGAAGACGTCATCGCACAGCGAGTCATCTTCTTTTTCTGGTCGCTCACGGGATTCTTGACAGCGTACGAGGCATACGTCGACTCAGAGGCGAACTCAGAATCGGTCTGGCACAAGGTTGACCCCTTCGGGAATTTCGTCGATTCCATGGTCGGAATGCTCACGGCACCGGTATTGACGTCAATTTCGACTCCAGCAAAGGCCAAGCGTCAGCCCTCAACGAAATCAAAAACGTCGAAAAGGCCGAGAGGCAATCTGAAGCGCGCCTCCGATGTATAGAGGAGACACGAGGCGCTCGACCAGGGGGCCAAGAACGCCACTGAGCGCGACGGAGAGACGGATTATTTGTTTCTGCCCTGCGTTCAAGGACATAAAAGGGGAGCCGGGTACGCAAAGCTTGAAATTGACCCGGCCGGAAACTGGACTGCAGACTGTCTGGCAAGGCGGGTAGAGGTGGTCACGGCTCGCTATCTGCCAGAAGGCGACGGTATCAGGCCCCATGCTTTCAGACATCTCATCGCCAGAGACCATTTGAAGCGCCACCGGCAGGATTACATGACGGTGGCACAACTGCTGCACGACACCTTGTCCAGTGTGATGGACGACAGGCGCGCGTTTGCCGAGCGCTCCATCGTTCAGCACCGTTCGATGTTCGCCCGCTTCCATCGGTATCTCGGGAGCCGTGGCATCACGGTGATGGACTTCAGCACTGACCACGTCGGCGGCTTCTTCGCTGACCTCGCTCGCGACTGCGAGCCGGGTACGTCGACGCGCCTGCGCTATCTGAAGCTGATGGACCGGCTCTCGCGCCACCTCTTGTTGCTCGGTCTGCGCACCGACAACCCTGCTGCAAACCTCCTGCCACGCGAGCATTGGCCAGACGATGAACCGTTGCCGGTATTTCTCTGGCCGGACGAAGATGCGCGCCTTCAGGACGTCTGCCGCGCGGCGACGTTCGAGTCGTTCAAGGAACTGCGTAATCGGGCGATCGTCGCGCTGCTGCTTGCCACTGGCATCACGGCGGCCGAACTCAGCGCGCTGACCGTGGACGATCTCGACACAGGACGATCAAGAGCCAGTGCCTTCGTCAGAAAACGCGGGCCGCGCATCGCGCGCCGCGTGCCCGTCGACGCGTTCGCGCTCGAGATCGTGCGGAAGTACGCGAAAGCGCGCGCTGCGCTGCCGGCGCCGGACGGTCTCCTATTCATGGCAACGGCAGGCGGCAAGCCCATGAAGCCCGCCACCCTCGGGCAGTGCGTTCGGAGTGCGTTACGCGCTGCCGGCGCTGCGGCGGCCGACGAAAGTCCCCGGTTGCTGCGTAATACGTATGGTCGCAGGCATCTCCTTGAAGGCAAGACCAACGAACAGGTGAGTAACCTGATGGGCCTGTCCAGCCACAGGACGGCTACGCGGTTGCGCGAGACTATTTCCAATGCCGGTGAGATGGGCGGTCAGCAGAGAGAGAGGACGAGGTCGGAAGCGCCGCATAGGCTGCGTACGTCCGGGGCGGTTCCTTGACTTTGGCCACCGACGAGTAGCCTGGTGTTAGAACCGTACACGGGGTACGGCCACCTTTCCGGGACTCAGCCATGATCTATAAAAGCGCGCTCAAGGACATCATCTACCCGGCGCAGAACCGGGACCCCGCGTCACGCGATACCGCATAGCGCTCACGAAAAATTCCAGGCTGGTCCGCGCGATCGTTCACCTCATAGCCAACGAGCCCACGCGGCCGCAGCGCACCGAGTTTCTGAACGCTCTGGACGTCATTCTGAACAAGATCATTGGAGTGGAACTGACGGGCGTGCGCCACGACTGCATCCGTCTTGTGGTTCAGGCCGATACGCAGATGATCGACTATCCGATCACTTACAACGCGCTGGAATTCAGGCGTCGTCGTGATCTCGTGAACCAGCCGGCGACGACCGCGGATCAGCCGATCCATATCCGCTCGTTCGATATCGTCGGAGGTGCCGTCGCCTTCTACGTCGATCGCGAGGGCGGCAAGCCCGTCAGCGCCGGCCGCGATCTTCACCAGCATTACATAGCGTGTCTGACGCTCTACAAGCGTTGCAATCTGGCTGCCGCCGCTGCCACACAGGAGGTCTCCCTCCCAGTGCCCCGGCACCGCTCGGTCTTCCACAGTGGCGGGGCGCTCACGGATTGATACCGCGTCACGGATCCTGCCGTGATCGTCCGTTTTCTGCGTGTGATGGCGCGAGCGCCGCATGGCCCGGGTGCGCCGTAAATGCTCCAGCAACTCCTTCTTCAGTGCACCCCGTGCCTGAATGAAAAGACTGCGATAGATGGTCTCGTGTGACACGTGGTAGTCCTCGCTGCCTGGCCAGGCGCGTTTGAGCCATCCAGCAATCTGCTGGGGCGACCACTGCAACCGGAGCTTGTTGGCCACGATATGAGCCAGCATCCGGTGCTCGACCAGTTTGCAGACTTTCGGGCGCAGCGACCGATCCCATGCAAGCTGGTCGGCGTGGCTGGCCCGATAGCCGGCCTGCCCACTGTTGCGCTTGATCTCGCGACAGATCGTGGACGGTGATCGCGACAGTCGCCGGGCGATTGACTGAATCGAATCGCCCGCGACGAGGCCTCGCGAAATCTCCTCGCGTTCGGCAAGCGTCAGCGCCAGCCTCGATCATCGGCGTGGCGCAGGCTGGATTCCTCCAGTTTGCGCCAGAATTCCCTGTACTGACGAGTGATTGCGGTCAAATAGCTGGGCGATGTGCTGCACGCAACCGCTCCCACGACACGACCAGGCTTGGAGAGGCCGTAGCGATTAGCGCGCGCTCGTTCCGTCAATCGCGGATGGGCCTCGAAGAAAATCTCGATCTGTCGGGCACTCGTCTGGCCAAGACCCGGGATCGCCGCCTCTTTATTAAATTAGCAAGTCAAACGACCGATTCAAGGTTGGAGTTCAATCCGTCGTCAGTCGTCAGCGCTTACTCCGAGCGTAAGCGCATCCTGACCCGGCTTCGTGGTCGCGGCTTTGGGTGCGCATATGCCCTCTTAGTGTTTTCCCCAACCAACAAACGCTTGAATCCAAGTCACGTGACTTATATTATCGGTCACGTGACTTGGTTTTGCCGTCCCGCTAATGATGTCGTCCGCGCGGGGAAGTGAACCGAATAGGTTTCACATGCGGCAGCGACGACGAGAGCAACATCACCACGACTCTTGGAGACTTCTAAATGAACGCTGGCAGTGCTGTAAATCGCGCCCCCAAAACAGCCGTTGTAACGGGCGGTGCCGGAGCAATGGGCTTTGCCATCGCAAAGCGATTGCACGAGACGGGAATGACCGTGCTCTTGCTCGACAAGGATTCCCGAGTCGAGGAACTGGCCGCCGAACTGGGCGGCGCGACGAAAAGCTCGAGGGGATTTCAGGTCGATCTGTCGAGCCGCGAGCAGGTCGAGCAGTTCATAGCGACGGCAATCACCGAGTTCGGCCCGTGCGATGTGCTGGTCAACAACGCGGGCATCAATCTCGACAATCCGGACGGCTCGAAGATGTTCACCGAGGACATCGACAACGCTAGCTGGGACCTCATGATGAACGTGAATCTGCGCGCGCCGTTCCTGCTGTGCCGCGGCTTCATTCAAGGCATGAAGGAGCGCGGTTGGGGCCGCATCGTGAATATCGCGTCCCGCGCGGGTCGCACCTACATTCCGGCGAGCAACGCACACTACTCGGCGTCGAAGGCCGGGCTTATCGGCATGACGCGGATGCTCGCGGGCGAATGCGGGCCGTTTGGCATCACCGCGAACTGCGTCGCACCCGGGCGCATCACGTCTCCGCTGGCCGATCGCCAATCGCCGGAAATCATCGCGGAATCCATGAAGAATATTCCGCTCGGGCGGGTGGGAACGCCGCAGGAAATCGCCGAAACGGTCGCCTTCCTGTGCTCGGACGGAGCCGCGTACATCACGGGTGTGACCGTGGATGTGAACGGCGGCGCGTTCATGGGTTGAACCTGCTCCATTGGATAGGACAGCGCACTGTATAGGCAGCAAATAGGATACCTAATCATGACAAAACGACTGCAAGGCAAAATAGTTCTCAACGTCGGCGGCGCGCGCGGAATCGGCGCGGCCGAATCGAAGCTCTTCGCGAGTGAAGGCGCGATCGTGTTCATCGCCGACATACTTGATGAACGCGGTGAAGCGCTGGCACGGAGCATTGTCGAGGAAGGCGGCGAAGCGCATTACTTTCACCTCGATGCGCGACGCGAGGAGGACTGGACCCAAGCAATCAGCCATATCGACGTTGCCAAGGGCAAGCTCGATGTGCTGGTGAACAACGTCGGCATCAACGATCGAAACTCGATCATGGCCACCACACTGGCTGACTGGAACAACACGCTTGAAACGAACGCGACCACGATGTTCCTCGGCATTCGTTCAGTTGTACCGCTTATGCGTCGGGCAGGCGGCGGTTCCATCATCAATATCGGCTCGACGTCGAGCGTTACCGGCACGCCCTACGCCGCCTATAGTTCCAGCAAATGGGCGATGCGAGGACTGGGAAAGATCGCGGCCCGCGAGTTCGTCGGCGACAAAATTCGCGTCAACACGGTTTGCCCGGGTTTCATCCAGAACGAGTTTAACGAGGGGCAACCTTATCTGGAAGCCCTGCGCGAAAGCGTTCCGATGGGCCGCGCCGGCTCCTCGGACGAGGTCGCTCACCTCTCGCTATATCTCGCATCGGACGAAGCAGCCTACGTAACGGGCCAGGATATCGTCATCGACGGCGCCCTCAGCATGCCCACTTACGTTCTCAGCACCTTCGCGGGCAAGTAAGTCGTTCCACCCCTGCATCCGACCCGTCTGCCAAAAACGGACGGGTCGTTTCATATCCAGTGTTGCAAAGATCAAGAAGGCCACAAGGGGACAAGCATGACCACTCCGTTAACCGCATCAGACACGGCAGGCAATCCGGCAGGCAGTCCGTGGCGCTATGTTATTGCCGGATTCTTCGCACTGGTATTTGGCGTCAACATCGTGCCGGTGATGTTCAATCTGCTAGGCGCGCCGCTGACAGCGGAATTTGGCTGGACGCGTCCGCAGATTTCGACCGGGCTCGCGGTGTTCACCTTCTGCGACGGCCTGAGCATGCTTGCCGTCGGCGCGCTCGTCGACAGGAAGGGCATCAAGTCCGTGGTGCCGATGGCCTTCGCTTTCGGCGGCGGCCTCATTTTGCTTGCGTTCACGCCGCCACAGATTGAGTGGATGTATGTGCTGTGCGCGATCATCGGCTTCGGTGCGGGCGCGGTTGCGCCGACGGTCTATTCCATCGTCATCACCGCATGGTTCGATGCGAAGCGCGGTCTCGCACTCGGCATCTTGAACGTAGGCCTCGGGCTGTGCGGCACGTTGATACCGTTCTTCCTCTCCTATCTGCTCAAGAACGGAGGCTGGCGTGGCACCGTCATCACTGTCGGCGGTATATCGATGGCTCTTTCGCTGATCAACCTTGTTTTCGTGCTTCGCATGCCGGCCGGGTGGGAGGGCGAGCGACGCAATGCGCGCAGCCACGGCAAGCTCGCGGGCGCTTCGCTCTGGACGCTAGCGAAATCGAAGCACTTATGGTTGATCGCGCTTTCGATCTTTTTCGTTTCGGCTGCCACCTACGGCCTGCTGTCGCAAATGGTCCTGGTCACGGTCGATAAGGGTATCGTCATGTCGGTTGCGTTGACCGCCTTATCGACCATCAGCCTCAGCTCGGTCTGTTCGCGGATCGTCGTCGGCGCCCTGCTCGACCGAGTCTTCGCGCCGTTTCTCGCGGCGGCTATCTTTGTATTTACCGCGGCCGGCGTAATGCTGCTGAATCACACGAACGACGTCTGGGGTATCTATCTGGCTGCTTTGCTCGTGGGCGTGGGCCTCGGCGCCGAGGGCGATATCGCGGCCTATATCCTGAGCAGATATGTTCCCAAGGCGAGCTATGGCCGCGCCTTCGGCCTCGTCATGTTCCTGTTTGCGCAAGGCGGCGGCCTCGGAGTCTTTGTGCTTGGAAAGTCATATGGCGCGCTCGGTTCGTACACGGCGGCATTGTATCTGATCGTTGCGTTGGTTCTCGTGGCAGCGTTGTTGATTGCCGTAGTCGGGCCTTATAAATATTCCGTCGACCAACAACACTAAAGAAATTTCACGTTGTGCAGTCGCAACTACAGTATCGATGAAATCGAATTGGATTATCGAACCGGTTGCATCAACTGCGATACATGATTTCGCTCGAATAGCAATGCCTTAACGAATCGGCTTGCCCGATAACTTAACAAGCCCAGATCATTCGAAGATCAATCAAACGAAGCAATCAATAGAAATCGGAGACAGTATGAATCGCAAACGCGCCCTCCTCATGGGCACAATGCTGGGGACGGTCTGTTCGACATCGCAGGCACAGAATAGTGTCACCTTGTATGGAGTGCTCGATCAAGGTATTCAGTATCAGACTAATGCAGGGCCCGGGAAGCGCGTGTGGTTCGATTCGCTGTCCGGCATCGTCGGCAGCCGATGGGGCATGACAGGCGAAGAGTATCTCGGCGGCGGCATCAAGGCGCTTTTCACGCTCGAATCAGGTATCAGTCTCGGAAATGGGCAGTTCGGTCAGGGCGGAACGGAGTTCGGCCGACAAGCGTTCGTCGGCTTGGGCAGCAAGGATTATGGCCAGCTGACGTTGGGTCGGCAGTACGACATGATCTGGTACTTCCCCGAGCCGCTGACGGCCAACGCACTCGTGGGTGCATCGGTCACGGCCCACCCGGGCGACTTCGACAACGCAGGCAATACCATACGCTTCAACAACGCCGTGCGCTACATGAGCCCAGACCTCCGCGGAGTCACGTTCGGAGCGGAATACAGCTTGGGAGGGGTGGCCGGTGATTTTACGTCCAAGAGTGGCTACTCGGTCGGCGCGGGATACGCGAACGGTCCATTCAAGATCGCGGCGGCTTTCGACTATTTCAAAAATCCCACGTCGACACCCGGCACGGGATTTTTTACGGCGAATGCAAATGGCGCGTCTCCGCTCGCCTTTTCACTAAACAAGGCGTACGTCACCGCGCAGGCTTACCAGTCCGCAGTCGTCGGCGCGAACTATGCGATCGGCAGCTTCACCGTCGCCGCTTCATACTCGAACGTGCAATATGCGAATCTGGGCGCTTCATTCAACAACGGCACCGCGGTCTTCAATAACTACGATCTCGGCATCAGCTACCGTTTCACCCCTTTTTTGTTCGCAGGCATCGCATACGACTACATGAATGCGCGCGCGGTGACCACATCGAGCGGCAGTATCGTCGGAAATCAGCACTACAATCAAATCGGCTTTCTCGTCGATTACTTCCTCTCGAAGCGTACCGATATTTATGGCGGCGCAGGATGGCAACGTGCATCCGGCACCTCGTCAGTGGGAACGCGGGCAGTGGCGAACATCGACAATCAGGCCGACTCATCCAACAACAAGACTGTGCTGGTTCGAATCGGCATCCGGCACAAGTTCTGATCGTCACGAATCACCGGACGAAATTTCGTCCGGTGATCCCGAACATCACTAGTAGTTTTCTAGAAACAAATCCGCCGGAAGACCGCTCAGCCACCGGTCGGCCGCGTCACGATTGTTGCGTCCATGCCAACGCTGCTTGACATCGAAGACCAACAATCAAGTTCGCACATGGATGGACGTCCATTCAGGGGAAGAACAGCTATCGACTAAGGCGGCGTATCGTCCTCGGGGAACATCGCGAGGCGCACGCCGGACAGTGCCGGGCTAAGCGCGCTGGCGCGTCCTTCCGAGAACGCCAATAGTTCGGACAGGATGTCGTCGAGCTGATGGCGAACCGCTGAAGGCATGGCGTTCGACTGGGCATCCGGGTTCGCGAATGCGTGCTCGACATCCGACAATATCCGCTTCAATTTTTCGGCCGATGACGGCGGAAGAGTTCGCGATAGCCGCCGGTTATCGATGGCATTGGCGCCTACGCGCAGCGCCTGAAGCACGCTTTTGTCTAGTCGATACGCATGTGCCTCATCGATGTTCGAAAGCCGCGACGACACGAGATAAAAGCGGTCGAGCATCCTTCGAACGAAATCCGTCCGAGCCTTCGTGGAATAGGCCGCGCGGCCCGAGGCTTGCAGCACGCGAATCAGGTCCTGTCTGGCAGCTTGCTCGATCCGGCTCGCGCTCCAGTGCGAAGATCGCGCCCGCATGATGCTCATGATGAAGGCGGTCAGAAAGACGCCGACCAGAAGGGCTAGCCCGGAACTGAGCGTGGAGGCGAAATCACCGACATATTCATTATTTAATTCGACGAGCGTCGACACGTTCGTTGAGGTGACCATGCCGACGAAATTCGTGGACGGGCTGGCGATCAGCAGACCGAGCCAAAGAAACGCGGGTGCCATGAAGAGCGCGGCCATTTCAAATGTCGTGGCCGCCGGGAGTATCGCGGTTGAGTAGACGAGGCTAATGATCACCGCGACGAGCGCGAACTTGCCAAACTTCATCATCGACGGCAAGGGGCTGTCCTGAGTCGCGAAGAACGAACATGCGACGGCGGCAATCATCGGAACCGAGAGGCACCGTCGGCCCAACCGGTGCAAATCCACACGAGGCACCCGGCAAGAATCGACACCACGGCCGTTGCACAGGAAAGAAGGGCTAGTCTGCGATCAATGTGACGCTGGAATCGGAAGTCCCTGTGTTGCTTGAACTGCTTGCCTCTATCGTCGGGTTGCAACAGACGCTCGCGATACGACTCGCAGGCTCGCATGGCTTCGAGCAGTTCGCGAAATCGCTCGATGAGACCGAGGAACGGCAGCCGACTGTGTGCGTCGGCCGCCAACTCGTCACTGCGAATCTCCATTACCTCTTCGTACAGGCGTTTGAGCGTCGGTGAGCCCGTCTCCTCGTCCAGATACGCGTTCAGTGAGCCGATAAAGACGGACAGCCTGACGGGAAGTTCCAGATCTTGCGCGCGCAGGAAAGCGAGGCGATCGTCGATGGATGCCAGAATCGGATGCAGCCGCTCGAGGTTCCATTGCAGCGAACGAAGCGTCGTCTCCTTGTCGCGCCATTCCGAGCTGTCATACGCGAGGTTCGACAGAAGCGAATCGAGATCGACCGGATGCTTCGCAATCGAACTCATAGTCGGCGCAGCACCTGCTGATAAAAAAGCCGACTGTCGAAGCACATCGGCCGCCCAGCGCTTGCTGTCATGTAGCCACGCATCGACACGCAAGCGTACTGCATCGATTACGCTTTTTGGAAACACGAGGCCATGTACCAACGCGCTGCATACCACCGCCAGTGTGATTTCCTCGACACGCACGATGGCGGTGTTGAAGATATTCTCGGGTTGATCGACACCAGGAAAAGCGATGAACGCCACGCTGTAACCGGCGAGCATGAAAACATAGCTGCGCGGCGAGCGATCCTGCAACGAAATGTACAGGCAGCCCGCCACCCACAGCGCGAGCGCGAGACAAAGCAACTCGCGCGTCTGCACCAGGGCCGGAACCATCACAACTGCCGCCCCCGCACCGAGTATCGTTCCGGCCACGCGATACAGCGACTTCGACGCGGTCGCGCCGGCGAAAGGCTGCGACACGACGTACACCGTGGTCACGGCTCATCCGGGTCGGTCGAGTCCGGCAGCGAGCGCAATGAACATGGCGAGCAGCGCGGCACCGTAGGTTTTAGCCGAAAATACCCACGCCTCGCGATCCGGGAAATTCATCAGTAAGGCGTCAGCACTGCGCCGCCGCACACCGAAATCACCTGCCCGGTCACATACTGAGACAGATCGGTCGCAAGGAACTCCAGCACGTTGGCGCAATCTTCCGCCACGCCGAAGCGCCGCAACGGAATGCCAGCCATCTCGTCCGCGGTCCCCACGCCGCGCTCCAGCGCTTTTGCAGCGATGCGCGCCGTCATCATCAGGCCGGGCGAGATGCAATTGGCGCGAATGCCGAACGGACCAAGTTCGGCGGCGAGATAACGCGTGTAGGTCGTGACAGCGGCCTTGCTTGCACCGTATCCCGAGAGCTTGCCGCCCTTGTACGTCGTGATTCCGCTTTGCGCCGATGTATTGACGATGACTCCGGACGCCCGCCGCTTCATGACCTGAGCGACGGCTTGACAACAAAACACCGCGCTCATGTAGTTCAGATCGATAAGAAAGCGCGTGTCTTCTTCAGGGATTTCGCTTGCGGCGCTGCGTTCGGCGGGTGTAACTGCGCCGCCCGCGTTGTTGACAAGGATATCGATGCTGCCGAATTCGGCGAGGACATTCTGCACCATTGCGTCGACCTGCCTGCGATCGGTCAAATCGGCAGCAATACCGATGCTTCTTCATCCGATCGCTTTCACTTCATCCATCACTGATGCCGCGCTTAACGTCTCGCCGAATTCGCGGGCGGCATTGAGATCGATATCTACCACCGCGATATCGGCGCCGAGTTTTGCGAGGCATAGCGCATAAGAACGCCCCAGGCCCCGCGCTCCGCCCGTGACAATTGCGACCTTTCCGGTGAGTTTCATCGTAGTCTCCGCTTTCACAATATTTCGAACACGCTGTACACCGGCCCCGTGCTCAGGCGGTGACCCACGCCGACAGCAAGCAAGTGATTCAACCACTCATACTTTCCACGCGGCGCTTCAAACGTAGGCCCAATTCGGAAGTAATAGCTCGCGGGATCGACATCGTCGCCCTGATCCATGAGGGTCCTGATCTTATCCGGCATATGGCGGATACCGTAATACGACATTGCGATATGCTCGCCGTCGTCCGTCTTCAGAATGAGGCGCGCATCGAGCGTCGTGCTGCCGTCGCTGCGCACCGAAAGCAGGTCGCTCGAACCGTCCAGAACTTCGCCGGCGATGCGCTCGCCTTTGAACGCACCCGAGGACACCACGCCGATACGGCGATCCGGCCCGACTGTCTGGCCCACGACAATGGGCGGTTTCACCGCTAATTGAATGATAAACAAGGGTGCGGCTTTAAGTGACTGCAATGCGGCTGGAAGTTCATGTGTCAATGGCGGACGAGTCATCGGCAACCTCAGGAAATTGAATCAAGGTGATTTGAATGTTGCGGAATGGCGCTTCTATCCGTGCATCTTGCTTCCGTCCGACTCGTACTTGTACGGCCCGAGACAAAGCACGAGCACGCCCGCGATCACCACTGAAATCGCGATGCCCACGATGGCAACCTTGTACGACCCAGTCAACGTGAACGAGGAACTCAATGCGAAGATGCCGAACGCCCCGCCCTGCGCGAAGAGAAACATCGCGACGCCGAGCACGCGTGCATATAATTGCCTGGGGATATAGCGGCTAGTGATGTACGCCACGATATCGCCCTCCGCGCCCAGACCCAACCCGATGCACAACGCGCCGACATAGAGCATGTTCAGCGAATTCGTGGTATTGAGCACGATCACGCCTGCGGCGCAGATCGCAAAGATGACCCCTGTTAGCACTGGTGCGAACATGCGGTCCAGCAGCGCGCCGACCACGAAACGCGATGCGATCGAACTGAGACTCACGGCAGAAAGCACCGCCACGGCCGTCGCCGGCACGAAGCCGCGATCAATGGTCATTGAGACCATCTGCGACATCATTCCGTAGGTGGACGCCGATACGAAGAAAACTGCAAAGCAGATGAGCCAGAACGCGCGATGGCTCAATACGGTGCGCATCGGCACGCCCGCGGAATGGCCTTGCGCTTTCGCCGCGAGCCGCTCGCGTTCCCATGCCTTCGGCATGCGCAATACGAAGATGTAAGCCAGCGCGGGAAGCACGGCGCCGATCGCGCCCATCGCCACGAAGACGGTGCGCCATCCGTGCTCCTTCAATATGAAGGAGATGATGAACGGCGTCAGCGTTCCACAAAGCCCGAGCCCGACGTTCAGGATACCGAGCGCAAGACCGCGATTGTTTTCGAACCACGCGGTGACCACGATCGAATAGACCGTCGGCGTCACCGCGCCCGCACCGAGGCCGATGAAGGCGCAGATGACATAGAGCACCATCAGGCTGGGCGGCAGCAGCGACAGCACCATGATGCCAACGCCGAACAGAATTGCCATGGGTGTGGCAATGCGAATGCCGTATCGGTCGACGAGAAAGCCCAGCGCCAGCAACCCGATGCCGTCGCACACCGTGAAGATAGACAGCCCCGATGAAATCTGCAGGCGATTCCACCCAAAGGTGCTCACCAGCGAAGGCGTGAGCACGTTGAACAGCACGTTGACCACGTTGACGCCGAAGATCAGCGCAACGAATCCTGTCAGCACATACAGCCAGGGGCGAAGCTTGCATGTCTGTCCGATTGCAGCGGCGCTTGCCGATGTTGTCTCCATGGACGTCTCCTCACTCTTTTCGTTTTAAGGCTTAAGGTTTGGCTGGGCAGAATCCCCAGCGGATGCCGAGGGTTTGGGCGGCATCAGTAAACAAGCCCTCTTTTGCGCGCTCGAACGGCACGCGCTGCGCTTCGAGATGCGCTGCGGTCTTTACCAGGTCTTCGACTTCGAAGGTGAGGCCGACGTAGCGATCGCTCTTGGCCGCTGCGCCATCGATATCCACGATGCTGCCGCTGCGCGGTGTAGCGAATCGCAGATTCGATTTCGCGTAAGCGATCGTCACGTAGTCGGAGTCGAACGATTCGTCGTGACCTTCATCGACGATCTTGCCGCCGAGCACATCGACATACAGGCGAATGGCGCGGCAGCGGTCTTGCGTCAGGATGTGGTGATACGCGGATCGCACGATGCCCAGCGGATCGTTCGCGTCCACGCAGCCGTCTTCCCAGTTCGCAGCGAGACGCGGATCGCCCTTCTCCGAGTAATAGTCCCAGTGCCTGCGGCCCATTTCGAAGAACTCGTAGGTCAGGCCTGTATCTTCGGGAATGGACCAGATCATCGGGCAATCCGCGACCATGTTCGACGGCGGCACCTCGCCGTTGCGGATGACAGCGCCTTCCTGATTGCGCGTGCGAAAACCGTGTTTTTCGAGCTGGATGGAAACCGCTTTGATGTCGTCCGTGTACCACGCGATATCGACGAGCTGGCGAACCTCCGGATACACCGCCTTTTTTCCATTGGGCAGCTTCAGAAGCGGCGGGCACAATGCATCCAGGCACACGTCCGCGATCACATAGAAATACGAGTAGTTCAGCGGATACGTCGGGTTGAGCCATTCGACATTCCACTTCTCTTCCCAGCGCACCGGCGGGCGATTGAACACGCGAGCAAACCACTCGGTCGTCTGGTTCAGACTATCGACGAGCACGGTTGGATGGAACATCATTGGCATCGGGTTGAACATATGTTGCGTCCTTTGTGGTTTACGCGACGAATCGTGGAAGCGATCGGGTATCAGCCGAGCTGATTCAGGCTTGAAGCGGCGTTGGCGAAGAGCGCGACGTCCGACTTGCCCGCCGCATGCATGACCGCGCGATAGGCGAAGGTCAGCGCGGGCCCCAAGGTCGTGCCGGGCCCGGGATAGGTGCCGAGCATCACCGAAGCCATGTCGTTGCCACAGGCATAAAGGCCCGTTACCACCTCGCCGTTCTCGTCGATCACCTGCGCGTCCGCGTTCGTGCGCACGCCCGCGCTGGTTCCGATGTCACCGGGCCAAACGGCGAGCGCGACGAACGGTCCCTGTTTGATTTCGGCGAGACACGGGTTTGGCTTCACGGCAGCGTCGCCGTTGAATCGATTGAGTTCGGTCTCGCCCTTACCGAAGTCGCTGTCCTTTCCCTGTCGCGCAAGTTCGTTGTAGCGGCCGATGGTGTTTGTCAACTCGGATGCGCTCACCTTGAGCTTGAGCGCGAGTTCTTCAATCGAATTTGCAATGTGAAGATATCCGCTGCGTTCGAACGGCTTGAGGTTGCGCGTTTCAGGATAGATCGCGCCGAGACCGTACTTCTCGACAAATTCGGCTTCGCAGATGAGATAGGCTGGCGTGCCGCGTGCGGGGCCGTTGTCGGAGAGCATGGCATCGACGAAATCGTGGTAAGAACAGGCCTCGTTCACGAAGCGCCGTCCCTTTCCATTGATGGCGATCAACCCCGGCTTCGCACGATCGAGCAGCAGATGGGGGAACAGGCCCGAGCTTCCGTCGGCACGCTTCACCACCGACATCGGCGTCCAGAATCCGCCCCGGCCATGTTCCTTGGCGGCAATCGAAGCACCTGACTTGCGCGCGAGTTCTATGCCATCGCCCGTATTGGCCGCGCAGGCGAGCGAATAGTCTGCGGGGTTCGTCGGCATAAGCTCCGAGCGCAAGGCCGCGCTGTGACCGAAGCCGCCCGTGGCGATGACCACGCCCTTTCGTGTACGAATCCGCTCGGTTGCGCCGCTGGACTCCACGACCGCTCCGATTACGGCATTGCCATCCATGATCAGGCGTGTCGCGTGAGCGTTGAACAGGAACGGAACGTCCCGCTTACGAAGGCTATGAAACAGGCGCGCGACGAGTGCATTGCCCATCACCAGACGCGTGCCGCGACTGAAGCGCATTCGATCGAGCAGGTATCGCGAAACCAGACGTCCCGAATAAACGAAGTTTTTGATCGAGCGAAAGCGGCCGAGTAGCGGAGGCAAGTCCGCCTTGCCGACCATCATTCCACCGAGCACTAGAAACTCGGGAATGGGCGGGCGAACCTTTTCGAACGCCGAGCCAAGCAAGCGGCCGTCGAAGGTTTCGGGGACCAAAGCTCTGCCATACACGGCCGAACCCGGCATGTCGCGATAGTCCGGATGCTTGCCGCAGGGGACGAAGCGCACTTCGGAGCGTTCGCGCAAATAGTCCACGACGCGCGGACCGGTGGCGAGATAAGCATCGCGGATCGGGTCACGCTCGTCTGTTCCCGCTAAGGCGCGCATGTAGCATTCGGCATCCTTCGGATCGTCTTTGAAGCCGGCGTCGAGGCTCTGCTTATTGCCCGGGATCCAGATCGAACCGGCGGAAGTCGAGGCAGTGCCGCCCACCAGATCGGTCTTCTCCACCACCAGGGGTTGAAGACCTTCGATCGAAGCGATGAGCGCAGCCGTCATGCCGCCCGCTCCGGCTCCTAGGACGAGTACATCGACTTCACGGTTCCAGAGGTTGTCTACTGACATGGTGATCTCTCCGATTCTGGCAAGTAACAAGTCAGGCGACCAATAATAGCAGGTCGGTTGACTTGTTATCAATGACGAAAGGATCAGGGAAAACGCGCGGAAACGCTGTCGAGGGCGCAAACATGGGACTCAGGAGTCGATTTCCCTTGAGCAGCGGGTGGTTTATAATCGTTCACGTGACTTGTTATTTGGCGATCAGGGAGCACTATGAGCACCGATACACCGAACATCGACGGTCAGGCTCGACCAAGAGAACGGGCGTATTCGACCAAACGCCGTGGCAACCGCACGACGCGGGTGCCCGCGATTCTTGACGCGGCGATACAGGTCTTCGCCACAAGCGGCGATATCGGATTCACGCAGCGGAGGATTGCGACTGAAGCGGGCACTCAGCTCGGCACCTTGCAGCATTACTTCGACAGTCGTGAGGCGCTGCTCAAGGCGACCATCGAAGAGAGCTCACGTCGATACATGGCCATTTCGCACGAGATCGTGCTGCACTCGAAGCTATCACCGACCGGCCGGCTCGAGGCGTTCATCGATCACACGTTCGACACCTTTACCGCGCCTGAATCGCTCGTCAGTCCGTTCGCGTTCGAATGCTGGTCGCTGGCAGAGCGGCACGAATGGATGCGCGAGCTTATGGAAAAAGTGAGCGAGACCTATCACTCGCTGTTCAGCGATCTGGTCGGACAGATCAATCCAAAACTCACCGTCGAGGAGACACGGATTCGCGGCGCCTTCATCTACTCGCACTGGCAAGGACTGATGGTTTTTCTGCGACGCTCGCGGTTCGGTCAGGACCATCCGTCGATATTGAAGGCGCCCGTGAAAGAAAAATGGCTGGCACTGGCGCTGGAGATGCCCTGACCCGCTTCGGCCAGGCGGACGCCGCTACGAGTTCATCCATCCACTTTCGGCGTCGCGGATTCCTGCAAGCTTCGCGGGGCGGCGCCGACCGCGGCGTGCGAAAGCGTCGATGACGGCCAGTTCATGGACGGGACCCGTAGCCTTCCAGTCCGGCACCGCCTATGTGATCGTCGATGACGTCGCGTCTGCCGGAGCAACGAAGGAGTCGCACCGGATCGATCCCGATACCGTTCGGCTGGAAGTCGAGGCTGCTGGGTTCGAATTCACAACGGAGCACAACGCCCTGCGCAACTGCCACGATCCTCATACATCGAGCATCTTCGCAGGGATCCGGCGTTGGCTCACGTACTGCTTGGATGCACCAACGTATGGTCCGATCGGCCCGTCGGCGAAACCGTCTTTGTCAGTGCGGTGGGAGCGGCGAACGATGCCCATGGTGATCTCCAGAAGTGGGACCACCACTGCATCTACAGATGAGAACTATGTCCAGTTCCTTACTCGCCCGCCTTGCTCGAGCTTTGCCATGCTTGGGTCGGCGTAGTCAGCGACCGGCCATCTGCGCATTGTTGCGACCTGAGCATAGGGGTCGTTGTACTAAACCGCTGAGGCGGTAGTGGGGGGAGAGCAGGAGTCAGTGCCTCGCGTTCGCCTCGTGCGGTTGCCTGATGCCGAACCACAGCGAACTGGCGGGAAGGCCACCAGGAACAGGATGGAGATGCCCGACCGGGTATTCCATCCACTGTTCCAGGAGGCTCGCCATGACGCCGCTGCGCCAACGCATGCTGCACGACATGCAGCTCCGCAACCTTGCGCTGAACACGCAGAAGACCTATCTCCAGCAGGTTTCCCGTTTTGCCCGACACTTCCAGCGTTCACCGGAGGCGCTCGGCCCCGACGAGATTCGCGCCTGGATCATCCACCTGACCAACGAACGCAAGCTTGCGCCAGCGAGTGTGCAACTGGCCGTCGGCGCGTTGCGTTTCCTGTAACGAACCTCGCTCAGACGCGACTGGAGCGACGAGGACTTTCCCTTGCCCAGGCGGCCCGTGAAGCTTCCGGTCATCCTCAGCTTCGATGAAGTCACACGTTTCTTCGAGTCGATTCCCAGCCTGAGGCAGCGTGCCATCCTGATGACTGCATACGCCGCTGGCCTGCGTGTGTCGGAGGTCAGCTTTTTCCGAAGAGCAGGCACACGGAAAAGTTCCTCCTTCCCCGGTCATCGAGGTCCTTCGCCAAAGTTGGAGCGACGTTTTGCGCGTTGTCTGCATGGCACTTGCCGCGGTCACCGCGCTTTTGGCGACCGTCTTCGGCGCGACCTATGCCGTCCAGCCGGCGTACGGTATTGGCTTTCCTGCCGGCGTCTTTCTGTGGGTGCCGGTCCTCGGCAACCTTTGCTCGGTAATACTGATCCCGCTCGTCGGCAACCTCTCGGACAAGATCGGTCGCAGGCCCCCCGTTATCGTCGGCGTTGTGAGCTCCGGGAGCTTCGCTTTCGGCTACCTGTACGCCATCAGCATCCACAGTATCTTGCTCTCACTGGTCTTCTCGGTGCTCATGTGGGGCGTCGCTTACCAAGGCTTCAACGGCGTCTTCCCGAGTCTTTTCCCCGAACTGTTCCGCACGCGCGTGCGTGTCACCGGCATGGCGATTGGACAGAACGTAGGGACGACTGTGTGTGCCTTGCTGCCGTCGCTTTTTGTCGCCGTCGCGCCCCCGGGGTCCACCAACATCCCGTTGAAGATTGGCTGTCTCACATTCGGCATTTGTCTGGTTGCCGCGTTTGCTGTTGAAGATCGTTAATTTTGCTAGCGGTGTCCATTAGGGCGCTAGTGTTGTCCGTTAATTTTGCTAGCGCAGGTGGCCGGCACCCCGCGACAGGCGTTTTTCGCGGTAACGGCTGATCGCACGATGCGCGGCATCGAGGTGATTCGATAGCCGGAATACGGACGCTGGCACCGTTTCCAAAAGCCTGTGGTGTACGCTACACAAAATTCGGCTGTCGGATCGCCTACGTTCATGCAAAGCCCGGTTCAGCGCGTCAAGCACAGAGTCCGTCTGCGTTGACCCTGATACACGCCAGCCAACGATGCGAACGCGCGGCCGGCATTGCCGCATACACGCCACGCGAGCGACGGCTCGAGCGTGCTGAAGATGAGCGTCGAAAGCAGCACCGCGACGCCGTATCCGACAGCCCAGCCGGCCTGCAGCGAACCGCCCGCGCGGATCGCTATGACATCGGCGTACGGCTTGGCGACCAGGTGGGCAAAGACATGGTCGCTGTACGCATTGCGCCGGACATGACGATGGCGATCGTAGGATCGCCAGACTACCTGCAGTCAAGACCTGCTGCGAAGACGCCACATGATCTGACCCTGCACAACTGCATCAATCTGCGACTGCCGACGCGGGATTCGCTGTTTTCTTGGCAACTTTGTAAAGGACAGCGAGAATTGCAGGTCCGAGTCGATGGCCAGCTCACGTTCAATAACGTTTATCAGATGGTCTGACGCAGCGCTGGGCGGCTTCGGGCTTGCATACGTGCCCAAGGATCTCATCGACGGTCACGTCAAGGCTGGCCGGCTGAGTTGGGTCCTCGCAGACCGTTTTCCGACCTTTGTCGGGCATCACGTCTGCTATCCGAGCCGGCGCAAATCGTCACGAGCGGTGCAACTCTTCGTGGACGCGCTGAAGGCTGGATTCAGGCATCGGGCGCGGTAAGTGCCGTTTGACTACCGAAAGAGCGCGCGTCAGGCTGGGGAACACCAACACGGCTGCAGAAACTAGGCATGGACCATGCGGGTCATCGTAGTCTAATGGTCGCAACAACCCTCCGAGGACCGCGACACGCGGACGATCGTCGAGCCGGCTGATGTGCACATCGGCCAGGGAGCACCAAATGAAGCCCATACGTAATAGCGACTCTGTTTCAGGCGAGTGGTACATCGATACTGCGTGCATCAATTGCGGTGCATCGCGTCACGTCGCGCCAGAGCTGATTGTTGAACGAAACGACAAGAGTGTCTTCGTTCGGCAGCCGGCGACGCCAGAAGAGCAACTTAATGCCTGGCGTGCGATGCTTGTGTGTCCTACGGCATCGGTACGCAGTGAAACAAAACAGCCTCGCCCGAACGCCGCGATTTTTCCACAGCCGTTCACCTCGGACGTGTGGCGCTGTGGATTCAACGCGCGGACGTCGTTCGGAGCACATTTAGAGAACGACAATTACCTTGGCGGGCGGCCATCGTAATTGACAATCTACACACATTCTTATTTTGCATCGCGTCCGGAAGGCAATCTGCTGATCGACTCCCCTCGCTATGCGGCGGAGCTGGTGGAATGGTTTGACGGCGCCGGCGGTATTGCGCACATTCTGCTGTCGCATAGTGACGACGTCGCAGACGCTGACCAATACGCGCGTCGATTCGGTGCTCGCGTCTGGATTCATCGGGAGGACGCGTCGGCTGCCCCATATGCTACGGATCTGCTCGACGACGGGTCAGCAACGAACATTGCGATCAACGTTCGCGCGATCCCTGTACCCGGACACACTCGGGGTAGCGTCGTGTACCTGCTTGATGATCGCGTGATGTTCTCGGGTGATTCACTTGCCTGGAGCCCACTCAAGAAGGACCTCGTCGCGTTCAGGGACGCGTGCTGGTACTCATGGACGGAGCTCACCGATTCGCTGAGCAGGCTGGCCATGTATCGCTTCGAATGGTTGGTTGCTTCCCGGTCACAGTTGGTTCGCGCAATTGCCGGCCGAGCAAATGAATTCGCGCTTGCTCGCATTGGTTGCGCGCATGCGACAAGACTGAAGTGGCCGCTCCCGCAACTGATTTTGTAATCATCCTTGCGCGACCGCAGCATCGCCTGCATACCGCTGCATGAGGCCCGGAACGCAGATCCGACTTCAACTAGATTTGTAAGCATCGCAGTCGCGCCGGCAATTAGATTATTATTCGCTGAACGATTTCAACCAATGTTGTAAAGGAATGGGCGGCCAGATGCGATCATGGCGCACAAGCCGAAAGCCCTCTTCTGGCGCATACGCATGGAAGGCATGCACGCGATGGCAAGAGGCGCGAGCGCTAACAAAAATAGTTGAACCCTATTAACAGATTTAGTTGTGTGAGCGACGGATGCATTTGCAAAAAACGTATCAGGAACCGGACTGTCAAGATAAGTTTGCTTCTCTTTACGGCGGCATTTCGTTGCATGAGTTGGGCAATACCCACGAGGCGGCCGATGACGCGGCCGCGCCGGTCCGGCACTGATCGGTCATTGATGCACTGTGCCGCAGCACTGGAGACTTTTGCTACGCATTCCATATTTATTGACGCAAAGAGTCGGCGATGGCAGCCTCTCCAGCGTGGCTCCCCATCGCCGTTCCTCTTTCGTTACATACCAAGAATCTCTCCCAAACGACGCAGTCCACCGTGCTGACCAGCACGTCGATTGATGCCGGAGCTAGCGACTGGTGCTAATGGACTTCGCTAGCATTCATCGCGAACGCCAACTGCTGCCGGGTTCCTGGAGCAGTTCGGACTAGCACCGGAGTTACGACCCCAAGTTCGCATGATTCGATCATCGCGCGCTGGCCTTGCGCCGGCGACGACCCGGACGATGCGCGCCTGGTAGCGCAGCAGCGTGCCGATCGGCGGCGCTTGCCGGCGGACTCCTGATCGTTCCTTTTGCTTAGCGAACTGGTGTTCAGGCAGTTGCCACGCCGCTGGCCGGATTGACTTTCGGCCGGCGGTCCTGCCAGGTCCGAGGCGACCGGTCCAGGTGGTCGACTGCGCATGGCCAAACGAAAGATGCGGAAAACGTTCTCCGGCGACGCCGGACGGCGACGAGCCATCCGTCACCGCGGTCTGCCGCGCGAACAGATCATGGCCGGCTGTCAGCCCGCTGTCAGGCGCCGTTCACGGCATCCTTGAACGCCTTGCCCCGCCGTGAACCTGACCGTCTTCGCCGCCTAACGGCTAATTATCGATGAGCAAAACTGAATTCGCGCAATTGAGTGCCAACATCGCTCTGCCCAAGTAGGCGTTCCCGAACAACTCTCAGCGGCTTACGCAGCAAGAATCCGATGCGGAAATGGAGTTGCGTGATTTACATGGTGCGTGCATATTGCCGCACGAATCCTGCAAATTTTGACGAAGTGGGGATTGGCCCGAAGACGCCGGTGCCAGAGGGAGATTTCTTGCGCCAACCGCTGCGCGAGCAGGTCAAGTTGAAGCGTCCGCTCGTGAGTTTATCCCCATTCCGGTAGGCTTGAATCGCCGGACGACGGGCAAAAACCGCCACATTCGAGGAAATGTCCTATTGGTCAGCCGTCGCCGTCCGGGGCATCGGTACACTGCATGTACTATTGGTCTGACACAACGCAAGACCGCCACGGATGTAGCATCATCCGCTGCGTCATTGCGGCCCGCTTCGAAAGCGGTTCAGGGAGACGATGGAATGCGCGTACTGATCGTCGACGATCACGAACTGTTCAGAGCCGGACTGGCGCTTCTGCTGAGACAGATCTTTCCGGACATCGAGTTGCTGCACGCGAGTACGTTGTCACAAGGTTTGAATCATGCGCTCGGCGAATTCCTGAACATCGTTTTTCTCGACCTCGACCTTCCCGATGGTCACGGTTGCGACGCGCTTGCCGAATTGAAGGAGTCGCGCCCGTCTTTACCGGTGATTGTGATCTCGGCCGACGGTAGCGTGGAAACCATTGGCCGATGCATCGAACTTCGCGCCATGGGATACGTGCCCAAATCGTCATCTCCTGAAGCGCTCCATGCGGCGATAAGCGCGGTGCTGGCCGGCGGCGTATTCCTGCCTGCGTCAAGCATCGCGACGCTCAGGCGTGACATGAGCACAGACGACGCCCCCGCGGATGAACCTCGGCACCACCAGTCGGGAGGCAACTCAGAAATGAGCACCGCATCTGAACTGGGACTGACTCCGAGAGAGTTCGAAACCTTGGCGTGGCTGGTGCGCGGGCTTCCATCCAAGGTCATCGCGCTGAAAATGGGGCTCGAGGACATTACCGTACGGAAATACATCAGTCATCTGCTCGCGCATTTCAATCTGCGGCGCCGTACGGAACTGATCGTGATGCTTGCAGATAGAGGGATCAAACTTGGCGTTCCGCCAGTCACGGATCCCGCACATGACAAAAGTCTGCCGGCTGTTGGGCGGCAACGAACCGGCTGACTTCAACGAGCGTGTTTTCTGGCGCGGAAGACTTGCGCAGCAACACGAAAGGCTGGGAAAAATCGCGAAGTGAGGGCGGGGAAATCAGCTCGCCCGTGATGAACGCAACGGGCAGCGCGCCCGCCCAGTCGAAACGCCGCCTGATCCGTTCGGCAAGCTCAATGCCGTTTGGCCCTTCGCGCAGCCGTATATCGGTGACGAGGACGTCGGGTGCGCGGCCTTCATCGGCCAGAATCGCTTCGAAGCCCGTCATTGACCCGGCAGTATCCACGAGTGCGCCCGCGCTGATAAACAGCCGCCGCAGACCTTCGAGAACGGTCGGTTCGTCGTCGCAAAGCAGGACGTATTTGCCCTTGAGCACGGACGTGTATGCATCATCCTTTCGGTCCTCCGTCCCGATGACCGGCGTCATTATCGAAATTGGAGCGTACAGGGAAAAGTGCGACCCGCGCCCTTCGACCGAATAGAACCTCAAGCTGTGCCCCGGCAGAATCCCAATGACCCGTTGGACGATGGACAGCCCGAGCCCCAAGCCTTTCGAGCGATCGCGGCCCGGGTTGTCAATCTGATAGTACTCGGCGAATATCGCATCCCGATGTGCGGGCGAGATACCGACGCCCGTATCCCAGACGTCGATACGAAGCCGTTCGCCGACCTCCACCCACCCGATAACGACGCCTCCCATGCGGGTGTTCTTGATCGCGTTCGATACGAGGTTGGACAATACCCGCTTGAACAGCGAGCGGTCGCTTTCAATGGGCGGCGGGCGGCGCAAGCGCATGGTGCTTCTGATTTCGATGCCCTGCGATCTCGCCGGTTCAAGATATTGTTCAAAAACATCGGCCAGCACGGCTTGTGTATCGATCGGCGACAGGCTTGGAACGTACGAACCTAGTTCGCTGTAGTCCTGAATGTTCTTGAACATGTCGAGGATGTCGCCTGCCGTCTCCTCGATGACGTCGAGATCATGCGTTGCGGCGTGACCAGCTTCGAGCTTTGTCCGCGCGCTGCGGATGAAGAGGTTGATTGCGGCGAGCGGCTGCTGGATGTCGTGATAGGCCGATGAAAAGAACCGTTCCTTCTCTCTGACCAGCTCTCTCATGCGTTCATTCTGCCGTTTGACAGCGGAGGACGCCGCCTGAACGCGTGCGTTTGCTGCGCGCAATGTCCGCCTGAACATAAATTCACGGCGGGCAGCGCGTTCAAACTGAATGCAGATGACAACGCCCATAAAATACATGATGGCCAACACAGACCCACGGGACGCCCAGCCAGCGCCCACCGTGGAAGCGCCCGTCCGTGGCCAGAGAGAAAGGGTAAGGTGAAAGCTTACAACGCCCAGCCCGACTAACCACGCTGCCGTGATTGCTCGAAGTCGGAGCAATGTGAATATCGTGAAAAGGACAAGTAAAAATTCGGGGAATACTTCCCGGAAAGCCAAGGCCGCCGGGTAAAGCTCCATCAACTGCAAGAGGGTGAACCAGCAGCTCAGCATCCATACGCAAAGCAATCCGACCACCCAGCGTTCGTCGAAGGCACGCGGTCCCCACATCAAACATATCGGCACAGCCATACCCACGGCACCTGCGAGCCGCAGATAGCCAACGTGAAAGATGATGCTGGGATCGACCCGGGTCAGCAGCCACCAATCGCGGCGAGCAAACAGGATCCACAGCAGGAGGCTGGCGGCGCCAGCCAGCCTGCGTTGGCCGGCGTAGCGGCGCGCATAGTCAGTACGGAACGCGCGCTCGAGATCTGCCGAGGCAAACTTGCGTACCACGAAGCCTGACAATTTCATAAGGCCTGCCGGACCAGAAAAATCACCGTGGGATAGTGCTCCACATCGATGAGCTTTATCGCCGCAACACTGGCTGGAAAGATCTCCACCGATCGTGGCTAACGGAGCAATGCGGCGAATTGCAGCGAAAGCGATGTCGAAGGCCACGGATGCACAACGCCCTCGTCCGTAGCCGCGGTGCGATAAAAACAGAATAGCAGGTCGCCATCCCTACCATCAGCCACAAATGTATCAGCGACGTGACGTGCCCGCAGCTGGACCGTTCAGGAAGGACCGCCGTCGGGAGGCGAATGTCCGACACGTCATCGGGATCGGGATTGGGATCGGACATCGACAGTGCATACATCTTTCGCCGACGGTGGTTGTTCATCGCCTACGCATGTGCGTTGCGATGGCGTTTCGGCTGGCCAAGAATGAATATGACAGCAACGCTGACAGGGCAGTCATCGAGTGCACCTGGATCGGCTGATCGTCGCAAGGAGGCCGAATCTGCGTTGGCTCGTGCGAAGAATGCTGTGGGTCGGCGAGAGAGTGAACACGCCGATCTCTTAAACTTCGAAGGAGTACTCTCATGAAACTTTATCAATCGGTTACCGTCTGTCTTGTCGTGGTGGCTGGAGTGACAGCAGATGGATGCTTCGCCCAATCAGCGACCAACCAGCAGGAGTCCGTAGCGGCTGGCAGCACCCAGCAGGCTCCGGCGGTCGCGGTTCCGGCTGCCACATCGGCAGATCCTGTTCTCCCCGGAAAAACACGCGAGCAGGTGATGCGCGAGCTGGAGGATTTCCAGAAAAATGGCGAAGCAGCGAAGATGGTCGAGCTTTACCGAGGCAGCTAGGTGAGGGGCGCGGGCCAGAAGGATGTTTCGACTATCGAACCGTCACCTTCACCGTCGTCGGCGTGTATAGATCCCTCAGTTCTGGATCTCAACGATGCTATTTCGTCGAGCGGAGGGCCGTCGAGCTGCTCAGTGTCTGGACGATCAGTTGCTGGTGCGCGGTCCTGAGAATGGTGCAGATCTATCCGGGCGACCTGGCTTGGCGGCAAGCCTATCCGATCCTGACGTTTTCCCTTTTCATGATATTCATGGCATTCCGGCTCCGAGGGATCACGGCGGCGTGGCTGATCGGGCTATGCGTTGTCAGTTACCTGGTCATGCTCTATTTCAAGCCCAGCGGCCAGAGCGTCGACGCGCGCGTGGAGTCGGTGATTGCGCACGCCACGATGGTGCCGATGATGTATGTCGTCGGTTTGCTCGTCACCATTCCACTGAAACGTGCCGCGAGCGCGGGCGCGTTCGTGCACGCCGCAGAATCGATGGATGGATTTGACGTCATCCTCGCCGATGACAGCCGCATTCCCGATCTCATCGTCACCGATATCCGGCGGCGCGACGGAGCCACTGGCAAGGAGGTTGCTGATAGCATTAGGCGTCATTTCGCGTGGGCAGGCGTTATTCCCGTCGCATTTCTCACCGGCGAGCTGCTGTCCGATCGCGTCCTTCGACTTCCCCGAAGCGTGGTGATCTGGGCGATGTTCTTCATCAGACCACGATAGCGGGTCTTCACGTAACCGCAATGACGGGCGTTGCCGCAAGCGCTTCATCCAGCGCATCTCCAAACCGGATGCCTCCGGCGTCGCGCGATTCGCGGTAGCCCGCGAGCAATGCGGGATCGAGAACGCACTCGAACCCCCGCGCCGGGCGCAAAACGACTGCCTTCCTCGTTCGTCCACGCGACGACCTCGACAGGATGCCGTGTCGCGATGCCCGCTCGATCCAGCGCGCGAAGCACTTCGAGCCCTGCCAGCCCGCCGTAAGCGCCGTCCAGGCGTCCGCCTGCGGGCTGTGTATCGATTGCCGGTCAGGACCGGTGGCAGATCCTCGAGACAGTTGCGACGAAAGAACAGGTTCGCGCAATCGTCGACGTAAGTCTCCCAGCCGCGATCTCGCGGTGTCAGCGCTTCTCGAGACACGCGCCATCGGTGCGGCGTCCGAACGCGGCCAGTCGCGATAGACAGCATCAAGGCTGTCGCCGTCGAGCAAGCTGACGATTCGGGCGGCTATCGGCTGATCGCTCGTGCACGGATCGAACACTTCCTGTCTTTGCAATCGCTCTTTGCAGTGGCTTTCCAACGGAATGAACGTCGTTCAAGAGACTTGCACGAAGCGATTAATGTGCCATTGAATTCACGCCTCGCCCCGCACAGTTTCATCGCAACATGCACCGATTCGCACAGCGACGCGCACTGCAGAGGCGCAGCGGCACCAAGTTTGCGCACCGACGCATCCCATGCGAGTCCACCGAGAAAAAACTTTTTTGACGAGGACAGCTTCCGATTTTTGATTGTGCATTATGCATTGCAGCAACTACTTCACCAGTACGAGACCTTGCGAGGAACGACATGAAGGGATCGAACGCAACAGTCAACACGTTCGCGGAACCGCTGCGCGTGCGGCAGCTCAGTCACGGATTTCAATCGCCCGATCGCTCGACCGTGACCATCTTCGACCGGCTCGACTTCTCCGTGGGACATGGCGAGATCGTGTCCATCGTCGGACGAAGCGGCGCGGGCAAGAGCACCCTCTTCAATCTCATTTCAGGCCTGCTCACGCCGCAGTCAGGCGAGATATCGGTCGGCAGACGCGCAGATGGGGAAGCGGGCCGCATCGCTTATATGTTGCAGAAGGACCTGATGATGCCGTGGCGCACAGTGCTGCAAAACGCGCTGCTCGGCATTGAGTTGTATCGCAAGGTCCGGCCCGATGATGTCGCCCGTGCGCGGCAGATGCTCGCGCGCTACGGGCTGGGCGCCGTCGCCGATGCCTATCCGCATTCGCTCTCAGGCGGCATGAGACAGCGCGTTGCGCTCACGCGCACACTGCTCGTCGATCCGACGCTCGTGCTGCTCGACGAACCCTTCTCCGCGCTCGACTACGAAACGCGTCTCGCACTCGAGGACGACATCATCGCGCTGCGTACGCAAAGCGGCACGAGTGTCGTGCTCGTCACGCACGACATCGAAGAAGCCATCGCGATGAGCGATCGCGTGATCCTGCTTGGCGGGCGTCCCGCACGCATCGAAGACCAGATCGACATCGAACTGACGACGCACGGACCGCGCAATGCCGTCTCCGCGCGCGAGGCGCCCGAGTTCCGCGGCTATCACGCGCGTGTCTGGAACGGTTTGCGCGGACACGTCACCTCGCGCGACGCAGATGAAGTCGCTCCATCGAGCATCCTTGCAGGAGCCGTCCATGACTGAAGCCGTTCTGTCCACCAACGTCACGCCAAGGAAAGCCGTACGCCGTACGCGCCGCAAGTTCGGCACGACGGGCGCCGTCTTCGGTATCGTCGTTGCGCTGGTCCTTGCCTGGCAACTTGCCGTTAGCGCGGGCTGGATCAACGGCAAGCTGCTGGGCTCGCCGTCCGGCATCTATGAGGCCGCCGTCATCGGGCTGACGCAGGGCACGCTCGTGTCCGACACCTGGGTCACGCTCTATGAAACGCTGGCGGGTCTCGCCATCGGCAGCGGCCTCGGGATCGGTCTCGGCCTGCTGCTGTGGTTCCTGCCGACAGTCTCGGGTGTCGCCGAAGGATTGTCCGTCATCCTCAACAGTATTCCGAAGATTGCGCTCGGACCGCTCATCGTGATCTGGTTCGGTTCCGACGCCTCGTCGAAGATATGGCTCGCCGGCATCTCCACATTCGCCGTCGCGATGATCTCGTCCTGCGCCGCCGCGCGTGAAGTCGACAAGGACCTGCTCAATCTCTTCCATTCGTTCAAGGCGAAGCCGTCGATGATCTTCACCAAGCTCATCGTTCCGAGCGCGCTGCCGTGGATCTTCTCGACGCTGCGCGTGAACATCGGCTTCGCGTTGATCGGCGCGGTCGTCGGCGAATACATTGCATCGCAGTCGGGGCTCGGTCACGCGGTGTTCGTCGCGGGCTCGCTCTTCGATCTCAATACCGTCTGGCTCGGCATCATCGTGCTGACCTTGATGGCCTCGGTTCTCAGCTGGATCGTTCAACTCGCGGAAGCGAAGATCATTTCCTGGAAGAAAAAATGAAGAAGACACACGCTCTGCTCAATAGTATCGCGGCCGCATGTCTGGTCGCATCCGGAATCGGCGCGACGAGCGCTCAGGCCGCCGAGCCGGTGGTCATCTATCAGGCATTTCAGTCGATCCAGTACCTGCCGCTCTATGTGGCTATCGACAAAGGCATCTTCGAGAAGAACGGCCTTGCCGTGCAGAAGGTCACTGCGGGCAGCGGCGCGGCGGGCGTTGCAGCGGTGATCGGCGGTCATGCGGACTTCTCGCTGCAAGACCCGATGACCGCCATGCTCGCCAACCTCAAGGGCGCATCGCTCGTGAACGTGGCCAACGTGGTCGCCGGCGTGCCGGTGTGGGTGATCGCGCCGAAGGATTCGACGGTCAAGGGCGTCGGCGATCTCGCAGGCAAAAGCGTCTCGACCGCACTGCCGCCGTCGACGAGCACGTATCTGCTGCAACGGCTCATCAGCGAACAGAAGCTCGCGGACGTGAAGATGAACACCGTGCAGATCGGCACCGAACTCGCGCCGGTGATGGCGGGGCGCTCGGAAGCCGCCGCGCTCTATATGCCGCAAGCGGAAACGGGGCTCGCGCAGGGTTATCGCATCGTGTATGCGTTCCCGAAGGCGTATCCGGGCGGCTATGCATTCTCGACCATCGACACGCTCTCTCTCACCGTCAAGAGCAAGCCGAAGATGGTAGCCGCGTTCGTGAAGTCGATCGGTGAAGCCGAAGCTCTGATTCAGCAATCGCACGACACGGCGAAGAGCGTCGCGCGCGCCGAATTCCCATCGCTCGATCCGAAGATCGTCGATTCGGCGGTGCAGCGTCTCATCGATCAGAAGATCTATGCGGCCACGCCCGATATTTCCGAGCAGGCCTTCCGCAATGCGCTCGATCTGCAGGAGTCGATCGGCAACATCAAACCCGGCGCAATCACTTATGCCAATGGCGTCGACAACACGTTCGCCGCAGCCGCGAGCAAGTAACGATGAATCGATCAGATCAATCATTGCTCACGACACTGCTCGCTAATCGTCACGACGAAGCCGCCGCGCGCGCGACGCTGCTGGACGCGCAGGCCCGCGCCGATGCGCTGGAGCCGTGGCTTCGGGCCTTCGTGCATCGGCCGGATACGTACGCCGTGCGCGGCGCCGTGGCGCGTGCGCTCGTGGGCGTGCCCATCGGAGTCAAGGATCTCGCCGATACCGCCGACATGCCCACGGGCTACGGCTCGCCGGCTTACGACGGGCATCGGCCCGAGCGCGACGCGCGCATCGTGTCGATGATCCGCGCGCTCGGCGGGACGGTCTTCGGCAAGACCGCGACGACCGAATTCGCCTGGCGCGGACCGGCTGCGACCGTCAACCCGTGGAACCGTGCGCACACGCCGGGCGGCTCGTCGAGCGGATCGGCGGCGGCCGTCGCAGCGGGCATCGTGCCGCTCGCCATCGGCACGCAGACGGTCGGATCGATCATTCGCCCGGCCGCGTATTGCGGCATCGTCGGCTACAAGCCGTCGTATCGCGCGGTGCCGAGCGAAGGCGTGCATCCGCTGGCTGCGTCGCTCGATCACGTCGGATTCTTCGGGCGATCCGTCGACGATGTCGCCGTCGCGCATGCGTTGTTCGTCGAAGGCGCTCTTCAGGCGGTCGAAAGCGAAGCGGCGTGGCGCGATCACTTTCCGCGCGGCACCTCCGCGCTCACGCTGGGCGTCGTTCGCACGCCGTTCTGGGACGAACTCATCGCGCCGCATCAACGCGCCAATTTCGATGCATCGCTGCGGACGCTGAGCGAAGGCGGCGCGCGCATCGTCGAGTTGGACTACGGCGCGGACCTGCCGCAAATGCGCGAAGCGACACTGACGATTCTCGCGGTCGAGGCGTATCGCGCCGTCGGCGATGTAGCCGCACGCGCGCCCGCGCTGATGAGCGAACACATGCGCGTGCTGTTGTCCGAAGGCCAGGCGATGCCGCTCGAGCGCTATCAGCAAGCCTTGCTGTTGCAGGCGCACGTGCGCTCGCAGTCTGCCGCGCTGCTGCAAGGCTGCGACGCGCTCGTGACCTTGCCCGCCAGCGGTGAAGCGCCCCACGGACAAGCCGATACGGGCGACGCCCGTTTCTGTGCACCCTGGAGCCTGATGGGGGCGCCCGCCGTCAATGTGCCTTCCGGCTGGAGCGATGCAAATCTGCCGCTCGGCTTCCAGATCGTCGGCGCTTTCGGCGATGATGCGAAGCTGCTGCGCGTTGCCGCGCGCATCGAAAGCATGCTGAAGTTCGAAAGACGCGCCGTCACCATTTGATCGACGAAATGCGCAACATACGATAACAACCGCTCACGGAGACGAACATGAGCCAGCCCTTTCGTACGATTCAGCAATACGTGCTCGGCACGTTGCGCGCCGAGATTCTCAACGGCGTGTATCCACCGAACACGCGGCTGCGGCAGGAAGAGATCGCCAAACGCCTCAGCGTCAGTACGACGCCGGTGCGCGAAGCGTTCCGCGACCTGCGCGCGGAAGGGCTGGTCTCGATCGATCCCAACAAGGGCGTCGTCACACGCGCGCTCACGGCCGCGGACGTCAGCGAAATCTACGAACTGCGCATGGTGCTCGAGCCGATGCTGTCCCAACGCGCCTGCACGCATGCCACCGATGGCGAGCTCGCCTCCGCCGAAAAGGTGCATGATGAAATGTGCGCGACATTGTCGTCCGAGAGGTGGGCCATCCTCAATGAGGAGTTCCACAAGCATCTGATGGCGAGCGCCGCCGGCACGCGTCTCTTTGAACTGGTCGAAGGGCTGTCGCTGGTCGCGCGGCCTTACGTGTCCCTCTCGATGCACGTCAAAAGCGATATCCTCGACAGCAACAACCGCGAGCATGCCGATCTCCTCGACGCCTACCGCGCCCGCGATATGCGCGCCGTGCATGAGCAGACGTACGCGCATCTCGAGAACACGCGCGATGCGATCATCGCCTGTGTCGAGCAGGCCTTGCCTTCGCCAGCGGCGGCTTGAGCTCTTATCCGATTCCTCCTCGATGCCCATGACGCACGACTCTCTCGTCTCCCTCTCCGCCGTCGATGCGCGCCGACTGATCGGCGATCGCAGTGTCTCGCCAGTCGAACTGCTTGACGCGTGCATCGCGCGCATCGAAGCGATTAACCCTGCCGTCAACGCGATGGCGGCGACGTGTTTCGAACGTGCGCGCGACGAAGCGCGTCGCGCGGAAGCGGCGGTGATGCGTGGCGAGCCGCTCGGCTTGCTGCATGGCGTGCCCATCGGCGTGAAAGATCTGGAAGAGACCGCCGGCGTACTCACGACGTATGGCTCGAAGCTCTTCCGCGCAAACGTTCCGGACGAGGACAACGGGATGGTCGCACGCATTCGGGCGGCGGGCGCCATCGTGACAACCAAGACCAACACGCCCGAAATGGGCGCGGGTGCGAACACCCGCAACGACGTCTGGGGCGCGACGGGCAACCCCTTTGCGCCGCTGCTGAACGCGGGGGGGTCGTCGGGCGGATCGGCCGCAGCGCTCGCAACCGGCATGCTCCCGCTCTGCACCGGCTCGGACACGGGCGGATCGCTGCGCATTCCAGCCGCGGTCTGCGGGATTGTGGGACTGCGGCCATCGCCGGGACTCGTGCCGGGCGACCGGCGCGAACTCGGGTGGGCGCCGATTACCGTGAGCGGCCCGATGGCACGTACCGTCGGCGATGTGCGGTTGCTGCTTGCCGCGCAGGCTGGCTTCGACGCGCGCGATCCGCTATCTTACGACGTCGATTCGGCCGCGCTTGCGCAGCGCCGTCCGATCGATGCGTCGGGGCTGCGCATCGGCTTTACCGATGACTTCGGGGTATGCGCGCTCGACGACGCATCCCGCGCGACGTTCCGCGCGAAGGTCGACAAGATCGCACGGCACGTGGCGGTGTGCGAACCGGTATGCATCGACATGAGCGGCATCGACCGATGCTTCGACGTAGTGCGCGCGCAGAACTTCGTTGCGCAGTTCGCGGAAATCTATGAGCGCGATCCGTCGCAGCTTGGACCCAATACGCGCGCGAACTTCGAGCTGGGCGCATCGATGACGCTCGGCGACGCCGTTTGGGCGCACAAGATGCAAACGACGCTGTATCGACGCTTCCAGTCGCTCGTGCAGCACTATGACGTGATCGTTTCGCCGACGGTGTCCGTCACGCCATTTCCGTGGTCCCAATGGCATCTCGAAGCGATCAATGGCAAGCCGCTCGATACGTACTATCGCTGGCTGGGACTGACTTACCTCGTTTCGCTGATGACCAATCCGGCGTTGTCGCTGCCGTGCGGGGTCGATCATGCCGGCATGCCGTTTGGTGTGCAGTTGGTCGGCCCAGCGCGTGGAGACGGGCGGTTGCTGGACATTTCGGAGGCGCTCGAAGCGGCATTTGCTACGGACGACGCGCTGCGGCGACCTGCGCCGGATCTTAAAGCACTGTCCGAGCCGGTCCCTGAGCTGCGGTCTATCGTGTCGTCCCCGCCGATCTTATCGAATCGTTCGAGGATGGCCTAATGACGGCTTGACGACAAACTCAGGCTGTCATTCGTGATGCGAGCCCAAGAGGGATCTTGCCAGCTCTCTTGGCGATATTCGATAACTGGACTTCAGCATAAAGACATGCTTACAAGGCCTGTCGTGCGATGCAGGAGGCGCAGGCGGATAGCCTTCTCCGGTGCGCTGAAACGCCGGGACAGGGCCGAATCCGGCGCCCAGATCCGTCCCACGCGAAAAGCGGGCTAGTGGCGCAACGGGGCGGGCCTTTGACGAAAGAGAATGCCCCGAGCGCGTTATTCGTCAAGCGAAGCGTTGCGGTGACCCACACGAGGCATCCAGGCGCGTGCGGGAGGGGACGATGTTGCGGATCGATGCACGCCGCCGCTGGTGGTACCGAAGAAAATTACCGAAGAAAATCGACATGAGGGCCAAACTCGCGGTCGCTGAACGTTGCCTCGGCTTTAATCAAGGTAGACCAATGTTTCTATCGCCGATGGGCCGCCGCTTCAGCCGCAGTGTCATGGTATTCCTTGAATTTCGTGATTCTTCCGTTTTCGATCGTGAAGACGTGAGCCCACTCATCCTCATACGTAATGCCAGTTGAATTTACGCGCCAGCGCTGCACCCCAAGCACGACGACCTTGTCTTCGCTGGCAATAAAATTGAGAGGTTCGAACCGTTCGGCAGTCTGAGTCGCCGCAAGCGCACTGAAGAATTCCGCGACCTCCTGAGGGCCGTGCCTTCCACCAGCGAATGGGATGATCTCCGTAGGCCCAGGTATGAACCAGTCGACATTTTCGGCGAGCGTTTTCAGGACGCCCCCGATGTCGGCCTTGCTGAAAGCATCGTATGCTTGCTGCACCAATTGAACATTTTGTTGCTCGCTCATTGCGCCTCCCACAATCGCCGTTTCGAGATCTTGCTGTATTACTGCGGAATCGAGGCCATTACCAGTTCATCATAGTCGAGTCACCGAAAACCGTGCGCTCGCCAACCAGCAAAAAGCTGAGAACCTGCCGGCCGCACCAGGCTCATGGATGGCCGTTGGATCCTAAAATCTGCCGTTGACTTGGTGCCGGGTCCGACGGCAACTAGGGGTCGAGGGCTGTCGACCGCTGCCCTGCGCGGTTCGGGGGTGTGGCCGCGTGCATGGTGCAGTAAACGGCCATTTGCGGGCGTTGCGTTTACTACGACGGCACAGTTACTACACTGATAGGTAAGGGTCGCGGATATCAGGTGGGGCGGCCTTCTCAATTAGTTGCACGCACTACACGCTGTCGGAAAGAGCAGATCGAGCCTCC
The DNA here is from genome assembly GCF_050436125.1 of Paraburkholderia sp. MM5482-R2. Taxonomy (NCBI): domain Bacteria; kingdom Pseudomonadati; phylum Pseudomonadota; class Betaproteobacteria; order Burkholderiales; family Burkholderiaceae; genus Paraburkholderia; species Paraburkholderia sp. MM5482-R2. The sequence continues at coordinate 778,686 of NZ_JBNDLP010000003.1, read as the reverse complement.
ACATTATTTTGTGCGGCGTGCTCGTCTCGTTGGTCCATCAAACAGGAGGATCCAATCATGCAAACTGTTATAAGGACATATTCCGGGAAGGGTGCAAAGGAATTATTCGATCTGCTGGAGAACCGAGCGACTGACGTCGAAGAACTGCTGCGTTCGGTCAAAGGCTTTGTCGGCTACACCCTCGCGCGCAGCGGCGATGGCGGATTCTCGGTAACTGTTTGCCAGGACAAGGCAGGCATTGATGAAAGCGTGCAAAAGGCGAAGGACTGGATCGCGAAAAACGCCGGAAACACGGGCGCAGCCGCGCCGGAAATATCGGAGGGATCAGTCCTCATTCACCTGAAGTAACTTCGCCTTGCGACTGGCACCGTATGAGTTCGGCGGCCGGATTGGCAGGTACGTAACCAGCTTCACCGGCTGCTCCTCACGCACACTGTTTACCGAGTTCGTCCAGACCGGCCTTTGTACGTTGAGCAGGAAGATCCCACGGAGCGGATTGAGAATTCCGCGATCTCATAATGGGCTGCGGATGGCTTGTCTTGAACTAGGCAGCGCTCTCCAGGAACAAGCGGCACCACGCCGCTCGCCGGCTCCACGTATGGCAATCCGATTTCTTCTTCATCGCTTCATCGAGCGGCGAGTCGCGGACAAGCCGCGCACGCGACTCATGTGAAACGTTGAACGGCTGCTTCGGAGGGGATTGACTGGCCGGAGCGGGTCCGGCTGCTGTCGATCGCTGCATCGCGCTGCCTTGGCGTGCTATGCCGCTTGCATGAGGCACTGAACGGCCGGTTGCGGACCTGCGCAGCGAAGGCGCAAATGCTCGATAGTAGCCATTGGCCGCGCGACCGCCTGATGGAAGTGTTAGGGCGGGTCGAGCGCACTCACCATGACGTAGTACCCGTCAGGATCGCGGAGCGCAAACTCTTTGGTTCCGGTGTTGGGGTTCACGTTGGGCTCCTCTTCGAGTCCGGCGACAAGCGCGCGGGCTCTCGGCAGCGCATCGTCGAAATCATCGATACGAAAGAACAAAAGCAATCCGTTGCCAGGTTCCGCACGGTAGCGACTAGCCAGCGGAGGATGCTCGTGCGCGCCCCACTGGTGAAGGCATAGCAAGACCGTTCCATCCGTGTCGACGATTTGCCCGAAGTAGTCATGCGCTGGCAGCGTTTCCGGTTGTCCGAACAGCGACTGATACCACTTGAAGCTGCGGGCCACATCAGCAACACCAATGATTGTCCATGTGCGTTTCATCGGCTTCTCCTGCAGCCAGTATATGACGTCCGCTTTCCCAGCGATTGAACGACCGCTGCCAGGCAGCTTGAAGGGCCGTATCGGGTCGACTTGCGCCAACCGCGCCGGCTGCGCGCTTTGCCGGTGACGCCCAGTCGAGATATGGTTGCCAGTCCACGAAACGGAGTCGCTCGAAACTGGCACTAAGCCTTACACAGAACTGTAGTCGAGTGCCCGGATATCAGGATCCGCTCAACCAGCGGAGCGTCGGGTAGGGAAATCCGACGACCCAAACACCGTTCGCGCTGAAGTCCCACGTCGGGCCGAAGCTCGCCGGCTCGGTCAGTTGTTCGTCCGTGAGTCCGCTTGAGCTCGCCACCGGTGTGCCCGAGCCGACGCCTGCCGTCGCCCCGGACGACTCGCTGTTCCAGAACACGTCCGCGGCGATCCGGCCGCTATTCGTGCCCGCGATACCGCCTGTCGTTGCACCCGGATCAGGCGCGAGTGTCGACTTGGCATAGGACTCGCGAATAACGCCCGCATTGCTGCCGACCAGTCCGCCGACCACAGCGCCGCCCGTCAAGATTTCGATTGCGTTCGATTGGTTAATGCCGCCATGATTCGTGCCGACGAGTCCCCCGATCGTGGCTTTCGCACCGGCACCCGCCCTATGTTCGGCCACAGACTGTTCGATGCAACCATCGTTCGTACCGGCAAGGCCACCGACCATGCCCGCGCCGCTGACTTGCACCGCAGCGAACGACTGTTCGACGAGGCCGCGATTTTCGCCGACGATCCCTCCGGCCACGCTGCTTGTGTCGCCCGTGGATTGGACGCTACCGAAGACGCCGACCTGCACAATGAGCCCATAGTTGGTGCCGGCGAGCAAGCCGACCGGTCCTGCGGAGGAGGTCGCTGAGCTTTGTGTGAGATCAAAATTGCGCACGACGCCGGTTTTGCCGATCACGCCGAAAAGCCCGGTATCGGCGTCGCCGGAGATGTTGAGTCCCGTGACGACATGGCCCATACCGTCGAACTGACCCGTGAACGGTGTGGCAGCGGTGCCGATGCCGCCGAAATTCACCGGATCCAGGAAATCGATTGACAGGTTGCCCAACGCATAGTTGCCCGCGAGATTGTTATTCACCGCATTAAGGTCCGCCAGGTAGTTAATTAGCTGATAGGCGGTGATCTGCGTCACCAGGCCACTAAACGGCGCGGCACTCCAGGAAGGATTGCTGCGCAACGTACCGGGCGTGTATCTGCCGTTCATGTCGTAGAGCGCCGTGACGATGCCCGTGCTTCGCGACCAGTCGATGGTGCCCAGGTTGGTCACGCTGCCGCCGTTGTCGAAGCCATGCCAGTCGGCATTGAGAATCAGCGAGCCTGTGCCGCGATTGGCGATGGTCGCGTTCGGCGCAATGGTCAGCGAGTGCGCCGCGTCGAGCGTCAGCGACGCGGCGCCGTGCCAGCGAATGCTCGCGTCGATAGCGATGTCTCCCTCGCCGGTCGCCCCTAGCAGGCCGTCGCCGCCGTTCGCGTCCACGTTGATCGAGGCACCGTGGCTCAGGCTTGCACTCAGCGTGCGAGCGGTGGAGGCGTCCGTGATGAAGTCCCCCGTTGTGATGTTCCAGGTTTTCGCCTGAACGTCCGCGCCGCCGACCTCGACCTCCTTGCCGGACATATCGACCGCGCCGCCGCTGCCGTCCGCATTGCGTGCGCTGATCTGCGCCCCGCGCGCGTCGACGCTACCGGTGTTGATAACTGAAGTGGCGGTATCGGTGTTCGCGACGAGCCACACGTGGCCGGCGCGTGACGCAGTGCCGGTGGCGCGCAGCGCTCCCGAATGACCCGCGAGCGCGAAAATGTTGCCGTCGGCCGCCTGCAAATTGATGATAGCCGCCTGCACCGAGCCCGTGTTCGTCACCGTGCCGCCGCTTCCGACGTCCACGAAAACTTGCTGATCCGTGCCGTCAAGCAGACGGACCTGACGCCCCACGGCAAGTTCGGCATTGCCGGTTGGCGCATCGATTGTCCCTGCGTTCGTGACCTTGTTAGCCGATATGAGGAACACGTCCCCGCCCGACGAGATGAGTCTGCCGAGATTGATCACATTCGCCGTGGAGCTGCCCGTGTAGACCGACCCACCGATCGCGGGCGGATTCAAAAATGTGTCGTTGGGGATGTCGAGCGTCGAAGCGACGAAGCGCCCGCCCGTCGAGACCACGCCGTTTCGCCCGATTAGAACCCCATGCGGGTTGACAAGGTAAATACTGCCGGTGCCGCTCAGCGTGCCGAGGATCGCGGAGAAGTCGTTACCCGTCACGCGATTGAGTGTCGCGCCCGTGCCGTTGTTGATCGAAACCGTGCCGTGCGGTCCGATCGAGAAACTGTCCCATTCGATGATCCCCCGCGAGCCCGTTTGCGTGATGTTCAGGTTCGTGCCGTTCTGAGCAATGCTTCCTGAGCCGCCTACGAAGCGGCCGCCTTGCGGCAGCGGTCCTGCCGCGAAGGCCTGTTGCCCAGAAAACAGTTCAGTCAGTGCAAGCGCGATGACCAGCGGGATGTTTCGCGACGACCGACAGCTTCCAGGTGCGCGCCGTAGACGCGACAATCTAGCAGCAGGGCTCATACGTCCCCCGTGTAAGCGCAAGACGGTCGGCACGCGCGAGGAAAGGGCGCGAACTGCGCGACCCGTGTATGAAGAATAGCGGGAGACGTTGTCGGGATGCGCCTAAATCTACGCGTTTTGCGCCCCTTGTCGGCACGTGTGTGCTCTGCTCACTGTCAGTTGTCCCTTGGATATCTGCCGTAGAGCCTCCACGAGACAGAGTGGCGGCAACGGGTCGCGCAGAGACGTTCGAGACGCCCAGCGTAGCGCGCTTAGCGTACGAAAAGTCCGTTTAGGTGATGAACCGCTGCGCCGCGATCGAAATCCCCCGCCTGGGGTTGCCGCCGATCCAAGTTGCGGGCGGGTGAGCGTAGGCTAAGAATGATCCACCGAGGGTGCCCGTCGCCGGGCGACCCGGCAACCGTCAGGGAGGTAAGTCATGCGTGTTATGGTGAAGTTCTCGTTTTCCGCTGATGCCGGCAACTCCGCCATCCGCGCCGGCAAATTAGAAAAAGTCTTCCAACAGCTAACCGAGGATCTGAAGCCCGAAGCCGCTTATTTCCACGCCGAGAATGGCGACCGGGGCGGCTTCTTCATCGTGAACATGGCGGAATCATCGCAGATTGCCGATACCGCCGAGCGGCTCTTCTTTGGTTTGAACGCCAAGATCGAACTCGTGCCGGTCATGAATGCCGATGACCTGCGCAAAGGTCTGTCGAGCGTGCAGGAAACGATCCGCCGCTACGGCTGAGTCCCCCTGGACGATGACCTCGCCCTTGCCGGCCGCCGCGTCGTAGTCGCGCTCGAGCCATAAGCGGGCATAGCACCGGAACGGAGCCAGCTTCTGATGGTCGCGGCGCAAGATCGCGTCGGCCTCGACGATCTCGGGCACGACGTCGGGGTCGTAGTTGAGGTTCATGGCGAAGACGCAGCGCGAGCGGTTGTCGGCAGTGCCGAACCGCTCGCGCACGGCCTCCTTCGCGCGTTCTAGGCGCTTCTCGAGCTGGCCGAGGATCTGCCGGCCGCGCTCCACCATCCCCCGCGCCACGGCGATGCCGTCATAGCCCGATGCCGTCATAGCCGCGCCGATCGGCAAAGGCGACCGTTTCGTAATCGGGGTACCGTCAAGATTCGGACGTTTACGTACGTCAACGGCGAAACTGTCAGATTTGGTCCTGAGACTTTGCAGCGAGGGTGTCAATTTACGTTGGAAATACCTTAATCTGACGCGTTCCCCGCCGGGCTCTGACGTCCGGCTGAAGTACGCTTCAACTGGACGACACGCAGGCTTATGAGTCAGCAGTCGGCCAACTGCGGCCCTCCGGCCGCTGATCCGCGCAGACATTCGAGCGTCCGCTCTGCTCCATCAACCGGCTTATGATCGAAGCCAGCGAATTATCCTTTTCCGCTGATCGACATCATTCGTACATCTTGAGCATCTCCGCCAGCGCTCCTTCGATTATCCTGTTCGACAGACTCGGGTCATTCACGGCGCGAGCGAGCGCTATTGAACCAACGCAGGTGCTGAAGATCATCACCGCTTTAGCATGGGCGTCTTCTGTATCCGGCAAAGACTGTGCGAGCAAAGCGATGATCTCACTGACACGTTCGGTGAATGCCTCGCGGGTTGCTTCGGGCGCGCGCGGTACGTCGTTGACTAGCGCTGAAATTGGACAACCTCTGCCGAGGTTGTTCCGATGGCTTTCCGACACATATGTGCTTATCGCGCGCTCAGGCGCCGTCTTGAGCGCGGCCTGAATATGCTCGATGTCCTGCAATGCCATGATGAAAGCCTCCGTCACGAGCGCATCGCGTGACTCGAAATGCTTGTAGAAGCCGCCGACGGTTAAGCCGGCTTCTTTCATGATGTCGCCGACACTGATTCCCTCAATGCCGCGCTCGCGCAAACGCCGTGTGGCGACCTGCACAATCCGCTGATGCGTGGCCAGTTTGCCAGCTTGTGAGTGCCCCATTTTCCAGTCTCAAAGATGCATTGTGCTACGAGTCAACCTGAGGCAATGCCGTTCGCCCGGTGCTCCCGCAGCAGCGGTTAGCTCTCGCCCGACGACCTCACAATTGCCGTCAGTTGCAAAGTCCTGGCAATGCGAAAACCGAGCTCCCGATACAGACGAACGGCGGAAACATTATTCGTGAACACATGAAGGAACGGTATTCTGTCGCGTTCCTGGATGGTTGCCGCCAGGTGCTCCATCAACAGTCGACCCAACCCTCGGCCGCGCCACTCGGGGTGCGTGCACACGGCGCTGATTTCGACGTACTTGCCGGCAGTCATTCGTTCGCCCGCCATCGCCACCAGCTGGCCGCTCTCCCTAACGCCAAAGAAGTGACCCAATTCGTTGGTCCGGGCGTTGAATGGTCCAGGCTCCGTCATTTCGGCGAGTCGGAGCATATCAGGTGTGTCGTAGACACCGAGTCGCATGATCCGCTCATCGGACGATACGGTGAACCTGTTGGCGGCAACCATCTGATTTGCAACAGCCTCGCGCACCACTTCGAAGCCGGGCGGCAAGTCCGGTTTGGCCGCCGTGAAGAATGAAAGGCGCTGTCCCGGCTGGAGCATTGCTGCAACTTGAGAGACGCTTTGCGCGGTGTAATTTTGCGCGGCCCCGAACGGCGCAAATTCCGGGCGATACCGGGCACCGCCTTCGCGGCGCTCGATGAAGGCCGGAGGCGCTTCGCTCAGAGCGATCCATACGGGATTGGCGAGGTATTCCTCGGTCCCGATCTCACTGGCTGCATCAATGCGGGAGGACTGCATGACAAGCTCCTGTTTTGTTCGTCTTCTCTGCTGTGGAATCGCGGTCAGGCGAACCGTGCCGCGTGCTTCCTGATAAAAGCCTGGACCGTCATCGGCGGAGTACCGGTCAAATCCTCAATGAAGGAATTGGTGCCGGCGAAAACGCCTTCCTGGTAATCGACGGCAACCGACAGGAGATGCTGCGTGAAGGTGTCGCTGAATTTTGCATCCGTATTCAGGCGCTGTTTGAACAGATCGAGATCGACTGGTTGGTACGAGACCGTCCTACCCAACGCCTTGCTCATCTCCGCCGCAATCTCATGGTGATTCATCTCGACCGGCCCGTAGAGCGGATAGACCTTGCCCGCGTGCGACGCCGGATCGCGAAGGATCGCGGCAATCACGCGACCCTGATCCTCGGCTGCAATCGGCGCATGGCGCCCTTCGCCAAAAGGCAGACGCAGCATCCCGTCCTTTTTGACGGACGCGACTTGACCCGGGTAGGTCAACCATTGAGCGAAGAACGTGGGGCGCAGATGCGTTACCGACGTGCCGGCCCAGTCGAACACCTGTTCCGAGATCCAGTGGTCTCGCGCGGCATGGCTTTTCGCTTCACGGCGAGCCGAAATCTGCGACATGTTCACAATCGATTCGATTCCGGTCTCACGGGCGGCCTGTGCAAACGAAGCGCTGGCCGCTATCCCACCAGCCTCGATCGGATAAACGAAATAGGCCGATGAGATGCCTTGAAGAGCGCGTGCGACATCGTCGATATCCGAGAGATCGCCAACCAGCACCTCGACGCCCTGTGCGCGCAGCCGCTCTGAGCGAGCGTCCTCGCGTCGCACCAGGGTTCGTACCTGTTCGCCTGCAGCTAAAAGGGCCGTTGTCGCTGCTCCGCCCGTGTCACCAGTCGCGCCTGCGATAAAAAATTTACGAAAAGCCATTTGAAAGCTCCGCTCCATTCGTTAATTGGGAGGGTGATGAACGTTTCAGTCACCGGATCTGAGCTGGAGTATAGTCATAATCCTGAACGGCGATAGATGAGAATTCCGTACTAGTCTTTTGCGGAATGCCGTTCTCGAGGCGGGCGGCAAGTGAGTCACGCTGCGCTTGCGAACTCACGCTGCAAATGGAATCGAAAACCGCGTCCTTTCTGGACGACCGACCACCGGAGAATGCTCCTGCCATGATCGCCCACACGTTCGCCTCACCCCGCCATTCCACGCGCTATTGGGAGGCCGGGCCCGCCGAGGGGCCACTGATGATCCTCCTTCACGGCTGGCCCGGGCTCGGTCTGATGTGGCGCGCGCAGATCGAGGCTTTCGCGTCGGAGGGCTGGCGCTGCATTGCACCGGACATGCGCGGATACGGCGGCTCATCGACACCAGGCGCGCCCGATGCCTATGCACTCAAAGAGATCGTTGACGATATGGTCGAGCTTCATGACCATCTGGGCGCAAGTCCGGCAATATGGGTCGGCCACGACCTCGGAAGCCCGGTGGCCGGGGCGCTGGCTGCGCATCACGCGAAGCGCAGCCGTGCCGTTGTGTTCGTCTCCGTTCCGTATATGCCCGAGAGCTTCGGGTTGCGCAGTCTGCTGCCCCTGGTCGATCGCACGCTCTATCCCGCCGACCAGTATCCGGACGGGCAATGGGACTACTACCGCTTCTATCTGACTCATTTCGATCAGACCGTTACCGACTTCAATGCCGACATAGCGGCGACACTGGCGGCGATCTATCGGTCTGGAGACCCGAAATCCGTGGACCACATCTATCGCTCTGCGCTGGTCTCGCGCAATGGAGGCTGGTTCGGGTCGGCACGTCGCGCGCCGACGGTGGCGCCGGACGCGGCGCTCTGGCCGTCGGCTGACTTCGACGCGCTGGTTAATGTGTTCCGTGTGACCGGTTTTCGTCCGGGTAACGCCTGGTATCTGAACGATGACGCCAACATCGCCTACGCTCGAATTGCGCCCGACAGCGGCCGCCTGAGCCAGCCTGTGCTGTTCGTGAACGGCGAATTTGATGGCATCTGCGATATCACCCGCAGCGCTCTCGGCGAGCCCATGCGAAACGCCTGCACGGATCTGTCTGTGGCGACGCTGGGCGCAGGCCACTGGCTTCCGCTCGAACGCAAGGCTGAACTCGTCCAGGTAATCCGCGCCTGGCTCGAGGCGAAAAGGCTGTCGTAGCCATCACGGTCACATCCTGACCCGGATAGGGTCCTGCAGGTCGACTAAAGGAGTTGAATGAAATGAGCGCATCGAACAGCGATGAAGTGATTTCAGATTTGAGCGATGGCATCAAACAATACGACATTGCGACCAACGGCATTACCTTGCACGTAACGGAGCAAGGTGAGGGGCCAGCAGTGCTGTTCTGCCACGGTTTCCCGGACACCGCCTATACGTGGCGGCGGCAGATGAAGGCCATTGCGGCGGCGGGTTTTCGTGCGATTGCCCCGGATATGCGCGGTTATGGGCGAAGCTCGGCTCCAGTCGACGCAAACCTCTACACACCGTTGCACACGGCAGGCGACCTGATTGGCCTGCTCGATGCGCTAGCGATTCCCCGCGCCGTCCTCGTCGGACATGACTGGGGGGCGACCCATGCATGGAACGCGGCGTTGATGCGCCCGGACAGATTTCCGGCGGTGTTCTGCCTCAGTGTCCCTTTCGTGCCGCGCGGAGACGCTAGTGTTTTCGACAGAATGCGAAAGGCGGGGCTTCAAGACAAGTTCTATATGTTCGAGCAAATTCGGGCCGACGCCGACGAAATCTGGGCCAACGCAGCGGTGACCATTCCCGGCATTCTGTATTGGGCATCGGGTACCGCGCCAGCTGGCCAGCAGTGGAGTCCACTGGATCCGGCTCGAAGCCTTCATCGTACTGCCCCTGGACCGTTGCCTTCGTGGGCCCCAACAGACTATGTAGCGCATAACATCGCGGAATTTCAGCGTACCGGTTTCCACGGAGGGTTGAATTACTACCGCGCGGCGGAGCCGTATTTCGCCTTGTCCGCTCCGTGGAAGGGCGCGAAGATCGTTCAGCCGTCGTTTTTTATCTGGGGCAAGGCGGACGGTCTGAAAGAGCTATATCCGCTTAGCCTCGACGACCTTCGCGCCGGCTTACCGGGCCTTGTAGGAGGACTCGAACTCGATAACGTGGGGCATTGGGTTCAGCATGAGGCCGCCGCCGATGTCAGCGATCAACTGCTGAAGTTCGTGCGTACCCTTGATCTCGCATGATCGTTTCGGACACTGTCCGGTGTAGTCTCTGCTCCTGGCTCCGTTTAATCGAGCGAAGAAAATGGCGGCGTAACGGGGCCTGAAGTTCTTCTTCACAGTCACGCTCGACCGGCCCGAGCTGATGGTCAGGATGCAACCGGTGCGCGTGCCCCGCATATTGCCCGTCGTGCTCAGTCCCGATGAAGTGCGGCGACTGATCGAGGCGGCCGGCAACCTGAAGCACCAGACCACGCTGTCGGTCGCGTACGGCGCGGGGCTACGCGCCAGCGAAGTGGTAACGCTGAAGGTCACCGACGTCGACAGCGAACGCATGACACTGCGCATCGAGCAGGGCAAGGGGCGCCGTCACCGCTACGCCATGCTCTCGCCGGTGCTGCTCGAGCGTCTGCGTGTGTGGTGGCGCGTGGCCCGTGCGCAGGGCAGGATGCTCGATGGCGGGTGGCTGTTTCCCGGGCTCGATCCGTTAAGCACGCGACAGTTGAACCGTGCCATTCATGCCGCCGCCGAGGCTGCGAACATCGACAAGCGCGTGTCCATGCACACGCTGCGGCATAGCTTTGCGACACACCTGCTTGAACAGAAGGTGGACATCCGCGTGATCCAGGTGCTGCCCGGCCATGCGAAGCTTGAGAACACCGCGCTCTGCGTCCAGGTGGCCACCGACCTGCTGCACGAGGTCACCAGTCCGCTGGACCGCCTGCCTGCCGGGTAGGCCCGCGCGCTGTAACGCCTCATGCTGGAGGTTGCGGACATCTTCCGCAGCCATGGACCAGCGTGGCAAACCACGACACACCTGAGCCTGGGGCAGCTGAAGGTCATGTCGGCCATCGAACGGTGCCGCACGGCGGCACTGGGCGGACATGTGCTGCGCTGTTCAGGCTGCGCAAGCACAGAGGTGTCCTTCAACTCGTGCCGTGACCGGCATTGCCCGAAGTGCCAGGCCAGCGCCGCACACCGCTGGCTGGAGGCACGCCAGGCCGCTCTGCTACCCGTCGAATACTTCCACGTCGTCTTCACGCTGCCCGCGCCCGTCAGTGCGATCGCCTGGTACAACAAACGGATCATCTACGGCCTGCTGCTCGACATCGCCGCTGACACGCTGCGTACCATCGCCGCGGATCCCAGGAACCTCGGCGCCCGGGTCGGCGCCACGCTCGTACTGCACACCTGGGGCTCGGCGCTCACGCATCACCCGCATGTGCACGGCATCGTGCCCGGTGGCGGGCTGTCGCCTGACGGTGAGCGCTGGATCGCCTGCCGGCCCGGCTTCTTCCTGCCCGTGCGCGTCCTGTCACGCCTGTTCCGGCGCCGCTTCCTCGAGGCACTCCAGTCGGTTCACCACCGTGGCGACCTGCAGTTCTTCGGCGAGTACACCGGGCTCGCTGACCCCGCCACCTTTGCCCGGTGGCTTGCGCCGCTACGTACCTGCGAATGGGTGGTCTACGCCAAGCGCCCGTTCGCCGGACCGAAGGCGGTGCTCGAGTACCTCTCACGCTACACGCACCGCGTCGCCATCTCCAACCAGCGCCTGGTCACCTTCGATGAGCGTGGCGTGACGTTCCGCTGGAAGGACTACCGTGCGAAGGGACGCACCCGCTACAAGACCCTGACCCTCGAAACCGGCGAATTCATACGCCGCTTCCTGCTCCATGTGCTACCCGGCGGCTTCCATCGGATCGGTCATTACGGACTGCTCGCCAACCCGGTGCGCCGTACCAGTCTCGCGAGGGTGCGCAATCTGCTGCACGTCGCACCCGAGATCAGCCCGTCACCGGACGAGGCCATCGTCGCAACCCGCCCCGTCTTCATCTGCCGGCACTGCGGCGCACCGATGATCGTCATCGACATCCTCGCGCGCAGCGCCCCGATCCGTGCACCGCCAATGCGCCGGGATCAGACATGAACTCCACGGTTCCTCGACCTGCCTGTCGAACGTTCGCTCTGCGGCAACGCGGCCCAGGGGCGGACGTTTGCGCGTGTCGCTTCGCGAAGCGCTTCGCCCGCGCGCGTCATCCTCGCGCATGCACGACTGCACCGCTCCGCCACGGCGTCAGCGCCCGCTTGGCACCTCGCCTGACCGTGCCGCATCCGACGCCACTCAGCATCCCGGTCTATCAATCGCCATAGCCGTGAAGCTCCGAGCGCATCGGAGCACTCCGCGGTTTCCTCCATCGGGCTTATTCGACGCCTGCCGACATGCGCGGAGGCATGCACATTCCTGCGGCCGATGGCAGGCATCGAATAAACCTTAACGACCTCGGCCTGACGGGGGCGCCCGTAAACCTCAACAGACCTCCGCCCCGCCTATTCGCGAGGACCCGACCGTATGCTACGATCGTTGCAGGTCATGGCCGAGGACGGGGGATTGCCAACATGCTCAACGTTCGTCCACTTGAAGAGCGCGACCTGCCGGAGGGGCAGCGCATCGTGCGGCGCGCCTTCGGTACCTTCTTCGGCGTCGCCGATCCCGATAATTTCTGGACCGATTTCGACTACGTCTATGGCCGCTTCGGATGCGAGCATACCGCCGCCTTCGCTGCCGACCACGACGGCACGCTCGCCGGCGTCAACTTCGCCACCAACTGGGGCAGTGTCGGCTTTTTCGGCCCACTCTCGGTTCGCCCTGATCTGTGGGACAAGGGCATCGCCCAGCCGCTGGTCGCAGCGGTCTCGGAACAATTCGCGGACTGGGGCACGCGCCATGCCGGCCTGTGCACGTTCGCCCAAAGCACGAAGCACATTTGGCTCTATCAGAAGTTCGGCTTCTATCCGCGCTTTCTCACCGCGATCATGGCGGCGCCGGCGGCGGCGTCCGGCCCGCTGCCGCAGGACGCGCGCTATACGGCGCTCGCGGCCGGCGAGCGGCGGGCGGCGGAAGAAGCGAGCCGCGCGCTCAGCGACGAGATCCTCGACGGCCTCGATCTCTCCGCTGAGATCCGCACCGTCGCCGCGCGCGGCCTCGGCGACGCCCTGCTGTTATGGGAGCGTTCGGGCCAGCTGGGCGGCTTCGCGGTTTGCCATTGGGGACCGGCGAGCGAGGCCGGTGCCGATTGTCTCTTCATCAAATTCGGCGCGGTGCGCCCCGGTCCGGGTGCCTCCGATCGGTTCGGCGCGCTGCTCGACGCCGCCGGCGCGCTCGCCACCGCATTGGGGATGGCGAGGGTCCTGGTTGGGGTCAATACCGGGCGCGAGCAAGCCTATCGCCAGATGATGGCACGCGGTTTCCGCAGCCAAATGCAGGTGGTGACCATGCATCGGCCTAACGAGCCTGCCTACAGCCGCCCTAACGACTTCGTCCTCGACGATTGGCGCTAGGAAGTTCTGCTCACCTCCTGCCCCACCGATCTCGGCGACATGTGGCCGTCGATGCTTCCCACGATGGAAGACGAGGCGGATTTCCCCGCCCGACGACATGAAGACAGAGTCGGTTTCCTCTCCATTGCGCCACCGTCTATCGGAGCCCCTGCCGCGCGAGCGGTCTAGGCCCGCGATCCGAAGCGGACTTTCCAATGAATAGCGGATTCAACCTGTGTGAACGGACACTCAAATGTCCAAATCGTGGCAATGGCGAACGACCGCATATGGCACCCTCTTGCGCTTCGATTGCCCTCACGAATGGCCACTAGCAGACTTGTACCCAAGGATTCAGTCTGGTCGTGAAAACGCCAAGTCACAACGCCAGCCGAGCGACGTTGCTAATGCTGCGGTGACGCTTCCACAAGGCTCTTAAGTCGCAAGACTGCCGTATCCGATTCAGATTGAATCCGCGCGCGCAGCACGGACCAGTTCAATATCGCGAACCACAACGACGGCGCGCGATAGGTGAATTCACGTTCGAAACGGGTTCCGCTCACGGTCGATGTCAGCGAATAAGTGACGGTGCCGGCCGATCTGCCGTCAATCTTTCCTGCTATCACCCACTTGCTCGGACGCACACGTGCCGCGACTGTCCACACAACGCGGCCACGCCTGCCCGCCACCCTGAATTCCTCCGTTACCTGCTCGCCCACATCGAGCGAATGTTCCACCGAACCGCTGACCGCGAGCGATGACGGATGCCAGATTGGCCAGTGAGCCGGCGTCGTGACATAGTCGAACACGACCGTGGGAGGGCGTTGTATCGACGCAACCGAAATGATGCGCGTGTCGAGCGCAATTCGCTGCGGCAACGGGATAAAGAGCACCGCGATGGCGACGAGCACCGCCAATATTGCGGTGACGAACCGCGTACGGATTTTCATAGCGCCTTGTACTCTCCGCTGTCACAGGCGAAGCTATTTTACGGCGGAGTGGAAAGGACGGCGATCGGCGGCATCCGCCAGGTGCAACGGCCATTCGCTCGGTCAGATTGGCCAGCACGTTGTCGGCCTAAGCGGTCAGTCCCCAGGGTGCTCAGTAGCGACGCGGATATCTGCTTTGAATTCGGACCGCTCCGTAGGGAGGCGAATGCGGGGGCCGGATTTCGTTCCCGTGACCCTGTCGGCCCTACTCGCACAGCGGATTTTATATGTCACGCTATGACACTTTTGCGGGGGAGTCGCTAATGGTACATAACCCCGGCGCTTATGACAGGAAATCGCGCCTACCGGGGCCCCCCTAATAGACCTAATAGAGCCGTAAGACTTCCTTGATCTGACGCATGGATAACCTGTTGTTCGGCATTCGCACTCCCGACGCAAAAACGTCGAGGGTGCCATGGGTTACCCGCGTGGTTACCTCACATTCCAGCGCTCGACTTCACGTGAAATTCATGCTCGGGCAAGCGTGGAATCTGCGCTCGGGCAAGCGTGGAATCTGCGCTCGACTTGCCGTCGAATACGCACTTGTACGTCGCGTCAGGGACACGATGTCCGTTCTCGCGTACTGCAATGGCCTACGCTCCGGCGCCGTCTCTCAGCATCTCAGGTCAGCTTATTGCGAGAAAACGGTTTATTGCGCGACTGGCGACACTTCGAACACGCAGTGGTCGTGGCCTTCCGCTGCGCATTGCACTTCCTTCGACTGCGAGCGCGGAGCGCCCTCGCCAGCTTCAGTAGTGTCGTTCACCCAGTCCATAGCGCCGGCGAACCAGCCCGCGAACATGTAGCAAAGCTTGCCGTGCTTGCCCGGTTGCGCCAGCACGAAGGATGAGTGACGGAGTTCGACGCGCGCACGCGCGCTCACCGGATCGACTTCGACGATCGTGAAGATGCCCCATCCTCGTTGCGAAAGACGCTTCACGTAATGCTCGAATACGGCTATGCCACTGATGCCGTGCTGCTTTGCTTCCTTGTCGCACCAGTGATAGGCCGACTTGTAACCCGCCTTGTAGAGGATCTCCGCGTAGGCATCACGCCCGAGCGCCTCTTCGACAGCCGTGTGATTGTTCGTGAAGAAATGGCGCGGGACGTACAGCATCGGCAGTGCGTCAGAGGTCCAGACGCCAGTGTTCGGATCGACGTCGATCGGCAGTTGCGGTTGCATCGCGAGGGTGCTCCGAGGGGTGAGTTTCGGTTCGCGCGAGCGCTCGTCACGGCGCCCGTCGCGTTTCGATGAATGAGGATCGGTCTTCGGTGCTTATGCGCCCCAGACATCGCGGAACACGCGCACCCAGTTTTCGCCCATGATCTTGCGGATGCGCGTCTCGCGCCAGCCTGCGCGCTGCATGGCCGCGGTGAGGTTCGGGAACTCGCCGATCGTGCGGATGCCTTCCGGGTTCACGACCTTGCCGAAGTTCGTCAGACGGCGATAGCGGCCCTTGTCGTGCGTGAGCCAGTCGAAGAAGTCGACGCTGTAGCCCTGCGTGAAATCGGTGCCGATGCCCACAGTATCTTCGCCGGCCAGGTTGACGACATAGTCGATGGCTTCGATGTAGTCCTCGACCGTCGCATCGATTCCGCGCTTGAGGAACGGCGCAAACATCGTCACGCCGATGAAGCCGCCGGCCTCGGCGATTTCCTTCAGCTGTTCATCGGACTTGTTGCGCGGGTGCTCCTTGAGACCCGACGGCAGGCAATGCGAATAGCAGACCGGCTTCTTCGAGAACGCAATGGCCTCCGACGACGTATTGCCACCAACGTGCGACAGATCGACCATGATCCCGACGCGGTTCATTTCGGTAATCACTTCGCGGCCGAAATCCGACAGCCCACCGTCGCGCTCATAGCAACCGGTGCCGACCAGGTTCTGCGTGTTGTAGCAAAGCTGCACGACGCGCACGCCCATGTCGGCGAAGGCTTCGATATAGCCGAGGTTGTCCTCGAACGCATGCGCGTTCTGGAAGCCCAGGATCACCCCAGTGCGGTTTTCCTTCTTCGCACGCGCGATGTCTTCGGTGGTGCGCACGAGCGTCAGCAACTCACTGTTTGCGCGGATCTGCTGCTTCATCAACGAGATGTTGTCGACGGTCTTCGTAAAGCTCTCCCACACCGACACCGTACAGTTGGCCGCGGTGATGCCGCCCTTCCTCATGTCCTCGAACACCGAGCGGTCGAATTTCGAAATGTTCAGGCCGTCGATGATGATGCTGTTCTCATGCAGATTGCTCATTCGATCCTCCGTATAGGCTTCTGGCGTGTGGGGTCGCTATGGCTGTGCGCAAGCTTGGCGATTCGGCGAATCAGTAAATCGGAAAGCGTTCGCACAGCGCGAAAATCTCACGGCGTACGCGCTGTTCAGTGGCCGCATCCCCATCCGGATGGCGGCCCAGCGCATCGAACACTTCGAGGATCAGGCGGCCAACCTCGCGGAATTCGCCGACGCCAAAGCCGCGCGTCGTGCCGGCCGGCAGTCTCGGGAAAGCTTCGAACGATCCGGGCTACCTGAGCGGTCGCTGCGCTCCGAGCATCTCGCCTATAGCTGGGTCGTTGTCAGTGCCCACATCTTGCAAGGACATTCGTGAAGTTTCTGGAAGCATCATCCCGCCGATCAGGCCCATGAAAGATACGGCGATCAGATACAAAGCGGGCGACAGATTGTTTCCGGTCGTGCCGATCAACCAGGTAGCGACCAACGGCGCGGTGCCCCCGAAGATCGTGTAGGCGAGGTTATAGGTAATGGCCGACCCGGTATAGCGCATCCTGGTTGGGAACACTTCCGACAACAACGCAGCCGTCACCACGCCCGACAACACCGCGCCTGTCGCGAGCATTGCCACGCCGATCAGTGCTGACAGAAATTGTCCCGAGCCCGCGAGCGAGAACGAGGGATAGACGATTACAATCAACAGCGCGCACGTGGTGAATAATGTCATGCGGCGCCCGGCGAAATCAGAATACAGGCCGGCAAGCGGACAAATGGCCGCAGCAAACAAAAGTGCCACAACGGTGATCAGCAGCGAAGTTGCGCGACTCATGTGTCCTACGACCTGCAGATATGTCGCGAAATAGGTAGTAAAGGTATAGAAGGACAATGCTGTCACTGAAATAAATGCACCGAGCTTCAGAATGCCGCCCGCCTGCGTACGGAACGTTTCGCGCAACGGCGCATGCGCCACCTGGTGCTCGCCTTCAAGAGCGCGGAAGGCGGGTGTTTCATTGAGACTGATGCGCAGGTACAGCCCGATGAGCCCGATGGGTGCGGACGCGAGGAACGGCACGCGCCATCCCCACGCGCGCATTGCATCAGCCGAAAGCGTTGCATCAAGCGCATACGCGACGACGGCCGCGATCGCAAATGAAGAAAAAGTCGACACGGGAATAAAGCTGCCGTACCAGCCGCGTTTGTTTTGCGGGGCGTGCTCCATTACGTAGGCACAGGCGCCAGCATACTCACCACCGGCCGAAAAGCCCTGCACGCAGC
The DNA here is from genome assembly GCF_050436125.1 of Paraburkholderia sp. MM5482-R2. Classification (NCBI taxonomy): domain Bacteria; kingdom Pseudomonadati; phylum Pseudomonadota; class Betaproteobacteria; order Burkholderiales; family Burkholderiaceae; genus Paraburkholderia; species Paraburkholderia sp. MM5482-R2. The sequence continues at coordinate 761,056 of NZ_JBNDLP010000003.1, read as the reverse complement.
GAATCACGGTTAGCAACAACGGCGCGAGAGCACCGATGGCGGCGTAGGTCGGCAGCAGGCCGATCAGTGTGGTCGCCCCGGCCATCATCAAGATGGTCAGCGCCAGCGTGCGTTTGCGCCCAATCCTATCTCCAATTACGCCAAACACTATGCCACCGACCGGACGAAATGCGAAAGCCACTGCAAACACCGCGAAAGTCTTCAGGAGGCCCGCGGATGGATCGCTGCTCGGAAAAAACTCGCTAGTGAGGATAGTTGCGAGGAAACCATACGCTGCGAAATCGAACCATTCAACAAAGTTACCAATCGAGGCAGCCATGATGACTTTGCGCAGTGTTCTAATATCGACTTCAGGGGACGGTGCCTTAGACATTCGATACTCCCGTAGTTGCTGTGAGCGTGCCGTGAAAGCATCACCCACATGCGTAATCGATCGCGCTTCAAAAAGTGAGGATCGGTAGTGAGTAGAAGGGACCAAAAGTCGGCGTCATAGAACATTCCCGCCATTACGTTGTAACGAGAGCGCCAGGTTTTCAGCGCGCTGATTCGGCTTCCGGTATTTTGAGCGAGGCGGAGGGTCGGCCGGGATTCGCAAAAAATCCGCCGTATCCCGCATCTCCCATCTCGACCTAAGCCACTGATTTGAATGCGAAATCGATCGTCGGATCGAGCGGAGGCACGGGTCGCCGGAGATCGGGCAGATAGTCACCGAGCGCGTCGTCCAGGCTGAAGAAGCGCTGATTGCGTAGGCGGGCGATGACCCATCTCTGCGCCAGAAGGACCGACAACTCTGCTTTCGGCTTATCGCGGGGTTTTTTACTCCGGGCTGGAATGCGGCCTCGACGGCTAAGGGCGCGGACGAAACCGCGAGCATGGCGCCACGCGCCGGACGCGCGAGCTATCTCGGCGCGCGTGCGGTGGGTTGGCCCGACGGCGGCGCGGTGGCGGTCGCGATCTGGCTTGCCGCGTTGATGCCGCATAGCGGCGGACGCGAGACGCGCCTTTGGCGCATCAACGAAGCGGAGCCACGCCTTCCACGATGCCCGCCGGCATGCAGATGTGCTTGATCTCGGTGAAGTCGGCGAGCGCGTCGTAACCGTGCAGACGCCCGAGCCCGCTTTGCCGGTAGCCGCCCGTTTCCGCTTCCGCGAACAGCTTGTTGTGATCGTTGATCCACACTGTCCCGTTGCGCAGCGCCCGCGCGGTGCGCAACGCGCGCGCCGTCGTGCGTCCACACGCTGGCCGACAGGCCGAAGACCGTATCGTTGGCCTTCTCAAGTGCTTCCTGCTCGCTTTCAAAAACTTCGAGCGCGACGAACAGCCCGAAAATCTCGTCCTGACAGAAGAACGCCTTCGGATCGCCATGCTCGACGAGCGTCGGCGACAGAAACGCATGGCCGGAGCCCGCGCCGCGCAGCACGTCCTAACGCAGACGTGCATCCTGCGCCCACGTCGTGCGATCGAACACATGGCGCGCGGCGGCGATGGCGGCATCGGCTTCATCCGCGCCGCCGTCGGCGAACTCGCCGATGGCCTCCCCCGTGGCGGGATCGATGCTGTCGAACGTAGGCGTGCCGGTCCATTCGCCGGCAATCCGGCGTGATGCGTTCATGCGGAGCGTTCCTTCAAAGAATGGGATGGTTCGTTACACGAAATATTCGAGGCTTGATGCAGCTCGTCGCCGATGATCGCGATCAGCGCTTCGGCCGCCGCGCTCAACGGCCTTCGCGGATGGCTCACGCAGACGACATGCCGCACGATGCGCGGCGCGAGAATCGGGCACGCGCGCAAGGTGCCATGCCGCGCGGCGCGCTCGACCACGATGCGCGGCAGGATCGTCGCAAAGCGCGTGTTTTCGACGAGCTTGAGGATGGTCGAGAGCACGTCGATTTCGAAGCGCGGCGCGAGCAGCACGTCTTCATGCTGCGCGGCGCTGTCGAGCACGCCGCGCAGGCCGTGGCGCTTGGTCGGCAGCACGAGTTCCAGTTCGGGCAGCTGCGCGAGTTCAATGGCGTGCGGCAGATCGGGGCCGTGCGCGGCGCTGGTTGCGAGCACCATCTCTTCGTCGAGCAGCGCGCGGGAGTCGAGCGACAGACGCGCGCGCGGCTTGTTGATGATCGCGGCTTCCAACTGACCGCCCGCCACCCAGTCGATGAAAGTCGCGCTGTAGCCGTCGGCGACCGTGACTTCGACATCCGGATATTGCGCATGAAAGCGCGAGAGCGAATCCGCGAGCACGCTCTCCGTGACGGACGCAATCAGCCCGATGCCGACGTGTCCCGTCACGACTTCATCGCGCTGAACGATCTGCTGCCGCGCGTGTGCGAGGTCGCGCATGATCGGCAGAAACAGGCGATACATCAGCCGCCCCGCCGCGGTCGGCGCCATGCCGTGCGCGCCGCGCTCGAAGAGTTGCTGATGCAGTTCGTCCTCGAGCTTCGCGATCTGCATGCTGAGCGCGGGCTGCACGATATTCAGGCGCTTGGCCGCCCGCGTAACCGAGCCGTCCTCGAACAGCGCGATGAAGTACTGAATTTGCTTGAGGTCCATCTCACCCCTCGTGCATCAGCGATGCTAATAGCCACCACCTGCATTATCACGTCGAACGGTGCGTGCCTGCCGCGCGCCGTTGCCGCCCGCGCCCGCCAGTACGGGTTGCGGGACGGATCTATTGATACGTAACCGTAAGAACGCTGTCATCGGGGCTAACACTGATATAAGAGTGAATGATCCAGCGCATCAGAAAACACTATTAGAAGTTATGGCGCGATATCGCTACGCTTGACCCCATCGATCGCTGCGGCATCACTTTGCCGGGCACAGCACAGATGGAGACGCTGATGAACATACGCGATGCCGCAAAGAACGGCATTTCCTCATTCTCGTGGGCCCCGGAAGGCTCGGAGGCGGGCTCGCTCTCGCTGCGCGACTGGCTCGCGCATCTCGCGAAGACGGGACGCCTCGCGACCATCGACAAGCCGGTTGCGCTCGAACACGAACTCGCCGCTATCGCCAAACGCCTCGACGGCACGCAAGCGGCGTTTTTCACGCGCCCCGGCGGCCATGCGGTTCCGGTCGTGAGCGGATTCATGTCGAAGCGGGCGTGGATTGCCGAAGCAATGGGCGTCGACGAAGCCGCTTTGCTCGCACGTTTTTCCGCCGCTGCCGCCGAGCCGCTCGCGTCGAAAGTCATTGCGCGTGAGGACGCGCCGTGCCAGCAAGTGGCGCATACGAGCGGAATCGATCTGCACGCGCTTCTGCCTATTCCCACGCATAGCGAGCATGACAACGGCCCGTACATCACCGCGGGTCTCGTGATTGCGCGCAATCCGCGCACCGGCGTGCAGAACGTGTCGATCAACCGCATTCAGGTGCATGGCCGCGATCGCATGGCGATACTGCTGCTGCCGCGCCATCTCTACGCGTTCCAGCGCGCCGCCGAGGAAGCGGGCGATGCGCTCGACGTGGCCGTCGCCATTGGCGTCGATCCGCTGACGATGCTCGCTTCGCAAGCGATCACGCCCATCGATAACGACGAACTCGAAATCGCTGGCGCGCTCCACGGCGCGCCGCTGCCGGTCGCGCAATGCGTGACGAGCGGTGTGCATGTGCCCGCGTTCGCGGAGATCGTCATAGAAGGACGCATTCTGCCGAACGTGCGCGAGCCGGAAGGCCCATTCGGCGAGTTCCCAAAGTACTACAGCGCGAAGGAAGCGCGCGAAGTCATTGAAGTGACGGCGGTGACGCACCGGCGCGACCCGATTTTTCATACGATCGTGCCGGCCGAAATGGAGCATCTGCTGCTCGGCGCGATTCCGCGCGAAGCGACGCTCCTCGCGCACCTTCAGCGCAGCCATCCGGCGGTGAAGGACGTGCATCTGTCGGTAGGCGGTGTGTGCCGCTATCACCTGTGGGTGCAGTTCGACAAGAAACGCGAAGGCGAAGCGAAGAACGTGATTCTCTGCGCGTTCGGCGCGCATTACGACATCAAGCTGGTCGTCGTCGTGGATACGGACGTGAACGTGCACGATCCCGCAGAAATCGAATGGGCGATTGCGACGCGCTTTCAGGCCGACCGCGATCTCGTCGTCATCGCGGGCGCGCAAGGCTCGCCGCTCGATCCCTCGACGACGGTCGGCCAGCCCGACGACGCCCCCGCGCATCTGCAAGGCATCAGCGCGAAGATGGGACTCGACGCGACGCGCCCGGTCGTCTATCCGGCGCATGTCTTCACACGCGTGCGCATCCCGGGTCAGGACACCGCGGATCTGACCGCGCTCGTCGCCGCCGACAACAGCGCGCTCGACGCCTACCTCGCGCGCGATCATGGCTGAGCGGAAGAAGCGCATCGTCGTGGGCATATCGGGCGCGAGCGGCGCGGTCATCGGCGTGCGGCTGCTCGCTGCGCTGCGGCGCCTCGGCACGCACGAGACGCATCTGATCGTGTCGGCGTCGGGTGCAGTGACGGCGGCGCAGGAGCTCGGCCTCACGCGCGGCGACGTCGACCAACTCGCGGACGTCGTGCATAACGTGCGCGATATCGGCGCGGCCGTGGCGAGCGGTTCGTTCCTCAGCGAAGGCATGGTGATTGCACCGTGTTCGATGAAAACGCTCGCGGGTGTCGCGAACGGCTTCGCGGACAATCTGCTGACTCGCGCCGCCGACGTGATGCTCAAGGAGCGCCGCCGCCTCGTGCTGGTCGCGCGCGAGACGCCGCTCAATCTCGCGCATCTGCGCAACATGACGCTCGCGACCGAAATGGGCGCCATCGTAATGCCGCCGGTGCCGGCGTTCTATGCGCATCCGAAGACCATCGACGATGTCGTCGATCACACGGTCGGGCGCATTCTGGATCTGCTCGGCATCGAGCACGGCGAGATTGCGCGCCGCTGGAGCGGTCTCGCCGATGAATTCGGCAGCCGCGGCGAAGATGACGGAGTGACGCCATGAATCAGCGCGAAACCGGATTTGCCGATATCAACGCGCGCGTGGCCGACAGCGATGCCGCGAAGCCGCAGCGCCACGTCGGCCAGCCGCTGCAGCGCTTCGAAGACCCCGCGATTCTCACGGGCCGCGGCCGCTACGGCGACGATATCGCCGTGAAGCCCGGCACGCTGCACGCAGCGATTCTGCGCTCGCCGCACGCGCATGCGGAACTCGTTTCCATCGATACCGAAGCCGCATCGAAGCTGCACGGCGTGCACGCCGTGCTCACGCGCGACGATCTGCGTGCGTGGTCGCGACCCTTCGTCGTCGGCGTGAAGTCGCCGATGGAGCAGTGGGCGCTCGCGATGGACCGCGTGCGCTACGTCGGCGAGCCGGTGGCGGTGGTGATGGCGGAATCCCGCGCGCTAGCGGAAGACGCGCTCGACCTCATCAAGGTCGACTACGCGATGCTCGATCCGGTCACGTCCATCGAACAATCGGTGCGGGGCGATGCGCCGGTGCTGCACGAGCGCGTCGGCAGCAACGTGATCAGCGACCGGCGTTTCCGCTATGGCGAACCGGAAGCCGCGTTCGAAAACGCGCCGCATCGCGTGAAGCTCGTCGCGCACTATCCGCGCAACACGTGCGCGCCGATCGAATGCGGCGTGGTCATCGCCGAGTATCTGTCGGGCGGCGAAGGCTATGACGTCACATCCAATTTCATGGGACCGTTTTCGCTGCACGCCGTCATGGCGATGGCGCTCAACGTTCCCGCGAACCGTCTGCGTCATAAGGCCCCGCGCGATTCAGGCGGCAGCTTCGGCGTCAAGCAGGCGGTGTTTCCGTATGTCGTGCTGATGTGCCTCGCCTCGCGCCGGGCCGGCGCGCCGGTGAAATGGGTCGAGGACCGGCTCGAACACCTGAGCGCGGCGACTTCCGCGACCGCGCGCCTTTCGACCATCGAAGCGGCCGTTGAAAGCGATGGCCGCATCGTCGCGCTTTCCTACGATCAACTGGAAGATATCGGCGGCTACGTGCGCGCGCCCGAACCCGCGACCTTCTACCGGATGCACGGCTGCCTGACGGGCGCATATGCCATTCCGAATCTCGTCGTGCGCAACCGCGTCGTGCTCACGAACAAGACGCCGACCGGCCTCGTGCGCGGCTTCGGCGGACCGCAGGTCTACTTCGCGCTGGAGCGGCTCATTCAGCGTATCGCCGTCGAACTGAGGCTCGATGTGCTCGATGTGTACCGCCGCAACTTCGTTCCCGCCGATGCCTTTCCGTATCGCGCGACGGCGGGCGCGCTGCTCGACTCCGGCAACTATCAGGAAGCGCTGCGCCGCTCGATGACCGAAGGCGGCTACGACGAACTCGTCGCGCGACGCGACGCGGCGCGCAAAGTTGGGCGTCTATATGGCATCGGCTTCGCGGCGATCGTGGAGCCGTCGGTATCGAACATGGGATACATCACGACTGTGATGCCGCCCGACGCCCGCAAGAAAGCCGGGCCGAAGAACGGCGCGATCGCCAGCGCGACGGTGAGCGTCGATCTGCTCGGCGGCGTGGTCGTCACCATCGCGTCGACGCCAGCGGGCCAGGGCCACATGACGGTGTGCGCGCAAGTCGTCGCGGATGTGCTCGGGCTCGACCCGAAGGACATCGTCGTGAACGTCGAATTCGATACGCACAAGGACGCGTGGTCCGTCGCGGCGGGCAATTATTCGAGCCGATTCGCGGGCGCGGTGGCCGGCACGGTGCATCTGGCCGCGACCCGCGTGCGCGAAAAGCTCGCGCGCATTCTCGCGAAGCAGTTCGACTGCGCGCCCGGCGACGTGCGCTTCGAAGGCGCGCGCGTCTTTCCGAACGGTGCCGAAGAGCGCGCGTTGCCGTTCGCGCGCGCCGCAAGCAATGCGCCGCACTGGGCGCCCGCGCTGTTACCGGAAGGCGAGGAGCCGGGTCTGCGCGAGAGCGTCTTCTGGTCGCCGCCGCACATGGACGCGCCCGACGAGCAGGATCGCATCAACACGTCGGCGGCGTATGGCTTCGCGTTCGACATGTGCGGCGTGGAAGTAGACCGCGTGACGGGGCGCGTGCGCATCGACCGTTATGTGACGACGCACGACGCCGGCACGCTACTCAATCCCGCACTCGCCGATGGCCAGATTCGCGGCGCGTTCGCGCAAGGCGTCGGCGCGGCGCTGATGGAAGAGTTCCGCTACGGCGCGGACGGCAGTTTCCAGTCCGGCACGCTCGCCGACTATCTGATGCCGACGACCTGCGAAGTGCCCGACCCGGTGATCGTACATCTGGAGACGCCGTCGCCCTTCACGCCGCTCGGCGCGAAGGGGCTCGGCGAAGGCAACAACATGAGCACGCCGCCGTGCATCGCGAATGCGGTGGCCGATGCCCTCGGCGTCGACGATATCCGCCTGCCGCTCACGCCGCCCAAAGTGATGGCGCTGATCGGCATCGACGATCCCGAACCGTCGCGGCCCGAACTGCGCGAAGCACCGGCTGCGAAGCCCGCGACGCCGGGCGGCAAGGCGTTGACGGCGCGCGGCACGGTCGATTTGCCCGCGACGCCCGAAGCCGTGTTCGGCGTGCTGCTCGACCCGAAGGCGCTCGCGAAGGTTATTCCCGGCTGCCATGCGCTCGACGAGACCGCGCCGAATCAGTATCGCGCGGACGTGACGGTGGGCGTCGGCATGATCAAGGCGCGCTTCGAGGCGCGCATCGGCTTGTCGGAGATCGACGCGCCGCACCGGCTGCGGCTCGCGGGCGCGGGCATCTCGCCGCTCGGCAGCGCGCGCGGCAACGGTCTCGTCGAACTGACGCCGCAGGGAACCGGCACGCGCCTCACTTATGACTATGAAGCGCAGGTGTCGGGCAAGGTGGCGGCGGTCGGCGCACGCATGCTCGAAGGCGCGGCGAAGGTCGTGCTCAAGCAATTGTTCGAATCGCTCGGACGGCAGGCGGCGGGCCAGCCCGTCGAGCAGCGCAAGTCGTGGATTGCGCGGATTTTGGCCCGCTTCAGGAGGCACGTATGAAGCCCGCGCCGTTCGATTATCTGCGCGCCATGACGACGCAAGACGCGCTCGACGCCCTCGCGCAAACCGGCGACGACGCGCGCGTGCTGGCGGGCGGTCAATCGCTGATGGCCGTGCTCAACATGCGGCTCGCGCAGCCGCGCGTGTTGGTCGATATCTCGCGCACCGCCGAACTCGACGCCGTGCGCGTGGATGACAAAGCAGGCCATCTCGTCGTGAGCGCGGCGGCGACGCAAGGCAGCGTCGAATGGCGTCCCACGCTGCGCGACGAAGTGCCGATGCTCGCGATGGCGTTCCCGCATATCTCGCATTTTCAGATTCGCAATCGCGGGACGGTGTGCGGCTCCGTCGCGCATGCGGACCCGAGCGCAGAACTGCCGCTCGTGCTGGCCGCGCTCGGCGGCGACGTGATGCTGCGCTCGAAAAAGAAGCGCCGCACGCTCGCCGCGCAGGACTTTTTTCAGGGAATGCTGATGACCGCGCGCGAGCCAAACGAACTCGTGGAAGCCGTGCGCTTTCCGCTCAGGAAGCCCGGCGAACGCTATGCGTTCACCGAGTTCTCGGCGCGGCACGGCGATTTCGCGATCGTCGCGTGCGCGGCGGTGGTGACGGACGATTCGATCCGTATCGCGGTCGGCGGCGTCGCGGACCGGCCGGTGGCGGAAAGCTGGCCGCGTCTGACAGGCGACGACCTGCGCGGCGCATTGAACGACCTGAGCTGGAAACTGAACGCGCAGGACGACGCGCACATCAGCGCGAAATATCGACGCAATCTCGTCCGGCAACTGGGATGGCGCGTGATCGAGGAGGCTACGTGAGCAGCAACACATCGGACAACATCATGCGGCAAGGGGAGCAGCGGCGCATCACGCTGACGCTCAATGGCCGCGAACGCAGCGGCCATTGCGAGCCGCGCGAACTGCTGTCGGATTTCATCCGCCACGAACTGGGCGCGACCGGCACGCATGTCGGCTGCGAGCATGGCGTGTGCGGCGCATGCACGGTGCACGTGGATGGCGTCGCGGCGCGCTCGTGCCTGATGCTCGCGGTGCAGGCCGATGCGCGGCGCATCGACACAGTCGAAGGTCTTGCGCCCGACCAGACGCTCGGCGATTTGCAGCAGGCGTTCCAGCGCCATCACGCGCTGCAATGTGGCTTCTGCACGGCGGGCATTCTGATGTCATGTGCGGACTATCTGCAGCGCGTGCCGAATCCGACCGAGGATCAGGTGCGCGACATGCTCTCGGGCCATATCTGCCGCTGTACCGGCTATACGCCGATCGTCGCGGCCGTGCTCGATGTGGCAGCGCGTCGTCAGGTCGAGGCGCGCGGCAAGAAGGAGGCCGAACATGCTTGATCTCGGCCGCACGTTTCTGCAAAGCGTCGAGCGCAGCCCGAACGCGCTCGCGCTCGTCGATGGCGACATGCAACTGACCTATGCGCAGTGGCATCGCATGATTCTGAATGTCGCCGATGCCCTGCGCGAACTCGGGCTGCAACGCGGCGACCGGTTGCTCGTCGTGCTGCAAAACCGCTGGGAAATGGCGACGCTGCACTGGGCGGGGCAATTCTCGGGCATCGTGATCGTGCCGCTCAACTGGCGCGCGAAGCCGGAGGAAGTCGAGTACTGCGTGACGGATGCGGGCGTGAAGGCGATCGTCTACGAACCCGTTTGCGCCGATGCCGTCGTGGAAAGCGCCGCCGCGCAGCACGTGCCGCGCATCGGTCTGGACGACGCCCCCGGCCGCACGATGGCCTTCGACGCGCTGCTCGCGGAACGCACGCGCACCGGCGAGACGACGCACGCCACCGCCGACGATATCTCGCTGATCCTCTACACCTCCGGCACGACCGGCAAGCCGAAGGGTGTCCCGCGCCGTCATCGGCATGAACGCGCGGGCGCGCTCGCGCACGTCGCGCAGAACCTGTACCGGCGCGGCGAACGCACGCTCGGCGTGATGCCGCTTTATCACACGATGGGCGTGCGCTCGCTGCTTTCGATGGCGCTCGTCGATGGTGTCTTCGTCTGCGTGCGTCGCTGGAACGCGAAGCTCGCGCTCGAATCCATCGCGAAGTACGCGCTCACGTGCCTCTATCTCGTGCCGACGCTTTATCACGATCTGCTCGCGGACAGCGCGTTCGCCAGCACCGATACGTCGTCGGTCAGAAAGCTAGGCTTCGCGGGTGCGCCGATGAACGATGGTTTGCTCAAGCGCCTGTCGGCTGCGTTCGAGCCGGAGATCTTCGTCAATCACTACGGTTCGTCCGAGGTCTACACGGTCAGCATCGATCAGGACGCGACGCGCAAGCCGGGCAGCGCCGGGCGCGCGGGCGTGAACACGCGGCTGCGCGTCGTGAAGCTCGACGCCGTGTCGCCCGATGAGATCGCACAGGCCGGCGAGGAAGGCCAGATCATCGCGGACCTGCTCGGCGACGAAGCATTCGAAGGCTACTGGAACCGCCCGGACGCGAACGCGAAGTCGCTGCGCGAGGGCTGGTATTTCACCGGCGACACCGGCTATTTCGACCGCGACGGCGATTTGTACGTGACCGGCCGCGTCGACGACATGATCATCAGCGGCGGCGAAAACATCTCGCCGGTGGATATCGAATCGGTGCTCTCGCTGCATCCGGCCGTCGATGAAGTCGCGGTCGCGGGCGTCAAGGACGAGCGCTGGGGCCAGCGCGTGGTCGCGTTCATCAAGCGCCGCGAATACGTCGATGCCGAGGCGCTCGACGCCTGGTGCCGCCAGTCCGACCTCGTCAACTTCAAGCGCCCGCGCGACTACGTGTTCGTCGACGATATTCCGAAGTCGCCGGTCGGCAAGATTCTGCGCCGCAAGCTCTCGGCGGGCGAATACGCATCCGACGGCAACGTTCAACCCACACAGACCACAAAGGAGTAACCCGATATGAGCGATTTGAACCATCGCGGCCAGACGCTGCTGCAAGGACTCGACGGCTTCTCGGTCGAGATCGACGCCGAACGCGAGCGCGCCGACATCATCCTGCATCGGCCGCCGTTGAATGTCATTTCGATGCGCGCGCGCGACCAGTTGCGCCTCGTCTTCGAGGCGCTGGACGACGACGAGCGCGTGCGCGTGATCGTCGTGCGCGCGACGGGCGAGCACTTTTCGAGCGGCGGTGACATCAAGGGCTTTCTGGAAGCGTCGCCGGAGCACGTGTCGAAGCTCGCGTGGAATATCGCGGCGCCCGCCCGTTGCTCGAAGCCGGTGATCGCGGCCAATCGCGGCTTCTGCTTCGGCGTGGGGTTCGAGCTGTCGCTGGCTTGCGATTTCCGCATCGTCACCGAAACGACCTTCTATGCGCTGCCGGAGCAAAAGCTCGGGCAGATTCCCGGCTCGGGCGGCTCGGCTCGTCTTCAGGCGATGGTCGGCATCGGCCGGACGAAGGACATCGTGATGCGCTCGCGCCGCATTCCGGGGAAGCAGGCTTACGAGTGGGGCATTGCGGTGGACTGCGTGGCCGACACGGAACTGGAAACCGCCACCGATGCGCTCGTCGACGAACTGCGCGCGTTCTCACCGCTCGCTCAGCGCACCGCGAAGAAGCTGCTGAACGATTCGGAAGATGCGCCGCTTTCCATTGCTATTGAACTTGAAGGGCATTGCTATAGCCGGCTGCGCACATCGGACGATTTCCGCGAGGGCGTCGAGGCGTTCCATGGCAAGCGCAAGCCGGTGTTTCGCGGAAGTTGATAAGCAGCGTCACAGAAGAACAGGAGACAGAGGATGGAACGCTTCGATTACGTAATCGTGGGCGGCGGCTCTGCGGGATGCGTGTTGGCGCATAGGCTGTCGGCCGTGCCGTCGCTGCGCGTCGCGCTGATCGAAGCAGGCGCCGATACGCCGCCGGGCGCGGTGCCCGCCGCCATCCTCGACAGCTATCCGATGCCCGTCTTCTGTGGCGAGACCTACATCTGGCCGGACCTGAAGGCGAAAGCCACCAGGGACGCCGCGCCGCGCGTCTACGAGCAGGGCCGCGTGATGGGCGGCGGGTCGAGCATCAACGTGCAATCGGCCAATCGCGGCCTGCCGCGCGACTACGACGAGTGGGCTGCGAACGGCGCCGATGGCTGGGCGTGGCGTGACGTGCTGCCGTACTTTCGCAAGCTGGAACGCGACGTCAACTTTCCGGGCGGCGAACTGCACGGCAGCGACGGCCCCGTGCCGATTCGCCGCATCATGCCGAAAGACTGGCCGCCGTTCTGCGATGCGTTCGCCAAGGGCTTGCGCGCGAATGGCGTCGCGCAATTGCAGGATCAGAACGGCGAATTTGGCGACGGCTTTTTCCCCGGCGCGTTCTCGAACATCGACGACAAGCGCGTGTCCACGGCCATCGCCTATCTCGACGAAGCCACGCGCAAGCGCCCGAATCTCACGGTGTATTCGAACCTTCGCGTCGAGCACATCGTGATGGAAGGCGCGGCGGCGCGCGGCGTGATCGCGCTGGCGCAAAGCGGCGAGCGCGTGCGTTTCGAGGCGGGCGAAGTCGTGCTGAGCGCGGGCGCGCTTCAGTCGCCTGCGCTGCTGATGCGCGCGGGTATCGGCGATGCCCGCGAACTCGCGGCGCTCGGCATCGCGTGTGCGGTGGATCGGCCGGGCGTCGGGCGCAATCTGCAGGATCATCCGTCGCTCACGTTCTGTCATTTTCTCGAACCGCGCTTTCGCATGCCGCTCGCGCGACGCCGCGCCAGCATGATGGCCGCGCGCATGAGCTCCGGCGTCGCGGGCTGCGACGAGTCGGACCTGTATCTGTCGAGCGCGACGCGCGCGGCATGGCACGAGCTGGGCAACCGGCTGGGCCTTTTCTTCCTGTGGTGCAACCGGCCGTACTCGCGCGGCCGCGTGCAGCTCGTATCCGCCGATACCGCCGCCGCTGCGCGTGTCGACCTGAATCTGCTCGACGACGAACGCGATCTGCAACGGCTCGCTACCGGCGTGCGGATGCTCGCGAGCGTGGTCGAGGCGTCGGGGCTCGGACGCGATCCGCGCGACTTCTTTCCAGCGGCGTTTTCTCCGCGCGTCAAGGCGTTGAGCCAGGTCGGCGAGCGCAACGCGCTTTTGACTTCGATGCTCGGCACGCTGCTCGATACGCCCGCGCCGCTGCGTCGTTTTCTGATCGAACGCTTCTTCACGCGCGGGCTGGACATGGCCGCGCTCCTGGCCGACGACCGCGCGCTTGCCGACTTCATCCGCGCGAACGTGTTCGGCGTGTGGCATGCGAGCGGCACATGCCGCATGGGCGGCGCGCAGGATCGCGACGCCGTCACGGATACCGAAGGGCGCGTGCACGGCGCGCAGGGACTGCGCGTGGTCGATGCATCGCTGATGCCGAGACTGCCTTCGGCCAACACCAACATACCGACCATCATGATCGCCGAGAAGATCGCCCACGCGATGGTCGCGCAGCGACGCGCGAGCTTGGCATCGGGCGCATCCAGCGACTCCGCTGCGCCGCCGCTCGCCGCCGCGCACTGACGATTTTTTAACCTCAACAAGAGCACGCCAAAAGACCAACGTGCCTGCGACACGGGGGCGATCGAAAGACGGCCCAGTGACATACAAGGAGATGCAAATGTCCGTAGCAGCGCAAGAAGGTGCCGCCGCGCTTCACGTCAATCAGCGCCAGGTCATGGGCGCAGTCGTGGCCTCGTGCATGGGTTGGGCGCTCGATCTGTTCGACCTGTTCGTGTTGTTGTACGTGGCACCGGTGGTCGGGCGTCTGTTCTTCCCATCCGAGCACGCGATGCTCTCGCTCGCGGCGGTCTATGCGTCGTTCGCGGTGACGCTGCTGATGCGCCCGCTCGGTTCCGCGCTTTTCGGCTCCTACGCGGACCGTCATGGCCGCAAGGGGGCGATGATCGTCGCGGTCGTTGGCGTTGGCCTCTCGACGGCGGCCTTCGGCATGCTGCCGACGGTCGCGCAGGTGGGCCTCGTCGCGCCGGTCCTGTTTATGCTGCTGCGCCTCGTGCAGGGCGTGTTTGTCGGCGGCGTGGTGGCTTCGACGCATACCATCGGCACGGAATCCGTCGCGCCGAAGTATCGCGGCGCGGTTTCGGGGCTGATCGGCGGCGGTGGCGCGGGCCTTGGCGCACTGCTCGCGTCGCTCACGTATCTCGCGATGTCGTCGCTTTTTCCCGGCGATCTCTTCGACGTCTGGGGCTGGCGCTGCATGTTCTTTACCGGCATCCTGAGTTCGCTGCTCGGCCTCTTCGTATTCAATAGCCTGGAAGAATCGCCGCTCTGGAAGAAGCTCGCCGCCGAGAAGGCCGCCAAGGCCGCCGCGCAGGTCAAGAGCGGGCAGGTGGAAGTGGTGCGCTCGCCGGTTCGCACGCTGTTCTCGCGGGACTATCGCAAGGTGCTGTTCGTGAACCTGCTGCTGACCATCGGTGGCGGCAGCGGCTATTACCTCACGTCGGGCTATCTGCCGACCTTCCTCAAGGTCGTGAGCCACGTGCCGAACGGCGCGGCCGCCGCGATCCTGATGATCTGCAGCGTGGCGGTGGTCGTCGCCTCCGTTGCGGCGGGGCATCTGAGCACGTTCATCGGGCGCAAGAGCGCGTTCGTGTGGCTCGGCCTCATCCGGCTGGTCGCGCTGCCTGCGCTCTTCGTGCTGCTGCCGACCGCGCAGAACATCACGATGATCGGCGTGTACGCGGTGCTGCTCTCCGCGCTCGGCAGCGCGGGCTATGCGCCGATCCTGATCTTCCTGAACGAGCGCTTTCCGACTGCGATCCGCGCGACCGGGACGGGTCTTTCATGGAACATCGGCTTCGCGATCGGCGGGATGATGCCGACCTTCGTCTCGCTCGTCGCGAAGGATGCGAGCCAGTTGCCGTCGACGCTCGCGATCTTCGTCGGCGCGATCAGCGTGATCTTCCTGATCGGCGCGTTCGTCGTGCCCGAGACGCTCGGCAAGCTCGAAAACGGAGCGGCGCGCAATCCGTCCTGAAGCATGCAAGCATCGGCGGGCGCGCCGAAGAGCGCGCCCGCGCATCGTCCGATAGAAAGAGGAGACGCTCATCATGAAGTATGACGACGACATTCGCGCGCGATCCTACAAGTTTCGCGACGAATATGTGCAGGCGACGCCGTGGTGGTATCGCGGAGAGATGCATCTCGGTTTCACGCTCATTTTCACGACGGCGGTGATCGTCTATTGCGCCGCGCAGCTTCATGCGCCGACGTTCGCGGAATGGCTCGCGGTCGTGCCGCTCTTTCTGTTCGGCAACTGGGCGGAATGGGCCGCGCACCGCTACGTGCTGCATCGGCCGACCAAATATTTCAGCATGGTCTACAAGCGCCATTGCGCGGTTCATCATCGCTTTTTCACGCATGTGACGCTGGAGTACAAGGGCCACAGGCATTGGCGCGCGCTGCTGTTTCCGCCGTTTGCGCCGGTCGCGTTCGTGCTCGCGGCCACGCCGCTCGCGCTGGTGATCGGCTTCGCGTTCTCGCGTAACGCGGGCTATATCGCGCTCCTGACGATGGCCGCGTACTATCTGATGTACGAAGGGCTGCACACGCTTTCGCATGTGACGGACAGCCCGTTTCTCGACCGCGTGCCGCTCATCAACACAGTCCGGCGCCTGCACATCACGCATCACGATCCCGAACTTATGGCGACGCAGAACTTCAACCTCACGTTCCCGATCTGCGACACGCTGTTCGGCACGCGCAGCGATGCGTCGTGCAGCGCGCGTGAACCGATGAGCCCGAGCGGCGGTTGAGTTTTCACTAAGCCCGCGCGCCAGTGGTCACGCGCCGGATCTCCTCGGTGATGATCGCAATGAGCGCCTGCGCCGCCGGCCCGATCGGGCGCTTCGGGTGCGTGACCTGAATGATGTGACGCACGATCGGCGGCGAGTCGATCGTGCGCGCCCGCAGCAGGCCTTCGTCCACCTTCGCCTGCACCACGACGCGCGGCAGGATCGTCGCGATGCTGCTCTGCTCGACGAACTGCACGATGGTGCTGAGCAGATCGATCTCGAACTTCGGCTGAATGACGACGTCGGCGGCCATCAAGGCGGCGTCGAGCGCGCCGCGCAGTCCGTTGCGGCGCGTGGGGAGCACAAATTCGATACCGGACTGCGTGACCAGATGCATCGTCTCCGGCAGATCCGGCCCGTGCGCCGCGCTCGTCACCAGCACCATTTCTTCCACCAGCAGCGGCTCCACGTCGAGCGTGAGCCGCCCGCGCGGCTTGTTGATGATCGCGGCATCGAGTCGGCCCGCTTCGACGGCGTCGATGAGTTGCGCGCTGAAGCCGTCCGCGACGGACACTTCGACTTGCGGAAAAAGGGCGTCGAACCGTGCGAGCGATTCGGGCAGCACGCTTTGCGCCTCCGACGACACCATCCCGAGCGACACGCGTCCCGTCACGATGACATCGCGCCGGCTCAGATGCTCGCGGGCATGTTCGATGTCGCGCATGATCGGCGTGTAGAGGCGGTACATGAGCCGCGCCGCTTCGGTCGGAGCCATGCCATGCGGGCCGCGCGCGAAAAGTGTCTGCCGCACTTCGGCTTCGAGCTTCGAAATCTGCATGCTGAGCGCGGGCTGCGCGATGTTCAGCCGCTTGGCCGCGCGGGTCACGGTGCCCTCCTCGAAGAGAGCGATGAAATACTGGATCTGCTTCAGTTCCATGGGGCGGCGGTCGAGCGGAAGGAATCGGCTGTCGGTTGAACGCAGATATCGTAACGCCGCGCGGGATTTGCGTCGCCCTTAAGACGTCGGGCCGCTCGCCGTTAACCCGTCGTAGGGAATCCCTATTTCGCGAAGTTATCAGGCAAGCGAGAGCATGCATGTCGACCTTATTACCCTTTACTTCCTCTCCGTCGGGACGCTGCTATCTTGATAGCCTCGGATAGGGACGGACGCCGTGAGTATTCTTTGTCGAATCAAGATTGCCGTGACGGCCTGCTCGGTTGCCGCCGGATGCGTGTCGCAGCCCATAGGGCCGGCGGTAGCCGTGAAGCCGGGGCGCGACAAGCCATTCACCGTTTTTCTGCGGGACGATGCGCAGTGCAAACAGTATGCGAGGGAGCAGCTGGCGAGCGGTGTCGACACGCGCGCCGCGAGCGACGCCCACGTGCCGCGGGCACAACTGAACGTGCAACAAAGATACGATCTCGCGTACCTGGAGTGCATGCACGCGAAGGGGAATGATGTGTCGGAGCGTGCGGAGCCAACGACGGAGCCTGAATAAGGGACCTTTCGCAGGACGACTACATACAGGTGCCGGACGGCGGCGCCGACAGCGCGGCAGGCGTAGGCACGTAACGTATCGCCGCTCCCCGTGTGCTGTCTCATTCAACCGATAGAAGGCGCTGACACGCGCTTGCGTTTCTGAGGCAGTTACAGATTGCTTTCCGGACATTCGCACCTCGGCAGCCGCGAATTTCCCCTGATTCCGAGTCACCCGTCTGACGGCGAGTGCCTTGCCTCAGACCAACCACCGCTTGATCGCCTCAACCATCGTCGACGTGGAAATTCCGTAGCGGTCATGGAGCGTAGGTAACGCACCGGCAGCAAGGAACGCATCCGGCAGTCCCACCTGCCGGAACGGACAGGACACGCCCGCGCGCATCAGTTCCGCCGCCACCGCTTCGCCGAGACCGCCAATTACCGTGTGATTCTCCGCTACCACCACGAGCCGACCCGATCGCTTCGCTTCGCGGAGAATCGTCTCGGTGTCGAGCGGCTTGACGGTGGGTACGTGCAGCACGCCCACGTCGATCCGATCTTTTTCAAACGCCTTCGCCGCTTCAAGTGCGCGCATCGTCATGATGCCGGAGGAGATGATCAGCACGTCGGCGCCGTCGCGCAGCATCTTCGCTTTGCCGAGTTCGAAGGTGTAGTCGTATTCGTCGAGCACAGCAGGTACGTTGCCGCGAAGCAGGCGCGCGTACACCGGTCCTTTATGTGTGGAAATCGCCGGCACCATCTGTTCGATATCGAGCGCATCGCACGGGTCGATCACCGTCATGTTCGGCATCGCGCGCATCAACGCGATATCTTCAGCCGCCTGGTGGCTCGGACCATAGCCAGTAGTCAGACCCGGCAATGCGCAGACGATCTTGACGTCGAGGTTGTCCTCGGCGATGGCCTGATGCATGAAGTCATAGGCGCGGCGCGTAGCGAATACCGCATAGGTCGTGACGAACGGTTGCGCGCCCTCGTGCGCAAGGCCGGCCGCCGCGCCCATCAGCAATTGCTCCGCCATGCCCATCTGGTAGTAGCGCTCGGGAAACTCCCTGGCGAAAATGTGCAGGTCGGTGTACTTGCCGAGGTCGGCCGTCATGCCGACGACGTTCGTGTTCTGCCGTGCCAATTCCACCAGTGCGTGGCCGAAAGGCGCCGAACGCGTGATCTGTCCTTCGCTGGCGATCGAGGCGATCATGGCCGAGGTCTTCAGGCGCGGCTTGCTTGTCGTTGCGTTGCTCATGCTTGTCTCCCTGCTTCGAGTGCCTGCAGCGCCAATTGCCATTCGTGGGCATCGACGCGGATAAAGTGGTTCTTCTCGCGTTCTTCGAGAAACGGCACGCCGCAACCCATGCGTGTATCGGCGATGATCATGCGCGGTTGCGCAATGGGATGCGCGCGGGCCGCGTCGAACGCAGCGGCCACGGCGGCAATATCGTTGCCGTCGACGCGTTGCGTGAACCAGCCGAACGCCTCCAGTTTTTCGACAAGCGGCTCGAACGCCATGATCTGCGTGGACGGGCCGTCGGCCTGCTGGTTGTTCACGTCGACCACCGCGATCAGGTTGTCGAGCTTCCAGTGGCTTGCCGACATGATGCCTTCCCAGATCGCGCCTTCATCCAGTTCGCCGTCAGAGAACAGCGTGTACACGAACGAAGCAGAATGCTTGCGCTTGAGTCCGAGGCACCGTCCGACCGCGATGGTCAGGCCGTGGCCGAGCGAACCACCGGACATCTCCATGCCAGGCGTATAGCTGGCCATGCCGGACATCGGCAAGCGGCTATCGTCGCTGCCGTAGGTTTCTAGCTCTTCGGCCGGCAGAATGCCTGCTTCGAGCAGCGCCGCATACAGCGCGATTGCGTAATGTCCGTTGGACAACAGGAAGCGGTCGCGCTCTTCCCACTCAGGGTCTTCGGGGCGATAGCGCATCGCGCCAAAGTAAGCAACGGCCAGCACATCGGCGATGTCGAGCGCCTGCCCGATGTAGCCTTGTCCCTGGACTTCGCCCATCAACAGGGCGTTTCTGCGGATACGGTAAGCGTGCTCGGCAAGCGATGCCGTCGAGGCATTGGATGGACTGTTCATGTCGTCTCCTGTGATCAGTCGGAATGGGTGAAGGAGGTTCAGCGGTTCACGGTTTTAGCGGGCACCAGGAAGACAAGGCAGGCACCGAGCGTGATAGCGGTCGAGATGAAGATCAGCCCCGCTGTTGACTTACCTGTCAGGTCGTTCAGCCAGCCCACGATCGCTGGAGAAAAGAAGCCGGCGAGATTGGCGACGCAGTTCACGGCAGCTATTCCGGCTGCGGCAGACATGCCGCCTAGCAAGGCTGTCGGCAACGACCAGAACTGCGACGACGAGGCGAGGATGCCTGCTGCCGCGATACTCAAACAGACGATCGAGGCGGGGATGCTGCCGAGCGTGGGCAATACGGCGAAGCCCGCGGCGGCGACCAGCATGGGAATCGCCAGGTGTAGCCGGCGCTCGCGGCGACGGTCAGCGCTCATGCCGATCAAGGGCAGCGCGATGATGGCGCACAGATACGGGATCGCAGTGAACAGTCCCACCCACAGCGGATCGGCAACGCCGGACTTGCGGATGATCGTCGGCAGCCAGAACGTCAGACCGTACTGGCCGAGCACGACGCAGAAGTAGATCGCGGCCATCAGCCACAAGCGACGGTCCCCGATGAACGATCTGACCGAGATGTGGGCGATCTTATGCGCGTTATCGCTCGCGACATTGCGTGCGAGCAGGGTCTTTTCCGATTCGGTGAGCCACTTTGCCTTGACAATGCTGTCATCGAGATACAGCAGGATCGCTATACCGAGCACGAGCGAGGGCAGCGCTTCGAGCAGGAACAGCCATTTCCAGCCGGCCATATCCAGCGTGCCATGCAGCGAGTGCAAAATCCAGCCCGAAAGCGGGCCGCCGATTATGCCGGCCAGCGGAATCGCCATAAAAAACAGCGAGAGCGCCTTCGCTCGGCGGGCAGCCGGAAACCAGTAGGTCAGATAGAGAATTACGCCAGGTGCGAAGCCCGCTTCAGCGACGCCCAGCAGAAATCGCAACACGTAGAACGCCGTCGGTGATTTCACAAAAACGAAGCTCGCGGAAATCACCGCCCACGTGAGCATGATTCGCGCGAGCCATTTGCGCGCGCCGACACGGTGAAGGACGAGGTTGCTCGGCACTTCGAACAGAAAATAGCCGAGAAAGAAGATGCCTGCGCCCATGCCGTAGACCGTCTCGCTAAAGCGCAGATCGTTGAGCATCTGAAGCTTCGCGAAGCCGACGTTGACCCGATCGAGATATGCGCCAAGGTAGCACAGCATGAGGAATGGGATGAGCCGGCGGCTTACTTTCGCGTAGGTCTTCGATTCGAAGCTGGGCGAGTCGGCAAGGGGCAACACGCCGCCTTCGATGGGCGAAGCGGTACTCTTGGATTTCATGTTTTGTCTCCATCCACTGGCCCCGGGTTGGCCCGGGTACCTGGAATTCAGCGCCCTCTCTCGGGCGCACGGTGTCAGTCAATGAATAAGCATGCCGCCGTTCACGTCGAGCGTGATGCCGGTGAGATACGTTGACAGATCGCTCACCAGAAAGAGGCACGCGTTTGCGACATCGGCAGCATCGCCAAGCCGGCCAAGCGGAATGCCTTTGATGATGTCCACGCGCATCTCCGCGGTGAGTTTGTCGCCGGTAATGTCGGTCTGGATCAGACCGGGCGTGATCGAGTTGATGCGAATGCTGTCGGGACCGAACTCTCGCGCCATCGCACGGGCGAGACCGAGTACGCCGGCCTTCGCGGCGCTGTAATGGGGGCCGCCGAAAATACCACCGCCTCGTTGCGCCGACACCGACGACATGCATACGATGCTGCCGCCTTTCTGCTCTTTCATCGCCGGCAATACGGCTTGCGACATATAGAGCGTGCCGCGCAGATTGACGTCGACGATTGCGTCGAAGCCCTCGGCGGTGATGTCTAGTGTGCGCACCGGCTGCGTGATGCCGGCGTTGTTGATGAGGCCGTCGATGCGGCCGTATCGTTCGAGCGTCGCCTTCGCGGCCTTCACGCAAGCGTCTTTGTCGGTGACGTCGCAGGCGAGCCCGAGATGGGCTTCGCCGAGATCGGCAGCGGCCTGTTTCGCGTCTTCTTCGCGCAAGTCGAGGATCACGATTCGCGCGCCTTGCTCGGCCAGTGCTTTGGCGGTGGCTTTGCCGATTCCGCGCGGTGAAGCCGCGCCCGTGACGATAACGACCTTGTTGTCGAGCAGCATGATTGTCTCCTGGGTGTTGATCTGATGACGCAGTGTCCGGCACGCGGTCACTCGCATCAACACCGTGGCGCTCAACTATGCTTGAGAAATTTTCAGGTAACCGGCTGCCAGCCCGCGAGGCATGCCGGGTCGCTGTGTCGACGCGCCGAAACAACCCGCATGCTCATGCACGTACCGGAATACCCTGATGCCGATTCGGCGCAGTCATTACGCCGTACGGTCCCTGTGACCGATTTCCCGCTCGATCCAGGCGATGAACCGCGCAACGCGTGGGAGCTCCGCGTTCTGGGGCGGATAGACCAGATGATGCGCGCCCACTTCGACAGAGTGCGAATCAGCGAATACCGGCACGAGCGCACCTTCCTTGATTCGTACCGACGCGAGCATCAGGCTTTCTAACGCAATGCCCAGGCCAAGTGCGGCCGTCTCGAGCGACATGTACGAGCGGTCAAACGAGAAATCGAAAGTCTTGTGCGCAGCGGACACGCCGGTGCGTCCGAACCACTGCTTCCACTGGACGAGCGGCGTCTCCGAATAGATCAGACGATGCTCCAGAAGGTCTTCCGGCGTTCTGACCGGATGGCTTTCCAGATATCTCGGCGAGGCGAGCGGCGCGATGAATTCATTGCGCAGTGTCCTGACCTCGAGATCGCGCCAGTTCGCATAGCCATGCCGCAAGTCGATGTCGTAGTAGCCACTGGTAAACGATACATCTTCATACGAGCAGGCCAGATTCAACTGGATATCGCCATTGGCTTCCTGAAACGACGCGAGCCTGGGCAACAGCCACATGAGCCCGAAGCTGGGGCTGGAATGCACACGCAGGATATCGACGTCGGCGCGGCTCGATGCGCGCTCGGTCGCGCGGCTCAGATCAGCAAGAGAGCCCGTCACGTCCGACAGATAGCGCTCGCCTGTCGGTGTCAGGACGAGACCCCGGCCCGACCGATAGAAAAGTGGTTGGCCGATGATCGATTCGAGGTTGCTGATCTGATGGCTCACCGCCGAAGCGGTCAGACCAAGTTCCTCGGATGCACGGCTGACACTCCTGGTTCGGGCCACGCTCTCGAAAGCGACGATAGCTTTCACGGGTGGGATGCGCATAGTGAAATTTATTTCAGTCGAAGTTGAATGAAACCGCCTTGTTAGCACGCCATCCGCACTGCCATTCTGTGGGCAAGCCGCTTAACCCGGGGCCGTGAAGTTTCCTGATGCTGACAGCGTCAATGCACCGGCAGCACCGCGGTAAACCATAGACATATATTGCGCAGCGCAACAGCTGCGCAGGAGACAGCGATGAATTATCCGTCCTTTCTGCTGACGGCGCGTTCGATCGTCAAAAGCTTCGGACCCACGAGCGTGTTGAAGGGTTTTGATATTTCAATCGCCGCAGGCGAAGTGCACGCGTTTCTGGGCGGCAACGGCGCAGGCAAATCGACGCTCATCAAAATCATCTCTGGCCAGTTCGACCGCGACGGCGGCTCGCTCGAATTCGACGGACAGGACATCGGCACATCCGTGGGCGGCCATGTCACCGCGGGCACCATTGCCGTGGTCAATCAGGAACTGGCGCTGCTGCCGCATCTATCCGTCGCCGAGAACATCGCCATGCCGCGCTTACAGCGCGGGTGCGCCCGCTACAGCGAACGGGCTTCGATGGCCATCGCCATCGAAGCGCTCTCACTGATCGATCCTCACTTCGCGCGCGAATCGGCAGGACGGCTCGTCAGCAGCCTGACGCTGCATGAGCGCCAACTGGTGGAGATCGCCCGCGCGCTCGGCTCAGGGGCGAAGCTGCTGCTGCTCGACGAGCCGACTGCAAATCTGACCGCGGCGGAAACGGGCCGGCTCTTTTCGGTGATACGCCGGTTGATCGCCGACGCGGGGCTCGCTGTGCTGTTCGTCTCGCACCGCATGCGCGAGATCCGCCAGATAGCCGATGTCTGCACGATCATCCGCGATGGCAAGACAGCGGTCGACCGTGCCGCGCTCGGCGCGATCACGGACCGCGAAATCATTGAATGCATGGGACAAAGCGTCGTGGTCGACGACGCGGCGGAAAGCGTAGCGGGCTCGGCGCAGTTGACACAAGCCGCGCCGCTTGCCGACCGGGAACCTCACGATGGCGCCAAGGCCCACTCCGCTGGCGTGCTTCGCATCGAACGTGATGGCGTGGCGATCGAGGTTCCCCAAGGCGCGATTGTCGGCCTCGCTGGCGCACCTGTCGGTCCATCGTCGCTTATCGATGCGCTAACCGGTATCGCACCCGCCGGAGCGTGGGCCATCACGCGTGATGGCACGCGCGTGAGATACGCCCACCCCTCCGCCGGCGCACGCGACGGTGTCGGCTTTGTCTCCGGCGACCGCTCCAACAAAGGCATCCTCGCTACCCTGCCAATCGTCGACAACCTCGTCGCCGCTGCGCGTGTCGTTGGGCGGCGCCAAGTCGTGGGTCGCGCGGAGATCGAGCAAAGCACCCAACTACTTGACGCACTGAAAATCCGCGCAGGCTCGCTGTGGGACTTGCCCGCAACGCTCAGCGGCGGCACCCAGCAGAAACTGCTGGTGGCCCGCTGGCTGTTACTGCGGCCCAGGCTGCTGGTGCTCGAAGAACCTACACGCGGCGTGGACATCCGCACGAAGCGGGAAATCTACGGGCTGATCCGCAGGATGGCGCAGCAGGGCACGACGATCGTCTGGTGGTCAACCGAATACATCGAACTCGTCGAGTTGTGCGACACGGTACTTGCGTTCGACCTCGACGGCAGGCCGACCGAAGTGTTGCGTCATGCCGACGTGAACGAGACGCAACTGGCTGCCGCGACCGGCATGGCTGCCTAGACCGCTTTGCATACGAACGATATTTATCTGGAGACAGTCATGAAATCAGTCACTCAGCCGATCGCGGGCGAGCATCGCCAGTCTGGCGGCGCTTTGCGCCGTTTGCTGTCGACGTATCGCACGGAGATCGCCATTGCGATCGCCATCGTCGTGATCGAACTCGCGGTCGGCATGATCGTGCCGGCGGCGCTGTCCGGTGGCAACATTTCCAATGTGACGCAAGCGGCCGCGCCGCTCGTGATCATGGCGTTCGGCGTGCTGCTCGTGATCATCACGGGCGGGATCGATCTGTCCGTCGGCTCGGTGTTCTCGCTAACCGGCATGGTCACGGGTCTGGCCATGACGCACGGTTACGGCGCAATCGTCAGCAGTCTCGCGGGGCTGTCGGTCGGAATCGTGATCGGCGCGCTCAACGGTGCGCTCGTGACCTTCGTCGGGCTGGCGCCGTTCGTCGTGACGCTGAGCACGTACGCAATCGCAGGAAGCCTCTCGTTCATCGTCACAGATGGTCATTCGCTGCCCATTTCAGATCCCAACTACTACCTGCTGAATTCCGGAACGCTGATTCCCGGCCTGCCGAACTACGCGCTGTGGTGCGTGCTGCTGCTCGTCGCGATCGAGTACTGCCTGCGCAAGGTCGTCGCGGGGCGGTGGCTGTATGCGATCGGCAGCAGCAGTTCATCGGCCCGCGTGATCGGCATCCCGGTCAATCGCGTGCGGCTGGGCGCCTACCTGCTGTCGGGACTGTTCGCTTCATTCGCGAGCATCGTCAGCGTGTCCTACATCAGTAATGCGGAAGCGACCGCGGGTTCGAGCCTGATGCTGCAGGCAATCGCGGCAGTCGTGATCGGCGGAGCGAGTCTGTTCGGCGGAACAGGCTCTGCGATTGGCGCGCTGCTTGGCGCACTCATGATCACCATCATTCAGAACGGCGCGAACCTCATCGGTGTCAACAGCTTCTGGCAAGGCACCGTCACAGGCGTCGTCATTCTCATTGCGGTCCTCGTCGACCGCGTTACCAAAGCCCGGCGTTAAGCACGGGCCAGCTCAGGAGACGGAGATGGACAAGCACACGTTGCAATCAGCCGGCAGGTTTTCAGACCGTCCGCTTGGACGGTTGATCGGGGCATCGGCATTGGCGATCAGCATGGCCTTCGCGTCGCAGATGTCGTTCGCCGCGGACCGGCAGACCGTCGCGTACATCGCGCCGTCACTGGATATTTCGTACTGGCAGTGGGTGGCCTACGGCGTGAAGCAACGAGCGAAGGAACTCGGCATGGATTACGTCGAGTTCACCTCCGAGAATTCCCCGGCCAAGCAGATGGACAACGTCCGCACGGCGATGACACGCGGCGTGAGCGCGATCGTCATGGGGCCGGTCAGTTCGACCAGCACGCCGCCGGTGCTGCGTCTGTTGAAGTCGAAGTCGGTCCCGGTCGCATTCACCGGCATCGGGCCGCAAGCCGGTCAGACCGACTATACGTCGGCGGTCACCGCCAATAACTACGACACCGGCAAGGCAGAGGGCGCCTATGTCTGCAAGCTCGCGAAGGAGCGCGGCAGCAACAAGGTGGCAGTGCTGTCGCTGCCGCAGGATCGCGAGAACGCGCAGAAGTATTTGAAGGGCGCGCAGGAGTCGTTCAAGGCTGATGGGTGTGAAGTCGTCCAGGTGTTGGAGACGCACGGCCTGACCGTCAACGAGGCGGTCACCCAGGCGAACGACGTGCTGACGGCGCATCCGGACGTCAAGGCGATCTACGGCATGTACGACGAAGCCGCTACGGGCGCCGCGAAGGCGCTGCAAACGCGCGGCATGGCCGGCAAGGTTGCCGTCGTGACCGCCGACGGCAGTCCGACGACGATCAGGCTGCTGCGCGATGGCGCGATCCAGGGGATATTCCTGCAGGAGGCGGTCGGGCAGGGAATCGACGCGACCACGCAGGTCTTCAACGCACTGAACCATCAGCCGACCACCCAGGAACTGGCGCTCAAGGAGCCGCTCGTGACGAAAGAGACCATCGATAAGCCAGAGGTACAGGCGACGGTCAGGCGAGTCTATCCGCCTTCGGCGGGCAACTACTAATAGTGCATGGCGGTCGTGGCGTTGACGTTCGTACGCCGCGAGCGGCAACGCATTCCGGCTTACTCTAAACGGGAGACATCATGGACAATCTGCCGATCATCGACCCGCATCATCATCTCTACGATCTCAAAACCGGTAACTATCCCTGGCTGCAGGGGCCGATGCTGGAGCGCGTATTCGGTGACTATTCGGCCATTCGCCGCGACTATCTCATCGACGATTTCCTCGCCGACATCAGGAACCAGAACGTCGTGAAGTCGGTCCACCTGCAGGTCGAATATGACCACAACGATCCTGTCGCCGAGACGCGTTGGCTCCAGGGCGTCGCCGATGTTCACGGTTATCCGCACGGTATCGTCGCATTCGCGGACCTCGCCTCGCCGAACACGCAGGCTGTGATCGAGGAACACTGTGTGTTCGCCAACGTGCGGGGCATCCGTCAGTGTCTGAATTTCCACCGCGATCCGGTGAAGACGTTTATCGATAACCCAAATCTGATGAGCGATCCGCAATGGCGTCGACGCTATGCGTTGCTCAAGCGATACGACCTGTCGTTCGACCTGCAACTCTACTACACCCAGATGGAAGAGGCCTTGTCTCTCGCACGGGAGTTTCCCGATACGCTGATGGTGCTCAACCACACCGGCATGCCAGTCGACCGGATGCCGGAAGAAATCGAAGGCTGGAAGCAGGGCATGAAATCGCTCGCATCGGCTCCCAACGTTTTCTGCAAGATATCCGGACTGGGCATGGGAGACTGGAAATGGACGGTGGATAGCATCCGGCCGTTCGTGCTGCACGCGATTGAAGCGTTCGGGGCGAACCGCTGTATGTTCGCGAGCAATTTCCCGGTCGACAAACTGTTTAGCAGCTATGACGCCGTATTCAACGCATTCAAGGAAATTACGCAAGAATTTTCGTCCGACGAGCGGCGCGCGCTATTTCACGACAATGCGGAGCGGGTGTATAGGCTCTGAACTGAGCGTTTTTCCGGCTTGCTGCGAAAAGCAATCTGCCGAGGGGGCACTTCGGGACATGCCCGACTTGCCGATGTGCCGCAATTGGGCTCGTGAACTGCCGTTCGCAGGCGCCTCGCGACAGTCTGTACAGGATCGCGAAAAACCGTGGGAACACTTCCCGGTCGCCGGTCAGCGGGAACATCCGCTCGCTGAAATAAACCTGTAACTCCCGGTGTGCGGGTGCAATATGTCAGCGAGCGTTGTCACACAAGGCACAGATGGTGCTATCCCGCAGCGGCGTGCTGACTCGAAAGGCCTGCCAGTATCTTGCCCGGCAAAATGGGCAGGTCGCGCACACGCAAGCCAATGGCGTCGTAGACGGCTGCGGCCACTGCGGCATCCACGCCGGTCGCGCCGAGTTCTCCGATGCCGCGGGTACCGATCGCACTTGCATGCGGATCATACTCGCTGACGAAGTGGATCTTGATATCGAGCGGAATGTCCGCATTCACCGGGACCGCCACGTTCGACAGATTCTTCGCGAGCCAGCCACCGGTATTGGGCTCCTGCACGCTTTCTTCCATCGTCGCCTTGCCCCAACCCCAGATGATCGCGCCCGTCATCTGGCTTCGCGCCGTTTTCGGATTGATGATCCGGCCCGCGGAGTAGGCACCCACCGCCCGGCGCAAGCGCACGAGGCCAAGCTCGGGATCGACGCCTACTTCGACAAAGATCGCACCCCACGTCCGCATCGCGTATGGCGTACCGTCGCCGTCCGCGCTGAAGCTGGCGCCACCCGGAAGCGTGAACGCACCGTCCGCGACCATCTCCGGTAGATTAGCCCGCCGCAGGCTCGCACGAACGTCTTTCCCGCCGAGCGCATCGAGCTTCGCGTTGATTTCCCGGCAAGCCAGTGCGATCGCGCTTCCCGTGCTGCCCGTGGCGCTCGATCCATAGACGGGACTCGCCGGGTGAAGGTTGGTATCGCCCCACACAATCGACACGTTCTCGATCGGCAAGCCCAGCTCTTCGGCCGCGATCTGGCAAAAGACCGTCTGCGTGCCGGTGCCGATATCGTGCGTGTTCGCCTCGATCAGCGCCGTGCCGTCGGACCTCAGGCGCACGCGCGCCCCGCCGGGAAAGCGGAAATTGCCCATTGAGCTCGTCGCCATCCCATGTCCAATGCGCCATGCTCCGTCTCGTCGTGGCGTCTCGCCGCGCGTGCGCCAGCCATAAAGCCGCGCGCCTTCCTCATACGCCTCGCGAAGCTTTTTTGACGACCAAGGCTTGTTCGTATGCGGATCGACCTCGGCGTAGTTCGCCAGTCGTAGATCGAGCGGGTCGATCTTCAGCGCCACGGCGAGTTCGTCCATCGCGCTTTCGAGCGCCCATAGTCCCGGACCTTCCACCGGCGCGCGCATTGGCGTGGGCACGTTGATGTTGCGCCGCTCCAGCCACTGCTTGGTGCGAATGGCGGGCGACGCATAAAGCGTCTTGCTTGCTTCGCTTGCGGGCTCCAGATGCGTGTCCGCAATCGCGCTCGAATTGACGATTTCGTGATCGATGGCGCTGAGCCGGCCGTCCGCCGTTGCCGCAAGCTTGATGTCCTGTTTCACCCACGGCTGATAGCCGACGCAGACGAACTGATCGTGACGCCGCAGATGAAGCTTCACGGGCCGCCCCGCGACGCGTGCCGCGGCGGCGGCAAGAATCTGGTGCGGCCACACATATCCTTTCGAGCCGAACCCGCCGCCCGTGTGCGGTGCGATCACGTGAATGTCGTCCGGCCTCATGCCGAGTGCCGCGGCTACGACAAGCGGCACATTCTCGCTCGCCTGAACCGCATCCCACAGCGTGAGCTTGCCGTGCTCGAATCGCGCAACGGTGCCCGATGTCTCCATCGCATTGTGGTGACGCGCGGCTTGAATATACGTCGCAGCCACGCTTGCATGTGCGGTTCCGAAAATCGCATCGACGTCGCCCATCTCCAGATCGTCGCCGAGCATGCGTGGCTCGGGCGGCGGCTCGCGCGTCGCGGCGCCGGGAAGGATGGGGTCGTCGCGCTCGCAACGGACAAGCACGGCATCGCGACCGGCTTCCGCCGCCTCGATGGATTCCGCAAGCACGATTGCGACCGGCTCGCCTTCGTACCGAATCGCGTCGTTTTGCAACGGCAGTGCGAGCACCGCCGCTGGCGGCTGAACCGCACCGAATCGCGGCATATCGTGCGCGGTAAGCACCCGCACCACACCCGGTAAGGTAAGTGCCGCGGTGGCATCCACGTCGATCAGCCGGCCCGACGCGACGGGCGCGCCGACCAACGCCGCATGAAGCGTGCCGGGCGGCGTGTTGTCAGCCGCGAATTTCGCCTGTCCCGTGACCTTCGCCTGGCCTTCCACGCGGGAGACCGCCGTGCCGATGCTCATGATCGCCCGGCTGCCGTCAGTAACGCACGCACCGCGGCATTGCGCGCCATCGTCACCTTGTAGCCATTGTGAGCGAGCGGCCGGGCGTCGCTCATTGCCGCGTCGACAATCGGCGTGACCACTTCCTTGGTCGGCGCCTGCCCGGCCAGCGACGCCTCCGCGGCTGGAAGGCGCCACGGACGTTGCGCCACCGAGCCAAGTGCAATGCGCGCCGACACAATGCGATCCCGATCGAGCTCCACGGATGCGGCTGCCGAGACCAGCGCATATTCGTAGCTGGCGCGCTCGCGGACTTTTACGTAGGCCGATCGTGCGTCCGCGCGGATGGGTATGTGAAAGGAGACGATCACTTCGTCGGCAGCCAGTCTCGTCTCGAGCCGGGCGGCATCGCCGCCCATGCCGGCCGCTTCCTGCTGCGTCAGGTGGAACTCCGTCATCTTGATCATTCGACCGCCGTTCGGCCCGATGACCTCAGCTGTCGCATCCAGACAAGCCAGTGCCACAGCCGGATCGGACGGTTGAACCGCGACGCATGCATCGCTCCAGCCAAAAATTGCATGCCGTTCGTTGATGCCATTGCGCGCGGGGCAGCCCGACCCGGGATTGCGCTTGTTGCAGCCCCATGGCAACGGCGCTTCCGAACGAAAATAAGCGCATCGCGTCTTTTGCATCACATTGCCACCGAGCGTCGCGCGGTTGCGCACCTGCGCCGAGGCGGCGAGCAGACAGGCTTGAGCCAGCGCGCTCGCGTGGGCGCCGACGAGCGCGTCTTCACCGATCACGTTCAGGTCCGTCAGCGCGCCGATCACCAGATCGTCACGCTCGCGCACAATACGAACGAGACCTGTGAGTCCAGCGACATCGATGACGCGATCGGGCGCTGCGATGCCGAGCCGCATCCAGTTGAGCAGCTCCGTACCGCCCGCGATGATCGCCACGTTGCCCGCCGCCAACGACGCGACTACCTGTTGCGCGGTTGCGCCACGCGCGTATTCGAAGTTTTTCATCGTTTGTCCCCGGCCGCGCCGGCGGCATCGAGCACAGCCGCCGCGATCTGCGGATAGCAAGAGCAGCGGCACAGATTGCCGCTCATCCATTCGCGAACGCTCGCCTCATCGGTCGCGTGCCCTTCAGCGATGCAGGCGACCGCGGAGACGATTTGCCCGGGCGTGCAATAGCCGCACTGAAAGGCATCGTGCTCGATAAATGCCCGCTGTACCGGATGCAGCGTCCCGTCGGAGGCGGCCAGACCTTCGACAGTCGTGACCTCGCAGCCGTCACATTGCACGACGAGCGTCAGACAACTGTTCATCCGCTTGCCGTCGACCAGCACGGTGCAGGTGCCGCATGCGCCTTCATTACAGCCCTTCTTGGCGCCGCTGAGACCCGAGTCTTCGCGCAACCAGTCCAGCAGCGTGACGCGCGGGTTCACCGTAGCGGCCCGCGGCTGGCCGTTCACACGCATCGTCACCGTGACGCTGCTTGACCAAGGCAGTCCGGCGTCTCCATTTGGAGCTAATTGCTCCCCGAAAGTAGCGTCGTCCATTCCCAATTCCTTGCCGGTTTCAACAATCACTCTGCTTGTATATAGACCATATGGAGTTGATATCAAGGGACGATATCCTTCCTGCTTCCGCACCGTCTCCCAAAGAATCGATCCGGCTCGAACTGCAACGGCGAGCTGCTCGCATGCACTCGCTCGACACTTGCAAGCGGGCCAGGATTAGGTGAGCCGATTTCGACCTCATGCTGATTGAGGCCCCAGGTCCCAGGCCATAGGCGCCAGCGAAATGCAGTCGATGTAGGTGATGGCTACCCTTCTCCGTCGAGAACTGGCCGGTTTGCAACGACCTGTGCCTGACGTCGGTTGGCTGCACGCGCTAAAGGTTATTCGACATCTGCCCTCATTCACATGGCTGTGAGTGTGCCGCGTTGGCGGTGAGCTTGCCGAGAATCGATGACGGATCGCCGCCCGTGACACGGTTCAGCGTCGCGCCCGACCCGTTGTTGAAGGCGACGGTGTTGCCGTTGCCGATCGAGAAGCTGTGCCAGTCGATCACGCCGCGGGACGAGGACTGGTCGATCGTTAGCGAAGTGGTGCCGCTCGTCATCGCGCCCTGGCCCCGGACGAAGGCGCCGCCCTGCGGCAGTGGTCCGGCCGCGTGGGCCATCGGCACGCACCACGCGGCGAGCGCGAGCGGCACCCATAGTGCAAGCGTCAGCGGGCGCAGAACACGGTTCCACGCGGAAGGCCGCGACCGAGGCGCGATGAGTGCCGCGCCGGCATACGCCAGCGAAAAGGATAGCCCATTGCGCGGGGTTGGGGGCGTCGTCGCGGAACGCAGATTGTTGCGACCAGGCAAGGCGCGAAAGCCGCCATACCGCACAACACAGCCTAATGTGTAGCAGCGCGTTCAAAAGACCAACCGGTATTTGAGCATGCACCCGGTGCTTGCTGGTACCGCTTCAAGCGTGGATGTGTGTCGGTCGCCGCGGCGGCAGGAATGGCCGTTCAACCCTCGGAAGCGGACGGAGAGAGCGGCAAGAAGCATTGGTCGCCGGCAAAAGCGATAGAATGCCCGCTGCAAAAGACAATATTGACGGGTAGACGGCATGGAGCGGCCGGGCGCGCAGCGTTGGCATGAGCAAACGTTTCTAGGTGTCTTTCGCGGACAACCTGAGAAGGAGCAGGCGCTCCTCCGGATATGCCTGGGCACGGTCGTGTTGATCGGCTATATCGCCGTCGCCGCGCTCCAACGCACGGCCGCCGCGTATGACACTCTGGGTGTGGTTTTCGCATACGTTGTATTCGGTGTGGCGACATACGTAGCCGCGACCGCCGCGACAGTTCGGCCGCGCCTTCGATTGACGGTCACCACCATTGCAGACCAGGCGCTTGTCATGACTGCCTTGGCGCTCGGCGGGCGCGTGGCGCTGCCCTTGCTCTGGGTCGTGTTCTGGTTCCTTGTGGGTGCCGGTTGCCGCCACGGCAAGCGGCCGTTGCTACTTTCATGTGCAGTTGCGCTTGCAGGCGTCGTGATTTTGATGCGCGTCGAGCCGTGGTGGAGAGAAAACCTCGCGGTGGGATTGGGCATCATGCTCAGCATCGCGGCGACTTCCGTGTACTTGATGGCCCTCGTGCATCGGCTCGAACGGCAGGCTGCGACGGACCCTCTGACAGGACTCAGCAACCGCATTCGCCTCGAGCAGGCGATCGCTAAAGCGACTGCGGCGCGAGACGACGATAAAGGACAGTCTGTCTTGATGTTCATCGATCTCGACGGCTTCAAATACGTCAATGACGCTTATGGGCATGCGGTGGGTGATGAACTGTTGCAGTGCTTCGCCAACGGTCTGCAGACACGCATTCGCCGCGGCGATACGGTTGCCCGCCTGGGAGGCGACGAGTTCGCGGTGCTCGCCCGCCATGTGCATGGCAAGGTCGGCGCGCGCGCGATTGCCGACGGTATTCACGACATCCTTCATGGGCTTCGAGAGATCGGCGGTCATCCCGTCGCCGTATCGGCCAGCATTGGCGTGCGCATGCTCGGTACCAATAGCGCGGACGAACGTCTTGATGTACACGCCCTGATGCGCCAGGCCGATAGCGCGATGTATCGCGCCAAAGCGAACGGGACGGACAAAACCTCATTCTTCGATGAGACGGGTGCCGGCGCGTAAGCGGACAGGGTTCCCGGCGGTGCCCTGCTCGTGTTGGCGAGCGCATTTGATGCAGGTGCCGGGCCGCGGACGCTCGTATCTGGGAGCATGTGCGCGTCGTCTCGCTGCGGAAGGTAGTTTCATTTCGCGGCTGGAGTTTGGCCCGGAGTGGGGCGAACTGAGACGGTCGCCATCCGGCCACGAACGGCCATACGCTCGAGCATTCGGACAGACACTCAAACGTCCGGTCCACTCAGATAGCGGACCTATGCCTGTCAGTCGAGCTCATTGCGTTACCTCACGGAAGCACACAACCAGGAACGGTCGCATGCCTTACGGACGGTGTGCTCAGTACACACCTGGTACGCCCGGTGGACGATTCTTGAAGCGTCGATGCACCCAGTAATATTGCTCTGGGCACCGATTGATCTGCGTTTCAAGAAATTCATTCAATCGGCGCGCGTCGATCGTCTCACTTTCTGAAGGAAAGTCGCTGAGCGGCTCGAAGATGGTCAGCTTATACCCGCGGTAGTCGGGCAATACTTCAGTCATGAATGGTACAACCCGCGCATGGGCCAGTCGAGCAAGGCGCGAAACCGAAGTGAGTGTGCACGCGGGGACGCCAAAAAACGGCACAAAAACGGAGTTGTGTATGCCGTGATCCATGTCAGCAGCCAGCATGACTGGTTTGCCTGAACGAAGTAAGCCGACGATCTTTCTGGCGCTTGTCGAACGTTCAATCATCTCGGCGCCAAATCTGCCGCGTTGCCGCTTGGCTAGACTGCAAAGGCGCGCGTTCGACATGCGTGTATACAGTGAGGCGGCGGGCAGGCGCGTTGAGTAGAGTATGCAGCCGACCTCGATGCTCACGAAATGGAAGCCCAGAAAGATGGTCGGTGGAGCATTCCTGTCTTCCAGATCGATTCGACTTTCGATGTGGACCAGCTTCCGTATCCTTTGCGCGCTGCCATACCATTGAATCCCTCGTTCGAGATAGCTTCGAACGACGTGGCGAAAATGGTTTCTGGCAAGGTCGTCGTACTCGCACTCGCTCTTGCCCGGAAAACAGAGACGCAGATTGACGAGAGCGATATGTTTTCGGGAGCTGGGAAGTGCATATAACATTGCCCCAAGCGCGCTGCCGAACCTCGCGACGAGCGTATAGGGAAGGACTGCGAAGACGCGCAGCAGCACTACAATCAAGACATAGCCTAATCGCCCCAAGAACCTCCCCCGCTTGCGAGAATCACTCATCGCGACACGGAAAAATACGAATACTTACGGATGTATAACAAAATTCGAGATCCTGGTGGCATAGCATGGCGATGGCAGCAGAGAAGTATCGCACGTACTGCGTTATGACGGGCTACCCAGGTGGACGCCAGGGGTTCTCGGTTCTCCCTGGCGAAAACGACGGCGTGTGG
This sequence comes from Paraburkholderia sp. MM5482-R2, assembly GCF_050436125.1. NCBI lineage: Bacteria > Pseudomonadati > Pseudomonadota > Betaproteobacteria > Burkholderiales > Burkholderiaceae > Paraburkholderia > Paraburkholderia sp. MM5482-R2. Next base: position 726,180 of record NZ_JBNDLP010000003.1, on the reverse strand, counting down.
GCGGCAAGCGCCTGCAGCGCGGATGCACCACCAGGCGGCCGTTCTACTTTGAAAGCCGCGGCCGAGTCCGCATTGGGGCGAAGGGCAGATCCGGGTCGCGAGCCGCCGACCGCCGTCAGGCAGGAGTCGGCCCAATATAGCGGCCGCTCGGACGCACGTTGATGCAACCCCTGGAATGTCGGCTCCCGCCCAGACTCCAGACCTTCCGTCCGCAATCTGGCCATGGTCTGGCGTCGCATGCCCCATCCATCGCCATAAGCATGGTGGCAACGTCTTCGAAGCTACCGACGCCGCTTCGCTCAAAACGCTTACGTCCACTGGAACAAGCCGGCCCTCTCGGCAAGAGCCGATCGGCGTCGAGGTTTTTTGTTTCGGCAAAGATCCAGGTGACGCGTCTCTCAGCGCCCAACCGGCCTGAATAAGCGATTCTTGTCGAGCGTGGCTGGATCGAGCGTATTCTCGCTGCCTTCCGCAGGCGACTCGGGGGCGGCGTCTTCCAGCGCCGGCCCGGTATAGCGGCCTCGTGGCCGTATGACCTTGCTCACCCGGAGTTGCTCAATGCAGTGCGCGAGCAAACCCACGCTCCGGGCTGTTGCGAACAACGCGAACGACGCATCGCGCGGCAACGCCAGTTGAGCCGTCAGGGCCGCAAGCGCAACGTCGATATTTGGCTTGAGCCCGGTCAGCTCAACCACCTTGTTGATGAACGACATGATCTCTTGAGGCGGATTCAGCACTTCGAGCACTGCGGCCGCCCTCGGATCGCCGTCCGGATACAGATGATGTCCAAACCCGGGGATTGGAATGGCCGACTGCAAGTGATGGGCAACCACGTGCTGCGCACCGAGTCTTCCGACGTCGTCGAACACGGCCCGCACGCGGCCTGACGCGTCGCCATGCAGTGGGCCGGAGAAAGTCGCGAGTCCCGTGAGCAGGCATCCGGGCAGCGACGCGCCGGTGGAGGCGGTAATCCTGGCGGCGAACGCGGAACTCGTAATCTCATGGTCGGCCACGAGGACTAAGGCACGGCGGATAAGTTCGGCGCCATCGCGGTCCTGGCCCCAACCAAGCGCGAGCCGCTCATGCGTCATTTGTGCGTTCGCGCCGCGTCGCGCACCAAACGCTTGTGCGATCAGCGCCACGAGCCGGCCGGCCTCGACATGCAGTGCGCTGTCCGTGCGTCCGAGGGTCGAGTGTCCACAGGCCGCGAGCGCTGCCAGCGATGTGAACGCGCATTGCCTGCCGCGCTCGTCGCCCTGTAGCGGCAACTCGCCGCTTTCGAAGGAAACGGGGGCGCGCGCGTTCCAGAGAATGGCCGCCACGTCTTCAAGCGTCGCCGCGTCCGAAAGCCGGATGCTATCCCGCCCCCGGTAGTAGGGCCGGCCTTTTGAGAAGGTGGTAATGCTGCTGTAAATGCAGGGTTCCGCACCGAATATGGTCCCGGCGGCGAGCGCTTCGCGCTTGCGTCCCACCTGCTTTTTTCGGCACAGACCGGCGACGTCCTCCGCGCGATAGAGGCTCTTGCGTGGGTCGAGCGGATCCGGCATGACGGCGATGGTACCTCGACTTACATACGCATAGACAGTCTGCGCCTGCACTCCGAGTTGTCGAGCCGCTTCAGTCAGAGTGATCCAGTTTCGCATGGGATGGCAAGCAAGGTGATGCAGCGCAACGGGGCAACGGGGGAGTGACGACGCAGATCGCGCCTTGCACTCGAGCACGACCGATCCAGCGCCAATATTGACTTTTTTTCAGGTAAAAGTCATCTCGGCGGGTCGCCGCTCCAGTATCTCAACGAGAACGTCACCGGGCGAGCGCACGAAGCAGGCTCTGACGCCGGGGCGAACCTGCTTGATCGGTTCGACGATTTCCGCGTCGCAGAGCAACAGATGCACGAACGCCGCGTCGATATCGTCCACGACCACGCCGAAATGATCTATGCCCTGCTGCCGCTCGCAGCGAGGGTGGCCGGCTTGGACGCTCGCCAGCGAGGTGATGAAAAGGTTGATGCTGCCGATGCGCAAATCCACTCGCCCAGGACGACGCACGATCTCGGCGTTCAGGCAGCGCGCAAACCATGCCGCAGTGGCTTCGGCGTCCGCCGAGCACAGTTGCAGATGATCCCACTTGAATTCAATCATCCGATTTCACCGTATAGTTGAAAGCATCACAGTTCGATGCGGGAAAGCTTGCCCAGCAGCACGGAATACGAAAACGTTCCGAGCAGGCAGATCGCGCCCATCAGGTTGAGGGCCCAGTAGAAGTGGCCGGTGTGCTGGGTGATGTAGCCGATCATGAGCGGCGTGGTGACGGCCGCGATGTTGGCCGCGAGGCTCGTGATGCTGCTGGTCAGTCCCACGTACTGTCGAGGCGCGATTTCGGAAACGGCGGCCCACGACATCGACCCGACGCCCTGCGCGAAGAACGCGATCGTCAGGATGGCGATCACCAGCTCGTTCGACTCGACGAAATTGACAAGCACGATAGACGCGCCGAGCATCGTGCCGATGATGAGCGGAGCCTTGCGCGCTGTCGAAAGCGCCACTCCGCGCCGAATAAAAAAGTCCGAAAGGGAGCCGGCCGCGAGGATGCCGACCGTGGCGCCGATAAAAGGCAGTGCCTGGAAGATCCCAACCTTGATCATCGACATGTGACGCGCTTCGATCAGATAGGTCATGAACCACGTGGTGAAGAAGACCAGCAGCGTGTTGTTACAGAACTTGCCGAGACAGATGGCGAGAACCTGGCGGTAGCTGAGCAGCTTGAGCGCCATGCGCCAGTCGAACTTCTCGCGGAGCTTGCGCGTCGCCGCGGCACCTTCATTGATGTATTGCAGCTCGGTGGCATTCACGCGCGGGTGCTGATGCGGATCGCGGTAAACCCGGTACCAGAGCAGACTGAACAGAATGCCGAAGCCACCGGTCACATAAAAGACCGTCCGCCAACCGTACGTGGCGGAGATCCACAGCAACAATCCGGTGAACAAGGGCGTCCCGATGTATTGCCCCATTACGTAGACGCTGGTCGCGAAGCCGCGTTCCCGGGCGGGAAACCACAAGGTCACGGCGCGTGCGTTTGAAGGGAAGGCCGGCGCCTCCAGTGCGCCGATGGCGAGCCGCGACCCGAGCAGCATCTGATAGCCGGTCGCGAAACCCTGCGACAGCGTGGCGAACGACCAACCGACCAGAGACAGCGCATAGGCGAGGCGTGAGCCGAGAATGTCGGTCAGCACTCCGCCGGGCACCAGCGCAATGGAATAGGCAAGACCAAATGCAGCAAACAGCTCGCCCATCTGCATCTTGTTGAGCGCCAGCCCCTTCGAGAGGCCCGGCGCAACGATGCCCAGCGCCGACCGGTCCACGTAATTCAGAATGGTGGCCATGAGCAACATCGAGAGCACGACGTAGCGGACTCTGGAGCGATTCGTGGTATCCGCGTAAGCCGGGGTTCCCACCGGCAATGTTTGTTCCTCTGCGATTTTCATCGGTGTCTCCGTAACATTAGCCTGTTGTTTTTTTAGTTGGCTTAAGGGCGATTTATCCGCGGCCGACGAACGGCATGGCGGTCGCCATGATGGTCATATTGAGAACATTGGCTTCGAGCGGAAGACTGGCCATGTGCACGACTGCATTCGCCACGTGCGTCACATCCATTCTTGCTTCGGGTGCCAGGCGTCCGTCCGCTTGCAGTACGCCGTGGTTCATCCGTTCAGTGAGCGATGTGGCGGCGTTGCCGATGTCGATCTGGCTGCAGGCGATGTTGAATGCGCGTCCGTCCAGCGCGATCGATCTGGTGATGCCAGTCACAGCATGTTTTGTTGCCGTATAGGCAATGGTATGCGGCCTTGGCGAGTGGGCGGAGATCGATCCGTTGTTGATGATTCGTCCGCCTTGCGGGGACTGTGCCTTCATCAAACGATAAGCGGCGCGAGCGCAGAGGAAAACGCCGGTCAGATTGGTGGCCACGACGTCGTTCCAGAAGTCGACTTCGTAGTCTTCCAGAGGGACAGCCCCAGCATTGCGCCCCGCGTTGTTGAACAGCACGTCGAGCCGACCGAATGCCTCGGCAATTCCCGAAAACGCGTGCTCGACCGATGCTGCGTCGCCAACGTCGGCCTGGAATACATCCGCTTCTCCCCCCGCCCTGCCGATTGCTTCCTTTGTTTCCAGCAGCGGCTCGGCTCTGCGCCCGATCAGCGCGACGGCGAATCCTGCGTTAGCAAGTGCGACGGCGGCGGTTCGGCCGATGCCGGAGCCGGCGCCCGTCACGGCTGCGAACTTCTTCGATGCAGACATTTCCTTTCCTCTCGTCAAGTCAATTGGACATGGGAAACAGAGTTGCATTCGCATCAGGGGTTGAGCAATCTTGATTCATTGAATCAACATCCGCGGGCCTTGCGGATGGGGATCGCATCAGGGTTTTCCTGATGCGCGTGTGGCCGCAAGCAAGATTGAAGAGGGACAAGACGGAAACAGATCGCAACGCGCGGGCGCCGCGAACAATAGGGGCGAGTCATCACCGAGGGGTTGATTCATCCAATCAACATTGACGGCCCGGTCAGCGATTTCGTAGTCTCTCGACGTGTGCCTACCAAAGGAAAAACCATGTCGGAAGATAAACGCACCAGCCTGTTGATTGCGCGAACGGTTCCCACCGCCGTGGCTAATCGCGCTGCGGCCGAATTCCATGCCTTCGTGACCGAGTCCGATATGAATTCGTGGTCTGTCGTCGACTTCTGCAAGAAGCACGACGTGCCGGCCGTACTCATCGGGAAAAAATCCGGCCTGCAAGCGGAACACATTGCCGCGCTGCCTTCGACGGTCAAGATTATTGCGAACGCGAGCGCGGGCTTCGATCACATGGACGTAGCGGCGGCCCGTGAAAGGGGAATCGTCGTGACGAACGCGCCCGACGCGTTGACCGAGTGCACAGCCGATTTTTCCATGCTGCTCTTGCTGGCTGCGTGCCGTCGCGCGTCAGAATACGAACGGATCATGCGCAACGGATGGGGCAAATCGTTCGGCATGACCGAGATGCTGGGTACGCGAGTGAATGGCAAGACGCTCGGCATCGTCGGATTTGGGCGTATTGGACGGGCGGTCGCTAAGCGTGCGCAGGGATTCGGCATGCGCGTGATCTACACGGACATGCACCGTGCGGCCCCGTCGCTGGAAAATGGCGCGACCTTCTATGCCACTCTCGACGAAATGCTACCGCACTGCCAGGTCCTCACGCTGCACGTGCCGGGTGGAAGCGTCCCGCTCATGACGAAAAGAGAGTTTGGACTCCTTCCCGCAGGCGCGATTTTTGTTAACGCGGCGCGTGGCGGCCTGGTGGACGAAGATGCGCTTTATGACGCCCTGACGTCGGGTCATCTGTTCAGCGCGGCTCTGGATGTGTACCGGAACGAGCCCAACGTCGACAAGCGGTTTGCTGAGCTTGACAACGTGTTCTTGACGCCCCATATGGCCAGCGCGACGATCGAGACCCGCGACCAGATGGGCTTTACGGCGCTGGACAATATCGCCGCCGTGCTGGAAGGACGGCCCGCCTCGAATCCTGTCTAAGGCTCGCCCTCATCGGGACAGTAACGTTGCGACGCCGGCTGACCAGCCGTCTCCCGATAAACATCGACCAACGGCCGTTGTACACGCAAGCAGCCGTTGGTTTCGCATCGGGCCGAAGGGCGGCAGTGGGTCGTAAGTACGCGCTGGCGGATTTGAGAGTCGCCGCTCCGGAGCCGCCTCGGGCGAGCGCTACGGTGTGCCCGGCAACGGAGCGGTGCTCAACGCGTTCTTGCGCTACCACCATACGCAGGGGCTTTCCGAGCGGATAATGACTATCGACGAACTGTTCGCGCCCTCCACCACGGCGCAGTTCGTTATCTGACGCCATTCGCGGAGCGGCGAAAATCTCTTCCTCTGGCCCGAGACAGGGTTCTCCATGCGCGCCAACCATGCTTTGTCCACGCAAACTGGCATGCCCGTGCTCCAGACGACGGGCCATATCTCCTCGTTCGGCAACGACGCGATTGCCTTGCGCTGGACGAACGAGGTCGAACGTCTCGCCGGTTTCTCGCTGATCGACTGCGAGCGCAAACGCACGTTACGCATCGTCGCGCCGCTCACGCTCACGCTCGCTGACGGAACCACCATCGGCCTGGCCGAGCTGAGGGTCGTTGCGCCCGTGAGCGACGCTGCGCTCGAACCCAACCCTCATGCGTCCCGCTTGGGCGAACGAATCGCAGGGCGACGCGCGAGCGTCTCCCTGGTAGATACACATAGACGCCTAAAGGTGCAATGGAGCGTGGAGCAGCGCGAAGGGTCACGATATCTGCGCGTCCAGCTGGCGATTACGGCGCTTCTTCACGACGAAGCGATCGCTGCCGTCTCATTGCTGAAGACGCGCGCTCCAGGCGCCAGGGCCAGTAGTGAGCGCAAGGGCACGCCGGTCATTGCGGGCAACTTCTATCTGGGCTTCGAGCACCCGCTGGCGACAAGTCAGGTGAAGGGCGACAGCCTCAGCTTCATGCTGCATCGCGCGTTGCCGCTGGAGAAAAACAGGACGCTGGTCTACTCCGCTGTGGCAGGTGTAGCCAGCGACGGCCAGGTTCGGCGCGACTTCGGCATCTATCTGGAGCGGGAACGGGCTCGCCCGTATCGCCCGTTTCTGCACTACAACAGTTGGGGCGACATCGGCTACCTCACGCCGTACACGCAGGAGCAGGCGCTCGAGCGCATCGCAACAATCGGCCACCAGTTGCACACAGCGCGCGGGGTGCAGATCGATTCGCTTCTGTTCGACGATGGCTGGGACGACCTTGGCGGCGGCTGGCAATTCAGCAAGGCATTTCCACATGGCTTCGTTCCGCTGCGCGACGCTGCCGCGCGATTCGGCGCCGCTCCCGGCATATGGCTTTCCCCGTGGGGCGGCTACGGTATGCCGAAACAGGAACGCGTGACGCGAGGACGTGCCGCTGGTTATGAGGTCATCGACAACGGTCTCGCATTATCGGGGCCGACGTATTACCGGCGCTTTCATGAAGTCGTGATGGACTTGCTCGACAAGGGCGGCGTCAACCATTTCAAGTTCGACGGCACAGGCAATGCCGACAGGGTGTTCCCCGGCAGCCTGTTCGACAGCGATTGGGACGCGGCGATTCAACTGATCGAGGACATCCGCGCGGCCAAGCCCGAAATTTTCATTAATCTCACCACAGGTACGCATCCGTCGCCGTTCTGGCTGCGCCACGTCGACACCATCTGGCGCGGCGGCAGCGACGATGGCCTGGCGGGCAGCGGCACCAACCGCGAGCGCTGGATCACATACCGCGACACGCAGACGTATCACAACGTCGTGGAGCGCAGTCCGCTCTTTCCACTCAATTCGCTGATGCTGCACGGCATCCTCTACGCGCAGTGCAATCCACGCCTCAATGCGTCGGCGGGCGACGCATTCTCCAACGAAGTGTGGTCGTTCTTCGGCACCGGCACGCAATTGCAGGAGCTCTACATTACGCCGGCGCTGCTGGGCGAGCACGACTGGGATGTGCTTGCGCGCGCCGCCCAGTGGGCGCGAGAAAACGGCGACATTCTTCGCGACAGTCATTGGATCGGTGGAGCGCCGGACGAACAGGCGGCCTACGGTTGGGCAGCGTGGGCGCCGCACAAGGCGATCGTGACGCTGCGCAATCCTCACAGTCGCACGCAACGCTTCACACTCGAGCTGCGGCGCCAACTGGAACTGCCGGATAACACGGCGGCACGATTCGAATCGCGCAGCCTTGGGCGTGCGGGGGATTCCGGTATTCCTGCTCAACTGGACGCTGATCTGTCGCAAGCAGTGCAACTGGCGCCGTTCGAAGTGCTCACGCTCGAACTGCTGCCGGTTGCCGCCGCGAAGCGGTGAAGGGGGGACGAGGCGTAGGCCCTAGTACAACCTGTCGGCCAGTTGAATCGGCTTTGCCTCGATCTGATGGAGGTCGAAGACCAGCACCTCGTTGTTACCTTGCACGAGCCACGGCGCGGGACAATACAGGCGCCTTTGCGGGCCGATGTTCCAGTAGCGTCCGAGATTGTGGCCATTGACCCAGACGATACCCTTAGTCCAGTTGCTCATGTCGAGCCAGGTGTCGCCGACTTCAGTCAGCAGCACGCTCGCCTTATAAAAGAGACCGGGTTTCCGTGGGTTCGTGCAGTCTTCGTTGAGGTTGGCGATAAACGTTTCATCCATCGGCAGCAGGTAGATGTCCCATTCCTCGAGCAACGCGAGCGAGCCGTCGACGTGTTTCATCGTGACCGGCTCGAGCAGACCTTTACGGTCAACGATCGCGGGTCCGAAGTTGACGCGCCCCATGGCCTCGACGAGTATCTCCAGCGCGACCTGGCCGTCCGGGTTCGACCCGTGGTCGTGCCGCGCCGAAGGCAGGGCAAGCGGCGCGCGATGCATCATGTGGAGCGACTGCGCGTACTTCTGCGGCAGTTGCGCTCTCGATACGCCGCCCGCGTACCGTTCACCAAGGAAAACCGTTGCGTAGTCGTGAACGGCGCTGATATCCAGCACACCGCGCGCGTGCTCCGGCAAAGACTTGCGATACAGCACGAAGCCAAACGCCTGACCGTAGCGTTCAAACGACTGCGGCTCGACGCCATGCTCGCGTGGCAGTGCCGCGGGCAGGTTGTCCCAGATCGAGGCGTAGAGCGTTGGCATCAAGGCCTCAGCGCCGGCGCAGTCAAGCGTGGCGATGACCTCGGGTATGGCTGCCAAGGGTTCGGGCAGATAGCTGGCGATCAGGTCTCGATACTTGATGTACTTCGGCGTCGCCGTGCCTTGCTCGCTGATCGGCGCGCAGTAGTCGTAGCTCGTGATGTCGGGCTGATAGTTGCCTGAAGCGTCCACGTTCGCGCCGGCAAAAAAGCCAAAGCTCGTGCCGCCGTGAATGACATACAGGTTGAACGACAGTCGCGCCTGCATGAACGTGGCCAAGGTACTGGAGAGGTCGTAGTCCACGCCCGCGAACCCCGCTTCGCCCCAATGCGTGAGCCACCCTGGGTACACCTCGCCAGCCATCGCGGGCACCGAGGGGAATTCGCGGCGCACGGTTGCGATCTGCGCTGCGTCGCCGTTGCTCAGCGCGATCGCGCCGCCCGTTACCGTGGTGCGATTGCGTTCGAGTTGCGGCAGACCGTCTTCGGTGTAGAACGGCCCGGTTATGCCTCCTGCTAGCCAAAGCTGCCTGAGCTCTTCGAGGTAAGCCGGATTGCTCGCATACGAACCGAATTCGTTCTCGATCTGGATCATCAGGATCGGTCCGCCGTGCTCGCTCATCAAGGGCTTGATACGCGGAACCAGTTCGTCGATATAGCGAGCCACCGCCGCCATGTAGCGAGGATCGGTGGCCGAGTCGGTCCGCAACTGGATGTCCGGATCGCGCAACAGCCAGGAAGGGAGGCCGCCCAGATCCCACTCCGCGCACACGTAAGGTCCGGGGCGCAACAGCACCCACATCTGCTCGGCTTGGCACAGGCGGATGAAGGCCTCGATATCGCGATTCCCGCTGCGGAAGTCGAACACCCCTCTATGCGTCTCGTGGTAATTCCACATGATGTACAACGCGATGCAGTTCATCCCCATCGCCCTTGCCATGCGGATCCGGTGTCGCCAGTACTCGCGCGGGATGCGGGCTGGATGCATCTCGCCGCTGCGAATCTGGAACGGCAGGCCGTCGAGCAGGAAATGTTCGCCGTCGGGGCTAAAAGAGAAGGTATGGCTGCGTTCGAGGTTCACGATGGGCGTTGTCAAGTTGACGAATGCAGGCTACCTGTAAATCGGCTGCACCTGCGAGAACGGTAGAACGCAGTTCCTTAGCGATCAACAGCTTGCGAACTTTTTCGGTCCGCGGCGGCGCCATGCCTCGCACGGACCAAAGGTGTCGTTCGCCGGACCGGCCGACCAACGTCAGCTGAGGAACGGCGGATTCAACCGGTGGACGCGATCGCTCGATGGAATCGTTCAGCTGGCGTGCGTATTGCCGGTGCGTGAACTATTCTGAAAAGACCGCAATTGTTCATTCCTTTTCAGGTATTCGACAGGAGGTGTGCCATGTCGATGTCGCCAACCTTGCAGGACTGCCTGCGCAGCAAGGGTTCCCGCTACGAAGTCGTGCGTCACCCATACAGCCACTCGAGTATCGAAACGGCTGCTGCGGCGCACATTCCGGGCGACCGCCTCGCCAAGACCGTGCTCCTCGAAGACGAACACGGCTACGTGGCCGCCGTGCTGCCGTCAACTTACGCCGTGCAGCTCTCCGAACTCTGGAGCAAGACAGGGCGCCGGCTCGCCCTGGCCACGGAAGTCGAACTGCGCGAATTATTCAAGGACTGCGATGTGGGTGCGCTGCCGCCAATTTGTATGGCGTATGGCATGAAAACCTACCTGGAATCCAGCCTGGCAGGCCAGCCCGACGTCTACTTCGAGGCGGGCGATCACGAAGAACTGATTCATATGGAAGCGGATCAGTTCCTCATGCTGATGGACGATGCGGAGCGCGCCCATTTCGCCCGGCGGATGCGAGGGTTGAGCGGGCGGGCCTGACCCAACTGGCCAGCTCGTGCGCTGGCCGCGATAATTTGACCGCCTTTTGCTTCATTTGTCAGGGGGTAACTAATCAGCGGAAGCTAGAATTTTTTTCCAACTTCCGCTTGATTAGTCACGCGTCATTGCGCCAACTGCCAGCGCAGCACCGGATGCGTCGCGCCGGCAGGCATCGCCCACACCCCCGTCGGACCGAAGTCATCACCCACGAATGATGCCGGTGTGCTCATCTGCGCGGTGGTCAGCCCGTTCGCCGCGGGAATCTGCGTGCCGTACACGACGCCGACTGTGACGGTCGTGGTGTCGGTGTCCCAGTACACATCGTTCCCGATCGTGCCGGTATTGGCCCGCGCGATGCCGATCGGCCGATAGGACGGCTGAGTCACGAGACCGGTTGCGAATCTCCCCACGACCCATTCCGATATCATTTCGCAAGGATGCGCGGCATTTGCCGTTATCACGTATGTAGTCTCTAACCTTTGCCCCGTTGCAGCGGGGACGCGCTCTGAAGTCAGCGATGAAAGTCGATCTAGCCACGCTTTACCTTCTTGTGATCGGAACCTTGTTTGCCAGTTCCGCCATGATGTATTGGGAACACCTGTCCCATCCCAAGCGCGGCAAGGAATTGCGAATGCTGGCGGCCGGCTATGCGACCCTCGGAATCGGTTGCGCGGCGGCTGCATTTCGGGTTCAACTGCTCGGTGCAGTTGGCCCCGCAGTGAGTAATCTCGTGATTCTCACCGGCTATCTGCTCGTCCTGGACGGTGTGGCAATGTTCAACGGCCGGCGATATCTCGCGAGCTCGATCGGGTTGCTTCTGCTGATGGGGCTCACGTGGGCCGTGGCTGGCGTGCGTTGGCAGGCTGCCGTCTGGATGTACGTCAGCGCCATCCCGATCGCGCTGGCTTCCGCCATGACGTCGCTCGAACTGCTGCGAGGCGACGGCATGCCGGCGGTTCAATCCCGGCGCGTCGCCGTGGCGGTAACGGGCATCCACGCGCTGTTTTACGTCGCCCGGGCTTTCGTGCTGCCATGGCTGGTGCCGATCTTCGGGCCGCGCGTGCTGGCTGTCTCCAGCGAAATCACGATGTACGAAGGGGTTCTCTACTCGGTCATTTTGCCGATGACCTTGCTCCGGCTGACCCGGGAAGAAATTCATGGTGAGCTTTTGCAGGAGTCCCGCACGGACTACCTGACTCGCCTCGGAAATCGAAAGTTGTTTTTCGAAGAGGGGGAGCGGGTTATCAGCGACCACGGCATAAATCGACTACCCGTCACACTTCTTGCGTTCGACCTCGATCACTTCAAGAGAATCAACGACCACTTTGGGCATAAGACCGGCGACGAGGTTTTGAGGTCATTCGCGGAAACCGTTCGAGCCGTGACGGGTACGGACGCGATTCTTGCACGCATCGGCGGCGAAGAATTTGCCGCCCTGCTGCCGGGCTACGACAGCGACCGCGCAAAAAAGCTAGGCGAGACCGTTCTCAGCCGGTTCGCCGCAATGTCCCATGGCGCCGACGGCGACCGGATTCGCGCCACTGTCAGCATTGGACTCGCCGAGTCAAGTCGCGAAACGGCTTCCCTCACCGACCTGCTCTCAGCCGCCGACCAGGCGTTGTATCGAGCCAAGTCGCTGGGCGGCAATCGGCTTGAACAGACGCCAACGACCGCGCTCGCCGCCGCCAGTTGCTCTTCGAGTGGCAATCGGATTTAAGCTCCCGCCGGCTAGAGTGTGGGGAAGTTTCCGGTCCCGCTCGAAACACTGAATTCGTTTGCCAGCACGGCTCCGTCGATTTTCCGCGTGGCCGAGGAGCCACGGGGATTTTCGTCCGAGCGCGATCGCGCACGCAGGTACGACACATGGATGCTCACGAACCCGACACGCGGCCGACCCAGCCCGTAACCCGCCCTGTCCTTGTCTGGGACGCGCCGGTGCGGTTGTTTCACTGGCTGGTGGTCGTGCTGGTCACGGCCGCGTATGTCACGTTGAAGCTGAACTGGATCGACTGGCACGTGCGCGTCGGCGAGACGCTGCTCGCCCTTGTTATTTTCCGGCTGCTGTGGGGCTGCTTTGGCAGTGAGACCGCCCGCTTTCGCAGTTTCGTGGCATCACCCGCGGCTGCGCTTCGTCATTTGCGCCGCCTGTTTCATCGCGAGCCCGATGTGCAGGTAGGCCACAATGCGGCCGGCGGCTGGATGGTTCTATTTCTGCTCGTCTTGCTGCTGACCGAGACGCTGAGCGGGCTCTACGTCAACAACGACATCGCCGACGAAGGGCCGTTTAGCGAACTGGTGCCCGTGTGGCTCGCCAACGCAATCTCGGCGTTGCACGGCCTTGTCTGGTACGTGCTGCTCGCCGCGGTGGTACTGCACGTGCTCGTGATCGCCCTCTACGCGGTAGTGAAGGGACACAATCTGCTGCGCCCGATGCTGACCGGCTACAAACTGCTGCCCTCGTCCGTGGACGCGCCGCGGCAGGCGCCAGCGCTGCTGGCGCTGCTGCCATTCGGCGTCGGCGTTGCCGTGGTGATGCTGCTCGCGGCTTATCTGTGAGCCTGCCGCAAACCCGCTCTCCGGGCGCGGCTACCGTGCCTGCTTCAGCTGCCCTTCGGCGGCTTCACCTGGCCGCGAATTTCGCCATTCGGATTGTTCTTCGTGTGAACGTTGATGTACATGTCACCGGCTTCGAACATCTTGGCGTCGTCCGGAGATAGCGTGGCCTGACCGGTGATCGGGCTCGTCACCTCCATGTTGCCCTTCTGCGACAACCAGACTTTTATGCCTGCGTTTTTACCTGCCGGGGCGGGTCCGTGGAAATGTGCCATCGTGGTCGGACTCGTCAATCCGCTGAAGCTGATGTTCCAGGTGACGACCCGCGTGCTGGGGTCGTACGTGAGCTTGGCGCTGCCGCTGCCCGGCGTCTGCACCGGCGGGACCTGTTGGGCGCCCGTCAAAGGCACCTCAAACGAGACGGGCGCCGCTTGCGCCAAGGTCAGTGTACCCGCCAAGGCCAAACCACCGAACACCATGAAAGCGCGCCGCGTGATGGATCGTGACATCTGGTTTTCTCCTGTTGGGTTTGCCCTTGGTGAGCGGGCGATTATTGAAGACTGCAGAAGACCTCGTCGGCGTTGTTGGCAGCCAAACAAGTGAGTCAAGCATAGACGCAAGCAGGCCGTAACGCGAAGGTTGCATGAGCCCGAAATCCGGCTATGCGTGGCAACCGCCCCGTTACGTCGACGCCAGATGAGTCTGTCCAGCGATTCGAAAGGAAATCGTCGGGCGAAAATCGTAGAAATTTGATCTGGCGCGAAAAATTCTTCCGGTACGAGATGCGCTTTGTGCGGAGGCAACGGATGTAACTGGCGCGACCTGGTGTTGCGCCAGGAGCCTTTCGGTGACGGCGATACTGTTGCCTCGGCGATGGCGAGAGCCGATACAGCGCTCTATGCCGCGAAAGCCAACGGCAGAAACTGCGTGATGCTGACGGGGTCGTCGCAGCGTGCCGATGACATCGTCTCCAGTTTTCCGGCTTAGGAAAGGCTCCGCGCAGGGCTGCGCAGGAGACGCCTAAGCGATCGTCCATTCGCACTGGCACTGCAAAAAAAACCGGCATGCAGTCGCCCGCATACCGGTCTCTATTGGGGCCCAGTCGCGTCACCGCGAAAAGGGCCGCCGCGCTGATCCGCGCCAGTCAGCGCTTTACTTGCGCTTCAATTGCGAAATATCGCGCACCGCGCCGCGATCGGCCGAGGTCGCGAGCGCCGCATACGCCTGCAATGCCTGCGACACGACACGCTCGCGATTGGTCGGCTGCCATGCGTCGTCGCCGCGCGCTTCCATCGCCGCGCGACGGCGTGCGAGCTCTTCGTTCGACACCGCGAGATGCATCTTGCGCTGCGGAATGTCGATCTCGATCACGTCGCCGTCTTCGACCAGACCGATCGTGCCGCCTTCCGCCGCTTCCGGCGACGCATGGCCGATCACGAGCCCCGACGAGCCGCCCGAGAAACGGCCATCGGTAAACAGCGCACAGCTCTTGCCGAGGCCCTTCGACTTCAGATACGAAGTCGGGTACAGCATTTCCTGCATGCCCGGACCGCCCTTCGGACCTTCATAGCGGATCACCACGACGTCGCCCGGCACGACCTTGTCACCGAGAATCGCGTCGACCGCGTCGTCCTGGCTTTCGAACACGCGCGCGCGACCCGAGAACAGCCACTGCGATTCGTCGACACCCGCGGTCTTCACGATACAGCCCTTCTCCGCGAGATTGCCGTACAGCACCGCGAGGCCGCCGTCCTTCGAGTACGCGTTGTCCTTGCTGCGGATACAGCCGCTCTTGCGGTCCGTGTCGAGCGTCGCGTAGGTCGCTTCCTGGCTGAAGGCGACCGTGGTCGGAATGCCGCCCGGCGCCGCGCGGAAGAATTTCTGCGCTTCCTCGCCCGCGTCGCCGGCGATGTCCCACTTCGCGATCGCGTTGCCGAGGGTGCCGCTATGCACGTTGCCGCACGACAGATCGAGCAGCTCCGCGCGCGCGAGTTCACCGAGAATACCGACGATGCCGCCCGCGCGATGCACGTCCTCGATGTGGTACTTGTCGGTCATGGGTGCGGCCTTGCACAGGCACGGCACCTTGCGCGAGATACGGTCGATGTCCGACATCGTGAAATCGACGCCCGCTTCCTGCGCGGCGGCCAGCAGGTGCAGCACGGTGTTGGTCGAGCCACCCATCGCGACGTCGAGCGTCATCGCGTTTTCGAACGCCTGCTTGGTGGCGATGCTGCGCGGCAGGACCGAGGCGTCCTCTTCCTGATAGTAGCGGCGGCACAGATCGACGACCAGGCTGCCCGCCTGCTCGAACAGGCCCTTGCGCCATGCGTGCGTCGCGACGATGGTGCCGTTGCCCGGCAACGCGAGGCCGATCGCCTCGGTCAGGCAGTTCATCGAGTTCGCGGTGAACATGCCCGAGCACGAACCGCAGGTCGGGCACGCGCTGCGCTCGACTTCGGCGACTTCGGCGTCGCTGATCTTCGGATCGGCGGCCTTGATCATCGCGTCGATCAGGTCGATCTTCGCGATCACCTGGCCGTCGGTCGGCGACTTGATCTTGCCCGCTTCCATCGGACCGCCCGACACGAACACGACCGGAATGTTAAGGCGCATCGCGGCCATCAGCATGCCCGGGGTGATCTTGTCGCAGTTCGAGATGCAGACCATCGCGTCCGCGCAGTGCGCGTTGACCATGTACTCGACCGAGTCCGCGATCAGTTCACGCGACGGCAGCGAATACAGCATGCCGCCGTGGCCCATCGCGATGCCGTCGTCGACGGCGATCGTGTTGAATTCCTTCGCCACGCCGCCGGCCGCTTCGATCTGCTTCGCGACCAGCGCGCCCAGGTCGCGCAGATGCACGTGGCCCGGCACGAACTGCGTGAACGAGTTCACGACCGCGATGATCGGCTTGCCGAAATCGTCGTCCTTCATGCCGGTGGCGCGCCACAGCGCGCGGGCGCCGGCCATGTTGCGGCCATGAGTCGAAGTGCGTGAGCGATAGTTAGGCATCTGTATCCTCAGGTATTGCTGTTATCGGTTTTGATGAGCGCCCGCGCGGGCGTGGGGATCGCAGCGCGGACTTTGCGCTGGGAACGAATAGTGCAAGAACGCCAGTAAGACGTCCAATATATTTTTTCTGCGTAATTAGGTCGAGGAAAGTATTAAACGATGCCGCGACCGCTCGGCCGATTTCACCTTTCTTGACATTGCCCGCTCCCACCGCGAATAATGCAGCGTTCGTTTAACGAAACCGTGTTCACCGTAAGAACATTGAAACGGAAACAGAGGTCTTTTCGAGCGCAACACCGGGTTCGAGGCCAGGCGCGCCCAAGCCTGGGCCCACCCTCCTGGATTCGCGCCAATCTGTCCGCTGTGATCAAGATCAGGTAAGGCAAGTTTGCCGCCAATACGCGCCAGCACCCCGCGCCGGCGCGCCGTACCCGCCCCTCCGCCCAGCACAGGGCCGGGCACTACACAGAGTCACACACATGAAGCGAGACACTCCCCCTCACGCCGCCGGCCGACCGGCCGCTTCGCGCGGCATCGTCGAAGGGCTGGTTTATGTTTTCGAGCAGGTCATGCCCGACCCGTTCGTACTGTCGATCTGCCTGACGTTCTTCGTCGCCGTGCTGGCGATGCTAATCGCACCGAACGGCACACTGCCGACGCTGCTCGATTCCTGGTACACCGGCACGTTCGGCATTCTGGGCTTCGCGCTGCAGATGATCCTGATCCTCGCGACCGGCTACGCGATCGCGGAAGCGCCGATCGTGCAACGCGGTCTGCGCGCGCTCGCCTCGCATGCGAACTCGCCGACGCGTGCCGCGCTGCTCGTGTTTCCGGTCGTCGCGGTTGCCGCGTGGCTCAATTGGGGGCTCGGGCTCATCGTCGGCGCGTTGCTGTCGCGGGAAATCGCGCGGCGCGTCGACGTCGACTTCGCATGGCTCGTCGCGGGCAGCTATTCGGCCTGGTCGATCTGCAACAGCGGGCTGTCAAGTTCGATCGCGCTATCACAGGCATCGCACGGCAATGCGCTGAATCTCGTCGAGAAAGCGACCGGCCACGTGGTGCCGCTCAGCGAAACCATCTTCGCGCCGTTCGTGTTCATTCCGACCGTGCTGGTCGTCGTCGTGATGACCGCGATCTTCATCAAGATGCATCCGAAGGCGGAGAACGTCGTCGCGTTTCGTCAGAGCGGCGAAGCAGCCGCCGACGCGCCGAGCGACGACCCGCATGCCCGCGCGAGCAGCGAGACATCGCTCGCGGCGCGCCTCGAACAGTCGATGCTCGGCACACTGCTGATGCTCGCGCTCGGCATCGGCTATCTGGCGCTGACGTGGCACAAGGAAGGATTCGATCTCGACATCAACAACACGATCCTGATCTTCCTGATGATCGGTCTCGCGCTGCAACGCACGCCGATCGCGTACGCGAATTCGATTCGCCGCGCCGCGCGTCAGACCGGCTCGATGCTGCTGCAATATCCGATGTACGGCGGGATCATGGGCATCATGAAGGGCACGGGTCTCGCGTCGATGATCGCGAAAGCGTTCGTGACGATCGCGTCACCGGTCACGCTGCCGCTGTGGAGCTATCTGAGCTCGCTGATCATCACGCTGCTGGTGCCGAGCGCCGGTGGCCACTGGGCGGTGCAGGGTCCGTTCGTGCTGCCCGCGGCGCTCAGCCTGCATGCGTCGGTGCCGCGCACCGCAATGGGCGTCGCGATGGCCGAGAATGTATCGAACATGCTGCAGCCGTTCTGGGCCGTGCCGATCGTCGCGATCGCGGGTATCCGGATTCAGCGCGTCATGGGCTATACGGCGGTGACGTTCGCGGTGTCGCTGGTGATTTACGCGGTGGCGTTGTGGCTCGTGCCGTAACCACAATGACCTGAGTCGAACGATCTCGCTACCGTCAAAACAAAGGGCCGATGAAGCAATGCTTGATCGGCCCTTTGTGCTTTCGCGGCGTACCGTTCGCTGTTACATCTTGACGACGTCCAGCAGCGTCTTTTTGCCGTCCTTGTAGTCGTACAGCGAGATCACGCCGTGCTGAAGGTCGCCCTTCGCGTCGAACGTCGTTTCGCCGGTCACGAGCGTCGCTGTAGATCTTCGAGGCCGGAATCGACGCGCCCGAGTTCAGGTGGCCCACCACGGCTTGAAATCGGCCAGCATCACACCGTCGCGGATATGCGCGAGAGCGGCCGCCACGTAGTCGACGACCGGTGCCGGTGGATGGTCCGGCTTCGCCCACACGAAGCCCGAGCACTTGTGCGGCTCCATGTTCGCCAGTTCGCCCTGCCATGAACGGCACACGAGAAAGAAGCTGATGCGGTTCGTGTCCGAGTCGCGCCGCATCACGAGTTTGAATTCGAGCGCGCCGGGCGCGATCGTCACACCGGCTTCTTCTTTCGATTCTCGAATCGCGCATGCCTCGATCGATTCGCCCGGTTCGAGATGGCCGGCAATCAACGCGTACTGGCCGTCCCTGAAACCGGTATTCGCGCGCTGGATGAAAAGGCACTCGCCCTGCCCATTCAGGAACAGCACGTTCACATCGACGATGCTTTGCATTCGGCTCATTTTCTTGCCGGCATCATGACGGACTAGCCGCGTTGCGCGGTGAGCAGCTTGATGCCGAGCGCGACGAAGACGAGCCCGCTGCCGCGTTTGATGGCCGCGACCCAACGGCTAGCTCCGACGCGCGTATGGATACCGCGCACGCCGAGCGAATAAATGGTGTGCACGAGCGCGACGGTGACCGCGATCGTCAGATACATCACGATGAACTGCTCCGACAGGCCGCGCTCGTGGTCGATGAATTGCGGCATGAACGCCGATAGAAAGATCATCGTCTTCGGATTGCTTCCCGACACGAGCAAGGCTTCGCGGAATACCTTCTTGCGCTCGAACGTATAAGCGGACGATGCGACGCCCGCCGGCTGCGCGGCCCGCGATGCCTCTTTGTTGCCGCCGCGCAGTTGCCTGATGCCGAGATACATCAAATAACCCGCGCCGAGCACTTTCATCGCGACGAAGAGCGGCGGCAGCGTCGTCAATACCGCGCCGACACCTAGCGCCACGAGCGCGACGACGACTCCTTGCGCGAGCAGATTACCGGCGACGCTCGCCGCCGCGCCGCGGTTTCCATAGCGGACCGAATTGCGGATCACGAGCAGAACGTTCGGTCCCGGCGAAATGGTGGTGAGCAGATAGGCACCGGCGAAAAGCAACCAGGTATGGAAGGACATGGCAGGCCCAGCGGTTCGTTGTGGTTGAATACCAATACACCGGACATCATCATGCCACGGAAAAAATCGCTGCCGCGTCGCGCGCCGCCTCAACGCTTCGAGCCCGTCACCAGTTGCAGCGGCGTCTCGATCACCTTCGACAACTCGCGCTGCTTGCGCCGCTCGGTCACCGCCTTCAACGCGAAGTCGATGCCGAACACGGTCTGGCGGCCGGCGAACTGGTTCATCGTCGCGAGCACGCGGCCGTCGGCGAGTAGCGGCTTGATCGCATCGATCGCGTCGTAGCCGGTGACATAGACGCCGCCGCCGCGACCCGCGTCGCGAATCGCGTCGACCGCGCCCATCGCCATGTTGTCGTTGCCGCATAACAGCGCGCGCAACTGCGGATGCTCGGCCAGCATTTTCGCGGCCACGTCGCGGGCCTTGCCGTACTCCCAGTCACCCGACTCGACCGCGACGACCTGCACGCTCGCGGCATCCATCGCATCGCGGCTGCCGGCCGTGCGCTGCTGCGCATTGCTGCTCACCGAAATGCCTTCGATGATGCCAACCTGATCGCCGGGCTTCAGCCGCGCGGCCAGATATTGGCCGACCTGCTTCGCGCCGTTGCGATTGTTCGGCCCGACGAACGGCACCGAGATGCCGGCGGCCGCTTGCGCCGCATCGTCGAGCGGGTTGTCGATCGTGATCGTAATGATGCCGGCCTTGATCGCGCGCGCGATCACCGGGATCAGCGCCTTCGAGTCGGTCGGCGCGATCACGATCGCGTTCACCTTCGCCCTGATCGCCTCATCGACCATGCGGATCTGCGCGGCGGTGTCGGTCTGTTTGGCCGTGCCGCGAATCGTCAGGCTGAATTGCGACGAGAAGTGGTCCTGGTAATTGCGCGCAGCGTCGACCATCGCGACCGTGAACGGGTCAGACATCGATTTGAGTACGAGCGCGATCTTCGGCTTCGTGCGGGGCAGCACTTCGGCGCCGGCATCGTCCGCGAACAGCGCGATGCCAGTGAGACCGGTTGCGGCCAGCGCGCCCGCGAGCAGCACGCGGCGGCGCATGTTCTGCGTCATGGCTTGACTCCTTCGCGGAGGTGCCGGTTGCGGAGGTGCCGGTTGCGGAGGTGCCGATCGAACGACGCGACGCTGGCGGCAATTTCGTCGAAGAGCGGCCGGCTGTCGATATCTTCGCTCAGACAACGCGTCTTCAAGGCGGCGAGTTGCGCGTCGAGTTCACCGGATACGTCGCAACGCTCGAGCAGTTCTTCGAGCAGACAGCCGTACGCCCTCACTTCGACCCGCTGCAACGCGATAGCGAGCTCGCGATCGCCGGCGTCAAAAAACGACGCCGCCCCGAAATCGCCGAGCAGCGCGCGCCCCGCGCCGCCGTGCAGGATATTGTGCGCGTACAGATCGCCATGCATCACGCCGCCCCGATGCAGATGACTCGCGACCTTCGCGATGCCGCTCGCGATACCGAGCACCGTCGCAAGGTCAAAGCGCGCGTCGTCGCGATAGATGTCGCGCGTACACGATGCGAGGCTCGGCGGGCCGGCGAGATTGGCGAAGCGCGTATCGATCAATCCCATCACGAGGCCATGCGTATCCGACGGATGCCCGATCACCTTGCCGAGCACGGGGATCAGGTTCGCATGTTCGCCGCCGCGAATGCAAGCAGCCATCTCGCAGTCGGGCAAACCGTCGCTCGTCACCGCGCCCTTGAACAGCTTGACGGCGACCGCACGCGGCGCGGGCTCGTTGTCCGCGTGCAGCGCCGCGCGATAGATGACGCCCGATGCGCCCTCGCCCAACGGCCGTTCGAGCTGCAACGCATCCCAACGAATGCCGCTGATCGGTGTGTCGATGAGCGCCGCCTGTTCGAGCGCCGCGTTGAACGGATTGCCCGCATACGCGAGCCACGCAAGCCGCGGCAGACGCAGCAACCAACGCGGCAATGCATCGAAACGATTCGCCGCGAGCCGCAGCAATTCGAGCCGCGTGCATGCGGCCAACTCCTCGGGCAGCGCGCGCAGCCGGTTGCCGGCAAGCATCAGCTTCTGCAGTTGCGTGCAGCGGCCGAGCTCCGCGGGCAAGCGTTCGAGATCGTTGTCGGTCAGAATCAGCCAACGCAGCAGCGGCGGCAGCGCGCGCGCCGGCACCTCGCGGATGCGATTCGACTTGAAGCCGATCATGCTCAGTTGAGCGCATTCGCCGAGCACGCCGGGCAATTCGGTGAACGGGTTGTTGGACGCGAACAGGATGCGCAGTTTGCGCAGACGCGGCAGATCGTCCGGCAGCGTCGTCAATGCGTTGTTCGACAGGTCGAGCACTTCGAGCGTATCGGCGAGATCGAAAATCTCGCGCGGAAATTCGCTCAGGCCGCACGCGAGTTTGAGTTCGCGCGCACCCGCCAGTCGCCCGGCCCGCAGTTGTTCTAGAGTCGTGGTCACAGTCGTGGGAAAGAAGATCGGGTAGCGCCCGCAGAGCGTCGTACCGAAGCTGTCGATTTTACTGAGTCGAAGGTCATCTGGGGTTCTCTGCGGTACAGTGATGCGAGCGTCGCGGGGGTCACGGCCGTCGCGGCCATGTCGAATGCGAATGAGACAGCAATATCTGGAGCGCGTTCGGGCCACGCAAGCGACACACTATCGGATAACGGCGCAGCCTTCATGCAGTTTTGCGCGTCCGGTCGTCGAAACGCCGCCGCCTCGCAAGTCCTTGCGCCGCCACCCTGTCAGGAGCCTGAGAAAGTGACGTATGCATACAAGTTGATCGATTCGCCGGTCGGTCAGTTGAAGCTGGTGGCGAAAGGCGAATGCCTCGCCGCGATTCTGTGGGAGCACGACAAGCCTGACCGCGTGCGACTCGGCGAGATGAGCGAAGCGAACGAACTCGCGGTCCTCGTCGAGACCGCGCGGCAATTGCACGAGTACTTCGCGGGCACGCGCCTGGCCTTCGATCTGCCGCTCGACTTTCACGGCACCGAGTTCCAGAAGCAGGTCTGGCGCGCGCTGCTGACCATTCCGTTCGGCCAGACCCGCAGCTATTCGGAGATCGCGCAGCAGATCGGCAACCTCAATGCGGTGCGCGCGGTGGGCGCGGCAAACGGCCGGAATCCGATCTCGATCGTCGCGCCGTGTCATCGTGTGATCGGCGCGTCGGGCGAGCTGACGGGATTCGCCGGCGGCCTCGCCAACAAGATGCTGCTGCTTTCGCTGGAGGCGGGGCAGACCTCGCTCGAAGCAGCGGCGGACCACGCGCAAAGGCAGGCGCCTGAGCGGGGAGCGGCGCAAGCGGTCAAGGACGATGCGCCCGCGAAACCGGCGCATCGTCAGCCGAGCCGGGGAACGCAGGGTTCGCTGTTCGGCAGCTAAAGCAGCGCACACCCGGCACGATGCGCCACCCACCGGCCGTAATCGCCGATGCTTCGTCCGCGATCAGCACCATCGCCCGCGCATGCAACACCTATCCTTAAGATGCCCTTTGGGGCATCGAACAGGAGGATGACATGCGCATGCTTCTCAACATACAAATACCGAACGAACCGTTCAGCACACTCGTGCGCGAAGGCCGAATCGGCGACCTGATGAGAAAGATCCTCGAGGACATGAAACCAGAAGCCATCTACTTCACCGAGCAGCAGGGCAAACGCGGCGCGGTGGCGGTCGTCGAGGTCGCCGATGCATCGGCGATCCCCGCGCTTGCCGAACCGTGGTTCCTGACGCTCGACGCCGACTGCGAGCTGCGCATCGCGATGCTGCCCGAGGATCTGATGAAAGCCGGGCTCGACGCGCTCGGCGACAAGTGGAAGTAGCGCGGCCCTCAGGAATGCCCAGCCGCTAGCTGCAGCAGCATCGAAGCCGCGGCCGTCGCCGCGACCTGGCAGCCGAGCACGATATGCGCCTCGGCCGTGTCCTCGATAAAGTCGTGACTCACGCCGCCGATGCTCGGCACGAACATCATGCACGCCGGCATGCAACGCGCGATCACCTGCGCGTCGTGCGCGGCGCCGCTCGGCATGCGCAGCCACTGGCCCGGCGCGAGTGCTTCGGCGGCTCGCGCGATGTGCTCCGCGAGCGTGGCGTCCATGCTGACGGGTTCGATCGGCTCGTCGAGCGTCTGCAATTCGACGCTCACCGCGTCGTGCGCGTTGAAATCGCGCACCAGTTCCGCGAGCGCGCGTTCCATGGCCTGAAGCCGTGCCGGGTTCGCATCGCGGAATTGCAGGTACATGTCGGCCGCGCCGGGCACGACGCTCATCGAGCCCGGATCGAGATCGATGCGGCCCACGGTCCAGACGGTATCCGCGTCCGCCAGCTGCCCGAACGCGTCGTTCATCCGCGCGATGAACGCGACGAGCGCCGCGCCCGCGTCGCGGCGGATCGCCATTGGCGTCGTGCCCGCGTGGTTGCGCTGACCCGTGAAGCGCAGCCGCGATTCGCGCAGCCCGACGATCGTCGTGACGACGCCGATCGCTTTGCCGATCGCTTCGAGACGTCCGCCCTGCTCGATATGCGGCTCCAGATACGCGACCTGGCGCCCTGCCTCGAAACGCGCACGCGGCCGGCCCGCCAGTCCAGCGGCCTCGAGTACGTCGGCGAGGCGTTCGCCCTGCCGATTCGTCGCGCCGCGAATCGAATCGTCGACCACCTCGCCGACGAAGCTGCGGCTGCCGAGCAGGCCCGAGAACGTGCCCTCCTCGTCGATCCACGACGCGACGTCGACGGCGAGGTGCCGCGTCGCGTCGTGCTCCGCTAGCGCGCGGGCGATTTCGAGCCCGTACATCACGCCCATTGCGCCATCGAGCCAGCCGCCGGTCGGCTGCGTGTCGGTATGCGAGCCGATCACGAGCGCAGGACCGCTATTGCGCGAGCGTCCGAACACGGTGCCGACGCCGTCGATGCGCGCGTCGAGCCCCGCCTCAGTCATCCTGCCGACCAGCCATTCGCGCGCCGCCAGATCGACCGGCGACAGCGCGAGCCGGACCACGCCGGGACCGGTCGCACCGAAACCGCGCAGCCGTTTGAGGTCGGCCATCAGCCGGTCAGGATCGATCTTCACCACGTTGTCATCTCCATGAATTGATTGCGGATATACGCGTGAAGCCCACCCTCCGGCTCGAACAATCGATACAGCGTGGGCCGCGACAGCGGCGACATGGCCAGCACGCTGTCGACCGTCAGATCAGGTGGCCGAAATTTGCGTCGATATAGCGGCGCGCCGCCGTGGACATCGCGGTGCGTGCCACCGCCCGCGCACTGCCGGTCAAGCCTGTTTCCTTGCCGAACGCCGCCGCCATCAACAGCGCGCAGGTGTGGAGCGCTTCCTGAGCCGCGGACGCGTCCATCGTGGGCAGCGTGCGGCACAGTTCGGACGGCCGTATCAAGAAAGCGCCACGACCGCGGGCACTCTCACGAAGCGGACGAGCCGTCCGCTTCCGCCATTCACCAACTCATTTCCACAGCGTGCGGCCAAAGAACGTCAACGTACGATCCCACGCCTGTTGCGCCCAGACCGGGTCGTATTGCGTCCTCGCGATGCGGCCCGACCCGACCGCCGTTTCGTTCGCGAACGCGTGACGCGCCAGATAGCGATGAAACTCGACGTCGACTTTCGCGTCGGTGAGTTTCTTTTCGAGCGCGTCGACGGTGTCGGCGGCGAAGAACTCGTCCTGCAGACCCCAGTGGCCCATCACCGGAACCTTGATCTTCGACGCGTCGATATAGTCGAGCGGCGGGAAGCCATACCAGACGACGCCGGCCGCCACTTCAGGCACGTTGCACAGCGCGAGGAACGTCAGCGCGCCGCCCATGCAGTAGCCGGTCAAGCCAACCTTCGCCGCGTGCTGCTGCAGATACTGGACCGCGCCGCGCACGTCCTGCGTTGCGGCATCGCCGAAATCGAGGCCGCTCATCAAGTGGTGCGCCTCATCCTCTTCGACCGTCGACTTGCCGCGATACAGATCGGGCACCAGCGCGAAGTAGCCGGCTTTGGCGAGGCGATCGGCGACGCCGCGAATCTGGTCGTTCAAGCCCCACCATTCCTGGATCACGACGACCGCGGGCGCACCCGCGGCTTTTTCAGGCTTCGCGAGATAGCCCTGTAGCTGCTTGCCGTCGGGACGGTTGAACGTGATCATCGAACCTGCGTGTTGGGTCATCGGTCGCTCCTCGAGTAGACGAAACCGCTAGCATAGCGCCGCTACCCCGTTTTCTGTTCAATCGGAATCGTGCCGACGCGCGAGCGTGATCCCGCGGAATCTGCGCGTTATGTGAAACGCGACGCAGAAATCAGGCCCGCGCGACATGTGATTTCGCGCACGCATTCAAGCGCTTTTATCCATTGGGTGAATGACTCGACTGAAAGCTAGACGTATTGCGATGCGCGCTAGAACCGCTCGATCACACCGAATTGGACGCCCGCGACCGGCGCGCCCGGATAGGCAACGGGCAGCCCGGTCACGTTGACGCCGCGCAGCGTGAAGCGCGAGTCGTCGTGATTCGCGAGATAGGCGGCGCTGAAATACAGCAGCAGCGTCGGCGACATGCTGTATTCGAATGCCGCGCTGAACTGGTCCGCGCTGCCGCCAGGCGTCGTGTAGTCGCGCACGTGCGCATAGCCGAGCGAGGCACGCGCATTGGTCGAAAAACTGTACTGCGCCGACAGCGAGCCGCCCGCGCCGTGATAGACCGGCGTGCCGCCATCGCCGTTGAAAAAGGACAGCCACACGCGCAGCTTGCCGAAGGCGTAGTTCGCGCCGCCGAGGTTGGCGCGCAGCGCGCCGGCACCGTGCGTCTGCTGGCGCGCGTACAGCAGATGCAGGTGGTCGAGCCGATACGACGCGCTCACGTAATAACCGTCGATGCCGTTGCCGTCGGCCTCGGACGGATCGCGCATCGCCATCATCAGCGTCGCACTGAGGCCGGCGATGCGCGGCGATAGATACGCAACCGCGTTGTTCGCATACGGCGTGATCTTCGACAGATTGTTGAGCCCCGAGGCGATCGTGCCGGCGCCGAACGCGTCGAGATCGCCCTTGAACGGGATATAGATCGGCGAATACTGACGGCCGACGCGCAGTTCGCCCCAGCTGCCGCTCGCGCCGATCCATGCCTGACGATTGAAGATCGAGCCGGGCACCTGCAAGCTGCCGTCGGTCGAGCTGAAGCCGTTTTCGAGCGTGAACACGATCGCGTTGCCGCCCCCGAGCGGCTGCGCGCCATGCAGCCCGACCCGCGAGCCGCGATACGCGCCGGAGTCCATGCGCGCGACCCAGCCCGAACCGGGGTCGGTGATTTCGACGCTCGTATCGATCACGCCATACAGCGAGACGAAGCCGGTGTCGATTCCTGAGGCGGCGCCGGTGCCGGTATCGATGTCGGTGACGGCGGCTGCGCCGTGCGCATAGAGCAGAAGCGCGCCACCTCCCCAAGCCGCTCTCACGCCGACGCTGATCGTCAAGGCTTCGCGGACTGTGTTCAGCAGGCAAGCCATGGCGTGACGCAGGATGAGTTCCTCCTCGAACACATCGATCGGATATTCCGCGAGCGAACTTACCACGTTCGGGCGAACCCGTGCGCACCGTCCAGTACGCTCGCGCACATCCCTACGATGCAAGCGCGCGCCAGCGTCCGCGACTGGAGGACGGCGATGCAGGAGTCGCCGCGGCCCGTGTGCGGCGCCGTGCCCGGGGCACCACCTTTTCCCGCGCCGTGTGGTATTTCGCGCGACGAATTCTTTTGACCAGGGGAAACCCGTATAATCCTCAAGACGTCAGACAACCTGCGTACAATCGCCGGCAGCCTGACCGCGATCCGCCGTGCAGCGTCCACCCCGAACCGCCTTCTGCCCGATCCGTGAATTCCACCGCCCCCGCCAGTTCCGCCGCCGCCGCCCCCGCCCTGCCGTTTCGCCACGCGCTTTACGCGATGCTCGGCATCGGCCTCGTCAACATGCTGGTCGCGCTCGACCAGACCGTCGTCAGCACCGCGCTGCCGTCGATCGTCGCCGAGCTGCACGGCTTCGAATATTTTGCGTGGATCGCAAGCGCGTACCTGCTCGCCTCGGTCGTCACGGTGCCGGTGTTCGGGCGGCTCGGCGACTACTTCGGCCGCAAGCGCTTCGTGATCGCCGCGGTGATCACGTTCACGGTCGCGTCCGTGTTGTGCGGCCTCGCCAACAGCATGCTGTTTCTCGCGATCGCGCGCGGACTGCAAGGCGTTGGCGGCGGCATGATGGTCGGCACCGCGTTCGCGTCGATTCCCGATCTGTTCCCCGACCCGCGCACCCGCGTGCGCTGGCAGGTCGTGCTGGCCGCGGCCTACGGCATCGGCACGGCGGCCGGCCCGTCGCTCGGCGGCTGGATGAGCGAGCACCTCGGCTGGCGCTCGACGTTTCTCGTCAATCTGCCGGTGGGCGCGGCGGCGCTCTATTTCATCTGGATGCATCTGCCGAATTTCCGGCGGCCGCATGACGGCGAAGTAAAGATCGACTGGCTCGGCGCGGGGCTCGTCGCGGGCGTGCTCGGCGGCTTGCAGGCGTTTATCGAAGCGGTGCCGAAGCACGGCCTCACCGTGGGCAATCTCGTGCTCGGCGCGTGCGTGATCGCCGGCGCGATCGCACTCTTCAGGTGCGAAAAGCGCGCCACGCATCCGATCGTTCCGCTCGATCTGTTCAAGGACGCGCAGCTCGTCACGCTATTCACGCTCGGCATGCTGTCCGGGTTCGTGATGTTCTCGCTGATCTTCTTCGCGCCTTTGCTGCTGCAAGGCGGCTTCGGTCTTTCGCCGCAGCAGGCCGGCCTGCTCGCGACGCCGATCGCCGCGTGCATCGCGCTCGGTAGTGTGGTGAACACGCGCATCGTGATTCACATGAAGAAGCCCACGCGCATTCTGACGATCGGTTTCGCGCTGCTGATGTTCGCGTCGATCGCGCTCGCGTTCGCCAATCCGAACACGCCGCACTGGCGCATCGTGCTGCCGATGGGCGCGGTCGGCATCGGCCTCGGCTTCATCCTGAACAACCTGAACGTGTTCGGCCAGGAGATCGCCGGACGCGAGCGCTTCGGCATCACGACCGCGCTATTGCAATCGACGCGCATGGTCGGCGGCATGCTCGGCACCAGCATCGTCGCGACTGTCGTGCAGCATCACTATCGCAATGTCGTCACGCGCACGATGAGCGTGCTCGGAGAGCCGGCCTCATCGCAATGGCGGCCGCGTTTCGTCGATCTGCGCATCCTGATCGACGACGCGTCGCGCACTCAGTTGATCGCGGATATGAAGGCCTCGGGACTCAATACGCTCGCGCTGATCGATAGCGCACGCGACGCGCTCGTGCAGTCGATTCATATCGGTGTGTGGCTGACGGCGGTGGCATCGCTCGCGGCCGCGCTGCTAGTGCAGCGGATTTCGCATGTGGTGTTTCGCAAGAGCTGACAGCGAACAAAAAAAGCTCCCCGATCGGGATGGAAGACCGGGGAGCAAATGGGTTGGACTGAGAGGCCCAATGCCGTCTCATCAGGCTCTCGATCGCATCCCAAGGATGACCAACGTGATTGGGCCGCTTACTGAATGGTGGCTTTCGCTCTGAGATTCTTCACCATTCTGTCGACGAGTTCCGCCTGGGCCTGCTGGTACAGCATCGGCTTCATGTCTTCGAACGACGGGACCTGCAAAGGGCGGGTGTCATCGACTTCGATGACATGAAAACCGTATCCGGTCTTGACCGGGGTTCGCGTGTATTCGCCCTTGTGCAGGTGCGAAACCGCATCGGCGAACGGCTTGACCACCTTGCTGGAAGTTATCCAGCCCAGATCTCCGCCGTTGTATCTCGTGTCGGCATCAAACGATTCCTTTGCGAGGTCGCCGAACGACGCGCCCTTGTTGAGCTTCGCAATGATGTCTTTTGCCTGCCCCTCGTCCTTGACGAGAATATGGCGGACTTTATATTCCGTGCTTCCGCCTTTCGCTTTCATGTCGTTGTACATCGCCTTCAATTGATCGTCGCTGACAGGATTCTTTTTCAGAAAGTCCTGCATGTACGCTCTGACGATTTCGATCTCCCAGGTCGCCTGCGCCTGCGCGAGAATCTTTTGCCGCGCGGCTTCGGCACGTGCCGCGACTTCCGGGTTCCGGTCGAAGCCCGTTTTCTCCGCCTGCTGGAACAGAACTTCGCGCCGAATCAGTTCGTCCCGGACATGGTCCGTCAATTGTGGGGAATCGGAAAAACCTTGCGCATGCGCCTGTCCGATATACAAATCGGCGTCTGCCTGAGATACCGGTTTGCCGTTGACCGTGACGAAGGGCTTCTCTGTCGCACTCGTCGCCAGCGAGAGCGTTGCACCGAGCACAAGTGCCAACATCCGTCGTGATAGTACTTTCATTAAGCGGACCAGTTTCGTTGGTTCGAGAACTTTAGCGAACGATCGCCAAAGGTCCTGGTGTAACGCCAGGTCTGATCAGGGATCGAACCTGAACAGACTCTGGCGCCTTACGCGACTTTATCGGGTAACGGTTCCCGCAAGAGTCAGGCTGCGCGACGAGTTCCCGATATACACCGAGTAGGAACCGGTCGGCGTCGTCCACTGCTGCGCATCCTTATTCCAGGTGCTGAGCGGATGATTCGGCGCGGCGGGATCGATCGTGATCGACACCGTCTGCGTTCCTCCCGCATTCAGGCTGACCTTCTGGAATCCCACCAGACGCTTGGGCGGCTCTCCCGCCGAGGTCGGCAGCGCAACGTACACCTGCGGAACTTCGGCGCCCGCCACGGAACCCGTGTTTTTCACGACCGCGCTAACCGTGTAAGTGCCGTTTGCTCCGGTACTGACGGTCGGATTGGTAATCGCGAAGGTGGTGTACGAAAGGCCATAACCGAACGGGAATGCAGGCGTTTTGCCCATCGCGTCATACCAGCGATAGCCGACATTGAGCGCTTCGGAGTAGGTCACCGTTGCGCTTCCGTTGATCGACACGCCCGGGTACTGGTAAGGCGTAATCGAGTCCATAAAGCCTTGGCCGACCTGCGGGAATGTCACAGGCAGCTTGCCGGACGGATTCGCGACACCCCACAGCAGATCCGCCACGATGTGCCCATCTTCCTCGCCTGGGAACCACGTCTCGAGAATTGCACTCGCGGCGGATGTCCCGCCAGTGAGGATAGAAGAATCGAGCGCTTCGGCGGCACTGTCCTTCAGAACGAGCACGGTGTTGCTGTTTGCAGCGACGATGGTCTGCAGCAACGCGAGCGTGTTGCTGTTCCTGGCGGTGCTCGAGGTCGTAATCGAACTCGACTTCGGCGAATACCAGTCAAGCGTATTCAGGTATTTGCCCGTGTCGAGCGTCAGGCCCGTCGAGTCGGTAAAGCTCGCCTGGTCGGCACCTTCCTCCGACATGGAACCGGCCATGAAGATCACGGCGTCGGCACCGGTCGCAGCTGTCTTGACGTCGGAGATGGTTGCGGCCGCGCCGTCGATCGTGCCGGTCGAATTGTTGTCGTCGACGAGCGCCAGATGAACCTGAGCGCCGGTATTGCCGAGATTGGCAAGCGTGTCCTTGATGCCCTGCACCGGCGTCACGGTGTACAAGGCAACGACGTCGGAGCTGCCGCCGCCGGAGCCCATCGGGTGGCCGACCGAGCTGCCTCCAGCGACGGCTTGCTGCGCATAGACCTGTGTCGTCTTGCCGACCACGAGCACGTTGCGAACCGTCTTGTTCAATGGCAAGGTCCCGTTGTTCTGCAGGAGCACGGCCGACTGCTCGCCAATCTGTTTCGCGACCGTACCGCCAGCCGTTGCGTTGATGGCAGTCTGAGCAATGGGCCGATCGAAGATACCCGCGCGGAACATCTGCGTGTATCGGCGCAGCAGCGCAGTGTCGATATCCGAGGTCTGGATCTGCCCCGAGGCCAATGCCGCATTCAGGTTCGCCGGCGACCAGTTCTGCGGCAGCGGCATTTCATTGTCCATGCCCGCCAGCAGGGTCGGCGCGGTGCTATGCGCCGCAAAGAAGTCGGACTGCACGTAACCCTTGAAGCCCCATTGTCCGCGAAGGACATCGGACAGGATGTGCTTCTGCTCGCACATCGAAAAGCCGTTCACCGAGTTGTACGAACACATGACGGCGCCGACGTTGCCTGCTTTCACCGCCATTTCGAACGGCAGCATATAGAGTTCGTGCAACGTTTGATCGTCCACGCTCTCCTGAATCGTCATGCGATTCGTTTCCTGTTCATTCGCCACCAGGTGCTTCGCCATCG
Source organism: Paraburkholderia sp. MM5482-R2 (assembly GCF_050436125.1). NCBI lineage: Bacteria > Pseudomonadati > Pseudomonadota > Betaproteobacteria > Burkholderiales > Burkholderiaceae > Paraburkholderia > Paraburkholderia sp. MM5482-R2. The sequence continues at coordinate 694,524 of NZ_JBNDLP010000003.1, read as the reverse complement.
CGATCATGCCGTGGGCTTGCACGGCCTGGATTTCGGCGACACCCATCGTCCCGGTGAGATACGGGTCCTCGCCCATGTACTCGAAGTTGCGTCCGCCCACGGGCAATCTCGCCAGATTCAGCCCCGGCGCTTCGAACACGTGCAGAGCCAGATTGCCTCCTTCGACGCCGACCACGTTGCCAAACTGGGTTGCTACGGAAGGATCGAACGAAGCCGCCATCGCGATCGCTGAAGGGAGAGCGGTCGCCTTGGCGGAGCTGGAATCCGTATAGGCGGCAAAGCCTGATACGGAGGGAGAAACGCAGTCATTCTGGCCGATACCCACCGGCCCATTGGTAATCCGCAGTGTCGGAATGGCGTACTTCGCCAGTCCGAGAATGTGCCGCGCACCGTAGCACTGCGGCAACTCGGGCAGGATGCCAGGATTTGAACCGGCCAATTGCTCTTCTTTATCGGCAAGCGCCATGGCAGGGACAAGCAGTGCCGCGCGTGCTTCGGGAGAGAGTGACGTATTCATCCATGGCATGGATGTCTGCGTCGGGGGTGGGGTTGAAGCCGGGGTCGAAGCCGCCGTTGTGTTCGGACTATCACTGCCACCGCACGCCGCCAGAATGAATACGAAACTTGCGGCAGCGGCTGTTCTCCTCTGAGTGAATTTCACAGACATGTCTTTCCCCTATTGTTATATAAACAAGTGCGAGACGCGCATCCGTCGTTTTAATGTGAAGGACTGCGATTCGCTTTATTGCCAGTTTTCCGCTTGCTGCTTCTCCAAGCCCGAAACTGAAAAAAACATGTGGGCCTGGCTGGAAGCTTCTCGTTCCCGGCGCTCACCTCGATGCCAAAACGGCGTCGCGCCATCGACAAGGACACGCTCTGCTTTCCAGTGAAGACATCGTAATGATTAAATCATCATCAGACGACTAGGGTTTACGTGTCATCAATTAAAACAATGACTTATAGTCATGCGCGGACGTCTGATGAGTGCATGGAATTGACAATTCGCGGATCGGGACGGAGGGGGCAGGCTGTCCAGAGGAATCGGATGCCGCAAGCGGCGAGCGAGCATAGCGTGGCGATGATGGCCGCCGACATCCGCGGTGCGGCTATCTCGCACCGTGCAATGCAAAAGGAAACAAAAAAGCCTGGTGAACCGCATCTTTCGTGCGGCCCGCCAGGCTTTTTGATTGAGTTAAATCGTCCTTAACGCACGAGACACGGCCGCTTGTTGTCGAACTTCCAGTTCGGAATCAGATATTGCATGGCAATGCCGTCGTCGCGCGCGCCGAGGCCGTGCTGCTGATACATCGCGTGCGCCTTCTCGAGCGCATCCATATCGAGTTCGATGCCGAGCCCCGGCTTCTGCGGCACCTTGACCTTACCGCCGACGATCTGCAGCGGATCGTGCGTCAGGAACTGACCATCCTGCCAGATCCAGTGCGTATCGATCGCGGTGATCTTGCCCGGCGCCGCGGCCGCGACGTGCGTGAACATCGCGAGCGAAATGTCGAAGTGGTTGTTCGAATGCGAACCCCACGTGAGGCCCCAGTCGTTGCACATCTGCGCGACGCGCACCGAGCCCTGCATGGTCCAGAAATGCGGATCGGCGAGCGGAATATCGACCGATTGCAGCTGGATGGCGTGACCCATCTGACGCCAGTCGGTCGCGATCATGTTGGTCGCCGTCGGCAGGCCGGTTGCGCGACGGAACTCGGCCATCACTTCGCGGCCCGAATAGCCGTTCTCCGCGCCGCATGGATCTTCCGCGTAGGCGAGAACATCGTGCTTGTCACGGCACAAGCGCACCGCTTCCGCGAGCGACCATGCGCCGTTCGGGTCGAGCGTCACGCGCGCTTCGGGGAAGCGCTCGGCGAGTGCCGTGACCGCTTCGATCTCGGCGTCGCCTGGCAGCACGCCGCCCTTCAGCTTGAAGTCGTTGAAGCCATAGCGCGCCTTCGCGGCCTCGGCAAGACGCACGACCGTCTCCGGCGTCAGCGCTTTCTCGGTGCGCACGCGCTCCCAGTCGTCACGCGCGCCGGCGTTGTTCGCGTACGGCAGATCGGTCTTGTTGCGATCGCCGATATAGAACAGGTAGCCGAGCATTTCCACTTCGTCGCGCTGCTGGCCTTCGCCGAGCAGTGCCGCGACCGGCACGCCGAGATGCTGCCCGAGCAGGTCGAGCAGCGCGGCTTCGAGCGCGGTCACCGCGTGAATTGTCGTGCGCAGGTCGAAGGTCTGCAGGCCACGCCCCCCAGCGTCGCGATCGGCGAACTGCGTGCGCACCTTGTTCAGAATCGCCTGCAGATTGCCGATCGACTGACCGACCACGAACGGCCGCGCGTCGTCGATCGTCTTGCGGATGTTCTCGCCGCCCGGCACTTCGCCCACGCCGGTATGGCCCGCGCTGTCGCGCAGAATCACGATGTTGCGCGTGAAGAACGGACCATGCGCGCCGCTCAGATTCATCAGCATGCTGTCGCGACCGGCGACGGGCACGACGCGCAGTTCGGTGACGACCGGCGTGGCGTTCGATTCGGTAGGTTTGGTGGACATGGGAAAAGCACCTGTGTGATGAAGTAGGCCGGCCGGCGGAAGCCGCCGCGCGCTGCGTGCGTGTTCGACCGGACCGGATGAGAACTCGAATACAGAAAAATCGACGGCCGCACGCGAGCCGTCAGTGTAGTCAATGCGTGTTGCCGCGCAACGAATCGGGCAACGGCTCGCGATTGCCGGGCTTGTTGCGCGTCAGGAAGCCGGCCGCCGCCGCGAGCAGCGACGCGACGCCGAGACCGTACAACCCGCCCGTGATCGAGCCCGTGTGTTGCTGCAGATAGCCGAAGGTGGCCGGCGCGAAGAAGCCGCCGAGGTTGCCGAGCGAATTGATCAGCGCGAGCACGCCGGCGGCGACGCGCGCATCGAGGTAGCCCTGCGGAATCGGCCAGAACAGCGACGACGCGGCCTTGAAGCCGATCGCCGAGAAGCAGATTGCGACGAACGAGAACACCGGGTTGCCCGACGTCGACGCGAACAGACCGACTGCCGCGATGACGAGCGCGACCGCGAGCCAGCCCTGCTGATGACGCCATTTCGCCGATACGACCGCGAAGCCGTACATCGCGACCATCGAGATCAGCCACGGAATCGCGTTGAACATGCCGACCTCGAAGTCGGAAAGGCCGCCCATCTTGCGGATGATGGTCGGCAGCCAGAAAGTGGCCGCGTAGATGGTCAGCTGGATCGCGAAGTACAGGAAGCAGAACAGCGCGATTTGCGGGTCCTTCAGCAGCTTCACCGTCGGCAGATGCGCGCCGCCTTGCGCTTCGCGCTCGCCCTGTTCGGCCGCGATCGATTGTTCGAGCACACGCTGTTCTTCGGCCGTGAGCCAATGCGCGTCGCGGATGCGCGACTTCAACAGCAACCAGCTGACGACGCACAGCGCGATCGAGAACGCGCCTTCGATCAGGAACATCCACTGCCAGCCTTGCAGACCGAGGCCGCGAATCGACAGCAGCGAGCCGGTGATGGGACCGGACAGCACCGACGCGAGCGCCGAGCCTGACAGAAAGATCGCCATCGCCTTGCCGCGTTCCTTTTGCGGCAGCCACTGCGTGAAGTAAAAGACGACGCCGGGAAAGAAGCCCGCCTCGGCGACGCCGAGCAGGAACCGCAGCACGTAAAACGACGTGTCGTTCCAGACGAACGCCATTGCGCCCGCCACCAGCCCCCACGTGCCCATGATGCGCGTGAGCCAGGCGCGCGCGCCGAACTTCTGCATCAGCACGTTCGACGGCACTTCGAACAGCGCGTAGCCGATGAAGAACAGCCCGCTGCCGAGCCCGTAGGCGGCCGCGCCGATGCCGAGATCGGCCTTCATGTGCGCGTTGACGAAGCCGATGTTCACGCGGTCGATATAGTTCGCGATGAACATGATCAGGAAAAGCGGCAACACGTTGCGCTTCACCTTCGCGACCGCCGATTCCAGCGGGTCGAGCGCGGTGGTCAGAACTGATGTCAAGTTGTGTCTCCTTGTCGGCCACAAGGCCTGGTGGAACGCAGCGCGGCGCACCCGGTGGGTGCAAGACCCTGCTCTACGCCCGATATGTTGTCTGACGACAGTCTACCGCGTTACTTTTGTCAAATCCAGTGGGGTGTTTACCCTGTGGTTCCAGAGTGAGCGCCTTGAAATACCGGCAGATTCAAAGGTTCATAGCCCTGTTGACTAACCCGCAATCCGCCTCGAACTAGGACGTCTGATGTCTACAATTGACAGACTGTCGTCTGCAGCCCATGCGTTTGCGCAAATGTCCGCCTCATCCCCGCCCCCAACCGCGCATCCGCACGCAAAAAATAGCCCGCGCCGATGCCGCCGAACGCGGCAGAATCGAGTACAGTCCTGTGCGATACTTTGCAGGATCAGTCAACCAGCCACAAAAATGAGCAGCCTAACTGAAAAGGTGGTGGCCACCCTTTCCGATGAGATTCGCCGCGGGGCGCTGAGGCCAGGCGACCGCATCCCCACCGAAGTCGCGATGATGAAGCAGCTGTCCGTGAGCCGCTCCGTGGTCCGCGAGGCGATTTCGCGTCTGCAGGCAGAGAGGATCGTCGAGACGCGCCATGGCATTGGCACGTTCGTGCTCGCGCCCGCCGCCGAAAAGCCGATGCAGCTTCCCGCCGCCGATCTCACCAGCATGCTCGACGTGATGGCGATCATCGAGTTCCGGATCGACGTCGAAGCGGCCGCGGCCGCGCTCGCGGCATCGCGGCGCACCGAGCAGAACCTGAAGCAGATCCGCACTGCGCTCGATCGATTCGAGTCGGAGCTCGAGCGCGGCAGCACCGACACGCTCGCACACGACATCGAGTTCCATCTGCAGATCGCGCGCGCGAGCGGCAACCGCTATTTCTTCGACGTGCTGAGCCAGCTCGGCCGCTCGGTCAGCCCGCGCACCCGGCTCGGTTCGGCCGAGATCGCGGAGCTAGACCATATCGAGGTGTTGCGCAGCGTGCTCGGCGAGCATCTGATGATCTATCGCGCGATCGAGCGTCAGGATGCCGACGACGCGCGCGCCGCGATGCGCATGCATCTGAGCAACAGCCGCGAGCGACTGCGCCGCGCGCATGACCTGACGAAGGCTGGCGTGTGATCACATGCGGGGCCGAGCGGCCGCTCCGCAATACGACACGCCGCCGGCAATGCCCTCACTGCCCCACGTCGAGATCCATTAACGCCGAGCTCAGCGATTTGCCATGCGCGTCGAGCGCGAGCGAACGCGTAACGCCGCCGCCGAGCGCGTCGCCGAGCACGAAGTTGAATGCGGCAAGGCCCGGCAACTCATGGCGCACCACCTCGCCGCGCACCACATCGCGCAGATGCGTCTTGACGCGCTCGGGCGTCAGCACATCGCGCAACCGCTCGTAATGCAGCGCGTCGTAGCAGATCACCGAGATATTGAGCGTATTGCCCTTGTCGCCGGTGCGCGAGTGGGCCAGTTCTCGTAGTTTCATCTCAAGCCTCCATCAGCGAGAAAGCCGGCGCCGCATACTCGCGCGGCAGCAGCACCGATTGCACCGCGACCACCTCGCGCGCCGCCTTCGTCACGCCGCCGCCGCCCGCCGGTCCGTTCGTGTACAACGTCTCGACCTCGTTGCCGATGCGCAGCGCCTGCGCGAGCGACGCCGTGCGTCCCGCCACCCGGGCGCGCACTTCGTACGGCTCGCCATGACCGGCCGCCACCGCGTCACCATGCAGTGCGTTCACGCCGATCAGATCGAAGCGCAACTCGCGCGTCTGCACGCCGGTCAGCGCGAGACGCTCGCGCACGATATCGAGCGCGAGCCGCGCCCGCGCGAGCGCGCCGGGTCCGCCGTACGAAATCTGCCCCTCGCCGATATAGCCGTCGAAATACGCAACCGACACTTTCAGCGTCGCGGTGCGCTCCGTGCCGCCACCGCCGGTGACGCGCACACGGTCCACGGCTTCCTGTTCGACGCGCACCTGCGAGAAATCGGCGACCACGTCGGGCTGCAGATAACGACGCGGATCGTGGATCTCGTAGAGCAACTGCTCCTTGCAGGTCGCCTCGGTCACGAGCCCGCCACTTTGCGCGAGCTTCGTGATCACCACTGAACCGTCCCGCGCAACTTCGGCGATCGGAAAGCCGAGCCGTGCGAGATTCGGCACGTCCTTGAAACCGGGGTCCGCGAAATAGCCGCCGGTGATCTGCCCCGCGCATTCGAGCAGATGGCCGATTACCGTCGCCTGGCCGAGCATCGGCCAGTCGTCCATACGCCAGCCGAATTCGTGGATCAGCGGCGCGACGAACAGCGACGGATCGGCGACGCGCCCGGTCAGCACGATCTGCGCGCCGGCCGAGAGCGCCTCGACGATGCCGCTCGCGCCGAGGTACGCATTGGCCGATATCAGCCGGTCCGCGTACGCGGCCACCGCCTCGCCCGATTCGACGAAATGGAAGTCGCCCGCGCGCACGACGTCGAGCACGTCGTCGCCGGTGACTGCGGCAATCCTCAGGCCGCCGAGACCCAACTCGCGCGCGATCTGCGCGGTCCGGCGCGCTGCCGCGAGCGGATTGGCCGCGCCCATGTTCGACACGATACGCACGCCGTTGCGCGCCGCGACGGGCAGCACCGCGCGCATGCGCGCTTCGAGCAGCGGGTCGTAGCCGAGCTCCGGGTCCTTGCTGCGCGCCTGCTGCGCGATTGCGATCGTGCGTTCGGCGAGGCATTCGAACACGAGATAGTCGAGCTGGCCGTGTTCCGCGAGTTCGAGCGCGGGTTCGATGCGGTCGCCCGAATAGCCCGCGCCCGCGCCGATGCGCACGACGCGTCGAGGTTCAGTGGCTGTCATGGTGCTCCCGTTCCTTCAGTGAAGCTCACAGTGGAAAGATCCCGAGCACGACGCACGCGATCGTCATCACGACCGACGCGCCGAACAGCAGGGGAAACGTAAATCGTTGATGATCGGCCAGATCGATACCGCACAGCCCGACCACGAGGAACGTCGCGGGCGTGAGCGGACTGACCGGAAAACCGGTGGTCATCTGTCCAAGCAACGCGGCCTGACCGACGTGCACCGCGGGCACCCCGAGCTGGCCGGCCACTTCCGCGATCACCGGCAGTACACCGAAATAAAACGAATCGGGATCGAACAGCATGCTGAGCGGCATCGACAGCAGGCCGAGCACGATCGGAATATGACTCGCCATCGCCGGCGGCACGAAGCCGACGGCCGCCTGCGCCATCGCCTTCAGCATGCCGCTGCCCTGCATCACGCCGGTGAACACGCCGGCCGCGAGCAGGATGCCGGCCATCATCAGCGCGGCGCGCGCATGCGCGTCGATCCGTTTGCGCTGCATGTCCACATTCGGATAGTTGACCATCAATGCGATGCACAGGCCCACCATGAACATGATCGCCGGCGGAATCTTCTCGCCCATCACGACCATCGTGCCGAGCACGACGAGCGTCAGCACGATGTTGAACCAGAAGTTTCGCGGGCGGCGCAGCGCCTGTTGTTCCGGCGTCAGTTCGCGTTGGGGCATCGGCACGGAACCGCTCGCAGCGTTGAGACCGAGTCGCTTTTCCTCGCGCCGCCCGAGCCAGTACGCCATCGAGAACACAAATACGAGGCCGATCGCCTGCACCGGAATAAGCGGATTGAACAACGCCGAGATCGGCAGATGCAGCGACGCGGACGCGCGAATCATCGGCCCCGTCCATGGCAGGAAATTGATGCCGGCCGCCATCGATACCGCCGCGGCGAGCACGCGCCGGTCCATCTTCAGGCGGTCGTAGAGCGGCAGCATCGCCGGAATGGTGACGAGGAAGCAGACGGCGCCGGAGCCGTCGAGGTGGATCAGCAGCGCGAGCAGCGTGGTGCCCATCACGATGCGCGTGGGCCGTGTGCCGACCGCGCGCAGGATGCGCTCGATGATCGGGTCGAGCGTACCGGCGTCGGTGATCGTGCCGAAGTACAGGATCGCGAAGACGAACATGCAGACGACGGGCGCGAGGCTCTTGAGGCCATCGACGACGAACTTGCTCGTCTGCAAGCCGAAGCCGCCGAGCAGCGAGGCCGCGAGCGGCACGATGATCAGCGCGACGAGCGGCGACATGCGTTTGGACAGGATCGCGCCGAGCAGCACGACGATGGTAGCCAGCCCCAGCAATGGCAGCATGAGCTTGTCTCCAGGTTGTTTTTTAGTGTGATCGAGCGTAAGTTCAGGGCAGCAATAATGCAATTGAAATGAATTGATTGCAGCAATCACAAATCATCATGGATCTGAATCTCCGGGACATCCGCGCGTTTATCGCGGTCGCGCAAACGGGCAGCTTCACGCGTGCGGCCGCGCGGCTGCATCTGTCGCAACCGGCGTTGACGGTGCAGATTCGCCGGCTCGAGGAAACGGTCGGCCTGCGCCTGTTCGATCGCAACAGCCGCAACGTCGCCCTGACGCCGACCGGCCGCGAGCTGCTGCCCGTGCTGCAGAAATCGCTGCACGACATGGAGCACGTGCTGCTCGACGCGCGCACGCTCGGCGAAGGCGGGAGCGGCACGGTGCGCATCGCGTGTCTGCCGACCTTCGCGGCGAGCGTGCTGCCCGAGCTCGTGCAGGCGCTGAGAAAAGCCGTGCCGCGCGTCGGCTTCGAGGTGCGCGATGTCGTCGCGAGCATGGTCAACACGTTGGTGCGCAACGAGGAAGCCGATATCGGGCTGACGGGCGGCGAGCTGAACGATAGCGGGCTCGAGGTACTGCATGCGGGCATCGACCGGCTCGTCGCCGTGCTGCCGAAGCAGCACGCGCTCGCGCGGCGGCGCCGGCCCGTCACGCTCGCCGATCTCGCCAGCGAGCCGCTCGTGCTGACCGCGCAGGGCACGAGCGTGCGAGCGGTCGTCGACAGCGCATTCGCCGACGCGCAATGTGAGCCGCGCATCGCCTGCGAACCGACCTACATGATGAGCGCGGTCGCGATGGCGCGCGCCGGGCTCGGCATCACGATCCTGCCGGCGTCGGCGCGCGAGGTGCGCGCGGAGCCCGAGCTGGTCGCGCGACCGATCGACGAAGCCGCGTTCACGCGGCGCATCGCGCTGATCAAAAAGCGCGGCCGAACCTTGCCGCCGGTGACCGAGACCTTCGTCGCGATGCTGATCGAACGGCTCGGCGCGTCATAGGGCCGCACAGCGTCGTTTTGCGCGTCGCGCGCAGCCCCTAATTTTCACGATACGAAACGATGCCGCGCGTCGTAAAAAATCATGTTGCGTGGCACAAAGCGGCCATTTCACGATGCCCGGCGGCGTTGCACATCGCAAAACGGATCGCACAAGCCTTTGTTTTTACACGGATATTTTTAATATAAAGACCGGCTCGACGCCCAATTGCCCGCCGATTCGCTGACGTAGACTCTTTCACAAGAGCACGCGCTTCACGCAGTCGGATTCGAGGGGTCTCACGACACGGCCACCCAAATCCCGCAGATTGCGAAGAAGCCGTCACGAATCGCGGCTTTTTTTATTGGCAACTGGGAGACTAAAAATGAAAGGCTTTCGCTTTGGTTCGACGCAGGGAGCGTTCTACATTCTGCCGGGTCAGGACGGCTGGGAAGCCACCTACGGCAACGAAACGCTCGGAGAATTCTCGAACCCGCAACAGGCCGCCGACGACCTCGCGCGCGGTCTGAGCTGCGAGCATCTGTCGGAGCTCGACACGTCGACGCTCGAGATTCCGGAGAAGCTCGCCGATTGGGAAATCGTTCACGTATAAGGAAGGGCATGACCGACGGCGACGTAGCAGTGACAGTAGAAACGACCATGGCGCCCGAAGGCGCCATTGTCGTTTTTGCGGTCCTGCTTGCGGCTTTGTCCGCGGTTGTGCTGCGTGCTTACCGCGCGGCTTTCGGGGCCAGCGCAGGTGCGGCCGCGGCGCTTACCGCATCAGTCGCCCGCGCGAGCTCAAGCCACCGAATCGACGATTGCGTTCAGCGTCGCGCTCGGGCGCATCGCCTTGCTAGTCAGCTCGACGTTCGGACGGTAGTAGCCGCCGATATCCACCGGCTTGCCCTGCGCCGCGCCGAGTTCCGCGACGATCTTCGCCTCGTTGTCGGCCATCGCCTTCGCGACGCCGGCGAACTGCGCCTGCAGCGCGGCATCGTCGGTTTGCGCGGCCAGTGCTTCGGCCCAGTACATCGCGAGGTAGAAGTGGCTGCCGCGATTGTCGATACCGCCGACCTTGCGCGCCGGCGACTTGTCGTTGTCGAGGAACTTGCCAGTCGCCTGATCGAGCGTCTTCGCAAGAATCTGCGCCTTCGGGTTGTGATACGCGGTGCCCAGATGCTCGAGCGATGCCGCCAGCGCGAGGAATTCACCGAGCGAATCCCAGCGCAGGAAGCCTTCCTCGACCAGCTGCTGCACGTGCTTCGGCGCCGAACCGCCCGCGCCGGTTTCGAACATGCCGCCACCGGCCATCAGCGGAACGATCGACAGCATCTTCGCGCTGGTGCCCAGTTCCATGATCGGGAACAGGTCGGTCAGGTAGTCGCGCAGCACGTTGCCGGTGACCGAGATCGTGTCCTTGCCGGCGCGGATGCGCTCGACCGAGAACTTCGTCGCTTCGACCGGCGTCATCACGCGGATGTCGAGACCGTTCGTGTCGTGATCCTTCAGGTACTGCTCGACCTTCCTGATGATCTGCGCATCGTGCGCGCGCGCCGCGTCGAGCCAGAATACTGCCGGCGTGTTGGAAGCGCGGGCGCGGTTCACCGCGAGTTTGACCCAGTCGCGGACCGGCGCGTCCTTGGTCTGGCACATACGGAAGATGTCGCCCTGTTCCACCGGCTGCTCGAGCAGCACCGCGCCGGCTTCGTCGGTGACGCGGACCACGCCGTTCGCCGGGATCTGGAACGTCTTGTCGTGTGAACCGTATTCTTCGGCGGCTTGTGCCATCAGCCCGACGTTCGGCACCGTGCCCATCGTGACCGGGTCGAACGCACCGTGCTTCTTGCAGTCTTCGATCACCGCCTGGTACACACCAGCGTAGCAACGGTCCGGAATCACCGCCTTCGCGTCGTGCAGCGCGCCATCGGCGCCCCACATCTTGCCCGACTCGCGGATCATCGCCGGCATCGATGCGTCGACGATCACGTCGCTCGGCACGTGCAGGCTCGTGATGCCCTTGTCCGAGTTGACCATCGCGAGCGGCGGACGCTGTTCGTACTGCGCCTCGATGTCGGCTTCGATCGCCGCGGCCGTTTCAGCCGGCAGATCCTTCAGACGCGCGTACAGGTCGCCGATACCGTTGTTCGGGTTGAAGCCGACCTTGGCCAGCGCTTCCGCATGCTTCGCGAGCACGTCCTTGTAGAACACCGACACCACGTGACCGAAGATGATCGGGTCCGAGACCTTCATCATCGTGGCCTTCAGGTGCACCGAGAACAGCACGCCGTTCGCCTTCGCCTCGGCGATCTGCGCTTCGATGAAGCTGCGCAGCGCGTTCTTGCTCAGCACCGACGCGTCGATGATTTCGCCTGCCTGCACCGGCGTCTTCGCCTTCAGGACCGTGATCGTGCCGTCGGCGGCGGCCAGTTCGATCTTCACGCTACCGGCCTGCGCGACCAGCGCCGACTTCTCGCTGCCGTAGAAATCGCCAGCGCTCATGTGCGAGACGTGCGACTTCGAGTCCGCGCTCCATGCGCCCATCTTGTGCGGATGCTTGCGCGCGTAGTTCTTCACCGACAACGGCGCGCGGCGGTCCGAATTGCCTTCGCGCAGCACCGGGTTCACCGCGCTGCCCTTGATCTTGTCGTAGCGGGCCTTGACGTCCTTCTCGGCGTCGGTCGTCGCGACGTCCGGGTACGACGGCAGCTTATAGCCCTGGTCGCGCAGCTCGGCGATCGCGGCCTTCAACTGCGGCACCGACGCGCTGATGTTCGGCAGCTTGATGATGTTCGCTTCCGGGCGCATGGTGAGTCTACCGAGCTCCGCCAGATCGTCGGAAGCCTTCTGCTCCGCGCTCAGGTAGTCCGGAAATGCGGCAATGATCCGGCCGGCGAGCGAGATGTCGCGCGTTTCGACGAGCACGTCGGACGAGCGCGTGAACGCCTTGACGATCGGCAGCAGCGAGTACGTCGCCAGTGCGGGCGCTTCGTCGGTCAGGGTGTAGATGATCTTCGGCGGTGTGGACATGATTAATGCTTTGCTAGGAAGTGATAGACAGAGCGTTGGCAGTCGAAGCCAGCGCAAATCGTGGCACGACGGCGACGGCGTCAGTTCGGCACGACGCAACCCCGCGACCTTCGTTTTGCGATACGACCGAGAGTATATGCGCGTTTTCCACTAAATGTGACAGACATACAGGTCGCGAGACCCTACCCAAACGGGTCGATCCATGACTGGCAAGGGTTTGCGGCCGATTACCCCGGTCTTAAGACAGATATCTTATAGATGACTTGCGGGATATTATTTTTGGATGAATGCGAATTGGTCGCATTGACGCGCCGCAAATGCCGCCACCGAGCCGTGACTGCTGGCCCTCCAGCGGACGCCGCCGCGGATAGCGATGGGAGGGTTGCCGAAGAGTGTGACTTGGATGTCGGCGGCGCAGTGATGGGGTCGCTCGCCGCGGATTGGTTTAGTTCGTATCGTCTTTCCCGTCATTCCAGAATCGTTTGAAGTCGGGCGAGCGCGTCCTCGACTACCTCGGCCGGAGCGCGCTCGACTTTGCGTGCGCCGCGGGCCTCGAGGTCCAGAGTGCGCACCATATTCACCAGAGCCACCCCCTGAGTCTCTGTTCCCGAACCCGAGAGCGGTACCGCGAACCCAGCGTATAGAGCGAACTCCCCCTGCGTGATCGGCGCAACGAGCGCGACCCCAAGAGCATTGAATGCGGCAGGCGACAAAACCAGCGCGGGACGGAAATCGCCTTGCTGCTCCTTGCCAGGCGTCGGATTCAGGCTCACGCGCACGATATCGCCGCGCTCGAACTTGATGCGCCTTACCATGCTTCGCGCCCCGCCGGCTTGACTTCACTCCAGACGTCGAGATCGGCTGGCAGTGGCGCCTTCGGATCGCACTGCGCGACGAGTTCATCCAGTGAATACTTGCGACGCGCAGGCGTAAGCAACACCCCCTCGGGGCGCACGTCCGCATTCAGCGAACTGCCCACCGACGCATGAATTTGCTCCAACAACACGGCCGGCAACCGTACTGCAGCGCTGTTGCCCCACTTCTGAATCTTGAGTTTCATATCCCAGCTCCAAATGTATATCCATTGTAGATACGCACAGCGAAAACAGCAAGTCGCCCGTATCTACATTGACTCTACATTTGGACCTTGAAATCGCCTGTTAGTCGGCGAAGAAAAGAACCCAAACCTAAACGAGGCAACCAGCCCGCCGCCGCAACGACGCACCAGTCGCCCACGACGACAACCCTGCTTAATGCCCGCGTCCCAGGAACTCCCCCACCATCCGGTTGAACTTGTCCGCATGCTCCCACTGCGCCCAATGCCCGCAGCGGCCGAACACATGCAGATCGGCGTTCGGCATCCCGGCAACGAGCCGCAGGCCGATGTCCATCGGCACGAAACGATCGTCGCGGCCCCAGATCACGAGCGTCGAGGCGGTTACTTCGCCAAGGCGCGGCCCGTAGTCATTGAACTGCTTCGGATTCGCGGCGAGGCTCGCGACGAAGTTCTCGAGATGATCGCGGCGCGCCAGCATGTTCGCGAGGCGCGCTTGCATCAGGTCTTCGGTCAACGCCTTCGTGTCGAACACGAAGACGCTCATCATGCGCTGCAGGTTCTCGATGGTCGGGTTGCGGTACAGCCCTTGCAGCAGCTTGATGCCTTCGGTCGGCATCGGCACGAACTGGCTCGGGCCGCCGGTGCCGCCGCCCATCAGCACGAGCTTGCCGACGCGTTGCGGCTCGGCGAGCGCGAACGCGACCGCGCTATGCCCACCCATCGAGTTGCCGATGATATGCGCGCGTTCGATATCGAGCGCATCGAGCAGCGCCTTCAGGCAGCGCGCGTTCAGTTCCGAGCGCGAGCCCTTGCAGACGATCGGGTCGCTCTTGCCCCAACCGAGGCAGTCCATCAGGATCACGCGATAGCCCGCCGCGACGAGCGGCTCGACGTTCCGATTGAAGTTGGCCCAGCCGGTCGCGCCCGGTCCCGAGCCGTGCAGCATCACGACCGTTTTCGCACCCTGCCCCACGTCGTTGTAGTGGAGCTGCATCTCGCGGCCGTCTTCGGTGATGCGGACGAATCGGCTGGTCGCTTCCTCGGTGATCGCCGCTGCTTGCGTGTTGGTGTTGCTCATGTCGAATTCCTTTGTTTCACGGATTAAGTGACCGCGAGTCGCCGTTGACGGCGGACCCGCGCGGTATTTCGGGCTGCAAAGCTATTGCGCGGCCACCGGGGTATAACGAAGTGTCGAGCGATTCACGACGAGCCACGCGCCAATCGCGGCGAGCGCGATCAGCGGAATGCTCGCGCCGAGCAGCACGCTCGCACCCTGACCGATCGCGAGCAGTTGCCCCGCGATCAACGGTCCGAGGATCGAGCCGAGACGGCCCACCGCCACGGCCGCGCCGACGCCGGTGCCACGCACTTCGGTCGGGTACAGGCTGCTCGCCAGCGCATACAACACCGACTGCCCGCCGACCAGGAACAGCCCCGCGAGCAGACCGCCCCACGCCATCGACGTGCCGCCATTCGCGCTCAGCAACGCGCCGAGCGCAACGACGATGCCGACATACATGCCCGCGACCGTGCGGCGCCGGCCCATCCGGTCCATCATGCCGGCGATCACGATCGCGCCGATGCCGCCGCCGATGTTGAACATCATCTGTACGACACTGGACTGCACGCGCGTCAGACCGCGCGTCAAGACGAGCGACGGCAGCCAGTTGATCAGGAAATACAGCACGATCAGCGTGCCGAGATAGCTGATCCACAACGCGATCGTCGTGCCCGCGCGCCCTTCCCGCCACAGCGCGTGCGTCACGCTCGCCGACGCATCGCGTCGCGCGCCTTTGGTTGCACGCGCCGAGACGAACTGCGCCGACTCGTGCAGGAACAGCGCAAGCAGCGGCAGCACCAGCAACGGCCCGAAGCCGCCGACGTAGAAGATATGCCGCCAGCCCGCGTCGCCCGGGCTGATGATGCCGACCACCGCCGCGAGCGCCGCGCCGAACGGCATGCCGCAATACATGGCGCCGACCGCGGTGTTGCGCTGATGGGGCGGCGCCGCTTCCGAGCACAGCGCGATCAGATTCGGCATCGCTGCGCCAAGACCGAGGCCGGTCAGAAAGCGCGCGGCGAGCAGGCTGTTCAGGTCCCACACCTGCGCGGTCGCGAGCGAGAAGATGCCGAATAGCGCGACCGACCACATCAGCACGCGCTTGCGCCCGAGCCGGTCGGCGAGACGTCCGCCGATCGCGGCTCCTGGCAGCAGCCCGAACGCGCCGATGCTGAACGCCCAGCCCATCTGCGCGACCGCGAGATGAAATTCGCGCGCCATGCGCGGTGCCGCGAGGCCGGTCGATTGCAGGTCCACGCCTTCGAGCAGCGCGACGATCAGGCAGAGCCCGATCGTCAGCGCGCCGCCGGCAAGAGGTTTCGTCGACTGTGTTGTTTGCGTTGCTTGCGTTGACTGCCGCATAAATGTCTCCAATGTTGAGTCAGCGTCGCTCTTGCGGCGACCTTGCTGGATGAAATGAACGCTGCGCGCGCGGCATGCGGCGCCGTCGCGCAGCGTCCGGGTCATGAAGCCACTGCGTCGGTTGCGTGCGCGCGCTTCAGATCCAGTGCGACGTCGACGATCATGTCTTCCTGGCCGCCCACCATGCGGCGTTTGCCCAGCTCGACGAGAATGTCCACGGTCTTCAGGCCGTATTTCTTCGCGGCCACTTCCGAGTGGCGCAGGAAGCTCGAATACACCCCCGCATAGCCGAGCGCGAGCGTTTCGCGATCGACGCGCACCGGCCGGTCCTGCAGCGGACGCACGATGTCGTCGGCGGCGTCCATCAGCGTGTAGAGCTCGGTGCCGTGATTCCAGCCCATGCGCTCGGCCGCCGCGATGAACACTTCGAGCGGCGCGTTGCCCGCGCCGGCGCCCATGCCCGCGAGCGATGCATCGATACGGTCGCAGCCCTCTTCGACCGCGACCATCGAGTTGGCCACGCCCAGCGACAGGTTGTGGTGCGCGTGCATGCCCGTCTGCGTTTCGGGTTTCAGCACCGCCTTCACCGCGCGGAAGCGGTCGCGCACGTCGTTCATCGTCAGCGCGCCGCCCGAGTCGACCACATAGATGCAGGTCGCGCCGTAGCTCTCCATCTTCTTCGCTTCGATGGCGAGGTTCTTCGGCGTGGTCATGTGGCTCATCATCAGAAAGCCGACGGTGTCCATGCCGAGTTCGCGCGCGTATTCGATGTGTTGCTTCGAGATGTCCGCTTCCGTGCAATGCGTGGCGACGCGCACCACGCGAGCGCCCGCGTTGTAGGCGGCCTTCAGATCGTGGATCGTGCCGATGCCAGGCAGCAGCAGGGTCGCGATCTGAGCGTGCTCGACCACGTCAGCCACCGCTTCGATCCATTCGAGGTCGCTATGCGCGCCGAAACCGTAGTTGAAGCTCGAACCCTGCAGGCCATCGCCGTGGGCAACTTCGATGCTGTCCACCTTTGCGCGGTCCAATGCGCGTGCGATGTCCTGCACGTTCTGGATCGAGTACTGGTGACGAATGGCGTGGCTGCCGTCGCGCAGCGTCACGTCGGAGATATACAGTTTCTTGTCCATGCGGGAAGTCTCCTTAAGCCTCTGATGCCTGCACGAGCGCCTGCGCCATGCGCTCGGCGGTCGCGAGCGCGGCCGAAGTCATGATGTCGAGATTGCCCGCATACGCAGGCAGATAGTGCGCGGCGCCTTCCACCTCGATGAAGACCGAGGTCTTCAGACCGCTGAACTTGCCGAGGCCCGGAATGTTCAGCGGCGCGCTCGCGCTGATTTCGTCGAACTGCACCTTCTGCTTCAGGCGATAGCCCGGCACGTACGCCTGCACCGCGGCGGCCATCTGCTCGATCGACTGCTCGACCGTGTCGAGGTCGGCCAGCTCCGACAGCGTATAGACCGTGTCGCGCATCATCACCGGCGGCTCGGCCGGGTTGAGTACGATGATCGCCTTGCCCTTCGCGGCGCCGCCGACCACTTCGATCGCCTTCGAAGTCGTCTCGGTGAACTCGTCGATGTTCGCGCGCGTGCCTGGGCCCGCTGACTTGCTGCTGATCGACGCGACGATCTCCGCGTAATGCACCTTCGCGACACGCGACACGGCGGCGACCATCGGAATGGTCGCCTGTCCGCCGCACGTGACCATGTTCACGCTCGGCGCGTCGAGATGCGTGTCCAGATTGACGACCGGCACGCAGTACGGGCCGATCGCCGCCGGCGTCAGATCGATCACGCGAATCGAGGGCTTCAGCTTTCGCAACAGCGCATCGTTCTTGACGTGTGCGCCGGCCGAGGTCGCATCGAACACGAAGTCGATGTCGTGGAACACGGGCAGACGAGTCAGACCTTCGACACCATCATGCGTGGTCGCGACGCCAAGCCGCGCGGCGCGCGCGAGGCCGTCGGAGTTCGGATCGATGCCGACCATCGCCGCGACTTCGAGATGCTTGCCGTGACGCAGGATCTTGATCATCAGATCGGTGCCGATGTTGCCCGAGCCGATGATCGCGGCCTTCAGTTTTTCGCTTGCCATATGAGTTCCCAATCGAGTGCTTGCGAGTGCATGTTTTATGCGGAAAAAGTCGCGCGGACGCTGCCGAGACCTTCGATCTGCGCGCAGTAGGTGCCCGGCTCCTTGACGGCGACCATCGGGCCCAAAGCGCCCGTCATCAGCACGTCGCCGGCACGCAGCGGCGTGCCGAGCCGGACCATGCGATCCGCGAGCCAGGCGGCGGCATTCAGCGGATTGCCGAGACACGCGGCGCCATTGCCGCGCGACAGGACTTCCGCATCCTTCGATAGCGTCATTGCGCAGGCCGCGAGATCGATATCGCGCAGCAGGACCGGCCGGCTGCCGAGCACGAAGCGCGCGCTCGACGCGTTGTCCGTGACGGTATCGACGAAACGGATGTTCCAGCCTTCGATGCGGCTGTCCACCACTTCGATCGCCGCGACCGCACACGCGGTTGCGCGCATCAGATCGGCGTACGTGTGGCGCTCGTGCAGCAGATCGTGTTCGAGCACGAGCGCGATCTCCGCTTCGACCTTCGGCTGGATCAACTGCTCGAGAGGAATCGGCTGGCCGTCGCCATACGCCATCGATGCGAACAGCGCGCCGAAGTCAGGCTGGTCGACACCGAGTTGACGCTGCACCGCCGGCGACGTGAGTCCGATCTTGCGGCCGACGACGCGCTCGCCCGCCGCGATGCGCGCGGCCACGTTGGCCTGCTGCACCGCGTACGCGAGCTCCTCGGCGTCGGCCGGGTTCGACAGGTCGACGAAACACTGGTCGTCGCGCAACGGCGCGATGGTCGCGCGCGTACGTTCCGATTCGCGCAGGCGCAGCGCGAGCACGTCTGCATTGCTTTGAGTGGTCATAGCGGGTTCCTGATTCGGTTAGACGTGGGCGGTCACGGGTCGCGCATGCATCGCGCCAAAGCCCGCGATCCATTCGGGGATCGGACGGTAGTAATCGAGCGACGCGTGATACGGGCCGCTCGCGTTCAGTGCGCCGAACGCGGCGATCCACGTGCGGATTTCGTGCGCGGACTTGCCGGCTTCGCGCGTGATCGCGCGGTTGGTCAAACCGTCGAGCGCGGTGAGTTCGCCGTCTTCGAGCAGCTTCAGGAACGCGCGATCCCATTCCGGATTGAGCGGATGCAGACGGCTGTCGCCCGCGGCGAACGCGCGCGCCGCCGCGATCGTGCGCGCCTCACGCGCCGCACGCGATTCGGCCGACGGATTGCGGCCCGCGATCAGACGCTCGGCGACTTCCTCGCTCGCGCCCGCGAGTTCCGGCACCGGCGGCTCGTGCGAGATGCCGCCCGAGCCGATCACGAGCACGCGTTGCATCGAGCGTGCGAGCGCTCGACCCAACGCATCGCCGAGCAGACGCGCGCGGCGGCATGAAGCCATCGGCGCGGCCACCGAATTGATGAATACCGGCACGACCGGATATCGATCGAGGCCGCCCGTCAGAATCTCCAGCGCTTGCGCGCAACCGTGATCGACCTGCATGCGGTACGAGACGGCGACGTCGACGTCGCTCGCGAGCACCGCTTCGGCAAGGTCGAGCGCGGTATCGACGGGCACGTCCAGCGGACCGGCGAGGCTCTTGAAGTCGCCGATCGCGCTCGCCGATGCGCCGATGCAAAACGGCGGCATCACGTCATAGAAGAAACCGTTGTAATGATCGGGCGCGAACACGACAACCAGTTCGGGATCGAACTCGACGACGCGCGCACGCGCTGCCGCATGCACGCGCTCGACTTCCGCGACGACTTCGGGCGCGGGATCGTAATAGCCGTGCAACGGCGTGTGCGAAAGGCATTCGAGCAGCATCGGCATATCAGGCTCCGGCGGTTGCAGCGGTGGCGAAAGTGGCGACGGCATCGGGCGCGAACGCTGCTTCGTTGCCAGAACCGGCCACGTCAGCCCGCCCCGCCACGTCGAGATTCAACTGCCGCGCGAGTTCGACGACGAGTTGCGACACCTGCTGCGGCGAGCCCATGCCCGCGACGAAACGATCGGGACGCAACAGCACGACCGATTCCGGCACTCGCGTGAACCAGTCCTTCAGCCGCGTGTTCACATCGCCGATCGCGATGACGTCTTCTGGCACGTCGTCATGGAAAGACAGCTGCGTGTCCGGCTTCGCGACCACGAAGCAGCCGCCGAGCCGCTGCCAGATCGCACGCGCCTGCTCCGACAAACCGAAGGTCGGTTCCGCGCCCCAGCCGACGATCGCGAAGCGGTTGCCGAGCACATCGTCGAGTCGCACGACCTCGCCGCTCACCATGCGCACGCGCGGTTGAATGAACATGCGGCCGACCGGCGAATGACAATGCGGGTCGCGTCCATACACCAGACGGCCGAGCCGCGACTCGCGTTTCTCGCTCATCAGACCGAGCAGGCGGCCCGGCGCCGAATGCCCCGAGCGTTCGAGCACGCGCGCGAGCCAGCCACGCTTGCGCGGCGTGCGCGCCAGCAATACGACGCCGCTTTCATAGCGTGGCATCGGCTTGAAACGCATTTCGACGAAGTAGCGCTTGAGCGCCGGGAACCAGTTGAACGTACGCACGAACGCGTCGCGAAACTTGATGCCGAAGCGGCTCGTCGGCGCGAAGACGTCGCCCGCGACCTCAGAGAGGTGGATCATCGAGCGCGCATGCGAACGGCGCTCGGCGGTGTAGCTATCGAGCAGCGCATCGCCGGCGACGCCCTTGACCACCATCGCGAGTTTCCAGCCGAGGTTGCTCGCGTCGCGAATACCGCTGTTGTAGCCCTGGCCCTGCCACACCGGCATGATGTGCGCGGCGTCGCCGGCGAGCAGCACGCGCTTCACGCGGAAGCTGCTCGCGAGGCGCGCGTTGTGCGTATAGACGCGCTTGCGGATGTAGTCGACCTTCTCCGGCTCGGCGACGACCTTGCGGATCAGCGCGGCCATGTTCTCCGGCTTCGACAGCTCTTCCTCGGTCTCGCCGGGCATCACCATGAATTCGAAGCGGCGAATCCCGTGCGGCAGCGCGGCCGACACATACGGGCGCCGCGGATCGCAATGCATGTACACGTGCGGCGAGCCGATCGGGTCGTTGCGCACGTCGACGACGATCCACTGATTCGGTTTCGTACGGCCCTCGAACGGCACGTCGAGGGTGCGGCGTACGAAGCTGTTGCCGCCGTCCGCACCGACCATGTACGACGCGCGGATCGTGCGGCGGCCGCTCTGCGCATGTTCCGCTTTGATCGTGACGCCGCTGCCGTCCTGCGTGAACGAGTCGACCGCGTGGCCGAACAGCACCTCGACGTGCGGGAAGCGTTGCAGGCCGTCGTACAACACGCGATCGGCCAGCGGCTGAATGAACGCGTTGCGGCGCGACCAGCCGAATTCGTCGGTGCGCGGCTCGATCGATGCGAAGCAGTGACCGTTGCTCGTGACGAAGCGCATCCAGTGATCGGGGGTCGTGTGCGGCAGCAATGCATCGGCGAGGCCGACGGACTGAAACACGCGCAGCGCTTCGTCATCGAGGCCGATTGCGCGCGGATAGTCGATGATCCCGTCGAGCTTTTCGATCAGCACGACGCGCACGCCCTGCAGGCCGAGATAGTTGGCGATCATCAAACCGACCGGGCCGGCGCCGATGATCGCGACGTCGGTGGTGACGGGTCCACTGTGGCCTTGCGCGGCCACCGGGTCGAGCGGTTGGGGCATGTTGTCTCCGTATGTCGACCACAGTGACCGGGTCGAGATATTCACGGAGCGCGGCGGCGGGAACCGGCTGTCGCCATGGCGAAAAATCGCCTGCGGACAACAGCTTGCTGTCTCCATGAAATCGTTGATTTGTTGGCAGTCTAGGACCGGCCACCTGCCCGCTCAACAAAATCTGGAAATTGTGCATAGAATGCACATAGTTGATTTTATTGAGGTTTAAAGTGACCAAATACACGAATGTGCGAGGTCTGTCGCGCGGCTTGCAGGTGCTGCAGGCGCTCAACTCGATGGACAGCGGCCGCGCGACGAGCCAGCAGATCAGCGAACTGACCGGCCTGCATCGCACCACCGCGCGGCGGCTGCTCGAAACGTTGATGGAGGAAGGCTTCGTGCGGCGCAGCGCGTCGGACGACAGCTTCCGGCTCACGCTGAAGGTGCGCGCGCTGAGCGAAGGCTTCACCGACGACGAACGTATCGCGACGATCGCGCCGCCGGTGATGGGGCGTCTGCTGCAACGCGTCGCGTGGCCGTCCGATCTGACCACGCCCGACGGCGACGCGATGATCGTCCGCGAGACCACGCACCGCTTCAGTCCGCTATCGTTTCATCGCGCGATGGTCGGCCGCCGTTTGCCGATCCTGCTGACCGCGGCGGGTCGTGCGTACTTCGCGATGTGCCCCGACGAGGAGCGCGAGGACATTCTCGATCTGCTGCGCGCGGGCGCGGGCGGCGAGGAGCAGAAGGCGCTCGCGTCGAACGACGCGTTGATTCGCAGTCTCGTGCGACGCGTGCGCGCGGATGGTTTTGGCTCGAATCACGGCGACTGGGCGGACCAGGGGAAGATCGGCGCGGTTGCCGTCGCGATCGTGTTCGAGGAACGCGTGCTCGCGAGCTTGAACGTAGTGTTTCTGTCGCGCGCGGTGTCGCTCGCGGAAGCGAAGCGGCGCTATGTGCCCGAGTTGCAGACGGCCGCGCGGGAGATGGTCGAGGAACTCGCGGCGCAGACCCGCGCGAGGAGCGAAGCGGGCAAGACGCGTGCGGGACGCGAGCGCAAGTCGTGAGGTGGCTTTCGCAAGCCGTCCCGCAACTCAGAACCGCGTGCGAATGCCCGTCGTCAATTGCAACTGGTTCTTCGCGCCAAACGTCGTCGCGACGACGCAACCATTGTGAAGCTTCATCTTGTGCTCGAAGCGACCCACGCGGTCAGCCCGCTTTCAAGGCTTCACCTCATCGACGAACCGATTGGTAAACGTGCGCGACAGATCGATATGCCGCCCCTTCACCGCCGGATTGAAGCTCGACAGTACCTTCAGCACCGTCTGCGGACCGTCGGCAGGCATCTTGCCGTCGACGGTGTACATCGGCAGCGAGGCCTGCAATGCGCTGATATACAGCGCCCTGTCGTTGCCGATGTCTTCTTTTGGCATCTGCGCGGCGATTTGTTCCGCGCTGTGGGTGTGCATATAGCGCAGCGTCTTGACGAATGCGCGCGCGAGTTTCGCGGCTTCGTCGGCATGCGCGTCGAGCCACGTGCTTTGCACGTAGAGGCTCGACGCCGGATACATGCCGCCGAGCGCGGCGCGCGTGCCATCGACATTGCGCATGTCGACGAGTACTTTGGCGTCGCCCGCTTTCAATAGCTGAGTGACGGTCGGCTCGGTCGTCATACCCGCGTGAATGCGTCCTTGCCGCATCGCCGCGATGAAACTGCTGTCCGCGCCGACCGGCAGCAGCGTGTATTGCGTGGACCGCACGCCCGCGCGCTGTGCGAGGTACTGCGTGAGAAAACTCGTCGAGGAACCGAGCCCCGTCACGCCGAGCGTTTTACCGCGCAGGTCGGCCATGCTCCGGATCGAATCGGCCGATTTCGCCGCGACCAGTTGCACTTCGCCGGGCACCTGGCTGAACACGACGATCGTCTTCACTTCCTTGCCGCGTGTCTGCAGATCGATCGTGTGATCGTAGAAGCCGACCACGCCCTGCACCGCGCCCGCGAGCATTTCATTTTCGCCGTCTATTCCAGTCGGCTGCGACAGCAGTTCGACGTCGAGCCCTTCGGCCTTGAAATAGCCTAGCCGTTCGGCAAGACGCGCCGGCAGATAGATGAGCTTGTTGGTACCACCCACCATGATCGCGAGTTTCTCCGGCGCGGCGGCTTGCACAGGCGTCGCGAGTCTCGCGAGCGCGCACAGCGCGAGCGACGCCGCGACGGCGGCATAGGCCGCGCGCGAGAAACGCGTCAAGGAAAGCTTCATTGGGGGTGTCTCCGTTATCTTGTGTCCGGGCGCCGCGCGGGTCGCCTGCCCGTGATTTTGAAGGTGCGAACCCGTCCCGATGCTTTTCACGGCTGTGCTTGTTGCGCGAACCTCGGGTTTATCCCGATCACTTCGGCGTCGCGCGCGGAAACGTCACGGCGATATGCACACCCTTGCCGCCCTCGCCCGCCTTCAGCGTGATCTCGCCGTGATGGGCGTCCGCGATTTCGCGCACGATCGCAAGACCGAGGCCCGTGCCCTCGGTATCCGTCGACGCACGAAAGAACGGCTCGAACACGCGGCTGCGCGATTCGGCCGGAATGCCGGGGCCGTTGTCGGTCACGCTGACCGTCACCGCATTGGCCGCGGTATCAGCGTTCACGGCGACCGTCACGTGACCACCGCTGCCCGTATAGCGAATCGCGTTCTCGGCGAGATTCGCGATCAGTGCCTGCAACAAGCCGCGATGTCCGAGCACCGGCGCCGCGCCGTGCAATTCCGCGCCCAGATCGATTTCACGTGCCTGCGCGAGCAGGCCGAGATCTTCGACGACCTCCATCGCGAGCGGCACCAGATCGACGCGCTCCATGGCGAGCTGCGAGTTGTCGGCGGCCTCGGCCTGCGCGAGCAAAAGCAGCTTGTTGGTGAGCCCGACCATCGAGCGGTTGCTGCGATGCATCGCGGCAAGCGCTTCGTCGAGCGCGGGATTGAGGCCTTCCTGCTGCCGCGCGAATTGCAGTTGCGTGCCGAGCAGCGTGAGCGGCGTGCGCAACTGATGCGCGGCGTCGGCGATAAAGCGCCGCTGCGCCGCCACCTGCACGCCGAGCCGCGCGATGCACTGATTGATCGCATCGACGATGGGCCGCAGTTCCGTATGCAGACGCTCGACGCGAATCGGTTCGAGCTGCATCGGATCGCGGTCGGCCACCTCGTCTTTCACCTTCATCAACGGCCGCAACTCGAACGTGAGCCCGATGCAAACGAGCGCCACCGCCAGCGCGATCATTTCGAGCTGGCGCACGAGTTGCGGCCGCCATAGCTGTTGCGTCATCGCATCGCGCGAGCGCACGGTCTTGCCGACCGTCACGCGCACGGGACGCGTCGCGCCGTTGTCGTACATGAGCCGCACGATGTCGACAGCGCGCACCTGCTGGCCGTGCAACTGCGTGTAGTACGAATCCGGCACGTCGGGCGCCCGCAGCGGACGCGGCGGGAAATCAGGCGTACCCGCGAGCAGCCGCCCATCGTCGACACGCACGCTATAGAACACCTGGTCGCGATATGGCGATGCGAAGATCTCGAGCGCGGCGGGCGGCACATCGACACGCAGAAAGCCGTCGCTCCATTCGACCTCGCCCGCGATCATCCGCGCCGACGCGACCAGCTGATTGTCCTGCACCAGATTCGCGGTGTGCCGCGCGTTGTCGTACTCGGTCTTGCCGGTCACGAACACATAAAGCGCGAGCGGTACGAGCAGCCACCACAGCAGGCGTATGCGTAGGCTATTGGCCATCGTTACTGGTCGTCTTCCCGCTTGCGCAGCAGATAGCCGAGCCCGCGCAGCGTGACGATCGCGGCCGAGCTGCCATCGAGCTTCTTGCGCAGACGCGAAATGTAGATCTCGACCGCATCCTCGCTTGGCTCGTCGGCGAGCGTGAAGATCGCATCGACGAGCGCCGGCTTCGTCACCGTCTTGCCGAGGCGCAGGATCAGCGCTTCGAGCACCGAACGCTCGCGCGGCGTCACGTTCAGCGGCGCGCCCTTCAGCGTGAACTGGCGCGTGTCGATGTCGAACGACAGATCGCCGCACACCACCTCGCCCGCTTTCGACGGCGACTGCCGCCGAATCGCCACCTTGATGCGCGCGATCAGCTCGCGCACTTCGAACGGCTTCACCAGATAGTCGTCGGCGCCGGCGCCGAGCAGCTCCACCTTCTCGTCGATCGAGCCGCTCGCAGTGAGGATCAGCACCGGCGTCGCGTCGCCACGCTGACGCAGCCGGCGCAGCACGTTCTTGCCCGACAGCTTCGGCAGGTTCAGGTCGAGCAGGATCACGTCGTAGTGATTGGTGCGCAGCAGGCGGTCGGCTTCATCGCCGTCCTGCACGGCGTCGAGCGCGAAGGCCTCCTGCTCCAGCATCTTCGCGAGCCAGTGCGCAAGCGTGGGGTTGTCTTCGATCAGCAGCAGCTTCATGGCGGCAACGGCAAAAGTCAGGTCGTCGATTGTGCCTTAAAACAAGAGGGCCGCGCGCATACCGTGTGGTTTGCCGCATACGTCCAGTGCCCGCCGCGAGCGCAGTGCCGATCGCGCGCAATTTCGGCGCATTTTTGGCGCATTTTCGGGTTAACACCCATGTTTTGCGCCAAACCCCGAAAGCTGCCAGAAGGTTTCGCGTTTCTATAATCGCCCCCATTGACCCAGAAAAGCGCCGCGCACCACGGGGTCGCGGCGACCCACCTAAGGAGACTGCTTCATGCGTACCTTGCGCCAGATTGCCGCTGTGTCAGGAGTTGCGTTCGCCCTTGCCGCCGCTTCGGCCGCCGCTCACGCCGAGAAAATCACGATCATGGTCGGCGGCGCCACCAAGATCATCTATCTGCCGGCCAAGCTCACCGAGCAGCTCGGTTACTTCAAGGACGAAGGCCTCGACGTCGAGATCCTGTCGCAGCCGGCCGGTGTCGATGCGGAGAACGAACTGCTCGCGGGCGCGGTGCAAGGCGTGGTCGGCTTCTACGATCATACGATCGACCTGCAGAGCAAGGGCAAGGAAGTGCAGGCGCTCGTCGTCTTCGGCCAGGTGCCGGGCGAAGTAGAGATGGTCTCGACGAAGGCGGCCGATTCGCTGAAGAGCATGGCGGACGTCAAAGGCAAGACGCTCGGCGTGACCGGCCTCGGTTCGTCGACCAGCTTCCTCACGCAGTACCTCGCGCAGCGCGCGGGCGTGCCGTCGACGCAATACACGATGTTGCCGGTCGGCGCGGACAACAGCTTCATCGCCGCCGTCAAGCAAGGCCGCATCGACGCCGGCATGACCACCGAGCCGACCGTCTCGCAACTGCTCAAGACCGGCGACGCGAAGGTGCTGGTCGACATGCGCAACGTGGACGGTACGCGCGCCGCGCTCGGCGGCACCTACCCCGCTTCGAGCTTCTACGTGCAGCGCGCGTGGGCCGAAGCGCACAAGGACGAGGCCGCGAAGCTCTCGCATGCGTTCGCGAAGACGCTGAACTACATCGCGACGCATAGCGCCGAGGACATCGCCGCGCAGATGCCGAAAGACTACTACGGCAACAACAAGGACCTGTACGTGAACGCGCTGAAGGCGTCGCTGCCGATGTTCACGAAGGACGGCAAGATGCCCGCCGACGGCCCGGATACGGTGCTGAAGGTGCTGTCCGCATTCAATCCGTCGGTGAAGGGCAAGCATATCGATCTCGCCAAGACCTACACCAACGACTACGTGTCGGCGCCGGTCAAGACCGCGTCGAAGTAACGCTTCTTTCATCTTCACAGAACTGCGAGGCACCCGCCGATGAATCAACCTATGTCACGCGAGACGCCAGCGATCGAAATGCGCAACGTGTCGTGCCGTTTCATTTCCCCGGACGGCAAGGCCACGATCGCGCTGCGCGACTTCAGCATGTCGGTGGCACGCGGCGAATTCGTCGCGGTGGTCGGCCCGACCGGCTGCGGCAAGTCCACCACGCTCAGCATGATCACCGGCTTGCTGAAGCCGACCACCGGCGAAGTGCGCGTGATGGGCGCGCCGGTGGACGGCATCGATCCGCGCATCGGTTTCGTGTTTCAGGCCGATGCGGTGTTTCCGTGGCGCTCGGTGCTCGACAACGTCGCGGCGGGTCCGCTGTATCGCGGCCGCTCGAAATCGGCCGCTTACGACGAAGCGAACGAATGGCTGCGCCGCGTGGGCCTCGACAAGTTCGGCAAGCACTATCCGCATCAACTGTCCGGCGGCATGCGCAAGCGCGTGGCGCTTGCGCAGACCTTCATCAACAAGCCGGAAATCCTGCTGATGGACGAGCCGTTCTCGGCGCTCGACATGCAGACGCGCACATTGATGCAGGACGAGTTGCTGCAATTGTGGGGCGGCGCCGGCTCGGTCGTGTTCGTCACGCACGACCTCGAAGAAGCGATTGCGCTCGCCGACCGCGTGTTCGTGCTAACTGCCCGCCCCGCCACGCTGAAGAAAGTCTACGAAATCGATCTGCCGCGACCGCGCGTCACATCGGAGATCCGCTACGACTCACGCTTCATCGAAATTTCGCGCGATATCTGGCATGACCTGCGCGAAGAAGTGCAGATCGGTTAATCAAGGAACGGCAAACATGTCTACAACCTCTCAACAGATGATGCCCTCGGGCATCGACGCCGCGTCGCTCGCTCACGTCGAGCGTATTGCGCAGAAGAAGATCCGCCAGCGCCAGATTCTGGTGATTTCGCTGCGTATTCTCCTGCTCGTGGTCGTGCTCGGCGGCTGGGAACTGTCCGCGCGCCTGAAGTGGATCGACCCTTTCTTTTTCTCGATGCCGACCGAGATCTTCGCTCAGATCATCGACTGGTTCGTGAACGGTACCTCGCAAGGGCCGCTGCTCACGCAGGTGTGGGTCACGCTCGAGGAAACGGGGCTCGGCTTCATCATCGGTTCGATCGGGGGCATCTTCTGCGGCATCGTGCTCGGCCGCAACAAGCTGCTCTCCGACGTGTTCAGTCTCTACATCAAGATCGCCAACTCGATCCCGCGCGTCGTGCTCGGCTCGGTGTTCGTGATCGCGCTCGGGCTCGGCATGGCATCGAAAGTCGCGCTCGCGGTCGTGATGGTGTTTTTCGTCGTGTTCGCCAACGCGTTCCAGGGCGTGCGCGAAGCGGATCGCTACATGATCGCGAATGCGCAGATTCTCGGCGCGTCGCGCCGTCAGGTGACGACCTCGGTCGTGATTCCGTCGGCGCTCAGCTGGATTCTCGCGAGCCTGCACGTGAGCTTCGGCTTCGCGCTGGTCGGCGCGGTGGTCGGTGAGTTTCTCGGCTCGAAGCAGGGCATCGGCTTGCTGATCTCCACCGCGCAGGGCGCGTTCAATGCGGCCGGCGTGTTCGCGGCGATGATCGTGCTGGCGGTGGTCGCGCTTGCCGCCGACTACCTGCTGACCGCGGTGGAGAGTCGATTGTTGAAGTGGCGGCCGAGTTCGGTTTAAGCCAGGGCAGCGCAGAGTCCACAAACAGTAGTTCGCTGCACCGATGCCGCTCAGTCTTCTGGACTGAGCGGCATTTTTATTTGCTAACGCACATCCTGTCTCCCGCCAGCAAACTGTTTTTCGCAATACGTTGGTCACCTCGCAACACTTCTTTCTTTCAATCCCCCACCAGAAGCCAACATCCGGCTGCCAGCCGGTTCCATGCGCTATGGCACGCTCGATGCGTACCCCACCGCGCAAGTCAGGCGATTGCCAACATCGATCGCGGATCGAAGCGAGGTGAGTCATGTCGAGTGCACAGAGTCAACGCCGGTCAACCAACGGGTACGGCGGCCCGTTCATGCGCGCCGCGAATCGCCGCGATCGTCATCATTCGAGCGGATTCGTGCTGTTCGGCTTGCGCACCGCCGGTGTGATCGGCCGCGGACCGAAACGCCTCTGGCCGTATGTCCTGCCCTGGCTGTTCATCCTACTGACGATCGGTTCCATCTGCCTCGTCGTGCGCGGCGTGCTCACGCGTCAATTGCTGGTACCGCCGGTCGAGACACCGCAAACGTTGACCGAGCGCGGCTATACGGCGAACTTTCTCGCCGAGCGGATCATGTCGGCGATGAAGGAAATCGGCCAGGATGCCGAATCGATTCCGCACGACACGATGACCAGCAACGACGCGCAGCAGGACATCCAGATTCCGGGTCAGGAAATGTCGTATGCGACGACGGTGCGCTTCATCAAAGGCGTGCTCAAACGCGACGATGTCGCCGTGCACATCGGCATCACGAAGACGAATAGCAGCGCGGATTCATACGTCGCGCACGTGCAGATAGAACACGGACCGTTCAACGGCCGCGAAAGCACGGTGCCGTTCGAAGGGCGCGACCTCGAAAAGCTCGTGCACGACATCGCAGTCACGGCGATGCGCCTCGCCGAACCTAACATCCTCGCCAGTCATCTGTTCACGCAGGTCCAAAAAAAGACCAAATGCTCGCTCGCGCAATGCGACTATCGCGAGATCGTCGGGATCTATGACGAAGTCCTCGCGTTGCCCTCATCCGAGCAAGCCCAATGGGCAGTCGCGGGTAAGGCGTGGTTGCTCGACAGTCAGCAGCGCTCGACAGAAGCCGAGCAGCAGATCCGTGAAGCATTGACCCAATACAAGCACTCGGCGGTGCTGCGCGCGAGTCTCGGCATTGCGCTCGAACAGCAGAACCGCATCGACGATGCGCTAAAGGAACTGCGGGCCGGCGCGAAGGAAAAGTCGCGCACCGCTGAAAACCTGCGACTGCTCGGCGACGTGCTGTTGCATTCGAAGAAGCACGATCGCGAAGCACTCGAAGCATTCAGGCAGGCTGCCAAGATGAACCCCGACTCCGTCGACACGCTGCACGACTGGGCCGAGGCGCTCGTCAAAACCGGCCACGACGACGAAGCAATCGACAAGCTGTCGCATGCCGTCGCGTTGCGTCCCGATCTCGCGCCGTCCTATGTGGAATGGGGCCACGCGCTGGAACACAAAGGCGCGCTGCGCGAGGCCGCGCGCAAGTATGCACAGGCATTGCAGCTCGACGCCGGCACGTTGTCGGCGCGCGAACGCGAGCTGGCGCTCTCGACGGACGCATCGCCCGACGAAGCCGACACCCGGACATCGAGGCCTGACCTGCGCGTCAAGCCCGTTTCGAATCCCATGACGTCGTACCCGCTTCGGGCATCGCTCGATACGGTACGCGACGCCGTAGGACGGGCGATGCGAGCGGCCTGAGCCGCGCGCATTCGCCATTTGAGTTGGCAACACAGCCGAACAGGAGACAGTTCGATGGACAGCTTCGAAGATGCATTCAAAGCCTTGATCGGAAACGAAGGCGGGTACAGCTTCAATCCGGCCGATCCAGGCGGCGAAACGATGTGGGGTGTGACAGCGCGCGTCGCGCGCAGTGAGGGCTATAACGGCGCGATGAAAGACCTGCCGCTCGATACCGCCCATCAGATCGCCAAGCGCAGGTACTGGGACCCGTTGCATCTCGACGAACTCGATCCGCGCGTGGCTTTCCAGATTTTCGATGCGAACTACAACGGCGGCCTCGTCGTGCTGTGGATGCAGAAAGCGTCCGGCGCCAGGGAAGACGGCAAGTTCGGCCCCGACACGCTCGATGCGGTCAAGAACGCCGATCCGATGAAGTTCGTGATGCGCTTCGCCGCGTATCGTCTGCGGTACCTGCGGAACCTGCATTCGTGGCCGAGTTTCAGCCGCGGCTGGACCGAACGCATGGCAGCCAATCTTCTCCTGGGAGCAGCATGATGGACTGGTCTAAAGTAGCGAAGAATATCAACAGCACCGCCCCGCTTCTCGCCGGGCTCGTAGGGGGGCCGGTCGGCCTCGGCGTGACCGCTGCCGCCGCGATCATCTCGCACGCGCTCGGCACGCCGGGCGACCCGGCCTTCGTGGAACCCGCGTTGAACGACCCCGGCGCACTCGAAAAACTTCGCCAGGCCGAAAGCGCGAATTCGCTGCAATTGCAGCAGTTGATGGTGACAGCCGCGCAGTCGAGCCTCGCGCACGACGCCGACATGGCCCGCATCGCCACGAGCGACACCGCGAATGCACGCGCGATGGGTGTCGCCAATCGCGACTGGGTCCCGAAGGTGCTCGCGATGGCCGTGACCGCCGGCTTCTTCGGCATTTTGCTGCTGATGGCGTTCCAGCCTTTGCCGGGTACCAACAAGGATCTCGTCAACGTGATCGTCGGCGCGTTGGGAACCGCGTGGATCAGCATCATCGGCTATTACTTCGGCACGTCGGTCGGCTCGATGCGCAAGACCGAACTGCTCGCGAAGCCGAGCGTGCCGATCACGGCCGATAGCGCGTTGACGTTGCGCGAACCGGCGTCGCAGTCGGGAGCGCACGCACCGGCGGCGGCCGCGCCGTCCGGCGACCACTTCCCATCGTTCGCGCCGGGCGGGCAAGGTCCGATCTTCTCGGGCGGCAGTTGAGTCGATGCTACGTTAAGCGAATCATGCACGCGACGAAGTACATTGACCGTCGCGTGCATGTCCGCCTCAAAGCAGGGCTCTTTCGCCAGCGCGCATTTTGCGCTAAGTTGGCAACGCGAAGTCCATCCCGTCCCGAGTGGAGCGATAAAACATGAGTGACGTCGAGCAGAACGCGCAGAACGATCCGATCGAACACGTCGT
The DNA here is from genome assembly GCF_050436125.1 of Paraburkholderia sp. MM5482-R2. Classification (NCBI taxonomy): domain Bacteria; kingdom Pseudomonadati; phylum Pseudomonadota; class Betaproteobacteria; order Burkholderiales; family Burkholderiaceae; genus Paraburkholderia; species Paraburkholderia sp. MM5482-R2. Next base: position 662,423 of record NZ_JBNDLP010000003.1, on the reverse strand, counting down.
GCTACTGTTGATGGAGAATCACTCGTTCGACCAGATGCTCGGCTGCCTCGACGCCGTGCACGACGAACTGGACGGCGTGCGCAACGCGGCCGGCAAATCGAACGCCGACGGTCAAGGCCACACCTTCTATCCGCGTGAAACGCGCGAGCGGCAGATGAAGCACGATCCGAATCACGAGCACAAGGCCGTGATGGAACAGATCGCCGCCGACAACAGCGGTTTCGTGCGTACGTTCGTGAACGACTACCCGAAGAGCAGCCTCGCCGCGCGGCAAGACGTGATGGGCTATTACCCGCTCGGCTTTCTGCCCGCGCTGCACACGCTCGGTTCGCAATTCACCGTGTGCGACCGGTGGTTCTCGTCATTGCCGGGGCCGACGTGGCCCAACCGTTTTTTCGCGCTGACGGGTACGTCGAAAGGCGAGATCGGAATGCCTTCGGGACTCGACGGGCTCAATCCGCACTGGTACACCGAGCAGGATCAGGACACGATTTTCGATCGGCTGAACGCCGCGCGCAAAACGTGGAGCGTCTATTTCTACGACTTCCCCGCCTCGTTGCTGCTGAAGAACCAGCGACGCGCGGAAAACCTCGCGAATTACCGCTCTTTCGATAAATTCTTCGAGGACGCAGCGGGACCCGCCAGTCAGTTTCCGCAATTCGTACTGATCGAGCCGAAGTACTTCGGCGAAGCGCAGAACGACGATCATCCGCCGCACAACATCATGAAGGCAGAGAAGCTGATCGCGGATACCTACAATGCGCTGCGCTCGAATCAGGCGCTGTGGGAGCGCACGTTACTGGTGGTCCTCTACGATGAGCACGGCGGTTTCTACGACCACGTATCGCCGCCGGCCGACGTGCTCGCACCCGACGACCACACCGCGAGCTTCGATTTCAAACGACTCGGCGTGCGTGTTCCCGCCATCCTGGTGTCACCGTGGTGCGAAGCCGGCGTGTGCAACGAACGATTCGATCATTGCAGCCTGCTGAAGTACCTGTGCGACAAGTGGCAAATGCCACCGCTCGGCAAGCGCACCGAGGCGTCCGCGAACCTCGGTGTGGCGATTCGCCGTGGCGGCGGCGCGCGCACCGATACGCCGCCGTTTATTCGCGTACCCAATCAATCGCTGATTGCGCAGCACGTCGAACTGGAGCGCAAATCGTCGAATGGCAATCAGCATGGCCTGCATCATTTCGCCGACTATCTGCACGCGGAACTGGACCGGCTCGCCGCCGAGGCGGTCGAGGCGGCCGCGCAACTGGCGCGCACCGGCAACGCATGGGTGCGCTTCAAGAGCGCGTTGGGCTCGCTGATGATGAGTCTCGGCCAGTGGCTCAGCAAGGACTTCTACGACGCACGCGACCAACGCGATGCACGCACGAGCCAGGCGTTCACGCGTTTGCGGCAATCGGTCCGTGAGGCGACGCCGGGCATCGCGCGAGACGATGCGGAAGAAACGGCCTCGTCCGTCAATCCGGTCCCGGAGAAATAGCACGCCGCAAAGCGGTGGTAGTGCGGAACGTCGGCGGATGCCAGAGTTCGTGAAATCGGGGACCTTGGATTTCTTCGACTATTTCAATCGTCTTGACGCAGTGGCCGGTTGGCAGTGCCCGGTTGGCAGTGAAGCGGACGGTGAATCGTGCCACAGAAACCGGGAATTTCGGTTCGGGACCGCCGCAGCGCAGCGCTGCCTGCCATTCAGAGGGAGCTCCACGCGAGCGTTGCGGCGATGCAGTGGATCGTCAACGCCTACCTGCTCTTTCTCGGGTCCTTTGTGCTGGTGGGCGGATCGATGGGCGACAAGCTGCCAGACCGGGCGGTTGCTGGAGCCGGACGCGCAAGCCGCGGCGGCAGCCGGCGATGCTCATACGCCGCCGCAGACACCCGTGGCGAAGGCGGAAGCCGACGCCATCACTGACGCGCTGCGCGGAGTCGCGCTGGTGTCCGGCGCGTGCGCGTTCGCAGGAGCGGGTCTCGCGGTGGCGACCATCCAGCCCGCAAGTGATGTGCTTGGCGTCGCCGGACGCGCCTGCTTTCGGCATCCGTACTTCGATCTCCGCTGAAACGTAGCGCCTTCAGGCAGGCAACGATTATGCGCGGCCCGCTGACGGATCGCCGTGTACACGTTTGCTGCCAATCGCGCCGCAACCATGTGCGGGGACTGAGCCGTGGACAAGGTGCGGAACCCTTCTTGAAAATTCCGTGAAGCAATGAGGGGGTGGTCGAGCGTCCTGACGAATGCTCTGCGCATTCTTTCTGTATCGCCAAATCCGGTCTCTCTGGCGATCACTGCAAGTGAGAGTTCTCCGGTATCGACGAGGCTGCGAGCGGCATCGACCCGCAGGATGAGCAAGATCGACCAGGTTTTGTACGTCAGCAAGAGCATACGTCGTCGGGCGTTCGCGACGGCGGAAGATAGCCGCCCGCGCCCGTGCCGAGCACACCCCGGCGTCGACCGTCAGGTCGGCCGGCAGCGCAACCTTCAACATCGACATCGTCTGAACGCCGTCTCCATTACGAAATGCGGTGCCTGGAGCGCGAGGGGTGTGCGCTACTCGAATGCAACGAGGGCTTGCGGCGAAGGTGGCAGCGGCATCACCGTTACGTTGGAAAAGCCGGCTTCGCGGCCCATTTGCTCGAGTTCGCGCGCGGTGTACGCGTCGCCTTGCGGCGTGGACGCAAGCATCATAAAGGAAAACGCGGCGGCGAACGGCGGCGACACGCGATCCTCGTCGGGAACAAATTCCACCGCGAGCGCTCGCCCTGCGGGACTGAGGCTCCTGCGGACTTTCGAGAGTAATTCCACGCAGGTTGGCGGATCGAAGTGGTGCAGGAAGTTCGTGACCAGCGCCAGATCGAAATTCGTACCCCAATCGACTTCGAACGCACTGCCGGCGACCGTGCGGTAACGCGAACTGACACCGGCCGCTGCGGCGTTCTCCGTCGCGACCTCGAGAACCGGTTGCCAGTCGGTCGCCACGATTTCCGCGCCGGGAATCGCTTCGGCGATCGCGATTCCGAACAGCCCATGCCCGGCTGCAATGTCCAGCACGCGCTTCGGTGCCTGAGGCCGCGCACTCACGTGTTGCGCGATGCTCTGTGCGGTTTGTGTCACGAACGGTGCCATCGCACGCGCAAACTTCACCCAGACGGGATGCTCGGGCTCGATGTTGCCCAGCCCCACGGCTCCTCCGTTGCGAACGAACGCGGCGGGGTCGTCCAGCCACAGTGCCGTCATTTCAGGAGCCGCCAGGAAATCCACGATGCTCCCCATCCAGGCCGGCGAGGAAGTCGTCAGGAATGCGGTGGTCGACGGCGTCAATCGGTACTGTCCCGTTTCCTTCTGCAGAAACCCGTGCACGGTCAGAAAGTCGCAGAGTATGCGCACACCGCGCTCGGCGGCCTTTACCCGCTCGGCTATACGCTTAACGTCGCCGTGCTCGTCCGCTATCGCGGTGAACAGATCGAGCTCGACGGCGGCTTTCACCGCGGCAGTCTTCTGATAGGCTATCGCGGCATCGACGAAGGCCTGCGGAGAGATGTCGTCCATGGTCGGTAGCCTATCGTGAGATACCCTGCAAACAGATGTTTGAATCGAATCTTTCTTGGCGGGTTTTCAACGCGTTTGTGCAGCATGGGGCTTCTGATAAGCCTAGTCGAATAATGGCTGCGTGTCGAACCTCTGATTGGAGCGGGGCGAGCGGCCACTCCGCAGGCCTGCTCGCATTCAGCGGAATCCCGAATTCGCGGCGCTGGCGCACTCCGTGAGTCTCGGCCGGAACCCGAATTTCTGGGTTCGGCCATAAGTCGACGTTTGACAGCCGCCGCAATCCGACATCCAAATGACCAGTCCCACCCTGGTACCGGCCAGCCATCCAAGTATCCAGGCGAATCGATGCATCAGTACCGGAACAAGCGCTATCAAAGTGCGACCTCGAGAGGCGCCCTTTGAGGGATTGCACCGTTGACATTGGGCTAGCGCGGGATCAATACACTGGGCACTGGGCGTTCGCCCGGGGGGCGCCACGAGTGGGTCAGTTAAACTCCTCCCCTGATGCCAAAGGGACGCTGAAGCAATGAATTTAGTGCGTGCAACGAATGGCCAGAGAGCCGCCTATGAAGCTTGATCCCGTTTCTCTCAGCTTTTTCATCGCTGTGGTCGAAGAAGGAAGCATCGCAGCCGCCGCGGAACGAGAGCACATCGCCGCGCCGGCCGTGAGTAAGCGCATCAGCGCGCTCGAAGAAACACTGCGAACCACTTTGTTGACGCGTCATCATAAAGGCGTCGAGCCAACTGCTGCTGGGTATGTTTTGCTGAATCTTGCACGTCGCGCCGTCAACTACCTCGACGACATTCACAGCGAGATGCTGGATTTCGCCTCCGGTACGCGGGGGCAGGTGCGAGTTTTTTCAAATATCTCGGCGATAACCCAGTTCCTGCCCGATGACCTCGGGACCTTTCTTGCCGACCATCCGGCAGTCGAGATCCGGCTCGAGGAACGCAACAGCCTTGTCACGCTGCGTTCAGTCGCTGAGAACGCCGCAGACGTCGGAATCTTCACTGTCGAGCCTCACGCAGAGAGCGTCGAGACTCTGCCCTATGAGGAAGACGAGTTGGCCGTGGTGGTGCGGCGCGACCATCCGCTGGCAGGCAGAAGACATACTCGGTTCGAGGAGACTCTCTCGTGGGATTTCGTAGGGCTTCGTACTGGGAGTGCGATCAACACTCAGCTCACCCAGATCGCCAATCGGCTCCAAAAGGAGTTCAGGCTCCGGATACAGGTCACCGGCTACGATGCTCTTTGCTTGATGGTTTCGTCAGGCCTTGGCATTGCGGTTGCCCCTCGCAACCTCACCAAACTTTTCGTCAAACGCTTAGGAATTACCGAAGTGCCCCTCGATGAGCCTTGGGCACGTCGTCGCCTCGGCATCGCGATTCGCAACCGCAAAGCCCTCTCGCCAGCGGCTGAGAGCCTTGTAGTGCATCTTCAGGCTCGCGCGGCCGCGCGCCGTGACGCGTAAGGCAGCCATAACGGTTCGTTACGGCTGGCTAGCGAAAGACTAATTCACGGACCAGCCCGCCTTCTCCATTATTTGACCCAACGGCACCGCAACGGCGCCGGTTAGATCTGGAGACACGAAGATGAGCAAGGCGCAATACGAAATCGCCCTCCTGCCGGGCGACGGTATCGGTCCTGAAGTGGTTGACGCTGCGGTTGGCGTCCTGAAGGCGGCGGCTGGGAACGAAGGCGTCGAGCTGAAATACACGACCTACGAAGCAGGCGCAAACCTCTACCAGCGCACTGGCGAATCAATGGCCGAAGCTGACGCGGTTGCCGTCGGCGAGGCAGACGCTGTTCTCCTGGGCGCGATGGGTCTGCCGACTGTTCGCAAGGATGACGGTACCGAAATTGCGCCTCAAATCGATCTGCGCGAACGCTATGGCCTGTTCGCGAGCTTGCGTCCCTGCGAGCTGTTCCCCGGCGTGCCGACGCGTGTAAAGGCCGAGAAAGTAAACATGCTCGTCATCCGTGAGACGACGGAAGGTCTGTTCGCTGGTCGTCACGACAAGCAGGAATCCAGCAATGAAGCTGTCAGCGATCGCCTGACGATCACCCGCGCTACCAGCGAAAAACTCTTTGAACTGGCGTTCGAGCAAGCCAGGCAGCGTCGCGAGACACATGGCACGCCCGGTCACGTCACGCTGCTGGACAAGTCGAACGTGCTGCGCAGCAACGCCTTTCTGCGCAAGGTGTTCGATGAAGTCGCGGAACGTCACCCCGACATCGGCACTGCCCGGATTTACATCGACGCCGGTTCGATGATGTTTGTCACCAACCCGGAACGCTATGACGTGGTGGTGACTGAGAACGTTTTCGGCGATATCACCTCGGAAATCGCAGCCGGTGTGGTGGGTGGTCTCGGCGTCGCACCCTCGGGCGACGTGAGCCTGAAGCACGGCATCTTCCAGCCGAGCCACGGCAGCGCGCCGGACATCGCCGGCAAGGGCGTAGCCAACCCGGTTGCAACGATCTTGTCCGCTGCGATGATGCTCGAATGGATCGCCCGACAGAATGACGATCCGCGTTGCGAAAAGGTTGCTGCGGCGATTCGCCAGGCGACTGCCAAGGTGTTGCAAGACGGTCCGCGCACCCCGGACATCGGCGGCAACGGCAACACGGAAAGCGTCACGAAGGCAATCATCTCCGTGCTTAGCCACTAAGGAGCACGGAAATGGCGAAGATAGCGATTGTAGGCAGCGGAGCAATGGGCTCCGTATACGCTGGTCTGATGGTGAGCGCCGGCCACGAAGTACATGCGATCTGTCTGTGGCCCGATCACGTGGCCGCGATGCAAAAGAAAGGACTGCGTGTTGAAGGTGCCAGCGGCGACCGCACGGTGCCGATTCACGCCAGCACGACAACCGATGGTATTGGCGAGTGCGATCTCGTCATCATCGCGACGAAGGCGTTCGACGTTGAGGCTGCCGCTCGTGCCTCGGAACAACTCCTCGGTCCGAAGACAGTTGTTCAAACCATTCAGAACGGTTTGGGCTCTGCCGAAAAGGCTGCGACGATCCTCGGAGAGAACCGGATCGCGATAGGCGTTGTAGGAGGCTTTGGAGCATCGATTCGCGCACCCGGTCATGCACACCACAACGGCATGGAAATGATTCGCTTCGGCGCTTATCGTGGTCTGTCGCGTGATGACCTCGAAGCGTCTGCTGAAATCTGGCGCTCGTCGGGCTTCAAGGTTGCGATCTTCGGCGATCTTGATCAGATGGTTTGGGAAAAGCTGATCATGAACGTCGCGTTCTCGGGCACCACGTGTGCAACGGGAATGACCATCGGCGAAGTAATGGCGAACCCCAGTGCCTGGAGTGTAGCAAAGGGCGCGGCGGAAGAAGCGATTGCGGTGGCGAAAGCCGCTGGCATCCGCCTCGATGTGGGCGATCCGATCGAGCACATTCGCAAGCTTGGAAGCAAGATTCCCAATGCTCGCCCCTCGATGCTGCTCGACTATAACCTCGGCCGTCGCGGCGAAGTCGAAGCGATCAACGGATCAATTTCTCGCGAAGGCAGGAAGTACGGCGTGCCGACTCCTGTCAATGACACGGTAGTCGCGATCATCAAGGCGCGCGAAGCCAACTTCACCAAGTAATGAGATCCACCCACCCGGCAACGGGTGGGTGTCGTTCTTCGTCCGACAGTGACAGGTGCATCGCACCGATACTAAACAAGCGAAATGGAGACAATCATGAGCCGCCAAGGCAAATAGCGAATCAGTCGCGTGCAGGAACAGCTCCTTGGAAACGAGAACGCGAAAAAAGATTCCGGGCCTGCGCAGTTGAACTGAGCCGTTCCTATCGAGCCGAACTTACCCGGACATACGGTTTTGGACGCTGCGTTAAAACAACGCCGCGACACCTACCCTTTACCAGAGACATAAGGGGCAGCATATGCAAATCAATAAGGCATTGGAAGGTGGCGTAGCAATACGCGATGCCGAAACAGCGCTAATGTTGAAGGTCAAACTTCGCGTTATTCCGCTCATCATCATCTGCTATCTGTTCGCATGGTTTGATCGAATCAACATCAGCTTTGCGAAATTTCATCTGCAGAAGGAGCTTGCGCTGAGCGATACTGCCTACGGCCTGGGTGCTGCCCTGTTCGTAGTGGGGTACGTTGCCTGCGAAGTTCCGAGCAATCTGTTTCTCTTTCGTGTCGGAGCGCGCAAATGGATCGCGCGCATCATGATCTCGTGGGGCATCGCCACGGCGTGCATGGTCTTCGTTCGGAGCGAGACGCAGTTCTACATTGCTCGCTTTATCATCGGCGCGATGGAGGCGGGTTTCGCACCAGGCGTCCTCTATTACCTTTCGACCTGGTTTCCTGCGAAGCATCGCGGCCGCGTCAGTGGGCTGCTTTTTCTCGCCCTGGCGTTCTCCGGCGTCCTCGGTGCGCCTTTGTCGGGCTTCATCCTCTCGCACTTCGACGGCTTCATGGGTATGGCCGCATGGCATTGGATCTTTCTGATCGGTGGCTTGCCCTGCGTGCTGCTGGGGTTCGTGGTGCTCTTCCGCTTTGACGATCGTGTCGAAGATGCCAAATGGCTCAATGACGACGAGAAGATTCTTTTGCGGTCCAAACTCGATGCCGACGCGAAGAAGGCCGAAAGCCACTCGTTTCTCGGTGCGTTGAAGTCGAAGGCCTTCCTGATTCTGGCGCTGGCGTACTTCCTCGTTCAGATCGCGTCCTACGGAATGAACTTCTGGATGCCACAGCTCATTCGCTCGTCGGGAATTAAAGACCCCTCTACCATCGGTCTACTCACAGCCCTCCCGTACTTGTTTGGTGGCATCGGGATGCTCACGATGGGCAAGCTGGGCGATCGTTCTGGGAATCGTCGAATGGTTTTCGCAGGTTGCATGCTGCTCACCGCCTTAGGCTTTCTTGGCGCGGGCATCTTCGCGAAGAACCCGGTTGCGCTGGTCGTCGCCCTGATTGTTCTCGGTACGGGCATGCTGACCACGATTCCGGCGTTCTGGACACTCCCGCCTAAGGTTGTGACCGGTGTGGGTGCTGCGGGCGGTATCGCACTGATCAATTCGATCGGGCAATTGGGCGGCATCGTCAGCCCTGTGATGGTCGGCCGTATTAGCGATTTGACCGGAAGCACAACTCCTGCGCTCTACACGATCGTCGCATTGTGCGTGCTTTGCGCAGCGATCGCTATCTGGGCCTTCCCGGCTCAACTTCGAGCCAAGGACGTCTAAGCCAACTCGGAACGACAGCCTTGCCGTTAGGGCGGGGCTTCCTTTTCCCCGAGCTATTCGTCCACTGTGTAACAGAGCACGCCCACGTTGAAGGAATGGAACAGATGCGTTTCGATCCCGCTGCCGCCGCGGCCCACTTGGAATGGTCGTGGCAGACCGGGCTGGGGCTTGGAGACTTGCCGCCCGGATCAAGACCCAGTTCGCTGAGTGGCGGCTACGCCGCACAGGCGCTTTTTGTCGAGCGTATCGGCGAGCCAGTGATTGGATGGAAAATCGCGGGTGCCTCGCCGCGCGGACTGCGCGGCGAGTTAATCAACGCTCCTGCCACCGGGTGCTTGGTCCAATCGCGAGTCCCACCTTCGGGCAGCATCCTCAATTTTCGCGTCGATAGTCGTGCGACGCTTGAAACCGAGGTTGGTTTTCGCTTCGGTCGCACGGTTTCTCCTGCAAAAGAAGCGTTCGATACGTCAATGCTTGATCGTGCTTTTGTTGCCATCGAGGTCGTGTGTAGCCGATACATCGACAGGAAAGCAGTCGCACAGCCTAGCTTCGTTGCCGATAACCTTGGATTCCACGCACTAATCTGCGGCGAGCAAATCCCCTTTGCAGATGATTGTTCCTTTGATGAGGATGCGGGCATCTGGCGCAACGGTGAGCGTATCGCATCAACGCTTAATGGCGATGATCGAACTCGGCCGTTTGAATCCCTTGCGTTCCTTTGGAAGGAGTTCGCGCGCCAAGGTCGGACGCTGGAAAGAGGAGCGATCGTGACAACCGGCACCCTGAGTGCACCGGTAGACTGCACGAGCAGCGCAAATCTGACAGCACGGTTTGCGGACGCCACCGTCGGTGTGGCGCTGAGATTTTCGTCGGATAACGCTCAAGATGACGACGGCAACGTTCGCAACAAAGGTGTACTGAAGTCAAGAGTCAATGTTGAGCATTACGACTGGCTCAATGGTGCATCGCCGTTCCCGCAGTCCGAATTCTAGTGGTAAGCCTTTGCGATCAGCCGCCACGGCGCTTGCTTGATAACTGGGTCAATTCCTTCCGGGGCGCGGGAGAAGCTAGTCGGAATGCAGGCGTGCCAAGTGGCTGAATCGCCTCTGATACCGGCCGTAGAATTCCACTTATCGTGACCGTCTGCAAAGGGTGGCGGATTCAACCGGTGGATGCAATAGTTTGCTGGAATCGTTAGACGCCCGTCCGCTCATCCTCTGATCCTGTGCGAGGATCGACCCGTCTGATGTCCGGCGGCAGGAGCGGCGGCATAAGCCGCCGCGCCATTGCCGCCGCGCAAGCCGGTAACATGCGAATAGCGCAGAATAGGATCGTGAGCATCTTCAACCGCGCGTGAGAGGAAGTGGCGCCCGATTTCGGTCGTATGGGGTGTCCATTTGACCGGAGTTAAGCGTAGACTGGGGCAATGGAACGCGCCCACGCCAGCATCCACTACCCTAAGTCCCTTGGGGAGTTTCAGGCCTGGTTCCCGACTGATGCAGACTGCCTGGACTACCTCGAATGGCTGCGATGGCCTTGCGGCTTCGTCTGCCCGTCCTGTGGGCATCACGGAGGATGGCGGCTTGGGGACAACCGGTTCATGTGTACTGGATGCGGTAGCCGCACATCGGTGATGGCTGGCACCATCTTTGACCGGACACGTACTCCGCTCACGGTTTGGTTTTCGGTCTGTTGGCATTTTGCTACCGCTAAAGATGGGATCTCCGCGCTGAGTTTGAAGCGGACCTTGGAGATCGGCTCCTACCAGACGGTGTGGGCTATTCTTCATCGCCTGCGGTCTGTTCTGATTCGCCCCGATCGGGAGCGCCTTTGCGGGAAGGTGGAGGTGGACGAAACCTACATCGGAGGCAAAGAATCCGGACTTTCGGGAGGCCGTGCCAAAGGGAAGAAGATCCTGACGTGTATCGCGATCGAGATCGTGGAGCCGAAGGGATTCGGGCGCTGTCGAATGGCGCCCGTGGCGGATGCCTCCTCGGAATCGCTTCGCTCCTTCGTGTTGGATAACGTCGAGCCCGGGGCGACGGTCATCACCGATGCCTGGCAGGGTTACCGGTGGCTGGAGAAGAATGGTTACATCCATGACCGCCGTAGCCAGCGGGCCGCGTCGGCGCGGGGCGAGGACCCCGAAGAACTTCTGCCAGGTGTGCATCGAATAGCGTCCCTTGCAAAACGTTGGCTCCTGGGCACCCACCAGGGAGCGGTGGATTCTGCACACTTGCCCAGTTACCTGGACGAGTTCGTGTTCCGTTTCAACCGCCGCCGCTCACGTAGCCGAGGGATGCTGTTCTATCGGGTCATGGAGCTTGCTGTCGCCCATGGACCGGTTCGTTACCAAGACCTTGTTATGACCCAGCGCCCAAAGGCTGTTCCTCCAAAGCCGCCGGGGCAACGCGGACATCCGCCCAGCTTGGAGCGACCTTCGCCGAGCCGCCCGTGGAGGCAAAACGCTAACTCCGGTTAAATGGACACCCCATTCGGTCGTTATGGCCTACGCGTTAGCGACAACCTTGTTGCAGAGAGCCAAATGAAGAAAGGAAAGACGAAACTTACCCGCCATGATGCTGAGCGCCTTTTCGAGGGTCTGCCTAATGGGAACGTGAAAGTATCGAGCCGGCCAGAGAACCCATTCGATGCAGGGGTGTTCGACGAGGTCGAGCGCGTCGACGACGAAGCCAAACTCTGGAAAGACAACCTCATTACTCTTCCGATGGCGATCGAGTTGCCTGCTGCCTACGAGTCGGTATCTCGCATGCGCGAGTCGATGGCGAGGGCATGGCGGGCGAAGTGGGTAAGGGAAGGTAAAAACGAGGTTGTCACTGAGTTTCCTGAAGGTTGGACAGCCGTTCGCCCGGAAAGCGGACCCATAGAGTTGCGAGATCCGTCCGGCGTGGTCCGCGCCATATACGGGTGGGCCGAGGATGCTGAGCTCAGGATTCTGCCGCGGTATCTGGTTGAGTCACAGACGAACAGTTCAAGCGGACTGGGCAGCTTGCTCGTCCGTGATCGCGTGAACGGTCGAGTACTTGAGAGGTCGTCGATCTGGTCGGCTCAAACTGGTACCAACCATCCCGATTGGGCCAGGTTGTCAGAGTGGCTCAACTTACACTATCCACAACATCGCGACCCGCTTCGGTACTGGGAAGATTGCGAGGAAAATCTCCAACACTGAGCTACTTTTTGGGGACTCTGTTCCCGCGTCTGCTGCACCCAGGGTGACGGGGGCGAAAGGAAGGCTCACGGCTTGATTGAGCTTCCGAGCTCGGCCACATTGTCGTGACTCGGCGTTGGTTTCGCGCGTATGCCATCGGCACCATGCCGCACTGGACACTAACGAAATCCGGCAATTGATTGTCAAGCTGATCCGAAAGGGCGCGATCCTGGATCGTTAACCACAGATGCGCACGCGGTTCGGCTTACACCCGCTGCCTCATCCAGCATGCAATGCTCATGCGGTCGCGCGTGGCGGGCAGCACCTCGTGTTCAAACTCCGCCGAGAGAAACAAGAGCAGCGTTCCGGCGCGCGGAAAGACGTCGTGATAAGACTGATCGGCAAGGTATAGCCGAAGTGCGCCGCCCTCGGCGTCCTGCCACGCTTCGTTGAGGTAGAACACAGCGGAAATCACGCGGCTGTCGCTGTTACGCAGGCAGTCGAGGTGGCGTGCGTATCCGGCACCTGGCGGATATACCGCGTAGTGCGATTCGCTATCGACCAGACCGAGAAACAGGTCGCGGTTGAGCGCGTTCCGTAGCACGTCGATGCGATCGGCGAACGCCTGCTGCCGCGTGCTCAGCGCGTCGGATTGGAACCAGTGCGTGCTATCGCCGCGCAAAAGTGTGGCAGCGCGATTGGCCCCCACACGGGCTGGAGTCAGCAGTTGCGCGTCGTGCATGGCCATGCATTCGGTCGATAAGGCCTGCGTCTGGCTCTGTGACAAAAAGTTCGACACGACACACCAGCCGTCGACGGCGAGCGCGCGTGTCGCGATGTCGAATTCGCTGGATCGGGAATTCGACGCGACATCGATTGCCTCGTCCGGCGCGGCGTCGTCGATCAGGCAATCAACCAGCAATCCGATTTCCGCTTCAATCAGGGGGTGTTCCAGAAATGCATCCGTTTTATTTGTTCTTCCGCTGGCAGCTCGATCGAGTACTCGCTCGGGTCTGCTACCAGCTGGTCAAAACCATCAAGCGTTGTCGGGGGCGCGTCGAACGCGGGCATTGACACACGCCGGACCCAGGAGGAAGAGCCGGGCCGAGGTGGTCGATCTGTTGGGACAACCGCGCAGTCTACACGAGTGGGACGAAGGCTGAACGAGCGACCACGAAAGACCCTGGATTACGAAACACCGGCTGAACGATTCGATCGAACTATTGCATCGACCGGTTGAATCCGCCAGGTTGACGCTAGCGGCCAAACTTCTTTAGCCAGCTCACCGGAAGCCCGTGCTTTCTGGGAATCTCCGCGTTTCGTTTCGAGGTTTGCCGCGGTCCGGTTCGACCGCGTCTGACATTCATACCTTTCAGGCGGCTGGTTGCGGCTTCGACCAACGTCGTTCGCACCTGCACGCGGGTCGCTTCGTCAAAGATAGAACTCGCGATCTCGTCGATCGCTAGTGCAATGAGCGCATCGCGCTTTTCCGGCTGTAGTTGCAGCCAGGGACCCCACGGATCGATTGGAATCGGTCTGCCGCCAAGAACTAGCGAACCACCTGCGTCATCGGCCACACCCCCGAGAAGGCGCCCTACAAGTACCGGCAACGGAAAATGCCACCATGGCCAGCTCGTCGTGGGTGACAGCATGAAAGCCGTCAAAGTGCCGTTCTGCTTCCCCATCCCGATGATCTGTCCGCTAGCGTTGATATCGAACACAACCTCCAGATGCCATCCGGGATCCGAAATCAGCTTGTCCAGAAGCGTCGTCGTTCCGTTTTGATAGAGAAAAGCTCCAAAATGAAAGCCGTTGTTTAACGACGGATCGTCAAACACGCAACTGCCGACCACATCACCACTGTTGTTGATTGCCGTTGCAGTACCCTCGGTTGCTCCAGCGGGCAGCGGGATAGGCTGAAAGACCGGCGTCGCCTGCCGTGTGTCGCACGTTCCCGGAACGGCCTTGTATGTGGGCGGCGTGCCGGCTTGGATATCGTCAACTACGATGTCCGGTTGCGCGACAACTATGATGGCCGGTCGACGGGGGTAATTGTCGCTGTCAATTGGCTATAGTTGTCGCTCCGTTGTGGTCGTCCGTGGGTAATTGACGCCGCCGCTCTTTCTGTTTGTCGCTGGCGTTGCGGCGCCGATAGCTTTCGACATTCAGCTCGAAGATCGTCGAGTGATGAACAAGCCTGTCTATGGCGGCCACCGTCATGCCGGGGTCCGGGAAGACGTTATGCCAGCCCGAGAACGGCTGATTTGCCGTTATGAGAAGACTTTTGCGCTCATACCTTTCAGCTATCAACTCGAACAGCACGCTGGTTTCAGCCTGGTCCTTCCTGACGTAGGACAGATCGTCCAGGATGATCAGATCGAAGCGGTCGAGTTTGGCGAGCGCCGAGGGCAATTGCAGACTCTTTCGCGCAGCCTGAAGTTTCTGCACCAAGTCACTGGTACGCGTGCATAGAACGCGGTACCCTGCATCGATCAGCGCGTGTCCGATGGCGCTTCCAAGATGGCTCTTGCCCCCGCCAGGTGGCCCAAACAGGAGGATCGTGGCGCCCTTCTCGAGCCACGCATCGCCGGTGGCCAGCGCCATGACGTGTGCCTTCGATACCATGGGCACGACACTGAAGTCGAACGTGGCAAGAGTCTTGGTCGGGTCCAATTGTGATTCGACACGATGACGTTCCAGTCTGCGTTTCGCCCGTTCAGCCAGTTCATGCTCGAACAATACGCCCAACAGTTGCGAGGCTTGCCAGCCTTCTTTATCCGAGCGCTGGGCGAAGTCAGACCACAGCCGACCAATCGTTGGCAGACGCAGTTCATTGAGCATCAGTCCCATGCGGCCGATGTCGTAAGTTGGTGCGCTCATGCGAACACCTCTTCATCAAGCAACGCGTCGTAGATCGAGGCATCCGGCATCTCGACCGACACAACGGGACATTCGGCCTCACGCGGCGCGAATTCGTCGAAGAGCGCCTTCAGATCGGGCAGTTTCCCGAGCGCGAGCAAGGCGTCGAGCCGTTCTGCCAGTTGAGCCTCCACGCCGTGGTTCCCGGCCAGATCGAGCAGGCCCACCATGGTCTTGCAGGCGTTGCGCGGGCTCAGCGCTTGATCCAGGCGTTCCCATGTCCGGCGGTAAGCTTCGCGCGGAAACAGATCGTCACGAAACACGAGACCCCTGAAGGCCTGAGGTTTGCGTTTGAGCGACTCAATAAAATGCCGGTAGTCAATGGCGCGTCCGCGGCCTTTGCTCGTGCGTGTGACGCGCGCCGTGCTGTGTACCAGCGCGCCAGACAGATAGCAGTCAAGCCGATCGTTATAGAGCCGCACCTTCAGGCGATGTCCGATCAGGCGTGACGGCGCGCTGTAGAGGCTGTTGTCCACCGTAAAAGTGCCACAGCGCGTCACGCGCGCCTCGTCCTCGACGAAGTCGGTGGTACGGTGCTCAGGCAGATCCCGCAGGTACTCACGCTCGACCTGGAATGCGGCGGCATTGCGCCGGTTGCGGCGCATCACCACACTGCGCACAAATTCGTCATAGGCTGGCCGGTCGTCGAAATCCCGATGACCGCGCAGTAACAAGGCCTGATCGACCGCTTCCTTCAGCCATCGATGCGAGGATTCGACACTACCGTTCTCGTGGCCCAAGCCTCGATTGTTGCGCGTGCCTTCCATCCCATAGTGCTCAAGCAAGGCCTTATAGCGAACCGTGAAGTCTTCTTCTTCCTGAAGATTCTTAAAGGCGGCCGACAGGCTGTCAGAGCGGTGTTCGCTCGGGCAGCCCCCCGCCTG
Source organism: Paraburkholderia sp. MM5482-R2 (assembly GCF_050436125.1). Classification (NCBI taxonomy): domain Bacteria; kingdom Pseudomonadati; phylum Pseudomonadota; class Betaproteobacteria; order Burkholderiales; family Burkholderiaceae; genus Paraburkholderia; species Paraburkholderia sp. MM5482-R2. The sequence continues at coordinate 646,672 of NZ_JBNDLP010000003.1, read as the reverse complement.
CCATAGAGCGTTTTGCAAACCTGCCGCAAGAGCCTGGAAGCTCTCTCCGCTATCAACGACGCTGGCGTACTCCCAGCGCGAGAACGCCAGCACAAAGTGATAGAGCATGTGTCCGAACGCGACGCCGGCGATCGTCACACCCAGTTTCTCCATATGCGTGAAGTCGGACAAGCCCCGTACGCCGGGCTGATACGTCTGGGGGAAGAACACTTCCTTGCTGGGCCCTTCCAGCGCACGCCACCGGCTGACATGCCGCTCCAACGTGCGCCGCATTCCGTCGGGGAAGCGACCAGAATGGTCTTCCTGCAGTTTGCGCAGCAAGGTGACCGCTTTGAGTTTCGGGAAACTGCGTAGTAATGGCACGACTTCGCTATCCCAAACATCAGCGAACGGATTGGCGCGCGTGCGCCATTGACGTTCTGGCTTCTGCGAGGGCAACTCAGTGGCGTTCGTCGCGCGACGTGCAGTGCGCACGCTCATACCCGCTTTCGCGGCGGCAACTTCCTGGGTGTGATCTTTGCGCTTGGTCATGTAGAGATGAACCTGTCGATCGGTAATGTGAGTACCAGGCATTGGTTGACTGTTCTTTTAGCTTCAGTCAGCCATCCTAAGCCCCCGCCGAATCGGCGCTGCCGGTGGCTCGTCGTCTGCGGCGGCTACGCCGCCTTCGACTCCTCACCACCGGCCATCATAGTTGTCGCAAAAGCGGACTTCCCAATTGTCGCGCACCAGCCGGCTGCTCCGCAGGCTACCCCGGCGTCGTTAATGCCGTACGCGCTTTCCATCGCATCCTGCATCTTTGTGGCGCCGCTCGCGACGCTATGTACTCCCGGCTTCCCGGAATCACTAAAGCCAACTGCTTCTCCCTGGTTGTTTATCACGGCAAGATTAAGCGCCGGAACAGTGGCAACGAGACGGTTTGCGGGCACGCTGAACAGGAAACCCTCTCCGTTAGTGCCGCCGCCGCAAACGAGCCCCTGATCGTTGACATCGGCCGCCCATGAGATCGGCCCGACCAGGTTCGAGAGGTCAGTCACATTCCCGGCGTCGACGATGATGGCGGACTCGGTTGCGTAGTTGTCCGTTGTCATGCTGCCCACAGCGATAAGGCCGTCGTTGATACCCCAGAGGGTCGTGTGATTCGGAGGCGCAAGGGTAGAGGTAAGCCAGCCGTTTAGCCATTGCGCGCCAACCGGCCGCGATTGCCCCTCGTCGTTCACAAATGTGGTTCCGGCTGCCTGACCATCATTACCCAATGAGTATGCTTCCGCGCTCACGGGGGCGTCAGGATCAGGTCCCAATATTGGCAACAAGGAATACATAGCGTCCTCCATCGCCCGAGAACCGGGCATCATTCGCCTGTTTCAGGAAGGCACGGTGAAGTGCCGCAATGAAATGCATACTGGGACCGAATGTCCTCGGTGATGTCGCGACCGACGTTAGGCATCCGTGCGAGGCCGTTTCGGAGAAACAGCCCGACAAGGCGCAATCAACGGTTCTGCTCAAAGACGACGGGTGGGGTAACCGACTCATTTACATGGAGGCGGAATATATCCGGACGTGCGTAGTGCCCTACGACATCGAAGTCGTATTTTCCCCTCGCGAGGTCAGCGAGATCCAGTTCGTGAACAAGCAGGGCGTCTTCATCGAACACGGGCCCGGCAAGCACCTCTCCTAGTGGTCCCACTATGCAACTGCCGCCACGCATGAGAACGGTATCCGGATTGTTGCCCTGGACGGCAGCATAGTTGTCCGGCGCATCGCGGCGCCGTAAATGCTGACACGCAGAGAGCACAAAACAGCGGCCTTCCATCGCAATGTGCTGCATTGAAGCAACCCAGGTGGGCCGACTGTCCGCTGTCGGCGCGCAATAAATCTGTATTCGCTTCGCGTACATGGCCATGCGCAAAAGCGGCATGTAGTTTTCCCAACAGATCACCGCACCCAGCCGACCGAAAGGCGTATCGAATACGGGAAGCGTCGACCCGTCGCCAAACCCCCAGATCAACCGCTCGGCCGCTGTGGGCATCAGCTTTCGATGTTTTCCCAGCAGTATTCCATCGGGCGCCAGGAAGATGACGGTACAGTAGAGCGTACCGCCGTCGCGCTCAATCACACCGACGATCAGGTATTGCCTCAGGTCGCCTGCGATCTGCGCGATTCGATTTGTCCGCACGGATGACACCTCGATCGCGCTGTCAAAGTACCGGCGATAGTCCTCTCTGCCTTCAGGCGTCCTCTCGCCGACGGGAGCGCCGAAATGCAGTCCCTTGGGATAGGCGGATACGAAGGCTTCCGGGAACACAATCAATTGCGAATCGAGTTTCGACGCCGCGACTACGTCCCGTTCGAGCTTGGCCAGCGTTCGCTCGACATCGAACATGGCCGATCCCGTTTGCATGACCGCTGCACGCAGAACTTGCTCCATTCTGACCTCCGGTTCGAAGGCGTTAGGGAAGCGCTGATCAATGGACCAACTGCCCAAGTTGCAGACGAGATGCCGTCGAATTTTCCGGATGACGAAGCGAATCGATGCTCAACTCGGTGAATTGGACGCGCAAACGAGGCTCCCTGCTCGCATTTTTTATACGCATGACGGATTGCTCCCATGGACCGATCGCGACAGATTTCGCGCAATCACCAGATTCGCAAGAGCGAACAGGCTGAACAGTTGCGCGGTGTTCTTGGCCAAGCCCTTGTATCGCGTCTTGCGATGGTGAAAACAGGTTCTTGACGATATGGAATGGATGCTCAACCCGCGACCGGATCTGCGCCTTGGTTCGCTCGACCGCGATCACCAGGTTCTTCAGCGCCCCGTCCTGCATCGCCTTGATCTTTCCCCGCTTGGCAGCGACGTGCCACTTCACGGTCTTGCCCGCCATTTCCTCGCGCTTGTCTACGCCCATGTAGCCCGCGTCGGCGAACGCCTGCTCTTCATGTCCGTGCAGCAGGGCATGCGCTTGCGATACATCCGACACGTTGGCCGATGTGCCAACCACACTGTGGATCAGGCCCGAATCGGCATCGACGCCAATGTGGGCTTTCATTCCAAAGTGCCATTCGTTTCCCTTCTTCGTCTGATGCATTTCCGGGTCACGACTCTTCCCGGCGTTCTTGGTCGACGGCGGCGCTTCAATGATCGTTGCGTCAACCAGCGTGCCTTCCTTCATCATCAGCCCACGCTCGCACAGCGAGATGCCAATCTCGTCGAACAACTTCCGTGTCAGTTCGTGTTCGATCAGCAGGCGCCGGAATTTCAACAGCGTGGTCGCATCAGGCACGTTCTCAACTGCCAGATCGATGCCGGCGAAGGCTCGCAGCGCGATGCTGTCATACAGCGCGTCTTCCAGTCCTTCGTCCGACAGCCCGTACCACTGTTGCAGGAAGTAGATTCGCAGCATTCGCTCCAGGCCAATCGGCGGGCGGCCTCGCGTGCCCTTCGGATAGTGCGGCTCGATTGCCGACAGCAAGCGCTGCCACGGAACGACCTTCTCCATCTCGGCGAGGAAGCGTTGGCGCCTCGTCACTCGCTTCTTGCCTGCAATTTCCGCTTCGGCGAAGCCGATCTGCCTCTTCATCAGTGTGAGTCTGTTCCGTGAGTTGCCTTCTATAACGTCCTCAGCTACGCCAACGATGACCACCGAGCTGAATAAATCAGCGCTTCCTTAGTTCACTTTATTAAAGGGCGAGAATTGGTGCGCGCATAGATTTTTTGGCCATCGTTCAGATCTCACATCGTTGAACGCCCGTCAGCCCGTCACTACGCCCTTTTCAGCGGATGACAAAGGCAGGTGGATTGATTCGCCGAGTCGGGCAACTGCGCCGGAGGACCCAGACACGTCGGAATGTGGGCAGAGAAAAGTCGTGATCGTGATGTGGCGGCAATTTCAGTTTAGACGCGGCGGTACTCCCTGCTATATGCCATTCGCATATGCACAGACGGCTCGCAGAAGCCTTTCGACGCTGGATTTGCCTGTGTAGTGGGGCACGCTTGTCTCATCCGCGCCCTTGAATACGGAAAAACAGACGGTGCCGTTCACGCCCGCTTCGCGCGACCTTCATTTGAACTGGCACTCTCGGCCATGTTCAGCCGGTCGCCCGCTCACTCGGCCAGAGATTCAAAAGTCGCTTTCACGCTGAAAGCTGCCGCTCGCTTTGCTCCGTGACCCGGAAGAGGCTTGCCGTTGAACCTCCGACTATGGGTTGTGTGCGCTTCCGTCGACAACAGTTAGTCCAGGCGGCTTGGCGAGTATTCGCATCGCTGCTGCAGCGAGCATCTTCGATGACCTGCATGAGTGCCTCGCAAGAGAACGGCTTGTGCAGATAGACATCGAAGAGCCGGGCAATGTCTCGCTGACTGACAGCGTCTCCCGTCATTGAAACGAGGAAAGCCGCGGAGCGAATCGGCGTTTCCCTCAGCGACCGTGCGACAGACTCATTGTCCTCAGGCTTCGATCGGATTCTAAGCCTCGAGGACATCGTACAAACACGGGATACGGAGGCGGACCGCATGTGTCGCGATCTAACCCACAGCGCCAGACGGAGAGTTGGATCCGACCCACCGGTCGCAGCGCGCATGTCTGTCTACCAATTCGCACTGGTCGCCATTAAAAATCCAATATTTTCAATTAGTTGTGTGATCGCTTACCGCGGTGACACCGTTTGGCACGCACTTTGCCTTGATCCTCATCGAGGAGTATCTACACCCTCAAAACAAGCTCTGACATTCCTGACTGACTAATTTACCCTTGGAGAATCGAAATGAACGCGCTGGTAATCAAAGACCTCCCCGTAGTCGTTGAGATGGATCGTACTGCAATGACCGCCGTCAGCGGCGGCAGGTTGCCGCAGCAGATCGTGAACATCATCCAGGCCGTTGGCGACTATGCAAATGACGCTCCTACTCAGCACAGTTTTACTGGCAGTGGGACTTCTGTGACGTACTAACAGAAACACGGTGATTTCGTAGCTCAAGGCCCCGCCAACGAGGGGCCTCTTTGAATTCGCTTCCGGTGACTTTATCTGCGCTGCCCCGATACCGACCGTTCCGCTTCAATTCGACGGGTTGTTGTGAGCGTGAGCATTCTTTCCGAGGGCATTACGACCGTCTTCTTGTTCACGATCGATGAGGTACTAGGCTTCCGGTTCCTCACCAGGCGTGCTCAACTTTTCTCCTCGTAAAACAACGGACTCCCACGCGGACCGCGGACGCGAAACACCATGACGACGCAGGTCCCAGCACCTTGTTGGCTTAAGCCGCCGTCGGTGTGGCGACCGGCCAGCGGCGGCTAAGTCGAATAGTTGTTCCCGAAAATGCCACTTGAACGTACGGACCGGTCAGTTTTCTGCCAGTGAGAGCGCGCACCGTGACTGGCCGTTGAGGGTCGGTCTGAGGCATTCACATAGGTGGGCCGAGTGTTTGACTCGGCCCTGCCACCACCGGTCATTCGACACTGACGCCTGAATCGCTGATAATCGGTAACTGCCCGCCGTTATATCCCTGAGTCTTGGTCGCAATCATGCTCAAACTCGCCTATCTGTTTCTCTCGATCACGCTCGCCACCCCGCTCTCGGCCCTAGCGTACGGTAGTGATAATCCAGACTACGATCAATGCATTCTGCATTCGTTGGGAAACAGTCAGAGCAGCTTTGCGGCTCGCCAGATCAGCAACTCGTGCGACGCGATTTACAGAAATGGCGCAATGCTTTTGCCGCGCGAAAGAGCGTATCACCTGTGTGTCCTGCAAAATGTGCAGACCGTGAGAGGAGCATTTGCGGTCAACGAGATACTGCATGCATGCCGACGTCAAAATCAGATGTAGGACGGACGCCATTGACGATTGCAGCCCTGAGATTCGCAAGATTTAATTGCGATTGCGTTCATTGACCTCGCCCCGTGGAGACGTGGCGAGACACTGGCACGAACGGCTGCTTCCGGAAAATGCCAAGGTCCGCTTCGGGTCCGACTACTGCCCGACCCGAGGCATCAATGGCGGAGCACGCCGTCAGCTCATCGTCGGACCGGGTGCGGCCAAGAAGGGACCGTCGGCTAGATAGAGCCGCTCGGGCCACCCTCCGCCACAAACCACGGATTCGCGAAATCGACGTCGCTGCTCTGCCCGCGCTTGCCGTAAGTCAACACCGTGCCGTCCATCGACATGACGCGACCACCCGCGGCCGACAGCACCGCGTGCCCCGCGGCGGTGTCCCACTCCATTGTTCGGCCGAGCCGCGGGTAGATATCCGCCGCGCCGCTCGCGATGGCGCAAAATTTCAGCGACGAGCCGACCGACACACATTTTGCGTCGGGGTAGCGCTGGATAAATTCGTCGGTATCGGCCGACGCGTGCGATCTGCTTGCGACGATGGTCGGCGGCTCGCAACGGGCACGCACCGCGATTCGCTGCCGGTTGCGTATTCCGCGATCAGCACCGACCTCCGACATGCACGCGTAACCGGGGCGGCCCGAGTACAGCATGCGCGTCGCCGGTGCAAGCACCACGCCGATCAGTGGCGTACCGTCCCGTATCAACGCGATGTTCACCGTGAAATCGTTGCGGCCCGCGATGAACTCCTTGGTGCCGTCGAGCGGATCGATTAGAAAAAAGGCTCGCCCCAGCACGTTCGGCATCACGCCCGCCGATACCGCCTCTTCGGCCACGCACGGCACGCCGCGATACACCGCGCGCAATCCGTCCACGATGACCGCCTCGGCGGCGTGATCGGCTTCGGTTACCGGCGACCGGTCCGCTTTGGCCCATACCGGGCACCGGTTGTCAAAATACTCGAGAATCTTTTCGGCCGCCGCGATGGCGAGCTGCTCGAAACGGTCCAGCGTGCTGGCATCCACCGACAACGCGTCTTCCTGTTCAATCATTCAAAAACCCCCGCTCCTTCAACCATACCTCCACTCGCTCGACCGTTTTCTCCACCGAGTGCCCGACGGTATCGAGCCGGATCTCCGGTGACTCGGGCACCTCGTACGGAGAATCGAGTCCGGTGAAGTTCTTGATCTCGCCGCGCAGCGCGCGCGCATACAGGCCCTTTGGATCGCGGCGGACGCACTCCGCAATCGGTGTCTCCACAAACACTTCGATAAACTCGGTCTCGTCGAACAGTTCTCTCGCCGCGTCGCGATCCACGCGAAACGGCGAGATGAACGACACGATGACGAGCAGTCCAGCATCCACCATCAGCCGCGCGACTTCGGCCACCCGTCGGATATTCTCGACCCGGTCGCGGTCCGAGAAACCCAGGTCGCGATTCAGGCCGAAACGTACGTTGTCGCCATCGAGAACGTACGTATGTGACCCGTTGCTATGCAAGCGCCGCTCGAGCATCGAGGCGATCGTCGATTTTCCAGACGCCGACAGTCCGGTCAGCCACAACACGGCCGCCTTCTGGTTTTTCTGTTTGGCACGCGATAGTTTGTCGACATGCATTGTGTGCCAGGAGATATCGCTGCTGGCGATATCGGTCAGGTCCATGTCTTTCCCCTATTCTTTTCGACTGGCCGAAATGCGGGACGCCGCATCAAGAAATGGTATCTAGTTGTGCGTCGCTGCGATTCGCCGCCGAGACCGTCACGAACGAAGCGGGCGCACGTTGCGGCGAAGCGGGCAGCACGACCGGTGTTTCGCCAACGGCCATGGGCGCTTTCTCGACGATGAAGTCGCCCATTACCAGCACGTCCAATCCTGTCGAAAAGAAGCATCGAATCGCGTTCAGCGGCGATTCGATGATAGGCTGATCCATGATGTTGAAGCTTGTATTGAGAATAACCGGAATGCCGGACAACTTCTCGAACTCTTTGATCAGACCGTAGTAGCGCCGGCTGGACGTCGCCGACACTGTCTGTAGGCGCGCGGTGCCGTCGACGTGCGTGATGGCTGGCAACAGCGCCTGCTTGTCGGGCAGCACGTCGCACACCATCAGCATGAACGGCGATTCGCCCGAGAAGTCGAAGAACTTCGACACGTCTTCCGCCGCGACGGACGGCGCAAACGGCCGGAACAACTCGCGATGCTTGACCTCGGCGTTGATCTTGTCTTTCATGCCCGGCAGCGTTGGATCCGCGAGAATGCTGCGGCCGCCGAGCGAGCGCGGACCGAACTCCATCTTGCCCTGAAACCACGCGACGATCTTGCCCGTCCGCAGAATGGACGCGGTTTCAGCGCAGACGTCGGCCGATCTCCGATAAGCTACCTTCGATTGGCGAAGCACGTCTTCGATCGCCTCGTTCGAGTGCTCGGTGCCGATATACGGGTGCTCATGGTGATAGCGCTTCTCGCCCTTCAGCAGGCCGTTGTACAGGTAATACGCCGCACCGATGCAGGTGCCGTTGTCGCCCGCGCCCGGCATCACATAGATGTTCTTGAACTGGGTTTCGCGCATCACGCGCCCGTTCGCGACGCTGTTCAGCGACACGCCACCGGCGAGCACGAGGTTGCGCGTGACGGTCTTCTTTTCGAGCACCCGGCACAACTGCAGGATGCTTTCCTCGATCACCCGCTGAAACGCCGCCGCGACATCCCGGTGATGATCCTCGAACGGTGCGCCGCGCTTGCGTGGCGCGCCGAATGCCTGGTAGAACGCGTCGTTGCAGAAGCGGCCGGTGACTTGCGGGAAGTCGAACAGCGACAGATCCAGTTCGATCTCGCCGGCCGCGCTGATCCGCACGAGCGACTTCGCCTTGTCGTAGAACCGCTCGGGATCGCCGCAAGGCGCGAGGCCCATCGTTTTGCCTTCGTCGTAGTTCGGCTTGAAGCCGCAGAACTCCGTCGCGGCGGAATAGAAGCAACCCAGAGAATGCGGAAACAGGCTCTCGCCGAATGCCTGCAGCATGCGGCCCTTCGCATGGCCGAGCCATGTGGTCGACCACTCGCCCCAGCCGTCGATCGACAGCAGCGCGGCTTCGTCGAACGGTGAGACGAAATAGCTGCCGCCGATATGCGACAAGTGATGGTCGATGAAATGCACTTTGGGACGCGCTCCGCGCCGGTCCCACGTTCTGTTGTACCAGCTCCAGAACGCTTTCTGCCGCGCTCTCAGTCGCAAGAACTCATAGGAGATGAAAGAGCCCGCGGCCCGGTGCAGCGACGCCGCATACAGTGCCTTCGTGACGACATGCTTGTTCGGATTGAACGAGATCGCGATGTGGTCGATGTCCGATGCTTTCAACCCGCTGCGCGCGAGACAGCTTTCGATCGCGCGCTCCGGAAACTTCTGGGAATGTTTTTCGCCCGTCAGGCGCTCGTCTTCCACGGCAACCAGCAGTTCGCCATCGGCAACGACACATGCGGACGAGTCATGAAAAATGTAGTTCAGACCAAGGATGTTCATCAGACGGACTCTTACAGGTTGTGTTGGGTCGCGAGACCGTGTTCGGGAGCGCCGGCCCCGATGCGGGCGACGAACGCGCCGAAGGCTTCGAAGCCGTCGACACTGCGCGGCGCGTTCACATAGCCGGAATCGCGCCGGTCCTGCTCCGCCTGCATGTCCGCGAGAAGCCGTGCATAGTCGCTGCTCAGCGGCACGCCGATGGCCGCATAAATGCGTTCGACGGTATGCTGGATTTCCGTGGTGAACTGGTCGAACGTCAGGTAGGTGATCGCGTTGCTTCGCTCCAGCTCCCCGCAGAATTCAATCAGTTTCAAACACTCCTCTTTACGGAATTTCATGTTTTCTTTATCCCAATCCGCGATGAGTTGCGGGTCGACGCCGTGCTTCGCTTTTGTACAGATATCCGACATCGTCACGTACGAACTGACAAATTCTTCCGGCGGCCTGACAATAGCCACGAAATTAGCGTCATTGAATTCATCGTGTAATAATTTATACAGATCGACACTCTCATTTTCTTTCGTCAGCCATGTACGACCGCCGCCACGATAATAAGCGGTCTTTTGAACTGTTTTTCTGAATGTGAGCAAAAGTTTGCGTTTTTCTCTCGCGCTCAGCATTTGCACTTCCATTACACGCTTCAGAACTTCAATAAACGGGAAGCGCCGGAACGTGAAATAATGGTGATACATGCGTTCTTCAAAAAATATTCCGTGCTCCTCGACACTGCCCAACTGGTGTTCGTGAATCTTCGCGGCAAGCCGGCCTAATTCGGTATTCGGCCAATAGCTGATTCCCTCGACGCATTTTCGCAAACCCAATATATCGAGGATTTTCCACAGCGTGATGAACGGAAAGCGCCATTCCAGATGCGTCAGGGAAAAGAAGGTATTCGCGTCGAGCGACAGCGTCCGCAGCAGGAACGTGGTTCCGCTCCGCGGCTGGCTCATGATGAAAACCGGCCTGGCCAACTTCTGCTGCGTAAACCGTGAAAACAGAATCTCGTCAAGATACCAGAGCACGGTGAAAAACGGTGCATAAATCAATTCCTTGCAAAGATGCCATACCATGCTGCGCTTCTGATTCAGCGTCACCTCGCGGCTTCGAATAACCTCCCTCGCGACGACAAGAAATGACCGCCACAAAAAGAACGGACAACAGGTAACCAGAAAAAAATAACTGATCAATACCATAAACAACACCACTCACCTCCCCATACTTCAGTTTAAAAATTAATTCCTTCTGAAGAACGATGTGCGTTATCACGAAATTGACTTTGATTATCATATATCTACAAATGGTCTCGATGCATCTGCAGATTTGCAGTCTTGAACTGCAAAATTGCAGTGCATAACAATTTATACAGACGTGCCTGCACTTAATTATCCATATTGATTTAAAACAGCGGCGCGCGACCAGTGATTTCACATTGTTTGACTATTGGCGCATATCGGTGATGCAGTTATGATCCGATCCAGACGATAGATCGCGTAAGGAAATACGGTGTATGTCAAAAGAAAACTGGGACGACCTGCGGGTCGTGCTGGCCGCTTCGCGGACCGGCAATTTCGGCGAGGCGGCGCGTCTGCTGTCAGTTAACGAAAGCACGGTGGTCAGGCGGATTGCTCAGGTCGAAGAGCGGTTGGCCGCGCGCCTGTTCGATCGCGTCAAAGGCAAACTGACGCTGACGGATGCGGGCCTCGAAATCGCCAGCCTCGCCGAGCGCATCGAGATCGAAGTGCAAAGCTCCACGCGGACGATTTCCGGCGCCGATGTTCGCGTCGCCGGCACCGTACGCGTCACGTCGGTGCCGATCCTCACCAACCGTATTCTCATTCCGGCGTTGCCGAATCTGCTCGGCCAGCATCCAGACCTCAACGTCGAACTGGTCGCTGAAGCGCGTTCGCTGAGTTTGACCAAGCGTGAAGCGGATATCGCGATTCGCCTCGCGCGGCCGCGCGACGAAGTCAGCGTGGTCGCGAGAAAACTGGGCGATCTGCCGTATGGTGTCTATCTGCGCGAGGGCGCGGCAGAAGACACGCTGCGATGGGTCACCTACGATGATCGGATGAACGATCTGCCGCAAGCGGAGTGGATGGCGAAAACCATCGGACTTGGACAAGGATCGGCGGGCCAGGTGATGGTCAACGATGCGGAGGCGCTGCTCGCCTGTGTACAGGAAGGTCTGGGCAAAACGCTGCTGCCGGTCGCCGTCGGCGAGAGCATCGGCGGCCTTGTCCGTGCGACGCAATTTCCTTGCGACCTGACACGCGAAATCTGGCTGCTCGTGCATCCCGACCTGCGCAAGCTGAACCGGGTGCGCACGGTTATTGACTGGGCCGCGGCGACGGTGAACGCGCTCGCGTCGCGCCACGCCGCCGGGTGTTGAGGCGAGCGCTTAGCGGAACAGATAGTCTTCGCTCGAACTGCGCAGTTTGATGCCGGTCGCCCGAGCCGTTTGACCGATGATCCACTCGGCCAGTAGGCTGCTTTCGTGCGCCGATGCGCCGACCACCTGAAAGTGAAACGGGCACGTACTGCTGTCCATTTTCGCCACCCGCGTGCCGCGGCTGACGTCGAAGCGCCAGCCGGCCAAACGTTCCTTGAACGGCGCGTTCCAGTGCGGCGCGATCGCTTTTTCCACCTGCGTCGATTCCGCCGCGCCGATCATTCTGGTGGTCGCCGCCTGGATCGGCACGATGTCGCGGCACGCGACCGGCATCGCGCGCGTCAGGTACATGTCGACGAGCAGATCGTAGGCGTCGATGTCGGTCGCGAGCTTGAAAACCGTCGGCATGTTGCCGCCCATGATGCGCGGATTCGCCTCCACCAGCACCGGCCCGTGTTCGCTCAGAATGAGCTCAATGTGGAAGATGCCGAAGTCCAGCCCCACGCTGCGCACGACCTCGACTGCGTAAGCGCGCAACGCATCCGCCACTTCCGACGACACGGGAGCCGGCATCGTCGTGCCCAGTTCGATCGCGGGTTCGTCAATGCAGCGCTTTCTGGCGGAGACGATCAGCGGCACCACTTCGCCGGCGGCCGCCGCGACCTCGACGGATAACAGCGGCCCGTCGATGTAATCCTCGAGCAGCGTTTGCGGTGAAATCGCGTCCAGCAAACCGGCAGGCAACGCAAGCTGCTTGCCCAGCGAGGCGAAGTACGCGCGCAGCCGGTCTTCGTTGTCGATCTTCTCGGCCAGGATACTGCCGCCGCCGCTCAACGGTTTCGCGATGACCGGATAGCCGATGTGCGCCGCGCGCACGAGTGCCAGCTCAAGGGTGTCGACGACGAAATGGCCGACAGACCTCAGGCCGCTCGCGCTGATCCGGTCGCGGCAAGCGGCCTTGTTCTGCGCCAGCGACAACGCGGCCGGGTCGGTGCCCGCGAGGCCCAATCGCTGCGCGCAACGCGCCACCGAATTCGCGCAGTACTCAAGCACCGTCACCACCGCGTCGAGCGGATGTTTACGGTTCAGCTCGGACAGCGCGGCAAACAGTTCGTCCTCGTCTCTCGACGCATCGATGCGGACGATCCGGTCGGCCAGACCGCGTGCTTCGATCGCCGACAGATCGCCGAGAAATTCGACAAACTGCTTCGACGAAACGAACGTGACTTCGTGTCCGCGGCGCTTCGCGGCAAGCAGCGCATTCAATCCGACCGGATTACTGTCGACAAACGCGATATGCATGATTACCCCACTTCTTTTTCAAGGAAGCCGGCTTGGTTCCCGAACGCCGCCCGGCGAAACCGGGCGAACAGCGGCACCAGCGCGGCGATGACTATCACGATGAGCGTGACCGGCGCGAAGCCGATTTCGCTCACCAGATAACTGCCGCCCAGCGAGACGGCCAGCATCAGGCCGAGCGCCCACGCATTCGCGTTGGCCATGATTCTGGGCATGCTTGCCGACGGCACAGAGGTGAGCACGAAGCGCATATGCACGCAGTACGCGGCCTCGAAGCCGAACGCGAACACCGCGTACATCGGCACGCCGAACGCAGGGCGCGTGATGAAGATCAGCGGAATCAGCGTGGCGAGCGCGAGGCAGTGCGACAGTGGCCCGATCGTGCGATAGCGGCCGCCCGCGACACCGATGCGCGCCGCCGCGAGCGCGCCGACCACATACGCGATATTAGTAACGGCCTGCAGCAGCGCGATACCCGATGCCGGCATGCCGAGTTGGTCGACCGCGAAGACCGAACGGGCGATGTTGTGATACCCCTGAAAGAGCGCCACCGCGGCAATGAAATAGACGAGCGCCGATTGCGCATCCGGATCGGCGCGCTCGTTCACCGCGCGCGATTTGCCGGACTGATCGGCGGGTTGGCGTGCTTTGGCGACCGTCGCATAGCTGCAGGCCGAAATCAGGTGAAGCGCGATCGACAGTGCGATGACCTGCTGCGAACTCAGACGCGGCAGGAACAGCGCGCCGGCCAGCGCACCCACACCGCCGCCGAACAGCATCGCTGTGTTGTAGTACGACGCGGCGCGATCCAGCGTGGCGCCCGTAAAAAGCCGCTTGACCGCGACGGGGCGCGCGACCTTCGACAGGTTGTCGAACGTGCCCTTGACAACGAGAATCCCGAGCAACGGATAGAGATCGTTCAGCAGCCGCATCGCGACCAGCAACGAAAGCGCCGAGCCCACTTCCGCCGCGATCAGAAGCGAGCGCCCGTCGTATCGCGAAGCGAGCGACCTAATCAGCGGCAACGCCAGCACTGCCGGCACCCACTGTGTCAGGACGATGCCGTTTGAAAAGACCGGGGAGTGGGTTTGTGTGAACACGGCGGCTGACAGTGTCATCAGCAGCAGGAAGGTTGCGACCGTTGACGCGAATATCGCCGCCCAGATTCGCACGAACGTCGCGTCGCGCACGACCCAGGTTTCCGGCAGGTTGAGTGACCGTTGATTCACGGAATCCTATGCCTTTTCGGCTAGTTAAATGATCGAGATGAACTTGATAAAGCCGCGCACGCTGAATATAAGCGGCGATGCTTAAAATTCAATTTCTTCTAAAGTAAGCATCCAACCAGCGAAGCTATACATTCCGCCTAACCGTCGAAAACACCTGGGGCCATTCAAAAATGCGAAACGACTTTCTCAAACCGGTCGGCCAGAATGGATCTTCCTTGATTAAACCGAGGACCTGCTCCGGCGTTTCCGCCTCGACCACCCACAGGCCGCCTGCACCAGTGCCGTCAGCCGTGTCGATCAGCGGTCCGGCCTGCAGAAACGCCGCCTTGTTTTTTTGAAGAAACGCCAGATGGAGTTTCATATTTTCCGCACGAGCAGAGGCAATCGCCTCGTTGTCCTCGAACTGCACACAGTAAATCATTTTATTTTCCCGAATGACGCTATGCTGGACATAGTAGCATCGGTACGGCAGGTTTTACTCGCGCATATTTGCCTGGCAGAATTGCATTAATGCGGGCGGTGGGGATGAACTTTGCGCTGTTCAATCCCATGGATTAGAACCGCAGTCCGTTGAGAAACTGAAACCAGAACTCGCCGGGCGTGGCGGCGGGATCGTTACGCGCTCAACTGGTCGCCGGTTTCCGGATGGAGCTGAATTTGTCTGCAAGCCCTGCCGGTAGATGCTTGTTTAGCCTTTGAAGATAGCGATAACGGTGCCCACGCGGCTGCTAGTGCCGGTATGGCTGTGGCCGTCGTTCCAGAGCTAAAACCAGCGGCTGCCGAGGTCGCCGAATTGAGCTTTCGGATATTGGGGAAACTTGACGTAGCGGTTGAACACGTTGCTGACTGGTTCAAGACGCGCGCCTGGCTGTCGGCCACACCCGCTCCTCAAATTGATCAGACGGAACCGGCTCCGAATACAAAAAGCCTTGCGCAAAGTCACAACCCACGGCGGCGAGAAAATCACGTTGATCCGTCGTCTCGACCCCCTCGGCAATAACCTGCAATCCCAACTTGTGAGCGAGCATGACCATTGCTTCGCAGAGCGCCTGATTGCCGCCGTCGAAACCGAGGTTCTGTACGAATGAACGGTCGATCTTGAGATAATCGATGTCGAAGCGCTTCAGATAGGCCAAGGACGAGTAACCGGTCCCGAAGTCGTCGATCGAAATCCCGATTCCTGCCTCGCGGAAACTCAGCAACTTCTCGTTCAATTCGGCGTCCAGTAACAGCCCTTCGGTTATTTCAATTGCCACGCTCTGTCTAGGCATGCCTTGCCGAATGAGGTATTCCGACCATTGGATACACACCAGATTGTCCTGGCGAATCTGCACCGGTGAAATGTTGACACTGATCTGAAACGATGGATGGAATCGTCGGCGCCATTGATGCGCCTGGCGCACGGCCTGTTTGAACACCCAATCGCCGATCGGAACGATGAGCCCCGTGTCTTCGGCCAATGCGATGAAATCCAATGGACTGATCGTGCCGCGCACAGGGTGCAGCCAGCGAATGAGCGCTTCAGCTTTGTAAATTTCGCCAGTCGCCAGATTGACGATAGGCTGGTAATAAACACGGAACTGTTCGACTTGCAGGGCGGTACGTAGATCGCTCGTGAGACGCTGGCGCTTTTCTGCCGCCACTTGCAAGTCGGGCGTAAAGTAGTGGAAACGGTTGCGCCCCGCGGCTTTGGCCGCGTACATAGCCTGGTCGGCATTCTTGAAGAGAACATCCAGTTCTGTCCCGTCGTTAGGGTAAAGCGTGACTCCGACACTCGCAGAAATGAAAGCCTCGTCCGGACCAAGCTTGAAGGGTTGGGCCAGCGCGGCGATGATCGTCTTCGCGATCTGTTCGATGCTCCCGGTGTCGTCCAACTCGGGCAGAATCACCGTGAACTCGTCACCGCCAAGTCGAGCGACCGTGTCGAATTCACGCACACACGAGGTAATGCGCCTCGCGGCCTCGATCAGCAGGATGTCGCCCATATCGTGTCCGAGCGAGTCGTTGACCTCCTTGAAGCGGTCGAGATCGATCAGCATCAAGGCCATCGGCCGCCCGGAGCGATGGGACACGCCGGCTTCATGCTCGAGACGGGCATGAAACATCTGGCGGTTCGGGAGATGGGTCAGCGCATCGTAATTAGCCTGTTTCCATATCGTTGCCTCGAATGCCATCCGGTCCGACAAATCACGACCGACCGCCAACACGGAGTTCACCTCGCCCGACGCGTCGATCTCTGGAGTGAGCCTGATATGGCTGCACTGTTCCTGTCCGTCCTTACTGAGCCATCTCAGTTCGAATTGGCGACTTTTCCCGGTTGTAATGGTTTCGCTGATCTTCTTCTCGTAAGCCAGCGCGTTGGCACCGCCCGGTATCTCTGAGGGCCGTTTGCCGAGCGACTCGCGAAGGCTGCGGGCCGCCGAGACACAGAAAGCCGGATTGGCGTAGGTGCGGCGCAGCTCCCGGTCGTAGCGCGTGATCGTGTCAGGTGAATTCTCGATCAACGTGCGCGACTCCTGCTCTTTGGCGACGAGCTCGGCCGTTCGCTCGATGACCGTCTGCTCCAAGGTAGCGTTGATCTCGTTGATCTTCTGGATCTTCTGCCCGATCGCCGCACTCATTCGTTCGAACCTGTGCGCCAATCTGCCCAATTCATCCTTTACGCCAATCTCACTGCGCGCGTCCACCGATGCCTCCGCCTCTGCGCCTGCATCGCTACCGGTGTCGTCCATCCTTCGCACCAGATCTTTGAGCGGTACAGAGATGCTGTGTGAAATGAAGTTGGCGAGGAAGATCGAAAGCAGAAACCCCGAAATGCCCACCAGTATGATTTGATCGCGTACGGACTGTGCCTCCGCCGTCAACTTCTTCTCCGGGATCGTACTGACCACAAACCATTTTGTGCCGGCGATACCCGTGTATGCAGCGAGATATCGGTCGCCATTCTTGCCATGGAAGTCGACGAAGCCATTTGGCTCGCCGTGCGGATCGGCGTTTGTGATTCTTTCGAGCAGACCCGGTTCAGCCTTTCCGTCGGTGCTCATTGAAGAGCCGTCGGCACGAACAATCAGCTTGTCGCTGCTGGCGTCAAGTACATAGATCTCCGTTCCACTGCCCACGGCGACGTCATTGAAAATCGATGAGAAATACTCGGGGCGAATCACTAGAACCAGATTACCGATCTGTCGATTGTCGCTCTTGCCGATGATGGCGCGCACCATCCCGAGATCTTGCTGACCGGCCCCGTTGTCATAGCTGCCCCAGTAAGGCCGGCCATTTCGATCGGGAGCCTGTTGGACCAGATGCACCACACTTCGCGTCAATTGCGCGAACGCCTGGGTGTCCGTGATCCGGTTGTCCTTGTCGAGCAAATATTTCTGATTGATGAAATCAACCGCGCCGTAGTGCTCCAGGAGCAGTCGGGTCAGATCCTGGCGAGCTTCGCTCTGCTCCTTTTCATTGCCGTGTGCGACGCGGGTCAGCGCGTCTTGAACCTGATCGGAGAGCACCAGAAGACTGCTCTCCGTCTCGATCTGCTCCATCCGCAACGAGATGTTTTTGGATACCTGTTTGACTACCTCTTTGGAAAATATCTCCGCTTTGTGCTTGAACTCTGCTGTTGACTCCACATACGAAATGTAGCTGGAGACAAGTATCGGTATCAGCGAAAGCAGGATAAACGCGGTTATCAGCCGGTAGCGAATTTCGACCCGGCGCAGCAGATCCAACGAGAAGTAGGCGAATGCGCTTCGCAGCCAGGCGATCAGTGGGCTCATTTGTAGTGCATCTTCGCTTCATTCTTAACAGACTCGTCCAGGAGTTTTGCAGCCTGCATTGGCGTGATTTTCCTGAACAGCACATCCTGTATCAATCGATGCAAGCGCTCGATGGAATTGGAGGGTAGAAACGAATAGTACGGGCTGCCGGTCACGGCATAGCGACTGACCATGTTCGTGTAGTCGACAATCTTCTGATCGCTCACCACCATGCCCGGGAACTGCTTGAATGGGGAAATGTTCTGGCGCTTGATCTGGAGGATGGAAAACCCCTGCCCAGCGACGAACTCGAGAAAACGCATTGCCGCGGCCTTGTTGGGCGTTTCCGACACCGCAAACCCGGTTTCGCTGCCGATCACGGGCACCACCTGCTCGCCTGGCGCGTTCCACGGCGGGATGAGCACGCCAACTTCAAACGGATTGCCGTGCAGCAACAGACCGGCTGCCCAACTACCGTGAAAAGCCATCGCGACTTTGCCCTCCTTGAATAGCCGTATGCCATCATCGTAGCCAGTTGTCGTGAACGATTCCTGTACGAAACCCCGTTCCGGCATCAGCCTGATCCTGGCGAAAATATCCGCTACCTGGGGGGTGTTCAAATCCAGCGTGCCATCGCTGATTTTGTCCTTCCAGTCTGGCTCGCGCGCAACCACATTGTTAGCAAAGCCTGAACTGAAGGGGCCATTGCCGAGCATATTTGGGAAGCCGCCGTTCCACATTATTGGCGTATAGCCCGCACGTTTGAGCTGTTCGCAAACCGCCAGGAATTCGTTGAAATTGGTCGGCAGCTCCCTGATCCCCGCCTTCGCAAACATGTCCTCGTTGTAATAGATCAAAGTCGTAGCCATTCCCCCCGCTATTCCAAAGTGCCTGGATTGGCGACTGGTCCAGTCCTTTTTGAGAGGATCGAGCATGTTGTTCCAGGCGGATGTCTTGCTAACGTCGGCGAGGAGCCCTTGATCGGCCAGGTCGGCCGCGTAGGCATTCGGGTTGATACTCACCAGATCGGGCAAGTTGCCGGAGGCGATCCGCGGCTTGATATTTTCTTCCACCGAATTGCCAATCATGAACTGCACATCCACGTGTATGTCCGGATTCAGCTTGCTGAATTCGGCAGCAATCTGAAGCATTTCTTCCGGCCAGTCAGGAGCCCAGACCAAGGCGGTGATGGTGGTACTGGCCGGCCCGCTCGTGCTCGAAGAATCGTGGTCTCGCTGATGGCAACCGCACAACGAGAAAAGAATGAAACAGGCCAAGACCGACAGCAAGGAGCCAAACTCAGTTTGTCGCACGTGGGGTTCACTTTTTCAGGTTCGGCATGGATTGGACGGCCCTCGGCAGAGGCTATGGGCGCATTCGATGGCAAACCGGTGAAACTTTCATCGCGGTCGAATCACTTGCATAACCAAGGCGGCGTCCCTGCAGCGGTAAGTTGTGACGAAGCCCGGCATGCCGCTGCGCATTTCATCACAAATCTTTCTCGCTGCCGGCCGATCTTTTGTCATCGACGACGCCTATCGATCGGCACCTGAATGTCTATAAAACAGGGCTGCTTAGAGCTCTTGACGGGTAGGCACTCACACGGCATATCGGCAACAGACGCAGATACTTTAACTGAAGGGAACGCCTGTACTTCCGGTCGTCCGCTCAGGGCCGATGACCCGCCGAGCGACTGGCAGGAATGGATGGCCACTGTAGTTTGGAAGCTGCCGAATATGTGGTGATGGGTTCACGGTCGGCTTGGGGTCGATTTGAGGCAATCGCGGACCACCTTACTCCTGCAAGGGATGTCGACCGCCCGGATCAATCACGAACTGTGCTAGCAGTCGTTCACCGACCTCGCATAGTTTTCATTTCCTGTGACACCGGCCACGCGCCTAGGCGTTAACCCTAAAAGTTCCGTCGCTTTATATCAATTTTCGCAACAAACATTACCTACCTCACGACTTACTCTGTCCAGTTCGCCAAATTACAATGCAATCACTGACTACGAACAAGCAAGTTCGCAGCAAGATAAAACCCTGAACTGGAGGTAAGTATCATGAAATCGCTGATTCAAGCCGTTGTCATCGCCGTCGCTGTCGCCGCTCCGGTCGCCGCGTTCGCGCAAGCCAACCAGCCCGTGACCCGCGCTCAAGTGCGCGCCGAACTGATCCAACTGGAAAAGGCCGGCTATCAACCTGGTCACGCCGACCCGCACTACCCGGCTGACATCCAGGCTGCGCAAGCCCGCGTCGACGCGCAAAACGGCGTCGGTCAAGCCGCTACCGGCTTCGGTGGTGTGGTGAGCGGTACGTCGCAAACGAGCCATGCGGCTCCGACGAGTGGCCCGAAGTCGGTCTACTTCGGTCAGTAAGCGGTAGGTGGCAGGCGGTTCGTCAAGCGCAGCTGTGTGGCCACGAAGCCCTACGGCGAAACGAACCGCGAGCACTTCCAAATAGCGCGTCCTTGCGACGCGCACCCCGATTCAAATGAACTGGCCCGCGACTCGGGTATCTCCGAGCGCGGGCCAGTTCGTATGTGGTTACCTCCGTCATCGGGCTCCCGATGACTTCGCCCAGGCCTTCACGGTCTGGGCGCTTTTTCGCGCCGCTCTGCGTGCGCCGCGATGAATTCTCAGTTGCCCGCGCTCAGTCGCGTGCGATCAGATCGCCGACCTGGCCGCGCCCGGTCACGAGGCAACTCGACAGGAAGCTCTCGCTCTGCGCGCTCGCGCCAGCGTCACCAAAGCCCTTTTTCAACGCGTCCGATTTGACGAGCGCCGCGCCCTGGTGACACGTAATCGTGCCGACCTCGCCCGCCTGCGCACGCATCAACGCCCGATCCGCCATCAGATAGCCAAGCAAAAGCACCAACGCAATATTGAACGCTTGTCGCATGGGTCGCCTCCTTTTCGAAGAGACTAACGTGAAGCGCGAATGCAGTGGCCTGGGGCTTTCCCGATTGTTGAAGATTCAATGATCCAGAATAAATCGCGGCTACTGCGGGCGATTCGTAGCGCCTTGAAGCGATTCAGTTTTATTCGATGCGCGTGACTGTGCGCGCAACCGTAGGCGTTTACGCCTACAGCCGAGTTTCGATCCGCGCGATGCGGCTATTGATCGCATGGCGCACCAGCGCATTCGACGGCACCAGCAGTAGCGACGACGCGATGATCCGATACACGTCATGGCGCGTCACCTTCGACACTTTCGCCGGATCGAGCCACGCGTCGTTATCCGCGAGCAGCAGTAAGGTGTCGAGGCCGATGAGGATCGGCCACAGGCAGGCGAGCCGCAAGCGCACCGCGCTCACCGGAATCGCGAGCGTATAGTCGAGCGCCGCGCGGAAATGATCGAGCGTCTTGCGCAGCAGTTCGACGAGCAGCGGCCGCGCGCGCATCGAATTGGCCGGTTGCAGCAGATCGCGCGCGCTCAGACCGTGGCGCTCGAGCATGCACTGCGGCAGATAGCAGCGGCCGATGCGCAAATCTTTTCCGCAATCGCGCAGCACGTTGGTCATTTGCAATGCCTTGCCGAAACGCACGCCACGCTGCTTCATCGTGTCGGGTTGTTCTTTCAGCGTGCCCGGCATGTGCGCGTAAGTCATCGTGGTCCAGAACTCGCCGACGCAGCCCGCGACCAGATACGTATAGCGATCGAGTTCGTCGTATGCGCGCAGCGCCGCGATCTGGCCGGAGCGTTCGTCGGGGAACGTGCGTAGATCGAATTCCATGCCCTCGGTCAGCGTCGTGACGATCGCGCGCACCGCGTGGCGGTCGGACTCGCTCAGTTGCGCGAGCACGTCGAGCGCGGGGCTCAACGATTCGAGCAGCAGCTTTTCATCCGACTGCGCCTGCTGACCCGCGACTTCCGCGGCGATGCGCTGGAACGGCGCGCTGTCGACGGCCACGCCATTGACCTGATCGCGCAACGCGAGCAGCAATTCGAGGCGTTGGCCCGGCGCGATCAGCGAGGTGTCCGCAATCGTATCGGCCGCGCGCGCGAGCAGATACGCAAGGCCGATCGGATCGCGCATGCCGATGGGCAGCACGCGCAGCGTCAGATAGAAGGAGCGTGAAACGCCTTTCAGGAGCGGGCCGAGAAGAAAGGCCCGGGTCGGATTCGGCATGGGTTGGATCGGTTGGCAAATAGGCGGGGGAAAGCCCGCTGGGATCAGGCGCTGCCGAATTGTATACGGCGAGGCGCGTCACCCGGTACACCATGAACCAGCATCAGAAGCCGTCCGCCGAAGCCGGCGCCACTCGCAGCCGCCGTTCGAACCTGCACCTGACCTATCTGATCGGCAGCCTCGACCGCAGCCTGCGGCGCCGTATGAGCGAAGTGCTCGCCTTTCCGTTTCATTGCATCGGTTTGCAAGTTCGACCGGCCACCGCACCTCACTCCCCCCTCATGCCGCACGCACCGCGCTCCTCGCCGCCGGCCTTTTTCGCCCTCTCACGCCGCCCTGTCGAGCACATGCCGTTCGCCGAGCACGCGTTGCCGGATAGACTCCCCGCATTTCACGCCGCGGGACACTGTCGCTCGCGATCGGGAATGGGGATTGCTGCCACGACTGGGTTGAGCACAGGACGGTCACGACCAGGCCGTCGCTTGCACTTTGAACGACACATCGACAATGACTACCGACGCATCCAACACGTCTCGCCCGTCCGAGGCGGCCCGACCTGACGCGGCCCGACGCAATGTCGAAACCGGCGTGCCCGGTTTCGACGAGATCCTCGGCGGCGGTCTGGTGAGCGGTGGCGTCTATCTACTGGAGGGCATGGCCGGCGCCGGCAAGACGATCCTGTCGAGCCAGATCGGTTTTCATCGGGTGCGGCAAGGCGAGAAAGTGCTGTACATGACGCTGATCGCCGAATCGCACGACAAGCTGCTCGGTCACCTGAAAGGCCTGAGCTTTTTCGACGAAGCCGCGGTCGCGCAGCAGATGCTGTTCGTGTCCGGCTATCACGAGCTGATGCAGGACGGCCTCGACGGTTTCCTGAAGCTGATCGCGTCGAGCATCTACGACTACCGGCCGAGCCTGATGATCATCGACGGCTTTCGCAGCGCGCGCGAATTCAGCGAAACCGAGCTGTCGCTGTCGAAGTTCATTCACGAGCTGAACGCGCTGGTCGCCGCGATGGACTGCACGACGCTGCTGCTCGCGCCGCTGTCGGGCAACGAGTCGCATCCCGAGCACACGCTGGTGGACGGTCTGATCGAGCTGAACAGCTATCACGACGGCATGCGGCGCGCGCGCGAAATCGAAGTGCACAAGATGCGCGCGCGCGATCATCTGATGGGCAAGCACTTCTTCCGCATCGCCGGCAGCGGGCTGCTGATGTTCCCGCGCCTCGAAGCGCAGTGCGCGGAGCAAGCGGGCCCCGTCGATCTGAAAGCACGGCTCGGCTTCGGCTTGTTGCACCTGGACAACCTGCTCGGCGGCGGCTTCGCGCAAGGCGCAACGACCACGCTGATCGGCCCGTCGGGCGTCGGCAAGACGCTGCTGTGCCTGCAGTTCCTCGCGGCCGGTCTCGCACGCGGCGAGCGTTGCGTGTATCTCGGCTTCTACGAGAGTCCGCAGAGACTCATCGGCAAGGCAGAAGCGGTGTCGATCGCGCTTGCCGATGCGTGGCAGGATGGTCGTCTGATGGTGCTTTGGCAGCCGGCGATCGAACTCGCGGTCGATGAAATCGCGTCGAAAGCGCTCGCCACCGTCAAGCAGACCGGCGCGACGCGCATCGTGATCGACGGCGTCGAGGGCTTTCGCGATTCGGCGTTGCGTACCGAGCGCTTCGGCCTGTTCCTCAATGCACTGCTGCATCAGTTGCGCGAAGCGACCGTCACGACGCTCGTCACGGAGGAGCTGCCGCTGTACAGCGATCCGGGTCACGCGAAGGCCGTGCGCGTGTCGGCGTTGACCGAAAACCTCGTGCTGCTGCGCTACGCCGAGACCGAAGGCGGACTGCGGCGCGTGATTTCGGTGGTGAAGCAACGCGAAAGCGCGCACGACACGTCACTGCGCGAGCTGTCGATTTCGTCGCAAGGACTCGACGTGATCGACGGCTCGCCCGGCGCCGCGGGCACCCAACCGACGCCGGGCCTGTCGGCCACGCTGCAATTGGGGCGAAAAACCTAGCCGCCCATGAAAACCATTCTGGTGGTGGACGACGAGTTCGACATCCTCACGGTGTGGCGGCTGCTGCTGGAACGACACGGCTATGCGGTACGGACGGCGTCGAACGGCTCCGTCGCGCTCGAACTGGTCCGTTCGAGCCGGCCCGATATCATCGTGTCCGATTGCATGATGCCGGTCATGTCGGGCCTCCAGTTGTGCGCGACGCTGTATGAGGACCCAGAGCTGCGCGAGATTCCGATCATCCTGTGCAGCGCCGCATCGGACATTCCGGTGCAGCCGAATCCACATTTTGCCTACGCGCGCAAGCCGCTTTCGTTCGACCAGCTGCTGGCGATGCTGGTGCGCATGGGCGGTTGACGGCCGCCCTTCCTCCCCCGCCTTCTCTGCCCCTTTCCCCCGCTAAAACACAGCTTGAGACGCTCGCGCCATTTGTCGAGCGTTTGCAGCGTTCTGCGATTCTCCGTGGCCTTTTACAGTAGGCCATCGATCGCGCATGGCCAGCAACCCGCAGCGCGACGCAACTTTCGGAGGTCGTCATGAACAGCAATCGTGGTGCGGTTCCCGCTGGCTTCTTGAGCATCGCGGTGGGCTCGTTGGCGCTGGCCAACCTGTGGCGCGTAGCAATCCGCCTGTGGCACTTGCCGGCCGTCGCCGGCAGCGTGGTGACGATCGCGGCGCTCGCCGTCTGGGTCATCATTCTGTTCGCCTACGCGCACAAGTGGTTCGCACGGACCGCCGACGCACGCGCCGAACTGGACCATCCGGTGCAGTCTTCGTTCGTCGCGCTCGCGCCGATCTCGACGCTGCTTGCCGCGCAACTGCTGCAGCCGTACGCGCATACCCTCGCGCTGACGCTGTACGGCATCGCGGCGATCGCGCAACTTGGGCTCGGCGTCTATCTACAAGGCAAGCTGTGGCAAGGCGGCCGCAAGCCCGAACTGACCACGCCGGCGATCTATCTGCCGACGGTCGGAGCGGGCTTCGTCGCGGCGGCGAGCTCGGCCGCATTCGGCTTCCATCAACTGGGCGAGCTGTTTTTCGGCGGCGGCATGCTGGCGTGGCTCGCGCTCGAATCGATGATCCTGCATCGCGCCGCCGTGCATGAACCGCTGCCCGAAGCGCTGCGCCCGACCCTCGGCGTGCAACTCGCGCCGCCAGTCGTCGGTGGTGTCGCGTATTTGAGCCTCACCAGCGGCACGCCCGATCTGTTCGCCTACGCGCTGCTCGGCTACGGTCTCTATCAGGCGCTGATGCTGCTGCGTTTGCTACCGTGGATCCGCCAACAGGCATTCGTGCCCGGCTACTGGGCATTCAGCTTCGGCGTAGCGGCGTTGCCGACGATGGCGCTGCGTCTCGTCGAACGCGGCGCGACGGGTCCGATCGAATTCGCGGCACCGGTTCTGTTCGTGGTGGCGAACGCGATCATCGCGATTCTGGTCGTGAAGACGCTTCAACTGCTCGTGCAAGGCAAGCTGATGCCGCCCGTGGCGGCGAGTTCGACGGCGGCGGCGCCGGTCACGCAAGTCACGACGGCCGCGCGAATCGCCCGGGTTCAATAAGCTGCGGGCAGCGACCGAACGCGGCGGCGACGCGCAAAGCGTCCCGCCGCGTTTTTGCGTTTGTGTCAGAACCCGTGCAACGACACGACGATCAACGCAGCCGCGACGATCGCGACCACGTCCTCGATCAACGCCGCGGGCGCATCGCGCCCGAACATGCTGGCGAGCGAACTGCGCACCTTCGCGCCGCCGAGCGTGCCGATCACCGCGCCTACCGCGCCGACCACCGCGCCCACCACCCCGACGATCATGCCGCCCGCCAGGCCGCCATGCGCGCCGCTAATCGCCGCGCCGCTCAGCGCACCGAGCACGATTCGCGCGCCGAACTGCAGCGGCACCTTGCGGCTCGGCGTTTCGGGCAATTGATCCGTGATCAGTTCGATGACCGCCAGCACGGTGAAGATATACGGCGTGGCCGCGAAGCCGAGGAAGGCGAGCGACGTGCCTTGCAGCGGCAGCCATCCCAGACGCGCGGCCCAACTGACGGCGGTGGGAGCGATCATCGCGCGAAGGCCGGCGACGACGCCAATCAGCAAGGCCAGAACATACACGGACATAGCGGACTCCCGATCGAGGGCAATGATGCAAGGTTGCACGAGCCGACGGCTTACCTGGACGAACGTCGGCAGAACATGTCGAGCATTCCATCTGGACAGTCAACTTCTCACCACCTACATCGAGGCAATCCGTGGCGGCCGTTCACCGTTGCTCACAATTGCCGGCTCTTCATTGCCGACTCGCCACCGCGCGTCTGGCGCGGCGCCGGGCATGCGATTGCCCCCGTCGATGTGGCCCTAGTGTCGCACAATTCGACTGGCGAATAAGAGACAGGGAGTCGGCGAAGTGGGCCGATGGTGATAAGTTAGCCCACTCACAAGAAAATCTTGTATCTGCACCATGAGACCGTATCTTCCGCTCAACGCGCTGCGCGCGTTCGAATCGTCCGCGCGGCATCTGAGCTTCACGCGCGCGGCGCAAGAGCTGAACGTGACCCAAGCCGCGGTCAGCCAGCAGGTCCGCTCGCTGGAGGAGCGGCTCGGCACCGCGCTATTCAAGCGTTTGCCGCGCGGCCTCGCGATGACCGACGAAGGGCTCGCGCTGCGCCCCGTGCTGTCCGACGCGTTCGATCGTATCGAGGCGGTGCTCAAGCAGTTCGACGGCGGGCATTTTCACGAGGTGCTGACGGTCGGTGTGGTCGGCACGTTCGCGGTCGGCTGGCTGATGCCGCGCCTGAAGTCGTTTCGCGACGCGCATCCGTTCGTCGAGCTGCGGCTGCTGACCAATAACAACCTCGTCGACCTCGCGACCGAGGGCCTCGATTTCGCGATCCGTTTCGGCGACGGCACGTGGCCCGGCTCGCTCGCCACCAAACTGCTCGACGCGCCGCTCGCGCTGCTCTGCACGCCCGAGATCGCCGCGCGCCTCGCGCGGCCCGACGATCTCGCCAACGAAACGCTGCTGCGCTCGTACCGCATGGACGACTGGATGAACTGGTTCGCGGCCGCGGGCATCGCGCCGCGGCCGGTGCGCGGACCGGTGTTCGATTCGTCGCGGTTGATGGTGGAAGCGGCGATACAGGGCGCGGGCATCGCGCTCGTGCCTGTGTTGATGTTCGAAAGGGAGATCAATACCGGGCGTCTGGTGCGCCCGTTCGACGTCGAGGTCAAGGCGGGCAGTTACTGGCTGACCTGCCTGAAGGGCAAGCCGATGACGCCGGCGATGTTGCTGTTCAGTCAGTGGCTCGCCACGGAAGCGGCCACGGCGGGTCACGCATGAGTTTCTACGCGGCCGTGCGGCAATACCCGTTCATCGCGGGCCGCTCGGCTTGCGGCGGGAACACGTTCCACGAACCGTCGCCGTGGCGGAAGAAGAAAATCGACAGCAATCCTTCCGGCTTCAACGCCTGCACACATACATAGCGTTGCTGTTGCGACGCGTGATGGCAGAACCGCACCACGCGCGCGGGCATCGACGGCGTGGGTGCGAGCCATTTGTCGACGGCCCAGTGCAAGCTTTTTTCTGCGGCTACCATGATGTTCTCCTCGAATCGTCCCATTCCTGACGCGCTGCGTTCACGCGACTTGCGCGAGTTGCGCCACGCGGTGTTCGTTCCTCGCTCCGCTCTCGACAAACGCCTTCACGAGGCACAGCAGTGCGCGCATGCCCGTGCTCGGATGGCGCAAGCAGCAATGCACCTGTTCGCTGCGGCTTTCGCCGAGCAGACACCACGCGCAGAAGTGTTCGCAGTTGTTGGTCAGCAGGCGATAGCGGTTCTCGCCGAGGCGGGAGCGCGCGCGGCGCACCGCATCGGCGCCGACGTAGATCGCGCTCGGCGTCGCGCGAACCGACAGCGAATGGCCGGCGGCGAAGCGCGCGAGTTCGACTTCCTCGACCGGTCCGGGATGCGCGGAGGCCGCAAAGCCCGAGTAGTGCACGACGCGGCCATTGCCGACATAGATGCCGTGATGTTCGTAGCCGTTGCGTTGCGTGACCAGATGTGCGCCGATCGGCAGATCGATCGTCGATGATGCGGTGTCGCAAGCGGCTGCGGATTGCGGGTCGTCGTCGCGTGTATCGAGCGTTTGGGTGTTCATGGCTGGCCTCGTTCGCATTTCCAACACTGTTGCGACAGCTTTTGCATCATCCGGGCCAGGCGCCGGAAAACCCCTGTTTACAGGGTTGACGGCCGATCGAACGGTTTTCTGAAGAGGTAGATGTCAGGACGGGACCAACAGAAATCGCGCTGATCTGTTGGTGTGTGACGCTCATTTGCGAGCCGTGTCGCGGGTTGATTTCAACCGAATGGAGAACCCGTGGGACCCCGCCGAATGTGTTGGGTCTCACACCTGTTCGAATGGGGGCTTGTTGGCCGCGAGCCGACCGATCGCGTCGACCGCGTTCGTGGTAAAGCCGCGCAAGCCGCGCCAGTCAATGCGCCGCGGGCTTCGCGTCGAATCCGCCCCCGATTGGCATGGCCTTTGCACCGTGTGGTGCAGAGTCCATTCAGCCGCGCGCATTGCGCACGCAGCCAACCGGAGAACGACATGTCCTGCATCAAATTGAACGACCTCTCGCTGAACCTCGCGCTCGATCGCAAGGCGATGGCGGCGATTCGCGGTGGCGGCGGCGCGCCATGGATCTATGGCTGGATTCAGCCGTACGTGCCGCAAACGCCGAGCATTGGGCCGGTGGTCAATCTGTACGAGGTCTCCAACAACTTCTATGCTAACCAGATGATCAACCAGTTCCAGTCGGTCGACGTACGCAACACCGGCGCGAACGCGAACCTCACCGTGTCTCCGGACGCACGCAACCGAAACGATATGGTGTAGCCGTTGTGACATGCGAGAGCCAATTTCGCTGGACGTCGTCCGCGCGTTCCGACACGGGACGGGTCCGCGAAATCAACGAAGATGCCTGCCTCGACGAGCCCGAAGCGGGACGCTGGGCTGTCGCCGATGGGATGGGCGGTCACGCGGTCGGCGACGTTGCCAGCCGCACCGTGATCGACGCGTTGACTCAACTGGCGGCGCCGCACGGCCTCAGAATGCTGATCGCCGATGTACGCACGCGTCTGCAAACCGCGAACCGTCAATTGCGCGACGAAGCCGCGCGCCGCCAGGTGCAGCGCATCGGCAGCACCGTGGTCGTGCTGCTTGCATGCGATCGCTTCTGCGGCTACGTGTGGGCCGGCGACAGCCGCATCTACCTGTACCGCGCGGGGCAATTGCGGCAACTGACGCGCGATCACAGCCAGGTCGAGGAGTTGCGCTCGCTCGGCGTCATCACCGACGAAGAGGCGCGCCATCATCCCGCGCAGCACATGATCACGCGCGCGGTCGGGGCAACGGATTCGCTCGAACTCGACGAAGACGCGATCGAAGTCGCCGACGGCGACGTGTTCCTGTTGTGCAGCGACGGTCTCAGCAACGAACTGAGCGACGACGAGATCGCCGCCGTGCTGACCACGGCGGAGCGCGAAAACGCAAGTTGCGAACTCGTCGACCTCGCGCTCGCGCGCGGCGGGCGCGACAACATCACCGCAGTGGTCGTCGAAGCGCAGGACCCGAATGCCGCGGACAAGACCTTGCTGAACCCGGCGCCTTGATGACCTTCAGGCGCGCGTTTCACCGAGCGTTCAGTGGTCGTTCACTCAGCCTTCGTCTTCTTCCTCGTCGCGCTCGTTCGCGCCGTTCTTCGTGGGCGGCGCATTGCGATTGCGGAAATCCTTCGAATGCAGGCCGTGCTTTTTCAGCAGCATCTGCAAGTGCGAGCGATTCATATCGATGCGCCGCGCCAGTTCGGCGACCGTTCCGCTGACTTCACGCAGTCCGCGTTCGAGGAACGCTTTCTCGGCGTCGTCGCTGGCCGCCCGCTTCGCGTCGCTCAACGACATCAGATTCGCGACGCTGATCGGCTGCTCGCCGCTCGCCTGTCCGCCCTCCGCCGGCGCCGCCGGCGAACCGGGTGCGGCGGGTCGCATATCGAGCGGCAAATGCTCGACGTCGGCCATGTCGGCAGCCAGACACGAGATGCGGTACATCACGTTGCGCAATTCGCGAATGTTGCCCGGATACGCGTAGCTCAATAGAAAGTCCCGCAAACGCGGCGTCAACCTGACTGGCCGGCGTTTCAGCGTGCCCGCAGCTTCGTCGCCGAACCACGCAATCAGCAACGGAATTTCGTCGCGCCGTTCGCGCAGCGGCGGCAGCGTCACGTGAATCACGCTGAGCCGGTAGAACAGATCCTCGCGAAACCGGCCTTCCTCGCTGAGCTTGCGCAGATTGCGATTGGTCGCCGCGACGATGCGCGTATCGACCGCGATCGTTTCGTCCGAGCCGACGCGTTGAATCTCGTGCGCCTCGAGCACACGCAGCAGCTTGACCTGGCCCGCGAGCGGCAACTCGCCGATTTCGTCGAGAAAGATCGTGCCCGTATGCGCGCTTTCGAATTTGCCCTTGCGGTCGCTCGACGCGCCGGTGAATGCGCCCTTGCGATGCCCGAAAAGTTCGGATTCGAGCAGATTTTCCGGAATCGCGCCGCAGTTCACCGAAACGAACGGCTTGTCCGCACGCGAGCCATTCGCGTGAATCACTTTCGCCATCAGTTCCTTGCCGGTGCCGCTTTCTCCATCGATCAACACCGGCAAATCGGTTGGCGCCGCTTTTTCCGCGATTTCGAGCGATTCGAGCAAACGCGGGTTGTCGCCGAACGTGCCCTCGAAAATGAAGCTGCGTTCGAGTAGTGCCTTGCGGCGCGCACCGCGCGATTGCTCCGCGCTCGTCTGCGGCTCGCCCGCGGTGGCCGCCTGCACGAAGCGCTCCTTGTGCGAAAGCTGCATCACTTCGTCGCGCAACGACGTGGCCTGCCTCAGCAGCTTGTCGATATCGGCGCGTTCGAGCCGCGACGACCAGCGCAACGTGGAGCGCAGGATCTCGATCCGCTCGATCAGTCCCGCGTACGATATCGCGGGACTCGCCTCTTCAATCTGGTCGAGTATCTTCATCATGATGCACTCAACTGTTTCTGCACGAGCTGATAGTACATGCCGCCGCGCTGGATCAGCTCCTCGTGACGGCCCTGTTCGACGATCGCGCCTTCATACAGCACGAGAATCTTGTCCGCGCGCATGATCGTGCTGAGCCGATGCGCGATGATCACCGCCGTGCGGCCCTTCAGGATGTCGTGCATATTGCCGAGAATATTGCTCTCCGATTGCGAGTCGAGCGCCGACGTCGCCTCGTCGAACACGAGCAGACGCGGATCGTGATACAACGCACGCGCAATGCAAAGCCGCTGGATTTGACCGCCCGACAAACCGATGCCGCGCTCGCCGACGATCTGCTCATATCCGAGCGGCATCTTGCTGATGAAGCCATGCGCGTCGGCCATTTTCGCGACTTCCTCGATGCGGCGGCGCTCCGGCGCGTCGTCCCCGCTTGCGATGTTCTCGGCGATCGTGCCCGAGAACAGCAGATTGCTTTGCATCACGTAGCCGATTTGCGCGCGGAAATAAGTCTTGTCGATCACGCCGGAGTCATAGCCGTCGATCGTTATTTTCCCTTCGCTCGGCCGATAGAAGCCAACCAGCAGCTTCGCGAGCGTGGTTTTTCCCGACCCGCTGCGCCCGACGATCGCGACCAGTTCACCCGGCTTGATATCGAAGCTGATGTTCTCCAGCACATAAGCGGAATCCTCTTCGCCATAGCGGAAGTACACGCCTTGCAGGCTGATCTCGCCTTGCAGCTCCGGCAGCATCACGCGCGAGGGCAAATCCTGCGGCTTCTGTTCGGGCTCGATATCGAGCACATCGCCGAGCCGTTCCATCGCGACACCCGCATCGTTGAGCATGCTCCACAAGCCGACGAGACCCATCAGCGGACTCAATACGCTGCCCATGAATGCATTGAACGCGATCAACTGACCGATCGTCAATTCACGCGCGAGTACCAGATTCGCGCCGACCCAAAGAATCGCAATCGTCGTTGCCGCATTCAGTAATTGACTGCCAAAGCCGACCAGAATATTGAATGCGTGAGCGCGATACTGCAATTCGAGCGCCTTTGCGTATTTCTTCTCCCAGCGCAACCGTACCGGCCGCTCGATGCCCATGCCCTTGACGGTCTCGACGCCGGACAGAGCTTCCATCAGGAACGACTTCGCCTCGGTCGACGCCGTGAAGACCTCGCGGGCGTAGCCCTTGATCTTCGGCGTCGCGATCACCGTGAGTCCCATGATCGGAATGACGAACGCGATCAACACCAGCGTCATCTTCACGTTGTACACGAACATGATCGTGAAGTAGATGAAGATCATCAGCAGATTCAGCGCGGTCGTCACGGTGGATTCGGTCAGGAACGCGCGGATCGTCTGGTTTTCCTGAAAGCGCGCGAAGATATCGCCGGTCTTGCGCTTCGCGAAGAACGAGAACGGCAGCGACAACGTATGCTTGAAGAACTGCGACATCATCGCGAAGTCCATGTTGCGAACCATGAAGTTCGCCAGATACGCGCGAATCGTCGACATCAGCTGCGTGAAGACATTGGAGATGATGAGCCCGCCGATCAGCATATGCAGCAGACTGACGTTCTGATGCACGATCACGCCGTCCAGAATGTTCTGAATGATCAGCGGTGGAATCACCCCGAGCACCTGAATCACGAAGGTCGCCAGAAACAGATAGCCGAGTATCTTGCGGTACGGCTTCAGATAGCCGACAAAGCGAATCCACGGCGAGCGCTCGGCCGACATCTGCAGCAGCTGCGATCCGCCGGTAAACAATAGGCAGGTGCCGCTCCACCCGCGTTCGAAATCTTCGACGCTCAGCTTTCTGAAACCGAGTGCCGGGTCCGCCATCCAGACATAGTCTTTCGACAGCCCGTACACGACCACATAGTGATAGCCCTCCCAATGCACGATGAACGGCAGATCGAAGCCGCGTAGCGAATCGAACGTGCATTGCACGCCGCGCGTCGTGAAGCCGAGCGACTCGCCCGCGCGCGCGAGGCTGTCGAGCGTCGCACCCTGCGTCGTCACGTTCGCGAGTTCGCGCAATTTGCCGAGCGTCATCGGAATGCCGTAATGGCGGCAGATCATCGCGAGACACGCGGCGCCGCAATCCATCTCCTCGGCCTGCTCGACGAGCGCGAAACGCCGGATGATCTTCTCGCCGAGTTCCGGTTTGCTCTGCAGGTCGAGCATCAACGGCAGCTTGCGCCGCTGTTCGAGCCGCTTTTGCCGCTGTAATTCGCGGTCGCCATAGCGGATCCGCTCGTCGAGCACTTCTCGCAGTTTCGGATTGCGCTCGAGAATGAAATGAACGGTGCGCTCGGGGATGACCAGCAGCCGCGTGTCGGTGGTTGCAACGACCGATGCCATCTGTTCCTGGCGCATCAGGCACGCCTTCTCGCCGAATATCTCCCCTTTGCCGAGCGTCGCGAGCGTATAGTCGTGGCCCTCCTCCTGCCGCACGATGCGCACCTGGCCTTGCCGCACCACATAAAGCCGCCTGTCGTCGCGGCCGTCCTGTTTCAGAATCTCCTTGCCGGCAGCGACCCGTTTTGCGCCGACGCTGCGCACGTACTCTTCGAGTTCCGCCTTGTTCAGCTTGCCGCGCAGATCGAACAATTGCGCGACGAAGCCCCCGGCCGAATTGATCGCCACATAGCTGGCGACGAACGCCAACGCGGCGGCGTTGCCCGCCATCACCGGTTCGATCGCGCTGCGCGGAATGAACAGCACTTCGGTCTTGCCCGACGAACGTACCGACGCTTCGTGAACGTACGAGCGCAACATCGCAATGTCGGCAAAGATCTCGCCCGACTTGCGCACGCCCATGCTGGTTTCCTTGCCGTGCTCCTCGGAGAAGATACGTACCGTGCCCGAGCGGATCACATAGAGACCTTCGGCGACGTCACCGGCCGAGCACACCGTTTCGCCAAACGGATAGAACTTTGCCTGCGCGTACTCGGCAAGCCGCTCGATTTCGTCGCGCGAGAACGGCGACAGGATCTCCACCGAAGCGAGAAATTCGGCGGTGGAAGGCGCGGATGGCGCGGTCTGGAGGGCGTCCATGTATCGGTGAGCCTCGCTTTATCGGGCGCTAGTCGGGCGCTAGCGCGCTTCGATCACGTGTTCCTGGGCGCGGGCAATGAGCCAGCTCTCGCGCAGCAAACGGCGGATTTCGGTGGCCACGTCGGCATCGAGCGTGGCCGGATATTTGGCCGTGACCGCGAAGATCTCGAAACACGAACGGTCGGCCGACGGAAACGGCCCAAGCAGATCGCCGACCGCCGCATTGAAGATCTTCGCCTCGATATCGGGCTTCAGCGAACCGCGCAGTACCTTGCCGATCACGCCGCCCGACTCGCGCGTATCGGCAATCGAATGCTCGCGCGCCATCTCGCCGAAGGCGTCGGGGTCGTCGTGCAGGTACGAGATCATTTCCTTCGCCTTGCCTTCGCTATCGAGCACGATATGGCTGACTTCGATCGCGTCGAACTTCGGTGAATTCAGCGCGAAGTAATCATGGATCGCCGCCTCGTTCCCGATGTCGTCGAGCATCTTCTCCTGATAAAGCCCGTCGGTAATGAACGCCTCGAATTCGTCGAGGCTCACGTGCAGCGCGTCGAGATAATGATTCATGTCCGCCGCGCGATGCAGCCCGCGCACGCGGCGAAACTGGTCCGCGCGCTGCTGGATTTCGTCGGCGCTGACGGCGACGCCCTGCTTCTTCGCCGCATGGACGGTAAGCTTGTCGCGCACGATCTGCTCGACCAGGCTCTCGAACTGGCCGGTCAGTTTCAGAAGACGAATGAACTCGTCCACGTCCACGACTTCGTCATCGATACGCACTATCGCGGTCATTTGCTCGGCTCCTTTCGTGGATGTTTTGATTCGCGCGCTCAACCCGCCACCTCTCTGAACGGATCGAGACCGAGGTCGATCAGGCGCCGCTCGCGCACGACGATTTCCGCATTGGCGGTCATGCCGTAACGCAGCGGATAACGCGTGCCGGCCACCTGGTAGTAGTCCTTGTCCAGCGTGACACGGCCTTCGTAGACCGGTTGCTTGTCCTGCGCGGATGGCTTCGTGGCCGGCGAGATATAGGCGAGCGTGCCGCTGATCAACCCGTAGCGCTGGTAAGGAAACGCGTTGAACTTCAATTTGACAGGCAGGCCGACGTGCAGAAAGGCGCGGTCGTGTTCGGAGATTTCGATCTTCAGCACGGGCCGCGCGTCTTTTGGCGCAATGCCGCCGAGCGGTGCATTCGCCTGAATCTTGTCGCCGCGCTGCGTCGACGTGACGTCGGTGATCACGCCTGAAACCGGCGCGAGAATCAGCAGAAAATTGTCTTTATCGATGTTCTCGAAACGCACCCGCGCGGCGGCATCGGCTTCGAGGCGCGCGCTTTGCAGTTGCACGCGCAGTTTGTCTTCCGCATCGGTGATGTCGCGCACCGCCTGATCGTATTGCAGCTGCAGATCGGTGCTTTGCTGGCCGCTCGTCGCCAGTTGCGCATTGGCCTGCGCGTATTCATGGCTCAGACGAAAGTCGAGCTCGGCCAGCTTCGACTGCGCGACACGGTAAGCGTTATCCGCTTCGAGCGCGGCCGTGCGTTTCTGCTCGACCTGTAATTCGGCAATGCCACCGCCGCCCGGCTGCGCGAACAGCCGCGAATAGCGATCGAGTTCCTGATTCGCCGCTTCGCGCGTGCGGCGCGCGTTGTCGAGCGAGCTGCGCGCTTCGTCGAGTTCGGCCTTCTGCCCTTCGGCAAGCTTCGTCGTGCCTTCTGAAACGCGATTCTCGTGCAAGCGCTCCTCGACTTCGAGTTGCGCCTTCAACGACGTGGCCTTGCGTTCCATCAACGCCTTCTTCTCCGGGAACTGCTTCCATTCGCGTTCGGCGTCTTCGAGCTTCACTTGTGCCTGTAACGCGTTGCTCGCTGCCTCGATCGCGCCGCGCGCATTGAGCCGCGCGAGCACGTCGCCTTTCGACACCGGCTGCCCCTCGGCGATATACAGATCCGCGAGTTCGCCGTCGATCGGCGTATAGATGCGCCGCACCTCCGATTCCGGCGCCAACGTGCCGGGCGCGCTGACGATCACATCCGCGCGGCCGACGAACGACCACAGCAAACCCGACACGACGAGCGCGACCATCGCCCAGATCAGCGCGCGCGCAAGCCGCACCGGCTCGGACGTCAGAATCGCAATGCCTTCGACGCTATGATCTTCGAGCGCCTCCGACAACGGTCTAGGGTGAGGATCGCGTTTCACTCTGATCGCCTCCAATCAACGCGAGCTTCGCTTTCAGCAGCCCAGGGTCCAGCACCATGCGCAACTCGGTCAACGAGCGGCGCTGCAAACTCGCTTCGGCTTCGATATCCGCGAGCAGGCGATCGAAGTCGGCGGGATGATCGGCCTTCAGCTGCGTATAGATGCGCATGCCCTGGCGTGCCGCCGTCTGCGCCTCGCTCAGCAGACGCGCCTCGTTGCGAAAGCCCGGCGAGATGCCGGCTTCGAGCCGCTGCGTGCCGCCGATCGGGCCGTTCGCGCGGTACTCTTTCCACAGGCTTTGCGCGCGCACCAGCAGATCTTGCGCATGCGCGAGTGCCTTGTCATGCAATGCGGCCACGTCTTTCTGGATCGCCTGCACGAACCATGCGTCTATCCGCGGATCGAGGCTCGCGTAGAACGACAGCAGACGCTGGTCGTAATCTTTCCCGTCACGCGTTTTCCGCAGATCGTTGTATTGATCGGACAACGCCTGCTTGTGCGTCGCTTCGGCCGAGAGCACATCGGACCACGGGCTCGCCGGCATCGACTGCAAATCGTTCAGCGCCTGCTGCGCGTCGCCACGCTGCCACGCGGCATCGACCGCGTCCTGCCGTTGAACGATGTCCGCCGACGGCAAGCGCGTCGCCGCAAGCTGCTGGAATTGCGCCTGAAAAGGCGGCGTGCTGAAGCGCACCGTTTTCATCATCGCCAGCAATGACGTCAATTGACGGCTCAACGCGGCATTCAGCAACCCGGTGTATTGGCGCAAATCGTCGCGCACTCTATCGAGCCCCGCGAGCCGCGGATAACGCTGCGCGTAATCGTCGAGTACCGGCGGCAGCGCGTCGGGTTTGTCGCGCGAAAGTTCGGTATGAATTACACCATTGAGCCGATCGATCGCGGCGACGTACACCGAATCGTCGCTTTCGAGCTTGCGCAGATGGCTGAGCGTGTGGGCGTAGGGCTCCGCGAAGACCGGCACGTAACTCGCAATCCGATCGAGCGCGCGCTGGTGACTCGCCGCGTCGTCGTCCCAGCGGTGCAGCAAACCGTTGATCGTCGCTTCGTCCGTATACATGCGGATCGGCGCGTCGACGCCGCCACGCGCCGCGACGAAGCGTTCGAGATCGCCGACCCATTGCAATTCGCCGACCAGCGACGCGGCATCGGCGTCATTTCCGCTCAACGCCCTCATGTTCTTCAGCAGCGTGTCGGCCTGGTCGAACTGCGCTTTTTGCACGGCTTCGATCCAGCCCGGCAAGTTCGCTTTCAACAACGCCTCGCTCGCGAGCGCGCTGATTTTCGTGTCCGCCGGATGCGTGGCCAGATAGCCGCGCGCCATCGTGAGAGCGCTCGAGTAATCGCCGCTCGCGAGCAGGCTCTTCAACTCCCGTTCCGATGAACCGTGCAGATAAAGGCCCACGCCAAGCGCAACCACGATCGCGATAGCCGCTCCGCCCCATGCCGCCGCGCGCCGCACATTGGTGCGCTCGCCGTCCGCTAACGCCTTGTGGAGTTCGCCGGCGACCATCTTCCAGCGACGCGGCTTACCTCTTGCCGCGCTGTTAGCTTTGCCGCTTCTTTCGTTCGCGCCGTCTCTCGTATCGGCGGGATGCCCCGCCTGCGCACCTTTGGCGCCCTGCGCGCCATTTGCCGTCCCTATTCCGTCACGCTTCGCGCGCGCGGAGCCCGGCTGCGCCGCTTCATTCACTTCGTCTTCGCGTTGCAGCGCCGGATCGACGCAAAAGATGTCGAGAAACGAATGCGCAGCGCCGACGAAGGTCGTCTTGTCGGCATCGGCGGCACTGTCGACAGCGGGCTGAAGAGAGAGCTGGGTCACGGTGGGTTCGACGTCGGCGGAGTTCTGTAGCGACACCCTGTAGACGAAGTGGTCGCCGCCAAATGCAACGACGTCGCCCTCCGCCAGTGCAAGCGCCGATTCGCCGATCCGCTGTCCATTCACGAACGTGCCGTTGGTGCTGCCGAGATCCTCGACATACAGCTCGCCGCCCTTCAGAAACAGGTGCGCATGGCGCCGGGATATGTAATTGACCTGGTGCGGATAACGGTCTTTGTAGCGCGAGAAAACCTCGTCCGTTTTACTGATCAGAAATGGAAAAGCCAGCACGTCGACCGGTTGCAGACCCAGGTCATCGCGCTGCGGCACCAGCAATAGATGAATGAGGGGAGAAGCGCTTCCACCCGTGACGACGCGCGCGCGCGGCTCGATGCCGACGCGATAGCGCAGTTCACCGCCAAAGCAGAGTTCATCGCCGGCGCGTACACGCGCGGGGGTTTGTCGCACCGCGATGCCGTTGACCGTCGTGCCGTTCTTGCTGCCGAGATCGGCAACATAAATCGCGCCATGCTCGATGAAAACGCGCGCATGTCGGCGCGAGAGAGCGGCGGTCCATGGTGCGGGATAGTCGCTGAACGGCGCTTCGCTGCGGCCGATGGCGAACAGGTTGTCGACGATGCGAATGGCGTCGAGCGCGGGGCGCTGCGCGCAGGCAACCGGTGACAACACCACGTCGAAGGCAGCGTCCACTGTCACGCGCATTTCAGCAATCGGAGCTTCGCCGGTGGCCATTTTATCTGGATCGCTAAGCGTTTACCTGCCGCGGCGGGAACGCGGGGCGAACTGGACGAAGAACAACGGCGCAACGATATTGTCGTGAAGAGCCACGCAAACGCTGACCCCTAAAGGATTGTAAGTCACGCATCGAGAGTGTCAATTTGGATATCGCCGGATGAGAAGACCGCGGATAAGCCGTCAGCCGACGAAATACCCGCGCGGTACGCCAACTCGTGGATTAGCTCAATGTTTCGTTACTTCTCTTTGACCTGCGCTTGCACGTCGACACCGGGCCATCCGCCGCCGAGCGCCTTATAAAGCGTTACCGTGTCGGACAGAATCAATTGGTGGTTTTCCAGCAACGCCTGTTGCGCCTCCAGCAAGGTCCGCTCGTCTTCGAATACTTCGAGTTGCGACACGACGCCAAGGCGCAGTTGCGACTGGATCTGATCAGCGACGATCTGCAGGCGCGACACCTGCTGCAGCAATTCCGCGTGCTGCGCCTTATGGGCACTCAGGTTGACGAGCGCGTTCTCCACTTCCTCGAATGCGCCCATCACGGCCACGCGATATTGCTGCTCGGCGACTTTCGATTGCGCCTCGGTCACCTTCACATGTGCGCGCACGCCCGGATCGAACAGCGGAAAATTGATGCTCGGCATCAGGCCGAACGTGAACGACTTCAGCAACTGGTTAAGCGCGTAACTTGCCGTGCCGCCTTGCGCGGTGAGGCCGATGCTCGGCAATTGCGCGAGCTTCGACTGACCGACGAGGTCATAGGCCTCGAGCACCCTGAATTCGGCCGCCACCACGTCGGGGCGGCGCGACAGCAATTGCGCGGGCAAACCATCCGGCACGCCCGGCAATTTCACGCGCTCCTGTAAATGGCCCTGCGGCACATGGAATTCGCCGGCCGGCACGCCGAGCAACGTGCATAGCGCGTTGTCGGAGACCGCCCGCGATCGGCGCAGATCATAGAGATCGTTGGTGAGCCGGTTGATCTCCGCCTGCTGGCGCAACACCTGCGTTTGCGGCACGAGCCCATTGCGCGCCTGGCCTTCGTAGATCGCCAGGATTTGCTTGTTCGTGGCGATGGTCTTTTGCTGCTGTGCGATCTGGTCGTCGAATTGCAGGATCTGGAAATAGGTACTGGCCACATTCGCGACGAGTTCGAGATACCCCGCGCGCCAATCCGCCTCGCTCGCGTGGAATTCGGCCTTTTGCGCCTGCACGCCTTTTTCGACCTTGCCCCAGATGTCGATGTCCCAGTTCACCTGCAGCGCGAGGTTGTACGTCTTCGTCAAAGGCTGGCCAGTCGTCTTCGTGTAGTCGGCGCCGGCACCGAGGTCCGCCGTCGGCAATGCGGCCGCGCCTGTCTCGCTGATCTGCGTGTGCGCGACTTCGATACGCGCGGCCAGCACCCGGATATCGAAGTTGCCGTCGATCGCCTTGTCGATCAGCGTATCGAGGTACGGGTCCTGGAAGCCCTTCCACCAGTCGCGCTCGATCGTCTCCGCGGCCGATACCGGCGCGCCATTGCGATCCGACCACGATGTCTTGGCCGGCGTGTCCGGGCGTTGATAAGCCGGCATGCTGACGTCGACGCACGCGCTCACTGTCAAAGCGCACATCGTTGCCGCGCAGATCCCGCGCAGTACACGGGCTATGCGGCGAGGCGTCCTGGCTTCAGCAGGAACCCGCTGAAGGTCCAGCGAATCACACGACGAATCGAACGATGATTCCGGCAATGCTGACACGGTGGTCTCCAGTTGCACCCGCCTGTTTCGCGCGAGATGCCCGGTTTTTCAGCCCGAGCCGCTTCCGCGCGGCTTCGGCAATGAAGCGGCGGAAAAGTCGATGCGGGGAGCGGCGGATACGCGAAGGATGCGTGGAAAGGACGATTGGATTAGCGGTCTTTTTGAGCGACGCGCCTGTTGGGGCACGCACACGCGGCCGCCCGGGCCGCGTGTGCGCCGCTCACTACCCGTTGTTGACGTTGCTCGAGTAAATGGTCGGTTGGATGTAGGTGGCCGTACCGCTGACTAGCGCCGAGTCGTTGCCGTTAGCGCTCTGGATGTTCATTTCCGTGTTGATCATCTGCGTCGTGGAGACGTTCTTGATGCTGGTCGGCGCATAGACGGGCGCATAGCTGAGGTACGACGGCATCGAATAGTAGCCGTTGCCACCGCGCACGGCGCTCATCGCCTTGCTGTCGAGTTGTTCGGTGTTGGACAGGTCCTTGATCATCAGCGTGTTCATGGCAAATCTCCTGGGAATGGGAAAGCGCATCATCGAGCGTCGGGGTTCGAGCAATTTGTCTGCTCGGGCGCTACTGATGCATGGGCTATGCCAGGAGTGCCTTGCTTTCGTCATTCGCGTCCTGAACGCCTTGTAGCAAAGGCCACGAAGATCGCACCCGCTGTCCCGACGCTGACGAGCGGCAGAGCGAGACCAGTGAATGGTGGATCGCAGCCAACAGCGCGCGCGACATTGTTGGCTGCGTGATAACAGTCAGCGCGCGATCACCGTGATCTTCTTCGAATACACCGGCGGGTTGTGCGGCATATGCATGTCGTCGCCCATCAACAGCTGCAGCGTATGCTTGCCTGGCGGCAATGAAATCATCGTTTCCGTTTCGCCCGCGCCGAAATGCAGATGATGGCGATCCGAGGGTATCTCCTGATCCATCGGCGGCAGATCGGTATCGATCAGAAGATGATGGTGGCCGGTGTTCGGGTACTTCACGCCTTTCGGCGCGACCCCCATGAAACGCAGACCGAACCACACGCGAAACGGTTTATTGGCGGGCACCACCTGGCCATCGTTCGGATAGCCGATATACGCGTAAGCGCCGGGCGGCGACGGCGTCGCTGCCCACGCGCCCTGCGGCGCGGTCGATACCGTCAGCGCCGCTGCGACGAATGCCGCGGCCGCAATGATCTTCTTCATCAGGACTCTCCGTTCCGGCTTGACCAGTTCGAACGAACGGACCGCGTTAGTTCTTTAGCACGGTGATGGTGATCTTCTTCGAATACACGGGCGGTACGTGCGGCACGTGATTATGGTCGCCGAGAATCAGCTGCAGCGTGTGCTTGCCGGGCGGCAACTCGATGCGCGCGTCGGTTTCACCCGCGCCGAAATGCAGGTGCTGGCGATCCGATGGAATCTCCTGATCGAGCGCGGGCAAATCCGTGTCGATCAGAAGATGATGGTGGCCGGTATTCGGAAACGCGACGCCCTTCGGACACACGCCCATATTGCGCAGCCCCATGCGCACCCACAGCTTGCCGCCGTGAATCACCGCGCCATCCGACGGCCAGATGATGTACTCCTCGGCCCCCGGCGGAGACGGCGTCTGCTCGGCGCGCGCAACGCCGCCAGTGCCGATACCGAGGCAGACCGCGACGAGCGTCGCGCACACCGCCGCGCGTAATCCGCCGCGACGCGCTTGCGCCGGATCACGACTGCCGAAAAGAAAGGAAACACGGGTTCTTCGCATAGCGCACTCTCCCGAACAGGAGTCATGGCTGGGGCCCGGCTATCGATGACCTTCCGGGTGTTCGAGCGGCATGTCGCGGGTCGAAACCGGCAGGCAGCCCACCTAGTTAAAACGACCGTGTGACGTGACTTTGTGAATCAGCTTAGGACGTAACTTGCCAAAAAGATACGCAATGCTCGTTAACCGTATGACGCGTTAAGGACTCCCGGACAGTTGTGACGCAAAGCGCGTGCTATCGTTAATAAAGAGCGCAGGCAGCGCGAGCCTGGTGCACGAATGCCTGAACTCTGTCCGGTACAAACAGGATATAAAGATGTGGCGACGATTCCTGCTGGTGTGCATGGTTGGGGCAATCCAGGCGCAGTGGGACAGTGCCGGTGCCGCGACGCAACATGAAAGCATCGAGCCGAGCCCGGCTTGGGTAGCGAGTCATCCGGCGCGGCCGGCGGACACCGCTTTGCTCCTTTCACCCTTTGCTTCGTCACGCGACGACACGCATTCGCGGCGAGTCGCGCTCGTGATCGGAAATGGCGAGTACGGTGACGCCACTAACCCGATCCGCGCCAACGCGCCGCGCGACGCCGAATCGATCGGCGCTGCACTCCGTGCGCGTGGCTTCGAAGTCATCACGCGCACGAATGCTACGCCGCCGCAAATGCGCGCGGCCATCGACGAATTTCAACGACGATTGCAAACAGGCGATATCGGAGTGTTCTATTTCGCCGGACACGGCATGCAGGTAGGCGCACAAACGCTGCTTTTGCCGGCGGGACTCGATGCGCGAGGCGATATCCGCGCGCCGGTGTCGCTACTGAATTACGGCGTCGATCTGAATACCGTTTTGCATGCGATGCAATCCGCCCGTGCCGGCCGGCTCAATCTCGTGATTCTCGATACGTGCCTCGACAATCCATTTGCCCCCGCCGCGGTTGCGATCGATAAACCGAGGATCGCTGCCAACACCGTGATTGCCTATGCAACCGCACCGGGCGGTTTCGCGGCGGACGGTCCGCGCCATGGCGTCTATACCGATGCCTTGCTGCAAGCGCTCAACGACGCCGACGCATCGTCTCGATCGCTCGCCGCGCTGTTCCGACAGATCGGCGCCGAAGTACGCGTCGCTACACGCGGAACGCAGCAACCGTGGCTCGCTGTCGCGCGTTCATCCATTCCCACAAGTGGCGAAAGCGCTATCGAGTCGTCGAATACGTCAGAGCGTCGGGCCATCACGCCGCGCAGTCGCGGCATCATGCCCAAGGAAAGCGGCGAACAATACGAAATCACGTTCTGGGATTCGATCAAGGACAGCAACTACCCAGCCGATTACGAGGCTTATCTGAAGGCCTATCCGAATGGCCGCTTCGCCACACTCGCGCATGCGCGTATCGATCGATTGCGCGCGGCGGCATCGACTCCCGCGGTGAGTGCCGCGCCGGCTGCACCGCCAGCCGCGCCCGCGACGCAAAGCGGTCACGTCGCGCCACCCACGCCGCCTGCCCAGGTCATGCATCCCGCGACGCAAGCCAGCGCAGCCGCTCCGCCGCCGCGCCCCGCTGCCGCGCCATTCGCCGAAAAGACCGTCGCCCATCCACCGACGGCCGGTGAAATCCGCGACTGCGCGGCCTGTCCGGTCATGATCGCGGTACCCGCCGGCTCGTTCGCAATGGGCAGCAATACCGACGATCCGTCGGAAAAGCCCGTGCATCACGTGAGCATTGGCGCGCCCTTCGCGATCGGTAAATTCCCCGTGACGGTCGAGCAATGGAATGCGTGCGTCGCCGCCGGCGCCTGCCAGAAGCTGACGCCGGAGAGCAATAGCATCAAGACCGCACCCGCGCGCGATCTCAGTTGGGAC
This sequence comes from Paraburkholderia sp. MM5482-R2, assembly GCF_050436125.1. Taxonomy (NCBI): domain Bacteria; kingdom Pseudomonadati; phylum Pseudomonadota; class Betaproteobacteria; order Burkholderiales; family Burkholderiaceae; genus Paraburkholderia; species Paraburkholderia sp. MM5482-R2. Next base: position 602,248 of record NZ_JBNDLP010000003.1, on the reverse strand, counting down.
GACGCGCAGCAGTACGTCAAGTGGCTCGCCAAAACGACCGGCAAACCGTACCGTCTGCCGACCGAAGCCGAATGGGAATACGCGGACCGCGCCGGCACCACGACCGCGTACTGGTGGGGCGAGCAGATGCGCAAGGGCAACGCCAATTGCAAGGACTGCGGCGACCCGTGGCACAAGGAAGGCCCGGAAAACGTCGGCACGTTCGCCGCGAATCCGCTGGGTCTGTACGACATGAACGGCGGCGTCTGGGAGTGGACCGCCGACTGCTGGCACAACACCTATCAGGGCGCGCCCGTCGATGGCCACGCGTGGGAGTCGCCCGGCTGCGAGATGCGCGCGATTCGCGGCGGCTCATGGCGCGAAGGCGGCGACTACATGCTCAGCGCGACGCGCTTCAAATACAGCGCGGGCGTGCGCCAATCGCAGAACGGTTTTCGCGTCGTCAAGGATCTGCACTAAAAGCCGTGTCGATTGGCTCCCTGACGGATCATCGCGTCGCGGGTTTGGTCGTAATCGGGGCGAAGTCCGCCAACAGGTGATCCTGCCCGTATTGACCGCCAATCTGCTTGAGCCGGGTCTCGAGCGCGCGCAGATAAACAGCGCGTGCTTCGCTTTCCGGGCGCAGCTTGTCGAACAGCGGCACCGGTGTCACCACCAGCACCACCATTTCCGAGCCGAACGGCTTCGATACGGTCCAATCGCCCGCATTGCTGCCGATCGTGTACGGACCGCCGTTCGCCTGCATCTGATTGTCCGGCCACAGACGACTGGGCACCATGTGCACGACGTGGCCGTCTAGCTGGTAGTAGTCGACGGTCGCAAAGGAATCGAACGGCGGCGCTTTCAGGTCGACCACCAGCGAGTCGTTCTCGGTCAGAAAACCGCTTGGCGGACGCATCTGCAGCGACGCCACGCGCCCCGCCTGCCAGTTGCGCACCAGAAACGGCGCGAGCGTTTTGACGAAGTCGCATTTATCGTCGGCGAGCGGCCGCACGTCTAGCGAAACCGTATCGACGCCAGGCAGCGCCGCCAACGTCTCCTTCAGATGCGCGGCACCGTATCGCTGCGACAGGAAACCGCGTACCGTCAGTGCGTGGTCCTGCACCGCGCCCGATAGAGCCGAACAGGGCACCTGGGCAAGCGTGGGCGTGATCGCGGCGAGCGTCAACGCGGGCTTTGGCGCGGGCGCCGGCGTTGTCTGCGCGACATTCGTTGCAGGCGCGACAGCGGACGCCCCAGCCGCCCGATCGACCTGATCGCCCTGCGATCGCGCCGCCTCGGTTTGCGCGGCTTGCTGCCGGCTGGACCCCGAGCGAAAAGCGAACACGCCCACGGTGACCGCGCACACGACGGCGAGGCCAGCGAGCCCGACCCACGCGAGCGTCCCGGACTTCTCCGCGCGCGCTTCATTGTCGAACTCGGCGATAAAGCGCACGACGCTCGGTATCCGCGTATTGCGATCGAACGACAACGCGGCACGCAACGCGCGCCACTGTCGCGCATCGAGATTCGCCGGACGCTGCGGCTTGAAATCGGCATTGCGCGCCTGCGTGGCCGACAGGCGATCGAACGGATGATGTCCCGTCAACAGCTCGTACGTGATGCAGCCAAGCGCGTAGATATCGTCGCGCGGGTCCGGCTCGCGATGCTCGATCATCTCCGGGCTCGCATAGGCCGGCGTCAACGCGCCGAGACTGCCGGGATCGAACACCGTCGCGTCGCTCTCCTCTTCAGGCCGCTGGAATACGCGCGCGATGCCGAAGTCGATCACTTTCACTTCGGCATTCGTGGTCAAAAACACGTTCGCGGGTTTGAAATCGCAATGGACGAAGCCGCGCTCGTGCGCGTACGCGAGCGCCGCGCACATGCCGCGCACGATCGGCAGCGCGGCCCGCACCGGCATGCCCTGATAGCCCGGCGTGCGCAGCAGCTGGCTCAGGGGTTTGCCGCTCAGGTACTCCATCGTCAGATAGACGATCGGCCCGTCGCGGTCGAAGTCGTAGACGGTGATGATGTTGCGATGCGCGAGTACCTGCGCCTTGCGCGCCTCGCGCTGCAGCGCGACCAGCGAATTCGGATTGCCGCGAAACTGGACGTTCAGCACCTTGATCGCGAGATAGGGCTTGCGATCCGACGCTTCGAGCTTGCGCAGATCGAGCGCCTTGTACACGGTGCCCATGCCGCCCACGCCGAGGCACTCCTCGAGCACGAAGCGGTTGTTCAGCGTATCGCCGATGCCTTTGATGGTCTCGTGCGCGGCGCTGCCGGCAGTACTCGCGGCGCCCGCACTGCCAGCGCTCGACGAACGCAGCGACGGTAGATCGACCGTGGTCTGGATGCCGGTTTCCTCGCCACCCGCCGCGACGTTCGACACGCGCAGCAGCTCGATGCGCCGCCGCACTTCCAGGTAGAGATCGTCGGGCAACGGCGACCGATGATGCGCGGCGTACAGCGTCTCCAGCAGCCGCGTCGGACCGAGTTGCTCGGTCGCCAACGCGCTGTCGAGCTGCGCGACGAACTCGTCACGCGATAGCTCGCCGCTCTGGAAGTCGAGAATCACACGCGCAAGGCTAGCCATTTGTGCGAAGCACCGCCGTTGCCGCTGGACCGTGTCGCATGCGACCGACGCCACGCGGGTCGATAGAAAACCTGTCGTATCCAGTTACATGTGCCGTTTCGATACTAGCTCCCGGTCCGCGCTTTCGCAAACCAGGCAAACCAGGCATGAGCCGCGCGCCGCGCCGCGTGCTGGCTCGCGCAATGTCGTGCGCCATCCAACAGGGTCCGCCGCGATGTCGGACGGCGGCCACCGCTCCGAGCGCGTCAGCGTGCTTCGAGCTGACCGGCACGGTGGTCCCTCCACGCGCAAAACCCTTATACGACAGGGCTGCGCCGATTTCCTCAGGATCCTTGATTAATACTGGCACAGCCTGTGCATTAGTGATGTCCGAGCAAACGAATTGCTCGAAACCACTCGCAACACTGCGAAAACTTCTTTCAGGAGACTCACCATGAAAACGCTGATGATCAAAGACCTGTCCGTCACCGAACAACTCGACAGCAAAGCCATGCAAGCCGTACGCGGCGGCTTCGGCCCGAGCAAGTACTACAGCTTCGCCCCGGTCTATGCGCCGACCAGCGTCAAGAACACCACCACCACGCAACTGATCAGTAACGAACTGAACTTCCAGAACACCAACGGCAACGACGTTGCGCTCGCCACCGGCATCACGTCGGACTTCTCGCCGTATATCAATTCGAGCAACAGCAACCACTAATAGTGCGTGGCGCGGCGAGGCGCCCGCTGCCGCGGGCCGCTTCGCCGCAAGCCATTCATGTCCGCTTTCCGTACGTCTTTGGAGAAACGCCATGTCATCCCTCATGATTCGCGATCTGTCCGGCACGCGCGAACTCGACCGCCGGGCCATGTCCGGGATCGCCGGCGGCACCGGCAGCAACGTGCCCATGCCCTCGGGCCTTGGTGGTCTCGGCAGCCTTGCCGGCCTCGCCAACGTCAACGTCAACGTCAACGTCACTCAGAATCTGGCTCAGCAGCAAATCGTCAACGTCGCAGCGCTCAATGACATCGGTTCGATCGGCCCAGGCGTCGTGCTGCCGCTGAAGCTGAGAGTCGACCCTATCCTGTCGGGCGCCAATTACTCCGCCGTGTAAGCCGGGGCAGCAGCGGGGGACTGGGGGTTCCTTCACTGCCGCGGCAACACCACGGCCATGCGCGCCGCGAATGGATTTCCTATACTGATAGTGCGTTGAGACCTCAATACAACGAATGACACGCCGAACACATTCCGAGCACGGCGGCCGGCACCCGAACGGGTCTGGCCGCCGGAGCGTTTTTCTGGAGCCATCATGGCCAAGCTGAGCATCAAGGATCTGACCGAAAGCGTCGAACTGGACCGCGAGGCGATGGCCGCGATCGTCGGCGGCGCCCGTGTCGGCGCGCGCTCGAGTCTCGCCGCGCCGCTGGTGCCGGCCGCGATGCGAGTCGTCGAATACCCGCCGGGCTTTCCGGCCGCGCATCTGCGTATCGCGGAAGCAGCCTCGCCGCGTAGACGCCAGCGCCGCTAGCATTCCTCGCCGGGGCGTTTCACCATCACGGCACGCGCATATGGCGCGTGCCGTTTCTGTTTGCGCTTGCGATTGAGTGTTGGACGCCTGAGTTCGCCACGCGCGACGCTGCGCTGCGCCCCAACCATTCGCACGTGACTCGTGGGACGCGCGCAAACACTTCGACGCGCAATCGCGATCGTGTTCAGTGCGATTCAACGCGGCTATCGCGCGGATCCTTGCCAGGCTTCGCATCGCGGCCCCCGCTCCATGTTGCGGCGCACGTTCCCTCACATTGGCATAGGCCTTGCAGAAATCGATGCGGGCGCCGCACTGTGCTCGCCTTTCCACGTCAAGGAGAAATGCCATGAAAGCCACTGTGATCATCAAAGACCTGCCGCCCGGCGCGGGCGAGCCATCCGACGAGAAAACGCTGACCGCCGAACAGATGAAGACGCTGCGCGGCGGCCGCTCGGTAGTCGTCAAGGTGGACGGTGGCGGCACGGGTACCGTCGACGATTGGGACATCAACACCGCGATCTTCGAAGGCCGCATCAGCGGAACCTATCTATAGGACGCGCGACGTGTCCGCAATTGGAAAAACGGCACCCGGCTCAGGTTTTGAGCGCGACGGGTGCCGTTTCAATTGGCTCGAGAATCTCCGCACGCGCCGCGCGCCGTCCCGGTGATCTGATTAAAGGATCGACCTTGGGCACAAGCTTTGCTCCTTGGGGATTACCCTGCGGCCCTGTGGCCAACGTAGATAAAGCAGGTCTCTCAACCAGGCGGAGGTCATAACATGCTAGGAACCATTCTTCTAATCGTGCTGATTCTGCTGCTGATCGGCGCATTTCCAGCGTGGCCACACAGCCGATCGTGGGGCTATGGTCCGACCGGTGGACTCGGCATCGTACTGATCGTGGTGATCGTTCTGCTGGTTGCCGGTGTGATATAGACCACGCGTAGTGGACTGGAACATGAGGCGGGCCGCCGTCTATCCGCGCGATGTCGCGTGCCGGTAGGTGGCGGCTTCGCTTTTTCGTCGTCGCCGAAGCACTCGATGGAAAAGTTACTGGCCAATCAGGTCGCGCCGATTACCGGCGCGAGTTCGGAATCGGCTATGGCATCGATATGGCTAAAGCCCGATACGCGGACCATCGGCGTTGCCGTCGTTCGATTGCTCGAATAGATCGACATCTTCGAGCCAGGCACGCTGCCTGCTGAAACTCCTGCGTATTCGAACTCCAATACGAAAGGAGATGACATCATGCCTTACCTACTTGGCTGGCTGCTCGGCGTTCCAGTGATCGTATTGATCATCCTGTACCTCATTTTCCATTGATATCGCGCGGTACAGACGATAAGGATGACGTTGTTCCCGCGGCGGCGGTATGCGGATCGTTTCATGGTCAGCGTACCGCCGCCATCAGCGTGCCCATCCCTACCAGCAAGCTCCCCCCTCAGACGGTTCACGATGCGCAGCCGCGTCGGCCGCTGTAGAACCGTACGCAGACGGTGCGGGAAGAGTGCCGTCGATGCCAGGCCCAACGCGAATATCAGCGCAAAAGTACTGCCCAGCAAAAGGTACTGATGATTGGCCGACCAATGCGCTTCATTCGACGAGGTACTGATGGGACAGAACCGGTGAAGCCGCAAACGTGCCGTATCTCCATTGTCTGAAGCCTCGAAAACGAAGGGTATATCCGCGGCTATGTCGCATTGCTCGATCAGCAAAAACAAGATCGCAGGCATTCGCCATAGCCGCTCGATGTTCGCGCTGCGCTGCATGAAGAGCATTCCGTCAATCGCAATCTGATTGACAAGACTGCGCGCGCTTCAATGCGCGGCCCGCGAGGCGGCGATGATCGCGTCGGCCACGGCCTGCGGCTGGCTCAGCATCGCGACGTGGCTGGTGGCGACGCGCGTGATCTTCGCGTCGATGTGTTTCGCCATCTCCAGTTGCAAGGACGGATCGATCATGCGGTCGCGGCCCGACACCACGAAGTACGACGGCTTGCCATGCCACGCGGCGTTCGTCACCTTGTCGTCGATACAGCCAGCGGCCCAAGGCTGCTGGGTCGCCGCGATCAGGCGCTTCTGCGGCAGCGGCAGATCCTGCGCGAAGTCGTCCAGCACCGCCTGGGTCGATAGCGTCAGATAACCCGCCGAGTCCTTGCGCAATTCGCTCGCCCAGACTGGCGCGGGGTGGTCCTTCGTGATGTCGGCAATGGACTGACTGTTGTCCGGCGCAAATGCCGCGACGTACACGAGGCTCTTCACCTTGTCGTCGTTGCCGGCCTCGCTGACCACCACGCCGCCCCATGAATGGCCGACCAGAATCACAGGCCCGTTCTGCTGCGCGATCACGCGCCGGGTTGCCGCCACGTCGTCGGCGAGCGAGCTCAGCGGATTCTGCACGGCCACCACGTGCAGGCCGCGCGCTTCGAGCAATGGGATCACTTTGTCCCAGCTGGACCCGTCAGCGAAAGCGCCGTGTACGAGAACGACGTTCTTGCCCTTCAGGTCATCGGACGGCGCCGCCTGCGCGGACTCCGTGGCCTGCAACGCGAACAGTCCGCCCAGCAACAGAACGGAACCCAGAATTTTTTTCAGCAGCGTGGTCATCGTTATTGTCTCGACAGGTTGAGTTAAACAAGGAGTCCGCGCGTCGACGTGAGCCGATGCACGCGGACGGCCTGCTCATTTGCATCGATCACGAATGCGCGTAGATGGAACCGAGGCCGACGATGTGGGAGCCGTCGTACACGCGATCCGCCGCCGCGCGCTTCATCGGCACGTGCGAGCCCGAAGCGGAACTGCCGTTCGCGACGCCACCGTAGGCGGCCGCGTCATGGCCCGCGCTGATGCGCGCCTCGGCCGCTTCGATGTTCTGCGGGTATTGCGTGTTGTCGCTGGCCGGGTTGTAGCCGGCCTTTTCCAACTGGACCAGTTCCGCGCGGACTTCGGCACGTGTGAGTGCCTGTTGCGGCTGCGATTGCGCGAACGAAACGACGGGAACGGCGACGAGTGCGGCGACGATCAGCGATTGAACGAGTTTCATGAGTCTTCTCCGGGTATCGAACCATCAGGGATAAGGATTGAGCGGGACGCGAAGCCATCGACGCAGATACACTGTGACGTCCCGCCTGATTCACACGCAACGTCGTGAATCAACCTTGCGTGAAGACATTAGAACGCTCCAACGTATCTGCAATGTTTTCGTCATCCCCCATTTCTGCAAGCGTGTTTGTCTGCGTATGCCGTTGATACATTGCGATACAAAAACCCACTTCCGAACCTGCCGAGCAGGGCCGGCGTCGCATGCGTCGTGCGGGTTGCAGGTGGGTTGCAAATGGCCCGCTCATGAAAAAACCCCAGCAGCCGTACGTTCGACTGCTGGGGTTCCGTTCAGAAGAAGCCGGCGCGCGCCGGCTCCATCAAAGGCGGGTGACGTCGAGAATCGCATCCGCAAAGGCTTTCGGCGCTTCCTGCGGCAGGTTATGGCCGATGCCGCCGCTGATATTGCGGTGCTGATACTTGCCGGTAAACTTCTTCGCGTATGCTGCGGGCTCGGGATGCGCGGCGCCGTTCGCATCGCCTTCGAGTGTGATGGTCGGCACCGCGATCGTCGGTCCGGAGGCGAGGCGCTTTTCGAGTTCGTCGTATTGCGGCTCGCCCTGCGCGAGTCCCAGACGCCAGCGATAGTTGTGAATCACCACGGCAACATGGTCCGGGTTATTGAACGATTCGGCGGAGCGCTCGAACGTGGCGTCGTCGAAATTCCATTTCGGCGAGGCGGTATGCCAGATCAGCTTGTTGAAGTCATGACGGTTCGCTTCATAGCCCGCGCGGCCGCGCTCCGTGGCGAAATAGAACTGATACCACCACGCCAGCTCGGCCTTCGGCGGCAACGGCGCGCGGTTCGCGTCCTGGCTGCCGATCAGATAGCCGCTCACCGACACCATCGCCTTCACGCGTTGCGGCCACAGCGCGGCGACGATGTTCACCGTGCGCGCGCCCCAGTCGAAGCCGCCGAGCACGGCCTTGTCGATTTTCAGCGCGTCCATCAGGTTGATGATGTCGACCGCGACCACCGCCTGTTGACCGTTGCGCGGCGTATCCGCCGACAGAAAACGCGTGCCGCCGTAGCCGCGCAGGTAAGGCACGATCACGCGATAACCGGCCGCCGTCAGCAACGGCGTCACTTCGGCAAAGCTGTAGATGTCGTAAGGCCAGCCATGCAGCAGAATGACCACCGGTCCGTTCTGCGGCCCCGCTTCCGCGTAGCTGACGTTCAGCGTGCCCGCATTGATCGAGCGAATGTTCTCGAACGACGCCACGCGCGCGCCCGCTTTCGCATTGCCGGCCGCGTCGGCCGATTGCGCATGCGCGAGCCCGCTCAGTCCCAATTCGAGCAGGCTGATACCGGCAACCGCCGTTCCGAGAAAGCGGCGGCGGCGACTATTGATCTGATCCGACATGGTTGTTCTCCTTCAAGCAAAGGCTTTGATACGGAATTGATCGGGTCCGCTCGCGCGCGATATCGCACAGCCGCATGCGGGCACCGTGCAGGCAGAGCAGACTTCAATGGCAATCTGAAACGAATCGAACGAGACGGGTAGAACGAATCTGAAAACGAAGATGCCTTGACGACTGAACCACTGGCTTACCGCGGTCGCACCGCTTGAGATGGATAGTGACAGCGCAAGCCTTCATCAGCAAGAGCAACTAAGTTCACAAATCGTTGCCTTGTGGGCAACACATTAACCGCAATCGACAAATCACATGCGCGAGATCAACCAGCAACGCCTTCGCTACTTCAACGAGGTGCTCACGCACGGCACCATCCGCGGCGCCGCCGAAAGCATCAATACGTCACCCTCCGTGATCACGCGGCAGATCAAGCTGCTCGAGGACGAACTCGGCGCGGTGCTGTTCGAGCGGCAGCCGCGCGGAGTCAGGCCGACCGAAGCGGCCACGCATCTGCTCGAATTCTGGCGCGGCTACCGTTCGCAGCAGGAGAAGCTCGAAGATCAATTGCATGCGTTGAAAGGCCTGCAGCGAGGGCAGATCCGGCTCGCGGTCAGCGAAGGCTTCGTCGATACGCTGGTCGACGATGTGCTCGCGCCATTCTGCGTCCAATATCCAGAACTCGAAATCGGCCTCGATATGCTCGCGGTCGACGCGATCCAGGAAGAAGTCGCCGAAAGTCGTGCGCATATCGGGCTTGCGTACAATCCGCCGCCTCATGCGCGCCTCGAGCATCGCGCGAGTTCGCCGCAGCCGGTCGTGTTGTTGCTAAGAAGCGACCATCCGCTCGCGAAGCGCAAGCGACCCGCGACGCTCGACGACCTGCGCGCGTGGCCGCTCGCGTTGATGCCACCCACCTTTGGGATCGGTCATGTCGTCAAGATGACGGAACTCGCCGAAAACGTGTCGATTCCCGCGACGCTGACCACCAACTCACTGAGCGCATTGAAGCGCTTCGTCACGGTCGACAACTTCATGACGCTGATCGGCGAATTCGCTGCCTACCGCGAAATCGCGAGCGGCGAATTGACGACGATACCGATCGCGCATCCGCTGTTTTCCGGCGCGCAGGCGCGTGTGCTCGTCAAGACCGGCCGGCCGCTCGCACCGGGACCTCTCGAATTGCTGCGCTGGATCGAGGAGCGTATGCCGATGTTCTCCACGTCCAGCGCAAATAGCGTCGCAGCCGCGACGGGAACCGCGGTGCGTAAGCGCAGGGCGCGCTGAGCCAGCGTTCGGCTACCGCCGCCCCGCCCCCGCGCGCATCGGTTGCTCAACCGATTTGTGTCGCAATGTATCCGCGCCATACGCAGACACACTACATTGCAAGCGCGCCCGGTCCCCGACATAAACCAGATACGTGCGGGCGTTCCAATACGGCCATCCCAGCCAACGGAACGCCCATCATGCACAGTACTCTCGAAACTCCGCTCGCCCTGCTCGCCGGGCTGCTGACGATTGCCTCTCCCTGCGTGCTGCCGGTGATGCCGATCCTGCTCGGCACTTCCGTCGAACGACCGAGCCGCACGCGGCCACTGTTCATCGTCGCCGGCTTCATTCTGACTTTCGCGTCTTTCGCGCTGCTATTGGGCGCGGTGTCGAGCACCGTGCACGTCGCGCAACAGGTACTGCGCAATACCGGCATTGCGTTGCTCGCACTGTCCGGGCTTCTGCGTATCTGGCCGCGACCTTACGACTGGCTCGTCGCGCAACTGCAAGGGCCGCTCGAGCGCATCGGCGCGGCCATTGCGCCAGCTACGCAACCCGGCAGCGGCAACGCGGGCGGCTTCGTGCTCGGCATGTCGCTAGGCGCGGTATGGACGCCCTGCGCCGGCCCCGTGCTCGCGTCGATTCTGGTGCTCGTCGTGAAGGCTCAGGATCTTGGTTGGTCGGCTCTGCTGCTCACGCTGTATGCGATCGGCGCGGCGATTCCGATGCTCGCGATCATCTACGGCGGCCATTACGTGACGCGTCATGTACGTGTGGTCTCACGTCACGCGGAGCGCCTGCAACAGGTATTCGGCGTACTGGTGATGCTGACCGCCCTCGCCATCTATTTGCAGTACGACGTGCTGCTGTACGCGCGGCTCGCTGGTCTTTTCCCCTCACTCAAAGGACTTTGACATGACTACCCGCTTGAAAACCTTCGCACTGTCCACCGCGTTTGCCGCCTGCGCGTTGATCGCGACGAGTACGGTCGCCATCGCCGCGCCGCAGGAAAGCGGCTCGCCCGCACCCGAGCTCACTGGCATCACGCAATGGCTCAATAGCGAGCCGCTCAAATTGCAGCAATTGCGCGGCAAAGTGGTACTCGTCGACTTCTGGACCTATAGCTGCATCAATTGCGCCAACACGCTGCCTTACGTAAAAAGCTGGAACCAGAAGTACAAGGATCAGGGGCTCACGGTGATCGGCGTGCATACGCCGGAATATCCGTTCGAACGCGACACCGGCAACGTGAAGACCGCGCTGAAACGGTTCGGTATCAGCTATCCGGTTGCACAGGACAACCAGTACGCGACCTGGAATGCCTATAACAATCAGTACTGGCCCGCGTTCTATCTGATCGACAAGCAAGGTCATATCGTCTACACGCACTTTGGAGAAGGCGCCTATGCGCAGACCGAAGCCAGGATTCAGGCGCTGCTCGCGCAGAAGAATTGACGAAGCGCTTGCTGACTCGTAGAACGGGAAAGCCCGCTGCACCCACGCGATCGGGTGCAGCGGGCCTTCGTTTTTGGCGGACGACTAAAAGAGGTAATTGGCGAAAAGGCCGTACGTAATCTGACTCGTCTTTTCGGTGATGGGGCTGTCGGTCGCGTCGCCGCGCAGCCACGCGAACGACACGCTCGCGCCAACGTTCCAACGCGTTGCGATCCGGTAAACCCCGTTGACTGAGAAGCGCAACTGGTTCAAACCGGAGCTGGCCGAGTAGGTCGGCAATCCCGAGCGCGCGCTCTGCTCGGAATTCACGCCAAAATAGGTTTCGTTGTACTTGTCGCTTCCCCACGTCAGGCCCGGGCCTGCGCTGAGCGTCAGTTGCGCAATGGGTTGATAGCGTCCCAACAGATCGAAAGTCGCGACGGTGCCGCGATCGTTGCCGGCAATATCGGTCAAAACGCTCGCGCGCGCCGTGACGAACTCCCACGTATAAACACCGAACAGCTCCGCATGCGCGGTGCGTTTGACGTCGCCGAGTCCGTGCAGCCGCGAGTCGTCGGACTCGCTGCGCGGTTCGATGAAATCGTAGGTCAACGCCGCGCCGACGCGCCAGTTACTATCACGATACAGATATGCGCCCAGCGATAGCACCGAGCCCGCGTCTGGATTCGCGCCGATAAAGAAGCGGTCGTAATTCACGCTCACCGACGGCACCGCCTCCCATTTCGTGCCACTCGCGCCCGGAAATTTCGGCATGTTCACGACCCCTGCGCCAACCGCAAAGCGCCACGGGCTCGCGCCCGCGCCAGGCGCCTGCGTCACTTCCGGCGCGCCGATGGAGAACAGGCTTTCCGACAAACCGAGCGTATCGTCGGCCATCGCGGTGACGGCAAACAGCGACAAGCCAGCCCCCGCCAGCACCTTGAGCATACGCGGCTTTGACACATCGATCATTTCTGTTTCTCCGTGAAAAAATTAAAAAAGACTGAATGCGACTTTTCCGATCCCGGCATTCATGGAGTGGCGGCGAAATTGTGAAATAGTTGAGTTTCTAATTGCAGCGGCGTTAAAAGAATGACCGATCGCCTCGCTCGATAATCGCGATGATAGAAAATACGTTTGTAATAGCCGATGCATCCGCTTTATTAGGACGTTTGTTTGGCACATCCCCCCAAGCAGGGTAGGGAATCGCGCCTTATTTCGGGGGATTCACTTACAGAATACGTGGCGTGAGCATAGCCCGTTCTTTTCGCCCGTCGCAAGCATATTTTTCTATTTACATGCTGCAGCCGCGTAATCGAGTAATAGATGCAATTTCAATGCTTGTATCAAGCGACGCGGAATTTGCCATCCTCGTTCGTAGGCGATAATCTGTGCGGGCTTGACTTTCGCGTCGCCAGGTGTGAAATGTAGTCAGATGGCGGCTTTCGATGCACGGTGATCTACGTTACGGGTGAGCTATGCCTTCAGGAAAGTACATCGGCGATAAAACAGTCAGTTCGTCGTTTTCATGTCTTTGTGACAAGTCTCAAGCGCAGTATGCCAACCGCCGTATCAGTGCCGATCTGTCGCGGCGCGGCTTCGTCACCGGTCTCGCCGCTTCGATGCTGAGCCTGGTTCTGCCCGGTCTTGGCAATGCTCAAACCACCCAACCGCCAGCACCGCCGGACAAGCCGGTGCTGTTCACGAACTTCCGCTTGTTCGACGGCAAATCGTCGACGTTGCGTGACGGCCTCTATATGGTTGTCGAGGGTGACAGCATCAGCCAGTTGGGTCGGGGTCAACCGGCTTCGATCGACGGCAAAACGCTCGTCGATTGCGGTGGCAAGGTGATGATGCCCGGCATGATCGACATGCACTGGCACGCGCTGCTCGCGGCAGTGCCGATTCAGGTCATCCTTCAATCCGACATTGCTTTCGTCCATCTTGCGGCAAGCGCTGAAGCCGAACGTACGCTACTGCGCGGCTTCACGACGATACGCGACGCGGGCGGCCCGTCATTCGCGCTGAAGCAGGCAATCGATAGCGGCATGATTTCCGGGCCGCGAATCTATCCGTCCGGCGCGATGATCACGACCACCGGGGGTCACGGCGATTTTCGTGCGCTGAGCGATCTGCCGCGCGCCGGCAACCAGGTCACCCAACTGGAACGGGACGGTGGCTTCGCGATCGCCGACAGCGAAGACGAAGTCCGCTTGCGGGTGCGCGAGCAGTTCATTCAGGGCGCGACGCAGATCAAGCTGGTCGGAGCCGGTGGGGTATCGACGCCGCGCAGCCCGCTCGACATGCTCACGTTTACCGAAAAGCAGTTGCGCGCGGCCGTCGAAACAGCGGCCGACTGGGGCACCTATGTCCTCTCGCATGCGTACACGCCCGAAGCGGTTCAGCGCTCCGTTGCGGCAGGCGTGCAGTGCATCGAGCACGGTCATCTGATGGACGACAGGACTGCGGCGTTGATGGCGAAGAACGGCACGTGGTTGAGCACGCAGCCGTTCGTCAACGAAGACGACGCGGGTCCGCTCGCCCCACCGATCCGCGAAAAATTTCTTCAGGTGATCGCGGGCACCGACAGGGTTTTCAAACTCGCGCGCAAGCATGGCATCAAGGTCGCGTTCGGCACGGACCTGATCTTTTCGCAGGCCGTGGCCGCACGGCAAGGCACGATGCTCACGCATATGAAGGCGTGGTATGGCGCAGCCGAAGCATTGGGCATCGCAACGGGCACCAATGGCCAGCTACTCGCGCTGTCCGGGCACCGCAATCCGTACCCGCGCAAGCTCGGTGTACTCGAGGAAGGTGCGTACGCCGATCTGCTGCTCGTCGACGGCAATCCGCTCGAGAATCTCGACCTGATCGCGAACCCGGAGCAGAACCTGCGCATCGTGATGAAGGATGGAAAGTTCTACAAGAACACGCTGAAAGCGTAATCAACAATACAGGCGGGCGCGCAACCTGGCGCGCCCGCATTCGCTACACCGTCACACTATTTAGCCGTGCCCCTGCAGACGGATGTCGCGCGACGATGCGCCGACGTACACCGAGCTGCCCGGCACATAGAGCCAACGGTTGCTCGTCGTATCCCACACGCTCTGCATGCGCTGCGTCACGACAACGTGCACACGACGCGATTCGCCCGGGTTCAGACCCACCTTGTCCCAGCCGACGAGACGCCGCGGCGGTTCACCCTGATACGGCACGCCGAGGTACACCTGCGGCACTTCCGCACCGGCGACGCGACCATCGTTACGCACGTTGAACGACACGTCGATCAGGCCGCCCGGCAGATGCTGAACCGACAGACCCGAGTAGGCGAAGTGCGTGTACGACAGGCCATAGCCAAACTCGAACATCGGCGTAATGTTCTGCGAGTCGTACCAGCGATAGCCCATATCGAGCTTCTCGGCGTACACCGGGTTCGCCGCAAACGCGCCATTCGTGCCCCACGTCGGCGTATCCTGGTCGCGCACCGGGAACGTGACGGGCAGCTTGCCGGAAGGATTGACCTTGCCGAACAGCACGTTCGCAATCGCATTGCCGCCGCCTTCGCCCGGATACCATGCTTCGATGATCGCCGATACGCTATCCTTCCACGGCATCAGCACCGGGTTGCCGCTTTCGACGACGACGATCGTGTGCGGATTGGCCGCCGCAACCGCTTCGACGAGTGCATCCTGGTTGGTCGGATTCGCGAGGCCCAGGCTCGGCAGATCGCCGATATCCTCACCGGCCGGCTGCGCGACCACGACGATCGCGACGTCGGAGTTGGCCGCCAGCGTGGCCGCCTGGGTGATCTGCTGCTGCGTGTAGGCGGCAAACGGCGACTGCTGATCGCTGTTGCCGGCGAAGGTCACGGTGGCCTGCGGCGCGAGCGCCTTGATCGCCGACACGATCGGCGTGTTCAGCTTCAGCCACGGGTTGGTCCACCAGCTGCAGCCCGTCTCCGTGCCGAACGTCAAGCCGCCGCAACCGGCGAACGCGCCCGTCACCGGATCGCGCGTGTTGCCTGAACCGCCGCCCGTCAGCACCGCCGCGTCGGCATGGCCGCCGATCACCGCGATACGCGACAGCGAACCAGCGGCGAGCGGCAACTGATTGCTGGCGTTCTTCAGCAGTACCATCGACTGCTCTTCGACCGACTGCGTGAAGGCTCTCGCGGCCGAGAAGTCGATGGTCGCGCCACCCTTCGGCGGATCGTCCATCACGCCCGTGCGGATCATCACATACAGCTTGCGCTCGACCATGTCGTCGAGGCGCGCGGTCGACACCGAGCCGTTCGCGATCGCCTGTTTGACCAGCGTGGGCGTCAGATAGACGGTCGAACCGACGTCTTCCTCCTCGTCGAGACCCGCATTGATCGCCGGTGCCGTGCTATGCGTCGCGCCCCAGTCCGACTGCACCTGACCTTCGAAGTGCCAGTCGTTCTTCAGCACGTCGTTGAGAATGTGCGGGTTCTCGCAGGCCTGGATGCCGTTGACCTCGTTGTAGCTGCACATCACGCTGCCGGGCTGCGCGCGGCGCGCGGCGATTTCGAACGGCAGCAGATAGAGCTCGCGCATCGTGCGCTCGTCGATCTGGCTATTGCCGCCGCCGCGGTTATGTTCCTGCTCGTTGCCCATGTAGTGCTTGATCGTCGCGATGACCTTCTGGCTTTGCGTGCCGTCGGTGCGCTCGGCGAGCATCTCGCCGGCAAGCACCGGATCTTCGCCGAGATACTCGAAGAGCCGGCCACCGCGTGGCTCACGCGCGAGGTTGGTGCCACCGCCGAGCCCCATGCCGAAGCCCTGCTGACGCAACTGGATCGCGATCTGCTTGCCGAAGTTCCACGACAGCGCGCGGTCCCAGCTCGCCGCTACCGCGAGCGTCGCCGGGAAGGTCGTCGATGGCTGGTTGGTGCTGCCCGAACCCGTGGCCGAGTCGACCATGTTCAGGTCGGGAATGCCGAGACGCGGCACGCCCTGAATATAGCCCGCGCCGCCGCCCGGCACGGCGGACATCGCGTACTCCGAGTGAATGAACTGCAGCTTTTCGTCGATCGTCATCTTGTTGACGAGCGTTTCCGCGCGCCGATGCGCCGCTGCCGACGCGAACGCGTTCAGCACCGTCGACATGGGCGCGAAGTCGAGACCAGGAGTGGGAATTTCCGCGTGCGCAGCGGCGCTCACGGCCGCCGCTATCGCGACGGCCGGCCATAGTTTCTTCTGCATAGGTGTCTCTCCGAAATTGTGCTTTTCTGGGGCAACGGAGTGCGTCGGGGGGTGGGAAACGGACGCGAAAACAGGCATGCAGCGATGACTGCAAACGTTTGCCTGTGGGAAGAAGAATCGGCGCAACTGGATGGGCTGTAGCGACTCTTCGTGGTGAGTAATGTAGGAATGTAGTCTCACTACAGCATCGGTATTTATACCAATACGTGTAATTTTATGCGTAATGGGGCGTAAGGCTTTTCCGACACAGGCTAATTGAAAGTTAGCGAATCAAAACGAATAAAGAGTCGGCAATTTTGTGGGGGTTTTTATTCAAATTGGTGAGCGGGCATTTGCGCATTGACAACAAAAAAGCCGTCGTCTAGTTTACTGGAAACTGCATCCCTTAAACTGGATTACATGGACATCAACGCCCAGATCGCGCGCCGGATCAAGGAACTGCGCGACGCTCAAAATTGGTCGCTCGATGCACTGGCCGAGCGCAGCAAAGTCAGCCGCTCGAATATCTCGCTGATCGAGCGCGCTCAGAGCAGCCCTACCGCGACCGTGCTCGACAAACTCGCGACCGCGTTGAACGTGCCGCTCGCGTCGCTATTCGAGCAGGATGGCGCGCCGGCTCCCGAGCCATCGCCGGTCAGTCGCGCGACCGAGCAGGCGGTGTGGACCGATCCGAGCTCGGGGTATGTGCGACGTCATCTGTCGCCAACCGCGCGCTCGGCGATCCAGTTGGTCGAGGTCAACTTTCCCGCCGGTCAGCGCGTCAGTTACGAAACCGGGGCGCGCGACGCGGACATTCATCAACAGGTGTGGATGCTCGACGGGTCGATGGAAATCACGGTCGGCGACACCAGCTGGCGGCTCAAGACCGGTGACTGCCTGGCAATGCGGCTCGACAGCCCGACCGTGTTCCGTAACCCCACTCGCAAACGCGCGCGCTATCTCGTCGCGCTGACCACATCGCCAGTCAACGAACGGAGAAACGGATGAGCGATAACGTGACCATACGGCGCGTGGGCGCGAACGAAGCTTCGGCCTGCGTCGAAGCGCTCGCCGACGTGCTGATCGACTGCGTGGAAGGCGGAGCATCGGTCAGCTTCATGCTGCCGATCTCGCGTAACACGGCGCTCGCGTTCTGGCGCAACGTCGTGGAAAGCGTCGCGCGTGGCGAGCGCGTATTGCTGATCGCCGAAGATCACAGCGGCGATATCGTGGGCACCGTGCAGTTGATTACCGCGCAACCCGAAAATCAGCCACATCGCGCCGACGTCGCGAAGATGCTCGTGCACAGAAAAGCACGCCGGCGCGGCGTCGCGCACGCTCTGATGAGCGAACTCGATCGCATCGCGCGGGAAGAGAAGAAATCGGTTCTCGTGCTCGACACCGTGACCGGCGGCGATGCCGAGCGACTCTATCAGCGCGCCGGCTGGCAACGCGTCGGCAGCGTGCCGAATTACGCGCTGATGCCCGACGGGGCGTTTTGCGACACGACCTTCTATTGCAAGCAACTTTGACCCGCACCAGCGCTCATTCGCTTACTGCGACTGACGCGACCTCGCGTCCCAATCGCTGCACGCGAATCAGCGGCACGAGCGACACGGCGAGGCATGCGAGCACCATTGCCGCACTCACCGCGAGCAACGCGTGGTCGATGGCCTGCACGAGCGCGACGCGCGCCGCGGCGATCAGCGCGTCGCCGTCGAACCCTGCCGCGTGGGCATCGCGAATGAAGCTCGCGACGTCGCGAGACGTCAGCAGTACTTGCGGGCTGTGCGCGGCGGGCGCAACCCACGGCGCGTCCGTATCGATACCGTGCCCTTGCAAAACATCGGCCACCCGTTGGCGATACAGCACGTGCACGATTGTGCCGACCACGGCCGTTCCAATCATGCCGCCCACCATCCGCGCCGACTGGATCATAGCGGTCGCAATGCCAAGCTGACGCTTGCCCGCCACCTGCTGCGCAAACACGGTCAGATTCGGCATCACGAGACCGATCCCTACGCCGCCCGCAGTCAATGCGGCCATCAACGCATGACCGGTCTCCATGCGTTCGGCCGCGACGCCCCAACACGCCACGCCCAGCAACGCGAAGCCGACGTACAGCAGCACGTTGGGCTTACGCAGACGCGTGACGACGCGCGTATTCGCGATCGTGCCGACGGTGATGCATAGCACGAGCGGCGTCACCATCACGCCGGCGCGATCCGCGTTGAGACCCATGCCGCCTTGCAGCAGCAACGGCACATAGAACAGCAGCGCGAACATCGCCAAGCCCATCAGCATCGACAACGCGAGCAACGCGATGATGGCCCGCTCGCGCAGCAACGCCGGCGGCAGAATCGGATCGGCCGCGCGCAGTTCCTCGCGCACGAGCAGCGCGCCCGCGCTCAATGCCACCACGCCGAACGCGATCGTCGAAACCTTCAGCGTCTGCTGCGCGAGCGATTCGACGAGCAGTTGCAACGCACCGAGTCCGGCTGCGATCAACAATGCGCCGCGCCAGTCCGGGCTCAGCTTGCCGCGCAGTTGATGGCGAATGTTCGGCAGATGTCGGGCAGTCAGATAAAGACTGAGCACGCCGACCGGAAGGTTGACGAGAAACGCGGAGCGCCAGCCGTAGTGCTCGCTCAGAAAGCCGCCCAGCGAAGGCCCTACCGCATTCGCGACGCCGAACGCGCTCGAAAACAGCACCTGCCAGCGCAGACGCACGACGGGATCGGGAAACAGATCGGGAATCGACGCGAAGCAGGTGCCCACCAGCATGCCGCCACCGATCCCTTGCAACGCGCGAAACAGCACCAGCGCCTGCATGCTGTGCGCGGCACCGCACAGCACCGACGCGGCCGTGAACACGACGATCGCGATCACGATCAACGGCTTGCGTCCGAACCAGTCACCGAGCCGCCCGAAGATCGGCACCGTGATGACCGAGGCGAGCAGATACGCAGTCGCGACCCACGCATAGAGATTAAAGCCTTTCAGCTCGGCGACGATGGTAGGCAACGCGGTGCCGACCACGGTCTGATCGATCGCGACCATCATCACGACGCTCGACAAGCCAAGCATCGCAAAGAGCGACTGACGGAACGAGCGGGCCGTGTTGGGCGGCGATGTCCCGTGCGGTATGGCGCCGGGTGGCGTGCCGTTGCTCATCGGCGTTCAGGCGCGCTGTGCGGCCGCTTCGCGAGCGACATGCTTGCGCCACGCGAGCCCGGCGAGCGCAACGTCCTGCAAGCCGATGCCGACCGCCTTGTAGACGACGATGTCCTCGGACCGCACGCGTGCGCTGGCGCGCCCTTCCAGCACGTCGCCGAGTTCGACTACGTTGCGCCAGTCGAACGTGCCGGGCGCGGCCTGCACCAGGTCGCCGGCCTCTTCCCTTGCCTGTTCATGCAGTTCAACCACGATGCGCGACGCGCGCGCGAGCGTCGTGTCGTCGAGCTCGCGCGTGTAGGGCAGGCTCGACCCGATGGCCGCGACCATCGCACCGGGCGCAAGCGTCGCGCCATCGAACAGCGCACCGGTCGCGCGCGTCGCGGTGACGATCACGTCGGCATCATGCACCGCCTCGGCGGCTTCGCCTGCGGTGGCCTTCACGCCGCGCGCACGGTGACGCGCGTTGAGTTCGTCGACGACCTGCTCCACGTTATCGAGGCCGACGATTCTGAACGACTGCAAACCGGTATGCGCGGCGAGCGCCTGCGCATGCGCGCGCCCCTGCACGCCGGTGCCGAAAATCGCGACGGCGCGCGCATCTTCGCGCGCGAGCGCTCGCACCGCGAGCACCGTGGTCGCGGCCGTGCGGATTCGCGTGAGCGCGTTCGCGTCGAGCGTGGCGAGCGGGCGGCCGTCGTCGGTTGAAAACAGCACGATCGAGAACGAGAAGCGGCCGTTGATCGTCGTGTACACCTTCGCGCCGGTCACGCCAGCTTCGGGCAACACGGCGCCGAGCGTCGATAGCTTCACGCCGCCCGCTTCGGTGCGCACGCGCCGCTGCACCGCCGCGCGTCCCCGCGACAGTGCGCGAAACGCCTGCTCGAGCGTCGGGATCGCTTCGTCGAAACCCACGAGCGCATCGATCTGCGCGTCGTTCAGATGAATCATGGAGAATGCTTCCTTGTGCGAATCTGATGACTGGATGGCGCGCGTGCCGCGCGCTACACGAGCGCCGCTGCGGCGTGCTGGAACGTAAAGCTGTCCGAGTACAGATGATCCACGCTCGCGCCCTTCGCGATGAAAGCGGCCTTCGCCTCGGCGATCATCGCGGGCGAGCCGCACAGATAGACCGCGTGCTCCGACAGGTCCGCATGGTCCTCGCACACCGCATGCTGCACATAGCCGCGCCGCCCGCTCCATGCTGTGTCCGCGCGCGACAACACCGGCACATAGCGGAACTCGTAGAGACGCTCCGCCCAGCGGCCGATTTCGTCATGCAGATACAGGCCGTCGGCCGTTCTCGCGCCCCAGTACAGCGCGACGGGCGGGCAATCGGGATCGTCCATCAGCGATTCGAGCATCGCTTTCACCGGCGCCAGGCCGGTGCCGGTCGCGACCATCAGCAACGGACGATAGTCCTCTTCGTGCAGTCGGAATCCGCCGAGCGGCAGTTCCACGTCGAGGCGGTCGCCCGGTTTGAGCTGCGCCACCACACGATCGGTGAACCGGCCGCCCGCGATCTTCCGCACATGAAAGTCGACGAGGCCGCCCGCGCGCGCGGCGGATGCCATCGAGAAGCTGCGATGACTACCGTCTTCGAGCATCACGTTCATGTACTGACCGGGCCGGTAGATCATTTCGGCATCCTCTGGAAGCGCGAGCGTGAGGTGCGTGACGTCGTGCGCCAGCAAGCGTACCGCCTCGACGCGCACCGTATGACGCGCCGGCTCCGATGTCGGCGCACCGGCGTGGCCCGCGCCGATCACAATGTCGCTGCGCGGCCGCGCCTGACACGCGAGCGCAAATCCCGCCTGCGCCTCCTCCTCGGTGAGTCCGAGCGGAAACTCCTCGTAGTCGAGCGTGCCCTCGTGCACTTTCACGCGGCACGTGCCGCAACCGCCGAACTGACAATCGTGCGCAAGCGGCACGTCCGCGCGTAGCGCGGCGGCGAGCAGCGATTCGTCGCGCTCGGCGCTGAAACACGCTCCTGTTTCGAGCACCTGAATCCGGTATGACATGACGCCACCTCATGACGATGCGATGCGAACGACAGGACCGCCGGCATGCACAGGCGGCCCGTGGCGTCATTTCTTGATGTCGGCTTCCACGAGCACGCTATGCCCCTGCGCCGCGAGCAGATCGTGCAGCCCCTGCAAAGCGGCGAGGCCGCACTGCGTGTCCTGCTCGCCGTTGCCGCCGCTCAGGCCCACACCACCCACCACCTGGCCATCGACGACAACAGGAAAACCGCCGACGAATGCCGCAAACTTACCCTCGAAGCTCCATTGAATGCCGAACGCTTCGTTGCCCGGCAACGCGGGACCGTTGGGCCGCTGGGTGAACAGATGCGTCGAGCGCTTGTGGCCGGCTGCCGTGAACGCCTTGTTCCACGCAATCTGCGGCCCAGTGATGCGCGCGCCGTCCATCCGTTCGAGCGCGAGCGGATAGCCGCCCTCGTCGACGATGCAGACCGATTCGAGCACGTCGATCTGCTGCGCCCGGCCGATGGCCGCGCGGATCATTTCGCGCGCTTCGGCCAGTTCCAGGCGAAATATCTGTTTCATTGCAACCCCCTCATTGTTGATTGATTCATTGATTCGGAAAGCTGATCTCGCCGCTCTCAGATGCCGCGATAGACCGTCTTGATCTGCGTATAGAACTCGAGACCGCCACGCCCCGATTCGCGAAACGTCGACGTGCTCGAACGCTTGAGCCCCCCGAACGGCGCGTTGATCGCGTTGCCCGTCGTCGTTCGGTTGATCTTCACGGTGCCCGCCTCGATGTCGTCCGCGAAGCGATGCATGTGGCGTGCATTCGACGTGACGATCGCGGCGCAGAGCCCATACTCGGTGTCGTTCGCCTTCGCGATCGCGTCCTCGTAGCTGGTCACGGTGACGATCGCGATCACCGGCCCAAAGATTTCTTCGCGGCAGATACGCATGTCCTGCGTCACGTCGGTGAAGATCGCCGGCGTGACGTAATAGCCGTGCTCGTAATCGGGACCGCTCAGGCGCTCGCCGCCGTACAGATGCGTGGCCTGTGCCTTGCCGGAGGCCACGTAGTCGAGCACGGTGTCGAGCTGCGTCCGGGTCGCGAGCGGGCCGATGTCCATGCCGGGCGTGAGGCCGCTGCCGATCTTGAGCGTCTTCACTTTAGCGAGCAGTTTCTCGCTGAACGCATCGCGCACGCTCTGCATGACCAGCACGCGGCTCGTGCCGGTGCAGGCCTGGCCCGTCAGCGAGAAGCCACCCTTGATCGTCAGGTCGACGGCGCGGTCGAGATCCGCGTCGTCCATCACGATCAGCGGGTTCTTGCCGCCGAGTTCCATCTGCGTGCGCGTGGTCAGCGGTAGGGAGCGATGAATCTGTTCGCCAGCGGCGGTCGAACCGGTGAACGACACGGCCCTGACGACCGGCGACGCGGTAATGACGGAGCCGATTTCCGACGCGCGTCCCGTGATGAAATTCAGTACACCCGATGGAATGCCCGCCTGCGCGAATGCTTCGGCGAGCCGGTAGCCGATCAGCGGCGCATCCGACGACGGTTTGAAGATCACCGTATTACCGGCGATCAGCGCCGGCGCGATCTTGCGCGCCGGGATCGAGATCGGAAAATTCCACGGTGTAATCACGGCGACGACGCCGAGGGGTTCGCGCTGCGTGTGGACGGTCATGTCGGGATCGTCGCTCGGGAACGTCTCGCCGGCATACGACTGACCTTCCACCGCATAGAAACGCAGCACCTGCGCCGAGCGCAGAATTTCGTCCCTGCTCTGCGCGAGCGGCTTGCCTTCTTCGCGCGTGAGTTCGTTCGCGAATCCGTCCGCATGCTGTTCGAGCCACGCCGCCGCGCGATTGAGAACGGCCGCGCGCTGCGCGACCGGCGTGCGCCGCCACGCGGCGAACGCGCCAGCCGCCGCGGCCAGCGCGGCGCGCGCGTCCTCGGCCGAAGACGCCTGGAAGCGGCCGACGATGTCGCGCGTATCGGCGGGATTCACGTTGTCGAACGTGCCGCCGCTCACGCTGGCGGTCCACTCGCCCGCGATGAGATTCTTGAACTCTGGTGTTGCCGGATTGCTCATGACGGATACCTGTGCTGTTGCCGCAATGGCCGGCGCCATGCCGGCCGGCTGGCTCGCGGCGATGCCAACGGAAGACGGCGCCGCGTTGCGCGCGCCGCCGCGGGTTCAACTCGCGAGTTCGAGTTCGGGCAGCGCCAGGTCCTGCTCGACGTAGTCGTAATAGAGCGCGGTCGTATAAAGCAGACGCATCTGCGCGCCGATCTCGCAGATCTTCAGGCAGCGTTGCTGCAACTCGGGCGTGTCGGCATGTTCGAGCACGATCTGATAGCCGCGCTCGCCATGAATCTCGTCCGACACGATGTGCAGATCGAAGAACTCCACTTCCTCGTCGGTGAACTGGTATTTGTCGCGCAGCGTCGGCGTCTGCTTGCGATAGATCGACGGCACCTGCGATTCGAGACCCACGACGAGCGCCGCGACCGCGACGATCGGGTCCTCGCGCATCGCCACCGAATAACACCATGCCTGCAGGCCACGCGTGGTCGGCGACATGTTGTCGGGATCTATCACGCGCTCGCGCGTCGTGCCGCACGCTTCGGCGAAACGGATCAGCAGATCGGTATGACGGTCACCGCCGATTTCCTCTTCGTACATGTTGGCGAGCAGAAAGTCCTTAGCCTCGGTGAAGCGGTCCGGCGTGCGCGCATAGATGTAGGCCAGATAGTCGGCGAACGGGCCCACGTAGTGATAGTGGTTCTCGGCCCAGCGCGCGAGATGCGCGCGGCTCAGCTTGCCGCTCGCCCACGCGATGCTGAACGGCGCCTTGTTCGCACTCTTGCCTTTGATGGCGTCCTCGAGCGCGGCGCGGAAGTCATCACGGTTCATCAATTCAGCCATTTCAAGCTCCTGACAGGTAGGGAAAAGGTTGGCGTTGTCGAAAGCCCGAATGCCGTCGGGCACGGAAGGAACAGTTGAGCTAGTGTAGCCTCTTTAATGCATACTGTATACCGCAATCTCTGAATTGCGCGAGCCGTTCTTGGGAAGAGCGCTCCGTCTACGCGCCGCTTCATTGCGGCCTCACCGCGGAAAGCCCTAAGAAAACTGGAACTAATGCGCGCCAACCGCCGCTGTCTTCGGCCCTCGCCGGGGCCCGTCCGGCAGTAGACGGTATACTATATCCTTTTTTTCAACTAGACTAGATCCGAGCGAATCACGGAGAGCGTTATGCCAACAGTGGTATTTCACAAAAACGGCGCGACCCATCAGGGCGAGGTCAAGGAGAACACCAACCTCGTCGTGCGCGCCGGCATCAGGCAATTCCCGTTTCCGCATCTGCGCTACGAATGCGGCATGGGCAAGTGCTCGAAGTGCGCGTGTCGCGTGATGTCCGGCGCGCAGTATCTGCCCGAGCCCAACTGGAAGGAAAAAAAACAGCTCGGCGAGCGGCTTGCGCAGGGTTATCGCCTCGCGTGCCAACTATGGATCGAGCACGACATCGAACTCGCGCAGGACGATCTGGAGCAGGCAGCATGAATACGCGCTCCGTCGCGGCCGGCACGCACGTGATTCTGACGAGCAAGCCCGGCCAGTACCGCACCGAGGCGACCGAAGGCATCGTGCCGCTCGCCACCTTCGACTACCTCTACGGCGGCCGGCATATCGCCACGTTCGTCATCGCCGCGCTCATGAAAGAAACGAAGATCAGGGTGATCGACGAAGCCACACCGTCGGCGGTCAATCTCGTTCCCACCAGGTTCCTCGAAAAATTCGCGACGCCTGAAGCCGCGCTCGAGTCGCTGCGGCAGCTCGCGGGCCATGGCAACGGCGCCGCGCAACTGACCCCGCGCTAGTTGCCGCGCCGTTTCATCCCCTCCTCTCCGAACCCAATACGTAAGCTTCCGAATGATCCAGATTACTTTCCTCAGCAACGACAACAAGTCGGTCAGCGCGCCGCCCAACAGCAATCTGCTGCGCGTCTCGCTGCGCGAAAAAGGCGGCATTCCGTTCAAATGCGGCGGCGGCTTGTGCGGCACCTGCAAATGCAAGGTCGAACACGGCATCGAACATACCGATAGCGTGAAGGACAAGGAAAAACGCCATCTGAGCGAAGACGAAATCAAAGCTGGCTATCGGATGGCCTGTCAGACTTTCGTCAATGGCAATGTCAGCGTGTCATGGTGAGTTAGCAACACAACGTAGTGAGTCAAACTGGGACGCCGGCTTCGATGCACTGAAGCCGGCGTTTTTGCTTGTCGTTGCGAGGCGTAAGACGTAGGCCGCAACTCGCGGGCAAAGCGCGCCGACGATCAAACCGCCAAGGCCTTGCGCATCGGCAAACCAACGCGCAAGGCCCGGCAAAAACCGCGCGGACGACACGCGCGTCCCGCCCCCCATCACCAGATCAGAATCGCCACCAACGTCGACACCACCAGGCCGCACACCACCGGCAGCAACAGATTGCGCACCGCCTGCAACACCGGCACACGCGCGAAGCTCGCCACCGCCGCGAGCGCCGACCATGCGGTCAGCGTCTTGCCGGTCCACACCGAACCCATCTGGCCGATCGCCGCGAGGGTCGACACGTCGAAGCCCACCGTGCGGCCGAGCGCGCCCGCCAGCGCGCCGGTCAAGGGCAAACCGGCGAAGCCCGAGCCGTCGATGCCCGTCACCATGCCGGCCAGCAGAATGCCGTACGAGACGAAGAACGCGTTGTGCGGAATGTAGACCTCGCCCGCTTTCACGAGATCGGCAAGCAGGCCGGGGGCATGGGTACCGGCGGGCAAGCCGAGGATCGGCGCCGCAGTGCCGGCCACGCCGATGAAGAAGAAGCCCGCAATCGGCAGCACCGAGCTCATCGCGCGAAACGAAAACACGAAGCCCTCGGTGACGTGCTCGGCCGTGCTGCGGCAGATCGCGCGATAGTCGCGCGCAGCGGCTACCGCCACCATCAGCAACGCGGAGACGCCGCCGACGAGCGCCGCGGCCGCTGCACCGCTCGCGCCCTTGAAGCCGGGGATCAGATGCGGCAACACCATGTAAGCGACGATCGCGAGAAAGGCGACGGGGATCACGATCGCGAAGCAGCGGGACCAGCGCTCCTGCCACGGCGTCAACAGGTCGCGCGACGACAACAACGCCCGCGAGCCGCTCGCGCCGCTGACCTGGCCGCCGTCGCCGACCGACGCATGCTGCGGTTTGCCGCGCCGGATGCGCGCGCGACTCGTGCCGGCCGCGGGCGTGACAACGGTATTCGCCGTGACCTGGGTCGCTTCCCAGCGTTCGAGATGGCGCGCATCGGGTGCCTGGATCTGCTTGCGGATACGCAGATAGGCGATCAGGAACGCGATGCCGCCCGTGATCAGCGACAGCAGCAGCGCCTTGTCGGCAACGTCCGGCATCGCGACCGCGGCCGCTTTCGCGCTGATGCCCGGCGCGACCTTGATCACGTAATCCGACGACAAGGCCGTGCCGAGTCCCGCGATGCCGATGCACAACGCCGCGCCCAGCGGCGGCACGCCCGCGTAAATCGCGGCCGGCAGCAGAATGCCGGCGATCAACGGCACGGCCGGCGTCGGCCAGAAGAACAGCGACAACACGTAGCTCACGAAGCCGAGCACGAAGAAGCCGACGTGCCCGTTGACCATGACCGCGCGAAACGGCTGGACCATGCGCACATCCGCGTTGATCCGTTTCAGCGCGTTGAGCAACGCGGTCATCAGCGAAATCACGAGGAAGATATTGAACAGCTCGCGCGCCGCCGTAAGCGGCGCGAAGAACACCGCTTCGATCGCGGTCGACACCTGGCCGGAAAACGCGTAGACGGTGGCGAAGGTCGCGAGAATCGCGGGCGCGACGACGTTGGCGCGAAACACCAGCGTCGCGATGATAGAGACGACACCACACAGATAAACCCAGTGCGCCGACGTTAGAACGACGTGAGATTCCATTGCTTCTCCTGACTGCGCGGACCTGCGAGCGCGGGTGGAATGCGGCTGATTTGAGATAACCGATTGGTATACTATGTACTAAATAAAACCGGATCAACGACTGCTTGCTTGAGGTTTACCCGCATTCGTCGCGGCATTTCAAAGCAGAAGAATCGAGCGGCAGCAGCCACGAGGAAGCGGGGCGCGTGCTTCAATGCCCCGCCAGACAAGGCCGAGCCTGCTATTTCCGTATAAGGTCTACAGTATTCGTGACGTGCACTGAGGTAAAATCGCCTGCATCACACGCCATCAGCAACACAGGTTGGAGATCCTTATGAACACTGAAGCGGACACGACCGCGGCAAGCGGCGCACAGGGGCAATCGAGCGCGCCGATCATGCATCAGCAGCTGTCGCATCTCGTCACCGCGCGGCTGCGCGAAGCAATCGTCTCGGGCACGTACGTGCCCGGCGAGCGGCTGGTCGAAGGACGCATCGCCCAGGAGCTCGACGTCTCGCGCGTGCCGGTACGCGAAGCGCTTCGCGCGCTCGCCTCGGAAGGCCTCGTCGAAGTGCGGCCGCGGCACGGCGCGGTGGTCGCGTCGCTGCAGCCGTCGGCGGCACGCGAAATGATCCAGATCCGCGCGACGCTCGAGGGACTCAACGCCCGGCTCGCCGCCGAACATCGAACGCCCGAACTGGTCGGCCAGATCGAACAGGTGCTCGCTGAAGGCAAGGCAAAAGTCGACGCCGGCGAGACGGCCGGCCTGCTCGAACTCAACGCGCGTTTTCACGACCTGCTCTACGCGGCCGGGGCCAATACGATTCTGAGCGACCTGATGCGCTCGTTGCGCGACCGCACGCGCATGCTGTTCACGAACGCGAGCGATGCGGAAGTCCGCCAGACCTGGGACGAACACGCCGCGATCCTGCGCGCGGTGCAGTCGGGCGATGCGACGCTGTCGGCGCTGCTCGCCGAGCGGCATGTGATGCGCGCCGCCCAGCACTATCTGGCGAACAATGCGCGTTGAAACGGCCTTTGAAACGCGCGGCATAGGAAGCGAGGCGCGGCACACGCCACCGCGCTCGCTTTACGCCACCCGATAATTTCGTCGACTACGCTGCAAGCCACTTGACAGGCTGAATTTGGCGATAGACGGTATACAACATACCGCCCATCAATCGCCCTCTCAGGCCTTTCATGACACCAAGCTCCTCCCCACCCGCCGCCAGTCAGGCGGCGCGCTACCGTTACGCCACTGTCCAGCAGGCCGCGCACGACATGCGCGCCGGCGAGATCGACGCCGTCTCGCTCGTCGCCGCGTGCGAAGCCGCATTCGAGGCCGACAACGGCCTGCTGAACGCGGTCGTCGTATCCGATTTCGACGCCGCCTACGCCACCGCCGAAGCACGCGACGAGGAACGGCGCGGGGGGCGGCTGCGCGGCCCCTTGCACGGCATTCCGTTTACGATCAAGGAATCTTTCGACGTCCGCGGCTGGCCGACGACCCTTGGCGACCCCGCGCATCGCGAGAACATCGCGAGCGCCCATGCGGACGTCGTGCAACGCCTGCTCGACGCGGGCGCGGTGCTGCTCGGCAAGACCAACGTGCCGATCTATCTGCGCGACTGGCAAAGCTATAACGACCTCTACGGCACGACCCGCAATCCGCGCGATCCGTCCCGCACGCCGGGCGGTTCGTCGGGTGGCAGCGCGGCGGCCGTCTGCGCGGGCATGTCATTCTTCGACGTCGGCTCGGATGTCGGCTCATCGATCCGCAACCCCGCGCATTTCTGCGGCGTCTTCTCGCACAAGACCACGCATGGCATCGTGTCGCTGAAAGGCCATGGCATCGGCGGCGGCATGGCGCAGCCCGACATCAACGGCGCGGGTCCGCTCGCGCGCTCGGCGCGCGACCTCGAACTCGTGCTCCGCGCGATCGCCGGTCCGGCCGGCGAAGCCGCGAGCGCGCTGCGGCTCGCACTGCCACCCTGCGAGCGCACGGACCTGCGTGAATTCCGCTTCGGCATACTGACCAATCATCCGCTCGCCGACGTCGACGGCCCGGTAGAGGCGTGCCTCACGCGTCTTGGCCGGCAGCTCGAAGACGCCGGTGCGACGGTGGTCTGGGACGCGCGCCCCGCGCTCGACGCCGCGCAACTGATGCGCGCCTACGTGCTGCTGCTGCGCGCGTCGACCTCGCACTATCTCGACGACGACGCCTTCGCCGCCGCGCTCACAGCAAGCGCCGCCGTGCCCGCCGACGCGTCGTCGTACGCCGCCTTGCAATACGCGGGCACCGCGTTGCGTCACCGCGACTGGCTGCTGCTGCAAAAGCAGCGCGACGCGTTTTGCGAAGCATGGCGCGAGCTGTTCGGCACGATCGACGTGCTGCTGTGCCCCGCCGCCGCGACCGCCGCCTTCACGCTCGACGAAACCGGGGCGCCGTGGCAGCGCACGCTCGACGTCAACGGCCGCCCGCAGCCGATGACGACCCAGCTGTTCTGGGCCGGCCACTCGGGTCTGTGCGGCCTGCCATCGACCGTGGCCCGCGCCGGCACGACCGCGGACGGCCTGCCGATCGGCGTGCAGATCGTCGCGCCGCTCTATCACGACCTGCGTTCGCTGCGGGTGGCCGCGCTGCTCGAGCAGGCGGGACTGTCGTTCGTCGCGCCACCGCTATAACACCCACTCGCATTCTGGAGGCGCCAGCCGCCACCTCATCCTCGCCCGGAGTCCTCCATCATGGTCTGGTTCGAATCGCTGTCGAAGAACGAGAAGAAAGCCTTTGCGGGCGCGTTCATGGGTCATGCCGTCGATGTGTACGACTTCATGATCTACTCGTTCCTGATTCCCGTGCTCGCCGCGACCTGGCACATGAACAAGGCCATCGCGGGCAGCATCGTCACCTACACGCTGATCGCGTCGCTCGTCGGTGCGATCGGCGCGGGCCTGCTCGCCGACCGCTTCGGGCGCGTGCGCATTCTGCGCTGGACCATCGTGCTATTCGCGCTCGCGTGCTTCGCGTGCGGCTTCGCCAACTCGCCACTACAGCTCGCGCTGTTTCGCATGCTGCAGGGGCTCGGCTTCGGTGGCGAATCGTCGCTATGCATGGTGCTCGTGACCGAGATCATCAGGAATCCCGCGCATCGCGGCAAATTCTCCGGCTTCGCGGCGAGCAGTTATTCGTTTGGCTGGGCCGCCGCGGCGATCGTCTATAGCGTGCTGTTTTCGTGGCTGCCGGCGGAGTGGGCGTGGCGCGGCTGCTTTTTTATCGGCATCGTGCCGGCGCTGCTGGTTGTGTATCTTCGGCGCGATCTGAAAGAGCCCGAAGCGTTCTCGCGCGCGCTCGGAAAACAGCACTCGCCCGCCGCCTTGGAAGGACTACGCCGTGTCTGCGCGCGGCCGCTCGCCGGCAAGACGATCCTGTGCAGTCTGCTGTCGGGCGGCATGCTCGGCAGCTACTATGCGATCGCGACGTGGATGCCGACCTATCTGAAGCTCGAACGCGGCCTGTCGATCTTCGGCACGAGCGCCTATCTCGCGATCATGAT
Source organism: Paraburkholderia sp. MM5482-R2 (assembly GCF_050436125.1). NCBI lineage: Bacteria > Pseudomonadati > Pseudomonadota > Betaproteobacteria > Burkholderiales > Burkholderiaceae > Paraburkholderia > Paraburkholderia sp. MM5482-R2. The sequence continues at coordinate 571,131 of NZ_JBNDLP010000003.1, read as the reverse complement.
CCTCGGCTCGTTCGTGGGCTACGTGCTCGGTGCGTATTCGTCGGACCGCATCGGCCGACGCCTCACGTATATCGTGTTCGCGGCGGGCGCGTTTTCCATGGCGCTCGCCTATATGGCGATTCCCGCGTCGAACGGCGCGATGCTCGTGCTCGGCTTTCTGCTCGGCGTGCTGATGCAGGGAACGTTCTCGGGCATCGCCGCGACGATCTCGGAGAGCTACCCGAACGAAATTCGCGCGACCGGCTACGGCGTGGCCTACAACATGGGGCGCGTCATCGGCTCGCTGTTCCCGCTTGGCGTGGGCTGGCTCAGCACCGGTCATATGGCGCTCGACTCCGCGATTCCGCTGGTCGCGGGCGTCGGTTATCTGTGCGTGATCGTCACCGCGTGGATTCTGCCCGAGACCAACGGCATCAGCCTCGATTCGCTCAGCGGCGAGCAGACCGATTCAAGTGCTTTGATCGAACCGATGGGTGTCGCCGCCCGCGTGGCCCAATCCGGCTCCGGGCGCGACGCTCGCTAACACTTCACCTGTCTCGCACCAGGGCGGCGTCCACGCAAGTATTTGAAAATTTCAACTACTTGCCTATAATGCCTGCACTGCGTATGACACGGACAGCGGAGCAAATTCTTGTATTCGGACTTCCTGACTTTCAGGCTCGATCTGACCAGCGCGTTGCTGATCAACCGCGCGAACCTGGTCTACCGCGAGCGCTGGGATCTCGACGTGCGTGCGTTGCGCGTGCTGCGCCTCGTCTGCGCGGAGCCCGACATCACGCCCAAATCCGTTTCACAGCGCGCGCTGATCGAAAAAACGCTGCTTTCCAAAGTCCTCGCCGAGCTTGAAACGCGCGGCCTGATCACGCGCAACATGCATGCGTCGGACCGCCGCAGTATCGCGTTGCGTGCCACGGCGCACGGCCTCGAAGTCGCGCAGGCGTCCGAAGCGGTGGGCACCGAACTCGAGGTCGAGCTGGCGAAGGCGCTCAGCGCGAACGAACGCAAAACGCTCGAACGTCTGCTTGGCAAGCTTTCGCACAGCCTGCTCGAAAGCGAGTCCGCAAGCGCGCCGCCTGCGCGATCCTGACGGACGGTCCGCATTCCGCCGCCTTCCTTCCCTGGCGTTCATGGCAACAAGGAGCCCTCCATGTCGAAGCTGATCGAAACGATGTCGAGCGCGATCGACGCGCTGCTGCCTGAACTCGAAGCGATCTACAAAGACCTGCACGCGCACCCCGAACTGTCGATGCAGGAGGTGCGCACCGCGGGCATCGTCGCGGACTACGTGGAAAAGCTCGGTTACGAGGTGACGCGCAACGTCGGCGTGACGGGCGTCGTTGCGTTGCTGCGCAACGGCGACGGTCCCACCGTGATGCTGCGCGCCGACATGGACGCGCTGCCGATGGCCGAAGCGACCGGCCTGCCCTATGCGAGCACGGTGAGGGCGAAAGACGAAGACGGGCTCGAAGTCGGCGTCGCGCATTCGTGCGGCCACGACATGCACGTCACATGGCTGCTCGGCGTCGCGCGTCTGATGGCAGGGCATCGCGACGCATGGCGCGGCACGCTGATGGCCGTGTTCCAGCCCGGTGAGGAAGTCGGCCGCGGCGCGCGCAGCATGCTCGACGACGGCATGACCACGCGCTTTCCGAAGCCCGACGTGATTCTCGGCCAGCACGTGATGGTCGGCGCGGCGGGCTCGGTCGGCTATCGCAGCGGCACGATCCTGTCGGCCGGCGACAGCATCAAGATCAAGCTGTTCGGGCGCGGCGCGCACGGCTCGCAGCCGCAGACGTCGATCGATCCCGTGATCATGGCAGCGTCGACGACCTTGCGTCTGCAAACCATCGTGTCGCGCGAAATCGCGCCGAGCGACAGCGCCGTGCTGACCATCGGTTCGCTGCAAGCCGGCACGAAAGAGAACATCATCCCCGACGACGCGACGCTGAAGCTCAACATGCGCACTTACGACGATGACGTGCGCGAGTACATGCTCGGCGCGATTCGCCGCATCTGCTGCGCCGAATGCGTGGCGTCGAACGCGCCGCGCGAGCCAGAATTCACGACACTATCGAGCTACCCGCTGACGATCAACGACGCGGCCACGACCGAGCGCGTGCGCAACGCGTTCGAGGCGCGGTTCGGCGAGCGCGCGTACGAATCGCCGCCGGCCGCCGCAAGCGAAGACTTCAGCGTGTTCGGCCGCGAATGGAACGTGCCGTACTCGTTCTGGTTCGTCGGCGGCACCGAGCCCGAAGTGTTCCGCCAGGCGCTCGCCGCGAAAAAACTCAACGAAATTCCGAGCAATCACTCGCCGAAATTCGCGCCTGTGCTCGACCCGACCCTGCGCACGGGCCTCGAAGCCATGCTGTGCGCGGCCGGTGCCTGGCTCGATCAACACGAAACCACTCAGTGAATTCACACGCCGTCTACACCATTCTCGACCTGATCGGCACCTTCGTATTCGCGATCAGCGGCGCGGTGGCCGCGCGTCAACGACGGCTCGACCTGCTCGGCATCGTCGTGATCGCCTTCATGGTCGCGTGCGGCGGCGGCATCGTGCGCGACCTGTGCATCGGCGCGATCCCGCCTGCGGGGCTGTCGAACTGGCGCTATCTGGCGACCGCGCTCGCCGCGTCGGCCGTGACGATTCTCGCGTATCCGCAGGTGCGCCGGCTGCGTCAGCCGGTGCTGTTCTTCGATGCGATCGGGCTCGGTCTGTTCGCGGTGTCGGGCGCGCAGAAAGCGCTCACGTATGGCCACAATGCCGAACTCGCGATTCTGCTCGGCGTCGTCAGCGCGGTGGGCGGCGGAGTGATGCGCGACGTCGTGCTCTCGCGCGTACCCGCGATTCTCGAGCGCGAAATCTATGCGTCGGCCGCGCTGTTCGGCGCGGCGGTGCAGGTCGGTTTTTCGTACGCGGGCTGGACGGACTGGTGGACGCCGTGGTTCGCGACGTTGGCTTGCGTGTTGGTGCGGCTCGCGTCGCTGCGCTACGGCTGGCGGCTGCCGGTCTTCCAGGGCAGACGCACGGCCGAGACACGCGACAATCCATAACAGGTCCTGCGCGCTTCAGCTCGCGGTTTGCGGAATCAGCACCGCCGCCGCGCCACGTTGTCTCGTGCGTTCCACCGGCTCTCTCCGTTCATTCCACATGTCGATCCACCCGCGACGAAGTGCGTGGTCATGTGCCACCCGCCATGCTCGGCAGCCGAACGGCAGCAGGCCGAGCACCCACGCGGACATCTTGTCTTCGGCGGCGAGCACGCGAACCTTGTCGAATAGCTTGAAGCGGTCGCGGATCAGCGCGGTGATGCCGTCGAGCACTTCGGCGAGATTGCCGCCCGTCTCGCGCTGGATCACGACGGCGATCACGAAGTAACGCAGATCGCGAATCGGCACGCGCGTCGCGAGATTCGTCAGCGCCTCGCTGATCGACACGCCGTAGCTGATCTCGTCGAACACGATGCGGAACTCGCCGCTCATCGGCTCGGCGACGCGATCCCGCCGTGGCTGCTCAACGCGGCGCTGTACCGCGTCTTCAGCGCCGAGCGCCACTGGCTCGCGCATGCGCCGCTGCCTTATGGCGTATCGCTGTTCGCGATCCTGCGCAAGCGCGAGGGAGCGTCGCGATGATGCCGGTCGAACGGGTCAGGCTGATGCGCTTTGGCGCGAGCGGCGTCATCGCGACCGGCCTGCATGTATGCATTGCGCTGACGCTGATCGCGGACGCCGGCATGTCACCGCCGTGGGCCAACGCGATCGCGTTCACCTGGGCGACGGCGGCCTCTTATCTGTTGAACACGTTCTGGAGTTTTTCTGCGCTGCCTGCGTTGCTGAACGCTGGGCGGTTCGTGGTCGTGTCGCTGGGCGGTCTGACGTCGACCGCGCTCGTATCGCACCTGACGCAGCTTGCGGGCGGGCCGCCCGCGCTCGGCATCGCGCTAGTCGTGTGCGTGGTGCCGCCGCTCACGTTCGTCGCGCATCGGTGCTGGACGTATCGCTGAATACGAAGCACGCACAAGGCGACTCACGTCGCACGCAACGCCTTCTGACACGCCGCGAGTATCGCGCCGGCCGCCAGCAGCAGCGCCGAATACACGAGCCCGCGCGCGAGCCCGGCGCCATCCGACACCCAGCCGATCACGACCGGCCCGACGATCTGCCCGAACGCGAACACGATCGTGAAGGCGCTGATGCCCTTCGCCCAGTGGCTCGCGGGCAGATTGTGGCGCACGAACGCGGTCGTCGACGCGACCGCCGACAGGAACGTCGCGCCGAACAGCGCGCCCGAAACGAACGCGACCCACGGCTGCGTGAAGAGCGCGGGCAGCAGCGTCGCGATCGCCAGCAGCGCGTTGAGCAGGGCGAGCGCCTGGCCCCCGCGCATGCGATCGAGCAGCGTCGACCAGATGCGCGCCGACACCACGGTCGCCGCGCCGAGCAGTAGATAGAAACCGGTGACGACCGCCGCGCTCATGCCGGCGTTGCGCAGCAGCGCGACGATGAACGTCATGTAGCCGATATAGCCGACGCCGAACAGTCCGTAGCCCGCGAGCGCGGCCGCGAAGTGCGGCCAGCCCGGGGCAGGGGTGGCGCCGGCCGCATGCGCCGCAGCCGCCGCGCTCGAGTACGCGCGCTCGATCCTGCGCGCCGCGCCGATCGCGACCGCGGCGAACACCGCGCAGGCCGCCGCGAGCGCGATCCACGCGAATTGCCAGCCGTGGGCGGCATCAAGGATCGCCACCGGCACCAGCACCGACGACGCGACGATCCCCCAGCCGGTGCCGCCGTAATACAGACCGAGCACGAGTCCCGCGTCGCGCGGTCGCGCCGACGCGAGCCGCGCCGCAAGCACGCCGCCGCCGATGAAGATCGCCGCGCTGCTCGCACCGGTGATCACGCGCAGCGTCAGCAGCGCGTGCGTGCTGGCGGTGAGGCCGCTGCCGGCCATCAGCAGCGCGGTCAGCACGCAACCGGCCGCGAACAGCGCGCCGGCCGACCAGCGGCGCGCGAGGCGCGGAAACACGAGCGCGCCGAGCAGATAGCCGAGCGCGTTGGCGGTGTTCATCGCGCCGGCCTGCGCGAAGCTCCAGCCGAGGTCGAGTTTCATCGACGGCAACAGCAGCGCGTACGCGAAGCGCGCGAAGCCGAGCGCTGACGCGCTGCCGAGCGATAGCGCGGCGGCCAGCAGCAGGGTCGGCACACGTTCGGCGGTGGTCGTTGATGGCGCGTGCGATGCGGTGTCGGCGGAACGGGAGGACATGGGCGGACGGACGTAAACGGGAACGCTGCGAGCCGATTCTACCTGGAGCGACGACGAAAGTCGCGCAATGTGCGCGCCTTACCCGCCCGCCCCTTCCGGCTCATGCGGCATGAGCCGCGCCTTCGCGTGGCGCATCTTTTCCAGCGTCTCGGGCCCGGCCTTCAGCGCGACGCCGATCGCGAGCGCATCCATGATGCACAGATGCACGAGCCGCGACACGCCCGGCGTGTTCGGATCGATCGGGCTCGCCACGCGCAGCAGCAGCGGAATATCGACGAGCCATGCGAGTCGCGAGCCGACGTTGGTCAGCGCGATCGTCGTCGCGCCGCGCTCCTTCGCGATCTGGATGCTTTCATTCACTTCGACGCTGCGCCCCGAATGCGAGATCGCAAACGCGACGTCGCCCGGCTCCATCAGACCCGCGTATAGGCGCTGCAAATGACCATCGGTAAACGCGGCCGCCGCGATGTCGATGCGCAAAAAACGCAGCGCCGCGTCCTGCGCGACGAGCCCCGAGCCTGAGCCCACGCCGAAGAAAAACACGCGCCGGGCGCTCGAAAGCGCCGCGATCGCGCTTTCGACCACGGCAGGATCGAGCGCGCCGCGCGCATGCGTGATGCCGTCGATCGCCGCTTCGCCGACCTTGTCCATCAAGGTCTGCACGTCGTCGTCGCGCGCGACCGCGGTCGATGCATACGGCAGCCCGCCGGCGACGCTCTGCGCGAGCTGCATCTTGAAGTCGCGCAAACCGTGCGCACCGATCGCGCGGCAAAAACGCGTGACGGAAGGCTCGGACACGTCGGCGCGCTGCGCGAGTTCGGTGATGCTCGCGCGCATCGCGAAGTCGACGTCGGCGAGCACCATGTCGGCGACCTTGCGCTCGGCGGGCCGCAGACTCGCGAGTGCGTTGCGGATGTGGGGAATCAAGTTCGGTGCGGACACCCGGTGTTCCTTAGGGGCTGTTTCATATGGATCCGCGTCGCTCGCAGCTTGTTCGGCTTGAATCGGCCTGATCAAAGTTCAAGCCGCACGCGGTTCAGACCAGCCTGCGTCCACTCTCCGTATCGAACAGATGGATGTGTTCGGCCGGCAGACGCAGCGCGACACGCTGACCGGGCTCGATCTTCGAGCGCTCGCGCGTGGTCACGCACCACGAGGCGCCGCCTATTTTCCCGTACAGGTGCGTTTCGGCGCCAGTTGGCTCGATCACTTCGACGTCGAGCGCGGCATCCGGTATCTGCGTCGTGATCTCGACGTGCTCGGGCCGCACGCCGAGCGTGGCCTTCGCACCGACCACGGCCGACGCAGGCGTGCGTTCGAGCGCGACCTCGCTGCCGTCCGCGAGCTTCAACGCGAGGCCCGCACCCTGCGTGCGATTGACGATCACGCCCTCGGCGAAATTCATCGACGGCGAGCCGAGGAAGCTCGCGACGAACAGATTCGCCGGCCGGTCATAGAGTTCGAGCGGACGGCCGATCTGCTCGATACGTCCCGCGTTCATCACGACGATGCGATCGGCCATCGTCATCGCTTCGATCTGGTCGTGGGTGACGTAGATCACCGTGTTCTTCAAGCGCTGATGCAGGGCCTTGATTTCGGTGCGCATCTGCACGCGCAGCTTTGCGTCGAGATTCGACAGCGGTTCGTCGAACAGGAACAGCGACGGCTCGCGCACCACCGCGCGGCCCATCGCCACGCGTTGCCGCTGACCGCCCGACAATGCGCGCGGCAAGCGGTCCAGATAGTCACTGAGGTTCAGCATCTTCGCGGCCGCATCGATGCGCGGCTTGAATTTCTCCGAGGATTCCTTGCGGATTCTCGGACCGAACGCGATGTTTTCATACACCGACAGATGCGGATACAGCGCGTAGCTCTGGAACACCATCGAGATGTTGCGCTGCTGCGGCGCGAGCGTATTCGCGCGCGTGCCGCCGATCATCAGATCGCCGCCGCTGATTTCCTCGAGCCCGGCCACCATCCGCATCAGCGTGCTCTTGCCGCAGCCCGACGGACCAACCAGCACGACGAACTCGCCGTCGTCGATGTCGAGATCGATGCCGTGCACGACCTGGGTGTCGCCATAGCGTTTGAAGATGCCGCTCAGTTGCACTGCTGCCATGCTGTCCTCATTGTCTTGCTGTGTGTTGTATTGCCGATGTTGTATTGCCGATGCTGTATTGCCGGTGCCGTAGTGCACGCGCCGCGCGCGGCTCAGAACGACTCGAGCGTCAGCTCCTGCGCCATCAGGCGGTTGCCCGCCATCAAGCCGCCGTCGACCGGCAACGCGACGCCGGTGATCACGCGCGCTTGCGGCGATGCGAGGAACAGCACCGCATCGGCGATGTCGTCGGGCGTTGCGAAGTCGCGCAACGGGTACCACTTCTTCAGTTCCTCGAACACCTGCGGATTCTTGTCGACACGCGCCTGCCACGCCTGCGTCTTCACAGTGCCCGGACACACGATGTTCGCGCGAATGCCAAAGCGGCCCAGCTCGAGCGCGAGCGCCTTCGTATAGCTGATCAGGCCGGCCTTCGCGGCGCTATATGCCGGATGACCGAGCGCGGCGAGACCGTTCACCGAGCCGATCAGCACGAGCGCGCCGCGCTGCCGTTCGATCATCGACGCGCGCACCGCCTCCACCGTGTGATACGTGCCGTTCAGATTCAGATGGATGTCGCGCTGCCAGCTTGCGGCGTCGGTAGTCGCGAGCGACGCGCCGAGCGCCGCGCCCGCGTTCGCGACCAGTACGTCGACCGGTCCACGCTGCGCGACCGCCGCGGCCACCGCGTGCTGCACCGCAGCGGCGTCGCCGAGATCGACCGCGACCGGCACGACCCGGTCCGCGCCCTGTTGCGCGCCCCGTTGCGCGCCGAGTCGCGCGCTCAACGATTGCAGCGCGGTCGCGTCGATGTCGAGTGCGAGCACGGTGTCACCCGCCTCGACGAAGCGCTCGCATAACACGCTGCCAATACCGCCGCATGCGCCCGTTACCAATACGACACGATCCATGTGTTCCTCGCTCGTTGGCCTGGCCGTTTCGGCCGTCTTGCCGGCGCCGTCCGCCACCCGGCTCGCGCTCCGCGCAACGCTGTAAATTTCCTACATATCCGACCCGCGACGACTGCCGGCCATCCCGAAGAGTGGGTTTCCATCCCCGTCGCGCCGTGCAGAATACCCCATGCTTTACAGCATCTTATGCACAAAATAGCCCGAGAAAAAATATCGCAGACCCTACGTGACAAGCTATTTTGCGTCATGTAGGATTTTTTCAAACAATTTACCCAAGGCGGCCGGCGACGGCAGCAAACCACCCACAGGAGAGAGAAAAATGTCGTTGCATGCCCGTGCTTCCCTCGCGCTAGGCAAAGTCGCCGTGGCGCTCGCGTTTGCAGGTATCGCCGTCTCGGCCCATGCCGAGACGGTCCGCGTGACGGTCGCTCACTACAGCGACGCGACCGCGCCGTACTTCGAGAAAATGGCCCGCAACTTCGAGAAGGCCAATCCCGGCACGACCATCAAGATCGAAGACGTGAACTGGGACACGCTGCAACAGAAGCTGCAAACGGACATCTCCGGCGGCGCCAACGCGGACCTCGCGATCGTCGGCACGCGCTGGCTCCTCGACTTCGTGAAGGACGACGTCGCCGAGCCGCTCGACGGTTATATGGACGCGAACTTCAAGGCCCGCTTCATCGGTCCGTTCCTCGCGCCTGGCCAGATCAACGGCAAGACCTACGGCCTGCCGATCGCCGCTTCCGCGCGCGCGCTGTACTACAACAAGGATCTGCTCGCGAAGGTCGGCTACCCCGACGGCCCGAAGACCTGGAACGAGGTGATCGATGCATCGAAGAAGTTGAAGGCGCAAGGCATCGCCGGCTTCGGTCTGCAAGGCAAGGAAATCGAAACCGACGTCTACTTTTACTACGCGCTGTGGACGATGGGCGGCGACGTGGTCGGCAAGGACGGCAAGGCCGCGTTCAATTCGCCGGCGGGCGTGAAGGCCGCGACGATGTACAAGCAGATGATCGACCAGGGTCTCACGCAACCGGGCGTCACCGGCTATAGCCGCGAAGACGTGCAGAACCTGTTCAAGCAGGGCCGCGTCGCGATGGTGATCTCCGCGCCGTTCCTCGCCAAGCAGATCAAGAAGGAAGCGCCGAACCTGAAGTACGGTATCGATCCGTTGCCGATGGGCACGACGCACGCCACCTACGCGGTCACCGACTCGATCGTGATGTTCAAGAACTCGAAGGTGAAGAAGACCGCGTGGAAATTCCTCGACTATCTGTTCACGAAGGAACCGCGCGTCGAGTTCACGACGACCGAAGGCTTCCTGCCGACCACGAAGGCCGAAGCGGCGGACCCGGCGTTCAACGATCCGGACATCAAGGCATTCGTCGCGCTGCTGCCCACGGCTCACTTCGCGCCGACCGTGACCGGCTGGGAAGACACCGCGAAGGCCGTGACCGACGCGATGCAGGCGATCTACCTGAACAAGGCGCAACCGGCGGAAGCGTTGAATGCGGCCGCTGCGCAGGCGAACAAGTCGCTCGGTCACTGATACGCGGCTTTTGACGGTAACGAGACGAACAGGGGACGCGCGGCGCCGTAGCTCACGCGCCGCGCGTTGCGCCGCGCCACTCCCACATTCGAGCCTATGCAGCACGATGCACCCTCCGGCCCATTCCGTCGTGCCCGCCGCCAGAGAGCGGGCGCGTCTTACGATCGAGCACGCATGAGCCGTTCCGTTTCTTCGCGCGCGCAGGCGCCCTGGTTGCTGATTGCGCCGAGCCTCGTGCTCGCGCTGTTCATCATCAGCTATCCGATTTTCAACATCGTGTGGCAATCGCTGCATGAGGTATCGCGCTTCGGCGCGATCCGCGACTTCACCGGCGCGCAGAACTTCATCAACGTGTTTCAGGACCCGGTGTTTCTCGATTCGGTACGCCGCACGATCATCTGGACCGTGTGCGTGGTGGGCGGCACGGTGCTGATCTCGGTACCTGTCGCACTGATTCTGAATCAGGACTTTCACGGTCGCGGCGTGGCGCGCACGATCGTGATGCTGCCGTGGTCCGTCTCTTTGACGATGACCGCCGTCGTCTGGCGCTGGGCCTTCAACGACGACTACGGCATGGTCAATGTCACGCTGCAGCGGCTCGGCCTGATCGGCGGGCCGATTCACTGGCTCGCGACGCCCGAGTTCGCGTTCCCCGTCGAAATCGCGGTCGGCATTCTGGTGTCGATTCCGTTTACGGTGACGATTTTTCTTGGCGGCCTGTCTTCGGTGCCAAGCGATATCTACGAAGCCGCGCGTATCGACGGCGCGAGCGCCTGGCAGCAGTTCCGTCAATTGACGATGCCGCTGCTGCGCCCGTTCATCAACATGGCGATCCTGCTGAACGTGATCTACGTGTTCAACTCGTTTCCGATCATCTGGGTGATGACGCAAGGCGGCCCCGACAACAGCACGCACATCCTCGTCACTTACCTGTACGAACTCGGCTTCCGGCTCGGACGGCCCGGCGAAGCGGCCGCCGTTTCGCTGATCATGCTCGTGATGCTGTTCGTGTTCTCGATCGCTTATCTGCGTCTGCAACGCGCGAAAGAAGGAGTGCCATCATGAGTCTGAGCGCGAAGACGAAACGCTCGCTGTGGTGCTGGACCGCGCTGACGCCGCTCGTGATCGTCATACTGTTTCCGTTCGCGGTGATGTTCTTCACCGCGGTCAAACCGGCCTCGGAGATCTTCGTCTATCCGGCGCGCTGGCTGCCGGTGCAGTGGCAGTGGCGCAATTTCATCGACATGTGGGACGCGGCCAACTTCGGCGTCGCGCTGCGCAACAGCACGATCATCAGTTTCCTGTCCACCGCGCTCGCACTCGCGGTGTGCCTGCCCGCCGCTTACGCGCTCGCGCGCTTCCCGTTTCGCGGACGCGGCCTGTATCGGCAGTTCCTGCTCGTCACGCAGATGCTGTCGCCGATCCTGCTGGTGGTCGGCCTATTCCGGCTCGCGGCGATGATTCCGTGGGGCGACGGCAACCTGGTCGATTCGAGGATCGGCGTGATCGTGTCGTACGCGGCGTTCAATATCGCGTTCGCGGTGTGGATGCTGTCGTCGTACTTTCAGACCGTGCCGCAGGATCTCGAGGAATCCGCGTGGCTCGAAGGCTGCAGCCGCACGCGCGCGGTGTTCAAGGTGTTTCTGCCGCTCGCGGTGCCGGCGATCGTCGTGACCGCCATCTTCACGTTCATCAATGCGTGGAACGAGTTCGCGGTCGTCTATACGCTGATCCGCTCGCCGGAAAACAAGACGCTGACCGTGCAGGTGACCGATATGGTCGCGGGCAAGTACGTGGTCGAATGGCATCTGGTGATGGCCGCGACCTTGTGCGCGACGTTGCCGGTTTCGATCGTGTTTGCGTGGTTGCAGCGTTATATGGTGAAGGGGCTCGCGCTCGGCGCGGTGAAGTGAGTGACTGCGCGGCGCGTGCCGCGCAGTGTTCGCTTGCGGGTCGTGCGTCAGTCGGTGCCGCGCACGATGCGCAGATCGCGTTCGACGCCATCGCCCAAGGCGGCCAGCGCCTTCTTGTACTCCTCGCTTTCGTAAGCGGCGACGGCCGCCTCGTACGTCGGGAACTCGATCACGACCGTGCGCTCCTTGAGGCCCTGCTCGCGCGCCTCGTCCGCCACGCCTCGCACGAGGAACTTGCCGCCCGCCGCCGCCACCGCGGCAGGGGCCAGTTGCGCGTATGCGGCCAGTTTCTGCGGATCGTTCGTCTTGCGGTACGACGATACCCAATAACCTTTGCTCATTCGAATCTCCTTGTGTGATGGACCAACGCGGGACTAAAGCGGACCTAAGCAGTCGCGGTCTTACATAGTAGCAAAGCGGGCTGGCTCGCGACGCCGAGCGGTACCGCGCCGCCGCGCGCCGCGACCTGGACAGCATCTGCCACCACCAGCACGTGATCGCGCATTACGGGAAGTGTCTCTTTCAGCATCGCCAAAACGATTTAGCCATTAAACGTTTTGTGCACTAGGCTTGCCTTTGCACACTTCAAGCGATGGACCAAAGGAGACAACGAATGAGCGAGCGATACGAGTCGTTTTGTGCATGCTGCGGCGGTCCCGACCACCGGGCGATGAGCCGTCGGACTTTCATGAGCCTGCTTGCGGGTAGCGCCGCCGGACTCGCCATGCCGCCGGCGTTCGCCGCGGACACACCGGCCGTGCCCACGATTGCTTATGACTCGATTGCCAACCCCGTACGTTTGCCGAACGACAGGTACTTCGGTGAATGCTCGGGCGTCGCGCTCAATTCGCATGGCCATATCTTCGTGCTGTCGCGCGGCAACACCAGCGGCCCCGCATATGGCGCGGCCGCCGCGCAACTGCTCGAGTTCGCGCCCGATGGACGCTTCGTGCGCGAGATCGGCCACAACCTGTATGCGTGGTCGTTCGCGCACACGGTGAAGGTGGACCGGCACGACAACATCTGGGTCACCGACAAGGGCTCGGACATGGTGATCAAGTTCACGCCGGAAGGACGCGTCGCGATGGTGTTCGGCCGCAAGCAGGAAGCATCGGACGAGGAGACCGCGCCGCTCAAGCATCCGAATCCGCCGCTGCCGTCCGAACCCGGACGCTTTCGCCAGGTGACCGACGTCGCGTGGGACAAGGCGGGCAACACCTATATCAGCGACGGATACATCAACTCGCGCGTCGCGAAGGTCGATCGCGACGGCAACTGGCTGAAGTCATGGGGCGATCGCGGCACGGGACCGGGGCAGTTCCATACGCCGCATAGCATCGCGGTCGATGCGCACGACCACGTTTATGTGGCCGATCGCAGCAACCGGCGCATCCAGGTGTTCGATACCGAGGGCACGTTCCTGCGCCAGTTCACGATCGACGTACCGGTGCCGCCGGACGCGCGCCCCGCGATCGGCAACATGCCGAGCGAAGCGGAGCTCGCCGCGGGCACGTTCGCGCCGGGCTCGCCTTGGGCGATCTGCATCTCGCCGGGACCGAATCAGGTGCTCTATAGCGCCGACGCGTTTCCGGGCCGCATCTACAAGATGACGCTCGACGGCAAAGTGCTCGGTGTGCTTGGCAAAGCGGGCAAACAGCCGAAGCAGTTCGGCTGGATTCACGAGATGGCGTGTCCTTCGGAAAACGTATTATTCGTTGCCGAGTTGCTGAACTGGCGTATTCAGAAACTGGTTCTGCATGCGTGATGGACGAGGGCCGCCGCGTTCGTCTGTGATGCGGACGCGGACCGGCCCTGTCGATGTCGAGCCGTCTCAGTCGTAACGACGATGCTTGTGATGGTGCTTGCCCGATGGGTGGCCGCGGGAGTAGTCGTTGGCATACGAGTTCGAGCGCGAGATGTTGCCGCCGAGCGCCGAACCCGCGCCGCCGCCGAGCGCGGCGCCGACCAGGCCGCCGGTGCGGCCGCCCATCGCGTTGCCGGCCGCGGTGCCCGCCCCGCCACCGAGCGCGCCGCCAATGATCGCGCCGGTACGTTCGTGACGATTCGACGTGACCGCGCCGCCCGCCCCGCCGCCCACCGCGCCGCCGATCACCGCGCCGGTGCTGCCGCCCACCGCGCCGCCGACTGCCGCGCCAGCGACGCCACCGAGCGCGCCACCGAGCATGTTGTTCATATCACCGGCGAGTGCCGGCAACGACGCCGCGGCGCTCAATGCAGCCACGGCAACCATCTGGATGATTTTCTTCGACATATCGGGTCTTTGTTTTAGTGAGACGGCGCCGAGTATAGCGGGGCTTTCGAAAGGCCTTTGTAACCACGACAGTCCGTGGCGGTAAGACGTGTAACAAAATGAATGGGCCGTTGCGCTTGCGGTGAGCGTGAAAGAATGGCCGACCGCCGTCAGACATTCTCGAACCGATCCGTACCCGTGAAGCCCATGCGGATGAGTTGGGCGTGCCAGCATTATCGCTGGCTCCGCCCCCCTCAAACCACTCATCCGGCTGTCTTCGGTTCGCGTCCACCTCTGACTGACAGAAACCACAAAGTCAGGCCCATCATTTGCCTTGTGGGCCAACGACAGAACCGTCGGGGGATCCAATACGGGCTCCGCCTTTTGAGCCGGACGACGCCAGCCACTCAAGAACGCCTATGACGAGGAGCACGGCCGAAATAACCAGGAGCAGCGGTGTGCCACCTTCGAATACGGCCCAAATCTGACATAACACAAGGGCAAATCGCAGCCCTGCGTCCATCCTGCCAATTTCGGGCGTCGGGGTCTTCAGCTTGGCCAAAGCCCAAACCACAACAAAGCAGCCAGCCAGGTTGAAGAAAAAGACTGACGTCGGATCAAGCGGCGCAAATTGCGTATGAAAGCCAAGAGCGGCGTCCAACGCGTGCAGCTTATCCAATACGACCGGAACGACTGGCGGGAAGACCAGAACAGCCGTGGCAATGAGATCATAAATGGCACCAATGCGCACGATACGGGCGGAAGAAGAACAGATGTTCATCAGCTTTCTCTCTGTTGATTGTAGATTTCGGATAACCGCGGCAGCAATTCGCGAATCTCATAAAATTCGCCCCATGTCAGATTTAGACTGGGTGCCACCTCCAACACATCGATAATGGCGCGCGCTCGCTCGTCAGCAGTGACGACATAGCCGGGTGTCGAAGCGCGTTGCTTGAGTGCGTGCAATTCAGAAAGGTCGGCCCCGACGCCAGATGTCATCGTGGAATATGCATCGGTACCCACATTGCACAGCCCCAATGGCAAGAACTCGATGTCGGGATTCTCCAATTGATAAATTTTTATCAGCGCATTTAATGCCGCCTTGGAAGTGGCATAGCTGACCATCCCGGCACGCGGCCTTTTGCCCGAGACAGAGGCGGAAGCGACTGCACGTCTCGGACGCCAGCCGAGGTTCAAGCAGGCATCCAGGGTGGCCTTGACCGCAGCGACGTTGATTCGAATCACATCAAGGAATTGGTGCGTATCAACCCGCTCCGCCCGGGCCGGCGGTTCGCCAAACGTGCCGGCATTCAGAAACAGGGTATCCAGTTGCTGTCCGCCCACCTGTCGATGCAAATCTGCGACAGCGTCTTTCACATGGTCGAAGTCAGTGAGATCCGCGGTGACAAAATGCAAACCGGGCTGGGCAAGCGGAGCCACACGAGCGATACCACATACCTGGTAGCCACGCGCTAGATAGGCCCGGGATAGCGCAGCGCCGATACCGCGGCTAACTCCTGTGATGAGGACCGTTTTCATATCTCTCCGTCAGAACTTGCCGCTACTGTAACCACCGTCGACATAAAGCACGGTCCCGGTTATGTACGACGATCGCGGGCTGAGCAGAAAAAGTATCGCCTCCGCTATCTCCTTCGGGTCGGCCATGCGTTTCATCGCCGTTACCGCCAACTTCCGTTGAGTAGCGTCAGGATTCGCCGCAAGCCGCTCGGCCGTGTTCATGCCCCCAACCGTCGGACCTGGAGCGACTGCGTTGACCCGCACCGCATGGCGGCCATCGCGATCCGTAGCATTTTCAATAGCGGCGACTTGAGTCAGGCAATTAAGCGCCGCCTTGCTCACCGAGTAAGCCGCTTGATCAGCAACCGCGAGCACACCCGCGCAGGAAGTCACGTTGACAATTGAACTGCCCGGTTGACGACCCATCAATTGCAACTCGCGCTTGAGGCTATGTGCGGTTCCAGTCAGATTGACGTCCAACACCGTTTTCCAGGCTCGCAGATCCAGCTCCAGCACTGGCGCGCGCGGAGCGGTAACGCCCGCATTATTGACTGCGAAATGGAGTGTGCCTTCCTCGACTTCAATGCGCTTGAAGAGCGCATCGACTTCGTCTTCCTTGCTAACGTCACATTGAACAAAACGAGCACGGCCCTTCAGCGCCCGTTCCGCGGCCATACCACGCTCAGTATCTCGCCCGGTCAGCGTGAGCCGCGCACCTGCCCGGACGAGATCCTGAGCGAGTGTAAAGCCAATGCCATGCGTTCCCCCGGTCACGAGGCCAAACTTTCCCTGAAAGCTCATATTTAATTTAGATATATCGAATGTGAGATGGCCTGCGATATCGAGGATTTACGCAACAGTAGACGCGATCCAAGGCAGCATTCGATTTGTCCTTGAAGCAATTTCCGTCGAAGCGGCATCTATGGATTTCGTGGTCGCGTCCTTGTAACGTTTTCAAAATCAGCTCGTTGTCTGCAAACAGGGCTCGCGACATTCCTACCAGGTCAACGCCCAGTTCGGCTCTTGCCTTCTCGGCGTCAGCCAGGTCCGCAACGAAACCGGCAAACCCCAGCGGCAGTCGGGTGGCCGCGCGAATCACGCGTATGCCATTGGCGAGACGTGCGCGTACCGAATCTGAAGGCTGGAGCAGTTGGTGAAAGGTCTCGCCAACAGTCATCGAGAGCTCGATTGCGGCCACATCAAGTTGATCAAGCATCGCGAGTTGCGGCGCAATCAGTTCAGGACGCTGCCCGCCTTCCGGCAGGCCGTCGTCGATGCCAAGCCGGACAGAGACCTCCATTGCAGGGTAGGCGTGACGAATATCGGCGATCACTTCGCACAACAGGCGCATGCGTCGCCCCGGGTCGCCGCCATAGGCGTCGGTGCGCCTGTTCGTGTATGGCGAAATGAAGCTGCTGAGTAGATATCCATTGGAGGCTTGCAACTGGACCATGCGTGCGCCTGCGAGTTGGGCGCGTCCGGCCGCGGTCACGAACTGTCGCCGCACGGTAGCAATGTTCGACAACGTCATCTCCACTGTACGATATCCGGGATCCTTTCCCTGTGCCCGCGCGCACGGTACGCCACTGGGCGAGAGCAGCACACCACCTGATAGCGCCGTGTTGCCTTGAGCACCGTAATGCTGTAGTTGAACGACAACTTCGCATTGTTGCCGACGACCTTTCACGAATAGCGGACGCAACGCTGCCATATGAGCATCGTCATGCAGACACAGGCCACGTAGCTGAAGTCGCGTGTTCGAATCGATGGAGGCGTTTCCCAGTACCACCATGCCAGCCCCGCCGGCGATAATTCCCTCGTAAAAATTGATCAACTCACTTGACGCACGGCCACTGTGTTCGGCGGCATCAATGCCCATTGGTGCAAAATACAGGCGATTTTTCAGACGTAGTCGGCGTCCTAATGAAATAGACTCATTGCAGCGCCGATACCGGTTATCCGTTTTCACGAAGTTGTTTCCTCTGTTGCTGCAAAGTCTGCGGGAATGCGTATTCTGGGCTGTCGAGTTGTGTACTGCTTCCGTTAAAGAAGCCGTTACATTTGATCAGTTCCTGCAACGCGTAGCGCTGCCGCGCGTCCAGCGCTGCGAAGCTAAACTCGACTGCGCTCCCCTGTGCGTCGTCATTACGTTTCGACAGCGGCAGTACGATGAATCCGTCCCCTTGCACATGAATGCCAAGTCCAGCATAGGCGCCGTTGCGAGGTGGATGAGTCAGGCGCACACCAACCATCGACAGCTGCTCAATTTTCACTGGATACACGCCACCCGTTCGATCGGTTAGCAACCCGGTTGGCGAGACGCGATGAGAAAGAGTGAACCAATGGGTTTCTGGAAATGACAATGTACGCAGGCGCTTGAATAGCGGAAGTTTCATGATCGTCCCCTGCAGGCGGATCCGAGCGACCGGTCTTCCGTTCTGAAAGAACGAGGCCGTTTTGTCGATGACGCGAGGTTGATTGCGCATGAGCCGGTCGCTTTGACTGACCAAGATCTCCAATTCGTAAGCCGATTCAACGTAGCGATCAAAAGAGATGTCGAGATTGGACATTGAAATCGACACCTCTCCGCGGTGGAAACCCGTAGTCGAATAGACGTAGTGATACATCGCCTGTCTGGCGATCTCGATTAGCATAAGGCCGGGCACGTGCTCGTGCATTTTCCGGTAAAAAAAATAGTTACCGGTATCGTTATGAGCGAGATAGCTGAATGTCGGTGCTAGCCCCGGTGCAAGGTGCGTGGACAGCAACACTCGCAATTTCGCAAGCTTCGCATCATCCACGATGGGCGAATGAATGGCGCTCCCCAATCGCTGCAATAGACGGATTACGCCCAAGGGGAGAATTGTGGCGGTCAAACGCCACCGGTCGCCATCCAACGAATAAAACGAAGACAGATCAATCTCGAAACCGTTCAGGCGCATAGCGTCTGCTGCTGATATTTGTGCCGGGACATCCTTAAGAATTCGGCCTGTGCCTTCGGGAATGTAGACGTTGTCTAGTAGCTCGTGCTCTTCTTGCGAGGCATTAGCGACTAGCTCATCCCACTGTCGAGCTGTAAGTCGCACGGACGGCGTGTCTTTCACACAGCGAACAAGCACATCATCCTGACTGTCCTTGTGCAATAAATTGGGAGTAATAGCAAGAAGTTCCATTCTACTGATCTCAACAGTTCAAGCACGGCTTGTCAGTTGGCGCAGCATGCGCCGCACGATAAGGCCATGAGCATATGCAACAGGCACCATATAAACTTTGCCGAAAAGATTGTGGGTTTTCACGCTTGCGGTTATGGTCAACTCCCGCTTCAAACCCAATGCAGGCGAAAGCATGAGCGCGACCAGGACGCACAAATGGCGGTCGTTAGCAACCAGAAAGAGTTCATCGTTGGTGATGTAGTCGACTTTAAAGAAGTCGACTACATCACCGGCTACTGGACTTGCTTTCGGTCTTTCCTGCGCAAATCCATTAATTGGACGAACTCCCGCTAGCGCGCAAAAACGATCGCGCAACCAGAAGGCAGTTCGAAGCAACTGGGAGCTGCTATTCGTCATGCCACAGTAGGACTCAAATGCGGTAACGCGTGAAGAAACCAAACATCGGTCCTGATGGAAGAAGTCCAACTCGTTACGGGCAGCCAGCAAGGGAGCATTCGAGCAAATATCACGGACGTACACGCGGAGCTGCCTAGATCGACGATTGGTCTTTCAGTTGCGTCGCAGTGTCCAGTAGTGCAATCTGCTGCGCCTCAGCTTTTTCCAGCAATTGCTCGTATAGCTGGGAAGGGTCGACGTAGTCGTCGACAATCTGGCGGCACGCCGCGCGAACTTCAGCTTCCAGTGTTGGCTGGTCAAGAAAAACAGACTCGTAGATTGCTATGGCCGGCAGATACTTCGCCTTTACATAGTTGGCTGTCTGCTGGAACGGGCGTAACAGTTCGTCCAGCGTAAAGCGATTAAAGCCCCCGGCACGGTAGCCTTCGGGCGGTGCGCCGACAGTCGTGAGGACCAAGAACTCTTTACCAGCAAGCTTGTCACCCTCTCGAGCATAGGCGAATCCCGGCAGGAAAACGTCGTCCAGCCATTTTTTTAGCAGTGCTGGCACTGAATACCAGTACAGGGGGAAAAGAAAAACGATGCGGTGATGGGCGGTTAGCAACGCCTGTTCGCGCTCGACGTTGAACCGGAAATGTTCATGAAATTTGCAGATTTCATGCAGTGTGACGGGATAATCTTCTAGTTGCCGCACGAATTCTGCACTGACCCGAGAAGCCGCCAAGTCCGGATGACCCAAAATAACAAGTGTTTTTTTATTCATCTTCATACAGAAATGGATAGGCTATGTTTTGATTCACTGAACCGAGCATGCAGCCAATCGGCCACGCCGCAATAAAAAGGGTTTTTCAAGCGCTCGGATACTCCCGAGGTGGCCTTGGTAGCCCGTTGCATTCGAATGTGATTACTGATTATTTAGCATGGTGACAGCGAGAAACAAACCGATTTTTTCTTTTTTACCGAATGCAGTTTCGGCGAGTGCCGGTCTTGCATGCCGCTCAAAAACGATAGGGGGCCTATTTGATCATCGATGAACATCTCAAAAACCTATCAGAATAGATAGGTAGTCGGCTCCGGGCCCAGCGCTGCTTCAATGCATCCACTACAGTGTGCTCCCCTGTTGCCAGCAATATCGGCTGGCGTCAGGTTGACCATCAGCAACCAACCATTGGTATCGACTGCAATGTGCCGCTTGAGCCCCTCCACCTTCTTCGCCGCGTCGTAGCCTCTCTCATGCGCCGACTCAGGTTGCGCAATGCAATGACCACTGCTCGCCAATCACACTGACGACGGCGTCGGCGCGAAGCTTCGCGTGGCAGCCCCTTAATCGCGATCCACTCGACGGCACTCATGTCAATGGCTAACGGTTCGTCTTCTTTGCCAGCGTTACCTGGCTATCGATCGACCTCCCATCCACCCCTGCACTGCCGCGATTGGCTTTGACGCGTTTCCACGCCATCACCAGATTCGCTCTCGCGAACGCCTGCGCAAGCAGGTCGTCGCGCCCCAGGCTTCCGGCTTGGTCGTGCGCCGCCCGTGCTTCATCACGCGACGATTCCGACGTGGCTTCACCACGCCTCCTTTCGTCGCGCTCCGCCTTCGCGGACTTCTGCTGCATTGCACCTCCGAGCACCACGGCCTTCGGCCCTCCTACTCGTTCGGCCCTTCGCTGGCAGCTTTAGCCTTCCAGTTAATATGGCCTCTGCGGACTTCTCGCTCTGGCTCAGGACCGTCGCCCTGTCAGGCATGAGGCGAGATCTCCCCAGGTAAGAACGCACTCCTTCATCGCACAACCGCCGCATTTAGGCCGCTTCGCCTTGGTCACAAGAGCTTCGCGGCGTCTTGCCCGCTCGCCCTGCTCAGCAGCGCCTTCTATGCAGTTCTTGTTCATCGGCTCGCAATTTACGCTCCACGCTTCCTTTCCACACTCGGTCGCCCTCGTGCAGTTGCGCTTCACTTCATTCGCCGTGACCAGCTTATGGCGGGACTTTGCACCCGCAGGAATGCGCCCATGCTGGGCGCACAAAAACAAGGGCCGCTCGTGATGAGCGGCCCCTGAAAATTGAATGCCGATCAGTGAATCGAATCTATCCTTCTACCCGCGCCGCTTCTTCTTCAATTCGATCGTCTCGAACAGATCGTATTCCGGTGTCGGCGTCTGATCCGCGCCCGGCGCATGGTAGTAGTTCATCGTGATCGTGGTGTCGCCGCCGCGCTGCCCCGGATCGTAATCGAACACCGCGATGCCGTAGCCGGTGCCGGTGTCGCGTTGGGCGGACCAGATTGCGTCTTCGACCGCGTCGGCGCTCGCGCGCACGAACGTGCCCGCGGTCGTCGACGGGATCGGGCGATTCGGCTTCGTGAAGATGCGCGCCTGCGGCAGGCCCGTGCCGGTATCGACGCCGTACACGTCGAGCGGCGCGCTCGTGCCGCCGCCGCCGAGAATCAGGTGGATCGTGCCGTGGCTCGTATCGAACGTCGATGCACCCGCCGATACCGCCGACATGATCGGCGTGGGCTGCAACGTATCGACCGGGTGCCCCGTCGCGATGTCGGTGCCCTTGTTGTGATTGCAACCGCGCACCGGATAGCTGCGCTCGTAGTCGTGATCGTGACCGCACAGCACGAGGTCCACACCATAGCGATCGAACAGCGGCAGCCACGCTTCGCGAATGCCCTTGTCGGAACCGTTGCCGGTCTTCGACGAACTGAGCGCGTCCTGATGCATCTGCACGATGATCCAGTCCACGTCGTTATCGTGCGATGCATGCTGCAGCACTTTTTCGAGCCAGCGTGTCTGCTCGCCATTGCTATAGCCGCGCACGTACAGCGACGTGCCCGCCGGAATCGGCGGATTGCCGGTACTCGCGACCGGCGTCAGCGGCGCGGGCCCGGCGACGAAAGCGGCGGCATCCTGATAGACGACGTCGTCCGCATCGAGCGAAATGAACAGCACCGAGCCGACGCGGAAGCTGTACCAGCGGCCCGGAAAACGCGTGTGATTATCGGGCAGCACGTAGCGCGACAGATACGACGCAAGGCCCTGCTCGCCGTTGTTGAATTCGAGCTCGTGATTGCCGGGACACGGCATCCACGGCCGGTTCGACGCCGACGTCTGCGCGTTGTTGCCGAAGTCGCGCCACACCTCGGGCTGCTGCGTCGGATTCAGATTCGCATAGCAGAGGTCACCGTTCAGCAGATGGAAGAGCGGCTGAAAGCGCTCGACGGCCGCCACCGCGAAGCGGCTTTGCGGCGACGACAGCACCCAGTTCGTATGCGGCGTCGCGAGATCGCCGTAGCTCGTCCAGCGAAACGGCGCGCGGCCGCGCGGCGCGGTACGAAAACTCGCGGTGAAGGGTTGCGCTGCATTGCCGTCGTTATCGGCCGTCACTTCGTACTGATAGCTCGTGTCGGCCTTCAACTCGCGCACGCGCGCGTGATAGTTGAATACGACCTCGCCGTTGATGCCGTCGGTGTACGTGCTTTGCACCGCGTGCACCGTATGTTTCGCGTGGTCCCCGTTATTGACGCCGCTTATGCGCACCTGCGGATTGACCGCGGGCGCGAGCGACGACCACGACACGGTAATTTCGCTCGTCGGGTCGCGGCCCCAGGTCAGATGGATCTGTTCGGGCGTGCCATCGGGTGTGCCGCTATTGGCGCCGCGCGCGGTCGATGCGAGCGCGCCCGCCGCCGTCGCGAGACTCGATGCGCCGGCGAACTTCAGAAAGCCGCGACGCGAGACGATCGATGCGCCGTGCTCATCGGCAGGCGTTGTCTTGACGATTTTTCTGTTCGACATGTCCGGTATGGTTGTTCAGGTGGAAGAATGCCAGCGCAAAACAACGCCCCGCGGGGCGAGCGCGGACGGAAAGTGACGGACGATCGTAGCCGGACGGCGATGACAGCCCGATGAAAGATCGGGCGAATAGCGGAAGGAGGGTTCGATATCGAAAGGTCTATAAAAACAGATTGCCGGTGCAGCGCGTGATTCGATCGCGCGCATGCAACCGGCAATCCGCTTGACGTCCGTTCAGGTCTGGGAGCTTGTATCGTCCGTGGCTTGAGCGTTGTCGGCGTCGTCCTGCTTCTCTTCTTCTTTCTTTTCCACCAGCGATTCCAGCTTTCCAGCGCCTTCGAAACCGGCGATAGCGGCCACGCCTTTGGTCAGCAGACCCGCTTCGGGATCGACTTTCTCCGCGGCTTCAACGGCGGCAACCGCACCGGCAATCTTGCCCACTTCGTCCAGAAGTCCCATGTCGCACTCCCACAAAAATAAATGAAATTGCATCGTCTCACGAACTTCGCGGCATGTCCTCAAATGTTAAACCGCTTGACCATGAAGCTTTCGGACTGAAATTTAAGCGGCTACCTCACACGCGCGCGGGCGGCTGCGGATTGTTTCCGGGATTCGTGTCGTACCGTGACACGCGAACAATACCGTTCGCGTCGATCAGCTTCGACAAGCCGGCCTCGAGGGCATCGGCGACGTCCTTGTCATACACTTCGTCGCCATTCACATGGAGCGTGAACGACTGCAGGTACTTCGCTTTCTTCTCCGGGTTCTCGATGGTTTGCCGTGTCCATTGATAAAGCGGGTAGTTCTCGATGCCCATTCTCTGCGCTTCGCTCACGTAGTCCGCGAATGCATCGAACTGGCATTTGAGCGTTGCGAGATGCGTTTGCAAAATGGCACGTAGCGCTGGATGCGCGGCGCACGAAGGGTCCGCTCGCAGCGAGTTGGCAAGTTCCATCGACGCGGTGATTCGCAGTTGAAATTGCAAGGGAGACGACATCACGACCTCGATCGCATCGGTAACGGATATCAAAAGTCCGCAGGCGCGGCCTTGTCGGCGACACGCGCGTCGAGCACCGCTTCGCACTGCTCGATTTCTTCGTTGCACATCGGCTTGCCGAGCAGATAACCCTGCGCATGCGTGCAACCGCATACGCGCACGAAATTGAGCTGCTCCTGGGTTTCGATGCCCTCGGCCGTGGTCGGCATGCCGATCTCGCGCGCCAGCGCGACGATGCCGCGCACCACGGCCGCCGATTCGCGCCGATGCACGGACTCGCGGACGAACGAACTGTCGATCTTCAGCTTGTCGAACGAGAAGCGCACGAGCGTGGACATCGTCGAAAAGCCGGTGCCGAAGTCGTCGAGCGCCAGCCCGATACCCAATGCGCGCAATCTGGTGATATTGCGGCGAGTCACTTCGTCGTCGTTCAGCAGTGCCGTTTCCGTGACCTCGAGATTGAGCCGCGTCGGCGGCAGCCTCGTTTTCCGAAGTATCGCCGTCACCGTCGATGCGAACGATTCCTCGCGCAATTGCACCGGCGATACATTGACCGCGACGATCACCTTGTCGCGCCACGCCGACGCCGCCATGCACGATTGCAGCAGCACCCATTCACCCAACGCGAGGACCAGGCCGGTGCGCTCGGCGGTCGGAATGAACGCGGACGGCGACAACTCGCCGCGCGTCGGATGGGCCCAGCGAATCAGCGCCTCGCGGCCCGCTACCGCGCCGGTATGCAGATCGATGATCGGCTGATACTCCATGCGCAAACCATTGAACGACTTCAGCGCGCCTTCGAGGTCGCTGCGCAGCAGGCTCAGGCTTTCGTCGGATACGTGCTTCTCGGCATCGAAAATCGCAAACGCGCTTTTGCCGCTGCGCTTGACGCCGTACAACGCGCGGTCCGCGCAGATCAGCAATTGCGGACCCGTTTTCGCATGTTCGGGATAGAGCGCGATGCCGACGCTCGCGCCGATATGCACGAGCGCTTCGCTCAACACGAACGGCCGCGCCAGCGTTCTGACGATGCGATCGGCCAGCACGCGCACGTCGCGAAGCTGCCCGGCGTCGTCCGAAATCGCGACGAACTCGTCGCCCGCCAGGCGGCCAACGTGGTCGCCGCTCGGCAGCAGATCGCGCAAACGGGAGGCCGCTTCCTGCAGAATCTGGTCGCCGGCGGCATGACCGAGACTGTCGTTGATCGCCTTGAAGCCGTCGAGGTCGATCAGCAGCACCGCGAACGCCTCGCCCTGCCGCGTCGAACTCTCGCCGGTGCGTTCGATCAGCAGCTCGTTGATCCGCGCGCGATTCGGCAAACCGGTCAGGCTATCCTGGCGCGCGAGGCGATGACTGTTTTCCCGCGCGAGCAGCAACGCAACGGTGTCGCGATTACTGCGCAGCGCGACCGTGAAGAAGCCGGCCGCGCAAAACGGAGCCTGAAATAGCAGCACGAGCTTGCCATTGCCCGGCGACATCGCCGCGCCGACACTCAGAAAGCCGAGAATAAAAACGATCTGCAATAACGCAAGCCGCGGCGTGCCCGCATTGCGTCCGGACAATCCGCCGATCACACCGACCGCACAAACGTTTCCAAGCAGAAAAAGCGTGGGACTTCCGCTGATATTGCACAGGAATGTGCCAAACCCGAATAACGCGCTCCACAACAGACTCGCGAAAATAAACGCGGAAGTCGGCGTGGGCAGCCCAAGGGCTGCCCGCGTGCGGCATAACCAGATCAGCGTGAGCCGCGCGATCAGCAATGCGACGACCGCAGTACCCCACGCGGCATATAGAGGAATCGGATAAAGATAATACGCGGTTGCGCATACGCTGATTTCGCAAATCGACGCGAAAACGATCGATGCGGTTCGCGTGAACAGGTTGGCAAGCAGAATCTGCCGGTTGTCCGGACTCAGGTTCTGGGCCGAGGACACGACCCACCTGGAAAATGGAGACCTTGGTTCGGTAAAAGCCATGACCTGCGCATTCGACGGTGGGTGGGTCCGAATCGGCATGCGAATGGACGGCTCGTGCAGCGATTACATCAACATAAAGTATCAGATTAATGCATGCAATGGTGTGAAATGACCGGCAGCCGTGGATCAAAAGCCCTGCATGAGCGCGAATCCCGACTTGCTCGATGGAGTACGAGCGTTCGGATTACATGTTGTTGCGGCACAACGGACCGCTCGATATAGCGCGATTCCGAAGTTGCGGAACGGCAATAAAAAAAGAGGAAGATCGTGGCTCTCCCTCTTTGATGATTGTCGCAGCCTCGGCTTGCCGAGTCGCGATCGCCGGCCTCGCTTAGTCGTACAGCACGGCTGCGATCTTCGGATCGTTCATGTTGGTCTTGTCGTACCAGTAAAAACCGGTGTCGATCTTCTTCGGCAGCTTCTCGCCGTGCAGCGCCTTGACCGCCGAGTCGACCGTGCATTTGCCGATACCGACCGGATTCTGCGTAATCGCGCCGGCCATCAAGCCCGACATGATGTTCTCCTTCTGCTCCTTGCCGGAGTCGAAGCCGATCAGCACGAGTTTCTTGCCCGATTCCTTGACGCCGATCGCCGCGCCTTCCGCGGAACCTTCGTTTGCACCGAAGATACCCTTCAGGTTCGGATTCGCCTGGATCATGGTCTTGGCGATTTCCGCGGACTTCAGGTGATCGCCGGCGCCGTATTGCACGGACACGATCTTGATGTTCGGATGCTTCGACTTGATCTGATTGACGAAACCGTCGCGGCGATCGACACCAGTGCGGCTCGTCTGGTCGTGCACGATCACGCCGACTTCGCCGGAATTGCCGATCAGCGCGGCCATCTTGTCGGCGGCGAGCGCGGCGGCGGCGACGTTGTCCGTCGAGCAGGTCGTCAACGGAATATCGCTGTCGACGCCGGAGTCGAATGCAATCACCGGAATCTTTTCGTTCTGGGCGCGCTTGAGCAAGGGGATGGCCGCCTTACTGTCGAGCGCCGCGATGCCGAGCGCCTGCGGCTTCTTCGCGAGCGCGGCCGACAGCATATCGATCTGCTTATCGACCATCGCTTCCGTTTCCGGTCCCTCGAACGTGATCCTGACGTTGTTCGCTTTCGCGGACTGCTCGGCGCCCGATTTGACGGCTTGCCAGAACTGATGCTGGAAGCCTTTCGAAATAAGCGGAATATACGGCTCGTCCGCATACGCGAGACTACTTCCGCCGACGAGCGCACCGACACCGACCACGATACCGATCAGTCTTCTCTTCAACATGGGGCCTCCTCCAATGGTTGGGCTATCAAGCCGCTATCGAGCGTTCGAGGGAGCCTTCACGTGCCCTCTCTCTCCTGCTCCTGCGTTCCCTGCTTATTTGCTGCTTCTGCTCCTGCGTCAACTTCTCCGGCTGCGCCGCAGGATGTCCGCATACACCGCCAGAATGATGATCAAACCGGTCACGACGATCTGCCACTCCTGCGCGACCGACATGATGCGCAGTCCGTTGGTCAGCACGCTCATGATGAAAGCGCCGATGATGGTGCCGAGTATCGTTCCCGAACCGCCGCTCAACGACGTGCCGCCGATCACGACCGCCGCGATCGCATCGAGCTCGTAGCCTTGACCGAGCGCCGGCTGCGCCGAATTGAGCCGCGACGCGATCAGCAGACCCGCGATGCCGCAGATAGCGCCGCCCACGCCGTAAATCGCGATCTTCCAGCGATCGACATTGACGCCCGAGAGCCGCACCGCTTCCTCATTGCTGCCGAGTGCGAACGTATAGCGGCCGAGCGCGGTGCGATTGAGCGTAATAGAGCTGACGATCGCGAGAAAGAACAGGATTAGTACCGCATTCGGAATCGGCACGCCCGGCAGGAAATAGCCGATCAGCGAATCCTGGGAAATACGGTAGAAGTTCTCGGTATCGGTGAAATAGATCGGCTTGTCCGCCGACACGACGAGTGAAAGACCTTTGAGCAACATCATCATGCCGAGCGTCGCGATGAATGGCGGGATCTTCATTTTGGCGGTCAGCGTGCCCGATACCGTGCCGCATACCGCGCCCGTCGCGAGTGCCGCGAGCACGCCTGTCCACATCGGCAGATGCCAGTACGTGAGAAACACGCCGCAAATCACGGCGGTAAATGTCATCAACGTACCGACCGACAGATCGATGCCGCCCGTAATGATCACGAACGTGGCGGCGATCGCCAGCACGCCGTTCACAGCTGTCGCCTGAAAAATGCCGAGGATGTTGTCCATCTGCATGAAGGCCGGCGACGCGAAGCTGAAGAACACCAGCAGCAGGATGAGGCTCGCGAACGCGAGCATCTTTTGCACGGCGGTCGGCGCGAAAATTCGGGCTTTCAGCCCGGAAGTGCGCCTTTCGTTGTCCAGCGCCGCGGTATCCGTTCGCAATGTCATGTCGTAGACCTCTTCAGGCTTGTACCGTTTTCAGGGTTTCGCGCAGCGTCGCGAGATGCATGATGCGCTCCTGCGTCGCTTCGCTGGCGGACAGTTCGCCGGTAATGCGGCCTTCGCACATCACGACGATGCGGTCGCTCATGCGCAGAACTTCCGGCAGTTCGGAGGAGATCATCACGATCGCCTTGCCTTGCGCCGCCAGCGAGCGCAGCAGCTTGTAGATTTCGCTTTTCGCGCCGACGTCGATGCCGCGCGTCGGTTCATCGAAAAACAGTACGTCGCAATCGCGCTCGAGCCATTTCGCGATCACGATCTTCTGTTGATTGCCGCCCGACAGAAGCCGCACCTGCTGCGTCGCCGAAGGCGTGCGAATCGCAAGCAGCTTGATGAAGTGCTGCGCTCTTTTGCGAATCTGCCCGCGGCGCAGAAACATATTGATTGACAGGAACTTGCCGAGATCGGCCATCACGATGTTCGATTCGACATCCATTCCCGTAGCGAGACCGAAGCGCTTGCGATCTTCGGACAGGTAGCCGATGCCGCGCTTGACCGCATCACTGGGCCTCTTGATCGACGCCTTCACGCCTTTCACGAGTATCTCCCCCGATTCGACCGGATCGGCGCCGAACACCGCGCGCGCGACCTCCGTGCGGCCCGCGCCCATCAAGCCTGCGAAACCGAGTATTTCGCCCTTGCGCAATTCGAAACTGACGTCGCGCACGAGCGGACCTGCGACGAGATTTCTCACTTCGAGCGCGAGTTCGCCTTTCACCGGCGCGCTCTCGACTGGCGTCACGTCGCCCAGCGTGCGTCCGACCATCATGCCGATGATCGTCTCGACGCCGGTGCCCTCGGTCGGCACGGTGGCCACATACTCGCCGTCGCGCATCACGGTCACGCGATCGGTGATCTGCTTCAACTCGTCCATCTTGTGCGAGATATAGACGACGCCGACGCCGCGCTCTCTCAATTGACGGATGATCCGGAACAGCTCGGCAATCTCGGCATCGTTGAGCGCGGACGTGGGTTCGTCCATGATCAGCACGCGCGAATCGAAAGACAGTGCTTTCGCGATCTCGACCATCTGCTGACTCGCGACAGTCAACGTGCCGACCATCGTGCGCGGATCGAGTTTCACGTGCATGCGGGCGAGGATCTCGCTCGCCTGCGCATTCAGTTTGTCTTCATCGAGGAACAGACCCAGACCCTTGCGCGGCTCACGGCCGATAAAGATGTTCTGCGCGATGCTCAGATGATTCATCAGTTGCAGTTCCTGATGAATGATGCCGATGCCGACAGCTTGCGCGTCGCGCGGACCTTGAAAATCGACGGGCTTGCCGTCGAAGAGAATTTCGCCGGAATCGCGCGTATAGACGCCGGCGAGAATTTTCATCAGCGTCGACTTGCCCGCGCCGTTCTCGCCCATCAGCGCATGGACCTCGCCGGCCATGAGTTCGAACCGGACGTCATGAAGCGCTCTTACGCCCGGAAAGCTCTTGCAAAGATTGTTGACGGAAATGAGTGGGTTCATGTGCTGATCTGTCGACGGCTGCCTATATCACCAACGTTTTTACGGTGGAGCTTTTTACGGCTTGAACAACGGCTTTCATTCCAGCTTTCATTCAAGGCGCGAACAGGTCGGGCCGCTCTTTTGCGGACCGCTGCAATTCGGCGACGACCTGGTCGAGATGATCGTGCATCGCTTTCGCGGCCGCATCGCCGTCGCCGGCGCAAAGGGCCTTGAAGATGCTCTCGTGCTCTTCCAGCGTATGCGTGAGCCGTTCTGGACTCGCGAGCAATTGTCTCGCGCGGTCCAGCGCATTGCGCGACACCGCGACGATCTCCTTCACGCGCGGCAGCTTCACCGCGTCGAGCAGGATTTCATGGAAAGCCAGATCGAGCGCGTGAAATGCCAGACGTTCGCCACTTCCAGCCAGACTGCGCTGCTGATCGAGATTGCCTGCCAATGCGTCGAGCGTCGCCGTGTCGTGCATCAGCGCGACCCCACGCACCGTCTCGACTTCCAGTGCGCTGCGGATGAACAGATGCTGGCGGATGTCGTCGAGCGCGATCGGTTTGACGCGCGTGCCGCGTTGCGGCAAAACCTCGACGAGACCCGCATGCGCAAGCCTCGCCAACGCGGACGACACCGGAAAGCGCGACACCCCCATGCGTTCGCACACAGCCATCTTGTCGATCATCATGCCGGGTTCCAACGCCAACGTAACAATCGCTTCCCGCAACGCCGCCTCGACTGCGTCGGTCAAGCTGCCGCGCTCGCCGCCGCCGACTTTTTGCAGTGCGACATACGGGTCTCCGGCGGCATTCTCAAGTTCGGTCGAGGAATTCACGAAGGCCTTGATTTCGAGAAGACATGCTAGCATGCTAGAAAGTGAATGCCGCGTTGTCAACGCGTACAAATGCCTGGAAATAGCTAGGGATACCTGGTATCTGGCAACTCCGGGCTTACCCGTACGCGCAGCAGGAACGCGCACACAGAGAACGTGCGCACGAAACCGATCCGTCTGCGTCCGCGGACGACAAGCCGATAGCCATAGCCCGGAGGGTGCGCAGATGACAACGATCACAAGGCTGTCCGTTCGGGACATCCGGTTCCCCACCTCACGTTCGCTGGACGGCTCCGACGCGATGAATGCCGCGCCGGACTACTCCGCCACTTACGTCACGCTCGAAACCGACACGCCGAATCTCACCGGCCACGGCCTCACGTTCACGATTGGCCGCGGCAATGAAATCTGCGTGACCGCCGTGAATGCACTCACGCCGTTGATCGTCGGCAAGAAGCTCGAAGATATCGCTGCAAATATGGGCGCTTTCTGGCGCGCATTTACTTCGGATAGCCAACTGCGCTGGATCGGCCCGGACAAAGGTGCGATTCATCTTGCCACCGCGGCGGTCGTCAACGCGGCGTGGGACCTGTGGGCGAAATCCGTCGGCAAGCCGGTCTGGAAGCTGCTGGTCGACATGAGCCCGGAAGAACTCGTGCGCTGCCTCGACTTTCGCTACGTGACGGATGCAATCACGCCGCACGAAGCACTCGCGATGCTGCATCGTCATGCGAAGACCAAGGGCGAGCGTGAAAAGGAAATGCTCGCGCACGGCTATCCGGCCTATACGACATCGGCGGGCTGGCTCGGTTACGACGACGACAAGATTCGCCGTCTCGCGCGCGAAGGCGTCGCGCAGGGATGGACGCATTTCAAGCAGAAGGTCGGCGGCGATCTGGAGGAAGACGTACGGCGCGCGCGCATTCTGCGCGAAGAGATCGGCGAGAACCGGAAGCTGATGATGGACGCGAACCAGGTGTGGGACGTCGATGAGGCGATCGCGAACATGCGCCGTCTCGCCGAGTTCGACCCGTGGTGGATCGAGGAGCCCACGAGTCCCGACGATATCCTCGGTCATGCGGCGATTCGCCGGCGGCTCGGTTCGATTGGCGTCGCAACCGGCGAGCATTGCCACAATCGCGTGATGTTCAAGCAATTGCTGCAGGCGCAAGCCATCGACTTCTGCCAGATCGACAGTTGCCGGCTCGGCGGGCTCAACGAAGTGATCGTCGTACTGCTGATGGCCGCGAAGTTCGGTGTGCCGGTGTGCCCGCATGCGGGTGGTGTCGGCTTGTGCGAGTACGTGCAGCATATTTCGCTGTTCGACTATATCTGCGTGTCGGCGTCGCTCGAGAATCGCGTGCTCGAATACGTCGATCATTTGCACGAGCATTTCGTGGATCCCGTGGCGATCCGCAACGGGCACTATATGCCGCCGCAAAGGGCCGGGTATAGCATCGAGATGCTGGAAGGGACGCTGGACAGGTACTGGTATCCGGAAGGAGAAGCGTGGCAGGAATGATGCTGGAGGGTAAGGGTTGGTGTCGTCGCGCAGATCGTCGCGGCGACGGGCGACCGGCTCGAGCGCGTGGCACGCATCGTGCGCCTGAACGTGTTCATCGCGAGCACGCCGGCATCCAGTGCTCAAAGCACGATTGCCAATGGCGCGTCGGACGTGATCGTGCAGATCTTCGGTGACGCCGGCCGTCACGCGCGCAGCGCGGTGGGTGTTGCGTCGCTGCCGCCAGGGGTCGCCGTCGAAGTCGAAGCGGTTGTCGCCTTGAAGAACGTCTGAATTCAACTCATACAACCGGAGCCGCCAATGTCTTCTCCGCTGTCGCCCGCTGTCATCGACGCAATACGTGCCCGCACACCCGGTGTGCGCAGTACCACGCACTTCAATCATGCGGGCGCGTCGCTGCCGTCGGCCGCCACGCTCGAAGCGATTCACGCGCATCTGTTGCGCGAAGCCTCGATGGGACCCATGGAAGCGGGCGCGGCTGCCCGCGAACAGACCGAACGGGCGCGCACGCTCGCCGCGCGACTGCTGAACGCTCAGCCCGCCGAGATCGCGTTGACGACTGGCAACTCGCCGGGCTGGGGCGCTGCTTTCGCGGCATTGGGTCCGTGGCGCGAGGGGCAACGCATCCTCGTTGCACGGCACGAATGGGGCGGCAATCTCGCGACGATGCGTCTTCTGGCGCAGCGCGCGGGCGCATCGATAGAGACGATTCCTTCCGATGAGAGCGGCAGGGTCGATCCTCGCGCGCTCGAAGCGATGCTCGACGACCGGGTCCGACTGATTGCGCTGACGTGGCTGCCGGCCAATGGCGGACTGATCAATCCGGCCGCCGCGATTGGGCAGATAGCACGCCGTCACGGCATTCCGTATTTCATCGATGCGGCGCAGGCCGTCGGACAGCTTCCGATCGACGTCGTCGAAGTCGGCTGCGATGTGCTGGCCGGAGCGGGCCGCAAGGCACTGCGTGGACCGCGCGGCACCGGGCTGCTATACGTCCGGCGGGATTTTCTGCCCCGCTTGACGCCGGCCTTCGTCGACACTTATTCGGCGCCGCTCGACGCCAATGGCGACCCTGTACTGCGCGACGATGCCGTGCGTTTCGAATCGTCGGAAGCCTCGCTTGCACTGCATTGCGGATTGGCGAATGCATTGGACGAAGCGCTGGAAATCGGCATCGACAACATCCGCGCGCAGATCGATCGGACCGCGCAGACATTGCGCGAGCGGTTGGCCGCGATGGAGGGCGTGTGGGTGCTCGACCAGGGTGTCGAACGATCCGGTCTGGTGTCGTTCAACGTCGCCGGACTCGATGCCATGTCGGTGCGACGCGCGTTGGCGGCACAGGGCATTACGATCGGCTCGAATGGCGTCGCGTACACGCCGTTCGATATGACTAGCAGAGGGCTGACACAGATCGCGCGCGCATCGGTCAGCTATCTGACCACCGACGCCGAAGTTGATAAATTACTGGCTGGGATAGGGACGTTGACGCATTGAGCACTCGAGTCAAAGAGAACTTTGCGTCAGTCAAATGAATGGAAACGTCTCTTTCAACTCAATCGCGCGCACACGACCATGAACTCCGCCTCATCGCACCGCCTCGATTTATCAAAGTTTCCGCGCCATGCGCTTCTCGAAGGCCCGACGCCAATTCAGCACCTTGCGCGTCTGAGCGCTCGCCTCGGCGGGGCGGACATCTACGTCAAAAGAGAAGATCTGACGGGACTAGGTGGCGGCGGCAACAAGTTGCGCAAGCTCGAATTCCTGATTGGCGAAGCGCTCGCGCGCGGCGCGGACACCATCGTTACCGTCGGCGCGCGGCAATCGAATCATGCGCGCCTCACGGCGGCCGCGGCGGCTCGCGTCGGGCTTCAATGCGAGCTGGTGCTGACGAGAACCGTGCCACGTTTCGACCACGACTACATGGAGAACGGCAACGTGCTGCTCGATGCGCTATTCGATGCGCGCGTGCATGATCTTCCCGGCACGGCCAACGCATTGCAATTCGCCGAGGAACGCGCGAACGAGTTGCGAGCGCAGGGCCGTAACGTCTATGTGTGTCCGTTGGGCGGTTCGAGCCCGGTCGGTTGTCTCGGCTACGCGGACTGCGCAGCTGAAATCGTCGCGCAATCGCAAGCGCAAAACGTGGCCTTCGATCGCGTCGTGGTGCCGAATGGAAGCGGCGGCATGCATGCGGGGCTGGTCGCGGGTTTTATTGCGCTGGGCGTGGATCCGTCGCCTGTTGCCGCATTCACGGTGTATGGGAATGCTGGCCACGCGCGCACGGTTACTTTGGATAAGGCGAATCAGACGGTCCGACTGATCGACCCGGGCCTAAGCGTGAGTGATGACGCGATCTCGATCGACGAAGCGCAGCTCGGACCCGGCTATGGCATTCCAACCGATAACATGCGCGCGGCTGTTCGGCTGATGGCATCGACGGAAGGTCTGTTGCTCGATCCCGTGTATAGCGGCAAAGCATTTGCGGGTCTTGTGGAAAACGTGAGCAACGGGAAATACAGTGCCGGACAGAAAATTCTATTCGTGATGAGCGGCGGGCTTCCGGGGCTATTTGCCTATCGGAACGAGTTCTGAGCGCAGAAGCGGAGACAACGCGATGGTCTGATACGACCGCCGTTGTCTGAAGAAAGCGCGAAGCGCTTGAAGATTCGAATCGACGATTCGAAATGGTGCCCAGGGCGGGATTTGAACCCACACGCCTTTCGGCGCTACCCCCTCAAGATAGTGCGTCTACCAATTTCGCCACCTGGGCAGAGGGGCGCCATTGTATCAGCCTGATTATTTTTTTGAAGCCCCTCGCGTGATTTTGTTCTGCAGTTGCAATACCGGTCGAAAAACCGACGAGGCGTTCACCCCGTATCGCTGCCCGGCGACCGATTCGAGCGCGGCCCGGCGCCTCGCAAGCGCTCGTAAGGTCTGACGCTTGTGGGCCGCTACTCGGGTGAATGCGACAAATGGCGGACCGCTATGCTCGTACGCTGATGCGCTGAAAGAGCGCCCTTCACGGCGAACATATCATGTCACCACGACGCACATCTTCTTCGCGACTTCGGTATCGTCTTTTTCTCGCGTCGCTGCTGACGTCGATAACGCTGCTGCAGGGTTGCGCAACGACGGCGGAGAACCTTGCCGTAGGATTTGGTCTCGGCGCGGTCGGCACCGTGTCGGCGTTAGGCTGCCTGCTCGCGTGCGAGATGGCCAATCCGCACTGGTGAAAGGCTGCACGGCGCGCGACGAGCAGCTAGTATTCGAAGCTCGACATCAATGACTAACGAAAACGGAGCCCCTGTGGCACACCCGCCCTTCCACCTCTACACCGACGCCCAATTCGCCAGCCCCTACGCGATGTCCGTCTTCGTGACGCTTCGCGAGAAGCGCTTGCCGTTCGACCTTTCGACCGTCGATCTCGCGAACAAGGCGAATCACGCCACCGACTATGCGGCCCGCTCATTGACGCGGCGCGTGCCGACCCTGATACACGAAGACTTTGCGTTATCCGAGTCGTCGGCGATCACCGAGTACCTCGAAGAGACTTTCCCGGACACCCCGGTCTATCCTCAAGATCGGCGTCTGCGCGCGCGAGCGCGCCAACTGCAGGCCTGGCTGCGCAGCGATCTGCTACCGGTTCGCCCGGAGCGTTCCACCGAAGTCATTTTCTACGGATCGCGCGGCGGCCCGCTTTCCGCCAGCGCACAAGAAGCGGCACAAAAACTCTTCGCCGCCGCCGATGCATTGCTTACGGCCAATTCGCCCAATCTGTTCGGCGAGTGGTGCATCGCCGATACGGACCTCGCATTGATGCTCAATCGCCTCGTGCTGAACGGCGATCCCGTTCCGCACAAGCTCAAGGAGTACGCCACGCAACAATGGCAGCGCGCCAGCGTGCAGCAGTGGGTCCAACTGGAGCGTCCACCGCTATAAAGTCGACCGGCGTGGCTGCCGCCACGCCGAAAAGCCGTCGATAGAAGTAACAAAGACCAGAAAAATAGCTGAATACGGAGGTATTAAAAGATGCAGTAAACGCGAATATTACATTCGCGTTTTATCAGAGCTTCGCTGCTCCGCCATGGCCCGATTCCGCGCCCGCTTCCTTTGCTGCCTCGCGCGTACGATGCTGACAACGATCAGCACGATCGCAAGCAATGTCAATTCGATCATTGCGGGAATTCGGATGGGATCATGAAACATGGCGGGTCTCCGTCACATGATTTCATCATAGTACGCCGGGCAGGTGAGCCTGAAGTATTGCGCCGCACCATTGCAATCTTACCGCCGCCATTACACCGGCTTTTATCCAGCCGGCAAAAGCCTCGAGTGACAAATTGAAAACATTCTGTCACGCAAAAACTAACAGGATTCAGATAGCCGTCCCTAAACAGTTTATTTGCGCTAGAGTACGTGAGCGATCAGTTGGATCGTGAGCCGTCCCGACAATTCGAAGGCGTTATCTGTCACGCGTTTGCTTGCGTGTACTGAAGAAGCACCTGGACTCGTTGAAGACATCGCCCATGCCA
The DNA here is from genome assembly GCF_050436125.1 of Paraburkholderia sp. MM5482-R2. Classification (NCBI taxonomy): domain Bacteria; kingdom Pseudomonadati; phylum Pseudomonadota; class Betaproteobacteria; order Burkholderiales; family Burkholderiaceae; genus Paraburkholderia; species Paraburkholderia sp. MM5482-R2. Next base: position 534,454 of record NZ_JBNDLP010000003.1, on the reverse strand, counting down.
TATTTTCCTGTCGCCTACTGTGGTCCCGCGGCTGTCCCCGAAACCTTGTGGCTGCGCTGGAATACGGATCCGCCATTGCTCGTCGCGCTCGCGGCGCTCGCATGGTTCGTGGCCAGCAACCGCTCGGCTAATGCACGGGCGGGATGGGGAGCCGTCGCATTGATGGCCCTCGTGTTCGTGTCGCCGCTCTGCGCGTTGTCCTCGGCATTGTTCTCCGCGCGCGTCACCCATCACATCATTCTGATCGCTGCCGTCGCCCCCCTGCTCGCCCTCGCGTTTCCGCTGCCGCGCCTCGCGCATCCGCCGCTCGTGCCGGTGGTCGCCGCTCATGCGGTGATCATCTGGCTGTGGCATGCGCCTGGGCCTTATGCGTGGGGACTCGCGACGGTACCCGGCTACTGGCTGATGCAGATTACTTTGCTTGGCAGTGCATGGCTCATGTGGCGCAGCATCTTCTCGCCGTCGCTGCCGACCGGCCCCGCGCTGATGGCGCTCGTCGCGACGATCGGCCATATGGGTTTGCTCGGCGCGTTGATCGTGTTCGCGCCGGTGCCGCTCTACGTCGCGCACTTCGCGACCACCGCCGCGTGGGGGCTCACCCCGCTCGCCGACCAGCAACTCGCCGGACTGTTGATGTGGGTACTGGCGATGATCCCTTATCTCGCGGCAGGACTTTCGCTCGTCTGGTCAAGCCTGCGCGTCAGAGAGCCCGCGCTGTGACGACCCTGCTGAAGTTCATTCATCTGGCCGCGATCGCCGTCTGGTCGGGCGGTTTGATCGTGCTGCCGTATCTGTTCTGGCAGCGCCGCGGGCTCGCGGCGGGCACCGAACTCGACCGGCTGCACCGCATCACGCGTCTCGTGTTCGTGGAGTTGACCTCGCCCGCCGCTTTCGTCGCGATTGCGAGCGGCACCGCGCTGATTTTTCTGCAGGCCACCTTCGTCGAATGGTTCACCGCGAAGATGGTGTTCGTCGGCATCATGGCGATGCTGCATGTGCTGGCCGGCCTCGTACTGCACGATCTGTATCTGCCCGACGGCAGGTTCAGCCGTACCTCGGCGATCGCGCTGACCATCGCTTATCTGATCGTGATCGTCGCGATCATCTGGATCGTGCTGGCCAAGCCTCACATCGACTCGAACCTGCTGGCCCCGCATCTGTTCGAGCCCGGTGGACTTGGCCGCTGGCTGCATCACTCCTTCGGCGAAACGAGAATTCCGACGCCATGATCGAACACGAGCTTGCCCCCATGCCAGCCGGCGAAGCCCGTCATCACCGAGCTGAGCACCGACAGCACGAGCCCATGCGGCAGGATCTCATCGGGGTAATGAAGGCGCACGCCCCAGTTCGCACCCGCGAGCGCGACGAGCGTCATCGCGGCGACCGCATGCGACCAGCTCGCTTCCTTCAGGCGGATACCGCGCACCAGCAGCAGCTCGGCGGTACCGACCACGCTCGCAGCCACCCCGCTCCAGAACGCGAAGCCGGCGGCCCACAAGCCGGCGCGAATCCAGAACGGGTCGCCCGTCCACCAGTAGATTACGTCGACGCCCAACGTCGCGACGACGAACGCGATCGGGAAATGCACCATCATCACGTGAATCGGATGACCGACGAGCGCCACCACCGACCCCTTGTCGAGCCGCAACAGCTCGAGCATCACTTCGCTTCGCGTCTCGTTTCCAGCATTGCCTTTGTTTGCCATGATGGTGTGTCCTCGCATCGGGTGCCTGGTGGTGCAAAGCATCATAGCTGCTTGCGCCTGGCCGTCCAAGCCGGATCGCTCGCCGCGTTGTCCGGCTGCACCGGGCCGCTCTCGACGCTCGAGCCATCGGGTCCGGCCGCCGCATCGATCGCCGGGCTGTGGTGGGTGATGCTGGCGGGCGCCGCGATCCTGTTCGCGATGGTGCTCGTACTGTTTCTGATGACGGTCTTCCGGCCCGGCTGGGGCTCGCACGTGTCGCCCGCGCGCTGGATCGTGCTCGGCGGTCTCGTGCTGCCGGCAGTGATCCTGATCCCGTTGATCTGCTACGCGCTGTACGCGGGCGAATTGCTGCTGCCGCTGCGCGCGCATGCGCCCGCGCGCATCGAGGCTATCGCGCAGCAATGGCGCTGGACCTTCCGCTATCCGGAACTCGGCAACGTCGAAACCGAGAACGTGCTGCACCTGCCCGCGGGTACGCCGGTCGATATCGTCGTGACGAGCCTCGACGTCGTGCACGCATTCTGGATTCCGCGCTTCGCGGGCAAGATCGACGCGGTCCCTGGCCACCACAACCTGCTGCGTATCCAGGCCGATCAGCCCGGCCAGTACGCCGGACAATGCAACCAGTTTTGCGGCATCGGTCATGCGGGGATGCACTTCACCGTGATCGTCGATCGTCCGGAAGATTTTCCGGCTGCTGTCAAAAACGCCGCCGCCAACGGGGAGGTGAAGAAATGAGTGTGCCCGTCGAGCCGCCATCACAGGGCATCACCGCGCTGCGGCTGCATCGCCAGCTTGCCGCGATCTGGGCCACCGGGCCAGGCGTGCAAAGGCTCGCCGCGGTCAACCATACGGTGCTCGGCATGCGCATGATGATCACGTCGTTCGTGTTCTTCGCGATCGCCGGGATTCTCGGCATGCTCACGCGCGTGCAGCTCGCGACGCCGCATGCGGCCTTCATGGATGTGGAGACCTATAACCAGGTCTTCACGATGCATGGATCGATGATGCTGTTCCTGTTCGCGATCCCGATGGTGGAGAGCTTCGCGGTCTATCTGACGCCGAAGTTTCTCGGCGCGCGCGACTTCGCGTTTCCGCGCCTGACCGCTTACGGCTACTGGTGCTATCTGTTCGGCGGCACGATCCTGACGGTGTCGCTGATTCTGCACAGCGCGCCCGACGGCGGCTGGTTCATGTACACGCCGCTCAGCTCCAACGTGTACACGCCCGGACTGAACGCCGACGTGTGGCTGCTCGGCATCACGTTCGTCGAGATTTCGGCGCTGTCGCTCGCGATGGAAATCGTCGTGTCGATCCTGAAGATGCGCGCGCCGGGCATGTCGCTGGATCGCATGCCGATCTTCGCGTGGTACATCCTCGTCACCGCGATGATGATGATCGTCGCGTTTCCGCCGCTGATTCTCGGCTCGATCCTGCTCGAGGTGGAGCGCGCGTTCAACCTGCCGTTCTTCGATCCGACGCGCGGCGGCGATCCGCTGCTGTGGCAGCATCTGTTCTGGCTGTTCGGCCACCCGGACGTGTACATCATCTTCCTGCCGATGGCCGGCGTGCTGTCGACGATGATCCCCGTGTTCGCGCGACGCCGCCTGATCGGCTATCGCACGATCGTCGTCGCGATCATCGCGCTCGCGTTCCTGAGCTTCGGCATCTGGGTGCACCACATGTTTACGGTGGGCATTCCACATCTGGCGCTCGCGTTCTTCTCGGCGGGCTCCGCGATCGTCGCGGTGCCCACCGCGATCCAGTTCTTCGCATGGCTCGCCACGCTGTCGCACGGCCGACCGCGTTGGGACGTGCCGATGCTGTACATCTTCGGCTTCTTCTTCGTGTTCACGTGCGGCGGCCTGACCGGCGTGATGCTCGCGATCGTGCCGTTCGACTGGCAGGCGCACGACACCTACTTCGTCGTCGCGCACCTGCACTACGTGGTGGCCGGCGCGCTCGCGTTTCCGATGCTCGCGGCGTTCTATTACTGGTTGCCGCTGCTGACCGGGCGCACCGCCGTGCATAACCTTTCGGTGCCGGCGTTCTGGCTCGTGTTCATCGGCTTCAACATGACGTTCTTCATGATGCACCTGACCGGCCTGCTAGGCATGCCGCGGCGCGTCTTCACCTATAGCGGCGACGAAGGCTGGAACTGGCTCAATCTGCTGTCGTCGGTGGGCAGCTTCGTGATGACGATCGGCTTCGCGCTCGTCGTGATCGACATCGTCGTGCAATTGCGTTTCGGCCAACGCGTGCGACGTAACCCGTGGCAATCGACCACGCTCGAATGGGCGATGCCGATTCCGCCCGCGCCGTACGCATTCGCGTCGATCCCGCACATGGACGACGAAACCGAAAAGGTGCCCCCGGGCCAGCTAGCGACCTCTCTGGCGCGCGGCGAGGGTTACCTCGGTTTCACGCGCAACGGCTGGCAGGAGACGCTAGGCGTGCATATGACATCGGGCGAGCCCGAACAGCTGATCGTGCTGCCGAACTCAACCTATCTGCCGCTCGTCACCGCGCTCGTGACCGCCGCGGCGGTGCTCGCGATGCTGTTCAAGTTCTATCTGCTGTCGGTCGCATTCGCATTCGTGACGTTTGGCCTCTTCATCTACGCGGGCCAGAGCGCGGGGCACGCGCGCGATTACGGCGCGCTGCCGGTCGGCCGAGGCGTCAGCGTGCCGCCGCATACCGAGGTCGTCGGTTCGCCGTCGTGGCTTTCGATGATCTGCGCGCTGATCGCGAACAGCACGCTGTTCACCTCGCTGATCTTCGGCACGTTCTACCTGTGGATTGCCGCGCCGAACTGGCCGGCAGCCGTGACGCCGCATCCGAACCGCGGGCTCGCTCTCGTCGCGGCCGTCGCGCTCGCGGTCGCCGCAGCCGCCACGCGTGGCTCGTTGCGCGCGGCCGCCGCCGAGCGCAAACCGCACGGCACGATCGGGCTGAGCGCGATCGCGCTGATCGTCGCGCTCATCGCCTGCGTGATGCTGATCAACGGCGTGACACCGAATCCGCGCGAGCATGCGCTCGGCGCGACGGCCGCGGCGCTGCTCACGTACATCGCAGTTCACGCGGGCGTCGGGTTGTTGTTCCTCATCAGCAACGTGCTGCGCGTCGGCGCGGGCTTCGTTTCCGCGCGACGCCTGACCGATCTGCGCCTCACCCGCCTGTGGGTCGATTACACGCTGGCGACGGGCATCATCGCGCTTGGACTCGTGCTCGCGCTGCCGAGCCTCGTCGCCGTGCTGGGAGCCAGACCATGAATGCGCGTCCGCTTTCGCCGCGGCGGTTGTGGTGGCTCGCCGTCGGCTTCACGATCTGGTGTCTCGCGTTCGTGATCCTGTATGCGCTGCACGCGATCGGCTGCGCGTTCGCGTGGCCCACCGGCCCGCTGCGCGCGAGTCTCGCGATCATTCTGCTGCTGCATCTGATCGCGATCGGCTGGCTATGGCGCTATCGCGCCGCCACCCGCGACCCCGGTCCCGAACGCATCAGCTCGTTCATGCATACCGTCGTCGTCTGGACCCTGATCGCGGCGCTGGTCGCGACCGTGATCACGTTCGGGCCCGCGCTGCTGCTCACCACCTGCGTCTAAACGCGGACTGAGCGCGAGCGGGACCGCCGCACCCGGCATGGAGAAGCACCGATGCAGTCTCGAGATTTCGTGCACAAGGCCGTCTGGTCGGTCATCTATCTACTGTTCATTCTCGCGCCGCTGTTTGCGCTGCTGACCGGCACGCTCCCGCCCGCGCGCAACTTCGGCACCGAATTCTCGGTGGCGCTCGGCTATTCCGGACTCGCGATGATGGGCCTGCAATTCGGCCTCACCGCGCGCTTTCGTCACGTGACCGAGCCGTGGGGCGAGGACGTTATCTATCATTTCCATCGACGCGTGTCGCTGCTCGCGGTCAGCCTGGTCGTCGCGCACCCGCTGATCCTGTTCGCGATCCGCTCGGACAAGGTCGCGATGCCCGGCTCGCTGCTCGAGGTACCGTGGGGCGCGTGGTTCGCGTTCCTGTCGATCGGCTCGGTGATCGTGCTGGTGATCACCGCGCTATGGCGCAAGCAATTGAAGATTCGTTACGAGCTGTGGCATTTGTCGCATATCGGGCTCGCGTTAGTCGCGATCTTCGGCGGCGTGCTGCATATGATCGGCTGGGGCTTCTATCTGACCGATCCGTTCAAGCGCACGCTGTGGATCTGCATGACAGTATTCTGGGTAGCGCTGCTGCTGTACGTGCGTCTGTTCAAACCGCTCTTCATGATCAGGCGTCCGTACCGGATCGCGGAAGTGCGCGCCGAACGCGGCGACACGACGACGCTCGTGATGCAGCCCGACGGCCACGCTGGCTTGCGCTTCAAGCCCGGCCAGTTCGGCTGGCTCAACGTATGGGGCAGCCCGTTCAGGATCACCGGACATCCTTTTTCGTTCTCGTCGAGCGCCGAGGCCGCGAACGGTCGCGTCGAAATGACGATCCGCAATCTCGGCGATTTCACGAGCCAGGTGAAGACGATCGAGGCAGGTCGGCGCGTGTATCTGGACGGACCGTATGGCGCGTTCACGATCGGGCATCCGACCGACATGCACGTGCTGATCGCGGGCGGTATCGGCATCACGCCGATGATGAGCATGATCCGCTCGCTCGCCGATCGCGGCGACCAACGTCCGCTCGTGCTACTGTACAGCGGCAAGACTTGGGACTCGCTGACTTTCCGCGAGGAGCTCGATGCGCTGAAAGCGCGGCTCGATCTGCGCATCGTCTATGTGCTGTCGGACCCGCCCGAAGGCTGGAGCGGGGAAGTCGGGCGCATCGACGCCGCGATGTTCCGGCGACATCTCCCGCCCGAGTTCGCCGATCACGAGTATTTCATCTGCGGCCCGGACTCCATGATGGATGCGATCGAAACGGCGCTCGGCGAAATGAAAGTGCCGCGCATCCGCTACCATTCCGAACGCTACAGTTTCGTCTAGGAGACTTGCGATGCGCCGACTGTTGGCCAACCGTCTCGTCATTGCCACCGGCGTGATCGTCGTGGCGTTGTCGCTTCTATTCGCGTATCTGCGGGTCGGTTCGCTGCATTAGGGCCCGGTTACGCCAAAGACGGGCTCGCAGCGCGCTTTTCCTCATGCTCGAAGGTTGAATCGATATGCCCTACTTTTTTGGAATTGGTCTTCACGTTTTCATCGCGATCTTTTTCGCCGTCCACGCGATGCGCAATAACCAGGGCATCTACTGGCTATTCATTCTGTTTGCTTTTCCGCTGCTCGGCAGTGTCGTGTACTTCTTCGCGATCTACCTGCCGGGTCTGCGCCATTCGCGCGGCGCGCGGGTGGCCACGCAGGCGATCACGCAATTCGTCGATCCGAATCGCGCGCTGCGTGAAGCGCGCGCCGATTTCGACCGCGCGCCGACCGTGCAGCATCGGATGCGGCTCGGCGAGGCCTTGCTCGCGGCCGGCAATCCGCGCGAAGCGCTCGAACATTTCCAGACCGCGGCGAACGGCCCATTTGCAAACGATCCTGCGCTGCTGCTCGGTCTCGCGCGCTCGCAGTTCGCGCTCGGCGACTACACGGCCGCGGATGCGACGTTGGCGGATCTGTTCTCGGTCAATCCGCGGGCACGCAACCAGGGCGAGCCGGCGCTGCTGAACGCGCGCACGCTGGCCGCGCGGAATGCGCCGGGCGCACGCGCGGCATTCGAACAGGCGCTGACCTGCGCGACCGACGTCGCGCCGCGCTGCCTCTTCGCCGACTGGCTCGCCGCGCAACCGGAAGATGCGGACCGCCGCCGCGCCGGCGCGCTCTATGCGGAAATCGTGCAGGACGCCAAACATTGGCCGCGCCACGCGCGCGAGCATAATCGCGAGTGGCTGCAGCGGGCGCAGGCCGCGTTGGCGGCCGGCGCGGCTCGAGCGTGAGCAAGCCGAGGAGAACTTCGATGCGACGCACGACCCGGTCTTTTGCTTCGGCGCCGTACGCGGCGATTGCGGCGATGGCTTTCGGTGCCGCCGGCGCTTCGACTTCCGCGCAGGCCGCTGGCATGGAGAAACCGTTCGAATGGCCCGCGTCGTTCGTCGTGCTCGGCGATGGCTATCCGCACGCGGGCGATGCATGCCGGCGGCTCGGCGAGTCGGCCGCGACCGTGAACTATCTCGACCATATGGCGATGCTGGTCGGCTGTCCGGGCTCGCGCGACAGCGCCGCCGTGCGCGCGATCGTCGGGCATCAGCGGCGCGCGCGCGTGGTCGGCGAAGCGGAAGGCGTGACGCTGATTTCGATTTCGACTGAAAGCGCTCAGGCCGGCTCGCAGAACGGCCGCGGGCCTGTGAAGGAATCGCCTATCAGCGCGAGCGGCACGTTGCCGTGCGAGCGCGGCAACGGACAGACCAAAACGATGTGCAAGTTCGGCGTCGTGCATCACGGCGATCGATCGACTACGGTCGTGGTCTACTGGCCCGATGGCGCCACGCGGGCGATTTTCTTCGGCGTCAACGGCCGGGTAGTCGGCACGGCCGCGTCCGCGAGCGATCGGCCGATGCCCGGCGACACGCTGACGCGCAAGCATGCCGGCATCAATCTGATTTCAGTTGGCAATGAGCGCTACGAAGTCGAGGACACGGTTCTGTCCGGCGGTTGAATTGCGTTGAAGCACATCGGCGCAAGCCATCCGCGCTCGAACGCCTGATTCGACGCGCGCCACGTTCATTTCTATCCCCAGTAACGATGACGCTGACGGCACCTGCGGGATCGAACAACGCGCAGGTATTCATCGATCCGCCGACGTCGAGCAGCGCAGGCGTGCGCTCGCAGCAGGCCGCGTATCTGAGCGCGACGCACTACTGCCCGAGCCTCGCGATCCTGAGCGGCGCGAAGTCGTAAGCACGGTCAGCGCGACGCAGTTATCGATGATTCGTTGACGCGTCGCGCAATCGAAGGCACACTCGCTCACTATGCAAGCCCTCACATACCGCCCGACTGCAAAGCATCATCATGCGCATGCCCGCGTGGGACTGCCTGTGGGGACTCGCATACGCATACGCCGCTAGACATCATTCGCAGCGACATGCGCCAGAAAGCCCCGCCGGCAACGACGGGGCTTTTTGTTTTCCACGACCTTTTCCGCTCATCGAACGAAGGATTGCCGCCATGACACAGGAAGCACAGACGCCTGCCGTATCGAAGATCTTTGCGACGCCCATCGATCTATACCGCGTCCTTGCACGCGTATGGGCCGGCGATACGTCGAGCCCCACGCATGCGTGGTCGTCGACGAATCCCGCGCAGAATCATTGCAGCGTTACGTCTCTGATCATGCAGGACTATTTCGGTGGCGAGATTCTGACGACGCGTACGTCGGGGGGCACGCACTTCTACAACCTGATCGACGGCAGCAGATGGGATCTGACGGTCAGCCAGTTTGCCGAACCGATTCCATTCGACGATACGCGTTCGAGTCGTGAGGCGGCGTTCGCTGATACGTCGCGGGAGAAATACGAACTGCTGAAGTCGAGGCTCGCGCAAAGCCAGCTGAAATAAACGCTCAATCAAACGCGCGTGGCCAAACTGCATCGATACGCGGTTGGCCACGCCATGTCACTTCAAACAATCACTTCCTGCTTCCCCGGAATGCCTTGCCCGCGCAACGAACACCCGCGCGTTTCAGGCACGTAGATCAACGCAATCGCCCCCACGACGCACGCGGCCATCATGTAATAAGCGGGCACCAGCGCATTGCCCGTATGCGCGACCAGCCATTCGTTCGCCATCGGCGCCGTGCCGCCGAAAATCGACGTCGACACGTTATACGCAATCGCCATCCCCGCGTAACGGACCTGGGTCGGAAACATCGCGGGGAACATCGCCGAGATGCTGGCCAGTTGCGGCACGTACAACAGCCCGAGCACCGCAAAGCCGATGAACGCGCCCGCCACGCCGAGCTTCATCAGCAGGAACATTGGAATCGCCGCGACGAACAGGCCTATCAGCGAAAACCACCAGACGTTCTTGCGTCCCACGCGATCCGAGAACGTGCCCGCGAACGGCAGAAACACCATCATCGCGAGCATGCCGAGCAGCGGCACGAGCAGGGACATGTTGTCGCTCATGCCGAGCTGCTTCTGCATGAAAGTCGGCATATAGGCGAGCAGCACGTAGTTGACGACATTCAAAGCAACCACGAGTCCGCCGAGTTGGATCAGCGGTTTCCAATAGTCGCGCAGCAATGCCTTCAGCGTGACGCAGCTATGCTGCTCCTTGTGCATCGTTTGTTCGAGCTCGCGAAAAACCGGCGTGTCTTCGAGCCTGGAGCGCAGATAGAAACCGATCAGGCCGAGCGGCGCCGCAATCAGAAACGGCAGACGCCATCCCCACGCATGCATTGCCGTGTTGCCGAGCACGACGGAGCAACCGAGCATCAGAAACGCGCCGAGCGAGAAGCCCGACAGCGTCGCGAATTCGAGGAAGCTGCCACAAAAGCCGCGCTTATTGTCCGGCGCGTACTCGGCCATGAAAGTCGCCGCGCCGCCATATTCGCCGCCCGTCGAAAAGCCCTGGATCATCCGCAGAACGACGAGGATAACCGGTGCCCACCAGCCGATGCTCGCGTAAGTCGGCACGAGTCCGACCAGCAGCGTTGCGACCGACATCAGGATGATCGTCAACGCGAGTACGTGCTTGCGGCCGAGGCGATCGCCGAGCGGCCCCCAGAACAGGCCGCCAAGCGGACGCACGAGAAACGAAATGGCGAACGTCGCGAGCGCAAACAACGTGGCCTGCGCGGTGCTGCCGGGAAACAACGCGGCCGAAATATAGCTCAGGCCGTAGGCGTAAATACCGTAGTCGAACCACTCGGTTGCGTTTCCGAGTGCCGACGCCGCGATTGCGCGTCGCAGCAAGCTGCGCGCCTGCGGTTGCGCGCTCTGCGCGGTCCATGAATGTACGTAGTGCATGTCTTCTCCTGGGATGTTTCTATGCGACACAGGCAACGTCGCCCGAATCCACGATACCGGCGACCCGCGCCTGCAACGATGTTCTAGGACGATGCAGGCATCGGGGTTTTCCATAAAGCCTGCAACGGATGCGGTAATCCGTACGCGTGCGTCGGCGACGCGTCGCGCGCGTTCGGGAAAAACAACATGATTGGCGTCGCGCAGTGCTCTCAGCGCACCAGCAACGGCAGCGTCATCAAACGACCCTGCTGTGGCCTCGCCTCGTTTTCGCCGCAAAGGCGCAAACACATCCACGCGGTCGCGAGGTTGCTGCTCACTACCGCCTTGCCGATGGCGGCTTCGATTCGCGCGATGATCGGCGCGGCTCTCACCGCGGTGCACGAAATAAACAGCGCATCGGAGTCGGGCGCTGTCGCATCGCGCGCGAAGGCGACGATATCATCGTGCGAAATCCGTGCCATCTCCCGGTCGTCGGTCAGACCCAGGCATGAGAAGCGGTCGATCGCAAAGCCTTGCGCGGCAAAGTACTCGCACAACGGCCGACTGGTTTCGGCGGTGTACGGCGTCAGCACGCTGATACGCCGCGCGTCCAGCGTGCTCAGCGCAGTGACCGCGGCAGCGGTCGGGGTGACGACTTTGGCCGATGGCTTCGCCGCATGAATGGCGCGCTCGATCTGCGCATCGCCGATCATCACGGATGCCGACGTGCACGAATACATCACGACGTCGAGCGTTTCGTCGGGCAGGATCAGCGCCGCGCCCGCGCTCAGCGATGGCTGCATCGCGCGCAGATTGTCGGGCGTCACCGGGTTCGCATACGGCACGCGATTCACATAGATGCCGATACGCTCGTTTGCGACGAGTGCCGCGAAGTCCGGCTCGGTCGTGTGATCGGTTGCGAGGATCAGGAGGCCGATACGTTTGTCGAAAGCGCGTTCGATCAGATGCGGCGCGCGTTCGAACTGTCGAATAGTTATTTGCATCGTTCAATGCCCCGGAGCCGGAAAACGCTTTTCAAGGAGTCGCACACCGGCCACCGCGATCAGGCTGATGATCAGGAACAGCACGCCGACAAGCGTCATCGGCTCCAGATAGCGGTAATCCGTATTCGCGATGATCTTTGCCTGATTCATCAATTCGAGGACCGTGATCGCCGACAGTAACGGCGTCTCCTTGAACATGGAGATCAGATAATTGGCGAGCGCGGGCACCATCGGCGGCACCGCTTCGGGCAGGATCACGTGCTGCCACGTTTGCGCGGGACTCAGGTTGCAGGCCTTTGCTGCTTCCCATTGCCCGCGCGGAATGTTTTCGATGCCGGCGCGATAAACCTCGGCCGCATATGTCGCGTAATGCACGCCGATTGCGAGCACACCGGCCGCGAGCGCCGGCATCCGTATGCCGATGTCGGGCAGCACATAGAACACGAAGTACAACTGCACGAGCAGCGGCGTGCCGCGAATAAAACTCGCGATCGCCGACGTGGCGCGCGACACCGCGCGATTCGGCGCCAGCCGCAAAATGGCAATCGCCATGCCGACCACGGCCGCCACCACCGCGCCTAGCAAAGTGGCGAGCACGGTGATCTCCAACCCTTGCAGCAGGGTCGGCAGAATCTCGCGCACGAAGCTCCAGTCCCATTCCATTCGTCTATCTCCTGATGCGGTCGAGACCGAAACTCATCCGGCTTTCCAGCTTGCGCATGCCGAACGAGATCAGACAGGCCATGGCGAAGTACAGCGCGAGAATCGTCGCGAACGGGATCAACGTATTGCCGGTTTGCGAGCGCACCACCTGCGCCTGGAACGTCATGTCGCCGAGCGAGATCAGCGACACGACGGCCGTGCCCTTCAGCAGCTCGATCGCGTTGTTGCCGAACGTGGGCAGCATCAGCGGCAAGGCCTGTGGCAAGATCACGTGCCGCATGCGCTGATAGCGGGAAAGATTCAGCGCAATGCAGGCGCTGCGCTGCTCGTGGCCGATCGCGGCGACCGCGCCGCGCACCACTTCAGCGCCATACGCGCCGACGTTCAAACCGAGCGCGAGCACGCCGGCCTGCAGCGGCGTCAGCGTGAGGCCGGCCATCGGCAACACGAAATACGCCCAGAACAGCTGCACGAATATCGAGGTGCCGCGAAAAAACTCGATATACGACGTGGCCAATGCCCGCACCACGAAGAAACGCGATAGGCGCCCGAGTCCAGCGACGAATGCCATCACGAGCGCGAGGACCGCGCCCATCAGCGTCAGTTCGACGGTTGTCTGCGCTCCCTGCAGAATCAGCTGCAAATAGCCGGACCAGTGGTTCATCGACGCACCTCGCGCACAATGTGTCATGGGCCATGCGCGCTATCGCGTTGCGCGCATGGCGTCTTATCGCGGACTCAGTTCTTCGCCGCGCACAGTTTCTCGCGGCTCGTCGACATTGCCGCCTTCGCCGAGAAGCCATAGGGCTCGACGATCTTCGCGAACTCGCCGGACTCCTTCATCTTCTTCAGCTCGACGTCGAATGCATCGCGCAGCGCGGTGTCCTGCTTGCGGAACGCGACGCCGTCGCATTGCACCGGCGTGTTCTGCACCGGCGCGATCGATTCGAGGTTCGGGTCTTTCGCCTTTGAGAGCAGATCGGTGATCGACAGCAGCGGCAACGCAAACACGTCGATGCGGCCGTCCTGCAGCATCTTCAGACCGCTTTGCCCGTCCGGCACGATGATCACGCGGTCGGTCGGAATATTCGCGGCGGTCGCGAGCTTCTGTTCGGTCGTGCCGCCTTCCACACCGAGCACCGCCTTCGGATCTTTCGCGATTTCCTCGTAGGTCTTGATGCTCTTCGTGTTGCCTTTCTTGACCGCGAACGCTTCGACCGCGCATAACACCGGCTGCGAATAAGCGACGGCCGCGCAACGCTGCGGCGTCATGAACAGCCCCGCCGCTATCGCGTCATGCCGCCCGGCCGCGAGGCCCGGAATCATCGCGCCATACTCGGAGACCGACGCGACGACGTCGTTGACGCCTAGCTTCTTGAACACCGCGCGCGCGACATCAGGCGCCGCGCCCGTCACCTTGCCGTCGGCGCCGACTGCGGTGAAAGGCGGTTCGTTCGCGATCGCGATCCGCGCGAAGCCTTGCTGGCGCAGCTGCGTGAGCTTGTCGTCGGCGGCATGTGCGAGGCTCGCGAGCGTCAGCAGCGACAACCCTCCCGCAATCAGAATCCCCTTTAGCTTCATGATTTTTGGCTCCTAAGGCGTAGTGGTATGGCGTAGTAGTGAGTGATGTGCAGCGTGGGAAAAGCAATCTCTTACGGCTCTGCTCAGATTCGATGTCCCGCGGCGAGGATCTTGCGCAGGAACGTCTGAGTCCGCTCGTGCGTCGGATGCGTGAAGATGTCCTCGGGCTTGCCTTCCTCGACGATCCTGCCGCGATCGAAGAACAGCACGCGGTCGGCGAAGTCGTGCGCGAAGCCCATTTCGTGCGTGACGAGCAGCATCGTCATGTCGGTCTCACGCGCGAGCCGCTGCATCACGTTCAGGACTTCCTCGACGAGTTCAGGGTCGAGCGCGGACGTCACCTCGTCGAACAGCATGATCCGCGGTGCGAGCGCGAGCGCCCGCGCGATCGCCACGCGCTGTTTCTGCCCGCCCGACAGTTGCGCCGGACGGCTCTTCGCCTTATCGGCCATGCCGACCATGTCGAGCAGTTCGAGCGCGCGCCTCTGCGCCGACTCACGGCTCTCGCCCTTCGTCAGCATCGGCGCGAGCGTCACGTTGTCGAGCACGCTCTTGTGCGGAAACAGATTGAAGTGCTGAAACACCATGCCAATCTTCTCGCGCATCTTTTGCAGATGCCGTTCGTTCGCGGGCACCATCTGGCCGCCGCGCGGCATATGGAACAACTGTTCGCCGTCCACTTCGATATGGCCGCCATCGATCGTTTCCAGCGTCATCAGGATGCGCAGGATCGTCGTCTTGCCCGATCCCGACGGACCGATCAGTGCGAGCTTCTCGCCGGGCATCACGTCGAGCGACAGTTCGTCGAGCACGGTCAGCGCGCCATATCGTTTCGTGATCCGGTCGAGCCGGATCAACGGCTTGCTCACCGGGCTTTCGTCTCGGCGCGCCGGTGTGCTTGCGGAGGCGACCGCGCGCTCCTCGGAGGAAAGACTTGCCGGGGCGATGCCTGAAGCGCTCAACAGATCGGTGACTCGCGCGGTGTTCATATCGATTCGATCCCGTTCGTCGTACATGTAGTGCGAACCAGAATACGCAGCCATATTTGCGATCCAGATTGCTCTAGAACAATTCTTTTTACGCGCGGACAAGGGCGGCGCAGCGTGCACTGCAACAAACATCCAGCGTCCGTCGACAACGTCACGAACATTGAACTAGCACATTCAGCGGCGTTTTTTCGCGGCATTAGACTGCGGCGAGAAATACCCGTGGACGCCCCGTTCACTTGCACCGGGCGCCACTTTCCGCAACGACGTCACGCTCAGAGAGAGGGGAAGATGTCAGATACGACGCAACACGAATCGCGAATCGCGGCGCCCGTCGTGCGCCTGCCGTTCGAACGCGACGAATACGCCGCGCGTCTCGCGAAAACGCGCAAGGCCATGCAGGCGGCCGGCATCGAACTATTGATCGTGTCGGACCCGACCAATATGGCCTGGCTCACCGGCTATGACGGCTGGTCGTTTTACGTGCATCAGTGCGTGCTGCTCGCGCTGGATGGCGAGCCGGTCTGGTTCGGCCGCGGTCAGGACGCGAACGGTGCCAAGCGCACCGTCTTCATGCAGCACGATCAGATCGTCGGCTATCCGGATCATTACGTGCAATCCACCGCGCGTCATCCGATGGACTACCTCGCGCGCGACGTGATCGCCGCACGCGGCTGGGCCAACGCGAAGATCGGCGTCGAAATGGACAACTACTATTTCAGCGCCGCCGCTTATCGCTCGCTCGTCGCGCATTTGCCGGACTCGAAATGGCAGGACGCAACCGGCCTCGTCAACTGGCAACGCGCGGTCAAATCCGCGCGCGAGATCGAGTACATGCGCGTGGCCGCGCGCATCGTCGAGAAGATGCACGCGCACATCGTCGAGCGAATCGAGCCGGGCATGCGCAAGAACGACCTCGTCGCGGAGATCTACTCGGCAGGCATTACCGGCATCGACGGTTATGGCGGCGACTATCCGGCGATCGTGCCGCTGCTGCCGACCGGCGCCGACGCGGCCGCCCCGCATTTGACCTGGGACGACACGCCGTTCGCGAAGGACGCCGGCACGTTCTTCGAAATTGCCGGCTGCTTCAAGCGTTATCACTGCCCGCAGTCGCGCACCGTCTACCTCGGCAAGCCGCCGAAGCATTTCATCGAGGGCGAGCGTGCGGTGGTCGAAGGGATTGAGGCAGGGCTCGCCGCGGCGAAACCGGGCAATACCTGCGAGGACATCGCCAATGCGTTTTTCGCGGTGCTGCATAAATACGGCATCGAGAAGAACAGCCGCTGCGGCTATCCGATCGGCGCGAGCTATCCGCCGGACTGGGGCGAGCGCACGATGAGCCTGCGCCCTGGGGACAAGACCGTCCTCGAACCCGGCATGACGTTTCACTTCATGCCGGGCCTGTGGCTCGACGACTGGGGCCTCGAAATCACCGAGAGCATTCTGATTACGCGGACCGGCGTCGAGACCTTTTGCAGGACGCCACGTAAGCTGTTCGTCAAACCGTGATTGCGCGGGCGTCGTGCCCGCGTGAACTCGCGAAGCACGACGCCCGTTTCAACGAAAGGGGAAACATGCTTCCGAAAACGATGAAGGCCGTCGTGCTGACCGCGCACGGTGGCCTCGACAAACTGGTCTATCGCGACGACGTGCCGGTGCCCTCGTGCGCGGCTGGCGAGGTACTGATCGACGTCACCGCATGCGGTCTCAACAATACCGACGTGTGGGTCCGCCAGGGCGCCTACGGCACCGAGGACGATCCGCAAGCGGTGTCGACGTGGCGACGCGGCCGCTCGACGCTGACGTTTCCGCGCATTCAGGGCGCGGATATCGTCGGACGCGTGGTCGCGGTGGGTCGCGGCATCAGCGACGCGCGTATCGGCGAGCGCGTGATCGTCGACGCGTCGATCTACAACCGCGACGACGACAGCCTCGCCGACATCGACTACATCGGCCACGGCCGCGACGGCGGCTACGCCGAATACACGGCCGTGCCCGCGGAAAACGCGCATCGGGTCGACTCCAGCTATTCCGACGCCGAACTTGCCACGTTCTGGTGCGCTTATCACACCGGCGAGCAAATGATCGAACGCGCGGCCGTCAAGCACGGCGAAACGGTGCTGATTACCGGCGCGTCCGGCGGCGTCGGCTCGGCCATCATCCAGCTGTGCCGCGCGCGCGGCGCGATTCCGTATGCGGTCGTCAGCAAGGGTAAGGAAGAGGCCGTGCTAGCGCTCGGCGCGCAAGGCGCGATGCTGCGCGATAGTAGCGATTTCGTCGGGGACGTCGAACGGATGACCGAGGGGCGGGCCGTCGATGTAGTCGCCGATCTTGTCGGCGGGGCGCTGTTCGGCAAGCTGTTGAACGTGTTGCGGCCTGAGGGACGATACACGACCGCGGGCGCGATCGCGGGGCCGGTCGTGCAGCTCGATCTGCGCACGATGTATCTGAAGCAGCTGCAGTTGAATGGATCGTCGCAGGGCACGCGCGGTGCGTTCAAACGCGTGCTCGACTATATTCAGAACGGGACGATCCGGCCGGTTCTCGCGGCGACTTATCCGTTGTCGAAGTTTCATGATGCGCAGACGCGGTTCATGGAGAAGCGCTTTGTGGGGAATATCGTTGTGATTCCGGATCGGCATTATGGCGGCGAAGCCGCGCATTAAGTCTCGGTAACTCTCGTTGCAATAGGAATATGCGAGCCCGCTCATCAAGGCGGGCTTTTTTTCGCGCGTGTCAATTATTGTCAATGTTTGTCAAAACGACTCCATCTCAAATTAAAGCAGTTGACCGTGACTCCTTCGGATGATTAATTCGTCGGGTGTTTTCTAGAAAATCAGAAGAGGTCAAATGGAGCGACAGAAACAGGAAGGAACCGGTGGCAAGGAAGAGTGCTTGCTTTGCCGTATCCTCTATTCGGTATACTCAAACTTTCCGCCAATGCCATCCGCAATGGCGCTGAACGTCGAAACCGGCGAATGGTTTCCGCAGGATCGGCTTCGCTCGTATTCGACCGGTTACGCAATGGCCAAAGCCCTGGGTTACGCATGGGCGTGCGATTGTCGCGGGCGCGCGCAACAAGCGGACGACGTTAGCATGGCACGCTCGCAATATGGCAGCAGCCCGCCCATACCGCAGAATCTGGGCAATGCCCAGCCGTTCGAGTATTCTGACACTTCGACAGGCGGAGATGTGACGATCCTTGGTGCACGCGGTGTGAGCGAACGGCAAGAGATCGAGTGCGAGATGGAATATGAGCGCAATATGATCGCGTGCAAGATGCTGTCAAAAACATACGGCGGCGATTTGAGAACTCGCTTTGCGTGCGAGCAACGTGCTTTTGAAACATACAACCAGTGCAGAGGCTATTGATGGTCCGAGACCTTGCTGTCGTCTTTATCTACGACGACGACACGAATACGCTCAAAATGAGCAACGTGTCGCGTCGTGCTATTCAATCAACCCTGGATCGGGCGATGTTCCTCGATATTCCTGAAGCACCGGAAACTCCGTTGGATGACGAATCGGCCCGCAAGCTTGGAGCGCTGGCACTTCGATGTCTAGGCGAAGCGCATCCGGATCTGGCCGCGCGACTGAATCTTTCAGCGCCAAAGTAGCTGTTCTTGCGATCTCAGGTCGCGCTATTTTTCGGCCTTTTCGTTCTGTCGATCCATTATGTCCACCTATACCCCTATCCGTGGACGGAAAGCGAGGCGCTCGCATGGTGGCGTGCTTCGGATTCTATATTTCGTGGTGTGGGTGACTATTGAATTGATCGTGGCAGCGCTTGCCTATGTAGCCATCATGAAGCTATGGCGGCACTACCGCACGAAGTAAATGAAAGCCCCGACCATGAACCGAATCGCAGCAGCCGGGGCTCTCTTTCACCTCACTTGATCAAAGCGAAGCAGCCGGCGTAAACACCTGCGACGCCACCTCATCCACCGCCTCGCGCGTCAGCTTCACGATCTCGTCCACGTCGCCGCGCGACGTCACCAGCGGCGGCGCGAAGCCGAGAATGTCGCCGTGCGGCATCGCCCGCGCGATCAGTCCGCGCTGCATCGCGGCAGCCGACACACGCGGCCCGACCTTCAGCGCCGCATCGAACGGCGTGCGGACATCCTTGTCGGCCATGAACTCCAGCGCGGCCAGCATGCCCACGCCGCGCACTTCGCCGACGAGCGGATGCGAGTCGAACGCCGCATGCAATTGCTCCAGCAGATAAGCGCCGGTTTGCGCCGCATTCTGCATGAGGTTCTCGCGTTCGAGAATCTCGAGGTTGGCGAGCGCCGCCGCCGCGCAGATCGGATGGCCCGAATAGGTCCAGCCATGCCCCAACGCACCCGATTCCTGCGATGCCTTATCGATCACGTCCCATACGCCTTCGCTGACGATCACGCCGGACAGCGGCGCGTAAGCACTCGTCAAACCCTTGGCGACAGTGATCAGATCGGGTTGAATGCCGTAGTGCTGCGCACCCATCTTCGAGCCGAGCCGGCCGAAACCGCACACCACTTCGTCGCAGATCAACAGGATGTCGTGCTTCTTCAGCACCTGCTGGATCGCGGGCCAGTAACCGGCCGGCGGCGGTACGATGCCGCCCGTGCCCATCACCGGTTCGCCGATGAAGGCCGCGATCGTATCGGCGCCTTCGCGCGCGATCAGTTTTTCGAGTTCGTCGACGCAGTACGCGACGAACTGCGTTTCATTCATACCGGCCGGCGCGCGACGATACCAGTGCGGACACACGGTATGCTTGACGCGTTCGATCGGCAGATCGAAGAACTGGTGGAAGCTCGGCAGACCGGTCAGACTACCGGTGACGATGCCCGAGCCGTGATAGCCGCGCTCGCGCGAAATGATCTTCTTCTTGTTCGGGCGGCCCTTCACATTGTTGTAGTACCAGACGAGCTTGATCTGCGTTTCGTTCGCGTCCGAGCCGGACATGCCGTAGTACACCTTCTTCATGCCTTGCGGCGACCAGTCGATGATGCGCGACGACAGCTCGATGATCGTATCGGTCGAATGGCCGACATACGTGTGGTAATACGCGAGCTTCTTAGCCTGCTCGTAAATCGCTTCGGCCACTTCGGTGCGACCGTAGCCGATGTTCACGCAATAAAGGCCGGCAAATGCATCGATAAAAGTCTTGCCTTGATGGTCCTCGATGCGGATACCTTTCGCGCCGGTCACGATCCGGCCCGGCAGCGCGCCGCTCGCGTGATCGTGCGCGTGCGTCGACGGATGCATGAAGTGCGCGCGATCGGCGCTCAGCAGTTGATCGAATTGAGTCATGGGTCGCTCCTTCGTGTGATGTCTGGATGAATGAATCGGTAGGTTCAGGCCGTTGCGTCCGTCGCCATCGCATGTGCAGGGGCACGAGCGGGGGCGCTGTCGCTGACCGGCAAGCCAAGCTGGCCAAGGCAGAAATAACGTGTCTCGACGAACGGCTCGAAGCCTTCGACGCCGCCTTCGCGTCCAAGCCCCGACGACTTGATGCCGCCGAACGGAATCGGTGCGCCGGTGAACTTCGCGCCGTTGATGGACACCATCGCGAAGTCGAGTCGGCGGATCAGTTGAAACACGGTGTTCAGATCTTTCGCGCACACGTAGGCGGCAAGTCCATACTCGGTGTCGTTCGCGCGTTCGACCACTTCGTCGAGCGAATCGAACGGCGTGACCGCCGAGATCGGCGCGAAATTTTCTTCGTCGTAAATGCGCATGCCGGGCGCCGCATCGGCGACCACGGTCGGCTCGAAGAACCAGCCGCCGCGCTCGTGCGCCGCGCCGCCTACCGTGACGCGCGCACCCTTCTCACGCGCGTCGGCGACGCGCTGCACGGTCGTGTCGAACGCGGCCTGGTGCATCAGCGGGCCGACGTCCACGTTCGGGTCGAATGCGCCGCCCACTTTCAACGCCTTCACGGCATCGCTATATCGCGCGACGAACGCTTCATACAACGAACGCGCGACGAAGATCCGGTTCGCCGCGCAGCAGTCCTGGCCCGAGGTCTGGAACTTCGCCGCGACCGCGACGCGCACGGCGTGTTCGAGGTCCGCATCTTCGGTCACGATGAAAGGCGCGTTGCCGCCCAGTTCGAGCGCGGTCTTCTTGATGCCTGCCCGTGCGGCCGTTTGCATCACTAGCGCGCCGACACGCGTCGAGCCGGTGAAGCTGACCGAGCGCACGCGGCTATCTGAAACCAGCGTTTCCATCGCCATTTGCGGCTCGCCGAGCACGACGTTGAACACGCCGGCCGGAAAGCCCGCTTCTTCGGCGAGTTGCGCGAGCGCGAGCGCGGAGAACGGCGTCTCGTGTGCGGGCTTCGCAACCACCGTGCAACCGGCGGCGAGCGCGGCGGCGGCCTTGCGGGTGAGCATCGCGCACGGGAAATTCCACGGCGTGATCAGCGCGGCCACGCCGACCGGCTCGATGATCGTGCCCAGATGAGCGCCATCGATATGCGTCGGAATCGTGCGCCCATTCAGGCGCCGCACCTCATGCGCGAACCATTCGACGAAGCTCGCGCCATACGCAATTTCGCCGCGCGCTTCAGCAAGCGGCTTGCCCTGTTCGAGCGACAGAATCGCGGCGAGATCCTGCTGATGACGCAGAATCAGCTCATGCCAGCGCAACAGCAGCGCCGAACGTTTGGCGACCGGCACCCAGCGCCACGTGTCGAACGCGCGCTGCGCGGCATCGACCGCCGCGGTGATCTGCGCCGCGTCGAGCATCGGCACATGGCCGAGCACTTCCTGATTCGCGGGATTCTGCACCGCGACGCTCGCGGCGCTCGCGCTATGAACCCAGCGTCCATCCACGTAGCACAGCGATTTGAATAAGACCGGATGACCCAGCAACATGACGACCTCCTCTGTGCGATGTCTGCTATCACTGTAGGTCCGGCGGCACTGCGGTTTTTTTTGTTGTCGCTTCTCGAAGACTACGTTTTTTCTGCAATTCGCCGCATGGTTATCGTTTTTTCGGGTGGGGCTTTTCGTCGTACGTCGACCGCAAGTAGCGCGCCACTCAGCCGTTCTCGCCAATCGATTGTTCCGCCCATTCGGGCAAGCCTTCGGCCCCGCTTTTCACCACCTTCGTGACGATATAGGTGAAGTACTTTTCGATGCCCAATTCGTCGGTCAGCAACGTATCGATGAAGCGCTGATAGTGGTCGATATCGCGCGACAGCACCTGCATCACATAGTCGACACCGCCACCCGTCGCGAGGCATTGCACGACTTCGGGCGCGGCCGCGATGCGCTCCTCGAAGCGCCGCATGTCCGGCGCGGTATGACGCGCGAGCGTGACCTCGACCACCACGCGGCTGCCTTTGAACGCGCGCACCCAATCGATATCCGCGCGATACGCGCGAATCACGCCCTCTTCTTCGAGGCGCTTCACGCGCTCCCATGCCGGCGAAATCGACAGATTGATTTCTTCGGCGAGGCGCGACTTCGTGATGCGTCCATCGCGCGCGAGAATGCGCAAAATCGCGAGATCGTAGCGGTCGAATTTCATCACGCGTTCAGACGCGTTACCGGTATGCCTCGTTCGAGCACGTCGGCGACCACCGCAACCGTGTCGCCAATCCGCACGAGCCCCGGAAAATGCCGCGCGGCCAGCATGCCGCCGCGTCGCGCGCGATATTCGATCGGCGCGGCGCCGGTGCGCTTCGCGTCGTAGATCCGCGCGATCACCTCGCCGCCGTCGACCATGTCGCCGAGGTCCTTGCACAGTTCGAGCAGGCCGTCGTGCTCGCTCGTCGTGTAGCAGGTGCCGTCGGGCATATCGAGCAGCGTCGTCGTGCGCGGCGCGCTCGCCCTTGAGTGACCCATTGCTTCGTCTTGCCTGATGATTCCCGCATGCTGCAGAAAGCCGCGCACGCCACGCTCCGTAATCGCCACGCTGTGCACGGTCGCCGTGCCACCACCCCCGAGTTCGGTCGACACGAACACCTTGCCCGCTTCCTCGACGGCCGTGTCGTAAAGGCCGACGCTATCGAGTTCGAGCATCCGCATCGAGTACGGCGCGCCGAATGCGCGCATCGCTGCCTCGCAGCGCGCCTGCTGCGTCGTGTCGGGCAGCACGTGAATCGCGGCGAACGGCACGAAGTCGAGCGTGCGGCCACCCGCGTGCAGATCGAGCACATAGTCGGCGAGCGGCAGCAGATAGCGCTGAAAATAATCGGCGATCTTCTCGGTCACGGTGCCGTCCGGCTTGCCCGGAAAGCTGCGATTCAGATTGCCGTGATCGATCGGCGACGTGCGCGTGCCCGCGCGAAACGCCGGAAAATTCATGAACGGCACGATGATCACGCGCCCGCGTACGTCACTCGCCTTCAACGTGGCGGCGAGCTTCGACAGCGCAATCGGCCCTTCGTATTCGTCACCGTGATTGCCGCCCGTTAGCAGCGCGGTCGGTCCCTCGCCGTTGCGGATCACGGTGATGGGGATCATCTCCGCGCCCCATGCGGAGACGTCGTGCGAATGCGGCAGCTTCAGGAAACCATGCTGTTCGCCGTCGGCGTTGAAATCGACCGTCGGTTGAATCGGGGATGCCCGCATCTGTGCTACTCCTTCGTGAGCCGCTTGCGCGGCGTATTGCCGTTCATCGCGCGTCATTTAGGCGGCGCGTCGTTGCCAAATGTCGTTCCCGCCTTCGCGGCACGCGCGCGCTGCAATGCGAGCGCGGCGATAGCGGTGTCCTGCGCGCCGGTTCCGGTCAGATCGCAGATCGTCACGTCGGCGTCGCTCGTGCGGCCCGCGGCCTGTTTCGCGATCACCTGGCCCAATTCGACGATCGCCGCATCGTCACGCATCGTGCCCGCGGCGAGCGCGTGATGCAGTTCGCCGAGCACGCGCGTTTGCTGCGCGCGGTCGCACACGTAGCGCGCCGCCGCCAGCGCGGCCGGCGCGATTTCGTTCTTGTGCTCGGCGTCCGAGCCCATCGCGGTGATGTGCAGGCCCGGATGCAGATCGGCGGCGTCGATCAGCGGCGTGCGGCTCGGCGTGGTGGTCATCGCGACGTCCGCTTCGGCGAGCGCGTCATGAACGCTGGCCGCGACATCACATCGCACGCCGAGCGTGTCGTTCACTTCCGCGGAGAAACGCAGCGCGCTCGCCGCGTCGCGCGCCCAGACGCGTATGTGTTCGACGCGGCGCACCAGCATCAAGGCCCGCAGTTGCAGACGCGCCTGCTCGCCCGCGCCGATCACTGCGACCTGCGGCGTGTGCGCTTTCGCGAGCCAGCGCGCCGCGACCGCGCCGGCGGCCGCCGTGCGTATCGCGGTCAGATAGCCGTTGTCGAGCAACACCGCTTCGGTCAGCCCGGTCTTCGCCGACAACACCAGCATCAGACCATTCAGGCTCGGCAGACCGAGCGACGGGTTGTCGAAGAAACCTGGACTGACCTTGATCGCGAAGCTGTCGAGGCGCGGCAGCCACGCGGTCTTCACGTCGACTTCGCCGTTATGCGCGGGCAGATCGAGCCGCAGGATCGGCGGCATCGCGACCGCCTCGGTCGCGAGCGCGACAAAGGCGGCTTCGATCTGATCGATGGCCGCGATATCGAGCGGCACGAGTTTGCGAAGCTCGGCTTCGCCAAGGAGCGTGATCGAGGTCATGATGGGGTGTGTGAGTTCGGTGACGGCGCGGCTTGGGAGGTTTCGTTGCCGATGATCCGCCGATGCAGATTCATATCGATGTTCGCGCCCGTCACGACGAGCACGAGCGGCCCGCGCGCGATGCGTTCAGTGGGCAGCGCGTGATCGAGCACCGCGGCAATCCCCACCGCCGCCGCGCCTTCGACAACGAGCCGTTCCTGCCGATACGCATGCGCGATGCCGCGCGCAATCGACGCCTCGTCGAGCAGCACGGTCTCGTCGATCAGATCGCGCGTCAGCGCATACGTATAGCGGTTTTCGAGTCCGATGCCGCCGCCGAGCGAATCGGCGAGCGTGTCGACTTCCTCGACCAGCACCGGCTGACCGGCGGCGAGACTCGCATGCATCGCGGCACCGCGCGCCATCGTGACGCCTGTCAAGCCAATCGTGGGATTGGTGCTTTTCGCCACAAGCGCGATGCCGGCAAACAGCCCGCCGCCCGACAACGGCACGACGATGTTCGCGACATCGGGCAAGGCCTCGACGATTTCGAGCCCGATCGTGCCCTGTCCGGCGATCACGCGCAGATCGTCGAATGGCGGCACGTACGCATAGCCTTCTTCGCGCGCGAGCCGCAATGCTTCGTGCTCGGCCTCGTCCTGACTTTGGCCGGTAATGCGCACGTGCGCGCCGAGCGCCCGTACCGCGTCGACCTTGTTGGCGGGCACGAGGCGCGACAGACACACGGTCGCGTCCATACCGAGCGCGCGCGCCGCATGCGCGAGCGCGCGGCCATGATTACCGGTCGATGCGGTCACCACGCGAGTGCAGCCCTGCTCGGCCAACTGCGCGAGCGCATTGGTCGCGCCGCGCAGCTTGAAGCTGCCGGTCGGCTGCACGGTTTCGAGCTTCAGATAAACCGGCGTGCCCGCGTGCGCCGACAGGCTCGGCGATTCGACGAGCGGCGTACGGCATACGCGAGCGTCGATACGGCTGCGCGCGCGGTAAATGTCGGCTAACGAAAGATTTGCTAACGATGGAACGGACATGCACCAGGCCCTGCATCAAAAGAGGTCGATTCGCTATTCGATGCGGGCACGGCTATCGCAGATAAACGCAGTGACTCGCGACCGCATCGCTTTCCATGCAGCCCAGTCTAGTGTTCTAAAAAAGGATTTTTATTGTCCTAGTTCATTTCGGTCAGCGCGTTACACAATTCGCGCACCGGCGCGATCAGGTGAAATCGTGCACCTGCGGATACTGCTCGAACACGTCGCGCATCGTTTCGAGCGCGGCTTTATAGGCGTCTTCGCTGACCTCGGCGCCGACGCAAACCCGCACCGCGTTGGGCCGGTCGGCGTCGCGCACGAGAAACGGATCGGGCGACGTGACTGCGATGTCGCGGTTGCGCAGTTCGCGCACCAGCCGATCGGTGCGCCAGTGATCGGGCACCCGCAGCCACGCCGATAGCGCCTGCGGATGCGCGCCCAGCACATATTTACCGAGCGTCTGCTGCAATTGCGACTGACGCCGCCCGAGCCGCTCGCGCTGAATTTCGACGAGCCGCGCGGCCGTGCCGTCGACAACCCAGCGCGTGGCGACCTCGGCCATCGGCGGCGTCGCCATCCAACTGCTCACGCGCAGCACGCTCTCGGCGCGCAGCGCGAGCCGGCGCGGCGTCGTCATATAACCGATGCGCAAGCCGGCCATCACCGACTTCGTAAAACTCGTGCAGTAGAACGCAAGATCCGGAATCAGGCTCGAAATGGGCGTGGAATGTTTGGCCGGCAACGGCCCGTACACGTCGTCCTCGATCACGTATACGCCATAGCGTTCGGCGATTTTCGCAATCGCGCGACGCCGTGAATCGGGCATCAACGCGACGGTCGGATTGTTCAGCGTCGGTGTGCAGACGAGCGCCGAGATGCGCTCGCTGTCGCACATCTCCTCGAAATGCTCGGGGTGAATGCCGTACTCGTCGATCTCGAGGCCCTTCAGCGTGAAGCCGAGCACGTTGGCCGAACCTATCACGCCGTGATCCGTCAGGCTTTCGCACAGCACGGTGTCGCCCGGCCCCACCAGCGAAGCGAGCGCGAGAAAAATGCCGTGGGCGGCGCCGTTCGTGACGAGCAGCGTATCGGCCGAAGCCGGCATGCCGAGCGACGCGAGCCATGCAATACCCGCCTGGCGATGATGCTCGAAGCCCGCGATCGGCCGGAACGCGCGAATCCACGGCTGATCGTCGAGCGTCGACAGCGTCGCGCAGACCTTGCGCCACATCGCGTCATGCTCGGACGTGTGAATGATGCGCGCGATCGAAAAGTCGACCACCGAACGCTCGGCCGTATCGAGCATGTAGCTCGACATCGTTTCGGTGACGCGCGCCGCGACGAAGCTCCCGCGCCCGACCTCGCAGCGGATCAGGCCTTGCCGCTCCAGTTCCTTGTACGCGTTGGTCACGGTCTGCACGCTGATCGCGAGTTCGGCGGCGACGTCGCGTTGCGGCGGCAGGCGCGCGCCCGGCGGCAGCGACGTGTTCTCGATGTCGCCGGCAATCGCCTTGACCAGCCGCTTGTATTTCGATTCCACGCCGTGCACCGCGCGCACGGCCTCGCGCCACTGCTCGATCACCGCTGCTCCTATGTTGTGGTGGATGCTGGCGCCGTGAGGAGTCGGCGTCGTCTCGCCTGATCTCCCATAGTGCGGCAGAAACGGGGGAGGAAATTAATGTCCTAGGGCATTTAACGCGAAAAAATGTGGGGCAGGATCTCGCCAAGCGGCGCCATCCAAGGATGACGGTTGAACGAGGCCACCTATTCCAGCGTCGCCAGTTCAACATGGAAAACGCGTGAATGGACGTTATGCGGCTTGCGCGAGGTGGCGTGCGGCGGCAGAGAATTGGCGACCATTCGCGGGTGTGAGTCCTATCATTCAACCATTCACAATTCGCGAATCGCGATGCACATACAGCGGTCAATACACCGGTCGTACGTCTGCTGGTGTTTTTGTATTCAACTCGCGAACAGGAGGATAAGGTGTCGCCCCGTGTTTTCTGGCGGGCAACTCAGACCCGCGTGATCGTCATACTGGCAGCGCTGCTGGGGTTGGCATGTTTCGCCGATCCGGCGGACGCCAATCCTCCCAGCAACCCTGGTGTACCGACCTCCGTCGCCATTGGGCAATCGGTCATATGTCAGCCCGTCTCCACGACCAGGCCGCAGCCGGTGCTTCCAAAGGGATTTACAGAGCGGATTTTATACAGCGGTTGTCTCAATCAGCCGACGGCAATCAGTTTCAACGCAAGCCAGACCAGGGTCTTCATCGCCGAAAAAGGCGGCAGGGTTTGGAATTGCGACCTGGCGACGCCTACCTGTACGTTGATCACCGACCTTAGCAATGAAGTCTGCAACGATGTCGACCGGGGACTTCTCGGGATTGCGGTCGATCCTCGGAACGACGGCAAAATTTACGTGCTTTACACGACGCCTCCAGCTACAGGCGCCTGTAGCGGAAACGTTCTGACTCACGGCCAGCTTTCGCTGCTGACAACGGCGGGAGCGGGCACGACCGAAACGAAGATCCTCCCTCCCGCACGGTCAGGCAATCAAACGTGGTGTTTTTTCTACACGTCTCACAGTATTGGCGGACTAGTCTTCGGAGTTGACAACAGAACGCTGTACGTTAGCGCTGGCGACGGCGCGAGCTTCGATCAGGTGGACTACGGACAGTTGGATACTGCGTGCGGCGATGGCACGAATCTGCCGCAGGGCGCGTTTCGCAGTCAAGGCGTGTCTCCCTATAGCGACGGCGCTGTTCTCCGGATCACGAACCCGGGTTCGACAACTCAAAGCGTTGCCCTGGTTGCGCAAGGCTTACGCAATCCGTTCCGGTTCGCCCGCCTGCCTGGTAGTACGGACGAGCTGTATATCGGCAATGTGGGCTGGAACAGTTGGGAGGCAATCGATCATGTCACTGTCGACGGCCAAGACTTCGGCTGGCCGTGCTACGAAGGATGGAGCCCTGGCGCCAACTTCGCTGCGGCTCCCGAGCCCGACTATCAAAACACGGGCTACTGCGGAAAGTTCGCGGGTGCCACGGCGCCGTTTTATGCGTACGCTCACACGAGCTACATTTCACCCGATGACAGTCGTGGAAGAACCTGCGGCGGCAAGCGGAACGGCGGAGGGCCGGACCAGAACGGCAGTGTCATCTCTGCGATCGGGTTTACCGACGATACGAGCACAACCTACCCTGCTCAATTCAAAAACGCACTGTACTTTGGTGATCTTCTGCGGCAATGCATCTGGACCATGCAACCTCCGAACAATGTGCCCCAGACTTTCGCAAGGGGTCTGCAGGGAGGACCGGTGGATCTGAAGGCGGGCCAGAATGGCGACCTGTTCTACGTGGATCTCGTGACCAGTACGATCAGGCGAATTACACACAACTAGGAAGAAGTTCCGGTGGCGCGCTACAGCAACCCCGCAAAATGCGCCACCACAAACACAACCGCGCCGCCCGCGATCAGCACCAACGCATTGATACGCGTCGTCATCACGAGCACGGTCGCGATGGCCGCGGTGAGCCACGCAATCCACCCGCCTTCGAGCTCCTTGAGCAGCACATAGACGGCCGCGAGAATCAACCCGGCAGCCACTGGCCGCAACCCGGCCTGCAACGCATTCAGCCAGCGCGCGCCTTCGTGCCGGTTCCATACGTGCACGACGCCATACATCAGAAACGCAGTCGGCCCAAATAGCGCGACGGTCGCGACGAGCGCGCCACCGAGTCCGCCGACCTGATAGCCAATCAGCGTCGCGAGCAGCGAGCCAGGACCGGGCGCGAGCCGCGCGATCGCGAAGTCGCTGAGAAATTGCGCATGGGTCATCCAGTGATGCACGTCGACGACCTGGCGCTGCAATTCGGGGATGATCCCTTGCCCGCCACCGACGGTGACGATCGACAGCGGCGCGAACACCGAAAACAGGGCGATAAGAATTCTGAGCACGGCAGAAGCTTTTGTGTGGAGTTTGACTAGCGGCGATAAAAGCCGATCAGGGCTGGCGCGCCTCGCGCACGTATTCATAGCCGACGCTCAACGCGCCGGCGATCAGCACGGTCCACACCAGCGACACGCGAAACACCGCGGCGGCCGCGAACGTCGCGAGCAGCACCAGATACGGAAACACGCGGCGCGGCAGCCGGCGTGCGGCGGTGATCGCCATCGACAGCGACAGCCCGATCGCGCCGGCCGCGGCGCCAGCGAGCGCGATATGCGTGAGCGGAAACGATGCGATCGCCGAGAAGAACGCGCCGAGCAGAATGATCACGACGGCCGCCGGAAAGATGATGCCGCAGAATCCCGCAACAGCGCCGCGCCAGCCGAGCAGCCGGTAGCCGATCCAGATCGCCAGATTCTTCACGTTGACACCGGGCAGCGCCTGCGACAACGCGAGGCCGTTGAGAAATTCGTCTTCGCTCATCCAGTGGCGGTCGTGCACGAACTCGCGCATGAACCAGCCGCTCAGTCCGCCGCCGAAACTCGTCAGACCGATGCGGGCGAAGATCAGAAAGAGGCCGAGCGAGGTCACTTCGCGCGGCGGTGGTGCGTGGTGTGGCGCGTCGTCTTCGGGTGTCGATACCGGGTCGCTGACGTCTTGCCCGTGGATGCCTTTGGCCAATGCTCGTCCTTAGTCGTTTTGATCGTGCCGCACTTGCCGCGCGCCCGGCACG
The DNA here is from genome assembly GCF_050436125.1 of Paraburkholderia sp. MM5482-R2. Lineage (NCBI taxonomy): Bacteria > Pseudomonadati > Pseudomonadota > Betaproteobacteria > Burkholderiales > Burkholderiaceae > Paraburkholderia > Paraburkholderia sp. MM5482-R2. The sequence continues at coordinate 504,238 of NZ_JBNDLP010000003.1, read as the reverse complement.
ATAGCCGCAGACGTCGCCGATGACGTAGCCGATGAAGCAGACGCAGCCGAAGGCGAGGAAGCCGAAGAAGGTGCCGAGGCAGCCGAAGAAGCCGCCGCCGGATGCCGCGGATCATGCAGCTCATCGGTCGACCACCCGCCGCCCAGATCGCCAAACAACGACGCCGCGTGTAGCAAGCGCGATTCCTGCACGTTCAGCGCGGTCTGCCGCGTCGTCAATTGCGTCGCTTGCGCAATCGCGACCGTCGTGTAATCGACGGTGCCCGCCTGGTATTCGTTGAACGCGATCTCCGCGCCACGGTCCGCGTCGCGCACCGCCGTTTCGAGCACGAGCGCCTGCTCGGCGAGAATGCGCAGGCCGGACAGGTCGTCCTCGACGTTCTGGAACGCGCCCAGCACCGTGCCGCGATAGTTGGCAACGGCCGCGTCGTAGGCCGCCTTCGCCGCGTCGACATCCGCGCTGCGCAGGCCGCCGTCGAACAGCGTCTCGGTCGCGCTGCCGCCGAGCGACCACACGTAGTTCGCGGCCTTCAGCAGACCGGACAGCGGCGACTGCGTGAATCCGGCCACGGCCGACAGCGAGATGTCCGGGTAATACGCGGCCACCTCGACGCCGATCGCGGCATTCTGCGCGGCCATCTTGCGCTCGGCGGCGGCGATGTCGGGGCGGCGTTCGAGCAGCGTCGACGGCACGCCGACCGGCGCCGACGGCAGCGCCGGCATCGCGGTGCTATGCGTGATCGACAGCTCTTCCGGGTTCTTGCCGACCAGCACCGCGATCGCATGCGCGTTCTGCGCGCGCGCGACGCCGAGCGCGATCAGATCGGACTTCGCGGTATTCAACTGGCTGCGCGCGGTGATCACGTCGCTCGGCGCAATCGTGCCCGCGCGATCCTGCTCGGTGACGACGTCGAGATAGTGCTGATACGCGACGACCGTTTGCTGCAGCAGGTCGATGTTCGCGTCGCTGGTGCGCAGCTCGATGATCGCGGTCGCGAGCGCGACCTGCTCGGAGAGCGTCGCATTCGCGAGCGTCGCTTCGCTCGACTGCGCGCTCGCGGCGTTTTCCTCGACGGTGCGGCGCACCTGGCCCCACAGGTCCGGCGCCCAGCTCACGTTGCCTTCCAGCGAGCCCGAATTGACGATGCGCGTCGCCGTACCGTTGACGAAGCTTCCCGATGCACTGACCGAACCGCTGCTCGCGCGTTCGCGCGTCGCCGAACCGGTAGCGCCGATGGTCGGAAACAGGGCCGCGTGCGCGGCGCGCACTTCGGCGAGCGCTTGCTGGTAGTTCGCGTAGTCCACGCGCACGGTCTGGTTCGACACCGCGACGAGCGGTTCGAGTTCGTCGATCAACGGATCGTTGAACGCGCTCCACCATGTGCCCTTCGGGCCGGTCGCGTTCGGCTCGGCCTGGGTCCAGCCCGGCAGTTCCGAGTACGTGGCGGGCACGCTGACCTGCGGCCGGTGATAGTCCGGGCCGACCATGCAGCCGGCGTTGAACAGCGCCAGCATCGCGACGGCGAGCGTCGCGATGCTCGGCAACCCGGCGCGAGATCCTGTCATTCGTTCAGTCGAAATCTTCATCGTCATGCCTTCGTATCCGCTTGTCCCGGCTTCGCGTCGCGGTTCCAGCGCAGCCCCGCGGACCATCTGACCAGCCGTGCACGCAGACGGTCGAGATACAGATAAATCACCGGCGTGGTATAGAGCGTAAACATCTGGCTCAGGATCAGCCCGCCCATCACCGTGATACCGAGCGGCTGGCGCAGCGAGCCGCCCTGGCCCATGCCGACCGCGAGCGGCACCGCGCCGAGCACGGCCGCGAATGTCGTCATCATGATCGGCCGCAGCCGGATCAGCGCGGCCCCGTGGATTGCGTCGCGCGCGGGCATCTGTTGCTGGCGCTGCAACTGGATCGCGACGTCGACCATCATGATGCCGTTCTTCTTGACGATACCGATCAGCAGGATGATGCCGATCATCGCGATCACCGAAAACGGCGTGCCGAAGATCAGCAGCGCGAGCGTCGCGCCGATGCCCGCGGATGGCAGCGTCGACAGAATCGTCAGCGGGTGGATCGAGCTCTCGTACAGCACGCCGAGCACGATGTAGACGACGCCGAGCGCCGCGAGAATCAGCAGCGGCACCACGCCCATCGACTGCGAATAGGCCGCCGCCGCGCCTGCGAACGAGCCGTGGATGCTCGCGGGCATGCCGATCTCGCGGATCGTTTCGTTGATCGCCGCGCCCGCCTGGCTCAGCGACCCGCCGGCCGGCAGGTTGAACGAGATCGTCGCGGCGACGAGCCCGCTCTGGTGGTTCACCTGCGTCGACGTATGGCTGTTCCTATACGAGGTCAGCACCGACAGCGGCACCATCGTTTCGGCGGCCGTGCTGTCCGCGCTACCGGTCGAACTGCCGCCCTTGCTGTTGGCGATGCTGTTGTTGGTCGCGTTCGACTGCGCGTCCGAGTTGCGCGAGTTCGTGTTCGACGACGTGCCGGTCGTGGTCGCGGTAGTCGTTGCCGATACCGTGCCGTGCGGCATCTGTGTCGCGGCCGTGCCGGTCGGATTGCCGGCGGACGTGCTCAGATAGATCCGCTTCAGCGTCTCTGGATACTGCCAGTACTCAGGCGCGACCTCCATCACGACGAAGTACTGGTTCAGCGGGTTGTAGATCGTCGACACGGTGCGCTGGCCGAACGCGTCGTACAGCACGTTGTCGATCTGATTCGGCGCAAAGCCGTAGCGCGCGGCGGTCGCGCGATTGATCGTCAGGTAGCTCTGCAGGCCGTTCTGCTGCAAGTCGGAGTTCACGTCGAGCAGCCGCCCGCGCTCCTTCGACAACGCGGCGACGAGCTTCGGCGTCCACGCAAACAGCGCGGCGGAATCGTCGCTCGTCAGCGTGTACTGGTACTCGGCCGCCGATTGCCGCCCGCCGATGCGCAAATCCTGCTGCGCCTGCAGAAAGAGCCGCGCGCCCGACACTTCGTCGAGCTTCGGCCGCAGCCGGTTGACGACCTGGGTGGCCGTTGCGTGCCGCTGCGACAGCGGCTTCAGCTCGATGAACACATTGGCGGTATTGAGCGCGCGCCCGCCGGTAAAGCCCGCGACGGACTGCACCGCCGGATCCCTTTGCACGATCGACTGCAACTGCGCGAGCTTCTTCTGCATCGCCGTGAACGAAATGCTCTGGTCGGCGATGATCTGCCCGATCACGATGCCGGTGTCCTGCTCGGGGAAGAAGGTGGCCGGCACCAGCTTCAGCATGAACACGTTGCCGACCAGCAGCGCGAACAGCAGCAGGATCACCAGCAGCGAATGATCGAGCACGGCCGTGAGCGTGCGTGCGTAGACGCCCTTGAAGCGATCGAACTGCCGCTCGATCCAGCGCGCCCAACGCGCTTTCGAATGACCGGCGTTGTCGCGGCTCAGCACGTACGCGCACATCGCGGGCGTGACCGTCAACGAGATCACCAGCGAAATCAGGATCGCGATCGACAGCGTGATCGCGAACTCATGGAACATCAGTCCGACGATGCCCGGAAACAGGATGATCGGCAGAAACACCGCGATCAGCGACAGGCTCATCGAGATCACCGTGAAGCCGACTTCGCCCGCACCCTTCAGCGCGGCCTCTTTCGGACTCAACCCCTGCTCGATGTATCGCACGACGTTTTCGAGCACGACGACCGCGTCGTCGACGACGAAGCCGGTGCCGATGGTCAGCGCCATCAGCGACAGATTGTCGATGCTATAGCCGAGCAGATACATCGGCCCGAAGGTCCCGACGATCGACAGCGGCAACGCGACCGCCGGCACCAGCGTCGCGCGCGGCGACTGCAGGAAGATGAACACGACGCCGACCACCAGCAGCACCGCGATGAACAGCGTGCGCTCGGTATCGCTGACCGACGAGGTGACCGACTGCGAGCGATCGATCGCGACATCGACGTGCACGTTGCTCGGCAACGTCGCTTCGATCGCCGGCAGCACGTTGCGTATCTGCTGCACGGTGCTGACCACGTTGCTGCCCGGCATCGGATAGACGATCACGAGAATCGCCGACTTGCCGTTGAAGAGCCCCGCGTTGCGGATGTTTTCGTTCGAGTCGCGCACCTGGGCGACGTCGCGCAACTGCACCGGCGCGCCGTCGCGATACGCGACCACCAGATCGCGATACGGCGCCGCGTGCGTGATCTGATCGTTCGAGGTGACCACGTAGCGCTGATCGCCGACGTCGATATGCCCCTTCGCGCTGTCGGCATTGGCCGCACTGATCGCCGCGCGCACGTCTTCCATGCCGATCCCGTAGCTATTGAGCTTGCCCGGCTGCAACTCGACGCGCACGCTCGGCAACGCGCCGCCGCCGAGCGTGATCTGGCCGACGCCCTGCACCTGCGACAGCTGCTGCTGGATCACTGAATCGGCGGAGTCGTAGAGCTGCGCTTTGGTCAGCGTGTCCGAGGTCAGCGACAGCACCATGATCGGCGCCTCGGCGGGGTTGTACTGGCGGTAGCTCGGATTGCTGCGCAGCGTGGTGGGCAGATCGGCGCGCGCGGCCTGGATCGCAGCCTCGACGTCGCGCGCGGCGCCGTTGATGTCGCGCTTCAGGCCGAACTCGACGATGATCAACGACGAGCCGACATAGCTGATCGAGGTCAGCTCCGCGACGTCGGCGATGGTTGCGAGCCGCCGCTCGAGCGGCTCGGCCACCGTCGACGCCATGATATTCGGGCTCGCGCCGGCCATGTTGGCCTGCACGACGATCACCGGAAACGCGATGTTCGGCAGCGGCGCGACCGGCATGCGGAAATACGCGAGCGTGCCGGAGATCAGGATCGCGATCGCGAGCAGCGTCGTCGCGACCGGCCGTCGGATGAAGATCGCCGGGATGTTCACCGCGTGCCCTCCGCGCCGCCTTCCGGCGGACGCCCGCCCGGCTCGCCGCCGCCGTTGCGCTTAGCGCGCTCGGCGCGCCAGCGGTTCACGCGCGTGGCCATACGGTCGAAGAACAGATAGATCACCGGCGTCGTGAACAGCGTCAGCACCTGGCTCAGCGTCAGGCCGCCGATGATCGCGAGACCGAGCGGCCGGCGCAGTTCCGAACCGGTGCCGGTGCCGAGCAGCATCGGCAGTGCGCCGAGCATCGCGGCGAACGTCGTCATCAGGATCGGCCGGAAACGCAGCAGCGACGCCTCGAAGATCGCATCGCGCGGCGCCTTGCCATGATTGCGTTCGGCATCGAGCGCGAAGTCGACCATCATGATCGCGTTCTTCTTGACGATGCCGATCAAGAGCACGATGCCGATGATGCCGATCACGTCGAGATCCATACCCGCGAGCATCAGCGAGAGCAGCGCGCCGATACCGGCCGACGGCAGTGTCGACAGGATCGTGACCGGATGGATGAAGCTCTCGTACAGCACGCCGAGCACGATATACACGGCAACGAGCGCCGCGATCAGCAGATAGACCTCGCTGGAGAGCGAATCCTCGAACGCCGCGGTCGCGCCTTGCAGCGACGACGTGATCGACGGCGGCAGCTCGATCGACTGCTCGGCCTGGTGAATCTCCTTGACCGCGGTGCTCAACGATGCGCCCTTCGTGAGATTGAACGACACCGTCACCGACGGAAACTGCGCGAGATGGCTGATCACGAGCGGCGCCTTCGCGATCTGGATCTTCGCGATGCCGGAAAGCGGCACCTGACCCGTGCTGCTGGTCTGGCTCGGCAGATACAGATTGCCGATCGACTGCACGGTCGGCATCGTTTCCGGCTTCGCGACCAGAATCACGCGGTACTGGGCCGACTGCTCGAAGATCGTCGATACGATGCGCTGGCCGAGCGCGTCGTACAACGCGTTGTCGATCGTCGCGGGCGTGATGCCGAAGCGCGCGGCCAGTTGCCGGTTCACTTCGACGTTCACGCTGAGGCCGTCGCTGTTGAGATCGCTCTGCACGTCCGACAGCGACGGAATCTGCTTCAGGCGCGCGACGAGTTCCGGCACGTACTTCTGGAACGCCTGCTGGCTCGGTCCGCGCAACACGAAGCTGTACTGGTTCGGCGACACGGTCGTGTCGAGCGTCAGGTCCTGCGCGGGCTGCATGAACAGCTTCACGCCGGGCACGTGCGCGACTTCCTGCGCGAGCCGGCGCGCGATTTCCTGGGCGGTGTCCGAGCGCTGGTCGCGCTCGCGCAGATTGATCAGGAAGCGACCGTTGTTCAGCGTCGCATTAGTGCCGTCGATGCCCACGTACGACGTCAGCGAGACCACGTCCGGGTACTTCAGGACCGCCTCGGCGAGCGCGCTCTGGCGCTGCACCATCGCCGCGTACGACACCGAGTTGTCGGCGACGCTGATGCCCTGGATCACGCCGACGTCCTGCACCGGAAACAGTCCCTTCGGAATCACCACATACAGGATGCCGGTCAGCACCACGGTGGCGATCGCGACCATCAGCGTCAGCGTCTGATGGTCGAGCACCCAGCGCAGGCCGCGCTCGTAGGCGGCGAGCGTCTTGTCGAACAGGCCCTCGCTGATGCGCTCGAAGCGGCTCGGATGGCGCTCGGCCTGCGCGCGCAGCATCCGCGCGCACAGCATCGGCACCACCGTCAGCGACACGACCGCCGAAATCACGATCGTGACCGCGAGCGTCACCGCGAACTCGCTGAACAGCCGCCCGATCACGCCGCCCATGAACAACAGCGGAATCAGCACCGCGATCAGCGAAATAGTCAGCGACAGAATCGTGAAGCCGATCTGCCCCGCGCCTTCGAGGGCGGCTTCGAGCGGCGACATGCCCTCTTCCAGATAGCGCACGATGTTCTCGATCATCACGATCGAGTCGTCGACCACGAAGCCGGTCGCGATGATCAACGCCATCAGCGACAGGTTGTCGATCGAGTAGTTGAGCTGGTACATCATCGCGAGCGTGCCGATCAGCGAGACCGGCACCGAGATGCTCGGAATCAGCGTGGCGGGCACGTTGCGCAGGAACACGAAGATCACCGCGACCACCAGCACGATCGCGAGAATCAGTTCGAACGCGGCGTCCGCGACCGACGCGCGGATCACGCCGGTGCTGTCCGACACCACGGTCACTTTCATGCCGGCCGGCAGCGTCGATTCGAGCTGCGGCAGCTCCTTCATGATCTGGTTGACCGTCTGGATCACGTTCGCGCCCGGCTGGCGCTGCACGTTCAGCACGATCGCGGGCGAGCCGTTGTACCAGGCGCCGCGCTCGACGTCCTGGGCGGCCTGGCTCACGCGCGCGACGTCGCGCATGAATACGGGCGAGCCGTTCTGGTAGGCGATTACGGTGTCGAGGTAGTCCTTCGGATCGGTGATCTGATCATTGCCGTTGATCGTGTAGTCGAGATCGGGGCCGTCGAAATTGCCCTTCGGCTGGCTCACGTTCACATAGCTGAGCAGCGTGCGCAGATCGTCGATGTTCAGACCGTAGGCGGCGAGCTTGTGCGGGTCGGCTTCGACGCGGATCGCGGGCACGTTGCCGCCGCTCGTCGTCACGACGCCGACGCCCGCTACTTCCGAGATCTTCGTGCCGAGGCGGTTGTTCGCGACGTCCTCCAGTTGCGTCAGCGACATCGACTTCGAGGTGACCGCGAGCGTCAGAATGGGCTGGTCGGCGGGATTGACCTTTGCGTAGGTCGGCGGCGCCGGCAAGCCAGACGGCAGATAGCTGTTCGCCGCGTTGATCGCCTGCTGCACGTTCTGCTCGGCGATGTCGAGGTTCAGCGACAGATCGAACTGCAGCGTGATCACCGACGCCCCGTCCGAACTGTACGAGGTCATCTGCTGCAGGCCCGGAATCTCGCCGAGCTGCACCTCGAGCGGCGCGGTCACGGTGGTCGCCATCACCGTCGGGCTCGCGCCCGGATAAAAGGTCTGCACCTGAATCGTCGGATAGTCGACGTTCGGCAGCGACGACACCGGCAGCACGCGCATCGCGATCAGACCGACGAGCACGAGCGCGATCATCAGCAGCAGCGTCGCGACCGGGCGAAGAATGAACAGGCGGGAAATGTTCATCGGCGCGGGGGTCCGTTACGACGAGGCGGCTTCGGACGCGGCCGGCGCAGGCGATGCCGCCGCGCTCGACGCCGGCGCGGCTTCGGACGCGGCGGCGGGCGCTTTCGGGCCGGCGGCGGACTTCGGATGCGCCGGCTGGATCTTCGCGCCGTCGTTCAGACGATCCATGCCGTCCGTCACGACCTTGTTGCCGGCCGCGAGTCCCGACACGATCACCGTGTTCTTGCCGTCGCTCGGTCCGAGCTTGACCTTGTGCACGGACACCGTGCTGTCCGGATTGACCAGATAGACGAAGTCGCCCGGCGCGCCGGACTGTACCGCGGCGGTCGGCACGAGCACCGCGTTCTGCATCGTGTCGACGAGCAGCTTCACGTTGACGAACTCGTTCGGGAACAGCGTTTCGTCGCCGTTCGCGAAGGTCGCGCGCAAGGTGACGGTGCCGGTCGCGGTCGCCATCTGGTTGCTGACCGCGTACAGCGTGCCGGTCGCGATCTCGCGCGAGTTATCGCTCGAATACGCGGTGACCGGCAGCTTCGCGCCGGTGGCGAGACGCTGCACGATCGACGCGAGCGAATCCTGCGGCACCGTGAACTGCACCGTGGTCGGCTTCACGGTCGTGATGACGACGATGCCCGTCGACGACGACGCGGTCACATAGTTGCCCGGATCGACGAGCCGCAAGCCGACCTTGCCCGCGATCGGCGCGGTGATGCGGCAATAGGCGAGGTCGAGATCGAATTGGGCGATGTTGGCGAGGTCGACCTTCACCGCCGCTTCGTCCTGCTGCACGAGGAATTGCTGATCCGCGAAGGTTTGCTGCGCGATCGACTTGCGTTCGTTCAACTGCGTATAGCGCTCGAGATCGGCGCGCGCCTGCGCGAGCGACGCGCGGTCTTTCGCGAGCGTCGCTTCCGCCTGCTGCTTGCTGATCTGATACTGGCGCGGATCGATCTGCGCGAGGAACTGGCCTTTTTGCACCTCCTGGCCTTCGTGATAGCCGACCTCGGTCAGATAGCCGCTCAGCTGCGGCAGCACGGTCACGGTTGCGATCGGCGTGACGGTGCCGAGCTCGCTCAGTGTGACCGGCATCGAACCGAGCGTCGCCTGCGCGACGGTGACGACGATCGCCGCGTTCTCGCGCACCGGCTTCTTGCGCGTCATCAGATGAACCACGACGAGCGCGACCAGCATGAGCACGACAACCGCGAAGATGATGAGCCCGCGTCGGGAGCGCTTTGGCGGCGGGGACACGGTTTCGCTCATGTTGATCTCCGGGAACGGATATTGGTGTCGATACTCGGTTGGAAGCTCGTCCGCTGACGGGACTGCGCAAAAGTGCCATGGTTCACGCGCGTTGTCATCAGTCGAACGCCTCCGGACGTGTTGTTATGAAGACGTAAGGAAGTGGGGCGAGGGCTTGAATACGGGCATGCGTGAATGTAACCGGCTTGCGCCGGCCTTGAGTTACAGGGGCGCAACATGTTGGCCGCTGGAATAGTCCGGGGCATCGATCGGGCGGCACGTGGGGGCGGACACCCGCATGGGCCGAGTTGTGGGCGCGGCGGGACATCGCAATATACGGTAACAGACGACAGCCAACTGACAACCGGGCCGTGCGTCCAGAATCGTCACAATCGTCCGCTATCATCGCGAGCCAGCGTCGCGCGCGCCGCGACTGTCACGACACCCCACAACCTCGCCCCGATGTCCATCACCGTCAATTTCCCAGCCGAAGTCCGCGACTGGATCGCCGCCAACCTTTCGCGCGGCGTCGCGCCCCAAGCGATCGTCGACGAACTGGTGAGCCGCGACAACGCGGCCGAGCTCGCGTCGGCGATGGTCGATGCGGTCGCATCGGCGTTCCTGTACGGTATGGCGCTGCCCGGCGACAAGCTCGAAGTCGGCAGCGCGCCGCTCAGCTACCAGCCCGAGCCGCTGCGCGTGCCCGACGCTCCGCTGATCCAACTCGGCGAGCGCAAGGTGCGCGTGCTGTCGCGGTTGCAACGGCCGGCCGCGGTGCACATCGCCAATTTCCTGAGTGCCGATGAATGCGAGCAGCTGATCGCGCTCGCACAGCCGCGGCTCGACCGGTCGGCCGTCGTCGATCCAGTGACCGGCCGCGATGTGATCGCCGGTCATCGCAGCAGTCACGGGATGTTTTTCCGTTTGGGCGAGACGCCGTTGATCTCGCGCATCGAGGCGCGCATCGCGGAACTCACGGCAACCCCGGTCGAGAACGGCGAAGGCCTGCAAATGCTGCACTATGAGGAAGGCGCGGAGTCGACGCCGCACGTCGACTATCTGATGACGAGCAACGAAACGAATCGCGAGTCGATCGCGCGCAGCGGCCAGCGCATGGGCACGCTGCTGATGTATCTGAAAGATGTGGAAGGCGGCGGTGAGACGGTGTTTCCGCAGATTGGCTGGTCGGTCGCGCCGCAGCGCGGGCACGCGCTCTACTTCGAATATGGCAACCGCTACGGGCTGTGCGATCCGAGCTCGCTGCATGCGAGCACGCCGCTGCGCACGGGCGACAAGTGGGTGGCTACCAAGTGGATTCGGACGCGGCGCTTCGCGCCGCGCGTTCAGGCTTGAGAAGTCAGGCCTGACAGGCAACGCTTGTCGAGGTAAAAAGAGCGTGCTGTCTGTCCGCGCGCGTGGAAAAACATTCGAACGACTCGCGCGAGCCTTGATCAGCGTCGCGCTGCTAGCCGCGGCGGGCTGCAGCGCGAAGCCGGTAGCAGGAAGGACGCGTCAGACGCCGCGCCCTCGAAGCAAGGTAATCAGAACTGCTCGATCCACGTGGCGAGGCGATCGGCGGCGAACTCGCTACCGCGCTGCGCCGGCCGGAACGCGATCGCATTGCCTTCACTTGCCGGCTGCAGTGCAACGTCATTGCCGTCGAGCCACAGAAGGCTCGCCAGCCATACCGCGTGCCCGCTCGACACCGCGTCGTTGCCCGGCTCCGCGAGAAACTCCGCGAGTGTGGCCGGCTGGTCGCACACGAGACCATCGCCTTCGCGGCGCACATTGATGCCTGCCTCGGAAAATACCCCGGCCAGCGTCGTCAGTGCGTCGCTCGCAGTCACGCTCGCGCTGCCGTGACGGTTACGCAGCGTGGCGAGGTGCGCGGCCACCGTATGACCGAACGCGCCGCTGCGGGCACTCTCGGCCGCGATCAGATCGGAGTAGTCCTGCAGCAGCCAGTCCGGCTCGGAGTTCGGCACGTCGGCGAGTACCGCTGCGGCGAGATACGTCTCGACCGGCTGAAAGCGCTCGGGCCCGATCAGGGTGGCCGACAGCGAACGCACCAGACCGATGCGAGTGGCGACCACCTGCTTTTGCAGCACGCCCAGCTTCTCGCGCACCAGCGTGTCACGCTCCTTGCGCAGCTCGGCCAGCTCGAGCGCCTGCTTCAGCTCCATGCGCAGCGCCGTGATGTCCCAAGGCTTCTTGATGTAGCGATGGATATGACCGAGGTTGACGGCCGCGACGGTCTGATCGATTTCCGAATACGCGGTGGTCAGAATTCGCACGACATGCGGAAAGCGCTCGCTCGCATAGCGCAGCAGCTCGTTGCCGAACTCGCCCGGCATACGCTGGTCGGAGACCAGCACCCCCACCCTGTCGCCGTGCTCGTCGAGCAGCGCCTTGCCCTCTTCCACCGAGCCGCCAGTCAGGACCGGCGCCAGGCTTCCGATGGCACGCTGGAAGTACTTGACGGCGGTAGCTTCGTCATCGACGAAGATGATCGCCGGCGCCAACTCCTCTGTGGCTTTTGCTTCGTTCATCAACAACTCCTGTGCGTTTGACCTTTGATATGGGGGAAATCGAGCACTACGGTGGTGCCTCCCCACGACGTGGACTCGATCCTGAGTCCGCCGCCACAGGACTGCATGACACGGTTGCATAGAATCAGGCCCAAGCCGTTCCCCCCGGATTTCGCGTGCGTTGTAATTGGGTCCGTCAACAGGCGGTCTTTGATCTCGGGCGGAATTCCCGGCCCGTTGTCGCAGATGCCGATGCTCGGGTGGGGTTCCGTTGTCACGGTAAAGCGCACCGACGGCGACGGCACATCCGCGAGCGCGCGCAACGCGTTGGACAACAGTGACGACAGCACGAGCGCCACGCAATTCGGCTGCGTGAGCACGGCAAAGTCGCTGTCGACGTCGACCTGCACCCACGAGCGCTGCGCGGTCGTAAACGGATACGTATCGAGCAACGCCGAGATCAGCCCATGCGCGGTACTCTCGATGCGCGCCTCGTCGCCCTCCAGTTGCCGGCGCCGCCCGTTGTGCACCGAGCGCCAGAAGGACGACACCACCGCCATGCAGTACTGCGCGCTCTCGCGCATCGATTTCGCGGCGCCGAGAATTTCGCCTTCCGCATCGCGCTCCGCGTCGATGCGATCTTCGATGCTGTGCGCGTTCAGCGCGATCGCCGCGAGCGGCGTGTTCAGTTCGTGCGCGATGAACGCCAGGGTTTCGTCGATGGCGATCAGGCGCTGATTCTGCATCGTGCGTTCGTGGTAACGATCAAACGCCAGTTGCAGCGTATCGCGCACTGCCGCCGGCTTCAGCGGCTTTTCGAGGATGCGGAACACCTCGCCGGTGTTGACCGTCTGCAATAACATCTCGACGTCTGCATAAGCAGTGACCAGAATCCGCACGATGTGCGGATATTCCAGCGCCACCTGGCGCAGCAGGTCGCCACCGTCACGCCCCGGCATGCGGAAGTCCGTGACCAGCACCGCGATGCGGGCGTTGTCCTGCTCGAGGATAGCGATCGCCTCGTCGCTGCTCGTCGCGAGCAGGACCTCGTAATCGGCACCTACGGTGCGCGCGAAATATTTGCAGGCCAACTCTTCGTCATCGACGTAGAGAAGAGTGGGCTGTGTCTGTCGGATGTCATTCATGGTATTTCTCAGGGTGCGGGCGACAGATCGAAACTGAATGAAGCCCAACTTCCCTGCTCGCTCTCAGCAAACAGCAGGCCGCCATGACGCTCGATCACCGCATAGCTGATCGACAGCCCGAGGCCCAGGCCTTGTCCCACTTCGCGGGTGGTAAAAAATGGCTCGAACACGCGCGCGAGATGCTCCGGCGCGATGCCCGGCCCGTTGTCTTTTACCGTCACATGCAGGCGGTCTTCGGTCCATCTGACGTTGACGTGAATCGCCGGCGCGGGCGTGGCCGCCTTGCGCATCGCCAGCACCGCATTCGACAGCAGGTTGATCAGCACGCCGATGATGGCCGCCTCGTCGCCCTGCACCAGCGTATCCGCGGGCAGCTCGCGCGTGACGGTGACGCCGCGCAATTCATGCCCGACGAGCCGGATCGCCGAATCGAGCGCCTTTTCGAACAGGAACGGCGTGCCCAGCTCCGCCTCGGCGCCGGGCTTGCGATACGCGAACGTCTTCAGGTCCGACACGATGTGCTGGATCCGCTGCATGCCCTGCCGCGCATCGACCAGACATTCCTGCAGCGTCGGCTCCTTCTTCGAGATCGGCTCTTCCAGCGCAACCTCGATTGCCATCAGACAGAAGTTCACCGGGTTGTTCACTTCATGCAGCAGGCCGGCCGCGAGCGTACCGATCGCCGCCATTTTTTCCTGCTGCAGCAGTTGGCCCTTGATGTCGAGCAACTGCCGATTGATCACTTCGAGTTCGGCGTTCTTCGCGGAGACCTCCGCGTTTTTCTCGGACACCTCGGCCTTCAGGCGAAACAGCATGAAGCGCACGCGTTCGTTGAAAAACGTGTAGACGGCGCTTGCGGCAGCGGCGAACAGAAGGAGCAGAACATTGACGGTCATCGTGCCGAGCGGCACGCCGTCATGCGGAGGCAACAGGCAGGCCAGCAGATACAGAAAGCAGGACAGCACGCCGAACACGAGGTTTTGCCACAGACCGAATGGCAACGCAATACCGGACGCAAAGATGGCCAGATTCAGGCCCATGTAGTAGGGCGACAGAACACCATCGGTGCGCCAGATCATCCATGAAATCATCGCCTGCGGCAGCAGCAGCCAGGACAGCGTCAGCCATGGAGTAAGCCGCCGCCCCATGCTGGTGTCGAGCAAGGCGATGATACCGCCGATCATCAACGACACGAGCAGGCGCGCGAGCGCGAACGACGTCTGATACTGCGGATACTGAGCGTAATCCAGCCCCACGCCGAGCAGCACGAGCGCAATCGCTGTGCACGCGCCGCCCCGGCTGAACGTGACGCGAAAGTCGGCCAGCTCGGTTTGATAGCCGCTCTGCAGGGGACTGGTAGTCATGAACAGGGATGTCGACACGGTTTCAGAGGATCGTGGCTTCCGCGAACACATTCACCCCGGTCTCGTCGACGTAGAGCTTCTGGTCAGTGGAGTTGGCGGGAAGCAGCGAGCTCATGCCGCTTTCGTTCCGATAAATCAGATACCACTCGAGCAGATGCTCCATCCCGTACTTCTCCGGATTCGCCGAATGGACGTTGGTGACCAGCAACTGGCCGCCAGCTCGCGTGCGAGCGGCGAAGTAACTCAGGAGACGCGCGCAGACCTTGTCCGACAGATAGTCGAACAGACCCGCGCAGTACACCGCGTCGAATTCGCGCGCGGAGGGGTCCGTTGAAATTTTACGCTTGAGCAGATCGTGCACCGACTGATGCACCATTTGCACCGAGGCTTTATGGCCCGCGGCATTCGCCGAGCTTTCGATCGCGTCTTTCGTAAACGCCAGCGTTTCCTCGCTGAAGTCGACCAGCTCGAAGGACAGCAGCTCCGGATGCGGATATTCGCGCACGAAGCGCTGGATCTCGAAAGCGGGCCCGCAACCGACGTTGAGGATGCGCAACGGCCTGCCGGCAGCGCGCGCCGCTTCGGCCTGACGCGTCAGAAAGTCGATCAGCAGCGTGATGCGGTTGCGGTGCGCAGTCGCGACCGCCGCGTGCAGGAACGCGGTATTGACGATCTGGAAGTATGTGGTCGGTCCCTGCTGCGGATCGCTGAGGATCTGGTTGACCATCTCGTAGTCGCCGGCATAGCCGAGCGGCTTGGTGAACGTGCGGTAGACGAATGGCGCGCGCAGCAGCAACGGATGCAGTGCCGCTTGCGCATACGTGCGATGCACGGGTGCGGTCTCGGCGTCGACGCGCTCGGCCTCTTCCTCCAGGCGGTCGAGGAAGAACTTGATCTTGAGCATGATCGGCGTGGCGAGCTCGTAGAACAGGTCCTCGCGCAGCCTGCCTTCTTCGGTCTTCGGCAAGCTCTCGGTCAGGTCGACCTGCTCGACCCAGCGCGACACTTCCGACAGGAATGCGCGCATCTCGTTCACGACGATCTGATAGTCGCGCCGGATATTGAAGCGCGCGTCCCAGTCACTAATAAAGAGTTCTGCTTCCCGGCCGACCGACTTCGCTTCATTGGGCAGAACGCTAAGCTCGCGCCATTCGTCGATGAGTGCCAGCGAAACCACCGCGGTCAGACCGGTGTTCACCAGACTCACCACCACCGCCTTGCCGAGATAGGCATTCTTGGTGCCCATGCGCACGCTCAGCTCGCTTAACACCTCGCTGACCTGCACGATGGAATAGGGGTTATAGACCTCCATGACCAAGGACTTTCTCTGGAGGTTAATGATCGTCCCACGCACATGCTCGCGCTGCGAGTTGCGGAAGCTGATCACCGGGTCGATTTGCGTTTGAGAGTACACGGTATTAGTACCTGAGGAATCCGGGAACGCAGCAGGGTGTTGGAGAAGTCCAGTGAATGGCTGCCGCACGCACGACACCGGCGACAAGTCGTGGACGCGTTTCAAACCACTTTGAGCTGGAAACACCAAAGCCCTTTGCCAGAATGGCTCCAGCGGCTTGCAGTGTAACATCAACACGTTCAATTCTGACTGAGGTCAAATTCAGGATGAAACGTATATGCAAGGATTTCTT
The DNA here is from genome assembly GCF_050436125.1 of Paraburkholderia sp. MM5482-R2. Lineage (NCBI taxonomy): Bacteria > Pseudomonadati > Pseudomonadota > Betaproteobacteria > Burkholderiales > Burkholderiaceae > Paraburkholderia > Paraburkholderia sp. MM5482-R2. The sequence goes on along the minus strand of NZ_JBNDLP010000003.1, from coordinate 488,258 downwards.
GCGAGCATGTCCGTGCTGTAGAAAGCCGTTTTTGCAAAGAACCATTTGAAACGAGTTGGCGAGCGCGCGGGTGCAATCGCCGACAATTCGTTTCTCGACAACGACTTGCAATCGCATTGCCACGATGGCGGCACGATCCGCTATTGAGGGGGTGCGGTACTTGTGCCTATCTGATCTATGCCCTTTGGATATGCCCCGTGCATTCGCCGAATAAGCTTTTTTGTTTTAACGCAATTCGCGTCCGGCGCGGCAAACGTTTTTCTTTTGGAGTTCGGCGCGAGTACCGTCGACAATCGAGCGGCTCGCGCACTCGTTGACTCATTCGTGCAAGGCCAAACCTTTCACGGCCTTATCGACGGCTTTCTTCGGTCCATGTAGTGCGAGACCGACGAGATCGAGATTCGCCGCGTCCTCGGCGCGAAAGACTGCGCGATTCGCCGCGTCATGCCCCGTCGAAAACATCGCGTGCACATACGGCACGATTCCGAGCTCGCGCGACAGCGCCTGCCGATGCGCGCCCTGCAGACCGAACCGGTCGGCGGCGAACACCATCATCGGCTGGCCGAGCATGCGGCCGTAGCGGTGCCCGGCGGCATCCTCGTAGGGTTCGCCCAGCGCATGGGGCGCCGCGGCCGCGACACCGGTCGCGAGAAACGCGACCACATTGAGCTTCTGCCAGACCGCGAGATCGCTGCGCACGATCAGCGCCACTTTGGTATCGAACATGACGACTCCTCGTTGAGCCGCTCATGATCGACGATGCCGCGCGATCAGTCTGGAACGTTTGTGCACATCTGCCGGTACGCCGCCGGCGTCATGCGGTACGCCCGACGAAACCAGCGGCCGAGATGGCTCTGATCCGCGAAACCGACTTCGGCGGCGACCTGCGCGGGCGTGCGGCCGGTCGCGAGCAGGCGCCGCGCGGCGCGCAGGCGCAAGCGCACCAGATACGCGTGCGGCGAGGTGCCGAATGCGCGCTGAAACAGACGCGTCAACCTGAACCGGTCGATGCCGGCAACTTCGGCGAGTTCGTCGAGCCCGAGATTGCCGTCCATGTGTTCGTGCAACAGATCGCGCACCCGCGTGATCGCAGGTGACGCGGCGGGGTCGCCGGTCAGCGGCGCATCGCGTAGCTGGGCACCGAGTTGCAGCAGCAGACGATCGAGCGTCTGGTCGCGCGCGAGCCGGCCCTCGTTGCCGTGGATCGCGGCGAAGGCCTGGCCGATCGCATCGATGAGCGCACGGTCGTCGACCAGCGTATGGCCGAACGCCGCCTCGACGCCGGCCAGTCCCGGCAGATCGAGCCGCCGCGCCGCGCGCTCGACCCAGGCTTGCGGCAGATACAGCATCGCGTAGGTGAAGCCGGCTGCCTCTGGCGCGTGACCGTCGTGCAGCGCGCCGGGCTCGATCAGGATCGCGCGGCCCGGCACGCTCGTGTGCAACGACCGATGACACTGGAAGCGTTGCACGCCCTGCTCGGTATAGCCGATCAACATGTCGTCATGATCGTGCGGATCGTAGGCGTGGCCGCCGAAATGCGCGCGCAGGCTCTCGATGCCGGTTTCGGCATCGCGGCGGGCGATTAGCCAGTTGGCGGGACTGAGTGGAGTGGGCATGGGTTGGAGCTGGCGGGCAGCGGGCGATGCGGCCAGCGGATAGTGTACGGCAGCGGGGGAATCGCGTCGGGCCAACGACCGTTCCTGTCGACGAAGGCAACCAGCGTCACGGCTTCTTCGAACGCGGAGGCCGTGCGTTGACGAACGGGTTATAGCCGCGCGAACCCGCCGGCCGATCCTGTTCAGTCGCGCGGCGGCGCTTGCTGGATCGTCCGTCGCCCGACAATTGCGCAAGCAGTTCTTGCGATTCGGACTCCGACTCCGCGTCCGTTTCATCCACGGGCGGCGCGGTTTTTTTGCGTCGCGCGGTTTTTGGCTGTGCTGCTTTCTCGTCCGTATCCGGCGCGACGCTCGAGATGTGTTCGATCACAGTCATGAACGATGCCGATGCCGATCGGACAGGTTGTCCCGGCAGCATCGTCAGCGCGACGATTTCGTGCAGTGAACGACCGTCGATGGAGCGGCCCTGCACCGTGTCATGCCAGTCGACATCCGCTTGCGCGAAGGCGCCGATCACACGTTCGAGCACGGCCGGTGACAGGACGCCGCCGTCGTACAACCGGATGACGACGCTTTCGAACATCTGGAGCGGGGCGATGCCCGTTGTTTTCGACGCCACGTTATGTCATCCGGTTGGTTTCTCTTCCAGTATCAGCCAGCAAATCATATGCCGATGTGGCGAGTAACTCATCGTGATCGCCGAATACGGCATGCACCGACGGTTACGCGGTCACGCCGGGCGGCCCGAAAGCGCTGGTGCGATAGCGGGGTCTGTTCGTAGCGAAACCAACGGAACGCCGGGCAAAGACGTAATCGAGCTGGCGATATTGGTCTACGCGAGCAGCAGTAACGCGTCCGCCAGTGACAGCACCGTTGTGCGTGAATCGAATGCGGTAGAAAACAGATGCTCGTGGACCACCTGGTCCGGGTCGTAACAGCAATCCTTCACCGTATACAGGCGGAAGTCCGCGTCGCTGGCGTACGCGACCGAGGAGAGCACGACGCCGGTCGACGCGATGCCGACCATGATCAGCGAATCGATACCTTGCTCCGAAAGCTTCGCCTCCAGATCGGTGCCGAAGAACACGCTCGCACGATGCGCGATCACGAGCGGTTCGTTGGCCTGCTGGCCTAACTCTGGCGCGATCCGGTCTGCGAGGAAGAGGCCAAGACTTTTGATTCCCTGCCCGTTCCTGTTCAACGGGCTGACTTCCGGATAGCCCGGACTGAACCTGAGGTTGGCGAAATAGACGCTGACGCCTTTGGCCCGGGCCGCGTCGCATAAGCTGCGCGTATTGGCGAGCAAGGCGGGCGCGACCGACGGAAAGAGTCCGAGAATGTCGGTCTGGTAGTGCATGACGACAAGCGCGGTTCGCGATGGTGCGATGGCCGGAATCCGTGCACTCGTGCGCGTGACGCCGAGCCCGTCGTTCGCGATGCCGTCAGAACCTGCGTTGGTTGTCATTACGCCACCTTCATCCGGGTTTCACGTCCTGTTGTCGGAGCAGCCGCTTCGATGCCGTGGAAATCATACTTCATCGCATCGCGCGGGCGATCATCGATTCCGCCCGGACGCATACCCCACTTCAACGGCCCTGCCCGCTTGCTACACTATGTACAAAGGTCGCCGGCGCTCCCGCAAGGGTCATGAACCACCTGCGACGCAACTTCGCAAAAAAACAGAGGATGAGCATCGAAATGACGCTTTCGACGAGAAAATTTGGTCGTACCGGCTGGAATGTGTCGGAAATCGGTTTTGGGGCATGGGCGATCGGCGGCTCGTGGGGCAGTGTTGCGGAAGATGACGCCAAGGCCGCGCTGAATGCCGCGCTCGATAACGGTGTCACGTTCATCGACACGGCCGATGTCTACGGCGACGGTCGCTCCGAACGGATCATCCGCGACGTGCTGCGGCAACGAGGCGGCGAACGTCCGATTGTCGCCACCAAGCTCGGGCGCCGACTCGACCCGCATGTGACCAGCGGCTATCTGAACAAGCGCGAGCTCGAAGCTTTCATCGACCGGAGTCGCTCGAATCTCGGCGTCGACACGCTCGACCTGGTCCAGCTGCATTGCCCGCCGACGGAGGTTTACTACCGTCCCGAGGTGTTCGACGCAATGGACGACTTCGTCGCCGCCGGCAAGATCCGCTACTACGGCGTGTCGGTCGAAAAGGTGGAAGAAGCGCTGAAGGCGATCGAATATCCGAACGTGGTTTCGGTGCAGATCATCTACAACATGTTCCGTCAGCGTCCATCCGATCTGTTCTTCAGGCAAGCGCAAAAGAAAGACGTTGCAGTCATCGCCCGAGTGCCTCTGGCCAGCGGCATGCTCACGGGCAAGATGTCCGCGGATTCGACTTTTGCATCAGACGACCATCGTGCATTCAATCGGCATGGCGAGGCGTTCGACGTCGGCGAAACGTTCTCCGGCGTACCCTACGACGTCGCGTTGCAAGCGGTCGATGAACTGCGCGGCCTGGTACCCGTGAACGCCTCCATGGCGCAGCTGGCTCTGCGCTGGATCCTGATGGAGGATGCCGTCTCCGTCATCATTCCGGGCAGTAAAAACGCGGCCCAGGCGGCGTCGAACGTCTCGGCCGCGAGCCTCGCGCCGCTGTCCGACGAGGTAATGCAACGGGTCCGGGATGTGTATCAGCGCCAGATCGCGCCGCACGTCCACCAGCGCTGGTAAAGGCAACGCGGTGGCGGCTTCGCGGTGGGCGCATTCGACATGCAGGGAGCACCCGGAATAAATTGTGTTTGCACCTGGACTCTGGAGAACCTCATGACAGACATCGCACTTGCACGCAAAGATGCTTGCCTCGCAGTGGTTCATGCGGTACTGACGGACTTGAGCGACGACAGCAATCTGATCGGCGCGGCTCTACGTGTTGCGGACTACCTCGTAGATGATCTCGAAGGCAAGATCACCGAGACCGACGCCATACTGCTTGCTGTCACCGCGCTAACCAAGGTCAATCGCGCGATTCGCGAGTGGAACGACGTGGACGGCAACGCGATGGACGCGATGAGAGTCGCGGATTTCGTCATCGATGAACAAATGAACGGGTACGACAGCGCGCCACATCAACCGACTTCGTCGGCGGCAAGAATCGAGGCGCGAGCGGCTGCGGTGATCCGGCCGACGGGGTCCCCGGTGCGGCCTGTTCACCACTGAGTTTCGTATCTCACTCCGGGCGCGCCACCGCCGGCCGTTTCAGCGGCTGGATGGTGGCCATCGCAAGCCCCGCTCCGGCGAACGCACACGCGGCGCAGACGAGCGCGACGGCCCGCAGCGCGTCGGTCATCGCATCGGCTTGCGCGCGCGCCACGGATATCTCGCGCGGCGTATGCGAGTCGCCCGCCGCCCCTCCCGCTTGCTCGACCGGCGCCAGCAATTGTCCGATCTGGCCCGTATCTTGCGGCACATGCAGTTCGTCGAGGCGCGCCGATAGCGCCGCGTGGTGCGACCACACGAATACGATGCCGAGCACCGCAATCGCCAGCAGGCCCGCCACGCGCGCAACGGCGTTATTGATGCCGGACGCCACGCCTGTGCGGTCGCTCGGCACCGCGCCCATCACGGTCGTGGTAAGCGGCGCGACGGTGATCGTCATGCCGAGCCCGAGCACGACGAGCGCAGGGAAGAATTCAGCCCAATAGCTGCCGCGCACGAACGGTAGCCCCAGCAACGTGAACCCGACGCCGGCGACGCCCGGGCCAACGGTCAGCAGCGTGCGCGAACCGAAGCGGCTAGTCAGACCGCCAGTGAAGCGCGAGAGCAAACCGATGATGAAAGGCACCGGCAACAGCGCCGCCCCCGCTTCGGTCGCGGTGTAGCCATGCGCGCGGATCAACGTGAACGGCAGGAAAAAGAACGTGCCGCCAAGGCCGAAGTAAAGCAGCAGTGTGACGAGGTTGGCGCCGGCGAAGTCGCGCGAGCGAAACAGGTCGAGCGGCATCATCGGGTTGGGGCTGCGCGCCTCAATGGTCACGAATGCGGCGAGCATCAGCACGCCGGCGCCAATCGCACAGAATACGAGCGGATGCGCGAAGCCACGCGCCGATGCTTCGGTCAGGCCGAACGTCAGCGCGGCGAGGCCCGTGGCTGCGCTCAGTGCGCCGGGCCAGTCGAGCTGTCCAGGCGCATCGGCCCCGTGGCTGTTGGGCACCGCCGATATGGCGAGCGCGATCGTCAGCGCCGCGAGCGGGACGTTCAGGAAGAAGATCGCGCGCCACGACCACGCGTCGACGAGCCAGCCGCCCGCCACCGGCCCCACGGCCGAGGTGATCGCGCCGACGCCCGCCCAGGTGCCGATTGCCCGTCCGCGCGCTGCGTCGTCGAACACTGCGCCGATGATCGCGAGACTGCTGGGTACCAGCAGTGACGCGCCGATGCCTTGAACCGCGCGCGCGGCGACCAGCGCAAACGTATTCGGTGCAAACCCGCAAGCGGCCGACGCCAGCGTGAAAAGCGCGACGCCCGCGATGAACACCGTGCGCCGGCCGAGCTTGTCGCCCATCGATCCGCCGACCAGCACGAGGGAGCCGAGAAACAGCAGATACGCGTTGACGACCCACTGCATCGCCGCGACGCTCGCGCCGAGTTCGCTCTGAATGGCCGGCAGCGCGACGTTGACGACGGAGCCATCGATGAACGCCATGCTCGAACCACCGATCGTCGCGGCCAGCGCGAGGCGCTTGCGCTGGCACGGGCGGCCGGTCGTGACGGGCTGCGTGCGGATGACGAGCTCGTCGCACGGGCTCGCCTGCGCGGCGATGACGTGCGCCGTCCTCGGCTTGCTACCAGGATGATCAGGGTCGGCCACGTTCGCTCCCGTGCTGGTCGATGAAGACTTAGAGCCTGTTCGTGCCACCAAGGCTAGTCAACCCCGCAGCGCAACATCGCGGAGCGGGTTTTGCCCATTCGGGGTGTCCCGCGCCGCCGGACGGGACGCCAAGGACTTCGCCGGCGAGCGGTTACAGGTGATAATCGGTTGGAAGCAATCGATCTAAAAAAGCGGAGAAGGAATGGACAAGCAAGGTTTCACCACTGGCATCGTTCACGGCGACAGAATTGCGGGCACCGAGCACGGTGCCTTGCGTCAGCCAGTTCATACGTCCGTGCAATATGGTTTCGAGCGCGTCGAGGACCTGATCGGCGTGTTCCAGGGCACGAAGAAAGGCGGCTTCAATTACGCACGGCAGGGCACGCCCACCACCGCCGCGCTCGAGCGCAAGATCACCAGCCTCGAAGAAGGCGTCGGCACGGTCTGCTTCAGCACAGGCATGGCCGGCATCACCGCGACGTTCCTGACGCTGCTGCGCGCGGGCGATCATCTCGTGTCGAGCCGTTACGTGTTCGGCAACACCAACAGTCTGTTCGGCACGTTGCGGGCACTCGGCGTCGAAGTCACGACCGTCGACGCGTGCAACGTCGACGACGTGAAGAACGCAATCCGGCCGAATACGCGCATGGTGTTCGTCGAAACCATCGCGAATCCGGGCACGCAGATTCCCGACCTGCAAGGTATCGGTGACGTGTGCCGTGAGCGCGGCATCGTGTACTTCGTCGATAACACGATTACCTCGCCCGCATTGTTCAAGCCAAAGGCGGTCGGCGCGAGCCTCGTCATCAACTCGCTGACGAAGACTATCGCGGGTCATGGCGCGGCCCTCGGCGGCGCGGTGACGGATACCGGTCTGTTCGACTGGAGCGCGTATCCGAACATCGCCGACGACTATCGGCGTTCGGCGGCAAAGGATCAGGGGCTGCTGCAGATCCGCAAGAAAGGCCTGCGAGACATGGGCGCGGCATTGTCGTCCGAGCAGGCGCACTCGATCGCGATGGGCGCGGAAACGCTCGCCTTGCGCGTGAAGCAAAGCAGCGACAATGCGCTCGCGCTCGCGCAGTTTCTCGAAGGGCACGAAGCGATCGGCAACGTGTTCTATCCTGGCCTGAAGAGCCATCCGCAATACGAGATCGCACAGACGCTGTTCAAGGGCGCGTCGTGGCTGTTGTCGTTCGAATTACTCAACGTGGATCGCATGGTCGAAGTCGTCAACGCGCTCAAGCTGCCGGTCAAGGCGACCGGTCTCGGCGACACGCGCACGCTGATCATTCCCGTCGCGCCGACGATCTTTTTCGAAGCCGGGCCGGAAACGCGCAAGGCGATGGGTATTTCAGACGGCATGCTGCGGCTGTCCGCGGGCATCGAGGATATCGACGACCTGATTGCGGATTTCGCACAGGCGCTCAAGTTCGCGGCGTAGTTTTTCGGGCCTTCGAAATTCTGAGCGAGGCTGGTGCGCCGGCCTCGCTTGTTTAGTTCCTGGCAATGCAATCCGGGCGCCGGGGTATCAGTTGAAGGTCTGGGCTACTTCCTGCGCCGCTGATACATGAGCTTCACGATATCGGTCGTCGGCCCGCTGGTCATGAGGCGACGGATCTCGTCCATGTGAACCCAGCGACACCTGGATATTTCGTTACTCGGGCGAGCTTTGGCCCGATTCGGGATTTCGCAGGAAAACACGTGATGGTGCTTCTGCTTGCCACGGAAGTCGAAGAGATGCTTGGCCGACTTGCCGGATAGTTGAGTTTCTTCCTTGAGTTCCCGAAGTGCGGCGTCCGTGCGATGTTCTCCACGCTTGAGGATCCCGCCCGGTAAAGCCCACTTTGCTTGACTACGTGCGACCAGAAGGATTCGCTTACCTCTGCGACAGATCACGGTGGCGCGTTTCTTCAAACCGGACTCCCACTTATGCCCCAGATGCTCTCAAGACGCGCACCACACGGCGGCGTATCGGGCGTTGCCAGACATAGTTGAGCATCCTAATACAGAACAGCAGAAGCCGGTAATGTTTCGAAGCGAGGACAGCGGACGCGCGGCACCTTAAAGTATGTCATCAACGCGTCACAATCTCGGCGCTCGAGGGTCGCCATGGTAAGGTCTCGGCAAATGGATTTTCTATCCGACTCGAGGCTGCAATGGATATGGATGGTGACTGGTCCTTGCCACGGCCAAACACTCTCTTCAAAGTCAACCGCCGGACGGCCGCTTCATCACTTTCAAAAACGAGTTCCATCGCCAGTACCTTCTCGTCGCTGGCGGCGCCAGTCGTGGCCGAAGCCGTGCAAAGGGCAAGAGAGCTATCCACGCAGAGCGATGCAGAAGGGTTTCATCAGCTTCGCGTGGCTTTCAGAAAGCTTCGGGCTTTGTACTGGGCGTACTCTCCATACCTCGGAGAGGAATCGACCGCGCAAGCCACCGAAGAATTCAAGCGTCTTGCGGCCGTGGCAGGCCGAACCCGTGACTGGGACATAGCAGGCGATCTGCTGAGAGCCGCCAAGGAGTCCGGCGCCTCGATCGAACTGCTGGTGGCCGCGGCGCGCGAGAAGCGCGCGCAGGCGGTGGTGCATAGCCGGACGATGATCAAAAGCGACGATGTCGAGGCGTTTCTGAACGATGTCATGTTTCGCGCGCAAACCACACTGCTGTCGTGTTGCGACAATCTACCCATTCAGGCGTTCGCCGAGAAGCGTGTCCGTCTAGCGCGGCGTGCACTTCAAAAGCGAAGCAGACGCGCTGCACGCAGCGAGGACACCCACGAGCAGGATCTTCACGACGTTCGAAAGGCAGGCAAAAAACTGAGGTACCTGCTGGAGTTTTTTCAACCCGTTATCAAAGGCGGACACGGTCGCACCGTCAAGGAATTGACATCCGTGCAGAACAAGCTGGGGCAGTTCAACGACATTGCCGCAAGCGAGGCGCTGATTCGCAGCGCGTCATTCAATGAGGTTCCGCCCGAGGTCGTGCGCGAATCGCTGCAATGGTTGGGAAAGCAGAAGTCCCAACGGATGCGGGAGGCATCGCGGCGGGTCCGAGGCATCTCTAACTGAGGCGGGCGCGATCTGACTGTGTGGATGCCGAAGTATCACCGGCTTGTCGCGCGGTTGGTAAACGGCTGCGCTCGGCCACGAGGAGCCGCTCACCGGAAGCATCGCCGGGACAGTCAAACGTCAGTGACAATCTGGAAAGCGGAGATCCAATCGGGACACGACGATATGCTCAGGCGCTTTTCTCGGGTGGCGAGCCGTTGGTAACTCGCATGAAAGGACCGCAATCGAAGCCTTCCAGGTTAATTCTTGACAAATCAATCTGCCTACCTACCCTTAGCAGAACTTGGCAACAACTCAATCGCGTGCGCACAACCAGTAAGGCAACGACTGTTCGGGGAGATGCTTTCCAAAGTCAACGTCGATGGGTCGGTCTCCCGAAGTCAAGCTCGCTTGACCTGGCAAACTTCCACCGGCAGGTAACGGAGGGTCGTCGTGGCGTCAAGAACGATTCATCGCGCATCGTTAAGCACGTTGGCCGGCGGCGCGCGCGGTCGATTGACGATTCCGCTGACGACGCGGCACCAGCGACTCAACCCTTTCTGCATCCTCCATGCCATATGGCTCATGGGCCTGTCACCCGTGCCGGCATTTGCGCAGCAGACGGTGACTGAACGGCCCAATCTCTCCGGGAGCGAAACGATCGACACCCCCGCCAACAACGTCCTGTTTGTTGGCACCGATAACACGAGCACCAGCTTCTCCGGCACGATCAACAATGCTGGCGTTGCGAGCGATCCAACGTCGCAACAAGGCCAGTTTGTCAAAACGGGTGGCGGAACACTGACGATCGACGGCGCAAGGATCCGGGGGGCTCCGCATTCGTGATTGGCGGTGGACTGGCGGCGACGAGCAGCGACGCCGCCATCGACTATCTTTCGCTGGGCCTGGGCAATGCCCCAACTCTTCCCGGATCGACGTCGTCTGGCACGTTGAACGTGAGCGGCGGCACGCTCACGTTCAACTCCGCGCTCCAGGTCGGCGACTTCGGCGGCACGGGCACGGTTACGCAGACCGCGGGCAACGTCGTCTTCGGTATGCCGGGCACGCCGGTGTCGCTGAACATCGGCAACCAGGGCGGTACGGGCACCTACAACCTGGCGGGCGGAACGGTCACATTCGGCAACAGCACCACCGACTTCATGACGCTCGGCCGCAATACGCAAGGCAACCCGAGCAGCGGCACGCTCAATCTGAGCGGCGGCACCTTCAACGTGGCTAATGGGACGCTGTTCATCGGCTCGAACGTCGTGTCCTCGGGTAGCCAGGGCACCGGTACGATCAACCAGACCGGCGGTACCCTTGCAATCGGCAGCGCGTCGAGACTGTTCCTCGCGGCGGCCGGCAACGGCACGTATAACCTGTCGGGCGGCACGCTGCAGATTGGGGGAAGTTCGCTGTTCGGCGACTTCAACAATCTGGGTGGCACCTATGCATTCAATCTCGGTGGAGGAACGATACAGGTGGTGGGTTCGGCGCTGAGCGCAGGCGTCAACGCAACGCTGGTCGGAGGCACGACGTCGACCATCGACACCAACGGCATGGGCGCGACATGGTCCGGCGTGCTCTCCGGAAGCGGGGCACTGGCCAAGGCCGGCAACGGCGTGCTCACGCTGACCAATGCGAATACCTATACCGGCACGACGACCATCTCTGCTGGCACGCTGGCGCTGACGGGAAGCGGCAGCATCAATTTGACCAGCGGGATGTTAAACAACGGCACCTTCGATATTTCGGGCGTCACAACCACTCCGATTCCGGGGGTCGCGACGGGCGTCGTGCCGCTGCCGAACCTGTCGGGCAGCGGCACCGTGATCGACGGCACGAACATACTGGTGGTTGGCACCGATAACACGAGCACCAGCTTCTCCGGCACGATCATCAATGCCGGCACGGCGAGCGACGCGCTGCAAGGCATCTTCGTCAAGACTGGCGCAGGGACGTTCACGATCAACGGTGCGCGGATTCAGGGCGGCTCGGCTTTTGTGGTGGGCGGTGGACTAGCGGTCTCCAGCGGCAGCACCGCGATCGACTATCTTTCGCTGGGCCTCGGCAATACCCTCGCGACGCAGGTCCCCGGATCGACGTCGTCTGGCACGTTGAACGTGAGCGGCGGCACGCTCACGTTCAACTCCGCGCTCCAGGTCGGCGACTTCGGCGGCACGGGCACGGTTACGCAGACCGCGGGCAACGTCGTCTTCGGTATGCCGGGCACGCCGGTGTCGCTGAACATCGGCAACCAGGGCGGTACGGGCACCTACAACCTGGCGGGCGGAACGGTCGCATTCGGCAACAGCACCACCGACTTCATGACGCTCGGCCGCAATACGCAAGGCAACCCGAGCAGCGGCACGCTCAACCTGAGCGGCGGCACCTTCAACGTGGCTAATGGGACGCTGTTCATCGGCTCGAACGTCGTGTCCTCGGGTAGCCAGGGCACCGGTACGATCAACCAGACCGGCGGTACCCTTGCGATCGGCAGCGCGTCGAGACTGTTCCTCGCGGCGGCCGGCAACGGCACGTATAACCTGTCGGGCGGCACGCTGCAGATTGGGGGAAGTTCGCTGTTCGGCGACTTCAACAATCTGGGTGGCACCTATGCATTCAATCTCGGTGGAGGAACGATACAGGTGGTGGGTTCGACGCTGAGCGCAGGCGTCAACGCAACGCTGGTCGGAGGCACGACGTCGACCATCGACACCAACGGCATGGGCGCGACTTGGTCCGGCGTGCTCTCCGGAAGCGGGGCACTGGCCAAGGCCGGCAACGGCGTGCTCACGTTATCCGGCCAGAACACCTTTACTGGTCCGACCAACGTTCGCAATGGCGTGCTCAATCTGACCGGCTCGTTGCAGTCGCCGGTCAATGTGGAGGCGAACGGAACCCTGGGCGGTACAGGAACGGACTTGAACACCGTCACCAATGCCGGAACGGTTGAGCCGGGCTTCGGGCTCCCGGCAGGGCAATTCGGTGCGATGACTGTCAAAAATTTCGTGGGTGCCGGCGGCACGCTCGCGCTGCGCACGTTCCTCGGTCTGGATGGCTCGCCGTCGGACAGACTCATCATCAACGGCGGCAGCGCCGACCCGTCAGCCGTACGTATCACGAACGCTGGCGGCTCCGGTGGATTGACGACGGGGAACGGCATTCTCGTCGTCGAGACAACCAACGGTGGCACCACGGCGTCGGACGCCTTTGCGCTCGTCGGCGAGGCGCGCGGTGGCGCCGAAGACTATCGTTTGTTTCGCGGTGGCGTCAACAGCAGCAATCCCGAGGACTGGTTTCTGCGCTCGTCGTTCGTCGTGCCGCCCCCACCAGGGGGAAGCGAAGAGGAACCGGAAACTGGACCTGGCACCGAGCCCCCACCGGATCCGCTGCCGCCAGGCGTCTACCCGATCATCGGGCCGGAACTGGCCACCTATGGCGTAGTTCAACCGGTCGCCAGGCAGATGGGTGTCGAGATGCTCGGGACGCTCCATGAGCGCATCGGCGACACGCTCACGACGGAGAGCGGCGGCGCGGGCGGCTCGGGCTGGGCAAGCTCCGCCTGGGGACGCGTGTTCGGCGGCCACATCGACAACCGCTACGAGTCTTACGCCGATCCGCGCGTGAGCGGCGGAGTCGGAGGCGTGCAGACCGGTCTCGACGTATGGCGTGGAAGCGTCTGGCCCGGTCATCGCGACGCTGCAGGCGTCTACTTTGCATACGGCTACGGCAGTGCAGATGTCGATGGCCTGGTCACCAACGCAGCGGCAACCGGATACACGCTGGAGCACACCGGCTCAATGCATCTGAATGCATATACAGGCGGAGGCTACTGGACGGACTACGGCCCCAGTGGCTGGTATGTCGATGCGGTTGTGCAGGGTACGCACTACGACGGCTCCGCGACCACTCAGTTTGCGAATCTGCCGGTCCGGGGTACGGGCTTCGCGACATCACTCGAGGGGGGCTATCCGATCCCGCTGCCGCTCGGCCCGGGTTTCGAGCTGGAGCCGCAGGCGCAGATCATCTGGCAGCACGTGTCGTTTTCCGACGCGAACGATGGTCTGGGTGAAGTCTCCCTCGGCTCCACTTCGGGCGCGAGTGGCCGTCTCGGCGTGCGCGGGAAGTGGACCATCGAAGGCAGCCAGGGAGCGGTGTGGCAGCCGTATGTGCGTGCCAACCTGTGGCGGGATTTCAATGCCGAGGCCACCACGACCTTCGCCAATGACCGGGTGCCGCTGAATGTGCAGGCCACGCGACTGGAATTCGCCGGCGGTGTCACCGCCAGGCTCAAGGAGCGGCTGAACCTTTACGGACAGTTCGGCTACCAGTTCGCCGTGAGTGGAGACAGCAATGTCCGCCGTAGTGGCGTCGCGGGCGATCTCGGCGTGCGCTACCAATGGTAGGGCCTCTAAAGTGCAAGGTGTCCTGCATCCCGACCTTCCAGGTCGTGGATGCACAAATGTAGGCAGGCAAAGGAGACTTATAACTGCCTTGCCAGTCCTGATATCAAGAGTCGACTTCGGTCGAGAAGTCGTCAGCGATCGCCCCGGCGACTGGCCGAAGTGCATCAAAAAACAGCCTCAGGATGCGGAAGCCGTCGACCGGCAGCAGCGGATCGAGCCTGCATGAAAACGCGTTGATCGCCTGAACCGGATCAACTCATTCAGCATGGGTGACCGGATGAAGCTTTAGTGCAGCGTGTAGAGAGTCTGCGGCCCCTCGGCATAGAGGGTCATGGCGACCTTCAGGATCTCATTGCGATTCCGGTCGAAGGAGGCCAGCACCTCGGCTTCGTCAGTACCGAGGGCGGAGTCGAAATGCTTCAGTACGCGGTCTTCCACAAAGAAGGTAATCTCGCGTGCTTTGTCGTATCCCCAGAACCACACGCCATGCCTGATCCCATCATAGCTGCGGCTGGGGTTGGAAAAACTGAGTGCCATGTGTCGTCCTTCGTTCTACGCCTTGGATGGACCGGGTTGCACGCTCACTACCCGCGCGGAGCGCTCCCGCTAGTGCGGATCGCCTTTCATGCTTTCGGCTTCCATCGCGGCATGCAATTCCTCATACGCCTCGATTGGTTCCATGTCCTGATCGACGAACGCGGCTGCGCGCTCAGCGGCGCTCGACGCGTCGCCCGGAATATCGCTCTCGCTGTCGTCTTCGGTACTTGGCGGCAGCAGCATGTCCTCAAGCATCCCGCGCAGCTCGGGAGTATTCCATGGCTTGCCCAGCTTGGCCTTCCTGTTCAGGTAATGACGAATTTCCGAGTCTTGCTCGGCCGTGAGCGGAAGCCCACGAAAAGTGGGGTCCGAGTGGTGATGGATCATGATGCACCTCCCGAAGCGGTTTGCGCCTTCAATGTGGAGATATCAATTTACTGCGGTGAACGTTACAGGTTGCATGTGATCGCTGTGCCGCGTGTCCGCGGCCAACCGATTTACGTCTTCTTCTTGGCGACACCTTCGTTCGCCACCCGCGAACGAACCGTGCTGAACGGCTTTGCCGGCACTGACGGCTTCGCGGGTTGCTTGGGCTTTTTCGCTTCGCGAGTGCTGCGTAATTGACTCTTGGCCATGGTGTTGCTCCTGATGCGTTGCGTGAGAAGGTGGTACCCCCAGCATACGCGCTTAGTCTGGTTGCGGCGTCAAAATGAACTGATGTGGAGGGTCGCTACGCGGAAAACCGACAGGGTTGGCCCATTTTAGCGAAGTGCAGCCGCCACGGCCTCGTCAATCTGCAGCGCAAAGCGCGCTTCAACATCGGGCACCGTGTAGCCAATTGACAGTTCCAGATACGCGTCGCCTAGCACCAACTGAACGAATGTCGCTGCCCGCAATACAGCAGTCGATTCGTCAAATCGCTTTCGCAGAATTTTTGCCGCGAAGGCACGCACGACCTTTGCGCCATTTTCGTAAAAAACCTGGCCGAGTTCCGGAAGACGCTCGGCCTCAGCGACGATGGCCCGGTAAAGCCGCAGGTAATCCGGCACGATAAGGCTTCGTGCCAGCAACCACCCCAACTCGTGCAACTCGACTTCGGGTGATCCATCGGATTGCTCGTCCTGAGCCCCGGCAAGAAGTCCACCCACCTGAGCGCACATCGAACTCACCAGACCAACGAAGAGCGCCTCCTTCGACTTGAAGTGGCGGTAGACCGTCTGTTTGCCGACGCCAGCGGCCGCGGCGACATCGTCCATTGTTGCCAGGCCGAAACCTTGGCTTAAAAAAACGGTTCTCGCGCCTTCGAGGATGGCGGACCGCTTACGGCGTTGCAGCGGGCTCAGGTCGGGGAGAGAGGGTGTGTTCATCCCAGATAAATAACAGATCACCGCGTAGTTGACAAGACTGGTCAGTCTCGTTTAGATTTGCCAAAACGAGACCGATAAGTCTCGTTCGTGTGACTTTATCAACTTCGCAGGCAATCATCGAGGAGAACGCTATGGAACTGTTCATTACAGGTGGTACTGGCTACATCGGGCAAGCGGTGGCGCGCAAGGCAATCAGCCGCGGCCATCGGGTGACGGCGCTGGTGCGCCAGGACAGGTCGGCTGCTGCCAGCGCGCTGGCAGATCTCGGCGTGAAACTGCATTCCGGCGACCTGCGTGAGCCACAGTCTTTCGCTGCGACCGCCGGGGCCGCCGAGGGCGTGGTGCACATGGCGTCGACCAATGATGCTTCCGCCGGTGCCGTTGACGAGGCTGCGGCTGTAGCGATGCTTTCGCATTTGCAGCCGGGCGCGGCGTTTGTCTATACGTCGGGCACCTGGGTCTACGGCAATACGGAGGGGGAGCCCGCGACTGAAGCTTCGGCGCTGAACCCGACACCACTCATCGCCTGGCGGCCCGCAGTGGAGCAACATGTGCGGGCGCTAGCGGCGAGCCGCTCGATTGCCGCGGTGATTCTCAGGCCGGCGATGGTGCACGGCTACGGCGGTGGCGTCTTCGGCATGCTTGCCGGGATGGTCCGTCAGACCGGCAGTGTGAGGGTCGTCGGCGATGGTCGCGACCACTGGCCTGCCGTTCACGTCGACGATCTCGCCACGGCTTACCTGAGCGCTGTGGAGCAGGCGGCAAACGGGGACGGTCGGGTCACGGGACAGATCTTCAACGTGGTCGCGGAAGATGCCGTTGCCGTTGCCGAAATGGGTGAAGCGATTCGGGCCTCGGTCGGCGCCGATCGCGTCGAACTCTGGTCGCTCGACGATGCTCGCAAATCGCTTGGACTGTTCGCTGACGCACTGGCGCTCGACCAGACAGTAAGCGGCCAGCATGCCCGCCGAGTTCTTGCGTGGGAGCCCCATGGCCCCGGCCTGATTGCGGACCTCTCTGCACAAAAACACTTTCAGCAAATCAACGGAGCATGACGATGGTGTGGAACAGTGCGTCTTTAGAATCGATCCTCGCGACGATCGTAGCGGTTCTGTTCGCGGTTGCTGGGATGGTCAATCTCGCAAGACCCGGCGCGGTGAAGCGCGACTTCGCACGCTGGGGTTATCCGGCATGGTTTCAGTGGCTCTGTGGCGCTCTCGAGTTGTTGAGTGCGGCACTTCTTGCTGGACGACAAACCAGAGTCTTAGGCCTAACCCTGGCCGGTGCGATCATGATCGGTGCGCTCTTCACGTTGCTACGAAATCGGGAACCGTTCCGGCATCTCGCCCCGGCGCTGATCTTCTCGGCTCTCATTGTGGTTACTGCGGCGGTCCGCGGTTGAGGGTTCCTTGCCACCAGGCGAGTGAGCCCGGGACGCTAACAGGCCGTGCGGGCAATCCGTGCTGCGGGTACTTGAAATACGCACACGGATAGCTGCATTGGAGCAACTCCAGTTTGATCGCGTGCGTCATGCGTCCGCTTTTTTGTAGCGATGGCTGGGTGCTCCGGGTCGCCTGCCGCAGATCGCCGCTTTACGTGCCACGGGAAACGGTCCCTCATGCATGGGGCAGCGCGCGGCCACTACCGGCCATTCGTGGCGCATATCGGCGGCGTGGAAGATGGGATCGGAGACTCGCCCGACGTGCCAGAACTGGGAGACGATCAGACCGCCGGCTGCGTGAACCGCAGAGGTCCCCTCCTTCCAGCCCGCGACCTGCTTTTCCGTCCAGATGCCCGCGCGCGACGAGCGGGCGCTCCGGCGCCTTCAGTGCGGCGCCGGAGCGTCGAGATAGACGCCTGCCGACAACCCGGCCTTCACCTGCCGCGTGAACTCGTCGGTGGACACTTCCTCCGCCCCTGCCTCGATCGCGTCGTATGCCTGACGCACGACGTCGGCCGGCGTCGCCTTCGGCACTTCCAGCCCGCGCGTCAGATCCGTATCGATAAAACCGGCATGCAGCCCGACCACCTGCGTGTGCTGCTCGCGCAGCGAGTGACGCAGGCCGTTGGTCACCGCCCACGCGGCCGACTTCGACACGCCATAAGCCGCGAGAATCGGCCGGTTTATCCAGCTCGCAACAGACAGTACGTTCAGGATCGCGCCGCCGCCGTTGCCGGCAAGGTTGCCCGCGAACGCCTGCGACATCGACAGCATCCCGAACACGTTGGTGTCGAAGTGATCGCGTAACGCGTCGAGCGCGCCGTCGTCCGTCAGACTGCCGAGCCGCGCGATGCCCGCGTTGTTGATCAGAAGCGTGACGTCGCCCGCCGCGTCGGCGGCAGCGGCCACGGCCGCCGGATCGGTCACGTCAAGCTTCACGGGCACGACGCCCGGCAGCGTTACGCTGGCCGGATCGCGCGCGCCCGCATAGACCTTGCGCGCTCCTCTTTCGAGCGCCTGCTTCGCGAACTCGAGGCCAAGCCCGCGGTTCGCACCCGTCACGAAAACAACAGCACCTTCGATCTTCATATCTCATCCTTTCGCATGATGAATCGCATGGGCGCCGGTTCGCAGCGCGCGTGAAATCCGGAGAAAACAAACCTGCCCTTGCGTACCGAACCGTTGCGCCGCCGAACGGCGCCAACGTCCGCCGCCCGCCGGCATCAAAGAACCGCGATCAACCTGGACTGCCATCCGTGCCACGCCGGCGTTGCTTCGCGTTATGCGCGAAAGTCGGCTACACTCATGTCAATGTCGATCACCATCGTCTTACGGCGCATTGTGTCGACGTAATTACGGCATGTCAATGGTGATCGACATTGTGTTTTTCAATCGACGCGATCGCTTGTATAAGGGAGAGATCGATGGGGGTGTCACGACAGCAGGCCGCCGAGAACCGCAGCGCGATCGTCGCGGCCGCCGAGCGGCTTTTCCGGGTACGCGGAGTCGATGCCGTGGGGCTGACGGAGTTGATGAAGGAAGCCGGTTTTAGCCAGGGTGGCTTCTACAACCACTTCAAGTCGAAGGATGCGCTGGTCACCGCGGTCATGGAAAAGGCGATGCAAGACTACGCGGATTCGCCAAACGGCAGCAGCCTGGGGAAGCAGGCGGCACGCTACCTGTCCGCCTCGCACCGCGACAACGTCAAAGCAGGGTGCCCGCTGTCCGGCTTCGCTGGCGACGCTGCGCGGATGACCGACGCGGCGCGTGCGTCCTACGCGCGCGGCCTCGCCGCGTATCTCGACCGGCTTGCAGCCATGATCGCCACGGAAGACGCGACGACGGAACAAACCCGTCGCGATGCGATTGCAGCGTTCAGTCAGATGGTCGGGGCGCTCGTGCTGTCGCGTGCGATCGCAGGCGCCGACCCGGCCTTCGCCGACGAAATCCTCGACGCGGGGCGGCGCACGCTCGTCGACGCGCTCGACGACCCGGTCACGCCGGACAGCCGGCGCCGCAGGAGGTCGAATGGCTGATACGCCGCCTGCGGCCCCGGGGGCTCTGCATGGGAATGCGTAGGTCGGCGGGGGGCGTCCAACGTGAAGTTGCCTTCAACATTGACAATCCGGCGGACGTATCCTGGATATGCGTGTGCAAACAGCATCGCGATCGATCCGCCGATCGAGTGACCAACGACATCAACACGTCTTGCTCCGAAGCGTGCGTCAACGAACCCGCGAATATGCTCGACTTGCGCGAGTAAGGAAATCTGCTCGAACGGGACGGACCGATGCTTTCCATAGCCGAGCAAATCGGGGGAGGCGTGCTTGGGTTCGTATTGCCATGCGTCCAAGGTTCCGATGAAGCCGTGAATGAAAATGACGGGCGGGTCGTTCTTCATATCGGTCGTCCTCTCTTCGTCATCAAGTTCTTCGAGTTCAAGCAAATGAGTCCGATCGTGGTCAAGTAACTCACGCACGAGTTCTTCGAGAGTCATGCGCCGCACACCATCGCGGAGCCCGCAACGCATAAGCTGCTCCGCTCGCAACCCAGATTGAATGGCACATGAACCGGATTCTGGACGGCGTCCACTCTTCGTCAGCCTATGACACGACGACTGTAAATTCGACCCCTGATTCAAAGTCCAGCGTCGTGGTCGAAAAGCGGGGGTCGTCGTCGAGGTAGTGCTTGTACGGCCGAACGGCGTCCTCGGCTGTGTACATATTGTCGGCGAGAATGATAGATCCGGGACGCAGCAGGCGCTCGATCTGTTTGAACAGCTCCAGATAGGCGTCGGCCCATACGTCGATAAACACCATGTCGAAAGTGCCGTCCAGTCCGGCAACGGTCTGGAAGACATCGCCCTCCCGCAGTTCAACATAAGCGTCTACGCCCGCCGTTCTGACGTGGGCCCGAAGTTGTGCGCACTTAACAGCATCGAGTTCAGTCGCTACAACCGTCCCACTGCCTAACGTGCGAAGGGCCTCGGCGAAATACAGCGTGGACACGCCGCAGGAACTGCCGAGCTCGAGGATTCGAGCCGGCCTGTGCGAAAGCACCATGTTGCGTAAGAACCGTCCCGTTTCCGCTGACACGGCTAACGATAAAGCAGTGCCTTGCGAGGATTCGAAATCTTCGCTCGATAGCCCGAGCGTTTCGAGAAACCGTCCACGGAGTCGAGGTACGAGCGTTTCGTATTCCTCCGCGAGACTCAGAAACTCCTCGCTCGATCCCTGAAATTGCGCCTGTGCGCGGGCTATCACTTCTGTCTGGCTCTGTTCGTGAAGCTGTCGCAGAAGATCCGTGGTTGATGAAGCCATGTGCGCTCCTTGAGGAGATCGATAATACTGACCACTGCGCCAGGCGGCCTGCGCTTTTCTTAAAACGCGTAACGCTATGCCGTTCTGACGAGCTTGATCGCGCGTTCAGGGCACGCCGTCACACAAAGACCGCACGACCGGCAGGCGTACGCGTTCGGTGTGTAGGCGACTTTCATTCCATGCACGCGTAGCTTGAGGCGGTGCATCAAATCGAGGCTGAGATAATCGACGTCATCGATGCGCCGGATCTCAAACACATTCTCAGGGCAGACCTCCAGGCAATCGCCCTTGCCTTCGCAACGTTTCAGGTCGACGACTGGCGCAATCACGCCCGGCTTCTGTTTGCAGTCGCCCGTTGATTTCTCGCGCATGGTCAATCTCCCGCGCGCCGGTCGCGGCCCGATCGCCATGCCGTCTGGAAATGCTCCCGTTCTTCGGGCGTCATCGCTTCCCATTTGCGCCAGTGACGCCGTTCGCGCCAGCCGCCGTGTCCGCGGAATCCGCCAAACAGGATGCGGCTCAAAACCAGCAAGCCCAACGCATGCGCGAAGTCGATCGCACGGGCGCCAACGAAAAGCGCCGGAATCACCCAATTCCATAGCGTCATGACCACCCATCCGAGCACCGCTATGGCAACCACCACGAGCAGCGCTTTGCCCACACATCTGATTCGAAACTTCATCCCTCGACTCCTCTATATATCCAGTTCGTCATAAATGGCCTGCAGTCGGGCGCGCAGATGCAAGACCGCGTAGCGTTTGCGCGCGAGCAGCGTATTGAGCGTGACACCGCTTTCCGCCACCATGTCTTTGAAGGACCGCCCCTCCAGCTCGTGCGCGATAAATACTTCACGTTGATTCGGCGGCAACTCATCGAGCGCATCCTGCAAGGCCTTGAGCAATACAGCGCGAGCGTAGAGGGCTTCGGGGCCTGCATCGTGCGCCGGTAACGTGAGGTCGAGGCGATACTCACCGCTGGCGTCGTCCTCGGCCTCAGACAGATCGGTCAGCGGTTGCTCCTTCTTCTTGCGAAAACGATCGATGATGCGATTGCGCGCGGCACGGAAAAGCCACGCGCTCGCCTGTTCGATCGGAGCGGGAAGCCGGTAAGCCTGCACGAATTCGTGGAACACATCCTGCAGGATGTCTTCGGCGTCGTCCGGGTCGCGTATTCGACGCCGGATAAAATTGACGAGCCTCGTGCGCTCACGCACCACGGTCGCGGTGATGTCGCTGTCTCGGTCGGTCATCGGGTGCGAGGTGGGTGGCGGTTCCATGCGCCTGAAGACGTTTCAGGAGCGCGAATATTGTGGTGAGCGCGAAAAATCTTTCCTTGAGCAACTGCCGGTTCGCTTGAGGCAGTGCGTGACAAGGTTGTGACCATGGATTGACCGGAAGACGTGGGTGCGTTTCCGTGGCGATGCCGCGAAATCCAACCAACGTCCATAAGACCGACACCCAATCCAGGCATAACCGCGTTCGTTTCAGAGAGAGCCGCCGCAACGACAACCGCGCATGTAAGTAGAATCGTCAACATTCGGCCCGGCATTTAATGGCCGTTCCCAATTGGCGAGACACGGCGATGAAGGTAACGATTGCGTACATCGAAGAACCCCCGTTCGGTTGGACGGAAGCAGATAGTACCCCCACGGGCGCTGACATCGATCTGGCCGACGCGGTTCTTCGGGCGATCGGCGTAACCCGGATCGAGCATCATCTGACGTCGTTTAGTGAACTCCTGCCCGGCGTTGAAGCAGGCAGGTGGGATATGAACGTTCCGCTGTTCGTCACACGCGAACGCGCCAATATGGTCGCGTTCAGCGCCCCGGTATGGGGGATCGCAGACGGTTTTCTGGTTCGGACTGGAAACCCGAAAGCGCTCGACAGCTACGTGTCGCTTGCCAAACGCGCTGATGCGCGCCTTGGCATCATAGCTGGACAGGTGCAGCACGACTCAGCGAAAGCGTCTGGCGTAAGCGAGGACCAAATAGTCGTCTTCGAGCATCAGGCCGACGCTGTCGAAGCGGTTCTCTCTGGCGCCGTCGATGCGTATGCGAGCACGGCCTTGGGGAATCGGATCACTGCGAACCGGATCGGAGGCTCAATGCTCGAGGCTATCGAGCACGAACCGGGAACGAAGGGCAAGCAGCAGAAGCCTCCGCTCGGGGCATTTTCGTTCAATAGAAGTAACAGCGATCTGATCCATGCGGTAAACAAAGCCCTTCGTTCATATCTGGGCTCACCAGATCATCGTGCTCGCATGGCGGAATTCGGCCTGACAAACAACGAGATCGATCCCGCTCTCGCGGGTCGAGTACAAGACGGGCGTCGGCCAGGTGCTGCATCGAACCGCAAAATGCTACGATTGCCCATCGTTATATCCCTTGCGTCTCGCCCACATTCATGATCAAGCCCGCCTCTCTGCTTCTGTCGATCGCACTCGCCACGCCGCTTCCGGCTCTGGCGCTCGGCACCGATAATCCAGACTACGATCAATGCATTCTGGGTTCGCTAGGAAATAGCCAGAGTACTTTCGCGGCACGCGTGATTAACGATTCGTGCAGCGCGCTTTACAGAAATGGCGCACTGCTTCTGCCGCGGGAAAAGTCGTATCACGTGTGTGTGCTGCAGAATGTGCAAACCGTGCGAGGGGCATTTGCAGTTCAGCAGATATTGCGGGCATGCCGGCGTCAGAATCAGATGTGAGTCAGGACAGTCAGGACCTGACATTGCTGGTGCTCGACCACGCGTGGATCTGATGATCGTCACACACACTGCTCAAGCACACATCGTCTCGCAAAAGCAATATTGCCGTTCTCGCATCGAGAGCGGCGCTTCTCAATTGCGCGCTTAGCGCTACATTCCAATGCTCATCCCGCCGCCCGCGCTTGTGCCGGTGTTCGTGCCCGTGTTCGTACCTGAGCTCGACGTCGTATTCAGATCGATTCTTCCGTAGACGCCATCGGCTTCGTCATTCGGCCCCGCCGCGAAGAAGAGCGTGCTGGAAGGCTGATTGCTGAGATCGTTGCCGAACGCGATGCCCCACACGCCCTGCTCGACGATCGGACTGCCGTTCGGCCCACTGATCTGTCCCATCGACTGACCGCTCGACGCGTTGAACGCATTGATCATGCCATCGCCGAAATTGCCGATCAGTATTGCGCCGCTCATCGAGCCGAAGTTCCCGGGCGCTTGCGCAATGCCCCACGGCGCGTTCAACGGACCGCTTGTCGCGAAGCGTTGCTTCAGGTTGCCTGCGGTGTCGTACACATCGACCATGCCGAGCCCCGCGCCCGGGACATCGTCGTGTTTGGCTGCGTCTTGCATCGCGTAGGTGACGAACAGATTCGAGCCGATCGCCTGAATGCCGAACGGCGCGAAGCCGGCTGGAATCGCCGGGTCCGTGAAGGCGCCGGGCATCGCGACCTTCGTGAACGAGGTATCGAAGACGTCGATCTTGTCGTTATGGAAGTCCGTCGCGTAAAGGAAGTTGCCGTTGTTCATCGCGGCGAGCGCGAGACCCTTGTAGACGGCGCCGCCCGTACCGTCGTCGTACATGACGAACGCATTGGTCGGCCCTACGGCGGGCGCCCAGGCGGTGATGGTGCCGCCTTCGCCCGTGAAGATGAACGCAGCGACTCCAGACTTGCCGTTTTCCGTGACGCGGAAGCTTTGTGTTCCATTGAAAACGATGCCCGTGGGCGATGCGGAGCCGTTCTTGCCGTCGGGTATCGTAACGACCAGCGATTGCGGCACGCCATTGCCGTCATAGAGCGTCGCGACGTTGGTGCCGTTGTCCGCGACCCAGACGAAACCTTTGGGATTGAAGGCCACGCCCCAAGGGTTTTTCAGATTAGCGTCGGTGTGTGCAGCGGGCACCGCGCCATCGGATACGAGGGCCGTCGCTGCGAATGACGACTGGACGGGTGGGCTCGCGCTGCTCGAACTCGAACCACTGCCGCCACCGCCGCCGCATGACATCAGAGTCGCGACGGCCGCGCCGCATGCAACGACGCCGAATAGAGCGAGTAGAGACTTCATGACCGCACTCCTTGTTCTGCCCAAAGGACTTAACGGTCAATGAACGAGAACGGCGCGGGGTTTATTCCGGCGGAGAGCGGCTTATTTCGCGGCAGATCTCGTGCGATCCACCGGTTGAATCCGCGCCCCACGACCGCCACTCGGTGCGCCGCCGATCGCTTCGCTACCTACAAAAGCACGCGGCACGCTGTTTGCGACTTTCCTGTAGCGCAGGCGGCAACTGTCTGCGTCTATCTTCCAGTCCAATTAAGGAGGGGCGGATCATGAGCAAGGCAACCATCACACTAGTCGCGGCCGTCGCCGCACTCTCGCTGTCGGGCGGCGCTTTTGCGCAGGCGGCCGGAGGCCAGAGCGGCAGCGGTTCGACCGGTACAGCCGGCAGCACGGCTAGTCCGTCGAACCAGATGAACGGCGCAACGACGGGCGGCTACGGCATGCCGGGCACCACCAACACGGACAGCGGCATGGGCGCCAAGGCACCGAACTCGGGCCTGCCGAGCAGCAATAGCAGCTCGACGTCTGACACCACCGCCGCTCCCAAGAGCAACAACACGCTGGCGACCCCGAGCGTGGTGTCGCCAGCCGCTACCGGCCATTGACAGCTGGTAGAAATGACCGTCAGCCGCGAATCAGCGCAAGCACAAAGGGCTGCGATCGCAGCGACATAGGTGCAATTGCGACCGGCGCGCAGTTTCCCGGATATCAGGCGCTAGCTAATACGACCGATCTACGCGGTTCCATGCTGTCGCTATTCGACATTTCTCCACCGGGAATTACGCGCCGGGTTTCCAGGCAACGCATGAACTCCAAAATTTACGGCTCGCATTAGAAGCCGCGGAGCCGGTAGGCCGCGCGTTGCCGGTCACTCGATGCCGTGCATGCGCGTATGGCCGTCACACGCGAACCCATTTTTCACAATATCGATGCCAGTTTGGGCAATCGAAGCGAAAAGTCCAGCAAGCAGATAGCACAACGCGCAAGCGACGCTACCCGTGACCGCGAACTTCAGCAGAGGAGCTGCGGGTACGTTTCTCCACGCCAACGCGACGGCAACCAGAACGGGCGGAGGGATAACGTAGATCGTGCAGGCACGTCGCGACAGCGGCTGCCACGCGCCAACGAGTCTGTCGAAGCGTCGCTGGAAATTGCTTGCGAGAAATAATATTGTTCCCCACGCGACAAATGGCTCCCAGAACGCGTAGACGATTGCCAGCGGACGACCGCTCAATTCAGGAAGGTATGCGCCAAGAAAGTAGACGAGCGGCAATATAGGTAACGTGATCAGGGTGACGCGACACTCGGTCAATGGGTTGCATGTGACGCGTAGTGGCTGGAGAGAGGCGCCTGGCATGAGCATGCGGCCCACCGCCTCCCTATTGAAGCCTCATGGAGAGGCTCAAAGCCACGTGCCGCCTTGTCGCGCGCTCGGCTCTTGCGCAAGCGCATCGAAATCGTGAATCCAGTCGAGGTGATGCAGCATGCTGTCGCGCGCCCCTAGCCGCGCGTTGCGTTCCTGCGCGGCGGGGCCGTCCGGCAGATGCAACACGTCCGCGGTGCTGATCGACGCGTACTGCACCTTGCGCGTGCGGCCCCGGCGCAGACGCTCGTAGGCTTCCTGCGCTTCTCGCCACTTGCCTGGGCCCGCCTTGGCGAGTTGCGCGGCCAGCACCACGGCATCCTCGATCGACTGGTTGGCGCCCTGGCCGTGATGCGGCACGAGCGCATGCGCGGCATCGCCGATCAGCGTCACGCGGCCCTTGCTCCAGCGGCCCAGCGGCGGACGGTGAAACAGGCCCCAGCGCTGACTGATCGGCACGGCCGTGATCATCTGCACGACGGCCGGATGCCAGTCCTTGAACAGGCGCAGTTGCTCGCCTTCGGTCGACGGCATGACCCAGTCGCGCGACGGCCACGGCGACGGATGACGCTCGACCAGCAGGAAGTTCTGATCGCCCTTGTCGCCGATCGGATAATGCAGCAGATGGCCGCCGGGCCCGACCCAGAACTGGATCGTCTCCGGATCGGGCAACAGGTCCATGCGCTCGGCCGGCACGATGCCACGAAAGCCCGAGCAACCGGAATACTGCACGTCGTCGTAGCCGAGCATCCAGCGTCGCGTGATCGAGCGTGCGCCGTCGGCGCCGATCACGAGATCGGCATCGATGCGCCGACCGTTGTCGAACGCGAGACTCACGCGATCGGGATGCTGCACGAGATCGATCAAGCGATGGCTGAGCTCGATGTGCTCGAGACCAACTGCCTTCGACAGCACCGCCTGCAGATCGGCGCGATGAACGCCCCAGTACGAGCCACCGAACTGCTCGCGATAGCTGGGCATGCCGCGATGATGTCCAATGACGCTGCCGCTGCGGCCATCACGATAAATGAGCCCGGGTACTTCGGCGCACACGTTTTCGAACGCAGAGCGTAGCCCCATGCGCTCGTAAAAGCGCGTCGCGTTGGCCGACAGTGCGACGGCCGCGCCCACTTCGCGCAACTCATCGGTCTGCTCGTAGAGTTGCGCATCGATGCCATGTTCGCGTAGTGCGAGCGCCAGCGTAAGGCCGCCGATGCCGGCGCCGACGATCGCGATGCTCAGATCCATCCGGTTCATGATTGTGTCTCCGATATGCGGGTTTATCGATTCGGGCCACTCTGGAACGCGCGCCCGGCGCGTCGCATGCGGATACCGTGTTGGTATTTTCAGCACTAGACGATCATTGCTCAATAAGATGAAATGAATCTACTTCATCACTGAAATGAATGACCTTAGGTCATGCCGAGACCATGGAACTGAGCGATCTCGATCTCAACCTGCTGCTGCTGTTCCAGCGGCTGATGCAGGAGCGGCGCGTGGCGAGCGTCGCCGAGCAAATGAACATGAGCCAGCCGGGCGTCAGCAATGCGCTCGCGAAGCTGCGCCGCCTGCTCGGTGATCCGCTGTTCGTGCGGGCGCCGGGCGGCGTGGTGCCTACCCCGTTCGCGCTGCGTCTCGCGGAACCGGTCTCGCAGGCGCTCTCCACCTTGCACGCCGCGCTCAATCCGGTGACGGGCTTCGATCCG
The DNA here is from genome assembly GCF_050436125.1 of Paraburkholderia sp. MM5482-R2. Lineage (NCBI taxonomy): Bacteria > Pseudomonadati > Pseudomonadota > Betaproteobacteria > Burkholderiales > Burkholderiaceae > Paraburkholderia > Paraburkholderia sp. MM5482-R2. The sequence continues at coordinate 460,584 of NZ_JBNDLP010000003.1, read as the reverse complement.
CTGCGCGAGATCCGTACGATGACGATCGGTATGACCGACATCGGCGAAGTCGTGTTTTTGCCCGCATTGCTGGAACGATTGTCGCGCGTCGCGCCAGGCATCGCGATGAATACGGTGCGCAATACGAGCGTCAATCTGAGCAACGAAATGGCCGACGGCCGGGTCGACCTGGCGATCGGTCTGCTGCCGCAGTTGAAGGGGGGGTTCTATCAGCGGCGTCTGTTCGATCAGCGCTACGTCTGTCTGTTCAGGCGCGCTCACCCACTCGAGGACGCGCCGCTCACGCTTTCCGCGTGGCGCGAAGCCGAGCATCTGGTGGTGGTGTCGGCCGGCACCGGCCACGGTCAAGTGGACGAGTGGCTGAAACGGCGCGGCGTGCGGCGTCAGGTGCGACTGACGGTGCCGCACTTCATGAGCGTCGGCTACATCCTGCAACGTACCGACCTGATCGCCACGGTGCCCGAGCGCCTCGCTCTGGAGTTGGCCACGCCGTTCTCGCTCAGCCTGCGCGCGCTGCCGATGACGCTGCCCGCCGCGCCGATCCATTTGTTGTGGCACGAGCGCGTCCATCAGGATGAAGGCAATCGCTGGCTGCGCGAGGTCGTGATCGACCTGTTCGCCGATACCGTGGCGGGTGGCAGGCGAGCGCGGGACGTGAGGAAGAAATAGGCCTCCGTTTGTAAGCGTCGATCGGAAGCTTCGCACTTACTCGAACGTTCCGGTTCGGACTTCGCCGTTGCGGGTGTAGCGCGTGATCAGCACGCCGCCGGGGGTGCTCGTCGCGTGTGCCATCCTGAAGGCGGACGCTTGCGCGTCGTTGCCGAACAGGCGTTTGCCGTGCCCGAGCATGACGGGATAAATCAGGAGTTGGAGTTCATCCACGAGGCCCGCCGCCAGCAGTTGGCGCACCATGTCGCCGCTGCCGAACGTCAATAGATCGGCACCGTCCTGAAGTTTCAGCGCGCGTATCGCGTCGGCAAGGTCGCCCTTCAGTGCATGACTGTTGTGCCAACCGAGCGTATCGGATCGATGCGTGGCCACGTGCTTGCGGACCTGATTGAACTGGTCGGCCATGTCGCGGTTGCGTGAATCGGCCGGTACATATGGCCAATACGACGCGAATATGTCGTACGTGCAACGCCCTAGCAGCAACTCGAACGGCTGCGCGAGCAGATGATGCACACTTGCGCCGACCGCTTCGTCGGCGTAAGGGACGATCCAGCCACCCAAACGAAAATCACCACTGGCATCCTCCTCGGGCGCACCGGGTGAAGCCGCGCGAGCGAGCATCGCGCGGTCGGCGCACAATGACTGGACCCACGGGTGCCTGCGCCGCAGGTGTGAAGGTGCGCACCACTCGCCAGCGCATGGTCGGAACATCGCCCGACACAGTGATGCGGACATAGCAGCCGGCGTAACGTCCGGTCGCCCGTGGCATTTCGTTCGATGGCCGATGGGTCTCAGCGGCCGTATTTGGCGTGCCCGTGCGACGCGTGGCAAGACGCGAAGCAGCCGCATCTGCCAGACATTACAAAAAAAGCACTGCTGTGGCCTGCCCACACAGTGCACAAAGACAACATCACCAGAAACATGTCCGTACCTTCAGCAACGACCGGATCGTGCGATTCCGCGCGGTCATTCACCCAACCGAAAGTGCTCGTCATTGTGGCGACCGTATGCTGCCTGCTGTGGGGCAGTTCGTACCCGGCAATTAAAATTGGCTATGCGTTGCTCGGAATCACGCAAAACGATATTCCTTCAAAGCTGATCTTCGCAGGCTACCGGTTCGTGCGGTCTCGCCTACACGACCGGCGTTCGCGGTTCGATCCTGAATTCGACAGCGACCTTCTTCAGTGCGCTGCTTGCCCATTTCATCTACAAGAACGACAAGGTCTCCCCACGCAAGGCACTTGGATGCCTGCTGGGATTCGTCGGCGTGATGGTCGTCAATTTTGGCGGCGGTCTGTTTGAATTTGCGTTCACCTTTTGCTATCCGCGATATGTCTGAACGAGAACATCATGGAATTGAAGAATCTCGTCGCGCTGGTGCTCGTATGTGGGGGGATCTGGCTGATCACGCGGCCGGCGCAACGGAGCGCTTGCTATTCGAGGGCTGGCGCGGCTTTGGGGCAAGGTCGAGGCTGTCGCCAAGGCCAAGGCTGAGCTTGTGGGGGTTCCGAAGCGCCGACTCCCCCTCAAACACTATCCGACGCAACCGGCAACCCCTCCGTCCTCCACCGCAGCATCCCACCGGCAAGATTCGCCACCTTGCCGAACCCCGCCTTCGTCAGCAACACGCTTGCCTGCGCCGAGCGCACGCCGGACCGGCACACCGCGACCACCGGCCGCTCGCGCTCCAGTTCATCGAGCCGCCCCGTCAATTGCGACAGCGGCACCAGCTTCGCGCCCGGCAGATGACCCAAACGATCGATGAACTCGGGCGCCTCGCGCACATCGACGATCTGAAACGCGGCGCCATGCTCGAGCAGCGCCATCGGCTCGATTTCCCACACGCCGCTAAAGCGCAGCGTCAACGGTGCCCAATCCGGCGTTTCGGTCGCAACTTCGGCGCCGCCTTCCGGCTGCCCGCAACGCATGTTTGCGGGCACCGCGACCGCCATCTGCTTCGGATGCGGCAAATTCAGGTTGTTCATGTACCCGGCGAAATCACCGACGTCGACGTCGCCGCCCAGACGCGGATTGAAGCGCCGCTCCTCGGTCACGCTCGTCACCGTGATGCCGCGATAATCGTGCGCGGGATAGAGGAGGCAGTCGTCCGGCAGTGACAGGATCTGCTCGCGCACGGACGCGAACAACTGCTGCGGACTGCCCTGCTGGAAATCGGTGCGGCCACAGCCGCGAATCAGCAGGCTGTCGCCGGTAAAGGCCATGCTCAGATCGTCGAGCACGTAGGTCAGGCAGCCGTTCGTATGGCCAGGCGTCGCGCGCACGCTCAGATGACGCGTGCCGAAGTCGATCCGATCGCCATGCGCGAGCGCTCGCGTGACGCCTTTCGCCTCGACGACCCCGGCAAGCCCGATCTCGCTGCCGCAACGCAAACGCATGCGCCATGCGCCGGTTACGTGATCAGCGTGCACGTGGGTATCGAGCGTCGTGAGCAGCCATAGGCCCAGCTCGCGCAGCAGCGCCTGATCGCGCGGCACCTGCTCGTAGACGGGGTCGATGAGCACCGCCTCGCCGCTGTCGCCGAGTAAGTACGTGTAGGTCGACGAAGCAGGATCGAACAGCTGACGAAAAATCATCTGTATCCCATAGGAAGGTCGGCGAGGCGGCCGCAAGCGGCCGCCTCGCCACATCTGTCAGCCCGGTTGTTTGGTGGTGCGCAGATACGGTTTGATAGTCTTGAAACCAGGGAAAATCTGCTGCGCCTCGTCGTTGCTAACCGCGGACGTGATGATCACGTCTTCGCCCTGCTTCCAGTTGACCGGCGTCGCGACCTTGTGTTTGGCGGTCAGTTGGATCGAATCGAGCACGCGCAGGATTTCGTCGAAGTTGCGGCCGGTGCTCATCGGGTAGGTCAGTGTCAGCTTGATCTTCTTGTCGGGACCGATGATGAAAACCGAGCGCACGGTCGCGTTGGTCGCGGCGGTGCGGCCCTCGCTGGTATCGCCCGCGTCGGCCGGCAGCATGTTGTACAGCTTGGCGATCGCGAGGTCGGTGTCGCCGATCATCGGGTATTTGACGGCGGCGCCCTGCGTTTCCTCGATGTCCGCGGCCCATTTTTCGTGGTCTTCGACCGGATCGACCGACAACCCGATCAGCTTCGCGTTGCGCCTGGTGAACTCCGGCTCGATCTTCGCCATGTAGCCCAGTTCAGTCGTGCAAACCGGCGTGAAGTCTTTCGGATGAGAGAACAGGACCGCCCATTGGTCGCCGATCCAGTCGTGGAAATCGATGGTGCCCTGCGTGGTCCGCGCGGTGAAGTTGGGCGCGGTGTCATTGATACGAAGTGACATATTGCCGTCCTGTGAAGTCGTGGTTAAGCGGAAGACCCGAGCCAGGCCTGTCTGCAACGGTCCAACACGAGCCCGGTTAATCTCGGGGATTGAAAATCACCAACGCTCACAACGATAGACGAAGCTTTCGCGGCGCATACACGCGCGGCAAGTAGGGCGTCGCCGTGCAGAAGAAGCTCGAGATCGCCGCCTGTCGGGCGAATACGAGCATTGCCGCATCGCAGTGAGATTTCAAATATAGCGCGTTACGCACAAGCCATGCTGACACCCATCGAAGTCAGTCCGGCTGGCCACTTCGAAACGGCTTAGGGGAATGACGTTTACCGGTAAATCATGGACATTCGACTCACCGGCGTGTGTTCGATAGCGCACAGATTTACCGAGCCTGATTTGATCAGACCGTTCGGTCGTCCACGCCATGCGAGCAAGCGCGAGGCGCGTCGGAGCGTGCGGTACTGAAGCGCTTGCAACAAACGCAGCCTCCGTCCGCTCGAAAAACATCTGCTGAATGCTCGCCATGATGGCCCGGTTTGACGGCGCAGTGCGGATATTCGCGATTGCGGCGGGTCAGTCCACAGTGCCTGGCGAGTCAGGCGAACCCGGTTCGTCAAAGAACTGCCAGATCGCCTTTATCGATAAACGGTCGGAACATGGCTCGCGGACGCCGCGCATTTTTCGGAGACGGGATAAGCGGCTTTTAAGGTTGCAGGGCGTACCTTCATATCCACACACTGAATACCGGTCACCCGTCGATCGCTATCTGTTCGCGGTCCACCTCAGCGTGAAGATCGACTCGCTTTCAATGCAGTTAGCGTGGTCCATTCGATCCATCGAAATTTGCCTATTCACCAAGGAGCCAACTTATGAAAGTACTTATCGCTCATGCGATCCTCGCAACCACAATCGCCATTCCAGCGCTCTCGTCGGCGCAGCCCCTCACTCGCTCCGAGGTGGAAGCGAACGTCATACAGGCCGAACAGAACGGCACGCTCCATCAGTCGAAAGTGCACTATCCGGACGAGAGCAGCCCGCGGCAGGCACACGCGAATAACGACTACGGTTCAGGGCCGGTAGTGAATTCGCAATCCGGACATCGCCTTTCCTTCACAACGCCCTCAGATAACGCGCTTTTCTCGCATCACTGAAGTACTGGTGAGCGTTCGACATTCCATACGATCGCGTTTCGATACTTCCACACGCCTAACTTCCGGTTCTCATGCGGACGTCGCGCGTCCGATCCAACGTCGATATGAAAAAGCTAGTGCGCTCGATTGACTTCATTCTGTTGACCGCCGCGTCGGTGGGCCTCGTCATGTTTGTCGTCTGGCGAGTGGCGACGGTAAAGGGGTAGTTTTAGGCTCACGCGAAACGGTTGTCCGTTAAAGGATCGCCCTGTGGTTGGCGTTCCGAATCGACATTGCACCAATACCTCGCGGAATGAAACCTTTCGCATGCTCCGCGAATGTGGATGAGCCGCAATCAAATACTAAGGAGTTCTGCGTTCCCACGTCTGCGAAGCATGTGCAGCTTCCACCACCAGGTCTTCCTGGGATACCTGCGAATCGCGCCACGATATCCGATACCGCGTAATCAGTCGAAACAATGCCGTCATAATTCAGCCGCACAATCCGATGCCACCAACAACCACAAGAAAGTCTCGTGATGCCTCATTTTCGCGTCCCTCTCCCGCTGCGCCTCACGGTGCTCGCAAGCGTGGCGGTACTCGCCGCGTGCGGTGGTAGCAATGATTCTTCTACGCCGAGCGCCTCGAACACTTCGACGACGACGGCGACGGCCACGATCCCGGCGCCCCCTGCCGACCCCGGTTTTGTCGACAACGCCGCAATCCCCGACGTGCCCGCGTTCGTCGACACGATTGCGACTAACCAGCGCGGCGATGCGCGATATGCGACGCTCGCCACGAATGCGGGCGTGCGTGTCGTCTCGCGATTCCTCGACATCTGGCAACCGTTGACCGAGATCGTCGATGCGGGCGTCTCCGCGCCCGCCAATGGTTCCTTTCCGGCTGTCGTGCAGTCCACGTGGACAGGACTACCCAATGACGGTACGCCGGGTGGGGCTGTCGTGAACAATGCCGTCCATGCCGCAAACATTCAATTCGTGGTCACCGAGACGACCAACCGGACTCAGGCACAGGCCGACGCAGCCTACTACGACGACCGGCGCGGCAAAGGTTATAGCGTGACCGATGGCATGGGACCGCTCACCAATGCGTGGCGCGCGGCGGCGCAGCAGGTAACGACCATCACGTCGATTCCGGCGGATGCGACGACCGTTCTGTACAACGACAACGGCAACAACATCGGCGTCGGCAGCAGTGGCGGCAACACCAGTTTCGGCCAGGTTGTCGACCTGCTCAACATCATGGGCAACAACGCGTCCACCGAGCCGGCCAAGCGCTTCTACAAATACGCCCGGCCATACCGCTGGAGCACGAGTGTCGTGGTAGATCCGACTCTGGTGCCTGCCGAGAGCACCACGCCTTCGACCGATGGCGGATTTATCAGCGGTCACGAGGCGGAGGCCATGCGCGACGCGATGACGATGGCCTACGTGCTGCCGGAGCGGTTCCAGGAGATGGCGAGCCGCGGCCTCGAACTTGGCGAAAACCGCATTTTCGCCGGTATGCACTCGCCGCTCGACGTCATTGCTGGTCGAATGTTTGCACTTGCGGCGACTGCTGCGAATCTTTCCGATCCGAGCAACGCCACCTTGAAGAGCGCCGCATTTAGCCAGGCGCACGCGGCCCTGATGCAGTCGACGAATACCAATTCGACGAGCTTCGCCGTTTTCGCCCACTCCGGCACGGCAGCGACGGACCGCTTCGCCGACTACGCGACGAACAAAGCGGACTTCACTCGCCGTATGACGTTCGGCTTTGCTCCGATCGAATCGACCAATGCGCCTCCCGTTGTGCCGAAGGGTGCGGAGGTGTTACTGGAGACGCGCTTTCCGTATCTGAGCGCTGAGCAGCGCCGCGTGGTGCTCAAAACGACCGAGCTTCCTTCCGGCTATCCGGTCATGGACGATGCGGAAGGGTGGGGCCGCCTCAACATGTTTGCAGCCGGGGACGGATATGGTGCGTTCCATGGCAGCGTCATCGTTTCGATGGATGCGTCCCAGGGCGGATTCAACGCGTCGGATTTGTGGCGCAACGACATTGCCGGCGCAGGGAAGTTGACGCTGCAGGGTAGCGGAACCTTGAAGCTCGGCGGCAACAACACCTGGTCGGGCGGCTCCCAGGTAAGCGGCGGCGTGCTCGAGGCCGATTCTCCGAATGCGTTCGGCACGGGCGACGTGTATGTGGGTGCGGGTGGCATCACCATCGCGGCGGCGTCGCCCGTGTCCATCGTCGGCAAGTACACGCAGCTCGCCGGCACGACACTCGAACTCGACATTGACGGTAAAGGCGCCGGCCAACTGCACGTTGGTAATCAGCTGAACATCGCCGGCGGCACGCTACACGTGAAGTTCGTGAGCGGCTATGCGCCCAAGGTCGGCGACACCATCGATCTGATCGATGGCAACGGGGCGACGAAGCAGTTCACGACGATCACGGTCGACGGCCACAAGGCGACGCCGGTCTACTCGTCGACCGGCGTGTCGGTGCACATCGATTCGTAATCCGGCCATATTGGCGTGGCTATGCGTCGCCCGGATAACTCGCTGTCTGTAATGCGGAGCGTCTGGCTATGACCGTCTGTCGTTGATCGTCTAAAGCGGCGATTCCTTCGTCAAAAACCGCCTGATGGCAACGGAGACGACTTCTGGAAACTCTTCGTGAATCGCGAGTTTGCCCTTCATGACCCATTCGACCTGAACATTTGGCAATTGTCCTAACGCCTCCATTTCGACACGCGATTTCGGCGGCGTCTGATCGCCGTAGATCACGAGGATCGGAATGTTGGCTCGGCGCGCAAGATCAAGGAATGCCGCACGGTTGGCGACCCGGTCTAGCGCACCGGTCACAAAGCGTACCGAACTGTGCCGGGCTCCGGGTGCACGGGTGACGGCGAGTTTGGCCGCGAGACGATCGCCGCCAAGCCAGTCAGGATCGCTGTAAACGTGTTCTCTCGCCATCATGGTGATGACATGGCGGCTGACGTTGAGCCGGTAGAGAAGCGGGCCAGCGAGGGGGTGATCAATGGCAGAGCGCACACGGGAGAACCAGGCCCGCTGGCCACCCATCATCGTCGGCAACGGGCCGCGCCACGTCGGTGCGATGAGGACCAGGCGATCAACCGTATCTGAGCGCAAGACGGCCTGGTAAAGCGCATAGGTGGCTGCATGTCCGGCCGCCACAATGGCGTGCGGTGGTGCCACGATGTCGCTTAAAAACCAGTTAAGAAACTCCGAGAGAAGCTCCGGCGACCATTCTTCCTTTGGCCGCGCCTGATCGCCGAACCCCGGCCAATCAACCGTCGTCACGTGAAACTGAGGCGCGAGCAAGTCGAGCAGCGGGCGCATCTCCAGGCGCGTGGAAATCGTACTCAGGGCCGGCAGGAGGACGACCGAAGCGCCGCTACCGGCCTCATCCACGTCCAGCGCGAACTCTCCACTGTCCCACTGGCAGCGTATCGTCTTCGTCATTGCCTTTCCAATTTGACCTTCATACGAATCACGCGGTAGAGATTGATGACCAGTTTAATTAGAGGACGGTCTCCGGCCATGTATGGATGCGTTTTTCGTGCTGTGGAGTTCTACGGCTGCCTTGTGCCTCCGGCGATCGCGCCTGAACACCAGGGAAAGGAAGTCGAAGCGTCGGGCTGCCAGCCGCGAGGGCGCTGCTCTGTAGCTCCAGACGCCCGACGTTTGCATCGCGGGACTGCCTGGAAATCAAATGCGCCACGCCTGTCTTTGACGTTTAGCCATCGGAGACGCGTCGTAGCAGATACACGACAATCACTGCGGAACCGCTGACAAAGATTGCCAGCCCGATCGCTTTTCGCGCGAGCGTGCGAACGCGCGCGCGGAGCGTGTAACGCACAAACCAGGAACTGGTTCTGCGCAACATCATTCACTCCATGGGCGCCTTGACGGGCGCGTCGCGTCGGGGAGAGACAGCCCCCTATGTTGCCGGAGCGCAGGCCGTATCGCGACGTGTATGTGCCCTGATCTTTGCTTGACAGTCTTTGCCACTTCGAGCTCTTTGAACTGAGGATAGCTGGATAGAGCGGGTAGATGCCGGTATCCGGGCATTCTGAAACCGGCAACTGCAATTATCGCACCTCAGGTTCAAAGGCACAGAGCAGATGCCTTACGGTCTACTGACAGGTGCTTTGCACCAGCCGGTCCGGACCAAATCCAGGCGCACATGAACCGGCCCGTTTGGGCATTGGCGCAATGCAGGGATGTTCTCAGGAGGAACTGCGGCGAGCCCTTGCCGGTTGCCGCCACTGTTCAAGGAAAAACTGCAAGCCGCCCAGTTGCTGTGCGATGTAGCCGCCCGTGGCCATCGATTCCGGTGCGCGCCGGTCGCCTGTAGGCGGGTACTCGGCGGAGAAGTCCGCTGTACCAAACACGACGTCCCAGATCGGGAAGACGGCGCTGTAGTTACAGGAATTGCGGCCGGCCGCGCGCAGGCCATGATGCAACCGGTGAAAGCGTGGCGAGACGATCAACCGGTCCCCGAGCCAGCCGAACGAAAGCTTGATATTGGCGTGGCTCAGGCTTTCGATGAAGCGCATGAACAGGAACAGCAGTGGAAACTGCAGCGGCGGAATACCGATCGCGAGGCCGACGATGCCGAACCAGATTGCGGCGACCAGATCGTCAAGCAGATGGTTGCGGTCGTCCGACCAGAAACTCATCTGTCGCTGCGCATGATGCAACGCATGCAGTGCGTACCAGCTACGGTATGAGTGCGACAGGCGGTGACGCCAGTAATCGGCACAGTCCAGAATCAGCGCGTACGCGATGAAGGTAATGACCGGATGTCCGAGAAGCGGCGGCATCAACGTCTCAAGCGTTGGCGGTATGTAGCCGTGATCGACCACGAAGCCGTTCACCCACACCTGCACCTGGTAGAACAGCAGGAAACTGACGACAGGCAACACCCCGACGCGGTTGAGGATCGTATAGAACGCGTCGGTTACGACGGCTTTGCGGTCATCCCAGCGTTCGATCGGAAAGAGTGCTTCGAGCGGCCAGCAAACCGCATACGTGACGATAACCGCGAAGAGGCCATAGACGCAGATCAGCGCCCAGTCGAAGGAAAGCTCTTCCCATTGCATCCAGCCGAAGTGATACAGCAACGGCAGAACGAGATACTGGTCGATTTCACCGGCCAGCATATTGAAGAATCTGTCGAGAAATATCAGCATGATGGACGTTAGAGCGTTTCGGCGGTAACGAGACCTGGGCGGCTCATTTCGGTGGTGAGGAAGATGCCGTGCGGCGAGCGTCCGACATCGATGGTCTCATAGTTACCGCTGGCTGGATCGAGTACGGCGACCTGCTCCCGGAAACGCAGCGTCACCCATAGCTTGCCGTCGGGGCCAACAGCAATATCATCTGGCCCCGCAGCATGGAACGGATAGGTACGACGAAGCTCGAGGGTGGTTGGATCGAGCGCCACCAGCGAGCCGCCGATCCGGTTGCTCACGTAGAGCGTCGCGCCGTCGGGCGTAAGAAAGACATTGTGCGGGCCGACGCCGGTTTTCACCCGCCGCAGCACGTTACCCGTCACTGGATCGACTTCCGCCACATGGTCGCTGCCCATCACGCAGACCAGTACCTTGCCGTTGTGCCAGAGCACGCCGGCGGGGGTCGATCCGACGTTCGACTTCCAGCGGATCGTCAGGTTCGTCAGGTCGAATGAAACGAGCGTGCCGGACTCCTGCATCGAATTGAAGCTCCAGCGCGAGTCCGGCGAGAAGTCGAGGTGGCTCGGCATGCCGCCGGGCGAGAAGCGCTTGACGAGCGTCAGGTCGTCGGGGCGGTAGATGTCGACATAGTTGAGCCGCAGTGCATTGACGACGAGGTAGCGGAAATCCGGCGTGAAGCCAAGCTGGTACGGATCGGCGATCACCTTATGGCCAAGCGCCAAACCAGTGTGCGGGTCGACAATGAACAGTGCATTGCCGCTGGCGTCGGCAATATAGAGCTTGCTTCTGTCGCGCGAAAGCGCCCAGTGACTGGGTTCGCGCAACGTCGGCAATGTCCGGACGATCTTGTGCGACGCCATGTCGATGACCGAAACGCTGGCTTCGCCGGAATTCATTACGATAGCGAGATTGGGGGGCGCCGCGCTGGCGATACCTGAACGAAGGGCGAGGAAAGGCGACAGGCCGAGACTCAGGGGAATGGCCAGACTACGGCCAAGTACTTCGCGACGTGAAAGCTTCATGGAGGGCATGCATGAGAGAATTAACCACTCATTCTGCTGGATGGATTCACCGTCACGCAAGGACGAATTGCGAATGGCGCTGATATGGAGCGATGCTCAACCGCTTCCTGTCAGTAGCCTGACAAATTTCGGGCGAAGCTGACGATGCGCATGCGATTTCGCCGTATTTGACCGAGCTTCCCGCGGCCCCGGGCGCGCTTTGCGCAGCACCCGCCCCGATCATCCGCGGAGTTTGGCCGTTGTATATTGCCATCACGCGCTAAAGAACCTGGAGTAATAGCAGTGCCACGTTCGTCCAGAGAAGTCGGGAAGTGTCCATGAACAGCACTGCCGGCAAAAATACGCTCACAGATCGCACGACTGTTGCGATTCGCGATGTGCTGGCCGGCAAACGACGCGGCTTGCGCTCTGCGCTGCTGTTCGCCGGACCCGCGGTGATTGCCTCGATCGCCTACATGGACCCAGGCAATTTCGCGACCAACATCCAGGCCGGTTCCCAGTTTGGGTACACGCTGCTGTGGGTGGTACTGATGGCCAACCTGATCGCCATGCTGTTCCAGGCGCTCTCTGCCAAACTCGGCATCGTGACGGGCCGTAATCTGGCGGAAATGTGTCGCGAGCAACTGCCGCGCAAGGCCGTCTTCGTCATGTGGTGTGTCAGCGAAGTGGCTGCGATGGCAACCGACCTGGCCGAATTCCTCGGTGGCGCAATCGGCCTCGCGTTGCTGTTCAAAATGCCGTTGATGGCCGGCATGGCGGTGACCGCGGTGGTGACATACGGCATCCTCGTGTTTGAAAAAGGCGGCTACCGGCCAATGGAGATCATCATCGGCGCGCTCGTTGCTGTGATCGGTCTGTGTTACCTGATCGAATTGTTCATTGCGCCCGTCGCATGGGGACAGGCCGGATTGCACTCGATCTTGCCCTCAATGCCGAACCGGGAAGCGCTGACCGTTTCGGTCGGTATCGTGGGCGCCACCGTGATGCCACATGCGATCTATCTCCATTCCGGGCTGACTCAGGGCCGGACTCCGGCGAGCAACGCGAGCGAGCACCGCGCACTGCTGCGTTTTTCGAACCGGGAAGTCATCGTTGCGCTTTTCTTCGCAGGTCTCATCAACATGGCCATGGTAATCATGGCCAGCGCGGCATTCCATGCCGGCCACCGCGACGTCGCGGAAATCGAAACTGCTTACCATACGCTCACGCCGTTGCTCGGTGCGGGCGCGGCGGCGGTTTTCCTGATTTCGCTCATCTGCTCGGGTATCTCCAGCTCCGTTGTCGGCACCATGGCTGGCCAGATGATCATGCAGGGCTTCGTCGGTTTCCGGATTCCCGTCTGGGTGCGACGTCTGGTGACCATGGTGCCGGCGTTCGTGGTGGTCGGCCTCGGCGTGAATGCCACCCAGGCGCTGGTGATCAGTCAGGTCGTTCTTTCGTTTGCGTTGCCGATCCCGATGGTGGCGCTGGTGCTCTTCACCCGCCGCAAAGACATCATGGGCGAGTTCGTCAATAGACGGCTAACGGACATTGCAGCGATTGCCGCGACGGTCGTCATCCTCGCGCTGAATGCGGTGCTATTGCTTCAGTCGTTCGGCGTCAGCATTCCGGGCATGCCTGCAAGCTGATGCAGCCCACCCGGACTCTTTGGGGATGGGCCGCACTCCCGGTGCGATGGACGGCGAAGTTTGTTCGCTAGCCATCGACTGACCGCTTGGGGGACCAGAGGTCCTGCTCCAAAAACGGCTTGTCGATTCGTTCGCTTTCGTCTGTGATGCCGGTGCATGCATAGGGACGATCGCTGCTTCCATGTTCGCCTTGAGTTGTGAAACATACGGTAAGAACGGCGTTGACCCATGGGCACCTGGCTGGCTATGCGGATGAGGTCCGAGGCAGCATCTCCTGGTGCAAGCGTACGTCGACCTGGCGGGCTTCTCCGTTGTCTGGGCTGATCGTCCCAAAGAAAGCCTCGCCGGTGCGAGGCCCGGGGGTGGCTATTTGTACGGTCAGGCAAGCGCCGGGTAATCCGTGTACCCTTCTGCCCCTGGGTGATAGAACATCTCGGGCCGCGGCTCATTGAGCGATGCGTCCAATCCAAGTCGGCGCGGCAGGTCCGGGTTGGCGATGAACATCTGCCCGAAAGCAACCGCGTCGGCGTCGCCGACCGCAAGCAAACGTTCGGCGGTGTGCTTGGTCATCTTTTCGTTGGCGATATAGATGCCACCGAATGCTGCCTTCAGTGCGGGTCCGAGCCGGTCGTCTCCCAGCGCTTCACGCGCGCAGATGAAGGCAATGCGGCGTTTGCCGAGCTCGCCTGCGACATAGCCGAAGGTGGCCGCAGGGTCCGAATCGCCCATCGACTTCACGTCACCGCGCGCAGACAGATGCACGCCGACCCGGTTGGCGCCCCATATGGCGACGCACGCGTCCGTGACTTCGAGCAGCAGTCTCGCACGGTTCTTGATCGACCCACCATATGCGTCAGTGCGCTGATTGGTGGAGTCCTGCAGGAACTGGTCAAGCAGATAACCGTTGGCGCAGTGGACTTCCACGCCGTCGAACCCTGCCTTTCTGGCGTTTTCAGCGCCGTGCCGGTAGGCCGCAACCACGCCGGCGATCTCGTCGGTTTCCAGCGCGCGCGGGACCTCCCTATGTGTCCGGGCGATCTTTCACGATAACCGGGACCGCGCATGACCAAACCCACCAGAAAGCAGCAATCTCCCTCCCGTCCCCCTGTAGACGCTCTCCAGTATGAACGGCTCGCGCTGGCCGCCTTTCATCTTTGCGACCGGCAGGGGCAGCAACTCCGACATCTGATTACACTTGCGACCTCGATGTTCAGGAGTCCTGCTGTGACTGCCGAGGAAAGGCACGAACACCGGAACCTGCTGGAGGTGATGATCCAGGCTCGGCGAGGACTACCACGCCGCCAATCGCTGCGATCAGGAACTGTTCACGGTGCTTGCGCTCGACGCCAAGGGGCTTCCTAACCGCCAACTGACACCGGCGGACGCGGCAGCGATTCTAGCTGACGCTGCGCAGGGCGCGAACGGGAAACTGGCGGCTATGGACGCTTCGTGGACAAAGCACTAACCGGCGTCGATCACTTACGGAAAAAGTGGCTCAATGCCGCTTTTTTGTTGGACGGTGACACTGAAAAAATGCACCTGAAAATGAGATAGGCAGAGCAATTGTGAATATCCGTCAAAACGGTTTTATCTCGAATTAAAGTCATTGACCGTGTCGCGGTTTGGATGGTTTATTCGTCGGGTGTGTTCTGGAAAATCAGCAGAGGTCAGATGGAACAACAGAAACAGGATGAAACCGGGGGCAAGGAAGAATGCCAGCTTTGCCGTATCACCTATTCAATCTACTCAAACTTCCCGCCAATGCCGTCCGCAATGGCGCTGAACGCAGAAACCGGCGAATGGTTTCCGTTCGATAGGCTGAAGTCGTATTCAAATGGTTACGAGATGGCTGAAGCCCTCGGTTACGCATGGGCGTGCGATTGCCGGGAACGCTCCCGGAATCGTTTCGATGAACAGTTCGTACTGAGAGATCGTAAAGGCCGACCATTCGCGAACGCGCGCTATCGAACGCGTGTTGGCCTGAACGTAGTAGCAAGTGGCGTCACGGACGCCGCAGGCCGCACACAGCGAATCAGCACCAAAGACGCGCGGCGGCTAACACTCG
Source organism: Paraburkholderia sp. MM5482-R2 (assembly GCF_050436125.1). Lineage (NCBI taxonomy): Bacteria > Pseudomonadati > Pseudomonadota > Betaproteobacteria > Burkholderiales > Burkholderiaceae > Paraburkholderia > Paraburkholderia sp. MM5482-R2. Next base: position 445,545 of record NZ_JBNDLP010000003.1, on the reverse strand, counting down.
AAATCAGCGGGGGCGTCTGATGGGGATTCCTGTAGTGAGGGATCGAGACGCATGGGAAGACCGAACGCATCAAGACGAATGCAGTATCAAGCTTGATACTTTACATTACAGGAGAAATCCGGAATGAACGAATCTGGTGAACGCAATAAGTACGGTTTCAAGGCGAACGAAAATGAAGAATGGTTCGAGGTTCATTCTGGCGCAGTGACGAACACGAATCCGGGCTCAATGGTTTATGTGACAATTGACACTACACCAATATGCCCAAACATGACGGACGCCGAATTTCGCGCCAAGGTCATGAAGTTGCGCGAGGATGCGGTTGTTTTGGTTGACAAGCGAATAGCTGCATTGAAGACATGGAGTCCTTCAGAGCAAGCGCGCGTCGCCAATTGGTTTGGCACGAAGGACAATGCAACGCGCGATCTTCTGATTCAAGGATTTACCGCAGTCAATAGAGTTATGCGTGGTCTCCAACCCAAGAATTTTGTTCGGCAGTCTCCTGAGCTTGACCGTGTTCTTGGGTGTTTGCCCCATCCAGTCAGCAGTGGTTCTGCTGCGCACGTTTGCGCCCCTGATACAGCCACGCATACCATTAGTATTCACGAGGTCTTTTGCGAAACCCGTGATTTCACGTCAGGAGGGGATTCGAAGCTGTCAACGATCATTCATGAGTGCACGCACTTTACGGACACTTTTGGGAGCAAAGATTGGAAATATACGATCACAAGATTCTTGGCAACCTGGGGGCAAGAAAATCCGCAGCAAGCAATTAATAATGCAGATAGCCTGGCGGGATACGTCGTATATGAATATTAAATTGGGTGCCTTGGCATTTGGGCTGCTGTCTATCAGCGCACAAGCATGCAATACATCTCAGAACCTTCCGGGTCAAAATATCGATTTGTATTTTGAAAGAAACTCGACGCAGGTATCGGCGGATCAAATTTTAAAATTGGCAAATTGGGCCATCGACATGCGCCTTAAGTATCCTATTCAAGAGGTACTGTCCATTGGTGGAGTGGCTGAGGCAAGCGAAAAAGAGCCTAAGCAATTGGCAATGCAACGTGCGGACACAGCAAAGGCAATGCTGATGCAGTTTGGTCTTACTCAAGTTCCATACGACGTCCGCGCTGGAATATACAAGCCCCTTGAGCATTTCGTCGAGCCGCCTGAAAAGGTCCGACGTGTGGAGATTGAACTGTCCCCCGGTTGTCCTAATAATTGCTGCGACGGAAAGTGAAGCGAGCACGTCCCTGAGCGCGGTTTTCCGGCATGGCTGTCGCGATGGTAGTAGACATCGGTGTATCAACGTCGGCAAACATTGCTAACATGCCCGTCGAATAAGTCCCGCTTCAATGCGACTTTTTCTGCGAAGAGACCCGCTACTGCGCGGGCCTTTTGCCGTTACGCCTGATTCCAGCGATTGGGCCTCAGGGGCGATCCACCACGATGCCACTTGCGCCGTTCTGTTGCGATTTTCTCCAGCAAGTGCAACACCTCTTCGCGGTTGCCGGCTTTATCCGCCTGTTCCATAGCGGCCCGGTATTCATCAGGCGTCGGCTCGACACCATCACAGCACCGGTTCACCACCACCGTAAGCGCATCCATCGGCGGGCCGACATACCGGGCACGCAACGATGACATCGCATCATGCGTGAGTTGGTTCAGATCGTCGGTCTGCAACACGGCGGCGCTGATTCTCAGCACGGGTTCCATCCACGCAAGCAATTCTGACGAATGCTGCTTTCGCACTTCGAGCGAACGAAGATTGTCGTAGCAGCGCTTCCTGTTGTTATGGTCGAACGTGGCGGGCGCGAAACGATACGTGAACTCGGTTCGCGTCCATCCGAGGTACTCACGCACATAGGAGACATTTGCACCAGGCCTCATTTCCCTACCTCCAAAAGGCAAAAAAAATCCGCACACGAAGGTGCGGGCACTACCACACACGTCGCAGTCCGGGGATGGGACCTCGACGCTTTACAACGCGATGCTATCCATCCAGGGTGGCTGCGGACGTGCGCGGGCGCTGCGCACCAGTCAGCACATTTCTCCCTTCCGTTTTGCACCGGTTTGTGCAGGAACGAAGCGGTCTTATGCTTGTGCTGGCAACTCGAAAGCGACGCATTCCATGTCGAGGGTCGTTTCGTGCGATGTCGTCGGGAAAGGGCATGTCGCGGCGTGTTCTACGATTGCATCGCAACAGAAAGTACGTCGTAGTGAGACGACAGGTCCTGGCCGGACAATCCTGGTGGACAGACCGCGCCCTCGCGCTTGCCGGTCAGTAGGTCTGTTCGGTAATAACCCGGGCCACTGTTTCCAGCGACCGGCGCAGCGTGGCCAGATCGACGGACCCAATCGCGAGGCGGATGGCGTGAGGTACATGCGTCGATGTCGCGAACGGCAGGGCCGTCGACACTGAAATGCGCTCACGCATCAGCGCCATCGCAATCGCGTCGGCGCGGACTTCCTGCGTCAGTGGCATCCAGATGAAGTACGACGCTGGATGGCTCATCGTCTTAAGCTTGCCGAGCGCTTCGGCGGCAAGGATTTGGCGCGTCTTCGCATCCCGCCGCTTCTCGTCTTCGAGCCGGGCCACCGTGCCGTCGTTTATCCAGTTGCAAGCGATTGCCGTCATGGTTGCGGGAGTGTTCCACGTCGTGGCCCGGATTACCCGTTCAAGCCTGGGAATCCATTCGCGTGGTGCGCAGACGAAACCGACGCGCAGACCTGTCGCGACACTCTTCGACAAGCTCGAGACATAGATCGTCGTCTCCGGAGCAATCGATGCCAACGGCGGCGGAGCATCTTCTGCGAGGTATGCGTAGGCCCCGTCCTCGATGAGGATCAGTCCATGCTGTCGAGCGATACCGACAAGCTCGCGGCGCCGCCGCGCGCTCATTACCCAGCCAAGAGGGTTGTGCAGCGTCGGCATTGCGTAGACGGCGCGTACGCGTCGTCGCTTGCATAGGGCCGTCAACGCGTCCAGATCGGGGCCGCGCCCCGCGGCTGGGATCGGCACGAGTTCCAGTCGAACGGCCTCGGCGGCCAGCTTGAATCCCGGGTAAGTCAGCGCGTCCACGGCAACCACGTCGCCGGGTTCGAGCAGCGCCATAGCGGCCGTCGTCAGTCCGTGTTGCGCGCCGCTCACGAGCAACGTCGTTCCGGCTGTTGCTGCCAGACCTCGGTTCGCCAGGTGGCGTGCCGCAGTAGCGCGCTCGTGCTCGCGGCCACCGTGCGGCTGGTATCGAAGCAGCGACTCGAGGTCGCCGGCCGCCGCGAGCTGGCGCAGCGCTGCCCGAAGAAGGTCTGTCTGACCCGGTGCAGAGGGATAGTTGAAGCTCAGGTCGATCGTAATGGCGCTCCAGGCGTGCAAGTCAACGCCTTGCCCGCGAGGAAGTGGTTCCTTGACGAATGTGCCACGGCCAGCTTCGCCGCTCACCAGACCCATCGTATGAAGCTCGGCATAGACACGCGTCGCGGTGACCAGCGCCAGGCCCTCGCGAGCAGCCAGCTCGCGGTGCGTGGGCAGACGCGTCCCGGGGGGAAGGCGGCCGTCGCGGATGTCAGCCGCAAAGCGGTCAACCAATTGCTTGTAACGGGCCCCAGGCATGGCTCAATGTATCCATGACAATAATTTGATTGTATTGATTATCGGCCCTACCATGATCTTGCACAACCTCTCCATCTGCCCGAGGACGTCATGCACATCACCATTCTGACCTTTGAAGGCTTCAACGAACTGGACTCGCTAATCGCGCTGAATATCCTTAACCGGGTCAGAAAGCCGGGCTGGCAGGTATCGATTGCCAGCCCAGCGGCGAAGATCCGTTCGATGAACGGAGTGGTCCTGGAGGCGCAAGCGTCGCTGAAGGACGCTTGCGAGGCCGACGCGGTGCTGGTCGGCAGTGGAATACAGACACGTGGAGTGGCCGCCGATGCCGCGCTGATGTCGCAGTTGCGGCTCGATCCGACTCGCCAACTGCTGGGCGCGCAATGTTCGGGCACGCTGATACTCGCGAAACTGGGCCTGCTGGATGGCGTTCCGGCCTGCACGGATCTGACTACCAAACCGTGGGTCGAAGAGGCGGGCGTGCCGGTGCTCAATCAGCCGTTCGTGGCGAAGGGGAATGTCGCGACGGCAGGCGGGTGCCTGGCTTCGCAGTATCTGGCCGTGTGGGTGATCGCGCGTCTGGAGGGCGTCGAGGCTGCGCGCGCCGCGATGCAGCATGTCGCCCCAGTAGGCGAGAGGGAGATCTACGTGACGCGGGCGATGGCGAACATCGCGCCATTCATCTGACGCAAAACAGAGGCACTTCGCACGTCCTTCAAAGCCGACATTGCTGGAGTCCAGTCTGTGGTCATCGTTCTTGTTTTCAAGCTCCTCGTTACGCCGCTGTTGCTATTGACTGCAAGCCTTGCCGGTCGTCGCTGGGGTGATGCGATCGGCGGTTTGCTGGTGGAAATGCCGCTCACGTCGGGGCCGATCTCAGTGTTTCCCGCACTGGAGCATGGACCCGCCTTTGCTGCGCAGGCGGCCTTTTGCATTGCCTATTGCAGGCTGGCGATCTTGGGATGGCCGACGGCTCTCGCGGGGGGCTTCGCGATATTTTCTGTCGTAGCGACCGTTCCGCAATGGAGTGCGCTGCCGCATACCGGCCTGTTTCTTTGTTGCTCATCGCAGGGCTCGTGGTCGGTGTGACGCTTTTTGCGGCTTATGTCGGGGCCAAAACGAGCGGAGTGTTAGCGTCGTTCCCCTTCATGGCGATCGTCACCGAGCGACAGAAACGGGTCGACGAACTACGGTTCCCACGTAACTATCAAATGCGCTCACGAGATGCTGGATCGCCTGTTCGAGGTCATCTGCCGGCGTTTCAAAAGACTGATTCAGTGGCATCGCTTCCCTCGACGTCAGGGCTTCCAGCAGTGTGGCGGTCATCTCATCGTAGCGATTGGCCCTTTCCCGGTCATGTGCGTCCGGTTCCCCGCTCCGAAGGACTTCGATCACCGCGGCGGCGCCGCAAACCACCCGCACCGCGACGGTCAGGTTCCGCAGTTGTTCGAGCCGCGCAGATCGCCGCTGGCCCTCCAGGAGCATACGTTCTCTCGCAACTTCAAGCCGTGAGCTGGCGAGACCGGCTTCGCGTTGGAGGCGATCGAGGGTGGCGGTCGATCCTCCAGCCATCCGAAGCGCGGCGGACGCGAATGCCATGTTGGCCGAAATCGCGGCTGAGATCACGGCATTCAGCGCGTTACTCTCCCTCGGCGGCCAGAGAAGAAAGCTCGCCGCCACGCCTACGCAGGCACCGACGAATTCATTGGTAAGACGAGCGACAATCAATCCCTCCGCCGGATGGATGAAATCCGACATCAGCATGAACATCGGCGTCAGGAAGACAACGAACAGACCGTAGTTGACCAACCTCAATGCGACGGTCACCGCGGCAAGCGGCAAGATTGCCAATGTCACCGCAACCGGACCGGACAGACTCGTCAGAAGAACAGCGGCGATCGTTGCGCCGATGAGGCTGCCGCATGCACGCTCCAGCACGCGCAACCATGTATTGGCGGAAACCGGTTGGGTCACGACGATTGCAGCGATCACGCCCCAGTATGCAAACGTGACACTCAGCGATGTGCCGATCATGAAAGCGAGCACCGATGCGACAGCCACCCTCAGCGCATGGTCCCAGACCAGCCTTTCAATCTTGACCGCGCGAGCGGCGGCAGGCGCGGGCGTCTCGGGGTCCATTGCGAGCGCATGTCGCCCGTCCGCGAGCCGAGCGATGGCCCTTGCCGCAAAGGCAACGGCGCTTGCCGTTTGGTCCGTCCGTTCAGCCGTCTGCCGCAACAATGCGTGTGCTTGCGCTACCAGCGTATCGGCAATGGGCAGTTCTTGCTGTGCCTGCGCGGCCACGCTTTGCAGCAACTGTCGCAGGCCCTGGAGCAATTGCCGCGATCCATCGTCGTCGGCAATCGCTGCGTTGCGTCGGGCATGACCGATTGCGATCAGCGTGGAAAACACCCTGCCCGCGGCATCGACGCCCGGCCCGAGATCAGGGCCGTTGCGAACATCATGCGCCGCCAATGCCCTGCCGCGCTCGATCGACATGCGCACCCCGCGGCGATAAACGGTATCGAACTCGGTCCAGCCCTGCACATCCATTCCAGGCCGCGAATCCAGCGACTCCAAAAAACCGGCCATGTCCTCGAGCCTGCCGAAGATCGTCGCGAGCGTGAAGCCCGCGGACTGTGGGAACGGGACGGGCCAGAGGAAGATGCAAAACAGCATGGTCCAGGCTGACCCGAGCAGAAAATAGCCACCATGAGCGAGTGCAACGGCAAGCGGCTCGGGCGACGCAATTCCGATCACGACCGCAAGCGAGGCAACCAACCCCGCCTGCGCCGGCATAGGCCCGAGCGAGGGCTTGTAGGAGCGTGTCAGTCCACAAAGGAAGACCAGGACAAACAGGGTGACAATGCTGACGGCATAGCCCCAATGCGCGGCATAGGACGCCAGCGGCATGACGACAACACCCATGGCCGTGAAGATGGCCATCGCCTTCAGGCGCTGTGACCTGGACCCTTGCGGATCGCAGAGACAGTTCCAGAACGCCGCGACGGCTCCGAAAGCGATATCCGAACGACCGAGAATCGCCGCGGCACAGAGCATCGGCGCCATCGCAAGCGCAGCGTGTATCCCTTCCGTAATCCCGATGCGCTCGGGCGTTATGGCGAAGACATGACCTTCAGCCCGCAAGGTCCGACGGCTTACCAGGGATACGAGCTTTCCTATTATTGTCATCGCACCTTTGCTGCTCACGAACGTTGATTGCTGGAGGACAAGGCCCAGGAAATGGGCGCCCCCCCGGATTGACGCTGCCAGCGCGCTGAGATAGCCGCCCACTCCGCGCTGTGAACGTCTGCTTTTCGCGTATGCGACTGGTGCCTCTGTTTCATTTGCAACACTCCCGCCGCTCATGCGACGTTCATCGTGTTGCATCGACCGGTTGAATCCGCCAATGCGGAGGAGACGTACACGCAATCAGCTTTGGGCGGCCGGGCGGCTAGCCCATTTAGAATCCACGCAGTCTTCCACTGCGGCGGGCTACGAGGATCGCCGCGCGTATGTGCATCGAATATGCGATCGCGGACCTCTCTAAAGAAGCCGGAGAAGGAGACTCGATCTCAGCATTAACCGATGCGCGCAGCATCGAGTCCCACCTCCTCGCACAACCAGTCGCAGAAGCACTTCACCTTCTCCGTGTTGCGCTCGTTCACGCGATACGACAGAAAATGCGTCTCGCGGGAGACCGGCTCGAAGACATCCGCGCCGAGCTCAACCAGTTCGCCGCGCGACAACTCACGCTCGGCGAGACGCGTGGTTTCGAGCGCGACGCCCATGCCATCGACAGCGGCGGAGATCGCGAGCGCCCCGCGATCGAACGAGGGCCGCGCCCGCGACGGGAACGGGAGTCCGTTGAGCGCGAACCAGTCGGACCACGTCACGCGGCTGAGCTGGGAATCGATCAGCGTCATTTCCCCGATCTGCTTCTCGATGGCAACGCCGCTTCGCACGAGCGCAGGCGAACACATCGGCACGATGCGTTCTGCGCCGAGCGCGCGTGTCACGATGCCCGCGCGCTCGTGTGCGACCGCGTATGAGATGGCGACATCGACTTCATGCACCCGGGTGAGGTCGATCGGCTCGGGACCGGACGACAGACGGATCGTCACGCCCGGATGCGCCTGCGTGAATTCAGGCAGGCGCGGACCGAGCCACTTGGCGGCGAAGCTCGGCGCGCTGTGCACCGCGAGCACTTGCGCATCGGGCGCGAGCGCGACCTCGCTGCATGCAGCCTCGATCACATCGAAAACGCGTCCGAGGCTCTCATAAAGGCGCCGTCCTTCCGATGTCGCTTCCACCCGCCGATTGCGCCGATGAAACAGCGGCCGGCCGAAATATTCTTCGAGCTCCTTGACCTGATGACTGATCGCGGACTGCGTCAGATGCAGTTCCTCGGCCGCCAGCGTGAAGCTCTCCAGCCGCGCGGCCGCTTCGAAGGCGCGCAGCAGCACGAAATTGGGAATTCGTCTCATGTCTTTCACCGAAACATGAATGTGGTTCATCTTTGTATGAACAGCCATCGTTTGTCAATGACGGCAGCGACCGCGACCATAGGACCCATCGAAGCAATCCGCTTCGACCGGTTCAAACCTCACTTCAAAAAGGAGTCGACCCATGGCAGCAGTGATGGAAGCGCGGCCGCAGGCGCTGATCAAGGACGGCAAGGTTTCGATCTATCAGCCGGAGCAGGAAGGACTCATCTTTCCGGAGCTTCCGTCATTTTCGAATCCCGCCGCGCAGCGGCAGCATGTGAAGGAACGGCTGGTCGGCGCCTGTCGCGCGTTCGCCCAGCAAGGATTCGACTACGGCTTCGCCGGACATCTGACCGTGCGCGATCCCGAGAATCCCGGCCTTTACTGGACCAATCCGATGGCCATCCACTTCTCGCAAGTGAAGGTCTCGAACCTGATCTGCGCGGACCATCAAGGGCACGTCGTCGAGGGGCGCCATGCAATCAACCGCGCGGGCTTCGTGCTGCATGCGGCCGTGCACGAGATGCACCAGGACATCGTCGCGATGTGCCATGCGCATACGGTCTACGGCACCGCGTTCGCGTCGCTCGGCAGGCAACTCGAGCCGATCACGCAGGACGCCGCGGCGTTCTACGAGGATCACGTCGTGATCGGCGACGAGGCAGGACAAGTAGCCGTCGAGGTGAAGGCGGGTCACAAGGTCGCGAACGCGTTCAGGGACGTGAAGGCCGCGATCCACCAGAATCACGGGCTTCTGACGGCAAGCCGGCACAGCATCGAATCGGCGGCGTTCTGGTTCATCGCGCTCGAACGGTGCTGCCAGCAGCAACTGCTGGTCGAGTCGACCGGCATCGCACCCAAGCTCGTCACCCCCGAGCGCGCGCGCTACAGCCGCGAGCACGTCGGCAGCGACTACATCGGCTGGCTGCACTTTCAGGCGATCTGGGACGACCTCGTCGCCACGCAGCCGGACATGTTCGACTGATTCCGTAGAGGCAGTCCGAGCACGGCGACAACGCGAGACGAGCGCTAAAAAACGCAGCGTTGCGCCGCAACCTGAACACCAGGAGACACCACAATGAGTTCCCCCAGTCCGGTTGCGTATTACCAGGGCAGAGAGTCGTCCACCTACGCGAAGGTGACATGGCGGCTCTTGCCGTTTCTGTTCCTGTGCTATCTATGCGCGTATCTCGACCGAATCAACGTGAGCTTCGCGAAGCTGCAGATGCTGCAAGCGCTCAAGTTCAGCGACGCGGTCTATGGCGCGGGCGCCGGCGTCTTCTTCGTGGGCTATCTTCTCTTCGAAGTGCCCAGTAACCTGATCCTGCTGCGCGTCGGCGCGCGCCGCTGGATCGCCCGCATCATGATCACCTGGGGCATCGTCTCGGCGAGCATGATGTTCGTCAGAACGCCGATGAGCTTCTACATCATGCGCTTCCTGCTGGGCGTCGCCGAAGCGGGCTTTATCCCCGCGATCCTGCTCTACCTCACGTACTGGTTCCCGGCCTCGCGCCGCAGCAAGGTCACCGCGCTCTTCTTGACGGGCATTCCGATGTCGGGAGTCGTCGGCGGGCCGCTGTCAGGCTGGATCATGAATCATATGAATGCATCGCACGGGCTGGCGGGCTGGCAATGGCTGTTCCTGATAGAAGGCATTCCGACCGCGATCCTCGGGCTGGTCGCGTTCTTCTATCTCGACGACAAGCTCGCCGATGCGAAGTGGCTCACAGACTCGCAGAAAGCCATGCTCGAAGCCGGTCTGAAGGACGAAGAGCCGGCTCACGCGCTGCATTCGGTGAAGGACGGCCTGATGCACCCGAAGGTGCTGCTCCTGAGTGCGATCTACTTCTTCTTCACGATGGGCCTGTACGGCGTGAGCTTCTGGCTGCCCACGCTCGTCAAGGCGAGCGGCGTGGCCGATCCGCTCAATATCGGCCTGCTTTCCGCGATCCCTTACGCGGCGGCGGCCGTCTCCATGCTGCTCGTCGGTCAGAGCTCGGACGCCCGCGGCGAGCGGCGCTGGCATCTTGCGTTGCCCGGGGTGGTCGGAGCGGCCGGACTGTGCACGAGCGTCGCGTTCGCCCATTCGACGCCAATCGCGATGATCGCCCTCACGATCGGCACGATGGGCGTGATGACGACAATTTCGCAGTTCTGGGTGTTGCCGCCCGCTATCCTGGGCGGCGCCGCTGCGGCGGCGGGGCTTGCGCTGGCGAATTCGGTCGGCAGCGTATCGGGTGTCGTGAGCCCTTACGTGATCGGGCTGATTCAGACAGGCACGGGATCGACCGGCAACGGCGTACTTGGGCTGGCGGCGAGCCTGATCATCGGCAGCGTGCTCGTCTTCACCGTGCCGGCCGCACTCGTGAACGGCCGGCGCAAGCGGGCTTGAGCGAAGTCCCGCTCCACGCAAAGATCCCGCGATCGCGGGATCATCGCATCAGCTCACTTTTTCTTCCTGCCGATCGCTCAGCACCTGCCCGAGCCGCTCGACGAGATTCTGCCGCGCCCGAGTCGTATGAAGATCGGTCAGTTCCGTCGCGCGCTGCGGGTCGCCATCGGCGATGGCCGCGGCGATGGCTGCGTGCTCGTCCCAGATCGCCTGGCGCTGCCCCGACGACTGCAGCACCGCGCCCATCACCCGTCGCAGATGGACCCAGTGCATCTGCGCGGTCTCCACGATGAGCGGATTGCCCGACGCGGCATAGATCGCGGCGTGGAACGCCATGTCGGCATCGATCATCGCCTTCACGTCGTCGGCCTTCGACGCGCGGCGGCCGTTCGTGATCAATGCCTTGTCCAGCTTCGCGCCGCGACCGGCGGCAAGACGCGCGGCGAGCGAGTCGAGCGCGCCGCGGATTTCATAGAGATGGCTGATCCAGGCCGCGTCGAGCGGAGTCACGAGCAAACCCCGACCGGGCGCGTCCTGCACCAGTCCGTCCTTCTTGAGCAAGCGCAGCGCCTGCAACACCGGCGAGCGCGACACCGCAAGTTGCTCGGCGATTTCTTCCTGCGTGATGCGCGTCCCGGGCGCGAGCGTCCCAGAGCTAATGGCATCGAGCAGCACCTTGTAGACCTCGTCCACGTAGTCGGTGCGCGCCTGAAGCTTGAGCAGTTTCGTCGCCATGATCAAAGCTCGTTTATGGATACAGAATACGGCAAGGGTATAACCGCACCGCGGGAGCGTCAATGTCCGGCGCTGAAGCGAAAAGGTGAATCTCCGCGTTTACCCATAGAGACATCGCCGTATCACGCGACTAATCTTTGGATACAGAGTACGGTGTTCTGAATATCGAGTTCGGCGTTCAAAGTGCCGGCGACTGACAACTCCACCACCTCAAAATAGGATTTGCGATGACGATCAAGGAAGACAAGCTGGAAGGACAGAAGACGAGCGGCGGCAATGTCGTGTCGAAAAAGCTGATTCCGTACGGCGGTTACTACACAAGCAAGGTGCCTGGCCACGATCCCGAGCTCACCGAGACCGGCCCCGGCACACCGATGGGCGAGTTCATGCGCGCGTTCTGGCATCCCGTGTGCATGTCGATCGAACTGACGGACACACCGCGTTATCTCAAGATCCTCGGCGAGGAACTGGTGGCGTTTCGCGATGGCAGCGGGCGCGTGGGCGTGCTGCATGCGCATTGCGTGCACCGCGGCGCGTCGCTCGAATACGGCGCGATCCAGGAGCGCGGCATCCGGTGCTGCTATCACGGCATGGTGTTCGACGTGGACGGCACATGCCTGCATGTGCCGTTTCCGAAGGGCGAAGAGAAGGAAGCCGAGAAATTCGCGTGCTCGATCCAGCAGGGTGCGTACAAGGCGGTCGAGCGCAACGGCCTCGTGTTCGCGTACATGGGACCGCCCGATGCCGAGCCGCCCTTTCCCGAATGGGAAGGCGACTTCACGGTGTTGCCGGGCGACGAGCTTGTGCCGTACAGCAACTTCCAGCATTGCAATTGGCTGCAGGTGCAGGACAACGCCGCCGACAACTATCACCCCACCGCGCTGCATGCCGGCAAGAATGTCGTGAATGGGCAGTACCAGGGCACGACATTCGACGAGGTCGGCGCGGCATCGATGGAAGTCGCGCCCGACATGCACTTCGTGCCGGTGCAGCAGGGCCGCAGCCTCGCCTGCGCGGGCGCGCGTCGAGTCGATAAGGACCGGCTCTTCGTGCGCGTGCAACATCAGGTGCTGCCGAATCTGAGCCTGCATGCGTACACGTCGGAAGACGGATCGAAGAAGAAGCTGTTCAGCCGCTTTCACATCATCCGCTGGACCGTTCCCGTCGACGACGAGAACAGCAAGATGATCGGCTGGCGCGTGATGGGCCCGGGCATCGATACGCGCGGCGTCGGCAAGAAGGAACTCGTCGGCTATGAGTCGATCGACTTTCTCGAAGGACAGGTCGCGATGCGGCGCCCCGAGCGCTTCGGCGAATACAAGCTCGAGGATCTGCCGCCCATTCCGCCGAATCATCGCGAGCGCGAGAACTACAAGGCCGCGCAATACGCGCCCGGCGACTACGAAGCGATCATCAGCCAGCGACCGATCGCCGTGCACGCGCTCGAGAACCCGACGAAGTTCGACGCCGGCCTCTTCCTCTTTCGCAAGTTGCTACGCGATGCGCTGCGCGGCACGAATCCCGCGGCATCGGCGCAGAGCTTCGCCGAGTGGTTCCGTGCGAACGCGGGCGCACCCAACAGCTATTGCTCGGGCAACGTGTTCGAGATTCCCGAAGGCGACACGGTCGAAGAAGAAGTCGCGCGGCGCCGCAAGGTCACGAAGACGATCGTCTCGATCCTCAACGAGAGCGAGCGGCTAAAGGCGGATGAACGCGCAGTATTCGTGCGCGAGAAGTTCGAGGAACTCGAACAATCGATGAAGAACTGAAGCGCCACGACAAGCAAGGGGCGCGTCGCGCGCCTCGTGCGGCGAATCGGGATTCGGCAGCACATATGAGGGATCAGGAAAATGGCAAGCGAACAGACATCGAACTCCGACGGCAGCACGCTCCAGTTGCTCGTGCGACAGGTTCGTTTCGAAGGCAAAGGCATCAACTCTTACGAACTGGTCGATCCGTCCGGCGCCGAGTTGCCGGCCTTCACTGCCGGCGCTCATATCGACATCCATCTCGGCGACGGCCTCGTGCGCCAGTATTCGCTGTGCAACGCACCCAACGAGCGCCATCGCTATGTGATCGCCGTGCTGCGCGACGAGCGCGGCCGTGGCGGATCAAGAGCGCTGCACGAGCGCGTGCATGTGCAGGACATCGTGCGCGTGAGCCGTCCGCGCAACCAATTTCAGCTCGTCGACGATGCGCGCAGGGTGATCCTCATCGCGGGCGGCATCGGTGTGACGCCGCTCAAGTCGATGGCGCATTGGCTGGAAGACGCCGGCATCGAATACGAAATGCACTACTGCGCGAAAGATGCGGACTGTGCCGCGCTTTCCGGGGAACTCGAGCCGATGCGCGTGAACGGCCGCGTGCACTTTCACTTCGACGGCGGTGATCCGAAGGCGGGGCTCGACATCCGCCGCTTGCTGAGCGAGCCGTCGCACGGCGTGCACGTGTATTACTGCGGTCCAGCTGGTTTCATGCAGGCATGCGCGGATGCAAGCGCACACTGGCCCGCCGGCACCGTCCACTTCGAGCACTTCAAGGCGCCGGGGCGAAGCGAACCCGCGAGCGCGGCGAACGATGTGGCGGACACGTTCAGCGTGAAGATCGCGAGCACGGGACAGATGATCGAAGTCGCGAACGATCAGAGCATCGCGGACGCACTCGAACAAGCGGGCGTCACAATCGAAACATCGTGTCATGCGGGGTTGTGCGGGACATGCAAGGTGCGGTATCTGTCCGGGGAAGTTGAGCACAACGACTGCATTCTCAACGACGACGAGAAGGCCGAATTCCTGACGGCCTGCGTATCGCGCGCGAGAAGCAAGGTACTGGTGCTCGATCTTTAGCCGAGATGTTCGATTAGACTCGCGATGGAGCTGTAGCCTCTCGAGCGCAAGGGGCCGTTGTCGGATATGAAGCCGACCTTCGTATGTCTCTTCTCACGCACGGACGAAAGGCTGATGATGGCCGGACACCGCCGATGGAAGGGATCGAAGCTAATCTCGCCCACTACCTTTGACAAAGGCGAGCCGGCTCCAGGTCACACCCATCCGCTGATTTCCTCGTTGGGTGGATTCGGTCCGGACATTTAGCACAGTCCTGAAGCTATGGGCGCTTGCTAACCGAATGGTCTCTGCTGCCGAAACATCAAACATTCGGCGTCCTTCGGGGACTGGACCGTGACGTAAAGACATCACCACCATCGCACCTTCCCGCAGCAAGGAGCTGACCGTCGACATCGCCTGACAACGCTCGTCTTCGTCCAGATGCATCCAAACGGCGGAGAGCATCACCAAGTCGAATTCTCTTCGTCGCGAACGTACAGACATGAGATCCGGCAGACTGTCGTCCACCCATTCAATCCGGGAAGACGAATGCAGCCCAATTCCTGCGACGCGCAACGCGTCCACTGGTTCTACGGCCATCACTGTATGCCCCATAGCTCCTAACGCAGCTGCATCGGTTCCGATACCGGCGCCAACGTCAAGAATGTGGGCCGGGGGCATCGGCAAGAGATGCATGACGGGCCTGTGGCTGTTCTCAAATGAGATGTCCTGCCATTGCTCGATGAGCGATTGAGCGTTCTCAGCGTAGCCTTCCGTCCCGCTTACGTTGATGGACACCACCGACTCCACATGTCGCGTTCTCGCAAAGTTGCCCGATTGTCGCCAATCTAGCCCGCGACGTCCAACGTCCGTTCGTGGCCGACGACTGCCTGACGGCAATTGAATGCGGTCGCCGACTGGACGAAACGTTAGGCTGCTGGCGCTATCTATTCTGTTGACGGCGCCAGTTCATCGAAGCCTGGGCGCGACAAGTGCAGCACTTCGTAGCGTTCGCCTGGGACAACTGCTTCTGGTGTGTCGGCCCAAAGCGTGAAGGTGACACGCTCCCAGGAGCGCGGATCAATCGCACAGGCGCTGGCGATCACACTACTATGCCTTGCGATACGCTCGACTTCAGCGACCGCATCTCGCGCGGCCTGCGCGAGATCGGCTTCGCGAGGAACGACCACTCGCTCCCGCGTCGCCGCGCAAGGCAATACGCCGGACGCCGGTCCGCGCTGGCACAGGAGGCCCGACCATGTCAGCACGACGGGCCGTCCGAACGATTCGACGATGCCTTGGAAACCGCCTCCTTCCCACAGGAAACGGTTCATACCAACGGTGTCATTCCACAAGTAGAACGGCGAATACTGGTTGAGCGTCGCACCTGCCTTGTCGCGCTCGCGGATCAGGTAAGCCTTGAGACCAAGGCCAGCGAACGTGTCGGTCATGTGCCCGCGGTCCGCGACGCGATTTCGGATGATCTGCATATCGTAGTCGGCGGGCAAGGTGATTTCATAATGCATCGCATACATGATCGGGCTCCAGATTTTGCTACAACCAGGCGAGCGACATCCATTGCGAGGGTGCCGCCGCCCGCGATTGTCGCTGACCCTGAGCTGCCGTTCGGCCCAGTCTAGCTGCAACGGCTTCTTTGAAGCCAGAACGGCCGAAAGATCGATGAAAGCAGCAGGGCGACTCTCCGGCGAAGACGCTTTGAAGGGGGCAAACCAGGATGCTTTCCGACAACGCCTCGCTCGGCGACACCACGCCTCGCAGACGAGGCCACAGCCGGTTCTGCCCCCCGCAACTGAGGAGTTCCACGATGCCAGCTCATTCGCTCAACTTAAACGATCGTGTCGCCTTGGTGACCGGCGGCTCGCGCGGAATCGGACGCGCCATTTCGATCGCGCTTGCCTCAGCCGGCGCAGCAGTCGCCGTCAACTATCGGCAACGCGAGAACGACGCGGCCGACGTCGTCGCGGAAATCGAACGCGCCGGAGGCCGCGCGATCGCGGTATGCGCCGACGTATCGGTCGCAGACAACGTCGAAGCGATGATCGCCGAGGTGGAAAACCGCCTCGGCCTGATCGACGTGCTCGTGAACAACGCGGGCACCGCGACGATCGTCGACATCGACGATCTCGCGGAAGCGGAGTTCGATCGAACGCTCGCCGTCAATCTGAAATCGGCGTTTCTCTGCACGCAGACAGTGCTGCCCGGCATGCGCGCGAGGCGCTGGGGCCGCATCGTCAACGTCTCGTCGGCCGCCGCCCGCGGCCCCGGCTTGGTTGGCGTTCACTACAACGCATCGAAAGCCGGCCTCGAAGGCTTGACGCGCGGCTATGCGGCACGGCTCGCCCGCGAAGGGATCACCGTCAACGCCGTTGCACCGGGACCGATCGACACCGAAATGGCTGGACCGCTTAAGGCGTCCAACGTCGCAGAAAGGCTGCCCGTCGGGCGCTTGGGCGAAGCGAGCGAGGTCGCGGAGGTCGTGCTGATGGTCGTCGGCAACGCATTCATCACGGGCCAAACGATCCCCGTCAACGGAGGCGCAAGCTTCATATAGATCCTTGGCCGCATCGCGCGCGGGCAAGATCCGATGCGCGAGAGGCGTCCCGGTTAGGCGCGAGTAGGTCCGCTCGCACGCGCGGCACCGGAAAAACGGTAATGCATGATGGCGATTCGGCCGGTTCTGCACCCGCGTGTTGCCACTCTTGCAGGCCGGGCACGGTGGCACGGGCGTCGTCTCTCGCGAGTACAACTCGTCCCAGATTCCGGTTACGAACGTTGTCAACAACGGATCGTCCTCGTCGCTGTACGCGCGGCCCGCAGCATGCGTGACCGGTAGCGTCGCGTCGAACTCGGGGATCAACGTTTGCGTTGGACTGCACGCGGTCGAGCCGCGGTGGTCCTTGTGCTCCGTGTGCTTACGTTTATGCGTGCGCGTCATGTTCGCTGTTCAACGCAGCCGTTGGTGGCCGCGAAAGCTGAGGGTATCCGTATGTTGTTTCGTCTTCTCCGAGTCAGTCTAAAAGCGGGTGCCGGCGTGGCATCCGCCAAAGGCGCCGCCGCTGGTTGCCGAGCCGCCGCAGCCGAACAGGGAACAGCCGCCGAGCAGCGACGACGCGGCGACAACCAGCGCGGCGACGATGAGTTTTCGTCGTTGCATGATTGCAATCAATGGTGAAGCGGGTTGGTCGCGAAAATCAGCTTGAGCGCAACATGTAGAAATCCCCACGCGAACAGGATCGCGGCCAGCGTATCATCCGCATGGCGCGTCATACCATGATCGGCACGGACCCCTTGCTCCGCCGGCGGTTACGCGCCAGACGGCGGCTTTCCCAGGCGCATTCCGGGCACCAGCTGCCTCGCCAGACACTGTTGACCGAGGCGCGCCACAGGTGACCCTTGGCGCACTCCCAGTCGATCTTGCCGTGTGGTCCCGGGTAGACCGTCGACAGGCAGCGTCCGCCACGCGAATTCGCCACTTCCTGCATCTGTTCGATCGTGCGCGTTCTGGCCTTCACCGCGCAGCGGTGGCACCACTGGCCTTTCTTCACCCTGAACCACTGTGCTTTCCAGATGTGACCTTCGGCGCACTGCCACTCCAGCGGCGTTTCCTTGTCGACATATGCTGACAGGCACCGTCCACCCCGCTCGGCCGCAGCCCGTTCAAGAGCTTCCTGCGGGGGTTTGATACTCTGGTGATGGCAGCTCTGGCACCAGTCACCCGCCAGCACGCCCTCCAGGCTGGCGAGCCATGTATGACCGGCCGCGCAGCGCCACCG
Organism: Paraburkholderia sp. MM5482-R2; assembly: GCF_050436125.1. Taxonomy (NCBI): domain Bacteria; kingdom Pseudomonadati; phylum Pseudomonadota; class Betaproteobacteria; order Burkholderiales; family Burkholderiaceae; genus Paraburkholderia; species Paraburkholderia sp. MM5482-R2. The sequence continues at coordinate 427,696 of NZ_JBNDLP010000003.1, read as the reverse complement.
TAGTTTTTCCCTGGTGCTCTCGTATTGGGTCGACAGGCACTGGCCGTCCTTCGCCGCCGCGAGTGCACGCGCCTCCTCGAGCGAGTGAATCGTCGCGCGCTCATAGGCGCAAGCCTGGCACCAGCTCCCCATGCGCAGCATGTGCGTCAGCATCGGGAACCGGTGTCCCGCTGCGCACTCGAACTCGAGCGGCACCTTGTAGCCCTCATACGCGGCCGAGACGCATTGCCCACCCCAAGCCCGCGCGAGTTTGCGGATCGCGGCGAAGGCCCGCTCACGATAGTCGGGCGCGCCGCTTCCGCCCGGTCCGGGCAGGCCGTCCCGTGCACGTTGTACGCGCTGTCGCGTGCCTGCGGGTAGCCGCTCTGACCATACCGCCGTCGCGACCGGTCGGGTCCGCCGGGCTGTCGACTTCGCCGGACCTCCCGATCCGGTTTCGTGTTCACGGGCGAGCCGGATGTCAACATCCAGCTGGTCGAGTTCCTGCTGCAGTTCGCGAAGCGTCTTCATCGGGCCGCCCCGTCATGCAAACACGTTGGGCACAGACACTTCCGGACGTCGTGTCATTCCGGCTAGTCCTTCTGGCGATCACCGGATGCGACCAGTTCCTGATCCATCAGCGTGAGCTTCAGCGGGGCATCGGCAGACAGCTTCTTCTTTACGATCACGTATTTCCAGCCATCGCCATTGCCGGGATTGCGATAGAACGCGACGATCGCCACGTACTTCGTGTCTGCCTGCATGGGCTGAGACAGGCTGACCGACGCGCCAGGATTGACGACGGCTGCCATACTGGTCTGAAGGTCCTGCGCGAGTACGGTCCTGTCGTTCTTCAGCAGATCGTCGTAGGACACGCCGTCAAACAGCTTTCGATCCTTGAGCTGATAGACGCGGACCGCGAGTGACGTCGAACGGCCCGCGTCATCCGGATTCAACTCGGCACGCGCGGTCAGGTCGACGTCAAGCACCTTGACCTGCCTGAAAAACACCGAGTGATACGCGCTGGAAGTCGTATCAGATACGGACTGCCAGGCGCCGCATGCGGAAAGCAGCAGACCTGACGCGAGGGCGGCCACGGTTAAACGTAAAGGCATGATTTCTCCAGATTCAGGCGGCACGTGGAACCCGATGCGGGTTCGGTCCGGGCGTGGGAAAGACTTCGTAGACGCCGAGCGCAATGGTGATGATGCGTTCCTCATCAGACGGCAACACGACGGTCCATCCCAGCCGCGGTGCCGGGCCGGTCGCAGCCGTGCCGACCGACGGCGCGGGCGCGAGACGCGACGACACCTCCATGCGCAGGTGTACGTCGGCCTTCGTGCCCACATACAGGCGGATGAACGCCATCAGCTCGCGATGCAGCCATGCGCCGGGCAGCAGGTCGTGCGCCTGCTGTCCGTCCGAAGGGCGCAGCGTCACTCGCACGGCGCGGCTGCGATATTCGAGGCGGTTGCCGAGCACGTAGCCCCCGCCAAGTCCGCGGCGCTTGCTGTCTTCCTGAGCGCCGGCGAGCCTGCCTGACGACGTGAGGGGCTGCGGCTGTCCGGCACGCTTGACCGTCGGCCAGAACTCGTCGACACGCACCTCGACACCGGGCACCGCCAGCGCCACCACACCAGCGAGTCCCTCGGGCGTGCGCGTGCGCTGGACCAGCAGACCCAGCAGCGCGAGCACGCGTGAATCCGGCAGACCCGACCGGGCCGGCTTCTCGCCCCACCCGAAGCCGGCGAGGCACAGGAGGTTGCGCGACTGCGCATCGGTGCCGCCCGCCTGGAAACTCTCCGGGTAGCGGTACTTCTTCCAGGCGCGGTACAGCAGCGCCACGTAGCGGTGGTTGAACTGGTCGAGAAACGCTTCGACGGCTTCATGTCCTTCCTCGCGCAGGACGATCTCATCGATCATGTGCGATGGCACCGCGGCGTCGACGCCATACAGGCCCAGGAAGGTCGTGCGCACGGTCGGCGGCGCATCGGGACGCTCGTCACTAAGTTCCACCGCGGCGATCTCACCGGCCGGGAACCCCAGCCGCGGCCTCGGCCGGAACCTCACCGGCTCGTGCTCCGGCGTGTCTCGCGTGCCGAAGCCCGGTTGATCGGGTACACGCACTTCGAGCAGCCTGCATAGCTGCATGAAATTCATCTTCGGCGCGCGCGCAAGCAACGACGCCACGAGCGGTTCAAGATTCGGCAACTCGCGTGGTTTCATAGGGGAGCGCGCTGCGCCTTGCTGCGCGGCCAGACGGTACGGGTTTGCGAAGGCAGGCTCACGATGGCGAGCTTCGTGAACAGGTTGATCTCCGCATACAGCCCGAAGAAACGGTGCAGCAGTTCGCCGAACAGCATCACGTCGCCCTCGCCCGCGAACGCGTGCGAATCGAGCGTGACCTCGATCAGTACGCCCCGCTCGACCGAGCCGCCCGACACCTCCTCGAGCAGTTCCTCCGACACATGCAGGATGCCGGCGAGGCGTCGGCGGTTCAGCTCGTCGTTGGTCCAGTCGTAGAGCGCCAGTGCGCCCCGCAGCACTTCCGCGTCCATCATCGACAGGAAGTTCGGCGCGAGGTGCGACAGGACTCTCCACTGGAAGCGGTCGCCGGTCGGCGGATAGAGTGGCAACGTCGGCGCCACCAGGTTGCGTACACCCGCGACATTGGGCGTGCTTGCGGCCAGTTCGTCGATGCTGGCCTCGCGCAGACCCTTGCGCGGCAGCATCCCGTTCGTGCCGGTCACGCGCAGCGATACGCTCTCCTCAGGCAGATCCTCCATCGTCTCCCACGCGTGGCCGCCGAGGATCACCCATGTTTCGTGCAGACCGGTCACGCCTGGCCGCACGCGCGTGTGGAAATAGCGCTCGGGTGCTTCATGGCGCAGCATGCCGCCACGGTGCCGGAAGGTCGTGAACGGTACATACTCGTAACGCTCAGCCGTCACGTGGTCGAATGATTCGATGGCATCGACCGAATACGTCTCGACATGCTCGCCCTGGTGCCCCGCCGGGACGACCCGGTATTCGGTCTCGTGGTGATCGATCACGACCGGCTCGGCATCAAGCTCGAACAGGTTGATGACCGGCGTGCAGAAGAGCCGCACATTCTCCGCGCTGAAACGCTGGTCGGATGGATACGCGTGCTTGAGCACAAGCTCCAGTTCGAAACGGGTTGTGCTCGCCGGCAGCTTCGCCACGTCGAGGCCGCACAGGTCGACAAAGAGGAATTTCTCGCGGAAAGTGAAGTATTCGAGGAGCAGTTGGTAGCCTGAGAACGAGGCCTCGGCCTTTGGCCATAACCGCTCTTCGGTCGAGAACCCTGCCGGCTCGATCGTTACGCCTGCCAGCGGCAGCGCCTCGCCATCGCGCACTTCGGCGATCCGCCATGCAACCGAATCCACCTGGCGGGTCAGCGCAAGATGCATCGCGAATGCGGTCGGCAGATCCGCGTTCAGATACAGGCGCACACGGGACAGGTCCGTCGCTTCGCGTCGCGCAGACTGGTCCAGATGGAATCCGAAGCGGATCACCGAGCGGCCGTCATGTCGCACGGTAGGGCTCGCATGCGTGAGGCGCAGCGGCTGCAGCGTAACGTCCTGCGTGGTCCGGTAGAGGCACTGCACAGTCCTGGGCGTCGTGCCCTCGGCGCCCGCTGCCGGCGGCACGGCGATGGACGCAGAACGCACCGGCACACCGCCAGGCACCGTTTCGGTCTTCTGCAGCTTTTCCGCGAGCGGGATCAGCTCGACAACCGACAGCGACGGCATCATGCGCAGGTAGTGTGGCCACAGCAGGCTCACGAGACCTTCCGTCAGTTCGGGCAGTTCGTCGTCGAGCTTCTGCTGCAGGCGTCCGGTCAGGAACGCGAAGCCTTCATGCAGGCGCTCGACATAAGGATCGCGCTCTCCGACGCGATCGAGGTTGAGCATGCGCGTCCGGTCGGGATGCGCTTTCGCGAACTCCTTGCCGGACTCGCGCAGATAGCGCATCTCGGCTTCGTAGTAGCGCAGGATCGGATCGTCGTTTTCCATGGTGTTCTCTTGTTTTTGTTCTCTTATCACAGCGTCAGCGCACGAGCCGGGTCGAGCACAGTCAGCTCATCGCGCAACTGCCCGATCCGGTGCGCGAGCGCTGGCTTGTCCGCGTCCTTGCGGCTGCTTGCGGTTTTCAGGGCACGCATCAACTGGTGCTTCACCTCGAAGATGAGCGCCGGCTCCCAGCGCATCAGTGGCAACGAGCGGGCAGCAGCATCGAGTTCGGTCAGCAGCGCCATCGCCGTCTCCGCACGGCCCGCATGATCGGCAAGTCGCGCCATCACGAGCCGCTGCAGGTAGCGCTGGCGTTCCGTCCGGATGCCGGGCAGTGCGTCGAGCCATGCGAAGGCTGCCTCGATACCGTCGCCGGCCACCATGTCGCGCGCCTGCGCTTCGATCTCGGGCCAGTCGCCGGCGACGCCGTCGTCGCTGTCGGCCGAAACAGGCAGCGGCGCGACGCTCTCGCCTGCTTCGAGGTCGCGCACGACTGCGTGGCGGGCGATCCATTCGAGCGTCGCGTCGTCGGCGAACGGCGTGCCGTCGTTGAACGCGAGCCGCTCGATACCGGGCAACCTTTCGAGGAACAGCGCGAAGTCGGCGCGCAGCAGTTCCCGCCACGTGCTGTAGGGCGCACCGACGTGGTCGAGCGCGACGTGCTGGAAATACTGCAGGTCGAACCAGAGGTGGTTCACGCCCTCCATGTACGCCCCTTCGACGCGCTCCAGCAGTTCGTGCCACTGCTTCTGCAGCACGAGCCGTTTCATCTGCTGGCGCAGTTCGCCGCGCGGCGGCACAAGGCGCGTACGTGCGCTCGCATCCGCTGGCGGCACCTCGTGGAGTGTGTCCCAGCGGATGCTGCGCACGAGCCGCACGGAAGGCAGGTAGCCATTTTCCTGATCACGCAGCCACGTTGCCATTGTGCGCGCCTGCTCAAGCAGATCGCGCGTGGAGCCGATGGCGCTGGATGCTGAAGGGGCACCTGCCACAGCGAAGGGCGCGGTCGAGTCGGGTTCCGCGCTGCGTGCGGGATCGTCGCCGCGCTCGAAACGGGACACGAGGGGGCGCAGGTTAGGCCGGGCCGCTTCTGGCCACACCCCGGTGCGGGTCACAAGCAGATCGAGCGCGGCGATCGCACGTTCGAGATCGGCCGGCGCGAACTCGCCGCGGCTCTCAAGCAGATCGATCATGCGGGTGGTGGCCAGCATATCGAGCGCCCCCTTCTTCGCCTCGGCGCGTGCGGGCAGCAGCGCCTCGCCGAACCGCTCCACCAGCGCGGCCGCAAGCTCCAGACCGTCCGCGAAGCCAGCCGTCCCATCCTGGCGCAGTCGCGCGAACGCGTAATACCCCACAACACGCAGATCCTTGCCGGTTTCCTTCGTGAGCTGCTCGCAGGCGCGCACGATCAGGCCGTCATCAATGCCGGAGAGCCTGTTCGCCTCGTCCTTCAGTTCGAAGAACGCATCCTCGTAGCCCGGATCGCGGCCCACACCGTGGTCGCCTGGTAACGAGTGCAGCCACGCGTCCCACGCATCGAGACGCACGCGCACAAGTTGCTCCGCATCACGCGACGGAAACAGACTCTTGAACAGACCGGACAGCATTTACTCGACCTCCGGCATCGCGCCATGCGGCAGCGGCATCGCAGCGTGTTTCGCTGCTGCAATCGCTGACGGCGGCAGTGGCGGCGGATTGTCGGCCGAGAGCTTCGGTCCGCCTTTCGCCGTGCTGGTCACGAAGATCCGCGGCGGCAGCGTGAAGTGGCGTAGTTCGAGCACGTCGAGCGGCCCCGCTCCAGCCTCGCTGCGAAGCTGTACACGCAGCGGAATGCCCTGGCTCTGGTCCGGCGTCCAGGTCAACAGATAGCGCGCGCTGTCCTGCGGCGACACCTTCGCGTGCTCAAGCAGCCGGATCAGCCCGAACCGGCCCTGGGCGTCGAGCCCCGAGCGCAACCCGCCCTGCTCGGTCTGCCACTCGATATGCGAGAGATTCTCCAGCGAGTCGCCGGGCCAGATAAACGGCGTCCACTCTTCCTTCTGGTTGAAGTAGTGCAACTCGCGGCCCGACAGCACGAACTTTGTGTCAGTCACGCCTGGTGTCGGCACCGCGCGTAGCTCATAGCGCACATGCGCGTCGCCGGATGGAAACAGCACGGTCGCCACGCGGGTGAGCCTGTTCAGGTCCGTGAGGAAGCCCGGATCGAGTGTGAGCGCGCCGTGGTTTGCTCCTTGGGCCGCCACCCATCGGTCGCCCTGACGCTCGACGATACCGGCCAGTTGCGTCGTGACGAACCCGGTGATGACGCCGCTGTCCGGACGCATGAAGCGCGCCATCTCCGGCAGCGAGGCATCGTTGTCGGAGTCGGCGAATGGATAGCGGCCGCCGAACGTCCGGTTCCAGTCCGCGACAATCGCCGTGCGCCAGATGTCGTTCAGGCTCGCCGCGGCCGGCTGTACCACGACCTGCCAGGTCTGGTCGAGCGGTGCCTGAAAGAGATTGCCGAAGCCTGCCCATTGCTCGCCGAGGCTCGCAGCGAGACGGCTCGCGTAATCCCGGCTGTCGGCGATATCGGACGTCTTACCCTGCAGCACGGATTGTGCGGCCGCGCGGGCCATCGCGTCCGCGTCGGCACTGTCGACCATCTGCTGTGCCTTCAGCCGCATCGCGCTCACCCGTTCGAGATAACGCGCGAGGCTCAGGTCGCCCGTGGCCGCCAGCTGCGTGGCGGCCTTCGTGTTTGCGGGCGCGCCCGAAGCCAGGGAAGCCAGGTCGCTACCCGTCAGGCGCAGGACCGGTCCGAAGGCCACGGCCAGCGGTGCCAGTTGCGGCTGGGTCTGCTTCGACGGATCTTTCTCGTCGGCGCCGACAAGCTGCTGGGCCTTGCTGATCAGGGTGTCGGACAGCGATTGCGTCGCGGTGCCCGTACCTGCCTGATAAACCACTGCGTTCATCAGGGCAACAAGCGGCGAGCGCTGCGGATCACTAAGCAGCGTCAGCTGGTCAACCGTGCCTGACAACGTCGGCGCCGGCTGCCAGCGCAGGCTGTTGAGAAACAGCTCCCAGGCTCGCGCGTAGTCGTCAAAATAGCGCTGACGCAGTTCGGCTTTCAGCGAGCCGGTCGACGGTGCGCTCGCGTGGACGTCTGAGAGCACCCAGTCGCCGGTCACGTTGCGCTGCTCGCTCGCGTCGTCGATCGCTTTCGAGATCCGCTCGTCCCACGCAGTGCGCGTGAACACGCCCGGTACGGTCGCCGCGGTATTGAAAAGCCCCTTGCTGCTCGTATCTCCCAGCAGCGTCGCAAGCGACACAGGCGGATATTTCGGCTTCGCGTCGTCGAGGATCTGCTGGTAGATCGCGTCAGTCGAGTTCTGGATGCCGCGCACGCCGATGATGGTCTGACGCGCCGTGGCCACCAGTGCGCCATCCGGAACGATCGCGAGCGATGAGTCCCCGGCGGATCCATGGCGCCCCAGGTGACTCGCAAAGAACGCGATTGCATGCTGGCGCAGGTCTTCCCACGTGCCGGACGTGAGCTGGGAATTGGCCGGGCGCGCTGGCACGGCCGTGGCAATCATCTGCGGCGTCAGGAATGCAGCAACCGCGCGGTCCGGTCTCGCGAGCATCAGGTAGGTCTTGAGTGTGTCGTAGGCGGCTTGGACCTGCGCGTTGCCGCCGCTGGCGATTTCCGCATCCGAGAGCGAGGCGAGCTGGTGCAGGCGCTCCTCCAGTTTCAGGCGGATCGGCGCGACGAGGATGCGGCTGACGGCGTTTTCATAACCGGGCCAGGCGGCGATCAACAGCGCATCGTCGTGGTTCAGACCGAAGCGTGTAGTCCACGATGCGCCGTCGCGCTGACGGACTTCGAGGGTGTCGATCTGCTTGTCGAGGCTGTCGAGTGCGAGCACCGCCTGCGTGTGGTCCTGCACGATAGAAAGCTTCGTCAGCGTGCCGGCTGCTGTCTGGATCGCCGAGCGGTTGGTGAAGCCCGACAGCATCGTGCCAGCGACCCAGCATCCAATAAGCGCCATCGTCATCCACGCGGCCGTGGTCGACAGTGAGAAGCCGACACGGCGGCCGTGAATCTTGCGGCTGTGGTCGGCGACCGTTTGCCAGATCGTCCTTTGCTGCGGCGGTAGGGGATCACCGTCTTCAGCGTCAGGAGCTGGAACGGGTGCCGGTTGCCTCCCGCTCCTTGAACAGCGGAGCAAACAGCAGCCCGTGGATCGCATTGCGCCAAAGGCGTGACGCCCTGGTCTGCATCACAAGGTCCGACAATGCTGCGCGAAGTTCCGAAATGTGTCGCGACAGCTCGGCCGGGTACCGGTCGTTCGGATCCTGCGTGAGGCGCACGACTCCAGCGTCGGCAAGATTTTCAGAGAGTCCGCGCAGCGACGCTTCGACCTCGTCGGGACGCGTGCGCTCATTCGCCCAGGTGAAACCGATCGCCTCGTCTGGTCCGGACTGTTCGCCACCAAAGTCGGTGACGTTCAGCAGGTACGCGGGCGCAGCCCAGCGCAGCGCGCGGGCGTGACGTGCGAGCCGCTGGGCAATGCCCTCCGCGTCGAACGGCGTATTCGCTGAACCGCGGTTTCGCGTCAGGGCTACGATCGCGTCAACAGGGGGTCGCCGACGCAGACGACGGATCTGGTCGAGCCATTCGATATCGAGCTTGTCGGTGGTCTGCTTCGCATAGAGCAGCACGGTATTGCCGGTGATCGCATAGCCGGTGTCGGCGAGCCCGGGCGCAAGACGCTTGACGAGCGGCTCGTCGCCTGCGACCACGACCCAGCGGTCGCGATAACGCCAGCTCCAACCGTGACGCTCGCGAAGCGCATCGCGCAGCATAACGATCTTGTCCGGTGTTGCGACGTGCGCGAACGCCGGGCCTTCGTTGGCACCTTGCGCCTGCTTCTGCGAATCGTAGCGTGCCAACCACCGCATCGCACGCATTGAAGCAATCCAGAGTACGACGGCCTCAAAGTACTTTACGAACATCAACGCCAGGAGCAGCCCCGAGAGCAGACATAGTTCGATGATGATCCGTGTCTGAAGCGACCATCCGCGCGACGGGCCCTCCATCCAGAAGGCCAGACCCACCGCAACGAAAAGGATGCCAATCCCGATGCCAACGAAGAGCGCTACCGGCTCAGACTTTTGTTCATTCATGTTTGTTTTCTGCACACGAGCGCGATCAGGTCGCCACCGTCCGGTGTAAGTACGAGTTGCGGGTCGCCGGTCCGCGCCGCGAGTTCAGCCGCGAGAGCGGTTGCAAGCCATCCGCCCGCCGCCCCACAGTCCCCGACCGTCGTTTTCAGGTCGATCTTTGATCTTTGTCCGTCGAGTTTGGACGCCGACTTTATTGCTACCTCTAGCTCGGGCGAAAGTCCGTGACTCCAGACAGTCTTGACGCGTGTCGACGCCGCTTTCCCCCACCGCATGGCATGTCCGAGTGTCTCTCCAACAGTATCGACCGGGCCCCGTGCTGGACGATGCAGGAGTAGGGGCGGGTTTCCCGTCATTGTTTTGGCAAGGCTCGGGTGCCCCAATAGCAGCGCGACACCCGCCTCCGCGACTCCGTCCTGCAAGCGCTCGCTGACCGCATTGCGCAATCGAACTGCAACTAGCAGGTGAACAACCGGCGGCCTCATGCGGTCGAACCACGCGTCCGCTTGAAACACCGACGAAGGCGCGGGGGGAGGCGTCATCGTCACACGTAGAGACGGCGATTTCGCGGAAACGAGTTGCTGCAGCAGGGCACGCACGTCAGTGTCCTCAAGTACGGAATGCAGGCTCGATTCGACCTGGAGCGTGGTGCGCGCCGGAAGGGCCATTAGTTGCGGCGCCAGGCTGTCGATCAATCGGACCAGAAGCCAATTGCAGACTGCCTGATGGCGAGCGTGTTCCGTTAGTTCGTTTCCCGCATGGAATTGCTGATCCGGGAGTTCTAGCCAACGGGCACTCACGTCGGTGTTTGGCTCGGCCCGGCTCGCCCGAGGGCGCAACACCAGGCTGCCGTCGACCAGCCCCTCGATACCGTTCTCGTCGTGATCGGAGGAGAAACACCACGCATGGCCCAGCAACGCCAGCGGCTCGCTGGCAAGCGCATGGCATTTTTCGGTTTCGTGGTCGCTGACGCGATTTGCCGCGATGGCCCCACTCCGTCGTGCGTATAAATATCCAAGGCGACAGCACAGCAAAAACGCCCATGCAAGCATCGGATAGCCGACGACACAGAACCAGAACCAAACAGTGTTTGTCGGTCGGCCTTTCGGCCACAGAAAGATCGTCAGCGCGGCACCCAGGCACAGGACGACGCCGAGGAGCACTAGCCAAACGGTTTTCGAGAGCTGCGGCGGCGCAGGTACCGGAATCCGCGGCGGTATGCGAGCAAAGTCAATCGGCATCTGGCTATCGGACCGTCGCCCCATCAGACACAGCGATGAGGACACTCCCGCACTGGGCCTTGTCTCCATCACGCGAAAGCGGCGTGCCAGCATCCCTGATGCCGCCGCCCCCTTCCACGATTTCGTTGTCGCCGTGAATCGGACAGGACACCAGGTCTCCCACGCGTGCGGCGCGACGACCCTTGACCTTGATACGGTCCGAGCCGGTAAGGATCTTCCCGCCGTGACTCGTGCTGTCACCTTCGTACGCTAATTTTTTCATTCAGTATCCCTGTTTAAGCAAACCCGATCAATTCGGTAAGTTCGTATCGCCGCTCTTCTGCGGTTGCGGACGCCACTGGCGCAGTGCGTCTGATAACTGCTTCAGACGCGTCCGGTCACGAGCCGAGACCGGATGCACGGTATGGTCCGAGTCGTTTTGCTTCACTAGGCTTTTGCTTGTATCGATAACGAGCTTGCCGCCTTTAAGCGTCAAATAGGTTGGGTCGTAGCAGTACGGGTTGTCGCCTTCGTTAGCGGGCTTCTTGTCGAGCAGGACAAAATCACTCGCCTTGAGCTTTGGCATGTCGACCGGGTTGCAAAGACTCCTCAAGTGGAATTTGTCCGGAATCTCCGCGTTAGGATTTTTCTCAAGCGTGCTTTTTTTATGAATCGACCGTAATTCAATCTCCCAAAAAACTCCGCCGTTGGATCAACGATCCACACGACGTTGTCTTCGGCAGTGTCCCCGCTTCTGCACTGAACTAGGTATCGTCCACTTCCTTGCGTCCAAAGGACCGAAAAATCGGAAGAATCACACAACCTGTTCTGCGCCGGAACGTGGCTATTCAAAAAAACTACGCATTCGTTAGTCTCACTGCAATCGCCCGCCAAAGTCCCATAGCCTCCGCTGCTTTGGGCGAAAGCCATGGATGACCAACTTGCTAGCAAAGCCAGCAGTACCCCTTTATATGCTGCACACATAGATTGGCGCTAGCGGATCACATCACGGCGTGATCGCCAGTTGGTCGGCTTTGATCCATCTAAGCAGATGTTTGCCAGAAGCGTTGACGTAGTCCACATAGGCCCAACCGACCGGTGACTGCTTCAATACCGTCACCGCATCATTCCGGATGAGATAGGCCCGACTCGCGTGAGCATCGTCAGGCGCAGTGTAAAGCGTTGCTTTCTGAGCCGATACGGTTGCCGCACGATGCTCCGTTTCCAATGCTGTCGGCGCTGACGTGCCAACGGTGCCGCCGTCCACTTTGGAAATCGCGGCGTCGATCAGTCGCGCGTCGTAGTACGCGCCTGCCGCATGTAAGGCGACCGCAATCTTCTGATAGACGTCACGATTGGCCGACGATGGCGGATCGCACCGCAGGAGATTGTCAGCACCGGAATCATCGTCGACGAGTGACCGCGGCGGCTGACCGGCGATGATAAAGTTCAGCAACCGGTTTGCCGATGGACGGTCACGCTTTAGCATCACGTTCGTCTGATCGTCCGTTCCCCACTGCGCACGCTGGCCGGCCTGCCAGCCCGCACCGCATATCTCACCAGTTTGATCGGCAGTAATACATCCCGTACTTATCTCAATGACGGAACAGTATTCCCGACTCAGTACGGACTCCGCCTGCCCTGGGCCCGACGATACCGTCCCCGATTCGACTCGCCCGATGACAACGTATTGTCCAGACGGCGAGATATCGCTCTCGCTCGGCGGTTCAATTTCTGTACCACCTGCGTTCGATTTGCCGGCTCTTGGCAGCAGGCTGAACGTCGCTCCGCTTGGGAAACGAAATACTGCCTGTTGCCAGGTACGTTCGGGCAATGGTGCGTGAGGGTTCGAGGCGTCGCCATAGAGAATGGCTGCCCTACCCGGCAAAGCGAACCGGAACGTGGATGATGGCGCGGCGGCAAGTGCCGACTCGGCAGCGCCGGTTAGCAGTAAGGCCGTGGAGATCATTGCGCCGATTTGAACAGCATGCACGCCAAACAAGCCGATTCGAAACGGCGGAACACTTGCTTTCATAAATTTTGAAGTCGCGTTTTTCAAGATGGCATTCCCAGGGCCTGAACCAGATGCTGATATCGCGCAGGCGCGACCGATACCCCGTTTACCTGCGCCATAGAGCGTGATGGACCATAATCCTGCACAATGCTGGTTTCGTACGCAGACCTGTTCGCCCCCCACTCTGCGGGATTACGCGACACCTGCGGATTGTGCTGAAAAAAGCGATCCAACGACGTTTTCACACTGACTGGAGTTGCACGGGGCCAATTGACGTCCTGATCCAGGACAGTCGCGCGGCCCAGCGGTGACTGAAAGTAATCCTTGATCTGATAAGCGTAACCACTGGGCACCTTGTCAATAGCTTGATTGAGACGATTGATGAAGTCCTTGATTTGCAGTTCCTGGTATAGCGACGACGATACGGCGTGAGCCATTGATGCGACAGGTGGACATTCGACTGACTGGCCAAAGGTGTGGACAGAACAGTCGCGTCGCAGGGCAGTGTAAAGCTCGTCGCCGACGATCCGAACGCCATTCGTGAATTTCGCATGCGCATACCCCAGCGACGCATCACTGCCTGAACCCGTGACGGTCCAGCCGCAATTAGCAAAATACCGTTGGTACTCGGCAGGATGCGCGTCTCGAAAAGCGGCAACCTGGGTGGCCAGTTCGCCTTGGCTTGCCGAGCCACGAATGGTCTTCTGCATGGCCCCAGCACTTATGATTGCCTTGTCAATCGCCTGGACCGTATCCACCTTGCCTTCATTCTTGGACATGGCGCGCAGTATCCTCTCCTCGGTCTCGCTTAATGCCCCGTTGGTCCGCATCGTCGCCAACGCAGGACAGTCGCCCAACGGAATTGAACCCGAATGCTGTGGTCCGTACCAATAGGTAAGCTGATCTTTTTTGAAGCGCGTTCCAGTGACGGTCATACAACAGCCACAAGCACAAGTTTCGGGATCCAAGAAATTGCCTACCAATCCGATCGGATGGATATGAAAGACGTTCGACGCGGGGAAGCCAGTCAAGCTGGCCTTGACCTCATCCCACCAGACCAGCTTTTCGATCCGCTTCTGTTCCTCAGCATGTTCGGGCCGGGGGCCCGTGTGCGCCTCGATCGCGGCAATCAACTGCTTCCATTTGTCGGGATTAGCCCACTCGCTCTCGTGCTGAATGATCAGCCTCGACATACGCAGCGCATTCCACGGGTCGTTCGCCGCGTTGCGCAGATCATTGGCCGCTTGTGTCTGGTCGCCAGCCAGATGCAACGCCTGGTAAATCGACGTCATGAGCGGGCTGAGTTTGTCCAGCGAACCCGGGTTCGGCACATCCGCACCGACCGAATAGTCGACGAACCCTTGCGTGGTCGCGAACATCGTATGCGTGGGATCATGTTCGTCGTCCAGAGGCTGAAAGTCCACCCACTTCTGCGCAAACTCCCGCGTGACCCGGCCACCCGTAAAGCTCTGTTCCCGCACCCATCCGTCGATTGGCTGGTGGCGAACATCCGCGCTGTCCACCTTCCACCAGTGCCGCTTCTGACCGTCGCTCCCCGCCGCCGTCTCCATGAACTGATGGTCCGCGTCCGCCTTTACAAGCGCCGCGAGCGGAAAAACCTCGATGACACCGGCCTGCCTGGGGTCCGCACCCTCCTGGTTGGGCTGCTTGTACAACATGGTCTGGCTGGCTATCCGCAGGATTGTCGGGTCGGCAGGCAGTTCCAGCTGCTGCCAGGCGCTAAGGTGTGCGCCGTTATCTTTGATCCAGTCACTTCCCCTTTTCGATAAACGACCTGACGCTGTCATCGCAGAAGACCTCGATGTGCACCATCCGGTTACCCGAAGTCTGCTGGGACAATGAGTCATAGCGCCCAAGATGGCCGATCAGTTCTCCCGCTTTGATCTGGACTACTTCAGAAGGAGCGGATAGCACCACCACCTTGTCCAGCGAGGAATCAGGCATCACCTCCTTCGCGACGGGGCCGCCGTTTTCCACGCCAAGAAAGATCCATCCGTTCACCAACGCGGAGGGCTGCACGAAACCACCCGCAACCGGTGGATACGGCGTTACACCACTCGCATCCTTGATCTTTCCCCAGCCGCCCTCGCGCTTTCCAACGCTCACCTGCGCCCCATGCGGAAGGATGCCAAGCACGGTGCCATGCGGCTTCGTTACCCGAACCCGCAGCCCCTGCTGGTCAGCCGGCGCCGACTGGCCGCCCGCTCCAGCGGTGGGACGGTCCTGCGCGTGAGTGGTCACCTCGAACCGCGTCGTCCAGTACTTCGGCCTGGGAAGGGACGTGTCACTTTCGTAGTCCGCGAAATCCTGCAGGTGTGCGTACAGGCTGTAAAAAGTCAGTTTCTGATCTTTCGGAAACTCCATCGAATGACGCACCAGCGCGAAGCCTGTGCTGTACGGTGCGCTGATCGCAGGGTTGCCGTTCTGCGCGGGGATTTCGCTCACCGGGTAAGTGCGGTTGACGCGCCACGCGACCACTTCGCCGTCGGCTATGCAACGAACCCCGCTTTTCAGGTCCAGCGAAGCACCAGCGCCAGCCTCGGTCACATGGATTCCACCGTGCCACATGCCCTTGCCGCTGACCGAATAGGTGCCTGATGGCTCCTGGCTCAGCAGTTTGTGAAACTCATGCTCATCGGTGAAGTCAGCCGACGCCGCGCCAGTGTCCTGCCCTTTCTTGCGAAACGGAAACGCAAAAGGAAGCTGCTTCACGGGAGTGCTGGGCCGATTCTGCGGAGTCGTATTTGCCATGATTGTGCTTATTCAGAAAACCCGAAGTTCATGTTTCCCTTGACCTCTTTCAGGGGGCTGCCAGACCAGTTGGGAAAGGTGAAATCGCCCTTCGCCGGGCCGTCGACATCCAGACCACCCTTGACCTGTACTTCACTCGGGCTCACTATTTCGATCTTTCCATTTGCGATTTTCAGATACGCGCCCGCTCCATCGCCCAAGGTGATGCCCTTCGAACCGGTAATGATCACTTCGCCTGTCGACGAGCTGACTGCAATGTTGGTAAGCGCCATCAATTCCATCGCATCGCCTTGGGCCTGAATCCGCACCTTGCCTTTGGCTGCAAAAATCCGGATTCCAAGCTTCGCGGCAAACAGCGAAATCGCCTCGCCTGCTGCTGCCGTGATGCGCTTGAGCACACCAATATCGAGCCCTTCGCCGGCTGTGACGAACATCTGCTTGCCGGCGGCCAGCTGCATGTGCTGACCACTCGCAACACCGATGCCTTCAGGTGCGCTCGCGACAATCACCGGCTTCTGCAGTTTCGCGAGCTGTTGTTCAACGAGCGTACGTTGCTGATCGACTGCGGCGAGCCACGCCTGCGCGGCGCTCGCCGAATCATTGAGGGAGCGCAGGATTTCCTCGGCCTGCTGAAGCGTGGTATCCGCATTGGGCATCGCGAGCTGCTCGCCTGAAGCACCCGGCTGCGCCTCGGCGCTGAGCAAAATTCCCTTCGCCGCACGCGCCGAAAGATGTCCATCCGTCCGCAATTCCGCGCCCTGCCCGCGTTCCTTACTATCGGCGTCGACCATGTGGCCAAGGTTCAGCTCACTGGTCTGGTACGGCGTCGTCAGGTGGCTGTGCTCGACGCCTTCCTTATCCTCGATTCGCCACTCCGTACCACCCGCGGTACGAACGATGTTCCGGGTGTTGTTGAGGTTATTGACGAGGTCGGGATGCAGACTGTCGTGCATCGAACCAATGATGACGGGCCGATTTGGATCCCCCGCCGTATGGATGATGGCTACCTCCGCCCCATCGATCAGCGGAAAATGGTGGCCGTAATTGTCGCCGCTGTATGGCTTCGCGAGGCGCACCGGCCGGCTGGTGCCCCCCGGGCTCCACTCGTCGAGATCGAACGGCAGCTTGATCACGTACCAGCCCTGCTCGGTCAGGTACGCGTATTTGTATCCGCCCGGCGACGTAATACGCGCCGGCAGGATACCGTCGATCACCGGTCTTTTGATCGTATCGAGCGACGTGCGCCACACCCGGTCGGCCGGGATCGCCGTTAGCGTATTGGTGTAGGACTGGCTGCGGCCACCGCTGGATTCCACCGACGTGATAAACAGCCCATGCGGCGCATCGACCGGGTTCTGGTCGAGCCGTACGACCTCGCCAGCCTCGATGGCGAATGCGTTACCCGTTGCCTTGTAGGTGACCTGTGTTGCGAGATAGGCTTCATGCCGCAGCCGTGCGATACGCCGGCCTTCTTCAGGCGTCTCGTAATGTTCGCCCCAGCGATAGTCAACCGCGTTGGTCGTCTTGTCGCCGCGTGCGGCGTTTTCCTCGACGAGCAACGACACGTCGGCCTGCCGGTGGTTATAGTCGTGCAGGCGTACAGCTTCCGGGACACGCTGCGTATAGCGCTCAAGTGTCTTGATCGCATCTACGCCGACGCTTTCGAGTCCCGAGTGTAGCCGGAACGGCACAACGCGCTGATTGCGGGCATACGCGTCCAGATCGTCGCCGAACACAATCACGGCGTGATCGCGCTTCTGCTCGAAGCGGAACCAGATGCCTTCCTCCGCGCAGATCCGCTGGATGAAGGCAAACGTCGTTTCCTCGCACTGTGTGATGTATTCGTGCCGCTTGTATTTCGCACGCAGCTTGAACTCGAAATCGACGCCCGCGCGGAAACCATAGTGGCGCAGCGTATCAGTAATGATTTCTTCGACCGACTGCTTCTGGAACAGCCGGCTCGTGACACCGCGACCGAGGTCGGCGAGCTTCGGCTCCATCACGACCTTGTAGCGCGTCTCGTCGGCCGAAGTCCCGAGTTCATCGAACTTCGTGATAATGCCGTGGACTGTTTGTGCAGGCGGCATCTTGCTGAACTGCCCAGCATTCTCGCCGAACATCTTGCGCAGATAGTCCATGTTCGGGTCGATCGGGTCGATGATGAACTTCGCCGGGCGCCCCAGCACCTGATCCATCGGAATTCCGGCCATCGGGCTCGTGAATTCGATCTCGTACCGGTAAAGCTCGCTGAGCGCGTCGCGCCCGCTGAACTTCAGGATCGAGAACGGCGCCGGGTGCGGCGCCAGTTTCAATTCATAGGCCTGGGAAGGCAAAACCATCGACATTTCGAAAGACCCCTTGAACACACGTCACATCGCAAAGGACAGCGCCGGGACGCATGTTTCAGCGCCCCGGCGGGGGTTACATCAGGTAATGCGGATCAGCTCTTGGCTTTCGGCATCTGCGATACCAGCGACAGGCCGATGTCCATGCCTTCCACCTGGAAGTGCGGGATGACGAAGAGCTTGATACGGAAGAAGCCCGGGTTGTCCTCGATGTCCTCGACCGTGACCTTCGCCTCACGCAGCGGGTGCGACGACTGCAACTCGTCACCCGGATCCTTCATCTCGGTCACCAGGCCCTTGATCCAGCTGTTAAGCTCAAGTTCGAGCAGACGCCGGTCCTTGGTCGTGCCGATGTTCTCGCGCTGGATCAGCTTCAGGTAGTGCGCAATGCGCGAGAGCAGGAAGATGTACGGCAGGCGCGCATTGATACGGCTGTTCGCGGTCGCCTCCTTGGTCTCATACAGCGCCGGTTTCTGCGCCGAGCTGGCCGAGAAGAAGCACGCGAAGTCGTGGTTCTTGTAGAACGAGAGCGGAATGAAGCCGAGGTTGGCGAACTCGAATTCGCGGGTTTCGGGAATCAGCACTTCGGTCGGAATTTTCGGCTGCGCGCCGGTGCCCAGGTCGTACAGATGAACCGGCAGGTCCTCGACCTTGCCGCCCGCCTGCGGGCCGCGGATCTGCACGCACCAGCCGTTGTTGACAAAGCTGCGCGTCATGTTGGCCGCGAAGGCGAACGACGCGTTGACCCACAGGTATTTGTCGTGGTCCGGACCCTTGACCGCTTCCTCGTAGTTGAACGAACGCACCGGCGTCGTATCCTTGCCGTACGGCAGGCGACCGAGCACACGCGGCATTGTCAGACCTACGTAGCGGGCGTCGTCGGTGTCACGGAAGCTCTTCCACTTGATGTACTCGGCGCGATCAAAGTAGTTGCCGATATCCTGGATCGCGGCCACTTCTTCCATCGACTGCTTGCCGAAGAACGCGGCGCCGACTGAGCCGACGAACGGCATGTGCGCGGCTGCGGCCACCTTGGAGACGTTACGCAGCAGCGCCACGTCCTGCGGCGAGTTGGTGAACTCGTAGTCGCTGATCATCGCGCTGATCGGCTGGCCACCCGGGGTATCGTATTCCTCGATGTAGGTCAGACGGTACAGGCCGCTCTGGATGATCTCGGGCGTATCCTCGAAATCGCGGTGCAGTGCCTCCTTCGACACGTCGAGCACTTCGACGCGCGCGTTCCGACGGAAGTCGGTCCGGCTCACGAGCATCTTGAGGCCACGCCAGCGGCCTTCGAGCGCCTGGAATTCCGGTGTATGCATCACTGCGTCAAGCTGCCGGCTGATCTGGCGGTCGATCTGGCCGATATGGAAATCGAGCAGCGACTTGTCGAGCCGGTCGACCGGCTTGCTGCCCTTGCTGATCAGATCGAGAAACGCACCCATGCCGCGCGCGATACGCTCGTCGGCTGAGGCCTCGGACAGCATGTCGCTGTCGCGGAAGGCGACCAGCGGCCGTGCCTCGGCGACGGGCTTCAGGTTGATCTTGCTGCACAGCGACGCATAGACGCTGTCATTGCCCCCCTGGGGGGCGTCCAGCACGACGGTTTCGGTCGTGCCGCCTTGCTGCGATTCAGTGGGATTCATTTCGTGTCCTGTCTGCGATACTATCGCTACCTGCATATCTGTCCGGTTATGGAACGCGGTGAAGGCCGTCTTGGGCCGACGCCGTTCAGGCATGGCCTTCAGGCTGCGTGGCCGCCGTCGCGATCTGTGCGAGTTCGCCGCGCAGCTTGTCAGAGAGCGGCTTATCCTTCAGAATCTTCTCGAACTCACGGCGGAACGTGCCGTTATCGAGCAGATTTGATTTCAGGTCACGCAGCAGATTGCGCACCGCCAGCAGCGCCTGCATCTCCGGGATCTGACGTGCCACCTGTTCCGGCTCGAAGTCTTTCAGCGAGCGGAACGAAAGGTTCACCGGCAGTTCCGAGCCGTCGCCAGCCAGGGTGTTTTCCGCAGCGACCTTGAGGTCCGGCGCGTAGTCAGCGAGAACAGAATCAAAATTATTCTTGTTGATGTCCGTCTTCTTGCGCTCGGCGAGCGGTGCCTGTTCCTTGCCCGCGCTGAAGTCACCGGCGACGAGCAGCTTCAACGGCAGCTCGACCTTCTTCTGGGCACCGCCCGTATGCAAATCTAACGTGATCGAAACCCGACTTTTCGGAATTTCGCGCTGGAAGCTGTCCATTTGTATTCCTTATTGAACGACGTTCAGGATCCCCGCAGAACTCGCCCGGTGCGATGCGGTGACCTCTTTCGATCGGGCGCGCACGCATATGCGTGTTTCGCTCGCGAAGGACTCCTTGTGGTACCCCATAGCGCGGCCTCCATTCATGCGATCATTATTGCCACGCGCTATTAAACAGGTTTACCCGCGCCGAGTCAAAGTATGTCGACGTTGTGAAATCGATACGGATTGTAAAGACATCTTTAATAATTGTTAATTATCATCAATTCAATGCGCATTCAGACTCGTCAATATGAATAATTTGATAAACGAGATATTCGAATGCGTGACAATTTTCGCGAAACCGTTGCTGGCATTGGCTCACAAGGACATGACATTCTCTGACAATCTTTCAATGATGAAGGCGGTACGATGGCAACATCGCGCTAACCATGCATCGAGAATATTGCCTATTCGGGCACGGACAATATCTCAAAAATAATCATCTTCTATTTGATGTAGTTCGCATGCTTAACTATTCGCAACTGTATACGGATCACAAGTCACGCGTATAGAATCGCCACTCACCATAATCCAAGATAACGGCACAACCACACCCATGCGGATCGATAAACCGCTCTTTCACGAAGGGCTGATCCTGACCCAGCAGCACTTCCAGCAGCTGGGCCGAAACGTCGACTTCACGTTGAACCAGATCGCTGCCGCCTGCGTCGCCGAGCCGTGGGGCACGCAGGGCATCGATATCGACGAGGAAGTGCTTGCAGCTGGGCGTCTGAAGCTCACCCGACTGAAGCTGCGTTTTCCGGACGGCACACTGATCGACTCCACGGTGACCGATGCGTTGCCGCCTGCACGTGATCTGACGCAGGGACTGCTAGCCGATGTGCAGAGCGTGGTCGTGCTGGCCGCCCTGCCGCTGTTCAATGCCACGGGCAGCAACTGCCGGTTCGACGAAGCGACGCTGGCGCGGCCGCGGCGCTCATACCGGGAGTTCGTCAAGGTCATCGACCTCAACGGTACCGGCGAGGCCGAGATTGCCGCCGAACGCCATGCGGTGCGACTGCTGTTCGACTTCGAGCCGCATGCCGACGACACGGTGTGTGCGATTGCCCGGTTGACGCGTACCACGAGCGGGCAATTCCAGGTCGACCACCGATACGTGCCACCGTGCCTGACGCTTGGCAGTCATGCGCTGCACGTCGAACGGATCAATCGTCTTGCCGACATCCTGCAGGCGAAGAGCACGGCGCTGGGTTCTCGTAGAAGCGAACGGATCGAGCAGGTTGCCGAATACGGCGTGGCCGACGTGCAGCTGTTCTGGTTGCTCCACTGCATCCATACGGTCTGGCCGCAACTGCGGTTCTTCTCGACGCATCCGGGCCAGCCTCCGGAGCGGCTGTACTCGACGCTTGCCCAGCTCGCGAGCGTCCTCATGACGTTCTCGACCGGCTCGCAGCTCGGCGACATTCCGGCGTATGACCACGCACGTGCCGATGAAGTATTCGCCAGGCTCGAGACGCAGATCCGGGACCTGCTCGACGCGATCATTCCGTCGCGTGTGGTGTCGATTGGGCTCACGCACAGGAATCCGACGACATGGGCGGGCCAGTTCCTCGACGAGCGCATCGTGGCGAGTTCCGCCGACTGGTACCTGTCGGTCCACGCCGCGTCGCCTGCATTCGAACTCGTCGAGCAGTTCCCGAGGCTGTGCAAGATCGGCGCGCCGAACGATATCGAGCACATCGTCAATTCGGCGCTCCCCGGCATTCCACTGAAGGCCGTGCAGCGTGTGCCGGCCGCCATTCCGGTGCGGCTGGACAACCAGTACTTCGCGCTCGACGCGAGCGATCCCGCGCACGCGCGGATGCTGGCCGCCCGCGCCTGCCAGATCTACCTACCGACGTCGGTACCCGAGGCGTCGCTTGAACTTTACGCGGTGTTGCGCTCATGAGCACGCTGACGAACACGCTCACCCCTGCCCGCGGCGAAACCGCCCTGATGGGTGGATTCGCCTCTGCGAACCGTACTTCCGCCAGTGGTATCCGGGACCTGCTGCGCGACACCGCCCTGCTCGTGACACGATTGTCCGAGGGTGGCCACACGGAAGACCCTGCTACCCTGCGTCAACGTTGCAAGCAGCTGATGGCGGGTTTCTCAACCGCGCTCGATCAGCGCGGTTTTGCCGCGGACGTCCGCGAAGACGCAGAGGTTGCCCAATGCGGGCTGCTCGACGAGGCCGTACTGCGCAACCTGAGTGCGGAGAGCAAGCCGGTCTGGGATGCGCAGCCGTTGCAGGTCGAGCGGTTTGGCAAGCATGACGCGGGCGAACGCGTGTTCGAACGGCTCGAGCAGCGGATGCGTGAAGCGTCGCCGCACATTGCGCTGCTCGAATGCTACGCGGCGGTCCTCGGGATGGGGTTCATGGGCCGCTACGCCCGTGAAGGCGAAGCGAAGCGTTCCGTGCTGATCGCCTCACTCAGTACGCAACTCGAAAAACTGCGCCCCGAAGGAAGTCCCCTTGGGGGGCGCCCGGTCGCTGCCCGCCCTTTCTTTGCCGATCGTACCGGCAGGCGCTTCTCGGACTGGTTCTACCGCCTCTCGCCCTGGGCGATTGCCGGCCTCGCGTGCGTGGCGGCCGCGGTGATCTGGCTGATATGGGCACAGGTGCTCGATGCGCAGATTGCGCACCTCGTACCAACTGTACCGACGGCGCCGCGGCCGTGAAGTCCGATCTGCACGAACCGTCCGGACCGGCGCTCGGGGACTCGATCCGCACACTGGACCAGGCGCAGAGCCGCGCGCTGGAGGGCCTGGGTTACCCGTTCCGTGCCATCGTGACACTGATGGCCGCGCTCGCGCTCGCCGTTATCTGGCTGGTGTTGCCAGTCCCCCAGGAGGGCTTCCTTCGACCAACGGAAGTCCCTGTGGGACGGGGCGCCGGACAGGGTCTCGCATGGACGCTCACTGTCACCATCGTGCTGTCCTGGCTTGTACTGATCTGGCTGCGCACCCGTCAGGTCTCACGCGCGCGCGAACAGAACGTACACGTACTGACTGCACTCGGCGCCGCTACGTCGAATATCCCGGTCAACCTGCGCACCCGCATGCCGCTCGTGCTCGTGACCGGCGACGCCCTGGGGAACCTGTTCGACCGGATTGCCGGAGAGCGACGTCTCGCACACGTTGGCGACGGCGCAATATGGCTACGGGCCGACCGGCTGCAGGATCTGCCCCGCCTTGCGGTGGCCGTGAAGCAGTGGCGCGATGGGCGCGCACCCGATGGTGTCGTGCTGTCGGTTGCGCCGGCATTGCACGCGGGTGAAAACGTCCTGACGCAGAATCTGCGCGTCGTGCGGCAGTCCGTCGCTGACGCCTCGCGCATGCTCGGCGTGCGCCTGCCAGGCTTTGTTGCCGTCTACCAGCGGCTCACCAATGCGCCGGCCACACTCGCGATGCCACAGTGGTATGGCGTGTCATCGGCTACGCGCCTAGCTGACGCAAGCCGTTTTGAAGCCGTGGTCCAGGTGGCCGAAACTGAAGTTGAGCGGGCCGAAGGCGACCGTGCCGTGGCGGCACGCGCGGCAAGCCTGGCTTCGATCGTCGGCTGGACCCAGCGCGTCGTGATCGGCGTGCTCAGCGACCGCCGGCAGCCGGCCACGCCGTGGGCACTGTTCGGCGCGGGCTGGATCGATTGCGGGCCGGCGAGCGGTCCGGGCAGGCCTTGGGAGCGCGACGTCGAAATGCAGACCCGGGTCGTGCCGCCTGCACTGCCGGCGTCCCCGCTGCCGTGGCCGCTGCCCCAGCCGTTGATCGAGGCCATGCCGCGGCGGTTGTGGATGTCGCCGCGCCTGGCGGCTCTCGCCCACGCCGTTGCTCTGGTTGCCTGCGCGATCGCGGTGGCGTTTTGGGGAGCCGCCAGGAACAATCAGACGCTGATCACCCGTATCGGCGCGGATCTCGGAAGATATTCGATGATTCCTGCTGCACACGACGCCGCGAAGCGCGATGCGCTGCAGGCTCTCGTGGCCGATCGCGACCAGCTCGACCGCTATTCACGCACAGGGGTGCCGCTCGGACTTTCCTTCGGCATGTACCGCGGTGCGCAGTTGATGCCGGCGCTCAACCAGGCGATCGCAACCTACCAGCCGCCGCCGCCTCCACCTGCGGTGGTCACGCTTGACAGCATGTCGCTGTTCGACAGCGGCCGCGCGCAACTGAAGCCCGGCTCGACGCGCGCGATGGTCGGCGCACTCGAGATGATCAAGGCGCATCCGGACAAACGGATCCTCGTCGCAGGTTACACGGACAACGTTGGCAATCCGGACAGCAACCTGAAGCTGTCGGTCGCACGCGCGGGCGCGGTGCGCGACTGGCTCATCGAGGTGTCGGGCATTGCCGCCACGCAGTTCGCGATCCAGGGCTACGGCGATACGCGGCCGATCGCGAGCAACGATACGCAGGAGGGGCGAGCCAGGAACCGGCGCGTCGAAATCACGCTGGTGCCGGACGCCCCCAAAGAAATCCCGTTGGGGGATTCGACCAGATAGCAGGACCATTTTTAGCCCTCGAAGCGAACGCTTCGGGTTTCAGAGGCTCGGGGGCTGGCTCCGGGCGATTGTCGTAGTACCAGAAAAGGGAGTGAAAGATGGCAATTCCGGCTTACATGTGGGTCAAGGACGACGGTGGTGCGGACATCAAGGGTTCGGTGACGGTCCAGGGTCGCGAAGGCAGCGTCGAGCTCGTCGCGTTCGACCATGGCGTGAACATCCCGACCGACGGCAACACGGGCAAGCTGACCGGTACGCGCGTGCACAAGCCGATCAAGCTGACCAAGGAAACCGATGCGTCGACGCCGTACCTGTACAAGGCGGTGACGAGCGGTCAGACGCTGAAGTCGGTCGAGATCAAGTGGTACAAGATCGACGACGCGGGCAAGGAGAAGGAGTACTTCAACACCAGGCTCGACAATGTGAAGATCGTGGCGGTCAACCCGAAGATGCTCGATATCAAGAATCCGGACTACGAGAAGCACAACCACATCGAAGAGGTCGAGTTGCGCTACGAGACGATCACGTGGTCGTACAAGGACGGCAACATCATCCACAAGGATACCTGGAACGAGCGTTCCTGATCCTGGCCACAAGCCATGTTGTGCCGGAACCGGTATTGCACCCCGCAGCCGGTTCCTTTTTGCCAGCCCCGTACGTGGGCTGGCACTTTTTTGATACGGGTAGAGCGGCGTTTCTGCCCCGTTCCGTGATACGGCATTGATATGACACTGCGCGACTCTACCCACCTGCTTCGCCGGCTCAACCCGCACTGCGCGAGATCGCTCGAGGCGGCTGCGAGCCTCTGCCAGACGCGCCTCGCGGACGAGATCACCGTCGAGCACTGGCTGCTCAAGCTTATCGAGGCAGACGACGGCGACATTCCTGCGATCCTGTGCCACTACGGAATCGACATCAATGCCGTCTGGGACGCGCTGATCGCGGCGATCGATCACCTGCCCCGCAACCTGCGCGGCAAACCCGCCCTTTCCCTGCAGCTGGCGACCGTGCTGCAGGATGCCTGGAACTGGGCATCATCGCAGGAGGCTGACCAGCCCATCCGTTCCGGTCATCTGTTGCAGGCGATTGTTGACGCGCCGCACGTGCTGCGTGCGCAAAACGCGTGGCCGCTGCTGTCGGTCAGTAGCGCGCAGATCCAGCGCCTGATCCCGCGACTCGGCCACCAGTCCTGCGAAAACCAGCCCGACGAAGCAGAACCGGCGATAGCGCCAGCATCCGGAGTCGAAGCAACCCAACCGCCGGCGGCCACCAGTGCGCCTACGAAACATGCGCCGCAACGCCCGATCGAGGGCGAGGCACTTGCCCGGTTCGCCATCGACCTGACCGACAAGGCCCGTCGCGGCGAGATTGACCCCGTGTTCGGGCGCGAACGCGAAATCCAGCAGATGGTCGACGTGCTCGCGCGGCGACGCAAGAACAATCCGATCCTCGTCGGCGAGCCGGGTGTTGGCAAGACCGCGCTGGTCGAAGGCCTCGCGCTACGCGTCGCTGAAGGCAGCGTGCCCAATGTGATCCGCGACGTACGCATTCTGACGCTCGACCTGGGCCTGCTGCAGGCAGGCGCCGGTGTGAAGGGCGAATTCGAGCAGCGCCTGAAGAACGTGATCGATGAGGTGCAGGCTTCGCCCGTGCCAATCCTGCTCTTCATCGACGAAGCCCACACGCTGATCGGCGCGGGCAACGCCGCCGGCGGCGCCGACGCGGCGAACCTGCTGAAACCCGCGCTCGCGCGTGGTGAACTGCGCACGATCGCGGCCACCACCTGGTCGGAATACAAGGAATATTTTGAGCGCGACGCGGCACTCGAGCGGCGCTTCCAGATCATCAAGGTCGACGAGCCCGATGACGAAGCAGCGTGCCTGATGCTGCGGGGGCTCGCGAGCCGCTACGCGAAACACCATAACGTGCACATCCGCGACGAAGCGCTCGTCGCGGCCGTGAAACTCTCGCGCCGCTATATCCCGGCCCGGCAGTTGCCCGACAAGGCGGTCGACCTGATCGACACGGCCGCGGCGCGCGTGCGCATGGGGCTGGAATCGCCGCCGTCCGAGCTGCAGCGTGCCCGCGCAGCAGTCGCCGCGATCGAAATTGAACGCTCGACGCTCGACGCGGACGAACGGGCCGGCGCTAGCAATGTCACTGCGGACGTCACGCCGCGACGTGATGCGCTCATTGCTGCTCTTGCTGATGCGAACAGTGAACTGATGGCTTTGCAGGCGCGCTACGAGCATGAGTTGGGGCTTGTCCAGGCGTTGCATGTACAGCGGGACACGAAAGATTCAAAACCGGATGCCGGAGCGCTTGCGAGCGCGAAGCGGACACTGGCCGATGCACAGGGCAGGACAGCGCTGGTTTTTGCGGACGTTGATGCGCAGGCGATCGCACGCGTAGTCGCTGAGTGGACCGGCGTGCCGGTCGGCGAACTTGTCGAGGACGAACTCAGGAGCCTGCTGACGATCGAGGACAGTCTCGCGAAGCGGGTCGTCGCACAGGACGATGCGCTGGCCGCGCTCGCGGAGAGCCTGCGCACCGCCAAGGCGGGGCTGAAGAGCGAGCGCACGCCGCTCGGCGTGTTCCTGCTGGCTGGTCCCTCGGGTGTCGGCAAGACCGAGACAGCGCTTGCGCTTGCCGATGTGCTATTCGGCGGTGAGGCGGCGCTCACGACCATCAACATGTCGGAGTACCAGGAAGCACACACGGTGTCGCAACTGAAAGGCTCGCCGCCTGGCTACGTCGGCTATGGCCGCGGCGGCATCCTGACCGAAGCGGTGCGGCAACGCCCGTACAGCGTCGTGCTGCTCGATGAGATCGAGAAGGCTCATCGCGATGTGCTCGACATCTTTTATCAGGTGTTCGATCGCGGCATGATGCGCGACGGCGAAGGCCGCGAAATCGACTTCCGCAACTGCGTGATCCTGATGACCTCCAACCTCGGCAGCGCGCAGATCGACGAGGCGACAGCGGAGAACCCGGCCATCTCGCAGGCCGAACTGCTCGAGGCGATCCATCCGCAGCTCGTTGCGCACTTCCAGCCCGCGCTGCTCGCGCGCTTCCAGACGCTGGCGTATCGCCCTCTGGACGCAGGTGCGCTCGCTTCGATCGTGCGGCTCAAGCTCGCGAAAATCGCCGACCGTCTGCGCAGGCAGCACGACGTCGCATTGACCGCCGATGACGCCCTGACCGATTCACTCGCGCAGCGTTGCCTTGCGCGTGAATCGGGTGCGCGCAACGTCGATGCGTTCCTCAACCAGCGGATCCTGCCCGCCGTGTCGCGCGAACTGCTCACGCGGATGGCGAACGGCGCGGCGCCGGCGGAAATCCAGCTGTCCGGTTCGTCTGAAGGGAATCTCACGATCGACTTTCTAGATCGTGGTGACGCATTTGCGGCAGCCGTTGCGCATGTGAGCGACGCGGTGCCGGCCGGCGCCAGCGCCTGACGGAGCAGACGATGGCAGGCCCCTCGCTCTACGACGTGCTCCTTGGCCAGATCGGCGGTGAGTCGCTCGACGCTTACGACGACAGAACGCTGGAAATCATGAGCGTGCAACAGAATGTGCGGCGCATCCTCAACACGCGCGCGGGCGCGCTCAAGCATCTGCCCGATTATGGCCTGCCGGACCTCACGAACATCTACAAGGCACTGCCCGCTTCGTCCCACCTGCTCAGGCAGCAGATGGAGGCAACGCTTTTGAAGTACGAACCCCGGATTCGCGCAATCGACGTCGAGATCATCGACAATCAGGACCCCGGCGTGCTCGTGAGCTTCGAGATGACGTGCCACATGAAGAAGACCGGCCTGGTGCGGTTCGGCACGTACTTCGAGCCACCGGGCCGGATGCGACTTGAGCGGAAGACTGAAGCAAAGTAGCCCTTCGATGAGTGAAGAACCCGATAGCCAGAAAGCTTTGCGGTGCGCAAAAAAAGTTCGTCGCGGATTTTTGCTGCAAGTCGAATGCGCTTTTCTCCGGGCGTAGCCCAAGCCCTCCTAGTTTTCGCCTGCTTCGATGCAGGCTTTGTTGCGCGTCCCCGAAGGGGCTCCCGCCCTGCTTTCGCATGCTGAAACGTCAGTCCGATATTCCGCATTGTGAGAGACGCGTGACACTCTTTATTTTTCACTGACGCTTGTTATTTCCAGGATCAAGAACACGACTCGATACTCGCCCCCGAAATTTACTTGACATCTAAACTATCAAAACCTAAATTAATCTCACCGCAGAGTTCATTTTGGGGAACCCAGCATGCGCATAGTCTGTATCGGCGGCGGTCCGGCCGGTTTGTACTTCGGTCTGTTGATGAAACAACGTAACCCCGGCCATGAAGTCATGGTAATCGAGCGCAACCGCCCCTACGACACCTTCGGCTGGGGCGTCGTGTTCTCCGACCAGACGCTCGGCAATCTGCGCGCCGCCGACGCCCCGAGCGCCGAGGCGATTCTCGACGCGTTCAATCACTGGGACGATATCGAGATTCACTTTCGCGGCCGCAGCGTGCGCTCATCGGGCCACGGTTTTTGCGGCATCGGTCGCAAACGTCTGCTGAATATCCTGCAAGCGCGCTGCGAAGAACTCGGCGTGAAGCTCGTGTTCGAAACCCAGGTCGTGGACGACAGCGCGTACGACGCGGACCTGATCATCGCAAGCGACGGCCTGAACAGCCTCGTGCGCCAGAAATACGCGGACACCTACCAGCCGGACATCGACGTGCGCGACTGCCGCTTCGTGTGGCTCGGTACGAAGAAGCTGTTCGAGGCGTTCACGTTCGCGTTCGAGCAAACCGAATTCGGCTGGTTCCAGGCGCACGCCTACCGCTTCGACGATCAAACCTCGACGTTCATCGTGGAAACACCGGAACGCGTTTGGCGCGCCGCCGGTCTCGACGAAATGAGCAAGGAAGACAGCATCGCGTTCTGCGAGAAGCTGTTCGCGAAGTACCTCGACGGCAACGCGCTGATGTCGAACGCGGCGCATCTGCGCGGCTCGTCGCAATGGATCCGTTTTCCGCGTGTCGTCAACAAGGAATGGGTGCATTGGCGCAGCAACGCAAACGGCACACGAACGCCGATCGTGCTGATGGGCGACGCCGCGCACACCGCGCACTTCTCGATCGGCTCGGGCACCAAGCTCGCGCTCGAAGACGCGATCGAACTCGCGAACAGCATCAGCGCGCACCGGGGTTCGCACCTGGACGATCTGGCCGCCGCATTGAAGCACTACACCGAAGTACGCAGCGTCGACGTGCTGCGCATCCAGAACGCCGCGCGCAATTCGACCGAATGGTTCGAGCACGTCGATCGTTATACGTCGTTCGAGCCGGAACAGTTCGCGTATTCGTTGCTCACGCGCTCGCAGCGCATCTCGCACGAGAACCTGCGCGAGCGCGATGCGCAGTATCTGTCCGGTTTCGAGGACTGGCTCGCGAAGCGCGCGGGTGTGGAGCGCGCCGCTGACAGGCATTCGATTCCGCCGATGTTCACCCCCTTGAAGGTGCGCGGCGTCACGCTGAAAAATCGCGTGATGGTGTCGCCGATGGCGCAGTACTCGGCGGTAAACGGCGTGGCCGGCGACTATCACCTGATGCATCTCGGCGCGCGCGCGATGGGCGGCGCCGCGCTCGTGATGACCGAGATGACCTGCGTGTCGCCCGAAGCGCGCATCACGCCCGGATGCCCGGGCATGTACGCGCCCGAGCATCTGGTCGCGTGGAAACGCATCGTCGATCTGGTCCATCTGCAATCGGATGCGAAGATCGGCATCCAGCTCGGCCACTCGGGCGCGAAAGGTTCGACGCGCGTCGCGTGGGAAGGCATCGATCAGCCGCTCGACGAAGGCAACTGGCCACTCGTTTCGGCGTCGCCGCAGCAGTATTTGCGCGGCATCAGCCAGCATTCGCGCGAAGCCACACACGAGGAGCTGCGCGCCATCGAGCAGCAGTTCGTCGAGGCGACGCGCATGTCGATCGAAGCGGGTTTCGACTGGCTCGAACTGCACTGCGCGCATGGCTATTTCCTGTCGAGCTTCCTGTCGCCGCTCACGAATCACCGTACCGACACATACGGCGGTCCGCTCGAAAACCGTCTGCGTTATCCGCTGCAGGTATTCAGCGCGATCCGCGCGGTGTGGCCGCAAGACAAGCCGATCTCGGTGCGGATTTCGGCGCACGACTGGGTCGAGGGCGGCAACACGCCCGACGACGCCGTGAAGATCGCTCAAGCGTTCAAGGCGGCCGGCGCGGACATGATCGACGTGTCGTCGGGCCAGGTCAGCAAGGAAGAAAAGCCCGTGTTTGGCCGCATGTTCCAGACGCCGTTCGCCGATCGCGTGCGCAACGAAGCCGGCATCGCGACGATCGCGGGTCGGCGCGATTTCGGAAGCCGACCACGTGAACAGCATCATCGCGGCGGGTCGCGCCGATCTGTGCGCGATCGCGCGGCCGCATCTCGCGAATCCGTCGTGGACGTTGAACGAAGCGGCAAAGATCGGCTATCTCGACGTCGCGTGGCCGAAACCCTATACCGCCGCGAAAATGCAGCTCGAACGCAACCTCGAACGCGAGCGTGCGCAGGCCATCGCCAATGTCGGCCTCACGGCGCAACAACGCGCGCAACGCGCCGAAGGAACCGTGTGAACACCTCAGACACTCCTCTCGCCGGACAACACGCGGTCGTCACCGGCGGCGGCAGCGGCATCGGCGCGGCCATCGCGCAGGCGCTGCTGCGCGCCGGCGCGCGCGTCACGCTGATGGGCCGCAACGCGCAGCGCCTCGACACGCAGCGCGAGCAATGCGCGGCGCTCGGCGACGTCGCGTGTATCAGCGTGGACGTCACGCAAGAAGATTCGGTGGCGCGCGCATTCGAGCAGGCCGGCGCCGTCGATATCCTCGTGAACAACGCGGGCCAGGCGCAGGCCGCGCCGTTCACGCACACCGATATCGCGCTGTGGCAACGCATGCTCGACGTGAATCTGACTGGCGTGTTTCTCGGTACGCGCGCCGTCCTGCCCGGCATGCTCGAGCGTGGCTATGGCCGCATCGTCAACGTCGCGAGCACCGCGGGGCAGATCGGTTATGCGTACGTCGCGGCGTATTGCGCCGCGAAGCACGGCGTGATCGGTCTCACGCGCTCGCTCGCGCTCGAAACCGCGACGCGCGGCATCACGGTCAATGCAGTGTGCCCCGGCTACACCGAAACCGAACTGCTGCATGCCTCGCTCGAACAGATCACGAGCAAGACCTCGCGCACCGAAGCACAGGCGCGCGAAACGCTGCTGCGCTCGAATCCGCAGCGCCGCTTCGTGAATCCGGAGCAGGTCGCGAACGCGGTGTTGTGGCTGTGCCGCCCCGGCTCGGATGCGATCACGGGGCAATCCATTTCCATTTCGGGTGGAGAAGTGATGTGAGCAAATCAACGAATGCAAAAAAGTCGGCGGCGGCATCGGATGCGAAGCTGTCGCGCAAAGGCGTGGCTCAACCCGCGGAGAACGTCGTGGACCTCGAAATGAGCACCGGTGCGGACAGCCACATGGGCCTGCGTTTGTGGCTGCGCATGCTGACCACCACCAACCTCGTCCAGGCCGAATTGCGCAAACGTCTGCGCACCGAATTCGACACCACGCTGCCGCGATTCGATCTGATGGCGCAGCTCGAACGACATCCCGATGGCCTGAAGATGACCGAGCTGTCGCGCCGTTTGATGGTGACGGGCGGCAACGTCACTGGCATCACCGATCAGCTCGAAAAAGAAGGGCTCGTCACGCGCGACACCGATCCCAACGACCGCCGCTCGATCAGCGTGTGCCTGACGCCCGCTGGCCGCAAGGCGTTCGACAAAATGGCCGTCGCGCACGAGCAATGGGTCGTCGAACTGTTCGGCGGCCTGAGCCTCGACGAAAAGATGAAGACGCATCAGGACCTCGGCAAGCTCAAGCAGCATCTGCTCGACAGCCTGAGAGGCTGACTTCGCACTGGAGGAATACATGACACGATCCAACGCCGATGCCCTGTTGTCCGGCAACCGCCTGACCCTGGCGGGCTACGAGGCGAAGCATGTCGGCTGGTCGGTGACCGACAAGGTCGCGACGATCACGCTGAACCGTCCCGAGCGCAAGAACCCGCTGACCTTCGAATCGTATGCGGAGCTGCGCAACCTGTTCCGCGATCTCGCGTACGCGACCGACGTGAAAGCCGTCGTGCTGCACGGCGCGGGCGAAAACTTCTGCTCGGGCGGCGACGTGCACGACATCATCGCCCCGCTGATCGATCTGCTGATGCCCGAGTTGTTGCTGTTCACGCGCATGACCGGCGACCTCGTCAAGGCAATGCGCCATTGCCCGCAGCCGATCATCGCAGCCGTCGACGGCGTCTGCGCGGGCGCCGGCGCGATCCTCGCGATGGCTTCCGATCTGCGCCTCGGCACCGCGCGCAGCAAGCTCGCGTTCCTGTTTACGCGCGTCGGCCTCGCCGGCTGCGACATGGGCGCGTGCGCGATGCTGCCGCGCATCATCGGCCAGGGACGCGCCGCCGAACTGCTGTTCACCGGCCGCTCGGCAAGCGGCGACGAAGCTCACGCCTGGGGCTTTTACAACCGCCTGTGCGACCCGGCCGCGCTCATCGAAGAAACACAGAAGCTCGCCGCCGATCTCGCGGCCGGCCCGAGCTTCGCGCACGGCATGACGAAGAAGATGCTGCACCAGGAATGGAGTATGAGCATCGACGAAGCGATCGAATCCGAAGCGCAGGCGCAGGCGATCTGCATGGGCACGCGCGATTTCGAGCGCGCATACAACGCGTTCGCGGCGAAGACGCGTCCGGTGTTCGAAGGAGACTGAGTTGAGCGCCGATCATCAGAACATCCCGATCGATTTGCACAGCCCGCTCGCGTGGCCGTTTTTCGAGCCGCGTCATCGCGAACTCGCGGCAGGCATCGACGCATGGTGCCGCGCGCATCTCACGCATGACGAGCATGGCGACACCGATGCGACCTGCCGTGTGCTGGTGCGCGAACTCGGTCACGCCGGCTGGCTGAAATACGGCGTCGGCGGCGTCGCCTATGGCGGCCACGGCGACACGATCGATACGCGCGCCGTATGCCTGCTGCGCGAAACGCTCGCGCGCTATTCGGGCCTCGCCGATTTCGCACTGGCGATGCAAGGCCTCGGCTCGGGCGCGATCTCGCTCGCGGGCACGCATGAGCAGAAATCGCGTTATCTGCCGCGCGTCGCGAGCGGCACGGCGATCGCCGCGTTCGCGCTGTCGGAGCCGCAAGCGGGCTCGGACGTCGCCGCGATGGCGCTCGCGGCTCGCGAAGAGGGTGAGCACTACGTGCTCGACGGCGAAAAGACGTGGATTTCGAACGGCGGCATCGCGGACTTCTACGTGGTGTTCGCGCGCACCGGCGAAGCGCCGGGCGCGCGCGGCATCAGCGCGTTCATCGTGGATGCGCAGACACCGGGCCTCGACATCGCCGAGCGCATCGACGTAATCGCGCCGCATCCGCTCGCGCGCCTGCGCTTCACGAACGCGCGCGTGCCGAAGAGCCAGATGCTAGGTGCGCCCGGCGAAGGTTTCAAGATCGCCATGCGCACGCTCGATATTTTCCGCACGTCGGTGGCGGCCGCATCGCTTGGCTTTGCCCGTCATGCGATGGCCGAGGGCCTAGCGCGCGCGGCGTCGCGCAAGATGTTCGGCCAGACGCTCGGCGACTTCCAGTTGACCCAGGCGAAGCTCGCGCAGATGGCGTTGACGATCGACAGCAGCGCGCTGCTCGTCTATCGCGCCGCGTGGCTGCGCGACCAGGGCGAAAGCGTCACGCGCGAAGCCGCGATGGCGAAGTGGCACGCGAGCGAAGGCGCGCAGCAGGTGATCGACGCGGCAGTGCAGCTTTACGGCGGCATGGGTGTGCAAAGCGGCAGCGCGGTCGAGATGCTGTACCGCGAGATCCGCGCGCTGCGCATCTACGAAGGCGCGACCGAGGTGCAGCAGCTGATCGTCGGCCGCGATCTGTTGAAGGCGCATGCCGCCGCGAACGGGAATGCACGATGAGCACTTCGTTCGAGCGGCCCATACGCATCCGCTTTTCGCACTGCGATCCCGCGGGCATCGTGTTCTTTCCGCAGTACCTCGTGATGACCAACGTGCTCGTCGAAGACTGGTTCAACGAGGGCTTGCGCATCGACTACGCGCACATGATCGCGCGGCGCCGCATCGGCCTGCCGATCGTCAAGCTCGACTGCGATTTCTCGCGGCCGAGCCAGATGGGCGAAACGATCCTGCTCACGCTCAAGGTCCGAACCGTCGGCCGCAGTTCGATCGGCATCGAGATTCACGGTCATTGCAACGGCGAAACGCGTTTCCTCTCTAAACAGGTGCTCGTGTTCATATCGTTCGACAGCGGCAAATCCATCGATATTCCCGGCGACGTCGCGAGCGCGCTCGCGGCGTACGCTCCATCGGCCCCCTCCATCGAGGCGCATCGCTCATGAAACAGGCTCTCCTTCCCGCCGGCTGGGTCAAGCCGCGCGGCTATGCGAACGGCGTCGCTGCGAGCGGCACGCAGGTGTTCATCGCCGGCCAGATCGGCTGGGACGAACAGGCGCAGTTCCAGTCCGATGACTTCGCGCAGCAGTCCGAGCAGGCGCTGAAGAATCTGCTCGCCGTGCTGCGCGAAGCGGGCGGCAAGCCCGAACACCTCGTGCGCCTCACGTGGTACGTGACCGACAAGCGCGAGTATCTCGCATCGCTGAAGGACATCGGCCGGGCGTTTCGCGAGCTGATCGGCGACTACGACATCGCGATGAGCGCGGTGCAGGTCGTCGCGCTGATGGAAGACCGCGCGAAGGTCGAGATCGAAGCCACCGCGGTGATTCCGCACTGAACGTCGTACAGGTACCGAACGCACAGGCAAGCCCTTCACACCGAACGAAGCGCATTTTCCGGCTCAACGCCTCGGGAGACCATGATGGAACCGTCAGCACACGTCGATACTTTCGCGCGCGACAATCTTCCGCCGCAGGATCAATGGCCCGTCTTGCTGCTCGACAATCCGGACGTCGCCTATCCGCCGAGGCTGAACTGCGCGACCGAACTGCTGGAGCGGACCATCGAGGCGGGGCGTCGCGACCGGCCGGCGATCTGGTCCGACGTGGACGGCAAGCCGCAAGCCACCACGTACGGCGAACTGCTCGCGATGGTCAACCGCAGCGCGCATGTGCTCGTCGATGAAATGGGCTTGCGCCCCGGCAACCGCGTGCTGCTGCGCGGACCGAACACATTGCAGATGGCCGTCGCCACACTCGCGGCGCTGAAGGCCGGGCTCGTCGTCGT
Organism: Paraburkholderia sp. MM5482-R2; assembly: GCF_050436125.1. NCBI lineage: Bacteria > Pseudomonadati > Pseudomonadota > Betaproteobacteria > Burkholderiales > Burkholderiaceae > Paraburkholderia > Paraburkholderia sp. MM5482-R2. The sequence continues at coordinate 392,038 of NZ_JBNDLP010000003.1, read as the reverse complement.
GCCGACCATGCCGCTGCTGCGCGCGAAGGAGCTCAAGCAGATCATCGAGAAGGCGCAGGTCAGCGCCGCGCTTTGCGACGCGCGCCTGAGCGCGGAACTCGAGCGCTGCACGAATCCGCGGGACGAGTTCTACTGCGCGGTGCTGAAACAGACCCGCCGCTTTCACGACGACTCCGCCGATTCGCTCGACACGCTCGCCGTCAACAAGCCCGAATACTTCACCGCCACCGACACCGCCGCGGACGACATCTGCCTGATCGCGTTCACGAGCGGCACGACCGGTGCGCCGAAAGGCTGCATGCATTTCCATCGCGACATGATCGCGATGTGCGACCTGTTCCCGCGTCATGTGCTGAAGCCTTGCGCGAACGACATCTTCTGCGGCACACCGCCGCTCGCGTTCACGTTCGGGCTCGGCGGGCTGCTGTGCTTTCCGCTGCGCGTCGGTGCCTCGACGGTGTTGGTCGAAAAGCTGACGCCGCAGACCTTGCTCGAGGTGGTCGAACGATTTCATGCGACCGTGATGTTCACCGCGCCGACGTTCTATCGGCAGATGGCGCCGCTCGTCGCGCAACATGACCTTTCATCGCTGCAGAAGACCGTGTCGGCCGGCGAGGCGCTGCCCGATTCGACGCGGCGCCTGTGGCGCGAGGCGATTGGCATCGACATGATCGACGGTATCGGCGGCACCGAGCTGATCCACATCTTCGTTTCGTCGCAAGGCGCGGAGATCCGGCCGAACGCGATCGGCCGCGCGGTGCCGGGCTACGTCGTGCAAGCCGTCGACGACGACATGCAACCCGTGCCGCCCGGCACGATCGGCAAACTCGCGGTGCGCGGCCCCACCGGCTGCCGCTATCTGGCCGACGAACGGCAGTCGCGCTTCGTGCGCGACGGCTGGAACCTGCCGGGCGATTCGGTCTATCTCGACGCGGACGGCTACGTGTTCTACCAGGCGCGCGCCGACGACATGATCGTGTCGGCCGGCTACAACATCTCCGGTCCTGAGGTGGAAAGCGTGCTGATGCAGCACGAGGCGGTGGCCGAATGCGGCGTGATCGGCGTGCCCGACGAAACGCGTGGGCAAATCGTGCGAGCCTTCGTCGTGGTGAACCCGGGCTACACCGCCGACGAGAAACTGGTCGCGCAGCTGCAGGATTTCGTTAAGAATAACGTCGCGCCGTATAAATATCCCCGCGTCATCACGTTCGTCGGCGCGCTGCCGCGCACCGAAACCGGCAAGCTCAAACGTTTCGAGTTGCGCATGATGACGTAACCCCTATCTTTCGTGAGACTGGAGGCAGACTGCATGGCCGGCTCTTTCATCGAAGTCGTCGCCCACGATGGCGGCCGTTTCAACGCATACGTCGCGCGGCCCGCGCAGGGCTCGGGCCCAGGGCTCGTGCTGCTGCAGGAAATCTTCGGCGTCAACGACACGATGAAAGCGAGCGCCGATCGCTACGCCGAAGAAGGCTACGTCGTGCTCGTGCCCGATCTGTTCTGGCGCATCAAGCCGAGCATTGCGCTTGGCTACGGGCGACGCCGACATGAAAGAGGCGCTCGGCTATCTGGGTCAGTTCGACGCCGAAGTCGCGGTCAAGGACATCGCCGCCACCGTCGCCGCGTTGCGCGAACTGCCCGAGCAGGCCGGCAAGGTGGGCGTGGTCGGCTACTGCCTCGGCGGCAAGCTCGCGTTTCTGAGCGCGGCGCGCACCGACGTCGATTGCGCCGTCAGCTATTACGGCGTGGGCCTCGAAGCGCATCTCGACGAAGTATCGGCAATCAACTGCCCGATGGTGTTCCACTTCCCTGAAAACGACGCGCACTGCCCACCCGAAACGCGCGAGCGCATCAGCGCCGCGCTGCGCACGCGAGCGCAAATCGAGCAATACGTGTATCCCGGCTGCGATCACGCGTTCGCCGCGCAGCAGCGCAAACAGTACGACAAGCCCGCCGCGATGATGGCGTACTCGCGCACGCTCGCGCTGCTGCGCAAGGTGCTCGGTCCGGTCTACGATCTGAACGCGCTGTGGGAAGCGCATTGCTATCACGAGTTCGCGACACGCGACGTCGACGCAGTGATGCCGACGATGGTCGCGCAACCCTACGTCAATCACGTGCCGACGATGACTGGCGGCGTCGGCCATGACAATCTGAAGCGCTTTTACACGCATCACTTCGTCAACTCGAATCCGCCCGACACGAAGCTGATTCCGATTTCGCGCACGATCGGCTCGGATCGCGTCGTCGATGAATTCATTTTCAGCTGCACGCATAGCTGCGAAATCGACTGGCTGCTGCCGGGCGTCGCGCCGACCGGCAAGTACTTCGAGGTGCCGATGCTCGCCGTCGTGTGCTTCCGCGGCGACAAGCTTTATAACGAGCATATCTATTGGGATCAGGCTTCGGTGCTCGTGCAGGTGGGGCTGCTCGATCCGGAGGGCTTGCCGGTGGCGGGGATTGAAAGTGCGAGGAAGTTGCTCGATGAGACGTTGCCGTCGAATGGGTTGATGGGGGGTAAGTCGAAGGTTTAAGGAAGTGGTGCTGCCGTCGCTGTGCATCATCCGAATGACTCGCGCCGGCAGCGCGTATTAATCGCGGCGCGCAAGACCGAAAAACTCATCATCCAATCGACGAAAATCTGGCGATCATGCGGTCATAGAATGACGGCGGCAGCTTTATAAACGACGCGTCGTCGCCGCCGCGGGAAAATGAAACGCCTTCGTCGTCCACCCAAATCAATTCAGGAACCGGTGTGCTGAAGGTTCTGCGCACTAGCAGTTTGCCTGACGCGGCGTCGTAGACCTGACCGAGATAAGCCGGGTCGTTGCCGCCTCTCCATTGGAGCAGGCACCGCTCTGCAGTGTAGCGGCCGTTTTTTGACGTGCTTTTGATGCATTCGCTCGCATTCCTGTGATCGGTGTGCGTCGCGACGAGAAGCACGGCAAACGCGACTGTGAGCACTACAGCGCCCCATCCGATCGATCGCCCCGGTTTCATAAATACACCTTGATCGGTGGGTCGACTCGAACAAGCTTTCGATCCGAATAGATCACGAAGTCACCTCCTCGCTGGTGTTTTATTGCCCACTCTCTAAAGTCCTTATTGTGAACCGGGTAGTACACGTTGCCCCTGACCTTCGGATTCCCCAGTGCAACGGGATAGGAAAAATACAATCGCGGTTCGTTCAGATATGACATCGCGCCGTTGTACGCCAGAACGATCACCCCGTTTTTGCTCCAATGGCCAAGATATTGCGACGCCTCGCCAGGCTTGTCGGTGAAGTCGTAACTATCCCTAATATAAACGTAGATACCTGAGATTTCTGCAACCCTGGTATTGCCTTCCTTCCCGCTCGAAGCCGCCACCGCGCGCGGCTTCGCGCAACGCCGCCGCCCAGGATTTCGTAGTTGGACGCTAAATGTGCGGGTGCTAGACTCGAAAACCCATCGTCGGTGATCGACCGAATCCGCGTAAAGGGGCGTCCGCATGACCCATTCCCTCCACGGCAAGCAACGCTGGCTCGCGCTAATCGTGCTCTGCCTCGGCGTACTGATGATCGTGCTCGACACGACCATCGTGAACGTCGCGCTGCCGTCCATCGCAGCCGATCTCGGCTTTAGCGAAACTTCGCTCGTGTGGGTCGTCAACGCCTACATGCTGACGTTCGGCGGCTGCCTGCTGCTCGGCGGCCGGCTTGGCGATCTGTACGGACACCGCAAGCTGTTTCTCAGCGGCATTACGCTCTTCACGCTCGCTTCGCTCGCCTGCGGCCTCGCGAATTCGCAGGTGCTGCTGGTCGCCGCGCGCGCCGTGCAGGGCCTGGGCGGTGCGATCGTCTCGGCGGTATCGTTGTCGCTGATCATGAATCTGTTCACCGAAGCCGGCGAACGCGCGAAGGCGATGGGCGTGTATGGCTTTGTCTGCGCGGGCGGCGGCAGCATCGGCGTGCTGCTCGGCGGACTGCTCACCAACCTGCTGAGCTGGCACTGGATCTTCCTGGTCAATCTGCCGATCGGCATTGCGGTGTACGCGCTGTGCCTCGCGCTACTGCCCGCCGCGCGCGGCCACGCGCACGGCGAACGGCTCGACGTGGCCGGGGCGCTCAGCGTGACCGCATCGCTGATGCTGGCGGTCTATGCGATCGTCAACGGCAACGAAGCGGGCTGGACTTCGGCACAAACACTCGGCCTGCTGTTCGTCGGGCTCGCGCTGCTTGCCGTGTTCCTCGCAATCGAGGCGAGAATCGAACACCCGTTGATGCCGCTCGCTCTGCTGCGTTTGCGCAATGTCGCGACCGCGAACCTGGTCGGCGTGTTGTGGGCGGCGGCGATGTTCGCGTGGTTCTTTATTTCGGCGCTGTATCTGCAGCGCGTGCTCGGCTATCGGCCATTGCAGGTGGGGCTCGCGTTTCTGCCCGCGAACCTGATCATGGGACTCTTTTCGCTGGGATTGTCGGCGCGCGTGGTGATGCGCTTCGGGCTGCGTCGTCCGCTCGCGGCCGGCCTGCTGATCGCGGCATGCGGGCTTGCGCTGTTCGCGCGTGCGCCCGTCGACGGCAGCTTCGTACCCGACGTGTTGCCCGGCATGTTGCTGCTCGGCTTTGGCGCGGGCATCGCGTTCAATCCGCTGCTGCTCGCCGCGATGAGCGACGTCGATCCCGCCGATTCGGGCCTCGCGTCGGGCATCGTCAATACATCGTTCATGATGGGCGGGGCGCTCGGGCTTGCGGTGCTCGCGAGTCTTGCCGCGGCGCGTAGCGAGGCGATGCAGGCGTCGTCGAGTGCGGCGGCTGCGCTGAACAGCGGGTATCACGTCGCGTTTCTGTTTGGGGCGGTTTTTGCGGCGGCGGCCGGCGTGCTGGGTGGGCTGTTGCTGAGGCCGGGGCAGGTGGGTGGCGCCGCGGGCGTGCATGGTGACGCGGCCGAATCGTCTCGGCCCTCCGCCGCGCCTGCAAAACCGCAAGCGCGATCAAATGCGTGAGTTCGCCGCTGACTATGCTGGCTTCATGCTGACATGAGAGCCGAGATGAACCCGGTTGGAAAAGCGCTCTGGTATATCGAAAGCCACTTCGCCGGCGAGTTGACGCTCGACGACATCGCCCGCTGTGGTTGCGTATCGCGCTTTCACCTCGCGCGCGCGTTCGAAGCGGCCACCGGGATGCCGGTGATGCGCTACGTTCGCGCACGGCGTTTGAGCGAGGCCGCACGACGTCTGGCCGATGGTGCGCCCGACATCCTCGCAGTCGCTCTCGACGCCGGCTACGGCTCTCACGAAGCATTCACGCGCGCGTTTCGCGAACAGTTCGGGCTCACGCCCGACGCGCTGCGCGCGCGGGGTCATCTCGACAACCTGACCATCGTGGAGCCGATCAAAATGGACGAAACCCTGCTCACCCATCTGGACCCGCCGCGCTTCGAAGACGCGCGAGCGTTTCTCGTCGCTGGACTGAGCGAGCGCTATACGTGCGACAGCAGCAAGGCGATCCCATCCCAATGGCAGCGCTTTCGCGCCTGGTACGGCAGGGTGCCGGGACAGGTCGGCAAGGTGGCTTATGGCGTTGGCTATAACGCAGATGAACTGGGTAACTTCGACTACATGTGCGGCGTCGAAGTCAGCGATTTTTCCGCATTGCCGCCAGCGTTGAGTCGTGTGCGCATCGCCGCGCAACGGTATGCGGTGTTCGCTCATCGCGAGCACATCTCAGGCATTCGTCGCACGATGAATACGATCTGGAATCAGTGGTTGCCCGCGTCAGGGCACGTGCCTGCCGATGCACCGCATTTCGAACGGTATGGCGAGCAGTTCGACCCGGTGACGGGGATGGGTGGAGTCGAAGTCTGGTTGCCGCTGAAAAGTTGATGGTCGATTCGGCGGATGGCCGTTGCGGATGGCCGTTGTGCCCGGCCATCCGCCTGATCGTTCACGGAGTGGCATGTCTGCTGTCATGCAATGCATGCGCGTCGTCGTATTCCCGCGAAATGTCCTTATTCGTGTAATCGCCCAATCGCATGGCGGCGGCCACGCTAATCACCGCGCACGCGAAGACATACCACGCCACCGCAAATCCCGAATGGAAGTAAGCATAAAGCGCCGTCGCAATCAACGGTGCCGGACCGCCAGCGATGACGGAAGCCAACTGATAGCCCATCGACGCACCGCTGTAGCGCAAGCGCCCCGTGAACGATTCGGCGATCAACGCGGCTTGGGGACCATACATCATCGCATGCGGCACCAGCGAAAGTACGATGGCCGCGAAGATCCATATCGGGTTATGGGTTCCAACCATGAAAAAGTACAGGAAGCCGAATAGCCCGACAGCAGCGGCACCGATCACATACATGCGTCGACGTCCGATCAGATCAGACACGTGACCAAACAGCGGAATCGTGAAGAATTCCAGCACCGAAGCGGCCAGCACTGCCGTGAGCAACAGATCGCGTGTGACGCCCAGACTCATCACACCATAGGTGAATATAAAGGCCGTGAAAATATAGAACGGCGCCTGTTCCGCCATACGCGCAAGAGCCGACAGAAGAATGTCTTTCGGCTGCCGGCGCAATACTTCACGCATCGGCGCCTTTTCGATCCTGCGCTCAGCGAGCAGCTTCGCGAAGATAGGCGTCTCGAGGATACTCAAGCGGATATAAAGGCCGATCGCGACCAGCACGATACTGAGGAAAAACGGCACCCGCCAGCCCCAGGTGAGAAATGCGCTGCCGGAGATCTGACTGATGGCAAGCACCACCAGATTCGCGACGAACAATCCCGCCGGTACGCCGAACTGCGGCCAGGACGCGATGAAACCGCGATGCTTGTTGGTACGTGCCCACTCCATCGACATCAACACCGAACCGCCCCACTCGCCTCCAACGCCCACACCTTGAATGAAGCGCAGCGCCGTGAGCAGGATTGCCCCCCAGATACCGATCGTCGCATAGGTTGGAACAAAGCCCACGGCAAACGTCGCGAGGCCCATCAGCAACAGCGTCACGATTAACGTGGCTTTACGTCCGATGCGATCGCCATAGTGGCCGAAAATCGCCGCGCCCACCGGCCGCGCGATAAAGCCGACAGCGTAAATCAGAAAAGCCTGGAGTGTGCCGACGAGCGGGTCCGACTGAGGAAAAAACAGTTTCGCGAATACAAGACCCGTGACAATGCTGTACAGGAAGAAGTCATACCATTCGATTGTGGTACCAATCGTGCTGGCGATGACAGCACGGCGCAACTGGCGCCGAGCCTCCTCCTCCGAGAGGGGCACCGCCCCTGATTGCGTGGCAGCCATTTGATATCTCCCCAAAATGGAAGGGTGACATCTTTGACATTTGAGCTATTGCGTGGTTCCCGTGAGGACGCGAGGTACGTGCAGCGAAAACCGGCTTTGCGGCTATTGTTGTGGCTGGGCGGCCGGGTCGAGAAAAACCGGCTCCGAACCACTATTCGCAGAGACCGGGGCTTTATTCCAGAGAGACATTTCGAAATTGCATTTTTTGCCGAATTAGCAATCGGCAATGCGCGCTCAATGCAATTGATACCGATGCCGAAATCGAATTGAAATTCGAGCGAACCGCGGCTACGGACATGAGCATTCGCGAAGAATGGGAGCGACTTGCTTCGCACTAGCAGGCATCTCACATGCTCATCACACCCATCCCAATCAGACCAACGGAATGTAGATATCCGTCTGCCACTGCTCCAGCGGCGTCTCAGGATAGACGCTCAGGTAGTGGAAAAACAGCGGATGGTCCCGCAACTCTTCCCCACTCGAAGGCAACCAGTCGCGATAGACCGGGTAGATCGTCTCGCCGATGTGGTCGGTCGATCCCGTGTGCCGAACCACCGCGCACCGTCCACCCTGCATCACGAGCTCGCGCACGCCATAGAGATTCGGCGCGACCGGCTCGTCGATCTCTCCGCAGATATCGAAACGGAATTCATCCGCTGGCACCGTGTCTGGATTGCCGTGCGGGACGCCGAAGGTTCGGCTCGACGCCACCGGTGATTGTCCGCTTTGAATACGCCAATCGATGAACTTGCGCGCACTCTCGTTGACGAGCCCGGGCGAACCACAATGTTCGAGCGCGGCAACGCGGGTCTCCGCAAAATCGACGATTTTCACTTGCATGGTCAGTTTCCTCGAAACATAGGGAACAACAAAACTCGCACTCCAGAATTGCCACGTTGGATGTCGTCGAAACGCGCTCGGCGCCAAGCCGAACGCACGCTTGAACGCACGGCTGAAGGCTTCGGGACTGTCGAAGCCGGCATCGAGCGCGGCATCGAGAACCGGGCACGACGCCTGCGACGCGAGGCGGCGGCCCGCGCGACGCAAGCGCATCAACTGCACGTAGCGTGCGACGGGCACACCGACATACGCGACAAACTGTCGATGAAAATGGAACATCGAGAAGTTTGCGATGCGGCTTAGCGCGTCGACCGACAGATCGCCCTCGAGGTTTGCATCGATATAGGCGAGAACGGCTTCGAAGCGCTTCGTGTAGGCAGCGGCGGCGTCTGTGTGAGCTAACATGGTCTGGATCGTGCGAGTTTCGATATGGTCGCCGAGGTTGGACACATCTTACCTAGCCGGACTTGCTCGATCTTCAATTGGCTCGCTGCCGAGCCTGGAGAATTTACGTAAGCTTATCGTTCACCCGCGCTTCCTGAGATTGTCCGCCGATGCCTTCTTCGATCAGCAATTCGCTCCTGTGGATCTTCGACGCGTTCGAACGCGATCCGACGTATATGCGTCGGCGGATGTTTGGTAGCGACGCTGCGTATATCGATGGGCTGTTGTGCCTGGTTGCCGCCGATCGCGATAAGCCGTGGAATGGGCTGCTCGTCTGTACGTCGCGGGAACGCCATGCTGCTCTGATTACCGATATGCCTGCGTTGCAGCCTCACCCGGTGCTTGGGAAATGGCTTTACGTGCCGCAGGAGGATCCTGCGTTTGAAGACACTGTCGAGCAGTTGACGGCACTCGTGCTGGAGCGGGACCCGCGAGTGGGTGTCGAGCCTAAGCCGAAAAAGCGGCGCGATAAGTCGGTGTTGCCGGAGAGTTGAAGCGCGGCAGTGCCGTTTCGGTCTCTCTTCCTGTCCGAACGCGCGCTCAAGCCGGGCAATCATCCAATCAGCCGCGAATCGCACCACCCCGTCATACTCTCACCGACGAACCCGGCGGGGATGTAGAAGGGCATTCGATTGAAGGGGAGTTGCCGCGCTTTCATTGGTGACTACGCAAATTGCGGTCGGGCTTAAAGACCGCAAATAAGATTCGGCTTTGGCACACGCAAGTCGATTCAACCACCTATTCAATGGTCACGCAGTCTGCCGTCATCGCGAACGGTACGGCTTTCGTAGGAACCACATCGAACGAAGAACTGATGGCCGCCTATGTCCCTCCGCCTGCCAGGCAGTGGAGTTTCCGCGGCAGCGTCGTCGCACTCGATGTCGCGACCGGCGCAGTGAAGTGGACCACGCCGGACCCGCTCGGAAGCCGCGCGCAGGCAGCCGTCAGTGTCGCCAATGGCGTGGTCTTCGGATGCAATCTCGACTACACGAATGGCACGATGTACGCGCTCGATTCTTCCAATGGAAAAGTCCTGTGGTCATTCAATAGCGGGGGTGCATGCAATGCCGGGCCGGCCATTGCGGACGGCGTGGTGTTCTGGGGCTCTGGCTCGACGAGTGGACCGGGGCCGCTGAAATTGTTCGCCTTCGGTCTGTAGGAAACGCCCGAGGCCCCGTCCGTTCGCGGCGGGGCCTTTGGCTCTTTGCTACGATGTGAGTCTGTTCCGAAGCCGGCGCATTTGGCGCCTAGCGCCCGCCGGCCGGCAGTCATCACCGAACTCACCGAGCACTAGACCTTGACGATCCACATCCGCCCCGCCACCGCTTCCGACGCCCCCCTGATCCTGCGCTTCATCGCCGAACTCGCGATCTACGAAAAAGCCGAGCACGAAGTCGTCGCCGGCGTCGAAGACATCGAGAAGAGCCTGTTTTCCGAGGGCGCGCCCGCGAAAGCACTGATCTGCGAAATGAACGGCGAGCCAGTCGGTTTTTGCGTGTACTTCTTTTCGTATTCGACGTGGCTCGGCAAACAGGGGCTTTATCTGGAAGACCTGTACGTATCGCCCGCATCGCGTGGCAGCGGCGCGGGCAAACAGATGCTGCGCCATCTCGCGCAAATCGCCTGCGAAACGGGCTGCGGTCGATTCGAATGGAGCGTGCTCGACTGGAACGAGCCGGCCATCGGCTTCTACAAGTCGATCGGCGCGAATCCGCAAAGCGAATGGGTACGTTATCGTCTCGCCGGCGACGCGCTCAAAGCATTCGCCGAAGGCGAAACCGAACGGAGCACCTAAGCCCGGTCACTGCGCGGACGCCGCGACGGGCACCACCTCGAATGCATCGCCCGTCGCGAAGAAGGTACCGCCGGCCACGTAATGGCATGTGCGCAGTTCGGGATCGTCGCCGAAATGCCAGCAGTTGCGCGAATACACGCGGCTATCCGCATACGCGGCGACCACCTCGCCGATGATCAGATCGTGCCGTTGGCTGTCGTCCGGAATCACCTTGCATTCCATCCAGGTGATGCAGCCGGCCAGCATCGGCACGTCGATTTTTTGCGCGCGGAAGGTCTCGAGATCGAACGCGGAGAACTTGTCGAGTTCGACGCCCGCGTGCGTGCCGACCGCGAGCGTTTGCGCAGCGAAACCGCGGCTCGGCAACTGCAGCCCGAACACGCCGCTCGCTTCGATCAGGCGACGCGTCAGCGTTCCTAGCATCGTGATGGCGTCGAAAGGATGACGCTGATTGTAGCGGGCGGGACAAATGCGGTGCGGCGCAGGGCCGAGCGATACGAGAGCGATTCGAACCACGCGCGGATGGCGGCCGAATCGAGTTGCCGGGCGGCGGCCCACAAGCCGCCACCCGACCGGACTTCAAACGAATTTCAAGGGACCCTCAATGCGGCGCCTTGCCGTTCGGCACCGCATTGAGCGGCTTGTGCTGCTCTTCGCCGAGTCCCGGGAAGAACGCGTTCCAGGCGGCGCGCACGCCTTGCGCCGCGGTGGCTTCGGCGCCGACCGACTCGGCCGCGCCGTCCGCGGCTTTCGAGGGATCGGCGCACAGGCCGCGCCAGTGCGTGAATACGAGCAACGGCTTTTCGGTCCACACGCCGTCGCCAAATTTCGCAAACGCCGTGTCCCCGCTCGCCAACTGCACTTCGTACCAGCCTTCGCGTACGGGCGTATGGATGGCAAGGTCAAACCACGGGGTCGGTTCGATTTCCTTCATGTCGTCTCCGGTCGGATAGATCGTCATCGATAACCACACTGAACGCATTGTTCGTGCCCATCGCCGGCGCCACACCCGCCGCGCGACGGGACGGGCAACCGCGGCACATGCGGGCAAACCAGCACGTCGGAACTGCGAAGTCGCCGCGCATACGACACGATAGCGCGACATGGGCCAGGCGGACAAACGTAAAACTTACATGCCCGGAGTGGCGGGCGGGCGGCGTGGCGGGGTGGGTTTTTTGCGGGACCGGACGACGGTTTTTCCGCCCCGTTTTGACGCGCGCTTCGCTGCCGGTCGCGCCTCGCCCTCCATCTCCCGCACCACCTCCGCCAGCGCTTTCACCGCGGGTCCCAAGCGCTCCGCCTCGGTATTGCCATACCCGATCACGAGCCCGTTCGTCTGCTCCGACGCCCCGATCGAAAACCCCGACAGCGCGCGCGGACTCAACCCCAACGCCTGCGCCCGCGCCGTGAGCGCGCGATCGTCGAGCGACGCCGGCAGCCGCAGCGTCAGATGCATGCCGCAATCGCCGCCAAGAATCGTCGCCGCCGGAAAATGCTCGGCCAGCGCGTCGCGCAGCGCCTGCTGCCGCTCGCGGTACAGCCGCCGCATCCGCCCGAGATGCCGCCCGAATTCGCCGCTTTCGATGAAATGCGCGAGCGCCAGCTGCTCCAGCCGATGCCCGCCGCGCAGCATCTCTTGCAGCGCAACAGCGGCGTGCGCGGCGATCGCGCGAGGCAGCACGACGAAGCCGATGCGCAGCGCCGGAAACATCGTCTTGCTGAACGAGCCGACGTACAGCACGGGCGCCGCGTCGACGAGGCCCTGCATGCTCGCGATCGGCTCGCCGGTGTGACGCACCTCGCCGTCGTAATCGTCCTCGATCAGCCATGCGCCGCAGCGCCGCGCCTCGGCAATCAGCGCAAGCCGCCGCGCCACCGACAGCACCGCGCCGGTCGGATACTGATGCGCGGGAGACGTGTAGATCAGTTTCGGCGGATGCGTGTGCCACGCGTCGGCCGGCACGGCCATGCCTTCGGCGTCGACGGGAATCGGCAGCGTGCGCAAGTCGCCCGCGTTGAAAGCGGCCTTCGCGCCGCGATAGCCGGGGTCCTCGATCCATGCGATATCGCCGGGATTGGTCAGCAGCCGCACGCACAGGTTCAGCGCCTCCTGCGCGCCCTCGGTGATCACGACCTGCGAGCCATCGCAGCGCACGCCGCGCGCCATCCGCAGATGCGCGGCGATCGCGTCGCGCAGCGCGGGCTCGCCGACCGGCGTGCCGTAGCCGAGCGCGCGTGGTAGTGCGCGCTCCATCGCACGTTCGAGCGCGCGCCGCCACGCGGCAAGCGGGAAACGGTCGAGCGCGGGCGTGCCGGGGGTCAGCGCGTACCCGTTGTCGGCGTGATTGTGCGACGCCGCGAACTGCTCGACGCGCGCCGCATATACGACCTCCGGCGCGGCCGACGCCGCCGCCCGCTCGCCGCGCGCGGCGGGGCTCGACAGCGGGCTCACGCGCGTGCCCTGGCGATCGGCGATGACGTAGCCGACCGCGGCGAGATGCTCGTAAGCGATCACGACCGTGTTACGCGACACGCCCATTTCGGCGGCGAGCAGCCGCGACGACGGTAGCAGCGACCCGGCCGGCAGACGACCGGCGAGAATCGCCTGCTGCAGACGTTCGATCAGTTGCTTTTGCAGCGGCGCGGGCCGCTTGGCCCCGCTGGCGCCGCGCGCGGCGAACGCGTCGTCCGCATGGACGAGCGGTCCGATGATTTCGATCATGGTGGCTGGATCTATCGAATAAGCATGTCGTGGATCTTTTGAACATACCACGTTTGCCGTATCGTTCCTGCATCGACACGCATCGGCATCCTCCGGCATCGCCCATTCATCGACAGGAGAACAGACATGGAACCCACACGTAACGCCTACGGCCAGCCAATCGGCGCGCCCCTGCCCGGCTGGCACGGCGCGCAGCCGCCGGGCCGCGAGCCGCTGAGCGGCCGCTATTGCCGGCTCGAAGCGGTCGACGTCGAGCGCCACGCGGCCGACCTCTTCGACGCGTACGGCTCGGCCACCGACGGCCGCGACTGGACCTATCTGGCGGTCGGCCCGTTCGACAGCCTCGCGGCCTATCGTGAGCGTCTGACGCAGATGGCGGCATCGAAAGATCCGCTGCACTATGCGGTCATCGACCTGGCGACGGGCAAGCCGGTCGGCACGCTCTCGCTGATGCGGATCGATCCGGCCAACGGCGTGATCGAAGTCGGCCACGTCACGTATTCGCCGCGGCTCAAGCGCACGCGCATCGCGACCGATGCGATGTACCTGCTGCTAGGCGAAGTGTTCGACAAGCTCGGTTATCGGCGCTTCGAATGGAAATGCGATTCGCTGAACGAGCCGTCGCGCAAGGCCGCGTTGCGCTATGGATTTACGTTCGAGGGGATCTTCCGGCAGGCGATCGTCTATCGCGAGCGCAATCGCGACACGGCGTGGTTTTCGATCATCGACAGCGAGTGGCCGGCATTGCGCTCTTCCTATGAGCGGTGGCTCGACGCGGGCAATTTCGATGCGCAAGGGCAGCAGGTCGAGCGGCTCGCCGATCTGATCGCGCAGCGCCGAGCGGCGGACGAGGCCCGGTAAAACCAGACGATCGATAACCAGGCAACAGCTCGGCCAGTTCGCCAAGCGCGATGCCGAGCCAACCGCGTGCCCGAATCCGTGAAATTGTCGTGAATACCGCGCCGGGCGTGGCAGACAGCGGCAGCACCGCCTGCCATCACCGCCCTCCTACGTGATCTCGTATCCACCTTCGTCCGCCAGCGAACGCGAGGCCAAGCGCGGTTCGCGCCGTGCATGGTAAATTCCAGCGTCGGCAAGACAACTCCAGGAACGTTCGGGTGCCCTGAACATCTTCGTCCGGTCCACCCGCCATTGGCGATACAAGGTAGATCGATGATCGACGTGAGTCAGCGTATTGTCTGGCGGCGCCTCTACGTTGCGTTGTGCAGCTGCGTCGCGCTGGCCGGCTGCATGGTCGGCCCCGACTACCACGCGCCGCCAGCGCCGGCCACCGACACCTTCACCACCACGCCGCTGCCCGACCAGACCGCCTCCGCGCCCGGCCCCGCAGGCCTGCCGCAGCGTTTCGCGCCGGCCCAGGACATTCCCGCCGCGTGGTGGACGCTGTTTCATTGCGAGCCGCTCGACGCGCTGATCCGCGAGGCGATCGCCAACAGTCCGAACATGGCCGCCGCGCAGGCGGCGTTGCGACAGGCTCGCGAGAATTACACGGCGCAAGCCGGCGGCACCTTGCTGCCGAGCGTCGACGCGCAACTGAGCGCCACGCGCGAAAAGATCAACGGCATCGCGTTCGGCGAACCCGGCCTCGTCGAGGAATTCAATCTCTACAACGCGTCGGTCAACGTCTCGTACAAGCTGGACGTGTTCGGCGGCGCGCGGCGCGAACTCGAAGCGCTGCATGCGCAGATCGACTATCAGCGCTTCCAGCTGCAGGCCGCCTATCTCACGATATCGGCCAACATCGTGACCGCGGCGGTCAAGGAAGCGTCGGTGCGCGCGCAGATCGACGCGACCGAGCGGATCGCTACCGAGGAAGAGCAGCAGCTGAACGTGCTCGACCAGCAATTCTCACTCGGTGGCGTGAGCCGCACGGCCGTGCTCGCGCAGGAAACGCTGCTCGCGCAGACCCGCGCGACGCTGCCGCCGCTGCAACAGCAGCTCGATCAGGCGCGCCATCAGCTTGCGGTACTCGCCGGCAAGCTGCCGAGCGATACCTCGGTGCCCGACTTCACGCTCGACATGTTCTCGCTGCCCGACACGCTGCCCGTGAGCCTGCCGTCGTCGCTGGTGCACCAGCGCCCCGACATCCTTGCCGCCGACGCCACGCTGCATCAGGCGAGCGCGCAGGTCGGCGTCGCGACCGCGGCGATGTATCCGCAGATCACGCTGTCCGCGAGCTACGGCGCCGAAGCGTTGACGCCCGCGCAGGTGCTCAGGGCCGGCAGCACGATCTGGAGCATCGGCGCGGGCTTGCTGCAACCGGTCTTTCACGGCGGCCAGCTGAGCGCGCAGAAGCGCGCGGCCGAGGCCGCCTACGAGCAGGCCGGCGCGCAATACCGCGAGACGGTGCTGCTCGCGTTCCAGAACGTTGCGGACACGCTGCGCGCGCTCGAACACGACGCAACCGGCCTCAAGGCGCAGAGCGACGCGTCGCGCGCCGCGAGCGATTCGCTCGAACTGACGCGCGGACAGTATCGCGTCGGCGGTGTCAGCTACCTCGCGCTGCTCGACGCGCAACGCCAGTATCAGCAAACGGTCGTGAGTCTCGCGCAGGCACAGGCCGCGCGTTACGCCGATACGGCGGCGCTGTTCCAGGCGCTCGGCGGCGGCTGGTGGAATGCCGCCGCGCCCGAGTCCGCGGCCGCGCCGGCCGCCGCGTCGGCGAGCGCGTCGAACACGTCGTCGCCATCAGCAACGACGGCAACCGCCGCAACGCCACATTGACCGTGCCCTGACGCAACCCCAGCCCTCGCCCCAAGCCGAGCAAGGACATCACGATGGCCGAAAGAAAACCGATGACAAAGCGGATGGTGATCATGTTGATCAGCGTCGGCCTGCTGCTCGCCGCGCTGGTCGGCTTCAACCTGTTCCGCGCGCACATGTTCGCGAAGTTCATGACGGCCAACACCGCGCCGCCCGCCACGGTCTCGGCGGTGGTGGTCCACTATCAGTCGTGGCAGCCGCAGCTCGCGGCGGTCGGCAGCCTGCGCGCGGTGCGCGGCGTAGACGTGACGACCGAAGTCGCCGGCCTCGTGCGCGAGGTCGCGTTCGTGTCGGGGCAGGAAGCGAAAGCCGGACAGATCCTCGTGCGACTCAACGCCGACAGCGACGTCGCGCTGCTGCAATCGCTGCAGGCCGCGGCCCAACTCGCGCAGACGGTCTACGAGCGCGACCGCGCGCAGTATGACATCAAGGCGATCGCGAAGGCGCAGCTCGACGCCGATGCGGCCGACCTCAAGGGCAAGAAGGCGCAGGTCGCGCAACAGCAGGCGCTCGTCGACAAGAAGACGATTCGCGCGCCGTTCGCGGGGCGCCTCGGCATCACGACGATCAATCCGGGGCAATACCTGAATCCCGGCGACGCGATCGTCACGCTGCAAGCCATCGATCCGATCTACGCCGACTTCTCGGTACCGCAACAACAGCTCGGCCAGCTCGCGATCGGCGCGACCGTCAGCGTCGATACCAACGCGTACAGCGGGCAAAGCTTCACCGGCAAGATCCAGTCGATGAGCCCGAAAGTCGATAGCGCGACGCGCAACGTACAGATCGAAGCGAGCGTCGACAATCGCGAGCGCAAGCTGCTGCCCGGCATGTACGCGAACGTGAAGATCGACTCGGGCGCCGAACAGCGCTACCTGACCCTGCCGCAAACGGCGATCACCTACAACCCGTACGGCGCGACCGTGTTCATCGTGAAGCCCGGCACGCAGCCCAACGCGCAGGGCAAGACGCTGCCCGTCGCGCAGCAGGTGTTCGTAACGCCGGGGCCGACGCGCGGCGACCAGGTGGCGATTCTGAAGGGCATCGACGACGGCACGCAGGTCGTGACGAGCGGCCAGATCAAGCTCAAGAACGGCACGCCGCTGATCATCGACAACCGCGTTCAGCCGTCGGACAGTCCGAATCCGACGCCGCAGGAACAATAAGCGAGGCCGCCCGACCATGTTCACGGACATCTTCATTCGCCGGCCGGTACTCGCTTCGGTCGTGAGCCTGCTGATCCTCGTGCTCGGGTTGCGCGCGCTCGCGGTGCTGAAGGTCAGCCAGTATCCGCAGACCGAGAACGCGGTCGTCACGATCACGACGGCCTACTATGGCGCGAACTCGGACACCATCGCCGGCTTCATCACGCAGCCGCTCGAAGCGGCGATCGCGCAGGCACAGGGGATCGACTACATGTCGTCGACGAGCATCACGGGCGTGTCGACGATCATCGCGACGCTACGTCTGAACTACGATGCGAACCGCGCGCTGACCGAGATCAACACGCAGATCGGCTCGGTGCGCAACCAGTTGCCGCCGCAGGCGCAGCAGCCGGTGCTGACGGTGCAGACCGGGCAGACCACCGACGCGATGTACATGGGCTTCTACAGCAGCGTGCTGCCGAGCAACAACGTCACCGATTACCTGCTGCGCGTGGTCAAGCCCAAGCTCGATTCGATCCAGGGCGTGCAGACCGCCGAAGTGCTCGGCGGACGGCAGTTCGCGATGCGCGCGTGGCTCGACTCGGCGCGGCTCGCCGCGCACGGCGTGAGCGCGAGTGACGTGTACACCGCGCTCGGCAACAACAACTATCTCGCCACGCTCGGCACGACGAAGGGGCAAATGGTCAGCGTCGACCTGGAAGCGGGCACGGACCTGCATACCGTCGACGACTTCAAGCAGCTCGTCGTCAAGCAGAAGAACGGCTCGATCGTGCGTCTCGAGGATGTCGCGAACGTCGTGCTCGGCGCCGACAGCTACGACTTCAACGTCGCGTTCAGCGGCAAGCGGTCGGTGTTCATCGGCATCAAGGTCGCGCCGGACGCGAACATTCTCGACGTAGCCAAGCGCGTGAAAACCGTGTTTCCCGATCTGCAGAAGCAGTTTCCGACCGGCATGACGGGCGACATCGTTTATGACGCGACCGACTTCGTCAACACCGCGATCAGGGAAGTGATCAAAACGCTCGTCGAAGCGCTCGTGATCGTGACCGTCGTGATCTTCCTGTTTCTCGGCAGCTTCCGCGCGGTGATCGTGCCGTTGATCGCGATGCCGTTGTCGCTGATCGGCACGTTCTTCGTGATGCAGGTGCTCGGCTATTCGATCAATCTGCTCACGCTGCTGGCACTCGTGCTCGCGATCGGGCTCGTCGTGGACGACGCGATCATCGTCGTCGAGAACGTCGATCGGCACATGAAGCACGAAGGCAGAACACCGTTCGACGCCGCGCTGATCGCCGCTCGCGAGCTGGGCGGCCCGATCGTCGCGATGACCGTCGTGCTGATCGCCGTGTACGCGCCGATCGGCTTCCAGGGCGGGCTGACGGGCGCGCTCTTCACCGAATTCGCGTTCACGCTCGCGGGCGCGGTGACGGTATCGGGCGTAATCGCACTCACGTTGTCGCCGATGATGTGCTCGCGCTTCTTCCGCGCCGCGCAGGAGTCGGGCCGCTTCGCGCGTTTCGTCGACCGCCAGTTCGAGCGCGTGCATCGCGGCTACGGCCGCCTGTTGCATGCGACGCTCGACACCTGGCCCGTGTTCGTGATCATGGGCGCGCTGCTGCTGTGCGGCACCGTGTACCTGTTCATGACCTCGAAGTCGGAACTCGCGCCGCAGGAAGACCAGGGCATCGTGCTCTCGCAGATCATCGGGCCGCCCAACGCGACGATCCAGCAGATGCAGACCTACGCGGACCAGGTGTTCGATGCTTCGAAGACACTGCCCGAATATTCGCAGATGTTCCAACTCACGGGCTCGCCGACTGTCAACCGGGGCATCGGCGGCGTGCTGTTCAAGACCTGGGATCAGCGCGGCAAGAACGCGACCGTGCTGCAGCAGGAGTTGCAGCAGAAGTGGAATCAGATCGCGGGCGCGCGCGTCGCGGCGTTCCAGTTTCCGCCGCTGCCGGGCGCGCAGGGCTTGCCGGTGCAGTTCGTGATCAGCACGACCGAGCCGTTCGAAAACCTCAACGAGGTGTCGCAAGCAGTGCTGGAAAAAGCGCGCGAGAGCGGCATGTTCTTCTTCGTCGATAGCGACCTGAAAATCGACAAGCCGGAAGTGACGCTCGTCGTCGATCGCGACAAGGTGGCCTCGCTCGGGCTGTCGCAGAGCGACGTCGGACAGGCGCTCGGGTCGGCGCTGGGCGGCGGCTACGTCAACTACTTCTCGATTGCGGGACGCTCGTACAAGGTGATTCCGCAGGTGTTGCAGATCGACCGGCTCAATCCGTCGCAAGTGCTCGACTACTATCTGCGCACGCCGGACGGCAACGTGATTCCGGCGTCGACGATCGCGCATCTGCGGCACAGCGTCGTGCCAGAATCGATCAACCACTTCCAGCAGTTGAACTCGGCGACGATCTCCGGCGTGATCGTGCCGGGCGTATCGCAAGGCCAGGTGCTCGATTTTCTGCGCAAGGCGACCGCGCAGGTCGCGCCGGCCGGCTATTCAGCCGATTACTCGGGAGAGTCGCGCCAGTTCGTGCAGGAGTCGGGCGGCTTCGTCATCACACTGCTGCTCGCGACGATCATCGTGTTCCTCGCGCTCGCGGCGCAATTCGAGAGTTTCCGTGATCCGATCGTGATCCTGATCTCGGTGCCGATGGCGCTGTTCGGCGCGCTGATCTTCATCAACATCGGCCTGACGACGCTGAACATCTACACGCAGGTCGGCCTCGTCACGCTGATGGGGCTCGTCAGCAAGCACGGCATTCTGATCGTGCAGTTCGCCAACGAACTGCAGCGCGCAGGTCGCGCGAAGCGCGAAGCGGTCGAGGAAGCGGCGGGCGTGCGGCTGCGCCCGATCCTGATGACAACCGCGGCGATGGTGCTCGGTGTGGTGCCGCTCGTGATCGCGTCGGGCGCGGGCGCGGCGGGCCGCAACGCAATGGGGCTCGTGATCTTCACCGGGATGTCGATCGGCACGCTGTTCACGTTGTTCGTCGTGCCGGCGATGTACATGTTTCTGGCCGCCGAACACCAGCGGCATGCTCAGGCGCCGAAGGCCGATGAGGCGGGTCAGGCGGGTTAGAGCCTGGGTGATCGCGTACCCGGCGCGCGGGTTGTCCGAAATCTGAAAGCCGCTGTCCTGATGCCTTTACTCGCATCACTTAGACTACGGTGCATTCGCTGCGCAACGCGGCGCAAGACCAACCGGAGCCACGCACGATGAAAGCGATTCAGTTCAAATCTTTTGGCAACCCCGAAGTGCTCGAATACGTCGATCTGCCGACGCCGCAGGCCGACGCGGAGCATGCGGTCGTGCGGGTCATGGCGGCCTCGGTCAATCCGAGCGACGTGAAGAACGTGTCCGGCCATTTCGAACATACGGTGCTGCCGCGCACGCCGGGGCGCGACTTCAGCGGCGTGGTGGTGGACGGCCCGGCCGCGTGGCTCGACGCCGAGGTGTGGGGAACCGGCGGCGACATCGGCTTCACGCGCGACGGCACGCACGCCGAGTACCTCAGCATTCCGGTCGCGGCGCTGTCGCGCAAGCCCGTGGCGTTGAGCCACGTCGAGGCGGCGGCCATCGGCGTGAACTTCGTGGTCGCATGGCTCGGCAGCGTCGAATACGCGAAGTTGCAGGCCGGCGAGACCGTTGCCGTGCTTGGCGCGAGCGGCGGTGTCGGTGGCGCGGTCGTGCAGATCGCGAAAGCGCGAGGCGCGCGCGTGATCGCCGTCGACCGCCGCCCGCTCGATCCCGCCACGCCCGCGGGCCGCCTGATCGACGCCTACGTGGCGTTCGACGAACACGCGGCCGCACGCGTGCGCGAGCTGACCGGCGGCGCGGGCGCGGAAGTCGTGTACGACACGGTAGGCGGTGTCGCGTTCGAGACCGCGCTGAGTCTCGCGAAGCGGCGCGGCCGCGTGCTCGAAATCAGCGGGACCGGCAAGCGCCGCGTCGAGTTCGATCTGATCGACTTCTATCACAACGAGACGCAATTGCTCGGCGTCGACAGCGCGAAGCTCGGCGTCGCGGAATCGGCGCCGCTGATGACGGCGCTCGTCGACGGCTTCGACGACGGCAAGCTGAGCGGCCCGGCGATCGCGCAGGAATTCCCGCTCGCCCGCGCGCGCGAAGCCTACGAGGCGGTCGCCGCCGGCACGCGCGGGCGCGTCGTGATTCGCATGCAATAACCGTCCCTCTAACACAGTGCGTTGAAGCTGCGGCCTCCGGGCCTCCGCGACACGCTAAGATTGAGGCCGCCGGGCGCCCGCCCCGTCCGGCGAGAACGACAAAAGCATTGCCTCGGAGAATCTGATGTCTGAAGAATATGAAGTGCACGGTCCGCACGACCATGCCGTCGAACACGCCGGCCACGCCGCGCATCACGACGCCGATCCGTTCGCGAGCCGCATGGCCGTGATGACAGCGATCCTCGCGACGATCGGCGCGCTGTGCGCGTACCAGAGCGGCAACGCCGAAAACCTCGCGCTGTTCTACAAGAACGAAGCCGCGATCAAGAAGACCGAAGCGTCGAACCAGTGGAGCTACTACCAGGCGAAGGGCGAAAAGGAAAACCTCGCGGAACTCGGCGCGGCGCTGTCGGCGCCCAATAGCGACGCGCACGCGAAGTTCGTCGCCGACGTCGAGAAATACAAGCAGCAGAAGGAGCCGATCCGCGCGAACGCAGAAGCGATCGAAAAACAGGTCGTCGCCGCCGATACGCGCAGCGAAACGCTGTTGCACGGCCATCATCGCTGGGCTCAGGCGACGCTGCTGATTCAGGTCGCGATTGCGCTGTGCGCGATCACGCTGCTTACGCGCAAGAACTGGCTGCGCAATCTGTCGTACCTCGTCGCGGGAGTGGGCGTCTTGACCGCGGGCGCGGCGTTTTTCGGGCTATGAGCGGGATGCTCGCGTTGCTTTTCACCCAGAGCTTTGCAATCGGGAGCGTGTCGTGATCGATGGGTCCGCCGTGGTCGGCGTGTTTTCCGTGTATGTCGCGGGCGTGGTGAGTCCAGGCCCGAACTTCGTCGCGGTCGCGCACAAGGCGGCTTCGGCGACGCGCATCGAAGCGCTCGCGATGGTCGCCGGCATCGTGCTCGTCAATCTGTTCTGGGCCAGCTGCGCGATTCTTGGCGTCGGCATCGTGTTCGCCGCGTTCCCGTGGCTCGCGCTCGTGGTCAGGATCGTGGGCGCGTGTTACCTGCTGTGGTTCGGCGGGCGGCTGATCTTCAATGCCTCGGCGGCGCGGCAAGCGGTGCTCGTCAAGGCACCGGCGGGCGGCTTCAGGCAGGCGTTCGCGCAGGGCTTCGCGACCAACATCGCGAATCCGAAGTCGATGGCGTTTTTTGCCGCGGTGTTTTCGTCGGCGGCGCCAGCGCATGTGAGCACCGGCACGTTCGCCGCGATGCTCGGCATGGTGTTCGTCGTCGCGAGCTGCTGGTATGGGTTCGTCGCGCTGGCGCTCTCGCATCAGCGCATCGCGTCGGCTTATCGGCGCGGCAAGATGTGGGCGGATCGTGTGTGCGGCGGCTTGATCGTTGCGTTGGGGGTGCGGCAGCTGATTCGTTGAGGCGGCACTGACGTGTGCGTGAGCACCAATGTGCCAGCACCAATGTGCCAACCTCAATCCGCGAGCCCGCGCGCACGCTCCAGCAACAACTCGCGCTCGCGCGTATTGCGCGTCATCGCCGCGGCGCGCTCGAACTCCACGCGGGCTTCGTCGACGCGTCCAAGCTTGACCAGCAGATCGCCGCGCACGCTCGGCAGCCAGTGATAGTTCGCGAGCGCCGAACCGGCGGCGAGCGCATCGACGATCTCGAGTCCGGCCGCCGGCCCGAACGCCATCCCCACCGCGACCGCGCGATTCAACTCCACTACCGGCGACGGCGCGACCTGCGCCAACGCATCGTAGAGCGCGACGATCTGCGCCCAGTCGGTGTCCTCGGCGCGGCGCGCTCGCGCATGGCACGCGGCGAGCGCCGCCTGCAACGCATACGGCCCGCTCTCGCCGCCGAGCGCATGCGCGTTGTCCAGCGCCGCGAGGCCGCGGCGAATCAGCAGCGGGTCCCAGCGGCTGCGATCCTGATCGAGCAGCAGTACCGGACGCCCCTGGGCGTCGGTGCGCGCGTGCGTACGCGACGCCTGAATCTCCATCAGCGCGACGAGACCGTGGACCTCGCTCTCGCCGGCGACGAGTCCGCTCAACACGCGCCCAAGCCGCAACGCCTCCTCGCATAGCGTCGGGCGCATCCAGTCGTCGCCGGCCGTGGCCGAATAACCTTCGTTGAAAATCAGGTAGATCACCTGCAGCACCGACGCGAGCCGCGCCGCGCGCGCGTCCGCCTGCGGCACCTCGAACGGCACGCGCGCCGCCGACAGCGTGCGTTTCGCGCGCACGATCCGCTGCGCGATGGTCGGCTCCGGCACGAGAAACGCGCGCGCGATTTCGTCGGTGGTGAGACCGCCGAGCAGGCGCAGCGTCAGCGCGACGCGCGCATCGGTCGACAGCAGCGGATGGCACGCGGTGAAGATGAGCCGCAGCAGATCGTCGCCGATGTCGTCGGCGCGCGCGGCGTCGAGCGCATCGACGAAATCGGGCACCACGTGCGCTTCGATCGCGTCGAGATCGTGGCCGAGCTCCTCGCGCTTGCGCGCATGCAGCGCCTCCTGGCGCAGGCGATCGAGCGCGCAGTTCTTCGCGGCGGTCATCAGCCACGCTCCGGGGTTGTCGGGCACGCCCGCGTCCGGCCAATGTTCGAGCGCGGCCACCAGCGCGTCCTGCGCGAGTTCCTCGGCGAGTCCCACGTCGCGCACGATCCGCGCGACGTGAGCGATGACCTTCGCGGATTCGATCCGCCAGACAGCGTCGATCGCACGATGGGTGGCCTGTATCGTCACGGCGTCAGCCTTCACCTGCTGCCGGCGGTTGCGCGTTCAGGAACATGTATGCGGGCTCCCAGACGTAGTCCATCAAATCAGCGGCGATCTTCTTCGAGCTTGTGAAAGCGCTCGACTTCCGGCCCCGCCTCGAAGTCGTCGAGTTCGAACAGCTGCCGCACTTCGATTTCGCCATCGGCGTGCTCACCGAACGGCGCCGGAAAACGCCGCGCCCATTCCATCGCCTCGTCGCGCGAGCGCACCTGGATCAACGTGTAACCCGCGATCAGCTCCTTGGTCTCCACGAACGGCCCGTCCACGATGCTCCGTTTGCCGCCGCTATAGCGCACGCGCCAGCCTTTCGAGCTCGGCTGCAGGCCCGTCGCGTCGAGCAGCACGCCGGCCTTCGCGAGTTCTTCGTGGTAGGCGCCCATGGCGGCGATCAGGGACGGTTCGGGCATCTCGCCGGCTTCGCTCGCGGCCGTGGATTTGACGATGATCATGAATCGCATGTCGTTGCTCCTTGTTGTTAGTGGTTGGTCGTGAGTGGATTCTTGTGAATCGCCTGGCGGAGCCACGCCGACTCGCCACTTACTCACACGACGCGCGATGCACGGTCCGATCGACACGCGCGGCGGTCCCGACATCCCAGGGAAAACACCGAAGCTGGTGACGTGGGAGTCACGCGTGCCTAGATGAAGCACGGTCCGAGCTTGCGCACCTCGACCGTGCACCACGACGCCGCCGGGCAGGTTTGCGCGATCGCCACGGCCTCTTCACGGCTGTCGCAGTTCAACAGAAAGAAGCCGCCGATCATCTCCTTCGCCTCGGCGAACGGCCCGTCGACGAGCTTCGATTGGCCATGGCGGACCTGCACGCGCACGGCGTCCTTCTGCGAAGTCAGTGACTCGACCGCGAGCAGCTTGCCGCGCGCTTTCAGGTTCTCGGAGAAACGCACCATCTGGTCGTAGAGGTCGCGGCCCGCGGCTTCGGCGCGCTCCTCGCGTTGGTCCGTGGGTTCGACGATCAGCAGCATGTAGGACATGATGTCTCCGATAGGGCTCGGTTGTATGCGCGCGTCGGCATCGCAACGACGCCAGCGACGCCTCGCCTCGGCGGTATGCAGGAGGTACGCGAGCAGGTAGGCGGCAAGCAGGCGCAGCCAGTCTAGCAAGCGGGAATCGCAGCGGCAAACGCGCCCGGCGGGACTTCTACGGACACTCGTAACAAGCCGCGCCACGCGCATCAGCCGGCCTCGCGCGACACGTCGATGCCGCTTTCAATGTGTCCGGAATCCATTTACGTCCGCGCTGAAACGGTCGTATCGGCCGTTCGACGAAACGCAGCGCAGCGGGCAGCCACTCGCCCGGGCTCGCCGATAGCGCATTGAGCGCAGCGCCGGTGACCCGCGACGCTTTCGAAATGCTCGCCGCTAGATGCGTGCCGCTCAAACCGCCGCTTCCGCCAGCGCCCGCAGTCGCGCGGAACGCATCAAACCTTCGATCATTTTCGCTTCCGCGCTCGCCAGTTCGCTCAGCGACGCCGCCGACAACTGTCCGTCGAAAATCGCTAGCGCCGCGCACAGACTTGCGTAGTCGTCGTCTTCGAGCGACCAGCGGCCAGTCTGGCGCTCGCGCACATCGAGCCGCACCATCGCCGCATGCGCGCTTTCGATGTCGGCGCGCGCGTCGGCGCCCCGTCCGGCATGCACAAGTTCCTGCGACACCAGCAAATGCCGGCTCAGCGTCGTGTGCAGAATGCGCGCGCCGTGGCCGCGGCGGAATGCATCGAGCGCGGCGTAGGCCTGCAACAGCATGGTCTGCGTGACCGGCGCGTGCGCGGTGCGGCTCTGGGTCAGAGAACGCAACAATGGGGACATGGCCGTGCGGCCGGGCTTGCGAACTCGCGACTTGCTGGACATCGATTCAACCTCCTTCTTTCGGCAGCGCGCCCGGACTTCGGCACGCGACGGCGGCAAACGCCGCGCTCAAACGTCCGACGTATTTCGCGCCCGACAGTTCACACCATGCGACGCCCCCGTTCTTCGAACGTATCGAAGAACGCAATGTCCGCATATCGGTTCGAAGCCGCCAGAAACAAGAAGCCCGCTTCGTTGCGACGAAAAAAAGCCCTGTTCCGCGAGGAACAGGGCTGACAGGATGGAACGGCCGAGCAGGCGCGTGGATGCCTGCCAACCTATAACCACCTAACCTGCAAAGCTATTGCTTACGTGTACTGCACCGGCAATTTCTACCGCTCGACAGCAAGCTTCAACTGCCGATTCAAACTACCATTTCAATTGCGACTGCATGTGGGCCGGTCCTCGCTATCTGCTACTTCTGGCCGCTACCCCTGTTGCTTCGCGCTCGTGCTCGATGCATTGCGCGCTTGTATTGCGTCAACTGCGGACTGCAAACTGCCAGATACGCACTGCGAACTGCAGACTTCATCAACGGTACGGTTCAAATCCGACACGAGGGGAAGATCGCATCGATGGAGGTCGGTGATTCCTCGCTCCATGGAAAAGAGTGTATGCGCGCACGCGCGAAAGCAATTGAGCGAAGCGAAGCGCTTTGGTGGGTTAATTTGGCGAATCGATGTAACAGCGGGCCTATGTAGCGCTCGACGTGAAATCAGCGATTGCACCGAAACGGTGCTGCGAAAGCCTGAGAGAAAAACGCGAAGTGCGAAGCCGGCCGCATTCAGGCCGAGCGGAGCCGGTGCCGTCGCGCCGGCGTCGTCGCGTGTGCAGCTTCGAGCGATGACGCACGTCAACCGCGTGTGGAGAAATCGTCGATCGTCAGCAAGACCTTCTCACCGGGACGCGCGAGCATTTTTCGTTCGGCGATCGCCGTAATACGTTTGCGCCCATCCGCGAACGTCTTCAGAACGCGCGCCTCACCCGCGCCGCGTTGCAGCCAGAAGTGCTGCTCGAGCGCCTCGCGCGTGACCGCGCATTCAAGGTCTCGTCCCTGCGACGAAAGCTGGAAAATCACCGCGCGTCCATCTGCCGAGACGCTGGGTACCACCTCGATCATCGTCATAGCCCACCTCGCAACGTTGATTACGGCGTTCGCCGCATAACGCGAACGTCCCCGGATAACCATCTGGACGCTCGCCGCATCGGATGACGCGCGAAGCGGACGTTCGCGCGCCAATCGTCGGAGGCCTCGTCTTGTCTGTTCGTACGGTGGTGCGGATAGCGCGGCCGCGATGGGTCGACGACCGTGCCCGCGAAAAGCGAATCAACCTTTAGCAATGCGCATGCCACACAACGCAGCAGGCGGCGCCTCGCCGCATCGAGCGTTCGCCTTGCATCGCAAAGTGAGAAGACTGCAACATAGCCGCGTGGTAAAAAAGCGCAGCCGGCGCGACAATCGACGACAATTCTTACTCGCGCTTCGCACGATCATCGCGCGCCGCTACCTTGCCGACATGTCCGCCCAACTGCCCGACCAACGATCCGGGTTGACCTTGCGCCCCGCGCAACCCGACGACGAAGCCTTCCTGCTCGAACTGCGCAAGACGACGATGACCGAACACCTGGTGCGCGCCGGCGAGTCGACCGACGACGACGCCCATCGCGCGCGCCTGTTGCATCGCTACGACGCGGCGCAGGTGGTCTGCATCGACGGCGCGCCCGCGGGCTTGTTGAAGGCGCATCGCAACGACGTCGAATGGTTCGTCGTGCAGTTGCAGATCGCGCCGGCGCTGCAGGGTCGCGGCATCGGCGAGCAAGCGCTGCGCACGATCCTGCGCGCCGCCGCGGCCGAAGCGTTGCCGGTCAGCTTGCAGGTGCTCAAGGGCAATCCCGCCAAACGGCTGTACGATCGTCTTGGCTTCGAGATCGTCGGCGAGGATCAGACACAGTTTCACATGCGCCTTGCAGCGCGCGCGCCAGCGGAAAGCGAAGCAGAACGAATGTCGGATAAAGACTGATACGGAACGAGCCTGGCAATGAACTCTGATATGACTTTTCGCGCTGCTTCAGCGATACAAAGCTGGCACGCGCACATCTACTTCGACCCGGCGAGCCGCGATGCCGCCTGGGCGTTTCGCGAGCAGATCGACGCACATTGGGGCGACAAACTGCAGATCGGGCGCTTCCACGAACGGCCGGTCGGGCCGCATCCGATGTGGTCGTATCAGCTCGCCTTCGCGCACACGCAGTTCGCCGACGTGGTCGGCTGGCTCACGCTCAATCACGGCGCGCTCGATGTCTTTCTGCATCCGAACACCGGCGACGCGCTGCGCGATCATCGCGACGCCGCCGTGTGGATCGGGCACTCGCACGAACTCGTGCTGAAGGCGCTGCTATAGCACCGCTGCGAACGCTACGGCGGCGTGCTCACATATTCGTATACGCGCTGCACCAACCGCGGGACGCGACCTGTTTAGTGCCGAACAGCGTGCAGCCGCCGTATGCGTCCGATGCCTTGCCCTGGAACAGCGAGCAGTTCGCGCACGATTGCCCGGCCGCGAAGTTCGGAAATCTGGCCTTGTCGACCTTCGACGCATCTTCGGTATAGCTGACCGCCTGCGCCTGCGGATCGCTCTCGCTGAGCGCATTGGGAACGGTCGCGGCGAACGCGACCCGAGACAGCGCGAGCGACGAGCCGACGCCCGCGCTGACCAACAGGAAATGGCGCCGCGATGTTTTCATTGTCGTTTGCCTCTGGGTGGGGACTGAGGGATGCGTTCAATCGAGAAAGCGCGCGAAGCGCTCGACCGGTTCGCGCTCGGGGCGCAGCGTATTGACCGGCGCGTTGGGGTCGCCGAAACCGAGCGACATGCCGCACACAAATTGCTCGTTTTCGGGCAGCCCGAGATGTCCGGCAATCAGTCGATGAAACTGCATGAACGCGGCCTGTGGACAGGTGTCGAGGCCGCGCCCGCGCGCGGCCGTCATGATCGCCTGCAGGAACATGCCGTAGTCGAGCCAGCTGCCGCGCTCGAGGCTGCGATCGATCGTGAACAGCAGGCCGACGGGTGCGTCGAAGAAACGGAAATTGCGCGAGTGCTGTTCGTGCATGCGCGCCTTGTCGCCCTTCTCGATGCCGAGCAGGCTATACATGTCCCAGCCGATCTTGCGACGCCGGTCGATGAACGGCGACTGCCACTGGCGCGGATAGTACGCGTACTCCTCCTGGTACAGTTCGTCGCGCTGCGGATCGTCGTAGGCGGCGAGCAGATCGCGCGACAGACGCGCGAGCGATTCGCCCGTCAGCACGTATACCTTCCACGGCTGCGTGTTGGTGCCCGACGGTGCGTGGCTGGCGGCTTCGAGAATCGCTTCGATGTCGGCGCGCTGCACCGGTGTCGGCAGAAAGGCGCGCACCGAGCGCCGCGTGGTCAGCGCGGTGTCGACGGGGTTCGCGGGAGAGGTCATCGGCGGATGGCGGCAGAGCCTGCGGAGTAGGTCTGCGACGATTCTAGCGCGGACCGCTCAAAGCCTGCCCGCCAGCGCGCAGGCATCGCCCGAAGCGTTGCGCCGCGCCCTTACATCGTCCCCAACACCACCGCCGCCGCAATCGATCCGACCACGAGCGCGAGCCCCACCGTCTTGCGCTTGTTCAACTCGGTCCACAACAGCACGCCCGTCAACGACAGCAGGATCAGGCTGCCCGCGAGCGTATCGATCAGCAGCACCCAACCGACGCTCAAGCCCACACCCTTGTGCATGTTCGTCAGAATCGCGAGAAAGGTGTTCGCGCTGCGCTTGACCGTCACGGTGTGGTTGCCGACCCAGTATTCGGCCGACGTGTTTTCCTTCGGCGACCCGAAATTCAGTTGCCAGTGCTCGGGCTGCACGACGCTGCGATCGCCCCACGCCACCGGATGCTCGGTTTCCTTCTGCACGCGCCCCGGATTGCCGGCGATCTTCAGCTCCTGCTTGAGCCACTTCGCGAGCTCGCGCGGCGTTTGCGGCGCCGGTTGCGGCAGCGGCACCTGCATCACCGACACCTGCGGCTCGCCGGTCGAGACGCGCAGCGGGCCGCCGCGATGATTCAGAAAGAAGCCCGTCGTGCCGAACAGCAGACCGAGCGCCGCGCCCCACAATCCGACCCAGCCATGCACCTTGCGCAGCCACTTGATGAAGGTCGCGCGACGCGAGCGCGCTGCTGGCGCGATTTCAGTTCATGGTCATCGAGCCGACGCGGCTCCTGCGCGTCATGTTCGCCGGCCGCGGGCGGTTGAATGTCGAGGGTGTCCGATACGCTCACGTTTCACTCCAGGTGCGCAGCAGATTGTGATAACAACCGACGAGGCTGCGTCGCGCAGCTTCGTCGGCATGGGTGGCATTGAGCCGTTGAATCGCGGTGTCCATGTCGAACAGCAGCGCGCGATGGGTGTCGCTGCGCACGAGGCTCTGCACCCAGAAGAAGCTCGCCACCCGCGCGCCGCGCGTGACTGGCGTCACCTGGTGCAGACTCGTCGCCGGATAGACGATCATGTCGCCGGCCGGCAGTTTCACCTGCTGCACGCCGTAGGTGTCCTCGATCACGAGTTCGCCGCCGTCGTATTCGTCGGGCGCGCTGAGAAACAGCGTCACCGACACGTCGGTGCGCAGCTTCACGCCGTTCGGCAGCACGCGCACCGCGCCGTCGACGTGGCTGCCGAACTGCATGCCGCCCTCGTAGCGGTTGAAGAGCGGCGGATAGACCTGGTTGGGCAGCACCGCGCTGATGAACAGCGGATTGCGCTCGATCGCCGCGAGAATCACATCGCCGAGTTCGCGCGCGAGCGTCGAGTGCTCGGCGATCTGCTGATTGCGCTTGACCGGCGCGCCCTGATAGCCCGCGGTCGCGCGGCCATCGACCCATGCGTCGCCGGCTCGATCGAGCCGCTCGCGCATGAAGCGCAATTGCCCGGCGTCCAGTACCTTCGGAATGTGCAGCAACATAGTGTGTCCTTCGCGTCGGCTTGCCGTTTGCAGAAGCGGCAAGCCGTACGCATGCGCTCAGTGCGTATCAAAAGCGGTAGTTGAACGTCGCGAGCAGCGTGCGGCCGATGCCCGGCACCGAACGTCCGCCGTCCGACGGAATCAACGCGTCGTAGTAGTACTTGTTGGTGAGGTTCAGCAGGTTCAGGCGCACGTCGTACTTCTTCGCGTGATAGGCCGCGGTCGCGTCCCAGCGCGTGTAGCCCGGCACCTTCACGTAGTTCGTATTCGACGCATAACGTGGCGACATGTAGATCGGACCGCCGCCGATTTCCCAATGCGGCGTGATCGCGTACGTGGTCCAGAACGTCAGCGTGTTGCGCGGCGTGTTGGCCGGCGTGTGACCCTGCGTGCCGTCGGCCGCTTTCAGGATCGTCGCGTCCATGTACGTGTAGCCGCCGAAAATCTGCCACTTGTCGGTGATGTGTCCCGTCACGCCCGCCTGGAAGCCGTCGACGCGAATGTTGCCGGCCAACTGGTACTCGGTCGGTGACACCTGCGTGCGCGCGTTGTCCTTTTCCTCGCGGAAGATCGCCGAGGTCACCGACATGTTGCCGCCGAACAGATCCCACTTGCCGCCGATTTCATACGACTTCGTCGATTCCGGCGCGAGGTTCTGAGTGCGGTTCGTGACCGTCAGGTTTTCGAGCGACGGGTTGAACGACGTGCCGTACGACACGTAGTACGACTGCCAGTCGGTCGGCTGATAGATGACGCCGGCGCGCACGCTCGTGAAGTAGTTGGTCTGGCTCGCATAAGCCGGCGCGCTAATCGTATTGCGGATTCCCGCCGAGAAACGATCCCAGCGCACACCGCCGATCAGCTTCCAGTGCGGCGTCAGCGTAATCGTGTCGTTCAGGTAAGCGGCAATTTCGTTCGCGCTCGAATCGGCGTAGTTGCCGACCGTCGTCGTCACGTTCGACGGCGTGCCCATGATCGGCGGACTGAGCATCGGCACGATCGGCAGGTTGTTGCGCGTGTACGCCTGGTTCGTATAGCTGTCGTGGCCCACTTCGACACCGGCGATCAGGTCGTGCCTGATCGGTCCGGTGTCGAATTTGTATTCGAGCATCGTGTCGTTGTAGATCGCATGATTCTGGATCACGCGGTCATGACTCTGCAGCTTGATGAACAGCTGCGACGGCGACAGCGTCGTGAAGTTGCCGTTGGTCAACGCTGTGCTGGACGACAGCGGTCCGGTCAGCACCGCTTGCGGCGCGGTTTCGCGCGCGTCGGTGGTCGAGTGCGAGATCTGCGTCTGGTTCGTCAGCGTCAGGTCCTCGGAGAACTTGTGCTTGATCGCCGCGGTAAAGATCTGCACGTCCTGGATCGTGCGGTCGCTGGTCAAACCGTAGAACGTGTTCTTCGGTACCGGCGACGGGCGGCCGTTCAGCGCCTGGATGCCGTAGTCGGGCATGTCGTGGTTGTGCTGGATCAGCGCGGACAGCGTGATCTCGGTCGGCGTGCCGATGCCGAAGCGCAGTTCCGGCGCGACGCCGAAGTCCTTGTTCTTCATCACGTCGCGCGTCGAGCCGAGGCTCTGGCCGAATGCATTGAGGCGGATCGCCGAGGTGTCGGTGAGCTTGTGGTTCACGTCGACGGTGGAGCGGTAGCGGTCGTCAGTGCCGATCATGCCGGAGACTTCCGCCGAGTCCGTCAGGTTCGCCTTCTTGCTGACCTGGTTGATCACGCCGCCGGTCGAGCCGCGGCCGAACAGCATCGACGACGGACCGTACAGCACTTCGAGCGATTCAAGATTGAACGTGTCGCGGTAGTACTGGTTGCGGTCCCGAAAGCCGTCCAGATAGATGTCGTTCTGCGCGGTGAAACCGCGCAGGTTGATGTTGTTGCCGATCTGGCCGCCTTCGGCCGCGCCGATCGTCACGCCGGGCGCGTTGCGCAGCGCGTCCGCAAACGACGTCGCGCCCTGCGAGGCGAGCAGGTCGCGATTGATCACGGTGACGGTCTGCGGAATGTCGCGCAGCGCGGTCGGCGTCTTCGCGCCGACGGTCGCCCGGTCGGCCTGGAAGTCCTGCTGAACGGCCTGAGCCTGCACGCCGATGGTCGGCAGCGTCTGCGCGGAGGCGGGTGTGTCGTTCTGTGCATTGGTTTGTACGTTCTGCGGCGCGCTTTGCGCGAGCGCCGGGGTCGTCAAAGGAATGGCAAAAGCGAGCGCTAGCGCTGTCGCGAGCGGCGTGTGATTGAGCATGGAAATCCCGTCAGAAATGCGTTTGTCAGATTCGCATCACTGACGTCGAATTCATGACAAAGCCGCAAATGGCTGGCTGCCGCTCTCCGTAGTGTGAGATGGAGATGACGGGATGGCTGGCTAGGTTTAAATGAGAATCGATATCATTTCACATCTACTGGATGTCAGCAATCCCGGCGTGCGTCAGGCACATCGAATCGCGACTCGGTTTATCCTTTTTACAACAATGTAGTTTCATCGCTTCGGCAGCGCTTTCCTTCCCTCTGGAGTCGACTTTTATGCAATATCGCCAATTCGGCCGCACCGGCCTGACCGTTTCTCGCCTGTGTCTCGGCACCATGACCTTCGGGCTGCAAACCGAAGAAGCCGCATCGCACCGCATCCTCGACACGGCCGCGGACGCCGGTGTCAATTTCATCGATACCGCGAACGTCTATCCGCTCGGCGGCAGCGAAAATCTGGCCGGACGCACCGAGGAAATCGTCGGACGCTGGCTGAAGGGCAAACGCGAGCGCTTCATCGTCGCGACCAAGGCGGTCGGCAAGATGGGGCCCGCCGCGTGGGACCAGGGCGCGTCGCGCAAGCACCTGCTCGATGCGATCGACGCGTCCTTGCAGCGCCTCGGCACCGACTACGTCGACCTGTACCAGCTCCATTCCGACGACGCGAAGACCCCGCTCGACGAGACGCTCGAAGCGCTCGATGCGATCGTGCGCTCGGGCAAGGCGCGCTATATCGGCGTGTCGAACTTTCTCGCCTACCGGCTCGCGCGCGCACTGGGGCGCGCGGACGTGCTCCGCGTCGCGCGCTTCGTGTCGGTCCAGCCGCGCTACAACCTGCTGTTTCGCCAGATCGAGCGCGAGCTGCTGCCGCTGGCCGCCGAGGAGCAACTGGCCGTGATGCCGTATAACCCGCTCGCGGGCGGACTGCTGAGCGGCAAGCACCGGCTCGACGCGACGCCCGCCGAAGGGCGCTTCACCGAAAGCGTCGGCAAGGCTGGCGCGATGTATCAGGAGCGCTACTGGCATGAGCGCGAGTTCGACACGATCGAAAGGCTGAAGGCGATCGTCGCGCCGACCGGCGAATCGCTGACGAAGGTGTCGCTTGCGTGGGTGCTCGCGAATCCGCTGATTACGTCGGCGATCATTGGTGCGAGCCGCGCGGAGCAGTTGAGCGATACGCTCGCGGCGGCCGGGCTCACGCTCGACGCCGCGATCAAGACCCAGCTCGATGAAGCGAGCGTGCAGTATCGCTGGGGGGACGCGGCGCGCTAGCCGCCCGCCGGCAGATCAAGCGTGGCCCCGGCGTTCGGCCGCACGTCTTCATCGTCCGTAGCGCAGCACGGTGCTCGTCGCGGCGAGCACGTGATCCTTGATCGCGGCGTGGAACGCGTCGCGCGTCAAGCCGGCCGGCAATGCGTCGGGCGGCAGATCGAGCGCATAGACCTGCGCCACGTAGTGATGCGGTACCTCGCCGACGGGCGGACACGGGCCGTAATAGCCGGGGCCGCCGGTGCGATTCGTGCCGGCGACGCTGCCCGCCGGCGCGGCTTCGCCTTCGGCGAGTCCAGTCGTGGTAGGCGCGATGCCATAGACGATCCAGTGCACGAGGCCGAGGCCTTTCGCGCCGTCGGGATCGAAGATCGTCACCGCGAAACTTTTCGTGCCGGCCGGCGCGTTATGCCATTGCAGCGCCGGCGACACGTTGCCGCCGCCGCAATTGTTCGCGCTCGCGGCGTGGCTCGCGTTGAGCGTGCCGCCATCGGCCAGTCCCGGCGACGACACCGCGAAGGCCTGTGCCGCATACGCATGCGCGCTCGCGTAAGCGAGCAGCGCGCACGCGCCGACGGAGAGGAGGCGCCGCGCGAGGGTCAGGTGGATGCGAGTCATTGGGAGTCTCCGGGGTTGGACGTGCCGTCGAGAGCTTTGCAGTTCAGAGAGCAACTATAACGAGAATGTTGTTTTGAGATGGAAGAGGCGGCATATTGCGCATGGGGCTACGCGAATCAAACAGATAGCGATCCTACGTGATCGATTGATTAATTCATTCTCGCCCCTTTGTCGTTCAAAGAAAAAAATGGAGTTGCCTGAATGTCTACAAAACACGCCCACTCGCATCGCCCGACGAAAACTGCGCCGCCGCAATGGAAAGAGAAGCCGGCAAGCATTGTGCCGCTCACGGTTCAGAATGCGCTGAAAGACGCCATGCGCACCGAGCGCATTCCAGACACGGATTTCAGCGATCTGCTATGGATCATGGCTCAGGAATCCGCCGGTGTCGTCGATGCGCGCAACGGGACTTCAACAGCACGTGGCCTGTTTCAACTGCTGCGCGCGCAATACAGCTTGAACCCGCGCGGAGAGGCATCATTCGGTAATGCGAAGGAGGAGTGCCAAGGCGGCATCCGTTACATTTATGGCCGCTACCATTCCGCAAATATGGCCAGAGGATTCTGGCAACAACACCACTGGTATTAAAACGATGCGTCTTTCGTCCTGGCTTATTGCCACATTGATGTTCGGCGCAGTATCCGGTTTGGCCCTTGCGGAATCGGTCCTCAGGTTTGAGGATTGTCCCGCCACTGTCGAGTCCAGGCACGCTGCGATGCCACGCATGATATTCACGGACGCGACGGCACGTCATTACCGCAGCATTCTTCGTGAAGCCGCAAAGGAGCCGATTAACTTCGCGGGCCACTACGTTCTCGCTACGTGGGGATGCGGTGCTGGCTGCGTGATGGCGGCGGCAATCGATACGAACTCGGGCCGCGTCACTTCGCTGCCGTTCACGGTTTCCGATTGGCCGCTGGACATCACGGATCCGCTTGCGTATCGCGCAGACAGTTGCCTGCTGATCGCTCACGGTAGCCGCAATGAAAACGCCGAGCACGGAACCTACTACTACGCGTTCGACGGCAAAACATTTACCTTGCGCGCGAGTACGACAAACGTCGGGCGTTAGACAAACCGCGGAAGCAGTGAACGAGACCGTCACCCCGTGATGGACAACTGGATTGCGCGAAAACTACTGTTACGACCACTGCTATTTCAACGAACCTGAGGCGAAGTATCGCACTGACCGCGCGAACTTCTGGAGTTTGCCGTGAAGAAGGTCGGGGTTGGCATCCTAACTGGTTTTGCCCTCATCTTCGGCATGTCTGCTTGCTATACAAAAGGCGATCAACGTGCGACTCCACAAGCTGGAGCACGTACTTATGCACAGAATTACAAAGACATGGTTCTGGCTACTTGCATAGCGACCGCCTACAGGAACGACAAAGATGCTGCTATGGATGCGGGAAGCAGCGTCAGTGCATTGCGAGACTGGACTTACTTTGACTTGGAGAAGGCTCCAGACGCGATCAAAACCTTGGTGGACAATTATTTGGCGCGAAATTATCAAAACCCGCTGGTTGAATCGGAAACTGAAGGTGTCCGTTTCGATTTCCTGAAGTGTCTGGACCTGTATCACAGTAAGGAATTGGACGCACAGGTCAAGCGTTTGGTCATTAACCCCAGGCGCACTTACCGGCAAGATAATCCGTTGCCAGCAAAGCCGAAGTAGTTATGAGCACGTCCAGCGTCGAAGCGCTGACCAGTGCTCGGGCACGGATCGCCTTGGCAATTGTTGAGGGGTTGATATGAACCCTTGGACGTGGAGCCGCGGCACTGGATACGTGATGGCAGCGGCAATCCACCGCCTCACTTCGGCTTGAACCGCCCCGTCTTCTGCGTCGCCTCCGGATACTGTCGCGTCTCGCGCACCGACAGCGGATGCCACAATTTCGCGCCGCCCTCGATCCCCGCGTCGTTCGATACGGTCGCCACGTTCGCCGGCAGCGAAAACTTGATGCGCGCCGCGTTGCCGCCGCCGATCCACAGCTTGTCGTAATTGACCAGTGACTCGAGAATGCCGATCACCTTCTCGACACGCCGGCTCCAACGCTTGTTGCCGATCTGCTCGCGCGCGGCCTCGCCGATGTATTCGTCGTACGCCACGCCCTTCTTGCTGACCGGATGATGCGCGAGCTCCAGATGCGGCATCAGTTCGCCATCGCGAAACATCGCGGTGCCGGCGCCGGTGCCGAGCGTCAGCACGAATTCGAGGCCGTGGCCTTCGATCGCCGCGAAGCCTTGCATTTCGGCGTCGTTGATCATCCGCACCGGCAGTCCGCCCAGGCGCTGCGCGAGCGAATCCGCGAGCGCAATGTCGTGCCATCCTTCGATGCCGAAGTGCGGCGCGGTCAGAATGCGGTTGTTGCGCACGACACCCGGAAACCCGATCGAGATACGGACGGGCCGTACCTGCTCGATGAGCGGAGCCACGAGTTGCGCGAGCGCGTCCACCAGTTGATCCGGCGTGCACGGATGCGGCGTCGCAACGCGCACGCGTTCGGTTTTCATCTGCCCGTCGGCGTCGATGATCGCGGCCTTCAGGCCGGTGCCGCCGACATCGATCGCGAGGATGTGCTCGCTGCCGCTTGTCGGCGCATTCCGTTTCACTGCGTTCTTCTTGCGTGTTGCCACGATGTCTCCCGATTGTGTTGAGGCGGTTGTGATGCGGGTCTGCGGGTTGGTTCAAAGTTGCCGCTACGACTTGCCACCGGGCGCTTTCTGCTGCAACGGGCGCCACGCGTGGCCAGCGCGCGCGAGCAGCGCGTCGGCTTCGGCCGGCCCGTCGCTGCCGGCCGCATAGCCACGCACGGCAACCGCGCCGCCACTCCTCGGATGCAGCACGTCGTCGACCGCGCACCAGCTCGTCTCGATGCTGTCGGCGCGCTGAAACAACGTCGCGTCGCCAAACATGCAGTCGTACAGCAGCGTCTCGTAGCCGACGTTCGCGCTTTCCGCAAAGAAGTCGCCATAGTTGAACGACGACTGTACCGGACCGACCTGCATCACCGGCCCCGGCACCTTCACGTTGAAATCGAAGCTCGAGCCGTGCTCGGGATCGATGCGAATGGTCAGCACGTTCGGCGTCAATGCGTTGACCGGCGTATCGCGGAACAGGCGGAACGGCACCGGCTTCAGCTGCACCGAAACCTCGGTGCGGCGCACCGCGAGCCGCTTGCCGGTACGCAGATAGAACGGCACGCCGGCCCAGCGCCAGTTCTCGACGAACACGCGCGCCGCCGCGTAGGTTTCCGTCGTGCTGCCGGGCGCGACGTCGGGCTCCTCGCGATAGCCCACGCCGGCTGGCCCTTTTTCGTACTGGCCGAAGACGACGTCGGCGGACGTCAGCGGCTGGATTGCGTCGAACAGCTCGGCCTTCTTGTTTCGCACGGCTTCGGCCTCGAACGAATTCGGCGGCTCCATCGCGACGATGCCGAGCAGCTGGAACAGGTGGTTCGGCACCATGTCGCGAAACGCGCCGGTCTGCTCGTAGAACCTGCCGCGCCCCTCGACGCCGATCGTTTCCGCCGCCGTGATCTGCACGCAATCGATGTACTCGCGCCGCCAGATCGGCTCGAACATCGCATTCGCGAAGCGCACCGCGAGGATGCTCTGCACGGTGTCCTTGCCGAGAAAATGATCGATGCGGTACACCTGCGACTCCCGCGCATACGACAGGATGTGCGCGTTCAGATCGCGCGCCGACGCGAGATCGGTGCCGAACGGCTTCTCGATCACGAGACGCCGGAAGCCGCCGTTCGCGCCGTCGCCTTCCTTCAGCAGGCCGGCTTTGCCGAGCCGGTCGGTGATCGGTTTGAAAAAACGCGCGCCGACCGCGAGGTAGAAGATCGCGTTACCGCCTTTCGACTGATCGAGCTTCTGCTTCAGCTTCGCGAACGTATCGTCGGATTCGAACTCGCCCGCCATGTATTCGAGGCGCTGCGCGACCCAGTTCCACGCGTTGTCGTCGAGCTTGCCGGCGTGAAAGGTGCTGGCCTTGTCGGCGGCGAACTTCTGCAGCGAGGTATGCAGTTCGTCGCACCATTCGCGCGTTTCGCGCTCGCCGTGATTGACGCCGATGATCTTCATGCTGTCGTCGAGCAGGCCATCGACCGCGAGGTTGTAGAGCGCCGGCATCAACAGACGTTTGGTCAGATCGCCGCCCGCGCCGAAGATCACGAGCGTGCATGGCGGCGCGGACTTCTTGCCGGCCGGCGACGACAGGGCGTCGTACCGGTTCGCGCTGAGCTTGCAGCTCAGCGCGGGCGTTGCGTTGGGTTGATCGGTAGAAGCGGAAGGGTTCGGTGTGCTCGACATGGGATTCACTTGGACCTCGGTAAGCCGATAGAACGAACGCGGCGATACATGAAAGACCACGGGCGCTGCCGCACAGTTCAATCGCGTTCGCGCGTGAGCGCGCGGCGTGCTTACTTCGTCGTCGTGGCCGCGAGCGACGGTACCGGTTCTTTCGCCACCGCCGGCGTTACCGCGGATGCAGAAGCCGCCGGCACCGGAATCGGCGCGGGCGCCAGCGCCGGTTCCCCCGCCAGCGGCACGTTGCCCGATGCCGCCATGGCGCGCGGCTGCAACAGCAACGCGACGAGCCCGGTCCAGCCGGTCTGATGCGAAGCCCCGACGCCACGACCGTTATCGCCATGAAAATACTCATGGAACAGGATCAGATCCTGCGAACGCGGGTCCGCCTGCAGCAGCGGATACGCACCCATCACCGGCCGCTCGCCGTTTTTGTCCTTCAGGAACAGCGTGGTCGCGCGGCGCGCGAGTTCGTCGGCGATTTCGCTCAACGAGAACTTCTGGCCCGACCCGGTCGGATACTCGACGCGGAAATCATCGCCG
Source organism: Paraburkholderia sp. MM5482-R2 (assembly GCF_050436125.1). Classification (NCBI taxonomy): domain Bacteria; kingdom Pseudomonadati; phylum Pseudomonadota; class Betaproteobacteria; order Burkholderiales; family Burkholderiaceae; genus Paraburkholderia; species Paraburkholderia sp. MM5482-R2. The sequence goes on along the minus strand of NZ_JBNDLP010000003.1, from coordinate 352,218 downwards.
TAATAGCGATGAAACTCGTACAGCGATTCGATCAGCAGATAGTTGACCGGCATCCACACCGGCCCGCGCCAGTTCGAATTGCCGCCGAACACACGGGTATCGGATTCGGCCGGCAGATACTTGACGCAGAAGCTGTTGCCGTTGTGCTGGTACACGAACGGATGATCGCGATGGCAACGCGACAACGCCCGCACGCCGTGATCGGAAAGAAATTCACTTTCGTCGAGCGCGCGCCGTAACAACGCCTTCATCCGATGCCCGCGCAGCAGCGACAGCAAAAGCGCGTTGCCCTTGCCGGGCTCGTTCCAGCGCGACACCAGCTTCGCGAGATCGGGCCGATGCTCGAGAAACCACACGAGGCGCTCGCGCAAGCCCGGCAAGCCGCCATGCAAACGCTCCTCGAGCACGTGCACGGCGAACAGCGGTATCAGTCCGACGATCGAGCGAACGCGCATCGGCATGCTGCTGCCGTCGGGCAGGCGCAGCTTGTCGTAGAAGAATTCGTCCTCGCTATCCCACAGGCCCGTGTCGCAGCCGTCGTCGCAACTGACCGCTTCCGCGATGTACAGGAAGTGCTCGAAGAACTTCACACCAATATCGACGAACACATGGTTCGCGTAGGCGAGTTCGAGCGCGATACGCATCAGGTCGAGCGCATACGCGGCCATCCACGCGGTGCCGTCGGCCTGGTCGATGTGGCCGCCGGTGGGCAGCGGCGACGAGCGGTCGAAGATGCCGACGTTGTCGAGCCCGAGAAAACCGCCCTGAAAAATATTGTGGCCGTCGGCGTCCTTGCGATTCACCCACCACGAGAAATTCAGCAGCAGCTTGTGAAACATGAGCTCCAGAAAATCGCGGTCCGCCTTGCCGGTCAGCGCGCGGTCGATCTCGTACACGCGCCACGCGGCCCATGCATGGACCGGCGGGTTCGCGTCGCTCAACGCCCATTCGTAAGCGGGCAACTGGCCGTTCGGGTGCTGATAGCGGTCCTTCACGAGCAGCAGCAACTGCTTCTTGGCGAACGCCGGATCGATCAGCGCGAACGCGGCCGCATGAAACGCGAGGTCCCACGACGCGTACCACGGGTACTCCCACTTGTCCGGCATCGACACGATGTCCGCGTTGCACAGATGCCGCCAGTCGGTGTTGCGGCCGTGCTTGCGCGCGGCGGGCGGGCTCGGTTGCAGCGGATCGCCGTCGAGCCAGCGCTGCACGTCGTACTGGTAGTACTGCTTCGACCACAGCATGCCGGCGAGCGCCTGACGTTGCACGAGACGCGCATCGGGGTCGGTGATCTCGTGTTGCAACGCGCCATAGAATTCGTCGGCTTCGGCGCGGCGGCGCGCGATCAACGCGTCGGCATCGAATGGCGCTTCATCGGTCGCCGATTGCGGGTGCCAGCGCAGATACACGACCGCGCGTCCGTGCGGCCCGAACTCGAGCGCCGCATGCGCGGCGGCCCGGGTGCCCGCGTCGTGACGGATCGCGTTCGCGTCGCCGTGCACGAGGTAGTCGTTGAAGCCGTCCTTGAACGGGCCCGCGCCGTCCATGCCGAACAGCCGCTTCACGTTGGTCTCGTTCTCGCAGAACAGCCATGCGAGTTGCGGCGCGTCCTTCGACCACGCGGTCACGACGATCGGTTCGTGCACATGGTGATGGCCAAGCAGACGCACCGCGCCGTCATGACCGGTACCGGCGACGAGCTTCGGCTTGTCCTTGTTCTCTTTCCACGACCACGAGTTGCGCGCCCAGATCTGCGGCAGCACATCGAGCGACGCCGCTTCGTCCGCGCGATTTTCGATCGTCACACGCATCACGATGTCGTCGGGCGTGTGCTTCGCGTATTCGATCTGGACGTCGAAATAGCGCTGATCGTCGAACACGCCGGTATCGAGTACTTCGTACTCTGGCATATCGCCGCCGCGGCGCGCGTTTTCGTCGATCAGGTCCTGGTAGGGATAGGCCGCATGCGGGTACTTGTACAGCATGCGCATGTAGGAATGCGTGGGCGTGCCGTCGAGATAGAAGTACAGCTCCTTGACGTCCTCGCCGTGATTGCCCTGCGAGTTGGTCAGGCCGAACAGGCGCTCCTTGATGATCGGGTCCTTGCGGTTCCACAGCGCGAGCGACACGCACCAGCTGAGCCGGTCGTCGCCGAAACCGGCGATGCCGTCTTCGCCCCAGCGGTAGGCGCGGCTGCGCGCATGGTCGTGCGGAAATGAGTCCCAGGCGGTGCCGTTCGCGCTGTAGTCCTCGCGCACCGTGCCCCACTGGCGCTCGCTCAGATACGGCCCCCAGCGCTGCCAGTGGCCGCATTCGGGCGAATGCAGTCGGGAACCTTCAATCGTGGCGAGCAGATTGGCAGCGCGCAGCGGTGGCATGAAAACGTCCTTGCAACAGGCCTGGCGGTGGGACCCACATCGTAGCGCGGTTTACGCGCCGTTGTGCTCGAACCGGGCAAGCAGACTTTCGACGCGCAGCAATTCGCCTAGCGACCAGGCCTGGAACGGCGTGCCGGCGGGCGCGTGCGGCGCGTCGCCGGCGGCGATCTCGGACAGGTGATCGAGGCCCGCGTGATCGAGATGCGCGTACAGCGGGGCGAGAAAGCGCGCCCTCGCCTGCGCGAGATTATCGGCACTCGCGCCATTCACTCGCAGCCACGCTTCGACGAACGGGCCGATCAGCCACAACCACGCGGTGCCCTGATGATAGGCGCCGTCGCGTTCGCGCGGCGCGCCGCCGTAGCGGCCGCGATAGGCGGGATCGGACGGCGCGAGCGTGCGCAGGCCGAGCGGCGTCAGCAATTGCGCTTCGACCTGGCCCAGCACCGCGCGCGCCGCCGCGCCTTCGAGCAGCGGAAACGGCAGGCCACCGACCGCGAAGATCTGATTCGGCCGGATCGAGCGGTCGACCGTGCCCGGCACATGATCGACGTCGACGTTATCGAACAGCGCCTGGGTGGCCGGATCGACGAAGCGCCGGCGAAACGCGAGCGTCGCGCGCTCGGCAGCTTGCCGCCACTGCGGGTTCCATGCTGACGCGATCCGCAGCGCGTTGATCCACAGCGCCTGCACTTCGACCGGCTTGCCGATGCGCGGTGTGACGACCCAGTCGCCGACTTTCGCATCCATCCACGTCAGTTGCACGCCGGGGATGCCGGCGCGCAGCAGGCCGTCGTCCGCGCACACGCCGATGTTGAAGCGCGTGCCGTTCGTGTAGCCGGTCAGGATCGTTTCGGCGGCCTGCTGCAGATGCGCGCGCGTTTGCGCGCCCGCATGCGGCGTCGCCAGATAGTCGTGAACCGCGACGATGAACCATAGCGACGCGTCGACCGAGTTGTATTCGGGCGCGTCGCCGTGGTCGGGGAAGCGGTTCGGCAGCATGCCTTCGGACAGCGTGCCCGACCATTCGAGCAGGATCGCTTCGGCATCGTCGAGACGGTTCGACGCGATCAGCAGGCCGCGCATCGCGATGAACGTGTCGCGGCCCCAGTCGGTGAACCACGGAAAGCCCGCGAGGATCGTGCGGCCTTCGTTGCGCGTGACGACGTAGGCGTCGGCCGAACGTTGCAGGCGCGAGCCGAGTGCGGCGCGGCGTTGTTGTTCGGTGTGGGCGAGGCGGGCGGCGTGGGCGGTGGTTTGGGCTTTGTCGTTCGCGCATTCGGTGGCGGACGTGCTCGACGCGCTCAGAATCATCACCGCGTCGCCCTCCGCGAGATCGAAGCTGAACACGCCGGGCGTCGCGAGATCTTCGCTGCAATCGAGACCGCGCTCCTGCTCGCGCACGTAGCAGAAGTTGCGATACCAGTCGGGTGCATGCGTATAGGCGCCGTTCGTCGCCGCTCGCACGACCGGCAGTCCGCCATACGGTTGCCAGCTCGCGCACGATTGATCGGCGCTGACTTGCGCGCCGAAGTTGAAGGCCGGATTCTCGTGATGCAGCGCATGATAGTCACGGCCCGACAGCAGCGGTCTGATCTTCAGCACGGGCGCATCGAGTTCGCCGCCTTCGAGCCGCCAGCGCAATACCGCTTCGCACGTCGCTTTGCTGAGGAACACGTCGGCGATCATCGCCGCGTGCGCACCGAGTTGAATGCGCCACGTCGGCCACGGCGCGGTGTCGAAGCTGGCAAGGCGGCCGCGCAGATCCGGATAGATCACGTCAGGCCCATAGCGTTGCATGGTCAACGCGAAGCGCTCGCCGCCCGCCTCGACCCACGCCTCGATGCCGTTGACGAGCACCATGCGCCCGCCCGGCACGCGCGTCGCGGCTAGCAGCAGCGCATGGTAGCGGCGCGTGCGCAACATGCCGAGCGTGCCCGAAGCAAAGCCGCCGAAGCCGTCGGCTTCGAGCCATTCGTCTTCGAGTTGCGAGATGTCGATGGGTGAATCGATGCGAGTCATTGAATCGTGCTCATGCGCGAACGATAAAGCAGCAAACATAGCGCAGATGGCAGCGCCATGAACATTGACCTTCCCGATACTTTCCATTTTCTTTCGATCAACCGACGATTTATCGAAAGTTATGCCGGGCGCAAACGTTTCACAATTATTTCTTGAAAGGAATGGAGACTGCACCCGCTTTCATCGAACCGGATGCGGACATGAGAAAAATCAGTTGCATCGCGAGCGCCGCATTGCTGGCGCTTGCCACGATAGCGTTGAACGGTTGCGGCGCGGACGACTCCTCTTCCACGAGCATCGCGACGACCACGAGCCTTGCGCCGAACGACGCGGCGCAACAACCCGCAATGGCGGCAGCGGCAGTGGCGACTCCCAACGCCTCAGCGCCATTCGCGAACAACACGGCGAACGACACGGCGAGCAACACGGCAAGTGGCGCAGCCGCCACCGACGCGATCACGCAAAACATGCAGGCCAGTCTCGCGGCCGACAGCCAGCAGGTCGCGCCGGTCATGCGCTACGCGCCCGGCGACAGCGCGAACAACTAGTCCGCAACTGATCGTCAAGAGCAACGCGTAACCGACCACGAAACACCCCAAGGCACGCTCACGCGCGCTACTCTTCCCCTACGCAGAAGGTGATATTCGATGACATCAACTAGCCGTCGCCGTTTCCTGCAAACCGTGGCTTCATCCGCGGGCGCCGCCGCCGCGATGACCGCATTGCCCGAGTCGATCCGCAACGCGCTCGCCGTGCCCGCGTTTTCGCGCACGGGCACGATTCGCGATGTCGAGCACATCGTCGTGTTCATGCAGGAGAACCGCTCGTTCGACCACTACTTCGGCCATCTGCGCGGCGTGCGCGGCTATAACGACCGCTTCCCGATTCCGCTGCCGAGCGGCCTGCCGGTGTGGAATCAGCCGTCCAAGGAAGACCCGACCAAGCCGGTGCTGCCGTTCCATCTGGACACCGCGACGACGAGCGCGCAATGCGTCGGCGATCTCGATCACTCGTGGTACAAGACCCAGTACGCGATCGACGGCGGCCGCTACGACCAGTGGCCCGCCAACAAGACCGACATGACGATGGGCTACCACCTGCGTAGCGACATCCCGTTCCACTACGCGCTCGCCGACGCCTTCACGATCTGCGATGCGTACTTCTGCTCGTTGCCGGGACCGACGCACCCGAACCGCGCGTATCTGATGACCGGCATGGTCGACCCGACCGGCACGATGGGCGGCCCGCTGCTCGACAACAACGACTGGGTCGACGGCGACGGTCCGCCGAACTATCAGTTGCTGTCGTGGACCACGTATCCGGAGCGTCTGCAGGCCGCGGGCATTTCGTGGCAGATCTATCAGCAGGGCACGTCGGGCGCCGATCCGCTGAATGGCAATTACGGCACCAACATCCTGCAGAACTTCACGAACTTCATCAACGCGCAGCCGGGTTCGCCGCTCTACGAGCGCGCGCAAACCGTGCGCACGATCGACGACCTGAAAGCCGACGTGCTCGCGAACCAGCTGCCGCAGGTGTCGTGGCTGTGCCCGCCGGCCGCCTACTCGGAGCATCCGAGCTACACGCCCGCGTACGGCGCCGAATACACATCGCAGATTCTCGACGCCCTGACGTCGAACCCCGAGGTGTGGAGCAAGACCGTGCTCTTCATCATGTACGACGAGAACGACGGCTTCTTCGATCACCTCGTGCCGCCGCAGCCGCCGACGACCTCCACCCAGGGCAAGTCGACGGTGACGACCGACGGCGAGATCCACAATGTCGTCAATCCGCTGCGCGGCGGCAGCTACACCGCCGACGGCTATCCGTACGGCCTCGGCCCGCGCGTGCCGATGACGATCGTGTCGCCGTGGACCAAGGGCGGCTTCGTGTGCTCGCAGGTGTTCGATCACACGTCGGTGATCCGCTTCATCGAAACGCGCTTCGGCGTGCATGAGCCGAACATCACGGCATGGCGTCGCGCGGTATGCGGCGACCTGACCACCGCATTCGACTTCCGCACGCCGGATGCGAAGATGCCGTCGCTTCCGGACACCAGCAACTACATGAGCATGGCCGACAACCAATGCAAGACGCAACCGAAGCCGACCGTGCCGACGACGCCGACTCCGGTCGATGCGCAGGAAGCGGGCATCCGTTTCGCGCGCGCGTTGCCGTACGAACTGCATGTGAACGGCGCGGCGAACGCGGGCAACGACACGTTCGAAATCACGATCGGCAACACCGGCGACCAGGGCGCGCACTTCTACGTGTACGCGACGAATCGCACCGACGGTCCGTGGCGCTACACGGTCGAAGCGGGCAAGTCGCTCAGCGACACGTTCGACCTGAGCACGACGAACGGCGTGTATGCATTCGACGTGTTCGGCCCGAACGGCTTCGTGCGCAAGTTCGCGGGCAACACCCAGGCGAGCACGCAAAGCACGCAGAATGGCCATGGCAACGGTCATGCCGACAACCATCCGGCGCGGCCTGAAGTGACCGTGCAATACGACGTCGCGAATGGCAACGCGTTCCTGAAGTTCACCAACAGCGGCGGCGGCATCGCGCATCTGACGGTGATCGACAACGCGTACGGCGCGCGCCCGCGCACCGTGGTCGTGCCGGCCAATGCGCGTATCGAAGAAGGCTGGGTGCTTGCGTCGAGCCATCACTGGTACGACCTGACGGTGACGAGCAGTGACGACGCGAGCTTCTCGCGCCGCTTTGCCGGTCACGTCGAGAACGGCCGGCCGAGTATCAGCGATCCGGCTGCGGTTGCGCCGGTGCTGAGCGCGAGTTGAGGCAACCACCGCCAGCCCCGCTTACTTGCGGCCTGATTCGGCTTCCTGTCCCGCCTAAGTGGCGGACAGGGTGCCGATGTTTTTTAAGGCTCGTATTGAAACGCGGTGCTTAGAGGCCGACGTCCGGCAGTGCCGGACGGGTGGCGAGCGCCTTGGCGACGATGTCTTTGACTTCGGCGAGCGCGCCGCCTTGCAGCGCGAGACGCGGCGGACGCGTGACGGCGCTGCCGCGGCCGAGCAGTTCCTCGCACAGCTTGATGCATTGCACGAGGTCGGGGCGCGCGTCGAGGTGCAACAGCGGCATGAACCAGCGGTACAGCGACAGCGCTTCATCGAAACGCTTCTGCGTGGCGAGGCGGAACAGCGTCTCGCCCTCCTTCGGGAACGCGTTCGACATGCCCGACACCCACCCTTGCGCACCGACCGCGATGCTTTCGACGACGACGTCGTCGAGGCCGGCGAACAGCACGAAGCGGTCGCCCACCGCGTTGCGCAGATCGATGAAGCGTCGCGTATCGCCCGACGAATCCTTGAAGCAGACGATGTTCTCGCAGTCCTGCAGTGCGATCAGCACGTCCGGCGTGACGTCGTTCTTGTAGATCGGCGGGTTGTTGTAGATCATCACCGGCAGATCGGTGCTGGTCGCGACCGAGCGGAAATGCGCGGCAGTTTCGTGCGGCTTCGCGGAATAGACGAGCGCCGGCATGACCATCACGCCGTCGACGCCGACACGCGCGGCTTCACGCACCGTCTGCCGCGCGAACTCGGTCGTGAACTCGGCGACACCCGCGACGACCGGCACCTTGCCGCCAGCCGCGTCGCGCGCGGCCTCGATCACCTGCAGTTTTTCCGACGTGCTCAGCGAGGTGTTTTCGCCAACCGTGCCGCAGACCACCAGACCCGACACCCCGTCCTTGACGAGATTGCTGACCACGCGGTGCGTCGCGTCGATGTCGAGCGAAAAATCCGGCTTGAACTGGGTGCTGACGGCGGGAAACACCCCGCTCCATTGGATAGCCTTGCTCACTTTGTCCGTCTCCTTCAAAAAGCCGGCCGCGCCGACACACGTTGAGTATGACGACGAGTATCGGCCTTTATGCCAAGGCGGGCTTGGGCTTTTTCGTGGCTGAAAGAGATTAAATCCGCACAACAGGCGAGGCGCCGGATCGCCGGCCGGGCGGAGCCGGCTACTTCGCAGCAAGGCGGCTGAGGCGCACGTCGGCACCGTCGCGTGAGGCGCCGAGACGGCCGCTGGATGCCGAGTCCGGCATAGCCGCTACGCGCTCAGGCGCCCAGCAACACGCCCGTTCGGATCGGCCGCGTGCCGGTCACGCGACCGAGCGGCGCACCGGCCGTCACGAAACGGATCGCGCGCCGCATGTACAGCACCCCTTCGGTCTGGCTCGCGATCGTGGTCGTCTCGTCGGTCAGCGGATCGACGATATCGAACAGCGGCTGGCCGACGCGGATCTTCTCGCCGATCTTCGCGCGGTGCACGAGAATCCCGCTCACCGGCGCATAGAACTGCTCGCTGCCCGCGAGCGGCGTCGCCGGCGACAGCAGCGGCGGCAACGGCTTGACTTCGCCTCGAATCGCGCCGCGCCACACCAGATAGTCGACGAGCGCGTCGGCATCCTGCTGCGCGACTTCATACGACACGTCGCGCTGGCCGCGGCATTCGACCGTCACCGCGATCGAGCCGGTCGGCACCGGCTTGCTCGCCGGCATCTGCTGCTGCAACGTCCACCACAGCAGGCTGTGGGTTTCGTCGAACGCGCCGCCGCCCGAATCGGTCGCGAGCAACGACGCCTCTGCACCGAGATAGCGCGACAGCGGCTCGAACTCGGCCCAAGCGGATTCGCTCGTGTACACATGCATCGCCGCTTCGAGCGAGCAATGCAGATCGATCACGACGTCCGCGTCGCACGACAACTTCAAGAGCGCCAGTTGCAGCGACTCGAATTCGGTCAGCGGCTTCTGTTGCGCGAGTTCGGCCGCGAGCAGCTCGCGCACGATGCGGCGGTTCTGGTTCGCGTCGGCGCCGAGCGCCTCTTTCGCTTTCGCGACAAGCTTTGCGAACTGCACGAAATGCCGGTTGAAGTTCTTGCCACTGCCGAGATCGAAGCGGCCGATGAACTGCCCGAGCACGTATTGACTGAGCCCGACCGGATTCGACACCGGCACGAGTACGATTTGAGCGCTCAGCGCGCCGGCTTCCTCGAGCTCACGCAGACGCCGCTTCAGCAGCACCGTGGTCAGCATCGCGGGCGTTTCGTCGGCATGCAGCGACGCCTGGATGTAGATCTTCTGCCCGCTATTGGCCGGGCCGAAATGAAACGACACCAGTTCGCGGTGCGTGCCGATGGCTGGCGACACAAGCGGAATCGATTGCCTGTTCATGAATGGAAAGCCGTGAAGATAATGTTGGAAATCTGGATCAATTGCCGTACGGATCGAAGTCGAAGTACTTCTTCGCGATCTGCGCATAGGTGCCGTCTTTGCGCATCGACGCGATCGCCGCGTTGATCGATGCCTGCACCGCGGTTTCGTCCTTGCGCAAGCCGATGCCGACGCCGCGATCTCCCATCGAAAGCGGCTCGCCGACAAACGCGAAGCCCTTGCCCGCGGGCGTGCGCAGGAAGCCGTAATCGGCCTCGACGGTGCCGAGCAACGCGCCGTCGAGCCGGCCGTTCTGCAGATCGGCGAACACCTCGTCCTGGCTCTTGTAGGCGACCACGTTCGCGCCGAGCGGCGTCCAGTTCTTCAGCGCGTAGCTCTCGAACTGGGTGCCCGACTGCACGCCGATCTGCTTGCCGGCAAGTCCGCTCGCCGTAGGCGCGAGCGACGAGCCTTGCCGCGCGATCAGCCGCGACTTGAACTGGAACAGCTTCGACGAAAACAGAATCTGCTGCTCGCGCTTCTCGGTGATCGCCATCGACGACAGCACCGCGTCGATCTTGCGCGCCTGCAGCGCCGGAATCATGCCCGAAAACTCGAGTTCGACCCACTGACAATGCGCGTGGATGCGCCGGCAAATCTCGTTGCCGAGATCGACGTCGAAGCCCTTCAGGCTGCCATCGGGCGCCTTCGAGTCCATCGGCGGATAGGTCGGATCGATGCCGAGGCGCAACGTGGTGGCATCAGCGGCGAACGCGCCGCTGCTGAAAGCCAGCGCGGCGCAGAGAGTCATCAGTGGAGTTTTCATGGAAGGCGACGATGAGCGGATCAGGACAGCGTGATCGTAAGCCGCTGTGGCGCCTCAAAGAAGTCACATTCGGACTATCATGATCACTTTTACCGATCAGCAAACCCTGTCGCCATGGCATTGACGATTTCCCAGCTGCGCGCGTTCACGGCGGTCGCCGAGCATGGCAGCATCCGCGCGGCGTCGCGCGCGCTCGGCATCGCGCAAAGCGGCATCACGCAGCAGTTGCAGAACCTCGAATCGATGCTCGGCGCGACGCTGTTCACGCGCACGAATCGCGGCATTGCGCTGACCGCGCTGGGCCAGCGGCTGCTGCAGCGGGCCGGCGCGATCCTCGGTGAATGCGAGCGTGCCGAGGAGGACGTGCGGCAACTGCGCGGCGACTATGTGGGCGAGGTCACGTTCGGCATGACGACAGAGCCGCTCGTCGACGCGTTCGCGCCCGTGTTGATGGAATTTCGTGCGCGCTTCGAGCGCGTCGCCGTGCATCTGCGCACGGGCACGTCGCGCATGATGATTTCGTGGATCCGCGAAGGCACGCTCGATTTCGCTGTCGCGCTCGTATCGAAGCAGACCGACACCGCCGATCTGTCGGTCACGCCGCTCTATCCGTCCGACCCGGTGATCGTGTGCCGGCGCGGTCATCCGAAGGCGCGCGCGAAGTCGCTCGCCGAACTCGTCGATTGCACGTGGGTGACGACGCGCTCGCCGAATCTGACCGAGGAGCCGCACGTCAACCGGTTGAGCCATCTGTTCGATAGCTACGGCTTGCCGCCGCCGAAGATCGTCGCGACCGTCGAGGGCTTGTACGAGACGCTGCACCTGGTAGCCGCGACTGATTGCCTGTCGCTCGAATCATCGGTCATCGCGAAGCGCGGGCCGTTCGCGGACGTGCTGACGACGATCCCCGTGCGCGAGCGCGCGTTGCAGCAGAACGTCTGTCTGCTGCAACGCGCCGCGATTCCGCTGACCCCAGCCGCGCAGGAGTTCGCGACGATGATCGCGTCGTACACGCGCGCGGTGCGGGCGCATTGAGCGTTGAGCGTTGAGTGTTGAGCTCCAATGCGCCGCTCAAGCCGCCGTTGCTTCGAGCGCTATCAATTCTTCGACGCGCTGCCTGCGCCGGATCAGCCGCGCGTTGCCGCGCTCGATCAGCACCTCGGGCGCGAGCGGCCGGCTGTTGTAGTTCGATGACATCGACGCGCCGTACGCGCCTGTGTCATGGAACACGAGCAGGTCGCCCACTCGAGGCGCGGGCATCGACCGGCTCGTGACGACACCGCCTTGCGCCTGCGTGAACACGTCGCCGGCTTCGCACAGTGGCCCCGCCACGCTGAACGAGCCGGCCGGCGCATCGCTCGGCGTGCCGTTGCGCCGAAGCACGCTGATCTCGTGATAACTGCCGTAGTACGACGGCCGCACCAGGTCGTTGAAGCCCGCATCGAGCAACGCGAATTGCCGCGACGGCCGCCGGTTCAGCGCGTGCACTTCGGCGACGAGTACACCTGCCTGCGCGACCAGAAAGCGCCCCGGTTCGATTTCGAGTCGCACGCGATGCCCGACGCGTGCTTCGATGCGGCGCCGCGCGTCGTCCCACAGCCGGAAATAATGCGCGGTATCGACACTCAGCTCACCATCGCGATACGGCACCGACAAACCACCACCCGCGGAAATCGCCTCGATATCCTGATCGAGTTGCGACACCGCATCGACCATCGCATCGCACACTTTCGCGAGATGCGCGTAATCGACACCCGAGCCGATATGCATATGCAGCCCGACGAGCTTCAGCCGATAGCGCCGCACCAGTTCGAGCGCGCGTGGCAGGTCATCGCGCCAGATGCCGTGCTTGCTGTGCTCGCCGCCTGTGTTGGTCTTGCTGCTGTGGCCGTGACCGAAGCCGGGATTGATCCGCAGCTACACGCGATGGCCTTCGCTCGCGTGTCTCCCGAGCCGTTCGAGCATGTCGGGCGAGCCGGCGTTGACCGTGATTCGCTCGTCGAGCACGGTGGCCAGCGTCGCGTGGTCGAGCACGTCGGCGGTGAAGACGACGCCTTCGGGCCCACCGGTCGATGCGGGTTGAGCCGCATAACCCGCGGCAAAACTGCGCGCGAGTTCACCCAAAGAGACCGCATCGACCATCACGCCTTCGTCGCGCATCAGCTTCAGGATGTGCACGTTCGAACAGGCCTTCTGCGCGTAGCGGATCGTGTCGAAACTGCGCAACTGCGCGATGCGCTGGCGGATCGTGTCGGCGTCATAGACCCATAGCGGCGTGCCGTGCTGGCGCGCGAGGTCGGCGAGTTGACGGGAGTCGAATGGCGTCATGGTCGGTTGCATGTCGAAGCTTTGCGAAAGCGATAGCCGACATGATGATCCGTGGCGATCATTCAGTAAAATACCAATCTATTGCTCGCCTATTCACTTTTGATATAGCACGGACCCACCATGGCGCTCACGCACCGGCACATCGAAATCTTCCGCGCGCTGATGACGGCCGGCAGCGTGACCAAGGCAGCCGAGATGCTGTTCACGTCGCAGCCCACCGTAAGCCGCGAACTTGCGCGCATGGAACAGAGCATCGGCTTCGCGTTGTTCGAGCGAGTGCAGGGCCGGCTGCGTCCCACGCAATCCGCGCTGACGCTGTTCGACGAGATCAAGCGCGCGTATGTCGGGCTCGAACGCGTCGCGTCGACGGCGGCCGCGCTGCGCGAATTCAAGGGTGGCCAGCTGTCCGTGATCGCGCTGCCGGTGTTTTCGCATTCGATCCTGCCGGGCGCCGTCAAACGCTTTCACGATGTGCAGCCGGGCGTCAGCGTATCGATCGCGACGCAGGAGTCGCCGTTTCTCGAAGAATGGCTGAGCGCGCAGCGCTGCGACCTCGGCCTCACCGAGCACGACGCGCCGCCGCCCGGCACGCGGCTCACGCCGCTCATCGCCGTCGATGAAGTGTGTGTGCTGCCCGACGCTCACCCGCTGCTCGCGAAACGCGTGATCGCATTGAAAGATTTCGCCGATCAGGCGTTCATCAGCCTGTCCGCGAACGATCCATACCGGCTGCAAATCGACGAAGCGTTCGCGCGAGCCGGCATCGCGCGCCGCCTGCTGATCGAAACGCCGACCGCGGTGTCCGTGTGCAGCTTCGTGCGGCAAGGGCTCGGCATTGCGATCGTCAATCCGCTGACCGCGCTCGATTTCGCGGGCCACAATCTGCATATCCGGCCGCTCGCGTCGTCGCTGCCGTTTCGCGTCAGCGTGATCCGTCCCGAGCACCGGCCCGCGCATCCGCTCGCGGACGCGTTCGTCGGCGCGCTGCAAAGCGAAGCCGCCGCGCTGCGGCTACAATTGAAGCGCCACACCAGCCCCAAGCGGTCATCGCATTCATAGCAGTCACGGCGGCGTCCCCGCTTCATCACCGGGCGAATCCGCGCAGCGCCACGCGCGTTCGCGCGGGGCCACCGCCCGAACCGTTCGCCGCGCGAACCGGGCACGCTTCGAGCTGACATCACCCGCATACCGATTACCGACGCGCCGCGCGTCTGCGCCGCATCGGGGCGCCGTTGTTAGCGCCGTTTCCCAGTCTTCACGTCATAGACCCTCAACAGGAGTGTTCCAAATGATGAATCGAGACAATCCCGTCTGGCTGATCACAGGCTGTTCCACCGGCTTCGGCCGCGAGCTCGCGAAGCTCGTGCTCGAACGCGGCTGGCGCGCGGTCGTCACCGCGCGCGATGCATCGAAAGTGAAGGACATCGCAGAGGGGCACGGCGAGCGCGCGCTGGTGCTGCCGCTCGACGTGACCAATCGCGCGCAGATAGAAACCGTGGTCGCGCAGGCGAAGCGCCATTTCGGCCGCGTCGACGCGCTCGTCAACAACGCGGGCTACGGTTATCTGGCCGCGATCGAGGAAGGCGAGGACAGCGAAGTCCGCGCGATGTTCGAGACCAACGTGTTCGGCCTCGTCGACATCACGAAGGCCGTGCTGCCGATCATGCGTGAGCAGCGCAGCGGTTTGATCGTCAACGTGTCGTCGATTGGCGGGATTGCGAGTTTCGCGGCGACCGGCTACTACCATGCGACGAAGTACGCAGTGGAAGGGCTGTCGGAATCGCTCGCGCTGGAAGTGAAACCACTCGGCATCGGCGTGCTGATCGTCGAGCCTGGGCCGTTTCGCACCAACTGGGCGGGTCCGTCGATCAAGCAGTCGGCAACGTTGATCGACGACTATGCGTCGACCGCCGGCGAGCGCCGCAAGCAGACCGAAGCGCGCAGCGGCAAGCAGGCCGGCGACCCGGTGCGCGCCGCGCAGGCGATCATCGATGCGGCGTTGTCGGACGCGCCGCCGCTGCGTCTGCTGCTCGGCAAGACCGCGCTCGATCTCGCGTACAGGAAGCTCGACTTTCTGCGCGGCGATTTCGACACCTGGCGAGCGACGAGCGAGGGGGCGGATTATCCGGAAGGGACGGCGTAGAGCGGGTTTATCAGCCGAGCCTCGGCCCGCCGCTTAAAACTCCACCAGCGCAAAATCTTCCTTGCCCACATCGCACAGCGGGCAGCGCCAGTCGGCCGGCACATCGGCCCAGCGCGTGCCCGGCGCGATGCCCTCTTCCGGCACGCCGGCGGCTTCGTCGTAGACCCAGCCGCAGATCACGCAGACCCATTGCTTGAAGTCGTCGGCTGTGGCGACGTTCACGGCCGACGGCGCATCGGGCGTACCGGTCGCAGCGGCATCCGCCGCGCACGTGCGCGCCGTCGCATCGAGGCTCACGACGAGCGGCGCGACCGTGCCGCTACCGGTTCCCGCGAGCCGCGCCTTCAGGCTGTCGAGCAGGCGCTGCGCTTCGTCGCGGGTCAGATCGATCCAGTACGGATCGCCGGCGCCGTCGTTGAGCCGCTCGGGGGAAAACTGGATTTCTACGGCTACGCCCTTCTTGTACATGGCAATCAAAAATCTCGAGAAAGCCGGCGTCGCGCCGGCATATGGCCGCCCGCGCGACGCGGGCGCTGCTTCAGTGCGCGTGGACCAGCAGATTCAGCGCGATCGAGGCGATCAGGCCAGCGGCGCCGATCAGGCCAAGCAACTGCAGCAGAGTGAGGGATTTACGCGAGTTGGTGGGGGTTTGTTGCGTGGTCACGAGCGAGCTTGAAGTTCGGAAAAAGCGCAATGGTACACGGGTGCGGACGCGACGAATGTCGATTGGCGCAAACTCGCGCGCAATCAAAGTACCGGGCGATATTATCGCCGCTCGCGCGCCGCGCATTGTCTACCGTGGGGAGATGGATTAATTCCAGGCGAGGGGGAAAGCCGTGGCGGGACGGGGTGCGCGGCGCCGGTGAACACACCCGCGCCGCGCCGCGCTCAGGTCTTGGCGAGCGGATCGCCGTGACGCGAATCCCAGAAACGGATCACCGCCGTATCGCCGGTGCCCGCGCCGACCACCTGGTCCGGCGCGCCGCACTCGCGCAGCAGCGCGCGCAAGTCGTTGATGACCGGGAACACCTCGTGATTCCAGTCCGCTCCCTGCGAATCGTGGGCGCGCTGCTCCGCCTCGACGATCTCGCGATCCTCCTTGAAAATGCGCTCGGTGAACCACACCAGCAGCGGCCATGCGAGATTCATCACACCCGGAATGCCGGGCTTGCGGATCGACAGCAGCCCGAACGTTCGGTTGGTGCGCTGCTCGCGGTCGAGCGGCACATAGACGATCCACAGGTCCATCACCAGCGTCTGCTCGTCGTTGCGGATTTGCAGCGTCTGGAACGGGTATTCGGTGCGGATCGTCATGACGTCTTTGTCGCCGGAGCCACCGGTCTTGCGCCTCTCGCCGAACACCATCGCCTCGCCTAGCGGCTGCTGCCCCTCCATGCGCGCAAACGTGTAGTCGACCTCGACCCAGCCCTCACCGCGCCGCCGCCCGAGCGAACGCGCGCGCATGCGCCCCATCTGGCGGCGATGCAGGAACTGATGATTCATGTCCATCAGGTTCTCGTGCATGAACGAATAATGACACTTGACCGGACGGCCGAAACGACGCGTCTTGTACTTCGGGTCGGACACCGAGCGAAAGCCCGGCAACGGCCGCTCCTCCGCGAGCGCGGCGTCGCCGGGAAACACGAAGATCAGCCCCTCCACTTCCTGACACGGATACGAGCGCACACCGTTCGGTAGACGCTCGCGGCCGAGGTACGGCACGTCGATGCACTTGCCCGAGCAGTCGTAGGTCCAGCCGTGATAGCCGCAGCGAATCGATTCGCCGTCGACCACGCCCTGATGCAGCGGCACCTGCCGATGCGCGCAGCGATCTTCCAGCGCGAACACTTTGCCGCTCTCGGTGCGCGCGAGCACGATCGGATCGCCGGCGAAGGTCACGCCGAGCGTCTTGCCGCGCTTCACTTCATGCGACCACGCGAGTGGGTACCAGTAATCCGGATGAATGGCGACGCGGCGCAGATCGCGCACCGGCGCCTCGTGAGTGGCTTGAGCAGGCGCGGCAGCGAGCGTTGCGCCTGCGGATTCCTGGTCCTGTTCGAGCGGGGGAACTGCATGCATAGGTCAAGCCTCCGTGCACCAGCGGATGGAAGGTTGCCGCGCTGCATGGCAGTGCGGCATCTTCATCAGTCTACTTGATGCAGCCGTCGCATGGCACTTTCGCCGGCATGCGCGATGCATCGCAGCACACATTGCGCGGCAGCGCGCATCAGGATGAACGAGCTACCTTTACCACACCCGCCCTACAGAAACATTGACCTGCACTTCGAGCTGCTCAATCCTCGTCGACCGCGACGAGCCCGGAGCGCCGTTGCACGCCCCACGCGCGGCCGCCGCGCAGAAAATGCAGCCAGCCGAGCGCGGCGCCCAGATGACGCGCGAGCTGGAACGAGAACGGCTCCGCAACGGCCGCGAGCATCGCCATGCCGAGACTGTTGCCACTGCGCTCGCCGGTCCAGCGCCGGTAGAGATGGATGCTCCACAGGTAAAACGCCAGATCGATCGCCGTTTTCAGGCCGATCACGCTGAAGATCGACACGACGATCGCCCCGTGTCCGCCGAACAGAAAACCGAGTAGCAATGCGAATGCCGTGAGGCCGTAGATCGGCTGCATCGTGTCGACCGCCTTGACCGGCAGCATCAGCATGCCGAGCGTACCGTAGCGCCGATTGCCGGTCATGTCGCGGTTCCAGTACTGGGTCTGCAGGAAACCCGCGAACCAGCGGCGGCGCTGGCGCAGAAAGCTCGCGAGGGTGTCGGGCGCATCGGTGCGCGCATGCGCTTCGCCGACCACGCGCACGTCCCAGCCGAGCTCGTGATCCACCGAATAGCGGCGCAGCCGGTGAATCAGTTCGTAATCCTCGACCAGACACTGCGGATCGAAGCCGCCGACCGCGACGAGCGCATCGCGCCGGAACGACGCGAATGCGCCCGAGATCAGCAGCAGGCTGTCCGCGCGCATCCACGCGAAACGCGCGATGAAGTTGCGCATGTACTCGTAGGTCTGGAACCACTGGAACACGCGGCCCGACAGCGACTTGCCGCAGACCGGCACGAGAATGCCCGCTGCCGCGACGAGCGACGGCTCGCTCGCGAACGCGGCGCGCATCGCGTAGGTGGCGTCGTCGTCGAGCAGCGTGTCGGCGTCGACGGTCATCACGGTGTCGGTCGTCATCACGGTGATCGCGGCGTTCAGCGCGCGGGCCTTGCCGCCGTGCGGCACGCGCAGCCAGAACAGGTTCGGATGCAGCGAGCTCGGCGCGCTCAGCACGCCATCGGCGGCGGGCGTGAGGCCGAAGCGTTGCGTGAGCAGCTCGGCGGTGGCGTCGGTGGAGCCGTCGTCGGCGATCACGATCTGCGCGGGGCCGTGCGTTTGCCGCAGCAGCGCGGCGAGCGTGACCGGCAACACGGCCGCCTCGTTACGCGACGCGACGATGACACCCATGCCCGGCAACTCGCGCCGTTCGTGGTCGACTTCGAGCGGCGCCGCGCGGCGCCTGAGCGGCAACGACTTCCACGTGACGAACGCGAGCAGCAACGTGTCGTATGCGACATACGCAATACCGGTCGACCACGCGAGCGCGCCACGCAGAAAGAATGCTCGCGCGAACAGCAGTGCCCACAGCACGACGACGCTGGAATGGATCAGCGTGCTCGATAGCGTCGCGCGACGCGGCAGAATGCGCGGCGACGCGACAGCGAGTGCCTGTTCTAGGGTCTTCTTCAAGGTGAGTGTTTCAGGTTCAGCTGGGTTGCGGTTAGTTGGCGAAGCTGTGTTCGCGCGCCATCAAAAACACGCCGCGACTTCACGGCGTCATGCGCTTCAATACCGATTTGCGATCGAGCCACTCATGCTTGAGCGCGCCGCCGATATGCATCGCCAGCAACGCATAGAGCGCATAACCGAGCCACGCATGCAGCGCGCCGAAGCGATCGTGCAACGTCTCTTTCAGTGTCGGGTCGAGATGCATCACATAGCCGATGCGCGGCCATTGGAACAGGCCGAACCACTGCATCGGATGCGTGGCCGCGTCTTTCCACGCGGAATCGTGCAGCCAGCCGGACAGCGGCAACGCAATCATCAGCAAATACAGCGCGAAGTGCGCGAGGTGCGCGGCAATCTTTTCCCACGACGGAAACTCGCGCGGCAACGGCGGCGGCTTGTGCGACACGCGCCACAGGATGCGCAGCAGCGCGAGCCCGAGCACCGTGATGCCGATCGATTTGTGCGTGTCGATCACCGGACGCACCCAGTCGTCGGGCAGCGAATCGGCGGACAGAGCGAGCACGACATTGACGCACATCAGCAATGCGATCAGCCAGTGCAGCGTCATCGCGGTGCGCGTATAGCGCGGCGGGCGAGAGGCATCGGTCGAATCGGTCAGGGAATTCACTTGGGTGTTCATGGGGGTTCCGTTCGCGAGGGCGATGAATGCCGCGAAAGCTGTTTGAAAATCGACGCTACCGGTATCAGGCAAACGCCCAAGTGTGCCGTTTTATTCCGCAAAGCGCTTAACCTGCGTGTTTTAGTTTGTTTCGGGCTTCGGATGCACGACCCGCGCGCAAATCGCACTCGCATGGCTGCTTTTTAGCTGGTGTTTTGGCCCATGTTCTGGCTGGCGTCCCGCAGATCAGCGCGGGACTCGCGGCAGCATCGAGTTCACCTTGCGCTTGCGCGCGTTCGAGCCGTCGCTCGAACGCGGTGTCGAACGTGACCAGGCCAGGCGCGATGTAGCGATCAAGCGTGTCCGATTTCTATCCGATCAATTCGCCAGCGCCCTTTTGAGCGCCTTCTGGTCACGTTCGAGCTGCATTCTCATGTGCCGCATGAACTGCCTCGCGGTTTCCGTGAGTGGGGTACCAGGGCGAAACACCAGCACTCCTGTGAACATTACCTCGATGTCGATCGGCTTCACGACGAGTCCCCGCTCTGCGAAGTCCAACGTCACGAGCGGATGAGCGATTCCTATACCGACTCCCGCGAGCGCCAGTTCGCAGATCGTGTGCGAATACGGCGTCTCGACGACCGGTTTGAGACGGATTTCGCGTGCCGTGAGTTGCGTTTCCAGGCGTAGCCTGGTGCTGTCTTCGGGATTCAGCGCGATGAAAGGAAATTCAGGCAGGTCCGCAACAGCAATGACAGGACGCGTGGCCAAAGGATGATGCGAATTCATCACTGCGACAGCCCGCATACGCGCGAACACCGAGTGTTCGAGGCCGGCCATCGACATCTCGTCGGACATCAGGCCGAAATCCACCTGTCCAGCCGAGACCTTCTCATGCACTTCGCGCGAACTCATCACCTGTAGCGAAATTTGCACGTTTCTGGACGGGGCATCGAACGCCGCAATGACACGTGGCAGAAAGCCGGTGCCCAGTGCCGGCAGAGAGGCGATCGCCATGCGGCCCAATCCGTAGGACCGCAAACTACGGATTCGATGCTCGATGACCTCGAATCCGCGAAAGTACTGGTCAACCTCACGCATCAGGGCGACGGCTTCCTGGGTGGGAACGAGCCGGCTGCGTATCCGCTCGAACAGGCTGAAGTCCGCCATGGTTTCCAGACGCCTGATGGCCTGACTGACAGCCGGTTGCGAAATGCCGAGCAGGGCCGCCGCCTTGCTCGTGCTTCCTGCGTTCATGACCGCCCTGAACACTTCGATATCCCTGATCCGCATAACCTACACTTATTGAGCTAATTATTTCCGATGTTGATGCAATCCCGGGTAAAAGTAAACTTCGATCATCAATCCACCTTGAGGCATCGCCGGGAGCAAGATGACAAGCAATCCCCAGAAAGCGCCGCAGCCGTTCCGCAGCCTGTCCCCATCCGTCATGCGGGCATCGACAGTTGTATTCGATTCTCTGGCCGAGTTTTCGCGCCGCAAGGAGCGGCAACCGGACGGTTACAGCTATGGCATCACCGGAACGCCAACGGCTCGTGAACTGGAACACCGCATCGCCGAGCTCGAAGGTGGCGCGCATTGCGTGGTGACGCCTTCCGGTCAATCCGCGCTGATGACGACCGTGATGGGCTTCGTGCGCGGCGGCGATCATCTGCTGGTGTCCGCTGCCTGCTACGGCGCGCTCAAGACATTCGCGCATAAGTGGCTGGCGCACTTCGACGTCGAGGTCGAACTGTATCCGCCGGCAATCGGGGCTGCGATTCAAAAGTACATCAAGCCCAACACCCGCATGATCTGCATGGAGTCGCCGGGGACGGTGACGATGGAGATGC
This sequence comes from Paraburkholderia sp. MM5482-R2, assembly GCF_050436125.1. Classification (NCBI taxonomy): domain Bacteria; kingdom Pseudomonadati; phylum Pseudomonadota; class Betaproteobacteria; order Burkholderiales; family Burkholderiaceae; genus Paraburkholderia; species Paraburkholderia sp. MM5482-R2. The sequence goes on along the minus strand of NZ_JBNDLP010000003.1, from coordinate 331,079 downwards.
CCGACATTCCAGCGATCGTCGAAGTCGCGAAACGTCACGGCGTATTGACGATGATGGACAACACCTGGGCAAGCCCGCTCGCTTTCAAACCGCTCGAACATGGTGTGGATTTCAGCGTCGAAGCCGCGACGAAATTTTTTGGTGGTCATTCGGATCTCCTGGCGGGCTGCATCAGCATGAACGACGCGGATTACTACGCGACCTTGCGCGAGACGCAGAGCGTTCTCGGCCAGCAGACCAGCCCTGATGACTGCTTCCTCGTCATGCGCGGCCTGCAAACCCTGAAGGTCCGCTTCGCTGCCCAGAGCGCCTCAACGCTGCAGATTGCGAGGGAACTCGAACGTCACCCGGAAGTGAGCAAGGTGCTGTTCCCGGCACTGCCGTCCGATGCCGGTCATGCCATCTGGAAGCGGGATTTTGCGAGCAGCGGGTGTCTCTTCTCCCTGATCCTCCAGCCCGCGGCGGAGGACGCGTTCAACGCATTCTTCGATACGCTCCAGTATTTCCCCATCGGGGCGAGCTGGGGAGGCGTGCATAGCCTCGCTGCCTACTACCCGGCCCCGTTGCAGGCCGAGCGTGCGTTCCCGCTTACCGACCAGCCTATCGTGCGCCTTTCGATCGGGTTGGAGGACCCGGCGATGCTGCTTGCGGATCTGAATGCCGGTCTTGACGCATTCGGACGCGCCCGGGCAACCGCTGCGTAGATTTTTTAATTCAACTTACCTGGATGAGTGAGTACGAGATGAAATCAATCAAGAGATGGAGACGCTTTGTCACGGTAGCGAGTTTCATGACGCTTTCCGCGGCATTCAGTTCACCCGCTACTGTGCAGGCAGCGGATCTTCTCGCGCAGGTGAAGGCGAATGGCACATTGCGCGTGGCCAACACCCAGAGTAGTCCCCCATGGAGCATGCTTGACGAAAACAATCAACCTGTCGGCTACGACGTTGCAATTGCAAAGGAAGTCGGCAAGCGCATTGGCGTGCCGAACGTAGTATTCGTCGCCGATTCGTTCAAGAACTTCGTGGAAGGGTTGAAGACGGGCAAGTACGACCTCGTGATGAACGATCTCACACCTACACCTGAACGGCAACAACAGGTTGATTTCGGCGAACCATACGGCGTGGAGGATTTCCGCATTTTCGTACCTGCCGGCAACACAGACATTAAGGGCAAGGAAACCCTTAAAGGCAAGCGAGTGGGAGTGGTCACTGGCTCGAGCAATGAAACATGGGCACGAGCACACCTGCATGACTCCGACATCCGTGCGTACGATAACGGGGGACTCGTCTTCAGCGATCTGGGCAATGGACGTATCGACGCGGTCATCATCTCGCACTTCGGCGGCATGAAGTACGCCAACGTCAACCATTTACCGGTCAAGGAAGTGGGCGAACCGTTGATCTACCAGCTATCAGCGCCGGCTTTGCAGAAAGGCCAACCGGCCCTGCTCGCAGCGGTCGATAAGGCGATTGCAGACATGATGGCTGACGGGACGATCGAGGCCATTGCCAGGAAGTGGGTCGGGCGGGATTACGATATGCCCGGCACGATCACCAAAGCGAAGGCGCACAAGGAGTAGTCATGATCGAGCTTTTCATGCGCTCGCTTCCGCTGTTAAAGAGTGCGGTGCTGATGACACTCTTTCTCGGTTTGTTGTCGTTTGTGCTCGGTTCGACGCTAGGGTTGCTGGTCGCCTTGGCTCGTATCTCCAGCATAGGTGCGCTACGCGCCTTCGCATTCGCATATGTATCCATCTTCCGTGGCACGCCGCTGCTCGTGCAGATACTGCTGATCTATTTCGGTTTGCCCCGGTACGGTCTGACACTTGACCCGGTTCCCGCCGCGCTCCTCGCGCTCACGCTGTTTTCGGCCGCGTATCTGAGCGAGAACTTCCGTTCCGGCATCAACGCGGTGGACAAGGGCCAGTGGGAAGCTGCGATGTCGCTGGGCATGGGTTACTGGAAAGCCATGTCGCGGGTTATTCTTCCCCAAGGACTACGCATCGCCATTCCGCCTGTCGGCAGCCGCATGATTGCACTCATCAAAGATACATCCCTCGCTTCGACAATTACGGTGGTAGAACTGACCCGCGTCGCCGACCAGGTCGGCGCCTCCACCTTCCGCTACATGGAAATGTTCCTGATGGTCGGCCTGATCTACTGGGGCATCAACCAGATTCTCACGATAGTCCAGACCGTCCTCGAGAATCGCATTTCGAGGCGTTTTGTATGAATACTGATATCAGGACGATTGAAGTCCGTGGACTTTCGAAGGCATTTGGCGACAACCATGTCTTGCGCGGCGTCGATTTCAGCGTATCGAAAGGCGAGGTTGTCGTTGTAATGGGTCCCTCCGGGTCGGGCAAGACCACGCTGCTGCGCTCGCTGAACTTCCTCGAGCTACCGGATGCCGGCAGCGTGACAGTATGCGGCATTGATGTCGAATGCAACGGTTTGTCAAAACCGTCACGCCAGAATCAGAAGAAGATCCGCGCGATCCGCCAGCGCACCGCGATGGTGTTCCAGTCGTTTAACCTCTTTCCGCACAGGACAGCACTGGAAAATGTGATGGAAGGTCCGGTCAGCGTCAAGGGTGTCCCTCGTGCGCAAGCGTCGGAGCGCGCAATTCACCTGCTGACACAGGTTGGCCTGGCCGCAAAAGCCAACGAATATCCGGCACGGCTGTCCGGCGGTCAGAAGCAGCGCGTAGCGATCGCGCGGGCGCTCGCGATGGATCCAGAGGTCATCTTCTTCGACGAGCCCACGTCTGCTCTCGATCCAGCGCTGCGGGAGGATGTCCTGACCGTCATGCGCGACGTTGCCAAAGCGGGCATGACGATGCTGATCGTCACGCACGAAGTGCGGTTTGCGCGAGATGTAGCGGATCGGGTTGTTTTTATGGACGGCGGCGTGGTTGCCGAAGACACGACACCGCAAGCCTTCTTTGGTGAAGGCAGCAGTCCACGGGTAAGGCAGTTTCTGCATCTGATCGAGACCTGAGTATTGAGCACGCCGCGACACCGCCTTGAATCACGCGTAGGGCTTCCGTTGCAAAAGCGTTGGCGGAAGAGTTCGTGCTTTATCGCGAGGAGCAGGAGAGGCGGAAAGCGTCGGCGACGTAACACGGCCCGCTAGCTCAACCGCAAACTCCGCAATACGTCGAGCACATATTGAGTCGGACGCTCCACGGTACCCGCGCGAAAGGCCAGGCCCAGCTGTCGCCATAACGCCGGGCGCAGCGCACGTGTGACGATGCGCGCGTCGGCCGACGAGCGGCTCGGTTCCTGCGGCAGCAGCGCGGCGCCGTATCCCGCTGCCACGAGACTCTTGATCGCATCCGAGTAGTTGAGCTGGATGCGCGGCGTGGGGTGCTGCCCCGCCGCGCTGAACCATTCCGTCGTCAAACGCGAAAGCCGCGTGGTCGCGTCGTTCAGAATCAGCGGCTTCGCGGCGATCCATTGCGGCGTGATGCGAGCTGGACACGTCCACCCCGCCGGCATGAACGCGACCACCGGATCGCGGCGCCATGTTTCGATCGATAGCCCTCGTAGCGGCGCTTGCGGCAGCGCCACGATGCCCACGTCGAGCGACTCCTGGGCGAGTCGCGTCAGCGTTTCCTGCGAAGTCAGCACGGCGATTTGCACATCGATGCCGGGATGCCCGGCGGCCAGTCCCTCCAACGCCTGCGGCAGCAGATTCGCGATGGCCGCGGTGGAAGCGCCGAGCCGAACCCGTCCGCCGAGCCCTTCCACCTGTCGCCGCACGTCCTCCAGTGCCTGCTCGGCATTGGCCAGCATCTGACGCGCATAGGCCACCAGCGTCTCGCCGATCGCCGAGGCCCGCACCTGACCGCGTTTGCGCGACAACAGCGGCGCGCCGACGCGGCTCTCGAGATCCGCGATATGCAGACTGACCGTGGGCGGTGCGAGATGCAGAACGCGAGCGGCCTCGGCGAAAGAGCCGAGGTCGGCGACGACGACAAGGGTGCGCAGGCGGTCGAGACTGATTTCTCTCATCGGAATGGGAATCGGAATGGCATTGGTCAGAAAAGCTGAATCACGCGGTCAGTAAACTCAACGTTTTCCAATCTTACGTGCAGATGGAAGGTGGTGGCGCTGGTTTTTTCAACGCTCACCATCGGGGCCATTGGCATGAACTCACCTTCAACCAGAAGTTGCGAGCCGCAGGAGGCTTCGCATCGGCTAGACGCAATATCGGACGACGCCAGGTCGTTACTGCTCGGGCTCGTCTTTACAGGCGTCGTGCTGGCTTTCGCCGTGATGGCGATGATCTGGACGGCGTCCCGCCCCCCGCTCAAAGGCAAGGACTGCTCCGGCCGCCTCGCAAACGACGAGCATGCGAGCTTCGTCGCGTTCTTCCAGGACCCGGCAGACCAGGGCGCGTTGCTGCGGTCGATCGAGGACTGCGCGAAATGAGCCTCGTTGCGGCGGGATAGCGCGCTCGTCGGCCGCGCCATCCCACACCCCCGCCAGGGACTATCCCACTTCCTGCCATACCACGGGCACAATACCCGGCGATAATGCCGGGGGCATTCGCGCCTTTTCCGTTCGATATCCGAACGCATCGATGCCCGCGCCGCCAGTGTTCCCTTTCGATGCACCCATGAGCCACGCCACCGCCGACCACCCCGCTTCCGCCGACTCCGCCCCGAACTCGCCGCGCTTCCTGCTATTCCTGATCTGCCTGTTCGCGTCCGCCGGACAGCTCGCCATCGACATCTACGTGCCCGCGCTGCCCGCGATGGCGCGCTACTTCGGCACCTCGCCGCAAGCGATCCAGACCAGCGTCACCGGCTACATGGTCGCCTACGCGTTCGGTCAGCTGATCTTCGGTCCGATCGCCGACGCGTATGGCCGCAAGCGCGTGCTCGCGTTCGGTCTGACGGTCTACACGGTCGGCTGCCTGCTGTCGCTCGCGGCGCCCAATCTCGAGACGTTCATCCTCGCCCGCGCACTGCAGGGCTTCGGCATCGCGAGCACGAACCTGCTGGCAAAAGCGATCATCACCGATTCGTTCGCGGGTCAGGCCTTGCTGCATGCATTCACGTACATGTCGATCGCGTGGGGGCTCGCGCCGATCGTCGCGCCGGTGATCGGCGCGCATCTGCAGACCGCGTTCGGCTGGCGCGCGTGCCTCGTGTTTTTGCTGATCTATTCGCTGGTGATGTGGGCGCTGCTGTGGCGTTATCGCGAGACCTTGCCGAAGCCCGTCCATCTCGAACCGCGCACGCTGACCGCGAACGCGCGCAAAGTGCTCGCGAGCCCCGTGTTCCAGAGCTGCTTCCTCGCGCAGGGCCTGTGCTACAGCATCCTGCTGGTGTTCAACATCGTCGGGCCGTTCATGGTGCAGACCACGCTGCACAAGCCGCCGACCTTCTTCGGCTACCTCGCGCTCGGCATCGGCATGATGTACTTCCTTGGCGGTCTGTCGAATCGCCTGCACGGTCCGGGCCTGCCGAGCGCCGAGCAGCGGCTGCGCATCGGCGCACGGCTGATGGCGGCCGCGTCGCTTGCGATGCTGCTGCTCGCGCTGACGGTCGGTCTGCGCGTGTGGACGCTCGCGACGCCTGTGCTCGTGATGGGCTTCTGCGCCGGCGCGATGTATCCGACGCTGATGGCGAAGGGCAACTCGCTGTTCCCGCACATCGCGGGTCTGACGAGCGCGATTCTCGGCTGCGCGCTGCTGCTGGTTTCATCGGCGATGATGGGGTTGGCCGGCTTCGTGTCGGTACAAGTGCTCACACCGCTCGCGCTGTTCTTCGTGGTCCTCGCGTTCGTCGTCGTCGTGATGGTGACGAAGCTGCTGCGCCATCTCGAGCAGGTACAGCCTGCGGCCGCGGCGAGCGCGAGCGGCAAGGCAGCGTGAGCCGGCACATGAACTCGACCGAACGCCAGACCTTCATCTGTACACGCGCGGACCGATGAGCGGCATGCGCGAGCGCGCCTGCGCATCCGCTTCCACGCGGATCGATCCGACCGTGTGGAAAGTCGCGGCGGTCGTGTCGATCGGCTCGTTCATGTCGCAGATGGACTCGACGCTGGTCAACGTGTCGCTGTCGGCGATCGGCCATACGCTCGATGCGTCGATCGCTACCGCGCAGTGGATCGTCAGCGGCTACCTGCTCGCGATGGCGTTGATGTTGCCGCTCAACGGCTGGCTGGTCGACCGCATCGGCGCGAAGCGGCTGTACCTGTTCTGCTTTTCGACGTTCACGATAGCGTCGATGCTGTGCGGCGCGGCGCAGACGATCGGCGAGCTGATCGGCGCGCGCATTTTCCAGGGCCTCGTTGCCGGTGTGCTCGGGCCGATGGCACAAATGATGATCGGACGCGTGGCCGGCAAGAACCTCGAGCGGGTGATGGGCTACACCGCGCTACCCATTCTGCTCGGTCCGATCCTCGGCCCGGTGCTGGCCGGCCTCGTGCTCGCGCACGCGAGCTGGCCCTGGCTGTTCTTCGTCAATGTTCCGGTGGGCGCTTTCGGCGTCGCGATGGCGGTGTTGCTGCTGCCGCGCGATGCCGCCGAGTCGCAGAAGCGACCGTTCGATTTCACCGGCTTTGCGTTGATCTCCCCTGGGCTCGTCGCGCTTGTCTATGGACTTCAGGACGCGTCGCGAGCGGTGTGCCTGGCGTGTCTGCTCGCGGGCGTCGCGTTTCTCGCCGGCTTCGTGCTGTACGCGGCGCGCAAAGGCCATACCGCGCTGATCGACGTGCGCATGTTTGCGACACGTACGTTCTCGGTCGCCGCACTCGCCCAGTTCTTCGCGAACGCGATCATGTATGGACGGCAGCTCGCCGTGCCGCTTTTTCTGATCCCGGGCTGCGGTTTGTCGGCCGCGCACGCGGGCGGCCTGCTCGCGGCAACCGGCGTCGGCATGATGTGCTCGTTTCCGCTGCTCGGATGGTTGACCGAGCGGCTCGGCTGCCGCGCGCTCGCGGCGGGCGGCGCACTGCTGGCGTTTCTGAGCACGCTCGTGTTTCTGTGGCTGAGCGTTGATTCGTTCTCCGCCGGATGGGCCGCGGTCGGTCTGTTCTTTGCGGGCGTCGGTCAGGGGACGATCAGCGTGCCGTCGATCTCGGCCGCGTATTCGTCGATCGGGAGAGAAAGGCTCGCGGTTGCGAATACTGCGTTGAACATCGCGCAGAGAGTGGGCGGTCCGTTCGCGACGACGCTGCTTTCGATGGTGATAGCGTCGACGTTGCACGGTGTTTCGGGTGCACAGCCCGGCCGCTTTCTGCCGACGTTCGTGCTGCTGGCCGGGCTGCATTTGTTGTGCTTCGCGGCGGCGATGTTTCTGCCGGTTCGCGTTCAGCGAGCGAAGAACGCCTGACCACGCATTCCCGCGCCCGTACTTCACAGTAGCCGCAAGCCGCCATCACACTCGATCACCGCCCCCGTCATAAACGTGTTCTCCAGCAGAAACTGCAGCGCGTGCGCGACATCGTCGGCCTGCCCGACGCGCCGCACCGGTAGCGTTTCGCTCTGCTGCCGAAACAGCTCACTCTTCACGCTCGCGGGAAATCTGTCCCACCAGGGCGTATCGATCACACCCGGCGACACCGCGTTCACGCGCAGCGGCGCAAGCTCGCGCGCCAGCGTGCCGATCATGCTTTCGAGCGCGCCGTTGATCGCACCCAGACCCGCCGTGCCCGGATTCGCGATGCGCGCCGAAATCGCGGTCAGAAACGTCAGGCTGCCGTCGCGACGCAGCGTGGGTAGCGCGGTCTGCGCGGCTTCGAGCTGCGGCCAGAACTTGGCCTCGAAGCCACGCCGCAGCGCGGCCAGATCCAGTTCGGCAAACGGCCCCGCGCCTTCGCCGCCCGACAGCGTCATCACCAGATGATCGACCTGGCCGAGGCCGCCGAAAAAGTGTCCGAGCGCCGCGCGATCGGCGCAATCGAGCGCCTCGCTCGTCACCTGTCCACCGATGCCAAGCAGCGCATCGTCCAGTTTGGCGCGGTCGCGCCCCACCGCGACGACGCTCGCGCCAGCCGTCACGAGCCGCTTCACCAGCGCGAGCCCAATGCCCGACGAGCCACCTAGCACCACGACCTTCTGATTTTGCCAGTCCATGTCATTGCTCCTGAGTGTGAACGGAAGACCCCGTGGCAGTAGAATGCGCGGTGCGATCCCATCACTCAAATCGTTTAATGTCATGGCCAACATCATTGAAAATGATTTTCGGCGCTTCGACCTGAACCTGCTGCTGACCTTCCGCGCGTTGCTCGAAGAGCGCAGCGTCACGCGTGCCGCGCAGCGGCTGTTTCTCGGTCAGCCGGCCGTCAGCGGCGCACTGAAGCGCTTGCGCGAAACGTTCGGCGACGAGCTGTTCGTGCGCACGCCGCAGGGCATGACGCCGACGCCGCGCGCGCTCGAACTCGCACGGCAGATCGAGCCGTTCCTGCAATCGCTGCATCAGGCGCTCACGCAGCCGTCCGTCTTCGATCCGGCCCGCGCGCAGCGGGTGTTCCGCATCGGCCTCAGCGATTCGCTCGAACTGCTGCTGATGCCCGAGATCATTGCGCGCCTCGCCGACACCGCACCCGGCGTGAAGCTGATCGCGCGCTCCACAGATTCGACGCGCGCCGCCGCGATGCTCGACGATGGCGCGATCGAACTCGCGGTCGGCGTATTCCGCGAATGCGTGCCGTGGCAGCGACTCACGCCGCTGTTTTCATGGCGCTTCGTGAGCGTCTACAACCCCCGGCTCGTCAGAACGCGCCGCAAGCAATTGTCGATGGACGAGTTTCTGCGCCACCGCCATGTGCTGACTTCGTTCAGCGCCGAGCTGCGCGGCTTCATCGATGAACGACTCGAGATGCAGGGACTGAAGCGCGACGTCGTGTTTTCGAGCTCGAACTTCGCGACCAGTCCGTTCATCGTGCAACGCACGGCGGCGATCGCGACGGTGCCGGAGTTCATCGGCCGCGTCTGGCGCGATACGCTCGGTCTCGCGCTGAGTCCGCTGCCATTCGAGGTGCCGGGCTACGAGGTTTCGCTGATGTGGGCCGCGGCGCACGACCAGGACCCGGCGCTCGCGTGGTTGAAGCGCGAGTTCGCGGACGCGTTCGGCACGAGCGACGGCACTGCGCGTGCAGCGCCCTGACAGCGACGTGTGCTACGGTTCGGAAGCGTCACGGTTCGTTTCGCCGCTTCGCCGTCGCCCGTTCAAGCCAGGAGGAAATTCCGATGACTCACCACGTCGCAAAAGGCACCTTCATCGTCTCCCTTCAACCGATGCCGTTCGAAAACGCGGAGGCCGAATCGAAGCTCGGCCGCATGTCGATCGACAAGCAGATCTCCGGCGATCTCGCCGCGACCACCCAAGGGCAAATGCTGAGCGCGATGACGAACGTCAAAGGCTCGGCCGGCTATGTCGCGCTCGAACAGGTCACTGGCACGCTGGCGGGCAAGCAGGGCACGTTCGTGCTGCAGCATATCGGCGTGATGAATCGCGGCGCAGCGGCGCTGGCGGTGACGGTCGTGCCGGATTCAGGCACGGGCGAGCTGAGCGGCATTGAAGGCGAGTTCCGGATCGACATCGTCGACGGCGCGCATTCGTACGAGTTCGCTTATCGTCTGCCCGACCACTGACATGCCGAACGCGTGCCGGCGGGATACGGCGCTCGACCCCGTACCCCGCTACCAGGCTTTCCAGTTCAAAACCTCAGCGCTCAATGCCCCGCGATCGTCACCGACGCCGTCAACGCATTCGGATCGCGCGAAGAAGCCCCCGCGATCATCTGATAGACGCCGCCGTTGAGCTTCCACACGTGGTTGGTCGCGTCCCACGTCGACAGCAGCTTCGGCGCAATCGATACGCTGACCTGCTGCGACTCCCCCGCCTGCAGCGCGACCTTTTGCCAGCCGACCAGACGCTTCGGCGGTTCGCCCAGACCGCTCGGCAACGCGGCATAAACTTCGGCGATTTCCGCGCCCGCGCGCGAGCCCGTATTCTTGACGGTAAAGGTCACCTTCACGTTGCCACTCGCATCCACTTGCGCGTTGAGGCCCGAGTAGCTGTAGCTCGTGTAGGACAGCCCATAACCGAACGGGAACAGCGGCGCGATCTGCTTGCCGTCATACCAGCGATAACCCATGAAGAGTCCTTCGCTGTAGGTAACGGTGGTATCGGTGGCCGAGATCGTCGGTTGCGGGAGATCCGCATCCTGCATCGGAAACGTGATCGGCAATTTGCCGGACGGGTTCACGGCGCCGAACAGCAGATCGGCAATCGCCTGACCGCCCTGCACGCCCGGATACCACGCTTCGAGCACGCCGTGCACGTTGGATAGCCACGGCATCAGGACCGGGCTGCCGTTCTCGAGCACGACGATCACGCGCTTCGCTTGCGCCGCGACCGCGCTGATCAGCGCGTTCTGATCGTAGCTCTGGTTATAGCTGTCAGTCGTATTGCTCGGCAGGCTCAGGCTCGGCAGATCCGCGCCCTCGCTTTCCCATTGCGTCGCGAACACGATCGCCACGTCCGCCTTCGCGGCGGCGGTCGCCGCTGCCGCCGCGTTCGTGCCGTCGACGAAGGTCACGCTCGCGTTCGGCGCCTTCGCCTGGATCGCGGCCAGCGGTGCCGACTTGTACCACGTCGCGCAGGTGCTCAACAGCGGCGACGGCGACACGCAACCGGACACCGCGTTGCCCGCGGCCGCCGGCACCGCGCCCGAGCCGCCGCCCGACAGCACGCCCGCATCCGCGTGAGCGCCGATCACCACGATCGACGACAGCCCCGCCGCGTTCAGCGGCAGCACCGGTTGCGAATCGCCGCTCGCCACCGCGTTCTTCAGCAAGACCGACGATTGCTGCGCGACCTGCAACGCGAGCGCATTGCCCGCGGTTTGATCGACGCTTCCTCCGGTGGTTGGCGGCGAATCGAAGACGCCATAGCGAATCATCGTGCGAAGCTTGCGCTGAACCATGTCGTTGAGTCGCGACATCGGCACGCTGCCGGCGTTGACCGCGCCCGTCAGCGCGGTGTTGAAATACGACGTCAGCGTAAAGCCCGGAATCGACGCTCCGCCGCCGAGATCGCCGGGCTCTTCTTCATCGAGGCCAGCCAATGCCGAGGCGACCGTACTGTGCGTGGCTGTCCAGTCCGACTGCACCACGCCCTTGAAGCCCCACTCGTTCTTCAGCACGGTGGTCAGCAGATACGGGTTTTCGCACGCATACACGCCGTTCACCAGGTTGTACGAACACATCACGTTGCCGGGCGTTCCCTGCGTGACGCCGAGTTCGAACGCGAGCAGTTCGGTTTCGCGCATCGTGCGTTCGTCGACGACCGAGTTGCTGGTCATGCGGTTCGTTTCCTGATCGTTCATCGCGTAGTGCTTGATCGTCGCGATGACGTTCTGCGCCTGCGTGCCGATCGTGCGCGCGGCGCTCAGCGTGCCGGTCAGTACCGGATCTTCGCCCATGTACTCGAAGGTGCGGCCATTGCGTGGTTCGCGCGCGAGATTGACGCCGCCGCCGAGACCTTCGCCATAGCCGAGCACGCGCAGCTCGGTCGCGATACGCGCGCCGTATTGGTTCGCCAGCGTGGGGTCCCAGCTTGCCGCGAGCGCCACCGGCGCGGGCAGCGCCGTCGCGTTCGAGTTGACGACATTGACGCCGCCGGCCGAATCGGCCATTGCAAGGCCCGGAATGCCGAGCCGCGCGATGCCGGGAATGTAGCCGGCTCCGTTGACCCCGGCCGGATACGGACCGCCGAGTCCCGCGTTGGGGATGCCCACGCCGTGCACGAGCTGAATCTTTTCGGCGGTCGTCATCTTCTGGACGAGCGCGGCGGCACGCGCATCGGCGCGCGCATCTGGATCGGACGGCAACGGCGGTTCACTGATGTTGCTGCCATTGCCGCAGGCGGCGAGTACCAGCGCGACACCGCAGGCGATGGCGCTTGCGGCAAAGGGTATCGTCAGCTTCCTTCTCATCATCTCGCTCCGTGTTGTCGTTGTAGGTCATCTGATTTGCATTGCGTCACGTTGTATCGACGCGCTACCGGCACGTGACGCGTCCTGTTACGCTAAGCGCTCGTGGTAATGCGCCGAAAGAAATTCTAGGGATGCGCCCGAAACGCGCTTGACCGATAGGTGCAGCACTTGACCGATGAAGAGTCAGGAAAACCCGCAGACAGGTTTCGACCGGAGGAGGCAAAGTGGATTTGCGTCAGAAGTCCGTTTCAGCGCGCATCTATCGAGGATTGCTCGACGCGGCGGAGCGTGAGGGCCTCGATCGCAGCAAAGTGGCCCACGATATCGGCATCGACGAGGCCGACATCGCCGCGGCCGATGCGCGAGTGCCGGGCGACAAGCACGTCGCAATGCTCCAGCTTGCGGAAAGCTGCCTGATGCGCGGCGCGCCCGAGGGCGACGTGTTCGATGGTCTGCTGTATTTCCCCGAGCTTGCGGGCGTGCTCTGCAATAGACCGACACTGCGCGATGCATTGCGCAATTACGTCACGTATCGTGACCTGATCGGTAATGTCGACTGGCTCGTCATGCAGGAGCACGGCGACGAAGTCGCATTCGAATATGTGACGGAGGGCGAGGGGCGCAACGCATCGAGCGCGCTCGGCAACTTCGCGCTGATAGCGGGTGTGGCAAAGCTCTACGACGTGCGACTGCGCGTGCGCGACGCGGGTATCACCGATGCGCGGCTCGGTGCGATCGCGGCGCTGAGCGGGACGTTGGGCGTGCGCGTTCACCTCGATCAGGCTCGCAATCGGATGGTGTTGCAGTCGTCCGCGCTGGATCGCGCGTTCGAGGTCTACAACGCGCCGCTCGCGAAGATTCACATGCATGCCGCGCATGGAATCTTGCAGCGGATTCGCGAGCAGGGCCGCTTTTCTCCGACGGTCGAGCGATGTCTGCGTGACGTGCTGCGCGAGCACGCGGATGCGATCGAGCCGAAGAGCCTGCAGACGATCGTCTGCGAGCGGCTGTCGCTGACGCGCTGGACCTTGCAACGCAAGCTCGCGGCGGAGTGCAAAACCTTCAGCGAGGTGCTGATGCAAATGCGTATCGACGAAGCACGCACGCTGCTCGCGCATACGCCGATGTCGATCAGCGAGATTAGCGAACGGGTCGGCTTTGCCTCGACGACGGCGTTTACGCGGTTTTTTACGCGTGCATGTGGGGCGCCGCCGGCGCGGTATCGGGGGCGATGCCGGGTGTGATCGTCCTATGATGAGCATCGATCAGAACATGACTCGACTGTTCGGTGTCATGGGATCGATCGTATCCTTGGTCGCGTTTCTGCCTTATGGACTTGCGATCTGGCGCGGCACCGTACGCCCTCATCTTTTTACCTGGTTGATCTGGTCACTCGTCACGGCGATTGCGGCTGTCGGCCAGTTCGTCGCCGGTGCGGGTCCTTCGGCGTGGTGTACCGCGGCGATCGCGGCCACCTGCTTCTTTGTTCTCGTATCGAGCGTCTTTCGGGGTGAACGGCAGCGGACCGCTTTTGATTGGCTTTGCCTTGCCGCGGCGTTGTCCGCTATTCCGCTCTGGATATTCACTAATGATCCGACGTTGTCGATCTGTCTTGTGACGCTGATCGAACTCGTCGGCCTCGCGCCGACGGTGCGCAAGACTATTCGTGATCCGTGGAGTGAGAGTCTTTTGTACTTTGCGCTCTGTGTTTTTAAATACGCGCTCGCGATTCTTGCGCTGCGGAAATGGAGTGTGGCCGTGGCGTTTTATCCGGCGGTGAATATCGGGGCGGCAAGTGGGGTTTGTTTGTTGATGGTGGTGCGGCGTCGACGGGTGCGAGCGTATTCCGAGGACAAGGTTCGGTGAGGGGCTCCCGAAAGACAGCGCGACGACTCGCAGCGCGCGATCTGAATGTGCCTCTCTTTTGTCCGATATTCATCAGGTCGCCGCAAATTGCGTGGATTACACTGGTTTTCGCTATGCGACTTTAAAGCGTGGCCGACCCACGAAGTCACCATTGCGCGGACTTTCGTGCATCCCTTCCGCACGTATCCGCCGACACCGAGCGAAATACGACTGCTTGGTGAAAGCGTTTCGCCATTCACCACTTTGGCCCGCCCCTGGTCCCTCACACGACGGCGACCAGGTATCGCTGCGGCCATTTCACATCGACTATTTTCGCTTGATTGAATCAGGCGCCTGATCCGGCAGCCGATAGGCCCCTTGCACGGCGCGATTTCACGCGCCTGATTCGCTGACAAGGAGATGAAGATGAAGACCCGCCAATTGAGCATTTTTGGTCGGCTGTAGCCGTTGCACTTCTGTCGCTGAGTGGCACCGCGCAGGCCGGTGGTGATGACGGCGACCGTGGCCGCGGCGGTGGCGGCGGTCTTTGCTCGAACGCAACGCTAAAAGGACCCTATGGGTTCATCGGTCACGGCGTGATCCTTGGGTTGCTGGATTCGAGCAACGTGCTGCATCCGTTCGCCACCCAGTCGATCCTCGATGACGTCGCTCTCGTGACATTCGACGGCAACGGCAAATTTACCCGCACCGATTTCGGGAGCATCAACGGCGTGCCGAAAGGTGGGCAGATAACCTTCAATCCGGCGCAGAAAGGCACTTATTCGGTGAACTCCGATTGCACCGGCACCATGTCGGTTGTCTATACCGCGGGAGGACCCGTGCCAGCCGGCGTCGTGACCGACCTGAACATCGTGGTCACTTCGGACGGCACGCAGGTCGAATCCGTCGTCTATCGGGCGAGCATCCCGTCGGCCGCGTCGGCCCCCGACGGCTACAGCTGCCCGATGGATTGCGTGCAAGGTGTGCAGGAGGCGTTCGAAGGGAAGAAGGTTCTGGTCTACGGCTTCCGGTAGTGGGGTACTGACGTATCGGATGAATTCGCGGTTGCCGCCGGCTTTTCAACCGGCGGCGCGCTCGCTTCATCGGTGCTTCGCTCAATGCCCCGGCCGTTCGCCCACTGCGACCGGCGCACGCTTCGTCTGCCGGCTCAACATCAGCGTCACGACCGCCGACAGCGCCAACGTCGCCCCGACCACATAAAGCCCTGCCGTATAGCCGCCCGTCACGTGCTTGAGCCAGCCGATCGCAAACGGCCCGACGAAGCCGCCGAGATTGCCGATCGAGTTGATCATCGCAATGCCCGCCGCCGCCCCGGCGCCCGACAGGAACATGCTCGGCATCGCCCACAGCGGCGCCTTCGCGGCGCTGATTCCGACGTTCACGACGACGAGCGCAAGCACGATCATCAATGCGGTGGTCGCATTACCGGCGAACACGAAGCCGACGCACGCAAGCGCGCACGGAATCACGACGTGCCACGTACGTTCGTCGGTGCGATCCGAGTGCTTCGCCCATAGCACCATCGCGATCACCGCGAGCACGCTCGGCACGCCGGCGAGCAGCCCGGTTTCGAACGTGCCGAAACCGTATTGGCGGATGATCAGCGGGGCCCACAAGCCGAGCGTATAAAGTCCCGCCGAGGTGCCGAAGTAGATCAGCGCGAGCGCGAGCACGCGCGGATCGCGCAACGCGCTGAGCGCGCCGGCCGTGTGGCCCGCATGCGCGTGCCGCGCGTCGGCTTCGAGCTTCAGCCTCGCGATCAGCCAGTCGCGCTCTTCGGGCTGCAGCCACTCGGCTTGCGCGGGCTTGTCGGTCAGATACCTGAGCACGCAGAAGCCGAGGATGATCGCGGGCAATGCTTCGAGTATGTAGAGCATTTGCCAGTCGACGAGTCCGGCAATCGGCGGCAGTTTCATGATCGCGCCGGAAATCGGCGAGCCGATCGCAGTCGAGATCGGCGCGGCGGCCATGAACCATGCCGCCGCGACCGCACGCTGCCGCGCCGGAAACCACAGGCTCAAATACAGGATGATGCCGGGAAAGAAGCCCGCTTCCGCGACGCCTAGAATGAAGCGCAGCGCGTAGAAACTGGTCGGCCCGACGACGAACGCCGACGCGAGCGACACGAGCCCCCACGACACCATCACGCGAGCAATCCAGCGCCGCGCGCCGACCTTGTGCAGGATCAGGTTCGACGGCACTTCGAACAGAAAATAGCCGATGAAAAAGAGCCCGCCGCCGAGGCCGAACGCGGTCGGCGAAAGACCGATCGCCTTGTTCATCGACAACGCGGCAAAACCCACATTCACGCGATCGAGAAAGCTCACGAAGTACAACATCATGACGAACGGGATGATCCGCAGCATCAGCTTGCGGGACACCCGGCTTTCGAGTTCCGAAGTCATTGTCTCCTCCTGCGGCGCGCGGCTATTGACCGCGCGCGAGCCTCGCGCCGGCCGACGTTGGGCCGAGCTAATCGAGTCAAGGTTGTGTGCCGGCCACGTCGTGGCCGGGGCGTAGACCGCGCGCCTGATTTGCGCGCGGTTCCGCTCAGTCCGGTTCAGTTCACGCGAAGCCGGCGCTCAAGCCGCGTTCGCCGCGGGCGTCGCCGCCTGCTCGATGAACGCGCACACGGCCGCCGTCACCTGCGCGGTCGTGGCCGTGCCGCCGAGGTCGCGCGTGTGCAGCGCTTTGTTCGCGGTCACCGCTTCGACGGCCTGCATCACGCGCCTGGCCGCGTCGAATTCGCCGAGGTGTTCGAGCAGCATCACGACCGACCAGAACGTGCCGACCGGATTCGCGAGCCCCTTGCCCATGATGTCGAACGCGGAGCCGTGGATCGGCTCGAACATCGACGGATAGCGGCGCTCCGGATCGATGTTGCCGGTCGGCGCGATGCCGAGGCTGCCGGCGAGCGCGGCCGCGAGGTCGCTGAGAATATCGGCGTGCAGATTGGTGGCGACGATCGTGTCGAGCGTCTCGGGACGGTTGACCATGCGCGCGGTCGCCGCGTCGACGAGTTCCTTGTCCCACGTGACGTCCGGAAACTCCTTCGAAATTTCGAGCGCGATCTCGTCCCACATCACCATCGCATGACGCTGCGCGTTGCTCTTCGTGATCACGGTCAACAGCTTGCGCGGACGCGACTGCGCGAGGCGGAACGCGAAACGCATGATGCGCTCGACGCCGGCGCGCGTCATGATCGACACGTCGGTCGCGGCTTCGATCGGATGGCCCTGATGCACGCGGCCGCCGACGCCCGAATATTCACCCTCCGAATTTTCGCGGACGATCACCCAGTTCAGATCCTCGGGCTTGCAGTACTTCAGCGGTGCGTCGATGCCGGGCAGGATGCGCGTCGGGCGCACATTCGCGTATTGGTCGAAGCCCTGGCAGATTTTCAGTCGCAGACCCCACAGCGTGATGTGATCGGGAATGTCCTTGTCGCCCGCCGAGCCGAACAGGATCGCATCTTTGTTGCGGATCGCGTCGAGCCCGTTGGCCGGCATCATCACGCAGTGCTGGCGGTAGTAGTCGCCGCCCCAGTCGAAGTTCTCGAACTCGAACGTGAAGGCGCGCGTGGTCTTCGCGAGCGCCTCGAGCACCTGCGCGCCGGCCGGCACGACCTCCTTGCCGATGCCGTCGCCGGGGATGGTTGCGATGCGATAGGTCTTCATGTCTCCGTCCTGTGCTTGGTGAATGGCGTGAGTGGACTCTAGCGCGATCCCACGGGTAAAAACCGGTGCTAAACTCAAAGCATCTTTAACTTGCATTCACAAATGCGAAGGCGCGGAAAAGACGATGCGCGACACCGTCCAGCCAGCCGATCTGGGCTTTTTCTCGACGCTCGCCGCGAGCGGCAGCCTCAGCGCGGCCGCACGCGAACTGGGGCTGACCGCGGCGGCCGTCAGCAAGCGCCTCACGCAGATGGAGCAGCGCGCGGGCGTCGCGCTCGTGAACCGCACGACGCGCCGCATGATGCTGACGCCCGAAGGCGAGCTATACCTCGAGCGCGCGCGGCGGATTCTCGACGAGATCGACGAACTGGCCGAACTGCTCGGCTCGGCGAAGAAGACACCGAAGGGCTTGCTGCGCGTGAACGCGACGCTCGGCTTCGGGCGCAGCCATGTCGGGCCGGCGATCTCGCGCTTCGTCGCGCGGTATCCGCAGGTGTCCGTTCAACTGCAGTTGTCGGTCACGCCCCCGCCGCTTACCGACGACAGCTTCGACGTCTGCATCCGCTTCGGCGAGCCGCCCGATACGCGCGTGGTCGCGCGCCGGCTTGCGCCGAACCGGCGTCTGCTGTGCGCGGCGCCGTCGTATCTCGCGGCGCACGGCATGCCGCTCACGGCGCACGATCTGACGCGCCACAACTGCATCGGCATTCGTCAGGGCGACGAAGCGTACGGCGTGTGGCGGCTGACCTCGGGACGCGGCGCCGCGCGCAAGACCGAGGCGGTGCGGATCAAGGGCACGCTGACCACCAACGACGGCGAGATCGCCGTCAAATGGGCGCTCGAAGGACACGGCATCCTGATGCGCGCGGAATGGGACATCCGGCAGTATCTGACGGAAGGATCGCTCGTCCAGTTGCTACCCGATCACGACACACCGAATGCGGATATCTTCGCGGTGTATTCGCCGCGGCATCAGATGTCGAATCGTATTCGCGCGTTTGTCGAGTTTATTGCGCGGGAGTTGGGGGGGTGAGGTGGGGGCGGGGGCGTAGTGCAGCACAGCGATCGTGCACATTCGTGATGTCATCAAAAGAGCGAGCAGCACATCGGCCCAATTTTGCCTCGCTTTCCGGGTCGTCTGATTGAGCATGGTTCCGTCTTCGCCGAAGCTGACGGTGTCACGAACGTTACCTTGAGCCACCCGTCTTCTCGCTTCCGTGGCCACCACGGAGTGAACGCCTTTTCGATATGTAAACCATGCCCGCCGAGTGCTATTTCACGCTTAACCGTCGACTCATCTCTGTATTGACCTGCAAAGGCTTTGGCAACGTGTCTGCTTTTTCGGGCAAACCAGCCCATGTCAACAACCCCGCAGATACAGCGGTCGCCGAAAGCGGTCCGCTTCCGCAAGGCCTGTACTACATCGTAGACCGACAGAGTGGCGGTCATCTGGGATGGCTGTATGACCTTGTCAAGGACGCATGGTCCGATGTCGATCATTCGACCTGGTTCGCGCTTTATCGAAACGACGGCGTGATTGACGATTGGACATTTATCAATGGCGTGAAGCGAGGCAACTTCCGCCTGCATCCGACTGGTCACTGGGGAGAAAGTGAGGGATGCATCACGGTCACGGACCAGTCCCAGTTCGATCGCTTACGCTCGTTCTTGCTGTCGCACCCAACCCGGAAGATACCCGGCACCACACTGCAGTACTACGGTACGGTACTTGTGCAATGAAAACTGCCCTGCGGATTTTTACGGCCTTCGTGCTGACTGTCCCAGTCTGCATTGCGTTGTCGACGATCGACCCGCTTGCGCGCTGGGTGGGCAGCGAATCCACGTTAGAAATGCTTCGCCCCCTCTTCAAGCTCGTTGGCGCCGTCGGTGTGGAGGGCGAAGAGGACGTGGTGGTTACGCTGCTGCTCGCAGTCAGTTTCCTACTATGCTGGGGGCTCTCGTGGGGCGGGTCCGTGCTTTTTGTTAGAAAGAGGTGTCGCCTTGATGTCAAATGACGTTTTCATAAAAATCGACGGGATTACGGGCGAGTCGCAGGACGCGACACACCCGGACGAAATCGAGGTGATCAACTGGACATGGAAGATGGCACAGCGGCTCTCCATGATGTCCGGACCAGGAAGCGGCGTCAGCAAAGCCTCGGTCGACGACCTCGTGTTCTTCCACAACGTGGACCGGGCGAGTCCGAGCCTGATGTCCTATTGCCTGACCGGCACCCACGTTTCGAAAGCGGTTCTTACCATGCGCAGGGCGGGTGGCAGCCCCCTCGATTTCCTCAGGCTCACAATGAACGATGTATTCATCACGGGCGTAGAGATGACCGCACAACACGAACAGGTTCGCCTCTCTTTTGCCAGGATCAAGCAGGAATACATCGTTCAAAATGCCCAAGGCGGCAGCAACGGCGTAGTGAATCTTCGACATCAGGGCCAACCGACCTGTGCCCCGATGACAGTGTCAGCCAGACCTTTTCAATGCACATCACTGACTATCCAATAAAACCCCCTGATATCGTAAAGTTGAGGAAATAGAGACCGCCTCCATCCCATTAGTCACCAAGGCCGGACCTGACCAAACCGGGTAACGATGCCGAGACCAGACCCCGCGCTGTACCGCAGCCCGACAACCCCGATGACGCGGCGGCGCCGGCGTCTTCTGATCGTCGGCGCGATCGTGCTCATCGCCGCGTTCGGCTGGATGCTCGCGCTCGTGCTCGAGCCCGCGTTCCAGCGCACGATCGTCATCACCACCGGTGCGGACGGCGGCATCTATCGCGGCTTCGCCGATCGCTACGCGCCGCTGCTCAAGCGCGAAGGCGTCAAGCTCGACATCCGTAGCTCGTCAGGCTCGGTCGAAAACTACCAGCGGCTCGCGGACCCGAACAGCGCCTATCAGGTCGGCTTCATCCAGTCGGGCACGACCAGTCCGAATGACACCGACAATCTGGAAACCATCGCCGCCGTGTCGTACGAACCGATCTGGGTGTTCTATCGCGGCGATGCGACGATCGACCGGCTGTCGCAACTGCGCGGCAAGCGCATTTCGATGGGCGTGCCAGGCAGCGGATTGCTCAACGTCTCGCAGGTGCTGCTCGGCTATAGCGGCGTCACGAGTCAGAACTCGACGCTGCTGCAGATGGACGCGAACGCCGCATACCAGGGGCTCGAAAGCGGTCAGGTCGACGCGGCATTCTTCATTGGCCGGCCCGACGCCGACATGCAGCGCACGCTGCTCACCAGCAACCTGAAGCTGATGAGCTTCGCGCAGGCCGATGCACTGGCGCAAAAATTCCCGTCGCTGTCGAAGATCATCTTGCCGCGTGCCTCGACGAGCGTCGCCGACGATCTGCCGCGCAGCGACGTCACGCTGCTCGCGGCGACGGCGCTGCTCGTGTCGAAGGACACGCTGCATCCGGCGCTCGTCTATCTGCTGCTCGACGCGGCGCGCACGGTGCACGGCGGCGAGGACTACTTCACGCCGCTCGGCACGTTCCCCAACCTGAACACCGAAGAATTCCCGATCTCCGACGAAAGCGTGCGGTACTTCAAATCGGGCCGGCCGTTTCTGTATCGCTACCTGCCGTTCTGGCTCGCGAGTCTGATCGAACGGCGGCTGCTGATTCTGGTGCCGTTCCTCGCGCTGCTGATCGGCCTCGCGCAGGCGCTGCCGCGCATGCTCGAAGCGCGTATGAAGAAACGCCTGATCGTGTGGTACCGCGCGATCAAGGCGCTCGAGGACGAAGTGTGGAAGAACGCCGAGCCGTCTCGCGCGCAGATCGCGCAATGGAGTGAGGAGATTGAAAGCATCGACGCGAACGCTAGTCAGATCCGAATTCCGTACCGCTACTTTCAGGACGTTTACGCGCTGAAGCAGGCGATCGGCGTCGTGCGCGACCGGATCGCGCATGTAGCGCAGAAAGTGCAGAGGTAGAGACGGCGGTCGCTTAGCCCTGTGCGTTTCCCGGGTATTCACCACCGCGCAGCCGGTTGATTTTCCGCACGGCCTCACCGCGTGGGTGCTTGCCGCAGCGCAAGAAAAAAATCTCTGTGGAATCAGTCGGACGATAGGTCGATTCAATTGGCGCGCTCGCGATTCGCATCCTGTAATGGACTCCTGCCGTCCGCGTACCGTCCATCCAGCCTGCCGTCCTACCCGGAGAGAGACCATGTCCCAGCCTGAGCCGAATGTAGACGAAGTGGTCCGAAGCATCGCCGAGGAAACCGACACGCCGGCAAAAACGGTGTCGCGCATGTACGCCGATACGCTCGCCGAATTCCGGAACGAGGCGCGCGTGTTCGACTACGTGCCGCTGTTCGCCGCGAAGAAGGTCCGCAACGAGCTGCGTCACAAGCAACATCGCGAGCACTGACTCGCGGCATGCGGTGATGCATCGGCTCATCGCGCTGTCGCACGCGTCGTGGCTCCAGATTTTGCGAGCATGGTGGAGCTAACAATCGCGTCGCAAATTTTTTATGCTGGCGGTTCCACAGCTTTCCGAAGGAACCGTCCACATGTCCGCCCCGCTGCAGATTCGCGCCGTCACCCGTGACGATTTCGATGCATGGCTCCCGCTATGGGACGCCTACAACGCGTTTTATGGCCGCTCGGGCGAGACCGCGTTGCCGCGCGAGATCACGCAAATCACGTGGAATCGCTTTTTCGATGGCTACGAGCCGATGTATGCATTCGTCGCGGAACGCGCCGGGCAATTGCAGGGCATCGTGCATTTTCTCTATCACCGTCATACGACGATGGCGGGGCCGATCTGCTATCTGCAGGACCTGTACACGCTCGATAGCGAGCGCGGCAAGGGTGTCGGCCGAGCGCTGATCGAGGCCGTCTATGCGCGCGCAAAAGCCGACGGTGCGCAACGCGTCTACTGGCAGACGCATGAGACGAATCACACCGCGATGCAGCTCTATGACAAGGTCGCGGATAAGGGCGGCTTCGTGGTTTATCGCAAAGCGCTCTAACGCACAGCGCTTCATCAGAGAGGCCTATCAACGGCGAAAGGCGCACCACCCGGTGCGCCTTTCGTTTTACTGCTCAAGCGGTCATCACGCAGTCCCGGTCAAGCCTCGAGCTGCTCCAGCACCTTGCCCTTGGTTTCGATACCGAGGAAGTGCACCGCGACCGCCGCGATGAACGGCACGGCGGCGAGGATATAGAACGCCACTTCCAGGTTGCCGCCGATCATCGTCTTCGACACGATCGCCGGCGCGAAGATCGCCGCCACTTTCAGCCACGCGCCGCCGACACCGCAGCCCATCGCGCGGATACTGGTCGGGTACAGCTCCGGCGTGTACACATAGGCCGTGATGAAGCCGCTGGCGAGAAAGCCGAGCGCGAGCGCGCAGCAGGTTGCGACCACATACACCGACGAGCCGTGAAACACGCCCGCCATGGCCAGCGACAACGCGCACAGCACGAACGAGATGCTGATGATCGGCTTGCGTCCCACCTTGTCGACCAGCAACGCGCAGGCCAGCGATCCGAGCACGCCGAGCACCGACGCCGCGACCGCCAGGTTCAGCGCGAGTTGCAGCGGCGCGTGATAGATCGTGCGGTAGATTGTCGGCAGCCAGGTCGACAGACCATACTGGATGAAGCCGCAGGTGACCCACAGCATCGCCACGGCGAGCGTGCGCTTCAGATAGGCCGGGCCGAACAGGTCCGCGACGCGGCGCTTCGGATGGCGATTGATCATCTCGTCGAACTCCGACGCCTGCGCGACCGGCGGCAGCGGCACCTTGGCGGTACGTTCGAACGCGAGCACGGCGGAATCGGCTTCGGCCATCCGGTCGCGCACGGCGAGCCAGCGCGGCGATTCCGGCACGAGCTTGCGCAGCACGAAGAACAGGATCAACGGCATGCCGCCGATGAAGTACATCGCCTGCCAGCCGAAGCGCGGCACGATCCAGGCACCGAGCGCGCTCGACGCGAGCAGCCCGATCGGGAACACGATTTCGTACAGCAGAACGAAGCGTCCGCGGCCGTGCGCGCGGCTGATCTCGTTGATATAGGTCGCAGCCACCGGCAACTCACCGCCGAGGCCCAGGCCCTGGACGATACGCAGCGCGACGAACACCGCGAAGGTCGGCGCAAAGCCGCACGCGATACTGGTGATGCCGATAATGCCCGAGCTCAGCGCGATCGCCTTCACGCGTCCGCCGCGTTCCGCGTACCACGGAAACAGGAACGCGCCGATCAGTTGTCCCACGGAGCCCGAGCCAAGCAGGAAGCCGACGTCCCACGGCGTCAGATTCCATTTCGCGATCAGCAAGGGCAGCGTCGCCGCGATCGCGATGACGTCGAAGCCGTCGAAGAACGTCGCGAGACCGATCAGTATGCGCGCACGCACCTGCATCCGGTTCCTCGGCAAGCGCTCCAGACGCGCGATGATCGATCCTTGCGTCACAGCGCCTGAAACACCGGCGCTGCTGCGGTCTCCTGTTGTGTTTTCGATGGTTCTCATGCCGAGGTGCCGTCCGTAGAAATGATTAGGCAAGCGCCGTGGAGGCGTCAGTCAGGGTGACAAGGTCGATGGTCCGGCCCTGGTTCATCCACTTGCGCGAAAGCTTCAGCTCACGCGGGGTGTTGATCGCGATCACGCCACGAATCGTGTTGTCTTCCAGATAGAACAGCGTTGCGCGTTTGCCGGGCAAATCACCGCGCACCGCGAGTTCCGCGTTGGCCGGAATGTCGCCGAGAATCTGCAGGTTCACGTCGTACTGATCGGACCAGAACCACGGAATATCCGCGTACGGCTCGAACGTGCCGAGCAAGGCCTTCGCCGTGGAGATCGCCTGGTTCTGCGCGTTGGCCCACGATTCGAGCCGCACGCGGCGCTTCAGCCACGCGCTCGGATGATTCGCGACGTCGCCGCACGCGAAGATGCGCGGGTCGTCGGTGGCGCCGAAGTGATCGACGACGATGCCATCCTCGACCTTCACGCCCGCCGCTTGTGCAATCGCCGTATGCGGTGCGAGACCGATGCCGGCCACCGCGAAATCGGCGTCGAGCGTCGAGCCGTCCTTAAATGTCGCGCGCAGCCGGTTCGCGTCGTTCGGATGATCTTCGAGCTTGACCAACGCCGCGTTCAGACGCACGTCCACGCCGTTCGCGCGATGCAGCTCCAGCAGGAAATCGGACACCAGCGGCGGCAGCGAGCGCACGCACAGACGCGGCGCGCCTTCCACCACGCACGCCTCGACGCCTAGCTTGCGCGCGGTCGCCGCGACTTCGAGACCGATCCAGCCGCCGCCGATCACGAGCACGCGCTTGCTTGAGCGCAGCCGTTCGCCGAGCGTGACCGCTTCGTCGAGCGTGCGCAGATAGGCGATATGCGAGGTCTTCACGAGCGCGTCGGGCAGACGGCGAGCCGCGCCGCCGGTCGAGATCACGAGGCGGTCGTACCGCACTTCGCGGCCCGACTTCGTGCGTACGATGCGCTGCTCGCGATCGATCGACGTCGCGCGATCCGGTTGCCACGCCTCGACGTTCAAGGCGTCGAAATCGTCGGGCTTCACGAGCCGCACCGTGTCGATGTCCGCGTCGCCGGCCAGCACGGCCTTCGACAGCGGCGGACGCTCGTACGGCAGATGCACTTCGTCGGCGATCATCACGAGGCGGCCGTCGAAGCCTTCCCGGCGCAGCGTCTTCACGACCCAGCCGGCCGCCTGGCCGCCGCCGATCACGACGATCGTGCGCGGCGCCTCGAGCCCCGCATGCGCGGTCTGAGCCTTTTCGGTGGCAACGTCAGTCATTCTTGCGCTCCGTCATGAACTTGTCTTCCGGCGCCTTCGCGTCTTTCTGGCGCCGCGTGTTGCCGTCGATGCCGCCGTCGATCGCCCATTCGGCGAACACGGTCGGGCCCGGCTCGAAATCGCGTGGCTGCCAATCGGGCGTCAGTTGATCTTCGTCGGCGTAGTACTCGATCAGGCCGCCGGCCGGATTCTTGAAGTACCAGAAGTACGCCGACGACACCGGATGACGTCCCGGGCCGAGTTGCGTTTCCCAACCGCAGCGGCTGATGTGCATGCCGCCGCCGAACACTTCGTGGATGTCGCGCACGGTGAACGCGACGTGGTTCAGGCCGCGTTTGCCGTTCGGCAGGGCCAGCAGGAACAGGTCGTGATGGCCGCCGTGCGGCGCGCAGCGCATGAACGCGCCGCGGCCCGGATAACGGTCCGAGGTCTCGAAGCCGAGCAGCTCGTGATAAAACTTTTCCTGCTCGGCGAGCCTGTTCGTGAAGAACACGACGTGGCCCACTTCGACCGGCTCCGCGCGCTCATAGACCGGCGACGGCTGATCGACGCGCAGCGTCTGGCCCCACACGTTCGACGGCGAACCGTGCACGTCGACCGCCCACTTACGCGTGACTTCGACGCGCACCGCCAGGCCGTTCGGGTCGATGCAGCCAACCGCCTCGTCGTTTTCGAAGTGGCCCGGCTGGCCGGCGAAGCGGCCACGCAGCGCGTCGAGCTCCGCCTTCGTCGCGACGCCCCACGTCACTTCGCGCAAGGTCGGGCCTTCTTCGAACGCGGGCGGCAGCGACGCATCGTTCGCCTCGACGACGAGCACCGTGCAGCCGTTCAGCGTTTCGAAGCGCGCGTGGGTTTCGTCGTGGGCGGTCTCTTTCATGCCCCAGTCCGCGAAAAATTGCCGACAGGTGGCGAGATCCGTCACGCCGTAAATAATCTGTTCAATGCCGAGAATCGTCATAACGTGCCTCTTCGTCCCGCTTCAGTTCGCCCACGCCAACGGCGCGTCGTTCAAGCCCCAGTAGAGGCTCTTCTGTTGCATGTATTCGCGAATGCCGACACGGCCTTTTTCGCGTCCCATGCCGCTCTCCTTCCAGCCGCTGAACGGCGTCGAGATCGAGAACAGCTTGTAGGTGTTGATCCAGATGGTGCCGGCTTCGAGCCCGCGCGCGATCCGGTAGGCACGCTTGTAGTCGCGCGTCCAGATGCCGGCGGCGAGGCCGAACACGCTGTCGTTCGCTTCCTTCAGCAGCGACGCTTCGTCGTCGAACGGCATCGCGACGAGCACCGGGCCGAAGATTTCTTCCTGGCAGATGCGCGCGTCGTTGGTCAGGCCTTCGAGAATGGTCGGCTGGAAGTAGGTGCCGGCTTCACGGTTATCGCCGACCGGACGTTCGCCGCCGCACAGCAGACACCCACCCTCTTCTAGACCGAGCGCGACATAGCGTTCGATCGTCTCGCGATGCGCCTGCGTGATCAGCGGACCCATCTGCGTGTTCTCGCGCGACGGATCGCCGACGCGCAGCTTGCGCGCGCCTTCGACCAGACGCTGCATGAACGTGTCGTAGATCGAGCGCTGCACGAACAGGCGCGAACCCGCGATGCACGCTTCGCCCGACGAGCTGAAAATGCCGTACAGCACGCCGTTCACCGCATGATCGAGATCGGCGTCGTCGAACACGATGGTCGGCGACTTGCCGCCGAGTTCGAGCGACACCGGCATCAGCTTGTCCGCCGCGATGCGCGCGATGCCGCGGCCCACTTCGGTGCCGCCCGTAAACGACACCTTCTTCACGAGCGGATGGCGCACCAGCACGTCGCCGATCACCGAGCCCTTGCCCGGCAGCACGCTGACCACACCCTTCGGCACGCCCGCTTCCTCGCAGATGCGCGCGAGCGCGAGCGACACCAGCGGCGTGACTTCGGCGGGCTTCAGCACCACCGCATTGCCGCCCGCGAGCGCCGGCGCGAGCTTCTGCGCGTCGGACGCGATCGGCGAATTCCACGGCGTGATCGCCGCGACCACACCGATCGGCTCGTAGATGCTCATCGTCAGATAGTCGCCGCGTGACGGCGTGACGTCTTCATCGAGCGTTTCGAGGCAGGCCGCGAAATAGCGGAACGTGTTCGCCGCGCTCGCGACCAGCACGCGCGTCTCGCCGATCGGCTTGCCGTTGTCGCGGCGCTGCAGATTCGCGAGCGCTTCGTGGCGCGCCATGATCAGATCGGCGATGCGATACAGGATCAATGCGCGTTGATGCGGCTTCAGACCCGACCAGTTGGACTTGCGCCACGCCGCGTCGGCGGCTTCGATGGCTTCGCGCGCGTCGTCGGCGCTGGCCGTCGAGATTTCCATGTTGACCGACTGATCCGCCGGATACAGGCTTTTGTACGGGTTGCCGCGCCCCTGCCGCCATTCGCCGCCGATGAAAATATCGCCGTTGGGCACGAGGCTGGTATCGAAGTGAGTCATGTCGGTCGTTCCGGTTCTTTCAAGCCAGGGGCTTAACGGGTCTTAGATCACGCAGCGCGCCGCGCGATTGCGCAGTGCGCGGATCGCGCTATAGGCGGTCAGCGCGGACGTCTTCGGGTTGTCCGGCAGCGGCTTGCCGCTCATTTCGAGCGCCATCTCGCCGAACGCGCCCCGCGCGACGATGCGATGCACGTTGCGCGTCACGTTCGGATCGGCGATCAATCGCACTGCCGTGTTGTCGAGGCCGAGGCCCGCGAGCGCGATCGTCGCGGCGACGTTCGCGTTCTTCGGATAGAGCCGCGCGGCTTCGCGCGCGCTGCCCTCGAAAATCACTTTCTCTTCGGCGAGCGTGGCCAGATCGCAAACCGCTTCGGCCGGCGTGCCGAGCCAGCCGACCGGCGGCTTGCGGCCCGTGTACAGCACTTCGTCGAGACCGCCGAAGCGCGCCGCCGAGATCGCGTCGACACCGCCGATCGCGCCCGACAGCAGCGTGACCGTCGCGTCGCCTTGATCGGCCGCGGCCGCGAGCGCATCGAGCAGCCCGACATCGGACAGCGCGCCGATCGACGCGACCGCACAATCGGTGCCCGCCTTCAGCAACGGCACGACGTGAGCGACGAGCGCGCTGTGGCCCGCGCATTCGAGCGCGAACTGCGGCTTCGTGCTCAGCGCCGCCACCGACGACACCACGTCGACGCTCGCGCCCACCACTTCACGCACCGACGCCACATGACTTTCAGGCACGATCACATGCGACACGCGCACCGCCGGATCGGCGGCGACCGAGCGGTACACCGCCTGGCCGATCGCGCCGAAGCCGATCATCGCGATGTCGATGGGCGCGTGATGTCCCGCGTAGCCGGCCTCATGCATGTTGCGGCTCCTCTTTCTTGACCGGCGGGCCCGCGAACGCGGTCGCGAACGATCCGACCGACAGCATGTCCACTTCGACCAGCACCGGCCCCGTCTTCGCCATGCCTTCGCGGATGATCGCGGCGGCGTCGTCGAGCGACTTGATGCGGTAGTGCGTGAGCTTCAGGCTTTCGCAGAACTGCGCGAAATCCGGCTGATGCAGTTGCACGTAGCAGCGGCGGCCGCCGTACTGCGCGTCCTGAATGTTGCGGATCACGCCGTAGCACTGGTCGTTCATCAGCACGATCATCACGTTGGCGTTTTCCTGCACGGCCGTCGCGAGTTCGCCGACGTTGACCATCAGGCCACCGTCGCCGCACAGGGCCACAGTTTTCGCAGCGTTGCCCGCGAGCGCCGCGCCGATACCCATTTGCATACCCTGGCCGATGCCGCCGCCGAGCGCGTGCACGCCAGCGCGCGGCGTGAAGATCTTCAGCAGGCGGTTGCCCCACGTGCTGTTCGAGATCGTGACGTCGCGCACCCAGTTGTAGTCGCGGCCCACGGCTTCCTGCAGCGCGTCGACGAGACGCTTGTAGGGCCCAAGACCCTTGCTGACGTCGGCGACCGCGCTTTCGCGCGCGGCGGCCAGGTCTTGCGCGAACGCCGGATCGATCTTCAGCTTGCCTTCGAGCAGCGTCGCGAGTTCGTCGAGCACCGCGGCGGCGTCGCCGTGGATGAACATGTCGTTGCGATAGCCGCGGTTGTCGGCGAGCGCGTCGGCGTCGATGCGATACAGCGGCTGCGGCAGCGCGAGCTTGTACTTCAGCGTTTCATTGCCACGCAGACGCGAGCCGACCACGACGAGCGCGTCGCAGGTCTTGTAGAAGCTTTCGACTGCCGGGTGCACGTTGAACGCGCCGAGCGTGGCCGGGTGATCTTCGGGCAGCACGCCGCGACCCTGCACGCTGGTCACGACGCCAAAGCCGAGCGCGACCAGACGTTCGACCGCCGCGCGCGCGTGGCGCGTGCCGCCGCCCAGCCACAACAGCGGGCGCTTCGCCTTCGTCAGGTGCTGCGCGAGTTGCGCGACGCGGTCCTTGCAATGCGTGAGCGTACTCACGTGCGGGGCGCCGAGATCGCTCGGCCATTCGACTTCGGCGGCCTGGATGTCGATCGGAATCTCGACGCTGACCGGGCCGCTCGGCGCGGCTTGCGCGACGCGCACGGCTTCGCGGATCGTCGGCAACGCGGTTTCGACCGAGCGCACGCGGAACGCGGCCTTCGAGATCGATTGCAGCATCGACAGCTGATCCGGTGCCTCGTGGATGTACGCGAGGTCCTGATCGAGATAATCGGTTTCGATCTGGCCGGTCACGTGCAGCAGTGCCGTGCCCGCCGTCAGCGCTTCGACCATCGCTCCCGCCGCGTTGCCCGCGGCGGTGCCGGTGCTCGTAAAAGCGACGCCGAGGCCGCCGGAGACGCGGGCGAGGCCGTCAGCCATGTTCACCGCGCCGGCTTCGCCACGCGCGCCGACATAACGGATCTTGCCGCGCGTGTTGATTGCGTCGAGGATCGGCATGTTGTGGATCGAGATCACGCCGAAGGCGGTTTTAACGCCGCATTGCTCGAGAAAGGCGGCGATCAGTTCGCCAACGGTGGTTTTGTTAGACATGTCGTGCAACGCCTCCAGAAACATCGATGTGACTGCCAGTCGTGTACGACGACAGCGGGGTAGCCAGATAAAAGAGCGCCTGTGCGGCTTCTTCGGGACGGCCGAAGCGGCCGAGCGGGATGTTTTTCTTGCGCGCGAGTTCGCCGGTCCAGTCTTCCCAGCTCTGTCCGAGCTCGGCCTGGGTGGCATAACGGCGGCGCCATTGACCCGATTCGACGATGCCGATCAGGATCGAATTGACGCGCACGCGCTGCGGCGCCAGTTCGACCGCGAGCGACTTCGTCAGGCTCAGCAGGCCCGCGCGCGCCGACGACGTCGCCACCATATGCGGCTCCGGCTGTAGCGCGAGCAGCGAGTTCACGTTGACGATCGCCGCGTTGCGGCCGGCGCCTGCCGTGTCGCGCAGCATCGGCAGGAACGCGCGGGTCGGGCGGATCACGCCGAAGTACTTGAGGTCGAGTTCCTCGCGCCAGGCCTCGTCGGTCGTATCGGCGAAGGTCGACACGCGGCCCTGGCCCGCGTTGTTCATCAGCATGTCGGTGCGGCCGAAGCGCTGCTGCACCGCCTGCGCGAACGCGTTGACTTCGTCGGCGTCGAGCACGTCGCAGCGCTGCGCGAGCAGTTGCGCGCCGGAATACTTCTTCGTGAGCGCGGCTTGCGCCTGGGCGAGCCGCTCGCTGTCACGGCCGCAGATCGCGACGGAAGCGCCGGCGCGCAAAAACAGTTCGGCGGTTGCGAGGCCGATGCCGGACGAACCGCCCGTCACCACCGCTACCTGTCCGGTCAAATCGATTTGGATCATCAGAGCCCCAGTGCCTTCATGTACTTGTTGCCGCTATTCGGCCCAGACTTCGGCCGGTAATTGAGCCGCTGCGACAGCTCGTCGGCCGCGCGGCGCACCTTGTCGACGAGACCGCCGTCGAGCAGCGATGCATCGATCTCGCGGCGCGGAATCGTCGTCGTGATCACCGCGACGATGCGGCGCGAGTCGTTACGCACCGGCGCGCTGACCACCGAAATGCCACGCTCGAACGAAGACTCGCTGATCGCGAAGCCGCGCCGCGCGTCGTCGCGAATCCGTTCGTACAGGTCGTCGACCGTGGCCGGCGTCTGCGTCGTGAAGCGCTCGAGTTCCGGCTCCGGATAGAGCTTCTTCAGTTCCTCGAACGTCAGATCGCCCATCAGCACCTGGCCATGGGTCGTCGCATGCGCGGGCAGGCGCGTGCCGACGTTGACCTTCACCGAACTGAAAATCGGCGCATGGCTTTGCGCCTTCGCGACGAACACGACGTCGCGTGCATCGCGAATCACGATGTGGCTCGTGAGGCCGGTCTCGTCGCGCAGCTTTTCGATGATCGGCAGACCGAGATCGGTCAGTTCGAGCGAGCTCAGATATTCGAAACCGAGCCGCAGCACCGCGACGCCGAGGCGATAGTTGCGGTCCTTGTCGGCGCGTTCGAGAAAGCCGAGGAATTCGAGCGTCTGCAGCAGACGGAACACCGTCGTGCGTGGAATGCTCAGGCGCCGCGACAGCTCCGGTGCGCCGAGCACCGGCTCGCGCGGCGAGAACTCCATCAGGATCTTCAAGCCGCGTTCGAGACCGGGCACACGGTAGCCCGAATCGCTGCTCGTTTCGTTGCCGTCGGCGGCGAGGTCGCGGTCGGCGTCAAGAGTGTCGGGCGTCATTGATTGGCTCCGCTTTGGCTCAATGGGCTGTCGCTTGCGCGGCAGAACGTATCGATGATCGTGGTGTACGCGGCGGGTGCTTCGATATAGCCGGCGTGGCCCGCGCGCGGCACGGTCTGCAGGCGGGTCCGCGCGGCCAGAGCGATCTTTTCGCAGGCCTCGGGCGTCGTGATCGTGTCTTCGGCGCCGACCGCGACGTTCACGCGACCGTCGTAGCGCGCGAGGTCGGCCGCGAGATCCGCGTTGGCGAGCAGATGCGTGGCCTGCGCGTAGCCATGCGGCATCACTCGTGACATGTTCCAGCGGACCCATGCGCGTGCGTCGTCGCTCGCGTGGACGGACAGCATGTTTGCGCTGCGCGTGTTGGCGAGACCCTGGGGCCCCAGTTCGTTCAGCATCGCGAGCCGTTGATCGCGTTTGGCGTCGCGCACCTCGGGCGCGGCCGCACCGTAGCCGCCCGCGGGCGACAGCAGCAACAGACCCGCCAGATAGCGGGGATGCGCGGCGGCAAACGCGCCGGCGACGATCGCGCCGAGCGAGTGCCCGACCAGCACGCAGCGTTCGATGCCGAGCGCGTCGAGCCATTCCTTCAGTACGACTGCGTAATCCTGCGCAACTGGCGAAGCTGCCGCGACCGGCGAGGAAGCGCCATACCCCGGCGCGTCCCAGGCCAGCACACGGCGCGTCGCGCCGAGCGCGTCGAACTGCTCCACCCACGAAGCCGCGCCCGAACCGATGCCGTGCAGCAACACGAGCGGCAGCGCGTCGTGGCCAGCGCGATCGACTTCGCGATAGCTGAGCACGCGTTGCACGGCGAGGCTGCCTTGCTGCGCCGGATAGCGTGTGAGACGCGCTTCGAGCGCGGCAAGCTGTTCGGCGTTGACGGACGGGACTGCGGACATGATTTCCTTCGCGGGTGAAGTGGAACGACGTGGACGGCGTGGCAGCGCGTTAGCCGCGCTTGATCTTCGCGAGCGGCGAATCCGGCGGATACGTCGGCGTGATCGGCTTCGGCGAACCGAGCATCACGCACATCAGCGCGTCTTCCTCGCCGATGTTGACTTCCGTGCGGTACACGCCGGGTGGCACCGAGATCAGGTCACGCTCGCCGAGCACCGCTTCCCACGTCTCGCCGTCACGCTCGCAGATCACTTTCATCTTGCCGCGCAGCACGAAAAATATTTCTTCGACATCCGTATGAATATGGCTCGGGCCGATGTTGCCGGCCGGGATCACCATCGTCGAGAACGTGAAGTTGCCTGCGGGCACCGTGTTCATGTCCTTCGCGACGCCGGTACCGCCGGTACCGACATAGCGCATCTGCGCACGGCGATACTTCGGGTCGTAGTCGGCCTGGAACTTCAGCGCGTCCCAGTCGTAGCGACGCGTCTCCAGGCGTGTGACGCGGCTGTCCAGCCATTGCTGGAAGCTTGCGTCCGCGGGTTGGTCCCAGGATTTGCGTTCGTTGTCGGCGTCCGCCATCTCTTTCTCCTTTCGATTCGACAAGATCAATTCATCACGAAGCCGCCGTTGACCGGCAGCAGCTGGCCGGTCACAAAGCGAGCGGCATCGGACAACAGAAACAGCACCGGCCCGGTCACATCGTCGGGCACTTGTGCGCGCGCGAGCGCGCGGCCTTGCAGGTAATACTGATGACGCTCGGCGGGCACGTACGCGGTTGCCTCCACTTCGGTCAAGCCCGGCGCGATCGCGTTGACGGTCACGCCGTACGCGCCGAATTCGCGCGCGAGCGAGCGGGTCATCGAGATCACGGCGCCCTTGCTCGCCACATACGCGAGCAGCTTCGGCGCGCCCCACATCGCCGTGTCCGACGCGATGTTGACGACGGCGCCGCGGCCCGATTCGCGCAGATACGGCAGCGCGGCGGTGCTCATCAGCCAGGTGCCGCGTACGTTGACGTTCATCACGGCGTCCCACGTTTGA
This sequence comes from Paraburkholderia sp. MM5482-R2, assembly GCF_050436125.1. NCBI lineage: Bacteria > Pseudomonadati > Pseudomonadota > Betaproteobacteria > Burkholderiales > Burkholderiaceae > Paraburkholderia > Paraburkholderia sp. MM5482-R2. The sequence continues at coordinate 297,163 of NZ_JBNDLP010000003.1, read as the reverse complement.
ACGGACAGCTCGTCCGCGAACTTGCCGCCGGAGTTCGTGATCGCCGCGTTGTTGATCAGCGCGTCGAGACCGCCGAGCTGGGCCGCGCCCTCTTGCGCGAACTGCTTGACGCTGGCCGGATCGGCGAGGTCGAGCGGCAGATAAGTTGCCGCGTGGCCCTGCTCGCGCAGCGATGCCGCGAGCGCGCGGCCTTCGTCGTGCAGCACGTCTCCGAACACGACCTGTGCACCAGCTTCGACGAGCGCACGGACGAACGCCGCGCCGAGACCGCGCGCGCCGCCCGTCACGAGGACGCGCCGGCCCTTGAGCGCTGCGAGTGCGTCGTTATGCATGGCTGTGACCGGCTTCGTTGGCGGCGGGCGTCGTGTTGGCCGCGCGATGCGCTTCGAGCGCGGCGAGATCCTGCTGCGCGCGTTGACGCAGCATGCGGCGCACACGCGTCATGCCGACGTCATGCTGATAGAGGAACTCGTGATCGCGCGCGTTCGGGGCGAGGCTTTCGAGGACGTAGCGGTCCTGCTCGAGCACGTCCCAGTGCAGACCTTCGAGGCGGTTGCGATACAGGAAGCGCCATGCGTCGCGCTGCCAGCCCTGCACCTTGCGGGTGCGCCAGAAGTAAACCTGGCAGTTGTCGCCATCGACCGGAACCGCGAAGCCGATGATGCCGAAGTTGCCGCCCGGCCCGAACTTCTTCTTGTACGGAATCGCGAGACGCATCCACAGCGCGCCGGTGTCACCGAGTTCGACCCAGTCGAAGTTCACGTCGCGCTGGCCGATCTTCTCGAAGATCAGACCGGTTTCGGTCTTGCGCACGCGCATCTCGGCCTGCTTGTCGCCTTCGGCCATCGAGTGCGACGTCGCGTGCAGATAGGCGCCGTGCATCGGGTCCATCACGTTGTCGATCGCGTACTGGTAATTGCACTTCCAGTTCGACATGCACAGGAAACTTGCGTATTCCTCGCCAACGAGTTCGTCAGGCAGCACTAGCGGCGCCGGTTCTTGGTGCGCGTCGTCCCCGAACCACAGGAAGATCGCGCCGGCGTGTTCTTCGGCCGGGTACGACTTCACGCAGGTCTTGCCTTCGAGCGGACAGCTCGACACGGCCGGCACGTTGATGACGGTGCCGCTGCCGTTCACTTCGACGCCGTGATACCAGCACGCGACGCGATCGCCGAGGTTCCAGCCGAGCGACAGACGCGCGCCGCGGTGCGGGCAGCGGTCTTCGAGTGCGTGGACTTTGCCCTCGCTATCGCGCCACAGCACGATCTGGTCGCCGAGACGCGTGACGCCGATCGGCGCGTTGCCGACCTGCCAGCTCGGCGCGACGGGATACCAGTAGTTGCGCAGGCCGCGGTCCAGATACGACTTGACCGGATCAGCCGTGCCTTCAGTTGTAGTGGGGGACGTCATGAGGAGACTCCAGTACGAATGCGATGAAACCTGTTCGGAAAAGCGCGCCTAGTCGGCGAGCTGACGGAATTCGGCGGCCAGGCGCTCGGCGTTCCACTGAGTGCCCTCCGGGGTGCGGAAACCGTCGCGGTTCAAGCCGTCGGCGACCTCCTGCAGTTCCGTCGCGCCGGCTTCGAAAACGCGCTCGAGCGCATCGCCAAAGTCGTTTTCGTACTGGGTCGGCTCGGCCTTGCGGTTCTGCCAGACCATGTTGCTGCTCTCGCCCGGCTTCTCGATCACGCCCTTGCCTGCGACGTTGTTCGGTTGCGGCGCGAGCCACGGCTTCAGGAAGGGATTGAAATTCACGGCTATCTCTCGCATGTCATTCCACCTTGATCTGGATTTCTTCGCCTGCGAGACGTACCGAGTACATCTTCAGGTCGCGGCCGCCCGGCTCTTTCAGGCACTTGCCGGTCGGGATATGGAACACGGCTTCGTGCAGCGGACATTCGACGGTGTCGCCGTCGACGAAGCCCTGCGTCAGCAACGCGTACGCGTGGGGGCAGACGTTTTCCATCGCGTAGATCTCGTCGCCCACCTTGTAGATGCCGATCTCCGTGCCGTCGAGCTTGAACTCGAGCGGGGAGTCTTCGGACAGGTCACCGGCATGTCCGGCACAGCGCCATGGTTCGGTCATTTCTCACGTTCTCCTTGGACCTTTATGTTCCATATAAGGAACAGCAGTTCGTATATGGTCGATTATAGGAGTCGGTCTACGCCGAGAAAATAAAAAAATGAGCTCTTAGGGGAAAACACCGACTGTCGTTTTTGGCACACATCGGCATGCCATGCCGCGCGCACAGCCCCAATCCACGCGGGCCTTCGTCAAGCATGGCCTAGCCGGAATCCCAGACGGGGGACGATCGGCAACCACGGGTTTGTACCGATCTCAAAATCTATTTTGGATGATCTCAGCTTCAATATACTTTCCATAGGCGATACGTATGTCCATAGGTGGAACGCATAACGTAGGACCGATGTGGTTCTGGCGCAGAAACCAGAACGGAATTAACCCCAGAGAACAGATCAAGGACGGCGCATTCGGCGAGTGTCTACGTCGTTTGATCAGGAGGACCAACGGTGAAGCAAATCATTGCGGCCGGTTTGACGGCAGCTTGCATGACCACGGGCGCGTGGGCGCAGAGCAGCGTGACGCTATATGGCAGCCTCGATGCCGGTGTCGCGTACATCAGCAACGTGGGCGGCAGTTCGAAGTGGATTCAGGAACAGGGCAACATGCAGCCTGACCGTTGGGGCCTGAAGGGCGTCGAAGATCTGGGTAATGGCCTGAAGGCGGTGTTCCAGCTCGAAAACGGCTTCTATACGAACACGGGCGCGATGGCGAAAGCGGGCGTGCTGTTCAACCGTCAGGCTTACGTCGGTCTCGCTTCCGACCGGATCGGAACGCTGAGCTTCGGTCATCAGACGCCGTTCAGCTTCGACATACTCGGCCCGTTCAGCACCGGCTACCAGGCGGCGAGCTGGTACGCGTTCCACCCGGGCAACATCGACGCGCTCGCCAACACCGCGGTCGTGCCGTACGACAACTCGGCGAAATTCCGTTCGGCATCGTTCGACGGCTTCACCTTCGGCGCGATGATGGGCCTCGGCAATCAGACCAACTTCGCGATCGGCCGCTCGTATGGCTTTGCGGCGACGTACGCCAACGGCGGCTTCAAGGCAGGCGCAAGCTATTCGAACGAGAACAACCGCACGCCGTCTATCGTGACGACCGGCATCACGACCTTCCAGGGTCAGCCCGCCGCGACCTACACGGCCGACAACCTGCAGAACATGGGCCTGGGCCTGTCGTACCAGTTCGGCAGTGTGCTCGTACACGGCCTGTACACCCGCGTGAAGCTCGAAAGCGCCGGTCACTCGGACACCTATCAGAGCTACGACGCTGGCGCAAACTGGCAGGTCACGCCGTTCAACACGATCGCAGGCGGCGCCGCGACGACGACGCTGGCCGGCCATCGCTGGACGCAGTTCATGATCGGCAACATCTATGCGCTGTCGAAGTCGACGCAGGTGTATATCAACGCGCTGTATCAGCGCGCGGGTTCGAACACCGACGCGGCGTTCTTCACCGCGGGCGTATCGAGCGGCCGTAATCAGGCGATCGTCCTGAGCGGCATCCATCACTCGTTCTGATGATTTGACGACGTGACACGGCGAGTCCGGATGTGCAATGCAGCAGGACTCGCCGACAGATATGAAATAAGTATTGGAAGTAGTAGCACCGTGAAATCAGCGCGCACTCAATGCGCGGCAACCGATCTGCGGCGCGCCTGCATCGCGGTCGGATCGTCCGGCCTCGGGCGATAGCTCAGGCGCTCGGACAACTCCAGCGCCGCCTGGCATACGGCGATGATCAGCGGCTCGCGCTCGGCGGTCTCGCCAATATCCGAACGTGGGATCGTCACCGTCAACGCGGCAGCGATCTTACCGCTCTGGTCACGCACCGGCGCGCTCACCACCGAAATCCCCCGCTCGAACGACGCCTCGCTGACCGCATAGCCAAGCGCCGCGCTCTCGCGCACCCGTCCATACAGTTCTTCGACGGTCGCCGGCGTGCGCTCGGTGAAGCGTTCGAGCTGCGGCTCCGGATACAGCTGGCGCAACTCCTCGAAGCTCAGATCGCCCATCAGCACCTGGCCATGCACCGTTGCATGCGCGGGCAGGCGCGTGCCGACGTGCACCTTGACCGAGCTGTACATCGGCTCGTGCGTCTGCGCCTTCGCGACAAATACGACGTCGCGCTGATCGCGGATCAGCAGATGCGTGCTGAGCCCGGTCGCGTCGCGCAGGCGTTCGAGAATCGGCGTGCCGACGTCGGTCAGCTCGAGCGAACTCAGATACTCGAAGCCGAGCCGCAGCACCGCGACGCTGAGCCGGAAATAGCGGTCCCCGTTGACGCGTTCGAGGAAGCCGAGCGCTTCGAGCGTTTGTAGTAAACGAAACGTGGTGGTGCGCGGGATGCCGATCCGCTTCGATAACTCCGGCGCGCCGAGCACCGGCTCGCGCGCGCTGAATTCGGCGAGGATGCGCAGGCCGCGTTCGAGGCCCGGCACCAGATATGTGGAGCCGCCGGCGCTGTCGTCGTCGGCGGCGGAAGCGGGCATGTCCGCGCTTTGCGCGTGCGACTGCGCCGGTTCGTGTTGTGCCGCGGAGGCTGCCGCCGCACGCGGTTTGGCCTGCCTGCGTCCCACTCCTGTCTGCTCTTCTTTTGCCATCTTGGCTGCCGTCTCTATGCGGTTCATCGGGTTCAATTCAGGATGATAGCGCGAAGCATGCGGCGAATCGGCCATGCGCGGTGCTATGCTTTGATCCGGTCCGGCGGCGCGGTGTATTCCAGCCGCTCGCTCGCGCCGCCCAAGCGTAGGAGGCCACGTCATGTCCAGCGCGGTCCAGATTCAGGTTGCCGACTCGCATCTTTATCCGGGCTGCGCGGTGCGCATCGCGAATCTTCCCGAGCCGGCCTGCGCGTCAAACGTCGCCGAGGCGCGCGTCGAATTCGCGGACGGTTCCGGTGCGCACGCCACCTGCCATCGGCGCGCACATGACGAACTCGAATTGACCGTCGACCGTTATGCGACGCAAAAACGTCATCCGATCGACGCACGGCACTGGCTACTATTGGCCGTCGATGCCACGCATCACAGTTGGCGCGTCAAGCGTCGGCTGCCGTAAAGCCGCGAGGCCTGCCGCCATCGGCGGACCCGTAACCGGTGTCGCGCGCGCCGCTTCGAGCGGCGCCGATGCGACCGTCACGTCTCCTTCGGAACTCACCGATGACCGACCACGATCCTCACCTGCCGCCGAAACTGGACAACCCCGATTCAATCGATCACACCAACGACGCCCCCGACGATCCCGAACGCCGGCGCGTACTGACCGGTCTCGCGGCGGTCGGCCTCGGCCTTGCGCTGACCGGCTGCAAAACAGGCGAGGGACTCGCGGGCAACGGGCCGCCGCGCAGCGCCGCCGACTTGCGGCTCGACGCTGCGCTGCACGATCAGGTGAAGAACATCGTGGTGATCTACGCGGAGAATCGCAGCTTCGCGAACCTGTACGGCAACTACCCGGGCGTCCAGCATCCGCTCGACGCGGTCACCGCCGAGCAATACGTCCAGCTCGACCGCGATGGCAAGACGCCGCTGCCGCGGCTGCCGGCGATCTGGGGCGGGCTCGTGCCGCAGGCGCAGGAAGTGGACGGCAAGCGCTACATGATCGGCGAAAAGGATCTCGATCATCTGCGCAACCGGCCTTTCCGCATCGTCGATGCGCACGGCGCGCCGCTGCCGACCGGCGTGATCACGCGCGACCTCATCCATCGCTTCTATCAGAACCAGATGCAGATCAACGCGGGGCGCAACAACCAGTTCGCCGCGTGGGGCGATTCCGGCGGCCTTGTGATGGGGCACTACCGCAATTCCGCCGACACGCTGCGTCTGTGGAATCTCGCGCAGCAGTACACGCTGTGCGACAACTTCTTCATGGCCGCCTTCGGCGGCTCGTGGCTGAACCATATCTTCCTGATCTCGGCGCAGGCGCCCTACTATCCGGACATTCACAACAGTCCGGCGAAGAAGATGGTGTCGGTCGTGGAAGGCGACGATCCGACCGGCACCCGTTTGAAGCTCGCGCCCAATTCGCCCGCGTCGGCGCTCGACGGTCCGCCGAAGTTCGTCAATGACGGCGCTTTCACCGCCGACGGCTACGCAGTCAACACGATGGCGCCGCCGTATCAGCCCAGCAGCGTGCGTCCGGCCGAAGGCGGCGACCCGGCTTTCGCGGATCCGTCGAACCCGCGGGTGATGCCGCCGCAGAATTACGCGACGATCGGCGACCGGCTGACCGGCAAGGGCATCGACTGGGCGTGGTATAGCGGCGCGTGGCAATTCGCGCTCGATCATCGCGATACGGGATCGATGCCCGACTTCCAGTACCACCATCAGCCGTTTAACTACTTCGCCAATTACGCGCCGGGCACCGCCGCGCGCCGCCGCTATCTGCGCGACGGCGGCATGGGCAACGACGCGTCGACCAATCGCCTGATTGCCGACATCGACGCGGGACGTTTGCCGACCGTGACGTTCTATAAACCGCAGGGCGACCTGAACATGCACGCGGGCTATGCGGACGTCGCCTCGGGCGACCGTCACATCGCGACGCTGATCGAGCACATCCAGCGCGGCCCGCAATGGCAGAACACGGTCGTGATCGTCACCGTCGACGAGAACGGCGGTTGGTGGGACCACGTCGCGCCGCCGATCGGCGATCGCTGGGGTCCGGGTTCGCGCGTTCCCGCGCTCGTGATCTCGCCGCTGGCGAAGAAGGCTTATGTCGATCACACGGTGTACGACACGAACTCGATTCTGCGTTTCATTAACCGTGTGCATGGACTCGCGCCACTCGATGGCGTGGTCGCGCGCGACAAGGCATTCGCAAGCAACGGACTCGCGCCGCTCGGCGATCTGACCGCTTCGCTCGATCTTGCTTGAGCCCCTCTCGGCTGCGTTGATTTGTCGCGGCTCGCGGTCTGCATGTGGTCGTTACTGCATGCATATCGCGTACGCCGCGGCGCAGTAAGGATTCACCGTACCTCGCCACACCTTTTGGCGACTTGATTTTCCATTCGCACATCATGCCTTTGTCTTGCATAAAGCGCCGCGCCGCCTAGACTGATAAGGCGCTTCGCAATTTATGAACGGAACTGATATGCGACTGACCATCCTGATTAACGGTTCCGATCCCACCGTAAGCCATGATTACGCTGTGCTCTGGCTCGATACCGATGAACATCGGTGGTCGAGAGAAGCGCATCAAGGGATCGACCTGCCCCCATGGGGCGAACTGCGCGACGAAAACGGCGTGACCACGCTGTGCGCACCGAGCGCCGACGCGCCGCTTTGTACGTTGCGCGGTCTGCACGTCGATCGCAAGGAGCGGGTGAGCGCCGCGCAAGGCGCCGCTGCATGGACCGCGCTGCAAACACGCAAGGCGACTAGCGGCTTCTGGCGTTTGCAGGCGGTGGATCGTCAAAAAGTGCACGCTGAAAACAGCGTGTTCGGTAATTAAGTTCTGGCGCGATTCGTCGCGCTTCTCTTTTCCGGTCGAAACTTCCGGCTCATTGCGCGAGCACTGTTCATACGTGTAAATCTGTTCGTGCGCAATCGAACATAACCTGCCGCGATAGCGCACGCCTTAAGACCTTCTTAAGCTTGCGTGCGTAGATTCGGAAGTCCACGCATTCGGGTCGCTGCAAAGCGGCCCATTTTTTTGTCCGGCGCACGCCGCCTCTGCCGTTTCCAATTCCCTTCCTTCGATTCGCATTGTGCAGTCGCTCGATGCGGGCCACGACGCTATACTTGCGTCCCCGTTCATCGAACCACCGACCCATGAAGAAGTGGCTTGCCTGTCTGTTACTCGCCGTCGCCGCTCATGCGAGCGCGGCGCCTTCCTGCACCGGATTCACGCCGAATGCGCAATGGCCCGTCCTCACCAATCAGAAGATGGCGCCGAAAACGCGCCTGCTTTGTTATAGCGATTTCGCGGTGCTGCATTCGGGTATCACGCACGGTCCGCTGTGGTCTGCCGAGCATCTGACGCGTGAGCACATCGAAGAAGCGAAGGACATGGTGCGCACCAACAAGTTCTTCGAAGACGCGCGTCTGCCCGAAGGCGAAGGCGCGACACTCGCCGACTACAAACGCAGCGGCTTCGATCGCGGTCATATGAGTCCGGCGGGTAATCGGTGGAACGACGAGGCGATGGCGCAATCGTTCTCGCTCGCGAACATCGTGCCGCAAAATCGTCAGAACAACCAACGATTGTGGGCACGCATCGAAACTGCCGTGCGCAAGATCGCACTCGCCTACGACGACGCGTACGTCGTCACCGGACCGCTGTTCACCGGCCAACAATTGCAGACGATCGGCCCGACGCGCGTGTTCGTGCCCACCCAGTTGTACAAGGTCGTCTACGTGCCGTCGCGTCAACTGGCCTTCGCAGTCGTGGTTGATAATGTAGCGACCAACCGCTACGACATCCGCACGATTCACGAACTCGAAGCGATGTCGGGCATCCGCTTTCCGGGCATTCCGGACAACCTCAAGGACCAGCGGCCAGGAGGACTGAAAGGTGTTTAAGCCCTATTCGAACGATGACGACGTGCTCAACATTCAAGGCGATGCGCTCACGCTCAGCAATGGCACGACGCGTGTCGTGCTGAACGGCACGCTCGAATTGACGCGCGATCAACGCGGACTGAAGGCGGCGCTCGCGTTGAAGGAAGCGCTCGATGCGATCGTCGCGAGCCTGCAGGCTCAGAAGGATTTACCGGCAAAGGTGCAGGACGAGCCGGATGCTAAACCAGGTATCGTGCAGAACCCGTTTCAATAACGGATTCGGCGGCGTTGCATTTGCGCAACCTCGCAGATCGCAATTTTTACTGATGTCGGTCACGCAAACCTTTGCGTGACCGCTAGTTTTCTAATCTCGCGCCAATAGAGCGGATCGCCTCCCCTCTGTCACATAATGTACATAGAGAAACCTTAGCGTGCGAGGTTTCTTCACACATCGACTGGCGTCGCCATGCATGCTGCGTTCTCGAGATTTCGCCGTTCTTCCGCACAGGGTAATCCGCGCACTGCCGGCGACTTGTGCCAGGAAGTTCCATCCGTAGACGTTGAAGATCCCAACTCCGTGGTCATGGAGATCTTCTCGGCGCGCCGCGACATGCAGAGTCTCGCTGTCATCGACGACCACCGTCCCATCGGCCTGATCAACCGCGATATCTTCATGTCGCAAATGAGCAAGCCGTTCCATCGAGAGCTTTACGACAAGAAGAGTTGCATCGCGTTCATGGACAAGGAACCGCTCGTCGTCGACGCCGACGTGAGCATCGAAGCGCTGACGTTCAGGACCGTCGAGGCGGGAGAAAAAGCGCTGGTCGATGGTTTCATCGTGACACGTGACGGACTCTTCTCGGGTCTCGGCAGTGGTCTGCAGCTCATCAGTGCGGTCGCGGAAATGCAGGCGGAGAAGAACCGCCAGATCATGCAGAGTATCGAGTACGCCAGCGTGATACAGCGCGCCATGTTGCGTGCTTCCAGCGAGACCCTGTCGATGAAGCTGCGCGACGCGGCGATGGTCTGGGAACCTCGCGACGTCGTCGGCGGCGACTTCTATCATTTCGCGGCCTTTCCGAACGGCTGGTTTGGCGCTGTTGCCGATTGCACCGGACATGGCGTACCGGGCGCCTTCATGACCTTGCTTGCTTCGGCGTCGCTGTCGAAGGCGCTCGAACAGATCGGTCCGCGCGACCCCGCCGCGCTACTGGCGGCCGTCAATCAAAACGTCAAGGGCTTGCTTGGGCAAGTGAACAGTGCCGACGAAGGAACCCAATCCAACGACGGTCTGGATACCGCACTCTTCTGGTTCGACGCCACGGAGAGCGTGCTGCATTTTGCTGGCGCGAGGATCGCTCTGCACATCCTGTCACCCGATGCCGCGGAGTTCGAAACGATCGGCGCTGACCGCATGGGTGTCGGTTATGTGGACAGTCGCGCCGACTATGCGTGGAGCTTGCGCTCGATTCCGGTCGCGGCGGGCAGCCTGCTGTTCATCTATACCGACGGCCTCGCCGATCAGATCGGCGGCCCGCGCAACATTTCTTTCGGCCGGCGCCGGGCGCTCGACCTGATACTCGAAAACCGCGCCGAAACTCCGGCGACGATTTGCGAGCGCGTCCGGCTCGCGCTCGCGGAGTGGCAAGGCAAGCAACCACGCCGTGACGACGTCACGCTTTTCTGTGCCCGCATTTAGCGAATTCCCAGAATGTCCCAACTACTAGAACAAGACAGCGCCTTTTTCGAACTCGCGCAGCGGCGCAACGTGCTCTTCTATCACAAGGGCTACTTCTCCCATAACATCGTCGCGTCGATGGGCGAAGTCGTGAAACTGCAGCTCGAAGTCGCCGGCGTCAGCGGTCCTACTCGCCGCAAACTCTTCTCGTCCTTTATCGAGCTGGCACAGAACATCGTTCATTACTCGTCGAACGCGCTGGAGCCCGGTGGCGCACGGGCAGGCGAGATACGCGAGGGCGCGGTGTGCATCTCCAGGCACGGCGAACATCACGTAATGTTGTGCGTCAATCCCATCGCGACCGCCGAAGTCGAGGACCTGCGAAGCAGGTTGGAGCCTCTGCGCAACATGTCACTCGAAGAAATCAAGCAAGCGTACAAGGTTTCATTGCGCACCGATGCTCCGAAAGACAGCAAGGGCGCCGGGCTCGGCTTCCTGACGATGGCGCGCGATGCGAGCGCGCCGCTTGAATTCGCTTTTCATCCGCGTGCCGACGAACCGGGCACCACGCTGTTTTGCCTCATGGCCATCATCTGAGCAGGAAGGCACACGAACAATGGAAAACCTACACATCCCGGCGACGACGACGTCGCCCGAAGTCGATTTTCGCTTCGACCAACACGCGTTGTCGATCAGGGGAGAGTCTTACCCCGAAAACGCAGCCGCCTTTTACGCGCCGATCATCGAGCAGATGCGCAAATACCTCGCCGCGAACGCCGGGGCCGAGATCACCATCGACGTCGCGCTGACGTACTTCAATAGCTCGAGTACCAAAATGCTGTTCAGCATCTTCGACGCGCTCGATCAGGCGGCGGAATCGGGAAGCCGCGTGTCGATGAACTGGTATCGCGACGAGGAAGACGAGACCATTGCCGAGTTCGGCGAAGAACTGAAAGCCGATTTCGGCGCGATCGAGTTCACCGATCGTCCCATTGCGCAGCAGGGAAAGTAAAGTGCGTTCGACCTCTTCCCTTGACGTGTCCTCGGGTGGCGCACCCGATCTGTTCCAGGACGAAAGCACCGCGCTGGCAAAGGCTCGGGCCATGCATTCGATCATCGATGCGGACCCCGCGGAGTATCGCCAGTCGTTGGGCGAACTGATCGAGCACTTCCAGCGCCTGATGCGCGAGACACGGCGCCTGATCGGCCGCAGCGACCGGGCCGAACGCGAGATGCAGGCGCTGGCCCAGCAGTTGGCGTATCGCGCATCGCACGACGCGTTGACGGGCGTACTGAACCGCAGTGCCGTGATCGAACGGACCACCAAGGTCTTGCGCATCAGCAGCGCGGTGATGATCATCCTCGACATCGACGAATTCAAGCGGATCAACGACGACTACGGCCACCCCACCGGCGACGCGGTCATTTCGGGGGTCGTCGATTGTCTGCGCAGAATCGTCGGGGAACAAGGCTTCATCGGGCGAGTGGGCGGTGAGGAGTTCACCGTCCTGCTGCCCGGTCATGAACCGGCCAGCGGTGCCATTCTTGCCGAGCGCATGCGAGAAGCCATCGGTGACTCGCTGGTCGTTCCACCCGTCGAGCGCCGCATCACGGCCAGCTTTGGCGTCAGCATCAACGAGGTCGGAACCTGTTTCGACACCGCATATGGCCTCGCCGATGCGGCTCTGTACCGCGCCAAGCGAAGCGGGCGCAACCGCGTGGAATTTGCCGATCGATAGGCGGATAAGCAGACCCATCGCGCGCCGTCCGTTACAGGCAGATCCGGAGCGCCCTAAGGCAAGTCATGCAGCCACCTAAACATTCACTATCCGGGCGGGTCGGTGTTCGCCCGCGCCGGGTCGACGGAAAGGGAAGGGCCTTGGGACAGGAAGCAACGCGCAAAGCCGGTACTGTCATAGCCGTACTTGCCATTCTCGCTGTCATTGCGACGAGTACCTTCCTCGCAATCCGCCAGAGCAGCGAGCAGGACAGTTCGCTTCGGACGATCCAGGCTTCCGGGCGGCTGCGCCACGACCTCGACCAGGTTCAGCAAGTCATGCTCGATGAGCATGCGACGCTCTACACCTCGATCGCAACGGTGCCGCTTTACGACCGCGCCGCTTATAGCTTTCCGATGCTGGAACTGCTCGCGTTGACGCGCGACGCGCGCGAGAGCTGCAGCGAGAATCAGGAATGCATATCGAGGCTGTCGGATCTGGACGACATGATCGGCAGACTTAGCGAGCTGAGCTTTGGTCTTGCGCGCAAGATCGCGGAACATCCCGGCAGTGTGGCAGTGGGCGACCCCAGACTCGAACAAATCGACGCCTATTTCTATAGCGTTCTCGAGCGGGTCGTCGACGTACGACTCGCGGCCGACGCCAAGGTCGCTTTAGTCGTCAGCAAATCCTCGTTGGATGGGAAGTGGTTTACGCGCATGCTGTTGAGCTGCGGCGTCGCTTCGGCCTTGTTGCTGCTTTCGCTGATTCACTGGAACGGGCGCATTGGAGCGCATCTTCGTCGTTCGCTCACAAGACTCGAGCATCAAGCCAGATACGACGCACTGACCGATCTGCCGAACCGGGTGCTGCTCGGCGAACATCTTTCAGAGTCGCTCGTCCGCGCGGCAGCGACAGGTCAGAACGTTTCCGTCCTGTTCCTCGATCTCGATCGTTTCAAGGACGTCAACGATTCGCTCGGACACCGCATTGGCGATTTGCTGCTACAGGCCGTGGCGCGAAGGCTTCAGCGTCTGCTGCGCGCGACGGATTTCGTCGCGCGTTACGGGGGCGATGAATTCGTCATCGTCGCGGAACGGGCCGACGCGAAGCAACTCACCGAAATGCTGGACACGCTGATTCACGAGATGAGCGAGCCGTATCGCATCGGCGAGCACGAGCTTTATCTCGAAGCAAGCATCGGCGTCAGTACTTTTCCACAAGACGGCGCCCAGCCGGAACTGCTCACGCGAAATGCCGATGCCGCGTTGTACGTGGCTAAATCGCGCGGGAGAAACGGCTATCAATTCTACGAACCGGAGCTGAGCCGGGCGGCCGCCGAGAAGTTGCGGCTCACGACGCGACTGCGGCGCGCGGCGAAAGCCAATGAGTTGTATCTGGCGTATCAGCCGCAAATCGACATGAAAACCGGATGCATCGTCGGTGCCGAGGCACTTTTGCGGTGGCACGACGACGAACTCGGTGAAGTCTCGCCGGCCGTCTTCATCCCGCTTGCCGAAGAAACCGGTCTGATCCAGAACATCGGCACGTGGGTATTGCGGCAGGCGTGTCTGCAGGCGAGCGCATGGGTACTCTCGGGGCTTCCGCCCGTGCGCATATCGGTCAATGTTTCGCCACTTCAACTCGAACGGGCGGACCTTCCAGGCGTAGTGCACTCGGCACTCGACGATGCCCATTGGCCCGCCGAACTGCTGGAGCTCGAAGTCACCGAGGGCACGTTGATGCGCAACGCTGAAGAAGCGCAACGGGCTTTTCGCGAACTGCGCGAACTCGGTGTGTCCATCGCTATCGACGACTTCGGCACCGGTTATTCGAGCCTCAGCTATCTGAAACGCTTTAGCGTCGACCGCATCAAGATCGATCGCGCCTTCGTTTGCGAAATCGGCAGAGACAAGGAACTCGAAGCTCTGTCGCTTGCCATCATCGCGATTGCTGAAACGCTGAGCTTCGATGTCGTCGCTGAAGGGGTCGAGCTCGATGTCCAGCGCGAGTTTCTGGTCCGTCACGGATGCACGGTGGCCCAGGGTTTCCTGTTTAGCCCAGCGGTCTCGCCGGAGGCTTTAGCGCAATTGCTCGGCAAGACCGCGGTCGCGTCTTCATTGAGCGTGGCGCCTTTCCGGGGATTCGCTTTGTGAGTCGCAACATGTATCCGCGCTGACGCACTACTTACGTTTTGTCACCAGCGCGGCGTCAACTTCTGTATTCCGCCCTACGTTAAACCGGCAGCGCTGAAATGATTCAGCCGCGACAAACGAATCCACCGATTCAACCTGGAGTCACATCATGAAGACGCTTTTCGCCGCTGTTGCTTCCGCACTGCTCGTGTCGACCGCCTTTGCTCAAACGACCGCACCGTCTGCCGCACAACCCGCGCAAACCACGCAGTTGCCAGCCACCGGCCAGGCGAATCTGAAGGCAAGCACCGCGGTACAAGCCGGCGCGACCGCAACGAAAGCGCCTGCCGAAGCCGCTACGCAAAAGCACGTGAAAAAGACTTCCGCCCATACGAAGAAGGCCCACAAGTCCACGGCCAAAAATGCCGCCGAAACGAGTGCCGCGAAGACTAAAACGGAGAGTGCGAAAGAGGCCAGCACTGCCCCGGCGAAAGCCGACGGCGCACAAGCCGACACGACCAAAACGCAATAACACGTGATCGGTTTCGGCGCTGACCGGCCATGCAGGTGCTGTTCAAATAGAAGTTGATCGAAGCCGGACTGTGCCGTTCGGGGAGGGCGAGTCTTATGACTCGCCTTTTTTATGCCGCGTGTCATTCCCCGTCGTATCTTTTTGCCGACAAACGCGCGAATTTTTGCACCGTCTTTACTCGCGGACGACTACTCTCGAATTGTTCCAATTCACCATCGCGTCGCACCAACGCCGCATCACATGGCTCTTACCCAATCGCTCGACAAGCTCTCGCCGCAACCTGCCAGCAAGCAGGTTCAACACAGCAACGTCATTGCGTTTCCGTCGGCGCGCGCGGCTCTACTCGTGACGCTGCCGCACGCTCACTTGCGCGCACTGCTTCATTCACCGCTCGGCGTCTATGTAATCAACACGGAAACCGTGCGCGAAGAAGACCGCGTGCAACTCGACATCGCGCGCGAAGATCTCCACTTCACGTTGCACATGCTGCTCACCACGTTGCCCGCCGCGACGATCGGTCCATTGAAACGTCGCGTCAG
Source organism: Paraburkholderia sp. MM5482-R2 (assembly GCF_050436125.1). Lineage (NCBI taxonomy): Bacteria > Pseudomonadati > Pseudomonadota > Betaproteobacteria > Burkholderiales > Burkholderiaceae > Paraburkholderia > Paraburkholderia sp. MM5482-R2. The sequence goes on along the minus strand of NZ_JBNDLP010000003.1, from coordinate 281,979 downwards.
CCACCCGAGCGCGCGTTAAATGCGCTCGACGAAAGCCTGTTCACGCAGCTTGTCGGCATCGACGATTTCGATCTCCGCATAACGCAGCCTCAACGCGCCCTGCGTCTCGAAGTGCTTGAGCACCTGATTGATCGTCTGCCGCGACAGCGCGAGCATCATCGCCAGGTCTTCCTGCGGGACCTTCAGCACGTTGCGCAATGCGCCGGGTTCGCCATAGCCGCCCGCCATCAGCAACAGGCGCCGCGCGACACGCGGTGCGGCCGGCAATAGCGCGGCTTCCTCGATCGCCTCGAACGCCAGACGCAACTTGTGCGCGAGCAGCAGACCGAACGCATGCCAGTAAGCCGGCGTGCGCTCGAGCAACGCGGCGAGCGCCGCGCGCGGCACATGAAACAGCGCGGTATCGCGTTCGGCATAGGCGTCGTGGGTGCGCGATCGATCGTCGAACAGCGCGATCTCGCCAAACCAGTTCACCGGCTCGATCACCGCGAGCAACGCTTCCTTGCCGGTCGAACTCGCCGCGCCGATTCTGACGAGGCCGTCGAGCACGCAGTACAGGCCGTCGTCGGCAGCGCCGCGCGTGAAAAGCCGCTGATCTGCCGCGAGAGATTCGACGCGCCCCGCGTCGAGCAATTGCACCCGCAGCTCGGCTGGCGCGGCGCGAAACCACGCGCTGCGCTCGAGCAGCCCGGCAAGCTCCTTCGATGAAAAACGCGCTGTCATGGACGGTATCCGTGGACGGTCGTTGCTGATTGTCGGCTACCCGATGGTTTGAAAATCCGCTGCCCGCGATTATGCTGACTTTGACACAGGAGCGGCACTGATGAGAACGCTGACGCAGCAACTGACGCAATACGCGGCCTACCATCGCGACCGGCGCAATATCGCCACGCACTTCGTCGGCATTCCGATGATCGTGCTCGCGCTCGCGGTGTTGCTGAGCCGCCCGTCGTTTGGCGCCGGGATGTTCCCGGTCACGTTGTCGCCGGCGTGGCTGCTGTTCGTGGCGGCGACCGTCTACTACCTCGCGCTCGACGTGCCGCTCGGCGTGCTGATGGCCTGCGTCTCGGCGCTCTGCGTCGGGTTCGGCGAGTGGATCGCCGCGCAAACGACGCTCGTGTGGCTCGCGACCGGCATTGGGCTGTTCGTGGTCGGCTGGGTGTTCCAGTTCGTCGGCCACGTGGCCTACGAACATCGCAAGCCGGCATTCGTCGACGACGTGATCGGCCTGTTGATCGGCCCGCTATTCGTGCTCGCCGAAGCGCTGTTCGGTGTCGGCTGGCGCCCCGAATTGCGCGATGCGATCGAGGCTGAGGTAGGCCCGACGCGCATCGATCCGCAGCGGACCGACGCGCATCGCTGAGCGAGCGCCGTAGTTCAGTTCGACGCGAACCGAACGAAGCGCACGCTGTGCAGCGCGGTCAGCGCGACGGCGATCCAGATCGGCACATAGGTCGCGAGTTGCGCGACGCTCAGCGTTTCGCGCAGCAGCGTGATCGACACGAACACGAGCAGCACCGGCTCGACGTAGCCGAGAATGCCGAACAACGCGACCGGCAACAGTCGGCTCGCCTTCAGATACGAAGCGAGCGCGAGCGTGCTCAACGCACCGAGGCCCGGCAATAGCAGACACCACATTTCGGCGCGGCCGGCGATTGCTTGCAGCGAGCCGCCGCCGAGAATGCACACGGCGGCCACCGGCAGCAGCAACGCCATTTCGACGGTGAACATCGCAAGTGAATCCTGATTGATCTGACGACGCACCACGAAATAAGGCGGATAACCGAGCGCGACGACGAGCGTCGGCCACGAGAACGCACCCGTCACCCACAGTTCGTGAGCGACGCCAACCGCCGCGCACGCGACCGCGAGCCACTGCAACGCGTCGAGCCGCTCGCGATAGTGGAAGCGCCCGACCAGCACCATCACGAGCGGCAGCAGGAAATAGCCGAGCGACACTTCGAGCATGCGCCCATGCAGCGGCGCCCACAGAAACAGCCACAGCTGTACGCCGAGCAGGCCCGCAGCCACGGCCATCGCGGCACCGAGCTTCGGCTGCGTCATCATTTGGACAACGAGCGCGCGCAGAATCGGCAGGCGCTTGCGCACCGCGACGAGCAGCAGCGCGCCAGGCACGGTCCACACGATGCGCCACGCGAAGATGTCGAGGCCCGACAGCGGTTTGAGCAGCGTCGCGTAAGCGGACAATAATGCGAACATCGCCGACGCGCCGACCGACAATGCGATCCCGCGCCTGAAGTCGTTGTGATTCATTGCGCGGTCGGGGATCGGTGTGACGCGTGGGCTTGCGGCGCGCGACGCAGGCTCGCGGCGTTCGTTGTCGTCATGAATATGATGTCTCGTGAGCAGGCGGCCACGCGGGCAAAGCGGCAGACGCTGCGTTGTCGTTCTGAAGCGGCGGTGCAAAACCGTAGGAAAACGGGCATTCTAGACGGGTTATTCGCCAACGGGCTTGCGCTTTTTCGTCAGTCGGCTGCAATTAGTCGTGCGCGTCGCGCGTCGATGCACTAGAACATAACTTCGTGCGCCGCGGCCGGCGAAGCCCTTTCCGGCTCGTCCTCGCCTCGCGCGAATCTTGCTACCCAAGTTTTGCACGCTGTGGCAGCACCACTCGCGACAACGACGTCCACAGCGGCACGCAACGAGCAGCTACCACGAGCCGGGTCGGCGAATGCAGCCTCGAGCGCAGTCTGTCAGGCCGCCACGAATCACCGCCCGCGCATCTCGCCCACGGCATGCCTCAACTGCGTTTCGTCGCGCATGCCACCGCCCGGCAGCAATCCCGCTCATCGAATGTGACTACTGGAGCCAGCATGACCCAGCCAGCCCTATCGCTCAGCAACTCGCCTTCCGAACTGCGTCGCGCCTTCGCCGCCGACGTGTACGCCGGCCTCACCCATACGCCGCAGAAAGAGCTGCCGTCGAAGTATCTGTACGACGAGGTCGGTTCCGCACTTTTTGAAGTGATTACCGTATTGCCCGAATATGGCGTCACGCGCGCCGAAGAACGTCTGCTCGCGAAGCACGCGGCCGACATCGTCGAGCATTTGCCGCATGACGTCACGGTCGCCGAACTCGGCAGCGGCAGCGGCCGTAAAACGCGGCGCATTCTCGAGGCGCTGTGTAAAAAACGCCCTACTTCCTACTGCCCGATTGAAATTTCGCGCAGTGCGTTGCAGTTGTGCCGGCGCGAACTCGGTGACATCGAGCGGATTTCGATCGTCGGTTATGAGCGCGACTATCTGGCCGGTCTCGCCGAAGTGAGCCGGCAGCGCGCGCCCGGCGACCGCTTGCTCGTGCTGTTTCTCGGCAGCACGATCGGCAACTTCGGCAGGCTCGCGGCGACGCGTTTTCTGCGCGAGATCCGCAACATGCTCGCGCCCGGCGACGCGCTGCTGCTCGGCACCGATCTGATCAAACCGACGCCGGTGCTGGTCGCAGCCTACGACGACGCGATCGGCGTGACCGCGTCGTTCAATCTGAACCTGCTCGCGCGCGTCAACCGCGAACTCGACGGCGACTTTCCGCTCGATGAGTTCGAGCACGTCGCGCGCTTCAATCCGGACGCGCGCAGCATCGAGATGCATCTGCGCGCGAAGCGCGATATCACCGCTCACGTGCGCGCCGCAAAGCTGACGGTGTCGCTGACGGAAGGCGAGACGATCTGGACCGAAAGCAGCCACAAGTATCGCGCGGAAGAATTGCCCGCGATCGCCGATGACGCCGGCTTCGTGTGCAGCCATCAATGGATCGAGGATGAGTGGGGATTCGCGGAGAGTTTGTTGGTGGCCCGGTAAGCGCTGACCACGCGGCAAATAACGGCCGATAAAGGCATAAACGAAAAAGCGGCGCGCCCTCCTCTGGACGGCGCGCCGCTTTTTTAACTCGCGCAGCTCGAGCTCAATGCTGCTCGAAGCGCTCGTAACGTCTGTCCGTCACGCGCTCCTCGCCGCTCACTTCGGTCACGCGCGCCGCCGGCGGTCCGTGACGCAGCCACGACAACATCCGGTCGATCTGATTGGCCGGTCCCTGCAACATCGCCTCGACCGAACCGTCGTCGAGATTCGCGACCCATCCCTTGATGCCGAGCGCGTGCGCCTGGCGCACCGTCGCAAGGCGAAAGCCAACGCCCTGCACGGTGCCGCGCACCCGCGCGTAATACGTTTCGATCCGCTCATCCAGATCCGGGGCCATGCCGCTACCTCCTTTTAATGCCTGACAATCTTTCAAGCCGGCATTCTAGTCGCGTCGCGGCGAGCGCGCTCGGCAACGCCCATCCTTTGCGCGCGCCACGTACAATCCGTCGACCGTCACGCAGGAAATGGAAACAGAATGACCGAACAGCATCGCGATCTCGTGCTCGTGACCGGCGCGTCCGGCTTCGTCGGCTCGTCGGTGGCGCGCATCGCGCAGAGCAAGGGCTTTCGCGTACGCGTGCTGGTGCGCGCGACGAGTCCGCGCAAGAACGTCGAATCGCTCGACGCGGAAATCGTCGTCGGCGACATGCGCGACGAAGCATCGATGCGCAACGCGCTGCGCGGCGTGCGCTATCTGCTACACGTGGCCGCCGATTATCGGCTGTGGGCGCCGGACCCCGGCGAGATCGAGCGCGCGAATCTCGAAGGCACCGAGGCGACGATGCGCGCGGCGTTGAAGGAAGGCGTGGAACGCATCGTATATACGAGCAGCGTCGCCACGCTGAAGGTGACGAGCTCCGGCCAGTCCGCCGACGAAACCTCGCCGCTGCGCGCCGACCAGGCGATCGGCGTCTACAAGCGCAGCAAGGTGCTCGCCGAGCGCGCGGTCGAGCGCATGATCGCCGAGGACGGTCTGCCCGCGGTGATCGTCAATCCATCGACGCCGATCGGCCCGCGCGACGTGAAACCGACGCCCACCGGGCGCATCATTCTGGAGGCGGCGCTCGGCAAGATTCCCGCATTCGTCGATACGGGGCTGAACCTCGTGCACGTCGACGACGTCGCCGCCGGTCATATCCTTGCGCTCGAACGCGGCAAGATCGGCGAGCGCTATATTCTGGGCGGCGAAAATCTGCCGTTGCAGCAGATGCTCGCCGATATCGCGGCATTGACCGGCCGCAAGGCACCGACACTGAGCCTGCCGCGCTGGCCGTTGTATCCGCTCGCGATGGGCGCGGAAGCGGTCGCCAAATTCACGAAGCGCGAACCTTTTGTCACCGTCGACGGACTGAAGATGTCGAAGAACAAGATGTATTTCACGTCGGCGAAGGCGGAACGCGAGCTGGGGTATCGGGCGCGGCCTTATCGCGAGGGGCTCGCCGATGCGCTCGAATGGTTCCGGCAGGCGGGGTATCTGAAGCGGTGATCAAGGGATAAGTGAACGGTTAAGTGAAGGGCTGAACAGCGGCCGTAAGCATTTTGTTACAAGTCCCGCGCCGGCGACGGGTCCAAGCCCGCTCGCAGCGGGTAAAATCGCGGGTCCTACCTGAGAAACCTCGCATGAATCTTCACGAACAGCTCGGCGCGCTGGAAATGGGCGTCGACCAGCTCATTCAGGCTGTCGTGGCCACGCAGGCCGAGAACACTCCCGAGACAAGCGCTGACGCTGCGGCATCGCCCGCGGCGGTGGAGCATGCCGCGCACGAAGCAGCGGCGCAAGCAGCAGCGGAACAGCCCGCGAGCACCGAAGCAAACGCAGAAACGCACGCCGAAGCGATCGATAAGCCGGCCGCCCCGCAGTTCCAGCCGACGCTCGAAATCAACCGCCCCGCGCGCGACGAAATCACGATGACGATCGGCGACCAGACCGTCGCGCTACGCCCGGATCAGATCGGCCGGCTGATCGAGGAACTGTCGAACGCACGGGCCTCGATGACGCCGGAGCAGCCGCAAGGCATCCCGCCGGGCTGGCAATTTGTCTCGACGAAGAATCCGATGATGGCCGTGCAGAAGCAGTCGAACGGCGACCGCTTGCTGGTGATGCGCCACACCGGCCACGGCTGGGTGCCGTTCACGTTCTCGCCGGACATCGTGATCCAGATGTACATGATGCTGACGAACGCGTGATGAAACGCGCGGACATAACAAAAGCGGCCAGGAGCCGCTTTTTTTACGTCCGCCTTCTGCATCCGACGAGCGCATCGGCCATCGACAGACTTCAGCGCTCCTGCACCGGCGCCTGCACGCGCGCCTTCCACTGCCCACCCTTGCCACCCCAGTAGCGCACCGCCGATGCGAACGTTGCGCCGACATAGAACAGCGCCACGAGCGGCAGAAACGGCGCCCACAGCGGTGAGCGCCGGTAGTAGACGAGCATCGGCGCATAGGCGCAGCACATTGCCGCCCACGCGATCCAGGCCGGCCAGCCGAGCGGCCCGAGGATCAACGCCGCGACCGGCGGCAACAGATAGATGATCGCCATGCCGACGAGCGTGCCCGCGAGCAGCAGCGGCGAGTAGCGCAGCTGCGTGAACGCGGTGCGCGCGATCATGTTCCAGATGTCGTGCCAGCTATCGTAGGGACGCAGCGACACGCTCTTCGCCGCCACATCGAGCCGGATCGGATGACGGCCGGCGCCACGATGCTTGATGCGCGCGGCAAGACTGCAATCGTCGATCAGCTCGGCGCGAATCGACTCGATGCCGCCCGCTTCCTCGAGCGCCGCGCGGCGCACCAGCATGCAGCCGCCCGCCGCGGCCGCGGTGCGGTTGCGTGGATTGTTGACCCACGCGAACGGATACAGCTTCGCGAAGAAGAACACGAAGGCCGGAATCAGCGCCTTTTCCCAGAACGAATCGCAGCGCAGCCGGACCATCAGCGAGACGAGGTCGCGCTTTTCGGCATCCGCGCGCGCGACGAGCTGCGTCAACGCCTCGGCGGGATGGCCGATGTCGGCATCGGTCAGCAACAGGAATTCGGCCGGCAGATCGAGCGTGCGCACCGCCTCGATGCCCTGCGACTGCGCCCACACCTTGCCGGACCAGCCCGGGGGCAACGGCTTCGCGCTCAGCACGGTGAGGCGCTCCGGACATTGCAGCCGCAGCGCTGCGGCACGCGCGGCGTCGGCGGTGCCGTCGGTGCTGTGATCGTCGACGACGATCACGTGGAACGCGCCTGCGTAGTCCTGCTCGAGCAGCGACGTGACCGCCTCGGCGATCACGTCGACTTCATTGCGCGCCGGTACGACGGCCGCGACGGCCGGCCATGCGTCGCGCGCCGCGATGGCCAGCGGCGCGGCGGGACGCGCGCGCCAGAAGCCGCCACGCGCGAACAGCAGCACGCACCAGATCAGCAGGGAAACACACGAAAGAACGAACAGGACCGCCGCCATTAAGCATTACCCTCGATTGAGCGCGCCGCCATGCCGACGCGTCTGGATAGTCGCATTTTCAGGGTGCGCGCCGCCACCACGCACCAGTCGAACAGATTGAGGACCGGGCGCGCGCGGAACACATCGTAATCCGCGCGCTCGATGCGCTCGAGAAACCGAAAGCCTGCATGCACCGCGCCGCACAGCTCGATGCCTAGCCGCCCCGGCATGCGCAGCGCGAGCGGTGCGCCGCGGACCAGCGTGGCGCGCACGAAGGCGATTTCATACGCCATCAGCGCGCGCCACGCATCGTCGACGACACCATCGGCAATCTGCGCCTCGGTCACGCCGAAGCGGCGCAAATCGGCTTGCGGCAGGTACACGTGCTGTCGTTGCCAGTCGGCGGCGACGTCGAGCCAGAAGCTGATCAGCTGCGACGCCGTGCAGATCGCGTCGGCGTCGGCAAGATTGTGCGGCGTCGCCGCGCCGACCAGATGCAGCAGCAGATGCCCGACCGGATGCGCCGAGCGGCGGCAATAGTCGACGAGCGCGGCGCGATCCGCATAGCGATTCGTATCGATGTCCTGCGCGCAGCCCTCGAGCAGATCGTAGAAAGGTTCGAGGGGCAGCTCGTATTGCGCGATCACGCCAGCGAGCTTGCCGAACAACAGCGCATGCACGGACGCGGCGCGCCGTTGCGCGATCGCGTCGAGCCCGGCGCGGAAATCGGCCAGCCGGGCATGCCGCTCGGCGGCGCTCCACTGGCCTTCGGCGGAGATATCGGCCGCAGTGCGCACGACCTGATAGATAATACCGACAGGCGCGCGTAGGGCCTTAGGCAGCAACACGCTCGCGATCGGAAAGTTTTCGTGCTGATCGACGTCCATCCAGCGAGCCTCGAAACCATTCTGTAATACAGCGCGATGTCCGCGCGGCAAGGATCGGTAGTTTAAGGGTTCCGCCGTGACGGTGCAGTGTGCGGTCATGGTCGGGCGCGTTACGAGGCAATCCCACGCTGACTCCTTACATCGTTGTAACGCTCGCCGCCCCGGTCCTCCGCACGGCCCAGCGGGTGCGGCAAGCGGCCAACACAGGGGCCGCAGCAAAAAGCAAAGTGGCCCCGATAGCGTTAGAATGCGCGTTTGGTTTTGCTGTACCGGCCGGTCGCCGGGGCTCAAGACGTCAACTAATCAAGATGAGCGCGGCGATAAAGTCAGTTTCACGACTTCTTCGAAACCCGCGTTAGTCGGAGTTCGCCAACTTATGCGAGTCATCCTTGCTCAGCCGCGCGGCTTTTGTGCGGGCGTTGTCCGCGCAATCGAAATCGTCGATCGTGCGTTACAGCAACACGGCGCGCCCGTGTATGTCCGCCACGAGATTGTCCATAACCGTCACGTGGTCGACAATCTGCGCCAGAAGGGCGCGCGTTTCGTCGAGGAACTCGACGAAGTGCCGCAAGGTGCCGTCGCGATATTCAGCGCGCATGGTGTTGCGCAAACCGTCGAACGTGATGCCGAAGCGCGCGGCCTCGACGTGCTCGACGCAACCTGCCCGCTCGTGACCAAGGTGCACGTACAAGGTCGTCAGTACGTGGCCGCCGGCCGCACGCTGATCCTGATCGGCCACGCCGGCCATCCAGAAGTGGAAGGCACGATCGGCCAGATCCCCGGCACGGTGCTGCTCGTGCAGAGCGAGGCAGAAGTCGCGAAACTCGAGTTGCCGGTCGATGCGCCGCTCGCCTACGTGACGCAAACCACGTTGTCGGTCGACGACACGCGCGGCATCATCGACGCGCTGCTGCGCCGCTTTACCGACATGGTCGGTCCCGACACGCGCGACATCTGCTATGCAACGCAGAACCGCCAGGCGGCGGTGCGCGAATTGAGCAAAGAGGTCGATGTACTGCTGGTGGTCGGCGCGACCAACAGCTCGAACTCGAACCGGCTGCGCGAAATCGGCAGCGAGAGCGGCGTGGCGAGCTACCTCGTCGCCGACGGCTCTGAAGTGAAGCCGGAATGGTTCGCCAACGTGCACACGGTCGGCATCACGGCCGGCGCGTCGGCGCCCGAAGAAATGGTCGAAAACGTAATCGATGCGCTACGCGCATTGGGGCCCGTCGATGTCACGACGATGGCGGGCCGTGAAGAAAAAGTCGAATTCAAGTTGCCATCGAAACTGATGCAACCACTCGCTGCACGCGAAGTTTAAGGAGGACGCCTTGTCTATTCCGCTGCTACAGAAAGTCCGCGTCGGCGCATACATCATGCGCCAGCATCTCTCCGGCAACAAACGCTATCCGCTCGCCCTGATGCTGGAGCCGCTGTTTCGCTGCAATCTCGCCTGCAATGGCTGCGGCAAGATCGACTATCCGGATCCGATTCTGAACCAGCGTCTGTCGCTGGAAGAATGCCTGCAGGCCGTCGACGAATGCGGTGCTCCGGTCGTGTCGATCGCGGGTGGCGAGCCGCTGCTGCACAAGGAAATGCCGCAGATCGTCAAGGGCATCATGGCGCGCAAGAAGTTCGTGTACCTGTGCACGAACGCGCTGCTGATGGAAAAGAAGATGGACGACTACGAGCCGAATCCGTACTTCGTGTGGTCGGTTCACCTTGACGGCGACAAGGAAGCGCACGATCACTCGGTGTCGCAGGAAGGCGTGTACGAGAAGGCCGTGGCCGCGATCCGCGAAGCGAAGCGCCGCGGCTTCCGCGTCAACATCAACTGCACGCTGTTCAACGACGCGCAGCCGGAACGCGTGGCGAAGTTCTTCGACACGTTGGGCCCGATGGGCGTCGACGGCATCACGGTATCGCCGGGTTATGCGTATGAGCGCGCGCCGGATCAGCAGCACTTCCTGAACCGCGACAAGACCAAGCAGCTGTTCCGCGAAATCTTCAAGCGCGGCAACAACGGCAAGAACTGGTCGTTCAGCCAGTCGGCGATGTTCCTCGACTTCCTCGCGGGCAACCAGACCTACGAATGCACGCCGTGGGGCAACCCGGCGCGTACCGTGTTCGGCTGGCAAAAACCGTGCTATCTGGTCGGCGAAGGCTACGTGAAGACCTTCAAGGAACTGATGGAAACCACGGACTGGGACAAGTACGGCACCGGCAACTACGAGAAGTGCGCGGACTGCATGGTCCACTGCGGTTTCGAAGCGACGGCCGTGATGGACACGGTTGCGCATCCGCTGAAGGCGCTGAAGGTCAGCATGCGCGGCCCGAAAACCACGGGCGCGTTCGCGCAGGACATTCCGCTCGACAAGCAGCGTCCCGCCGAGTACGTGTTCTCGCGTCACGTCGAGATCAAGCTCGAAGAAATCACGCGCGCCGGCAAGGGCAAGAAGGTGGAGACCGCGACGGCCGCGCACTGAGGCGTTCGACAGGAGAGCGGCCGCGCGCCGCCCCTGTATTGCGCCTGATCGTTAGCGCAAGCAACTCGAAAAAAAGCGCGGTGGCCAATCAAGGCCACCGCGCTTTGCTTTTACCGATTGAAACTTCTGTCGACCAACCCGCTTACGCGCCGCGCGCATTATGCGCGGTCAGGAATTTGATCAGCCCGTCGATGCCGCCTTTGGCGATCTGGTCGGCGAACTGCGTCTGATACACCTGGATCAGCCACGCGCCCATCATGTTGATGTCATAGATCTTCCAGCCCGACGGCCCCTTGGTGAGCCGGTAGTCGATCGCGTCATCGCCGCCGTTGCTGATCACGTGCGATTGCACGACGATGTCGGTCGCGCCGCCTTGCACGCTGACCGGCGCAAACTGGAACTTCACGTCCTGGTCGCGCAGTTGCGACAGCGATGCGGCATAGGTACGCGTGAGCAGCAGCGTAAACTGCTCGTACAGTTGCTTCTGCTGCTCCGGCGTCGCGGTCGCCCACGGCTTGCCTACCGCGATACGTGTGGTGCGCTGAAAGTCGGTGGCGGGCAGGAAGTGCGTCTGGACGACCTGGGTGATCTGCGCCATGTCGCCGCCGCGCGCCTGCGGGTCAGCCTTCATTGCAGCCACCGTGCCCTGGACTGCACTTTTTACCACCGCGTCGGGTGCGCTCTGCGCAAACGCCGCCGTGGATACCACGGCCGCAGCCACAAAAGCAGTCAGATATCGTTTCATACGCTTGTCACGACTCGAAAGAAGTAGCGCCGACGGGCCGCAGCCCCGCGGCTAAAGAGAGGTACACCAGTATAGCGGGGATTACGTTCCCATCCGGACGAAGCCGTCAGGAGCCGTACTTGCTACCGAAGTCGGGCTTGCTTGCCCGGGCTCTGTATACTTATGCACCTTCGTCAAAAACAACACCCGTGATAAGGCCACGTCCGCCTACATGCTGAAGTCATCTATCGTCCGTCTCGTCGCGTATTCGGTGCGTCATCCGCTGAGGATCATCGCGCTGTCGATCGTGCTCGCTGTCCTGAGCGGCATATACGTCGCGCATAACTTCAAGATCAACACGGACATCAGCCGTCTCATCGAGACCGACAAGCAATGGGCGGCAGTCCAGAACGCGCTCGACGCCGCCTTCCCCGACCGTGGCGACACCGTGCTGGTGGTGGTCGAGGCGCGCGCGCCCGAATTCGCCGACGCCGCCGCCAACGCGCTGACCGCCGCGCTCAGAGCCGATCCGAAGGAGTTCACGTCGGTCTCGCAGCCCGCCGGCGGCCCGTTCTTCGAACACAACGGCCTGCTGTTTCTGTCCACCGACGAGGTGATGTCCACCACCTCGCAACTCGTGCAGTCGCGCCCGCTCGTCAATCAACTTGCGCATGATCCGAGCCTGACCGGTCTCGCCGGCACGCTGACTACGACCCTGCTGCTGCCGCTGCAACTCGGCCAGGTCAAACTCCCTGACATGAGCCGGCTGCTTGCGCAAAGCGCGAACACGCTCGATCGCGTGCTGGCCGGCCAGCCCGCCGCGTTCTCGTGGCGCGCTCTCGTCGATAAAAGCGCCGCCACCAATCCGGCGCGTTCGTTTGTCGTCGTGCATCCGGTCGTCAACTACGACGCGCTGGAGCCGGGCGCGAGCGCGTCGAGGGCGATTCGCGCAACCGCGGTCTCGCTGCATCTCCAGCAGCGCTACGGTGCGACGATCCGCCTGACCGGCGAGCAGCCACTCGCCGACGAGGAGTTCGCGTCAGTGCAGGACGGTGCGGTGCTGAACGGCATCGGCACTTTCATCGTCGTCCTGATCATTCTGTGGCTCGCGCTGCGCTCGGGCCGCATGATCGCGGCCGTGTTCATCACGCTGTTCGTCGGCCTCGCGATCACGGCCGCGCTCGGCCTGTTGATGGTCGGCGCGCTCAACATGATTTCGGTCGCGTTCATGGTGCTGTTCGTCGGGCTCGGCGTCGATTTCGGCGTGCAGTTCGGCGTCAAGTATCGCGAGGAGCGCAACCGCGACGACCGGCTGTCGGCCGCGCTGATGCACACCGCGCACAGCATCGGCGTGCCGCTCACGCTCGCGGCCGTGGCAGTCGCGCTGAGCTTCTTCTCGTTCCTGCCGACCGCTTATCGCGGCGTGTCGGAGCTTGGCCAGATCGCGGGCGTCGGCATGTTCGTCGCGTACTTCACCAACATGACCTTGCTGCCAGCGCTGCTGAAGCTCTTCAATCCGCCGGGCGAAGTCGCCTCGCCCGGTTTCAAGCAGCTCGAGCCCGTCGACGACTTCCTCGACCGCCATCGCAAGCCGGTGTTGATCGGCACGCTGCTTGTCGTGATCGGCGCGACACCGCTGCTCACGCACCTGCGTTTCGACTTCAATCCGCTGCATCTGAAGGACCCGCATACCGAGTCGATGGCAACGTTGCTGTCGCTGAAGGATTCGCCCGAAGCCGCGGTGAACAACGTGCAGGCGCTGGCGCCGTCGCTTGCCGACGCCGACGCGATGGCCGAGCGACTGCGCAAGCTGCCGGAAGTGGGCCGCGTCAACACGCTGAGCACCTTCGTGCCGGCCGACCAGCAGCAGAAGATGATGCTGATCGCGAGCGCCGCGCAACAGCTGCTGCCGGCGCTGCAACAGCAGCCCGCGCCGCAAGCCACCGACGAGTTGCGCGTCGCCGCATTGAAGCGCGCGGCGAATCAGTTGTCGCTCGCGGCCGAGGACCATCCGGGCCCGGGCGCGGCGGATGCGCAGCACCTGTCCGCGACCTTGCAAAAGCTCGCCGCCGCCGACGCCGCCACGCGCGACCGCGCCGAAGTCGCGATGTCCGACACGCTGCGCATCGCCTTGAAGCAGCTTGAGAACCTTCTGCAGCCGACCGAAATAACCCAGCAGACCCTGCCGCCAGGCATCATCGCGATGTGGATCGGCAAGGGCGGTCATGCGCTCGTCGATATCGCGCCGAAGGTGCCGCCCGGCGTCGATCCAAACGACGACCAGATGCTCGCGCGCTTCGCGCATGCGGTGAAGAAGGCGGAGCCGGGCGCGATCGGCGGACCGATCTCGATCCTGCATTCGGCCAACACGATCATCAAGGCGTTCCTGGAGGCGGCCGTCTATGCGCTGCTGTCGATCGCCGTGCTGCTGTGGATCGCGCTGCGCCGTGTCGGCGACGTGCTGCGCACGCTGGTGCCGTTGCTGGTGTCCGCGATCGTCACGCTCGAACTGTGCGTGGTATTCGGCATGCCGCTGAACTTCGCGAACATCATCGCGCTGCCGCTGATGCTCGGCGTGGGCGTCGCGTTCAAGATCTACTTCGTGATGGCGTGGCGCCACGGCCAGACCGGCCTGTTGCAGTCGAGCCTCACGCATGCGGTGCTGTTCAGCGCCGCCACAACGGCCACCGCGTTTGGTAGCCTGTGGCTGTCGCACCATCCGGGCACGTCCAGCATGGGGAGGCTGCTCGTGCTTTCGCTGTTCTGCACGCTGATCGGAGCGGTGGTTTTCCAGCCGGTGCTGATGGGCAAGCCGCGTCAACGTCGCGGGAAGCAAAAAGGAATATAAGCATGAAGCTGCGTAACACCGCGCTGGCGCTCACCGCCGCGGGTCTCATTTCCGGCTGCGCGACCGCTCCGGATCGCAAGCCGGGCGATCCGTTCGAGCCGGTGAACCGGGTGATCTTCAATTTCAATGACGGCGTCGATCGCTATATCGCGGTGCCGGTCGCGAAGGGCTACCAGAAAGTGACGCCGCAGCCGCTGCGCACCGCCGTCAGCAATTTCTTCTCGAACCTCGGCGACCTCACCAACGCCGCAAACGCGCTGCTGCAACTGAAGATCACCGATGCGACCGAAGACATCATGCGCTTCGCGTTCAACTCGGTGTTTGGCATTGGCGGCCTGCTCGACTGGGCGACGCCGGCCGGTCTGCCCAAGCATCATCAGGACTTCGGTCTGACGCTCGGGCATTGGGGCATTCCGTCGGGTCCGTATCTGGTGCTGCCGCTGTTCGGGCCGAGCACGGTGCGCGACAGCATGGGGCTCGTCGTCGATGTGAAGTTCAATCCGCTGAACTATATCGAACCCGCGACCCGCAATCCGCTGTACGTGCTGCAGTTCGTGAGCACACGTGCGGATCTGCTCGGCGCGACCAGCCTTCTGGAGCAGGCTGCGCTCGACAAGTACTCGTTCGTTCGTGATGCCTATGTGCAGCAGCGCCTCGCGCGTCTGCGCGGCACGAGCAATAACCCTCCGCCGCTGCCGAACTACGACGATAACGGCAATACGAGCCCGGCTGCTGCCCCTGCGGCAGGCGCGCCGGCGGGCGGCCTGCCGAATTACTCCGATCCGGGCGATGTGGGCGAGACGCCCAATGGCGCTTCGGGAGCGGGCGGCGCGGCCAAGGGCGCGACCGGCGCGCTGCCGAATTACAACGATCCGGGTGAGTCCTCGCCGGCGCCCAATGGGGCTTCCGGTGGAGCGACCAACGCGCCCAGCGGGGATCTGCCGAACTACACCGATCCGGGTGACAGTGGCGCGGGCGCTACGCCAGCCGTGCCTGCTGAGCCGGCGTCGGCCCCGCAATAGCGCTCCAGGGGATCTGGGAACCGGCCGCCGGGCCGGCCGCCGTGCCCTGGCGCTTCAGTCCAGCGCTACAAGGCACAGCGGGGCGCCCTGGATGGGCGCCCCACGCTGAAGTACAGCCAGACGTCACCCTTCCTCGACGGCCCTGACGGGTGCCGTTTGCGGTACCGGCTTGGAGTTCGCGCGATAGTGAGCGAACTGCTCGTCCGCGGAACGGATACTCGTGCGGCCATGCAGCGCCGACGGAAAAAGCCCGCTCGACAGCGGGCGGGCAGGTTGGGAACGTATTCCCTAATCCATCGGGTCATACTGGTGGAATCCCTGATAGCCGGTTGTGTCCTCTACCTTGGTTATCCGCCAATGCCCGTTTTCCTTTGCGACGAACACGACGAGATTCTGTTTTTCCGTTAACCCGAACGTCACTGGAATTACCGCCGTCCCGCCGAGCGCGATTGCCGGATGCAAAGTCATCGTTGTGAGCCATATTTGCGGATCGAGGTCTTGCACCCGCGTGAAGTAGTCCGCACCGCCCGGCAAGCGTTTGTGGCGATAGTCGTCCCGCAGATTATCGACCGTCGGTTTTGCCACATAGTTGTAAATGTGGCTATCCGTCAGTTGATAAACGCTGCCCTCCCGCTGCAAATACCAAGTGTAAAACGCCTTCACTGCGGCTTCTGGTGTATCCGGAGTCGCTGCGGTGGTTACACCCGGCTCGAGTACCAACGCAAGAGCCAGTGAGGCAAAAACGCGCAAAAGAAATTTACTCATTGTCAGTCGTGCCGGAATATTTTGTATGCAGGTTTCATGGTTCGATAGGCCTGACCCCGATAAAACCCATGCAATTGTCGAAAATCCGATATCCATATCTGGCCGTCAAACATCGCCATGTGGCCGTATGGATGACCCGTAATGGCCTGAATAACTACCACGTCGCCGCGCTGCGGAGTGCCATCCACCTCGTGAAACCCCGCTCCCACGAGCGAGAGCCGTAATCTTTCGCGTACGCCGTATGCGTAATCCGCAGTCCTCCCGCTTCAATCGCACGCCTGGTGTACTCCGCGCATCGGCTCTGGCTCGATAGCCTAGCGTTAGCTTGCAGGTATCGTACCGCGCCGGTTTTGTACCATGCCATTTTTATCAGGCTCCTTAAGAAGAGGAGCCTGATAATTATCGCCACTCGATGCAAGTCAATTATTAATACGGAATGTGACAAGAATTTACAATAGATTCACCATTTTTATTGTGGAGGATGCCATCACAAAATAAAAACGGGCATTCATCGGCTAGAATTTTCTCTTTTTAACCGGTGGACATTGTGAGCAATAACCGGTATTCATTCGGCCGCCTGGTGCTACCCGAGGACAGGCTGCCGTGCTTGACACCAATATCTGGGACCGCCGTGCAGGCGGACCTGGTGCCGCTGACCCTACGCATGCGGGCAGAAGACGTGCGACTCGGAACATGGGACACCAAAGCCATTGAATCAGCGAACGCGCCGCCTCACTACAATTGATCGCCTCGGATTGGTCGTTCCACAGACCATGCTGGCATTCATCCATCGCCATCCGGAAGTGCTGACAAATAGGCCAGCGCGCCGGCACTACGCCTGTCTGGCGCTCCATCGAGCGGAATTGGTATGAATTGGATCGTCGATAAAGTGGCGCTTCTGCTCGCCGCGATCGCCTGTCGCCTAAGGGACCTGGGCGAAGACTCGAGTCGCCGCTCCAGGGGTGAGTCCCGCACACGCTAGCGACTTGCTGCCGGCCCCAGACGCAGTCGGGATGGCTAACCGCCATCCCCGTCGCTCAACTGCTGACGCCCGCGATCCGCAGCGCGCCGCCCTTCCCCAAGGCCTCCCGCGCCTCGACCAGCGTAGTCCGCGCGGCGCGCGCATCGCCGGCGAGGCGCAGCAGCGCGCCGAGTTGCGACGGCTGCCGCAGCAATTCGCGCAGAATTGGCCCGAGGGCGGTGCTGCCGTCGTCGCGCAAACCAGCGGTCGCGGCCGGCGGCAGCGTGCGCCAGGCCGGATCGACGATCGCGCGACACACGGCGAACGGCAGACCGTGCGCGGCAGCGGTCGCGCCAGCGATGTGCGATTCCATATCCACCGCGAGCGCGCCGGTCGATCCGTGCAGCGCGCGTTTGTCTTCGGCGGTGATCAGCGGCGCGGCGACCGCCGCCATCGCGCCACGGCGCAGACGTCCCGCGAGCCCTTCGGCCGTCCTGACGTTGGTCACGGCGGCGGCAATCCGCTCCGCCCATTGCCGATCCGTGTCGATACGCCCGAACGGCCCATGCACGGCATCCGCGACGATCAGCGCGCCCGGCTGCAGATCCGGCGCGAGCCCACCCGCCGTGCCGAAACTGACGATCCCCGCCGCGCCGCGAGCGACCGCGGCGTTCAGCGCGCGCTCGAGCAGATCGGCGCGCGCCGCGTACACGACTTCGACGCGCTCGCTGCCGTCGCCGCGCGCGATGCGCGCCTCGAACGCCATGCCCGTCACGACGATCACCGGCAAGCTGCTAGCGCCCGTCCCCACGGACGGCGTCATCGACACGGACATCCGTCACATCCCGACCGTGACGCGCGTGAGCCTATTGCGCTTCAGATGACGGAAGCGCGCGAGCGCCCACAGCGGGAAGAACTTGCGATAGCCGTGGTAGCGCAGATAAAACACGCGCGGAAAGCCGGTCGCGGTAAAGCGCGTTTCGTCCCACAGCCCATGCTCGCGTTGCTCACGCTGCAGATAGTCGATACCGCGCGCCACCGCCTCGTGATCAACCTCCCCCGCCGCCATCAGTCCGAGCAGCGCCCAGGCTGTCTGCGACGCGGTGCTCGGCGCACGCTCGTAGCCGCGATAGTCGAGCTTGTAGCTCTCGCCGCCCTCGCCCCAGCCGCCGTCGTCGTTCTGGATCGACACGAGCCATTGCACCGCGCGCCGCATGCGCGGGTCGTCGTGTGGCATGCCGGCCGCGTTCAGCGAGCACAGCGCGGTCCATGTGCCGTAGATGTAGTTCAGGCCCCAGCGGCCGTACCAGCTGCCGTCCGACTCCTGCTCCTGCAGCATGTAGTCGAACGCGCGCCGCGCCGGCTCGCTGCTTTGCGGCAGCTCGCCGATCTGCGCGAACATCGACAGACAGCGGCCCGACACGTCCGCGGTCGGCGGATCGAGCAGCGCGCCGTGGTCCGAGAACGGAATGTTGTTCAGGTAGTACTGCGTGTTTTCCGGTTCGAACGCGCCCCAGCCGCCGTCGCTGCTTTGCATGCCGACCACCCATTCGCGCGCGCGGGCAATTGCTTCGCGATCCACATCGGATTGCGTGAGCGCCGCCGAGCGATGCATCGCCATCGCGACCACCGCGGTATCGTCGACATCCGGGAAATGCGCGTTGTTGTACTGGAACGCCCAGCCGCCCGGCCGCACGTTGGGGCGGCGCGAAATCCAGTCGCCGCGCACGTCGAGAATCTGCAGCGGACGCAGCCACGCAAGCCCGCGTTCGGCCGCCTGTTCGGCGCGCGCTTCGCCGGTTTCGAGCAAAGCGTGCGCGGCGAGCGACGTATCCCACACCGGCGACAGACACGGCTGGCAATAAGCTTCGTCGTCCTTGATGAGGAGCAGCTTGTCGAGAGATTTGCGAGCGATCGCGCGATGCGGATGATCGGCCGGATAGCCGAGCACGTCGTACATCATCACCGAATTGGCCATCGCCGGGAAAATCGCGCCGAGGCCGTCCTCGCCGTTCAGCCGTTCGTCGACGAACGCGACCGCCGCGCGGATCGCGCGCTCGCGGGTCGCCTTCGGCAACAGGCCGTCGACCGCGCGCAGCACCGAATCGACACAACGGAACAGGCCGAACCAGCCCGCGTGCTGATGCGGTGCGCGCTCGTTCATGCCGGTGTTCACCGGCGCGCCGCGGAACAGTTCGTCGATGCGCACCTTGCGCGGATTACGCGCGAGCGGCCGCTTCGCGTTGAGCACCAGCAGCGGCACGATCACCGTGCGCGCCCAGTACGACACCTTCGACAGATGGAACGGGAACCACACCGGCAGCAGCATGATCTCGACCGGCATCATCGGCACCGCGCGCCACGACACCACGCCAAAGAGGGCGAGCAGGATTCGCGTGAACACGTTCACGTGTTCCGCGCCGCCGTGCGCGAGGATCGCGTCGCGCGCGCGCACCATGTGCTCGGCATCGACCGGGTCGCCGATCATCTTCAGCGCGAAGTACGCCTTCACGCTCGCGCTGATGTCGAGCGCGCCGTCGGTGAAGAGCGGCCAGCCGCCGTCCGGCAACTGGATGCGGCGCAGATAACGCGCGATCTTCTGTTCGAGTTCGAGGTTCGGCGTTTCGCCGAGATAGTGGACCAGCAACACGTATTCGGCCGGAATCGTCGCGTCGGCTTCGAGTTCGTAGACCCAATGGCCGTCCGGTTGCTGCGCGGCCAGGATCGCATCGGTCGCGCGCGTGATCGATGCGTCGAGCGCGCTCGCGCCCTGCTCGGGCGCCGGCGTTGCGGTTGCCAATGCGTCCGCCACGGCGGGCGCGTTGGCAACCACGGCAGCTTCGGCCAGGTCCGGCGCCGCATCGGCGGCTTCGGGCAGCGCCGCGTCGAGCGGCTGGGTGTGAGATAAGTCGTTCATCTGCGTTCCATCGGTTGATTCAGCAGCGTATCCGCGGCCTTCCGGCCGGAGCGGACCGCGCCTTCGAGCATCGCGGGCAGGCCGGTGGCCGTCCAGTCGCCCGCGAGCAGCAAATTGTTCCAGCGAGTGCGCGTACCCGCCCGCAATGTCTCCTGCGCGGGCAGCGCGGCAAACGTCGCGCGCGATTCCATCACCACCTGCCAGCGCGGCAGCGGCGCGGCCGGCAGATTGACCACCTGCGCGACCTCGGCCCAGACGGTCGCCGCCAACACGTCATGTGGCGTGTCGAAGAGCCGCTCGGCGCCGTTGAGCGTCACCGACAGGCGGTCGTCGAACGCAAACAGCCATTCGGCCGTTCCGTTCAGCAGCGCGGTGATCTGCGGCAGGCCGAACGGCGGCTCGACCGCGAAATGCACGTTGAGCACGGCCGCGAAACGCGTCGGCGCGCGCAGGCCCGGCACGAGAGCCACCGCGGCTTCGGGCGGCAGCGCGAGAATCACCGCCTCGTTCGCGCCGAGCGCGATGCTCTCATCGTCGAAATGCAGCGCCTGCACACGGGCCGGGTCGGCCGCGAACGTGATGTCGCGCAGACGCGAACCGAGCCGGATCGTCGCGCCGCCATGTTGCAGCAGACGCAGCGCCGGATCGACGAACGCGCTGCCAAGACCATTACGCGCGACCAGCGGCCGGCACGCGAGCCCGCCCGCGAGCAGCGTTTCGCGCACGAGCGCGCCGGTCAGTTCGGCCGAGGCGTCGCGCGGCTCCAGATTCAGCAGCACATGCAGCAGCGGCCGCAGCAGCCGTTCCCACAGCGGACCGTGACAGCGCATCGTCTGCGCGACGCTGCGGCCCGGTTTCGCAAACAGCAGCGGCACGAGCGACAGGTAATCGGTCGGGCCCGTGTTCGGCACGCGCGCGTGCGCATCGAAAATCCACCACGGCAAACTCCCCGGCGACAGACGCACGCTCCAGCGCGAACGCGTGGCCAGATCGACGAACGGATACTCGGGCTGCGTGGGGCCGACCAGTTCGTCGGCGGCGCCGATCGCGCGCACGTAGTTGAGCGTCGCGGCATTGGCCGACAGCACGATGTGATTGCCGCTGTCGAGCGTCGCACCAAGCTTCGCGTCGTAGTACGAACGGCAGCGGCCGCCCGCGTGATCCTGCGCTTCGTGCAGCACGACCCGCGCGCCGCGCCGCTGCAGTTGCACGGCGGCGGCGAGCCCGGCCACGCCCGCGCCGACCACGTGGACGAGCTTCGGCATCAGCTCAGAAAAGCGCGTAACGCGCGACGATCCACAGCAGGCGCAGCTTCGGCTTGCGGACCTTCGTGCGCGGAACGTCGAAGCCGCGCTCCAGCGCGCGCTCGAGCAGCACGCGATAGACGCCCGACATGATGCGCGGCGCGCGCACCTGAGCGCGCGGCTCGTGATCCATGATCGCGTCGGACTCGGCGAAGTGCTGCTTCGCGCGCTCGGCGAGCGTCGCGCAGACGCGCGGCAGCGTCGGATCGTCAGCGATCTGCCGCGGGTCCGTGGCCGCGATGCCTTCGCGCGCGAGCAGCTCGCGCGGTAGATAGCAGCGGTTGATGACGGCGTCTTCGTCGATATCGCGCAGGATGTTGGTGAGCTGCAGCGCGCGGCCGAGATGGTGCGCGAGCAGCCGGCCCGGCTCGTCACGCATCCCGAATATCCTCACCGACAGACGGCCGGCCGCGCTCGCGACGCGGTCGCAATAGAGGTCGAGCGTGGCGTCGTCGGGCGCGCAGATGTCGGCGGCGGCATCCATCGCCATGCCGTCGATCATTGCGTGAAAATCCTCGCGTTGCAGATGAAACGTGTGAATGTGCCGCGTCAGCGCGCGCAGCGACGCGCGCGGCTGGCCGGCGTAGCAAGCGTCGATGTCGGCGCGCCATTGGTCGAGCCCGGCCGCGCGCTCGGCGCGCGGCCGGTCGCTGTCGGCGATGTCGTCGACGGCGCGGCAGAAGGCGTAGACCTGGTACATCGCATCGCGCTGCGCCGCCGGCAAGATGCGCATCGCAAGATAAAACGAGCTGCCGGACGTGGCGGCAGCGGCGTCGGTTTCAGTATCGTCCACGACAAGATTGGAAACAGCCAAGACGATCTCCGCTGGAGGCGCCCGCTGAAAGGCGTTCAAAGAGGTTTTTATGCCGACCCGCAGGGCAGTGGGCCCGCGCGCGCGGACACGCGCGAAACATCCGGCTGGGCGGCCGGAAACGGCGAAAAGTATAGCAATCTTTGCCGGTGACCGCAGTTTCGCCGGTCAATAGAGGGACGGGAAGGAAGGCCGCCGGGCGCGGCGGCCTCGACTGCGCCGCCCCCGCTAGCGAATCAGGCTCCCGCGAGCCGGAACGCGACCGCGCAGTTGCGGCCCTGACGCTTTGCGCTATAGAGCGCCGCGTCGGCCTCGTTGATCAGCACGTCGTAGGCGGGCACGCCGGCGCGCGCCGTCGCGCCGCCGAGGCTCGCCGTGACCGGCACGCTGGTGCCGATCAGCTCCACCGGCGTTTCCTCGATCACGCGACGGATCTTCTCGGCCACCAGCATCGCGTCGTCGAGCGGCGTGCACGGCAGCAGCAGCGCGAACTCTTCGCCGCCGAAGCGCCCGAACGTGTCCTGTGCGCGCACCACGCCGGCGACGCGCTGCGCCATCACACGCAGCACCGTATCGCCGACGCCATGACCGAACTGGTCGTTGATCTTCTTGAAGTGATCGAGGTCGAACAGCAACATCGACATCTCGCCGCCGTAGCGCTGCCAGCGCGTGAACTCGTCGCGCAGCCGCGTTTCGAAAAAGCGCCGGTTCGCGATGCCGGTCAGTCCGTCGCGATTCGCGTACTCCTGCAGCTTCGCAACTGCCTCCTCGCGTTCGCGCTGCACGATGCTCACGTGCGTCACGTCGGAGATCGTCACGCACACGGCCACCACCTCACGACCGCGCATCAGCGGCATGAACGTGCAGTCCTGCTGCATGAAGTCGACCCCACCGGTGATCGGCCGGTCGTGATCGAACTTGAACAGATACGGGCGCTGCTCCCACGAGCTGAACGCAAAGCTGCCGAGCTGAAACACGCTCTCGATCTTGCGCGACAGCCACACGCGCGGCAGCTCCGGAAAGTTCTGGTAGATCGAGTGGCCGACCACCTGCTCCGCCGACAGGCCGCTATGGTCCTGCATGAAGCGATTCCACATCAGCACCTTCAGTTCACGGTCGAGCACGAAGATGCCAAAACCGACCCGCTCGACCACGAGGTCGCTCAACGATTCCACGGAGACGTTCATATACTGGACAGCAGCGCATCGAGCGCTTCGTTCATGTGACGGATTGATTCTTCGGCCATCAGCATCACCAGATGCGCGCGAAAACTCTGATGTTCGAGCGCGAAATTCACTTCGACGAGCAGCGCCACCTGCCATTGCAGCACGCCGGGCTGGAACACTTCGTCGAGCGTCAGCGTGTCGCCGAGCATGCCCGGCGCAGAAAACACCGGCGTGCGGCCGAGCTGGTCGAGTATCGACGACACGCACGCGCCGGACAGCAGGTTCGCGACGTCGAGCATCAGTTCGCGCTCGCCGACCTCCTCGTAGCTCGAACGCGCGTACGGGTCGCGGACGAGCGAACACAGCTGCGCGATGCTGTCGCTGCGACAGATCACCAGCACCTCGCCCTTGATGTCCGAGCGAAAGCCCTGACGCACCGCGCTGACCGTGTCGTCAATATGGGTCATCTCGCGCAGCGTGCGCGCCGCGTCGCTCACCGCGACCATCCGCACGCGCGGCACCGACAGTTCGATGAACGAATCGAGCAGGCCCGCTAGCCGCGTCGCGGCCCGGCCCATCGCGAGATTGGCGATTTCCTGTAGCGCGTCGCGCTGGTCTTCGGTGAAGGCGGGCTCAGACATACAAGCCGTACTCCTTGAGGATGGGCAGGACCGCCTCCGGCGTCACCGGCTTGGCGATGAACGCGATCGCGCCGAGCTCGCGCACGCGCTGCTGGGCGAGCGGCTGCACGTCGGCGGAAACGACGATCACGAAGGTGTTGAGGTCCTCGTGCTGCAACGCTTCGAGGACCTGGTAGCCGGTCATGTCCGGCATCGTCAGGTCGAGGAACATCACCGATGCCTTGCCCTCGCGATACAGCGTGAGCGCCTCGTGCCCGTTCGTCGCGTAGGACACGTCGACTGCCCAGTCGGGCGGCAGTGCCTTCGTGAGCAACTTGCGGGCGAGCAGCGAATCGTCGGCGATCACAATGGGGAGCATGGCAACGGCGGGTCGGGCGGTTTGGGCGGGTCGGATAAAGGAATCGGCTGGTTCGTCTGCGCGCTTTCCGCGCCTGGTTGTGTGCGTATTTCGTTCGTCACGACAGCGGAGGGTGGCACACCTTCGCGTGATGCCGACCAATGCGCGACCAGGTACAGTGGCGCCTGTCGAATTGCGATTGCCTTTGGCGAGAGGGGGTGCGAATGCGGCAGGACGCGTTTGGCGAACCTTGACGATCCGGCGCACAGAGGTGGCAACGGCCCTTTTTATCGTGACGAGGATTGTCGAAGTAAAGTCGCGCAAAAGCAACTCGCCAGAATCGCTGACGGTAACGATCTGTTTCTCTGCTAGGCGAATTTCAGAAATAGATCTATCGTCGGGGCGGACATTTTTTTATCTTTATCCTTTTGTGTACGTTTGCGCTTCCCGATTCGTCGCTGTTTTAAAGCCGCTCTTAAAGAACGGCCGGCACGGCGGACGCCCATCTCCAACGCGTTGCGGCAAATTATTCCGTGCTGCGTCTATGCTTGTTCTGAAGGCGGCATGGTGCCGGCAACGGCCCGATACGGGGCTGCCACATCCGAACGACTTTTCGCGTCAACGACAATGACATCAGACCGGGTCGACTCCGCCCGCGCGGGCCGTCTTTCGCGTCGTCCTGCCCGCGAGCAGGACGACGCGTCGTTTCCCACCGTGCCGGAACAGAATTTCCAGGTGCGTCGCATCACGCTGATCGCGCTGCTGGTCGCGGCGATCGTGCTGCCGTTCGTCTACGTCGCGGCGATGGCATTCGCCGATCTGCGCTCGCGCGAGGCCGACGCGACCGATCTGGCGCTGCGCACGGTGCGGGTCGCCGAAGAACACGCGTTGAAGGTGTTCGACATGAACGAGACGCTGAACTCGCGCATCGTCGAACTGACCGACGGCCTCGACGACGACGGCATTCGCGCGCGCGAACACACGATTCACGACAAGTTGCGCACGATGGGCGGCGGCTATCCGCAGGTAGCCTCGGTGTCGATCTTCGGCCAGCAGGGCGCGCTGCTCGTGAGCAGCCGCCTGTATCCGTCGCCGGAAAATTCGGTCGGCCAGCGCGACGATTTCGTCGGCATCCGCGACGGCAACGTGCTGGAACGCGTGTCGAAAGTGATGACGGGACATGTGAGCGGCGAGCAGGTGTTCAACATGGGCGTCGAGCGCCAGGCGCCCAATGGCTCGTTCGCGGGCGTCGTGTCGATCGCGCTGCGGCCCAGCTATTTCGACGCGTTCTATCGCGAGTTGCTCGGCAGCAGCGACTCTACGCCGATCATCATGAGCCTCGTGCGCACCGACGGCGCGGTGCTCGCGCATTACCCGCGCGGCCCACGCGAGCCGACCGCGCTCGCGTCCGATTCGCCGTTCGCCGAAGCGGTCAGGCAGGGGCAGCGCTCCGGCGTCGTGCGGATGCGCTCGAGCTTCGCCGGCGGCAACCTGATCGTCGCCTTCCGGCACGTCGGCTCGTATCCGGTCTACGTGCTGTGCGGCTATCGCACGTCGGCGATCTGGGCCGCCTGGTACAAGCACCTGAGCGTGCTGGTCCTGTCGATGTTCACGCCGTCGATCGCGCTGTGGTGCGTGATCTGGCTGTCGCTGCGCCGCCTCGGCGCCGAAGAGGAAGCGTGGCAGCGTTGGCAGGCCGAGGCATCGATGCGCCGCTCGATCGAATCCGCGTACCGCCAGTCGCGCAAGATGGAAGCGCTCGGCAGGCTGGTCGGCAGCGTCGCGCACGACTTCAACAACCTGCTGATGATCCTGTCGGCCAACGTGCAGATCGTGCGACGGCGCGGCGTCGGCGAACTGGAGCGCGAACTGTCGGCGATGGAGCGCGCGCTGAAGAGCGGCCAGTCGCTGACGCGGCAGCTGCTCGGCGTCGCGCGCAAGCAGCCGCTGCGCACCGAGACGCTGTCGCTCGAACGCTGGCTGCCGTCGTGCCGCGAACTGCTGCGCGCGTCGCTCGGCGCGAAGGTGTCGCTCGTGATCAATAGCGGCGTCGATACCTGGCCGGTGCGCGTCGACGTCGCCGAGCTCGAGCTCGCGCTGATCAACGTCGCGGTCAATGCGCGCGATGCGATGGCCAACGGCGGGCGCTTCACGGTGCGCGCGAGCAATGTCGTGTTCCGTCACGAGGACGGCTTTCCGCTGACCGGCGAGTTCGTGCAACTGTCGCTCGAGGACACCGGCGCCGGCATGGCGCCCGACGTGCTCGCGCGCGCGTTCGAGCCGCTTTTCACGACCAAGCCCAAAGGCATGGGCACGGGACTCGGGTTGCCGCAGGTCTTCGCGTTCTGCGAGGGCTCGGGCGGGCTCGCGGCAATCGACAGCGCGATCGGCGCGGGCACCTCGGTGCGGCTCTATCTGCCGCGCGCGTCGACCGAGCCGCACACGGCCGGGCCTGCAGAAGCGCTAGCGACCGAAAGCGGCGTGCCACAGGGCCTGCGCGTGCTGCTCGTCGAGGACAACGAAGAAGTCGCGGCCGGCACCGAGGCGCTGCTGCAGATGATGGGTCATCAGGTCACCTGCGTGTTCAACGCCGACACGGGCCTGCGTGTACTCGACGACGCCCGCGCGAAGCGCGCGAGCACCGGCGAGCCGCTGCCGTTCGATCTGGTGCTGTCGGACATCCACATGCCCGGCAAGATGAACGGCATCGATCTGGCCGAAGCGGTGCTCAGGTTCGACCCACAGCTGCCGGTCATCCTCGTCACCGGCTACGCGGAAGAGCTCGACCGCGCGCGGCACGCGAACGTGCGCGTGCTGTCCAAGCCGTTCGATATCGGACTGCTGGAGCAACTGCTCGAAACGATCCAGCACGGCGCCGTGCAAACGAGCAACGATGCCGCCACGCATCCGGCCGATACCTGATGTCCGCGCCGTGCCGGCGTCATTTACCGGGCCTTGTAAAAAGCGCGGCGCTGACACGCCGCGCTTTTTTCATCGTGAGCCCGCGTCATGCGTAGCACGCCGGGCAGCGCGGCTGGGCATGGGACGCGGCGGCGCCGCGCGGCGGTGCGGGGCATGAAGGTTGCTTGCCTGCACACGGCAAGGGGACGACGCCGCGAGCGTCGCCCTTTCCAGCAGAACATGTCGGGAGACAACCATGCAACATACCGTGATTGGTTTATTCGACACTTACATGCAGGCCGAAACCGCCCGCGACACGCTCGTGCAAACCGGCTTTGCGCGCGAGAAGATCGAGTTGCAGGCGAACGCCGAACCTTCGGTTGGCTCGGCCACCAGCGAAGTCGCCAACGCGGGCGTGCTCGCGAATATCGAGCGCTTTCTCGCCAGCCTGTTCTCGACCGGGCCGCGCCCATCGGACACCGCGCGTTATGCCGAGGCGATGCGGCGCGGCGCGGTGCTCGTGTGCGTCCACGCGGCAAGCGAGTCGCATGCGGAGCTGGCGCGCAATACGCTCGTGCGGCTCGGCGCGACGGATATCGGCGACCGCCCGCCCGAGGCGGACACGCCGGCCGCCACCGACCGCGACCACTCGATACTCGATGAGCTGGGCATCGGCGCGGTGATGCCGGGAACGCCGCGCACGTCGAGCGTAACGACCGAGGCGGTTGCGACGCCCGGGATGCGCGACACCACTGCGACACCGGGTGCGGCGGGCGTGAGTTCGAGCAGCGGCGCAGCGGGTGCGGCGGCCATGACCGAATCGACCGGAATCGCCGGCGCGACGGGCGCCACTTCGGCGACCGGTACGACCGCACCCGACACCATGCCCCCTCCCGGCACCCCGCGCCCTGATCCGCTGACCGCCATGCCACCGGCGGACATCGGCGCCGCCGCCAAGCCGTTCGCGCCGCCGCCGATCAGCGAACGGCCGATGAGCGATCCGGTCAACGAACCCATCGTCGATCCGCTCGCCGGCGATGCGGGACGCCGCGCGATCGCCGCCGGCTCGGTACCGGGTTCGGGCGCGGTGATGCAGCCGTCCGACATCGTCCCAGAAGGCGGGCAGCCGGGCACCGGTCCCGGCGCGCAGATGCCGAACGAATATCTGGAGTACGAAGAAGATTTCCGCGCTCACTACGACGAGCAGTACGCCGCCGCGAACGCGCGCTACGAAGACTATGTGCCGGCCTATCGCTACGGCGCGGAGATCGCTCGCGACGCGCGATTCCGCAATCGTCCGTGGGATGAGATCGAGCCCCAGGCACGCCGCCATTGGGAAACCACGTCGCCGGACAGCACGTGGGAGCGCTTCAAGCTCGCGGTGCGTCACGGCTGGGAGCGGGCGACCGGCCATCACCACGTGTAGGCGATGCGCCGAGCGGCACGAGCGCGGCCGCCTTATGCGGCGCGCGCTGTGTTCGCGTTGCTTCGGCGGATGGTCGGGACGCGGTCAGCGGCGCTGAGGCTCGGCTACACCGCCCCGTGCCGCTTGATCCACGTAACGTAGCGGTCCATGAACGTCTGCAGGAACTTGCGCGTGCCGTCGTTGACGATCTCGCCCTTTTCGTTGATCACCGCTGGATCGTGCTTGATGAACACCTCGGGCTGCCCCATCGCCGCGACGTCGAGATAGGCGAGCACGTTGCGCAGATGCTGCTGAGCGAGCGCGCTACCGGTCGCACCGACCGAGGTGCCGATCACCGCGGCGGGCTTGTTGGCCCACGAGTTGGTGCCCCACGGCCGCGAGCCCCAGTCGAGCGCGTTTTTCAGCACGCCCGGTATCGAGCGGTTGTATTCGGGCGTCACGAACAGCAGACCGTCCGCGGCTTGCACGCGCTCCTTGAGCTTCTTGCCGGCTTCGGGATAGTCGGCGTCGTAGTCCTGGGAGTACAGCGGCAAGGAGCCGATATCGATGTATTCGAAGGTGAAATCGGCTGGAGCGAGGGAAATCACCGCCTGAGCCAGCTGACGATTGAACGAATCCCGCCGCAGGCTGCCGACGACCACTGCAATGTGATAGGCCATGTTCGCTTCCTCAGGTAAGGCGCTCGACGCGCAGAGAGTACGAACTGTCCATCATAGGCAAAAGCCGCGCGAAACGCCCAGGCCCTGGCGGATGTGGCCAGCTCATAGCGGATCGGGAAGGATTCTTGCGGCACCTGACGGTGGATAACCTCGCGGCTCGAAAAGTTATCCACAGATTCGCTGAATAACCTTGTGGATAAGTGGAACTTTTGCCTTGCCAATCAAGCATGCCTTCGGGCCAGGGCGATCTGAGGCAAATGGGACACCATCGACATTCTGGAGGACCGGATCATGAGTCTCGACTACGCAGGAAAATCCCACGACGAAGCGGTCGCCGCGCGCAAGAAAGCGCGGCAGCGCGCGCAGGAGCCGGCGGGCGGCGAGATGGCCGTCGACGGCGTCGAAGCCGATGCCACGCATAGCTGCGGCGAGTTGTCGGAACAAGGCAAACAGGTGTGGCGCACGGGCGCCGGACTCGATGGCGGAGGGAAGGCGCCGAGCCGCTAGGACTCGCGGGTTGTCCGTCGGCCGTGGCTAGAAGGGGCCGCTTGACGCCGCCGTATCCCCATGCAGGCCGAATGCTGAATACTGGAATATGAAAGGGCGCCGTTGCCGGCGCCCTTTTCTCATGCTTCCTTGCTGCGTATTTCGACGTGTCGATCAGTTGCCAAAAAATACGTTGCAGTACGACGCCGGGCCGTTGCAGGTCGAAGCCGGAGCGTCGGCGTGAGCGACACCCGAAGCCGCTGCGAACAGCGCGGCCGAAGCGATCAGGGCGGAGAAAATGCGTTTCATGGTGTGCGTCCTCGTTTGTGTGTGGGTTGCGCGATCTGATGCGATCGATGGCGTGAAGAATAGCGAGCGGGCCCGCGTCCACAAACAGCGAAGATGAGAAGACATTATTTTATAAATTGAAATAATCACTATTGTGCGATTGCGTTGGATTGGTGGTCGACTGCGACGCGTTGATCGGCCCGTATGGCGATCCAACAGCCCTGTCGCGCGCAGACTCGAAATATCATTTCTTGCAACAATTAATTTCCGGTGTCATAAGCGGCCGCGCCGCGCGACGAAGCTCCTCGGGCATCGATGGCCAAGGGGCATATGTTCAATACCGATTCGCTAGGGCAGGAACGTGAGGGAGAATGGCGCACGAATCCGCAAACCGTGCGAGGACGACCATCCGCTCATGAATCACGACGTTTCAGGACGACACGCGCAGCGCAGCGCGCGGCCGACAGCGCAGCGACGGAGCATGCCGTGACGCAGCCAGGCGCTCCCTCGCTGGACGATCCCATCTATCTCGCGCAATTGCGGCGTGACCTCGTGCGCTTCGCCCGTCTGCAATTGCGCGACGCCGCGGCCGCCGAGGACGCCGTGCAGGAAGCGCTGACCGCCGCGTGGACTCAGGCCACGCGTTTTGCCGCGCAGTCGGAGCACAAGACCTGGGTGTTCGGCATCCTGCGCCATAAGCTCGTCGACACGCTGCGCGCGCGCCAGCGCACGGTCAATCTGTCGGCGCTCGAAGCCGAACTCGACGGCGAGGCGCTGCTTGATCGCGAGCTCTTCAAGGACAACGGCCACTGGTCGCGCGAGACCAAACCGCGTCCGTGGCCGACACCCGAAACTGCATTGCGCCAGCAGCAATTCTGGACGCTGTTCGAGATGTGCCTCGAGCATTTGCCCGAGCACATTGGACGCGTGTTCATGATGCGGGAGTTTCTCGACCTCGACATCGCGGCGATCTGCGCGGAACTGCAGATCACCGCGAATCATTGCAGCGTGCTGATCTATCGCGCGCGGCTGCGGCTGCGCACGTGCCTGAGCGAAAAAGGCCTATCCAGCGAGGATGCGAATGGGGAAATGTAAGGACATCACGCGGCTGCTATCCGATGCGCTCGACCGCTCCCTGTCGACTGGCGAATGGCTCGCGATCCGCCTGCATCTGCCGACCTGCAGCGGGTGCCGGAACTATCGCAAACAGATCCGCCTGCTGCGGGTCGCCGCGCATGTGGCGAGCGGAGCGGCGAACGTGGACGGAGCGGTGAGCGGCGACGAGTGATTTGCCGCTTTGCCACACCGCAGTTCAGCGCTCGCCGATCGGCACGTCGCGATAGCGTTCGAAAAAGCGGGCATGCGATGCTTCATCGATGCCGACAGGACGCGCATCGGCACTCGCCGGATGTTTGGCGAGTTGCGCGCGGGTGCGAATCGGCCGATGCGCGAAATTGCCGCCGCAATTCGGACACACGTTGCACAGCCTCGTCAACGCGCAGACCTCGCAGAGCGTGCATTCGCAATTCGAGCATGACGGTGGCCCTGTTGTTGATGACGCGAGGCGCGGCTCGCTGCCTGGCGTCGCGTGAGGTTCTGCGCGCGTGTTCCGCTGTGCGCGCGTCAATACGCTGCCCAAATGGGTGAGGCTGTCGCGCGCGCCGTGCTCACGTCAACGCGCTCCACAGCACGAGCGTCAACGCGAGACCGACGACCGATACGATCGTCTGCAAGACCGACCACACCAGCACAGTCTGTTTAAGCTGGAGTCCGAAATATTCGCGGACCATCCAGAAGCCGGCGTCGTTCACATGGCAGAAGAACACCGAGCCGGCGCCGATCGCGAGCGCCATCAGCGAATTGTGCGTCGCGCCGAGGCCCGCGACGACCGGCGCGACGATGCCGGCCGTCGTCGTCGTGGCGACCGTCGCCGAGCCGGTGGCCTGACGCAGCGCGACGGCGATCAACCAGGCGAGCAAGATCAGCGGCATATGCGCCCCGACCGCGATCTTGCCGATCGTCGCGCTGATGCCCGCTGCGACGAGCGCCTGCTTCAGGCCGCCGCCCGCGCCGATCGTCAGCAACAGCGCGGCGATCGGCGGCAGGCTTTTGCGCAGAATGCCCCCGACGCGCTCGCGCGCCATGCCGCGCGACCAGCCGAGCGCGACCACCGCGAACAGCACGGTGAGGCCCAGCGCGATCAGCGGCTCGCCAAGAAAATTCAGTGTCTCGAAGAGCAACGTTTCGGGCTCGAGCAGCAGCTTCGCGACCGTGCGGCCGAGCATCAGAATGACGGGCAGCAGGATCGTGATCAGAGAGATTGCGAAGCCCGGCGGCTCGAAGCCGTTCTGCTCGGCGGTGAACAGCTTGCCCATTTCTTCAGGCTCGACGACGTGCATGCGTTTCGACAGCCAGATGCCATACAGCGGACCGGCGAGGACCACCGCGGGAAGCGCCACGATCAGGCCGAGGCCCAATGTCAAACCGAGATCGGCGTGCAACGCGCTCACCGCGATCAGCGGACCCGGATGCGGCGGCAGCAGCGCATGCAGCGTCGTCATACCGGCGAGCGCGGGAATCGCGATGCGCAGAATCGGCTGCTGCGCGCGACGCGCCATGACGAAGATGATCGGCACCATCATCACGAGGCCGACTTCGAAGAACAGCGGCAGGCCGATGAGCAGCGCGACGACGGCCATCATCCACGGCAGCGTGCGCGGGGTCGAGTGCGCGAGGATCGTCGACACGAGCCGGTCGGCGGCGCCCGATTCGGCCATCAACGCACCGAGCATCGCGCCCAGCGCAATGATGATGCCGACGTCGCCGAGCAACGCGCCGGCGCCTTTGCTGAACGCGCTCGCGACTGCTTCGAGCGGCAGGCCGGCCGTGAAGCCCGCCGCGAAGGTGCCGACCAGGATCGACAGGAACGGCGCGAGCTTGAGCACGCCGATGAAGATGATGATCAGTGCTAGTCCAAGCGCGCACGACAGGATCAGTTGGGTGTCGTGGGCGGCCCACGGTGTCAGTGTTGTCGTTACAGGCACGGCAGCTTTTTTTCCTCTCTTCGTTTGCAGTCGATCGATGCAGCCGCGAGCTGATGGTCGCGGGCGCTTGTTTTGCCGGTCGATTGTAGCGGGAGGGGATAGGTTGGGCTTTGGGCAATGCTTCGCGACTGCCGCATGATTTGCTTATGCGAATTTATCGGTTCGTCCAGGCTCGCAGACGAATTATCGTCGGAGCCAATCGGACCATCTTTTGGCGTCCGTTAAATTCTTTTTCGACGAGTATTCTCATGTCCCGTGATCCGCTGCTGACGCGCCGTACGTTTCTGGCCGGCGTAGGCGCGACGCTGGCCGCCGCCGCGTTGCCGGTCTTCTCCGCCGCCGCATTTGCCGCCGATGAACATGCAAAAGAACTTCGCATCGGATATCAGAAAGCCGCAAGCACCCTGGTATTGCTGAAGGCGCACGGCACGCTCGAAAAGCGGCTTGCGCCACTTGGCATCACGGTCAAATGGACCGAGTTTCCGGCTGGGCCGCAATTGCTGGAAGGGCTGAACGTCGGCGCGATCGATTTCGGCTATGTGGGCGAAGCGCCGCCCGTGTTCGCGCAGGCCGCGGGTGCCAATTTCGTCTACACGGCGTATGAAATTCCGACGCCGCACGCCGAAGGCATCCTCGTGCATCCGGACGCGCCAATCAAAACCTTGGCCGATTTGAAGGGAAAGAAGATTGCGCTGAACAAGGGCTCGGATGTGCACTGGTTTCTCGTCGCCGCGTTGCAGAAGAACGGCGTGAAGTTCAGCGAGATCCAACCCGTGTATCTGCCGCCCGCCGATGCACGCGCGGCCTTCGAGCGCGGTGCGGTCGATGCGTGGGCGATCTGGGATCCGTTCCTCGAAGCCGCCAGGCGGCAAACGAACGCGCGGCAGCTCGCCGATGCCGAGGGTATCGTGAGTCACCACCAGTTCTTTCTGAGCGCGCGGCCCTTCGCGCAACAGAACGGCGACGTCCTTGCGATCGTGATCGATGAAGTCGGCAAGGAAGGGGAGTGGGTACGCGGCCATTACAGCGAGGCCGCCGCCAGACTCGCGCCGATTCAAGGGCTCGACGCGAGCGTGATCGAATCAGGCTTGCGGCATTACGCGCATATCTACAAGCCCGTCGACGCGAACGTGCTTGCGGAACAACAGCGCATCGCGGATACGTTCACCGAACTGCATCTGATTCCGACGAAGATCGTGACCAAGGATGCCGCGCTGTCCGGCAAAGCCTAGCGCAGCAGTTCGAGTCCGCATTGCCCACATCGTTTTACTTCGACGGTCGCGCGATCAGGCGAAAAGCGCGGCGACATTTTCCGGCGGGCGGCCGATGACAGCCCGTCCGTTTCTGACGACGATCGGTCGTTGCAACAGAATCGGATGCTTCGCCAATGCGTCATAGAGCTGGGCGTTCGTCAGCGACGTGTCGGCAAGATTGAGCTCTTTATATTCGACCTCGGTGTCGCGGATCATTTCGCGGACGGGACAGCCGAGTTGAGCATTGAGCTTCTCAAGCTCTGCGACGGTGAGTGGCTTCTTCAGATATTCGACGATTTCCGTCGCTTCGTTTGCGGAGTTGTAGGTGTTCGCGACGAGTTCGCAGGTGGTGCGAGATTTGGAGCAGCGCGGGTTGTGGTAGATGGTGATCATGGCTGGATTCGGGGCTTACGCCGTTGAAGGCTGTGACGGTTAGAAGGGTTCGGGAATTTTAGCGGGTGACTTGATGACGTGGCGCGGGATGACTGCGCGGCATCCGCGTTGTTTGAACCATCGGCGAGCGGGTCGGTTTATGCGCATAAACCGACGCTGCCTTCGAGGCGAGTGGGAACCGTTTAATGCTGGCACCCTGAGTTCTAGTCGCACCTGAGATTTGCTCGCGCGGGCGCGATTCAAACGACAACCTATATCCCCCGCTGATGAGGCGCCGGATGCACGTTACTTGCCGCCATGTCTGGGGAGAATCGGCATCGGACGAATTCATGACGAACGGTCCCTCCGGGCCAATTGGCACGCGAACTTTATGCGCATAAAGTCTGGCACCTCTCACCCCTTTGGTCGCTCAGATGCATGCGCTCCTTTTCTCTGCACATCAGCCCGAGAATCGCGAACAGTCACCGACGACTGTGCACGCAGTGCGCGAGCACTCGTTACTTTCCCTTTGCCGCCGCCGGACAGCGATCAGCAACGCTTAAGCCCCAGTCCACGCTTGCTCTGATATCCCGCAAGACCCCCGGCACACGTCCGATGCCTCTTTATGCGCATAAACCCTTTGCCGAATGGCCAATTTCCGAACTGCGCTTACGCAAATCATTTGAAATAGCACTTCAACCAGGTAAAATCCATTTGCGTCTAAAAAGAGGAGGTGAAATTTGGCGGCAGAAATCATCGCGGTAACACAGCAGAAAGGCGGGGTCGGGAAGAGCACCATCGCGATGCATCTCGGCGCTGCATTTCACGAGAAAGGCAAACGCGTTCTCGTCGTCGACGCGGATGGCCAAAACACTCTGATTCACTGGGCCAGTGCTGCCTCCGACGGCGACATCGGTATTCCATTCGCCGTCGTCAACCTGTCCGAAGCAGGCAGCCAGATCCATCGCGAGATCAAGAAGTTCGTGGCTGACTACGACATCATCGTCGTCGACTGCCCGCCCTCCATCACCGAAAAAGTCTCGGGCGTCGTTCTGCTCGCGGCGAGCGTCGCGGTAATCCCAACTTCCTCGTCCCCTGCCGATTACTGGTCGAGCATCGGCCTCGTCAAGCTGGTCCAGCAAGCGCAGGTCATGAACGAAGACCTGCGAGCCGTGTTCCTGCTCAACAAGACTGAAGAGAAACGGATGCTGACGCGCGAACTGAAGCGCGCGCTCGAAGAACTCGGCTTCCCTCTCCTCAAGACCCAGATTCCCACGCGCGAAGCCTACAAGCAGGCAATGGCGTTAGGGCAAACGGTGCTTCAGATGAACGACCGCGGCGCGAAGCTCGCCGCGCTCGAAGTACGGGCGTGCGCCAACGAGATCGCCGCCTTGCTCCCATGAATTTATGCGCATAAAGGACCCTGAATGAAACCGTCCCAGTTCGCCAAAGGCTTTCAAGCACGTCCTGACACGACCAGCAGCGAAAAGCGCACCGCGCTCGACCGTCTGAATGCGATCGACGGCCTGGTCAGCAACGAGGCGAAAACTCCCACGATCGCCGGGCGTCCGATTCCGGCCGTCTTGCCGTCGCGTCTGCAGGACGCGAAGATTCCTGATCCGGACAACGAATCGGCGGCCTACCGCGCCTGGAGGCTCGAGCACGGCTATCGTCCCGGCCAGATCATCGAACTGGCGCTCAAGACGATCAAGCCGAGCCCGTTCAATCCACGGTACTTCTATGTGAAGTCGTCGATTGCGGAGCTTGCCGTCAATCTGGCGAAGCAGGGGCAGCAGCAGGCGATTCACGTCATTCCCGACTATGACAACCCTGGCACCTACTTCGTCAGTGACGGCGGCAGACGGGTGCGTGCGCTGAAAGAAGCGAACAAGGAGTCGGTGAAAGCGATCGTCATCGATCTGCCGATCGGCATCCAGAGCTACAAGCTCGGTTACGACCTCAACGTGCAGCGCGACTCGCAGACGGTGTTCGACAACGCGGTCGTGTGGCGACGCTTTCTCGACGAGCGGCATTTCCAGAGCCAGAAGGAACTGGCCGAACATCTCGGCCTCGACGAATCGACGGTCGCAGTCGCGCTGTCCATCGCCAAACTCCCGGAAACCGTGATGCAGGAGATGGTCGCGCGCCCTGACCGCTTCGGCTCGAACATGGCGTATCAGGTGGGCCGCTACCACACGGCTCGCGGCGCGGAGGCGACACTGCGACTGATCAACCGGATCCTTTCCGACGATCTGAGCACACGCCAGGTCGCCGACATCGTCAAAGGCCGAGCGACCTCGCAGGAAAGCGCCAAACCGGCGGGCCGGCAGCGCTACGCGCAACGTCTGGAAATCAAGCTTGGTGGTGTGTCGGTCGGCGATCTGAAGTCGTATGGGGACGACCGGCTCGAGTTGCGCCTGAAAGGCCTCACGCGTGAAAAGCGCGACGACATCCTGCGGCAGATCGAGAAGATGCTGAAGTAAGACGTGAGGGCGGTGCGCATGCACCGCCGCCTGGATTTCAAAGGCAGTTATCGACCCATCACGCCGCGCGCGACTGGCTCAGCGTAAAGGCGAGCAGGTCGCCGTCGGTCGGTTCGCCCCAGGTCCTGCGCGCGAGCCAGTCGAAGAACGCCGTTTCGACGATCTTCGAATCGAGCCCGCGACGCCGCCAGTCGTCGCGCATGTGCGTGCCGAGCCCCGGCAATTCATCTTCCTCGAACGACTGTCGCGCGATATCGCGCTCCGACTCGCCCTGTTCGTTGTACAACTCGTAGGCCTGCTTGCGACGGTAAGCCGAGTATTCACCGAGCAGACGCGCCTTCAGATCGTCGGCCGGCGACGCCGCGGCCTTGCTGGTGCCGCCACCCGCGGGCAGCGCCTCGACCGGCGGCGCATAGCCTTTCTTCAACGCATCCTTGAACAGCGCCGGCGCACTGCGCACCGGCGGCAGTGACGTGCTGCGCATACGCTGCTCGGTCATCTGCAGCGCCGCGCGGATCCGGTTCTCCTCGCTGTCCGCATAAAGCGTCTGCGCCTCCTTGAGCGGAATGCCGATCTTCACCATCCGGTCGACCAGCGTGCTGTCGAACACGTTCGGATGTTCGTCGAGCGCGAGCATCGGCTGCTTGCGCTCGGTCACGCGGAACTGGATTTCAGCGACGCGCCGACCCTCGCGATGCTCGATCAGCTCGACAAAAATGTTCGTGACCGCGTTGACCTCGGCGATGGCCGGACGCAGGTAGTCGCGCTTGAAATACTTGTACTCGCGCTTCGCCTCGTCGCCGGCTTCAGTGTCCGGCGTGCCCGACAGAATCGGCCGCCACCATTCCCAGGTCTCGCGCATCGTCAGGTGGCTGGGGTTGGTCAGGTAGCGCACGCAAATCTCGTAGAGTGCGAGGCCCGCGCTGCTGCGCAGTTGGCTCTGGAACTGCAGACTCAGCCGCGCATACTGAACCGGATCGAGCAGTTTCTTCTTGATCTTCGGCGCAAACGAAAACTCGACCCAGACGCGACGCGTGGTCGGATCTTCGAGAATTTCCGCGTCCGCGATCAGCGTCGAAATACCCCATTTGCGGCCAGGCTTCTGACTCGACGTGCCGGTGCTCCACTCGACCTGCACCGACACCATGCGGCGCAGATGCTCCTTGACGAGCGCGGTGTCATTGGAATCGAACGCGGAATTGGCGACGATGTCGGACAGCAGCGCCCGATAGGTGTCGCCCGATTCATCCGCTTGCTGGGCCACCGCGAGTAACACGTTAAATAGCTTGCGCGTGAGCAGCGTGATCTTGCCGCTCTTGGGCTGGATCGCGATCGCCTCGACGGCTTTGCGCAGCTCAGCCGAGCTCGGGCTGACAACATCGGTCTTTTTCGCGCGCTTGGTGGCCATGCGTCGGGGTGAGGAGGGGATTTCGCGAGAGCATACCGGCTGTGGTGATACGCGTCTATAGCGCCCATCTCACCATTGCCGGTGAAGCGAGTTTACGAAGCGCAACTCACCTCGAGCAACTCCCGAAAACCCTCACCTCGTGTGCGTGCCGCCAGGATCGGGCTCTCCTTGCCGGCCGCGGCGTTTGCGAATCGGGCTCGTTTCGCCGCGTGCGGCAATGGGGAGCATTTGATCCCGAATCTTCTCACCTCAAAAATTTTCGCTGATTTTTTCGAGACCCTTGTGTAAACGGATGGTGTCCGGGGCGGGTGATGACTTCGTCGTGCGGCCTCGCGATCGTTTCGTCGATCGTCGCGTGCTGCCGGCCGACGCACAGTCCGGATCGATAGATGGAATGCCCGCACGGTATTGGGACCGCAACGCGGCGCGGGCCTGCGACGGGCGCCCCGTCAGCCCTGCTGTCGGTGCATCAAGCTTCCTATCGTCGGGCACGACTTCGAGCTTCGTCCGAAGCCGCCGAAAAAGGGGAGATCCAACCACAGGCAAATCCTCACCGCTCCCATGCTCCCGAAAAACCTCACCGTAGCTCCGCAGAACGGCACAACACGACACGCGCTCATGCCGCGCCAGTACCGCATTTCCCCAATGCAACCTCCTGAAAAGCGTCACCTTTGACCTTTACGGAGGCCCTGGCGCCCCCTCCCAAAGAACTCCTGAAAACTCTCACCTTTGCTCGAGGACAGTAAAAAAATCAATGATTTCCGTGACTTGCGATAATCCCATCTAGCGCTCGAACCACCGCTGTCCCCGTAAAACCTCACCTTAAGCCCGTTTTTCGCACCGCAGCACTTTTCATTGCGTCCCCATGAATCTCCCGAAAAGACTCACCTTTGCAATCAGAGACCAGGTATACCTACGCTCGCAAATTGCCATCCGCCGGGGCATCTCCGGCCGATAGCCCGCGTTTCAGTCCCGAATCTCCTCACCTTAATGCGCAGAACCCTATCCAGACCCTCCCGAAAAGTCTCACCTTTGACGGAATCCCCGGCCAAATCAGCTCGAGGATCTAGCTGATCAGCCAGTTCCCCGAATCCCCTCACCTTTCCAATCGCCAGCGGTTCCCGCCGACCAGTCTTTCGGGCAATCGATGCGTCGAATTCCATGTTGGCTCCCGTAAAACCTCACCTCAGCAGTATGGATGCTCAAAAAGAAAGCAAAACTGGACCCCGCGCCCCGAAAAATCTCACCTTCGTTTTACGTTTTCTCCCGCCACGGCTCACCAAAGCGGTTAACCACCCCAAAAAACCGGCAAAAAACCACGCTCGCGAGCCTCCCGAAAGCCCTCACCTTGCTGCAGACCAAACCGAACAGACACTGTCGAGGGCTGTCGGGCGCTTCGCGGCTGCGAAGTCCCGCAAAACCTCACCTTTGCCCAAACCCCACGTATACGGCGTTTCCTGAACCCGCTCACGTTCCGTCCCGGAGCCGCTCACCGAGCTTCCCGAACCCCATCACTCGAGTTTCCCGCAGACCCTCACCAAGTCTCCCGCAAAGCTTCACCTTGCTGGCCTGAAAGCCCCGCCAGATAAGGGTTTGCCGAGTCGTTAACGTCTTTAACAAGGGTTCAAAGGTGTTTATTTTTATTACTCTCAAGCCTTACACCCGCGAGCCCCGTGAAACACAGGCCCACCACCCCGCAGCCATTGCCGATCAATCGTGAAACAGTGCGCGATCATGCGGAAATCAAACAAAATTCTTCTAATACAATGGCTTATTAGCTATTCTTCGTTTTGTTTCACGGAGAAAAACGGCAGGCGCGTGTTTACCATCGCAATCTGCACGCAAAAGCCCGTCGGTATACGCCAATCCGTTCGCCACCGATAAATCGGTAGCAAACACTACGTAAATTGTTATGATCCATCCAATTCGAGCCACATCGAGGTAAACATGAATCTGGATCAGGAGCGGCAAGCCATTCGCGACGAGCTTGAATCGATGCGTGCGCAGGGCGTGCGCCGCCAGGATCTGTCGCTGCATGCATGCAAACGGCTTTTTTTCGATCTCGGCATCCGGCCATCGATGGCGGCCGTGCGCGATCTCACGCAAACCGGCAGCGCGAGCGACATCCCGAAGGACATCGATCATTTCTGGGAGCGCATCCGCAGCGTGTCGCGGGTCAAGGTCGGAGCGGGCGCGATACCAAAGGCACTGGAAGATCGCGCCGGCGAACTGCTGGGCGCGTTATTCGAAGAAGCGGTCGTGCAGGCCAAAGCGTCGCTCGATGGCGAACGTGAAGAGATCCGCGCGCAGATCAGCGCCGCCGATCTACGCGTACGCGAGGCGGAAATTCGTCGGGATGCGGCCGACGACGCCATCAGGCGCAGCGAAGCGCGCGCCGAAACCGCGTGGGAGCGGGTTCGCGCACTTGAAACGCAGTTATCGAGCGCGACTACGCACGGCAGCGTTCACCTCGAAGGCATGCAGGCAACCACGCGCCGGCTCGACCAGGAGAACGAGGCGCTGCGGCAACGGCTCGAAAACGAACAGACTGCCAATGCTGCGTTGCGCGACCGGATCGACGCGTTGCACGTCGAATTGCGGCAAAGCACGGAGCACTATGCACAGCAGATCAAGGATGCGGTGGCCGAAGCCGAGCGGCGCGTCAAGCCGATGCTAGTCGAACTCGACTCGCTGCGTAGCATGGCCGCGACGTATCAGTCCGGCGTGCGTGATGCGAGCCGCAAGGAATTCGAGTTCATTCAGCAGATTGCCGCCGCCAAGGCGCGCACCGATCGGCTCGACGCGCAGCTGCGCGAGCAGTCGGACGAAGTCGACGCGCTGACGAAAGAAGTCGCCGCCCTGCGTGGCCAGCAGGGCATCGATCCAGCCATCGCCGTACTGCTGTGCTCGCTGGCTACTGACGGGCGGCTCACGAGCAAAGAGTTGAGCATGATCGGCACCGCGGCTGACGGCCACGTGACGCTGCCCGCGAGATGCCCGAAATGCGAGGAAGGTGAGCCGGAGCTCTCGCAGGTCGATCACCGTTTCGAACTGTTGTGCCCGGAATGCGAGCACTCTTCCGGCCTCGGCGAATCGAGGCTCGCGGCGGTGAACCAGTTTCTGTCGAACGACGGCGCCACCGCGCCGTCGTCCCGCTCCGTGCACGCGATGCGTTAACCAGAGGCGGCCAATCTAACGGAAAAACGTCAAAGGTGAGGAAATTCGGGACCGCAACGGTGAGGTTCTTCAAGGTTCGCCGGCTCCCGTTTTTCTCGTCAAACGCCCGTCACGGCGGGGCTCGGCCAACGGTGCCGCAGCTGGATCCGGCTCCTCTGTCGCGGGCGAATCCTGCTGATCAATCCAGGTTTGCCACGCGCGATATAGCCGGTTCGCGGACACCGCCTGCACGAAGCCGAGCCATTGACCGACCTGTTCGGCCTCTACCCCGCTTTCGAACAGGTCCGCCGCAAACGTGTTGCGCAAGGTCTGCGGACTCGCGCGCGATTGGCGCGACGTGGCAATCCCCGCTGCATCGACGAGCGCATCCACCGCGCGCAGCATCGTGGCCTTATGCATCGGCCTGCCCGACGGCGATGCGGGAAACACAAGCTTGCCGGCCAGTTGCGTCAGCCGTCGTTCGGCTAGCCAGGCGTCGAGAATCGCCGTTGCGAACGGCGCGAGTCGCGTGCGCCGCGTCAGCACTGGATTCGCGGACTCGATCGTGACCCACGGCGAGCCCTCTCTCACGCAACTAACCGTAAGCGCTCCCGCTTCGCCCGTCTTCAGTCCTGCGCCCAGAAACACCGCGATCAACGCGCGATCGCGTCGCTCTCTCCAGCGCTGCGCGGTCGACAACGCCGGCAACGGCGCGAACAGCCGCGCGATCAACGCAGTGCGTTCCGCATGCGTGAGAAACCCGGTCGGCTCATTGTCGCGCGCATTGCGCCACGCGGCTTCCCCGTCCTGAGCGATGAAACGAGCCGGGTTGGTCGACGCAGATTCGATCTCGCGCACGTGATCGAGCACGCGCTCGATAAGCCGCAAATAGCGGATCCGCTGCGTTCTGCGAATCTCGAGGCTGGCGACGAATTCGGCGATTGCGGGCGTGTCGACCGTCGCGAGGCTTTGTTGCCGCGCGCCGAGCCAATCGAGAAACTGCCCCCACTGCGCCTGATAGACCAACGCCGAAGAGCGACGGAAGTGCTGCTTCGCGAGCCACGCATCGAACGCGACCTGCGGGTCGCGACGCCAGTCTTCGCGTTGCTGATCGAACAGATCGGTGGAGGGCGCGGGACGGGGAACGGGGTCGGACAGATGAGGGGGTGACATGGGCAATCCTTCCGTTAGTTGCACCGTTTGGTCCGCGTATTGTAGGCGCTGAGCGCCGCGAGGCCGACCGCGAGGAATGGATGAGGATCCGAGCCATCCCGACGTGGTGCCGCCATTAGCCGCCCCACGCCCGGGCGCGCTTTAAGGGCGCATCGGCCGGCCGTGGCAGCGCCGCCCGGCGCGCCGCTTGCCGCGCCGCTTCCTCGTACGCATTG
Organism: Paraburkholderia sp. MM5482-R2; assembly: GCF_050436125.1. Classification (NCBI taxonomy): domain Bacteria; kingdom Pseudomonadati; phylum Pseudomonadota; class Betaproteobacteria; order Burkholderiales; family Burkholderiaceae; genus Paraburkholderia; species Paraburkholderia sp. MM5482-R2. The sequence continues at coordinate 238,938 of NZ_JBNDLP010000003.1, read as the reverse complement.
ACGGCAAACGCAAAAACGGCCGGCAATGCGTTGGAGGTGCCGAAATCCACGCGGTCATCGGTTTCTGGATAAGGCAGATCGGACGGGCGCTGGAACAGCCCGAGCATCAGCGCGTCGTGCCGGCTGGCAAAACCGAGATCGGCCAGCGCCTCGGCTTCGATGGCATGGAGCAGACGCCACGTGAGCGGCACCTGCCTGACGATGTAGCGCGCGGCGATGCTGCGCACGATATGTTCGAGATCGCGCGCGGCGGTCTGGAAGCGCAGCGCGGCGAGAGTTTGATCGGTAGGGTCGGTTTTCAGGTTGTTCATTCTCGGCTCCAATCGACACCTGATACTGTACAAACATACAGTACCGGGCGCAACCTGGCCGAACGGCCTAACCGTGAATCACGACCAGCAGCGCTTTCGCCTCGCTCTTGCCGACGTTGCGGATCGCATGCGGAACATCCGCGACGTAGCGCGCGGTGTCCGCGACCTTGAGCCGCTTCGTCGCGCCGGCCGCCTCGATTTCGATCGAGCCGTGCAGCACGGTCAGATGCTCGCGCGTGCCTGGCTCGTGCGCGTTCGACACGAGGGCCCCGCCAGGCTGCAGCGTCAACTCGTACCACTCGAACTTGCCGGCCAGCTCGATCGGTCCCCACACACGCAACTGGTATTTCGCTTCGTGACCGCTTAGCGTAGGAATATCGCGCGGTCCGGAAACGGCGATTGCCTCAGGCGACTTCGGCGGCGCAAACAGCGAATCGAGACTTACGCCGAGCGCATTGGTCAGCCGCCACGCAACCGCGATCGTCGGATTGGCCTTGTCGCGCTCGATTTCCGAGAGCATCGATTTCGATACGCCGGCCGCGCGCGACAGATCGTCGAGCGTCATGCGCCGCTCGGCGCGCAGCCGTTGAATCTGTTCGCCGACGCGCGGCGGCGCCGCAATCGCCGCACTCGGCGGTAATGCCGCGCTGGCGGAGGTGGGCGCCGCATTGGACGCGGTGCGGCGTGTACCCGAACTTGCCATTTCCAGACCCATCGTTTAGAGTTGTTCGATATACCGGATTTTAGTTCGGAAAAACGAAAATATCCGATAAAGCTGACAACCGACTATAACAGGCCGCCCTTCCCGCACGCATGCGAATGCGGGCGCCATCACTCTCAGGAGTCCCGTTCATGCGTGACCAATACCTTGCCCATTTGCGCGGCACCCTCGACCAGATCCGCGCCGACGGCTTCTACAAGAGCGAGCGCGTGATCGCGAGTCCGCAGTCGGCCGACGTGCGTCTTGCCGACGGCAGCGACGTGCTTAACTTCTGCGCAAACAACTATCTCGGTCTCGCCGACGACACGCGGCTGATCGAAGCCGCCAAGCAAGGCCTCGACAGCGACGGCTTCGGGATGGCGTCGGTGCGCTTCATCTGCGGCACGCAAACCGTGCACAAGCAACTCGAAGCGGCGCTCGCCGCGTTCCTGCAAACCGACGACTGCATTCTCTACTCGAGCTGCTTCGACGCGAACGGCGGCCTGTTCGAAACGCTGCTCGACGAAAACGACGCGATCATCAGCGACGAGCTGAATCACGCGAGCATCATCGACGGTGTGCGGCTGTGCAAGGCGAAGCGCTTTCGCTACAGGAACAACGACCTCGGCGAACTCGAAGCGCGCCTGCAGGAAGCCGATGCGGCGGGCGCGCGCTTCAAACTGATCGCGACCGACGGCGTGTTCTCGATGGACGGCATCATCGCGAACCTCGCCGGCATCTGCGATCTGGCCGACAGGTACGGCGCATTGGTGATGGTCGACGACTCGCACGCCGTCGGCTTCATCGGTGAACACGGTCGCGGCACGCCCGAGCATTGCGCAGTGATGGCGCGCGTCGACATCATTACTGGCACGCTCGGCAAGGCGCTCGGCGGCGCATCGGGCGGCTACGTCGCGGCGCGCAAGGAAGTCGTCGAGCTGTTGCGGCAGCGCTCCCGCCCGTATCTGTTCTCGAACACGCTCACGCCGAGCATCGCGGCGGCGTCGCTGAAGGTACTCGAATTGCTCGCCAGCGATGAAGGGGCGTTGCTGCGCGCACGCGTGCGCGAAAACGGCGCGCATTTCCGCCGCGCGATGAGCGCGCTCGGCTTCACGCTCGTGCCGGGCGAACATCCGATCATTCCGGTGATGCTCGGCGACGCGCAACTCGCGGGAAAGATGGCCGATGCGCTGCTGAAGCAAGGCGTCTACGTGATCGGTTTTTCGTTCCCGGTGGTGCCGCGTGGCCGCGCGCGCATCCGCACGCAGATGAGCGCCGCGCACACGCCGGAGCAGATCGACCGTGCCGTCGAGGCGTTCGCGCGCGTCGGCCGCGAGCTCGGCGTCATCACCACGTGATCGCCGCGTGATTCGAATGGAGAAGCAGATGAAAGCATTGGCAAAACTCGAACGCGGACCGGGCCTCACGCTGACCGACGTGAAGAAGCCCGAAGTCGGTCATAACGACGTGATGATCCGCATCACGCGCACCGCGATTTGCGGCACCGACATTCATATCTGGAAGTGGGACGACTGGGCGCAGAAGACGATTCCGGTGCCGATGCACGTCGGCCATGAATACGTCGGCGAAATCGTCGAGATGGGGCAGGAAGTGCGCGGCTTTGCGATCGGCGATCGGGTGTCGGGCGAAGGACACATCACCTGCGGCTTCTGCCGCAACTGTCGCGCGGGCCGCCGGCATCTGTGCCGCAACACGATCGGCGTCGGCGTGAATCGCGAGGGCGCGTTCGCCGAATACCTGGTGATTCCGGCCTTCAACGCGTTCAAGATCCCGCCTGAAATCTCCGACGATCTCGCCGCGATCTTCGATCCGTTCGGCAACGCGACGCATACGGCGCTGTCGTTCAACCTCGTCGGCGAAGACGTGCTGATTACCGGCGCTGGGCCGATCGGCATCATGGCGGTCGCGATCGCCAGGCACGTCGGCGCGCGCAACGTCGTGATCACCGACGTCAACGACTATCGCCTCGAACTCGCGCGCAAGATGGGCGCGACGCGCGCGGTGAACGTGTCGCGCGAATCGTTGCGCGACGTGATGCACGATCTGCACATGACCGAGGGCTTCGACGTCGGACTCGAAATGTCGGGCGTGCCGAGTGCTTTTACGGGCATGCTCGAAGCGATGAACCACGGCGGCAAGATCGCGCTGCTCGGCATTCCACCCGCGCAAACCGCGATCGACTGGACCCAGGTGATCTTCAAAGGCCTTGAAATCAAGGGCATTTATGGGCGCGAGATGTTCGAGACCTGGTACAAGATGGTCGCGATGCTGCAAAGCGGCCTCGATCTGTCGCCGATCCTCACCCACCATTTCAAGGTCGACGACTATCAGGAAGCCTTCGCGACGATGCTCTCCGGCGAAAGCGGCAAGGTGATTCTCGACTGGACCTCTGCCTGAGTCGGCACCTCACCGTCTGAACGCTGACGCCCGCAGCGCGCTTACGCGCCTGCGGGCGTTTTCACGAACTCGGCCTGGACGCGCACGTGAATATCGTCGCCGACGGCCGGATACCAGGTAGACAGACCGAACTTCGCGCGGCTGAAATGACCGTCCGCGGAAAAGCCAAGCGTGTCCTTTTTCGTCAGCGGATCGGGCGCGAAGCCGTTGAACGTGACGTCGAACGTGACCGGCTGCGTGACGCCGCGGATCGTCAGATCGCCGCTCAGCGTGCCGCGCGCTTCGCCGGTGCGCTCGAAACGCGTGCTCGCGAAGCGGATCTGCGGATAGCGCGCGACGTCGAGCATGCTGTCGCTTTTCACCATCTTGTCGAGCAGCGGCACGTTCGTGTCGATGCTCGCGGCGTCGATCGCGACCGACGCCGTGCTGCGCTCGAGGCCGCCGTCGTTCCAGTCGAGCTCCCCCTGCTTGCGATCGAAACGCATCGTAAAGCGCGTGTATTTGAAGTGATCGATATCGAACGTGATGCTCGTATGGTCCTGATCGATGTCGTAGCGTCCGGGCGGCACGCGCGCCTCGTTCTGACTGACCGAATGCGTGAGCACCTGGATCGGCGTGCAGGCCACCGCGCCCAGCAGCGTTGCGCCGAGCAGCGCGCGCATCCACGCGGTGCGAACGGAGGATGGTTTCATCGAAGCGATTCCGGTTGAGCGGTGATCAAGCGATCTCCATCACGATAGCAGCAAGCGCACCCACAGCGCCGAAGCTCGAAGAAAAACTTGACGATGGAGAATGATCGTTCTACCTTTTCGTCCATGACACACGAAACGATTCCGACCGATCCAAACGACGCGGCCCAGTCCGGCACGGCGCGCGAGCGGCTGCTCGATGCCGCCGAGGCGCTCATCTACGCCGGCGGCATCCATGCAACCGGCGTAGATGCGATCGTGCGGCAGTCCGGCACCGCGCGCAAAAGCTTTTACACGCATTTCGAGTCGAAAGATGCGCTAATCGCGGCCGCGCTCGAACGGCGCGACGAGCGCTGGATGAACTGGTTTATCGCCGGCACGCAACGGCGCGGCAAGGGCGCGCGCAGACGCCTGCTCGGCATGTTCGACGTGCTGCGCGAGTGGTTCGCATCGGCGGATTTTCATGGCTGCGCGTTTCTGAACGCGGCCGGCGAAATCGAATCCGCCGACGATCCGATCCGCGTCGTCGCGCGCAAACACAAGGCACGGCTGCTCGGTTTCGTGCGTGCCGAATGCGTCGCGTTCGTCGTGGAAGCCGAAATCGATGCGCGTCGCGCGGCGCCGCTCGCGCGGCAATGGCTCGTGCTGCTCGACGGCGCGATCGCGGTGGCGCTCGTGAGCGGCGAAGCCGATGCGGCGCTCGACGCGCAGGCGGTTGGCAAGACCTTGCTCGATGCGGCAGCGAAACCCGCCGCAACCAAACGGCCGCCATCGCGGCGCACCATAACCTGACTGAGGAACCATCATGGCCGATACGATCGAAGCTCGCCCGCCGCTGCCGCCATTCACTCGCGATACCGCGATCCAGAAAGTGCGCGCCGCGGAAGATGCGTGGAACACGCGCGAACCCGAGCGCGTATCGCTCGCGTACACGACGGATAGCGTGTGGCGCAACCGCGCCGAATTCGTGCATGGCCGCGCGGAGATCGTCGGCTTTCTGCGCCGCAAGTGGGCGAAGGAGCTCGACTATCGGTTGATCAAGGAACTGTGGGCGTTCACCGACAACCGCATCGCGGTGCGCTTCGCGTACGAATGGCACGACGATTCGAACAACTGGTTCCGCTCGTATGGCAACGAGAACTGGGAGTTCAACGAGCATGGTCTGATGGCGCATCGTCACGCAAGCATCAATGACCTGCCGATCCGCGAAGCCGACCGCTTGTATCGCTGGCCGCTCGGCCGGCGGCCCGACGATCACCCCAGCCTGTCCGATCTCGGTCTGTAGACGTTCCCACCACATTCATCGCCGGCGGCGCACCTGATGCGCGCCGCGAACTTCTTCACCGCTTGTTCATCACGGCGCCATCGGTTCTCCGTTATCGTGGCGGTTCCGGCTGCGGGGGCACGTCGCGTGCCCGGCCGGCCGAGCGAGTCCCCAACATCGACCGCACGGCTTCAGGTACAGTGCGCGACGGGCGGCACGCGGATCGCCAGAACACCATGACACCGGCGCTCGACCGGTGACGGAGAAGAAATGCACGTCAGGCAGATGAACAAGAATATCCGGCGCGCCGCGGTGGCGCTTTTCGCCAGCTTCGCGGCGCTCTCCGCGGCGCACGCGGGCAACTGGTGTGACGGCGGTGTATGGGTCGACGCGATGCTCGGCTCGTATCACATCAACCCCGATCCCGATACGCACTTCGAGCAGTTCAATCCCGGGCTTGGCGTCGAATGCTGGCTGAACAACCAGTGGGCGCTGACGGCCGGCGGCTTTCGCAACTCGCTGCGTCGGCCGTCCTACTACGGCGGCGGCGTGTGGGCGCCGGAGTTCGCGCATTGGGGAATCGTGCGGATCGCGGCGATCGGCGGGATCATCTCCGGCTATAACTATGGCAACTGGGGGCTTGGCAGCAATCACACGATCGGCCCGGTGGTCGCGCCGATCGTGATGCTCGAATACAAGCGCGTCGGCGCGAACTTCATCGTCATTCCGCCGATCCCATCGGACAATCTGCCCTTTACGATTGGTTTTCAGCTGAAGGTAAAGTTCTGATGGAGCCGTAAGGAACGTGAGCGATAGCCCCAGGTGAGGTTTTTCGGGAGCCAAAGGCTTCCGTTCTACCCGGATTGAGCAATTGCCGCGAGCGCGAGGTCTCGAATGCGGGGCCGACCTCCTGGAACTCCTCACCATGGCGCACAAAGCGTCGTTCTCTCGACTCCTGGAAATCCTCACCATCCTGGAAGACCTCACCTCAACAGGCTCGCTTCAACTTTTAGCCCTGCATTCCAGCGTGTTTTTCGCGCACTGGACACCGACGCGCTCCGCGCTCGCTGGTCCGAAACGCAATCGTTCACCACAACGCTGAAGCCAGCGAAGCACGCGCTGCGCACTTCGATGCACCTCATCCCCATCGCCGTTCCGACGCACACCGCGTGAGCCGTCGCGCATCCCGCCCACCGCTCCCGTAAACCCTCACCGTAGCGCCACCTCCTGGAACTCCTCACCATTCGCGCGTCGCCCGACCCGGGCCTCGCCCATGCACGCCATTCATATCGATCATTTTTGGCCCGAATTTGACCGCGTTTATCGCCGCTCATATCGTGCAGCCATGTCGTCCGGATGTGATTCGCCCCGCTGCGTAGAGCCATCGTCATGCGGGAACCTCAATCTTCGTTCTCCCTGAGCCATGAACTCTGACGCCGTGAATTCCGATCTGAGCGCCCCGCTCGCATCACGCCGGTCCGCCGCCGCGACGAGCGGCGTACGACGTGCGGTCACGACCGCCGTGCTGGGTCAAATCCTCGAATGGTATGACTTCTTCCTGTATGGAACGGCCGCGGCGCTGGTATTCGGCAAGCTGTTCTTCCCCGTCGGCAGCGATCCGCTCACCGGCACCATCGCCGCGTTCGGCGGCTTCACGGTCGGCTTCATCGCGCGGCCGATCGGCGGTGTGCTGTGCGGACATCTCGGTGACCGCTACGGGCGCAAGCTCGTGACGATGCTGACGCTGTTCGCGATGGGCACGGCGACTATGTTGATGGGCGTGCTGCCCACCTACCAGCAGATCGGCCTCGCCGCGCCGGCGCTGCTCGTGTGTCTGCGCATCGTGCAGGGGCTCGCCGCGGGCGGCGAATGGAGCGGCAGCATCCTGCTGATCCATGAGAACGCGCCGCAATCGAAGCGCGGCGCACTCGCCGCATGGAGTCCGTGCGGCGCGGCGCTCGGCTTCGTGCTGTCGACCGGTGCGTTCCTGCTGGTGCAGAACCTGTCATCTGCCGATTTCCTGAGCTGGGGCTGGCGCATTCCATTCCTCTGCAGCGCCGCGCTCGTCGCACTGGGCTTGTGGATGCGCCGCTCGGTCGGCGAAAGCGCCGCGTTCGCTCGAGCGAAGGCAACGCGTCGCGACACCCGCATGCCGGTGATCGAAGTGTTGCGGCAATGTCCTCGCGAAGTGCTGACGATCTTCGGTTTGCGCTTCGGCGAAGGCGGTGCGTCGTACATCTTCTTCGCGTTCTCGATCGCGTATGGCCAGTTCCTCGGCATCAAATCGAGCTGGATGCTCGGCGGCCTGACTCTTTCGATGCTGCTGATGATTCCGTTCTCGCTGTTCTTCGGCTACCTGACCGACAAGGTCGGACGCAAGCCCGTGTATCTCGCCGGCGCGATTGCGTTGGTGCTTGTCGCATGGCCGTACTTTGCGCTGCTCGGCTCCGGCGAATACTGGAAAGTGATCACGGCCCTCGTGCTGGCGAACAGCCTCACCCTCGGCATCCTCGAAGGCGCGCAGCCCGCGTTCATCAGCGAACTGTTGCCGGTACATCTGCGCTTCTCGGGGCTTGGCATCGGGCGCGAAATCTCCTCGGTGCTCGGCGGCGGCCTGTCGCCGATGATCGCCACGGCGCTGCTCGCGCACTATCGCAGCGCGACGCCGGTCGCTCTGTATCTCGGCGTGCTCGGCCTGATCACCGTGATCGCGACGCTGCTCGCCCGGGAGACCTATCCGAAAGCGATGCGCATCGAAGCGCATCAGGAAACCGAATGACATCGTTCACATCACTGAATCAAGAGGTAACGCGCATGCACGCCGTTCATACCGCTAGCGCCCGCGCTTGCACCGCCGACGCACCCATCATCGACACGCAGCAGGACTACCCCGAATACACGGGCCCGCTGTCGCTCGATGACCTGATCACCGAAGTCGAGCGTCGCCGCGACGAGTTCGATGCGGTTTCACACGTCCCGCGCGACATGATCCTGAAGATGAAGCGCGCGGGCATCTTCCGCGCGAGCACGCCGAAACGCTTCGGCGGCGACGCGCTGCCGCCGCCACAGTTTCTGGCGATGCTCGAACGCATCGCGATCGCCGATGGTTCGACCGCATGGGTCGCGGCCTTTGGCTCCGCGAACACGTATCTTGCGTCGCTGCCGGTCGAGACTCAGGCCCGCATCTACGCGTCCGGTCCGGACCAGGTTTTCGCGGGCGGCCTGTATCCCCTGCAACCGGCCGAGCGTGCGCCCGGCGGCTACGTCGTGTCGGGTCAATGGCGTTTCGCGAGCGGCTGCAAGGGCGCGGACTGGCTCGGCGTCGGCATCGGTGGCGCGCCGGGCAAGGTCGGCGACGCGAACGCGGGCAAGCCGTTCACGGCCGTGTTTCCGGCGAGCGAAGTCGAGATCGTCGACAACTGGAACGTGGTCGGCATGCAAGGCACCGGGAGCCACGATCTGCGCCTGAAAAACAAGTTCGTCGACGAGCAATGGACCTTCGTGCGCGGCGGTGCGCCGCTGATCGACGAGCCGCTCTACCGCTACCCCGCCGTCGCATATCAGGCACAGGTGCATGCGGCTGTGAACCTCGGGCTCGCGCGCGCGGCGCTCGACCTGCTGGCCGGTATGTCCGGCGTAACCAGAACGACGACCGGCGCGCCGCGTCTTGCCGACCGCGCGTACTATCGCTCGGGTCTCGCGCAGGCCGAAGCGAATCTGCGCAGCGCGCGCGCGTTCTTCTTCGAGTCGGCGCAAACTTCGTGGCGCACGGTCATGGCGGGCGACCCCGTGTCGCCCAGCGAGGCCAATCTGCTGCGGCTCTCCGCGACGCATGCCGCGCATACGTGCGCCGAGGTGGTCATGCAGGCGTACAAGATGGCTGGCATCGGCGCGATCTATCGCGAGAGCCACATGCAGCGGATGGTGCGCGATTCGATCGTCGTCACGCAGCATGCGTTTCTCGGCGAAGGCACCTACGACGCGTCGGGCGCGCTGTTCGTCGGCATACCGCCGGTCACGCCCTATCCCTGAGCGACATAGGAGCGACTGTCATGACGCACGACGAAACGCGCACGCACTTCCGCGACGCGATGGCTTGCCTCGGCGCGGCCGTCAACATCATCACGACCGATGGTCCGCGCGGGCGCTGCGGCATCACCGCGAGCGCTGTCTGTTCGGTGACCGATACGCCACCGACCATGCTGGTGTGCATCAATCAATCGAGCTATGTGCATGACGTGATGCACGAAAACGCGAACCTGTGCATCAACATCCTTGGCGCGCACTGCCAGGACCTGGCGCGCGTGTTCGCGGGCATGACGGGTTGCTCGATGGACGCGCGTTTCGATCAATGCGCGTGGCAGCCGGGAGCGCTCGGCGCTCCGGTGCTTGGCGACGCGCTCGCGAGCCTCGAAGGACAGATCGTCGACAGCAAGACGGTGGGCTCGCACTCGGTGATGTTCGTGCGGATCGAGCGGATCGCCACGCGCGATGACGGCGATGGCCTCGTCTACTTCGGCAGGCAGTTCCACCGGCTTGCGCGTGCCGGTGTCGCGGCTTGCGAGGCGGCATGACGATGCAGGTCTGTCTCTTTCTGATCGGCACGAGCGACGCGCGGCAATCGCTCACGGACCCGCCCGCGCTGCTGCGGGCCGCCACGCAAGTCGCGGGGCTGCGCAAGCTGATCGTGCACGAGCCGATCGCGGGACAGGTCGATGCGCGTATCGCGCCGGCGGCCGATGCGCCGTCGTGCGTGCTGCAGTGGTACTTCGACGAACTCGAGCCGCTCGAAGCCGCGCTCGAACCTGACGGCGCGATCGCGCACGCGTTGCATTCGGCCATGCGCGCCGAATACAGCCCGCAAAGCTTCTCGCAGCAGGTGATGGCCGTGCGCATCTTCGCGCCACCGCAGGCTGCGTCGGTCGAAGACAACGCGCAACGCTGCACCTATCTGGTCGCATACGAAGGCGTCGCGCAAGACTTCAACGCGTGGCTTACGCACTATCTGGCGCATCATCCGCCGTTGATGCTGCAATTGCCGGCGCTGCGCGAAATGGAGATCTACACGCGCATCGACAGCCGCAGCGGTTTGCCGTTTGCGCGCGTGAGCGCGATGCAACGCAACAAGGTCGTGTTCGACGATGCGAGCGCGCTCACCGATGCGCTCGCGTCGCCGGTGCGCGATGCGATGCGCCGCGACTTCCAGGCGCTGCCGCCGTACAGCGGGGCGACGCCGCATTTTGCAATGCGCAGCATCTACGGTAACCTCGCCGCATATTGACCGGCGCGTCGCGCGGCCCAGCGACGTGCCTTAGTTTGCGAGAGCTGCGCATGAACAAGCTGAATCCCGGCATCGCCGATCTGAATCTTCTGCGCGTGTTCCTCGCGATCTGGGACCTGCGCAGTCTGACGGCGGCCGGCGATCGGCTCGGTCTCACGCAACCGGCGGTCAGTCATGCGCTGCGCCGTCTGCGCACGCTGTTCGAAGACCCGCTGTTTTCGCGCACGCCCAATGGCATGGTCCCCACCGATGCCGCGTACCGCCTCTATCCGCCGCTCGCGCAAGCGTTCGCGATCATCAACGAAGCCGTGCAGCAGCTGGCGAAGTTCGAGCCGTCGACCGCGCGACGGGTGTTTCGCGTGTCGATGTCGGACATGTCGGAGTTCTACTTCTTGCCCCCGCTCGCCGCGCTGCTCGATCGCGAAGCGCGCGGCATCCGCATCGAGGTTGCCAATGTGCCGGTCGAGTCGGTCAGCGCGGCGATGCGCGCCGGCGAAGTCGATCTCGCGCTCGGCTATGTGCCGGGTCTCGACGCGGGCTGCGTGAGCCGGACGCTGTTCGTCGACGAGCACGTGTGCGTGGTGCGCGCCGGTCATCCGCTGCGCAAGACGAGGCCGAGCCGCGAAGATCTGAGCGCGCTACGCTACGTGTACGCGAGCACCAATGCGACCGGGCATCGGATGGTCGAGCAATGGCTCGACGAGCTGAACCTGAAGCGCGAGGTCGTGCTGCGGCTGCCGCATTTCGTCGTCGCGCCCGAGATCGTGATGAATACCGATCTTGCCGTGATCTTTCCGAAAAGCATCGCGAAGCGCTTCAACCGCGGCAAGGCGTTCCGGATTCTGCCGCTGCCGTTTCCGCTGCCGCCGATCGAAATTCAGGTGCACTGCCACTCGCAGTTCGCGGCGGACCCCGGCATCGCGTGGCTGCGCGAGACTATCCATACGATGTTTCATCAGCCGGCACGCTGAGCGCCCGTGAGCTTGCCCGCGGGTGCCCGGGCACGCCGGGCATATTAGCTGCACTGATACCCGCCCTGCTTTTCGGCTAATTTGACGCCACTATCTGTCGCCTCGACACTGCGTATCGTGCGAAGCCTTTTCTGAAAGGCCGCCATCCCCCCAATTCAGATGCGAGCAGACATGTCCTCCGTTCAATCCCCGATCGCGGCCGGGCGCGCCACAGCAGAGTCGGATCGCGCACTCAGGAAAATCATCATTGCGTCGGTGGCCGGCAACGCGATGGAGTGGTACGACTTTTTCGTGTACGGCACCGCGGCTGCGCTCGTGCTCGGGCAACTGTTCTTTCCCGCGCACGCGGACCCGTTGATCGGCACGATCGGGGCGTTTGCCGCGTTTGCGATCGGCTTCGTCGCGCGTCCGCTGGGCGGCATCGTGTTCGGGCATATCGGCGACCGCTATGGACGCCGCGCGTCGCTCGTCTGGACGCTGCTGATCATGGGCTTTGCGACCTTCGGCATCGGGCTGTTGCCGACCTATGAGCACGTCGGTCTGGCGGCCCCCGTGGCGCTCGCGGGCTTGCGCTTGCTGCAAGGTATCGCATCAGGTGGCGAATGGGGCGGCGGCGTGCTGATGATCAGCGAGAACGCTCCGCCCGAAAAACGCGGCTATTTCGCGGCGTGGAGTCAGCTCGGCGTGGGCGGCGGCTTCGTGCTGTCGGCGGGCGCGTTCCTCGCGGTGCAAGCGCTGCCGCACGATCAGTTCATGTCATGGGGATGGCGTCTGCCGTTTCTCGCGAGCATCGTGATTTTCGCGCTCGGCGTGTACATCCGTCACAACCTGCCGGAGAGCCGCGACTTCGAGAACGCGGAGAAAGCCGGCAAGACCGCACATATGCCGGTGCTCGAAGCGATCAAGCGTCACCCGAAAGAGATCCTGATGGCGATGGGTCTGCGGGTCGCGGAAAACGGCGGCGCCTATATCTTTCTCGCGTTCTCGCTCGTGTACGGCAAGTTCGTCGGCATTTCGAATTCGGTGATGCTGACCGGCGTGATGCTCGCGATGGTGGTCGAAATGGGCGCGATGCTCGCGTGGGGCAAGCTGTCGGACCGCATCGGGCGCAAGCCGGTGTATATGATCGGCGCGGTGTCGCTCGTGGTGATGGCGTTTCCGTTCTTCTGGCTGCTCAACACGCAGTCCACGCCGCTGATCTGGCTCGCGCTTTTGCTCGGCACGGCCGTCTGCCACGGCGCGATGATCGGCACGCTGCCAGCGCTCGTCGGCGAACTGTTCAGCACCGAAGTCCGCTATTCCGGCGTGGCGCTCGGTCACGAAGTCGCGTCGATCTTCGCGGGCGGCCTGTCGCCGCTGATCGCGACCGCGCTGCTCGCGCACTACCAGGCCTACTGGCCGGTTGCCGTGTTCCTGATCGTGCTCGGTCTCATCACAGTCGTCACGCTGAAGTTCACGCACGAAACGCGTCAGCCGTAATGCTTCGCCTGCCTGGCGTGCAAGCCTTCGCGCGGTGACGTGTATCGCGCGAAGGCTTCGCTTTGGCCCGCGCAGTATGAGGTAAAGGAGTGCGGTAACATGGCACTCCCCCAAGACCCGGTCCTCATGTCAGCGCATGAAAGTCGACACCACCACCGTTCGTCTCGTCGTCGCGATGGTCGAAGAGGGCAGCATCTCGCGGGCGGCCAACCGGCTGGGGCTCGCGGTGGCGGCGGCGTCGCGGCGTGTGTCGGATCTCGAGGAGCAACTCGGCACGAAGCTCTTCAGGCGCGTACCGCACGGCGTGGAAATGACCGAGTCGGGTGGCAAGCTGCTCGGCTATCTGCAGCAGGTCGACACGCTGGTGGACCGGCTCGCGAGCGAGGCGCAGGCACTCGTGAGCGGGTTCGACGGACGCATCGTGATCGGCGCGCCGAAAGCCGTGATCATCGAGTTTCTCGCCGCGGATATCGCCGCGATCCGGAATGCCTATCCGGGCATCTCGCTGAAGATCGTCGAAGAGAACAGCCGCATCGTGCAGCAGATGTTGCGCGACAAGATGATCGACATCGGCATCTACGAAAAGAAGAGCGGCTTTCTCGATCTGCCGCAAATGCGCTATCGCGAGGACCGGCTGGTGCTCGTTTATAGCCGCGCACATTTCCATCTTGATCCGCAGCCGGTCACGCTCGACGCCTTGCTCGAGCTTCCGCTCGTCAGCCTCGGCAAGGGCTCGGCAATCCTTGCCGCCGTGCAGCGCGCGTTTCACAGCCGCGGCCGCCGCTTCGATTGCGACTATCTGGTCAATGGTTTCGACACGATGCTCGCCGTCGTGCGCCACGGGCTCGGCGTGGGTCTGATGCCGCCCGACGTGCTGCGCAGCTTCCATCCCGAGGACGGCCTCGGCGTCGTCGAGCTCGCGGGTGACTGGCATCAACGTAGCTACGTACTGTCTTGTGTGGAAGGACATGCGCAGGCGCAGACGCTGCGCAACGTCGAAGCCGCGCTCACGGCCGGACGGCGCGTGGCCGGCCGCTGAAGCGCGGGCGCAGCAGTTCCTGCGCTCGACGCCCTCGACTGCAAAGCACCCCCTTCGTCTTTTGCGAAACCAGGTATGACCGTCGCATTCTTGCGGCGGCACCCTCGCGTGCGCGACAGTTGACGCACGCCAACACGGTGCTGCAACGGCCGGCCGCGCGACGCGCTTCGCGCGACAGCGGCCCGGCAGGAAAAACAGGGGACGACATGACGCAAAACCACGCACAAACACCATCCAGCGACGACGCGGAAACGAACAACCGGCCTTTGCCGCTACAAGGCATCCGCGTGCTCGACGTCAGCCAGGTGATGGCCGGCCCGTTCGCCTGCATGATGCTCGCCGATCTCGGCGCGGACGTCATCAAGGTCGAACCCCTCGAAGGCGACCAGACGCGCGGCGCCATGGGCTTCAAGATGAAAGGCCCGGACAGCATGGGCTTTCTGAACATGAACCGCAACAAGCGCTCGGTCGCGCTGGACCTGAAGACCGACGAAGGGCGCGAGTTTTTCTACAAGCTGGCCAGGACCGCCGACGTGATCGTCGAGAATTATCGGCCCGGCGTGGTTCAGCGGCTGCGGATCGATTACGAGACGATCCGTGAAATCAACCCGAAGATCGTCTACGCGAGCATCTCGGGCTTCGGTCAGAGCGGCCCGTGGTCGCAGCGCCCCGGCTTCGACCTGATGGCGCAGGCCATGTCCGGCGTCATGAGCGTGACGGGCTACAAAGGCGGCAAGCCCGTGAAGGCCGGCGTGCCGGTGGCGGACATCGGCTGTGCGCTGTTCGCCGTGTACGGCGTGCTTTCCGCTTATATCGGCGCGCAGAAGACCGGGCAGGGGCAACACATCGACGCGTCTCTGTTCGATTCGGCGATGGCCTTCTCGATCTGGGACATGTCGGATTACTGGGGAACGGGTGTCGAGCCGACGCCGCTTGGCACCAGCAACAAGATGAGCGCGCCGTATCAGGCCGTGAAGGCGCGCGACGGTTACTTCGTGATGGGCGCAACCAACCAGAAGCTGTGGTCGCGTCTTTGCGAACTGCTGGAGCGGACCGATCTGCTGACGAATCCCGAGTTCGAGACCGTTTCGCTGCGCCTGAAGAACCGCGAGGCGCTGATCGAATCGCTCGAGAAGTCGTTCGGCCAGCGCGACTGCGAGGCATGGATCGAGACGATGCTGGCCGCGGGCATTCCCGCCGGACCGATCCTGTCGTATCCGCAAGCCTTCAGCAGCGAACATGCGCAGTATCGCCGCATGTGCATGGAGATCGACCATCCGGTTGAAGGCAAGGTCAAGAACATCGGCTTTCCGGTCAAGATGCTCGGTACGCCGCAGCGCGTGCGACGCCATCCGCCGCGGCTGGGCGAGCACAACGACGAGCTTTACGCAGAGATCAACGGGGCCGCGAAATGAGCGAAGCGACGAGTGAGAAAGTCAGGCTCGAACGTCTGACGGAGTCGGTCGCGCAGATCGTGATCGACCGCCCCGAGCGGCACAACGCGATGTCGATTCCGATGTACGAGACCTTGCTGGCATTGATCGACCAATGCCGCGCGGACGAAACCGTAGGTTGCATCGTTCTACGCGGCGCGGGCGGCAAGTCCTTTATCTCGGGCACCGACATCGACTACTTCCGCGACTTTACGGCAGGCTCGCAGGGCGTCGAATACGAAGCGCTCGTCGAACAGGTGATCGACGCGGTCGAACGCATTGCGGTGCCCACCGTCGCCGCGATCGACGGTTGGGCCGTGGGTGGCGGACTCGCCATCGCTACCGCGTGTGACTTCCGCATCTGTGCGGAGGGCTCGCGCTTCGGCGCGCCGATCGCAAAGACGTTATCGAACACGCTGTCGTCACGCAATCTCGCGAGGCTCTTGGCGGCATTCGGCGTGCCGCGCGTGAAGAAGATGCTGCTGCTCTCCGATTTCCTCAGCGCCGCCGAAGCGCACGCGTGCGGCTATGTGTATGACGTCACGGCGAAGGAACAGGTCGGCAACGCGGCGTGCGCGCTCGCCGAGCGGCTCGTTGCGCTATCGCCCGTGACGCAGCACGCGGTCAAGGAGAGCTTGCGGCGCATCGTGATCGATCAAAGCCTCGCAGACGAGGATCTCGTCGAGCAGGTGTACGGCAGCCAGCGGTTCCGCGACGCCGTCGCGGCCTTCGGTTCGGGAACGCCGAAAGACTGAGCGTCCCGGATCGCACGCGCTAGTCGCGTGGCTTCACCACAAAAAATAAACCGCATCTGGAGGACGACACATGAAACGCCTGTCGCTGAAGGCCACCACCACCGCGCTGGTGATGTTGTGCCTGATGTATTTCATCACCTATGTGGATCGCGTCAACATCAGTACGGCAGCGGGGCAGTTCAAGAGCGAGCTCGGCCTCAGCAATACGCTGATCTTCCTTGCCGCGGCGATGTTCTTCAACGAAATGAACGTCGGCCCGATGTGGGCGATTCCGATGGACGTCGCCTACGACCGCTCCGGCACGGCCAGCGGCATCATGAGCGGCACCGGCTTCACTGCGGCGATCGCGAGCCCAGTCATCGCCGGGTTGGTCGCCGACCGGTTGCACAGCTGGGATCTGACGTTCGTACTGTCGATCGGCGTGATGCTCTTCGGCATCGTGCTGAGCTTCTTCATGAAGCCGGACATACCGTTTTCGAATGACGCGACGCAGCCGCGCAGCGAATCGCAACGCAAGGAGGACGCGCTGTCGGGCGCTTGACACTTCAGCATAAAATAAATCGCATTGATGCAAGCACGGTTTTTTAATCTATTTTGCTTATCCGATGCGGGGCGCTAATCTCGGCATATCGTCCCCCCAGGAATACATCGGAAGGCAATCATGCAAGCGCAAACCCTGAAGGTTCGGGTCGATGCCTTGTGCGAAGAAGCGCACGGCGTCCGCTCGTTCAGCATTTCGCGGCTCGACGGGCTGCCGTTCGAGCGCTACGAACCCGGCGCACATATCGACGTCACGAGTCCTTCGGGCGTCACGCGGCAATACTCGTTGTGCGGCGACCCGGAGTGTATCGAGTCGCAGATTTTCGCGGTGAAGAAGGAGGAGCAATCGCGCGGCGGCTCGCGCTCGCTTCATGAAGAGGTGAGCGTCGGCACCGAACTGTCGGTCGGCGCGCCGCGCAACCTTTTTCGTCTCGAAGAAAGCGCGGACGAGCACATCCTGATCGGCGCGGGCATCGGCATTACGCCGTTGCTGTCGATGGCTTATCGGCTCGCCGCGCGGCACGCGCGCTTCACGCTGCACTATTTCGCCCGCAGCGAGGCGCACGCGGCCTTCATGACGCTGCTCACGCGCGAGCCGTTCGCACGGCACGTGAAGCTGCATTTCGGCGTGCAGCCCGAGGAGCTGAAACCCGCGCTCGATGCGTGCCTGCTCGATGCAGGCGCGAACGCGCATGTCTACACGTGCGGTCCCTCGCCGTTCATGGATTTTGTCGTAGCGAGCGCTCAGCAACGCTTGCCCGCGGAGGCGATCCATCTCGAACGTTTCAAGGCGGAGCCGGCGCCTGCGGCCGAAGCGTCGCTCGATAGCTTCGACGTGCAGCTCGCGAGCAGCGGTCAGACGGTGCGAGTCGATGCGAACACGTCGATCGTCGACGCGCTCGCGTCGATCGGTATCGAAGTGGACACGTCATGCGGCGAAGGCGTGTGCGGTACCTGCATGGTCGATGTGGTCAGCGGCGAGCCCGAGCATCGCGATCACTGCCTGAGCAAGGCCGAGCGCGCGAGCAATAGCGTGATCTGCTGCTGTGTGTCGCGCTCGCGCACTCCCGTGCTCGTGCTCGACCTCTGATTTGCCTCCGCGCAATCACATCTTCTCGAAGCCCGCGAGGATCTCGGTGATGAGGCCGCGCATCCACGCGATGCCTTCGTCTTCGTGGAAGTGCTCGTGCCAGTGCATCGTCACGGCGGCCTTCGGCAGCGGCACGGGCAGTGCATAGATCCGGAACGCGTCGCCGCGATTGAGGATATGCGCGAGCCGTTCGGGCAGCGTCGCGAACAGATCCGTCGCGGCCAGCACGCCAGGCACCGCGACGAAGTGCGGCAACGCGAACGCGATATTGCGGCCGACGCGTTGCGCGCGCAGCGCGTCGTCGAGCGCATGGTGGCTATGTTCGAGCGAGCGCACCTGGATGTGCGACGCGGCCAGAAACCGGTCGAGCTTCAGCGTGTCACCGCTCGGCAGGTCGCGGCGCTTGCGCGTCATGCACACATACGATTCCTCGAACAGAAGGCTATGCCGCGTGCGCGGCAGCAGCGACGGCAGATTGCCGATCGCGAAGTCCAACCGGCTCGAGCGCAGCGCCTCCTCGATCTCCTCCACCGGCAACGGCTCGACGACCAGCTTCACGCGCGGCGCGGACTTCTGCAGCGCCGCGCACAGGGCGGGCAGATAGGCCATTTCGCCCGCATCCGATAGCGACAGACGAAACGTGCGCGTGCTCGTCGCCGGATCGAAACGTTCCGCGTAACGCAGCGCCTGACGCACGGTGTCGAGCGCGTGGCCGACGATTTCCGCGAGCTCGAGCGCGACGGGGGTCGGCTGCATACCCGCGCGCGTGCGGATAAAGAGCGGATCGTCGAACATCGTGCGCAGACGGCCGAGCGAGTAGCTGACCGCGGGCTGCGACAGCGCGAGGCGTTCGCCCGCTTTCGTCAGGCTGCGCTCCTCGACGATCGCCTGAAACACTCTCAGCAGATTGAGATCGACGTGGTCGATGGAGGTCATGGCGTCTCTTGTGATATCAGCCGAACTTATTCGGCAACCTGTTTTTAATCGATTTGACGCATGATCGTCGCAAAGCGAGACTGATGTCAACGAGAGGATGCGCTGATGTGTTGCACGCGACTCGTCGCGTCGATGTGCGTCTTCATTCCAACCACGCAACTGCCCCCGCATACGATGAGTACGCCGATCTATCAAACCATCGACACCAGCGCTTTAGCCAGGCGCGCCGAGGCCGATCGCATCGCGCCTTCCCTCTACTACGATCCCGAGCTGTTCGAAGTCGAACTGGAGCGCATTTTCTACAAGACGTGGATCTGGGTCGCGCATGACAGCGAGCTGCCGAAGCCCGGCGATTTCATCACGACGACGATCGGCCGGCAGCCGGTGATCGTCGTGCGCGACAAGAGCGGCGCGGTCAACGTGCTGCAAAACCGCTGCCGGCATCGCGGCGCGACCGTGTGCGAAGCGCACAAGGGCAATGCGAAGGGCTTCACGTGCCCGTATCACAGCTGGTCTTATGCGCTCGACGGCACGCTGCGCGCTCTGCCGTACGGCGACGGTTACGAAGGCGTATGCGAAAAGGGCGAGCTGCCGCTGAAAAAGCTGCGCGTGGGCGTCTATCAGGGCCTCATTTTCGCGAGCTTCAACGAAACGATCGAACCGCTTGAAGACTTCCTCGGCGGCGCGAAGCCGTGGATCGACCTGTTCATGAAACAGGGCGCGGGCTATCCGATCAAGGCCAACGGCGAGCACAAGTTCAAGTTCAAGGGCAACTGGAAGATCCAGCTCGAGAACACGACGGACCTGTACCACTTCCCGGTCGTGCACAAGTCATGGATGAAGTCCATCGACGACGAAACCGCCGCCGCGATCACCAGCTTCATGACGAGCGACCAGGCGTTCTGCCGCTCGCTCGGCAACGGTCACAGCCTCGCGGTGCTGATGCCCGAGATCGTCGATCTGGACCGCGACGATGGCGCGCCGCTGCCCGAGCGCTTCAGCGAACTCGCCGCGCAACTCGCGCAAAAGCACCCGCCGGAAGAAGTTCGCCGCATCGTGCGCTCGCTGATGGGCGTCGGCTTCAACCTGAACCTGTTCCCGAATCTCGCGCTGTCGATGGCGTTCTTCCGTGTGCTGCGGCCGATTTCCGCCGAGGAAACGGAGATTCGCCACGTCGCGCTCGCGATGGACGGCGGTCCTGAAGAAGCGAACCGCGTGCGCCTGCGCATTCACGAGCACTTCCAGGGCCCCTTCGGCTTCGGCAGTCCCGACGACGCCGAAGCGTGGGAGCGCGTGCAGCGCGGCTCGCATGCGGGACCGGACGTACCGATCCTCGTCAATCGCGGTCTGAATCGCGAAACGACCGCCGCGAACGGCGAGAAAACCGCCCACGCAACCGATGAAACCGGCATGCGCGAAGCCTACAAGCAATGGCGCGCAATGATGGAGCAGGCATGATGGACGACAGAAACGCACTCTTTTCCCACCAGACCTTTGCGCGCGCGATCGAGTTCATCTGGCGCGAAGCCGAATTGCTCGATCGACGCGACTATCGCGAGTGGCTCGAGTTGTGGGACCCGGCGGGCCACTACGTGGTGCCGATCGATCCGAACACGACCGATTACGCGGCAACGCTGAACTACGCGTACGACGATCAGCACATGCGCG
Organism: Paraburkholderia sp. MM5482-R2; assembly: GCF_050436125.1. Taxonomy (NCBI): domain Bacteria; kingdom Pseudomonadati; phylum Pseudomonadota; class Betaproteobacteria; order Burkholderiales; family Burkholderiaceae; genus Paraburkholderia; species Paraburkholderia sp. MM5482-R2. Next base: position 218,364 of record NZ_JBNDLP010000003.1, on the reverse strand, counting down.
AGCTGCGCGTGCAGCGCATGACGTCGGGCTATTCGGCATCCGCGTCGGATGCCGCGCGCACGGTGCGCACGGTGTCGCGCTTCACGCTCGCGAGCGATAGCGCGGACATGGTCGAAGTGAAGTCGTCGCAGATCATCATCGCGTACAAGCGGGGCACGTCGACGATCTTCGCGGCCGATCTGACGCACAAGATCAGCATGGCGAGCGGCGAGCCGCGTCTCGTCGAGAAAGTAATTCGCCTGATCGATTCCACCGATGCGCTGAGCGCGATCGGCTTCCTGCTCTGACCGGTCATCATGCCGACACTCGAAGGCTATCAACCGAACCAAGGAACGTTCCCATGAGCGACAACCGAAACCTGCCTTTGCGTGTGCTGTTCTGCTGCGGCGTCTCGCAGAACTTCTTCGACTTGCCGCGCGAACAGATCGGCGAAGTGTGGCAAGCGTACGGCAAGATGCTGAACGCGATCGAAGCGATGGAAAACGTGCGCGTGCTGGGCGTGATGGACGACGATCGGCTCGTGGTCGGCAACGCCGATGGCGCGCCGTGGACGTTCTACATCATGGCCGACGTCGCCGACTTCGATACCGCGGTGGCCGTGTGCAATCTGTATCGGACGACGCCGGTCGGCGACTACAACCTGTGGCGCTACGGCAAGATCGAGGCGCGCGTGGGCCGTGCGCTGACGGTGCCGCCAGCGGTCGCCAACCATGCGTGACGCGATGACCGATCCGGCTATCGACGCGCTGCTCGCGCGCGTCAAAGCGCTAGAAGCACAGAACGCGGTGCGTAAGACGATCGCACGCTACATGGCGCTGTGCGATGTGCCCATGCGCGCGCTCGAAGGCGAGGCGCTCGCCGCGCTGTTCGCCGAAGACGCGATCTGGGAAGGCATCGGCCCGCAGTACGCGAACAAGTTCGGGCGTCTCGAAGGGCCGGCGCAGATCGTCGCGATGCTGCAGCGTTATCTGCCGCCCACGCCGCACTTCGCGACCAATGTCCACTTTCTGACTGCGGAGCACATCGAGGTGAACGGCGACACGGCGAAGGGTCGCTGGATCATGTTGCAGGCTTCGGGTTATGTCGATGCGAAAGCGGAACTGATCGCGGCGCGCCTCGAAGTCGACTTCGTGCCCGCCACTCACGATGCGAGCGCGACATGGCTGATCCGCCATTTCCGTACCGAGCGTCTTTTCGATGCACCGTGGCAAGTCAACCCGGCCCAGGGAGTTTCGGCATGAGCGCATTTCTGCAGACATTCGATCTGAGCGCGACGGACAGCGCCGACGCGCCGACGATCGCGATCAAGGACAGCATCGACGTCGCCGGCTACGCGACGACAGCGGCAAGCCGCGCGCTTGCCGACGCACCGCTTGCATCGGAGCACGCCGAAGTCGTGCGGCGTTTGCTCGACGCCGGCTGGCGCGTCACTGGCAAAACCAACATGCACGAACTCGCGTTCGGCATGACCGGCATCAACGACTTTTCCGGCACGCCGGTCAATCCGCAGGACGCGGCACGCATTCCGGGCGGATCGTCGAGCGGGTCCGCGTCGGCGGTCGGGCAGAAGTTTGTGGACGCCGCGCTCGGTACCGACACCGGTGGCTCGGTCCGCGGCCCGGCCGCATGCTGCGGCGTTATCGGCCTGAAGCCGACGTTCGGCCGCGTGTCGCGGCTCGGCGTGGCGCCGCGCGTCACGACACTCGACTGCGTTGGACCATTCACGCGCGAGACGGACACGCTGATTCGCGTGATGACGGCGATCGATCCTTCGTTTCGCGCTGACGATGCGCGTCGAGACGTTTCGCAGTTGCGCATCGGCATGGTCGCAGTCGACGCGGATGACGACATCGCCAAAGCAATCGCCGACGCGGTCGGAAAGTCCGAACTCGCCATGCAAGCGATCGAACTCGCGTCCCTGAAGGACGCATTCACGGCCGGCCTCGCGGTGATCAACGCGGAGACATCGCGCGCATTCGGCCATCTGGTGGCAAGCGGCAAGCTCGGCGCCGATATCGAAGCGCGCCTGCGCGCGGCCGCGGCCACGAGCGCCGCCGATCTCGACGCGGCGGAACGCGTGCGCCGCACCTTCACCGACGAAGTGGACCGCGCGCTCGACCGGGTCGACGTACTCGTGCTGCCGACGCTGCCCTCATTGCCGATCACGCTCGAAGCGGCACGCGCCGGCACGTCGGTGATCGGCATGTCGTCGTTGATCCGGCCGTTCAACCTGAGCGGGCATCCGGCGCTGAGCCTGCCCGTTCCGATCGAACGCTCGACGCTGAAGGCGGGCCTGCAAATCATCGGTCGCAAGAACGACGACGAAACGGTGTGCGCGGTCGCCGCGCACCTCGAAGCGCGCCTCGCGCAATCCGCCTGAACGCAATCAAGGAGTCAGCAAGATGTCGAACAGAATCGCGCTCGTGACGGGCGCCGCGCGCGGACTTGGCGCCGTTGTCGCGCGTCGTTTTCACGACGCAGGCTACAGGGTCGCGCTGGCCGATATCGCGATCGAACCCGCGCAAGCGCTCGCGCATGAACTCAGCAGCGACGGCTCGAGCGCCTGCGCAATCCGGCTCGACGTCACGCGCAAGGCGGACTTCGAGGCAGCGCGCGACGCGTTGCTCGAACGTTGGGGCGGCGTGGACGCGCTCGTCAACAATGCGGGCGCCTCGAAGGTCGTGCCCGTGATGGACATTACCGCCGAGCAGTTCGATCAGGTCATCAACGTGAATCTGCGCAGCGTGCTGTTCGGCTGCCAGGTATTCGGGCAGTACTTCGCGCAGCGCGGCGTGGGCCGCATCGTCAATATCGCGTCGCTGGCGGGGCAGAATGGCGGCTCGGCAACGGGCGCGCACTATGCGGCCGCGAAGGGCGGCGTGCTGACGCTGACCAAGGTCTTCGCGCGCGATCTCGCCGCGTGCGGTGTGACAGTCAACGCGATCTCGCCGGGGCCGCTCGATTTGCCGATCGTTCACGAGAGCGTGGCGGCGGACAAGCTGGCAAAAGTGATCGAAGCGATACCGGTCGGCAAGCTCGGGGCCGCGTCGTATGTTGCCGATGTCGCGGTGATGCTCGCTTCCGGTGATGCTTATTTCGCCAATGGCGCGTGCTGGGACGTCAACGGCGGCCTGTACATGCGCTGATGCGTCTGCAAGGGCCGAGGCGGCCGGGTCATTCCGGCCGCTCGTCCGGCGGGCTCCATACTTCGGGCACGCCGCGCACGAGGGTCGGAATCGACGAAGCGCCGAGCTTTTCCTTGATGCTCGCGCGATGCACGTCCACGGTTTTCACTGATCGACAGGTCCGCCGCAATGACCTTGCTCCGCTTCCCCTCGATCAAACCGTGCAGCACTTCCTTCTCGCACGACGTGAGCGAGTTGATCCGCTCACGCAGTTCGAGTTGGCGCATGTGTTTCGCGTGACGCTGGGACGCGAGTTTCATTGCGCGTTGAATGCGCTCGAGCATCTGCTGCGAGTTGTACGGCTTCTCGACGAAGTCGGCTCGCACTCGGTCATGTTCGTGAAGACCACGCAGATTCGCGTGCGCGCCGACGGCGACAGCCTGATTTACTTCGACCGGAATTTTCACCGGGTGCCGCGCGCGTGGAAGGGGCAATGAGTCATTTGAAGCGCTGCCGGCCAGCTCGGGCTCCGGCAGCGCTTACGTTGTCGCTCCGGACATGGCTCCCGTAAAACCTCACCATTGCCCGGACCTCCTGGAACTCCTCACCATTCGCACTACTTCAGCAACGCCATCTGCACGACCTTGACGATCACGAGCGCGATCGCGAGCAGCAGATAGCCGCGCAGCACGCCCATCCATACGCGTTTGGCGAGCGTCAGACGCGGCGGCGGCAGTTCGTCGAGCGGCGGCATGCGCCACGTGTTGCGCGCGTCCTTCGCATAGACCGGAGCCGGCTCGGCCGCGGACTCGCCGCGCAGCTTGCGCATCCCGAAGCTCGCCACATACCCGACGACCGCGAGCAACGTGCCGCCCGCCAGGACTTCGATGATCGTTTCCGCCGCGATGTCCGGATAGATCACCGACGCGGTCAGGATGATCGACAGCATCACGAGCACCCAGATCACCGCGCCGGTAAACAGATTGAGCTTCTTCGAATTGGCCCACGGACCGAGCACCGCGCGATCGTTGCACAGCAGCAGCAGGAACACGGTCGCGCTCGGCAGCAGTACCCCGGCGAGCGTCTGCACCGCTTCTGTCAACAGACCGAGCGGGCTGCCTGGAATCAGCACCAATGCCGCGGCGGCCGCGACGATCGCGAAGTACACGACGTAGAAGCCCTTCGCATCCGACACGCTACGGTGCAGCGAATGGCGGATCTTGAACACGTCGCCGATCGCATACGCGGTCGATAGCGACACAGCCGCCGCGCCGATCACGCACGCGTCGAACAGCGCGATCGCGAACAGCACGGCCGAGGTACGCCCCGCGTATCTCTCGAGACCGGCGATCACACCGCCCGCGTCCGTGAAGTTGCCGAACCCGGGCCGTCCGTCGAACAGCGCCGCGCTGAACGAGATCATCGCGACCGCGCCGATCAGTACGAACACGATGCCGATCCACAGGTCGGCTTTTTCGTAGTTCATGAAGCGCGGCGTGATGCGCTTGTCGACCACATAGCTCTGCTGGAAGAACAGCTGCCACGGAGCAACCGTCGTGCCGACGATGCCGATTACGAGCAGCATCACGTCGGACAGCTTCGAGTGCGCGGGCCAGTTCGGAATGAAGAAGTCGCGCGCGATCTGGCCGACCGGCGGATGAATCGACACGAGCACCGGCACGAGCAGCAGGCTCAACACGCACAGCGCGACCGCGAAACGCTCGAAGCGGCGGAAGTCGCCGGTGCTGACGGCGGCCATCGTCAGCGCCGCGGCGATACACACGCCCGCGATCTTCGAGACGCCGAAGAAGTCGAGCACGAACGTGATGCCGATGAATTCCGTCACGATGGTTAGCGCGTTCAGCAGGAACAGATCGACGACGCTGAACGCGCCCCAGAACTTGCCGAAGCGCTCGAAAATAAGCCGCGCGTGGCCCACGCCTGTGACCGCACCGAGCCGCAACACCATCTCCTGATTGACGAACAGCACCGGCACCAGCAACAGCATGGTCCACAGCAACGTAGTGCCGTAGTTCTGGCCGGCCTGCGTGTAGATGCCGAATGCGCCCGCGTCGTTGTCGCCGACCATCACGATCAGACCGGGGCCGAGGATCGCGAGCAGCGTGCGCAGGCGCGCCCACCAGCTCGTGCGTGGCGCGATGTCATGGTGAGCGATCGTGCCGAGCGCGCCCTTGATATCGCCTACGTGTGCCGAATCGAGCACGGCGCTGCGCGCGGAGGAAATGTTCGTCGGAGTAGACATGTCGTTCTCTCCTGGTTGTATTTGTCGAAGGTCGGATCGCGAAACGCTATGCCACGCGCGACATCACGCGACGGCAGAAGGCGATGAACGGATGCGGTGCGTGTAGCAAGAGCATGCCGTCGTAATGGGCACGCGATTCCTGCACACGCGGGAACTGCGAAAGAAGGAGGCCGAATTGCATGAGGGATCTCCGTGCGCCGGTTTCGACGCGCTGGTGGAAAGCCAGCAGACACGGAGGCCGCGTATGTCCGGGCGCGGCGGTGGAGGTCTACTCGCTTTCCTCAGTTGATAGAACGGGGAAGCGGCATAAGGGATAACTGTCACTGTCGGGCATGGCGGCTCCTTGTCGGTGTGTAGCGGGGACTGCGTTCGAGCGTCTGAAGCGTTCGCTACGCACGCTCGCTACGCATGTTCGCTACGCACGTTCGCTACGCATGTGTTTATCCACGCGTTCGCGCGCATTGCGTTGAACTGTTTGCGTTGACTGACAACGCGCGCGCAAACGCGACCGCAAGCGCAAGGCTCGCGATGCGACGCCGTATCGGCGCGGGAACGCGCGTGAACGCGGCGTTCCTGTCATGCGGATACGACGTTACTTTAGGTGCACGGGAAGAAACTGCGGCGCGCACCGTCTGCCAACTGGCAAGACGGCGGCTAATGAAGAGAGCGCGGACGTCCTGCCGGTCAGGCAGCGAATCTGTTCGAAAGTCGGCTACTGCAGGTGTCCAAGGCATGAGCCCCATTGGTGATGATTTTTGAATTCTAGGGTTCGCCTTCCGCCGAGGTCAACCTGTTTCTTAAACAGAGCAGAAAAAATGTGCGGCGCGCGACGGTGGGCACTTTGAATGACATGCGGGTCGAGGCCGATATGGGGGGAGGTCGAACAGGCGGCACCGATCCGTCCGGCCGATGCCACCACGCCGTGTTCACTGATTGGCGCGCCGTCGCTCGGTCAGCCGGTTATGCACGCTTCTGACGCCGCGAACCGATCGCGCGGCGTTGCCGGCTCGCGCGATTTGCGATTGCCGCGGCACGGTGCCGGTCAGCGTAACGATGCCGTGACGCGCTTCGACACGGATGTTCGCCGAATTGAGGTTCGTGGTGCGCGTGAAAGCGCGGCGGACGTCGCGGACGATTGCGCTGTCGGACCGGTTGTTGTTCCGGTTCGAAGCCGCCGGGACCGACTGGCTTTGCATCGACGCATCGTTCGGCATCTCGCGCGTCTGTGCGTTTGCATAGGTCGCGCAAGTCGCGATGGCCACCGCGAACATTGCACCGAGGATTCTGCTCGCGCCGTTTGTTTTCATTCTTCCTCCTTTGCCGGTTTGTCAGGAACTGCCGTTCGAGCCGCGTGCTGCCAGCGGGGAAGAGGCGGCGCAACGCACTACCGCCTCGCGACGAGTCATCGACCGTCGGCCCCGATTATATTCTGCGGCGCACGCGCCGATACTGATAGGTGAGAAGATTCGGGAGCCGCCGAGGTGAGAATATGCGCACCTGTACGCGCACTTCAAAATTGAGGGTGAGGGAATTCGGGAGTCGCCTGGACGGCGCTACAAATTGCGAATGGTTTCCTGAGAAACTAATATCGCATTCCCAACCTTGCTTCCTTTTCGTCAGGTTCGCCCACGTCGATGCAACGTTTCCGTCAGAGGCGTCATGCGGTCAGACCGTCTAGCCGGAAGCCGGCGAACGCGGCGCGCACAAGAGACAAAGGCGCTGCTCGAACGCAAGACGGTCGACGAAGACCGTCGCAATCATCTGATCGCGTTAAGCGATGCCGCAAAGACGCTCGTCCCCGAACTCGCGCAATTGGACGATCAGAACGACGACGAATTTTGCGGCCATCTGCCCGTGCAGGTTAGAACGGCGGTCGTCGACGCGATGAAGAACGTCGTCGCGGTGCATGGGCTGAAGAACGTGCCGATCGAATGAATGTGACGCGTGCATCGCGTCAAAGGTGAGGACTTTCGGGAGTCGCGCGCGGGCGGTTCTTTTGCAACTAACCGGCCGGGCCAGGAACGGCACAAACCGCGCGGCAAGAGGCTCGCGGGAATGCGCGCATTTATGCCTGTCAGCCATAGGTGAGGATATTCGGGAGCCGTCGATGCTGTATCGGGCGACGGCCCGTCGTGCCGACGTACAAAACGCGCTTCATGCAGTCGCCAATCATGGCATCCGTCGCGGTGACCGTGCGCCGGCTGTGTAACGTAAGTCGTTGAATGTCCAGGCGATCTGCCGCGTAAGCGGCCGGCATCGGCGAAGCGATCCGGCTGCGTTCGATCAAAGGTGAGGGATTTCGGGAGCGGTGTGTGAGCGCCGCAATGCGCTCGCTGAAATGCCTCCTCGAGTCCTCTTTTCACCTCAAAGGTGAGGCTTTTCGGGAGAAATGACGACGGTAGCAGGCGCCGATCCGCCACTGCTCCGTGCTTGAGGTGAGGATTTTCGGGAGCGCAAATACCCGACAGCAATAGCCCGTTCAGGCCGATTTCGCGATCTCGCGAATGTCCGCGACCGGCGTCTGCCCGAACGCATCGCTGAGCGCATAGTCGATCAGCTGCGCCGCGCATTGCTCGGGCGTCGACAGTTGGCCGTTGCGCTTCAGGTCGTCGAAGCGCTGGCGCATCGGGAACTGCTCTTCGCCGCTACCGCGAATTTGCGCCTGCATGTCCGTATCGATCACACCCGGCGCGAGGCTGCAGATGCGCAGCGCGCGATTCGCGTCGAGCGCGACGGCGCGCGCGTGATGATCGAGCGCGGCCTTGGTCGCGCAGTAGATGCTCCAGCCCGGATACGCGTTGCGCGCCGCGCCGCTCGAAATGTGCACGATGCGGCGGTCGGTTGCGTCGACGGCCGCGGCGGCGAGCGCGCTCGCGAGCATCAGCGGCGTCGCGACGTTCAGGCTCACCGCGTCCGCGACGCTCGCGGCGTCCTGTCCTTCGATGGGCCCGATCGGCTGCATCATGCCCGCGTTGTTGATCAGCAGCACCGTCTGCGCGCCGCGCACGAAGTTGCTCAGTGCGTCGGTGGCGATCCATTGCGCGACGCGTGCGGGCTCGGCCAGCGGCAGCTCGATCTCTTCGAGCCGCGCGGCAAAGCGCGCCTTCAGCGCGGCATGCCGCGAGCGCGACAGACCCAGCACCGCGACGTTGCGCGCGAGCAGTTGTTCGGCGAGCGCCGCGCCCAGGCCGCGCGTATGGCCGGTGACGATCGCGCGAATCGGAGAAGAGGAGGTCATGTCGTTCCTGGTGATCGTTGACGTGCAAAGTCGACGATTTTCTCACGCCGTATTCACACCGGGCGAAAGCGCTCGCGATACTGCATCGGCGTCACGCCAAGCCGCTTCGTAAACACGATGCGCATGCGGTCGGCGGTGCCGAAGCCGCAATCGTAGGCGATCGTCTTCAGCGCCGCGGCGCTGCTTTCGAGCAGCTTGCGTGCGGCATCCACGCGCGCGCGTTCGACGAATTCATGCGGCGTCACGCCGGTTTCGTGCACGAACACGCGCGCGAAGTTACGCGCGCTCATGCCCGCGACGTCGGCGAGCTGCTTGACGGTGAAGCTGTCATGGATACGCGCCATCACGTGCGCCTGCACTTTCGCGGCGGGCGAGGTGTCGTCGGCGGGCGCGGTCAGATAGGGGCTGAATTGCGACTGACCGCCTTGCCGCTGCGCGAACACGACGAGCCGCTTGGCGACCGCGAGCGCGGTATGCGGACCGTGATCCTCGGCCACCAGCGCGAGCGACAGATCGATGCCGGCCGTCACGCCCGCAGAGGTGACCAGCGGCCCGTCGCGCAGATAGATGCGATCGAAGTCGACCCGCGCGCGCGGAAACTGCGCGGCGAGTTGCGCGGCGTGCTGCCAGTGCGTCGTCACGTGGCGCCCATCGAGCAGGCCCGCGTGACCGAGCGCGAAAGCGCCGGTGCAGATCGAGCCGTAGCGGGCGCAACGTGTCGCGACGTTGGCGAGCCAGTCGAACAGGCGCGCGTCCGGCACTTCGTTGCGCGGTAGCGCGGGGCCGCCGGCGACGAGCGCGAGATCGAACGGTTCGCGCGACTGCTCGAAGGTCGCGTCCGCCACCAGCGTCATCCCGTTCGATGCGCGCAGCGGCGCCGGGTCCGCGGCCAGCAGCTTGACCTCGTAGTGCCGCGTGGGCGCGACGAAGCGGTTTGCTTCGGAGAACACGTCGACGGGACCGGCGACGTCGAGTGCCTGCACTCCTGGGAAGATCGCGATCGCGACGGTGGGCATCGGATGACTTCCTCTGATGGGGAAAGTGAAGGGCACGCCGCGGCAGTCAACGCTGTGCGTTTGGCAGTGTTCAACGGCTCGCGGCAATTGTTCGCGGCGCCGCGCTGGCCAATACTGGATCGGTCGGACGCGCGGTCTCACAGGCAGGCGACAGGCATTGACATCACGGCGCGGACCAGCATACCAAAACGCGCTCTGAAGCCGCGGCGCGCGTCCGGTGGATTACTTTCACATTCACGTTCGCATATGAAGGAGTACGCCGCATGACTACGACGATCGCAGGTATCCAGATTCCCGACAGCATGATGGCGCGTGAAGCCACCGAGCTCGTGCGCGACACCGAAACGGAGTTGCTGTATCACCACTCGCGGCGCGTGTTTCTGTTCGGCGCGCTGGCCGGGCAACGCAAGCAGCTGAAGTTCGACCCCGAACTGCTGTACATCGGCGCGATGTTTCACGACATGGGCCTCGTCGCGCCATACAGCAGCGAGCAGGAGCGCTTCGAAGTCGACGGCGCGAATGCCGCGCGTGAATTTCTGCGGCGGCATCGAATCGGCGAGGACCAGATCGAGCAGGTGTGGACCGCGATCGCGCTGCACACGACACCAGGCATTCCGCAGCATATGAAGCCGGTGATCGCGCTCGTCACGGCGGGTGTCGAAATGGACGTGCTCGGCCTCGCCTACGACGAATTCAGCGAACAGCAACGGGAGGAAGTCACGCATGCGCATCCGCGCGGCGCGCACTTCAAGGAAGGTATCATCGATGCGTTCGCGCACGGCACGATACACAAGCCGCACACGACGTTCGGCAACGTGAAGGCCGACGTGCTCGCGCTGAAAGACCCGCATTATCATCGCGAGAATTTCTGCACGATGATTCTGGGTTCGGCGTGGAAGTCGTGAAGGGCTGCTTGCGGCAGAAATGAGGTAGCGCGATAATGCATCGCTAATGCGATGCATGGAGAGAACGATGAAAAGCGCTACTTTCCCGTCGGTTCGGGTCAAGCCCGAGCTGCGGGCCGCGGCCGAGGACGTGCTGCAGGACGGCGAAAGCCTGTCCAGTTTCGTCGAGCAGGCGATCCGCGACAGCATCGCGCGGCGCCTGAATGTGCGTGAATTCGTCGTGCGAGGGCTCGAGTCGCGTGCTGAAGCGAAGCAAAGCGGCGACTACGTATCGGCCGACGACGTGCTCGCGGGTCTCGAAACGCGGCTCCGCGAAGCAAAAACGAAGGCCCGCGCGAAGAAGCACCGATGACGTATCAGGTTCGTTTCACACGCGCAGCGGCGGCGGACCTGCAGAGACTGTACGATTTCATCCTCGAGCGGGACGACGGGGATTTCCCGCTCGCCGAACGCGCGTTGCAAGCCATCCGCGATGGTATCGCCACGCTGCGCACATCGCCGTTCACTTGCCGAAAGGTTCAGCGCGATACGCCGTTTTTGCGCGAGCTGCTGATCCCATTCGGTCGCGCGGGCTACGTCGCGCTGTTCGAGATCGACGACAACCAAACCGTGACCGTGCTGGCGGTGCGCCATCAGCTAGAGGATGATTATCACTGACCGAACTTTCGTCGCCGCGCCATGGTCATCAAAAACCTTCTCCGTAAGCTCGACCTCACCACGCTGCAGCTCTTTCTCGCCGGCTTCGAAGAAGGTACGCTCACGCGTGCCGCCGAGCGCGAGGCGATCGCCGTGTCGGCCGCCAGCAAGCGGCCGGTCGAACTCGAACAGGCGGTCGGCGCGTCGTTATTCCAGCGCAACGCGCGCGGCATGACACTGACGCCGGCCGGCGAAACGCTGTTGCATCACGCGCGCCGGGTGCTGCGCGACATCGAGAGCATCGGCATCGAACTGGCCGGTCATGCTAGCGGCGTGTTCGGCTATGTGCGGATGATGGCGACCCTGTCGGCGATCGTCGAATTTCTGCCTGAAGATCTGCGCGCGTTCCAGTCGTTGCACGAGCGCGTGAAGGTCGATCTCGAGGAGCGGCCGAGCGGCGGCGTCGTCAAAGCCATCGACGAAAGCCTCGCCGATCTCGGCATCTGTTCCGGCGACGCCGATACGCGCGAGCTGCACGTCGAGCACTACCGACGCGATTCGCTCGTGATCGTGATGCGCGACGATCATCCGCTCGCGGCACGCACGAGCATCGCGTTCGCCGAAACGCTCGATGGCGATCACGTCGGCCTGCATTCGGCGAGCTCGATCAACGCGGGCACCCACCTCGCGGCGCGCCAGGCCGGCAAGCCGCTGCGCCTGCGCATCCACGTGCCGGGCTTCGATGCGGTGTGCCGGATGGTTCAGGCTGGCATGGGCGTCGGCGTGCTGCCGCAAAAGGTGTATCAACTGATGGGCCGCCCGCTCGGCCTCGTCGGCATGCCGCTCGACGACGATTGGGCCGAGCGCAGCCTCGTGCTCGTCGCGCGCGACGTCGATGCGTTGTCGCCGGTGAGCCGGCTGCTGTTCGATCATCTGCGCACGGTGCATGGTGGTGGTCGGGCGCCTGTCGGACGCGAGCGGCGAGCGGCGCAAGTTCGTGTTCGGGCTGCTGTTGATGTCGGCTCCCGGCTTCTTCGCCGCGGGATTCTTCGACAAGCAGACCACCTTGCTGGTGGTCGCGCTTGCCGTGATGGGCGCGGGCGTGGTCGCGTCGATCCCGGCATTCTGGGCGCTGCCGCTAAAGCTGCTGACGGGCGCGGGCGCCGCGGGCGGTATCGCGTTGATCAACACGCTCGGGCAACTCGGCGGGACCGTGAGCCCGGTGATGGTCGGACGTGTGAAGGATCTGACCGGCAGCACGACGCTGGCGCTGTATGTGATCGGCGCGATGAGCGTGGTGTGCGCGCTGATCGTGCTGTATGGGTTGCCGGAGTCGTTGCGCAGTCGTGAAACGACGCAGTGAAATCGAGGGTGGAGGGCGCGGCCGTTGGCTTGCATCGCGTGAGGTGCCGCGCCGCTGCCCGCTCCAGCATCCGCGCACGATAGGCCTGCCGTATCAAACACTTGGCAGGCCTGTGCGCAGGTTGTCCACAAGCTTGTTCCCAAATTATGTGGACAACTGGACTTCGAGGTCGGCGCGAGTGAAACGGCATCCTTGCGAAGCCCACTCGCCAGTATCACGGACTCCATAGCGACGCTCACTGCCTACGCGTGCACCGCGCGCGGATAGTTCTCATGCTTCAAGCACTTAAGCTCGCTGTGCGAAGGTTGTCCACAGGCTTGCCAACAATTTAGGTGGACAAGTTTTGTTGCCGATGGAGTGGCGAGGAGCGGGATTCGGCATCAGTTGTCCGCATCACGCCTTCAACCCGGAGGCCGAAGCGACCACCTCCTCCTGCACCTGCACCTGCAAAACCGCATCCCGCTTATCGAGCAGATGCTGCCGCAAAATCGCGCTGAGCTTCTTGCCGTCGCGAGCCTCGAGCGCCTTCAGCATTTCATCGTGATCGTGAATCGCGCGGTCCCACTTCGGCGTCTGATAGTTCGAGCGAAAGCGCAGCGCCTGCAGCCGCCGGTTGACCGACACATACGTCTGCCGCAGCGCCGAATTTCTCGCCGCTTCGTTGATCTTGTCGTGGATCGCCTGGTTGCGACTGTAGTAGCCCGGCAGATCGTTCTGCGCACGGCACGCCAGCATCGCGTAATGCAGCGCCTTGATCTCTGCGAGTTCGGCCGCCGTGATGCGCTCGGCCGCGAGTTCACCGGAAAACGCTTCGAGGCCGCTCATTAGCTCGAAGGTCTCACGCACCTCCGCTTCCGACATCTTCGATACCGACGCGCCCCGGTTCGGCGAAATCTCGATCAGACCTTCGGAAGCCAGCACCTTCAGCGCCTCGCGCAGCGGCGTGCGCGAAATGCCGAGCGTTTCGCACAACTCCCGCTCGTTCAGTTTCTTGCCGGGCTCCAGCGCTCCCTCGACGATAAAGCGGCGGATGTGCTCCACCACCGTGTCGTGCAGGCGCTGACGCTCGACCTTCGGCATCAGCGGGGCAGCGGTCAGACCCGCGTCGAGATCCGAATTTTGCATACAAAAATCCTCAGCTTCACATGGATTGGATTTTATCGGAACCATATCGATTAGTTAATCCATGCGCACACGCGGGTAAACACGGGCCTTAGAGGCCAATTTTCGTCTTGGGAGCGTCACGGTTCATCTGATATAGTTTTTTGCATGCAAAATTCAATTGGAGGACTCTGATGCTGAAGCTAGATTTTCATCCCGCTGGCCGTCACTTCCTGCAGATTCCGGGGCCGAGTCCGGTGCCGGATCGCATCCTTCGCGCGATGAGCTATCCGACCATCGACCATCGCGGACCCGAATTCGGCGAGCTGGGTCTCAAGGTGCTCGACGGCATCAAGAAGATCTTCAAGACGCAGCAGCCGGTCGTCATCTATCCGGCGTCCGGCACGGGCGCATGGGAAGCCGCATTGTCGAATACGCTGAGCCCCGGCGATCACGTGCTGATGTTCGAGACCGGCCACTTCGCGACGTTGTGGAAAAAAATGGCCGAGCAGCTCGGCCTGAAGCCCGAATTCCTGGGGCTGCCAGGCATCGAAGGCTGGCGGCGCGGCGTGCAGCCGCAGATGATCGAAGAGCGTCTGCGCGCCGACACGCAGCATGCGATCAAGGCGGTCTGCGTGGTGCACAACGAAACCTCGACCGGCGTCACGTCCGACATCGCCGCCGTGCGTCGCGCGATCGACGCCGCGGACCATCCGGCGCTGCTGCTCGTCGACACGATCTCCGGTCTCGCGTGCGCTGATTATCGTCATGACGAATGGGGTGTCGACGTGACCGTGTCGGGCTCGCAAAAGGGCTTGATGCTGCCGCCGGGCATCAGCTTCAACGCGATCTCGCCGAAGGCGATGGCCGCCAGCCAGCACGCGAAGCTGCCGCGCAGCTTCTGGGACTGGGCGGAAATCGTCGACATGAACAAATCCGGCTACTGGCCGTACACGCCGAACACGAACCTGCTGTACGGGCTGCATGAAGCGATCGAAATGATTCTCGGCGAAGGGCTGGACAACGTGTTCGCGCGTCACGAGCGGCTTGCCGAAGCGACGCGCCGCGCGGTGCGCGCGTGGGGGCTCGAAATCCAGTGCGCCGATCCCGCCGTCTATAGCCCGGTGCTGACGGGCGTGATGACGCCCGACGGTGTCGATGCCGATGCGGTGCGCAAGCTGATCTACGAACGCTTCGACATGTCGCTCGGCACGGGCCTCGGCAAGATGAAAGGCCGCATGTTCCGCATCGGCCATCTTGGCGATTGCAACGATCTGATGCTGCTCGCGACACTGGCTGGCTGCGAAATGGGTCTGCGGCTTGCTGGCGTGCCGCTCAAGGAAAGCGGCATGCCGGCCGCGATGGAGTGGCTGAGCCAGGCACCGAAGACGTCGGGATTGAAGGCCGCGGCCTGATTGTCGGGCGCAGGGAGCGCTTCCCTCATCGAGCCGCGCGCAGAACGCGGCCAGAACAACATGCAATGCGTCCATAGCGGCTCTCGCGGCCGACGGGCGACGGACGCAGCGCGCCACTTCAGGCGCGCCGTCGACACATGCCATGGAGAGAGACGATGAAGCGGTTTCGTTTGACCAGTGCGACCAGTATCGTTCTAGTGATGCTCTGCATCATGTACTTCATCACGTACCTCGATCGCGTGAACGTCAGCACCGCGGCGGCGGGTTTCGGCAAGGAATTCAATCTCACGCATACGCAGGTCGGGCTCGTGTTCTCGGCCTTCGCGTATCCGTATCTGCTGTTTCAGGTGATCGGCGGCTGGGTCAGCGATCGCTTCGGCGCGCGACGCACGCTGCTGTTCTGCGGCGCCATCTGGGGTCTCGCGACGGTGCTCACGGGCTTCGCGGGCGGGCTCGCTTCGTTGCTCGCCGCGCGGCTCGTGCTCGGTTTCGGCGAAGGCGCGACGTTCCCGGCCGCAACGTCCGCGATGTCGCGCTGGGTCGCGAAAGAAAAGCGCGGCTTCGCGCAGGGCATCACGCACGCGGCGTCGCGAGTCGGCAACGCGGTCGCGCCGGCGCTCATCGTGATCGTGATGACCAACTGGGGCTGGCGCGAATCGTTCTTTATCTGCGGCGCGCTGAGTCTGGTGTGGGTGGTCACGTGGGCGGTCACGTTCACCGAGCATCCGAAAGATCATCCGCGCATCACGGCCGAGGAACTCGCGGTGCTGCCCACGCCGAAGCCGAAAGTCTCCGGCCTGCCGTGGGGCAAGCTGTTTCGCCGCATGACGCCGGTCACGATCGTCTACTTCTGCTACGGCTGGACGCTGTGGCTGTTCCTGAGCTGGATTCCGCTGTACTTCCTGCATAACCACAATCTGCAATTGAAGAAGTCGGCGATCTTCGCGTCGGTCGTGTTCTTCGCGGGCGTGATCGGCGACACGCTCGGCGGCATCGTCACCGATGCGATCTTCAAGCGCACCGGCAGCCTCAAACGCGCGCGCAGCTGGATGGTGTCGGTGTGCATGTTGTTCTGCCTGCTGTCGCTGATTCCTCTGATGTTCACGCATGACCTGACGCTGTCGATTGCCTGTCTCGCGTCGGGCTTCTTCTTCGCCGAGATGACGATCGGCCCGATGTGGGCGATCCCGATGGATATCGCGCCGGAATTCTCCGGCACCGCGAGCGGCATGATGAACACGGGCTCGGCGCTCGCCGCGATCATCTCGCCGGTGATGGGCGGCTTTCTGATCGACCGCTTTGGCAACTGGGATCTGCCGTTCGTGGGCAGCATGTTGCTGATGGGCATCGGCGTCGTGCTCGCGTTCCGCATGCAGCCCGAGAGCCGCTTCGAAGTTGGCGCGTCGGAGAAGGCGCACGTTTCCACCCGGATGGGCGTGTAAAACATGACTTCATCATTGAGTCAGCTGCTTGCCGATGCGCGTCGCAGTCGTACGGTGCTCGATACGTTGCCGCCGGAGCTGCTTCCTTCCGATGCCGACGCGGCCTACGCAATCCAGCACGAAATCTTGAGCGCATGCGGCGCGCGAATCGGCGGCTGGAAGATCGGCGCGAAATCGGCGAGCGGACCGATTCAGGGCGCGCCATTGCCCGACACCGATCTGCACGCCGACGGCGCGCGTCTGTCGCGCGAAGGCTTCGCGCCGCTCGGGCTCGAACTCGAAGTCGCGTTCCGCTTCGGCCGGCGTTTCGAGCCGTCCACGAAACCGTACCGCGAGGACGAAGTGCTCGGGGGCATCGGCTCGATCGGCGCGACCATCGAGATCGTCGCGAGCCGCCATGCCGCGTGGCCCGCCATCGACAAACTCGCGCAGCTTGCGGACCTGCAAAATCACGGCGCGCTGATCGTCGGTGAATTCACACGGTATCGCGAGGATTTTCCGTTCGTCGCGCCGTCGCTGCGCTTCGCGTTCAACGGAGGCAATGTCGTCGAAACGACGCCCGCGAATCCGGCCGGCGATCCGCGGCGGCTATTGACGTGGCTCGTCAATCACGCGAGTTCGCGCGGCATTGCGGTGACGCCGGAGATGGTGATCACCGCCGGTTCGTACACCGGCATGTTCTTTCCGCGCGAGGCGGGCGACGTAAGCGGGCATATCGAAGGACTCGCGCCGGTGCATCTGACGCTGTACTAGGTAATTCGAGCTGCGTGGTTCAGGCGCGCTCCTCACAGGCCGACGAAATGACGAATCCCACTGCGAGCTTGCTCGTCAAGCCGATCCATCTGGTCCCCTCCGCCGCGCGCGCAACGAGTCCGCTCGCGCAGCATCTGCGCAAAGCGCTGCGCGGCGACGTGCTGTTCGATCTTGCCAGCCGCGGCCGCTACGCGACCGATGCGTCGATCTATCAGATCACGCCGGTCGGCGTCGTGGTGCCGCGCGATCAGGACGATCTGCGCATCGCGCTCGAGATCGCGCGCAGCGAGAAAGTACCGCTGCTCGCGCGCGGCGCGGGCACGAGCCAGTGTGGGCAGACGGTCGGCGAAGCGCTGGTGGTCGATACGAGCAAGTGGCTCAACAACATCGTCGCGTTCGATGCCGACGCGCGCACCGTGACGGTCGAGCCCGGCGTCGTGCTCGATCATCTGAACGCGTGGCTGAAGCCGCATGGACTGTGGTTCCCGGTCGATGTATCGACGGCTGCCCAGTGCACGATCGGCGGCATGGCCGGCAACAACTCGTGCGGCTCGCGCTCGATCGAGTACGGCAACATGGTGCACAACGTCGAGGCGATCGACGCGATTCTCGCCGACGGCAGCGAAGCGCGCTTCGCGTCGCTGGGCGAGCCGCCGCAAGGTGAGCGCTTGCAGCAGATCGTCGCGGGCGTCACGCGGATCGCGCAGCGCGAGCGTGACGAAATCATCGCGCGCGTGCCGAAGGTGCTGCGCCGCGTCGCGGGCTACAACATCGATCTGTTCGATTGCCAGAATCCGCGCGCCTATACCGATGACGGCAGCGCGAACCTCGCGCATCTGCTGGTCGGCTCGGAAGGCACGCTCGCATTCAGCCGGCAGATCACGTTGAAGCTCGCGCCGCTGCCCGCGCACAAGGCGCTTGGCGTGGTCAACTTTCCGACCTTCAGGCAGTCGATGGCGCTCACGCAGCACATCGTCAAGCTGAAGCCGGTCGCTGTCGAACTCGTCGATCGCACGATGATCGATCTCGCGTTGAGCAATCCCGCGTTTCGGCCGGTGATCGGGAAGGCGCTGGTCGGCGAGCCGCAGGCGATTCTGCTCGTCGAATTCGCGGGCGAGGATCGCGACGCGCAGCTCGCGTCGCTGAAGCAGCTCACGGAGTTGATGGGCGAGTTGGGCCTGCCCGATGCGGTCGTCGAGATGCCGGACGCAAATGCGCAAAAAGCGCTGTGGGAAGTGCGCAAGGCTGGTCTCAACATCA
Source organism: Paraburkholderia sp. MM5482-R2 (assembly GCF_050436125.1). Taxonomy (NCBI): domain Bacteria; kingdom Pseudomonadati; phylum Pseudomonadota; class Betaproteobacteria; order Burkholderiales; family Burkholderiaceae; genus Paraburkholderia; species Paraburkholderia sp. MM5482-R2. Next base: position 199,847 of record NZ_JBNDLP010000003.1, on the reverse strand, counting down.
TGATGAGCATGAAGGGCGACGGCAAGCCGGTGTCCTTCATCGAAGATTGCGCGGTGCCGCTCGAACATCTGGCCGACTACACGAGCCGGCTGACCGACGTGTTTCATCGCCACGGCACCGAAGGCACGTGGTACGCGCATGCGAGCGTCGGTACGCTGCACGTGCGGCCGATTCTCGACATGCGCCGCGACGGCGCGACGAAGATGCGCGCGATCGCCGAGGAAGCGGCCGCGCTCGTGCGTGAGTACAAGGGCGCGTATTCCGGCGAGCATGGCGATGGGCTATGCCGTGGCGAATGGGTTGCGTGGCAATACGGGCCGCGGCTCAACCAGGCGTTCAGCGAGATCAAGGCGTTGTTCGATCCGGACAACCGCTTCAATCCCGACAGGATCGTGCGTCCGCCGAAGATGGACGACGCGCGCAATTTCCGCTTTGCGCCGGGCTATCGCGAACAGCGCATCGAAACGGCGCTCGACTGGTCGACGTGGAACGTGAAGCGCGACCCGCTGACGGGAGAAGAAAGCGCGCCCGGCAGCGGCGACGATCTGAGCGGCGGCCTCGCGAAAGCGGTCGAGATGTGCAACAACAACGGCCACTGTCGCAAGTTCGACGCGGGCACGATGTGCCCGAGCTATCGCGTGACGAAGGACGAGCAACATTTGACGCGCGGGCGGGCCAACACGTTGCGGCTCGCGATTTCGGGGCAGCTCGGCGAAAGCGGGCTCGCGAGCGATGACGTGAAGGAAACGCTCGACCTGTGCGTATCGTGCAAGGGCTGCAAGCGCGATTGCCCGACCGGCATCGATATGGCGAAGTTCAAGATCGAGGCGCGGGCGGCGCGTGTCAAGACGCATGGGGTGCGGCTGCGCGACAGGCTCGTCGCGTTCATGCCGCGCTATGCGGGCGCGGCGAGCCGCATGCCGAGGCTGCTGGCGCTCGCGGACAACGTGCCGGTGCTGTCGACGTGGTTCAAGCGCTCGGTCGGCTTCGCGACCGAGCGGAGTTTGCCGCGGTTCAAGAAGGCGTTTCTGGCCGATGCGGTGTCCGCGAAGCCTGCACGCAACGCCGCGCAGGCGTGCGCGCTGAAAGAAGTCCTGCTGTTCGTCGATACTTTCAACAATCACCTCGAGCCCGACAACGCGCGCGCCGCGCAACAGGTGCTCGAAGCGGCGGGCTACACGGTCCACTTCAATGCACGCCCGGGAGAGCGTCCCGTGTGTTGCGGCCGCACGTTTCTGGCGGCGGGTCTCGTCGACGAAGCGAAAGAGGAAGCGCGGCGCATGCTCGAGCTGTTCAGGCCGTTCGTCGAACGTGGCGTGCCGGTGGTGGGGTTGGAGCCATCGTGTCTGCTGTCGTTGCGCGATGAATTCCTGCAGTACGGTTTCGGCGAAGAGGCGCAGCGCCTCGCGCAGCACGCGTTTCTATTCGAGGAATTCCTCGTGCGCGAAGAAAAGGCCGGACGATTGCAGCTCGAATTGAAGCCGCTGCCGATGCAGCAGGCACTCGTGCACGGCCACTGCCATCAGAAGGCGTTCGACGCATTCACGCCGGTGCAGACCGTGCTGGAGTGGATTCCCGAATTGAAGGTATCGACGGTCGAATCGTCGTGCTGCGGCATGGCCGGCAGCTTCGGCTATGAAGCGGAGCACTACGCGAGCTCGCAGGCGATGGCCGAGCTGTCGCTGCTACCCGCGGTGCGCAAGCTGGACGCGGCCACGGTGATGGTCGCCGACGGCACTAGCTGCCGGCATCAGATTCACGACGGCGCGGGCGTCGACGCGATCCACGTCGCGCGCGTGCTGGCGATGGCGCTGCGATGACACGGAGCTAACCGCAAAAGCGAAACTCAAACGCGAATCTCAAACACCGATAGCCTGCCGGAACCCACTCGGCGTCACCCCGACAGCCTCGCGAAACCGGTGACTAAAGTGACTCGCGTTTGCATAGCCACACTGCCCGGCGATCTGCGTGAGCGGCAACGTCGTCGTGCGCAGCAGCGTGCGCGCGCGATCGAGCCGCTGCCGCGCGATCCAGGCGGCGGGCGGCAACCCGAACGACTCGCGAAACATCCGCGCAAGATGAAACTCCGACAGCGCCGCGACACCCGACAGCTCCCCAAGCGTCAACGGCTGCGCAAGATGAATGTCGATATAGTCGCGCAGGCGGCGCCGCGTCGCGGCCGACAGCCCGCCTTTCAGCGCCACGTTCGCGCGCCGTACGCCCTGGCCGCGCAATAGCAGGCTCAGCACTTCGTGCGCGGTCTCGTTGGTGCGCAGCAGACCGTCGGGACTTTTCCACTCCTCGTTGACGAGCGACTGACACAGACTCGCAATGCGCGGGTCCTCGAAATAGGTGCGATCGGCGAGCGTCAGTTCGCGCGGTTCGCGGTCGAGCTCCTGCACCGCGCGTCGCGTGAAGTGCTCGGGCAGGAAGTACAGATGCATGAAATGCATGTGGCCGCGCACCCACCAGCGCGATTCGTGATCGCCGGGCAGTGCGCACAGCCGCGACGGCGCGCCGTAGTGGCCCGGCATTTTCTGGCGCTCGGTGCGATAGCCGCCGTCCAGATAGCACGACAGCGTGTGATGGCCGGGCCGTTCGTAGACGGTCTCGTCCTCCTTCGTGTCGCGGGTCCATAGCGCGATCGCGAGTCCGTCGCCGAGCCACGCGAAGCGGTCCAGATGCGCGTTCGCACTGGCGAGCGTGTGACAGACCGACTGCAGGCCAAAAGGCATGCCGGCGGTGGATATCACGGGGACGGACGGGGTGGGGTTCACGGCGGCGCGCGGAGGTTTTCCGGTGTACGGTGGTGGTTGAGCGGCCAGTATACGGCGCGTCCCGTCAGCCCGCGCATCGGCGCGAAAAAGTGCGCAATTTTGGACAATTGCGGGCGGCGGCGCGGTTCCATAGTCGGGCTTTCTTCCATGCTGCGCGTCATCGCAGTCCGTCATTGCAGTCTGAGGCCCGACCATGAATCTCCTCCTTTATGCCATCACCGTGCTGATCTGGGGCACCACGTGGATCGCAATCAAATGGCAACTCGGCGCGGTGCCGCCACCGGTATCGATTGCATGGCGTTTCTGGATCGCCGCGCTGCTGATGTTCGCACTGGCGCGCATCATGCGCCGCCCGATCTGGCCGCCGCGCGACGCCTGGCGCTACCTCGCCGCGCAGGGTCTCGCGCTGTTCTGCCTGAATTTCCTGTGCTTCTACTACGCCGAACAGCTCGTGCCGAGCGGGCTCGTCGCGGTGGTGTTCTCGACCGCGCCGCTGCTGAACTCGATCAACGGGCGGCTGTTCATGGGCCGGCCTCTGCAGCCGAGCGCGATTGCGGGTGCGTTGCTCGGGCTCGTCGGCATCGTCTGTCTGTTCGTGCAGCAGATGGCCGGGCATCTCGGCGATCACACCGCATGGCTCGGGCTCGGCGTCGCGTTTCTCGGCACGCTGTGCTTCTCGGCCGGCAACCTGCTGTCGAGCCGCATGCAGTCGATGGGCCTGCATCCGTTCGCGACCAACAGCTGGGCGATGCTGATCGGTGCTGCCGTCCTGACGCTCGGTAGTCTGTTCGCCGGCTATTCGTTCGCGGTGGAACCGTCGGCGCGCTATCTCGGTGCGCTCGCGTATCTCGTGGTGTTCGGCTCGGTGATCGGCTTTACGGCGTACCTGATGCTCGTCGGCCGTATGGGCCCGGAGCGGGCCGCCTATTGCACGGTGCTGTTTCCGATCGTCGCGCTCGCGGCATCGACGCTGTTCGAGGGCTATCGGTGGTCAGCGCTCGCGGTGGTCGGTCTAATGCTCGTGGTGGCCGGCAATCTGGTGGCGTTCGATCTGACGCGGCGGATTTTCGAGCGTCGCCGGGCGGCGCGTACATGATGAGCGTCTCGCTCAAGGTGAGGATTTACAGGAGCAGAAAAAAGCAACTGAATCGCTGATCGGTGAGTCTTTACGGGAACCGGTTTTTACCGGTTTCGTGAAGGAAAGATTGTGTCGGAAACATGATTCGATGCAAATGGAATGAATTGGACGAATCGGCATTCAATAATCATTTTTTCATCAATAAATTTACTATTTTTATATGAGAGGATAAAACGCCAAATCTGATGTGCGCGTCTCGCGCCTCGCAAGGACCGACTGCCGTGAAGCCTTTCTCCCGCCTTGGCTTGGCCGTGGTGTTAATCCACAGCCTGATCTCGCCGAATGTTTCCGCGCAATCTCAATTGAATTACACGACCTCATGGATCGGTAATAGTTTCGGATTCGGCGACGGCAAATGGATGCAGCAGGATATTCAGGCCATTAGCGTCGGCGCCAATGGCACCGTTTATACGAATGCGCCGTGGGACGAAAGCGGCAGTGAAATCGCCGCCTATCGCGCGGGCGACAAGCTCGCGGTGGCCGGTTCGACGCATGGCTGGGGCGCGGCCGGCGGCGACGCGGTGGCCGTCAACCAGACGTACCTCTATGCGGCGATGTCGATCGGCAATGAGAACAATGCGCTGGTCGGCGCCGACTATCCGCCGGCCAATCAGACCTGGTACGGCATCACGCGACGCACGCTTGCGAATCTCGCGACCGGCGCGCCGTTTTCCGGCGGCATCGGCAATAGCGCGAACGCGACGAAGAACAGTTTCGTCGCGGTCGATACGGTGAAGACTGGCACCGACGCGAGCATTCGCGGCCTCGCCGCAACCGACAGCGAGCTCTACGTGGCCGACACGTACGGCAACCGGATCGCCGTGTACGACGCGCAGTCCATGCAGCCGCTGCGTTCGTGGAGCGTCGCGTCGCCGGCCCGCATCGCGATCGACACCGACTCGACGCTGTGGATCATCAGCGCCTTCGGCACAGCCAATCTGAGCATCCTGCACTACCGCGCCGACGGCACCGCGCTCGCCGGTCCATTGACGCTGCCCGCCGGCACCGTGCCGAGCGACCTCACAGTGACGCCATCCGGCCAACTGCTGGTCGCCGACAACGGCGTTTCGCAGCAGATCCTCGTGTTCAACAAGGGCGCTGGCGGCCAGATGCAGGCGGGCACGTCGATCGGCACGCGCAACGGCATTTTCCACCCGGTGCGCGGCGTGCCCGGCGATACGCGTTTCAACGGCATCACCGGCATCGGCGTCGACGCGGCCGGCAATCTGTACGTCGCGCAAAACGGCGAGGGACCGCGCGCGCTCGGCTCTGCATCCGTAGGGCAGGGCGCAGTGCTGGAGAGCTACGTGTACGGCACGCGCGTGCTCAACTGGCGGCTCTACGGTCTGAGCTTCGTCGATAGCGGCGCGTTCGACCCGGCCACGCCCGCTTCCATCTACACGGGCTCGAAGCGCTTCACGCTCGATTACAGGCAGCCGGTCGGCCACGAATGGTCATATGCGGCGTTCACGCTCGATCGCTTCGATTACCCCGACGATCCCGCCTTTCACGAGCCGCGCGGCGTGCGTGGCGAACCGATGGTGCGCAGATTCGATGGCCAGCGCTTTCTCTATACGCTCGATCCGGGCGCGCACTATCTGAACGTCTATCGCTTCGATGCCGCGCATGGCGAGATCGCGATACCGTCGGGGATGCTCGCGCAGAATCCGCTGCCCGACGCATGGCCCGCTGCGCAACCGACGTACGGCGAATGGCTGTGGCGCGACAGCAATGGCAATGGCGCCGTCGACGCGAGCGAGATCAGCGGCAATCCGTCGACCGGCAGCACGGTCGGCGACGGCTTCTGGTGGGTCGACGAACCCGGCAACGTGTGGCTTGCCACGCCATTGAGCGGCGTGCGCGAGATGCCGCTGCAAGGTCTCGACTCCGCCGGCAATCCGATCTACACGTACGCGAGTGCGAAGATGTTCGCGATGCCCGCGCCATTCACGCGGCTCGCGCGGCTCGTCTACGTCGCAGCGACCGACACGATGTATCTGTCCGGTTTCACGAGTGCGATTCCGTGGGACCCGACGCACTGGAAGGAAGCGGGTCCGGTGCTGGCCCGCTACGACAACTGGAGCAGCGGCAACCCGACGCTGACATACACGGTCTCGTTGCCGTGGAACACGCAAAGCGATCCGCAGACCACCACGGTCGGCGTCGCGGTGGCGGGCAACTATATCTTCGTTGCCGAGCTGTACACCGATCGCATCGACGTCTACGACGCGCGCAACGGCACGGCGGTCGGTTACATGACGCCGGGCGCGAGCGTCGGCGGCACGAGCGGCTGGGTCGACGTGTATCTCGGCATCAGCGCGGTGCGGCGCGATAACGGCGAGTACGTGGTGCTGGTCGAAGACGACGCGCGCGCGAAGCTGCTGATGTATCGCTGGACGCCTTGACGTGGATCGCTGTCGCGCCGAACACGAATAGACGGCGGCGCACGATCGGTATATAACAACTTTACCGATGCACTCAATGGAGCGATGTTCGATCATGACGCAAGACGTTTCTCCCAAGCCGCCCTCCGACGATCGTCCCGAGATCGAGCAGCTCGACGCGGCGCTCAGTCACGTCGATCAGCAGGTGTCGTCAGGCGGCATTGCATCGGGCGCCGCGAAAGGCATTGTGTACAGTCTGATCGAAACGCTCGGTGCGCTGGTCGGCGATCCCGATCTGCCGGAGCACGCACGTTCGGGTTACGAGGGACTGCTGGAGGCCGCGCGCGAGTTGCGCGCGAAGTTGGAGCGCTGAACATGCGGGTCCGCTCCGGCGCAGCCATCGTGCCGTCTGTTATACAAAAGCGCACTGTGTAACTCACCGTGCGCTTTTTTTCATGCTCTCTGAGGCTCACGCCCCGAGCGCCACCTCTTCACCGCTCGTCTGCGCCAGCAACTGGTGAATCTGCGCGACCACGGCCGACCACGCCCGCCTTCGCCGACCGCCGCGGCCACGCGTTTCGTCGACCCGGCACGCGCATCGCCGATCGCATAGACTCCTTCGACCGTGGTCCCGAGGTCGCACGCGGTGGCCGAGCCATCCGCGCTGATGCCGGTCAGCACGAAGCCTTTCGCGTCGAGCTGCACGCCGCAGGTACGCAGCCATTCAGTGTTCGGGTCCGCGCCGGTGAACAGAAACAGATGCCGGGTGTCGAAGTGATCGACGCCGCCGGGCAGCGGCCGCTTCAGCGCGACCGACACGAGCCCGTCCTCATCGCCTTCGAGCCGGCCGACTTCCGAATTCGGATGCACGAACACGTTCGGCAGCGAGCGGATGCGGTCGATCAGATAGCGCGACATGGTCGCCTCGAAACCGCTGCGGCGGATCAGTACGTGAACCTTGGCCGCGTGCGTCGCCAGATAGACGATCGCCTGGCCGGCCGAATTGCCGCCGCCAACCAGCACGACCTCCTGGCGCTTGCACAGCTTCGCCTCGACCGGCGACGCCCAGTAGTAGACGCCGCGTCCGTCGAAGCGCTCGAGCCCGTCGAGCGCCGGGCGCCGGTACACGGCGCCGCTCGCGATCACGATCGCCTGCGCGCTGATGTGGCCGCCGCATTTCAGCTCGAGCCGATACGGCGACTGCCCGCAATGCAGCGCTTTCACGTTGACTGGGATCGCAACGTGCGCGCCGAACTTCTGCGCCTGCACGAACGCGCGGCCGGCGAGCGCCTGGCCCGAGATGCCGGTCGGAAAGCCGAGGTAGTTTTCGATGCGTGAGCTCGCGCCCGCCTGGCCGCCCGGCGCGCGGCTGTCGAGCACGATCACCGAAAGTCCTTCGGAGGCCGCGTACACCGCGGCGGCAAGTCCCGCCGGCCCCGCGCCGACGATCGCGACGTCGTACACGTACGTGTCGTCGAGATCGGGCAGCATACCTAAGCGAGTGGCAAGCTCGGGCATGCTCGGATGACGCAGCACCGAGCCGTCCGGGCAGATCACGAGCGGCAGGTCCTCGCGCTGCGCGGCGAACTGCTCGATCAGACGCAGCGCGTCTTCGTCGCGTTCGTCGATCACGGAATGCGGATGGCCGTTGCGCGACAGGAAGCCTTGCAGCGTCACGAGCCGTGCGTCGCTGCTATTGCCGATCAGGATTGGCCCGCCCGCGCCCTTTTCGATCAGCGCCACGCGCCGCAGAATCAGCGCGCGCATGATGCGCTCGCCGAGTTCCGCTTCGGCGACGATCAGCGCGCGCAGGCGCTCCGGCGAAATCAGCAGCGCTTCGACGCGGCCGATCGCGAGGCCGTTCACCAGCGAGGGCTTGCCCGACAACTGCCCGACCTCGGCCAGGAAATGCCCGGCGCCGCGCTCGCTGATCACGTGCTCGCGGCCGATGCCGTCACGCTGATAGACCTTCACGCGCCCTTCGAGCAGCACGAACATGCCGGGGCCGGTGTGACCGGTCTCGAACAGCAGCTCGCCGGACTTCCAGTGACCGACCTCGCCGAAGCGGCGCAGCCGGTCGATCTCGGCGCAACTGAGCTCCGGAAACATCTGGTGCATGCGCGTCGATAGCGACGAAAACGGCGCGTCGGCGACGACCCCCTGCTGTCCTTCCACCTCTTGAGTCGAAACGTCCTGAGTCGAAAGCATTGAACCGCTCCTTCGATATTCATTGCACGATTGAACGCGAGGCAACGCGATGCGCGCTCGCACGCCGGGACGAGCCGTGCCGCGCGCGTCAGGCGGACGATGCCGCCGCTGATTACGGCTAAACGGCTTTGGGCGCGATGTCGTCGACCGCGACTTCCGGCGGCGGCATCGCGGGCAGCGCGTCAACCGGCTTGCCCGAATCGCGCCAGGCTTCCATGCCGCCGCGCAGCGGCAGCACGTCGGAGAAGCCGGCTTCGTTGAGCTGCTTGGCCATCCATGCCGCGGAAATCTCGTTCGGGCAGGAGCAGTAGATCACGAGCTTCTGATCGTGCGCGTAGGTGGCGACGATGTCGTCGAGTTGCCGTTCATCGGCGAATTGCGCGCCGGGGATCACGAACGGATCGAGCTTGCGCTTCTCCTCCGAACGGATGTCGAACACGACCGGCGCCCGGTCAGCTGCGAACAGCTTCTCGAGTTCGTCGACCTCGATGCGCGCGGACGCGAGCTTCGCGATCAACTGACGGCGCCGGATCCACCGGTACACCGCGTACAGCACCAGCAACGCGACGACGACGAGCGCCGCCGTGCGCCCGAGCCGCCCGGCAATCGCGAACAGCATGTCGATCTGCCGCGCGAACAGCGCGCCGATGATCAGCCCGGTGCCGGACCACAGCGCGGCGCCGACGCCGTCATAGGTGAGGAAGATGCGGTAGCGCGTGCCCATCGCGCCGGCCATCGGGATCGACACGATCGACAGCCCCGGCACGAACTTCGCGACCGCGAGCACGCGCACGCCCCAGCGGCCGAAGAAGCGCTCGGTCTTTTTCACGCAGGTGTCACGCGACAGCGACAGCCGGCAGATCGTCTTCAGCGTATTGCCGCCGTAGATGCGGCCCGCGACGTACCACGCGCTGTCGCCGATCAGCGTCGCGAAGATCGACAGCACGAGGACCGGCAGCAGTTGCGTGCCGACCGAGCCGGGGTGCATCGCGGCCATCGCTCCGAACAGCACGAGCGACGGCATGGCCGGCACCGGCAGCCCGAGCGCGGCAGCCAGCACATTGAGGAAGACGAGCGCCGGTCCATATTGCGCGACGAGGTCATGTAGCATCGGTTTAACATCCGCGGCCCTTGCGGGCGCAGCGCGGTAAGGAATGCAAAGGGGAATGCAAGGATTATGGACGTATTTTCGAGACGTGCAACCGGCCCGGAAATTGGCCCGTCTTCTGGCTGCGATCAGGTCGCCCTATGTGGCCGCATGCCTCGATACACAAGCGTGGCAACCGCTTGTGACAAGTTGCTGAAGGCCGGGTAAGCGCGCTCGACGAGACGCGAAGACGCTTGCAAAAACCCGTAGGAAAGCGGGGATTGGCGGCGTGAACGGAACAAACAGAAGCACGGCGACGCGCGCCCAATGCGAATAATCCCGCGCTGACGCGTCGAAGCGCGACGCAACCGGCGCGAGAGGCTGACGAGTCGCGCGACGGTCACACCCGCCGCGCGCCTGTTTCACTGACGATGATTGTGCTGCTCGCCCGGCAACTCGGCGCCATGCGCGCGGATCGCGGCGATCAGCTCCGCGGGCGTGATTTCGTAGCGCACTTCGCGATGTATGCCCGGCTTGCGCTCATCGACCTCGATCAGCAGGATGCCTTTGCCGTCTTCGGTCGATTCGAGGCGCAGCGAGCGAAGTTCGCGCGCCGTTGCGTCGTCGTATTCGGTGAGCAGGGCCATTGACCCGGAGGACCCGGTGATGCGCATCGAAGTTGTCCTTGTTGCGTTGGTGATGGAACCATTGTACGGGGCGGACGGCGTGCCGTCTGCCGCGTCGTCGTGCCGTGTCGCGTCTGCCTCTGTCTCGCCGGGGTTTTAGTCGGGTGTGACGCTGCCGCTAGCGGATTCGCGGTTGCGGAGCGAGCAACCAGTTTAACGCGACTCCTCGTCGCGACGGACGCATTTTTCATGCCCCGCGGTGGCGCGACGTGCGTTCGGGTTTTGTCATGCGGGTGACGCGGGGGCGGGCTAGGAGGCGTTGGGCGCGCGCAAAAAAATAGCCCGTCCGGACAGGGACGGGCCGTTAAACGCCGTTGTTACTCGGGTCAGCCTGCCCTTCTTGCAACATTGGGCGCTGACGACTCCATCCTCGTGCTTCGTTGGCCGGCTGTCGAGGTGGGGGTAATGCGGATCTATCAGATCAAAGTACTGTTTTCCGGTTCGGCGTTCACACGAGGCCGGTCGCGTAATACACCGCGATCACGAAGAACACCGCGAGCGTCTTGATCACGGTGACCGCGAAGATGTCGCGATACGACTGCCGGTGCGTGAGACCCGTCACGGCGAGCAGCGTAATCACCGCGCCGTTGTGCGGTAGCGTATCCATGCCGCCGCTCGCCATTGCGACCACGCGATGCAGTACTTCGAGCGGAATATGCGCGGCTTCCGCACCCTTGATGAACGTATCCGACATCGCGGCGAGCGCAATGCTCATACCGCCCGATGCCGAACCCGTGATGCCCGCCAGCGTGCTGACCGACACCGCGGCGTTGACGAGCGGATTCGGAATGCTTTTCAGCGCGTTGCTGACGACGAGAAAGCCCGGCAGCGCCGCGATCACACCGCCGAAGCCATATTCCGACGCGGTGTTGAGCGACGCCAGCAGCGCGCCCGCCACTGCCGCCTTGGTGCCCACCGCGAAGCGCTGGCTGACGCGACTGAACGCCGTCACGACGACCATCACGATGCCAAGCAGCAGCGCGCCCAGCACGGCCCAAATCCCCACGAGAGCCTTGACGCTCGTTTCGACCGGTGCATGCAGCCCCGGCAGGATGTCCGGGGTGACCGTGAAGGACGGACCGTACCAGGTCGGAATCCAGCGCGTCAGCAGGAAGTTCGCGACGCCGACCATGACGAGCGGCGCGACCGCCAGCAGCGGATGCGGCAGCTGCTTCGACTCGACGCGCTCCGGCTCGTTGACGAGGTCGGTGCCGTACCCCTCGCCGGTCGCCATCGCGGCGCGGCGTCGCCATTCCAGATACGACAGACCGACCACGATGATGAACAGCGAGCCGAGCACGCCGAGCGTCGGCGCGGCCCACGAGGTGGTCTTGAAGAACGTCGTCGGGATGATGTTCTGGATCTGCGGCGTGCCGGGCAGCGAGTCCATCGTGAACGAGAACGCGCCGAGCGCGATCGCGCCGGGCATCAGCCGCTTCGGAATGTTGCTCTGGCGATACAGCTCGGCCGCGAACGGATAGACCGCGAACACGACGACGAACAGCGACACGCCGCCGTAGGTGAGCAGCGCGCACACCGCGACGATCACCGCGTTAGCGCGCGAGCGGCCGATATAGCGGATCGCGGCCGCGACGATGGACTCCGAGAAGCCCGACAGCTCGATCACCTTGCCGAATACGGCGCCGAGCAGAAACACCGGGAAGTACAGCTTCACGAAGCCGACCATCTTGTCCATGAAGATGCTCGTGAAGACCGGCGCGACGGCGGCGGGCTCGGTGAGCAGGACGGCGGCGAGCGCCGCGATCGGTGCGAACAGGATCACGCTGTAGCCGCGATACGCAGCGAACATCAGAAACGCCAGCGCGGCGATAACGATGAGAAAGGTCATTGAGTCTCCATAGCCCGGTTGTTCTACATGTTTGCCGTCCCGATCGAGCGACGGCGCGGCGCGCTCGGAACGCAGGTTCCATGCCATGGCTGCCGTTTTGCTGCTGGCCCGTCGTGGCGCATGGCGCGGCCGCGCAGCGGCGGGCCGAGGCATCGTTGGCGGATTGTACTCAAGCGTCTCCGAAACGGGACTTCCATCCGGTGAAGAACACCTGAAACCAGGGTAAGTCATGATGCATAAGGCCTATCGGGTGTCTCAATTTGGAGATAAATTCATCCACCGATTGAGATTGATGCAATCAAAACGATAAGCGGAGACAGCGACAGCATGTTGACCGACTGGACGGGCCTGCCCGCCACCTATGACGACGTGCTTCGTCGGGCGATGGATTCGCTGTTTCGCACGTTCGAAAACTTCAGCGAAGGCACCTTCATCGTCGATGGACAGGCGCGCGTCGTCTGGATCAACAAGCGGTATGCGGCGCGCTTCGGCTTTGCTGACCCGCAGCAGGCGATCGGCCGGGATTGCGAAGCGGTGATTCCAAACAGTCTGATGCGCGAGGTCGTCAACACCGGCAAGCCGATCCTGCTCGACATCATGGAGACCGATCGCGAGCCGCTCGTCGTCACGCGCCTGCCGCTCAAGGACGATGCCGGCGTGACGATCGGCGCGGTCGGCTTCGCGCTGTTCGACGAGCTGAAAGCGCTGTCGCCCCTCTTTTCGCAGTACTCGCGGTTGCAGCAGGAGTTGATCGCGACGCGTCAGTCGCTTGCGCAGGCGCGCCGCGCGCGCTATACGTTCGGCAGCTTCGTCGGCACCAGCGCGGCGTCGCTCGAAGTGAAGCGCCAGGCGCGGCGTGCGGCGCAACTCGAAGCGCCGGTGCTGCTGCTGGGTGAAACCGGCACCGGCAAGGAGCTGCTCGCGCATGCGATTCACGGCGGCTCGGCGCGCGCGCACAAGCCGCTCGTCAGCGTCAACGTCGCGGCGATTCCCGACACGCTGCTCGAAGTCGAGTTCTTCGGCGCCGCACCCGGCGCGTACACCGGCGCGGATCGCAGGGGGCGGGTCGGCAAGTTCGAGCTCGCCAACGGCGGCACGCTGTTTCTCGACGAGATCGGCGATATGCCGCTGCCGTTGCAGGGCAAGCTGCTGCGCGTGCTGCAGGACAAGGAATTCGAGCCGCTCGGCTCGAATCGGATCGTGCGCGCGGATGTGCGGATCATCGCGGCGACATCGGCCGATCTGCCGGCGCTCGTCGCGGCCGGGCGTTTTCGCGCGGACCTGTTCTACCGGCTCAACGTGCTGACGATCCATGCGCCGGCGCTGCGCGAGCGTCCGTCCGACATCGAGGCGCTTGCCTACGCGATGCTCGAGGAGCTGGCCGCGCAGGCAGGCGGCGGCAGCCACTTCGAATTGCACGACGACGCGTTGCGCGTGCTGTGCGCGTACGACTGGCCCGGCAACGTGCGCGAACTGCGCAACACATTGGAGCGCGCCGTGATGCTGTCCGACAGCGAGCGCATCGATGCGCGTGTGCTCGCGCCGTTCATCGGCTCGGGGCACGGCGGTGCGATGGCACCGGCGCGGACCCCGACTGTCGCGGCCGCCAGCGTGGACGTGGCCGCCAGCGCCGAACCCACCTCGTGGAGCGACGCGATGGCCGCGTTCGAAAAGCGCTTTCTCTGCGACGCGTTGCGCGCGAACGGCGGCCGCGTCATTGACACTGCGAAACAGATCGGCATGGGCCGCGCGACGCTGTACAAGAAGATCGCCGCGCACGGCATCGACGTTTGACTCGCCGCGCCCGGCCAGCCGCACCACGCCAACTGACGCAGCACGAGAGCAGCGTGGCACAATCGCGAGATCGAAAAACAAGACGTGACCGGGGTCTCCATGAAATGCCATTCCTTCTTCGCGCGCCGCTCGCGCGGCATACTGGCCGTCGCCGCGATCGTCGCGCTTGGCGGTTGCAGCAGCAGCGCGCCGCTGTTCCTGCCGGACGGCCGTGCGACCACGCTCGTGCAATGCCCGGTCGGTTCCGACTCGTGCTCGCAACAGGCGGCCGCCAGTTGCAATGGCGCGTTCGACGTCGTGCGCCAGTCGAGCGAGGGCGGTACGTTGAGCCTGATCTACGCCTGCCGCGCGACCGCGAAGTAAGCTCCTGACGCCGTGCCGGTGCAATGCCGGCGCGCGCGGCTGGCCGATCCGTTGGCGGCCTTCGGTATTTTTCGCCTGTTCGCAGTTATTCCCTGCCAATTCCCGATACGCTCGCTGACCACGCTCGTGCCATTCCGGTTACCACATGGCCGTCATAAATTCATGCGCCTAATGCGTGTCCGATAAGCGGTTTGCATGCGAATTGGATAAGTAGGCCGCATGCGGCATTTTTACAACGTTGAGTCACCGCGCACCGATTATCCTTTGCGCCCCGACCATGATTTATCTTTACCTTCGGGGCGTCGAACGCAGTCAGTGCGGCAGGCAACGGAACGTGAAATTTGACGGCAGTATTCTTTTTTAAACCGTTGGGATTTAACCCGGCGAGCAGAAATTGCCGGTTTTTCCCGACGCAGAAGAAGTTCAGGAAGGTTTTTCCGCTGCTGGCGGGCATTACTTTGGGCCGCGCGGGCCAACGCGGCTTCATGCTTTCGATTTTTTTGCTTCAACACTAATTCAATAGAATCCGGGGAAAGCAATGAATCATCAGCAACTCGAAAAAGACATCGAGCATCTCGAGCACATAATTTCCCATATTTCCGCAGAAGACCGTATTCCTTTGTCTTACTGGCGTAACCGCCTTCAGCACGTTTCCGGCGCGGTTCTCGTGCCGGCGCAGGCAACCCGCGTCAAACGCCTCGATGCCGCGCTTTGCGCATTGGAAAAACGGCAGAAAGCCTGAATGTCGTCATTGTGTCCGCCAATCGGGATCGGCAATTAGGAAAGCCGTCGTGTGCGCTTTCGCCGGACAGGTTTTATCTTTCGGTTTGATCGCCCAAAGCGACCTGGGCGCGCGCACGTTTGCTTTTACCGACACAGGATGAACATGCAGATAGCAGGATTTGCCGCGACCCGCCTCGCGACGCTGACCAACGCGATGCAGGGCTACGTGGAGCGGGGCGAAGTGGCGGGGGTGGTGTCGCTCGTATGGCGGCGCGGCGAAATCGGCTACTTCGAACCGACAGGCCTACGCGACGAAGCCGCGCAATTGCCGATGGAGCGCGACACGCTGTTTCGCATCGCGTCGATGACGAAGCCGGTGACGAGCGCCGCGATCATGATGCTGATCGAGGAAGACCGCCTCGCGCTCGATGCGCCCATCTCGCGGTGGCTGCCCGAGCTTGCCGCGCCGCGCGTGCTGCGTGACCCGACCGGCCCGCTCGACCAGACCGATCCGTTACGCGCGCCGATTACGGTGCTCGACCTGCTCACGCATCGCGCGGGCTTCGCGTATGACTTCACGGCAACGGGGCCGCTCGCCGAAGCCTACGCAGCCGCGTTCAACGGCTTCGAGGCGAGCGGCGGCAACAGCGCGTGCCTTGCGCGCATCGCCGCGTTGCCGCTGATGTTCCAGCCCGGCTCGCGCTGGCACTACGGCGTGGCGACCGACGTGCTCGGCGTGCTGATAGAACGCGTGAGCGGCATGACTCTTGGGGAGTTTTTCCGCACGCGCATTTTCGCGCCTCTCGGCATGCGCGACACCGCGTTCTGGGTGCCCGACGCACAGCTTGCGCGCCTCGCCACCGCGTACAACATCGATCCCGGCACGCGGCGTCGTGTGGTCGAGGATCATGCGGCGGCGAGCCGCTGGGCCAATCCGCAACGCTTCCAGAGCGGCGGCGGCGGGTTGGTCTCGACCGCCGAGGATTATCTGCGATTCGCGCAACTGCTGCTCGGGCGCGGCCGCGTCGGCGACACGCGGCTGCTGTCGCATCGCTCGGTCGACCTGATGCGCAGCAATTTCCTGAGCCGCGACCAGCGCCGCCTGCCTGCCTTCGGTCACGTGATCTGGGCGGGTCAAGGCTTCGGCCTCGGCCTGTCGATCGTCGATGATCCGGCGCAGCAATTGCCGCTCGGCTACCGCTCGCTCGGCTCGTTCGGTTGGCCCGGCGCGTACGGCACGACCTGGTTCGCCGATCCGGTCGAGAACATGATCGGCCTGATGCTGATCCAGCGCCGCTCGATCGACCCCTTCCCGATGGCCATCGACTTCGAACGCCGCGTCTACGATGCGATCGACGATTGAGCGGGGCGCCGCGCATGCGCTCGGCCGCGCGATTCACTATCCTGTGATTTATTCGTCTGATAGTGTCCGCCAACCATTCATCGCGATTCATCGCAGTGCGTCCAACCGAGGGGGGAACACCGGCATGGCCTCTTACAAACAGCTGACTGCGCAACTCGAAAAACTCCACAAGGAAGTCGCAGCCGCGCGCGAAAAAGAAGTCTCGCAAGCTATCGCCGATATCAAGCAGAAGATTGCCGAATACGACCTGACCGCCGAAGAACTCGGCTTGACGAGCGCCTCGCCGAAGCCGCGCCGCAAGTCGTCGTCGACGACGTCCGTCGCCAAGTACCGCAATCCGAAGACCGGCGAAACCTGGAGCGGCCGTGGGCGCTCGCCGGCCTGGCTCGTCGGCAAAAATCGCGAGCGGTTTCTGATCGAAGGTTGAGCTTCATCGTGGGTGCCGATGCGTCCGTGTTCTCTGAAGTGATGCGTGGTTTGATCCGTTCCGCACCGTTGCAAAGGTCCCGAAAACGCTCACCTTTGCGTGACGCCTGAACGTATACGGCGATATTTACCGATGCATTCGAACCTCGCGGGATGCTTCGGTGAGCCAGGCTTTGTCGCGCGACGCACCTCCGCGGGTGCGAATCGCCATCGTGCCGCCCCGCCCGCGCCGCTCGCCGAAAACCCGCGACAGCCTTTGCTGGCGGGCGTTTCCAGGCGTCGAGCCGGAACCTGTTCATAGCGGTGCGAAGCTTTATCGCCGTTTTCCCGCGCATCGCGTTGGTGGCGCCCGCGACCTGGCAGGTGCGTGCATGCGCTTCGCGATCCTCACCTTTGACCGCAAATCGATATTCGCCGCCGTAAGTCCCGAAAACGCTCACCTTTGCCAGAAGCATACGCGGCGCGCCGACGCTCGCGCCGTCGCCCCGTCCGGCGCCGGGGCCCTTTCCCCCGGCCGTCGCGCCAGACGTGTATCATTCGCACCTTGCGCCGTTTTTGCGCCAGCGATTCCCGCATTGTCGAACGCTGGGTCGTGACCCGTTCGCCACCCGTTTTCGGACGCGGTGCGAGCGCCGGCCGATCCGGGCCCGCGCCTGATTCTCGCAGCTCGACGCCGCCGCGCCACGCGCGGCATACCGGCCGCGCACGGCCGCCGGGAACCGCCTGAACCCCTTTCCATGACCGCCAGACCCGATGTCAGTCTCCGAACTCAAACGCCGCCGCACGTTCGCGGTCATTTCCCACCCGGACGCGGGTAAAACCACGCTCACCGAAAAACTGCTGCTGTTCTCGGGCGCGATCCAGATCGCCGGTACCGTGAAGGGCCGCAAGAGCAACCGCTACGCGACGTCCGACTGGATGGAAATCGAAAAGCAACGCGGCATTTCGGTCGCGAGCTCGGTGATGCAGTTCGAGTACGGCGATTGCGTGATCAACCTGCTCGACACGCCGGGCCACGAAGACTTCTCCGAGGACACCTACCGTGTGCTGACCGCGGTCGACGCCGCCGTGATGGTGATCGACGGCGCGAACGGCGTCGAAGCGCAGACGCTGAAGCTGCTGGAAGTCTGCCGCAGCCGTAAGACGCCGATCGTCACGTTCATCAACAAGCTCGACCGCGAAGTGCGCGAGCCGCTCGAACTGCTCGATGAGATCGAGCAGCACCTCGGCGTGGCGGCGGTGCCTTTCACATGGCCGATCGGCATGGGCAAGGATTTCCAGGGCGTCTACGACGTCCAGCGCGATCAGGTGCGCGTGTTCCGCGCCGGTCAGGACACGGCCGGCGGCGCGGTCGAAACGCTGCAGGCACTGAGCAACGAGGAAGGCGAGCGCCGTTTCGGCCATGCGTGGGTGCGTGCGAAGGAAGAAATCGATCTGATCAGCGGCGCGACGCCCGAGTTCGACCGTGAGCAGTTCCTCGCCGGCCAGCAGTCCCCGGTGCTGTTCGGTTCGGCGATCAACAACTTCGGCGTGAAGGAGATTCTCGACGCGCTGGTCGACCTCGCGCCGCCGCCGTCGATGCGCATGACCGTACAGCGTCCGGTGCAGCCGGAAGAGTCGAAGTTCACCGGCGTCGTGTTCAAGGTACAGGCGAACATGGACCTCGCGCACCGCGACCGCGTCGCGTTCATCCGCGTGTGCTCGGGACGTTTCGAGCGCGGCATGGCGGTGAAGGTCACGCGCTCGAACAAGACGTTCCGCGCAAACAACGTGGTCACGTTCCTGTCGCAGCGTCGCGAGACGGTGAGCGAGGCGTATCCGGGCGACATCATCGGTATTCCGAACCACGGCACGCTGAGTCTCGGCGATACGCTGACCGAAGGCGAGCAGCTGCAGTTCGTCGGCCTGCCGTTCTTCGCGCCGGAAATTTTCCAGACCGTCGAAGTGGTCGATCCGATGCGCGCGAAGCAGCTCGGCGAAGCGCTGAAGCAGCTCGGCGAGGAAGGCGCGATCCAGGTGTTCCGTCCCGAAGCCGGCGGTCTGATGATTCTCGGCGCGGTCGGGCAACTGCAGTTCGAAGTGGTGTCGCACCGTCTGTCGACGGAATACAAGGTCGTCGTGCGCATGGCGCCGGCGCGTTACCGGCTCTCGCGCTGGGTGACCTGCGACGATGCGGCCGAACTGCGCCGCTTCACCGACTCGTACTCGGCGCGAATCGCGCTCGACGCGTCCGATGCGCCGACCTATCTGGCCTCGCACGTATCGGAGATCGAAGTCGCACAGAAGGCGTGGCCGAAGATCGTGTTCAACGAGTTGCGCGAGCACTCGGGGGCGCCGTTCAGAAAGGCGATGTAAAACCGCGAGTCCGCTGGTTTCGAAGCAAAAAAGCCGCGTCGTTCGACGCGGCTTTTTACTTTTCCGCCGCAACAACGTCCCGCGCCAGCGCGCGACTTCGCCTATGCTGACGGAACCACCCGCCTCGCCGCGAAGCCGGCTCCAATTCCTGTCCAACCGCATGGAGCTCCCGTGACCGTTCGCAACCTCGACGCCTTGTTTCGCCCGAAATCCGTCGCCGTGATCGGCGCGTCCGAGCGGCCGGGCAGCACCGGCGCGATGGTCTGGGCGCGTGTGCTGGAAGGCGGCTTCGACGGCCCGCTGTGGCCGGTCAATCCGAAACACGCGACGCTCGGCGTCCATCCGGTGATTGCCGACGTCGGCGATCTGCCGCAGGCGCCCACCGTCGCGGTGATCTGCACGCCGCCCGCGACGTGGCCCTCGCTGATCCATAAGCTCGGTGGCATGGGCACGCGCGCCGTAATCATCGTCGGCGAGGTGCGCAGCGATGAAGACCGGCTCGAACTGCGGCACGCGCTGTCGGCGGCGCGGCCGCATCTGTTGCGCATCGTCGGACCCGGCAGTCTCGGCGTGGTGTCGCCGGCGCTCGGCGCGCATCTGGGCGCGCCGTCGTGCACGGTCAAGGCGGGCGGCGTCGCGTGGGTGTCGCAGTCGAATGCGCTGACCAACGCAGTGCTCGGCTGGGCACGAGCGCGCGGGCTCGGTTTTTCGCACGCGGTGGCGCTCGGAGCGGAGGCCGACGTCGATGCCGGCGACGTGCTCGATTACCTCGCGAGCGACCCCGGCACCCGCGCGATCCTGCTCGAACTCGACAGCGTGCGGGCGGCGCGCAAGTTCATGTCGGCCGCGCGCGCGGCGGCGCGCAACAAGCCGGTGCTCGCGCTGCGCTCCGGCCGCGACGATCCCGCCGACGGTCTCTACACAGCGGCGTTCCGGCGCGCGGGCCTCGTGCGCGTCGACGCGCTCGACGATCTGCTCGACGAAATCGAAACGCTCGGCGTCGGCCGCGTGGCGGCGGGCGCCACCGCCACGCTGATCACTAGCGACCGCGGTCTCGCGACGCTCGCGCGCGACGCGTTCACCGCCGCCGGCGGCCTGCTCGCGCCGTGGCCGGCCGCGGCGTCGGACGCGCTGCGCGAGGCGCTGCCGCTCGCGGTCGGCGGCAATCCGCTGCTGCTCGGCGACGGCGCGCGTCCTGAGCACTTCGGCACCGCGCTGAAGCTGCTCGGCGAGTATCGCGAGACCGGCACCGCCGTCGTGGTGCACGCATCGACGCATGGCGCGCCCGTCGACGACGTCGCGCAGGCGCTGATCGAGCATCAGCGCTTTGCGTATCGCGGGCTGCTCGCGTGCTTTTTCGGCGGTGTCGATGCGACGAGGCGCGACGCGCTGCATGCGCAGGGCATCCCGGTGCACACGACGCCGCAGCGGCTCGCGCGCGCCTTCGCCCGTCTGGTCGATTACCGGCTGGGCCGCGAACTGCTGATGCAAACGCCGGAAGGCCTGCCTGCGCAGATTCCCGAGTCGATCGACGCCGCCCAGGCGCAGGCTCGCGAAGCGGTGGCGGCGGGCGCGAGCGAGCTGGCCGGGGCGGCGGCGGCGCGGTTTCTGTCGCGGTTCGGGTTGCGGGTGGAGGGTGCGCAAGGAGGGGGCGCCCACGCGTCGGGCGCCGATGCCGACGGCGCCGCAAAACCCATCGTCGACGTCGCCGTCGAACTGCACGACGACGACAACTTCGGCCCCGTGTTCCGCTTCGCCGCACCGCCGATCGACGGCGTTTCCAGCGGGTTGCACGTGTACGGCCTGCCGCCGCTCAATCCGATGCTCGCGCGCGATATCGTCACGCGTTCGCACTACGCGAGGCTGGTCGCGCCGGAGCCGACGCTCGCGGCGTTGACGGCGGTGTCGCAGGCGGTTTGCGACGTGCGCGAGATCGTCGGCCTGTCGTTGAAGCTCAGGGTCTACCGGGACCGCGTGATGGTGGTCGAGCCCGTGTTGCGGCTCGGCGCGCAGCGCAGCCGTCTCGCGATCGTGCCGTATCCGCGCCGCTTCGAGGAAACGATCGACTGGCAGGGGATGCGTGTAACGGTGCGGCCGATTCGCCCCGAAGACGAAAATGCGCATCGCGAGTTCGTGCAGGCGATGACGCCGGAAGATTTGCGGCTGCGTTTTTTCGCTTCAGTCGGCGCGTTCGACCACTCGCAACTCGCGCGCATGACGCAGATCGACTATGACCGGGAAATGGCGCTGATCGCGACGGTCGACAACGAAGACGGCGTCGCGCAGACGCTCGGCGTGGTGCGTGCGGTGGCCGATCCCGACAACGAGACGGCCGAATTCGCGGTGACCGTGCGCTCGGATCAGAAAGGGCGGCGTCTCGGCCAGTTGCTGATGCAGCGGATCATCGCGTACGCGCGGGCGCGCGACACGCACTGGCTGATCGGTGAAGCGTTGCGCGAGAACACCGCGATGATCGCGCTCGCGAAGGCCAGCGGCTTCACGATCACGCGGACCGATGACCCCGGTGTGGTCGGCTTGCGGATGGCGCTCGACGAAACGGCGGGGGCGGACCCGAAGTCCGCCGCGCAGAACCAGCCGGCGCGTTGAGCGGCTGACGTCGCGAGCCGCTCAACGCATGGCTTCACCGCCTCACGCCGCCAGCTTCTGTGCCGCCTCATCGACCTGCGCGCGCGTGACCGACAGCTCGTCGAGCCATGCCTGCGCATACACGGCGCCGGTTTCGCGTTCGAGCCGCGCGATCGTCGCGGCGCAGCGGTTCGCGTCCTTCAGCGTCGAAATGAACGCTTTCACCGACTCACCGCCCTTGAACGCGTCGAACAGCGGCACGCGAATTTCGTCGGGCAGCGCACGGGTGGTCCATTGGTACGGCTTGCCGTTGAACGTCAGCGACGGCGGCAGCACGCGCTCCTTGCGCACGGCCGGAATCAGGCCGTAGGTGCGCGCCGCTTCGCCGATCTGCTCGGGCGAAAACAGCTCGTCGGGCGTGATGTGGAACTGCTGGATGAAGGTCTCGATGCTTTGCATCGCGGCGGCGCGGTCGTCGCGGCGCTTCTGCGCGTGGGCGACGATGTCGCGCAGTTCGTCGGCTTCTTCGGCGGTGATCGTGAAGCTCGACTGCTTCTGCTGGAGTTCGGAAAAACGCTGGAATTCGGAATCGGTCAGAAGTTTGGCCATTGCTCAATCGATGCGCGCGCATGAGCCCGTCATGCGGCGTTATTTTGGAAGGGCCGCCATTCTAAACCATGTGTGCGTGCGCGCCGCTGCGCAACTTACCGCGCAACTTACCGATCACGCCGCCTGCTCGCGGAACATCGACAGCGCCTGCACCGTGTCGCGCAGCAGCGTGGTGGCCGCTTCGAGCGTCGGCGCGACGTATTCGTCGATCCGCCGCAGATACGGGCAGGTCAGCACCGCGCTCGCCTGTCCCGACGGCGCGAGTATCGGGAACGTCACGTCGGTGACGCCGAAGGTCTGCTGGCTGTCCTTCTGCCAGAAGCCCGCCGCGCGGATGCGCTCGCAGGCCTCCTCCAGCGCGTCGAGATCGAGCGTCACTTCGCCCTTCACCTTCGTGTGCTCCGCCAGCATCTGCTGGCGCTGCTCGATGCTCTGGAACGCGAGCATCACGCGCCCCGAACCGGTGTCGATCAGGCCGACCCGCGAACCGAGCCGCACTGACATGCCCCATGTGCCCGGTCCGTCGACTTGCGCAATCACTAGCAGGTTGCCGCGGTCGTAGACGACGAGGTGGCAAGACTGCTCGGCCGCGTCGGCGAAACGCTGCATCAGCGGCAGCGCTTCTGCGATCAGCCGGTTCATTGGCGGATGACGGTGCGCGAGCGCGAACAGCTTCAGGCTCAGCGAGTAGCGGTCACCAGCCGCCGAGCGCACCACGTACTGGCGCGCGACGAGGCGTTCGAGCATCCGGTACATCTCGCTCGCGTTGCGGCCCAACTGCCGCGTGATTTCGGCGCGCGTGAGTCCTTCCTTCTGCTCGGACAGTAGCTCGAGAATGTCGAGGCCTTTATCCAGCGCGGGGGCGCGATAGCGGTCGTCGTCCTTGTCTTCGGCGTCCATCGTGAGGGTCCGGGAATTCCGTGTGGAGTTTTGATTATCTGGTGTGCGCGGGCGAGTGCGTAGCATTTCGCGAACTGGATGGCCTATGTCCAGGGAAAACCCAGGCATCCGCGCCGCGTAGTTTTCTTG
This sequence comes from Paraburkholderia sp. MM5482-R2, assembly GCF_050436125.1. Taxonomy (NCBI): domain Bacteria; kingdom Pseudomonadati; phylum Pseudomonadota; class Betaproteobacteria; order Burkholderiales; family Burkholderiaceae; genus Paraburkholderia; species Paraburkholderia sp. MM5482-R2. The sequence continues at coordinate 176,470 of NZ_JBNDLP010000003.1, read as the reverse complement.
ACTTGGAAAAATTCGAATATGAATAATACGTTCATTGGTGAATGAATGCACTTCCCAAGCGGTGCGCGGAGTGTGACCGCCACGCCCTCGCCGCCGCATGGTAAAAAGAGCACAAATCTGGAGACACGCTGATGTCGGCATCGATCGTATCGAAAATCGGGCAGCGGCGCCGTATCGGCCGCGGCTCGTTGCAGGTGAGCGGACTGGGGCTCGGCACGGCGCCGCTCGGCGGCCTGTACCGCGACCTGTCCGACGAGGAGGCCCAAGCGACGATCGCCGCCGCCTGGGACGCGGGTGTGCGCTACTTCGACACCGCGCCGCATTACGGCAACACCAAGGCCGAGCATCGGCTCGGCGCCGCGCTGCGCCACTATCCGCGCGGCGAGTATGTGCTGTCGACCAAGGTCGGCCGCCGCTTCGTGCCGCGCACGTCGCCATTCGACGACCGCGAAGGCTGGCAGAATCCGCTGCCGTTCGAAGCGATCTACGACTACACGCACGACGGCATTCTGCGTTCGTTCGAGGACAGCCAGCAGCGCCTCGGCATCATCGATATCGACGTCCTGCTCGTGCATGACATCGGTCGCGTCACGCACGGCGACCAGCATCCGCACTACTGGCGGCAACTGACCGAAGGGGGCGGCTTCCGTGCGCTCGAGCGCCTGCGCTCGACGGGCGCAATCAAGGCGCTCGGCCTCGGCGTCAACGAGGGCGCGGTGATCCTCGACGCGATGGCCGAGTGCGATATCGATTGCGCGTTGCTCGCGGGCCGTTATACGCTGCTCGAGCAAACCACCCTCGAGGACCTGCTGCCCGCCTGCGAGGCGCGCGGCGTCAGCATCCTGCTCGGCGGCGCGTTTAATTCGGGCATTCTGGCGCGGGGCGTCGAAGGCGATCTGAAGTTCAATTACGGCGCCGCGCCGCCCGAGGTGATCGAGCGCGTCGCGCGTCTGGAGGCGGTATGCCGCGCGCATGACGTGCCGCTCGCCGCCGCCGCGTTGCAGTTTCCGTATGCGCACCCGGCGGTCGCCACCGTGCTGACCGGCGCGCGTAGCGCCGACGAATTGCGCGAGAACGTCGCGTCGTTCGAGCTGCCGATCCCCGCGGCCTTGTGGTCCGCATTGCGCGACGCGGGCCTGCTCGACCCCCGTGCGCCCGCCCCCGAGGACTGACCCGACCATGCCGATCGACGCTCACCAGCACTACTGGGACCCCGCGCGGGGTGACTACGAGTGGCTGACGCCGGAGCTGAAAATCCTCTACCGGCCGTTCGGGCCTGATGATCTGAAGCCGTTGCGCGAACAGGCCGGCATCGAGCGGACCGTGGTGGTGCAGGCCGCGCCGACGCTCGACGAAACCCGCTACCTGCTCGACATCGCGCGGCACGAGCCGTCGATCGCGGGCGTGGTCGGCTGGGTGCCGCTGTTGTTGCCGAACGCGCCCGATCTGATCGAGGTGCTCGCGCGCGAGCCGAAGTTCAAGGGCGTGCGGCCGATGCTTCAGGATCTGCCCGACGACGGCTGGATCGCCAACCCCGATCTCGCGCCGGCGATCGAGGCGCTGATCGCGCACGATCTCGCGTTCGATGCGCTGATCTACGCGCGTCACGTGCAATACGTCGAGATCTTCGCGCAGCGTTTTCCGGCGCTGCGCATGGTGGTCGATCATGGCGCGAAGCCGCCGATCCGCTACGGCCAGGCGGGCTACCCGGTATGGCGCGACGCGATCACGCGGCTCGCCGCGCTGCCGCAGGTGCACTGCAAGCTGTCGGGTCTCGCGACCGAGGCCTCGCCCGGCTGGACCGAGGACACGCTGCGGCCCTACGTCGAGCATCTGCTGAACACGTTCGGTCCCGCGCGGCTGATGTGGGGCAGCGACTGGCCGGTGCTCGAACTGAACGGCGACTATTTGCTCTGGCATTCGGTGGCGACCGCGCTCGTCGCGTCGTTGAGCGACGCCGAGCGCGACGCCGTGTTCGGCGAGAACGCCACCGCGTTTTATCGGCTTTGATTTCGTTAGCAGCCCATTCAACTGGAGTCGTAGATGACACAAAGACTGGCCGGCAAAACGGCCCTGATCACCGCAGCGGGACAAGGTATCGGTCTCGCCACCGCCGAACTGTTCGCGCGCGAAGGCGCGCGTGTGATCGCCACCGATATCCGCATCGACGGACTCGCCGGCAAGCCGGTCGAGGCGCGCAAGCTCGACGTGCTCGATGGCGCGGCGATCAAGGCGCTCGCCGCGGAAGTCGGCACGATCGACGTGCTGTTCAACTGCGCGGGCTTCGTACACTCGGGCAATATCCTCGAATGCAGCGAGGAGGACTGGGATTTCGCGTTCGACCTCAACGCGAAGGCCATGTACCGTATGATTCGCGCGTTCTTGCCGGCCATGCTGGAGAAGGGCGGCGGCTCGATCATCAACATGTCGTCGGCGGCGTCGAGCGTGAAGGGTGTGCCGAATCGCTTCGCGTACGGCGCGTCGAAGGCCGCGGTGGTCGGGCTGACGAAGTCCGTCGCTGCGGATTTCGTCACGCGTGGTGTACGCTGTAACGCGATTTGCCCGGGCACGGTGTCCTCGCCGTCGCTCGAACAGCGAATCGCCGCGCAGGCTCAGGCGCAGGGCGCGTCGCTCGATGCGGTGCAGGCCGCCTTCGTCGCGCGTCAGCCGATGGGCCGCATCGGCAAGCCGGAGGAGATCGCCGCGCTCGCGCTATATCTCGCGTCCGACGAGTCGTCGTTCACGACGGGCCAACTCCATGTAATCGACGGCGGATGGTCGAACTGATTCTGATTGACTGACGAACCGAACACTACTGAACGTAAAGGGAAGTGCAACGATGAAACTGCTTCGTTATGGGCCGAAAGGCCAGGAAAAGCCGGGCCTGCTCGACGCGCAAGGCAAGATTCGCGATTTGTCGAAGGTGGTGGGCGATATCGACGGCGCTGGGCTCGGCGATGAAAGTCTCGCGAAACTGCGCGCGCTCGATCCGGCAACGCTCCCGGTCGTCGAAGGTAATCCGCGCGTTGGACCGTGCGTCGGCAAGATCGGCAAGTTCATCTGCATCGGCCTGAACTATGCGGATCACGCGGCGGAATCGAATCTGCCGGTACCGGCGGAACCGGTCATCTTCAACAAGTGGACGAGCGCGATCAGCGGCCCGAACGACGACATCGAAATCCCGCGCGGTTCGAAGAAGACCGACTGGGAAGTGGAACTCGGCGTCGTGATCGGCAAGGCGGCGAAGTATGTCGACGAAGCAAACGCGCTCGAGCATGTGGCCGGCTACTGCGTCGTCAACGACGTGTCGGAGCGCGAATGGCAAATCGAGCGCGGCGGCACGTGGGACAAGGGCAAGGGCTTCGACACGTTCGGCCCGATCGGCCCGTGGGTCGTTACGCGCGACGAAGTCGCCGATCCCCAGAACCTGAGCCTGTGGCTCGAAGTGGACGGCCATCGCTACCAGAACGGCAGCACGAAGACGATGATCTTCAGTGTCGCGAAGCTGGTGTCGTATGTGTCTCAGTGCATGAGCCTGCAGCCGGGCGACGTTATCTCGACCGGCACGCCGCCCGGCGTGGGCATGGGTGTGAAGCCGAACCCGGTGTTTCTGAAGGCGGGGCAGACGGTGCGTCTGGGTATCGAAGGGCTGGGCGAGCAGACGCAGAAGACTTACGCGGCGGAGTAACGCGCTTTCTCTTTCCGTCATATCGCTGTGAAATGAAAGGCCGTTCCTGTTTTGCGCAGGAGCGGCTTTTTTCATGGCGTCCCGGCTTTAAGCCCCCGCCTCTTGCTCCCCGTCCTCTCCAATCCGATTCACGGTCCCCTGCGCAACCGCCACTAGCTTCTCGCGATTCCCCTCCATCACGAACACGCTGCACTGGCAGGTCGCCTGATGCCTGCCCGCATAGACCACACTGGCGCGCGCGATCAGCGTGCCCTTCACTGCCGGGCGCAGATAATTGATCTTGTACTCACCGGTCACGACTCTCGGACCCAGCGACAGCGCGCCAGCGAACGTCAACGCATTGTCGGCGAGATAGCTGATGACGCCGCCATGTACGAAGCCATGCTGCTGCCGCAGTTCATCCCGAATCGGCAGACATAGGGTGAGCTCGTCGCTGCCGGCGTGCATCAGCTCCGCGCCTAGCAGCATGCTGAACGGCTGGGCGTGCAGTGCGCCGCGCGCCCGGTCGAGTAGGTCGGTCATCGTGGTTCCTTCGTGCAGGGGTCTGGGTAGTGCATCGGTGCAACAAAACATCCGCGCGGCGCGTGCCATGCGGTCCCTACCCACTCTAGGAAGTGCCGCTGCGCTGCGCAAGGTGATTCCTCGCGATGAGCGGCGCATTGTTGCGCAAAACAACCGCAATCGCGACGATCGACGATGAAACGTGCACGTAGAGCGCTTTTTGCCGGAATTGGCCTCAAGCCGCCAATCGGCCTGCCGTTAACCCTGGTGTACCTCCGTTATCCTTTGTTCCCAGGTGTCCACGATGTTCAGCAAGATCAAGGTCGCATCCGGCCTGCTATGTGTTCTGGCCGCGTTCTGCGTCTTCCAGCTCGTCACGGTAGGGTTGGGCTTCTGGTCGCTGACACGCACGCACGACGACGTCGGCGATCTGTCGAACATCGCGCTGAAGCAGGTCGACGCGGTCAATCAGACGACGCAGCGCCTGATGGACGCGCGCATCAACCTGTCGCGTGCCGGCACGCGCATGGTGCGCGGGGGCACCGAGCCCACGGACATCGTGCAGCACGCTCGCGAACAGCTCGCCGCCGCCGATCAGTCTTTCGCGGCCTTCATGAGCGCGCAGAAGACCAGCGACGAAAACAGCGCGCGCGCCGCCGCGCTCGCCGAACGCTACAAGACGCTGCATGGCGCGCTCGCGGAGCTCGCGCAGTATCTCGACTCGGACAACATCCAGGCCTTCCTCGATCAGCCGACGCAGTCGTTTCAGGACGCTTATCTGGCGGAAGTGCACAACTTTGGGCAATTCGGCGACGCCGCGAGCCGCGCGTCGCTCGATTCGATCGATGCGCGCGTGGCGGCGTTTCGCATCGTCAGCGTGGTGATTTTGCTCGTGCTCGTCGCCGGCACGCTCGCCGTCTATACGGCGCTGCGCCGCGGCGTCGTGGCACCGCTCGAGGAAGCGGGCCGCCACTTCGAGCGCATCGCCCAAGGCCGTCTCGATCAACCGATCGCCGCACGCGGCAGCAACGAAATCGGCCGTCTGTTCTCGGGCCTCGCGACGATGCAGGCAAGCGTTGCACGCACCGTCAAGAGCGTGCGCGAGTCGGCCGACTCGATCCATCTTGGCGCCAACGAAATCGCGACCGGCAACGCCGATCTGTCGGCGCGCACCGAAAACCAGGCAGCATCGCTCGAGGAAACGGCATCGAGCATGGAGGAACTCACAGCGACCGTGCGCCAGAACGCCGATCATGCGCGCGAAGCCAATGCGCTCGCCGAGACCGCGCTTGGCGCGACGTCGCGCGGCAGTGAAGTCGTCAATCAGGTGGTCGACAAGATGCGCGGCATCGCGCAGAGCTCGGACAAGATCGCCGAGATCATCTCTGTGATCGACGGCATCGCGTTCCAAACCAACATCCTCGCGCTGAATGCCGCCGTCGAGGCGGCGCGCGCGGGCGAGCAGGGCCGCGGCTTCGCGGTCGTAGCCGGCGAAGTGCGCGGCCTCGCGCAACGCAGCGCGCAGTCGGCGAAGGAAATCAAGACGCTGATCAGCGAATCGGTCGCGGAGATTCAGGGCGGCTCGACGCTCGTCGAGCGCGCCGGCGAAGCGATGAGTCATGTGTCGGCGTCGATCTCGCGCGTCACGCAGATGATGGCCGAAATCAGCGCGTCGTCGCTCGAGCAGAGCACCGGCATCGAGCAGGTGAATCAGGCGGTCGTGCAGATGGACGAGATGACGCAGCAGAACGCGGCGCTCGTCGAGCAGGCCGCGGCGGCGGCGGCTTCGCTGCATCAGCAAACCGAGCAATTGAAACAGGCCGTTTCCGTGTTCGAAATTTCTGAAAGTGTGTTGCGTACGCAACAGCGCGGAGCAATGTCCGTCGCAAACGCAGAATTCGCATTAACCGGAATGCATGCGCTTTAAAGCGGCGACACTTGAAAACGGACGCAGAAATAGAAAATGGCCCGCGTAAAGCGAGCCATTTTGCATTAGACGCAAGCGCCTGTAGAGGCGCCTATCGTGACGTCCAAGTCTGTCTCAAAGTACCCGAAGGAACTTAGACCGGCTGGATGTTTGCAGCCTGCTTGCCCTTCGGGCCTTGCTTGACTTCGAACGACACTTTCTGGTTTTCCTGCAAGGACTTGAAGCCCGAAGACTGGATTTCCGAGAAGTGTGCAAACAGGTCTTCGCCGCCGTCGTCCGGGGTGATGAAGCCAAAGCCCTTTGCATCGTTAAACCACTTAACAGTACCTGTTGCCATTTTTGATCCAAATAAATGTTGTGTATTGCATCGCGACCGCAATCGCTCCAATGCGAGAGCGAGCGCGAGGGGAGAGTTGTATCACGTCTTTATGACAGACGCCAATCAACCTGCGTCCGGGTATTCCCCGGTTTTGATGTTTTTTCGCACTTTGAGAACGTCTGACGAGAACTTTTTTGCGCCAGGGTTTACCAGCAACATCAAATTTCTCTCGCGACCCGGCGGCGGACATTCGTCCGTGCGTGCCGCACTTTATTGAGGCGATCAAGCGTGGAACTTCATCTATCACTGGCCAAATTCGGCTAAGTTCCCGCTCGAAATTCGGCGTCCACAGGCAGCGCCGCGTAGGCGGTGGCCAGATGATAAGGCGTCGTTGACGGCATGTCCGTACGTGCAATTTCGCCGCTCGACGTCTTGCATTCGAACCAGCCGTGTTCATGCAAAAAGCATCGCTGAAAACGTGCGATGTGTTGCGGCAGCGCCGCGCGCACGGCCGGATCGTCATGACTGGCGAGCGCGCGCAGATATTCCGTCTGCGCCCAGATCCGCTGGGTCGCGTCGCTGACCTTGCCAGCCTCGTCGAGCGATGCGCACACGCCGCCGTTGTCCGGGTTTACGCCGTGCTGCTGCGCGAAGGTGAAGGCGCGCGCCAGCGCGTCGGTTAGCCCCGTGCCGTCGAACAGCGCGCCTGCCTGCCTGACCAGCCAGTACCACTCGAACTGATGTCCCGGCTCCAGACGGTTGCCGCTCGCGCCGATCGGCAATTCGGCGATACAGCCGCTCGGCGCATGCACGAAGTGTCGCGCGATCGCGCCAGCGAGGCGGCGCAACGCGGCGCCGAAGACGTTGTCGCGCGTCGCCTCGCAGGCGGCGAGCCACGCTTCGGTCAGGTGCATCAGCGGATTCTGCAACGGCGTGGCGGTGACCTTCGAAAAGTCGACGTTGAGCGCGGCGTTGAACAGATCGCCGTCGGCCGCGAAGTTCGACTGGATCAGCGCGGTCGTGTTGTGCACGAGCTTCAGCGCGTCGAGGTTGTCGGAGCGCCGCGCGTATTCCGCGCACGCGAACACGACGAACGCGTGCGTGTAGAGGTCCTTGGTGGTGTCGAGCGGCAGGCCGAGCGCGTCGACGCTGTAGAACCATCCGCCGTGATCGGCGTCGCGAAAGGTGCGGGTCAGCGAATCGAACAGCACGCGCGCGTGTTCCATGTCGCCCGCTTGTGCAAATGTGAACAGCTGCCGCGCGCATGCCATCGCCCGATAGCGTTGCGCGGGCAGCGGCTCGCCTCCGGTGGCGTCGAGCGCTTCGTAGGGCAGCTGCAACGCGTGATTGAAGCCGGGCCCGCGCCACATCGGCAGCACCACGTTCGCGAAGTGCTCGCGCAGCGCGGTCGCGGCGGTGGTCGTCGAAGCAGGGGGAGGGGGCATGCTTGGCATCGTCGGTTGGTTCGGGCGCGCAACGTGCGCAGTGTGTCGAGGCAGCGTTCAGGGCGGCGGTTCAGGATTCGGCTCGCCGAGACTGCTGCGGTGTGCGGCCTAGCATAAAGCAAACGCCTCGCGCTGACAGCTTGGGTCAAGCATCCGAAATGCTCGACGCCGACGCGGCGCGACAGATGCACGAGCCGCATGGGATGGGCAACGCGAGGCGCACTGAGCTGCCGCCGCCGCTCATTTCGGATAAGGAGGAACAACGATGCCCGGTAATCTCGAACTCATCTCCCGTCTCGTGCTGGCCGCGATGCTCGGCAGCGTGATCGGCTACGAGCGGGAGCGGTTGTCGTGGGCGGCGGGCTTGCGCACGCACATGTTGGTCTGCGTGGGCTCGGCGCTCATGATGATCGTGTCCGCGTAATTCGTGATGCAGCAAAGCGACGATGTGAACGAGTGCGACGAAGTGATCATCACGCTGCATCGCGTGTCGAATGCGCAATGCGAGTCGACCTGCGCTCGGCTTCGGCAATGGCAGGGCGTGCGGGAATTCCAGGCGACGACGCGAGGTCGTGAAAGGCGCGAGGCGCGCGAAAGGGCGCAAATCGACGGGGAATGGCTTCGGCACGGGCGGAGCGCCATGCGACAATGCTGGCTCTAAATATTCCAATGGCAATGACAAGCGGCATCCGGCGCCCCGTTCCTGGCGACGACCGCTTTTTCCTCTATGGCAGATTCCGTAGCATCCTCGCAGTCCATGCCCCCGCGCGTCGCTTCGAAGAAGCAGCGCCAGGGCGCCGTCTCCACCGAAACCGAAAACAAGCTGGCGCGCGCGGCGCGCTCGGCGCAACGCCTCGCGCAACTGAGCGGCGTCGCGCGCGACGACAGCACGCTCGACCTGTTCCCCGACGATCCGACCCGCGCGACGCTCGAGGCGATGAACATCGACGTCCGCCAAGGCACGCTGCACGGCTTCGAACTGCCGGACGTGGTGCTGCAGGCGGTCGGCGTATTCGATGAACACGGGTCGCTCGACAAAACTGCGCGCCGCGCACCGCGTGCGGCGAAGCTGGATGCGCCGCCGGTGAACGGGCAGTTGAGCGGGTTTGACGTCGAGCCGGTGATGGCGGTTGCGGATGCGTCTGCAAACAAGCCCGCAAACGAGCCCGCGAACGGCGCCCCCGACGGCTCAGCGCCGAACGCCGCAGCAAACACCGACGACAAGCCCGCGGCAACGTCGCGTGAGCCATCCGCGCCGCCCAGCTCGGCGATGGCCGCCGCGACCGTCGCGCGCAGCGTGACCGCGTTGCGCCAGGCGGCCGAAGCGGAGTCGGCTGCGACGGCGGGCGCGGGCAAGCCACAGCAGCGTTTCGCCGCGACGTTCGCGAAAGCCGCGACGGCATCGCGCGATGCCGCAGTTGCTACCGCCCCGGCTTCGCTTGCAACGTCCGCTGCGACCGACGGCAGTAGCATGAGCCAGTCCGCCGACGAGCCCGCGACGCGTACGCAATCCGCCTCGCCAGAGGCCTTGACCACGAAACAGGACGACAAGCTCTCCGCCACCGCGCAGTTGACGACACCCCGGTCCTCGTCCGCAGACAACCACGCCGGATTCGCCACTTCCTCGCGTGACGCGCGCCGCACCGACGCGGCCGCCGCCGCGCTACGCTCGGAGCCGGAACTCGACCGCGCGCGCGCCACCGCGTTCGCCGATACGGTCGATGCGCTCTATGGCGTGATCGCCGATCAACGCCGCGCCGCGACCGATCATTCGCGGCGCGTGAAATGGATGCTGTCGATCGTGGTCGGTGCGCTGCTGGTGACGGTGGCGATCGGCATCGCGCAGACGCTGCTGCTAATGCGCCTCACGCGCGAGACGACGGCGCAGCAACACCGCATCGAACAGATGATGCAGAACCAGCAAGCGGCGATGGTGAGCCTGCTCGACGCGCATGCGGCGACAGCGAACGCCGCATCGGCGCCCGCCGCCACGACCCCCACCGCAGCGCCCCTACAGCCCAGCGCGACGCCGACGCGCGCGAGGCACGCTCGCGCTTCGCACCGGCGGCCGCCGAGTCACTAAATCGGGGACGTTGTCGCGATGCAACGCTTCCCGGCCCAATGACATCGCGGCAACCCGCCGCGGCGAAAATTTGCTGCAGTGCACTAGCTTTTCTCTAGGGAAAACCCCATAATCACAACTAAGGGAAAACCCTAGCAACGCAGTCACTAATCGGGAGTCGCCATGAGCTACATCTTTGCACTGTTCCAAAAGGTCAGCGACCTCTTTGCGTCGCCCCATCTGCCGCTGGATTCGGACTACTCGTACGCAGCGCGTGCCCGTGAAGCCGAGCGTCTGCGCCGCGCGCAGGCCACGCTGTTCGGCATCAAGCTGACGGACTAAAAACCAGCCGCACCTCCCGAGCGCGCGACAACGCGCCGGGGCGCGCACCTCGAGTGCGCTTCTCATTGAGCCACTATTCGCGAAATGCGGATCGTGGCTTTTTGTTTTTCGGGGCTCTCTTGTCGCGATGCACCATTGCGCGACGAGACAGACGTATCAGCGCCAGGCCTCCAGTGTCTGTCCGACTCCTTGCAAATTATTTCGGGGCCGAAATGAATGTAACCAGCTTTCACGCTGATTCAGCGAGTCGAATGAAAGCATTGCCCGTAAACCTTCGTTGAATGAAGCGCGAAAGCGACACCGCGCTTCCATCAACAGGCCCCATCTATGAAATGCTCGCTTACAAGTGCTAACGTCTTCACGCGATTCGGGCCGCTAAAGTGAGTCTCAAGCGTACGGCGTCTGGTTCGGCTCACAAGCGAAGCGAACGAAGCGAATCGCACGATCCGAGCAAACACGGACGCTGGCCTGGAATAAAACTTTGACGGGAGGTCATTATGAAAAACTTTGGCAAGGCATCGCGCTCGCTGATCGCAACGCTGCTCGCGGGCGGCGCACTCGTCGCGGCTGGTAGCGCATTCGCGCAAGACCGCGTGATCGTCGAACACGGTCCGGCAACAGTCGTGTACGGCCAACCGCATATGATGCCGGTGGGCGTGTCGATCAACATCGGCTGGCACGGCGATCGTTACTGGGACGGCCACCGCTACTGGGAGCACGACGAGTGGATGCGCCGTCATCCGCACGACTACGATCCGCACCACCGCGGCGACGATCACCGCACCCCGCCCCCGCGCTACTAAAGCGCGCCTGATCGCGTCGCAACAGGCGGCGTGAGTCCACGAAGCCGGTTTTCCCTCGAGGGAAAGGCCGGCTTCGTCGCATTTGGGCGTGCGAGTCCGACCGTGGTATTGCGCGTGCTGCGCTATGCTTCGGGGCTTTCATCGACGGCAGCGGGAGCGCGTGTGGACAAGACGACACAGGATGTAGCGATAGGGGTGGTGGGCACGGGACTGATGGGCGTCGGCATTGCGACGCAGGCCGCGTTGCATGGATACCGCACGATCGTTCACGACGTTGATCCGGCGCGACTCGCGAGCGTCGCGCCGAAAGCGCAAGCGGTGCTCGACGAACTGATCGACGCGGGCCGTATCGACGATGCTGCCAAACAGGCGGCGCTCGCGCGCATCGAAACCAATGCGCAACTCGATGCGATCGGGCAAGCGCGCTTCGTGATCGAGGCGATTCCCGAAGTGCTCGAACTCAAACACCGCCTCTACGCGACGCTGACCAGCCTGCTCGCCGATGATGCGATCCTCGCGAGCAACACCAGCGGCTTCCCGCCCGACCAGCTTGCCACCCCGCTGCGCGCGAAAGAACGCTTCGTGATCGCGCATTTCTGGAACCCGCCGCACATGATTCCGCTCGTCGAGGTCGTGCCGGGCACCGAGACCGCGCCCGAAGTCGTGCGGCAAACCGCCGGACTGATGAGCGCGATCGGCATGGAGCCGGTCGTTCTCGCGAAGGCGATTCCGGGCTTCGTCGGTAATCGGCTGCAGTTCGCGGTACTGCGCGAGGCGTTGCACATCGTGCGTTCGGGGGCAGCGACGCCCGAGGTCGTCGATCGCGTGATGAAAGCTTCGCTGGGACGTCGCTGGGGCATCGTCGGACCATTCGAGGGCGCGGACATGGGCGGACTCGACACGTTCGTCGACATCGCGTCGCATCTGATGCCGCAACTCGCGAAAGACGAGGACGTGATCGATCTGCTGCGCGCGCAGGTCGACGCGGGGCGTGTCGGCGTGCGCAGCGGCGCAGGGTTTCATGACTGGGATGAAGCGCGCATCGCGCGGGTAAAGGAAGGGCGCAAGCGCGTGATCGGGCGCGGCTAGTGCGGTATAAATAGCCGTTCCGTGCCTGGTACTCCGCCGCTTTTCGCGCTAACTGCCACACGCGTCGCAAGCGAACCTAAATCAACTCCAAGCCAACCCCAAGCCACTTCATGTCTCACTACTTCTACGACCCCGCCGCCGGTCACGGCCTCCCGCACGATCCTTTCAAGGCGATCGTCGCGCCGCGGCTGATCGGCTGGATTTCGTCGCGCGATGCCGAAGGCACGCTCAATCTCGCGCCATACAGCTTTTTCGGCGCGTTCGCGACCTTTCCGCCGATCATCGGTTTTAGCAGCGAGGGCCGCAAGGACAGCCTCGCCAACATCGAGGCGACCGGCGAATTCGTTTGGAATCTCGCCACCCGGCCGCTCGCGGAGCAGATGAACCGCTCGTCGGCGCCGGTCGCGCCGCACGTCGACGAGTTCGCATTGGCCGGGCTCACGCCGGCGCCGGGCCGCAACGTGGCGGTGCCACACGTAGCCGAATCGCCGGCGGCGCTCGAATGCAAGCTGCTGCAGATCGTGCGTCTGCATGATGTCGACGGCAAGCCGATGGACAACTATCTGTCGCTCGGCCAGGTGGTCGGCGTGCATATCGACGACGCGTATCTGAAGGACGGCCTGTTCGACACGCACGCCGCGCAGCCGATCATGCGCGCGGGTTATCGCGCCGACTATGCGCAGATCGGCGAGATGTTCCAGATGATCCGGCCAACGGCCTGAACTCGCCCTCAGCAGCTTCCGCTGATTAGCGGATCGCTCAGGGTGTCACCGGCGGCGGCTTGCGTGGGGACTGCGCGGACGTTTTTGCCGCGGAGTCACTGTTGCCGCTCCCGCTCCCGCCCACGGGCGCATCCACTTCAACCTCGACGACCGCAGCCGCGACCGGCGCGGCCGCCGTGACTTCCGCCGCAATCGCCGCGGGCACCGGCTGGATCGGGCGCGCACGCGAGCTGACGAGCACCGCGCGCGGTTCATTGTCGTAAATCACGGCCCGCACGCGCGGATAAATCTCCCGCTCCCAGCGACGTCCGCTGAACACGCCGTAGTGGCCGACGCCCGTTTGCACGTGATGCGTCTTCAGATACGGCCGCAGACGATCGCACATGTCCTGCGCGGCGAGCGTCTGACCGACCGCGCAGATATCGTCCTTTTCACCTTCCACGGTCAGCAATGCGGTGCGGCGAATCTTCGACGGCTCCACCAGACGCCCCTCGACTTCGAGCGCGCGTAACGGCAGCGCATGCTGCTGGAACACGGTGTCGACGGTCTCCAGATAGAAGTCGGCGGTCAGATCCATCGTCGCGAAGTACTCTTCGTAGAACGTGCGAATCGTGTCGGCTTTCTGCGGATCGCCCTTGCCGCGCTCGTAGTACATCGTTTCGAACGAGTCGGCGTGGCGGCTCGGATTCATCGCCATGAACGCGGCCAGCTGCACGAAACCCGGATACACGCGACGCTGCGCGCCGGCAAACCCGAACGGCACCGCGCTGATCAGATTACGCTCGAACCACTCGATCGGCCGGCTCCTGGCCAGTTCGTTGACGCGCGTCGGATTGATGCGCGTGTCGATTGGGCCGGCCATCAGCGTCATGCTGGCCGGCTGCGCGGGATGGTCCTCGGCGGCCATCAGCGCGACGGCGGCGAGCGCCGCGACGGTCGGTTGACAGACCGCGAGCAGATGCGTGCCGGACCCGATCGTCGCGGTGAAGTCGATCACGTGGCGCACGAATTCGTCGAAGCCGAAGCGGCCTTCGCCGAGCGGCACGTCGCGCGGGTTGTGCCAGTCGGTGATATAGACGTCGTGCTCGGTCAGCATCGTGCGCACGGTTGCGCGCAGCAGCGTCGCGAAGTGGCCCGACATTGGCGCGATCATCAGCACGCGCGGCTGCGGCGTTGAAAGCACGGCGTCCTTGCGAAAATGCAGCAGCGAGCAGAACGGCGTGCGCGCGACGACTTCCTCGACCACCGCGACCGGCTCGCCTTCGGTGACGACGCTATCAATGCCGAACGGCGGCCGCTTCGGCGTGAGTCCGCCGAGCATCAGAAGTTCGCACGTCGCGCGCAGCGAGCGTCCGTGCGGCGTAGCGGCGAATGCGGACCATGCATCGAGCGAACGGTTCGCCAGCGCCGCGCCGTGCCGCAGCGGTATCAGCAGGTCGGCGCAGGCCTGATAGGCAGGATAGGCGAACAGATTCATACTTTCACTCGAATGCGCCAGAAAGACAGGAACTCGAATAAAAGCAAGTGGTGCGCCAGGCGCCGGCGCGCGTTGCCCCCTGTGTCGCGTCATATCTGCGTGGGTCGGCATATCACTTGCATGCATAGGCGAAATGGGCCGGCCTTGCCGCGCTTTGGTGCGCGCGCGCACCGCGGCGTGCATGGGTGCAGGCACGCGCGGCGCGATGCCCGATCTGGAGGACACACGTATGGGAAATACTACGCTCACGATAAGCAGCAGGAATTATTCGTCGTGGTCGCTGCGCGGCTGGCTGCTGACGAAGTTCAGCGGCTTGCCGTTCGAAGAAATCGTGGTGCCGATCGACGACCCCGCGGCGCGCGCCGAACTACTGCTGCTGTCGCCGTCGATTCTGGTGCCATGCCTCGTGCACGACGGCGTCAAGGTCTGGGACACGCTGGCGATCGCCGAATATCTGCACGAGCTGAAGCCGCAAGCCGCGCTGTTGCCGCACGAGATCCGCGCCCGCGCGCATTGCCGCGCTATCTGCGGCGAGATGCATTCGGGGTTTGCGTCGTTGCGCTCGGCGCTGCCGATGAACCTGAAGGCGCATTTCCCGGGCTTCAAGGTATGGGCGCGCGCGCAATCGGATATCGAGCGGATCGTGACGATCTGGCGTGAATGTCTGAAGGAGTACGGCGGCCCGTTCCTGTTCGGCGAGCGGACCGCCGCGGACGCGATGTACGCACCGGTGGTTACGCGTTTCGTGACCTATGACGTGCAACTCGATCCGGATATGGTCGAATACGGGCAGCGCATCATGGCGCTGCCCGAAATGCGCGAGTGGATCGCGCTCGCGCGTCAGGAGGTCGAGGAGATCGATGAACTGGACGTCGAGTTCTGAGCGCGGCGGCCGCCGTCCGCCGCCGTCCACATTAAGCAGATCCGTCAGCCGCGCTCGCCTTCGAGCTTGAACACGCTGACCAGCTGCGCGAGCCGCGCAGCCTGCTCGCGCAACTCGGCCGCCGCGGCTTCCGCATCGACGACGATCGTCGCATTCTGCTGCGTCGCCTCGCCGATCTGCGTGACCGCCAGGTTGACCTGCTCGATGCCGCCCGACTGCTCGCGCGACGCGACATTGATCTCGCTCATGATCGCGCGGACCTGACCGACCTGAGTGACGATTCCCTGCATCGTCGCGCTCGCTTCTTCGGCGATGCGAAAACCGCTGTCGACGTTCGCGCTCGACGCCGCGATCACCCCCTCGATCTCCTTCACCGCCGCCGCGCTGCGCTGCGCGAGCGCGCGCACTTCCGACGCGACGACCGCGAAGCCCTTGCCGTGCTCGCCCGCGCGCGCCGCCTCGACGGCCGCGTTCAACGCGAGGATGTTGGTCTGGAAGGCGATGCCCTCGATCACCGTCGTGATCTCGGCGATCTTCTGCGACGAGCGGCCGATCTCGCCCATCGTCGACACCACGCGCTCGACCGCGCGGCCGCCTTCGAGCGCGGCGTCGGCGGCGTGGGTGACGAGGGTGTTCGCTTCGGTCGCGTGATCGGCATTCTGCTGCACGGTCGACGTGATCTGCTCCATGCTCGCCGCGGTCTCTTCGAGGCTGCTCGCCTGGGTCGCGATGCGCATCGCGATGTTGCCGCTACCGGTGGCGATTTTCTCGGTGCCCGCCGACATGTCGGCCGACGCGTTGCGCACCTGCGCGACGATGCGCGCGAGGCCTTCGCCGATGCCGTCGATCGCCAGCATCAGGCGGCCGATCTCGTCGGCGCGCGCGCGGCCGTGCTGCGCGACGCGCACGCTCAGGTCGCCCGCGGCGAGACGCTCCGACGCACGCGCGGCTTCGTCGAGCGGACGGCTGACGAGCCGCCGCACCACGACGAGGAACACGATCGCGAACAGGCCGACCAGCGCGAGGCCGAGCAGCAGGAAGGCGTTGCGGGTGCGCACGACGTCGGCCATCACTTCGTCGCGCGGCGCGACGCCGCCCACGAGCCACTGCCACTCCGGCACCGTGACGAACGACACGAACTTGTCGCGCGCGTCGCTCTCGCCGAGCGTCGAGTCGGCCGAGCGGTAGTCGAGCTCGCCCTGCTTCATGTCGAGCATGCGCTGATACGGCGCGTTGGTGTCGTCGGCTTTCTGGCCCGCGGCGGCCGGATGCACGAGCAGCTTGCCGCGCTCCGCGCCGCTCGACGCGTCGAGCACGAAGTAATAGCCGCTCGCGCCGATCTTCAGCGCGTGGATGCCGTCCTGGACCGACTGGATCTCCTTGTCCACGTCGACGCCGACGAACAGCGCGCCGATCACGCGGCCGCTCGCGTCGGCGATCGGCCGGTACTGCGTGATCATGCGCTTGCCGAACAGCATGGCGAGGCCGGTGTACGAGCGGTTCGCGAGCAGCGGCGCATACGCCGGCCCCTTGCGGTCGAGCAGCGTGCCGACCGCTCGGGTGCCGTCCTGCTTCTTCAGCGAGGTGGTCACGCGCACGAAGTCGTCGCCGCTGCGCGCAAACACGGTCGCGACCGCGCCGCAGCGTTCGAGGAACTGGTCGGGAATCGTGAAGTCGAGATTCAGCACCTTGCCGCCGGCCTTGAAAGTCGGCGTCGCGGTGCTCCCGATGTCGACTTTCTGCGTGTCGTCGAGCGAGAAGTCGGTGGGCAGGAAGCTCGCGAACAGTGCCATCGACCGATCGACTTCGGCCGACAGCGCCTTGTCGAACAGCTCGATCATCGCGGCGATCGAGCGGTCTTTTTCGGCGATGCGGGCGAGCACCTGGTCGCGCACCTGGTCGCCGACGGCGCGTGCGAGCGCCCACGCGAACGTGCTGAAAATCAACGCGACCAGCACGCACGAGAGCACGGCAAGCCGCGCGCCGACGCTGGCGCGGCGCAAGAAGAGAGAGTTCATGGGCAGGCGCGAAAAGGGGACAGGCGACGCGCGCGTCGGGCATGGCCGCGAACGGCATCGATTTACTGGTTTACGGCTCGGGAGACGGCGGCTTTAGGGCGACTGAAAGCCGCCCGTATGGGATGAAAGGGGCCACGACGGGCCCCGAAAGAAGGACGAGGCGGAATGCGGAAGGTGTTGCTGCGTTGCTCAGCGCACCCGATCGACGGTTCGGCCGGGCGCGCTTCGCCACGTCCGCAACAACAACGCATTGGTGACGACGCTGACGCTCGAAAACGCCATCGCCGCGCCCGCGAGCATCGGATTCAGCAAGCCGAACGCGGCCAGCGGAATGCCGATCAGGTTGTAGACGAATGCCCAGAACAGGTTCTGCTGGATCTTGCGCCAGGTTCTGCGGGAGATGTCGATCGCGTCGGCGACGAGCGCCGGGTCGCCGCGCATCAGCGTGATGCCGGCGGCGTGCATGGCGACGTCGGTGCCGCTCGCCATCGCGATGCCGATGTCGGCGGCGGCGAGCGCGGGCGCGTCGTTGATGCCGTCGCCCGCCATCGCGACGATGCCGGCGTGGCGCATCTTCAGGTCGCGGATCACGCGGGCCTTGTCGTCGGGCAGCACCTCGGCGTGGAATTCGTCGATGCCGAGCGCCCGCGCGACGCTCGCCGCACTGCCGCGGTTGTCGCCAGTCACGAGCACGCTGCGGGTGCCCATCTGTGCGAGCCGCGCGACGGCCGCGCGCGCGGTCGGCTTCACCGTGTCGCCGAACGCGATCAGTGCGAGCGCTTCGGGGGCGTGAGGCGCGCGCGTCATCAGCCACGACACCGTGTTGCCCGCCGCTTCGAGTTCCTGTGCGCGCGCGGCAAGCGCGCTCGGCAGCGCGATGTCGAGCTCGCGCAGCCAGCGCGTGCTGCCGAGGGCGAGCGTGCGGCCGTCGACGTGGGCTTCGACGCCCCGGCCGGCGACGGCGCGAGCGGCGGTGGCGCTTGGCCCGCCCTCGTGTTCGCCGGCCATTTGCCCGAGTTGAGCCTCGTGCGCGCGCATCACCGCCCGCGCGAGCGGATGATCGCTATGCCGCTGCACCGCCGCCGCGAGCGCGAGCGCTTGGTCGCGGCTCAAGCCGCCGATCGGCTCGAACGCCGTTACCGATGGTTGGCCGAGCGTCAGCGTGCCGGTTTTGTCGAACGCGACAATCGACACGCGATGCGCGATTTCCAGCGCTTCCGCGTCCTTGATCAGCACGCCGTGGCGCGCGGCGACGCCGGTGCCGGCCATGATCGCGGCGGGCGTCGCGAGGCCGAGCGCGCACGGGCAGGCGATCACCAACACCGCGACCGCGTTCAGGATCGCGGTTTCCGCGCCCGCGCCGGCGAGCAGCCAGCCGATCAGCGTCAGCGCCGCGAGCGCGAGAATCGTCGGCACGAAGACTTCGCTGACGCGGTCGACGAGCCGCTGGATCGGCGCCTTCTCGGCCTGCGCGCTTTCGACGAGCCGGATGATGCGCGCCAGTGTCGTCTCCGCGCCGATCGCGGTGGTCGTCACCACGAGCGCGCCTTCGCCGTTGATCGAGCCGGCCGTGACGGCGTCGCCGGTCTGTTTCGGCACCGGCAGGCTTTCGCCGGTGATCAGCGCTTCGTCGATATGCGTGCGGCCTTCGAGCACCGCGCCGTCGACCGGTACGCGCTCGCCCGGCCGCACGATCACGACGGTGCCGACCCGCACCTGCGCGAGCGGCACCTCGCGTTCGCCGGCGCCGTCGCGGAGGCGCGCGCGCTCGGGGCGCAGCGCGTTGAGCGCGCGGATCGCGTCGGTGGTCTGGCGCTTGGCGCGCGCCTCGAGCCACTTGCCGAAGCGCACCAGCGTGATCACGACCGCCGAAGCCTCGAAGTACAGATGCATCGTGTCGGCCGGATGCATCGCGAGTTCGTAGACGCTGATGCCGTACGCCGCCGATGTGCCGAGCGCGACCAGCAGGTCCATGTTGCCCGCGCCGGCGCGCACCGCGCGCCAGGCTGCGCGATAGAAGCGCGCGCCGAATACGACCTGCACGATCGACGCGAGCACGAATTGCAGCCAGGCTGGCAGCATCGCGTGGAGGCCGAACCATTCGCCGAACATCGGTGCGACGAGCGGCAGCGTCAGCAGCGCGGACGCAACGACGCTCGCGAGGTCGCGGCGGGTTTGAATCCGCTTGCGGTCGACGCCGGGGGCGTGGGTCGTGTCGAGGATGTCGCTTTCGTCGCCGGACGCGGCGATAGTGGCCGTTGTCTCGGCTGGAGCGGCAGCAGCGGGCGGCGCGCTCAGCGTCGCTTCGTAGCCAGCTTTCCTCACAGCGGCGATCAGCGCGCCGGTATCGGCGGATGCGGTGCCTTGCGGATGAGCGGTGGCGGTTTCGGTCGCCAGATTGACCGACGCGCGCGCGACCCCAGGCACCTTCGCGAGCGCTTTTTCGACGCGCAACGCGCAGGCTGCGCAGGTCATGCCGCCAATCTCCAGTTCAATGGTTCCCGGCGTCGCGGCGGCTGTCGCGGTTTGCGTCGCGCTTGGCGCGGCAAGCTCGGCGTTCGCGACCGGCGTCGCTTCGTATCCTGCCTTGCGCACGGCATCGGCCAGTTGCTGAGGCCCGAGCGTCGCGTCGCTTTCCACGCGGGCGCGCTCGGTCGCGAGATTCACCGACGCGCGCGCCACTCCCGGCAGCCTGGTCAGTGCTTTCTCGACGCGGCTCGCGCACGACGCGCAAGTCATCCCGCCGATATCGAGTTCGACGACGCGCGTGGGCGAAGAAGAAGCGGCAGCGTCGGCGGGGCGCTGCGTGTTGGCAAGTGCGGTCATGGCAGGCGAGGCTCGTGGCGGCATTGGGCCGCATCGTCAATCCAGTATCGACCTTCCCATGACGGGAAGGTCAAGGCCGGATTATGCGGCCGCCGTCAGAACGCCGGCGGCGCATCGAGCATCGCCTGTCCCACCGCCTTCTGTTGATCGCCGTCGCGCGCGAGCAGCGTTTGCGCGGCGCCGCGCCGGTCTTCGGCCGCCTTGTTCTGCCCGAGCTTCCATTTGCCGACGAGCCGCGTTACCTCGATCTCCATACCGACGATCGCGCCGAGCATCTGCGCGATGTAGTCGGCGGGCGCGTCGCCCATCTTCCATGGCACCGGCTCGCCGGCTTCCATCTCGCGCGTGAGTCGCGCGACGAGACCGCGCACGAACGATTCATCGTCATGCACCACGATCCTGCCATGTGCATGCACGACCATATAGTTGTAGGTCGGCACCTGCTTGTGCGTTTCGTGTTTGCTCGGATACCAACTCGGGGAAATATAGGCGGTCGGCCCCTGGAAGATCACGAGCGCTTCGGGATGGGTCGCGGCTTCCTGCCAGACGGGGTTCGCCCGCGCTACGTGCGCGCGCAGCACCAGACGTGACGAATCCGCCGCATCCGCCTGCGCCTCGAACGGCAGATGATTCGCATCGAGCCCGTTGGGGCCGTGCGTAATCAGCGCGCCGAACGGGTGCTCGGCGATCAGGCGATGAAGAACCCCTGGACGGTTCTCTTCGAAATGGGCGGGCATGTACATTGAAGTATTCCGAATGCAGGACGACGAAAGAGTGGAGGCGAACGGCCAAGCTGGCGGATCGACGAATGCGCGAATCCAAAAAGCATGGCGCGGGAACATAATGTGACAGCGACGCCGATTGTCACATCGGTGACGCGCCTGCGCGCTGTCAGCCAAAATTCCCTGCTTTGTGCTTGCCTGGCTAGCAAGGATACGATACAACGCGATGTTGTCGGAATCGCAATCCGCGGACTCGCTGCGCAGTGTTTCGGGAGAACCGCGCATGCACCAGGCGCTGCACACCGGCATCCCCCATAGGACTGCACGTTCCGCACTCTGAACGAATGATAAAAAATCTCCGAGAACTGTTTTTGCTTCAACGAACCTGCGCGTCGCTCGCGGGTCTGGCACTGCTGGCCAGCTGTGCGTCGACCCCCACCGCGACGCAACAACCCACCGGCTGGATCAAGGACGAAGTCGCCGACTCCTACGTATTCGGCTATCCGCTCGTGCTGATGAGCGCGGCGCGCGATGCGGCGGTCGGCACCGAGCCGGGTCAGGCGCCTTTCAACACGCTGCGTCACGCGCAGGCGCTGCCGCCGATCGGCGCGACCAATCCGCCGCAGCCGAGCCTCGACACGCTCGACTCGACCGGCTGGCTCGACCTTGCCGCCGAGCCGGTGATCCTGGCGCTACCTGATTCGCATGGCCGTTACGTCGATGCGCGCGTGCTCGACATGTGGACCAACGTCGCGTGGTCGACCGGGCCGCAGTTCGCCGCGGGCACGGGCACCGCGAAGGGCTTGCGCGCGCAGACGATCGCGTTCGTCGCACCGGGCTGGAAGGGCGAACTGCCGAAGGGCGCAAAGCGCGTCGACGTGCCGACGCGCAACGCATGGATCAGCGTGCGCATCCAGTCGAACGGCGCGCGCGATCTGAACGCGGTGCGCAAGCTGCAGCACGCGATCCGTCTGGAGCCGCTGAGCGTGTTCGTCGGCGACGCGGAGCCGGCGGTGCCGCCGCGCGGTTACGCAAGCGGCGTCGCGGGCCCGAGCGGCACGCCGGCGCAGCAGGTCGCCGCGCTCGACGCGAGCGGCTTCTTCGGCCGTCTCGCCGACGCGTTGCCTGACAATCCGCCGACACCGGCCGATCCGCACGCGCTCAAATTTCTCGCCGATCTCGGCGTGACGCCGGGCGATCCTGTGAAGCTGCCGAACTCATCCGATGCGCTCGCGGCCGGTCTCGCCGACGGTCGCGATCGCCTCGCGACGCCGCCGTCGAATCTGCTGAGCGCGAACGGCTGGAGCTGGTTCGGCGATGCCGTCGGCAACTACGGTCCCGACTATGGGTTGCGCGCGTATGCGGCGAGCACACAGTTGGGCCTCGGTACGAAGGACGACGAAGTACGCGCGTTCGTCACGCAGGACAGCGACGGCAACACGCTGAACGGCGCGAATCGCTATGTGATCCACTTCGCGGCGAACCAGCTGCCGCCGGTGCGCGGTTTCTGGACGATCACCGCGTATACGAAGGATGGCGCGCTGAGCGAGAACGCGCCGGCGCGGCTCGCGGTTGGCGATCGCAATGGCGCGCGCCGCAATCGCGATGGTTCGCTCGACGTGGTCGTGTCGTCGACGCGCAGCCGGACCGGCAACTGGCTGCCCGCACCGCGCGCGGACATGCAACTGGTGCTACGCCTG
The DNA here is from genome assembly GCF_050436125.1 of Paraburkholderia sp. MM5482-R2. NCBI lineage: Bacteria > Pseudomonadati > Pseudomonadota > Betaproteobacteria > Burkholderiales > Burkholderiaceae > Paraburkholderia > Paraburkholderia sp. MM5482-R2. The sequence continues at coordinate 153,946 of NZ_JBNDLP010000003.1, read as the reverse complement.
TATGCGCCGAAGCCGCAAGCCACCGACGGCAGCTGGCAGCCGCCGCCGGTCGTGCGGCAATGATGTGAACGGCGCGCGGGCAAACCGCGCGCCGTCCGGTTTCGTTATCTGACGCTCGCGAAAATCTCGTTCGCGGGAAAGCCACTCAGTCAGCAGCACGAATCGTCAAGGCGGGCCTGACATTCCTGTCTAACCATTGATTCACGCCTTATACTGCCGCTTGCGGGATCTCTGTTTTTCGCGGCGGGCTTGCCGCCGCATTCCTCCACATCGAGCATGGCAAGCCTCAATAAAGCATCGTTAGCCTCGTCCATACAGACCGTGCGCGCAGTCGCGCAGTCGCGCCGTACGCGACGGATTCTCGTCGGTCTGCTGATCTTCGTCGTCGTGTTCGGCCTGCTCGGCTTTTTCGCGGCGCCGCCGCTGATTCGCCACATCGCCAGCCAGCAACTGAGCAAGCAGCTCGACCGGCCGGCGTCGATCGGCCGCATCGCGCTCAATCCGTACACACTGCGTTTCGAGGCCGACAACGTGCATATCGGCGAGCGCGGCGGCGCGGGCGACTTCGTCGATATTTCGCGGCTCATCGTGAAGCCGTCGTGGAGTTCGCTGTTTCGCGGCGCGCCCATCGTCGATGAAGTGCAGGTCGATTCGCCGCGCTTTCATATCGTTCGCCTCGATGCGCAGCACTTCAATTTCAGCGACCTGATCGAGAAATTCGCGAATCAGCCGGCAAAACCGAATAGCAAGCCGACGCAGTTCTCCGTTTCCAACATTCGTGTCGAAAACGGCCAGATCAGGTTCGACGACCGGCTGCTCGGCACGAGCCACGTGATCGATCAATGGAAGCTCGGCATTCCGTTCATCGCGACGCTGCCGTCGAAGACCGATATCTTCGTCGAGCCGCTGCTGCGCGCGCGCATCGACGGCGACAGTCAGCTCGCGATCGACGGCAGGACCAAGCCGTTCGCGGCGTCGCGCGAGTCGGAAGTGTCGCTGCGCTTCGACGAGCTCGACGTGCCGAAGCTGGTGTCTTACGCGCCGTCGAAGCTGCCGGTGATCGTGCAGTCGGGCAAGCTGTCCACCGACCTGAAGCTGAACTTCGAGATGTCGAACGACACGCCGTCGCTGCGCGTCGCCGGCACCGTCGATCTGAACGACGTCAACGTGCAGGATCAGGGCAAGGCGCCGTTTTTCGCGGCGCGCGCCGTGCATGTGGCGGCGGCATCGCTCGAACCGTTGAAGAGCATCTATCACTTCGACGATATCCGCATCGACGCGCCGAGCGCGAGCCTCGCGCGCGACAAGGACGGCGTATTGAGCGTCGAGCATATGTTCGCGTCCGCGCCGGAAAAAACCACCGCAAAGGAAACCGCGGACGCGAATGCCAACGCCAAAACCGCCGCCGCCGAAAAGGCGGCCCCGCCGTTCGACGTCGCGATCAAACGTTTCACACTCAACGACGGCACCGTGAACGTACACGACGAAGCCGTGTCGCATCCGGTAGAAGCCGGGCTGCAAAACCTCGCGGTTACGCTGACCGATTTCTCGACGCTCGCGTCGGCGCCAGCGCACTACACGCTGAACACGAACCTGAAGAACATTGGCGGTTCGCTCGCCGCCGATGGCACGGTCGGCCTCGCGGCGAAGACGGCGAGCGCGAAGCTCGTTCTGAAGTCGCTGAAGCTGCCGCCGTTGCAGCCGTATCTCGATACCGCGACGTCCGCGCAGGTGCTCGACGGCGCGTTGTCCGCGACGACGAATATCGACGCGAACTGGTCGAAGTCGCCGATGGCGCTGACGGTCGCGGACACGCAGCTGGACATGCAGGCGGTGAAGCTCGCGGCGCGCGGCGGCAAGACGCCGGTGATCTCGCTCGCGCAGGGCAACGTGGTAGTCAAACAGGTCGACGTCGCGGCGCGCACGGCCGACGTGACGAGCGTAGACGTAACCGGTCTCGCGGTCGACGCGCAGCGCCTGAAGGACGGCACCATCAATCTGGATGCGCTCGCGAGGGCGCATCAACAGGCGACGGAGCGCACGGCGATCCACGCGGCGAAACAAGCGCAGGCCGAAGGCCCCGCATGGCGCTACAAGATCGCCGAATTGACGCTCAAAGACGCGACCGCCGATTTCACCGACAACACGACGCCGCAGCCGGTCAAGCTGAGCTTTACGCCGGTGCAGCTGAAGGTGCGGCAGATCAGCGACGACTTGGGCCGTCCGCTGCCGGTCGACCTGCAAGCGACGTTGAACAAGAAGGGCACGCTCGCGGTGAAGGGCGACGTGACCGCGACGCCGCTAAAGCTGGCCGTCAAGATCAACGCGAACCAGCTCGACGCGGCCGCGTTCGAGCCGTACTTCGGCAGCAAGCTGAACGCGACGCTCGCAAGCGCGCTGCTGAACGCGAACGGCGATCTCGCGGTCACCCAGGCTAAGTCGCTGAAAGCGAACTTTCGCGGCGACATGGCGCTCGTCGCCGTGCGCATGCTCGACAAGGTGACGTCGGACCCGTTCGCGGGCTGGGGCTCGCTCGCGCTGTCGAACCTGAAGGCCGATTACGACGAGCACGGCACCGTCGTCGACGCGGGCCGCGTGACGTTCTCGAAGTTCTATGGGCGTGTACTGCTCGACGCGCAAGGCAAGCTGAATCTGAAGGATGTGGTCGCGCACGAGGGCGGTACGACGCAGTCGCTGACGCGCGACAAGAGCGGCTCGCACCCGATTCCGCTGACGCCCGAGGCGGTGTCTGAGGCAGTCGCGGCGTCGGCGCCGGTCGCGGCATCTGCTGCAACGCCCGGCAAGCCTGCCGCCACGGCCGTCGCCAGCGCCACGGCCGCGACGCCGCCAGCAAACCCGGTCAAGATGCACGTCGGGCAACTGGTGTTGCAGCAGGGCCGCGTGACCTATACCGACAACTTCGTCAAGCCGAACTACACGGCGAACCTTGTCGCCATTCAGGGCACGATCGGCGCGTTCGGTACGGAATCGACGACGCCCGCGCCGGTCGACGTGGCAGCGAAGCTCGCGGCCAACGGTCCGCTGACGATCCGCGGCACCATCAATCCGCTGATCGCGAAACCGGCGCTCGATCTGACCGCGAGCGCGCACGACATCGAGCTGACCAACCTGACGCCGTATTCGGCGAAATACGCGGGCTATCCGATCACGAAGGGCAAGCTCAACGTCGATTTGCATTACAAGCTCGAGAACGACCAACTGAACGCGAACAACCACCTGTTCATCGATCAACTGACGTTCGGCGATCACATCGACAACGACACCGCGACCAAACTGCCGGTGCGTTTCGCGATCTCGCTGCTGAAGAACTCGCGCGGCGAGATCGACGTGAACCTGCCCGTGTCGGGCTCGTTGTCGAACCCCGAGTTCAGCATCGGCGGGCTGATCTGGCATGCGGTGCTCAATTTGCTCGAAAAGGCGGTGACCGCGCCGTTCACGCTGATCGCGCACGCGTTCGGCGGCAATGGTGAGGACCTCGGTTACGTCGAATTCGAGGCCGGCTCGGCGACGCTCACCGATGCCGACAAGCAGAAACTCGACACGATCGTGAAGGCACTCACCGACAAGCCGTCGATCCGCATGGACCTGATCGGACGCGTCGATCCGAAGGTCGACGAGCCGGCGCTGCGCACGCAGTACGTCGATCAGATGGTCAAGCGGCAGAAGATCAAGGACACGGTGGGTAATGGTGAGAGCGTCGATCCGTCGACGGTCACGGTCGATCAGAAAGAGTACGACAAATATCTGACCAAGGCCTACAAGTCCTCCGACTTCAAGAAGCCGCACAACTTCATCGGCATGACGAAGACGCTGCCCGACGACGACATGAAGAGCGCGCTCGCGGCCAACGCGCCGATCGACGACGCGAGCTTGCGGCAACTCGCGCAGCGGCGCGCGCAGAGTGTGCAGCAGTACCTGCAAGGCAAGATCGACAGCAGCCGCGTGTTTATCGTCGCGCCGAGGATGAATGCCGACGACATCAAGGACAAGGGTGCGACGACGCGGGTCGATTTCGGCTTGAAGTGATGGAGGAGTCGCGGCGCGGCGCGCGAGCCGTGGCGTTCGGCGAGCCGATAAAAAAAAGCCCGACCTGAGGTCGGGCTTCAAAGTCGGCTGCGCCCTCCACAGGACGCAGCCCCTGCAAAACAGCGAGGCTGTATGCGTTGCCGCGAGGCTTAAGCAGCCAGCAGCGAGCGCAGCACGAACGGCAGAATCCCGCCGTGCTTGTAGTAGTCGACTTCGATCGGCGTGTCGATACGCAGCAGCACCGGAACGCGCTTGTCGCCGTCCTTGCCGTGGATCACGAGCGTGACTTCCTGTTGCGGCTTGAAGTCGTCGCCGAGGTCTTCGATGTCGTAGGTTTCTTCGCCGGTGATGCCGAGCGACTGCACGCTATCCGAGCCCTTGAACTGCAGCGGCAGAACGCCCATGCCGACCAGGTTCGAACGATGGATCCGCTCGAAGCTGCGTGCGACCACAGCCTTCACGCCCAGCAGTTGCGTGCCCTTGGCCGCCCAGTCGCGCGACGAGCCCGTGCCGTACTCTTCGCCCGCGAACACGACGGTCGGCGTATCGGCGGCGATGTACTTCATCGCTGCGTCATAGATGGACAGCTGTTCGCCGCTCGGCTGGTGAATCGTCAGGCCGCCTTCGACGCGCGAGCCATCCGCCTTCGCCGGGATCATCAGGTTCTTGATACGGACGTTCGCGAACGTGCCGCGCATCATCACGTCGTGGTTACCGCGCCGCGAGCCGTAGCTGTTGAAGTCGGCCTTTTGCACGCCGTTTTCCTTCAACCAGCGGCCTGCCGGCGAGTCTTCCTTGATCGAGCCTGCCGGGCTGATGTGGTCGGTCGTGACCGAGTCACCGAAGATGCCCAACGCGCGTGCGCCCTTGACCGGCGCGATGCTGGAAGCCGGCGTCATCGAGAAGTCCTTGCCGAAGAACGGCGGCTCGGCGATGTAGGTCGACTTCGGCCAGTCGTAGACCTGACCTTCTTCGCCCTCGATCTTGCTCCACAGATCGCCCTTCTTCGTGAGCTGCGAGTAGTTCTTGCGGAACGCGTCGGCATCCATCGCGTACTTCAGCAGCGCGTTGACTTCTTCGCTGGTCGGCCAGATGTCGCCGAGGTAGACGTCCTTGCCGCCCTTGCCCTTGCCGACCGGCTCGGTCATCAGGTCGCGCGTGATGTTGCCGGCGATCGCGTATGCCACGACGAGCGGCGGCGACGCGAGGAAGTTCGCGCGGATGTTCGGGTGGATACGCGCTTCGAAGTTACGGTTGCCCGACAGCACCGCTGCCGCGACGATGTCGTGCTTCGTGATCGCGTCGTTCAGTTCCGGCGTCAGGTCGCCCGCGTTGCCGATACAGGTCGTGCAGCCGTAAGCGGCCAGCGTGAAGCCGAGCTTGTCGAGGTACTTCAGCAGGTCGGTCTTCGTCAGGTACTCGGTGACGATACGCGATCCCGGAGCCAGCGAGGTCTTGATGTGCGGAGCGACCGTCAGGCCAGCTTCGACAGCCTTCTTCGCAAGCAGACCGGCGGCCAGCAGCACGCTCGGGTTCGACGTGTTCGTGCACGACGTGATCGCGGCGATCAGCACGTCGCCGTTCTTGACGTCGACGCCGTTGCTCGTCGTGTATTGCGCGTCGAGATCGGCGGCCTTCTTCGCAAAGCCGTTTTCGGCGACCGGCTTCGAGAACAGGTCGGTGAAGGTCGACTTCACGTGGCCGATCTCGATGCGGTCCTGCGGACGCTTCGGGCCTGCCAGCGACGGCGCGACCGTCGCGAGATCCAGCGTGACGACCTTCGTGTAATCGATATCGCCTTCGCCCGGAATGCCGAACAGCTCCTGCGCCTTGAAGTAGTTTTCGAACGCGGAGATCTCCGCGTCCGTGCGGCCCGTGCCGTGGAAGAAGTCGATGGTCTTTTCGTCGACCGGGAAGAAGCCCATCGTTGCGCCGTATTCCGGCGCCATGTTGCCGATCGTCGCACGGTCCGGCACCGACAGCGAGCGCGTGCCTTCGCCGAAGAACTCGACGAACTTGCCGACGACCTTCTCCTTACGCAGCAGTTCGGTGATCGTCAGCACGAGGTCGGTCGCGGTCACGCCTTCGATCAGCTTGCCCTTCAGGTGCACACCGACGACGTCCGGCGTCAGGAAGTACACCGGCTGGCCGAGCATGCCTGCTTCGGCTTCGATACCGCCCACGCCCCAGCCGACCACGCCGATGCCGTTGATCATCGTCGTGTGGCTGTCCGTGCCGACCAGTGAATCCGGGTAGTACACGGTGTCCGCGCCGTCGGCCTTCTTGTGCACGCCCCGCGCGAGGTACTCGAGGTTCACCTGGTGAACGATGCCGACGCCTGGCGGCACGACCTTGAACGTGTCGAACGCCTGCATGCCCCACTTCATGAACTGATAGCGCTCGTTGTTGCGCTGGAATTCCAGCTTCATGTTCAGGTCGAGCGCGTTCTTCTCGCGGAAGTGGTCGATCTGCACCGAGTGGTCGACGACCAGATCGACCGGCACCAGCGGCTCGATCGATTTCGGGTTCTTGCCGATGGCCTTCGCGACGCCGCGCATCGCGGCGATGTCGGCGAGCAGCGGCACGCCGGTGAAGTCCTGCAGCACGACGCGCGACACGACGAACGGAATTTCGTCGACGCGCGCCGCGGTCGGCTTCCAGTTCGCGAGTTGCGTGACATGTTCTTCGGCGACTTTCTTGCCGTCGTAGTTGCGCAGCACCGATTCCAGCACGATACGGATCGAGACCGGCAGGCGGTCGATCTTGAGGTTCAGAGCCTTGCCGAGTTGCGGCAGGGAGTAGAACTTGCCTTTGCCGGAACCGCTGTCGAATTCCTTGAGCGTTTTGTGGAGGTTGTGGGCCATGGTGTTTTCCTTGGTTTGGATCGCGGAACTACAGTACTCAACCTAGATGACGTACAGATCGACGTATTCATTGACCGGCGTCGCTTCGAGCTTGGCCTGGTCGAGCGATACGTCGAGAATCGCCAGTTGTTGCTTGACCGGAAAGCGCCGCGCGAGGTTGGTCTTGAACTTCTCGACCAGCAACGGAATACCGTCTTCACGACGGCGCTGATGACCGATCGGGTATTCGACTACGACTTCACCGAACTTCGACCCGTCGTTGAATTCGATCGCCAGTGCGTTGGCGATCGACCGCTTCTCCGGGTCGTGATAGTCCTTCGTGAACTGTGGGTCTTCGACGCATTCCATCTTCGCGCGCAATGCATCGATACGCGAGTCCTGCGCGACTGAATCTTGGTAATCGGCAGCCGTCAGACGGCCGAAAATCAGCGGCACCGCGATCATGTACTGGATGCAATGATCACGGTCAGCCGGATTGTTCAACGGACCCTTTTTATCGATGATGCGAATCGCCGCTTCGTGGGTGCGGATCGTGATGCGGCGAATGTCTTCGACGCGCCGGCCCTGCGCGGCGAGCTGCACATGCAGCGCGAGCGCGGCTTCCACGGCGGTTTGCGCGTGGAACTCGGCCGGAAACGAGATTTTGAACAGCACGTTTTCCATCACGTACGAGCCGTACGGACGCTGGAACTGGAACGCGTTGCCGTTGAACAGCACGTCGTAGAAGCCCCACGTTTTCGCGCTGAGCACCGACGGATAGCCCATCTCGCCGGTCTTCGAGATCAGCGCGAGGCGCACGGCGCGCGAGGTCGCGTCGCCGGCGGCCCACGATTTGCGCGAACCGGTGTTCGGCGCATGACGGTAGGTGCGCAGCGCCTGCCCATCGACGAGCGCCTGCGATACCGCGTTGATCAGCTCGTCGCGCGTAAGGCCGATCAGCTGGCCGACCACCGCGGTCGACGCGAGCTTGACGAGCAGCACATGATCGAGCCCGACCTTGTTGAACGAGTTCTCGAGCGCGATGCAGCCTTGAATTTCGTGCGCCTTGATCATGGCGATCAGGACGTCTTTCATCGTCAGCGGCGCTTTGCCGGCTGCGATGGCGGTGCGCGAGAGCCAGTCGGCCGTCGCGAGAATGCCACCGAGGTTATCGGACGGATGGCCCCATTCGGCGGCGAGCCAGGTGTCGTTGAAATCGAGCCAGCGGATCATCGCGCCGATGTTGAAGGCGGCCTGAACCGGGTCCAGTTGGAACGACGTGCCCGGCACCTTCGCGCCGTTGGGGACGATCGTGCCTGCCACGATCGGTCCCATCAGCTTGGTGCAGGCTGGGTAGGTAAGCGCCTCGAGTCCGCAACCGAGCGTGTCGATCAGGCAATGACGCGCGGTTTCCAGCGCGAGCGCGCTGTCGATCCGGTAATCCAGCACGTAGTCGACGATCTCGGCCAGGACGGCGTCCGGGGCGGGTCGTACGTTGGAGATCGGGGCGGACATCGGGGGCTTCCCTGGCGGCGAAAATCAGTTGCCGGTCTTGTTGATCGCGTTCGATTGCGTTGCAGCCGGCGCGCCCTGTTCCATGGCGACCGTCTTGCACTCGTCGGCGAGACGCGAGCTGTCCTTGTCCTGGAACAGCATGGCCTTCGTCGGGATCACGACGAGGTCCATACCGGATGCTGCATCGTGGAAGCGGTCGGCGCCCGTCGTGGTCGCTTCGCGCGGCAGGTTGTAGTTCTTGTTCGCCCAGTGAACCGTGACAATCTGGTCACGCTTCATGTCGCCTTTCATTTCGAAAGCAAGGCCGTCCTTGCACGCCCACTTTTCAGCGCCTTCCGGGATCGGATCGACCTTCGCTTCCTTCGCCGGACTCGGCTTGCGCTTGATCAGGCGGCGCGGCTCCGGGCGCTTCGCGACGGCCTTGGTGGCCGGCTTCTTCGTGGTGGTGGCCGTGTCCGCAGCGGTGGCGTCAGTCGCGACGGTCAGCATCGTCGTGGACAGGGCGCCAATCATGGCGGCGATCATCAGCTTTTTCATGGAGAAAACCTTTCTATCAAAATCAGTTAAACAGTGCGCGGACGACCGGTCCGGCGGCCGCGCGGGTTGAACTGCACGCGCTGTGGAGCGCGCAGCGATCGCTATTTTCTCCTATTTAGCGGCACGTACTTTAAATTCTCGGGTCCGGTGTAATTCGCGCTTGGCCGGATGATCTTGTTGTCGACGCGCTGCTCGATGATGTGCGCGCTCCATCCTGCCGTACGCGAGATCACGAACAGCGGCGTGAACATCGCGGTCGGCACGCCCATCATGTGGTACGACACCGCGCTGAACCAGTCGAGGTTCGGGAACATCTTCTTCGCGTCCCACATCACCGATTCGAGCCGTTCGGCGATCGAGAACAGCTTCGTGTTGCCCACTTCCTTCGACAGCTTCTTCGCGACTTCCTTGATGATCTTGCTGCGCGGGTCCGAGATCGTGTAGACCGGATGGCCAAAGCCGATCACGACTTCCTTGTTCTCGACGCGGCGGCGGATGTCGGCTTCGGCTTCGTCAGGCGTCTGGTAGCGCGACTGGATTTCGAACGCGGCTTCATTGGCGCCGCCGTGTTTCGGGCCGCGCAGCGCGCCGATCGCCCCGGTGACCGCCGAGTACATGTCCGAGCCCGTGCCCGCGATCACGCGGCCGGTGAACGTCGACGCGTTGAACTCGTGCTCCGCGTACAGGTTCAGCGACACGTGCATCGCATCGACCCACGCCTTCGACGGCTCGACGCCATGCAGCAGATGCAGGAGATGACCGCCGATCGAATCGTCGTCGGTTTCGACCTCGATGCGCTTGCCGTTGTGCGAGTAGTGATACCAGTACAGCAGCATCGAGCCGAGCGAGGCCATCAGTTTGTCGGCGATATCGCGCGCGCCGGGCAGGTTGTGATCGTCTTTCTCGGGCAGCACGGTGCCGAGCACCGACACGCCGGTGCGCATCACGTCCATCGGATGCGCGGCGGCCGGAATCCATTCGAGCGCGGCCTTCACGTTGGCGGGCAGGCCGCGCATCGACTTCAGCTTCGTCTTGTACGCGGTCAGTTCGGCCTGGGTCGGTAGCTTGCCGTGGACCAGCAGATAAGCGATCTCCTCGAATTCGCACGCCTCGGCGATGTCGAGAATGTCATAGCCGCGATAGTGCAGATCGTTGCCGGTCTTGCCGACCGTGCACAGCGCGGTGTTGCCCGCGGTCACGCCCGACAGCGCGACGGATTTTTTCGGTTTGAAGCCGCTTTGCGTTTCGTTGCCGCCTGTTGCGCCAGCGGCTTGCGTCGTCTCGCTCATGTTCCGCCTTCTCCTGTGTGCCGGCTCATCGCTGCCGTTTGAAAAACGCGTCGCTTATGCTACAGACTGTCCGTTGGCGCCCACTTGCGCAAAAAGCGGCGCCGCTTCTTGTGGAACAGCGCGGCCGGTGGTTTGCGCGCGGCGCAGCACCGACCAGTAATAGCGGTAGCTCGCACGGTCGTGCAGCGTATCGCCATGACGCGTCGGGCCCCAATGCGCGGACTGCGCGGCCAGCAGGATTTCGGCGGCCGTCGCGATTTCTTCGTTGCGCGGCGCGAACGCGGCGACGATCGCCTCGATCTGCGCGGGGTGGATGCTCCACATGCGCGTGTAGCCGAACTCGTTGCGGGCGCGCTGTGCGTCGTTCGCGACCACGCTCATGTCGCGCACTTCGGTGCTGACGTTGTGCGACGGCACCTTGCCGAACGCATGGCAGGCCGCCGAAATCTCGAGCTTCGCGCGCCGCACGAGCGGATGATCGAATTGGCCCGGCGAGCGCATCGCGGTATCGGGGATCGCGCCGTCGTGCGCGGAGACGAAGTCCATCAGGCCGAAGCTCAGCGCCTCGACGCCCGGCAGCGCGGCGAGTTCGAACACACTCGTAAGCGCGCCGTGGGTTTCGACCAGCAACTGCACCGGCACCGGCTGCGCGAGGCCGAGCTCGCGCCGCGTCGCCTCGATGAACGCGATCATTTCGGCGGCATCGTGAACGTTGCGGATTTTCGGCAGCGTGATGTAAGCGGGTGCTCGCTTTGCGGCGCGCAGAATGAGGCGTACGTCGTCGCGCCAGTGCGCGTGAGCGAAGTCGTGGATGCGCACGCCGACGCGGCCGAAGCGGTCATGCTCGGTGCCCAGTAGCGATGCGACCAGTTCCGCGTGCTCGGCCTCGCGGCCGACCTGCGCGCCGTCTTCGCAATCGAGCGTGATATCGAACACCGGGCCGAGTTGCTGCTGTAACGCGAGCGACTTCAGCATCAGCTTTTCGCTGCCCGCGTAGTGATCGCAGGCAGGCAGCACAGCGGGCGGCGCTTCGCCCTCAAACAGCACTTCGGCGGGTGTGAGAACGCGCATCTTCGGCGTGTGGGGCGTGGTGAAAATTAAGGATGTCGGATTCGGGCGTGCTCTGCGCGAGTGCCGTCGGGCAACGGCAAAGCACGTTCGAATCAGAGGCGAATGGCGATGATCGCACGGCCATTCACACGAAAAAAACCGGAACCCGCCGCGCTGACGCTTCGGAGTTCCGGTTCATCGGCATCAGATGCTTAGCCGAGCAGGTGCTGAACGCCGTCGCGCTCTTCCAGCAGTTCCTGCAGCGTGCCGTCCATCTTTTCGCGCGAGAACGCGTCGATTGCCAGACCTTCGACGCGCTTGTACTCGCCGTTTTCGCAGGTTACGGGCACGCCGTAGATGATGTCTTCAGGGATGCCGTACGAGCCGTCCGACGGGATGCCCATCGTGACCCACTTGCCGTTCGTGCCGAGCACCCAGTCACGCACGTGGTCGATCGCAGCGTTAGCCGCCGATGCCGCCGACGACAGGCCGCGCGCTTCAATGATCGCCGCGCCGCGCTTGCCGACGGTCGGGATGAACGTGTTGCGGTTCCATTCTTCGTCGTTGATCAGCTTGGTCAGGTCCTGACCTTCAGCCGTTGCAACGCGGAAGTCGGGGTACATGGTCGGCGAGTGGTTGCCCCACACTGCGAGCTTTTCGATCGACGCGACCGGCTTGCCCGACTTGGCGGCCAGTTGCGACAGCGCGCGGTTGTGGTCCAGACGGAGCATCGCGGTGAAGTTCTTCTTCGGCAGATCCGGCGCCGACTTCATGGCGATGTATGCGTTCGTGTTGGCCGGGTTGCCGACCACCAGAACTTTCACGTCGCGGCTGGCGACGTCGTTCAGCGCCTTGCCCTGAACCGTGAAGATTTCGGCGTTGGCCGACAGCAGATCCTTGCGCTCCATACCCTTCGAACGCGGACGCGCGCCGACCAGCAGTGCGATGTCGGCGTCCTTGAACGCGACCTTCGGGTCGTCCGTGATCACGACGCCCGACAGCAGCGGGAATGCGCAATCATCCAGTTCCATCACGACGCCTTTGACGGCGGCTTGCGCTTGCGACAGATCGAGCAGTTGCAGGATCACCGGCTGGTCCTTGCCGAGCAGGTCGCCATTGGCGATGCGGAATAGCAGGGAGTAAGCGATTTGACCTGCGGCGCCGGTGACGGCAACGCGCTTTGCGGGCTTAGCCATTGAGAAATCTCCAGGACGATGCGTTAGACGCTAGGGAAAACGCCATTCTATATGCGCGTTCAGCGTAGCGTGATGAAACACGGCGGAATTCACTGTTCGCGTGCGGGCTCGGAATTGGCGAGACCGGGCGGCGCGTTACGGCAAGACCGCCGTGCCGGAAAGCTGTACTGCGGTGCGGGACGCGATGGCCCAGGGCTTACGCCGGGCCGGGGCCGCAACTGCACGGTGCGGGCTCCTGCAAACAGCGCGTTTCGGCAAGCGTCGGGCCAGCGGGTGCAACACGGAGACAGCGCGCGAATGCAACGGATGGCGGCGAATCGAAACCTGGACTGCGTAGGGGACGGCATGGTGCAGAGTGGCTGCCGGAGCGTCGCGGCGGTGCATCAAACAGGCGCCGCAAAATCCCGCAAACCCTTGCTCGACAAGGAGTGTAGGAGTCGAATCAGACAAAGTCAACAGTATCTTATGTCTTATATAAGACACATCTATCGCGGGGAAAACCCTAGACGTGTCCCAGCCCTTTATGATGAAATGCGCGCATGAATTCGAACCCGGCGAATCCTGTGAACCCGAATGGCCAAGGGGCCGCCGGCGAAGGCGTATCCGCTGTTTCCGCTGCCGCGTCGCCTACCTTCAGCCCCTTATATCAGCAGATCAAGGGCTTGATTACGCAGAGCCTCGAAAGCGGCGAATGGAAGCCGGGCGAGATCATTCCTAGTGAAGTCGAACTGGCCGCGCGTTTCAAGGTGAGTCAGGGTACGGTGCGCAAGGCGATCGACGAACTCGCCGCCGACAACCTGCTGGTGCGCCGCCAGGGCAAGGGCACATTCGTTGCAACGCACAACGAAGAGCGCGCGCAGTTCCGTTTCCTGAGATTGCTCGCCGACGACGGCGCCGAGCATCCGCACGTGAGCCGTCTGCTGGAATGCCGGCGGCTGCGCGCATCGGCGGAAATCGCGCGGCAGCTCGATCTGAAGCCGGCCGATCCGGTCGTGCTGATCAAGCGTTTGCTGCAGTTCGACGGCGAAGTCACCGTGCTCGACGAAATCTGGCTGCCCGGCGTCGTGTTCCGCGGGCTCACGCTCGAGCGGCTGTCGGAGTACAAGGGTCCCCTCTACGCGATGTTCGAGACGGAATTCGGGACCCGCATGATTCGCGCGACGGAAAAAATCCGCGCGGTCGCGGCGGAGCCTTCCGTGGCGGACCTGCTGCATGTGCCGGCGGGTTTTCCGTTGCTGTCGGTCGAGCGCGTGTCCTATACCTATGGGGACCGGCCGGTCGAAGTCCGGCGAGGTTGGTATGTCACAACCGGGTATTACTATCAGAACGATCTGAGCTGAATCGGGCTGAAACGAGGCGCGGCGTCCCACACGCGTGCCAATCGGAAGGCGCTTTTAATGCGCGCGCCGCAAAGGACCCAGCGTGGTTTTCGCTGCAGCGCGATATAAAAAGGCGCTAAAATTGCGGATTAGTGTGACTACATAGTAGGGGTCTAGCATGGCAGAAGCCGTAAAAAAACCGAGGCCGGAATTCCGGAACATCGGTATTGGGCAAATACTGACGGCATACCGTCTCCCGCTGGCGGGGCGCGTGTCGATTCTGCATCGCGTGAGCGGTGCCTTGTTGTTTCTCTTCCTTCCGTTCCTGCTGTTCCTCTTCGATCAGAGCCTGACTTCCGAACTGAGCTTCGAAGTATTCAAAGGCTTCCTCTCCAACATCATCGTCAAGCTGATCACGCTGGTTCTCGCGTGGGCCTTCCTGTTCCACTTCTGCGCCGGCATCCGTCACCTCGTGATGGATACGAATCATGATGCCGTGTCGAAAGAGAAGGGCAAATCGACCTCCATCGTGGTGATCGTCGTGTCGTCGCTGCTTACCATCGCATTCGCGGCAAAACTGTTCGGAGCATTCTAAAAAATGTCAGCCAATAACCGAATCGGTTCGAAGCGTCTCGTCGTCGGCGCGCATTACGGTCTGCGCGACTGGCTCGCGCAACGCGTCACCGCCTGCGTGATGGCGGTGTACACGGTGATTCTGCTCGCGTGGTTCTTCCTCGCGCGCGACTTTTCGTACGACGGCTGGGCGTCGATCTTCGCGACGCAGTGGATGAAGCTCGCCACGTTCGTCACGCTTCTCTCGCTGTTCTACCACGCGTGGGTTGGTATCCGTGACATCTGGATGGATTACGTGAAGCCCGTTGGCACGCGTCTCGTCCTCCAGGTGCTGACGATCCTCTGGCTGCTCGCATGTGCGGGCTACGCTGCGCAGATTCTCTGGAGAGTATAAAAGCATGGTTGCAATCAAGAATTCTCTGCCGCGTCGCCGCTTCGACGTCGTCATCGTCGGCGCGGGCGGCTCGGGGATGCGCGCGTCGCTGCAACTCGCGCGTGCCGGTCTGTCGGTCTGCGTGCTGTCCAAGGTGTTCCCGACGCGTTCGCACACGGTCGCGGCCCAGGGCGGCATCGGCGCTTCGCTCGGCAACATGAGCGAAGACAACTGGCACTACCACTTCTACGACACGATCAAGGGCTCCGACTGGCTCGGCGACCAGGACGCGATCGAGTTCATGTGCCGTGAAGCACCGAACGCCGTTTACGAACTCGAACACTTCGGCATGCCGTTCGACCGTAACGCGGACGGCACGATCTATCAGCGCCCGTTCGGCGGCCACACCGCGAATTACGGCGAAAAGCCGGTGCAACGCGCCTGCGCGGCGGCTGACCGTACCGGTCACGCGCTGCTGCACACGCTGTACCAGCAGAACGTTGCTGCCAAGACGCAATTCTTCGTCGAATGGATGGCGCTGGACCTGATCCGCGACGCCGACGGCGACGTGCTCGGCGTGACCGCACTGGAAATGGAAACCGGCGACGTCTACATCCTCGAAGGCAAGACCACGCTGTTCGCCACGGGCGGCGCGGGCCGGATCTTCGCGGCATCGACCAACGCGTTCATCAACACCGGTGACGGCCTCGGCATGGCGGCCCGTTCGGGCATCGCGCTGCAGGACATGGAATTCTGGCAATTCCACCCGACCGGCGTGGCCGGCGCGGGCGTGCTGATCACCGAAGGCGTGCGCGGCGAAGGCGGTATTCTGCGTAACTCGAACGGCGAGCGTTTCATGGAACGCTACGCGCCGACGCTGAAGGACCTGGCGCCGCGCGACTTCGTCTCGCGTTCGATGGACCAGGAAATCAAGGAAGGCCGCGGCGTGGGTCCGAACAAGGATCACGTGCTGCTCGACCTGTCGCACATCGGCGCCGAGACGATCATGAAGCGTCTGCCGTCGATCCGCGAAATCGCGCTGAAGTTCGCGAACGTCGACTGCATTAAAGAGCCGATTCCGGTCGTGCCGACCATCCACTACCAGATGGGCGGTATCCCGACGAACATCAACGGTCAGGTGGTCGGGACGCCGCGCGGCCCCGAAGAAGTCGTCAACGGTTTCTACGCAGTGGGCGAATGCTCGTGCGTGTCGGTGCACGGCGCGAACCGTCTCGGCACGAACTCGCTGCTCGACCTCGTGGTGTTCGGCCGCGCTGCCGGCAACCACATCGTCAAGCACGTGAAGGAACTGAAGGAACACAAGCCGCTGCCGGCCGATGCAGCCGACTTCGCGCTGTCGCGTCTGGCGAAGCTGGACAACTCGTCGTCGGGCGAGTACGCACAGTCGGTCGCGAACGACATCCGCGGCACGATGCAGAAGCACGCTGGTGTGTTCCGTACCTCGGCTCTGCTGTCCGAAGGCGTCGAGGCCATCCGTGAAGTGGCGGCACGCGTCGACAACATCCATCTGAAGGACAAGTCGAAGGTGTTCAACACGGCTCGCATCGAAGCGCTCGAAGTGGCGAACCTGATCGAAGTGGCACGCGCCACGATGGTCTCCGCCGAAGCGCGCAAGGAAAGCCGTGGCGCGCACGCGCAGAACGACTTCGAACATCGCGACGACGAAAACTGGCTGCGCCATACGTTGTGGTTCAGCGAAGGCGATCGCCTCGACTACAAGCCGGTTCACATGAAGCCGCTGACCGTCGAATCGGTTCCGCCGAAAGCGCGTACCTTCTAAGGCACAAGTCAAAGGAATTCAGAGAAATGGCCAAGCGTACATTTGAAATTTACCGCTACGATCCGGACAAGGACGCCGCTCCGCGCATGCAGACGTACGAGATCGAAATCGACTCGCACGAACGCATGCTGCTCGACGCGCTCATCAAGCTGAAGGCGCTCGACGAAACCCTGTCGTTCCGTCGCTCGTGCCGCGAAGGCGTGTGCGGTTCGGACGCAATGAACATCAACGGCAAGAACGGCCTCGCGTGCCTGACGAACCTGAACGACCTGCCGCAGAAGATCGTGCTGCGTCCGCTGCCGGGCCTGCCCGTCGTGCGTGACCTGATCTGCGACTTCACGCAGTTCTTCAACCAGTATCACTCGATCAAGCCGTACCTGATCAACGATACGCCGCCGCCGGAAAAGGAACGTCTGCAGTCGCCGGAAGAACGCGACGAGCTCGACGGCCTGTACGAATGTATCCTGTGCGCGAGCTGCTCGACGTCGTGCCCGAGCTTCTGGTGGAATCCGGACAAGTTCGTCGGCCCGGCTGGTCTGCTGCAAGCCTACCGCTTCATCGCGGATAGCCGCGACGAGGCAACCGGCGAGCGCCTCGACAACCTGGAAGATCCGTACCGTCTGTTCCGTTGCCACACCATCATGAACTGCGTCGACGTTTGTCCGAAGGGCCTGAACCCGACCAAGGCAATCGGCAAGATCAAGGAATTGATGGTTCGCCGCGCTGTCTAGTATCAATGAGCTCCGCGCTCCCTGGCGCGCGCTGCCCCCGAGAGGGCGGTCAGTGCGCCCGGGCGCGGCGCGGGGTGTACCGACATGACCGAAACATCGCATCAGTCCGACCCTCTCCGCCGCGCGCGTCTTCGCTGGCGCGCACGGCGGGGCCTGCTGGAAAACGACCTGATTTTCGAGCGTTTTTTCAGCCGATATGAGCATGACCTCAGCGATGCCGACGTGGGCGCACTCACGCGCCTGCTCGAGCTGAGCGATAACGACCTGATGGACTTGCTGCTCGCGCGCAAGGAACCAGAAGGCGATCTGGCCGACCCGGACGTGGTCCGGGTTCTGGAGTTGCTGCGCAACGCTTGAGCGCCGCCAGTCCGTTGTTCCAGGCGTGCAATTATCGAAACCCTGTATCCATACTTCGATTGAGGATGTGCTATGACCCCGTCAGATGTTAAAGCCACGCTATCGTTCAGCGACAATTCGCCGAGCGTCGAAATGCCGATTTACAAGGGCACGATTGGCCCGGATGTGATCGACATTCGCAAGCTGTACGGCCAGACCGGCAAATTCACGTACGACCCGGGCTTCATGTCGACGGCGGCGTGCAATTCGGCGATTACCTACATCGACGGCGACAAGGGCGAACTGCTCTACCGCGGCTACCCGATCGACAACCTCGCGCAAAACGCCGACTTCCTCGAAACCTGCTACCTGCTGCTGAACGGCGAGCTGCCGAACCAGAAGCAGAAGGTCGAATTCGTCGGCACCGTCACGAAGCACACGATGGTGCACGAGCAGATGCAGTTCTTCTTCCGCGGCTTCCGCCGCGACGCGCACCCGATGGCAATTCTGGTCGCCGCGGTCGGCGCGCTGTCGGCGTTCTATCACGACTCGCTCGACATCAATAACCCGCGTCACCGCGAAGTGTCGGCGATCCGTATGATCGCGAAGCTGCCCACGCTGGTCGCGATGGCGTACAAGTACAGCATCGGCCAGCCGTTCGTGTATCCGAAGAACGACCTGTCGTACAGCGCGAACTTCATGCGCATGATGTTCTCGAACCCGTGCGAAGAGTATGAGGTCAACGACGTGCTGGTGCGCGCGCTCGACCGTATCCTGATCCTGCACGCTGACCACGAGCAGAACGCATCGACGTCGACCGTGCGGCTCGCCGGTTCGTCGGGCGCGAATCCGTTCGCGTGTATCGCGGCGGGTATCGCGTGTCTGTGGGGCCCGGCGCACGGCGGCGCGAACGAAGCCGCGCTGACCATGCTGGAAGAAATCGGCTCGGTCGACAACATTCCTGAGTTCATCAAGCAGGTGAAGGACAAGAACTCGGGCGTGAAGCTGATGGGCTTCGGCCACCGCGTGTACAAGAACTACGACCCGCGCGCGAAGCTGATGCGCGAGACCTGCTACGAAGTGCTCGAAGAGCTGGGCCTGCACGACGATCCGCTGTTCAAGCTCGCGATGGAACTCGAAAAGATCGCGCTCGAAGACGAATACTTCGTGTCGCGCAAGCTGTACCCGAACGTCGACTTCTACTCGGGTATCGTGCAGCGCGCGCTGGGCATTCCGACGTCGATGTTCACGTGTATCTTCGCGATGGCACGCACGGTCGGCTGGATCGCGCAGTGGAACGAAATGATCGCCGATCCTGAGCAGAAGATCGGCCGTCCGCGTCAGCTGTTCATCGGCGAGACGCTGCGTGAAGCGAAGCCGATCGCACAGCGCTGATCGCTGATCGACCTCGATACGCGCGCTTCGCAGCGGCATTCGTGCCGTGCAAAAGCGCGAAATCCGAGTGAATAAAACGCCTCGACGGGTTTACCGTTGGGGCGTTTTCCGTTTCGGCGGCAGCTAGGCGTCGCTGGGGCCAACACTTGCCGGGTAACGACGATACAGGTATTGCCACTACCAGCCAACTCCATGTTTTTTATCGGTTTTTTCGTCGGCTGAGCAGCCCACCGCGGTGCGCTGCGTGGCATAATCAATCGACACAGTCAGCCCGCAGTCACTACTACTCCGCATACCATGGCACAGACTCTCTACGACAAATTGTGGAACACGCACGTGGTCCACACGGAAGACGACGGCACCACGATTCTCTACATCGACCGTCACCTGCTGCATGAAGTGACCAGCCCGCAGGCGTTCGAAGGCCTGAAAATCGCCCAGCGTCCGGTGTGGCGCATCAGCGCGAACCTGGCCGTGTCCGACCACAACGTGCCGACCACGGACCGCAGCCACGGCATCGCCGATCCGGTGTCGAAGCTGCAGGTCGACACGCTCGACGCCAACTGCGACGCCTTCGGCATCACACAGTTCAAGATGAACGACCTGCGTCAGGGCATCGTTCACATCATCGGGCCGGAACAGGGCGCCACGCTGCCGGGTATGACGATCGTCTGCGGCGACTCGCACACGTCCACGCACGGCGCGTTCGGCGCGCTCGCGCACGGCATCGGCACGTCGGAAGTCGAGCACGTGCTGGCCACGCAAACGCTGCTGCAGAAGAAGAGCAAGAACATGCTCGTGAAGGTCGAGGGCCAATTGCCGCGCGGCTGTACCGCGAAGGACATCGTGCTCGCGATCATCGGCAAGATCGGCACCGCGGGCGGCACCGGCTACGCGATCGAATTCGGCGGCTCGACGATCCGTTCGCTGACAATGGAAGGCCGCATGACGGTCTGCAACATGGCGATCGAAGCGGGCGCGCGCGCCGGCATGGTCGCCGTCGACGACACCACGGTCGAATACCTGAAAGGCCGTCCGTTCTCGCCGCAAGGCGTCGAGTGGGATCACGCGGTCGAGTACTGGAAGCAGTTCAAGTCGGACGACGGAGCGCATTTCGATCGCGTGGTCGAGTTGAACGCCGCCGAAATCGTGCCGCAGGTCACCTGGGGCACGTCGCCGGAAATGGTCACGCCGATCGACGGCCGCGTGCCGGATCCGGAGCGCGAAAAGGACCCGGTCAAGCGCGACGCGATGGAGCGCGCGCTCAAGTACATGGCGCTCGAGCCGAACGCGCCGATCGAGTCGATCAAGCCGGATAAAATCTTCATCGGGTCGTGCACCAACGCGCGCATCGAAGACATTCGCGCCGCGGCTTACGTCGTGAAGAAGCTCGGCCGTCGCGTCGCGCCGAACATCCGTCTGGCGATGGTCGTGCCGGGTTCGGGTCTCGTGAAGGCGCAGGCGGAGCGTGAAGGCCTCGACAAGGTCTTTACCGAGGCCGGTTTCGAATGGCGCGAGCCGGGCTGCTCGATGTGTCTGGCAATGAACGCCGACCGGCTCGAGCCGGGCGAGCGTTGCGCGTCCACGTCGAACCGCAATTTCGAAGGTCGTCAGGGCGCTGGTGGCCGCACGCACCTGGTGAGCCCCGCAATGGCCGCGGCTGCGGCCATCGAAGGGCATTTCGTCGACATTCGCAAGCTCGGATAAATCGCATGATGAAGAACATGGATCGCATCACTCTGTTGCGCCGCTTCGCACTCGGCACGTTCGCCGGGCTCCTGCTCGGTCTTGCCGGCTGCAACACGGTGCACGGATTCGGCCAGGACATGTCGCACCTCGGCAATTCGATCAGCAATCACGCTGAGAAATAAGCGGTTTTTGATTTTTGCCGGCGATACGGCGCGGGGGTTCCAGCCGCCAGTCGCATCGCCCGGTCCTGAACAGGCGCAAGCGTCATGGATAAATTCATCGTACACACCGGCGTCGTGGCGCCGCTCGATCGCGAGAACGTCGACACGGACGCGATCATTCCGAAGCAGTTCCTGAAGTCGATCAAGCGCACGGGTTTCGGTCCGAATGCGTTCGACGAATGGCGCTACCTCGACCACGGCGAACCGGGTCAAGACAACTCGAAGCGTCCGCTGAACCCGGATTTCGTGCTGAATCAGCCGCGCTACCAGGGCGCCTCGGTGCTGCTCGCGCGCAAGAATTTTGGCTGCGGCAGCTCGCGCGAACACGCGCCCTGGGCGTTGCAGCAATACGGCTTTCGCGCGCTGATCGCGCCGAGCTTCGCGGACATCTTCTACAACAACTGCTTCAAGAACGGCGTGCTGCCGATCGTGCTGACCGAACAGCAGGTCGATCATCTGTTCAACGAGACGTATGCGTTCAACGGCTTCGAGCTGACGATCGACCTCGAAGCGCAAGTCGTGCGCACGGCCGACGGCGGCACCGAATATCCGTTCGAAGTCGCGGCGTTCCGCAAGTATTGTCTGCTGAACGGTTTCGACGACATCGGCCTCACGCTGCGTCACGCGGACAAGATCCGCCAATTCGAAGCGGAGCGTCTCGCGAAGCAACCGTGGCTGAACAATCGCCTCGTCCGCTAAGCGAAACCGTGAGGGCGTCAGGGGCGTGAAGTTCGCGCGCCAATGTCGGTTTGCGCCAGAAAGATCCGAAAAAATCATCAAGGAATTCGCATGAAGATCGCAGTGTTGCCGGGCGACGGCATCGGTCCCGAAATCGTCAAGGAGGCCGTCAAGGTCCTGAACGTGCTCGGCGAGAAGTTCGAACTCGAAGAAGCGCCGGTCGGCGGCGCAGGCTACGAAGCGAAGGGCCACCCGCTGCCGGACTCGACGCTCGCGCTCGCGAAGGAAGCCGACGCGATCCTGTTCGGCGCGGTCGGCGACTGGAAGTACGACAAGCTCGAACGCGCGCTGCGCCCCGAGCAGGCGATTCTCGGTCTGCGCAAGCACCTGGAACTTTTCGCGAACTTCCGTCCGGCGATCTGCTACCCGCAACTGACGGGCGCGTCGTCGCTGAAGGAAGAGATCGTTTCGGGTCTCGACATCCTGATCGTGCGCGAACTGAACGGCGACATCTACTTCGGCGCGCCGCGCGGCGTGCGTACGTCGCCGGACGGCCTGTTCGCCGGCGCGAAGGAAGGCTTCGACACGATGCGCTATTCGGAACCCGAAGTGCGCCGCATCGCGCACGTCGCATTCCAGGCGGCGCAAAAGCGCGGCAAGAAGCTCACCTCGGTCGATAAAGCCAACGTGCTCGAAACGTCGCAGTTCTGGAAGGACGTGATGATCGACTTGTCGAAGGAATACGCGGACGTCGAACTGTCGCACATGTACGTCGACAACGCCGCGATGCAGCTCGTGAAGGCGCCGAAGTCGTTCGACGTGATCGTGACCGGCAACATGTTCGGCGACATCCTGTCCGACGAGGCGGCCATGCTGACCGGCTCGATCGGCATGCTGCCGTCGGCATCGCTCGACAAGAACAACAAGGGCTTGTACGAGCCGTCGCATGGCTCCGCGCCGGATATCGCCGGCAAGGGCGTTGCCAATCCGCTCGCCACGATCCTGTCGGCCGCGATGATGCTGCGCTATTCGCTGAACAAGGCGGAGCAGGCCGATCGCATCGAAACCGCGGTGAAGAAGGTGCTCGAACAGGGCTATCGCACCGGCGACATTCTCACGCCGGGTTGCAAGCAGGTCGGCACCGCCGCGATGGGCGATGCCGTCGTGGCCGCGCTGTAAAACGCGTGCACCGCATGCGCTCGCAGAGCGAAGGCATGCGGTGGTCAGGTCAACGATACTGGCCTTTTAAAAACGCGAATCGGGCCTTGAAACAGGCCGATTTGCGCGTCATACGGCGAAGAACGCCGCCAGTTTTCCGTTTTCGTGTATATTCTTGTGATGGCTCAGATCTCCCAAATCTCCTCGATTTCCAAAACGCACGGCACAACGTCCCGTGCGATCGAGTTCGCCATTACCATCAAAACCATTACCCCGAAAACGATCACGAAGCGCTGATCGTCCGTCGTGCCCGCCCATCTTCCCCGCGCGGTCACTGCGGGCAAAGACGCGGGGAAGTTTCCATTCGAAGGGTATGAAGTCATGAACGTAGGTCTCGTAGGTTGGCGCGGCATGGTCGGCAGCGTCCTGATGCAACGTATGCAGCAGGAAGGCGATTTCGACTTGATCGAACCGGTGTTTTTCAGCACCAGCAACGCGGGCGGCAACGCGCCTTCGTTCGCCAAAAACGAGACCAGGCTCAAAGATGCGACAAGCATCGACGACCTGAAGAAGTGCGACGCGATCATTTCCTGCCAGGGCGGTGACTACACGAACGAAGTGTTCCCGAAGCTGCGCGCGGCGGGCTGGAACGGCTACTGGATCGACGCGGCATCGTCGCTGCGCATGAAGGACGACGCGGTCATCATTCTCGATCCGGTCAACCTCGACGTGATCAAGAACGCGCTCGTCAAAGGCCAGAAGAATTTCATCGGCGGTAACTGCACGGTCAGCCTGATGCTGATGGCATTGGGCGGCCTGTTCCGCGAAAACCTCGTCGACTGGATGACGGCCATGACTTACCAGGCCGCATCCGGCGCGGGCGCGCAGAACATGCGCGAATTGCTGTCGCAAATGGGCACGCTGCACGGCGCGGTGAAGAACGAACTGGCAGACCCGGCTTCGGCGATTCTCGACATCGATCGCCGAGTGCTCGAAGCGATGAACAGCGACAGCATGCCGACCGACCACTTCGGCGTACCGCTCGCGGGCTCGCTGATTCCGTGGATCGACAAGGATCTCGGCAACGGCATGTCGAAGGAAGAGTGGAAGGGCGGCGCGGAAACCAACAAGATCCTCGGCAGGCCGGCCATGGGCACGCCGGGTTCGATTCCCGTCGATGGTCTGTGCGTGCGGATCGGCGCAATGCGCTGCCATTCGCAAGCGCTCACGATCAAGCTGAACAAGGACGTGCCGCTCGACGAAGTGAACAGCATCCTCGCGTCGGGCAACGACTGGGTCAAGGTTGTGCCGAACGAACGCGAAGCGTCGATGCGCGATCTGTCCCCGGCGGTTGTCACCGGTACGCTGACGGTGCCGGTCGGCCGCGTGCGCAAGCTCGCGATGGGCGGCGAGTATCTGTCGGCCTTCACGGTCGGCGATCAGCTGCTGTGGGGCGCGGCTGAACCGCTGCGTCGTATGCTTCGCATTGTGCTCGACAAGTAAAGTAAACTACGCGCTCACGACGCGTAGACAACTCAAGAAGCGTCGCGCTTGCGCGGCGCTTTTTCATTGTGTGCTCCGATCATCTTGTCTCTTTCCACTCGCAAAAAAGGCTGCGCGCTGACGCGCCCAGGAGTCCCGATGAACTTTCGACGCTCCGCTCTTCGGGCTATGTCCATTCGTCACGAGAAGGTGCGATTCAGCAGCCGTCCGGCGGCGATGGCCGCTTGTGCCACTTTCGCTCTTGCGCTGCTCGGCGGTGGCGCGGGCAATGCGCTTGCCGCGCCGGCTAGTGCCACGAGCGCGCCGGATGCCGCTTCCGCTGTCAGTTCCACTACCGCTGTCGTTGCTGTCGCTGCGGGCTCTCAGTACACCGTACACGCAGGGCAGTCGCTGAACGATGTCGCGATCGCTATTACGCAGTCGCATGACCGGGCGGTACTCGCGCGCGCTACGCACGCATTGTTCGACACGAATCCGGCCGCGTTCATGAATCACGATCCGAGCCGGATGCGTGTAGGAGCGGTGTTGATCGTGCCGGCGCTCGATGCGTCGGGGGCCTTGGCGGTTTCGTCGACTGGGGCCGCGGCAGGGGCGTCGGAGTCCACGGCGGCTGCGCCCGCTTCCGCGCCGACTGCCGCGCAGGCTGCCGCGAGCACGGCGAGTGCAGTCGCGCAGGTCAACGCCGCCGCCGCGAGTGCGGCCAGCGCGGCGGCTCAAGCGACGACGCCAGCCGCATCCACGGTTTCCGGCGCGGCCAGCGCGGCGGTATCGACCGGCGCGGCGGCGGGCGGTGCGGTTTCGTCCGCGCCAGTGGCCGGTTCGGCGCCGGTGGCGACGAGTGGCACGCGGGAATGGGCCGGATCGATTCAACCGGCGGCGAGCGCGCCCGCGGGACAAGCACCGGCGGCCGCGACCGCGGCCGCGCAGGCGGCTTCGCAGCCGCATCCGCAGGTGTCGAGTCTGCAGCAATTGCTGGCGCTGAAAAACCGCGTGCTGATGGAGTTGCAGAAGCACGGTATCGGCGGGGCGCCCGTCGCTTCAGGCCCAACGCCGACGAGCGCTGCGCAGCCGGCACCGGCAGGTTCCGCGGCGACCGTGGCCGTGGCGCCGGAGCACGCGAATGTGACGACGTCGCCGTCGAATGAGGGCGGCATCTCTCAGCGCGATTTGAGCATCGCGGCGGCCGTGGGCGCGGCACTGATCGTTCTGCTCGCTGCTCTGCGCATGGGTCGCCGCAAGCGCGATAAAGAGGCCGCGGCACGGGCTGCCCAGGCAACTGATGCAGAAATAGCGAGATCCGCGCGTGAGGCCGATTCGCGCAATGGCAGCGCGGCGGAGGGGCAGGCGGCGGTCACGGAAGGATCGGACGCGCAAGATCAAGAGGTTGCACGGCAGGCCGCAGCAGCAGAGCATGCGGCTGCGGAACGTGCGGCAGCCGAACAGGCAGCGGCAGAAAGCGCGGCTGCGGAGCGGGTAGCAGCGGAGCGCGCGGCTGCGGAACGTGCAGCAGCCGAGCAAGCCGCAGCAGAAAGCGTGGCAGTCGAACGTGCAGCAGCCGAGCAAGCCGCAGCGGAAAGTGCAGCAGCCGAACAGACGGCAGCGGAGCGAGCCGCAGCAGAGCGAGCAGCGGCCGGAGAACACGCCGCGGCGGAACGCGCAGCAGCGGAACAAGCAGCAGCCGAACAAGCAGCAGCCGAACAAGCAGCAGCACGCGTCGCCGCCGAACATGCGGAAGCGGAACGCATAGCAGCAGAACGCAGCGCATCCGAGCGCGCCGCAGAAGAACAGGCGGCACAGCAAGCAGGCACGCCCGAACCTACTGCACCAACGGCGCCACTCGCCAGCATCCCGCTACCCAGCCAAAGCGAACTGTCCAGCGAACCACCGGCGGTCGCACCCGCCCATGACGAGACGCTGCGCTCCGCCGCGACGGCCGCCAATCTCGCCGCCGCGGCAGAACTCGGCGCCGACGCGTTGCCGCTGGGACCGCTCGAACCGGTTGGCGCCGCGACGCAGGACGAGAACGCGCATCGCCTGCAATGGGACGAGGAACCCACAGAAAGTCCGACCGCAGAGAAAACAACAGGCACGACGACAACCCCGAGCCCAAGCGCCGCGGAACCGCCCTCGACAGCGTCGCACACCGCGACGGCCGAACCGCAGTCCCCCTTGAACGTTCCACCCCCAGTGATCGATTTCACGCAATATCAGATCGAACCGCGCGCCACTACGTCGTTCGGTCAGCCGTTCAGCGACATCCCCGTGCCGACGGAACCCGCGCCGTCCACACCGACCGAGTTCCCGCGCGAGGCCGTCGACGCGTTCGGCAGCCTGAACATGCCGCTGCCGCCGCGCATCGAAGTGCCCACCGTCGGCGAAGCGGAGCCTTCCACGTCGCTTTCGACGCAACCGGTCGCATCGCCCGACACGACCGCGCAGCAGGCCTTCGGCGTCCATGGCGCGGACGACGACGCCCCGCACATCGCCGACCAGATCGCCGCCGGCACAGCCGGCCACGGCGCTGTCGCGGGCCTCGGCGCGGCCGGCTTCGGCGCGCTGAAGCTCGACTTCGACCTCGAGTTGCCGCCGAGCCCGGCTCAGCCATTGCCGGCCTTCACACCGGCCGATCTCGGCCGCATCGCGCGCAACAAGCTGGAGTTGGCCTCCGAGTACATCGAGCTCGGCGATCTGGCGGGCGCCCGCGCGCTCATCAACGAAGTGATCGAAGCAAACGATCCAGCCACGCGCACCGAAGCCCGCGCGTTGCTTTCGACTCTCGCACCGCTGTCGTGAAGCGCATCGCATTAGGCGTGCAATACGACGGCGCCGCGTTCACCGGATGGCAGTCGCAGCCGCATGGCAACACGGTACAGGACGAGCTCGAACGGGCGCTGCGCGAATTCATGCGCACGCCCGTGCAGACGGTGGTCGCCGGCCGCACCGACCGCGGTGTGCATGGCTTGGGTCAGGTCGTGCATTTCGACACCGACCTCGATCGTCTCGAGATCTCCTGGGTGCGCGGCCCGAACGCGTTTCTGCCGAAGACGATCGGCGTGCAATGGGCCAAGCCGATGCCCGACGATTTTCACGCGCGGTTTTCGGCATTCGAGCGGACCTATTACTACGTGCTGTACGTAAGTCCGGTTCGCTCGCCGATGCTCACGACGCGCGCCGGCTGGGTGCACACGCCACTCGACGTCGACGCGATGCGCTCGGCCGCCGAGCACCTGATCGGCGAGCATGACTTTTCGGCGTTTCGTTCGTCGCAATGCCAGTCGAAGACGCCGTTCAAGCACCTGTACCAGATCGACGTCAAACGACAGGGTAACTTCGTGCATTTCCGCCTCCGCGCGAACGCGTTCCTGCATCACATGGTGCGCAACGTGATGGGCTGTCTGATCGAAATCGGCAGCGGCCGCCGCCCGGCCGCGTGGATGGCCGACGTGCTCGCGAGCCGTAGCCGCGATTGCGCGGCGCCGACCTTCATGCCCGACGGCTTGTACCTCGCGCAAGTGGGCTATCCTGAGCAATTCGGCGTGCCCGATCCGGCGACGGGCAGCGTGCCGTGGAGCAGCGTATGGACCGAACAACCGGAAACATGAAAGCAGCAGAGAACCCCGCCATTCAGACCGACGCCACCGCCTTGCAAGGCGTGCCACATCGCACGCGCATCAAGCTGTGCGGACTGTCGAAACCCGTCGACATTGCACACGCGATCGACCTCGGCGCCGACGCGATCGGCCTCGTGTTCTATCCGCCGAGCCCGCGCTCGGTGAGCGTCGCGCAAGCGGTCGAACTCGTGCACGAGGTGCCGCCGTTCGTATCGGTCGTCGGTCTGTTCGTCAACGCGACGCCGGAATGGGTTCACGAAGTCGCGAGCAACGTGAACCTGACGCTGTTGCAGTTCCACGGCGACGAGACGCCTGAGCAGTGCGAGGCGCTCGCCGGCGTTGCGGGTTTGCCTTGGTTGCGCGCGTTGCGAGTTGCGGCGGATACTCGAGCGGCCGATTTGGTAAAATCGGCATTCAACTATTCAGCAGCCAGTGGTCTTCTGTTCGACACCCATGTCGAAGGCTACGGCGGCGGTGGGAAGGTTTTCGATTGGTCACTTATTCCAGCAGAGCTCGCGCGTCGGGCCGTTTTGAGTGGTGGGTTGAACGCGCAAAACGTCAGTGATGCGATCCATCGCGTGCGCCCGTACGCGGTCGATGTCTCGAGCGGCATCGAAGTAGCGGGCGCCCGGGGCGTGAAGGATCACGCCCGGATGGCGGCGTTCGTACGCGCGGTGCGCGCTGCGGACGCTGAATGATTCAGGCTCGCGGGCGCTTTCCGATGAAAGCCGCGAGCCATCCTGAGAAAAGTGATCACCATGTACAACTTGCCTGACGAAAGAGGCCACTTCGGCCAATTTGGTGGTGTGTTCGTCGCCGAAACGCTGTTTTCCGCACTCAACGAGTTGCGTGAAGCGTACGAGAAATATCAGAAAGACCCGGAATTCGTCGCCGAGTACGAGCGCGAATTGAAGTATTTCGTGGGTCGCCCGTCCCCGATTTATCACGCCCAGCGCTGGAGCGAACTGCTCGGCGGCGCGCAGGTTTATCTGAAGCGTGAAGACCTGAATCACACGGGGGCGCACAAGATCAACAACGTGATCGGCCAGGCTCTGCTCGCCAAGCGCATGGGCAAGCCGCGCGTGATCGCGGAAACCGGCGCCGGTCAGCACGGCGTGGCCACGGCGACAATCTGCGCGCGCTTCGGTATGGAGTGCGTGGTGTACATGGGCGCCGAGGACGTGCGCCGCCAGGCCGCGAACGTTTATCGCATGAAACTGCTCGGTGCGACGGTCGTGCCGGTCGAATCGGGGTCGCGCACGCTGAAGGACGCGCTGAACGAAGCGATGCGCGACTGGGTCACCAACGTCGAAAACACCTTCTACATCATCGGCACGGTTGCGGGTCCGCATCCGTACCCGATGATGGTGCGCGACTTCCAGCGAGTGATCGGCGACGAATGCCGCGTGCAGATGCCAGAACTCGCTGGCCGCCAGCCGGACGCCGTCATCGCGTGTGTTGGCGGCGGTTCGAATGCGATGGGGATCTTTTACCCGTATATCGACGATAGTTCCGTGCAGTTGATCGGCGTCGAAGCGGCCGGCGACGGCCTCGAAACGGGTCGTCACGCGGCATCGCTGATCGGCGGTAGTCCCGGCGTGTTGCACGGTAACCGCACGTATCTGCTGCAAGACGAAGACGGCCAGATCATCGAGACGCATTCGGTGTCGGCAGGCCTCGACTACCCGGGCGTCGGCCCCGAGCACGCATGGCTAAAAGAGAGCAATCGCGCTCAATACGTAGGCATCACTGACGAAGAAGCCCTGAAGGCGTTCCACGATTGCTGCCGCATCGAGGGCATTATTCCTGCGCTGGAGTCGAGCCACGCGCTCGCTTACGCTACGAAACTCGCGCCGACCTTGTCGAAAGACAAGATTCTGCTGGTCAACCTGTCGGGCCGCGGCGACAAGGACATGCACACGGTCGCTGAGCGATCGGGTATCCAGTTCTGAGCCGCGACGATGCGCGACGAGTTCGACGAGCCGCAGCCGGCGATTGAATCCACGAATCCGGCCGCCGAAGTCCCGGCGGCCGCGGCATCCGCACCGCTGCTGGCGCAGGTGCCGGCCGGCATTCAGCTGTTAAACCGCGATTTTCTAACCGATGTAGCGAACATTCCCGATGAGTCGATCGACCTGATCGTCTGTGATCCGCCTTATGGGTTGGGGAAGGACTATGGCAACGACTCGGACATGCGCACGGGCGAGGAATTTCTCGTCTGGACGCGCGGCTGGCTCGAGCTCGCTGTACCGAAGCTCAAGCCAACAGGGTCGCTCTATATCTTCTGCACCTGGCAATACGCGCCGGAAATCTTCAGTTTCCTGAAGACGAAACTCACGATGGTCAACGAAATCATCTGGGACCGGCGCGTGCCGAGTATGGGCGGCACCACGCGCCGCTTCACGTCAGTGCATGACAACATCGGTTTTTTCGCGGTGTCGAAGGACTACTTCTTCGATCTCGATCCCGTCCGCATCCCGTACGATGCAGTCACGAAGAAGGCGCGTTCGCGAAAGTTGTTCGAAGGAAGCAAGTGGTTGGAGGTTGGCTATAATCCGAAGGATGTCTGGTCGGTATCGCGTCTGCATCGGCAGCATGCCGAGCGCGTTGCGCACCCAACCCAGAAACCTCTGGAAATCGTCGAGCGGATGGTACTGTCCTGCTGCCCGAAGGGCGGCCGCGTGCTCGACCCATTCATGGGCAGCGGCACCACCGCAGTCGCTTGCGTCCGTCATCAGCGCGAATTCGTCGGCTATGAGATCAACGAGAGCTATTGTGCGATAGCGCGCGAGCGCGTCAGCGCGGCCGCTACGCCTGCTGCGCCCCGTCGGACCCGAGCCAGGCCAAAAGTGCAGCCGTCGACCGAAGTGCAGTGAAAAGCGCGAGATGCGCCGCTAAGTTCGCTGAAAAGCGCGCGGCAATGGGCGCGCAATAGCCCTAATTCGAGAGTACTTCCATGTCCCGTATCAAGAACACGTTTGCCGCGCTGTCCGCCCAAGGTAAGAAAGGCTTGATCCCGTTCATGACCGCTGGCGACCCGGACCCGGCTCGCACGGTCGAGTTCATGCACGCCCTCGCCGCCGGCGGCGCCGATGTGATCGAACTAGGCGTGCCGTTTTCCGACCCAATGGCAGACGGTCCTGTCATTCAGCAGTCGTCTGAACGCGCGCTCGCGAAGGGCGTGTCGCTACGCCATGTGCTGGCCGACGTCAAACGCTTCCGCGAAGCCGACGACAAAACCCCGGTCGTGCTGATGGGCTATGCGAATCCGATCGAGCGAATGGGCGCCGAGGCCTTCGCGAAAGCCGCGAAGGAAGCCGGTGTCGATGGCGTGCTGGTGGTCGACTATCCGCCTGAAGAGTGCGCAAACTTCGCGGAACAGATGCAATCTGCCGGGATCGATCCGATCTTTTTGCTCGCGCCGACTTCAACCGACGAACGTATCGCCGAAGTCGGCCGCATCGCCAGCGGCTACGTCTACTATGTGTCGCTGAAAGGGGTCACCGGCGCCGCAAATCTGGACGTTTCCAGCATCGCGAGTAAAATCCCGGCCATCAAGTCGCGCGTCCCCCTGCCGGTGGGCGTCGGTTTCGGCATTCGCGACGCGCAAACGGCGCGTGCGGTGGGCGAGGTGGCCGATGCCGTCGTGATCGGCAGCCGTATCGTTCAATTGCTCGAACAGGCAGCGCCCGACGCCGCTGCCGAGACGCTCACGCGTTTCGTTGCCGAGGTGCGCGAGGCGCTCGATAGCGTTGCAACTGCCCGATAACAGTTATTTTTTGTCGCGGTAACGTGAGCGGCGGGCTCGTCCCGCCGTTCGCGCGACTGCTGACCCAGAAGGATTCCCTATGAGCTGGCTCGATAAGCTGCTGCCGCCGAAAATCAAACAGACCGACCCGAAAAACCGCAAGGGAATTCCGGAAGGCCTGTGGATCAAGTGCCCGTCGTGCGAAGCCGTGCTGTATCGCAACGACGTCGAGGCCAATCTGCATGTTTGCCCCAAGTGCGACCATCACATGCGCATCGGCGCACGTGAGCGGCTCGACAGCCTGCTCGATCCGGAAGGCCGCTACGAAATCGGCCAGGAAATCGTTCCGGTCGACGCGCTGAAGTTCAAAGATAGCCGTAAGTACCCTGAGCGCATTAAAGAGGCGATGGACGAAACCGACGAGACCGACGCAATGGTCGTGATGGGCGGCGCGATTCACACGCTGCCGGTCGTCGTGGCGAACTTCGAGTTCTCGTTTATGGGCGGCTCGATGGGTTCGGTGGTCGGCGAGCGTTTCGCGCGCGGCGCGCAGAACGCGCTCGAACAGAAAGTGCCGTTCATCTGTTTCACCGCTTCGGGCGGCGCGCGGATGCAGGAAAGCTTGCTGTCGTTGATGCAGATGGCAAAGACCACCGCGATGCTCACGAAGCTGGCGGAAGCCAGGCTGCCATTCATCTCGGTGCTGACCGACCCGACGATGGGCGGCGTGTCAGCGAGTTTCGCATTCCTCGGCGACGTCGTGATCGCCGAACCGAAGGCGCTGATCGGCTTTGCTGGTCCGCGCGTGATCGAACAGACCGTGCGCGAGAAACTGCCGGAAGGCTTCCAACGCGCCGAGTTTCTGCTGCAAAAGGGCGCGATCGACATGATCGTCGATCGTCGCAAGCTGCGCGAAGAGATCGCGCAATTGCTGGCGCTGTTGAGCCATCAGCCGGCGGACGCGGTCGCGTAAAAGCCGGGCAGCACCGCATTTGCCGCTCTTTCGCCGCGCTGTCGAAGACGCGGCGGAGCCAGAGAAGCAATCAAAAAAATAGCGCGCCGCGTGAGCAATCAAGCGGCGCGCTGTCATTTCCAGGATAATTACCGTCGCCTGCAATGCGGCAGCGGTCGAAGCCGAAGCTGGCGCGGCTCAAGGCGCGGGTTTGTGCGCATAAACCGCGCAGCGGCCTACGCCCATGACCGGCGACCCGCGATCCTCGACCGCAACCGCCTGACCAGCACCCTTCGCAGCACTGCAGAACCGAACTACCGCGACTCACTCAAGATTCACCCGATGACGACATTCCCCACTCTCGACGCGTGGCTCACGCACCTTGAATCCGCGCATCCGGTCGGCATCGACATGGGTTTGGGCCGCATCTCCCAGGTACGCGATGCGATGCAGCTATCGTTTGCGTGCCCGATCATCACGGTCGGCGGCACGAACGGCAAAGGCTCGACCTGCGCGATTCTCGAAGCGATCCTGCTGCGCGCGGGCTATACGGTCGGCTGCCACACCTCGCCGCATCTGCTGTCGTTCAACGAGCGCGCGCGCATCAATGGGGCAATGGCAAGCGACGCAGATCTGCTGCCGCACTTCGAAGCCGTCGAGGCCGCGCGCCTGAGCCTCGCCAAACCGGTCACGCTGACCTACTTCGAATTCACGACGCTCGCGATCATGAGCCTGTTCGCGTCGCGAGGCCTCGACGCGGTGATTCTCGAAGTTGGCCTCGGTGGCCGTCTCGACGCGGTCAATATCCTCGACACCGACTGCGCGATCATCACGAGCATCGATATTGACCACACCGACTATCTCGGCGACACGCGCGAAAAAATCGCGTTCGAAAAAGCCGGTATCTTCCGTCCCGGCAAGCCCGCGATTTGCGCGGACCCGGTGCCGCCGCAATCGTTGATCGATCACGCGGAAAAGATCGGGGCGCAATTGTGGTTGTTCGGCCGCGATTTCCGTTACGAAGGCCAGGCCGGCAGCGAGCGACAGCAGTGGAGCTATGTCGGCCCGACGCTGCGGCGCTCGGCGCTCGCGTATCCATCGCTGCGCGGCGCGAATCAGCTGATCAACACGTCGGCGGCGCTGGCCGGGCTCGAAGCTTTGCGCGACCGTCTGCCGGTGTCCGCGCAGGACATCCGGCTCGGCATCGCCAACGTGGATCTTCCGGGCCGTTTCCAGGTACTGCCGGGCAAGCCGTCCATCGTGCTCGACGTCGGCCACAATCCGCATGCCGCCGCGGTGCTCGGGCAGAACCTCGGCAACATGGGCTTTTTCCCGTACACGTACGCGGTGTTCGGCGCGATGCGCGACAAGGACATCGCCGGCGTGCTAAGTCATCTGAAAGGCGAGATCGATCACTGGTGCGTGACCGATCTGCCGACCCCGCGCGCCGCGTCCGCGCAAGAGCTGGAAACCGTGTTGCGCGAGCTGGGCGTGGAAGACGGCGCCGACAGCAGCGTCATGCGTTATGCAACGCCGGCGCAGGCTTTCCAGGACGCGCTAAAACGTGCGTCAGAGAATGATAGAATCGTCGTTTTCGGCAGTTTCTATACGGTAGCGGGTGTGATGGCCTACCGGAAATCGCAGCAACACTGAGCGGGCACCAGGCTCGAACCAAGCGATTCATGGGAATTTTCTCGTTCGGCAAGAAAGACGACGCGCCCAGCCGGCGCGGCGCAAACACCAGTTCCAATCGGGCCACCCGGGGTGAACGCGTCGAGCGGCGCACCCGCCGCACCGAGCGCACCGTCGATGCAGATGCAATGCTGCTCGACCCCACGCTGCCGGAAAAGCAGCGCGCGCGCCGCCGGCTCGTCGGCGCAATCGCACTGGTTGTCGCGGCGGTGATCATCCTGCCGATGGTGTTGGACTCGCACCCCAAGCCCGTCACCGACGACATCTCGATCGACATTCCGAACCGGCCCGCGCCGAAGCTCTCCAGATCCACCGCCAACGAAGACGTGCAGGCCGGCGTCGCGCCGGACAGTCCGCCGGCCGCCGACACGGGCGTGGCTGCGTCCGGCCTCGCGCCGGCAACGAGCGCGGCGACCACGGCGGCCGCCTCGGCCTCCGCCGCCAAATCGACGCAATCGACCGCAGCGAAACAAGGCGCGACCCCCTCCGCCGCAACTGGCGCTGTTACCGCCGCGACGCCAAAGCCCGCCGCGAAGCCGCAAACGCAATCGCTCGCAGCCAACACCGCGCCTGCTGTCCCCGCCAAACAGACGAAGGCACCCGCCACCACACCGTCGGCGTCGACCGACGACGAAGCGAACACGGCCACCGCCAGCGCCAGCGCCGACGCGAACTCCGGCACGCCGGCCTCGCCGCCGGGCAACCGTTTCGCGGTGCAGCTCGGCGCCTTCTCGAACGAAGCGAACGCGCGCAATTGGGCCGCGAAGTTGAAAGCAGCAGGCGTGCCCACATATACGGAACATAGGAAGCAAGCCGACGGCTCGACGCTGACATTGCTGCGTGCAGGCCCGTTCGCCGACCGCGCCGCGGCCACCGCCGCTGTCGCGAAGGTCCGCGAGGCGGGCCTCGTGTCGGGCTCGACCGGCGGCAGAGCACAGTAAGCGAGCGATGTTCACTGCCTTCGACTACGCTGTAATGGCGGTGATTGGTTTGTCGGCGCTGCGAGGCGCCTGGCGCGGTTTGCTGTCGGAAGTGTTTGGTTTGATCGGCTGGGTCGCGGCGTTTTTCATCGCTTGCGAGTTCGTGGGCTACGTGGTCCCGTATATCCCGTCTACCTGGCCGGGCGGCGCGTTGACGCAGTGGCTGCTGGCTTTTTCGCTCGTGGTGATCGGCGTAGTGCTGGTCACGAGCGTGGTGAGCGCGCTGCTCAGCCGCCTCGTGCAGGTCACGGGACTGGGTGGTGCGGACCGCTCGCTCGGTTTGATGTTCGGCCTCGTGCGTGGGGTCGTTCTGGTGCTGATTCTGGTCGCCCTCGCAGGCTTGACTAAACTGCCCAAAGAGGAATTCTGGCGCAACGCGCTGCTTCGTCCGTATGCGGTTGCGGGCGTACGCGCAATGAAACCGCTGCTCCCCGAGGCGCTCGCCGCTTACGTCCATGTGGACGATTCGGGCGCCCCGAGCAATGCGCAACAGGACTCCGGCGCATACCGGCTGCCTTGACGTCGTAGCGCGTGCCGTCGCATGAAAGCAAGCGCGGGCGCGGTCGCAGGCACCGGTCGCCATCACGAATTTCGTACCTTTGAAGGACATGCCATGTGCGGCATCGTAGGCGTAGTTTCCCATTCCCCGGTCAACCAGCTGATCTATGACAGCCTGCTGCTTCTGCAGCATCGCGGTCAGGACGCCGCCGGCATCGCAACGGCGAACGGCAGCAATTTCCACATGCACAAGGCCAACGGCATGGTGCGCGACGTGTTCCGCACGCGCAACATGCGCAGCCTGCCGGGCACGACGGGCATCGGCCAGGTCCGTTACCCGACCGCCGGTTCGGCGTCGAGCGAAGAAGAAGCGCAGCCGTTCTACGTGAACGCGCCGTTCGGCATCATCCTCGCGCATAACGGCAACCTCACCAACTGGCAGCAGCTGAAAGATGAGATGTTCCGCATCGATCGCCGCCACGTGAACACCAATTCCGATACCGAAGTGCTGCTCAACGTGCTTGCGCACGAGTTGCAACTGTCGAGCTCGGGTCTGCAGCTCGATCCGGCCGCACTGTTCAAGGCGGTGTCGGGTGTGCATCGGCGGGTGCGCGGCTCGTATGCGATCGTCGCGTTGATCGCTGGCTACGGCCTGCTTGGTCTCCGCGACCCGTTCGGCATCCGTCCGCTGTGCCTCGGCAAACGGGAAACGGCTGACGGCGTCGAGTGGATGCTGGCGTCGGAATCGGTGGCGATCGAAGGCGTCGGTTTCGAATTCGTGCGCGACGTGCAGCCGGGCGAGGCGATTTTCATCGACGCCGAAGGCCAGCTGCATTCGCAGCAATGCGCGACGACCACGAGCCTGAACCCCTGCATCTTCGAACTCGTGTATCTGGCGCGTCCGGATTCGGTGCTCGACGGCGTGCCGGTCTACAACGTGCGTTTGCGCATGGGCGACTACCTCGCCGAGAAGATCAGGCGCGAGCTGCCCGACGTCGCAATCGACGTGGTGATGCCGATTCCCGATTCGTCGCGCCCGGCCGCGATGCAGGTCGCGAAGAAGCTCGGCGTCGAGTATCGCGAGGGCTTCTTCAAGAACCGCTATGTAGGCCGTACCTTCATCATGCCGGGGCAGGCGGTGCGCAAGAAGTCGGTGCGCCAGAAGCTGAACGCGATGAACATCGAGTTCAAGGGCAAGAACGTGCTGATCGTCGACGACTCGATCGTGCGCGGCACGACGTCGCATGAAATCGTGCAGATGGCGCGCGATGCGGGCGCGAACAAGGTGATTTTCGCGTCGGCGGCGCCGCCGGTGAAATTCCCGAACGTCTACGGCATCGATATGCCGACGCGCGGCGAACTGGTCGCGCACGGCCGCTCGGACGAGGAAGTTGCGCGCATGATCGGCGCGGATCACCTCGTGTATCAGGACGTCGATGCGCTGAAGCAGGCGGTGCGCGATATCAATCCGGCGCTGAAGGAGTTCGAGGCTTCGTGCTTCGACGGCAACTACGTGACCGGCGACATCACGACCGAATACCTCGACCGCATCGAAAGCGCGCGTCTCGCGCCGTCGTCGCAATCGGATCGCGATGCCGCGAGCGAAGCGATCGACGGTGGCGGCCCGGCGCGTTCGCAGCTGCATCTGCAACTGTCGGTGGGTTGAGCGTACACACCGCGCCCCGAGCGCATTAACATGTTGGCTTGCGTCGATTTGATCTCAGCTTGCGGGCGCGGGGCGACCCGAAACAGCTAAAGCGAAGGGCGGAACGCCACGGTCGTCCGCCCTGGCTCCAGCCCCTCCCCGTACATGAAGCCCGCTTATGCCGACGCAAAAGCGGGCTTTTTCTTTTTTGTTGCTGCCTCATTTAGGCACGGAAGCAGCCACGGAAACCTGGAGACCAGAACCAACATGGACGACTTCCACGACTTTGACTTCGACACGCTGGCCGTTCGCTCAGGCACCGTGCGCAGCGATTTCAACGAGCACTCGGAAGCGATCTTCCTGACCTCGAGCTTCGTGTTCGCGAGCGCCGCGGACGCCGCCGAACGCTTCAGAAACTCCGAGGACTATTTCACGTACTCGCGCTTCTCGAACCCGACCGTGTCGATGTTCCAGGACCGTCTGGCCGCGCTCGAAGGCGGCGAGGCCTGCATCGCGACGGCTTCGGGCATGGCGGCGATCATGTCGGTCGTGATGTCGACGTTGCAGGCGGGCGATCACCTCGTCAGCTCGCGGGCGCTGTTCGGCTCGACGCTCGGCATGTTCTCGCAGATCTTCAGCAAGTTCGGCATTACGACTACATTCGTCGATCCGACTGATTTGAACGCGTGGAACGAAGCGGTGCGTCCCGAAACGAAGATGTTCTTCCTCGAAACGCCTTCCAACCCGCTGACGGAAGTGTCGGATATCGAAGCGATCGGCAAGATCGCGAAGGCCGCGAATGCGCTGTTCGTCGTCGATAACTGCTTCTGCAGCCCGGCGTTGCAGCAGCCGCTGAAGCTCGGCGCGGACGTCGTCATGCATTCGGCGACCAAGTTCCTCGACGGCCAGGGCCGTGTGCTCGGCGGCGCGCTGGTCGGTTCGAAGAAAATCATCATGGAAAAGGTGTTTCCGTTCGTACGCAGCGCCGGGCCGACGCTGTCCGCGTTCAACGCGTGGGTACTGTTGAAAGGCATGGAAACGTTGTCGCTACGCGTCGAGAAGCAGTCGGCGAATGCGCTCGAAATCGCGCGCTGGCTCGACTCGCATCCGGCCGTCAATCGCGTGTTCTATCCGGGGCTCGAATCGCATCCTCAGCACGCGCTCGCGATGCGTCAGCAGAAGTTGGGCGGCGCGATCGTGTCGTTCGAATTGAAGGGCGACACGCCCGAGCAGATGCGTACGAACGCATGGCGCGTGATCGACGGCACGAAAGTCTGCTCGATCACCGGCAACCTGGGCGACACGCGTACGACGATCACGCATCCGGCGACGACCACGCACGGCCGCATTACGCCCGAAGCGCGCGCGGCGGTGGGCATCAGCGAAGGTCTGATCCGGCTTGCGGTGGGGCTTGAAAACGCGGGCGATATCCGTGCGGATCTGCAATGTGGGCTCGAAAGCTGACAGGCAGGGCAAAACCTGTGCGCGGCATACAGGCTTCAAATGGCCTCAAGGGTCTCAAAGCCCTCCGCGCCACCTCCGCCACACTCAGTGCCGCAACGCGCGCCACTGCCCGGGCGCCAGCCCGAAACGCCGCGTGAACGC
Organism: Paraburkholderia sp. MM5482-R2; assembly: GCF_050436125.1. Lineage (NCBI taxonomy): Bacteria > Pseudomonadati > Pseudomonadota > Betaproteobacteria > Burkholderiales > Burkholderiaceae > Paraburkholderia > Paraburkholderia sp. MM5482-R2. The sequence continues at coordinate 114,961 of NZ_JBNDLP010000003.1, read as the reverse complement.
GTGCGTGTAAGCGCTCTGATCGCCGAAGCCGATCTCGAGCGCGATATCGGTCAACGAAAGACGCGGGTCCGCAAGCAGCGTGATCGACGTGTCGAGCCGCAACCGCTGCAAATAGCGATGCGGCGTCTCGCCGAACGCATCGATAAACAGTTGATGAAAACGCCGCATGCCGAAACCGCAGTGCGCGGCGAGGTCCGCGATCTTCAGCGGCTCGGACAGATGCGCGCGCAGCCAGCGGTCGATGCGCGCGAAATCGAGGCGAACGCCTTCGCTTTGCACACCGGCTAGTGCCCCGGAATCGGCGACAAGCGCGGCGCCCAGGCGTGCCGCAGCATCCCAATGAAAGCGACGGTGACCGAAGGCATTATCTTGCGCTTCGCCCACGCCGCCCGCAGCATGCGCGGCAATCGCGTGCACGAGCTGTGCGAGCGACGGATCAACGGCCACGGCGCGCGCGCGCTCGAACAACCGCTCGGGCACCGCCAGCGAGGCCGCAGGCAAATCGAGCACGAGCTGCCGGTTCGTGCCGACACCCGCATAATCGTGCCGCGCGCCGGCCGGGATCAGCCATGCGGAGCCGGCGTCGATCTGCTCGGCGACGCCGTCTACCGCCATCACCATTGCGCCGTCGAGCCCCAGCACGACCTGGTGGAAGTCGTGCACGTCCGACGCTTCGATCGCGCCATAGCAGCGCAGCGAAACGTTGGGGGCGGTGACGGCGGCGTGGCTCACGACAATACTCAGACGTGACTCAGACTTCGAGCAGTTCGACTTCGAACACGAGTGTCGCGTTCGGCGGAATCACCCCGCCCGCGCCGCGCACGCCGTAGCCGAGTTGCGGCGGAATGATCAGCTTGCGCTTGCCGCCGACCTTCATGCCTTGCACGCCTTCGTCCCAGCCCTTGATGACCATGCCGCCGTCCAGCACGAACGCGAACGGGTCATTGCGGTCCTTGCTCGAATCGAACTTCTGGCCGTCGGTCAGCCAGCCCGTGTAATGCACGGTCACGGTCTTGCCGGCCACGGCTTCGGCGCCGGTGCCTTCCACGAGATCTTCGTACTTCAGGCCGGATTCGGTCGTCACAGTCGACATGCGTTGCTCCTCAGATCAAAACGTAAAACCGACATTGTAGGCGCGTTGACGTCGATCGCCGAGTCTGGTCCGGTTCCGCGCATGGCATGCGGATTGCGTCCCGCGTCGCGATTCGGCCTCGACTGGTCGGTCCGAACGGGATGCCTATAATGAGGCTTCCCCCCATCATCCAGCATTGCCTGAGAGGACTCGATCGTGACTACGTCACCCAACGGGACTGCTGGCGCCCAGCCGGCGTCGGCCGGCTTTGTCATCACCGAACGCAGCGCGCTGCTGCGCGCGGAAACCGCGTTGTTCATGCGCGATCACGTGCTGTCGCTGGTGTCGCACGACCTGCGCGGTCCGTTGAATGCGATTCATAGCTGGGCGTACGTGCTCGAGCGCAAGCTCGACGCGAACGATCCCAATTCGCAGCGCGCGATCACCGGCATTCGCAGCGGCGTCGATCAGCAGGTGAAGCTGCTCGAGACGATCGTCGATGCGACGCGCGCCGAAACGAAATCGCTCGCGCTCACGTATGAACCCTTTCCGCTGCATCCGCTGCTCGACGAAACCGTCGAGGAAGTCCGCGCCGGCCTCGCCCGCGCGCGCGGCGTCGAAGTGCGGCTCGACTCGCAGATCGCCACCGAGCAACTGAACGGCGACCGCGCTCGGCTCGCCGCCGCGGCGTGGCTGATGCTGACGTTCGCCGTCGAAGCGAGCGCGCGGGGCACCGAGGTCGCACTGGCCGCGCGCGCGGACAACGGCACATGGCATGCGAGCGTCACGTACGAGCCGAACGAGGCCGCGTTGAACGACGCCGCGCTGCCGCATGTGCTCGAAGCGTTCGCGCGCAAGCAGGCGGGCGAACCGCGCGAGGCGAAGCGCATCGCGTGGGTGTTCGCGTTGTGCAAACGCGTCGCGGAGGCGCACGGCGGAAGCTTCGAGCAAAGCGATACGACGGAAGCGGACGGCGTCACCGCGACCCCCGCCACGCTCGTGCTGCGCGTGCCGTTCAGCGCGGCGGCGCCGAAATGAGCGTCGCGCGCGAATGCGTTTGCGCACAATCAAGAATTCATCGAGCTTTCAGCGCCTATACTGACAACTTTTGTTGCCGGAGCCCGTCGCTTTGATCCAGGTTGTCGCTCTTATCGGTGCAATGTTTCTGGTTGCACTCAACGGCTTTTTCGTCGCCGCCGAATTCGGTCTGGTCAAACTGCGGCAGACCCGCGTGCAAAGCCTTGCCACCCAGCATGGCATGCGCGGACGTCTGCTCGCGAAGGTGCACGGACAGCTCGACGCGTATCTGTCGGCGTGTCAGCTCGGCATCACGCTCGCGTCGCTCGGCCTCGGCTGGATCGGCGAACCAGCGTTCGCGCAACTGCTGATGCCGCTTTTCACCGTGATCGGCGTCGAGTCCGAGAAGCTGATGCATGGCATTTCACTGTTCTTCGCGTTTTCGTGTATTTCGTTCCTGCATATCGTGGTCGGCGAACTCGCGCCGAAGTCGCTCGCGATTCGCGAGGCGGAGAAAATTTCGCTGTGGACCGCGACGCCGCTGTACGGTTTCTACTGGGCCATGTACCCGGCCATCTGGCTGCTCAACACGAGCGCGAACGCGGTGCTGAAGGCCGCGGGGCTCGATACCGACCAGGGTCACGACTCGCATTACTCGACCGAGGAACTCAAGCTGATCCTGCGCGGCCGCCGCGCGAACGTCGCGAGCGAACTCGGTGCGTCGACCGGCGCGTACAGCCAGGACGAATGGAACACGATCGCGCACTCGCTCGACTTCTCGCGAATGACCGTATCGGACCTGATGCGGCCGTCGCATGAAATGGTGTGCCTGCGGCGCGATCTACCGTTGCGCGACAACATGCAGGTGGTCGCGCGGCACCGCTTCAGCCGCTATCCGCTGTTCGAGGATGCATCCGGCGAACGCGTGGCCGGCATGATCCATCTGAAGGACCTGCTGCTCGCGCGCCAGGCGGGCAGCACGCTCGACGACCTGTCGCGCTACGTCCGCCCCGTGCAGTACGTGAAGCCGGACATGCCGGCTCTCGATCTGTTCCGGCGCTTTCGCAAGGGCGCGCCGCACTTCGCGCTGGTCGGCCACAAGAACGCGAAACCGATCGGCTTCCTGACGCTCGACAACCTGCTCGGCGCGCTGGTCGGGCAGATCCACGATGAATTCCGCCAGGGCGACGCCGACTGGACCCGCATGGACGACGGCACGCTGATGGGCAAGGGCAGCTTGCCGGTGGTGTCGCTCGAACGTGCTCTGGGTATCGACATCGATGAAGGCAAGGCCGAATCGGTGGGCGGGCTCGTGATCCAGGCGCTCAACGATCTGCCGAGCGAAGGGCAGCGCGTCGAGTTCGAAGACTTCGACGTCGTGGTCAAGAAGATGAAGGGACCGCGCATCGTGCTCGTGCGCGTGTATCCGAAGCTGTTCGACGACGAAGGCGGTTGAGGCCCGAGCCAACCCGAAGCCTCAACCCTCTTTGACCGCCTCAGCTTCGAGGCACCCCATCCTCCACCAACACCGCGACCGGCATCGCGGCGAGCGCGTCGCGCAGATACAGCAGCCCGTGATCGTCGACTTTCGGCGCGGCGGGGCTCAGCCAATCGAACAGCGCACGCGCCGACAGATCGGGCGGCATTTCGATGGCCGTATCCGCCCATTGCGCCGGCTCGACGAGCGGCAGACCAGCATCATCGCCAAGCAGTCGCGCGGCCAACCGGCTGGCAATCACCACGGCCCACGCATTGCCATGCCGCCGCGCGAACGCGATCACACTCGACGCATGCGCGCCGCGCACCGTGAGCGGCAGATACGCGCCCTGACTCAGTAGCTCCGGCAGATGCGCGCGCAACGCCAGCACGCGCTGGATCACCGCGAGCTTTACGCGCCCGTCGCGCCAGTCCGCCAGAAATTCCGACGGCGGCGTTTGCGTCTGCGGCAGCCACGCCTCGCGTTTCGCGAAATCGACGGGCCGCCGATTGTCCGGATCGACGAGGCTGAAGTCCCACAGCTCGGTGCCTTGATAAAGATCAGGGATCCCAGGCGACGCGACGCGCAACACCGTCTGCTGCAGGCTGTTGAGCGCGCCCGCGCGACCAATGCGCTCGACGAACGCTGACAGCTCCTTCAGAAAGGCGTCGCGCCGCTGCGGCGCAAGGATGCCGAACAGGAATTCGCGGCAGCCGGCTTCGTAGGCTTCGTCGGGCGCGAGCCAGCTGGTTTGCAGCTTCGCCTCGCGCAGCGCCTTCAACTGCCATTGCGCGACGCGCTCGGCCAGCTCCTTGACGCCGGCTTCGTCGTCGGCGCGCAGCGGCGGCGGCCAGCAGCCCACCAGCGTTTGATACAGCATCGCCTCGGCGGCGGGGCCGGGAGCCCATGCGTCGCTCTTGTCCTGGCTCACGCTGTTGATCGGCGTGCCGTCGAGCGCTCGACGCTGCGGCGCGTTCAACGTCGACCATGCACGCAACGTCGCGCCCCATTCGTCGGCGATCTCGCTGAGCACCGCGAGCCGCGCGCGCACATCTTCACCGCGCTTGTGATCGTGCGTGGCGGTCGCAAGCATCGCATGAGGAAAACGTTGCGCGCGCTCGAGATTGCCCGCATGAAACTGCTCCACCGACAGCGCGAACTCGCCCGGGTCCGAGCCGACTTCGTTGCGCGACAGCAGACGGCCGTAGCGATAGCACGCGGTGTCCTCGATCGCCTTGGCGGCGAGCGGCGCGGTCAGCTGCGAAAACAGCGTTTGCGCGCTGCGCCGGGACGAGCCCGCATGCGGCGACGCTCCGCCGCCTTGCGCCTGCTGCTGCGACTGCGCACCGGGCCGCGCGGGCGGGGCCTCTTCGGCGCTGCCGCCGAGCCACGCATTCACGCGCTCGAGCGCCGCATGGTCCGAGCGCGGCAGCGAAGCGCGCGCGCCCGCGAGCGCCTCCTCGAAATAGACGTTGTCGGCGGCGCTGCGCAGTCCGCCCAGCGGATACATGCGGTACACGGGGAAATGCACGACCAGTTCGGTCAGCACGCGGCGCAGCGCGGGGTACGTGAAGTCGCGCGTGCTCAGCGAATCGCGTGCGATCCGATGCAGCGCGCGCGCCGCGCGGTCCAGTTCCGCCGAGAAGTTTTCCGCGAGAATCTTGCGCCGCGCCGCGTGCGCTTCATCGGCGAAGCGCGCGCTGCGGCCGGTGAGCTCGGCCCACGTACCGGCGAGCGGGTCCGCGCCGGCCGGATCGTGCAGCAGCGCGCCGACGTCGTTCATGAAGTCGTAGCCGGTCGTGCCGTCGACGGGCCAGTCGTCGCGCAACGGCTCGCCACGGCCGAGAATCTTCTCCACCACCACATACGGCGCGGTGTCGCGCAACTCGCTGAGCCGTTGGCGCAAACGCTGGCAGTATTCGCGCGGCTCGGCGAGCCCGTCGATGTGATCGATCCGCAAGCCGTCGACGAGCCCTTCGCGATAGAGGCGAAAGATCAGCGCGTGCACCGCCTCGAACACCTCGGGCCGCTCGACGCGCACGCCGGCGAGCGTCGAGATGTCGAAGAAGCGCCGCCAGTTCACTTCGTCGGAGGCGGTGCGCCACCACGCGAGCCGGAAATGCTGCCGCTCGATCAGCCGATGCAGCCGGTCGCGCGTGACCGGATCCTCAGGCGCGTAAGTCTCCAGCACGAACTCGATCGCCGACTCGCCTTCGCGCGCGACGAACTCGCGCAGCGCGTCGCGCGCCTCGGCGGCGCGCGGCTGATCGGCGGGCTGCGTGGTGAGCCCCTGAAAGCGATTCGCGAGCGCGCTCAGATCGGCGCGGTCGGCGCCTTGCAGGATGGCCGCGTAATCGACCGGGCAGATCGGGAACACGTGCGGACCATAGCCGATTTGAAAGCGTCCGCTGTCGGCCGCGAAATGCAGCCCGATGCGGCCCGCCGCCAGTTCTTCGCCGTACGACGCGCCGAGCGTCGGCAGCAGCACCTTGCCGCGCAGCGCGGGATCGGGCGAATGCCAGTCGACGTCGAAATGACGCGCATACGCGCTGTGGCGGCCCCATTCGAGGATGTCGAGCCACCACGCGTTGCTCGACCCGCCGACGCCCATATGATTCGGCACCATGTCGACGATGAGCCCCATGTCGTGCGCGCGCAGCTTGTCGACGAGGTGCTTCAGGCCCGCCTCGCCGCCGTATTCGGCACTGACCTCGGTGTAGTCGACGGTGTCGTAGCCGTGCATCGAGCCGGGCTCGGCCGTCGTGATCGGCGACGCGTACAGGTGGCTGATGCCGAGCGCGGCGAAGTAGTCGATGTGCCGCGCGGCGTCGTCGAACGTGAAGCCTCGATGGAACTGGAGGCGCAGTGTGGAGCGTGGAACGGTCATGGCGTGTCAGGCTCCGCGGAAGTGTTGGATGAACGCGCGGCGGCGCGGCGCGCGCCGTCGACGGCCAGCAGGCGGTCGGTGAACACGGGGTCGTCGAACATCGCGTCGACGGGCAGCGTCATGCGGCGGCGCCAGTTCGGATGTTCGTCGATCGAGCCCGGCAGGTTCGGCTGCTCGTCGAGCGCGAGCAGGTCTTCGAGCGGAAACGTGACGAGCGGCCCGGGTGTCGCGGCGACGAATGCGAGCGCTTCGTCGACCGGCGCGTTGTCGGCGTCCGGCGGCGCGACCTCGGGCGCGGCCACGCCCGCTTGCTGGAACGCGCGCCACAAGTCGGCGCGCTGCTGCGCGCGCTCTTCGAGCGCCGCTTCCTCGGGATCGCGCCCGTCGGCGCGCGCCATCGTCTGGCCGATGCGGTTGCGCCACATGATGTCGCTGCCGCGCCACCAGCCGGCGACGGTCGGCAGATCGTGCGTGGTCGTCGTGCCGACCGCGTACCGGTCCCAATCGGCCGGCGCCTTGAAGCCGTTGCCGTCGGCGGCGCCTTCGAACCACAGCACGCGAATCCCCTCGATGCCGTGCTCGTCGAGCCGCTCCCGAAACCCGGACGGCACGGTGCCGAGGTCCTCGCCGATCACGATCGAGCGATGCCGCCACGATTCGAGCGCGATCAGCCGCAGCAGGTCTTCGAACGGATAGCGCAGATATGCGCCATTGCGCGCGCTTTCGCCTTCGGGCACGAGCCACAGACGCCGCAAGCCGAGGATGTGATCGATGCGGATGCCGCCGGCATGCGCGAACGCCGCGCGCAGCATGTCGATGAACGCGGCGAAGCCTTGTGTGCGCATCGCGCGCGGCGAAAAGGTCGTGAGTCCCCACGACTGGCCGGCCTGGTTGAAGAGATCGGGCGGCGCGCCGACCGACACGCCCTGCAGCATGTCGTCGGGATAGGACCATGCATGACTGCCGGCGCTGTCGCAACCCACCGCGAGATCGGCGATCAGGCCGACCGCCATGCCGGCTTCGCGCGCGGTGTGCTGAGCGTGCAACAGCCCGCGCGATGCCAGCCACTGCAGGAACAGATGAAAGTCGACCTCGTCGCGATGCGCGGCGGCGAACGCCTCGACTTCGGGGCCGCGTGGGTCGCGCAATGCATCGGGCCAGTTGCGCCAATGGCCGTCGCCGCCTTGCGCGAGCTGCGCGGCCTGCAGCGCTTCGAAGCGCGCATGATCTTCGAGCGCGCGCCCCGCGCGTTCGCAGAAGCCGTGAAATTCGAGCGCGCGCGGCGAGTGCTGCGGGCGCTCGTTGGCGCTGAACTGCTCGTACAGCGCGCGCAAAACCGTGAGCTTCAGCGGGGTCGCGTGCGGCCAATCGATCAGAGGCAGCTCTTCATATTTGGACCACGCGTTGCCGGCCTGCGCCGATGCGGACGCGGACGCATCCGCGCCGAACACCGCGGCCGGATCGATATGCGTGACGTTGAGCCATAAACGCGACGACGGCGCGTACGGGCTGAAGCGCTCGGGCTGCGCGCTGAACATCGCGTGGGTCGGACTGACGGCGAGCGCGTGCGCGCCGCGCTGCGCGCCGTGCCGCGCAAGCTGCGCGAGCGCCGTGTAGTCGCCGATGCCGCCGTCGCCGGTGCGGCGCAAGCCATACAGTTGCGCGGCGATGCCCCACAGCGGCGGCGCGGGCGGCGCGGCTTCGCGTTCGCCTTCTCCGTCGTCGCCGCCGCCATGCAGCGTGCGCCATGCGTCGGCGACGGTGTAGCAGCGCGGCGGCGCGACCGCGAGCGTCATGCGCTGGTCGTTGATCACGAGCGTGTGATAGCCGGTTTCGTCGATCGGCGCGAGCAGCGCTTCCTCGCCTTTCGGCGCGGTAAAGCGGCCGTCGATGATCGAGCCGCTCTCCAGCTCGATCCGGTAATGGCTGCCCGACCTGACCGCGGGCGCGGGCAGCGCGATGCCACGCCCGATCACCGCGGTCATCAGCGGCGGCAGCCTACGGCCCGATAGTTCGGCCTCCAGAGCAGCGGCGCTGTGGCGGATATCCGTGGCGTTGCCGCACGGCAGACCCATGCGTTCGAGCAGCGTGCCAAGAGTCTTCTCCGGCACGTGCTGCGTATGATGGTGCGCGTCCTGCCACTCCACCTCGAAGCCTGCGCGGGTGGCGAGCGCGGCAAGCCTGTCGTTGGGGCGTCGGGTCGTCACGCGCGCTGCTCCTCGTGCGATGCGATGCGCGCATCGTGGCGGCTCGCGAATTCGTTGATGTCGCCGGTCAGCCACGCGATGCACGCATGCGCGGGCAACACCCGCGCGTCGGCCTGTTCGCGCGCGCGCGGCGGTGTTTCGAAAATGATCTTGCCGTCGGGGATGGCGTCGAACGCGACGTTCTGCTGCGACAGATTCAGCGCGATCGACAGCGTCTCACCATCGCCGAGATTCCAGCGCGCGATCAGCGCGTTCGCGTCGCCGCCACCGGCATCGCGCAGCACGGTCGCACCGCACGCCTTCGTATGTTTCAGGCGCGGCGTGATCAGCTTCGCGCGCACCGCGAGCGCGGACTTGTAGTAATGCATCCAGTCGAGCCGATCCGGCGTCGGCGGTACATCGGGCGCGGGTGGCGACGAGGCGGCGAAGGTCTGGGCATCGTTCGGATCGGGAATCTGCGCGCGGCGTTTGTCATCGCTGAACGCGGCAAAGCGGGCGAATTCACGGCGTCGCCCTTCGCGCACGGCGTCGGCGAGATCGCCGGTGTAATCGGTGAAAAACAGGAACGGTTGCGTCGAACCATGCTCCTCGTCCATGAACAGCAGCGGAATTTGCGGCGACAGCAACAGCAACGCGGTCGCGGCGCGCAGCGCGTCATCCGAGGTCAGCTTGCGCAGACGTTCGCCGAACGCACGGTTGCCAATCTGATCGTGGTTCTGCAAAAACATCACGAACGACGTCGGCGGCAGATGCGCGCTCGCTTCGCCACGCGGCGCACCATCGTGCAGCGGCGATGGCTCGCCCTGATACGCGAAGCCTTCGGCCAGCACTCGCGCGAGCCGGCGAATCGGTTGGTTGGCATACGCGTGGTAATAGCCTTCGGTTTCGCCGGTCAGCAGCACGTGCAGCGTGTTGTGCGCGTCGTCGTTCCATTGCGCGTCGAAATGCGCGCCGAGCAGGCTCGCGCTGTTGTGCTCGTTTTCGACCACCAGATGCACGTGACGGCCCTGCTGCACGCGCGCGCGGATATGGTCCGACAGCTCGCGCAGCCACCCGGGATTGTCGATCGCATGCACCGCATCGAAGCGCAGTCCGTCGAAGCGGTACTCGTTGATCCAGTAGACGGCGTTGTCGGTGAAGAAGTCGCTGACTTCGCTGCGCTCGAAGTCGATCGCGGGGCCCCACGGCGTGTTCACGCCTGCGCGGAAAAACGGCTCCGCGTAACTATGCAGATAGTTGCCGTCCGGTCCGAAGTGGTTGTAGACGACGTCGAGAAACACCATCAGGCCCACACCATGCGCGGCGTCGATCAGCGCCTTCAGTTCGTCGGGGCGGCCGTATGCGGAGTCGGGCGCGTACGGCAACACGCCGTCGTAACCCCAGTTGCGACGACCGGGAAAGTCGTTCAACGGCATCAGTTCGATGGCGGTGACGCCGAGCGCGGCGAGCTCGGGCAGGCGCTTTTGCACGCCCGCATACCCGCCCATCGCACCGACGTGCAATTCGTACAGCACCGTTTCTTCCCAGGGCCGGCCGTGCCATTCGGTGTGTTCCCAATGGTAGGCGCGCGGATCGATGACCTCGCTCGGGCCGTGCACGTCCCGCGGCTGGAACCGCGAGGCCGGATCGGGCACCGCCTGCCCGTCGTCGAGCTGGAACCGATACAGCGTGCCCGCGCCGCTCTCCACGGTGGTCTCGAACCAGCCGTTGCCGGTCGGAGCCATGTCGTGCGTGCCTTGCGCGGGGCCGTTTTCGACCACCACCTGCACGCTGCTGCACGACGGTGCCCAAAAACGGAACCGCGTGCGCGGTCGCGTGCCGCTCGCGCCGATCAACTGCGCGCTGAACGGCAGGCAGTGCGCGTAATGATGCGTGTGAGGATCAATCGGACTTTCAGACATGTCTTCACCATTCGAATCTGCTAACGAGCCTGGACGGCAATGCGACGCAACGCAAGCAGGCATTGCGTCGCAACATTCTTGCCACCCCGGCTGCGGCGCGATTTGTCCATGCTCGAACCAGGTCGCCGCAGTGCATCGTTCATTGCGAACCAACATCGTTTGCGGTCTGCGCGCCCGGATCGGGCGGCAGCGCGGTCAACAGCCGCGGCCCGTGCTGCGCGCCAGCCACCCAGCCGGCTTGCCAATCCGCTTCACCGGTCGGTTGCGCGGCGAGTATCACGAGGCCGTGCGCGGCGACCTCGAGTTCGGCCGTCGCGAGCCGCTGCGGCGCGCGTTCCGGATCGGCCGTGTCTAACAGCACATGCCATTCCAGGTGCGGCGCGGGAGGCGCGAACTGCAGCGGTTCCTCGTGAGCGTTGAGCATCAGTAACAATACTTCGGTTTCGCCATTCAGGCCCGGACCCGCGCGACGCAACGTGAACGCGCGTCCCTCCGGGTCCTGCCACGCTTCGATCGTCAGCGGATCGCCGTGTTCGTCGAACCAGCCGACGTCGAACAGGCCGGGCAGCACTTCGCGGTCGCCGAACAGAAAGCGCGTTTCACGTAGCAGCGGATGGCGCTTGCGCAACCCGATCACGCGCGCGACGAACTCGGTCATGCGCTGACCTTCCGGCGAATCCGCGAGGTCCCAGTCGATCCAGGATAGGTCGTTATCCTGACAGTACGCATTGTTGTTGCCGCGCTGCGTGCGCAGCGCTTCGTCGCCGGCCAGCAGCATCGGCGTGCCGAGCGTGATCATCAGTGTCGCGATCAGCGAGCGCGACACGCGACGGCGGGTCGCGAGGATCGCGGGGTCGTCGGTCGCGCCTTCGAGACCCCAATTGCGGCTGCAATTCTCGTTGTGGCCGTCGTTGTTGTCTTCCAGGTTGGCTTCGTTGTGCTTCTGCTCGTACGCGGTGACATCGGCCAAGGTGAAGCCGTCATGCGACGTGACGAAGTTGATCGACGCCCACGGCTTGCGATGCCGCCGGTTGAACAGATCGGCCGACCCGGTCAGGCGCGCGGCGAGGTCGGGCCGCAGGCCGGCATCGCCACGCCAGAAACGTCGCACCGTGTCACGGAAACGGTCGTTCCATTCGCTGAATCCCGGCGGATGATTGCCGAGCTGATAGCCGCCAGGGCCGAGATCCCATGGCTCGGAAATCAGCTTGCGTTGCGATAGCACCGGGTCCTGGCGCAACGCGTCGAACAGGCCCGAGCCCGGATCGAAGCCGTGGCTTTCGCGCCCGAGCGTCACGCCGAGATCGAAACGGAAGCCGTCGATATTGAACGCGGTCGACCAGTAGCGCAGTGAATCCATCACCATCTGCAGCACGCGCGGATGCGGCAGATTGACCGTGTTGCCGCAGCCCGTGTCGTTGATATGGTGACGCTCGTCGCCGGGAATCAGCCGGTAATAGCTGGCATTGTCGAGGCCGCGCCATGAAATGGTCGGGCCCATCTCATTGCTTTCGCAAGTGTGGTTGTAGACCACGTCGAGAATCACCTCGATGCCGGCCGCGTGCAGCTGGCGCACGGCGATGCGCATTTCGTCGAGCCGGTGCGTGCTCAGATAGGTCGGCTCCGGCGCGAAGAACGCTGCCGTGTTGTAGCCCCAGTAATTGCGCAGGCCGCGCTCCACGAGGAAGCGGTCGTTCAGAAACGCGTGCACGGGCAGCAGCTCGACCGCGGTCACGCCGAGCTTCAGCAAATGCTCGATGAACTCCGGCGACGCGAGCGCCGCGAACGTGCCGCGTTCATGCTGGCGCAGATCGGAGCGCAGCATCGACGCGCCGCGCAAGTGCGTTTCGTAGATCACGGTCTCGCCCCACGGCACGTCGGGCCGCCTGTCGTGCGACGAGTCGAACGCCTCGTCGATCACGACGCACTTGGGCATCGCGGGCGCGGAATCGCGCCGGTCGATCGAAAGGTCCGCGCGATTCGAATGCACGCGATAGCCGAACAGCGCGTCGGACCAGCGAAACTGCCCGACGAGCTTGCGCGCATACGGGTCGAGCAGCAGCTTGTGCGGATTGAAACGATGCCCGAAATGCGGCTGATACGGCCCATGCGCGCGAAAGCCGTACGCGGTGCCCGGATGCGCGTTCGGCAGATAGCCGTGCCAGATCTCGTCGGTGCATTCGGGCATGGTGAAGCGGCGAATCTCCTTGCGGCCGGTTGAGTCGAACAGGCATAGCTCGATTTTCTGCGCATTGGCCGAGAACACCGCGAAGTTGACACCCAGCCCATCCCAGTTCGCGCCGAGCGGATACGGCGAGCCGGGCAGCAACCGCTCGGGCAACGCATGCGACATGATTTCCCTTTCCTGTTCTGATTGTCGAGCTGGAGCTCGGGTCTGACTGGGTCTTCATGCAACGGGCGCGCGGCGGCTGCCTGTGCGCCGCGCGCCCGCGTTACGGCACGTTTTCTCAGTCCGCGCGCAATACGATCGTCGCGAGCGGGGGCAAGATCAGCGCGGCGGAATGTGGCCTGCCGTGGCTCGATACATGGTCGGAATGAATCAGCCCGCCGTTGCCCATGTTCGAGCCGCCATACACGCCTGCATCGGTATTCAGCACTTCCACCCAGCGTCCGCCGCGCGGCATGCCGAGCCGATAGCCGAGCCGCGGCACCGGCGTCATGTTGCACACCACGACGAACTCCTGGCCCGCGCCGTCGGTGCGCCGATAGGCGAACACGCTGTTGCCGCTGTCGTCGCCGATCAACCATTCGAAGCCGCCCGGTTCGCTGTCGAGCAGATGCAGCGCGGGCTCGTTGCGATACAGATGGTTCAGGTCGCGCACCAGTAATTGCACGCCGTGGTGGTTCGAATCGTCGAGAAGATGCCAATGCGGCGAGCCGTCATGGTCGAACTCCGCCATCTGGCCGAATTCGCCGCCCATGAACAGCAGCTTCTTGCCTGGGTGCGTCCACATGAAACCGAAGTACGCGCGCAGATTAGCGAAACGCTGCCAGCGGTCGCCGGGCATCTTGCCGAGCAGCGAGCCCTTGCCGTGCACCACCTCGTCGTGCGAAAGCGGCAGCACGAAGTGCTCGGAATATGCGTACACCATGCCGAACGTCATGTTGTGGTGGTGATACTGGCGATACATCGGGTCTTCGTGCATGTAGTGCAGGGTGTCGTGCATCCAGCCCATGTTCCACTTGAAGTCGAAGCCGAGGCCGCCGTCCGCGAGGCGCGCGGTCACGCCCGGCCATGCGGTCGATTCCTCGGCGACCGTGATCGCGCCGGGCGCGCCCGGCACATAGCGGACCTCGTGATTCAAGCGCTTCAGGAACGCGATCGATTCGAGATTCTCGCGGCCGCCATAGATGTTCGGCACCCACTCGCCGGCCGCACGGGAGTAGTCGCGATACAGCATCGACGCGACCGCATCGACGCGCAGGCCGTCGACGTGATAGCGCTTCAACCACGCGAGCCCCGACGCGATCAGGAACGCGCTGACCTCGTTGCGGCCGAGGTTGTAGATCATCGTGTTCCAGTCCTGGTGATAGCCTTCGCGCGGATCGGCATGCTCGTAGAGCGGCGTGCCGTCGAAATCGATCAGGCCATGCGCGTCGTTCGGGAAATGCGCGGGCACCCAGTCGAGAATCACGCCGAGGCCTGCTTCGTGCGCGCGATCGACGAAACGCGCGAACTGCTCGGGCTTGCCGAAGCGCGCGGACGGCGCGAACTGCCCGAGCGGCTGATAGCCCCACGAACCGCCGAACGGATGCTCGGCGATCGGCAGAAATTCGATGTGCGTGAAGCCCATGCTCTTCGCATAGGGGATCAGCCGCTCGGCGAGCTCTTCCCAGACGAGACCACGCTGGCCTTCCTCGGCGACGCGCAGCCACGACTCCGCGTGCACTTCGTAGATCGTGATCGGCGTGCGCGCGGTCTGCTTGTCGGCGCGCGACTGGATCCACTCGTGATCGCTCCATGGAAACTGCTCGATCTCGTCGACGTGTGCGACGATCGATGCGGTGCCCGGCGGCTTTTCCGTCTGCATCGCGCACGGGTCGGCCTTCAGCGGCAGCGGATGGCCGTCGCGCGACAGCAGCTCGTACTTGTAGCGCGTGCCGGCGCCGACGCGCGGCACGAACAGCTCCCACACGCCCGCCTGGTGACGCAGCCGCATCGGATGGCGGCGGCCGTCCCACGCATTGAAGTCGCCGACCACCGACACGCGCCGCGCATTCGGCGCCCACACCGCAAAGCGCACACCCGGCACACCGTCGACGTCGACCGGCCGCGCGCCCAGACATTCGAGCACCGCGTACGGATCGCCGCGCGCGAGACGTTCGAGCGGCTCGTCGCCGAGCACCGGAGCAAACGAATAGGTATCCTCCACTTCCTGCACCACACCATGCCAGTCGATGCGCAAGCGATACGGCATCGCCGACGTGATGCGGCCCGCGAACAGGCCAGGGCGCAGTTGTTCGAGTTCGCCGAGCGTCGCGCCATCAGCGCGCGAAATCACGGTGACGTGCGCGGCGTTCGGCAGCAGCGCGCGCACGATCGGCCCCGCGTCCGTCTGATGCAGCCCGAGCTGCGAAAACGGATCGGGGTGACGCGCTTCGACGAGCGCGTCGATATCGACGGGTTGAAGGCCTGCGGCCGGATCATGCTCACTCATAGTCGCCCTCGGCCGGGTTAGGCGGCGTGGCCGCGCCAGGCGCCTGGGTTGACGGAACGCTGTGCGGCGGCGCACCGGTGTCGCCGAGCAGCCGGCTCACGAGCGCCGCGAGGCCGCGCACCGGCAAGCCGAGCCACGCCGGTCGGTTGGCCGCTTCGTAGCGGATTTCGTAGGCGGCCTTCTCGATCAGGAACAGATCGAGCAGCGCTTCCTCGGATTCGGGCGCGACGAGCGGTGTCGGCGACTGCGCGGCGGCCGCGCGATATTCCGCGAGGAACGCGCTGGTCGCGTGCGCGCGGAAGCGTTCGAACAGCGCGCGCTTGCGATCGGCGGTCTGTTGCGGCGCGCCTTCGGTGGTCGATTGCGCGGCTGCGCTCGCATACGAGAACGAGCGCATCAGACCGGCCACGTCACGCAACGGGCTCGATTTCTGGCGACGCTCGTCGAGCGAACGCGCGGGCTCGCCCTCGAAGTCGATCAGGTACGCGTCGCCGTGCGCGACCAGTACCTGGCCGAGATGGAAGTCGCCATGGATGCGGATGCGCAACGCGCCCGCGTCGCCCGGCACCAGCTTGTCGACGGCCTCGACGAGCGCGGCGCGGCGATCGATCAGACTTTGCGCAAGCCCCTTCGTGTCCGCGTCGCTCATGTCCGCGATGCGCGGCGCGAGCAGATCGAGCGCGGCCGCGAGCATCGTCTGCGCCGCCTCGACCCATGCCTTCACCTGTTTGGCGTTGGCCGGTTCCGGCGCGAACGCGGGGTCGTCGCTCGGCGTGGCGAGCGCGACGTGCAACTCGCCGAGCCGGCGGCCGATGATGCCCGCGAGTTCGCCGTAACCGTCCAGCAGAATCGACTCGTTCGTGCGATCGGGTACTGTCTGCGTTTCGGTGTCGATCGCGATCGCGAGTTCGTCGACCGAGCGGCGCAGATAGTCGAGCGACCAGTTCCACGCATCGCCCTGATTGTCGATAAAGCCCTGCAGGATCGCGAGCGTATGCGGCACGCCCTCGGGATCGACGCGCACCACTTCGCCATACAGCGGCGCGGTGTTCGCATAGCCGAGCTGCGTCAGATAGCGGCTGATTTCCGCTTCCGGATGGATGCCGCTGACGAGCCGCCGCACCAGCTTCAGCACCGCGGCATCGGCGACGATCAGCGAGCTGTTGCTCTGTTCGGCCGCGAGCCAGCGAATCTCGGGCCGCTCGCCGAGAGCGTCGAGTTCGGCGAAGCGCTCGGTCGGCAGGAACTTGATCTCGCTCTTCTGCACGGTCGGCACGACCGCGCGCTCGCGCAGCTTGCGCAGCACGTTGTGCGCGAAGATCGGCAGCGAGAACGCGTCGGTCAGATGGCCGACGGTGCGGCCGCGCCGCACGCGCGCAAGCGCCAATTGCAGGAACAGCGGCGTGGTGGTTTCGCCGCCCCATGTGAGCGCGATCGGTACCACGTAGCGTTCGGTGTGGTTGCCGACGTCCACTTCGATTTCGGTGAACGCGAAGCCGCCGTTCGGGATCGTGGTCAGCGCGGCGAGCCGCACCGCGTGCATCTTCTGATCTTTCGACGCGAACCAGCGGCGCCGGCTCAGCCACGACGGCAGCACCTCGGATTCCAGCAGCCGCACGTTTTCGGGTGTCGGCCCGGATTGCCCTTCGCGGATCACGATCGTGACGAACTCGGGCAGCGGCACGGAATGCGCCTGCGCCCATGTCGGCCGCCCGCCGCCTTCGCACAGCATGAACCACAGGAAGCCGTAGGGCGGGAACGTCAGCAGATAGGTCAGCTGGCCGATCGCGGGGAACACCGAATCGGCGGTCATCTCGATCGGCACGAAGCCGTTGAATTCTGACAGTTCGAGCTCGACCGCCTGCGGCGCACGCGACAGATTCGCGACGCACAGGATCGGCGCCGCGCCGGGCATCTCGCGCAGATACGCGAGAATCTTGCGGTTTTCAGGCTTCAAAAAGCGGATCGTGCCGCGTCCGAAGGTCTGCTTCGCGCGCCGCGTCGCAAGCATGCGGCGGGTCCAGTTCAGCAGCGAATGCGGGTCGCGGCTCTGCGCTTCGACGTTGACCGCGTCGAAGCCGTACAGCGTACCCATCACGGGCGGCAGCACCAGTTGCTCAGGGTCGGCGCGCGAGAAGCCGCCGTTGCGATCCGACGACCACTGCATCGGCGTGCGCACGCCGTCGCGGTCGCCGAGGTGGATGTTGTCGCCCATGCCGAGTTCGTCGCCGTAGTAGATGACCGGCGTGCCGGGCATCGACAGCAGCAGCGAGTTGATCAGCTCGATGCGGCGGCGGTCGCGCTCCATCAGCGGCGCGAGACGGCGGCGAATGCCGAGATTCAAACGTGCGCGGCGATCGCTCGCATAGGTGTTCCACAAATAGTCACGCTCGGAATCAGTGACCATTTCGAGCGTCAGCTCGTCGTGATTGCGCAGGAAGATCGCCCACTGGTTCGATTCGGGGAGTTCCGGTGTCTGCTTCATGATGTCGGTGATCGGGAAGCGGTCTTCGCTCGCGATCGACATGTAGATGCGCGGCATCAGCGGGAAGTGGAACGCCATATGGCATTCGTCTTCGTTGCCGAAATACTCCTTCACGTCCTCGGGCCACTGGTTCGCCTCGGCGAGCAGCATCCGGTTCGGGTACTCGGCGTCGATGGTCGCGCGAATCCGCTTCAGGACCTCGTGCGTCTCAGGCAGGTTCTCGTTGTTGGTGCCTTCACGTTCGACGAGGTATGGCACCGCATCGAGCCGCAGCCCGTCGATGCCCATGTCGAGCCAGAAACGCATCACCTGCAGGACCTCTTTCAACACCGCCGGATTGTCGAAGTTCAGATCGGGCTGGTGCGAGTAGAAGCGGTGCCAGTAGTACGCGCCCGCAACCGGATCGTGCGTCCAGTTCGACGGCTCCGAGTCGATGAAGATGATGCGAGTCTCCGCGTACTTCTGATCGGTATCGGACCACACATAGTAGTTGCGATAGTTCGAGCCGGGCTTCGCGCGCCGCGCGCGCTGGAACCACGGGTGCTGATCCGACGTGTGGTTGATGACGAGCTCGGTGATCACGCGGATGCCGCGCGCGTGCGCTTCCTGGATGAAGCGCCGCACGTCCGCGAGCTGACCGTAGTCGGGATGCACGTTGCGGTAGTCGGCGATGTCGTAGCCGTCGTCGCGGCGTGGCGACGGATAGAACGGCAGCAGCCAGATCGCGTTGACGCCGAGCTCGGCGATGTAGTCGAGCTTGGCCATCAGACCGGGGAAATCGCCGACGCCGTCGTTGTTCCCATCGAAGAACGACTTGATGTGCACCTGATAGATGATCGCGTCCTTGTACCACAGCGGATCGTCGCTGAGGGCCGCGGGTTTGCCGCGGCGGCGCGTGCGTACCTTCGCCGCGGTGCCGACGGCCACGGCCGTTTGCGCCTCGTGCGCGGTTTGGGCTGGATCGTCGCGCTTCATGTTCCACCTTCCATCCAGGTTGGGTTGACAGCGTCTGCGTGAGGAGCGCTGTCGGGATCGTGGTCGCTCTCCTCGGGGCGATCGGCGGGCAGGCCGCCTAGCGGCGCGATGCGCCAGATCGAGAAGGGTTGGCCCGAGCCGAGCCGCACGTGTTGCCAGCGTCCGTGCCATTCGAAGCGTGCGCCGGTCATCTGGTCGATCACTTCGAGCGTGGCGTGATCGTGTAGATGCCAGCGCTGGAACGTGTCCCACGACAACTCGATGTCCGCGCCCTGTTCGTTGAACGGATCGAGATTGATCGCGACGACGATCACGTTGTCGCGCGATTCGGTCGCTTTCTCGAAGCACAGGATGTGGTCGTTGTGCGCGGCGAGGAACGTGAGACCGAGATGCGTTTGCAGCGCCGGATTCGCGCGACGGATGCGGTTCAGTGCGGTGATCTCGCCGACGATATTGCCGGGCCGGTGCCAGTCCCACGCCCGCAACTGATACTTTTCGGAGTCCAGATACTCTTCGCTGTTCGGCAGCGCGGTGGCCTCGCACAGTTCGAAGCCGCTATACACGCCCCACAGGCCGGCCAGTGTCGCGGCCAGCGCCGCGCGGATCAGAAAGCCCGTGCGTCCCTGCGATTGCAGATGGCGCGGGTTGATGTCCGGCGTATTGACGAAGAAGTTCGGCCGATAGAAATCGCGCGCGCCGGTCTGCGTAAGTTCGCCCATGTACTCGGTGAAATCGCGCTTCGACTCGCGCCACGTGAAGTACGTGTACGACTGCGAGAAGCCGATCTTGCCGAGCCGGTTCATCATGCGCGGCCGCGTGAAGGCTTCGGCGAGAAAGATCGTGTCGGGGTGGCGCGCGCGCACGTCGGCGATCATCCATTCCCAGAACGGCAGCGGCTTGGTGTGCGGATTGTCGACGCGGAAGATGCGCACGCCTGCGTCGACCCAGAACAGGATCACGTCGCGCAATGCGAGCCACAGGCCGGGCTTGGCGTCGTGCGCGTAGAAGTCCGGGTTGACGATGTCCTGATACTTCTTCGGCGGATTCTCGGCGTAGCGCAGCGTGCCGTCGGGGCGCCACGCGAACCACGTCGGATGCTCCTTCAGCCATGGGTGATCGGGCGAGCACTGGATCGCGAAGTCGAGCGCGATCTCGAGGCCATGCGCATGCGCGGCGGCGAGCATCGCCTTGAAATCGTCGAGCGTGCCGAGTTGCGGATGCACGGCGGTGTGACCGCCCTCGGCGGCGCCGATCGCATAGGGACTGCCCACATCGCCCGGCTGCGTGGTCAGCGTGTTGTTGCGGCCCTTGCGGTTCGCGAGGCCGATCGGGTGGATCGGCGGGAAGTACAGCACGTCGAAGCCCATGTCGCGGATGCGCGGCAGCTTCGCGCTCACGTCCGCGAACGTGCCGTGGCGCGACTCGTCGTCGCTCATCGAGCGCGGGAAGATCTCGTACCAGCTCGCGAAATAGGCGGCCGTGCGTTCCGCGTCGATCTTGTAGATCACGGGGTCGCGGCTCAGAAACGGGCGATGGCGCGCGGCGGTCATTGCCTTCGCTGTGGCGGGCGCGAGAATCACTGCGAGCTTCTGTTCGGCGTCGGCCTTCTGGAAGTCGCGCACGATGTGTTCGAGCGGCTCCTTGTCGGCGCCTTCGGTCGTCTCGACTTCGGCGAGCACGAGCGCGAACAGATGCGCGGCTTCGTCGAGTTCTATCTCGACGGTCTGGTTCGCCTTCAGCTTCTTCTGGATGTGCTCGACGAGCGACGCGAAGTCGTCGCGCCACGCGATCACGGTGAACTCGTAGCGGCCGATCCGCTCGAGCGGAATGCGCGCGCTCCACAAGTCGAGCCCGGCCGGCGGCGCGGGCGACATCAGTTCTTCGTGCCACGCGGTTTCGTCGGCCGCGCGCCACAGCACGGCAGCCGCGATCTTGTCGTGACCTTCGGCGAAGATCGCCGCGCGAATTTCCGCGCGCTCGCCGACGCTGCGCTTGGCCGCGAAGCGGCCGTTCTCCACCGACGGCGACACGCTCTCGATCGCGACGCGCGGCGCTTCGATCGCGTCGAGCACTGTCTTGCGGCCGCTGCGCTTGCTGTTCGCCTTGTCGATCGGCGGCGCGAGGCAGATCGGCTGCTCCGCGAACGCGCGCAGCAGCCGCACCGCACCGGGCGCGAGCGCAAACGGCACGAGTGCCGCGGGTTCGGTTCGGCCGCGCGCATCGAGCGGCGCGAAGCGCGTAAAGCTGCCCGGCACGCCCGCGAGGAAGCGCGCGGGATCGACACGCACTGGCGCACCGAGTTCGGGATTCACGACGATCAGAACGGCTTCGCCGGCGTCGCGCAGATCGGCTGCGTCGCCGCGCAGCAGAACCGCGGCCGATGCGCCGGGGCCGCTCAATGGGCGCAATTCACCGTTCGCGTGCAGTGTTGGCGTGTTGCGCGCGAAGTCGTTGGCCTGGGTGACGGCGGCGCTCAGATCGAAGCGGCGCGACTGCGCGGCGCGGGCGAACTGCGCGGCGTCGCCGCGCGTTTGCGACATCGGTTCGGCGATGCCGTATTCGAAGCCCATCGGCATCATCCAGCCGCTGCCCAATGCAACCGACGTGAACAGCGCGCGTCGATACGCCCGCTCGACGATCGCCGCATCATGCACGTCGCTCAGCTCGGCGGCGAGGCGCGTACCGTACGGCGCTTCGGGAAAGGCGATCGGCGCACCAACGCGCGCGAGCGCCGCATGCTCCTCGGCCATCCAGCTCGAACGGAAATCCCACCAGCGCACCGACGAAAACGCGCTGTCGAAGCCGGCTGCTTCGAGACCGGGCAGATCGCCGCGCGACAGGCCCGGCGTTGCCGCGAGAAAGCGCACGCGCGGATGCTTCGCGCGCACTTCATCGCCGAGGTGCCGCCATGCGGCAGCCGGCACGCGATGCGGCGAATCGAAACGGAAGCCGCCGACACCCGCCTCGGCGAGCGCGAGCAGTTGCTGGGTCCACCAGACGCTCAGCGAGGCACTCGTCGCGGGGTCGTCGAAATTCGCGTAGGCAACGTTGTCTTCGCGATGCACGTGGCGCGGATCGAGCCGTGCGAGCTCGGACTCACGCGCGTGAAACCAGTCCGAATGCTCGCTGTACAGCACGCCGTCGGCGGCCATGCGGTCGATCACGAGATCGACCAGCAGCGTCAGGTTGTTGCGGCGCGCGGCATCGGCGAGCATGCGCACGGCGTCGTGCACCGAATGCTGCGCCTCGAACACCGGATGCAGCCGAGCGTGATTGCCGACCACCTGGCCATGGCCGGCCTGGCCGGGCTCGAACAGCCCGCCGATCAACGCATGATCGAAGCCGAGCCCGGCCGCATGAGCGAACTGCGCGGGCCAGGCATCGAGGGGCCCGACGAGAAGAGAATGAAAAAAGTAAATCCGCGGCGCGTACCCGTTTGGAGATTCCATCGGTCGTTTCCAGAGTTGTCCTGCTGCGGTGTGGATGCACTTGGCATGCGATCACAGCGCTCATTGGGCTTCCCGAGCCGGATACCGCGCGATGCGTCAGCAGAGGCACGTACTGGTCAATGTAGTGCAAAGATCGTCGCGCCGCTGGCCAGTCGCGGGTGCTTTGACGCCAGACGCCGGTCTCGCGGGACTGGTCGTCACTCGTCGCGGAAAGGAGCAAACCGTGTGCCAACGCGGGCAGCCGGGCACCGCGCTAGCGCGGAAACGGGGAGGTTACGGTGAGATGGCGGGTGCCGAAGGTGCGCGCGCGCACGGAGCGCGCGCAATAATGCGGGCATTGTTACGCACGCCGCGGGTGGCCGGCATGTAAAACGGGGTGGTGTGGGGCCGGTTTTACACGGACGGCCCCGCGTTGCACGGAATGCGGTTCAAGCGGACGCGTGAAGCCTGGGTGCCGCTCGCGTGGCAGCCATGTGGCACGCGCGTGGCATTCGCATGAAATTCATCCGAACGCCGCGCAGTGGCCGTGTCACGAACCCAGCAGCCCCGCCGCGATGTTCACGCACAGGCCGAGCACCGCGACGTTGAAGTAGAACGACAGGACCGATTGGGCGAGCGTCGCGCGGCGAATTTCGCGTGAGCGCAACACGACATCGGAAGTCTGCGACGCGACCGCGATCGTGAACGAGTAGTACAGGAAGTCCCAGTAGTTCGGCAGCAAATGGTGATCGGGAAACTTCAACGCGGTCTCTTGCGCGTCCGTGTCGAAGTAGAGGCGCGCGTAGTGCAGCGTGAAGATCGTCGGAATCAGAAACCATGCGCCGATCAGCGTCAGACCGGTCAGCAGGTAGTGCCAGACGGTCGTTGCGCCGCCCGCGCCCTTGGCCGACGCGAGTTCGAGCACGATCGCGGCGACGCTCGCGATCGTCGCGACGCAGATGACGACCAGCACGACGCCCGCGTTTTCGTCGTCGCGCATCGCGTATTCGCGCACGCGGTGCTCGTCGGCAAGAGCCATATGCGCCCAGATCATCAGCAGGTAGCTCCAGATCGCCGCGTCCCAGCCGATCAGTGTGCGGGCGATCGGACTCGTATGACCGGGCACGAGGAACGCGACGACGATCCCGATCACGAGGCCGATCACCGTGCGGGGCCGATTGCGAAGAAGCTGGGGATAGTAGTTGATGGACATGGACTCGATGAACGACGAAGTGTAGGGCAGTCGGTGTCGCGGATTCTACGCGTGCAACGCGGACCGATTGTCGAATGGTGGGTCACAGGCTATAGTCTTTCGCGGCGGCCTTGCGCGCCGCTTTCACTTGAAAGGCGATTGGTAGATAACGGCAGCAATCGTTGCAATCATGCATGCAACACCGCACATGCGGCGCGCGTGAATCACGCGCACGGATACGAGACCGCTGAAGCGGCGTAAGACCAGGTTTGGGGAAGAGCAAACGAAGCGGCAGGCGAACGGCATCATGCCCTCGCCGCGCTGCTCGTCGAGAACGACTCATCATCTGGAGCCCCCATGGCAGATGTTCCTGAGGATAACGATGCGCATCCCCACGTGACGCATCGGCAAGGAGCGAAGTCTTATCGCAATGCCACACGGTTCACCGGCTTGCCGCCGTCGTTTTCCGCTTCGCGCAGGGCCTGGGTGCTCGGCTCGTGCGCGACGGCCGCGGCGCTCGCGTTCGCCGGCGCGAGCCGTTCGCTGTCGTGGATCGCGCCCGCCTTCGCCGATACGCGGCCAGCCGGGGGCGGACTCGATGCCTTCCTCGCGCTTTCGCAACACCTCACCGGTCGTAGCAGTTTCGATACCGTGCTTGGCCAACGTGTCTACGATGCGCTGTCGCGTGCCGATAACCAGTTCGCGCAGAACGTCGCGGCGCTCAACACGTGGCTGCAAGGCCACGGCGGCGTGCCGTCCGATACGGTCACGCAGGCGCTGCAGACCGACCAGCCCGCGCTCGCGAAAACGGTCGGCGCGATCATGCGCGCGTGGTACCTGGGCCTCGTCGGCGACATGCCGCACGTCCAGGTGATCGCGTATGAAAAGGCGCTGATGTTCGAGCCCGTGCAAGACGTGCTCACGATTCCCTCCTATTGCCGCGACGTGCCGTTCTACTGGACGCAGAAGCCGACGTCCGCGTGAGCCGCGCGAGCCCGCGAGCGGGCCACGCCAGCAGCGCAACCAGCACGCCGGACCCGCAAGCGTCGCACGAACAAAGCCCGCAACAGGCAGGGCATCGAAGAGAGAAATGATGGCAAACACACAATCCGCCGATATCGTCGTGGTCGGCTCCGGCGTCGCCGGCAGTCTGGTTGCGCATCAGCTGGCGCTGGCGGGCGCGTCGGTGATCCTGCTCGAAGCGGGGCCGCGCATTCCGCGCTGGCAGATCGTCGAGAACTTCCGCAACTCGCCGGCGAAGTCCGACTTCGCGACGCCGTATCCGTCGACGCCTTACGCGCCGCATCCCGAGTACGCGCCCGCGAATAACTACCTGATCCAGAAGGGCGATTATCCGTACAACTCACAATACGTGCGGCTGGTCGGCGGCACGACCTGGCACTGGGCGGCCGCCGCGTGGCGGCTGCTGCCGTCGGACTTCCAGTTGCGCAAGCTGTATGGCGTCGGGCGCGACTGGCCGTATCCGTACGAAACGCTCGAGCCGTGGTACGTGGCCGCCGAAGTGCAGCTCGGCGTGTCCGGTCCCGATAGTTCGATCGATCTCGGTTCGCCGCGCTCGAAGCCCTATCCGATGCAGCAGCTGCCACTGTCGTACATGGATCAGCGGTTCAGCGACGTGCTCAACGCGCAGGGCTTCAAGGTCGTGCCCGAACCGGTCGCGCGCAACAGCCGGCCGTTCGATGCGCGGCCCACCTGCTGCGGCAACAACAACTGCATGCCGATCTGCCCGATCGCGGCGATGTACAACGGCGTGATTCACGCGGAGAAGGCCGAGCAGGCCGGCGCGAAACTGATTCCCGAAGCGGTCGTGTATCGCATCGAAGCGGACGACAAAGGGCTTATCACCGCGGTCCACTACAAGGACCCGAACGGCAATGGCACACGCGTCACGGGCAAGCTGTTCGTGCTCGCGGCGAACGGCATCGAAACGCCGAAGCTGATGTTGATGTCGACCTCCGACAAATTCCCGCACGGCGTCGGCAACAGCTCCGATCAGGTGGGCCGCAACCTGATGGACCATCCCGGCACCGGCGTCACGTTTCTCGCCAACGAACCGCTGTGGCCCGGCCGTGGCCCGATGGAGATGACCTCGATAGTCAACTTCCGCGACGGCGCATTCCGCTCCGATTACTCGTCGAAGAAGCTGCATTTGTCGAACGGCGTGCCGACGATGGGGGTCACCGCCGACCTGCTGAAAAAAGGCCTGACCGGCGCCGAGCTCGACCGGCAGATTCGCGACCGCGCGGCGCGCACGCTGAACATCAACAGCTTTCACGAACATCTGCCGGAGCCGCAGAACCGCATCGTGCCGTCGGCAGATCACAAGGACGCGCTCGGGATTCCTCAGCCCGAGATCTACTACTCGATCAACGACTACGTGAAGAAGAGCGCCGCCAATACGCACGAACTGTATGCGCAGATCGCGACGCTATTCGGCGGCACCGAGGTCTCGTTCGACGACAGCTTCGCGCCCAACAATCACATCATGGGCACGACGATCATGGGCAGCGATGCGGCGAGTTCGGTCGTCGACGCGGACTGCCGCACGCACGATCATTCGAACCTGTTCATCGCGAGTAGCGGCGTGATGCCCACCGCCGCGTCGGTGAACTGCACGCTGACGATCGCTGCACTGTCGCTGAAACTGGGCGACAAGCTGAAGCGCGAAATCTGAGCGCCGACCGGAGAGCCACAATGACGAAGAAAACCTGTCGCGCGCAGCCGAACCCTGTGCTGATGCACGTCAACCAGCGCCGCCGCTTCGGCGGCGCGGCGCTCGCGGCCGCGTTTTCGCTGCTTGCGCTGTCGATAGCGTGGCACGAGTCGCACGGCCCGGACGCAGACTCGACCGACGAAATGCCGATCACCCAGGCGCGCGCCGACGACGCGGCGCAGGCTGCGGTCGGCGGCCCGGCCATGCTCGCCGGCAAGGCCGCCAATGGCGAACTCGTGAAGCGCGGCCAATACCTGACCCGTGCTGCCGATTGCGCGGCCTGCCATACGGCGGACAAGTCGCGCCCATTCGCGGGCGGCCTGCCGATCAGCACACCGTTCGGCACGATCGTGACGCCGAACATCACGCCCGATCCCGACACCGGCATCGGCCAATGGAGCGACGCCGATTTCATGCGCGCGATGCACGAAGGCATCGGCAAAGGCGGCGAGCGGCTCTATCCGGCGTTCCCGTACACCGCCTACACACGCGTGACCGAACAGGACGTGCTCGCGATTCGCGCGTATCTGAACACGCTCGCGCCGATTCACTACACGCCGCCCTCGAACAGCCTCAAGTTCCCGTTCAATCAGCGCTGGCTAATGGTGTTCTGGAACCTGTTCAACTTCACCGAGGGGCGCTTCGTGCCGGACCCGAAACAGAGCCCCGAATGGAACCGAGGCGCGTATCTGGTCGAAGGGCTCGCGCATTGCGAGGAATGCCATACACCGCGCAATTTCATGCAGGGGCTGAAGTCGAGCGCGCGTTTCTCCGGTGCGGTGCAGGCCGGCTGGCATGCGTTCAATATCACGCCGGACAAGCTGAGCGGCGTCGGCGACTGGCGCGACGACGAACTCACGTCGTATCTGTCGACCGGCGCGGCGCCGAGCCGCGCAAACGCGGCCGGCCCGATGGGCGAAGTGGTCGCGAACAGCACGCAGTTCCTGACGCCGGTGGATCTGCGCTCGATCGTCGTGTTCTTGCGCTCGGTGCCGGCCGTGAGCGGCGGCGACGCGCGTCCCCGTCATCAATGGGGCAAGCCGGCCAGCGACGTCACCGCCATGCGCGGCACCGCGATCACCGGCGTGAACGGCGCGCAGCTGTTCGTCGCCAATTGCGCGACCTGTCATGGCTGGACCGGGCAGGGCGTGGGCGCGAGCGCGCCGGGCGCGTATCCGTCGCTGATCCACAACTCGACGGTCGGCGCGAACGACGCCAACAATCTCGCGTTGGTCATTCTGCACGGCGTGAATCGCACGACCGCGCACGCGGACGTGCTGATGCCCGGGTTCGGCGGCCATCTCGACGACGAGCAGATCGCGGCGATCACCAACTACGTGACGAAACAGTTCGGCAATCCGCAGGCGACGATCGCGGCCGACCAGGTGGCGAAGCTGCGCACGCTGCAATAGCGCGCGGGACGACGCGGGCGCGCGCCAGAAGTGACTCGCGCAAAGGTGCATTTCCGGTAACGCATACCGCAAATGTGGCGTTTCAGCGTCATTTTTGCGTCGTTCGATGTCTTTCTTGCTCGATGAAGCGCGCGGATACGATAGGCACCCCGCATACGCGTGCGCGTCGGCCGCATTATCATGGTGGGATGAATTCCACCCCCGCCAACTTCGTTCAGCATCACGACGCCAACGAGGCCGGCCGCGATTTCGTGGTCGGCGATCTGCACGGCTGCGTCGACGCTTTGCGCTACCTGCTGCGTCAGATCGCGTTCGATCCGACGTGCGACCGGCTGTTTTCGGTCGGCGATCTGGTCGATCGGGGCGAGCACTCGGAGCAGGCGCTCGCGCTGCTCGAGAAGCCGTGGTTCCATGCGGTGCTCGGCAATCACGAGGACGCGCTGTGCGCGGTCGCCGACGGCCGCTTGCGGCGGCAGTGGTGGTACGGCATCGGCGGCGCGTGGGCGGCCGACGTGCCCGACGAGCGTCTGCGCTATTACGCCGAGCATCTGCGCACGCTGCCGCTCGTGCGCGTGATCGGCAGCGGCAAGGCGCGCTTCAACGTTCTGCACGCCGAATTTTTCGGCTCCGACGCCGAGCTCGACGCGGGCAATTATTCGGCCGAAACGCGCCAGCAATTGCTGTGGGGTCGCGAGCTCGCGCTGGGCAACGGCGATCCGCTGCGGCAGCGTGGGCTGTCGCTGACTTATTGCGGCCATACGCCGGTGCGCGACATCACGCAGATCGGCTCGCAAGTGTTCATCGATACGGGCGCGTTCGGGCCGGACGGCACGTTGACGATCGTGCAGCCGCAGGCGTTGCGTCGTTGGTCGATCTCGGTCGAGGCCGCGCGCGCGGAAGGGGCGGCGGAATTGGCCTTGCCTTGAACGGCTGAAGTCCCCGCGCTGCTTCGCCGCTCTTCTGTCACCCGACCTGATTCAACTCGAACACCATATCGACGCTCCTGCCGTTCCAGTTGTATTCGAGGTATGCCGCGTGATGGCAGTCGCGCAGCAGCATCGTGCGGAACGCCGCGAGGCATTCTCCAGCGCTGTCGCGCACCGACGGATACACGATGCCTGGCGCGCCCGCCGCGCGTACCGCGCGCCCGAGCGCCTGTCCGGGAAGGTAGTCGTCGGGCGACAGCACGGCGGGATCGAACTCGGGGTCGCGACGCAAGTCGACCACGCTGCCTTGTGCGACTACCGTGTAGAGACGCATCTGTTGACGCATCGGCGGCTCGGCGGTCGCCTGGAGAAACTGACCCGTGTGATAGCGTGTTTCGGCGATCGCCGTCGCGCGTGAACGCGCGCAATAGAACACGCCGTAGGTGCCGTCGGAAAAGCGGCTGCCGAGCGGATTCAGATGCGTGAGCGCGGCCATGATCGGCCCGTAGCCGGGCCCGAAACGGCGCTCCTCGCGCGGCACCAGATCGAGTTCGCCGATTTCGGTGCGCAGACGGTCGTTGGTCATCGCTTCGAGCGCGTACAGCGCGTCGAAATCCTCCGGCGATGCGACCCGATCGAACAGGTTGATGGCCGGAAAGCGCGTCGGAATCACGCGATACGCGGGCGACCAATCGAGCGCTGCGCTGGTCCAGCGGTCCTGCCATTGCGGTTGCGTCACGCCCAGCCGCCTCGCATTGCGTCGAGATACTGGCGCACGGCCACGAGATCGCTGATGTTGCCCGCCAGCATGCGGTCCAGCGCGCGTTTGCCGCCGAACGGCGGCGCGCTGTTGGGGCGTTTGACCCAGGTGTCGGCGGCGCTCGGCTGCGGCAGCAGAATCTGCAGCGCCTTGTAGATGCCGAGCAGCAGCGACAGTCGCTCCAGCGTGTCGTGGCTGAGGCGCGCGGTCTCGGGCGTCGCCCTCCACTTGAAGAACGTCGAGCGGCCCGGCTTGCCGAGCAGCACGATCTGCTCGTCGGCGCTCAGGTCCCAGTCGCGCGCGATGTTGAAGAACGCACGCAGACCGGCCGCGGACATCTGCGTCAGCGTGGGTTCCGAAAGCGATTGTCGCGGCGATGCCTCGGGCGAGGAAATTCGGGCAGCGTGAGTCATTGCGGGTAGGTCCCTATGTGTACTTTTTAATGATATTAGTCCAAAAGTGGATTTTTGCAAGAGAATATAATCCCGGCTCGTTTTGACAGTCGTCGATCAGGAGAAGCAGCAGATGCGGGTTCGAGCAGTAGCAGCGGCGCTGGCCGTGTGGTGTGTGTCGGAGGTGGCGTTGGCTGCCGGTTATGCGGAAGTGTGGAATCCACCGGAGGCGAGCGGGCATATCGCGAGCGGACACGTTACCCGGCAGGCGCACGCGCGGAAAAAACCCGAGGCGGTGAAAGTGAAGGCGGGCGCCAAGGGCGGAATCAAGACCAAAACTGGTGCGCATGCGCGGCAGACGGCGAGCGCCCGGCACGCGGCAACCCATGTCGCGTCGGCCGGCGCGGCCCACGGCGGCAAACTCGCGGCGCATGGGAACGGCGAGAAACATCTCGTGGCCGGCGGGAACGTGAAAGGCGGTACGAAAGTCGCGGCGTCGGGGCCGAACCGGTCGCACCCGACCGTGACCGCGCAGACCACGAAGCACGCGCAGCCACATGTGCAACTGGCGCACGCGAAGCCGGCTCGGGGCAAGGTCGTGCACGCCGATTTCGCGGCGGCTCACACCGCGCGTCCGCATGTGGACAAGGTCGCGGCGAAGCCCGCGATTTCCCGTGCGAATCTGATCAAACCGCCCGTGCGGACTTCGTCGGACGCGTCCGCAAACGTTAGCGACATCGCGCCGATGGGCTCCGTGCCCAATCCGGCGACCGCCAGCAGCGGTTCGCTGCCGCCGATCATCCACTAAGGCTGCTTCGAGCGGCGCGGCGCGGTGTGGCATCGGTCGTGGCGTCACGCCGTGGCGAGGCCGTTCGCAAGCAGCCGCAGCGTTTCCGCCGAGCGGGCCTCTCTCTCTCGCGCACGCGCGAATGCAGCGTCACACGCGATTCCGGCAGCGCCGGCAGGCTGAGCCGCGCGCCGACGTCGATCAGACCGCGCGGCGCAACCCGACGCGCGAGCGGCGACACGGCGAGCCCAGCGGCCACAGCCGCGCCCACTGCCGCGACGCCACCACCCACAAACACCTCCTGCCAGGCGATCCCCGCCGCCGTCAGCGTGCGCAACGCGACCTCACGCACGTTGCACGGCGGGCTCAATAGCGCGAGCGCTAGCGGCTCACCGACTCGCGGCAGCCATGTCGGCGTCGCGAGCCAACCGAGCGGTTCGCTGAACAGCGTCTGCGCGTCTTCGCGCGGCGGTTCGTCGGCGCCGTAGCGGACGATCGCCGCATCGAGCCGGCGTTCGTCGAACTGCGAGAGCAACGCCGCCGACGTGCCCATATGCAACTCGACCAAGAGGCCCGGATCGTGCGCGTTGAGCCGTCCGAGCAGGTGCGGCAGATCGGAGCCCGCGACGTGCTCGCTGAGCCCGAGCACGAGCCGCCGCCGCTCCACCGACAGCGCGCCGAGCGCGCGCTCGTGCGCGTTCAGCAACTCGCGCGCGGCGCCGAGAAACGCGTGGCCGTCGGCGGACAGACGCACGATGCGCGGCGTGCGCTCCAGCAACTGCTTGCCCAGGTGCGCCTCCAGTCGCTTCAGCTTCAGGCTGACGGCCGATTGCGTGGTGTCGAGCGCGTCCGCGGCGCGCGTGAAGCTGCGCAGATCGGCGACCAGCACGAAGGCGCGCACCGCATCGAGATCGAGGACTTTCATTTCGGATGGAAATTGATGAAATAGACAAAGATATCTGTTTATTATGATTGAGCGCGCCTAAGCTGTGTTCAACCCAACACCGCAAACAAGGAGCCCATCATGCCGCTCACCCGGATCTCACTGCGCGCCGGCAAGCCGGCCGATTACCGCCAGGCGCTGAGCGCCGGCATCCAGCGCTCGCTGGTGGACACGTTCAACGTGCCGAAGGACGACATGTTCATGCTGATCACCGAGCACACGCCCGACAACATGATCTATGACCGGCAGTACCAGAATATCGAGCGCGGCGACGATCTCGTCGTGATCCAGCTGACCGTTAGCAACACGCGTTCGGTCGAGCAGAAGAAGGCGCTCTACCGGCGCATCGTCGATGAACTCGGGAAGTCGCCGGGCGTGCGGCCCGAGGATGTGTTCGTCAATCTCGTCGAGGTCGAGAAGGAGAACTGGTCGTTTGGGAATGGGATTGCGCAGTACGCAAGCCGTCCCGACTAGCGCCATGCGTCATCAAAGAGCGAACCACCGACTAAGTTGCGACATTTCAACAAATATTGAAATATAACGATGAAGTGGATATAGTGTCTTTATGGACACGATCAATGCCGTACGCGCGCTCGGCGCGCTCGCTCACGAATCCCGTCTCGCGATCTTTCGCCAGCTCGTCGTTGCCGGCCCCGAAGGCATGGCGGCTGGCGAAATAGCGCAGCAGTTAGGCATTTCGCCTTCCGGCCTTTCATTCCACCTGAAAGACCTGACACACGCCGGACTGGTGAGTCCGCGACAGGAAGGGCGCTTCGTCATCTACACCGCAAACTTCGACGCGATGACGTCGCTGATCGGCTTCCTCACAGAGAACTGCTGCTCCGGTGCATCGTGCGCCGCGAGCGACCTTTCCAACTGCTGCCGAGACGAAACATGAAACGCATGCACATTCACGTGGCTGTGGACAATCTTGCCGACAGCATCCGCTTCTACAGCGCGATGTTTGGCAACGTCGAGCCGACGGTCACCAAGAGCGATTACTGCAAGTGGGAGTTGAGCGACCCCGTCGTGAACTTCACGATCTCGCAACGCGGGGCGAAACCTGGCGTCGATCACATTGGCATCCAGGTCGAAACCGATGAAGAACTGGCAGAGATGAACGCGCGCTTCGCCGCCGCTGAAGTTCCCGTGCAGCATCAGAGCGGCACGACATGCTGTTACGCGAAGTCGGACAAGGCGTGGACCGTCGATCCGCAAGGCGTGGCCTGGGAAACCTTTCTGACCCTCGAATCGGCTCCCATCTATGGGCAATCTCATACCCAGGAGGCATTGGCAGCAAACGAATCCGCGGCAGCCTGCTGCGCTCCGTCCCAGACAAGCATTTCATTTCGGAGCCGCACGTGAGCGGCAAACCGTATTCCGTACTGATTCTCTGCACCGGCAACAGCGCACGCAGCATCATGGCCGAAGCGCTGTTCAACGTGCTCGGCAAAGGACAGTTTCGCGCGTACAGCGCGGGCAGCCATCCATCCGGCGCAGTCAATGCGTTCGCGATCGAGAAATGCGCGGCACTGGGCTACGACACCGCCAGGATGCGCAGTAAGAGCTGGGACGAGTTCGCAACGCCCGACGCGCCGCAGATGGACTTCGTCATTACCGTATGCGATCAGGCCGCGGGCGAGGTCTGCCCGATCTGGCCCGGCAAGCCGATCAGCGCGCACTGGGGCTTTGAAGATCCCGCAGCCTGCCAGGGAACCGACGACGAGAAGCGCGAAGTTTTCGACAAGGTCTATCGACAGATCATGAATCGCGTGAGCCAGTTCGTGAACCTGCCGCTGCACGCGCTCAACCACGACGCAATCCAGCGCGAAATGCGCGCCATTGGCGAGCGTCCGGCAGAGCAAACCAATGAGTCGCGCTGAGGCTCGTGCAGCAGCGCGCCCGGCTATCGGCTTCTTCGAGCGCTATCTGACGGTGTGGGTCGCGCTGTGCATCGTGGCAGGCGTGATACTCGGCCAGTTGTTGCCGGGCGCATTTCAGGTGCTCGGGCGCATGGAAGTCGCGCACGTCAACCTGCCCGTCGGCGTGCTGATCTGGGTGATGATCATCCCGATGCTCATCAAGATCGACTTCTCGGCGATGAAGCAGGTCGGCAGCCAATGGCGCGGCATCGGCGTGACGCTCGCGGTCAACTGGCTCGTCAAACCGTTCTCGATGGCCGTGTTGGGCTGGGTGTTCATTCGTCACGTGTTCAGGCCGTGGCTGCCCGTCGAGCAACTCGACAGCTACCTCGCAGGTCTCATCCTGCTCGCCGCCGCGCCGTGCACGGCAATGGTCTTCGTGTGGTCGCAGCTGTGCAAGGGCGACCCGTATTTCACCCTGTCGCAGGTCGCGCTGAACGACTCGATCATGGTCGTGGCGTTCGCGCCACTCGTCGCGTTGTTGCTCGGGCTGTCCGCGATTACAGTGCCTTGGGACACACTGATCGCTTCGGTTGGCCTTTACATAGTGATCCCGGTCATCCTCGCGCAACTGCTGCGCCAACGCTTTCTTCGAAAGGGCGAAGAGCATTTCCGTAGCGTCGTTGCCCGTCTCGGTCCCTGGTCCATCTGCGCCTTGCTCGTGACGCTGGTCCTGCTGTTTGCGTTTCAGGGTCAGCAGATCGTTGAGCAGCCGCTGGTGATCGCGATGCTCGCCGTGCCAATCCTCATTCAGGTGTTTCTGAACTCGGGACTGGCCTACCTGCTCAACCGCCAGTTAGGCGTCGCACATTGCGTCGCTGGCCCGTCGAGTCTGATTGGCGCAAGCAACTTCTTCGAACTCGCCGTGGCCACCGCAATCAGCCTGTTCGGTTTTCATTCGGGTGCCGCCCTGGCGACGGTGGTTGGGGTTCTGATCGAGGTCCCCGTGATGCTGCTCGTCGTGGGGGTCGTGAACCGTTCGCAAGCATGGTACGAATCAGGGCAGCGGAACGCCGCGCCCAACTTGGGGAGAAACGGATCGCGATGAGTGATCTGCCGAACGTCAGCCCTATTCACCTCGATATACCGGACGTGGACAAGCTGGCACCCGTGACCACTTCAACGCATCCGCCACGCATCCTGCTGCTTTACGGGTCGCTGCGAGCAACGTCGTATAGCCGGCTGCTGACGCTCGAAGCCGAGCGCATCCTCCGGCATTTCGGAGCGCAAACGCGGGTATTCGACCCGCACGGCCTGCCGCTCGCCGATAGCGTCCCGGCAGATCATCCGAAGGTCGTCGAACTGCGCAAGCTGTCCGAGTGGTCGGAGGGGCAGGTTTGGTGCAGCCCGGAACGCCACGGCAATCTCACGGCCGTATTCAAGAATCAGATCGACTGACTATGATCGCGTGGTCGACGTGATGGAAGAGTTGTTCAAGTTCACGCTGCTCGTGCGGGACCGTTCGGACTATCTGACCGATCGATACAGCGAGCGCAAGGAGGCCGCGCCCCTGCAATTCAGCCAGCACACGACCACGAGAGCCACGGTTAATAGGGCGACCAGCAAGGAGAACGTGAGCGGATGACCCGCGGGTTGAAACCGGAAAACGACCACCCCGAGCGACACGAAATACGCGAGCAGCGTCACCCATCCTTGCCAGCGCACGGGAAGGCCCCAACCCCAGCCATAGCGTTTGGCTGGGAACCAGTATTCACGAGAGGGTGACATCGCGCGGTCTCCTGATTCGTGCGCTTGCTCATTGTCGACGATTCACGGTCGGTAAGTGCAAGCATTGCATCTTCCGCGCCGTATCACGCGGGACTATATTTCCTGGACCGGCTTCAACCCGAGTCCATCGACAGGAAACGTTCCATGCAACCCGCAAACCAGCAAAAAACCGTGCTTCTGATCGGCGCCTCGCGCGGCCTCGGCTTCGCGATGGTCGAGGAGTATCTGAAGCGCGGCTGGCGAGTCATCGCGACCGGCAGGCAAAATTCCACGACCAGGCTCCTTCAGCTTGCGACGGCGTCACATCACGCACTCGAAGTCGAAACGGTCGACATCACGATGCCCGAACAGGTCGCCGCGTTGCGGGGCCGCCTCGAAGGACGTCCGATCGACCTGCTGTTCGTCAACGCCGGCGTCAAGAACGACGATAGTGAAACGATCGCGGATGTATCGACCAACGAATTCGTGCGCGTAATGGTGACGAACGCGTTGAGTCCGATGCGGGTCGTCGAGGCCTTGCAGGATCTCGTTCGGCCGACTGGCACGATCGGCGTGATGTCGTCGGGGCAGGGCAGCGTCGCCAACAACGAGAATGGTAACTACGAGGTCTATCGCGGCAGCAAGGCCGCGCTCAACATGTTCATGCGCAGCTTTGCCGCACGTCACCGAAGCGATACCAGAACCCTGCTGCTGATGGCGCCCGGCTGGGTGCGAACCGACATGGGCGGGCCGGACGCGCGTCTGAGCATCGACGAAAGCATCCCGAACCTGGTCAGCACGATCGACGCTTACGAGGGCCGTGCCGGTTTGCATTACCTCGACTACCTCGGCAGAGTCGTGCCTTGGTGAACGGCAAGCGTAGGGGCCAGCGGTAGAAGAGCGCGTCGCTATAATGATTCGCCGCCCTACACGTACCCTCAATCACTCTCTGCCATGACCATCGACCGCCCCGACCCTCCCCGCGATGCCCTCGAACTCGGCGGCTCCGTCTGGTTTCAGGCGGGCACGCAGACGCTCGGCGGCGCGGCACGCATCGCGCTGCTTGCGGCGATTGGCGAGACCGGCTCGATCACGAGCGCGGCGAAGGCGGTCGGCATCAGCTACAAAGGCGCATGGGATGCCATCGACACGATGAACAACCTCGCCGGCGAGCCGCTCGTCGTGCGTCTGACCGGCGGCAAGGGCGGCGGCGGGACGACGCTGACGCCGCGCGCGGTGAAGCTGATCGAGACGTTTCGCGCGGTCGAGCGCGAGCATCGGCGCTTTCTCGAACGCGCGGGCGCGGCGATTGGCGAGGGCTTCGCGACGGACTGGGACCTGATCGGCCGCATCGGCGTGAAGACGAGCGCGCGCAACCAGTTCTACGGCACGGTGTCGGCGATCGAGCGCGGCACCGTCAACGACGAAGTGTCGCTCGCGCTGCCCGGCGGCCACACGATCGTCGCCGTGCTCACGCACGAGAGCACCGAAGCCCTCGGGCTCGCGGTCGGCGTGGCGGCGTTTGCGCTGATCAAGGCGTCGTGGGTCGTTTTGCTCGTACCGGGTGATGGCGATCGCGATGCGCCGTTGAACCTGTCGGCCCGCAATCAGTTGTCTGGCACCGTGCACAGCGTGAAGCGCGGCGCGGTGAACGCGGAAGTGTCGCTCGGGCTCGAAGGCGGCGCGGTGGTCACGGCGGTCGTCACCAATGGCAGCGTCGACATGCTCGGTTTGCAGGAAGGCGCGAGCGCGGTCGCGGTGTTCAAGGCGTCGAGCGTGATACTTGGCGTGAAGGATTGAGGTTGCCGGGGCGTAACGGAAGCGCAATGCCACCCGCTCAACGAGGCGACGCCTCGCTGCGCGCATATCCTGCGAACGGATGATCCTCGCGCACGCGGCCGTCGCTGACCTGCACGACCTGATCGCCGAATGCGGCGACGTCGTCCGGATCGTGCGTGATCAGCACCATCGGAATATCGAGCCGCGTTTGCAGGTCCGATAGCTCGCGTCGCATGCGCTGGCGCAACTCACTATCCAGTGCGGAAAACGGCTCGTCGAGCAACAGCAGGCGCGGCTGCGAAACCAGCGCGCGCGCGAGCGCCACACGCTGCTTCTGCCCGCCCGACAGCTGCGCCGGGTGATTGCCCGCCAAGCCCCTCAATTCGAGC
This sequence comes from Paraburkholderia sp. MM5482-R2, assembly GCF_050436125.1. Lineage (NCBI taxonomy): Bacteria > Pseudomonadati > Pseudomonadota > Betaproteobacteria > Burkholderiales > Burkholderiaceae > Paraburkholderia > Paraburkholderia sp. MM5482-R2. The sequence goes on along the minus strand of NZ_JBNDLP010000003.1, from coordinate 77,890 downwards.
GCATCGAGCCAGTAATCGACCTGCGCATGCGCGCCGCGCGCACGCGGATTGAGCCAGCCCCGGTGCATCCCGAAGCCGATGTTCTGCCGCACGTTCAGATGCGGAAACAGCGCGTAGTCCTGAAACAGATACGCGATCTTGCGCGCCTGCGGCTTCTGATCGATGCCGACCGCGCTATCGAACAAGGTGGTGCCGTGCAGCGTGATGGTCCCTTCATCGGGACGCAGCAAGCCGGCGATCGCCTGCAAGGTCAGGCTCTTGCCCGCGCCCGACGGCCCGAACAGCACGAGCCGCTGCGTGCTCGCGCTGAACGCGACGTCGAGCGTGAAGCGCCGCTCGGCGGTCTCGAAGGTCTTGCGGATGGCGACGTTGAGCGGCATGTCAGCGGGCTCTCAGAAGCGTGTGCTGCGGCACGAGACGCCCCGCGAGCAGCAGGATCGTCACGCACGCGACCGATGTCACGAGCACGAGGAAGTTGGCGGTGCTGTCGTCGCCGGCCTGCACCGCCGAATAGACCGCGACCGACAGTGTCTGCGTGCGGCCTGGCAGATTGCCCGCGATCATCAGCGTCGCGCCGAATTCGCCGAGCGCGCGCGCGAACGCGAGCAGGCCGCCCGCGAGGATGCCGCGCGCGGCGAGCGGCAGCGTCACGCGGAAAAACACCGCGGCTTCGCTGACGCCGAGCGTGCGCGCCGCGCGCTCCAACTGCGGATCGACGCCTTCAAAGGCGGCGCGCGCGGACTTCAGCACGAGCGGAAACGCGACCACCGTCGACGCGATCACCGCGCCCTGCCACGTGAAGACGAGCTGGATGTCGAAGCGGTCGAGCCACGCGCCGATCACGCCGCGTCGGCCGAGCAGCACGAGCAGGTAATAGCCGAGCACGGTGGGCGGCAGCACGAGCGGCAGCATCAGCAGCGAATCGATCACGTCGCGCGCGCCGGAGCGCCAGCGCGACAGGCCGAACGCGGCCGCGACGCCGAGCACGAGAGTGAGCGCGGTGGCCCAGCCTGCGACCTTCAGCGATAGCAGCAGCGGAACCCAGGCCTGTTGCATGAGCGTGTGCTCTCCCCGTGAATCAATGCGCCGGCCTGAAGCCGTACTTCGCGAGCACCGCCTGGCCGGCCGGCGACAGCACGAAGTCGATGAAGGCTTGCGCGTCGGCCGCGTGATGGCTGCCTTCGACCTGCGCGATCGGATAGCTGATCGGCGTTTGCGTCGGCAGGTGCAGCGCGACCTTGACCTTGTCGGGCATGATCGCGGCATCGGTGCCGAACACGAAGCCGGCGTCGACTTCGCCGCGCGCGACGTAATCAAGGCTCTGACGCACGTTCGACGCGAGCACCGCCTTCGCGCTGACCGCGTCCCACACGCCGGCGGCCTGAAGCGCGCCTTGCGTGTAGCGGCCAACCGGCACCGAGGCCGGATCGCCGAACGCGACGCGCTTGACGTTCGCGGTCGTCAGCGCGTTGAGGTTGGCGGGCGCGAAATGACTGTCGGCTGGCACGATCAGCACCAGCGAGTTGGCGGCGAAGTCGCGCCGCGTCGACGGCACGATCACCTTTTCGGCGGCGGCCTTGTCCATTGCCTTCTGATCCGCGGACGCGAATACGTCGGCGGGCGCGCCTTTGACGATCTGTTGCATCAGCACGTCGGACGCGCCGAAGTTCAACAGAACCTTGGTGCCCGGATGCTGTTGCTCGAACGCGTCGCCGACCGCCTTGAACGCATTGGTCAGGCTGGCGGCGGCCGAGACCACCAGTTCATCGGCGTGGGCATTCACGCTGACCACGACGGCGACGGCGGCTGTGACGCACAGCGCGTACTGCTTCAGATGGCAAGAGAGTGTCATGAAGGACCCGGAGTCTGACGTGAACGGCAAGCAGTGGCTTAAAAACGCTATCGTAATATATGCGCGGTTATAGCGGTGGGCGAAACGGTCGATTCGGCGCAGCGCTTCACGTATGGCGTGAAGCGAGGGAAGTGCTACGAAACTGTAAAAGGAAGCTTGAAAACGCGGCGGGAGGGCCGGCGCAGCGTGCTCAGATGTCCGACGCGCGCATCGGCTCGAGCGTATTGCGCGTTTGCGACAGCGGCGCGGCCGACGGTCGAATGTCGCGTGGGGCCAGCCATTTCGCGCGAATGAACGGCCGGTCGTGGCCGGACACCTTCAATGCGATATGCGTGACCCAGCGCTGCGTGGGCACGTGCACGCCGTGCATCAGGATTGCCAGCACCATCAGGCTGACGGTGACCGGGAGCGCCGACAGCCGGCCCGGCTCCGCATTCCACGCGATGCGCACGAACACGAGCGCGGTGAGCGCGCCGACGAGGCAGCCAGTCACGGCTTCGGACGGCGAATGCGCGCTCAGCACGACGCGCGACAAGCCCACCGCCAGGCCGGCGGCAAGCCCCCCGAGCACGCCGAGCAGCCGGACGGCGCGGCGCGCGGGCAATAGCATCAAAAACAGCGCGACCGGATAGACGGCCGTGGACAGCATGGAGTGACCGCTGACGCCGGTGAAATCGAGCTCGCGCACGCCGACGCCCCAGCCGAGGAAGGCGAGCTTGGTCACGGTCACGACGCCGATCGCCGTACCGAGCAGCGCGAGCCAGCAGGCCGCGAGCCGCCACGAGTAGCCGACCGCCAACCACAGCGCGATGGCGAGCGCGAGCGGCAGCGTCAAGCCGGCGCCGCCGAGGCTGGTGATCGAATACCACAGGTGGATCGGTAAATCGGGCATGGCGGGAGCGCGACGCGGGTCGCGTGACATCGGGTTGGTGGAAATCGGCGCGCGGCCGGCACGAAACGCCGATGCGGCCCGGATCGACAGGTCGGGAGATCAACCGCCAGTATAGTCGGGTGTCGCGCGACGGTCTTGCGGCGCACAGCGCTTTTGCACGCCGAATGTGGGCTGCCGAACGGCTATCGACGTGGTTTGACGACAGGGCCCCGGCAAGGTTCGCGACGATCGAAATGGGGCACGAAGAGCGGCGCTGTGTTCAGCACCGCAGGAAAAATGATGTTATTGTGCATTGCACAACTTCATCTGATCCGCAGTTTTGGGGTCCGCATTTGTCTCTTTTGCGAGGTTATCGCCGATGGCAAAAAGCCTATCGAAAATCTGGCTGCGTGGTTTCAAGCGCCTGCTCGCGATCCAAACCGAACACGCGCAAAAAACCGCCAAGCGAGCGCAGGCGCGACCGGTTCGCGCCGCCACCACCAAACCGTCGAGCAAGGCTCATCCACTGAAGCCGGCTGCCGCGCTACGCACGCCGATGAAACGCGAAGCGCCGCGCGAGTCGCGCGTGCGTCCACGCGCGGCAGCGTGGGCGAGCGGCGCGTGGACGCGCTCGTTCCATTCCGCGCCGGCCGCGCCGGGCCGGCTGGTCAATCACCTGCAGTACGGGCTCTATATCCCGTCCGGGCACGCGCATGAGGCGATGCCGCTGGTCGTGATGCTGCATGGCTGCACGCAGTCGATCGACGAATTCGCCGAGGGTACGCGCATGAACCTGCTCGCCGACCGCCACGGCTTCGCGGTCGTGTATCCGGAGCAATCGAAGCACGCGCACTCGCACCGCTGCTGGCATTGGTACGATGCCGGCGATAACGCGGGCGGCGCGGAAGCGCGCGCGGTCGTGTCGCTGGTGGATTCGCTGGTCGAGCAACACGGCTTTGACCGCGCGCGTGTCTACGTGGCGGGGATTTCGGCGGGCGCGGGGCTGACCGCGCTATTGGCCGTCAAGTACCCCGGGCATTTCGCCGCGGTCGCGCTGCATTCCGGCCCCGCTTTCGGCGAGGCGCGCTCCGGCATTACCGCGATGGACGTGATGCGGCGCGGCGCGCGTCGCGAGCCGGCGGAACTCGTCGACGAAACCACGAACGTCGCGCAATACCCGGGCATGCCGGCATTGATCGTCCACGGCGATGCCGACCATGTGGTGGCGCCGGTCAACGCGGACCAGTTGGCGACACAGTTCCTGCGTCTGAACCGCCTCATTGACGCAAACGGCGCGCGCAAAGCCGGCGAGACGCGCGAGGACCGCAAAAATGGCGTCGTGATGCGCGATTATCTGCGCGGCGGGCGGCGCGTGGTACGGCTTTGTCGTGTGCAGGGGCTGGGTCACGCATGGGCCGGCGGCGACGATGCGCTGCCCTTCCATTCATCCAAGGGCCCGGACGCGAGCGCCATGCTGTGGGAGTTTTTCCGGCATCAGCGTCGCACGGACGCGGGCCGCATCGCGGAAGGGTTGGCGGCATCGTCGGTCGGGCGGTGACGTCCGAGCAACACCTCGAAAATGAGCAGTGGCATGTAATCAGGGTTTTCCCTATAATACGGGTTATCCCTTAGGCGTAACCGCCTAGCTATCATTGCCGAGGTGAACCATGTATCTGATCAGCCGCCTGTTCCTGTTTCTGACCAAATCGCCGGACCAGCTCGCGAAGGAGCGCGCTGACGCCTATCTCGCTGAAGCGACCGATCTCTACGATCTCGAATTCCGCATGCGCAAGCTCGATCAAGAGACGAACGCGCGTCCGTCGTGGATGAGCCAGCACTACGGCTAAGCCGACTGCCTGTAATCGGCATCAGGCCGTCAGCAATCGGCACATCGGCGCGTGGTGAGGCGCTGGTGTTTGGGGTTGGCCATCAAGGCTAGTACTCGTAACGCGCATTCCCCTTTACTCATCGCGCGGCCTTCGCGCCCGCTTGGCAGACTCCACTCAAGCAGCCGGATTCAGCTGCCACAACGCGTAGTTCAAAAGCGCGGCGTACGCGACCCACACGACATACGGCACGAGCAGAATGCCCGCGAGGCGATCGCGCCGCCAGAACACATACGTCAGCATCACGATCAGTAGCAGCAGAATCAGGATGTCGATCAGCGCCGTCTCCGGCCGATGCAGGCCGAAAAACAGCCACATCCACGCGGCGTTGAACACCAGCTGCACGACCCACAGTACGATCGCCGCGGTCAGGCCGTCGCGCTTCCACACGCGCCACGCGGAAAACGCCATCAGCACGTAAAGTACGGTCCAGACCGGTGGGAAAACCCAGTTCGGCGGATTGAACACAGGCTTTTGCACGCCCGTGTACCACGCGTCCGGCAGAGACAGACTCGCGGCCCAGCCGGCCGCCAGCGTCAGGATCAAAAATACGAGCAGCGACGGTAGACGGCGCATCTTCGCCCCCTTCAGACCTTCTTATTCAGTAATGTGAGCAGGCACTCACTTTCCGTATCAGGCCAGTGTGCGCTCGCGGGCCTGTGCCTGGTCGACGATCCGTTCGGGATAATTCCCGCCCAGTACCATGCACCGAATTCCGCGAGCCGCTCCGCGCCGGCCAGCCACCGCGCGTGAATCCATTTTGCCGGCAAGTTCGCGAGCCGCGGTAGATATCGTTTGATAAAGCGCCGTCGGGGTCGAATTTTTCGGATCGCGTGACCGGATTGAAAATACGGGAGTAAGGTTGCGCGCCGTAGCCGGTCGAGGCGGCCCACTGCCAGCCGCCGTTGTTCGCCGAGAAATCGAAGTCGTTCAGCAAATCGGCGAAGTATCGCTCGCCGAGCCGCCAGTCGATGCCGAGATCCTTCGCGAGGAAGCTTGCCGCGACCATCCGCAGACGGTTGTGCATATAGCCGGTCTGGTTCAACTGCAGCATCGCGGCATCGACGAGCGGATAGCCGGTGCGGCCGTCGCACCAGGCGGCGAACGCTGCAGGCGGCGGGCGCGTGTCATCGGGAGAGGCAGTCGGGCTGAAGGTGGTCGAGGACCGGCTACGCAGGATGCGTGCCGTGCGCGCGAAAACAATCAGCGCCCGGCCCTTTGTGCAGGGTGCGGGCGCTGCTCGCGACGGCGCAGGGTAATGCGCCGTGAGCGGTTCTTCTTGAGCATTGCTGATCGGCGCAACGGCCGACCTGACCTCAAGCGACGTGCAGACGAACCGCGACGTTGTTACGCGTAGCGTTCGAGTACGGGCAGACCTGGTGCGCTGCATCTACCAGTTCCCTGGCAGCGTCCGCAGCCAGACCCGGCAGAGTGATACGCAGGTCGATGTCGAGCGCGAAGCCGCCCTTGTCGTTCGGACCGATGCCGACGTCGGCGGAAACCTGCGCGTCGGCCGGCAGGGCCTGTTTGCGCTGGCCGGCGACAAACTTCATGGCGCTCAGGAAACAGGCCGAGTAGCCGGCTGCAAACAGCTGTTCGGGATTCGTGCCTGCTGCGCCATTTCCGCCGAGTTCACGCGGTGCCGCCAGCTTCACGTCCAATGCATCGTCCGACGATACGGCGCGGCCGTCGCGGCCGCCGGTGCTCGTTGCGCTTGCCTTGTAGAGGATGTTCATGGTGCGGTTCCTAGTCTGGGGTGTCAGGGTTGGCTTGTTTGCCGCTGGCTGCCGGTTCGCCGGTCTGGCGAAGCGCTAGCGAAGCGGCAGGTGACCAAGATAGTACACAAATCATTTGTGTGCAAATGAATTTTTCGATGGAACCGGAACTAGTCCTTTTCAGTTATCGCCCTACTGGTCCATGAAGTCGTTGAGCGTCGTGCGCAGGCGTGTGAGGTCGTCGCGCAGACGCAGCAGGAAGTCCGCCGTCTGCTGCGTCGCGCAGAAGATTTCGCCGGGCACGTCGCGCGCCTGACGCTTGAGCGCCTTGCCCGCGCCCATCAGGCGAATGTAGACGAGGCGCTCATCGTCGGTGCCGCGCGCGCGCTCGATGAGTCCCTGCGCTTCGAGGCGCTTGAGCAGCGGCGTGACCGTCGCCGGATCGAGATTCAGGCGCGCGGCCATGTCCTTGACGGTGACGTCGTCGGTTTCCCACAGCACGAGCATCGCCAGATACTGTGGATACGTGAGTCCGAGCTTTTCGAGCAGCGGCTTGTACGCTTTCGTCATCGCGAGCGAGGTCGAGTAGAGCGCAAAGCACAGTTGCTCGTCGAGCGTGAAGGGGAGAGCGGGGCGCTGGGTCATGATTCATCTCGGCAAAAAGAGCGTGCAAATGGATTGCACGCAAACCATTGTGCCGCAAGTCGATTCAGGATGCCGAGCGTCGGGATCAGGTGTGTCGACAGAGACGTCGGGAAGGTGTGCGCGGAACACGCGGCGCGCGCGGGCGCCAGAACGGCTCCCGCGCGGGAACGACGGATCAGGCCGCCGGCGTGGTCGGCAGATCCGGCGTTTGCGGCGTCTGCACGCCGAAGCAGCCGCGATAGGTCGCGTAGAACGAGCAGTACAGCATGGTCGTGACGATCATCGTCGCGGGCATCAGGATCGCGAACGCGAAGTCGGCCGCGCCGAGCGCCTGCATCAGCACCGACAGCCCGATCGACACGACTGTTGCGACTGCGAACCACAGCGCCGCGAATACGACGAAAGCGCCGCGATTGCGCCAGCAACTGACCACGCTGAAGAACATGGCCTTGACGGGCGGCACGTCGTGCCAGGCGGCGAGGATGGGCGAGAACCAGAACAGCATCGCGACTGGTATGTAGAACGCGAGCGCGGTGATCACCGCGAGCGGGATATTGCTGTTGGCGATCGTGTTCTCGTCCATCGACGCGTTGCCGAGCATCACCTTCAGCAGCATGCCGCCGTCGGCGAGCGCCGAGCCGGCCAGCACGAGCGCCATGGCGATGACATACAGCACGCCGAGCACGAGCAGCCGCCGCGCGACCACCGGGCCGTACGAATGAAAGCCGTCGACAAGGATGGTCGGAAACACCGGTTTGCCCGCGATCGTGTTGCGGCATGCGGCCATGAAGCCGACCGCGACACCGGGAATGAACAATAGCGGCAACACGCCGCCGACCACCGGAATCTGCGACACGAGCGTCATCACCAGCAAATAGGTGAAGAACAGCGTCAGAAAGGCGAGCGGATTCTTGCGGAACAGCCAGATACCCTGGCGGAACCACACATAGCCGGTTTTCGCGGGGACTTCGATCAGTTGCATGAGGTATGGATGCCTGGATTCGCGACGCCGTGCAGGCGCTCGCGCAGAATGCGTTCGAAATGACCGGGGTCGTGCGGCTTCAGCAGTTCGGCCGCGCGCGGCAAATGAAAATCATACAGGCGCGAGACCCAGAAACGGTATGCGCCCGCACGCAGCATGTCGCCCCAGTGATGCTTTTCCTCGACGGTGAACGGCCGCACCGTCTGATACGCGCGCAACAGCGCCTCGGTGCGCTCGGCGTCGAGCTTGCCGGTCACGAGGTCGACGCACCAGTCGTTGACCGTCACCGCGACGTCGAACAGCCACTTGTCGCAGCCGGCGAAATAGAAATCGAAGAAACCACCGAGCCGCACTTCGTGACCGGTGTCGGGCGCCGCGTGAGCGAACATCGCGTTGTCGCGGAACAGGTCGGCGTGGCACGGGCCCGCGGGCATTGCCGCGTAATCGGCGGAGGCGAAGAACGCTTCCTGATGCGCAAGCTCGGACGCCAGCAGATCGCGCTGCTCGCCTTCCAGATACGGCAGGATCGTCGGCACGGTTTCGCGCCACCACGGCAGGCTGCGCAGGTTCGGCTGATAGCGCGGATAGTCGCGGCCCGCGAGGTGCAGGCGCGCGAGCATCTGGCCGACCTCGACGCAATGCTCGACGCCCGGCGAGAGTTCGGGTGCGCCTTCGAGCTTCGTCACGATGGTCGCGGGTTTGCCGAGCAGCATGCCGAACAGCGCGCCGTCGAGACGCGGCATCGGATCCGGTACCGGCACGCGATGCGCGGCAAGATGCCGCATCAGGTTCAGATAGAACGGCAGTTGTTCAGCTGTCAGCTTTTCGAAAATCGTCAGCACGTATTCGCCGCGCGTCGTCGTCAGAAAGAAGTTGCTGTTTTCAATGCCGGACGAGATGCCGCGAAACTCGACGACATCGCCGAGATCGTAGTGACTCATCCATTCTGCGAGTTGGGATTCGTTGACAGCGGTGAAGACGGCCATGCGGAAACGTCGGATCAGGTTGTTCGGCTGGCGCGGTGCAGCCAGTGCGAGGTGAGACAAACGAATGTGGCGGAGCGGGCGACGAAAGCGGAACGGCGAAGTGCAAGCGTTGCCGCATTCAGCGCGCAGCGGCCGCGATCGGGTTGAGCGGGGGCGCGGTCGCGCCGCGGCCGCCGTTGCCGGCGTGCCGCTTTCGTAAAGATCAATAGTGGAGATTCACCGATGGCAAGCGCGTACTGGGCTTGCCGCTGTCGTGGACGGTGGGCGACGTGTCGGGCGACGCGCTCATCTGGTAGCGGGTGCCGAAATTCGAATGCACGTCGATTTCGACCGGCTTGCCCTTGTCGCGGAATTCGGTGATTTCGGTGCCGTTCGGGCTGACTTCGTGAAAGCTCGGCGTGCGCGGAACGTTGATGTCGACCTTCGAGCTGACCTCTGCGGCCGGACGATTGATCTTGTCCAGGTCCGGCAGACCGGCCCGTTCATTGCCGGACTGGGGCACGCCGGCGGCCGGCGGTTCGTCGACGGGCTGGGCAGCCATCGCGGCGTTGCCGAAGGCCAGAGCCAGCGCAACAGCGATGGGAAGGAGCAGCTTCATGGTGATTCTCCGATTGGGTGCCCGGATTCTAGCAAATCCGGCCTGACGCACGGGCGCCAAGCCTTATTTTGCGCCGCTTTCGCGCAACCTGCGCGCGTTCTCGCGGGCGCTGTTGCAAGCGTCGCCGCCGACATTTGGCAACAGCGGGTTCCGTGGTAATGTCGTCTCATCAAAAAGGGTGAACGATGATGATCAACAACGATATCAATCAGCGCACGGTGCAGACTCCCGCCAACAGCTTCCCAACCGAAGGCTTCGACGACGCGGCCGAGGCCGTCACCCGCCTCGCCGCGATCTACGAGGCGAACACGTCGTTCCTGCGCGATGCGTTCGCGCGCTATCGCCGCAACGAGCAGTTCGACCATCGCGTGCGCGCCTGCTATCCGTTCGTGCGCGTGCGTACCGAGGTCAACACGCACGTCGATTCACGCCGCTCGTACGGTTTCGTCGCGGGGCCGGGCGTGTTCGAGACGACCGTCACGCGCCCCGATCTGTTCGGCAACTACTATCGCGAGCAACTGCGGCTGCTGGCGAAGAACCATCACGTGCAGATCGAGGTCGGCGTGTCGGACCAGCCGATTCCGATTCATTTCGCGTTCGCCGAGGGCATCCACCTCGAAGGCGATCTGGACCGCGAGCGCCTGTTCCTGATGCGCGACATCTTCGATATACCGGACCTCGCGCTGCTCGACGACCGCATCGTCAACGGCACGTACGAGCCGCTGTCGGGCGAGCCGCATCCGCTCGCGTTGTTCACGGCGGCGCGCGTCGATTTTTCACTGCATCGGCTGAAGCACTACACGGCGACCTCGCCGACGCATGTGCAGAACTACGTGCTGTACACCAACTACCAGTTCTATATCGACGAATTCGTCAAGCTCGGCCGGGGCATGATGGCCCGTACCGACGACGAGGAATTGCGCGCCTATCGCAGCGAATACACGTCGTTCGTCGAGCCCGGCGACGTCATCACCTACAACGAGAATCTCGGCGAGCAGGCGCAGGAGGGCACGCTGCCGCCACGTCTGCCGCAGATGCCGGCCTATCACCTGAAACGCGCGGACGGCAGCGGCATCACGATGATCAACATTGGGGTCGGGCCGTCGAATGCGAAGACCATCACCGATCACATCGCGGTGCTGCGTCCGCATGCGTGGATCATGCTCGGCCACTGCGCGGGACTGCGCAACACGCAGCGTCTCGGCGACTACGTGCTCGCGCACGGCTATGTGCGCGAAGATCATGTGCTCGATGCCGATCTGCCGCTGTGGGTGCCGATTCCGGCGCTCGCCGAAGTGCAGGTCGCGCTCGAGCGCGCGGTCGCGCAGGTCACGCAGCTCGACGGCGTCGAGCTGAAGCGCGTGATGCGCACGGGCACGGTGGCGAGCGTCGACAATCGCAACTGGGAGCTGCGCGATCATCGCGAGCCGGTGCAGCGGCTGTCGCAAAGCCGTGCAATCGCGCTCGATATGGAAAGCGCGACGATCGCCGCGAACGGCTTCCGCTTCCGCGTGCCTTACGGCACGTTGCTGTGCGTGTCGGACAAGCCGCTGCACGGCGAGCTGAAGCTGCCGGGCATGGCCGATCAGTTCTATCGCGCGCAGGTCGATCAGCATCTGCAGATCGGCGTGAAGGCGATGGAACTGCTGCGGATGAATGGGCTGCATCGATTGCATAGCCGCAAGCTGCGGAGTTTCGCGGAAGTCGCGTTTCAGTAACTCAGGCCGAGGCACTGATAAACAGCCCGCTTACGCTGGATGTGCCGCTTTGAAGATGGCTCGCGAGCGACGTCGGCCCGAACTTCGCAATCGACGTGACGAGCATGCCGGCCCAGCGGGCCACATGCCAGCCGATCAGCGTGACGATCATCTGGTTCGGGCCGGGCGCGGCTTGAGCGAGCGCGAACAGCGCGCTGAACTCGCTGGCCGGCATCCAATGATGCACGTCGACCACCTGCCGCTGCATCTCCGGAGGGATCGTATTGCCGCCGCCGAACGCGAGCAGCGACAGCTGACTAAAAATCGCCGCAAGGGAAACGAGCATGTCGTTCATCGCGCGCTCCTTGCAGCAAGATAAATGCTGAGCGGCGTGAGCACGAGCATCGTCGGCAGCAGCGGCAGTCGCAGCATCGACGAGTGCACGGCGCGCGAGCGGCAACGCGCCGCCGAATGAAATGAGACCGGGGCCGAGAAAACCGCTGAAGATCTCACGCAACGTCGGCGCGAGCGCGGCTTCGGGTGAGGTGAGTTCGTTCAGATTGCGAGCTTCGAGTACCAACTGAGCACGTTAGCGCCGGACGGCAAGCGTGCAAACGATTTGTTCGCCAATCCGGTTGACAGTCAGCGCGCCGCAAACTGGCCTGCAAAACGAAAGCGGGCAGCCCGAAGGCTGCCCGCCATGTGCGCGACGATAGGCATCGTGCTACGCGCAATGCGAGGCGCGCAGCCTCTTGCCATCACAGGTAGAACATCCGGTCTTCTTCCGACTTGACCGGATGAACTTCGCCTTCCTCGCGGTCTTCGTAGAACTTGAGCACCGCTTCGAGCACCTGGTCCGGATTGTCGATCACCTGCATCAGATCGATGTCGGTCGGATTGATCAAACCCATCGGAATCAGAGCGCTCTTGAACCACGCGAGCAGACCTTCCCAGAACTCGGCGCCGACCAGAATGATCGGCACATGGCGCGACTTCTTGGTCTGGATCAGCGTGAGCACTTCGGCCAGTTCGTCGAGCGTGCCGAAGCCGCCGGGCATCACGATCACCGCGTCCGAGTTCTTCACGAACGTGACCTTGCGCGTGAAGAAATGGCGAAAGCGCAGCGAGATGTCCTGCCACTGGTTGCCCGACTGCTCGTGCGGCAACTCGATGTTCAGACCGACCGAAGGCGCCTTGCCCGCATGCGCGCCCTTGTTGGCCGCTTCCATGATGCCGGGGCCGCCGCCGGAGATCACCGCGAAGCCAGCATCCGACAATTTGCGCGCGATCTGCGTGGCGAGTTTGTAGTACGGCGAGTTCGGTTTCAGGCGCGCCGAACCGTAGATGCTGACCGCCGGGCGAATCTCCGACAGGTACTCGGTCGCCTCGATAAACTCTGCCATAATCGTGAACATCTGCCACGATGCGCGGGCTTTCTTGGCCGTTGCGCGCTCTTGATCTGCGAGCGATCGCAGACTCGGAATCACTTTTCTCTTAGTCATAATGCCTGAAGAACGAAGCCTTGAAGGTAAGACCCTGCTGTTGGTCGACGGTTCGAGTTATCTGTACCGGGCCTACCATGCGATGCCTGATCTGCGCGGTCCCGAGGGTGGCCCGACGGGTGCGCTCTACGGGATGATCAACATGCTGCGGCGCATGCGCAAGGAAGTCACAGCAGAGTATAGCGCGTGCGTGTTCGACGCCAAGGGCAAAACGTTTCGCGACGACTGGTATCCGGAATACAAGGCGAACCGTCCGTCGATGCCGGAAGATCTTGCCCGTCAGATCGAGCCGATTCACGTCGCGGTGCGTGCGCTCGGCTGGCCGCTGCTGATGATCGATCGCGTCGAAGCGGATGACGTGATCGGCACGCTGTGCACCGAAGCGGAAAAGCTCGGCATGAACGTGGTCGTGTCGACCGGCGACAAGGACCTCGCGCAGCTCGTGTCGAACCGCGTGACGCTCGTCAATACGATGACCAACGAAACCCTCGACCGCGACGGCGTGGTCGCGAAGTTCGGTGTGCCGCCGGAGCGCATCATCGATTATCTGTCGCTGATCGGCGATACCGTCGACAACGTGCCGGGCGTCGAGAAGTGCGGTCCGAAAACCGCGGTCAAATGGCTGACGCAATATGAGTCGCTAGATGGCATCGTCGGGCATGCGAGCGAGATCAAGGGCGCGGTCGGCGAGAATCTGCGCCGCGCGCTGGACTTTTTGCCGATGGCGCGCAAGCTCGTCACAGTCGAGCGTCATTGCGATCTGACCGGGCATATCGTGTCGATCGAGGAGAGTCTGCCGAGCCTTCCCGAATCGCGCGAAGAGTTGCGCGAGGTGTTCACGCGCCACGGCTTCAAGACGTGGCTGCGCGAAGTCGAAATCGCCGATGCGGTCGAAGGTCCGGAAACCGACGTGCCCCCCGCGTTGTCCGTCGATCACGAGCGCCACTACGAGACCGTGCAAACATGGGAGCAGCTCGACGCGTGGCTCGACAGGATCAATGCGGCCGAGCTGACCTCGTTCGATACCGAGACCACGTCGCTCGATCCGATGATCGCGCAGATCGTCGGCTTGTCGCTGTCGGTCGAAGCGGGCCGCGCCGCGTATGTGCCGCTCGCGCATCGCGGCCCCGACGCGCCGGTGCAGCTGCCGCGAGACGAAGTGCTCGCGAAGCTCAAGCCGTGGCTCGAAAGCGCAGGCCACAAGAAGGTCGGCCAGCATCTGAAGTACGACGAACAGGTGCTCGCGAATTACGGCATCGAAATGCGCGGCGTCGAGCATGACACGCTGCTCGAGTCGTACGTGCTCGAATCGCATCGCACGCACGACATGGACAGCCTCGCGCTGCGTCATCTCGGCGTGAAGACGATCAAGTACGAAGAGGTCGCGGGCAAGGGTGCGCAGCAGATCGGCTTCGACGAAGTCGCGCTCGACAAAGCCGCCGAATATGCTGCCGAAGACGCAGACATCACGCTGCGTCTGCATCAGGCCTTGTATCCGCAGATCGCCGCGGAGAAGTCGCTCGACCATGTGTATCGCGAGATCGAAGTGCCGACTTCGCGCGTACTGCGCAAGATGGAGCGGACCGGCGTGCTGATCGACGCGGAGAAGCTGCGTCAGCAGAGCAGTGAGATCGCCACGCGTCTGATCGAACTCGAAGGCAAGGCGTACGAACTGGCCGGCGGCGAATTCAACCTCGGCTCGCCAAAGCAGATTGGTCAGATTTTCTTCGAGAAGCTCGAACTGCCGGTCATCAAGAAGACGCCGAGCGGTGCGCCTTCCACCGACGAAGAGGTGTTGCAGAAGCTCGCCGAAGACTATCCGCTGCCGAAGATTCTGCTCGAACATCGCGGCCTGTCGAAACTGAAGTCGACCTATACCGACAAGCTGCCGCGCATGGTCAATCTGCACACCGGCCGCGTGCATACGAACTACGCGCAGGCCGTCGCGGTGACGGGGCGGCTCGCATCGAACGATCCAAACCTGCAGAACATTCCGGTGCGTACCGGCGAAGGTCGGCGCATCCGCGAGGCGTTCATCGCGCCGCCCGGGCACAAGCTCGTCTCCGCCGATTATTCGCAGATCGAATTGCGCATCATGGCCCACATCTCGGGCGACGAATCGTTGTTGCGCGCGTTTTCGCGGGGCGAGGACATTCACCGCGCCACCGCGTCGGAAATCTTCAGCGTGACGCCGCTCGAAGTGTCGAGCGATCAGCGGCGCGTCGCGAAGGTCATCAACTTTGGGCTCATCTACGGCATGAGCGCGTTCGGACTCGCGTCGAACCTCGGCATCACGCGCGATGCGGCGAAGATTTATATCGACCGCTACTTCGCGCGCTATCCCGGCGTCGCGCGCTATATGGACGAGACGCGTTTGAGCGCGAAGGCGAAGGGCTACGTCGAAACGGTGTTCGGCCGTCGTCTGTGGCTGCCCGAGATCAACGGCGGCAACGGTCCGCGCCGCCAGGCCGCGGAGCGGGCCGCGATCAACGCGCCGATGCAGGGCACCGCCGCCGACCTGATCAAGCTTTCGATGATCGCCGTGCAGAACTGGATCGAAGACTCGAAGATCGGCACGCGGATGATCATGCAGGTGCATGACGAACTGATTCTCGAAGTGCCCGACGCTGAGTTGTCCGAAGTCCGCATGCGCCTGCCAGAACTGATGTGCGGCGTCGCCGCGCTGAAGGTGCCGCTCGTCGCCGAGGTCGGTGCGGGCCTGAACTGGGAGGAAGCGCATTGACATGCCCGTGACATGCGCACGATAACGTCGTGCGCATGTCACACATGGGTTTTGGCGACTTGTGACTTCCCAGGCGGGTCGAGGACAATCGGTTCAGGACGGCGCATTCATGCGCAGCGTCGCGACAGATAATTCATCGGCTACACGGAGAAGTGCAATGCATCGATTTATCGTCGTTGGCGGAGGTGCGGGAGGATTGGAACTGGCCACGCGTCTTGGCGATCGCTATCGGGCCGACAAGAAGGGGCGCAGCGCGCAGGCCCAGGTCACGCTGGTCGACCGCTATCCGACGCATATCTGGAAGCCGCTGCTGCACGAGGTGGCGGCGGGCAGCATGGACCCGTTCACGCAGGAGCTCCCGTACGCGGCGCAGGCGCGCTGGCATGGCTTCGCATTCCAGCAAGGCGACCTGAGCGCACTCGACCGCACGAACCGACGCATTACGCTCGGCACCGTGCTGGACGACGACGGCGCTGAACTGCTGCCCGAACGCGAGCTCGAGTACGACACGCTGATCATCGCGATCGGCAGTACCACGGCCTTCTTCGGCGTCAAGGGAGCGGCCGAATTCTCCATAGCACTGGATACGGTCAGCGAGGCAGAGCGTTTCCGCAAGCGCCTGATCGCCGCATGCGTGCGCGCCGAGCATCAGGCGCACGAACCCGTCGAGTCGAGACCGGGACCCGGCACGTGGACGTCCAGCGAGCCGCGCATTCAGGTGGCGATCGTCGGCGGCGGCGCGACGGGGGTCGAGTTGTCGGCGGAGTTGCGCAATACCGCGCAGGTGTTGTCCGCGTATGGCTTGCACAAGCTCGATCCGCGGCATGACGTCGGCATCGTGCTGATCGAGGCGGGGCCGCGCATTCTGCCCGCGTTGCAGGAGCGCGTTTCCACGGCCACCGCCGAATTGCTGACCAAGCTCGGCGTGAAGCTGATGATTGGCGAGACGGTGGCCGAGGTCGCGCCGGGCTACATCCGCACCGCGAGCGGTCACACCGTGCGGGCCGATCTGACCGTGTGGGCGGCGGGCATCAAGGCGCCGGCGGTGCTCGGTCAGCTCGACGGCTTGCCGGTCAACCGGCTCGGCCAGCTGGTCGTGCGCCGTACGCTGCAAACCGGGATCGACGACAACATCTTCGCGCTCGGCGACTGCGCGGCCTGCGAGTGGCCGGGCAACGAGCGCAACGTGCCGCCGCGCGCGCAGGCCGCGCATCAGCAGGCGAGCTTTCTGATGAAAGGACTGGCGGCGCGCCTCGACAACAGGCCACAACCGGAATTCACTTATCGCGACTTCGGCTCGCTGGTCTCGCTCGGCCACTTCAGCGCGGTCGGCAATCTGATGGGCGGGGTGATTGGCGGCAATATGCTGATCGAAGGGCTGTTCGCGCGCTTCATGTACATGTCGCTGTACCGGCTGCATATCGCGGCGCTGCACGGCTATCCGCGCATGGTGCTCGACACCTTCGCGCATTGGTTGCGCCGTACCACGCTGCCGCGCGTCAAGCTGCACTGACGCGCGCGGACGATCTCCTCAGTTGAATGTGCAACGGGATGCGCGCAAGGCGTATCCTGTTGCCTCTAACAATTCTTCGAGGAGCGCCACATGCTGAAGCCTGAGGTCGACTGCCTGGTCCCGCACGTTCCCTTCGATCGGCGCACCTTCATCAAGGCGGCGCTGGGCACCGGTTTCGCGGCGGCGGTGCTGCCAGTCTCGGCGCAAACCATTCATACCGACAGCGACGGCCTCGAAGCAGGGGAGGTGGCGTTTCATTCGCTCGGTACGCTGATACCGGCCTACCGCGCGCAGCCGAAGGGCAAGACGCATCTGCCGGTGATCCTCGTCGTGCATGAGGCTTTCGGCGTGCACGAGCATATCGCGGACGTCTGCCGGCGCTTCGCGAAGCTGGGCTATCTGGCAATCGCGCCGAACCTGTTCGAGCGCGAGGGCGATCCGACCGTCTACACGAGCATCCAGCAACTGAGCGAGCAACTGCTCAGCAAGGTACCCGACGAGCAGGTGCTGGCCGACCTCGACGCAGCCGTCGCGTGGGCCGGCGAAAACGGCGGCGACCTGAACCGGCTCGGCGTGAACGGCTTCTGCTGGGGTGGGCGCATCTCGTGGCTCTATGCCGAACACAATCCGCGCGTGAAGGCGGGGGTCGCCTGGTACGGTCGCGTGACCGGCGCGAAGAATGCGATGACGCCGGCCAATCCGATCGATCTCGTCGCTGACCTTCATGCGCCGGTGCTCGGCCTGTACGGGCGCCAGGATCAAAGCAATCCGCAGGACACGCTCGAGCAGATGAAGCAGGCGATCGCGCAAGGGCCGCAAGCAGGACGCGGCTCACAGTTCGTCGTTTATGACGACGCGGGTCACGCGTTTTTCGCCGATTACCGTCCGAGCTACAGGAAGGCCGATGCCGAGGATGGCTGGCGTCGTACGCTCGTGTGGTTCAAGCAGCACGGCGTGGCTTGAAGCGCTGCTCGAATTCCTCGCGTCTGGTTACGACTTGCGGCGGCTCGCGCTCAAGGTTTCGCCCCCGTCGCCACCGGCCGTTTCGGGTCGGAACTCCATTCGCTCCAGGAGCCCGCGTACAACGCTGAACCATGCAGGCCGGCAACCTCCATCGCAAGCGAATTGATGCAGGCGGTCACGCCCGAGCCGCATTGCAGCACCACGTGTTCGGGCGGCGTGTCGCCGAGCAGCGCGTGGAATTCCTCACGCAGTGTGTGCGCCGGCTTGAAGCGGCCGTCGGGGGTCAGGTTGTCCTTGAAGAAGCGGTTCAGCGCGCCCGGGATATGGCCGCCGACGCGGTCGAGCGTCTCGTTTTCGCCGCGATAGCGATCGGCCGCGCGCGCATCGACGACGATTCGCTCCTTCGAACCGAGGTTGCGCTCGACCGCCTGGGTATCGATGGTCACGGCGAGCGGCGCGGCCGCCTTGAAGTCGCCGGTGTTCTGCGCGGGCACGTCCTGCGTCAGCGGTTGGCCAGCCGCTTCCCATGCCTGCAGTCCGCCGTCGAGCAGCGCGACCGCGTCGTGACCGAGCCAGCGCAACAGCCACCAGACGCGCGCCGCGTACATGCCGCCTTGTGCGTCATATGCGACGACCTGTTGACCTTGCTTCAGTCCCCGCGACTCCAGCGTTTCGACGAGCCGCGCGCGATCGGGCAGCGGATGCCGGCCGTTCGAGCCGTTCTTCGGCCCGGACAGATCGCGATCGAGATGCAGATAGTGCGCGCCCGGCAGATGGCCGGCCAGCCAGGCTTTCTCGCCCGCGTCGGTATCGGCGAGGTCGAACCGGCAGTCGATCACGAACACGCTGCCCGGCGCGGCCGTGAGCCGCTCGGCAAGATTGGTCGCGGAGATCAGGGTGGTGTAATGAGTGTGGGGCATGAGCGTCTCCTCGATACGGGCGATGGCGGCTGCGGGCCGCGTCGTTCACGCGGCTGGCGCATGGCCGGTCTATATCGGTAGTCTAAACAAAAAAAGACGGGTCGAAGCCCGTCTTTCCTTGAGTCGATCGATGCGCCACGCGGCGCGGATCAGATCGTGCCGAGTTCGCGCCGCAGAAACTCGTGGAAGTGCTGCATACCGTCTTCCATCGGGCTCTGATACGGTCCGACCTGTGATTCGCCGCGCTCCATCAACGCGAGGCGGCCGGCGTCCATGCGCTCGGCGATCTCGTCGTCTTCGCGGGCTGTCTCCATATAGGCGGCGCGCTCGGCTTCGACGAAGTCGCGCTCGAACAGCGCGATTTCCTCGGGGTAATAGAACTCCACCACGTTGGTGGTCTTCTGCGGACCGCGCGGAATCAGCCACGACACGACCAGCACGTGCGGATACCACTCGATCATGATGCCCGGGTAGTACACCATCCAGATCGCGCCGAACTCGGGCGGATTGCCGTCGCGAAAGCGCAGCACTTCGTCGTGCCACTTGCGATACGTCGGGCTGCCCGGTTGCTCGAGCGCCTTGTGCACGCCGACCGTCTGCACGCTGTACCAGTCGCCGAACTCCCACGTCAGATCGTCGCAATTGACGAA
The DNA here is from genome assembly GCF_050436125.1 of Paraburkholderia sp. MM5482-R2. Taxonomy (NCBI): domain Bacteria; kingdom Pseudomonadati; phylum Pseudomonadota; class Betaproteobacteria; order Burkholderiales; family Burkholderiaceae; genus Paraburkholderia; species Paraburkholderia sp. MM5482-R2. The sequence goes on along the minus strand of NZ_JBNDLP010000003.1, from coordinate 58,367 downwards.
GCTGCCGAGGCCCGGATGGAACGGTGCGACGTGATAGTCCTCCAGATAGACCTCGATGAAGGTCTTCCAGTTGTAGTTGCACTCATGGACTTCGACGTGATCGAACATGAAGCCCGAGAAATCGAAATGGCGCTTGGTGCCGAGGCGTGCGAGATCTTTCGCGACGTCCCGACCTTGGGCCTCGAACAGGAGACCCTGCCAGTTCCGCAGTGGCGTGGCGCCGAGATTCAGGCACGGGTTGTCGGCGAAATGGGGCGCGCCGAGCAGCTCGCCCTTCAGGTCGTACGTCCAGCGATGCAGCGGACAGACGATGTTCTGCGTCTGGCCGCGGCCGTTGAGCATGATGGCTTGCCGGTGGCGGCACACGTTCGACAGCAACTCGACTTGCGACAGCTGGTTACGGACGAGTACCCGCCCCTCGCGTTCGCTGGGCAAGGCAAAATAATCCCCCGCTTCGGGCACCATGAGATCGTGGCCGATGTAGCGAGGACCTTTCTTGAAAAGGGTGTCGATTTCGCGCGTAAGAAGCGCTTCGTCAAAGTAAGCCGTGACTGGCAGCTGGCTATGAACAGACCGCAACTGCAATGCATTGCTCAGATTGGACATTCCCACTCCCGATGAAGACGTGAAAGCAGTGAACAACCCAACCATCGAAGATTCGATTTAGGGAGCCCGCAATTATACCCGTTTCCCTGTGACAGGGGCACTTAAGTCCCTGATTTGGGTTAAAAATGTCAAGAAAGTTCGGCATTTTCGCCGCAGACCTCGAGCTTTTTTTCTGCGAGACTTCAGGGTCGAAGCGGGGCAAGGGTGGGCATCGGACAGGCTCGAAGCGAGACAGCACGGCGGGGCGCAGGCCGGCGGGCGGATCGAAAATGTCGCTTTTGCCGTAGAATGTCCGACTTGTTTTAATTTTGCGACTATTCATGGCGAAGACCGCATCGAACGATTCCGCCGCCGCACCAGCCGAAAGCGGCGATAGCGCGCCGCTGCCGGAGAACTACGAGGCCGCGCAGACCGAACTGGAAGAGCTCGTCGCGCGCATGGAAGGCGGCAGTCTGAGCCTCGAGGAATCGCTGGCCGCTTACCGTCGCGGGGCGGCACTTGTCGCATTCTGTCAACAGCAGCTCGAAAAGGTCGAGCAGCAGGTGCGGGTCCTCGATGGCGAGACCCTCAAGCCGCTGCCCATGAATACCGCAGGAACAGCCGCGACTGAGAGCGGGGACGACCTATGACATTCGAACAATGGACGCGCTCGGTGCTCGAACGCGTCGAAACGGCTCTGGAACACTATCTGCCGGCCGAGACGACCGAACCCGCCAGGTTGCACGAGGCGATGCGCTATGCGGTGCTCGGCGGCGGCAAGCGGGTGCGGCCGCTCCTGTGCCACGCGGCCGGCGAGCTGACCGGCGCGCGTGCCGAATGCCTCGATGCGGCGGCGGCGGCGCTGGAAATGATTCACGTGTACTCGCTCGTGCACGACGACATGCCCTGCATGGACGACGACGAACTGCGCCGCGGCAAGCCGACGGTCCACGTCAAGTATGACGAAGCGACCGCGCTGCTGGTCGGCGACGCGCTGCAGTCGCAAGCATTCATCGTGCTCACGTCCGACGTACTCGGCCGGCCGCAGCAGGCCTCGCTCGTACGCGAACTCGCGCTCGCAAGCGGCTCGATCGGCATGTGCGGCGGCCAGGCCATCGATCTGGCGAGCGTCGGCCACACGCTGACCCGCCCGCAGCTCGAGACCATGCATCGCATGAAGACCGGCGCGCTGCTGCGCGCGGCCGTGCGCATGGGCGCATTGGCCGGCGAGACGCCGGACGCGCAGGGTCTGGCGTCGCTCGACGCCTACGCCGCCGCGGTCGGTCTTGCGTTTCAGGTCGTCGACGACATTCTCGACGTCACGACCGACTCCGCAACGCTCGGCAAGACCGCCGGCAAGGACGCGAAGGACGGCAAGCCGACCTACGTGTCGATTATTGGGCTCGACGCGTCGCGCGCGCTCGCGGCGCAACTGCGCAGCGACGCGCACGCCGCGCTCGCGCCGTTCGGCGCGCGCGCGCAGCGTCTTGCCGAACTGGCCGACCTGGTGGTGAACCGGGTCAGCTGAACGCGAAAGCCCGCCGCCGCGCACCCTCCATCCCCGGGGTGCATGTATGAAGTGCGGGCGCGTAAGTTTTCCTACAATGGAACGACGATGTACGACTTGCTGAAAACCATCGACGACCCGGCAGCCCTGCGCCGCCTCGATCGCCGCCAATTGCACCCGCTTGCCGACGAGTTGCGTGCCTTCGTGCTCGACAGCGTATCGCAGACGGGCGGCCATCTCTCGTCCAACCTCGGCACGGTCGAGTTGACCATCGCGCTGCACTACGTCTTCGATACGCCGCACGACCGGATCGTCTGGGACGTCGGCCATCAGACCTATCCGCACAAGATCCTGACCGGTCGTCGCGACCAGATGCACACGCTGCGTCAGTTGGGCGGCATCTCGGGCTTCCCGAAGCGCGACGAATCGGAATACGACACCTTCGGCACCGCGCACTCGAGCACGTCGATTTCGGCCGCGCTCGGCATGGCGATCGCGAGCAAGCTGCAAGGCGACAACCGCATGGGCATCGCCGTGATCGGCGACGGCGCGATGACGGCCGGCATGGCCTTCGAGGCAATGAACAACGCGGGCGTCGAAGACGACGTGCCGCTGCTCGTGATCCTCAACGACAACGACATGTCGATCTCGCCGCCGGTCGGCGCGCTGAATCGCCATCTCGCGCGTCTGATGTCCGGGCGCTTCTATGCGGCTGCGCGCGCGGGCGTCGAGCGCGTGCTGCGCGTCGCGCCGCCGGTGCTCGATCTCGCGCGCAAGCTCGAGGAGCACGCGAAGGGCATGATCGTGCCGGCGACGCTGTTCGAAGAGTTCGGCTTCAACTACATCGGACCAATCGACGGTCACGATCTCGATTCGCTGATTCCGACGCTGCAAAACATCAAGGAACTGCGCGGGCCGCAATTCCTGCACGTGGTCACGAAGAAAGGCCAAGGCTACAAGCTGGCCGAGGCTGATCCGGTGCTGTACCACGGCCCGGGCAAGTTCAATCCGGCCGAGGGTATCAAACCGGCCGCGACGCCGTCGAAAAAGACCTACACGCAGGTGTTCGGCGAGTGGCTGTGCGACGCGGCCGAGCTCGACTCGCGCGTGATCGGCATTACGCCGGCAATGCGTGAAGGCTCGGGCATGGTCGAGTTCGAAAAGCGCTTCCCGGACCGTTACTTCGACGTCGGCATCGCCGAGCAGCACGCGGTGACGTTCGCGGGCGGCCTTGCCGCGGACGGCATGAAGCCTGTCGTCGCGATCTATTCGACCTTTCTGCAACGCGCGTATGACCAGCTGATTCACGACGTCGCGCTGCAAAACCTGCCGGTGGTGTTCGCAATCGATCGTGCGGGTCTCGTTGGTGCGGACGGCGCGACGCATGCGGGCGCGTACGACCTCGCGTTCATGCGTTGTATTCCGAACATGACCGTGATGGCGCCGTCTGACGAAAACGAGTGCCGCCAGATGCTGTACACCGCGTTGCAGCAGTCGCATCCGACCGCTGTGCGCTACCCGCGCGGCGCGGGTACCGGGGTCGCAACGGTCAAGCAGATGGCCGCGTTGCCGCTCGGCAAGGGCGAAGTGCGTCGCGAGACGTCGGCGCCGGCCGGCAAGCGCATCGCGATTCTCGCGTTTGGCACGATGGTCGCGCCGTCGCTCGCGGCCGCCGAGCAACTCGACGCCACCGTCGCGAACATGCGCTTCGTGAAGCCGCTCGACACCGAACTCGTGCGCAAGCTGGCCGAGACGCACGACGCGATCGTCACCGTCGAGGAAGGCTCCATCATGGGTGGCGCGGGTTCGGCGTGCGTCGAAGCCCTGCTCGCAAGTGGGGTTATGCGTCCCGTACTACAATTGGGGCTCCCCGATCGGTTCATCGATCACGGGGACCCGGCCAAGCTGCTCGCCGCGTGCGGTCTCGACGCCGCGGGTATCGCCCGGTCGATCCGCGAACGCTTCCTTGCGAGCGGGGCGGTCGGCGGTCAGTCGTCCGTGAAGCGCGTCGCGTAAAGCGCTGTCGGCTGTCGTGCCGTCGTAGGTTCGACTCATGCCGCCGTCATGCGACGGCGGCTTCGGCAATCTCCAGTTTGAACCGACGGGTGTTGTGGGCCGTCACCCAACGCCGGCGCGAGCCGGCGTTCGCCGTTGCGCGCACTGATCCGCATGGCCGTTGGGTGCCTTGCACTCGCTGCGCGATAGTCGCCGATGCAGCGAAACCTTGGTGCAGCCCGGCGCTTTCCAGAAAGGACAAAAGAATGAATCAGATGAATCCCGCTTTCGTGATGCCCGACGTGCAAAGCACCCCCGACATGCGCCAGATTCCGATCCAGCGGGTCGGCGTGAGGGGCGTGCGTCATCCATTGACGATTCGCACGCAAGGTGGCGAAGTGCAGCCGTCGGTCGGCACGTGGAATCTCGACGTGCATCTGCCGGCCGAGCAGAAGGGCACCCACATGTCGCGCTTCGTCGCGTTGCTCGAAGAGAACAAGGCGCCGCTCGAACCGGCCACCTTCCGCACGATGCTCGCGGCTATGCTCGAAAAACTCGAGGCCGAGGCGGGCCGCATCGAAGTGTCGTTCCCGTACTTCGTGAACAAGACCGCGCCGGTGTCGGGCGTGCAGAGCTTGCTCGATTATGAAGTCACGCTGACCGGTGAGACCCGCCATGGCGCGACGCGGGTGTTCCTGAAGGTGCTGGTGCCGGTCACGAGCCTGTGCCCGTGCTCGAAGAAGATCTCGCAGTACGGCGCGCACAATCAGCGTTCGCACGTGACGATCGATGCCGAGTTGAACGGCGACGTCGCTGTCGAAGAGTTGATCCGTATCGCCGAGGAAGAAGCGTCGTGTGAACTGTGGGGCCTGCTCAAGCGCCCGGACGAGAAGTTCGTCACCGAGCGCGCGTATGAAAATCCGAAGTTCGTCGAAGACCTCGTGCGCGACGTTGCCCAGCGTCTGAATGCCGACGAGCGCATCGTCGCGTATGTGCTCGAAGCGGAGAACTTCGAGTCGATTCACAATCACAGCGCGTATGCGGTGATCGAGCGGGACAAGCGCCTCGCCTGATACGTTCCTGATCGCTCCACGCCGTTTCGTTGCGAAGGCATTGAAGCAAAAAAGCCGCTTGTAAAGCGGCTTTTTGTCCTCTTGGGGCGGCGGTTCAGTGCGCGAGCGACGTCAGATCCCAACGCGGCTTCACGGTGAACGCGTAGTCGTGGCCGGCCTGTTCGGGCCAGCGTTGCAAACGCAGCGCGCCGGCCAGCGCGATCATCGCCCCGTTGTCCGTGCACAGCGACAGGTCCGGGTAGTGGACGTAGAAATTGCGCTTCTGCGCGGCGGCCGACAGCGCTTCGCGCAATTGCCGGTTCGCGCCGACGCCGCCCGCCACCACCAGCCGGTTCAGCTTCGTGCGCTTGAGCGCCGCTAGCGATTTCGCGGCCAGCACGTCGACGGCGGCATCGACGAAACCGCGCGCGAGGTCGGCCTTGGCCTGCTCGCAGATGTTCGCGCCGCCCAGCCGGTTCGCGTGCGTGAGCACGGCGGTCTTCAGGCCGCTGAAGCTGAAATCGAGGTCGCCGGAATGCAGCATCGGGCGCGGCAGCACGACTGCGCCGGGTGTACCGAACTCGGCCATGCGCGAGACTTCGGGGCCGCCCGGATAGCCGAGGCCCAGCAGCTTGGCGGTTTTGTCGAAGGCTTCGCCGGCGGCGTCGTCGAGCGTCTCGCCGAGCGTCTCGTAGAAGCCGACGTCCGTCACGCGCATCAACTGCGTGTGGCCGCCCGAGACCAGCAGCGCGACGAACGGGAACGGCGGCGGCTCGTCGACGAGCAGCGGCGACAGCAGATGCCCTTCGAGATGGTGAATGCCCACGGTCGGCTTGTTCCACGCCATCGCCAGCGAATTCGCGACGCTCGCGCCGACCAGCAGCGCGCCCGCGAGCCCAGGCCCTTGCGTGTAAGCGATCGCGTCGATGTCGCCGCGCGCGACGCCGGCGCGCTCCATCACCTCTTCGAGCAGCGGCAGCGCGCGGCGGATATGATCGCGCGATGCAAGCTCCGGCACGACGCCGCCGTACTCCCGATGCATCGCAATCTGCGAATGCAGCGCGTGCGCGAGCAGGCCGCGCTCCGTGTCGTAGAGCGCGAGACCGGTTTCGTCGCAGGAGCTTTCGATGCCGAGAACGAGCATGATGAATCGCTTGAGACGGGCGCGCGCGACGCGCGTCCGGAAGTGAAAGGTAAGCCTGAAAGTATACCAGCGCGGACAGGCGGCCGCAGGCGGCCCGCTGAGCACCGGCATGGACGCGTGGGCCCGGCAGGTACAATGCGGCCCCATGGAATCCTTCGATATCGCGGTGATCGGCGCGGGCGCGGCCGGCATGATGTGCGCGGCCGTGGCCGGTCAACTCGGCCGGCGTGTGGCGCTGATCGACCACTCGCAGCGTCTCGCGGAAAAAATCCGCATTTCCGGCGGTGGCCGGTGCAACTTCACGAATCTGTATGCGGGGCCGGCCAATTATCTGTCGGCGAATCCGCATTTTTGCCGCTCGGCGCTCGCGCGCTATACGCCGCGCGATTTCATGGCGCTGCTGAAGCAGCATCGCGTGACATGGCACGAGAAGCACAAGGGCCAGCTGTTCTGCGATCAGTCGAGCGACGCGGTCATCGACGTGCTGAAGAACGAGTGCGACGCCGGTGGGGTTGCATGGCGCACGCCGCTGTCGGTCGAAGAGGTGCGCCAGGACGCCGAAGGACAGTTCCTGCTCGGCACGACGGCGGGCACGATCGCCGCCCGTGCGCTCGTGATCGCGACGGGCGGTCTGTCGATCCCGAAGATCGGCGCAACCGATTTCGCGTACCGGATCGCCAGGCAGTTCGGCCACAAGTTGATCGACACGCGTCCCGCGCTGGTTCCGCTGACCTTCGCTCCGGCCGACTGGGAGCCGTTCGCGGCGCTATCGGGCGTGTCGCTTGAAGTAGAGCTGTCGACTGGCAATACGAAGACCGGCGCCGAATTCACCGAAGATCTGCTGCTCACGCACCGCGGCCTGTCGGGCCCAGGCGTGCTGCAGATCTCGAGCTACTGGCAGCCCGGCGAGCCGATTCACATCAATCTGCTGCCGGAGCGCGACGCCGCGACTGCGCTCATCGACGCGAAAAGCGGCACGAAGCGGCAGATCGCCAATCTGCTATCGGAATGGGTGCCGCAGCGGCTCGCGCATGTGTGGCTCGACACTCACCGGATGGTTGCCGAGGCCCGCGTCGCCGATCTGCCGGACAAGGCGCTGCGCGGCATCGGTGAGGCGCTGTCGCGCTGGACCCTCACGCCGAACGGCACCGAGGGTTATCGCAAGGCCGAAGTGACGCGCGGCGGGGTCGATACGCGCGGTTTGTCATCGACCACGATGATGAGCGCGCGGGTGCCGGGCCTCTACTTCATCGGCGAGGCGGTCGACGTGACCGGTTGGCTCGGCGGCTACAACTTCCAGTGGGCGTGGGCGTCGGGTGTCGCGGCGGGCGAGGCGGCGGCCGAATATGCCCGGGGGCTTGACGGCGCAATGGCTTTGTGAGAAAGCTCTGCTATACTCCTGAACCTTTACAAAGTTCCGTTATTGAAAAATGACGACCATCCGCGTAAAAGACAATGAGCCGTTCGAAGTCGCCATGCGCCGTTTCAAGCGCACCATGGAGAAAAACGGCCTACTGACGGAACTTCGCGCTCGCGAGTTTTACGAGAAACCCACAGCCGAACGCAAGCGCAAGAAAGCGGCGGCAGTGAAGCGTCATTTCAAGCGTCTGCGTGGCCAGATGCTGCCAAGGAAGCTCTACTGATTCTGGCGTTGCCCGCTGTACGCGGCGCGGCAGCATCCAAGCCGATGGCGGCACGACAGGTGTCATCATGGCAAACCCGGCCCATCGGGCCATCCGGCAGGGTCGCATCCACTACGTAAAATTGCGCCAACCCGCTTGAGGAAGAAGTCCCAAGCGGGTTTTTGTGCTGATGCGGCAGTATCGCCGCCGTCGACCGGCCGGTTTTTCAACTTTTCAACGCAATTCAGGTGAGTGATGAGTCTCAAGGACCGGATCAACGACGATATGAAAGCTGCCATGCGGGCGCGCGAGACCGAACGTCTCGGGACGATCCGCCTGCTGCTCGCCGCGATCAAGCAGCGTGAAGTCGATGAGCGGGTCACGCTCGACGATGCCGCCATAACCTCCGTCATCGACAAGATGATCAAGCAGCGCAAGGATTCGATCAGCCAGTTCGAGGCCGCAGGACGTACGGATCTTGCGGACAAGGAAAAGGCCGAGTTGGCTATTCTTTCCGCGTACATGCCTGAGCAGATGTCCGAAGCGGAAATCGTTGCCGAGGTGCAGGCGGCGGTCGCGCAAACCGGCGCTGCCGGCCCGCAGGACATGGGCAAGGTGATGGGCGTGCTGAAGCCGAAGCTGGCCGGCCGCGCCGACATGACCGCCGTCTCCGCACAGGTCAAGGCCGCGCTCGCTAAGTAACTCTGTCGATTTGTCCGGGTCGCGCGCCTCCAGAAGGCGAGGCGCGGGACCCGGGCGCGGTGTCGAGCCCGGGCTCCGGGCTTGGATTTTGAAGCTTTCCAGGCAGCGTCATTTACTGTGATCCCACCGTCATTCCTGCAGGACCTGCTCAACCGCGTCGATATCGTCGACGTGGTCGGCCGGTATGTGCAGCTGAAAAAGGGCGGCGCGAACTTCATGGGGCTGTGCCCGTTTCACAACGAGAAGAGCCCCTCGTTTACGGTTAGTCCGACTAAACAGTTTTATCACTGCTTCGGCTGCGGTGCGCATGGTACGGCCATCGGTTTCCTGATGGAACACGTGGGCGCGTCGTTTCCCGAAGCGGTCAACGAGCTCGCGCAATCGGTGGGTCTCACCGTACCGCACGAGGCTTCTCCCGGATATGGCGGCGGCTACGCGCCGGCGGCATCGAAGGCCGTGACAACCGCGCTGTCCGATCTCATGCAGACCGCCTGCGACTACTACCGTAAGCAACTGCGCGGTGCGCCGGGCGCGATCCAATATTTGAAGAAGCGCGGCCTGACCGGCGAAGTCGCCGCGCGCTTCGGTCTCGGCTATGCGCCGGACGGGTGGCAAAACCTCGAGGCGGCGTTCCCGAACTATCGCGACGACGCCCTGGTCGAAGCGGGTCTCGTGATCGTCAGCGAAAAGTCGGACGCGCAGGGTCAGAACCGCCGCTACGACCGCTTTCGCGAGCGGATCATGTTCCCGATCCGCAATGTCAAAGGGCAGGTGATCGGCTTCGGCGGCCGCGTGCTCGACGGCGGCGAGCCAAAGTATTTGAATTCACCGGAAACGCCGCTATTTAACAAGGGCAGCGAGCTGTACGGGCTGTTCGAGGCGCGTCTTGCGATTCGAGAGCAACATTACGTGCTGGTCGTCGAAGGTTATATGGACGTGGTCGCGCTGGCCCAATTGGGCTTCCAGAACGCCGTCGCGACCCTCGGCACCGCTTGCACGCCGATTCATGTGCAGAAACTGATGCGCCAGACCGATACGGTCATCTTCAGTTTCGACGGCGACGCGGCCGGCCGGCGCGCCGCGCGTCGCGCGCTCGATGCGTGCCTGCCGCACGCCGCCGACAACCGGACGATCCGTTTCCTGTTCCTGCCCAGCGAGCATGATCCCGACAGCTACGTGCGCGAGTTCGGCACCGAGGCTTTCGCCGAACAGGTCGAACGGGCGATGCCGTTGTCGCAGTTCATGCTCAACGAGGTGTTGACCGGCAAGGAGCTCGATCAGCCCGAAGGCAAGGCCCGCGCGCTGTTCGACGCGAAACCGCTGCTGCAGGCGTTGCCGGCCAATGCGCTGCGCGCGCAGATCATGCATATGTTCGCAGACCGGCTCGATGTGCCATTCAGCGAAGTCGCGGCGCTTTGCGAGGTCGACGCGCGGATCGCGGCCGCGTCGCGCAAGGCGCCGGCCCGCAAGGACCGGCGCAGCGTGACCGGCATCGAGGAAAAGACGCTGCGCAATCTGGTGATGTATCCGCGCACGGTCGCGATGCTCGACGAAGCGGCCGAAGAGGCGCTGCTCACCGTGACCCGGCACGGCGAACTGTTCGCGGAAGTGACGACGCACGCGCGAGCCCTCGGCGATTCGGCAGCGTTCCAGTTGTTGTCCGATCTCTTGCGAAATGGCGCGAACGCCCCAACTTTCGAGGAAATCTTTCGCAAAATTCTAGACTATGATGAAAACGTCCGGGATTTGCTGCTGAAAGAACCCGCAGGACGCGGCCGTCATCGAGGAACGGCGCGAGCAGGAACGAATTGTCGGCGAGGAGCTGAAAGCCGCGATTTTGAAGATGCGATACGACGCTTATTGCGATCGTCTCGAACAGCTTTCGCGACAGTCGCGGCATACGCCGGAAGAGTTTGCCGAGTTTTCGGAGCTCAACCGGAAGCGGGCCGACATGAAGCGTCAACTCGGGCTGTAGCGGCGAGGCCGAAACATCGGATGGTATAATCAAAAGTTTCTAGCGGTTTGTTTTTTCAAGGGTTTTCCTAGCAAAGGCGAAAGGCGATGCGATGGCAAAGACGACAGGCGGAAATCATGCAACGGGCTCACGCGCTAAAGAGCGCACCGGAAAAGTTACCGAAGCCAAGCTGACTGCATCCGCCAGAAGAACGTCTGCTGTCAGCGTTGCACCGGCTGCCGGGAAGAAGTCGTCGACCACTGCGGCCGCGCAGGCCGCACCGGTTCGGGCGGCGAAAGCTGTAGCACCGCCGGCTGCCAAGCGGGCGGGTGTCAGAAGCGCAAGGGAAGCGGCTGCCGTTCAGGACGATGCGGTAGCGCGCGTGACTTCAGTATCCACGGTTCAACCGGCTGTTGTCCAACAGCCGGGGATCGAGACTACAGCCGGTACGGCGAACTCCATGACGAAAAAGCTGAATGAAGTACCCGTCGATGACGATGCAACCCAGACCGAAGAAACCGCTGCTGCCGCACCGGGCAAGCCGGAGAAGGTCAAGGCTCGCGACCGTCGTGCAAAGGAAAAAGCGCTGCTGAAGGATGCGTTCGCGTCGTCGCAGCCTGGCACGGTAGAGGAACTCGAGGAGCGTCGCTCCAAGCTGCGCGCCCTGATCAAGCTCGGCAAGGAGCGCGGCTTCCTCACGTACGCTGAAATCAACGATCACCTGCCGGACAACTTCACCGAGACCGAGGCGATCGAAGGCATCATCAGCACGTTCAACGACATGGGCGTCGCGGTCTACGAACAGGCCCCGGACGCTGAAACGCTGCTGCTCAACGACAACGCGCCCGCGGCTTCGTCAGACGACGAAGTCGAAGAGGAAGCTGAAGTCGCGCTGTCCACCGTCGACTCCGAATTTGGCCGCACCACCGATCCCGTGCGTATGTACATGCGCGAAATGGGCACGGTCGAGCTGCTTACGCGTGAAGGCGAAATCGAAATCGCGAAGCGCATCGAAGACGGCCTGAAGCACATGGTGATGGCCATCTCCGCGTGCCCGACCACGATCGCCGACATTCTCGCGATGGCCGAGCGCGTCGCCAACGACGAAGCGCGCATCGACGAACTCGTCGACGGTCTGATCGACGCCGACGCGGCAGACGCCGACGGCTTCTCCGCGCAGGAGGCGGAAGCGATCGAGAATGAAGACGAGGAAGCCGAGGAAGAGGACGAAGAGGACGAGGAAGAAGACGATGGCGCGGCGCAAGCCACCGCCAACGCGGCGCAGCTCGAAGCGCTGCGGCGCGCGTCGCTCGAAAAATTCGCGTCGATCAGCGAATGGTTCGACAAGATGCGTCGCGCGTTCGAGAAGGAAGGCTACAAGTCCAAGTCGTATCTGAAGGCGCAGGAAACCATCCAGAACGAGCTGATGACAATCCGCTTCACCGCGCGTACCGTCGAGCGGTTGTGCGACACGCTGCGCGCGCAGGTGGATGAAGTGCGTCAGGTCGAGCGTCAGATCCTGCATACGGTCGTCGACAAGTGCGGGATGCCGCGTGCGGAATTCATCGCGCGTTTCCCAGGCAGCGAGACGGACCTCGAATGGGCCGACAAGATCGTCGCCGAAGGTCACGGGTATAGCGCGATCCTCACGCGCAACATTCCGGCGATCCGCGAACAGCAGCAACGTCTGCTCGATCTGCAGGCGCGCGTGGTGCTGCCGCTGAAGGACCTGAAGGAAACCAACCGTCAGATGGCGGCCGGCGAGCTTAAGGCGCGCCAGGCGAAGCGCGAAATGACCGAGGCCAACCTGCGTCTCGTGATCTCGATCGCGAAGAAGTACACGAACCGCGGTCTGCAGTTCCTCGACCTGATTCAGGAAGGCAACATCGGCCTGATGAAGGCGGTGGACAAGTTCGAATACCGTCGTGGCTACAAGTTCTCCACGTATGCGACGTGGTGGATCCGCCAGGCCATTACGCGTTCGATCGCCGACCAGGCGCGCACGATCCGGATTCCGGTTCACATGATCGAAACGATCAACAAGATGAACCGCATCTCGCGTCAGATCCTGCAGGAAACCGGTCTCGAGCCGGATCCGGCGACGCTGGCCGAGAAGATGGAAATGCCGGAAGACAAGATCCGCAAGATCATGAAGATCGCGAAGGAGCCGATCTCGATGGAAACGCCGATCGGTGACGACGACGATTCTCATCTGGGCGACTTCATCGAAGATACGAACACGGTCGCCCCGGCGGATGCGGCGTTGCACGCGAGTATGCGCGACGTCGTGAAGGACGTGCTCGATTCGCTGACGCCGCGCGAAGCGAAGGTGTTGCGCATGCGTTTCGGTATCGAGATGAGCACGGATCACACGCTCGAAGAAGTCGGTAAGCAGTTCGACGTGACGCGTGAGCGAATTCGTCAGATCGAGGCGAAGGCGCTGCGCAAGCTACGTCATCCGAGCCGTTCGGACAAGCTGAAGTCATTCCTCGAAGGGAATTGACGGCGACGGCCGCGGTTGGCCGCAAATGATGCGATCAAAGGGGCCTCCCGGTCGTTTCGCCGAAGCGAAGCGGTTGCGGAGGCTCCTTTTTCGTGTAGTATGTCGGCCAATCGACGAAACGGGCCCGGCCTTCACGACCGGGTCTTTTTTCTTGGGCTGGACGCCGTGTTGGTTGCAGGCAGTGGACTCATAATCCACCTCCGAAAGGACATCGTGGGTTCGAATCCCACCCGGCCCACCAAAGTATCGAAAAAAGGGTTCCGAATTCCGGAACCCTTTTTTGTTTTTTGGGCGGCCTTCGGCTGCCTCAGCTGGACGACCCAGTGCCAGCCTCAACCCCGGCGAGCGGCGTCCGTTGCCCCACACACCGCCCGACACCGACCCGCTCGCGCCAGGCTCCTCGCCCGCGGACGAGGAGGCGCTTAAGCGCACTCCGCGCCAGCCATAAGCGGTGATCACGCGTAATCAGGGAAACTCCGTGTAAAAGCGGGCGCAACCCCGCCGTTAGTTGAATGCGGAAGGCTTGTTGATGCATGCCGTCCGCCTTCAGCGCGGGTCTTGTCACGCGGTGGCCGGCGTCGCAATTCACCTCCGGGCAACGTCCGTGCTGAAGGCTTTTTCGAATCGCGCGCGCATCTTATAGAGACGTGACAGAGGGTGCTCACTAAAGCGAGAAATCAGAAGACCGCCGCAATGGCAGTGTCTCAATAGTGAATGCTGATTCGACGCGGTGGGCTCGGACCGTTGCGCCGCCCGGGGGCGGCAGCGATTGCTTGCGTCGGTCAATAAAGATTAGGTGAATAAGCCGTCTTGGTGATTCGACGAGTTAATCGCCCCGCCGGAAACCATTAATTGGCGGGTACGCGAGCAAGACTGCATTTGACTCTATTAAGTTCCGGCGCTCCAAAAATAAATCTCAAACGACGCGGAAAACCGTCACTTCAACCATTTGATTACAAAAAATATCGGCCGGTCTTTTCGTCAATTTGCTCCGACCCGATTACGTCACGCGTATTAAAGCACTGTTGCAAACGCGCAACTTAGAATATTGACGCGTTGCAAATTCGTTTTGGGTGGAGCTGGCGATCCGGCACCTGGATCTTGCAATAAACGATGGAAAAACAAGAAGTTATCCCCATCGGCAGCAACATTGTTGCGAATTTCGAAAAATCCTGTTGCGTGAATTGCCTGCGTCGGTACCAGGGTGTCCCCCTACACTCACGCTTCGCTTCAAGGGTGCCCGGTCGATCCCCACGGTTCGGCCAAGCGGGCGGCGGCAAATGCGATGCATCGGCTGCTGAAGCAGGTCCTGCTCCCCGTATAAATTTTTCGAATTGGAGTTCCCATGAAAAAGAGTCTCATCGTCGTTGCGGCTGCCGCATCGTTCGCTTCGGTCGCTCACGCACAAAGCAGCGTGACCCTGTACGGTCTGCTCGACGCAGGTCTGACGTACACCAGCAACGTTGCCCACAACTCCAAGTGGGCAGCAGGTAGCGGCGGCATCAACCAGAGCATGTTCGGCCTGCGTGGTTCGGAAGATCTGGGCGGCGGTCTGAAGGCAATCTTCACGTTGGAAAGCGGCTTCAACATCAACAACGGCAAGTACGCTAACAACAACGGCATGTTCAACCGTCAGGCCTTCGTCGGTCTGTCGAGCTCGCAATTCGGTACGGTCACGCTGGGTCGCCAGTACGACGCAGCGCAGGACTACCTCGCACCGCTGACCGCAACGGGCAGCTGGGGCGGCACGTACTTCGCGCACCCGTTCAACAACGACAACCTGAACACCAACGGTGGTCTGTCGGTCAACAACTCGGTCAAGTACTCGAGCGCTAACTACGCTGGCTTCACGTTCGGCGGCACGTACGGCTTCTCGAACCAGGCTGGTGGCTTCGCAAACAACCGTCAGTACAGCTTGGGCGCCGCATACCAGTGGCAAGGCCTGCACCTCGGTGCTGCCTACGCTCAGCAAAACAACCCGGCTGCTAACGCAAGCGGCGCATCGGACGGCGTTCTGGCGAACACCGCGGGCGTGCTGCAAGGCGACTTCCGTCAGCGTCAGTTCGGCGCAGGCGCTTCGTACGGCTTCGGCCCGGCGCTGGTTGGCGTGGCATGGACGCAATCGCGCGTCGACAACCTGGTTGGTGAAGCTCCTGGTCAGCGTCAAGGCCACACCAACAACTACGAAATCAACGGCAAGTACAACGTGACTCCGGCTATGGCTCTCGGCGTCGCGTACACGTTCACCGACGCGCGCGGCTACGGCATCAACGCCGACGGTAACGACATGAAGACCCGTTACCACCAGATCGGCCTGCAGGCTGACTACTCGCTGTCGCGTCGCACCGACGTCTACGCTCAGGCTGTGTACCAGCACGCAATGGGTGACGGCGGCGTGGCTTCGATCTACAGCGGCGACAACACGGTTCCGACCTCGTCGTCGAAGAACCAGACGGCTGCTACGGTCGGTCTGCGTCACCGCTTCTAAGCTTCAGCAGAAGCTGCCTGTAGTACAGAAAGGTGCCGTTCGCGGCACCTTTTTTTATGCGCGCGGCAGACCGGTGAGCCGGTTTCCGTATGCGAGGCGAAAAAAACGGGCGTCCCTGGGGACGCCCGTTCTGCCATGACGACGTGAAACGATTCAGAAAATTGTCCGCAAACCGAGCGCAACGCCGGTCTGGTTGTCGCGGCCCGGCAGTTCGACCGTCGCCGCGCCCGACACCTTGTCGAAATCGACGGTGCCGTACACCTCGGTGCGCTTCGACAGCGCGTACTCGGCCAGTGCGACGAACGTGTAGCGATAGCCACTGCCGAGCTGACCAGCGCCGATCGCCGCGTTCGACATGTCCGACAGCGGACCGGCCATGTACGACAGCGTGAGGCCGTACATGTTGCCCGCGCCGAGATGGCCTGGCACCTGGCCCGAGAAGCCGCCGCCGCCGGTCGATTCCGAGTTCGTGCCGAATGAGTACATCGCGGCCACCGTCAGGCCTTTGAACGTGCCCGTGTACCTGATCGCGTTATCGGCGTAAAGCCCCGCGCCGAGCGCGCCAGGCAGCGACGAGTTCTCGTTGTAGTTGCCGACCGTGAGCGGGTCGTAGGTGTCGCCGAGCAGGTCGAACAGCGGCGTCTTCTGGCGACCGAGCGTCAGCGTGCCGTACGGACTGCTGACGCCGACATACGCGTTGCGGTTGAAAATGCGCCGGCTATCCGAGGCCGAGCCGTCCTGCAGGTTGATGCCGCTTTCCAGATCGAAGATCGCCTTGAGACCGCCGCCGAGGTCTTCCGAGCCGCGCAGACCCCAGCGGCTGTTGGTGATCGCGCTTTGTGCCGAAGCTTGTTCGGACGTCACGGCAACGGCGCCGCCGCCGGGCGCGCCGATGATAGATCACCGTCCGTGCCGCGCCGTCGCCGCTCTCGCGCGATGACCTATTGCCATGTTTGACAATTATGATGACGGCCCGCGCCGTGGTCGTCCGCCGATCGAAATTCGCCACGTGCTCAATAGCGTGATGTGGGTGCTGCACACGCGCGCGCCGTGGAGCGCAATGCCCGAGCACTACGTCCCGTACCAGACCGCGCATCGCTACTATCTGCGCTGGAAAAAAACGGGCGTGTTGAGCGCGATCATGCTCGCGCTGTTCAAGACCGACGACGCTCTCGAAACGCGCGCGACGCGCAAGGGCGGCGTGCGCGCCGGATAGCGAGCGCCAGTCGCGTCGCTAGATCTGTTCCCGCCCGTACGCAGCCAGCCGCTCGAGATCGAGCACCTCGATCCGGTTATACGACAGTCGCAAAATCCGCAGCTTCTCGAGGTTCTGCAGCGCCTGATTGATGCGCTGCCGCGACACTCCCGCGAGCAGACCGACTTCTTCCTGTGAAATCGCCAGCGTGCGACCCGTGTCCGGATACAGATCCGGATTGAACAGTTGCGCGAGCGATTGCGCGACGCGTGCGTCCACGTCGAGCAGCCGGGTGTTCTGGATCGACGCGATGAATTCCCCCATCCGGTTGTTCAATTGCCGGATCACGAAGCCCGTGAACGGCAGACTCGATTCGAGCAACATATGGAAGGTCGCGGACGGCACGAACATCACGAGCGACGGCTGGATCGCGGCCACGTCGTATTTGCGCAATTCGCGCTTGATCACGCTGCCTTCGCCGAACCAGCCGCCCGGCGGCACGCCCGACAGCGTGCAGCTGCGGCCCCACGCGTTCTAGATAGCGAGCTTGACGAGCCCGGAGTGCACGCCGATCCAATAGTCGGACGGTTGCTGGCGGCGGGCGATCCACGCACCGCCTTCAAAGTGCTCGGCGTGTGCGCTGGCGAGCACCATCGCCTGATGATCGGCGGCGAGCGCGCGAAACCACGCGCACGCGACGAACAGTCGCGCCACTCTGTCATTTGAATGACAGACAGTTCATGACGACAATTGCTAGGCTTGACCCTGGTTCATTCATAGAACACGGTCAACAATCGGCGGCGCGGCTCGCGCCTCAGGAGACGAAGCAATGACACAGCACATGTTCGACGAAGGCCTCGGGCGGCGCGAGGCCAATTATGTCCCGTTGACGCCGATCGATTTCCTCGTGCGCGCCGCGCAAGTGTATGGCGAGCGGCTCGCGATCGTCCATGGGGAGATCCGCCGCAACTGGCGCGAGACCTATGAG
Organism: Paraburkholderia sp. MM5482-R2; assembly: GCF_050436125.1. NCBI lineage: Bacteria > Pseudomonadati > Pseudomonadota > Betaproteobacteria > Burkholderiales > Burkholderiaceae > Paraburkholderia > Paraburkholderia sp. MM5482-R2. Next base: position 40,632 of record NZ_JBNDLP010000003.1, on the reverse strand, counting down.
CGTGCGCGGCGGCTCGCGAGCGCGCTGCACGAGGCCGGCATCTGCCGCGGCGACACGGTCGCCGCGCTGCTGCCGAACATCCCGCCGATGGTCGAGGCGCACTTCGGCGTGCCGATGGCCGGCGCCGTGCTGAATACACTGAACACGCGGCTCGACGTCGCGACGCTGCTGTTCATGCTGCGCCACGGTGAGGCGAAGGCGCTGATCGTCGACACCGAATACGGCGAGCTCGCGCATCGCGCGGCGCTAGAATTCCCGGAGCTCCGCGTGATCAGCGTGGCCGACGCGCAGCCCGTCGACGCCGCGCAGTTCATTCGCGCGACGGACTACGAGCAGTTCCTGCAAACCGGCGACCCTTCCTTCGAGTGGACTCCGCCCGCCGACGAATGGGACGCGATCGCGCTGAACTACACATCGGGCACGACCGGTGACCCGAAGGGCGTCGTCTACCATCACCGTGGCGCGTATCTGAACGCGCTGAGCAACATCCTCGAATGGGACATGCCGAAGCACGCGGTCTATCTGTGGACGCTGCCGCTGTTCCACTGCAACGGCTGGTGCTTTCCGTGGACGGTGGCCGCCCGCGCGGGCGTCAACGTCTGTCTGCGCAAGTTCGACGCGAAGATCGTGTTCGAGTTGATTCGCCGCGAACACATCACGCATTACTGCGGAGCGCCGATCGTACAGAGTTCGCTCGTGAATGCGCCGGCCGAATGGCGCGGGGGCATCACGCATCGCGTGTCGACGATGGTCGCGGGCGCCGCGCCACCGCCCGCGGTGATCGCGAAGATGAAGCAGATCGGCTTCGATCTGACGCACGTGTACGGGCTCACCGAAACCTACGGGCCGGCGGCCGTCTGCGCGAAGCAGGACGAATGGGACGCGCTCGACGATCAAATCCGCGCCGACCTGACCGCGCGCCAGGGCGTGCGTTATCACCTGCAGGCGGCGGTCGCGGTGCTCGATGCGGACACGCTCGCGCCGGTGCCGGACGACGGCGAAACGATCGGCGAGATCATGTTTCGCGGCAACATCTGCATGAAGGGCTATCTGAAGAACGAGCGCGCGACCGAAGCGGCTTTCGAAGGCGGCTGGTTCCATACCGGCGATCTCGGCGTGCGCACGGCCGACGGCTATATCCGCATCCGCGACCGCAGCAAGGACATCATCATTTCGGGCGGTGAGAACATTTCGAGCATCGAGGTCGAGGACACGCTGTACCGGCATCCCGCGGTGTCGGTGGCGGCGGTGGTCGCGATGGCCGATCCGAAGTGGGGCGAGGTGCCGTGCGCGTTCATCGAGTTGAAGGAAGGCGCGCAGGTGACCGAGGAGGAAATCATCGCGCACTGCCGGCTGTTTCTGGCCGGCTACAAGTTGCCGAAGGCGGTGCGCTTTGGCGAGTTGCCCAAGACGTCGACGGGGAAGATCCAGAAGTTCGAGTTGCGCGCGCGGATCAAGGCGGAGGGGAAAGGGTAACGCGCCGCGATCACCGCTGATTCAGGGCGGCGCGAGTGGCGCGCATCGAGTTACGACGGTGCGCGCCGCTTCGGGTTGCCGTCAAATTCCCACCTTGTGCGCGTTAAAAATCAGCCGCAGGCCCAGCGCGGTCACCGCGCTCGCGGCGATGCGATCGATCCACCCCTTCCAGCGCAGATAGATTTCGCGCGGCCGTTGGCTCGAAAAGCACAGTGCGACGATCGTGTACCAGCCCGCCTCGATCGCGAAGATCGCCGGCGGCAGCGCGAAATAGCACCACACCGGCGGATGTTGCGGCAGCAGCGCAGCGAAGATACTGCCGTAATAGACAGCCGTTTTCGGATTGCTGAGCTGCGTGCTCAAGCCGATCCAGAACGACTTGCGCGGATTGCCGCCGCTGCCGGTTCGCGTTTCGCTGAACGCGAGCGGCTTCGCGGCGCCGCGCCAGATTTTCGACGCCAGATAGACCAGGTAGACGCCGCCGGCCACTTTCAGCCCGACGTAGAGCCATTCGACCGTCGCGAGCAGCGTATAGAGCCCGAGCAGCGCGATGCCGCTAAAAAACACACCGCCGATACCCATGCCGAGCGCTGTCGCGAGACCGTCGCCGCGCGACAGACCGATCGCGTTGCGTGCGACGATGACGAAGCTGGGCCCCGGACTCATCGCGCCCAATAGCAGCGCGGCGAGGATCGTGAGGATGGCGGTCGAGGCGGGCATGGTCGTGTCTCCTGATGTCGGGCCGATGCCAGATGTTCTGGCGAATACAGAGTCTCGCATTGTCCGCCAATCGCGCGGCGGAAGCCACGAATACCGAAAACTCGGAAGTCGCGCAAGCAGTGCAATTAGAAAAAGTTCTTTGCTGCGGCCAAAATACATCGAATGCTAGAATGACTCTCCATACGCGGAAGCTCCCTCGTCACGACGAGGCGACGCACGACGCGAAACACGGGCGCAATTCGAGCCACGCCGATTTTTCGAGTAGCCGATTCGCCTGATTCCAGCGCTTCAACTCAGGCGCTTTACTTCAGGCGCTTTAATTCAGGATCTGACAGGCATCTCTTGCAAATGCGGGTTTTCACGCATTTGCATGGATCGCGTGAATTCGTCGAATTGCTTCCATTCAAATTGAATTACGCACGACGAGCCTCGCGTTGCTATGCGAGTTGCCCGTTTGTCTAATGCCAGCAAGAGCTGCGACACCAATACGTTATGAAACAACGAGAAGGACAACAACGACTGTTCGAACGCCACGAGAACCTGCGCGAGCACATGATCGCGTGGATCCGCCGACGCATGGACGACCACGGCATCACATTCGAAGCGCTGGCCGAATCGCTCGAAGCCGATGCGAACGCCGTGGCCGCGGTGCTGTATCGCGACGCGTTCGGTAACACGTGGGACGGTCGCGGCGATAAACCGGCGTGGCTCGCGCGCGCGATTCACGCCGGACAAAGCATCGATCATTTCCGCTGCTGAGCGCGCGCAGGCGCACCGCAAAACGCCCGCGCGAAAAAAAGCCCGCGCAAGGCGGGCTCGATCTTTACTGCTCGGAGTCTCGCGACGAATCGCGCATCACAGGTCGAAAAACACGGTTTCCTGATTGCCCTGCATGTGGATGTCGAAGCGATACACGTTGGCCGTACCGGCAACGCGGCGCGCGATCAGCGTATTACGGCGCTCGGCCGGCACCGACGCCAGCACGGTGTCCTGCTCGTTCGCCTGCGCTTCGTCCTCGAAATAGATGCGCGTGAACGTGTGCAGCAGCATGCCGCGCATCGTCAGGATTATGTCGATGTGCGGCGCTTCGTCGGGATTCGCGCGGCCCGGCTTCACCGTCTCGACGATGAAGCGCTTGTGCGGATCCGTGCCCGTACCGACGCGCGCAAAGCCGTGAAAGCCGGTCTTCAAAATTTCTTCGCGCGATTCCGGATAGTGGCCGTTCGAGTCGACTTGCGACATCTCGATCATCGCGTCGCCGATCACCTTGCCGTCGCCGTCGAACACCTGACCGACGATCGTGATGTGCTCGCCGGCCGCTTCCATGTCGGCCAGAACGTTCGTGAACAGGCTCTTGAAGTCGAAATCGTATTGCTGCGGGCAAAGACCGTAGGCGAAGTACGGACCAACGGTTTGCGAAGGCGTTTGCTTGAGAGTCGTCATGGCTTAGCGCTCCATCGGGGTTTCGTTCGGGCCGCGCAGCACGATGTCGAAATCGTAGCCGAGCGCGTAGGCCTCTTGCGTGGTGTCGAGCGAGAACTTCGAGACCATGCGCTCACGGGCGTGCCCGGGCGTGCCCTGGTAGATCGGGTCGAATGCGAGCAGCGGATCGCCGGGAAAGTACATCTGCGTGACGAGACGCGAGCCGAAGTGGTCGCCGAACAGCGAGAAATGGATGTGCTGCGGACGCCAGGCGTTCGGGTGGTTGCCCCACGGATACGCGCCCGGCTTGATGGTCATGAAGCGGTAACGGCCTTCGTTGTCGGTGATGCAGCGGCCCGCGCCGAGGAAGTTCGGGTCGAGCGGCGCGTCGTGCTGGTCGGCCTTGTGCACATAGCGGCCGGCGGCGTTCGCTTGCCAGACTTCCACCAGCGTGTTGCGCACCGGGCGGCCGCCTTCGTCGAGCACACGGCCCGTCACGATGATGCGCTCGCCGAGCGGTTCGCCATTGCGCACCGCGTTGCGGGTCAGGTCGCTGTCGAGCGGGCCGAGGTCGTCGGTGCCGTAGACCGGTACGCGCTGGTCGCGCAGCCGTTCCTTCAGCGGAATCAGCGGACGCGACGGACCGCGTTTGACCGACGAACCGTACGGCGGATAGATGTACTCGGGATGGGACGCGAAATCTCGCGGCGAAAGAATTGAATCTTCCATGAGGTGTCTCCGTTGGAGGAATCGGGGGGATGCGACGTTATGACTCGCACTTTATACAAAACGTGCGGTTATGAAAAATGACGTTTTTGCCCGTTTCGTATAACCTTCCGTTATGCAACGCAGTCTCGCGGATAGCCGCGTCAAATTCCGTCATCTCCAGTGCTTTCTGGCCGTCGCGCAGTTCGGCAGCGTCCAGCGGGCGGCGGACAGTTTGTCCATCACGCAGCCGGCGGTATCGAAGACGGTCGCCGAGCTGGAGACCATTCTCGGCGTGAAGCTGTTCGAGCGCGGCCGTCACGGCGCAGTGCCGACGCGCGAGGGGCAGCTTTTCATGCCGCACGCGAGCGCCTGCGTGAGCGCGCTGCGCCAAGGCGTCGATCTGCTTGCGCGGGCCGAGGGCGCGGCCGCCGCGACGCTCGAAGTCGGTGTGCTGCCCACTGTCGCCGCGGTGCTGGTACCGCCCGTGCTGAGACAGTTCGTGACGCAGTGGCCGCGCGTGATCGTGCGCCTCGCGACCGGCGCAAATCCGGAATTGCTCGAACGCCTGAAAGCGGGGTCGGTCGAATTCGCGATCGGCCGCCTCGCGGACCCGGAGCGGATGGTCGGCCTGAGTTTCGAGCAACTGTTTACCGAGCCGCTAATCGCGGTCGTGCGCGCCGGGCATCCGCTGGCGCAAGGGAAGGCCTTGCCCGCCACGTCGCTGGAGGAATTTCCGATCGTGCTGCCGCCGTTCGGCACGCTGATCCGCCAATCGGCCGAGAGCCTGCTCGGCGCGTGGGGCGTGCCGCCGTTGTCGGCGTTCGTCGAGGTGTTGTCGGTATCCACGGGGCGCGCGCTGACGCTCGAAAACGGCGCGGTGTGGTTCGTGCCGCAAAGCGCGGTCGAATACGAACTCGCGCACGGCATGCTGGTGCGCTTGCCGCTGCCGTTTGCGGGCACCGGCGAGCCGGTGGGGCTGATTCGTCGCTCGGATACGCAGCCGTCGACGGTGGGACGCGCGTTTATCGAGGCGGTGCGCGAGGTCGCGCGGGGCAGACGGTTGCGAACGCCCCGCGACCCGGTGTAAAAACACGGTGCGAAAGCCGCCGCAGCCCGTTGTTCCTGCGGCACGCCGCGTGCGCGCCACGAGCGAGCACGCACCACGCAGCCCCTCGCGAACGACCGGAACACTTCGCGCCGAACCCGGAAAGACCGGCCCCGCGTCGAAAGACCGTACAAGGAGATTGCCATGCCCAGCGACTTGCCCACTCCAGAGGCCGCGCAGTGCGCCGTATTGGCGCCGCAGCACAATCCGCTCGGCACGGCCGGCCTCGAGTTCGTCGAGTTCGCCGCGCGCGATCCGCAGGCGCTCGGCGAGACCTTCACGCGGCTCGGCTTCAAGGCGATCGCGCGTCATATCAGCAAGGATGTGACGCTGTATCGCCAGGGCGAGATGAATTTCCTGATCAACGCGGAGCCCGATTCGTTCGCAGCGCGCTACGCGGAAGAATACGGGGTCGGCATCTGCGCGATCGGGATTCGCGTCGCCGACGCACAGCGCGCGTTCGAACGCGCGGTGGAACTCGGCGCGTGGGCGTTCGAAGGCGAACGCCTCGGTGCCGGCGAACTGCTGATTCCGGCCATTCAAGGCATCGGCGATTCGCACATCTATTTCGTCGATCGTTGGCGCGGGCGAGGCGGTCAGCGCGGCGGCCTCGGCGATATCTCGATCTTCGACATCGACTTCCGGCCCATCGAAATCGACACGGCCGCAGCCGATCTGAATCACGCGGGCAGCGGCCTGATCGCGGTCGACCATCTGACGCAAACCGTTGGCGAAGGCCGCATGCAGGAGTGGATCGACTTCTATCGCGACCTGCTGAATTTCCGCGAGATCCACGAGCTGCACGCCAACTGGCATGTGTCGGCGGAATCGCGCGTGATGGTGTCGCCGTGCGGCGCGATCCGCGTGCCGCTGTACGAGGAAGGCACGGGCCGGACCAACCTGATGCACGAGTATTTGCCCGATCATCCGGGCGAAGGCGTGCAGCACATCGCGCTCGCCACCGACGACATCTTCGCGTGCGTCGAGCGTCTGCTCGCGAACGGCGTCGAATTCGTCGAGCCGCCGCCGCGCTACTACGAGCAGCTCGATGCACGTTTGCCGGGCCACGGGCTCGATGTCGAGCGACTGCGGCGCACGCATGTGCTCGTAGATGGCGAGATCGGCGCGGACGGCGTGCCGCTGCTGTTTTTCCAGACCTTCGTGCGCCGCCGCGCCGGCGAGATTTTCTTCGAGATCGTGCAACGCCAGGGGCATCATGGCTTCGGCGAAGGCAATCTCGCCGCATTGGCCCAGGCGCGCACCGGCAGCTGAACACTGCGCGTAGTCGCATGTGTGATTGGATCGCTCACGCATGCGGCTTTCGTCGCGTCACGCCCCCTCGGGCCGCTCCACCAACTCCGGATAAATCGCGCCGTATGCGGCGGCCTCACGCAGCAGCCACTCGCGGAAACTCGCGAGCGGCTTGCCGTGACTCAACTCGGTCGGATAGACAAGGTAGTACGCGGCCTCGGCGAGCGCGGGTGTGTCGAACGGAATCACGAGACCGAACTGCTGCAACTGCGTGTCGACGAAAAAGCGCGGCACCAGCGCGATGCCGAGTCCGGCCGCGGCAGCGCTGATCAGCATCGTGTGCAGTTCGTAGCGCACGCCCTGCATCGTGCGGTTGTCGTCGATGCCGAGATTCGCGAACCAGCTCGCCCAGCCGTCGGGTCGCGTCGTCGAATGCAGCAGCGGATAGTTCAGTAGTTCGGCGACGTTGCGGACCGGCCGCTTCAGCAGACTCGCCGCGCAGATCGGCACCACTTCCTCGCGGAAGAGCAAATCGGCCGACGTACCCGGCCACGTCGACTTGCCGTAATGAATTGCCGCTTCGAAATGCGTCTCGGCGAACGGGAACGTCGCGGTACGCACGCCCATGTTCACGCGCACGTCCGGGTATTGTTCATTGAATGTTGCCATGCGCGGAATTAACCACTGCGATGCGAACGTCGGCAATACCGCGAGTTCCAGATAGCCGCCGCCGCTGCCGTGCGCGATGATCGACAGCGTGTCGCGATCGAGGTGTTCGAGCGAGCGTCGCACCTGCGCGCTGTAGACCTTGCCCGCGCGCGTCAGCACCACGCGTTGCTTGACGCGCACGAACAGCCGCACGCCGAGATTGCTTTCGAGCGTATTGATCTGTCGCGACACCGCGCTTTCGGTGAGGAACAGTTCGCGCGCCGCATGCGTGAAGCTCTGGTGGCGCGCGGCGGCTTCGAACGCGAGCAGCGCGCCCATGTTGGGAATCTTGAACTTTCGCACGTTAATTCCAAAAATGCATCAAGTGGCGAGTTTATCTCGCTTTACGGGGCGCAGCGCATTTTGAATAATCTCGCCCGTTATGAGGCGCTCGTGCAGCGCTCAACGTATAGCGTGGAGAAGCCGGATGCGAAACCTGAAGAATGCGAACGTCGAACAACTGCTGGTGAAGCTGCTGGGCGCGCAGAAAGCCGCGCGCCTTTTTGCGACGCTGAATCATCCGCGTGTGTTGAACGAGTGGGAAAGCGGCAGCGTCACGCGCGCCGAACTCGCACAGGCGATGAACATGGCGCTGTTCGACGATCTGCTCGCGCGCTCGGAAAACGGCCGCCGCTATACGGAGGAAACCGTCGCCGCCGGCGGCAGTGTGTACTTCGATCATGGCGCGCTGCGCACCGTGCGCTGGCCGCACAGCGGCGCGCTGCCGCCCGGCGAGGCCGCGTTCGCGCGCATCCTGCGGCCGCTCGGCTTTCGGATCAACGGCCGTTACCCGCTCGATCGTCTCGGCATGACCGGCCGCGCGTGGGCGCATGAGGACGCCGCCGACGAGATCGCGCAGTTCTTCGTCAGCGAACTGCACCCGGAGCGTTTTTCCGCGGCGTTCCAGCAGGCGGTGACGAACGTGATCGGTGCCTCGCGCGATCCGTTGACGCCGCGCGCCCATGGCCTCTTGTGGGAACTCGAACGCGATGGCGTGCTGCCGCTCGATGCGGCGCAGGAGTTGCTACCGGTGATCGTCGGTGCGTTCGCGCGTCAGCACGAGATGCCACGCGAAGCCGATTACGAAGTATTGTTGAAGGAATCGGCGGAGATGGCGTGGATCGCGACCGAAGGTAACGCGTTCAATCACGCGACCGATCGCGTCGCGGACGTCTTCAAGCTGTCGGACGAACAGAAGGCGAAGGGTCGGCCGATGAAGCCCGAAGTCGAACATTCGCGTTCCGGGCGCGTGTTCCAGACCGCGTATCACGCGGATGTCGTGCAGCGTGAATTTCGCGCGGCCGACGGCAGCGTCGTCACGCGCGACGTGCCGGGCTCGTTCTACGAATTCATTACGCGCAAGCGCAGTTTCGATCAGGACGCGCGCCGCTGGGAAACGGACCTGCGTTTCGACGCGGGCAACGCACAGGGTATCTTCCGGATGACCGCGAGCCAGGCGGCCTGAGCGCTTACGGCAGCTCGAGCGCCGGCATCGCAGACGAGGTGCGCAGTGGGGACGTCATTGTCATTGGATGAAGAGCGGCGGGTTGGCGCGCAGCGGGGCGCTTTGAATGAACCGCGTGTCGCCACGCCTTTCTCGGCCAGCGCGGAGCTATTGCAGGCGCTCGAAAGCGACCTGCGCCAGCACGTGCGCGGCGAGGTGCGATTCGATCAGGGTTCCAAAGCATTGTACGCATCGGATGCGTCGAACTATCGGCAAGTCCCGCTCGGTGTCGTGGTGCCGGCCGATATCGACGATCTGCTCGCAACGCTCGCCGCATGCCGTCGCAACGACGTGCCGTTTCTCGCGCGCGGTGGCGGCACGTCGCAGAACGGCCAATGCGTGAACGTCGCGGTCGTGGCCGATGCGAGCAAGTATCTGAACCGCGTCGTCTCGATCGATCCGCTTGCGGGCGTCGCGGTCGTCGAGCCGGGCGTGGTGTGCGACTCCTTGCGCGATGCCGCCGAACAGCACGGCCTCACGTTCGCGCCCGATCCCGCCACGCATAGCCGCTGCACGCTCGGCGGCATGATCGCGAACAACTCGTGCGGCGCGCATTCGGTGATGGCGGGCAAGACCGTCGAGAACATCGAAGCGCTCGAAATCGCGACCTTCGACGGCGCGCGTTTCTGGGTCGGCCCGACCTCCGGGGAAGAACTCGAACGCATCATCGCGGCGGGTGGCCGACAAGGCGAAATCTACGCGGCGCTCAAGCAACTGCGCGACACGTACGCCGAACGGATTCGCGCGAAATTCCCGCAGATCAAGCGGCGCGTGTCGGGCTTCAATCTAGATCAACTGCTGCCGGAAAACGGCTTCAACGTCGCGCGTGCGCTCGTCGGCAGCGAAGGCACGTGCGCGGTCACGTTGCAGGCGAAAGTGAGGCTCGTGAAGAGTCCGGCCAGGCGCGTGATCGTCGTGGTCGGCTTCACCGACATCTATACGGCGGCGGACGCGGTGCCGCATTTCATGCGCTGCGGGCCGATCGCAGTCGAGGGACTCGACCGCGCGATCATTCGCGGCTTGCAGGCGCGCGGCCTGAAGAAGGACGAGATCGCACTGCTGCCCGAAGGCGATGCGTGGGTCGTGCTCGAATTCGGCGCGCACACGCAGGACGAGGTGCTGCAACAGGCACGCGACGCCGCCGCGTATTTCCAATCGGGCGCGGCCGGGCCGCAAATCTCGACGATGCTCGTCGAAGATCGCGCCTTGCAGGCGAAGGTGTGGTCGATTCGCGAGACGGGGGCGTCGGCGGTCGCGTTGTCAGTGGATCGCGACAAGCCCGATCCGGTCGTCGGCTGGGAAGACGCGGCGGTCGATCCGCTGCGGCTCGGCGATTATCTGCGCGCGTTTCAGGCGCTCGTCGATCGCCATGGCTACGAGACGAGCCTGTACGGCCATTTCGGCGACGGCTGCGTGCACGCGCGCATCACGTTCGATCTGCGCAGCGCGGAAGGTATCGCGACGTGGCGCGGGTTCTTGCGCGAAGCGGCGGAACTGGTGGTCCAATTTGGCGGCTCGCTGTCGGGCGAACACGGCGATGGCCAGGCGAAGGCCGAGTTTCTGCCGATCATGTACGGCCCCGAGCTGATGCAGGCGATGGAGCAGTTCAAGGCGATCTGGGACCCGGCGAATCGTCTGAATCCGGGCAAGGTCGTGCATGCATACCGCGCCGACGAAAACCTGCGCATGGGCCCTGCGTACAAGCCGGTGACGCTGCATACGAAGCTCGCGTTCGCGAGCCAGGAAGGCGACGGCTTTCAGCGTGCGATCGAACGCTGCATCGGCATGGGCAAATGCCGCTCGCTCGAAGGCGGCACGATGTGTCCGAGCTATCGCGGCACCCGCGAGGAACAGTACTCGACGCGCGGGCGCGCGCATCTGTTCTGGGAAATGCTGCAAGGCGACGTGATCGCCGATGGCTGGAACAGCCGCGAAGTGAAAGAAGCGCTCGATACCTGCCTCGCATGCAAGGGCTGCAAGTCCGATTGCCCGACGCATACGGATATGGCGTCGTACAAGGCGGAGTTCCTTTCCCACTACTATGAGAACAATCGTCGGCCGCGTCAGGCGCTGTTCATGGGGCGGATCGGCGAATGGGCACCGTGGGCCGCGCGTTTTCCGCGCACGACGAACTTTCTGACGACGGCGCCCGGTTTGTCCGCGCTCGGCAAATGGATCGCGGGCGTGGCGCAGACGCGAGCGTTGCCGCGGTTCGCCGCTGCAACTTATAGACGGAGTGCGTCGTCGCAAGCATCCGCGATTCATGCGCTCGGCGGCGGCGCAAAGAAGGTGATCCTGTGGGTCGATACATTCAACGAGCACTTCACGCCCGAGATCGCGCAGGCCGCCGCTGAGGTGCTCACGCAACTCGGCTGGCACGTCGTGTTGCCGAAGAAACGTTTGTGTTGCGGGCGTCCGCTGTACGACTTCGGCCTGCTCGAACGCGCGCGCGAGCTGCTCACGCATATCGTCGACGACCTCGCGGACGACATCGCCGCCGGCGTGCCGCTGGTCGGTCTGGAGCCTGGCTGTCTATCGGTGTTCAAGGACGAGTTGCTGAAGCAACTCCCCGATCATGCGTTGGCGAAGAAGCTGTCCGCGCAAACATATCTGTTTGCCGAATTCGTCGCGCGTCAGCCGTTCGCGTGGCCGACGCTCGCGGCCGATGTGATCGTGCATGGCCATTGTCATCAGAAGGCGCTATTCGGCATGCAGGGCGACACGGCGTTGCTGAACAAGCTCGGCGTCAGATGGAAGCTGCTCGATACCGGCTGCTGCGGGATGGCGGGATCGTTCGGCTTCAACGCCGAGCATCACGCGTTGTCGGAAAAGATCGGCGAGGACATGTTTGAGGCCGTGCGCGACGCTATGGCGGCGAATGCGGAAACGATCGTGCTGACCAACGGCTTCAGTTGTCGCGAGCAGATCGAGCACGGCACAGGGCGACACGCACTGCATATCGCGCAACTCGCGCAACGGGCGCTGGCGACGCGCTGAGTGCGCGCTGAGTGCAGGGCGCGCTATTTTATTTCTTCGCTGACTCGTTCGCGGCAGGCGGTGTATGCGGAAGGTCCGCATTGGTCGCCATCCACAAGACTTCGGCGTCTTCCTCGCTGGTCGACACCGCCGCGTGACCCGTGCGGCTGTCGAAGTAGAGGCTGTCGCCCGTGTTCAGATGTGTCGGCGCGTACAGCTCCGAATAGAGGCACACGCTGCCGCTGATCACGTAGAGAAACTCCTCGCCTTCGTGGCGGCCCCAGTCGTCGAATGCATCGAGCGTGTGCGCCGAGATGCGGATGCGAAACGGCAGCATCGCCTTGTGGGCCAGGTCGGTGGCGAGCAACTCCATCTGATAGCCGCGATAAGCGTGGCGTTGGCCTTCGTTCTTGCGCGTCAGCGCGCGCCGGCCGCTCGCGCTGACTTTCGGCGTCGAGCCGAACAGTTCGCCAATTTCGATCTTCAGGCCCAGCACGATTTTTTGCAGCACGTCGAACGTGGGGGACATCAGGCCGTTTTCGACTTTCGACAGCGTCGAGCGCGAGACACCGCACAGGCGGCTCGCGGTTTCGAGCGTCAGATCCTGCGCTTGACGGGCGGCGCGCACGCGCCGGCCGAGATCGGTGGAGGACGTGTCGGCGGATTTGGTGAGGTGGGTGTCCATGAGGCTTGCTGCTGGTCGGGTATGCGCTTGATCGGGCGAATAATGTTTCCGATCATAACATTTGGCGTGGCCGGGGCCTTTGTGCGCCGATTCAGGCGTTCGTGTGCTTTTCTCATCGGAAACGTCGCGGCTTTTCCAATGAGTTCGACGCAGCGTGGCGATCTCACGTTGATGAGGCGTCCTTTGCGCGGCGTTTTCACGCGCTGCGATTGAAAAGCTCATTGAGCTGGGTGCCCGCCGTCGCGCCGGTGAAGTCGAAGCGGCCATCGGCCAGCGCCTGAGCGGCGTGCATGAAGCCACCCCACGCCGCGCGCGCGAGCCCGCCGCCGACGCTGATCCGCCGCACGCCGAGCGCGGCCACGTCCTGCAACGTCAGGGTCGATGTCGAGCCGATCAGCAGATTGACGGGCTTCGGCGCGACGGCCGCGAGCACCGCTTCGATCTGCTCGCGCGTCTGGATGCCGGGCGCATACAGGCAGTCGGCGCCCGCCGCCGCATAGGCCTTCAGACGGGCAATGGCATCGTCGAGATCGGGCTTGCCGGCGAAGAAATTCTCCGCGCGGCCGACGAGTAGCGTGTCGCCGCCGTTCTGATCGATCGCACGTCGCGCCGCGCTGAGCCGCTGCACGGCGACGTCGACCGGAAACAGCGGCGCGGCGGGGTTGCCGGTCGAGTCCTCGATCGACAGACCCGCGACGCCCGTTTCCACCGCGAGCGTCACGCTCTCGGCGACTTCTTCCGGGTCGCGGCCGAAGCCGTTTTCGAAGTCGGCGTTGACCGGCAGATCGGTCGCGTCGACGATTGCGCGCAGGTGCGCGAGGATCGTTTCGCGCGGCAATGTGTTGTCCGCATGTCCGGTCGACCACGCAAAACCGGAACTCGTCGTCGCGAGCGCCTTGAAGCCGAGTGTATGCAGATAACGGGCGCTGCCCGCGTCCCACGGATTGGGCAGCACGAAACAGCCAGACGAGTGCAGCGCGCGGAAAGCGGCGCGTTTTTCAGCGGCGGTGCGGGGCATCGCATGTCTCCTTGGTGTGAGGGAGCGGCTCCCTCGTTGAGGGGAAAACGCCGGGCCAACTGTTGCGCAGGCGAATCGGCATTCACCAGGGGAAAGTCTATGTCCGTATCGCAACCGTGGTTGATGAAATGGGTGGCGACTTTCACAGACGTTTCCAATAATTCAAAATGACGACAGGCGAAGAAGCCGGTTCAGAGATGCGAAGGGCCGCGTGGGAAGACGGCATTCGCGACGAGGTCATTTCCCCAAAGGAGGCACAACATGAACATCACGACCCGGATGCGGTCGATCCCTGCCGTGTTGCTGCTCACGCTCGTTGGCTGCGCCGCGGGCGGCGGGAATGGCGGCGCGCAAACGCATCTGAGTGCAACGCAATGCCGCGATCTGACCGACCTCAGGAACAAGGCACCGGCCACGCACCAGCGGAGCATGAGCGAACTGACAGCGCTGCAGCAAGCGGGCTACCACCCTGAACGACGCTTTGATCCTGACTATCCGGCGAGTCTCGAGCGCGCGCAGAGGCAGGTGGACATCTGGTATCAGGCGGAATGCCCGCAGGCACGGGCTGGGTGAATCTGCCGCGGCGTCAGAATTGGCGGTACGTTGTTAGTGCCGCATAAACGTAAAGAGCGGGCGCATGCCTTGAAAACATGCGCCCGCTTCATATCGGTTCGAAACGGCGAAAACCGCAAAGAGGGGAAAGGGCCGTTAACTCGAGAATCTTTCCTCGCTACGGACATTCGCTATACGTTCGGGACTCGTCACTGACCGTCCGGATTGACCCACATCGGATGATGGCCCGCTTGCGATGATCCGCCCATCGACGACCCATAGCCAGACGTGTCGCCTTGGCCCTTCGCGTTCATCGCGGAGACGCGTGCCTCGGCCGCCTGGATGTCCGCGGGATACTGGGCATCGAGCACGATGGCCGGGTTATAGCCAATCTGTTCGAGTTGCTGCACCTGTGCCTTGACCTCGGCCCGCGTGATCGGCTGTTCCGATTGCGCGAACGACGCGACCGGCGCAGCGATCAGGGCCGTAAGCGCAACTGCCTGGATAAGCGATTTCATGATGTTTCCCTCCGTAGTTGTCTATCCGGCACCGCAGCGATACCGGTGCCATAAGCGCAGTCTAGAGGGGGGTGAACTTGGGGAAAACCACTAGCCGACTAATTCAGTATTGCAAAGAACGGGTAGTCGGCGAGCTGTAATCTCGCCGTCGCGGGTTCTCGTAAAACAGCGCAAAAGCGGCCGTAAATCTGGTCACACACCTTTGCGCACATCGACGCGATAACTCGTGATTTGCCGATAAGTATCTCCGGGTCGCACGATCACTTCGTTGTGCCCGGTCATATTGACCTCGTTCGGGAAACCGCCCGCCTCGAGGCACAAGCCGGCGTGCCGTTGATAGCGGACACCGCCGCGTCCCGGGTTGCCGTTCAACGCGTTGCCCGTGTAAAACTGCAAGCCCCGCTGATCGGTCGCGACGGTCAGTTCGCGTCCGCTGCCCGGATCGTATGCCCAGGCGACTTCGCGCAGCGGCGGCGCGTGGCCGTCGTTGCCCTGCATCGCGTTTGCCGGCGCCTCGCGCAGCACGTAGCAATGATCGAAGCCGCCGGCGCGCGCGAGTTGCGCGTGCGGCCAGTCGAGCCGGCCGCCGATCGGCGCGCTCTGCCGGAAGTCGAATGCGTTGCCCGCGACGTCGGCGAGCTTGCACGGAATCATCGTCGCGTCGACTTCGAAAAAGCGCTCGGCGTCGATCGACAGCACGTGGCCGCGAATGTCGGTGCCCGCGCGCCCGGTCAGGTTGAAGTAGGGATGGCTCGTCAGATTGAGCGGCGTCGGCGCGTCGGTGATCGCTTCGTAGCCGATCGTGAGCGTGCCGTCGTCGTCGAGCGAATAGCGTACTTGCACCGTCACGTTGCCCGGAAAACCGGCATCGCCTTCGGGCGACTCGAGCCGCATCAGCAACGCGCCGTCGTCCTCGGCGACCTCCCACAACGCCCGATGAAAACCGACCGTGCCGCCGTGCAGCAGATTCGGACCTTCGTTGCGATCGAGCGTGTACTCGATGCCGTCGAGCGAAAAGCGCGCGCCCGCAATGCGATTCGCCCAGCGGCCGATCAGTCCGCCCATGTAGGTCGAGGCCGCCACGTATTCGGCGGGCGTGTCGTGACCGAGCAGAATATCGCCGAGACGTCCGGCGCGATCCGGTGCGTGCCACGAAACCAGCGTCGCGCCGAGGTCGCTGATGGCGACTTTCATGCCGTGCGCGTTGCGCAACGTGTAAAGCCGTACGCGATCGCCGCCCTGCAGCGTGCCCCACGGCTCGGAAGAGAGTTGTGCGATGCTGATCATGTGGTCAGTGCGAAGAAAAAATAGAAAGCATGCTCAGCCAGCGGTTTTGGTCTTCGGGCCCACGCGCTCCTGGTATTCGCGCGGCGTGCAGCCGAGTTCGCGGCGGAATACCGCGTACATGTATTGCAGCGACGTGAAGCCGCAACGGATCGCGACTTCCGCGCTCGACGCATCGCGTTTCGCGAGCAGCGACTTCGCGACGTCGAGCTTGTGGCGCAGGATCTCCTGATGCACGGTGCACTGACGCTCGCGCCGGAAATACTCTTCGAGCGACGAACGCGACACGCCCACATAGTCGGCCACCTGCTCGGTGCGGATGCCCTGGCACGCGTACTGGCGAATGAAATGGCGGGCGCGCATCACGTAAGGACTCGCGAGCGGCTGATGCCGCGTCGATTCGAGCACATGGATGCCGACCGGCGGCACCAGAATGCGGCGCCCCGGAAAGCGCGCGCCGTGCAGCATCTGATGCAGGATGTGCGCGGCGGTACGGCCCATTTCCTCGGTACCCTGGATCACCGACGACAGCGGAATGCGCGTCAGCGTCCGCGTGAGCGGATCGTTGTCGATGCCGATGATCGCGACTTCCTCGGGCACCGGAATGCCCGCGATCAGACATGCCTGCAGCAAATGCCGCGCACGCGCGTCGGTCACCGCGATGATGCCGACCGGCTTCGGCAGTTGCCGCAGCCAGGTGGTCAGCTGTTCGATGGCCTGGTTCCAGGACGGCGCGCTCGTCGACAGACCGCGATAGATCTCGCTATCGATCTGCGCCGCGCTGCGTCCGTCGGCGCTGCGCAGATGCGCGAAGGCGAGTTCGCGCTGTTGCGCCCAACGGTTTTCCTGCGCCTGCGGCAGGCTGTACAGCGCGAAGTTTTCGAGGCCCGCGCCGATCAGGTGCGTGTACGCGAGCGACACGAGCTTGCTGTTGTCGGTCGCGATATAGGGTAAATCCGGGGGGTACTGCGTCGGATCCTCGTACGACGAACCGACCGCGACCACCGGCAGTGGACAGTCGCGCAGGGCTTCGTCGACGGCGGGATCGTCGAAGTCCGCGATGATGCCGTCGCCGTCGAAGCGCTGGATACCCGCGAGCCGGCAGCGGAAGTCTTCTTCGAGGAAGAGATCCCATGCGACGCGCGTCGACAGCAGGTAGTTGCCGATGCCGGTGATGATCTCGCGATCGTAGACCTTGTTCGCGTTGAACAGCAGCGCGATGCGATGGGTTGTCTGAGGTGCTTGTGGACGGGTCATGGCGGTGAGCGGCGGGTGGCTCGATGGACCACGCGCCTTTGTCTCCATTGTGTCGGGTGTCTGGGAGCAACCCCGTTTTTAAGCGTCTGGTTATTCTAGGCGCCGAATCGCGCGACGGCAGTAAACAAACGCGCGGGCGGTAAGAAACATCAAGCGCGCTGCGCAATTTCGCAATTGCCGGCACATCGTGCAAGCGGCAGCATGGCGTCACTTTGTCGGCCTGCGCGGCTTCTCGCGTGGGTTGCAACGCAGCATACATTGGAGACGCCGATGTCCTACTTCGAACACATTCCAGAGATCCGTTACGAAGGCCCGCAATCGGACAACCCGCTCGCGTATCGTCACTACGACAAAACGAGGAAGGTACTCGGCAAGACGCTCGAGGAACATCTGCGTATCGCCGTCTGCTACTGGCATACCTTCGTATGGCCCGGCGTCGATATCTTCGGTCAGGGCGCGTTCCTGCGGCCGTGGCAGCAACCCGGCGACGCAATGGAGCGGGCGCTGCAGAAGGCCGACGCCGCGTTCGAATTCTTCTCGAAGCTCGGCACGCCGTACTACACGTTCCACGATACCGACGTCGCGCCCGAAGGCGCGAGCGTGAAGGAATACAGCGAGAACTTCCTGCGCGTGTCCGACTACCTCGCGCGCAAGCAGCAGGATACCGGTGTCAAATTGCTTTGGGGCACCGCGAATCTGTTTTCGCACCCGCGTTACGCGGCCGGCGCCGCGACCAATCCGAATCCGGAGGTTTTCGCCTTTGCGGCGACCCAGGTGCGTCATGCGCTCGACGCGACGCTGCGCCTCGGCGGTGAAAACTACGTGTTGTGGGGTGGCCGCGAAGGCTACGACACGCTGCTGAACACCGACCTCGTGCGCGAGCGCGAGCAGTTCGCGCGCTTCCTGCACATGGTGGTCGAACACAAGCACCGGATCGGTTTCAAGGGCGCGCTGCTGATCGAGCCGAAGCCGCAGGAGCCGACCAAGCATCAATACGACCACGACGTCGCGACCGTGCACGGCTTTCTGCTGCAGCACGGCCTCGACAAGGAGATTCGCGTCAACATCGAGGCGAATCACGCGACGCTCGCGGGGCACTCGTTCCATCACGAGATTGCGACCGCATTTGCGCTCGGCATCTTCGGTAGCGTCGATGCGAATCGCGGCGATCCGCAAAATGGCTGGGACACCGACCAATTTCCCAACAGCGTCGAGGAACTCACGCTGGCCTTCTACGAAATCCTGCGCCACGGCGGTTTCACGAGCGGCGGCATGAACTTCGATGCGAAAGTGCGGCGCCAGAGTGTCGATGCGGAAGACCTGTTTTATGGCCACGTCGGCGCAATCGACAACCTCGCGCTAGGCCTCGAACGCGCCGCGGTGCTGGTCGAAAACGAGCGCCTCGAGCAGTTCAAGCGGCAACGCTACGCGGGCTGGGATGGCGAGTTCGGCCGCAAGATCCTGTCCGGCGACTACTCGCTGTCGACGCTTGCGGCGGACACGCTGGCGCGCGATCTGAATCCGCGGCATGTGAGCGGGCAACAGGAACACATGGAAAACATCGTAAATCAGGCGATTTATAGCGGACGTTGAATAAAGATCGCGCGGCCACGTCGACCGCGCGCACCAGCAAGCTGTGGGTTGTCGCTTGTCCGAGTCTGCGGCTCGCAGCGCAGACCGATATGTCCGGTATTCCGGCTATCACTACACAAAAAGGAGACATCAATGAAATTCGCAATGCGTCGTAACGTCCTGAGTTCGCTGTTGTGCGGCGCGGTACTCGCCAGCCTGTCGCTCGCCGCGCCGCTCGCGCACGCCAGCAAGGCTCATCCGGAAATCGGCTTCTGTATCGACGATCTGCGCGTCGAGCGCTGGTCGCGCGATCGCGACTATTTCGTCGCCGCGGCGGAAAAGCTCGGCGCGAAGGTGTCGGTGCAATCGGCCGATGCGAGCGAAGAGCGCCAGATCTCGCAGATCGAAAACCTGATCTCGCGCGGCGTCGACGTGATTGTGATCGTGCCGTTCAACTCGAAAACGCTCGGCAACGTCGTGGCCGAAGCACGCAAAGCGGGCATCAAGGTCGTGTCGTATGACCGCCTGATTCTCGACGCCGATATCGACGCCTATATCTCGTTCGACAACGAGAAGGTCGGCGAGATGCAGGCGCAGGGCGTCTATGACGTGCGGCCGAAGGGCAACTACTTCCTGCTCGGCGGCGCGCCGACCGACAACAACGCGAAGATGCTGCGCAAGGGCCAGTTGAAGGTGCTGCAACCGGCGATCGACAAGGGTGACATCAAGGTGGTCGGCCAGCAGTGGGTGCCGGAGTGGAGCGCATCGACCGCGCTGCGCATCATGGAAGACGCGCTGACCGCGAACAACAACAAGATCGACGCAGTCGTCGCGTCGAATGACGGCACCGCGGGCGGCGCGATCCAGGCGCTCGCCGCGCAGGGCCTCGCGGGCAAGGTACCGATCTCGGGTCAGGATGCCGACCTCGCTGCCGTGAAGCGCGTGGCGGCCGGCACGCAGACGATGACGGTCTACAAGCCGCTGAAGCTGATCGCGAGCGAAGCGGCGAAGCTGTCGGTCGCGCTTGCCAAGGGTGACAAGCCGGCGTTCAACGCGCAATACGACAACGGCAAGAAGAAGGTCGATACGGTGCTGCTGCAGCCGACCAAGCTGACCAAGGCGAACCTCGACACCGTCGTGAAGGACGGCTTCTACACGCAAGAGCAACTCGCGAGCAAATAACACAGAGACGGGCTATGTGAACGCCACGCTCCCGGGTCATCGCGCCCGGGAGCGTGATCGAACATCGGCCCAACTTGCAGCGAGGCATAGCGAATGACGCAACCTGTTCTGACGATGCGCGGCATCGTCAAAGCTTTTTCCGGCGTGAAGGCGCTCGACGGCATCGATCTGACCGTATCGCCGGGCGAATGCGTGGGCCTGTGCGGCGAAAACGGCGCGGGCAAATCGACGCTGATGAAGGTGCTGTCCGGCGTGTATCCGCACGGTACGTGGGATGGCGAAATAACCTGGGAAGGCCAGCCGCTGAAGGCCGCGAGCGTACGCGACACCGAACGCGCGGGCATCATCATCATCCACCAGGAACTGATGCTCGTGCCGGAGTTGTCGGTCGCGGAAAACATCTTTCTCGGCAACGAAATCACGCTGCCCGGCGGCCGCATGAACTACGCGGCGATGTATCAGCGTGCCGACGAACTGTTGCGCGAACTCGGCATCAGCGGCATCAACGCCGCGCAGCCCGTGATGAACTACGGGGGCGGCCATCAGCAGCTGATCGAAATCGCGAAGGCGCTGAACAAGCGCGCAAAGCTGCTGATCCTCGACGAACCGTCGTCGTCGCTGACCGCCTCCGAAATCGCGATTCTGCTCGATATCGTGCGCGATCTGAAAAGGCGCGGCATTGCCTGCGTGTACATTTCGCACAAGCTCGACGAAGTCGCGGCCGTCTGCGACACGATCAGCGTGATTCGCGACGGCCGCCATGTCGCGACCGAGCCGATGCACGCCCTGACGACCGAGCGGATCATCTCGCTGATGGTCGGCCGAGAGATCAAGAACCTGTTTCCGCGCGAGCCGCATCCGATCGGCGACGTGATCTTCGAAGCGCGCAACGTGACCTGTTTCGACGTGACGAATCCGCGCCGCAAGCGCGTGGACGACGTGTCGTTCTCGTTGCGGCGCGGCGAAATTCTCGGTGTCGCCGGGCTCGTCGGCGCGGGCCGCACCGAACTGATGCAGGCGGTTTTCGGCGCGTATGCAGGCATCAGCGAGGCGCACGTCGTGCTCGACGGCAAGCCGCTGAAAATTCGTGCGCCGATCGACGCGATTCGCGCCGGCATCGCGATGGTGCCCGAGGATCGCAAACGCCACGGCATCGTGCCCGGCATGAGCGTCGGCCATAACATCACGCTTGCGGTGTTGCAGCGTTTCGCGTCGGGCGGACGTATCGATTCCGCGGCCGAACTCGACACGATTCAGACGGAAATGAAACGGCTTTCCGTGCGCGCCGCGAATCCGATGTTATCGATTGCAAGTCTGTCGGGCGGCAATCAGCAGAAGGCCGTGCTCACGCGCATGCTGCTGACCAACCCGACCGTGCTGATTCTCGACGAACCGACACGCGGCGTCGACGTCGGCGCCAAATACGAGATCTACAAGCTGATCTTCCAGCTGGCGCAGCGCGGCATGTCGATCGTGATGGTGTCGTCCGAATTGCCGGAAGTGCTCGGCATCAGCGACCGAGTGCTCGTGATCGGCGAAGGCGAGTTGCGCGGCGACTTCATCAACGACGGTCTCACGCAGGAAGACATTCTCGGCGCCGCGATCCGCCCCGTGCACCTATCTTCGAACCCAACCGCAGCGAGTGCCGCATGACTCCCGAAGTAACTTCCCAACGCACCGACAACGCCGCGCCGCGAGGCGCATTCGGCGGCACGCAACGGATCCAGCAACTGTTCGCGCGCTACAAGATTCTCGCGCTGCTGATCGCCGTCGCCGTGATCTGGATTTTCTTTTCGGCGCTCACGCACGGCGCGTTCGTCACGCCGCGCAATCTGTCGAATCTGCTGCGGCAGATGTCGATTACCGGCATGCTCGCGTGCGGCATGGTGTTCGTGATCATCGCCGGTGAAATCGATCTGTCGGTCGGATCGCTGCTCGGTTTGCTCGGCGGCGTCGCGGCGATTCTCGACGTGAACCGGCACTGGCCGATCGGCGTGACGATTCCGGTCGTGTTGCTGCTCGGCATCGGGGTCGGCATGTTCAACGGCTGGTGGTCGACGTATCGGCGCGTGCCGTCGTTTATCGTCGGGCTCGGCGGCATGCTCGCGTATCGCGGCATTCTGCTCGGCATTACCGGAGGGTCGACGATCGCGCCGGTGTCGGACAGCTTCGTGTTCGTCGGCCAGGGCTACCTCCCGCGGCTCGCCGGCGACACGCTCGCCGTCGTGCTGTTCCTGCTGCTGGCATTCCTGACGATCCGCCAGCGCGCGAATCGGCAGCGTTATCAGTTGCGCGTCGTGCCGTTCTGGCAGGACGTCGCGAAGGTGATCGGCGCAGGCGCGATTCTCGCCGGCTTCATCGCGATGCTCGACACTTACGGCGGCATTCCGGTGCCGGTGTTGCTGCTGCTCGCGCTGCTCGGCGTCTTCACGTGGATCTCGACGCAGACCGTGTTCGGACGCCGCATCTACGCGGTCGGCTCGAACCTCGAAGCGACGCGGCTGTCGGGTGTCAACACCGACCGCGTGAAGCTCGCGATCTTCGCGCTGATGGGGCTGATGTGCGCGTTTGCCGGCATCGTCAACACGGCGCGGCTCGCGGCCGGTTCGCCGTCGGCGGGCTCGATGGGCGAACTCGACGCGATCGCCGCGTGCTTTATCGGCGGCACCTCGATGCGCGGCGGCTCCGGCACCGTGTATGGCGCGCTGATCGGCGCGCTCGTCATGGCGAGCCTCGACAACGGCATGTCCATGCTCGACGTCGACGCGTTCTGGCAGATGATCGTGAAGGGCGGCATCCTCGTGCTGGCCGTGTGGATCGACGTGGTGTCGGGTTCGAACCGCCGTTGATCCGGTCGCATGATCGCCTGATTGACTCAAGCGCAAGGTTCGCGGTGTACCGGCGGTGACTTACGCCGGCACACCGCCGCCTCTGCGCGGCCGCAGTTAATGAAACACCCCACGACTTTCCCCCGCCGCTTTCAGTCCCCGCCTTCCCACGCCGCACGGCCGCTCGAGGTTCACGCGCGCATTTAAGTCTCACGCTCGCCGATTCGTCTTATTACTATTCGCAGACAAAGACGGGTGCATCGGCGCTGTCGCCGCTTTCCTACCATCGAGCCAGCCGGGCGAGCCATGCCATGTTGACGCGCAGAACCTTTCTGCTTGGCGGCGCCAGTGCGTTGGGCGGGCTGCTGGTCGGCTGGGCCGTGGTGCCGCCGCGCCAGCGCCTGATGACGTCGACGCCGCTGCCGACGCAAGGCACTCAGGTTGGGCTAAACGGCTGGGTCAAGATCGACGCCGACAACCGCGTGACGATCATGGTGCCGAAGGCCGAAATGGGGCAGGGCATCCATACGGGGCTTGCGATGCTGCTCGCCGAGGAGCTCGACGCCGACTGGCCGCAGGTGAAAGTCGAAGAGGCGCCGATCGACCGGATCTACAACGCGGTGCAGAGCATCGTCGACGATCTGCCGTTTCGCCCCGACGACGACAGCTACATCCGGCGCGGCACCGTGTGGATCACGAGCAAGGCAGTGCGTGAGATCGGCACGATGATGACGGGCGGCTCCTCGAGCATGAACGATCTCTGGACGCCGATGCGCGAGGCCGGCGCGTCGGCGCGTGTGATGCTGATCGCGGCGGCGGCCGAGCGCTGGGACGTGCCGGTCCGCGAATGCCGCGCGGAAAAGGGCTACGTGCTGCACCCGTGGGGGCACAAGGCGACGTTCGGCGAGTTGTCGTCGATGGCCGCGCGCCAGCCGCTGCCGCGCAGCGTCGTCCTGAAGCAGCCGGCCGACTTCAGGCTGATCGGCCAGCCCGTGCGGCGCATCGAAGCCGCGTCGAAAATCGACGGTGCGGCGCGCTTCGGCATCGACGTGTTGCCCGACGGTTTGGTCTATGCAAGCGTCGTGATGTGTCCGACGCTCGGTGGCACGGTCGCGCATTTCGACGCGACGCCCGCGCAAAAGATACGGGGCTTCATCAAGGCGTTCGCCGTGCCGCCGTACGCGGGCGGCACCGGCGGCGTGGCAGTGATCGCGGACAACGCGTTTCGCGCGATGAGCGCGGTCGAGGCGATCAACGTGACCTGGCATGACGGCGCGGCCGCGAAGGTGTCGAGCGCGGCGGTGGACTGCCGCCTCGTCGAGGCGCTCGACCATACGGACGGTCACGTGTATTACCACGTCGGCAACGTCGACAACGCGATGAGTCGCGCGGCGCGCACGATCGAAGCGGTCTATCACGCACCGTATCTCGCGCATGGCGCGGTCGAGCCGCTGAACTGCACGGTGCAGGTCGCGGACGGCGCAGCGACCGTCTGGGTGTCGACGCAGATGCCGCGGCTCGCGCGGCATCATGCGGCGAAAGTGCTCGGCCTCGACGTCGATCTCGTCGATGTACAGACGCAGTTGTTGGGCGGCGCGTTCGGCCGGCGCCTCGAACTCGATTTCGTCGCGCAGGCCGCGGCGATCGCGCGCGAGGCCGATGGCCGTCCGGTGCAAACCATCTGGTCGCGCGCGCAGGACTTCACGCACGACTTTTACCGGCCCGCATGCGCGGCATGGCTTCAGGCCGGCTTCGACGAGCACGGCAAGCTGGTCGCCTGGCACGCGAAGTCGGCGGGCCAGGCGATCGTGCCGGATGCGCTCGCGCGTTACTACGGCGTGCCGCGCATCCCGATCGACAAGACCACCTGCGAAGGCGCGTTCGACCAGCCCTACGAGTGGCCGGCCGCGCGCGTGTCGCACAAGATAGTCGAATTGCCGGTGCCGATCGGCTTCTGGCGCTCGGTCGGCCACTCGCATCAGGCCTTCTTCACCGAGAGCTTCACCGACGAAGCCGCCGCCGCGGCAGGCCAGGACCCGATCGCGTTTCGCGCGATGCTGCTCGTGCAGCATCCGCGTCATCTGGCGGTCCTGAAGCGTGTCGAGAAGTTGTCCGACTGGGGGCGTCCGCTAAAACCCGCCGCCGATGGCGCGCGTTGCGCTCATGGCGTCGCGTTGCACGAGGCGTTCGGCAGCGTGGTCGCGCAGGTCGCGGAGGTGTCGATCGGCGCGAACCGGCAGATTCGCGTGCATCGGGTGGTGTGCGTGATCGATTGCGGCTTGCCGGTGAATCCGAACCTGATCCGTCAGCAGATGGAAGGCGGCATCGTGTTCGGGTTGTCGAGCGCGTTGCAGAACGAGATCACGATCGTCAACGGCCAGGTGCAGCAGAAGAACTTCGTGGACTTTCCGGTCGTGCGGATGAACGGGTGCCCTGCGATCGAAGTCGACATCATGCCGAGCCAGCTGCACCCGCAAGGTGTCGGCGAGCCGGGCGTGCCGCCGATCGCGCCGGCGGTGGGCAATGCGGTGTTCGCACTGACGGGGCAGCGTTTGCGGACGCTGCCGTTGCGCCTTGCATGACGGACGGTGGATGAGCAAAAGCTTGCGGTGTAGCGCGGCGACTCAGGAGGCAAGCATGGCGGTACTGAATATCAACGGACGCAAGGTGAAGGTCGATGCCGATCCGGACATGCCGCTGCTATGGGTGCTGCGCTGCGATCTCGGCATGACCGGCACCAAGTT
This sequence comes from Paraburkholderia sp. MM5482-R2, assembly GCF_050436125.1. NCBI lineage: Bacteria > Pseudomonadati > Pseudomonadota > Betaproteobacteria > Burkholderiales > Burkholderiaceae > Paraburkholderia > Paraburkholderia sp. MM5482-R2. The sequence goes on along the minus strand of NZ_JBNDLP010000003.1, from coordinate 15,122 downwards.
CGGCTGCGGCGTGGGCATCTGCGGCGCGTGCACGATCAATCTCGACGATGCCGCGTGCTTCGCGTGCCAGACGTTGATGTCGAGCCTGCATACGCAGAAGATCACGACGATCGAGGGTTTGCAGGGACGCGAGGCGCAGGCGCTGAAGGCCGCGTGGATCGAACTCGATGTGGTGCAGTGCGGTTATTGCCAGAGCGCGCAATTGATGGCGGCTTGCGCGTTGCTGAAGCACAAGCCCGATCCGACCGATGCCGACATCGACGAGGCGATGACGCCAGTGGTGTGCCGTTGCGGCACATATTCGCGGGTACGGGCGGCGATACATCAGGCGGCGGCGAAAGTGCGGAACAGCTAGCCACTCTTTCGGTCCGCCGCCCGCCCAGCTCAATTCGCCAACATTTCGACCACCGCAACCACCGCGGTGAAGATACCGATGCATCCGCCCAACGTGACTACACCCTGCATGAATGGCGACATACGAGACTCCGTAGCGTGAAGTGATGTCACGTATTTAACCGAAAGTGAAAGCAAAAAGAAAGATTGTCAAAAATAAATCGTAAGACGGGCGATCAAGGCGCTTTCGCAGTTGCGGCCGCCGACGCTCCCGACTTCGCGGACGGCTTGGCCGCGACAGGTGTTGCCTTCAGCTGCGGCCGCGTTTCACCCGGCGTGCTTTGCCCGCCAACTTCCCACCCGCCGCCCAGCGACAGGAACAGATTGACCTGATCGATCGCCACCTGGCCCTCCGCCGCCGCGAGCTGCGACTTCGCGGCCGTCAGCGTGCGCGTCGCGTCGAGATCGGAGATGAACGACTCGCGCCCGGCGCTATACAGCCGATGCGTTTCATCCGCCGATTGCGCCGCCGACTTCAGCGCCGCGCGCAGCGATTCGGCGCGCGCGTAATCGGACGCGTAGGTCGCGAGGTTGGTCTCGGTTTCGCGCAGCGCGGTCAGCACCACGCCGTCGAACTTCGCGAGCGCGACCTGGCTCGACGCCTCGGCTTCGTGGACCCGTTGGCGCGCGCCATTGGCCGGGAAGGTCCAGCTGATCAGCGGACCGAAGGCCCAACGCGCCGTCGGCGAGGTGGGAATGTCTTCCAGAATGCCGGTGAAGCCCGCCGACGCACCAATGCTGATGCTCGGATAAAGCGCCCCGGTCGCGACGCCGATGCGCGCCGTCGACGCCGCGAGCTGACGCTCGGCTTCGTGCACGTCCGGGCGTCGCCGCAGCAGCCCGGCGCCGTCGCCGATCGGAATCGGCTGGTGGATTTGCGGCAGCCGGTCGCAGGCGAGCACGGCCGGCGGCAATTGCGACGGCGCCTGGGCGAGCAGCATCGCGAGCCGGTATTGTGCGATCTTGCGGCGCGCGGTGTAGCGCGGAATGTCGGCCGTCAGAGTCTCGACCTGAGTCTGGCCGCTCGTGACCGCGGTCTGGTTTCCGCGTCCCGCGTCGCGCAGACGGCGCGACACGTCCACGCGCTCCTTCTGTAGCGCGAGCGATTGCTGCGCGATGCGCAGCTCCTCGGCCGCCGAGCATTGTTCGACGTACGAGCGCACCACGTCCGCGACGACAGTGATGCGCGCGAGGTCGCCCGCGGCTTCCACGGCCTCGGTGTCCGCCGCCGCCGCTTCGACGCCGCGGCGCAGCTTGCCGAACAGGTCGATTTCGTACGAGACGTTGATGCCCATGTCACCCAGGTTGGCGACCGGCAGTTTCTCGAAGAGCAGGTATTGCTCGGCCGATTCCTGCGCGCGCTGGATCGCCACCGACGCGTTGCCCGAAAAACCGCCCTGCGCTTGCGCTATGCCCAGCGCCTCGCGCGAGCGCGCGAGATTCGCGGTCGCGACGCGCAGGTCGGTATTCGATTTCAACGCCTGGTCGACCAGACCGTTCAGCACCGGATCGTCGTACAGCTTCCACCAGACGGTCGGCAGATTGAGGGTTGACGTCAGCTTGGGATCGGCGCCCTCGATCGCTCCGTTCGCGAGCGGGGCATTGACGAGCGCCTGTTTCGGCAGCGTGTAGTTCGGCCCGACGTTGATGCAGCCGTTCAGCGCGACGGTGAGCGGCAATAACGGCAGCAGCGGCAGCAGCGGCAGCAGCGGCAAGCGCGGCGCCAGCGAGGACAAGGTACGCACGAACTTCATTGCGACGCGCCCGACGGTGCGGTGCCCGACCCAGCGGACCCGGACGCCACCGACGAACCCGGTGCCACCGGCGCAGCCGAAGCGGCGACCGTGCCAGATGCGCCACCCGTGCCCGACACGGCTCGTCTCCTGAGCGGCGACAGGTCACGCACCGACACCGTCGCGGTACGCCCCGCGATCAGGCGGAAATCAGCCGGCACTTCATCGAGCGCGACCCGCACCGGAATGCGCTGCGCGAGCCGCACCCAGCTGAACGCCGGGTTCACGTTCGGCAGCAGATTGGCGCTTTGCGTGCGGTCGCGGTCTTCGATACCGGCGACGATGCTCTGCACGTGCCCGCGCAGCGGCTTCGGCTCGCCCATCACGATGATGTCGACCGGCTGGCCGATGTCGATGCCGCGCAGCTTGGTTTCCTCGAAGTAGCCGTCGACGCGGAACGAATGCATGTCGACCACCGCGACCACCGCGCGGCCGGCCGCGACGAATTCGCCGGCGCGCGGCGCGCGGTCGTTCAGATAGCCGTCTACCGGGCTTTTGATCGTCGAGCGCTCGAGGTTCAGCTTCGCGGTGTCGATCGCGACGTTCGCGTCGGCGAGCGCGGCTTCGCCCGCCTCGACGCGCGAGCGGCTTTCTTCGAGTACTTCGGCGGCGACGAGGTTGCCGAGCTGACGATTGCGCGCGTATTCGCGGCGGGCCTGATCGAGCGTCGCGCGGCGCTGCTGCGCCGTTGCCTCGGCCTGACGCAATGCGAGCGTGTAGCGCGCCTGATCGATCCTGAACAGCACCTGGCCCTGCTTGACCTGCTGGTTGTCCATGACCTCGACCGACGAAATCAGTCCCGACACGTCGGGCGCGACCTGGATCACGTCGGCGCGTACGCGCCCGTCGCGGGTCCACGGCGCGAACATGTAGTAGTTGACGAGTTTCCACAGCACCAATGCTGCGACCACTACGACGATCAGGGTCAGCAGGATCTGACCGACGGAGAACCAGGTTTTTTTCACGTTATTAGTCTGTGCGAAACGACGACGACAAGGCCCAGCACCAGCACATAGACGCCGAGATCGAAGATGGAGCGATGCCAGACGAAGCGGTAAAAGCCGGTGTAATCGAGCGCGGTGCGAATGCCGAGGTTGATCAGATACGCGATCAACATCAGCACCAGCACGGACGGTACGAACACGCCGAAGATATCGATTTCACCGATCATCGCGGGAACTGGAAAAAGGGAGGGCGGGGTGCGCAAGCGGGCGCAAGCAGGGGCGCAAGAATGGGTGCATCACGCGGCGGCCTCCGGTTCGGTCGGCGTTGGTTTCGTGAGGGTCGCCGGAAACAGCGAAAGACGCAAGCCGACCAGCGCGTGCAGCGCATCGCGCAACTGACGCGCCGAGGTCTGCGAGGTCTCGGTCGGCGCCGCGGCATTGGCGAGCCCCTGCGCGGTGACGCGCGCGACGGCTACGTCGATCAACGACATCAGGCTGTCCGGCACCGGCTCGCGGTGGCGTCGATCGATGCAGCTCTCGTAGTATGTACGCACTCCATCGAGAACATGGTCGATCGCGCCGGCCGCTTCGCCGCCGAGCTTGCGTGTGAGGCGGCGCAGGTCCAGCGCGTTGAACCCGATGCGCAGATCGCGGAAGCTCTCGATCGACGGATGGCGGAAGTCGTCGGTGGCCGCGAGGCGCGGGATCAATTGCATCAGCCGGTCGAGCATGCGCGCGGCGAGATTGCGCGGGTCTTCGATTGGCCGCGTCGACGCGCTCAGCGCGACGTCGGCCCAGCTCGAGCGCAACAGGCGCGCCGCGGCCAGCTCGGCGCCGAATGGGCGCGTTGCACGGGTCCACAAGTATGCATAGAGCAGGCCGGAGAGGCCCGCGAGGTTGGCGTTCAGGAACGTCAGGAAGTTCGCGTCGTACGCGTCCTGAATGCTGATGAAGGTGGCCGTGTTCACCGCGACTAGCACCGTCACCATGTTGAACTGCGGGCGCGGAATCAGCGTGCCGACCAGAATGAACGGCGCGGCGAACAGGATCACCAGCATCGGGAAGTCGTGCACCTGCGGCAGCACGACGAACAGATAGAGGCCCGCGGCCACCACGGCGACGCCAGTCGCGAGGAAGAAGCGGAACACGAACGGCGCGGGCTCGTCGAGCGCGGCGAAGAAGCAGCAGGCGACCGCCGCGAGCGTGACCGCGCTCGCGCCGTCGTTCCAGCCCGAGCCGATCCACAGCGCGCACGCGAGCACCACAGCCGCGGCCGCCGACACGGTCGCGAACAGCATCATGCCGCGATCGTAGAAGCGCTCGGTGCCGCCGAGTCGCCAGTGACGGAAATGCGGCCGCCACGAACCTTCCTCGCGCGTGATGATGATGCGCAGCGAGCGGCAGTCTTGCCACACGTCGATCACTTGCGCGAGGCGCCATAGTGCATTCGACAGCAGCGCGCTGTCCCAATGCGTGAGCGCGGCGGCGGGCGGGTGCATCGCGGCGATGCGCGCGCGCAGCGCGTTGGCGGTCTCGTCCGCGTGATAGCCCTCGCTCGGCGCGGGCAGCGGTTGGTTGAACCACTTGATGACGTCGTCGATCAGCGTCTGAAGTCCTTCGGGCCAGTGTTGCGGGCCGTTGTTGTAGAGCGCGAGCAGCGGATCGGCGAGCGACGACATGATCGGCAGCAGCAGTTGCATGCGGCCACGTAGTTCATGCGCGCGCGCGAGGACGTCGGGCCGCGTGTGATCGTAGGCGAGCTGGCTCAGCAGCAGTTCGAGACCGTTGATCGTGCTCGCGAGGCGTTGCCGAGCACCGGAAATCGCCGAGCTTGCGATACGGCCCGACAGCGTTTCGGTCGCGTAGAACGCGGCGTCGCGAAACCATGCGTCGGTGCGCTCGATGATCGTCGGCGCGAGCCGGCTCGGGAACACCGCGCTGCCGACGATGCTCGCGCACACGATGCCGAGAATGATCTCTTCGGTCCGGCTCACGGCGAGATCGAAGACGCCGGTCGGATTCGTCACCGACGGCAGCGCGATGATCGGCATCGTATAGGCCGCCAGCATGAACACGTAGCTGCGCGCGGTGCGGTCGGACACCGCGAGGTAGAGCATCGTGCCGGTCCACGCCGCGACGATCACGCTGAACAGGTACGGCGATTCGACGAACGGCGGCACCAGCAGCACCGCGCCCGACGCGCCGAGCGCAGTGCCCAGCGCACGATAGATCGCCTTCGAGCGGGTCGCGCCGACGAACGGGTTCGACACGATGTAGACGGTCGCCATCGCCCAGTACGGCCGCGGCAGTTGGAACGCGAGGCCGATGTAAAGCGCGAGCATGGCCGCGGCGAACGTTTTGACGGAAAACAGCCAGTCGCGGAGAGTGGGATAGACCATAAACCGTTACGCGGAATCGGCGTTGTGCGGCACGGTGGCTCGCGCGCGGCTCTTGGTGGACTTGCGCGCCTTGGCGGTGCCGCGCGATTTGCCGGCCGTTTTGGCAGCGCTTTTGCCGCTCGTCCGTTTGACCTTGCTGGCAAGCGCCTCGCCTTTGGCGGGCTCGCGCTTCGCCGACGAGGTGCGCTTCGTCGCCTCGTGCCTGACCGATTCCGGGCGCACCGGCTGCGCGCGTTCGTGACGCGTGTCGCGCTCGACGCTTCCCGGTTCGGCGCGTCCGGCGGCATCGGCCGTGAATGCGCCGAGCACGCGCAGGGCGGCTTCGAGATCGTCGCGCGATACGCCTTTGAGCGCCTGCGCGCGCAACGTGACCAGCTCCTCTTCCATCTTCGCGGTGACGGCGCGGCCTTCGTCGGTCAGTACGACGGTCTTCGCGCGGCGGTCTTCGGGATCTTCGTCGCGGCGCATCAGGCCGGCCGCGCACAACTGGTCGAGCAGCCGCACGAGGGACGGCCCCTCGATGCCGATGTGATCGGCGAGCGTGACCTGACGCACCGCCGAGCCGAGCCGGCTCGCGGTCAGCAGCGGCGTCGCGCACGCTTCGGATACGTTGAAGGCCGCGAGCACACCGTGACTCGTGCGCCGCCACTTTCTGGCGGCGACGACCAGCGTGCTGCTGACGGTGCGGCGCAGGGCATCGAGATTCGACATGGCCGGTATTGTATTTCCAAAATATTCGTTAGCAAACTATTGAATTGGAAATCGTGGCCGAACCGGAGGAGTCTGCGGCGCGAATGCGACAGCGGCATTAAATCGGTGGCCAGGAACTGGGCTTACAGAATCGTTGGGTGTGCGGTGCGCCGCGATTCAATGGGCGGACAGGCTGTCCAGGACGACGCGCGCCGGCTTCAGTTCGTCGACGTGCTCGATCACGTTGCGCACGCTTTCGCCGAGTTCGACTTCGGCCGGGTGCAGCACGGTCTGTTCGTATTGCGGTTCGAGCCCAACTTCGGGCAGTTGCTCCAGTATCGTGAAACGGCTCAGATCCCAGCCATGGCTCGCGCCGATCGCGAGCAGTTCAGCACGGGTTTCGGACAGCGCGATATAAAGGCCGGTCTGCCCTTCGTGCAGGCCCTTGAGTAAGAATTGCAACGCGAGGGTGGTCTTACCCGTGCCTGGCACGCCCTCCACGAGGTACATGCGGTTCGGCGTAAGACCACCGCCGAGAATGTCGTCGATGCCTTCGATGCCCGACGATATGCGGGCGGGGGTAGGGGCGGCGGTAGTGGTCGACATGATGGTTGAAATGACGTCGGCAGTGGCTTTGATCGAAACGGGCGCGATGTCGCGGCCGGTATGGCGCTACGCAATTTGTGTGCCGTCGTGCATTGCCTGCGTGCTCGGGCCTCGCGCGCATGGGCATGAAGCGTGCTGTTAAAGGTGGCTCGCTGCGAGTTTTTCTTCAGCAGCACTTTGGAAGCTTCACGCACACCATGAAAACCGATCGACTTTCCGCTATCGCGCTTACCGCGGCATCGCTCGTTGCGCTGCTGCCGGTCAGTGCATCCGCCGACGATAGCCCCAGTCCTTGCGGTGCGCTCAAACGGATCGTGGCCGCGGCGCCGGACGGCTTCGCCTCGCTGACACCCGACGACGGCAAAGGCGTAGCGCAACCTTATGGCGATGACGCGCAATGTTCGGCCGCGCATCGAAGTTTCCAGTGCACGTGGACGCCGCATCAGGCGGCGGGCTCGAACGCGGATGCATTGGAAGCGGTCGCGGCCGACGTCGCGTCGTGCCTGCCCGATGCAACGCACGATCAGAATTCGCCGGGACGTCAGCACTTTTATCTCGGCGCGAAGGATCGACGCACCGAAATCACCCTGACGCCCGAGGGGTCCAACCGGTTGCGGCTCGTGGTGTCGGGCAGGTAAGCGGCGGTGCCGTTCAGGCGCTGGCGGCCGGCCACCACGACCAGCCGCGTCGCGAGTGGCGTAATTCGACGACCGACAGCGGCGCGATCTCGATGCGACAGAACACGGTTGGCGATGCGCCGAGGGCGTGCACGATTGCCGCTCGCAGCAGAGTCGCGTGGGTGATTGCGACGATGGTTCGACTGTGCGCAGAGGCCGCGAAGCTTGCTTCGTTGACGGCATTGCATGAACGCACGTCTGCCTGCTGCGCGTCGAGCCACTCTCCAACCCGCTGCACGAGTTGACCGAACGATTCGCCGCCGGGCGGCGCGGCGTCGGGCTCGCGTGTCCAGGCGGCGAGTTCGCGGGGCGCTGCGTCGGCAATGTCCGCGAGGCGCTGGCCGCGCCATTCGCCATAGTCGATATCCGCCAATGCGTCGGCAGGCGTGGCGCTCAGACCGAGCGCGGCGGCCGTTTCGTGCGCGCTGGCGGCGGGGCTGGTGAACACGGCGGCGTCGGCGGGAAGCGAGAGACGCGCGCGCGCCGCTTCGGCTTCGGCGCGACCGCGCGCGTCGAGCGGATCATCGGCAGGGAAGCGGCCCGCGCGCTGCGCGGCCGTTGCCGCGTGGCTCACCAGTAATAGTCGCGTATCCATTCTTTGCCTCGGCGCCTCATTCGTACTTGCCTGCGTGGTTTGATCGGCTCGCGGCGCGCGTTGCGAGGTAGCCCTCGCCGTCACGGAAGCCGCAGTTTAGCGGGTAGAATACCGACACTGCGAAGCACGGAAGCCGGTGAGAGCCCGGCGCGGTCGCGCCACTGTAATCGGCATTGCAATCCACAAGAGCCGAAAGCCAGACCCGAGCTTCGCACCATTCCTCTGCAATCGACTTTCGGGGCGCGTCACCCCAGGAGATGTCCATCATGACCGAAGCTGTTCTTGATCGCGCCGCGCAACCGGCGGCCCAGCCCACTCCCATTCCTTTGCGCGAACTGCTGCCATGGGTCGTGTTCGGCGGCTTGCTGCTGTTGCTCGCGCTTTACTTCGTTGGTGCGGAACAGGGCGCGACGTCGCTCGTGCCCGGCATGTACGTGCATGAGTTCGTGCACGACGGCCGCCATCTGCTCGGCTTTCCCTGCCACTAACGGAGTTCGACATGGTAGGTAAATTGTTGGTGCGCGGGATGCTCGCGGGCATCGTCGCGGGCTTGCTCACGTTCGCGTTCGCGCGAATCGTCGGCGAACCACAGGTCGATCAGGCCATTTCATTCGAAGAAAAAGCGGCCGCCGCGCGCGGCGAGGCGCCCGAGCCCGAAATCGTGAGCCGTCGGACGCAGGCTGGCCTCGGCCTGCTGACTGGCGTGGTCACGTATGGCGCGGCATTTGGCGGCCTGTTCTCGCTGGTGTTTGCGTATGCGTATGGACGCGCGGGTACGTTGAGCGTGCGCGCGCTGTCCGCGTGGCTCGCGCTTGGCGCGTTCATCACGCTCGTGATCGTGCCGAATATCAAGTATCCGGCTAATCCGCCGTCGGTCGGTGATCCGGAGACGATCGGCACGCGCACGGGCCTGTTCTTTCTGATGATCGCGATTTCGCTCGCGACGATGGTGTTTTCGCTGAAGGTGCGGCGTCGCGCGGCGGCGAAGCTGGGTGCGTGGAACGGTTCGATCGTCGCGGGGCTCTTGTTCGTCGTGATCATCGCGGCCGTGCAACTGTCGATGCCGGTCATCAATGAAGTGCCGGCCGCGTTCCCGGCTGTGCTGCTGTGGAAGTTCCGCGTCGCGGCGATCGGCATGCAGGTGGTCATGTGGACGACGATCGGGCTGCTGTTTGGCGCGATAGTCGAGCGCAGCGCTTTTATGCGTACGAATGCGCGGGTGACGATGAAGTCCGCCTGATTGTGACGGTGACACGCGGCCGCGCAAGCGACCATTCTCGCGCGCAACGCGCGAGAATGGTTTTGGATCAAGCACTTGGCGCGGTTGTGGAGTGGTTATCCACAGCCTTGCGAACATTTTCTGTGGAAAAGCTGCTTAACGGCTTTTCGCAACTCCACTCATCTCTCCCTTTCGCCGCGGCGCTCCGGAGAATTCAATTGGAAGCCTAACTAATTCAGGTTGCACGCGGCGCTGCTCAATTTTTAAGCTCTTCAACTTTTTAAAATAAATTGTGAGAAGGGTATTGACGTGCTGTCGACCGCTCTCCATAATCTCGTTTCTCTGCTGCAGACGCAGCGACGCAAACGAAGCAGTGCCGGGTAGTGGTGGTTCAGGCGCGGCGGGTTTGGCGGACCGATCTTTAAAAACTAACAGTCGATAAGTGTGGGCGCTTGATGCGGAATGCGGCGGCGGATTCTCCGGAATCTGCTGTCAGGCAGAAGTATCAGAAGCCTCACACAGTATTAGAGGAAGGTTTGTCTGTCGAAAGACGGATCAATCATCGTCAGTACGTTGAGTGAGCGACCGGGTTCGAGAGAGCCCGAACACAGTAACAGGTTTGAACTGAAGAGTTTGATCCTGGCTCAGATTGAACGCTGGCGGCATGCCTTACACATGCAAGTCGAACGGCAGCACGGACTCCGGTCCGGTGGCGAGTGGCGAACGGGTGAGTAATACATCGGAACGTGTCCTGGAGTGGGGGATAGCCCGGCGAAAGCCGGATTAATACCGCATACGCTCGGGAGAGGAAAGCGGGGGATCTTTCGGGACCTCGCGCTCAAGGGGCGGCCGATGGCAGATTAGGTAGTTGGTGGGGTAAAGGCCTACCAAGCCGACGATCTGTAGCTGGTCTGAGAGGACGACCAGCCACACTGGGACTGAGACACGGCCCAGACTCCTACGGGAGGCAGCAGTGGGGAATTTTGGACAATGGGCGCAAGCCTGATCCAGCAATGCCGCGTGTGTGAAGAAGGCCTTCGGGTTGTAAAGCACTTTTGTCCGGAAAGAAAACCTCGTGGCTAATATCCGTGAGGGATGACGGTACCGGAAGAATAAGCACCGGCTAACTACGTGCCAGCAGCCGCGGTAATACGTAGGGTGCGAGCGTTAATCGGAATTACTGGGCGTAAAGCGTGCGCAGGCGGTGCTGTAAGACCGATGTGAAATCCCCGGGCTTAACCTGGGAACTGCATTGGTGACTGCAGCGCTGGAGTATGGCAGAGGGGGGTGGAATTCCACGTGTAGCAGTGAAATGCGTAGAGATGTGGAGGAACACCGATGGCGAAGGCAGCCCCCTGGGCCAATACTGACGCTCATGCACGAAAGCGTGGGGAGCAAACAGGATTAGATACCCTGGTAGTCCACGCCCTAAACGATGTCAACTGGTTGTCGGGCCTTCATTGGCTTGGTAACGTAGCTAACGCGTGAAGTTGACCGCCTGGGGAGTACGGTCGCAAGATTAAAACTCAAAGGAATTGACGGGGACCCGCACAAGCGGTGGATGATGTGGATTAATTCGATGCAACGCGAAAAACCTTACCTACCCTTGACATGTATGGAATCCTGCCGAGAGGCGGGAGTGCCCGAAAGGGAGCCATAACACAGGTGCTGCATGGCTGTCGTCAGCTCGTGTCGTGAGATGTTGGGTTAAGTCCCGCAACGAGCGCAACCCTTGTCCCTAGTTGCTACGCAAGAGCACTCCAGGGAGACTGCCGGTGACAAACCGGAGGAAGGTGGGGATGACGTCAAGTCCTCATGGCCCTTATGGGTAGGGCTTCACACGTCATACAATGGTCGGAACAGAGGGTTGCCAAGCCGCGAGGTGGAGCCAATCCCAGAAAACCGATCGTAGTCCGGATCGCACTCTGCAACTCGGGTGCGTGAAGCTGGAATCGCTAGTAATCGCGGATCAGCATGCCGCGGTGAATACGTTCCCGGGTCTTGTACACACCGCCCGTCACACCATGGGAGTGGGTTTTACCAGAAGTGGCTAGTCTAACCGCAAGGAGGACGGTCACCACGGTAGGATTCATGACTGGGGTGAAGTCGTAACAAGGTAGCCGTATCGGAAGGTGCGGCTGGATCACCTCCTTTCCAGAGCTGTGCATTCCCTGCACTCAAGTGCTCACGCTTATCGGCTGTGGTTAGAAGCAACGCAGACAGGCTCAGGGTCTGTAGCTCAGCCGGTTAGAGCACCGTCTTGATAAGGCGGGGGTCGATGGTTCGAATCCATCCAGACCCACCACGGTCTTGTCTGGTGAGCTGAAGGGCTGGGGCCGCTGGACTATCTGTGGGACTGGGGGATTAGCTCAGCTGGGAGAGCACCTGCTTTGCAAGCAGGGGGTCGTCGGTTCGATCCCGTCATCCTCCACCAATCCTCAATGCGCAGGGTTCTGCATGAAGGCAGAGCGTTGCGCATTGGCGATTGAGCCAGTCAGAGCGGTATGAGGCACAGGCTTCATACCGGCTGCCGTTCTTTAACAATCAGGAAGAAGTAGTAAAGAGATTCACGAAAGCATACCTGGAGATGGGTGTGTGAGTAGGTGAATCAGGGTTGTGATTGTATCGATGTATTTTAAAGGTGATCGAAAGATCGCTTTGGAATACGGCGCAACACGAATACTCAACCTGTAGCGAGTGCGTCTATCCCCTCCGGGGATGGGACCCACGTAAGCGCTAAAGCGCTAACGTGGGTCGACACAGAGACACACCCGTTATAGGGTCAAGCGAACAAGTGCATGTGGTGGATGCCTTGGCGATCACAGGCGATGAAGGACGCGGTAGCCTGCGAAAAGCTCCGGGGAGCTGGCAAACGAGCATTGATCCGGAGATGTCCGAATGGGGAAACCCACTCCTAATGGAGTATCCGTAGCTGAATCCATAGGCTACGTGAGGCGAACGCGGTGAACTGAAACATCTAAGTAACCGCAGGAAAAGAAATCAACCGAGATTCCCAGAGTAGTGGCGAGCGAAATGGGATCAGCCGGTACACGTTATCCGTATTGTTAGTCGAACGCTCTGGAAAGTGCGGCCATAGCAGGTGATAGCCCTGTAGACGAAAACAGCATGGAAGAACTGGGTGTACGAGAAGTAGGGCGGGACACGTGAAATCCTGTCTGAAGATGGGGGGACCATCCTCCAAGGCTAAATACTCGTGATCGACCGATAGTGAACCAGTACCGTGAGGGAAAGGCGAAAAGAACCCCGGGAGGGGAGTGAAACAGATCCTGAAACCGCATGCATACAAACAGTCGGAGCCTCTGCGAAGGGGTGACGGCGTACCTTTTGTATAATGGGTCAGCGACTTACATTCAGTGGCGAGCTTAACCGATTAGGGCAGGCGTAGCGAAAGCGAGTCCGAACAGGGCGTCCAGTCGCTGGGTGTAGACCCGAAACCAGGTGATCTATCCATGGCCAGGTTGAAGGCACGGTAACACGTGCTGGAGGACCGAACCCACTAACGTTGAAAAGTTAGGGGATGAGCTGTGGATAGGGGTGAAAGGCTAAACAAACCTGGAAATAGCTGGTTCTCTCCGAAAACTATTTAGGTAGTGCCTCGTGTCTCACCTTCGGGGGTAGAGCACTGTCATGGTTGTGGGGTCCATTGCGGATTACTACGCCATAGCAAACTCCGAATACCGAAGAGTGCAATCACGGGAGACAGACATCGGGTGCTAACGTCCGGTGTCAAGAGGGAAACAACCCAGACCGCCAGCTAAGGTCCCCAAATATGGCTAAGTGGGAAACGAAGTGGGAAGGCTAAAACAGTCAGGAGGTTGGCTTAGAAGCAGCCACCCTTTAAAGAAAGCGTAATAGCTCACTGATCGAGTCGTCCTGCGCGGAAGATGTAACGGGGCTAAGCCATATACCGAAGCTGCGGATGCACAGTAATGTGCATGGTAGGAGAGCGTTCCGTAAGCCTGCGAAGGTGCACTGGAAAGTGTGCTGGAGGTATCGGAAGTGCGAATGCTGACATGAGTAGCGATAAAGGGGGTGAAAGGCCCCCTCGCCGTAAGCCCAAGGTTTCCTACGCAACGTTCATCGGCGTAGGGTGAGTCGGCCCCTAAGGCGAGGCAGAAATGCGTAGCTGATGGGAAGCAGATTAATATTTCTGCACCATTGTGAAATGCGATGGGGGGACGGATCGCGGAAGGTTGTCCGGGTGTTGGAAGTCCCGGTCCTTGCATTGGAGAAGGCGCTTTGGCAAATCCGGGCGCAGAATTCAAGGGTGCGAGGCGAGCCACTTCGGTGGCGAAGCAACTGGAAGGGGTTCCAGGAAAAGCCTCTAAGCTTCAGTTTCACAGTGACCGTACCGCAAACCGACACAGGTGGGCGAGATGAGTATTCTAAGGCGCTTGAGAGAACTCGGGAGAAGGAACTCGGCAAATTGGTACCGTAACTTCGGGATAAGGTACGCCCTCATAGCCTGACTGGCCTGCGCCAGAAGGGTGAAAGGGTTGCAATAAACTGGTGGCTGCGACTGTTTAATAAAAACACAGCACTCTGCAAACACGAAAGTGGACGTATAGGGTGTGACGCCTGCCCGGTGCCGGAAGATTAAATGATGGGGTGCAAGCTCCTGATTGAAGTCCCGGTAAACGGCGGCCGTAACTATAACGGTCCTAAGGTAGCGAAATTCCTTGTCGGGTAAGTTCCGACCTGCACGAATGGCGTAACGATGGCCACACTGTCTCCTCCCGAGACTCAGCGAAGTTGAAGTGTTTGTGATGATGCAATCTCCCCGCGGCTAGACGGAAAGACCCCATGAACCTTTACTGCAGCTTTGCATTGGACTTTGAACCGGTCTGTGTAGGATAGGTGGGAGGCTATGAAGTTGGGACGCCAGTCTCAATGGAGCCGTCCTTGAAATACCACCCTGATCTGTTTGAGGTTCTAACCTTGGCCCGTGATCCGGGTCGGGGACAGTGCATGGTAGGCAGTTTGACTGGGGCGGTCTCCTCCCAAAGTGTAACGGAGGAGTACGAAGGTACGCTAGGTACGGTCGGAAATCGTGCTGATAGTGCAATGGCATAAGCGTGCTTGACTGTGAGACTGACAAGTCGAACAGGTGCGAAAGCAGGTCATAGTGATCCGGTGGTTCTGTATGGAAGGGCCATCGCTCAACGGATAAAAGGTACTCTGGGGATAACAGGCTGATACCGCCCAAGAGTTCATATCGACGGCGGTGTTTGGCACCTCGATGTCGGCTCATCTCATCCTGGGGCTGTAGCCGGTCCCAAGGGTATGGCTGTTCGCCATTTAAAGAGGTACGTGAGCTGGGTTTAAAACGTCGTGAGACAGTTTGGTCCCTATCTGCCGTGGGCGCTGGATATTTGAAGGGGGCTGCTCCTAGTACGAGAGGACCGGAGTGGACGAACCTCTGGTGTACCGGTTGTCACGCCAGTGGCATCGCCGGGTAGCTATGTTCGGAAGAGATAACCGCTGAAAGCATCTAAGCGGGAAACTCGCCTTAAGATGAGATATCCCCGGGGCTTCGAGCCCCTTGAAGGGTCGTTCAAGACCAGGACGTTGATAGGTCAGGTGTGCACGTACAGTAATGTACTGAGCTAACTGATACTAATTGCCCGTAAGGCTTGATCCTATAACAGGTGTGTCTCGACCCGCGGTAGTGCTTCAGCACTTACGCGGGTCCGATCCCCGAAGGGGATTGGTGTGAACTCCCGCGGGAGCTCACAGAAACGCACGGTTGGGATTCAGTGTTGTGCCAGAAACAACACAACCCTCC